>CP089982.1:2469166-4938333 GCA_037157775.1 Sorangiineae bacterium MSr12523
GAGCCGGGCTGCGAGTTCAACCACGAAAGGCCGTCGATCTCCTCCCGATCGAAAACGGCCGCGTGGTGCAAAAAGATGCGGGTGCCGAGGCCCATGAAGGGCTGGCCGAAATGCTCGACCACGCCGCTCGAGGCGCAAAGGCGAAGCGGCAGACCCACGCCGGTGCCGAGCCCGCCGCTGGCGACCAAGGCCAGCCGGCCCACGCGCGCGCCGGCCTGCTCGAGGAGCAGCCGCTGCGCGACGCCGCCGCCGAAGGAGTGGCCGACGAGATCGAAGTCGTCGAGGCCGAGCGCATCGAGCCATTTTCCAATGGATTCGGCGTACCAATCCAGGCCGTAGCTAGCGTGCGGGCGGCCGGAAAATCCGTGTCCGGGCAGGTCCGGCATGATGACCCGGCGATGTCGTGCCAGGCGCGGCGCAACGCGCGACCAGGTGCCGTGCGAGTCGGAGATGCCGTGCAGCAGCACCAGCGGCCGCCCGCGCCCCATTTCTGCCCAATGGAGATCGAGTCCCCCCAGCTGCGTGAACGCGCGCCGGGGCCCTGCGAGACCGAGCATGATGGGCCGCAGCGTGATACAACGTGATACGTATGTCAAGTTGTATCACGTCGTATCACGCGGCCCAAATCACGCGACAGACGCTCAGAGCGCCTTGACCAAGGGCACGTCGTGGCCCTTGGGGCACTTCACCTTCATCCCCGCCTCGGCCTCGCTCACGGTGATTTTCACCGTCGCCTTGCACTTCGGGCAGCGGATCTCCATCACCGGATCGTCCTCGGGGGGTTTGCCTTCGATCATTTCGCCTTGGAGTATACCTGCACGGCGACCGGGCCGGAGCCCTTGTTGGCGCGGATGTCGAGCTTGTACGCCACCGGAACCGGAAGCATGGGGCACGTCGGGTTGGGCGAGGCGCCGATGACGGCTTCGTTGCTCGTCGTCTTATCCTGGCCGGCCGACACCGTGTAGAACGGCGGCGTGAGGAGGTTCAGGTTGAGATCCTTCACGCCCACGCCAATCGGCGACGCGCCGATGATCGTGTAGCACTTGCCCGCCTGCATCGAGACCGTCATCGACGTGCTTTGCCCTTCGGAGAGCTGCGCGGTGATGGGCGCCCCCTCCGGCTGCATGCCCGGGGCATAGCGTGCGGCGAGCGGCGTCATGAGCATGTTCACGAGCGCGGGATCCACGTTGCCTGGCGCCGGCATGCCGCTCGGTGCGGGGGCAGGCTGCTGCGCGCCCGGCTGTTGCTGCGGGTACTGGCCGGGCTGCTGCTGCGGGTATTGGCCCGGCTGCTGCTGCGGATACTGCTGCTGCGGGTATTGGCCGGGCTGCTGCTGCGGGTACTGACCGGGCTGTTGCTGCGGATACTGCCCCTGCTGGGGGTACTGGCCGGGCTGCTGCTGCGGGTACTGTCCCTGTTGCGGGTACGCACCGTAGGTCCCTTGCGGGGGGGGCTGCTCCGCCTCCTTGTTGCTGCTTCCGCAGCCGGCCAAGGGGACGATGCTCCCCGCGAGAACGACAGCACAGAGAACCGAACGGCGCGAGGAACGAGAGAAAGGCTTCGTCATGGTTGTCTCCGGACAGGTTGTGTCCTTTCATAGGCCCAAACCAACGATGAGTGAAATGACATCGTACGACGTGGTCATCGCAGGGGGCGGAATTGCAGGGGCATTTCTAGCGCGTCAGCTGAAGCTCGAGCGCCCTTCTTTGTCGATCCTGGTGCTCGAACAGGCGAAAGAGATCGACAACCTCAAGGTCGGTGAATCGACCGTGGAGGTGGCTGCTCATTACATGATCACCCGTTTGAATCTGGGTACGTACCTCTATCAGCATCAGCTCCCGAAAAATGGTCTCCGTTTCTTTTTCGACAACGCGGACAAGTCGCTCCCACTTACACGGATGAGCGAGATCGGTTCGGATCATATGCCGTACTGTCCGAGTTTTCAGCTCGAACGCGCCGCTTTGGAGCGCGATTTGGTCGATTTGAATCGCGCGATCGGGATTGACGTCCAACTCGGAGCCAAGGTGGTCGAGGTCGCGGTGGGCTCCCCTCATCGCGTGGTGTACCAAGACGGCGAGCAGGAGGGCCAACGTCACGAAGTACGTGCCCGCTGGCTTTGCGATGCGACCGGTCGAAGGCAGCTTCTCACGCGCGCACGCGGCCACAAGGTTCACAAAGAGGAGCGTCTTCCCACGGCGGCCGCGTGGGGACGTTACCGAAATGTTGCCGGGCTCGATGCGCCGAGCGATCCCGAGTGGCGCCAGCGCGTGCGATGGACGTCGCGCCATCTATCGACGAACCATTTGATGTACGACGGCTACTGGATCTGGTTCATCCCGCTCGCGGGAGATCTCATGAGCGTCGGCGTCGTTTACGACAAGAGCCGCATCGGCGATAGCGTGCGCACCCGGCCGGCCTTCGAGGCCTTCCTGCGCGAGCATCGCGCCGTTCGCGATCTGATGGAGGGCGCCGTCTTCGAGGATTTCCAGGCCTACGCCCACCTGCCGTACCGCTCCGACGTGTACTTCTCCGAGGACCGCTGGGCGCTCACCGGTGAGGCGGGCGCATTCACCGACCCCTTCTACAGCCCGGGCTCCGACTTCATCGCCACCGCGAACGAGTTCATTGCCTCGATGATCGCGTCGGATCTCGACGGGGATGCGGAGGCGTTTCGCACGAAGGTGGGAACGTACAACGACTATTATCGATTCAAATACGAATCGACGATACGACTGTACATCGATTTGTATCCCATCTTCGGGAGCTACGACGTATTTCGGCTCAAGTTTTGGCTCGACTTCAACAATTACTACAATCTCGTGCTCTGGCCCTTCATGGCCGGCAAGCTGCGAGACATCGCGTTTCTGCGCGACGAGCTTCGCTTTGCCGATCGCATTTTGATGGCCCAGAGCACCATGGCGCGGCAGTTCGTGGCCTTGGCCGATAAGCTGCGCGACTCGGGGGAATACTTTGCGCGCAACGAGGGGCTCTTCGCCAATGGGCTCGATGGTGTGCGCTCGCTCGAGAAACGCGTGGGGCCCAGCCTCGACGAGCTGTTTCGTCGTGACCAGGTGCAAAAGAACTACGGCAGCGTGTTCGCACGCGTCCTGGAGCGCTTCACCGGCAAAACGGATCTCGCCGCGCGCGAGGTGGTGCTCAAAGAGCTGCCCTTTCCCGCGGTGGTTCTCTGGAAGGACATCGACGAAAAGAGCGTGGCGGGGCTCTTCGACCGGCTCGGCCTTCGTTTGAAGAAGGAGCTCGCGCGCGAGTTCCCCCACGCGCCCATCGAACGGGTTCGCGTTCGCGACGACCTATCCCTCGAAATCACCGGCGACCTCGACGCCGAGGTTCGCAGCGCCGTCGAAGCACGGGCGTTCGTCTTGTGGCAAACGACCGTGCTCGTAGATTAGGGAATTTGTTTTTTACAATTCTCTCGTTTGACTAAAACGACGCGTCGATGCGCTGGATGTCGTCGGGGGTGAGGCGCATGCTGTCGGCGGCCACGAGGTCGAGGATGGCTTCGCGGCGGGTGCTGCCAGGGATGGGGAAGAGGCCCGGGTACTTGGCGAGGATCCACGCGATCACGAGGCGGTGCGGCGAGACGCCGTAGGAGGCGGCGGTTTTGCCCAAGGTTCCCAGCTCGGCGAGCGCTTTGGCCTTTCGCGAACCGCCGAAGGGACCGAATGGCAGAAACGCGATGTTCTGCTTCGCGCAGTGGGCGATGACGCCGTTTCGCTCCGAGTCGCGCGACATGGGGCCGAATCGGTTTTGCACGCTCACGATGGGCACGATGGCGCGCGCTTGTTCGATCTCCGCGACGTTCACGTTGGAGAGCCCCACGTGACGGATTTTTCCTTCCTCGCGAAGCCGAGCGAGGGCGCCGACGCTGTCGGTGAAGGGCACCTTCGAATCCGGTGCGTGGAGCTGGTACACGTCGATGACCTGGCGACCGAGCGCGCGCAGGCTCGCCTCGCACGCCTCGCGCAAGGCCGACGGTCGCCCATCGGTGGGCCACTCGCCGCGCGGGCGACGCAGGCCGCCCTTGGTGGCGACCAAAATGCGTTCGCGGTCGCCGCGCCAGCTCGCGAGCGCACGCGCGATGAGTCGTTCGTTGTGACCGATGTCCGAGTCGTCGATGCAGTAGGCGTTCGCGGTATCGATCAAGGTCACGCCGGCGTCGAACACCGCGTGAAGGGTGCGTTCTCCATCGGCCTCGCTCGGGCGGCCGGCGAGCGACAAGTGCATCGCGCCGAAACCGAGCCGCGTGACGACGGGGCCGTTCGATCCAAGTTGAGCTGTTTGCATGTCAGGCCCGATCAAGTGGGGGTAGACGTAGGAGCATTCACGGGCGGGGTCAGCACCTCCCTGGCCCGTGGCACATCTTTTTGCTGCACTTGCAGGGTAATACCGCCGAGGTCGGGTGTGAGGAACGGCATGAGACCTGCTGCCATCTCGTTTCCGAGGAAAGCAGAAATGCCTTCGTTCTCGAGCAATTCCTTCGCAAGCTCCGCCTCGGGGGCCGTTCGAAATGATGCTACGACGACCAGATCTTCGGCATCCATGGTCCGCTCCTTTCGTTCGGTCGAAACCGATGCGGTATGTAGACCAACCTGGGAGATGATGATGCCGTCGCGAATGAATCGCCATCGCCTTGCGTCCAACGGTGAGACGCGTCTGCTACGATGATCGCCTTGCAGCGCGGTTTTGCTTGAATTCGGAGGGTTTTCTCATGGGTGACAATCACCGGGTTTCGGGTCTCCTTCGCGCCGTGTCGATGACCTTGGCTGCAGTGGGCACTTACTTTGCCCTGCCAGCGGCTGCGCAAGCCGCCGATCTCTCGGCCTGCGGCAACATCGACGTGAGCGCCAACGCCAACTGTGTGGTGGAGGTCCAGGGCGGATGCGTCGCCCATTGCGAACCGGTTCGGTTCGAGGCTGCGTGCGCAGCCAAGCTGGATGTGAGCTGCCGAGGAGGATGCACCGGCTCGGCGACGGTGAGCTGCACCGGACAGTGCGAGGCCGACTGCAACGCGCAGTGTGATCCGGGGACCTTCGATTGCTCCGCGAACTGCCAAGGCACGTGCGACGCGAAGTGCGATGGTTATTGCTCGAGCAACGATTCGAAGTGCAAGGCGTCCTGCAAGGCCAGCTGCAAGGGCTCCTGTGATGCGAAATGCAGCGGAACGCCCCCGTCCTGTCAGGGCAAGTGCCAGGCAAGCTGCCAAGGAAGCTGCACGGCGCAGTCGAACTTCAAGTGCAACGTCGACTGCCAGGCCAGAGGCTATGCGTCGTGCCAGGCCAACCTGAGTGGCGGGTGCAAAGCGCAATGCCAGAAGCCCGAGGGAGCGCTGTACTGCGACGGTCAGTACGTCGACGTCGGGAACAACCTCGAGAACTGCGTCAACGCCCTCGAGGACGCGCTCCACATCAAGGTCAATGCGAGCGCGAGCGGACGCTGCTACGGCAATACCTGCGAGGGTGAGGCCAGCGCGAGCGCCTCCTGCGCGGCAGCACCGGGCGCGACGGCCCCGGGTGGTGCGCCGGTTTCGGGCTCCTTGTTCGCCATGGGCTTGGGCGCCGTGGCGATTGGCATCGTGCGTCGCCGTCAGCTTCGCAAATAGTTGCAGGCGCAGGGAGGCACCGTCGCGTGAGGTGGCGGTGCCCATGTGTCTCACCGGCAATCGCCGTTACCACCCCAGGCGTCGCATTCACCCGACGATTCGTCGCGCTCCACCGCGATTGTCGAGAATGCGTTCGAAGCTTGGCGAGATGGAACGAGTTCCGGTCATAATGAGAATGTGAGGGACTTCGTCTTGGCGGGCCTGGTGGCCTGCGCAGGCCTAGCCGTGTGCGGTGGTGAACGTGCGGGAAGTCCACCACCCTCGGCCCCCCTCGTCTTGCGAGAGAAGGAACCGAAACCGGCGCCCGCCCCCGCCGAAGCGGCGATTGCTCCCATTGCGGATGCGCGGCTCGGTGCCATCGATCACGCGGTCGATCTTGCGCTCATGGAGGGACGATTCCCCGGGTGCGTGGTCGTCGTGGGGCGCCGGGACAAAGTGCTCTTTCGCCACGCGTATGGCTTTCGTGCGTATGCGCCCGAGCCGGAGGAGATGACCCTCGATACGGTGTTCGACCTGGCGTCGCTCACCAAGCCGATGGCGACCGCGTCGAGCATCATGGTCCTCGTCGACCGGGGCCTCGTCGCCTTGGACGAACCCGCCGCGCGCTACGTGCCCGAGTTCGGGCGCGCGGGCAAAGGTGCCATCACGGTGCGGCAGCTACTGACGCATGTCTCGGGGTTGCCTGTCGAGACCCCGCTGCGCGACTTCGAACTGGGTCGCGCCGTCGCCATGGAGCGCATCTACGATTTGGTTCCGCGCGTGCCTCCGGGGCAGGCGTTCGTCTATTCCGATGTGGGCTTCCTCGTCCTCGAGGAAATCGTCAAGCGCGTGAGTGGCCAGGAGCTTTCCACGTTCGCGGCGAGCAACGTGTTCCGCCCGCTGGGCATGACGCAAACCGATTTTCAGCCCGCGCCCGCCCTTCGCCCGCGTGCCGTCGTTACCGAGCAGCGCAACGGCGAGTGGATGCGCGGCGAGGTGCACGATCCGCGCGCCTATCTCCTTGGCGGGGTGGCCGGACACGCGGGGCTCTTCTCGACCGCCGAAGACCTCACGCGTTACGCCCAGGCGATGCTCGGGGAAGGGGAGCTCGATGGGCGGCGCATCTGGTCGCCGCGCACCGCGCAGCAGTTCATGGCCCCGCACGACGTGCCCGGTGGCATTCGCGCCCTTGGGTGGGATGTCAAAAGCTCCTATTCGGGCAGCCGCGGCGAGGGCTGGTCGCCGCGATCCATCGGGCACGGTGGGTACACGGGCACCGTGCTCTGGATCGATCCGGAGCAAGACCTCTTCGTCATCGTCTTGTCGAATCGCGTTCATCCGGAGGGAAAGGGCAATATCAACTTGCTCGCCGGGCGAATCGGCACCCTCGCCGCCCGGGCCCTTTCCCCCGGAGAGGGGGAACCCGTGCCGAACGCGAGGGGAATCGTCTCGACGGGCATCGACGTTCTGCGCGCCGAGCAGTTCCGCCGCCTGCGCGGGGCGAAAATCGGACTCGTGACCAACGCCGCGGGCAAGGCACGCGATGGCCGCTCCACCGTGGAGGTCCTCGCCGCCGCGCCCGACGTGAAGCTCGTGGCACTGTTTACACCGGAGCACGGGCTGGGCAGCGATCGCGAAGGGAAAATCGGCGATGGGCGCGACCCGAAAAGCGGCCTGCCCGTCTACAGCTTGTACGGGCGTGGCGAGAACGGATTCGAGCCTTCAGCGGAGAGCCTGGCGACCATCGACACCTTCGTCGTCGACCTGCAGGACGCGGGCGTGCGCTTTTACACCTACGCATCGACGCTCCGGCACCTGATGCAGGCTGCCGCAAAGCACCATGTGCGCGTCGTCGTGCTCGACCGGCCCAACCCGATCGACGGCGTCGACGTTGCCGGCCCCGTGCTCGTGCCCGTGGCGAAAAGCTTCGTCAACGAGAGCGCGCTGCCCGTGCGCCACGGCATGACCATGGGAGAGCTCGCGCTGCTCTTCAACGCCGAGGACCACGCGGGTACGCCGCTCGAAGTCGTCCCCATGCGCGGTTGGCGCCGAGGTGACTACTTCGACAAAACGGGGCTCGCGTGGACACCGCCCTCGCCGAACCTGCGCAGCGTCACCGAAACGGTGCTCTACCCCGCCGTGGGCCTGCTCGAGGGAACGAACCTCTCCGTCGGCCGCGGCACCGAGATGCCGTTCGAGGTGATCGGCGCCCCCTGGATCGACGGCAACGCGCTCGCGAATGCCTTGCGCGCGGCCAACGTGCCTGGCGTGACCTTCGCGCCCGTGAGCTTCACGCCCCGCCAAGCCGTTTACACGGGACAGCGATGCGGCGGCGTGCGGCTCACCGTCCGGCAGCGCGCGTCGTTCGAGCCCGTGCATGCGGGGCTCGCCATCGCGGCGGCATTGCGTGCGCTGTATCCAAAAGAGTGGCACTTCGGCGACTTGGACAAGCTCGTGGCCGACCGAAGGGTGCTCGAGGCACTGGATGCGCGCCGACCGCTTGGCGAGGTGGAGGCCATCTGGGCTGGCGAGCTCGAGGCCTTCAAGGCCAAGCGTGCCAAGTACCTCCTCTACTGAGCTCCTGCCTGGTGAGAAACGGGTTTTCGCGGCGAAAATCTTGGCGCCGCCGGCCCGTTGACATCTGAAACCGCGAAGATTACAGATTGTCGCCAGAGGTCCCTGTCGTGTCGTCGGGAAGGTTCGCCATCGCCACCCATGCTCTTGCGATGCTGTCTCAACTGGAGGACGGTTACCCCAGCGAACATGTTGCGCAAAGCATCAACACGCACCCGGTATTCCTTCGCCGGGTGATGAAGAGCCTTTGCACGGCCGGCCTCGTCGAAGCACGCGAAGGCTTTGGCGGCGGCTACCGGCTCGCGCGCCCCGCCCGCGAAATCGCATTGAGCGACGTGTACCTCGCCACCGAGCCGTCCGGGCCCATTCCGCCGAGTCCGAGCGAACCGAATGACGCATGCCGCATTGGCGGCGGCATGCGCGTCGCGTTCGCCGAGGCGGCACGCGCCGCGAACGAAGCGCTCCTTGAAGGTCTCGCCAAGCAAACCATCGCCGACATCGCCGCACGCGCGAAATTGGAAGTAGAGAAGCAGGAAAAGCGGCGTCCAACTCAATCCAAAAAATCAGTCCAATCGAGGAGATACATCATGGCATCCAGCAAGAACGTTCTCGAAGTAGGGGACGCGGACTTCGACAAGGAAGTCCTCAAGGCAGATCTTCCGGTCCTCGTCGACTTCGGCGCCACGTGGTGCGGGCCCTGCAAAGCCATCGCCCCCATCGTCGACAAAATCGCCGACGAGAACGTTGGGAAGTACAAGGTCGTCAAGGTCGACATCGACGACGCACCGTCCGTTGCGCAGCGCTTCGGCATCCGCGGCGTTCCCACCCTCATCGTCTTCAAGGGTGGTGAGAAGAAGAACCAGCACGTGGGTCTCACGAACAAGGACGCGCTGCTCAAGCTTCTCGACGTCTGAGCTCGGCACGAAAGCCACGCGTGTGGCGGAATGGTAGGGTTTGGGGTTTAGGGTTTAGGGTTTAGGGTTTCGGAAGGACGGCGCCCTGATCCGTAACCGCTAACCCCTAAACTCGAAACGGCAGGGTTTAGGGTTTCGGAAGGACGGCCCCCTGATCCGTAGTCGCCTACACCCTAAACCCTAAACCCTAAACCCTAACCCTGGCATATGTGATGCGAGCCCGCCGCGTCATGAGAATGGCCAAACTCTTTCTCCTGGGGATGGGCGTTGGGTCCGGCGTGACCTATTTCTTCGATCCCCGGCAAGGTGCGCGTCGCCGTGCGATGGCGCGCGACAAAGCCGTTCATTTCGCCGGCGTCGTAAGAGCCCAGGTCGACGCGGGCGCACGCGATCTCTCGCATCGCATGCACGGCTTGGTGAGCGCGGTTTACGGTGCGGTTCACACCTTTGCTGCGCGCGAGACCGTTTCGGACGACGTACTGCAGGCGCGCGTGCGCTCGGCGCTCGGGCGCGTGTGCAGCCATCCGCACGCCATCCACGTGACCGTGGACCGCGGGGTCGTCGAATTGACGGGGCTGGTGCTCAGCGAGGAGCGCGCTTCGGTGATTCGCCACGTGGCGCGGGTACCGGGCGTGGGCATCGTCAAAGATCTGCTCGACGCGCACACGCGCGCGGAGGGCATCCCGGCGCTTCAAGGTGCGCCGCGGCCGACGAAGCCTGCGGTCATCCGACGGCTCTCGTCGCCGGCGGGCCGGCTGGTGCTGAGCTCCGCGGGAATTCTCGCGCTGGGGGCGGTGGCTCCGTCGCTGCTCTTGCCGATTGGCACCATCCTCGGGATCGGTGTGGCCGCGCACAAGGAAGAGCAAACCCGAGCGCGCCGCGCACGCACCCTCGAGCGCCGCGGCTCACGGCGGGCGCGAGGCCCGGGTTCGCCGCTGCGCGAGGAGATGCCGCCCATGGACGCGCGCGAGCGCTCGACCAACGGGCACGTCAGGCCGTCGTAACGCCCACGGGGCACGTCACGCCCGTGCCCCCCAGGCCGCAATAGCCGCCCGGGTTCTTCGCGAGGTACTGCTGGTGGTACTCCTCGGCGTAGTAGAACTCGGGCGCGGGGCCGATTTCCGTGGTGATGGCGCCGTAATGCACCCGCGTGAGGACCTTCTGGTACGCGTCGCGCGTGGCGATGGCGGCCGCTTTCTGCGCGTCATCGAAGGTGTAAATGGCGGAGCGGTACTGCGTGCCGATATCCCCGCCCTGGCGCATGCCCTGCGTGGGATCGTGGTTCTCCCAGAACACCTTGAGCAGCGACTCGTACGAGACGACCTTGGGATCGTAGACGACGAGGACGACCTCGGTGTGCCCCGTCAGGCCCGAGCAAACCTCTTTGTAGGTCGGGTTCGGCGTGATGCCGCCGGCGTAGCCCACCGCGGTGGTGAAGACGCCGCCCTCCGGTCCAATCTGCCAGAATTTCCGCTCGGCGCCCCAGAAGCAGCCGAGACCGAAAATCGCTAGCTTGGTGCCCTCCGGAAAAGGCGGGACGATGGTGTGGCCGTTGACGTAATGGCTCTTGGGCACCGGCATGCGTTCGGTGCGGCCGGGAAGGGCCTGGGCGGGGGTCGGCAATGAAAGTACATGGGCCATGGGACACGTTCCTCTCAGCTTTTCATCGGTCAGCTTTTGAGCTGGGCATGGGCAAGCTCGCCCAACGTAGCGATGGCTTCCTCGACGCGCACGGACCAAGGGATGCCGCAGCTGATACGAATACAATTCGTGTAACGCTGCCGGGCGGAAAAGATAGGGCCAGGGGCGATGGCCACGCCACGGCGAAGTCCCTCGGACTGCATGGCGAGCGCATCCACCTCCCGCGGCATTTCCACCCAAAGGACGAAGCCGCCGCCCGGATCGGAGACGCACGTGCCGCGCGGGAAGGCGAGCGCGATGGCTTCGCGAAAGCGTTGGACCTGCAGGCGCAGTTTGTTGCGTACCGCCCGCAGATGTCGATCGTACCCGCCGCCGGCGAGGTATTCGGCCACGGCGAGTTGGGGCAGGGTGGGGGTGGCCACGGTTTGGGAGAACTTCATGCGCTCGATGAGTGCGCGGTAACGACCTGGGACCACCCAACCAACGCGGTAGCCGGCGGCGAGCGTCTTCGACACGGAGCCGCAGAGCAAGACGCGCCCATCGCGGTCGAACGCCTTTGCGGGACGCGGGCGCGAGCCGTCGAAGGCCATGTCGCCGTACACGTCGTCTTCGATGAGCGGCACGTCGTGCCGGGCGAGCAGGCGCACCAGGCGCTCTTTGGCTTCGTCCGACATGCACGTGCCCAGCGGATTGTCGAAATTGGGAATGGCCAAACAGGCCCGCACGGGCGTCTTTTTCAATGCGTCGCGAAGCGCATCGAGATCCATTCCGCGGCCGGGCAAGGTGGGGATCTCGATGACGCGGAGTCCAAGCTCCTCGAGGAGCTGCAGCCCGCCGAAGTACATGGGCGAGTGCACCACCACGGTGTCACCCGGCTTGGTGAGGGCGCGGAAACAGAGGTGCATGGCCTCCGTAGCGCCCACGGTGGTGATGAAGGCATCCTCCTCCAGCGCGAGGCCCCAGGTGAGCGAGCGTCGCGCGAGCTGGTGGAGCAAGCTCGGAGGCCCCGGCGGCGGCTCGTAGCCGCCCCCGCGCACGGGCATCTCCCGCGCAATGGTGGCGAGGGTGCGGTTCAGCGCGCGAATGGGCAGAAGCTCCGGCGCCAGCACCGCCGAACCCAAAGGCAGCACGCTTTTCTCGCGCAGCGAATACATGAGCGCTGCGACGCCCGTGGAGACCGAAATGCGCGCCGGCGCAACTTTGATGCGTTTGCGGCGCAATGGCGCGGGAGTCTCGTGGCGGCGGCGCACGAAATGGCCCGATTTGGGCCGCGCCTCGACGAAGCCGTCCTTCTCCAGCGAGAGATAGGCGGCGAGCACGGTTCCAACGCTCACGCGCCGATCGCGGCTCGTGCGGCGAACGGAGGGAAGCCGGTCGCCGGGACGAAGCGCGCCCTCTTCGATCAAGGACGAAATGTCGGCGGCGATGCGGCGATAGAGAAGCTCGCTACCCTGGTCATCCACGGCTGGCCACCATAGCGCAGCGACGACACGACGCCAGCTTAACACCGGCACAGATCGTAGCGAAGTCCTGCAGAACAGATGGCATCTGTACTGGTCGAAAGAACGGGCATCTGTATCTGTGCAGAGCCCGTATGCGACCCCACAATGGCCGACCATGGCGACGACGAAGACGGAACTAGCGGAGGTTTTGCCACCTACATCGACCGCGTGGCGCGGAATTACGGCGCCGGTCGCGGTCTGTCTCGGTCTTCTTTATTTCATTTGGGGCTCGACGTACCTGGCGATTCGATACGTCGTGGAGGTACTTCCCGCGATGACCGCGAGCGGCGGGCGCTTTCTCGCGGCCGGCACGCTGTTGCTTTTGCTCTTGGTCATCGGCGGACGCAACGCGCTCCCCACGCGCCGTCATTGGCTCGCGTCCATTCCGGGCGGATTGCTTTTGTTCATGATGGGCAATGGCCTGGTAGCCCTGGCGGAAAAGCACGTCTCCTCGAGCGCCACGGTCGTCATCATCGCCACCATGCCGCTTTTCGCGGCCCTCATCGCGGCAGCCATGGGCGAGCGCACCTCGCGCCGTCAATGGATCGGATTGGGATTCGGCTTTTTGGGTATCCTGGTGATGGGGATCGGCGACATGGGCGGCTCGCCGGAGTGGCTCCTGTTGTTGCTCTTGGCCGCGGGCTGTTGGGCATTGGGCACGAACCTCACGCGCAAGTTGCCATTGGCCCCGGGCATGATGGCGGCGGCCACACAGATGATCGTGGGCGGTGTGGCGCAGCTCGCCGCAGGTTTTGCGCTGGGCGAGCGCTTGCCCGAGGCACCGCTTTCCGAGTTGCCGCACCATGCGGTGCTCGCGCTCGTGTACCTGGTGATCTTCGGATCGCTGGTCGCGTTCTCCGCGTATACGTATTTGATTCGTCACGCGCCAGCGTCGGTGGCCACGAGCTACGCCTATGTGAATCCGCTCGTGGGCGTGGCCTTCGGCATCGTCATTGGCCACGAGCGCGTGGGCGTCTCCACGCCCGTCGCCGCGCTGCTCGTCGTCTTGGGCGTGGTGTTCATCATGACCGGCAAAAAGGCGAGCGTTACATAAGCGTTACACGAGGTGTAACAACGGGTCCGCGTTGCATGTGCAAAAGTCGGTGCATGAAACGCGGTACCGCGCTGCTGGCAGGGGTGCTCGGGATGTGGGCTCGAACGGCGGCGGCGGCCGATCCGCCGCTGTGCACGACGCTCTCGAATCCCCTGGTGATCTTTTCGGGCGACACACAGGAGCCGCTTTTGAAAGCGATGGGGCGCAAGCTCCGCGACTCGGCGACGTCGCCCATGACCGTCATCTACCAGACCGGCGGCACGTGCACCGTCCAAGAGTACATGTACGGGCACAAGAACATCCCGCAGAAGACGGTGCTCTCGTACATGCCTTCGACGGCGGAGAACAAAGACTGGAAAACCAGCGATCCGCCGCTTCAGTGTACCGTGCCCGATGGCATTGGACTGCCCATCGATCTCGGCATCGGTGCGACGTATTTGTCGAGTTGCGATACGAGTCCGCCGCCGTCGGACATGCGGCTCGTCGAGGGGCCCATTCAGGGCTACGGCTTCGCGGTGCCCAAGGCGAGTTCGCAGCGCGCAATCACCGCCGAAGAAGGGTATTTCGCCTTTGGTGGCTTCGGTCCCCAGGGCCATGCGCTTCCATGGGTTGACGACCAATTCTTTTACATTCGCAAAACGACGAAAAGCACGTTACTCACCCTGGCAGCAGCATTGGGCATTCCCGCGCCGCGCATGAAGGGGACGCAATTCGAAAAATCGTCCGAAGTGCTCGCGGCCCTTACCGGGTCTGCGGCGGCGGCGAATCCGGACAAGGCCATCGGGCTCTTGGGGACCGAGATTTACGATGCAAACCGCGACAAGGTGACCTTGCTCGCGTTCCAGGCGGCCAAACAGCATTATGCGTATTATCCGGATTCGACGGCGACGAGCTTCGACAAGCGCAATCTGCGCGATGGTCATTATTTCCCATGGGCGCCGACGATTTACATCGAGCCGATTGGCGCGACGGGCGGGCCGCTTTTGCCCCGGGCCCGGTTGTTCCTCGATCTGGTGATGGGCCGGGCGACGTTGCCCGATGTCGACGGTCTGGCGGTGGTCATCGACAAGGGCCTCGTGCCCGAGTGCGCGATGAAGGTCATGCGCTCCAGCGACGGCGGCGACCTTTCGCTCTACGACGATCCCGAGCCATGCGGCTGTTACTACGAGAGCAAGGTGCCCAACGGTTCGACGAGCTGCACGGCGTGCACCGATACTTGTGCAAGCGGCACGTGCCGCCACGGCTACTGCGAGGCGAGGTAAGCCATGCGACGTATCATGTTTGCAATTGGTATCACGTTGTTCATGCAATCGGGATTGGGTTGCTCGAGCAACGACTCCCCTGCGAGTCCGCAGCGTGACGCGGGGCCAAACATTCCGCCGTGCGTGCAGAATCCGAAGACGCACGAGGAGATCCTCAACGCGTGCACCGCCGACGGCGTGGAAAAGATCGAGAAGAAGCCCGCGCTGCCGCTTTTGGGCCCGAACGGCGAACGCCCCGCGCTGCCTTGAGCGGGCGGTTTGCACTTTTGGTCGGGGTGGCGCTGGCGATGCCGTCGCTGGCGCAGGCCCAATCCATCCCGCAAATCGATTGGAGCGCGGTGCGCGTATCGGGATATGCGCAGGCCGATTGGGTGGTATTTCGCCAATCGTCCCAAGACGAAGTGAATCCATCGACGCGCGAGCCGCTCAACGAGGACCGATTCGTCATTCCCTCGGCGCGCATACGGGCCAATGTCGACCACGGGCTGGTGACCGGCATGGTCGAGATCGACGCCAACACGCTGCGCGGGGGCCAGGTTCGGCCCATCGATGCGGAGGTCTCGTTGCGCTGGCCGGCGCGGGCGCCGGTGGCAGGGGAAGCGTATTTCCAGGCAACCTTGGGGCTTTTTCGGACGCCGTTCGGCTTCGACACGCAGGAGGTCGCGCAGCGGCGCCCTTTCTTGGGTCGTAGCCTCTTCAGCGACGCGCTGTTCCCCGGTGCGTACGATTTGGGCCTGGCACTGCGCGGTGGGTATCGATTTTTCAATTACTCATTGGGCATCCTGAATGGAGATCCCATTGGTGAACGCGCATTTCCTGGGCGCGATCCCAATCAGAGCAAAGATTTGGTCTTTCGCATCGGCGTGGAATCGAACCGCGCATCGCCCTTTCGGGTCGAGGCGGGGTTTTCCGGCCTGACGGGGGCGGGCCTTCACGTCGGGACGCCGCCCACGAAGGACGTGTTCGTGTGGCGTGACGTCAATGAAGATGGCACGTGGATCCGACGGAGATTCAGGTCATCGGGGGCACGGCGGCCACGCCGTCGGAGCGCTTTTCGCGGTTCGCGCTGGGCGCGGATCTGCGTGTGAGTGCGGATGTTCCCTGGCTGGGGGAGCTTTCCGTGCGGGGCGAGATCGTGCGCGCGAAAAACTTGGACCGCGGACTTTGGGCGGCCGATCCCGTGGCGGCGGGGCGCGATCTTCGCGAGGTTGGCTATTACGTGGACCTGTTGCAAGAGGTGACGCCCTACGGAATCGTGGGGGTGCGCTATGACCGCTACGATCCGGATGCGGATGCCAGCGAGCAATCGGGCGTGCGCCTCGTGGCGCGCGATATCTCGGCGTCGACTTGGTCGGTGATGGCGGCGGTGCGCTACAAGCCCGTCGCCCTTGGCCGGAGCAAGGGCGGGGAGCTCCTGGCGGCGACGGACATCGGGCTGCCGCGTATGTTCTACGCGGCGCGGTGCATCGTGCAGTACGACCATCGAACCAATGCGCTTGGGCGCGACGCGTCCGGTGCGCCGGCGACCTTGGCCGACGACTCGTTGACCTTGCGCGGGGAGGTGTCGTT
Organism: Sorangiineae bacterium MSr12523; assembly: GCA_037157775.1. Classification (NCBI taxonomy): domain Bacteria; kingdom Pseudomonadati; phylum Myxococcota; class Myxococcia; order Myxococcales; family Pendulisporaceae; genus Pendulispora; species Pendulispora brunnea. The sequence continues at coordinate 2,485,282 of CP089982.1, forward strand.
TTGAAGGTACGTGCACTCGCGTGGTTACTCGTCGTCATCGGCGGCGGCTGCGATGCGACGGAGGCGGACGCGGGGCTCGATGCCAAGCTTCGTATCGAGAATGCCCAATTTTTCCGCGGTCCGATGCCTGCTGGGGAGGAGAGCGGGCCCGCCGTGGTGGCGGTGGCGCTGCGCACGAACGAGATTCGTGCGGGCTCGCGGGACAAGTCGTGCGGCGGTGCACTCGCGCGGGAGGCGACGGCGGCGGCCATCGCGCTTTCGGGCGATGTCGGCTACTGGGTGGTTCGCGCGGGAACGCCCGCGGTGGAGACGCCGGGGCTTCCGTCGTTCGAAGCGACCTTGGCCTTCGCGCCGACGCTCGCCCGCGGTGCGTACCAGCTCGTGGTGCGTGCCGTCGATGGGGCAGGGCGGTTCGGTCTTCCGGTGGAGCGATCGCTGTCCACCGCCGTGGAGGCGGCGGACCAGGCGGAGCTTGCGGTATCGCTTCGATGGGACACCGAGGCCGATCTCGATTTGCACGTGGTGGATGCACGCGGCACGGAAATCTGGAAGCGGAACATCAACTCGGGCGATGGGGCGATTCTCGATTTCGACTCCAACGCCGCGTGCCTGATCGACGGCCGCCGGCGTGAGAACGTCGTCTGGACGGCGGCGCCGCCCGCGGGGCATTACATGGTGCGCGTCGATACATTTTCCCTTTGCCAGGCGAACACGGCCCGCTTTCGCGTGGACGTGACGCGTCGGGGCCTCTCGCTCGGCGCGGCGGAGGGCATGAGCACCGAGGCCGATACGCGCTTCCCCCACGATCGCGGTGCGGGGGTGCTCGCGTTGGAGTTCGACGTTCCTTGAAGGCCGTGCCATGTCGCATCGATGGCGCGCGCTACTCGTTCTGATCGCCCTCACGTGGACGAGGCCCGTCCGCGCGCAGGAGGCAAGCGAGGTGCGCGTGCGCGCGGCACCGCGTCCGCCGCGCGAGCCGGTTTCCACCTCGGTGAGCGCGGAACAGGCGCGGCATCTCGCGGGCACCCAAGGTGATGTCGGCAAGGTCGTCGACAGCTTGCCCGGTGTCGCGCGGCCGCCGCTCGGATCGGGGCAGCTCGTCGTATGGGGCTCCGCACCCGCGGACACGCGCGTCTATGTCGACGGCGTGGAGATCCCCGCGCTCTACCATGGGAGCGGGCTGCGCTCGGTCCTCAACTCGGACCTGGTCTCCCAGGTTACGCTGCTGCCCGGAGCCTTCGGCGCCGATTTCGGGCGCACCTTGGGGGGCACCGTTCGCGTAGAAACGCGCCCGCTTCGCGACGAGGGGGTGCACGGCTATGCGGGGGCGGACACCTTCGATGCGTCGGGACTCGTGTCGGCGGCCCTCGGGCCTCGTGCGCGCGCAGCGGTAACTGCACGATACAGCTATTTGGACGCGCTGCTCGCGGCCACGTCGGCGCGCGACATTGGCGACTATTTCCCGATTCCGCGCTACCGCGATTACCAGGCGCGTGCGGCGTTCGACCTCGGGGAAAAGGAGTCGCTCGATGTCACCTTGCTCGGGGCCCATGATGCGCTCGACCGCACCGTCGCATCCGCCGATCCAGCAAAGACGCGCACCGAGAGCACGGAGAGCGGCTTTCATCGCCTTTACGCGCGCTACAAGCGAACCACGGGCGAGGCCGAGGGCATCGAGGTGACGCCTTTCGCCGGCTACGACCAGAGCACCCTTTCCACGTCGTTCGGCGCGCAGCCGACCCGGCTCGACGTGGGCTCGTACCGCTATGGCCTGCGCGCATCCTATCGTGCGCGGCTCGGCCGGCGCCTCGTGGTTTCCGCGGGCTTCGACGCCTCGGGGACGGCCTCGCGGATCACGCGCCGTGGTTCACTCACCCTTCCACCGCGCGAGGGCGACGTGGCCGTCTTTGGTGCGCCGCCCAGCGACGACGTCACAGCGGACGAGTTCACTGCGCATGTCCTCGATGCGGCGCCGCACCTGTCGCTCGACGTGCGCCTCGGCGACGTGACCGTCACGCCCGGGGTGCGGCTGGAGACCTTTCTCCTCGAGGGAAGCCGGCTCACGCCGAACGTCACGGGTCAAGCGCCGGCCGTTGGCTTCTCGCGCCTCGAACCGTCGATCGATCCGCGGCTCTCGGTGCGCTACCAAATGACCCCGCGCGTGGCCTTTTTGGCGGCGGGTGGCGTGTACCATCAGGCGCCGGAGCCGGTGGACCTCGGCGCGGTGTTTGGTACGCCGACCCTCGGCCTCTCCCGCGCGCTCCACGCGAGCCTGGGCGAGCGCATCACCTTGGGCTCGGGTCTTTCTGCGGAGGTGACCGGCTTCTACAAATCGATGCACGATCTGGTGGTGCGCAGCCGGGAGGTGAACCCGAGGATCGCGCACGCGCTGGTGCAGGACGGCGAGGGGAGGAGCTACGGCCTGCAATTCCTCGTGCGCCGCGAGCTCGGGCACGGGCTTTCCGGGTGGCTCTCGTACACCGTGAGCCGCAGCGAGCGGCGGTATCCGGAGCAAGTGCGCTACCGGCTGTTCGATTTCGATCAGCCACACGTGCTGGTGCTGGCCCTGAGCCAGGAGCTCGGTCGCTGGGTGTTCGGCGCGCGATTTCGCTATGCGTCGGGTATGCCGCGCACGCCCGTCGTGGGAAGCTACTACGACGTGGTGAACGATCGCTCCGAGCCGATTTTCGGCGCCCAGAACTCCGTGCGCCTGCCGGCGTTCTACCAGCTCGATGCGCGGGTGGAGCGCATGTTTCCCTTGGGCCGCGGTGTGACGCTGGCGCTCTCGCTCGACGTGCAAAACGTCACCTACCACGAGAACGCCGAAGAGCTGGTGTACACGCCGGATTTTCGCACGCGGGGCACCCTTCGCGGGCTCCCGACGTTGGCCGTGGTCGGTGCCAGGGTGGAGTTTTGACCATGCGCGCCGCACCCCTGCTTCTCGTGCTCGTCGTGTTGGTCACTGCTTGCAAGCCCGATCTCGACGAGCGGGAGTCGAGCATCGAGTCGCCGCGCATCCTGGCCATCGTGTCCGAGCCACCCGAGGCAAGGCCGGGCGAGGCCGTGCAGTACACCGCCGTCGTGGCCACCCGCGAGGGGCCGGAGCTCGGCGCACCCATTCAGTGGGCGTATTGCGCGACACCCAAGTTGCTCACCGAGAATGGCTCGGTGAGCCCCGAATGCACCCGCGAGGGTGTGCGGCCGCTCGCGGCCTCGGGCCCGCGCATCACCGCGCCGACCTTGCCCGATGCGTGCGCGCTCTTCGGGCCAGATGTGCCGCCCGGTGGCTTTCGCCCGCGCGATGCCGACGGTACCGGTGGCTATTACCAGCCGCTGCGAGCCTCGTGGGCAGGCCTCACCGCCTTTGCGCGCCAGCGCGTCACCTGCAATCTGGCGAACGCTCCCGCCGACGTCACTCTAGAATTTCGGCGCCGTTACATGGTGAACAAGAACCCCAGGCTGGGAGAACTATCCGCACGCGTGGGCGGCGAGCCCCGCGCGCTCGACCACCTGCCCCTGGGGCGCGACGTCGAGTTCACCGTGGCCTGGCCGCCCGAGGACGCCGAGAGCTACGTGTCCGTGGATCCGGCCACCCAGTCGATCGTGCCACGCCGCGAGGCGATGCGTGTTTCCTGGTACGCGACGGCGGGAACCTTCGCGACGGATCGCACCGGGCGCACCGAGGCCGAACTTGATACGTTTACCAACAATGTTTGGTCGATCGAAACGGCAGCTCCACGCATTCACCTCTGGGTCGTTCTGCGAGATAGCCGTGGTGGATCGGCCTATGCTGTCACCACGCTTTCGGTGAACCCATGACGCATCAGGAGCCCAGCCCCGATACCGGCGAACGCATCCTTCTCGTGGACGACGAAGTCGATCTGCAGAAGCTCTTTCTCTTCAACTTCCGCGAGGCCGGCTTCGCCCCAGAAGCGGTGGGCACGGCCCGAGAAGCCTTCGAGGCGGCCGCGCGGCAGCGACCCGTGGTGGTGGTTCTCGATTTGATGCTGCCCGATATCTCGGGGACGGAGGTCTGCCGCCGCATGCGGGCCGATCCTGCGCTTTCCGACGTGGGCATCTTGATGCTCACCGCGCGCGGTGACGAGTACGATCGCATCCTCGGCTTCGAGGTTGGCGCCGACGATTACGTGGTCAAGCCCTTCAGCGTGCGCGAGCTGGTGCTGCGCGTGCGCGCCCTGGTGCGCCGCGTGAGCGAGCGCACGATGGCCCGGCGCGCACCGGACACGGGGGTGCGCCTTCGCTGGCGAGGACTCGAGGTCGACACGGTTCGCCAGCGCGTCTACATCGATGGGGCCGAGCTTTCGCTGCGCCCGCTCGAATACAAATTGATCGCGATTTTCCTGGAGAACGCGCAACGCACCTTCACCCGGCGCGATCTCCTCGAAGAGGTGTGGGGCATGAGCGGCAGCACGCCCTCACGCACCGTCGACACGCACGTGCGCCGCTTGCGCGAGCGCCTGGGCGCCTACGGCGACGCCGTGGAGACGGTGCACAGCGTCGGTTACCGTTTGCGGACTCCTTAGAAGAGGCCACCATGTCCATCAGCTTTCGTACGAAGCTGCTCGCGAGCCACGTGGGGCTCGTGGTGGCGATTGTCACTTTGCTGGTGCTCCTGTTGGATCGCTCCATCGGGGCCGATCTGGAGCGCCGCCTCGATCAGCGGCTCGAGCAGCAGGCCAGCGGCGCGGCGCAGTGGGGCGTGGGCGAACGCCGGCATCCGGGAAAGATTGCGGCGCGCCTGGCGGCGGTGGTGGGCGCCGAGGTGACGCTCTTCGATCGCGACGGCAAGGTGCTCGGCGATTCGCGGGGGGCGCAAAAGAGCGAGTCCGAGGTGGCGCCCGAGGTGCGGGCCGCGCTCGAGGGAAACATCGGGCACGCGACCCGCACGGCGGGCGACTCCATGCAGGAGATGCACTACGTCGCGGTGGGCGCGCCCGATGGCTGGGTGGTGCGGTTGGCCGCGCCGCTGTCGGACATCAACGAGACGCTCGCGACCACGCGGCATCAATTGCTGGTGGCGGCCATCGTGGCGGCCGTGGTGGCCTTGGGCCTGGGGATTCTCGCATCGCGGCTCGCCGCCGGGCCCCTTCGCGCGATGACCGCGGCGGCGCAGCGCATTGCCGGCGGCGACTTCGACGTGGAGGTGAAGTCCAGCGCCCCCGACGAATTCGGCGTTCTCGCCCGCTCGCTGTCGTCGCTCGCTGCGCAGCTCGAAGCGCGCATCGGCGAGCTCACCGCCGAGCGCACCCAGGTGGCGCAGCTGCTGACCGTGGGCCGCGAGTTCATGGCCGACGCGTCGCACGAACTGCGCACGCCGGTGATGACCATTCAGGGTTACTCGGAGACCCTCCTCGAGGGCGGCGCCGATAGCGCGACGGCGCGGCAATTTTTGGAGACGATCCACCGGCACGCCTGCCGTCTCGGCCGCCTCGTGGAGGACATGCTGCGCCTGTCGGCGCTGGAGGTGCGCCCTTCCGCGGACGCGATCATCGAGCACGTCGATGTCGGGGGCGTGGCCTCCGCGGTGGTGGACACGTTGCAAGCGCGCGCCGAGGCCCAACGCGTCACGCTCCGCGTGGAGGTGGACGCGGGCGTCGAGATCAGCGGCGATCCTTTGGCGCTCGAGCAGGTCCTGGAGAACCTCGTCGACAACGCCATCAAATACGGCCGCACAGGCGGAACGGTGACGATTCGCGCGAATCAAGAGAACGAGGACACCGTCGTCCACGTCGAAGACGATGGTCCCGGCATCGACGCGCACCACCTGCCGCGCCTTTTCGACCGCTTTTACCGCGTGGATCCCGAGCGCTCGCGCGAGAAGGGCGGCGCAGGGCTGGGCCTCGCCATCGCGAAGCAATTCGTCGAATCGATGCGCGGACGCATCCACATCGAAAGCGAGCTCGGAAAAGGGGCCCGGTTCGTCATGAGGTTTCCGCGCGTGCGCTGAGACTCGGAAGGGGGGGCTTGCCTTTGTCTTACCAAATGGTAAGCACGTCTCAATCGGATGGTAAGCCGGGTCGACGCCGAGGACGACGTGCGCTCGCGGGTGCTGGCAGCCGCCACACGGCTGTTTGCCAATCGCGGGTTCGATGGCACATCGGTGCAGCTCATCGCGGACGAGGTGGGTGTCACCAAGCCGGCTGTGCTCCATCATTTCTCCTCGAAGGAGGAGCTGCGGCGCGCCGTGGTTGGCAACATGCTCGACCATTGGCAGAAAACCCTGCCGAACCTTCTTCTCGCGGCCACCGCAGGTGACGATCGCTTCGAGCGCGTGATCGGTGAGCTGCTCCGCTTCTTCACGGCCGATCCGGATCGCGCACGCCTGGTGGCGCGGGAGATGCTCGATAGGCCAGCGGAGATCCGCACCTTGCTCAAGAGTGCGGTTCGCCCGTGGCTGGCCGCCGTGTCGGGCTACATCGAGCGCGGGAAAAATAGCGGCGAGACATCGACGTCGGTGGATGCCGAGGCGTACGTGATCCACATCCTTTTGCTGGTCATCGGTGCCAGCGCCTCGCAGGCGGTGGCGCTGGCCGCACTGGACGGGAAAGACGCGAAGCTGCGCTACGAGCGCGAACTCCTCCGCATCGCGCGAAGCAGTTTGGGGATCCAGAAGGGGCGTCGAGGTTAACGAGAATGAGTAATTTCTTCAAAGACAACGACGACCTCGCGTTCTACTTCGAAAAGGGCATCGATTGGGAGCCGCTCGTCGAGGTCTCCGAGTACGGCTACCGCACGAAGGACGGCTTCAAAAGCGCACGCGAGGCCGTGGCCTTCTACGGCGAGGTCGCGGAAATGGTGGGCGAGCTCGCCGCGGACGACATCGCGCCCCGGGCGGCGGCCATCGATCGCGAAGAGGTGCGTTTGCAGGATGGCGAGGCCGTCGCCGGTCCAGCGATGACCGCCATTTTCGAGCGGATCCGCGATTTGGATCTCCACCGATTGTGCCTTCCGCGCGAGCTCGGGGGCCTCAATGTGCCGGTGCTTTCGTACTTCATCAACATCGAGCTCATCGCACGTGCGGACGCTTCGGCGGTGGCGCACCACTCGTTCCACGGCGGCATGGCCATGGCCATGCTCGCGTACTCGCTGCACGAGGGGACGACCACGTTCGACGTCGAGAACGCGCGCATCCTGCAGACGCGCTTTGGCGCGGCCATCGACGAGATCGCGCGGGGCGATGCGTGGGGCTGCATGGACATCACCGAGCCCAACGCGGGCAGCGACATGGCCGCGTTGCGCGCGTTCGCCGAACAAGACGCCGAAGGCCGCTGGTTTCTCAGCGGGCAGAAGATCTTCATCACCTCCGGCCACGGCAAGTACCACTTCGTCATCGCGCGCACGGAACGCACCGAAAACAGCGACGATCCCATGGCGGGCCTGCGAGGGCTTTCGATGTTCCTGGTCAAGGCGTATGACGATTTGCCGGATGGCACGCGCCGGCGTTACGTCACCATCGATCGCATCGAGGAAAAGCTCGGGCAACACGGCTCGGTGACGGCATCGCTCCTCTTCGACCGCGCACCCGCAGAGCTTCTCGGGGCGCGCGGCGAAGGCTTCAAGTGCATGCTGCTGCTCATGAACAACGCCCGCTTGGGCGTCGGCTTCGAGAGCATCGGCTTGTGCGAGGCCGCCTACCGCCTCGCCAAAGCGTACGCCGAGGAGCGCCGCTCGATGGGCAAAGCCGTCGCCCAGCACGAGATGATCGCCGACTACCTCGACGAGATGCGCACGGACCTGCAAGGCTTGCGCGCGCTGGCGATGTACGGCGCCTTCCACGAGGAGATGGCGCAGAAGCTCATCTTCCTCGAGAAGATCGGCCGCGGCATCGCGTCGGACGAAGAGGTCGAGCGCATCGGGCGCACGCTTCCCGAGCACATCGCCAAGTCGCGCCGGGTGACGCCGCTCTTGAAGTACCTCGCCGCCGAGAAGGCCGTGGAGATGTCCCGCCGCGCGGTGCAGATCCACGGCGGGGCAGGGTACACGCGCGACTACGGCGCCGAAAAGCTGCTGCGCGACGCCATGGTCATGCCGATTTACGAGGGCACGAGCCAGATCCAGGCGCTCATGGCGATGAAGGACCAGCTCGTGGCCCTGGTGAAGAAGCCGCACGCGTTCGTGCGACGAAGGGCGCAGGCAACGTGGCGGCACGCCACCTCGCGCGATCCGCTGGAGCGGCGTGTGGCGGGCATCACCTTGCTCGCGCTGTCGGGGCTGCAGCATCTGGCCACGCGCACCGCGGTGGACAAGCTTCGCTCGCTCTCGGGCGTGCCGGTGGGCGGCTGGCGCCGTGCTCTTCAGGTGCTAGCTGGCTGGAACCCCAAGCGCGACTTCGCCCTGGCCATGCTGCACGCCGAGCGCATCACGCGCATTCTGACCGACGAAGCCATCTGCGACGTTCTGCTGGAGCAGGCGCAGAAGTTCCCCGAGCGCCGCGACGTTCTCGAGCGCTACCTGGAGCGCGCCGAGCTTCGCTGTCACGCGCTTCACCGCGAGATCACCACCACGGGCGAGCGCATTCTGGCCCTCACGAACCCAGCGCGCGAACCAACGCCGCTAGCTGCGGAGTAAATGCCATGTCGATCTCCAGCAAATACCTCCTCTCGCAGAGCTCCGCGCTGCGCGCCGTTGGGCGTGCGGCCGTGGGCTCGCTCGTGCGCACGGCGCAGCGTCCTCAGTCGCTTCCCGGGCCTTGGCTGGAGCAGGAGCTCCCGCCACGCAACGACGAGTTGGTGCGCGCGTACGTGCGCCACGTCGGGGGCGATCCCGCGCTCTATCGAGGCAGGCTCCCGCCGCATTTCGTTCCGCAGTGGGGCTTCGACCTGGTGGGCCAGGTGCTCGCGCAGGCGGGGTATCCGCTCACGCGTGTCATCAACGCGGGATTTCGCCTGGAGAGCTACGAACCGCTGGTCTCGGGGGAAACCCTGTTCGTGCGGGCGCGGCTCGAATCCGTCGAGGTCGATGAGCGGCGCGCCAAGCTCGCGGCACGCTTGGTCACCGGCACGCGTCATACGTCGGAGGCGCTGGTGGCGGAGTGGCGCACCTACGTGCCCTTGGCGTCCGCCGGGAAGAACGGGAAGGCCGAGAAGCCGAAGAACGGCCGGCTTGCCGCCGCTGTGCCGGTTTCCGCACGCGAGATTGCGTACTTCCGCCTGAAAAAGGACGCGGGGCTCGATTTTGCGAAGCTCACCGGCGACATCAACCCCATTCACTGGGTCCCCGCACTTGCACGCGCCGCCGGCTTCCGTTCATGCATTTTGCACGGATTTTCCACGTTCGCGCGCGCCTACGAGGCCGTCACGCGCAACGTCTTTTCCGGTGACGTGAACGCGATTCGCACCATGGAAGCGCGCTTCACGCGGCCGTTGGTGTTGCCGGCGGCGGTTGGGGTCTATGCCGTTCTCGGTGAAGGGGTCGGTCGCGTCTACGTGGGCGATGCTCCCGGGGCCGGAGCGTACCTCGAAGGGGAGTTCGAGCGGAGGAATGACCATGAATGATTGGCTCGTCGAAATCGGACAGAACAAGCAAGCGCGCACCATGATTCGGTCGCTCGGGCTGCCGGTGCCCGTGCCCGAGAAGCTCGTGCGCGACAAAGGTCCTTGGAGCGCGGCTCCACTGCGCGATCAAGCGGTCCTTGCCGGCGCCAGCGATGGGGCGGCCCTCGTCTCCGAAATCGCCGCCTCCCTGGCATCGGCCGGCGCCGATCCCTACGCCGCCGTGAGCGATGCGCAAAAGGCGGCGTTCCGTGCGGCGGGTGAAGCTTACGGGCGGCCGCCCCGCCATGCCACGGAGCTCGGCGAAGGAAAGCGCGTGCACGCGCTGGTCTTCGACGCCTCGGGCATCGATGGCGCCGGAGGCTTGAAAGCTCTGTACGACTTTTTCCACGCGCACATCGATCGCGTGGCACGGTGCGGGCGGCTCGTCGTCGTCGGCCGCGTGGATCCGCGCGCGGAGCCCGAGCTTGCGCTGGTGGCGACGGCCCTCGAAGGCTTCGTGCGCAGCGCCGCCAAAGAGCTGGGTCGCAAAGGCGCTACCGCAAACCTGATCCTCGTCGAACCCGACGCGGCCGCGCACCTCGAGCCCGTGCTTCGTTTCGTCCTCTCGGCCCGCTCCGCGTTCATCTCGGGGCAGCCCTTCGTCGTGCGCGCGCGCGCCGCGCATCGGCCCAACGGCAAGCCGCCGTTCGTGCGCCCGCTCGATGGCAAGGTGGTGCTCGTGACCGGTGCTGCGCGCGGCATTGGCGAGGCCACGGCGCGCGCGCTGGGGCAGGAGGGCGCGCACGTCGTCTGCCTGGATCGCCCCGCCGACGATGCAGCCACGAGCAAGCTCGCCCGCGACGTGGGGGGCACGCCGCTGCTCCTCGACGTGACGGATCCCGAGGCCCCCCGCCGCATCGCGGAGGCGTTGAAAGGGCTCGGCGGCGTGCATGCCGTGATCCACAACGCGGGCATCACCCGGGACAAAACCTTGCTGCGCATGAAAGCGGAGCTCTGGGACCAAGTCATCGACGTCAACCTGGCGTCGGTGGTGGCCATCACCCAAGCCATCGAGCCGCAGTTGAAGGCCGGTGGCCGCATCATCTGCCTCTCGTCGATCGCCGGCATCGCGGGCAACGTCGGGCAGACGAACTACGCGGCCTCCAAGGCCGGCATCATCGGCTACGTGCGCGCCCTCGCGGAGAAATACGCGGATCGCGGCATCACGGTGAACGCCGTAGCGCCCGGATTCATCGAGACGCGGCTCACCGCAGCGATCCCCTTCGTGGTGCGCGAGGGCGGCCGCCGCATGAGCGCGCTCGGCCAAGGCGGGCTTCCCATCGACGTGGCGCAAGCCTTGGTCTTTCTCGCCAGCCCGGGGGCTCAAGGCATGACGGGCCAGATCCTTCGCGTCTGCGGTGGCGGGTTGATTGGGGCCTGAGAAGCAAAGACAAGAAAGAGGAAATCATGGGCAACGTCAAAAACGGGCGCAGGGCGGTGGTCGTCGCGGGCGCGCGAACACCCTTCGTGAAGGCTTTCTCCGAGTACATCGAGCTCGATGCGATTGCCCTCGGGGTGCTCGCCACGCGGGCCTTGCTCAAGAAGGTCGATCTGCCGTACCGCGAGGTGGAAGGCATCGTCTGGGGCGGCGTAATCCTTCCCAGTGGCGCACCCAACGTGGGCCGCGAGATTGCCCTCGACCTGCGCCTCGACCCGGGCTGCGAGGCGTACACGGTCACGCGCGCGTGCGCGTCGGGGCTGCAGGCGGTGACTTCGGGGGCCGCGGCCATCGAGCGCGGTGAGGCGGATATCCTCATCTGTGGCGGCGCAGACTCCACGAGCAACGCCGAGGTGAAGCTTCCGCAAAAGCTCGTGCACGCCTTCGCGCCCCTCGCACTGGGCAAGCCGACCCCGGCCGATTACCTTTCCGCCGCGCCCAAGCTTCTCCCCCTGACGGAATTGATCCCGCGGCAGCCGAAGGTCGCGGAGCGCTCCACCGGCGAGGTGATGGGCGAATCCGCCGAGCGCATGGCCCGCCGCAACGAGATCTCGCGCGAGGCGCAGGACGCGTTCGCGCTGCGGTCGCATCAGCGGGCGGCGGCGGCCATTGCCTCGGGGCGCTTCGAGGACGAGGTGTTTCCCGTGCAGGGCGCCGGCGGAAAATGGGTCCACACGGACACGTTGGTGCGCGCCGATTCGACGATGGAGAAGCTCGCCAAGCTGCGCCCCGCGTTCGCGCGCGAGGGAACGCTCACCGCGGGCAACTCCAGCGCGCTCACCGATGGCGGGGCCGCCGTGCTGCTCATGAGCGAGGAGAAGGCGCGTGCACTCGGCTACAAGCCGCTCGCGGCGTTTGCCTCGTGGGCGTACACGGGGGTCGATCCCTCCGACCAGCTTCTCATGGGCCCTGCGCTGGCGATGCCGAAGGCGCTGGCGCGCGCTGGTCTTCGCCTCGCGGACATCGACCTGGTCGATATGCACGAGGCGTTTGCCGCCCAGGTTCTCAGCGTCCTCAAGATGCTCGCGAGCCCGGCGTTTGCGCGGTCGCGGCTCGGCCTGGACGAGGCCGTGGGCGAAGTCGATCCCGAGCGCCTCAACGTGCACGGTGGTTCCATTGCGCTGGGGCACCCCTTCGGTGCCACGGGCGCACGCATGGTCACCACCATGGCGAACGAACTGGCGCGGACCCAGAAGAAGACGGCGCTCCTGGGCATTTGCGCAGCCGGTGGACTCGGGGCTGCCGCCGTTCTCGAGCGCGTCGACTAGACGGCCCTAGTCCAGCCGGCTGACAGGCGTCACCACGACGGAGGTCGCAGAGCGGTTCGTCTTGCCGTGATAAACGGCCTCGATGTTGTTGCCGTCGGGATCGAGCACGAACGCCGCGTAGTAGCCCGGGTGGTAATCTCGCTCGCCCGGCGGGCCGTTGTCGCGTCCGCCGGCGGCGAGCGCAGCTTCATAAAAGCGGTTCACCGTTTCGCGATCCTGCGCCTGCAGTGCGAGGTGCACCCGGCCCGTCGGCTCGCCGTCGTCGTCGACGAACAACTCGTCGGCGAAGAATCCGTGCTCGCTCTGCCCGGACAGCTCGCGCCCCAGCGAACGAAGGACAGCGTCATAGAATCGACGGCTTTTTTCGAGGTTGCGGACGCGCAGGTGAACGTGATCGAGCAGCCTGCCTAGGTGATATTGCATGATGAGCTCCTACTCGCTACAGGGGTGGCGGAAGCCACCGCGTTGTTTTGGGTTGGGGCGCCGTGACAAGGGCAGGGCTACGCTCCTATCGTAGGCAAATTCGGTTCTACCCCAATTCTAGAGCGAGCGGCCGCATCCGGACAAAAAGACAAGGATGCGTCGTCACTCGGCATGCGCTTCGCTAACGGAACGGGATCCCCCGCTGCCAGGACTCCGCCTGACGGCGACAGGCTCAACCGAGGTTCATCTCCCGAAACTTGGTGGTGAAGGCCACCGGAGGAGGAGACCATGAAGTGCTCCGAGCTCATGACAAAGGACGTCGAATGCTGCGCTGCGAGCAGCTTGGTCGAAGCGGTGGCCGAGCAGATGCGCGCGAAAAACATCGGCTTCGTGCCGGTGTGCGACGAGAAGGGTGCCGTCATCGGAACCTTGACCGATCGCGATCTGACCATCCGCGTGCTGGCCGAACATCGCTCGCCCAGCGCCACGCGGGCGAAAGATGTGATGACGGCGGACGCGGTGGTGTGCAAAGCCGACGACGATCTCTCCGTCGTCGAGCAACTGATGAGCAAGCACAAAAAGTCCCGCATCATCTGTGTTGATGATTCGTCCCGCCCGATCGGGGTCATCAGTCTCGCGGATGTGGCCCAACGGGAAACTGCGGGGAAAGCCGCCGCCATTTTGAGGTCGGTGTCGCAGCGCGAAGCTCGAGCGTGAACGGCTAGAAGATCGAGCACGAGCGCGTGCGCGTGCACGATCACGAGTACGAACACGATCACGAGTACGAACACGGACACCAGGGCGTGTTCGTGCACGTGATCGTGCTCGTTGACGTGTTCGTGCACGTGCACGCGCACGCGCTCGTGCTCGAAGCGAACCTTGGAGGCGCCTCGAAGTCCCCTCTTGAAAAACGACCGTTCGTGCTTATTCTCTTGGTATCGTGAGCAAGGGCGAAGACACGCGCAGAGAAATCATCGGCCGCGCCTTCTCCATCGCCAGCGAGCTCGGTCTGGAGGGCCTCACCCTCGGTGTCCTCGCCGAGCGGGCGAAGCTCTCCAAGAGCGGACTCTTTGCCCACTTCAAGTCCAAAGAAGCGTTGCAGCTCGAAGTCCTCGAGCGCGCCATCGAGCTTTTCGTCGAAAACGTCGTCGTCCCCGCCCTGGCCAAACCCCGGGGCGAACCGCGGGTGAAGGCGATTTTCGAGCGCTACCTCGCGTGGATCCGAGGCTCCGAGGTGCGCGACAAACTGGGTGGCTGCTTCTTCATGTCGCTCGCCCACGAATACGACGACCGCCCGGGCCCCCTGCGCGATCGCCTCGTGCAGTCCCAGATCGAATGGCACGAGACCCTCGCCAAGGCCGCGCGCCTCGCCGTCAAGGAAGGTCACTTTCGGGCCGACTTCGACGAGGCGCAATTCACCTTCGAGGTGATCGGCATCAGCATGGCCTACGAGCAGAGTTTCAAATTGTTTGCCGATCCTTCGGCCGAAAAGAAAGCCCGCGCGGCCTTCGAGGCGCTTCTCGCGCGCTCTCGACGCAGTCGCAAATGAACCACGGATGCATTTGAATCCCAGTTAGGAGAACCCTCATGGCCGACGCCATCCTTGATAATAGCACGAACGGTCGTATTAATAGCACGAACGGTCGTGCCCAAAAACGCCACGTCCCGCCTTGGTTCCGCAGCGGCTTTCGCGTGATGGGCGCCATGGCGCCCGCGGCCGCCGCCAACTTCGGGCATCGCCTTCTCTTTACCCCCCGCCGCCTCCATCCTCGTGACGAAGAGCGCACCGTGCTCGCGAAGGGGCAGCGCTTTTCCTTCGAGGTCGAGCGCGAAAACATCGTCGCCCGCGTCTGGGGCGAAGGGCCCACCGTGCTCTTGGCCCATGGATGGGGAGGTCACTCCGGCCAGATGTCCTCGCTCGCGAACGCACTCGTCGCCGAGGGCTTTCGCGCCGTGGCCATCGACTTCCCGGGCCACGGCGAATCCGAGGGTCGCCTGTCCTCGCTGGTCCATTTCGCGCGCACCATGGAGCGCGCATCCGCGATCTTCAAACCATTCCACGGCATCATCGCCCACTCCCTCGGCGCGGGCGCCGTGACCTACGCCTTCGCGCGCGGCCTGCAGGCCTCCCGTGCCGTCTTCTTCGCACCGCCCTCGGATTATCACGCGTGGTGGGGCCTGTTCCGCAGGCAGGTCGGGGTCTCCGACGCCATCTGGAGCAAGATTCAACGCAAGGCCGAAGGCTGGCTCGACGTCCCCTTCGACGCCATCCAGCCCGCGCAACTTGCACCGCGCATGACCACCCCGCTCCTCATCCTGCACGACGTGCACGATCGCGAGGTGCCCTTCGAGCAAGGCGAAGATCTCGCCCGCCTCTGGCCCGGCGCCCGACTTCAGAGCGCCGAGCGGCTAGGTCACGTCCGCATCCTGCACGACCCGCGCGCGGTGGCTTCGGCCGTGGCCTTCCTCGGTCAGCCTGCGTTGGGGCACGGCACCGATGCGGCGGCGCGGCCGGTGACGGCGACGTAGACGCGCACGTAATTGCCGTGGGCGTAGGCGCCGGTGACCTCGATGCGGTCCACATCGCCCTTGAAGCACGCCCGCGGCCCGCCGAAGGTCAGATCCGACGACAACTTGGTCCGCACCGTGCGAAGCCGATCGCCGATGTCGAGGCGCAACGCCGCGCGAGCCTGGTCGCGGATCTTCGGGCCGTCGGCCATCGCTTTGATCGACAGAAGGAAATTCGACGTCTCGATGGTCGGCTCCAGATCGGGAATCTTCAGCTCGTTGTCCACGACGGACAGGTGCCCGGAGAGAAAGATGTCGCCGTTGATGTCCGTGTCGATGCCCGCCGCATGAACCGGCCCGGCGATGTGCATCTTCAGCACGAGCAGCCCCTGCGACTCGTAAATCTCGGGCTTCTCCAGATAAAGCTTCGGGTAATCCTCGGAGAAGAAGTACTTCCCGTCGGTGAAGGTCACCGACATGGCGCGCGTCAGCTCATCGTACCGCGCCGCGATGGGCACGGTCACGGTGAACGGACCCGGTTGAATCGTCGCGACGTTGGCGAGCGGCGGAAGACTCGCCGCAGGAGCGTCGGCCGCCTCGGCACACGGAAGCGTCACCGATGGCGCGACCACCAGCGCCAAATCCTTCTCCAGGCCATCCGCAATCACCGTGGGCCCGGCCTCGACGCCGAGCACCTTGAGCATGGCGCAGCCTTTGGCGTCGCCGATGGGGATCTCCAACGGCTTCGCCACGCGCGCGTACGCTTCGGCGAGCGTCGGTCGCAGATCGTATTCGAACTCGGTGAGCTTCTGGTGCACTTGGGCGCGAATGGCCTCGAACACACCGCCCACGGAATCCGCCACCCGAAGGCGCCGGTCCGTCGAGGTGACCTTCACGTCGATGGACTGAAGCTTCACCTTGTAGTCCGTATTGACCACCGGCTCCGCCGCCACCTTCAGATCGATGGGAAAATCCAGCGAGCCTACGCGCACATCGACCTTGGCATCGACGCGCGTGTCGAGCACCAGGCGGCCTTGCGAAAAGCTCACCGCCAGCGGATTGCGTGTCCACGAATAGCGGCGCGTGGTGCCGGCCAGCGGGAAGTCGCCATCGCCCTTTCCGGGCACCGTTTCATCGAGCGACGACTTGAGCGCGCCCGAGGTGACCGACACATGGGTCACGATGCGTGCCGGTGCGGGATCGGCGACCGGTGCCGCCGGGCTCTCCGGTGGCCGCGGCGGGTACACCGCCCCGAAGCGCGAACACGCGGCGAGCGCGACCGTCGTGAAGAGACCAAACCGTGAAAGCCGAGAAGCGAGGGAGCGGTGCTTTGCCATGACTCAAGCGGAATGTATACGCGGTCCCGTTCGTCGTGGAAACGGGTGGAAGGCGGCGTGGTTGGCGTAAAGTACGAGCATCGAGCCGCACCTAAACGCACCGGAGGTCCAACATGATCGGAGTCGGGCAACGTTTTCCGGATTTTCGTCTCGAGAACCAGGACAAAAAGGAGGTAGGCCTCGGCGACTACCAGGGAAAATGGCTTGTTTTGTACGTGTATCCCAAGGATGACACCCCCGGGTGCACCGTCCAGGGCAAGTCGTTCACCGCCACCAAAAGCGAGTTCGAAAAGAATGGCATTACCGTCGTCGGCGTGAGTGCGGACGATGCGGACTCGCACAAGAGCTTCTGCTCGAAGTACTCCTTCACCATCGATCTCTTGGCCGATCCCGAGGCCAAGCTGCTCACCGCCGCCGGCGTGGGGCAAAGCGATTACAAAGGGACGCTGTACTGGGACCGCACGACCTTCGTGATCGATCCCGCGGGCATCGTGCGCAAGGTCTACACCAAAGTGAACCCGCAGGGGCACGAGCGGGTGCTGCTCGACGACATCGTCAAACTGAAGACCACCTCAAATTGATGCAAGCTGCACGCGATCTCGAAGGCCGCACCTTTCTGGTGACCGGAGCCAGCGCCGGTATCGGGCGCGCCACGGTGTGTGCGCTCGCAGCGCGAGGTGGCAGCGTGGTGCTGGCTTGCCGTTCGGAAGAGAAGACACAGCCCGTTTTGGAAGAGATTCGGCGTCTGCACCAGGCATCGTCTGCGCGTGCGGACGTCGAGTTTCTCCCCATCGACCTGGGCGATCTCGCTTCCGTGAAGCGCGCGGCGGACACGTTTCTCGCGTCGTCGCGACCGCTCGACGTGCTCATCAACAATGCCGGTATCGCCGGGGCCACCGGGCTCTCGAAGGATGGCTACGAGATCGTCTTCGCCACGAACCACCTAGGCCCATTCCTCCTCACGAAGCTGCTCCTGCCGAAGCTTTTGGAGGCTCCGCAGGGCCGCGTGGTGAACGTGGCCAGCCGCGCGCACTTTCGCGCGAGGACCATCGATTGGGGGCAGATGTCGCAGCCCGTGAAGAAGATTCACGGCTATCCGCATTACGGCGCCACCAAGTTGATGAACATTCTTCACGCGAAGGAACTGGCCAATCGCCTGGCCGGTACGCGCGTGACGACGTATTCGCTTCACCCCGGTGTGGTGGCGTCCGAATTGTGGCGCGAGATCCCGTGGCCCGTCGCCAATGTGATGAAACTCTTCTTCACCTCGAACGAGGAAGGCGCGAAAACGACGCTCTATTGCGCGACCGCGCCGGAGCTTTCGAGTAGCTCGGGACTCTATTACGACGGTTGCAAAGAGGCGCGCGTCAGCCGTCTGGCCCGCGACGAGTGCCTCGCGCGGGAGGTCTTCGAGCGAAGCGAAGACGCCATCCGCACGCTACTACCTGCGGCGTCCGCGGCCTAGGCCGCCGTGGCAGCGCCGCGGGCGACTTCCGCGAGCAAGGCGCGGGCGACGGCAGCGCCACAGAACTTCATGATCTGGAGCGGTTTGCCATTGCGGGCCGCTTCTTTTTTCGCAGTTTGCACGGCGTTGTGGCTGTTGACCCCCGTCACGAGCACGACGAGATCGGCTCGTCGGACGAGTGCGGCCAGGCGGGTGCCGGCGTTGCCTTGCATGTGGCCGGCGTGAACGTCGACGTCCACGCCGAGTTCTTCACCCGATGCGCGAAGGGAACGTTCCACCCGTTCGACGCCGCCTACGAATACGACCCTAGGTTTCTTGATCATCGTCTTCCTCCACGGGAAGGGCGCGCTTCGGCGCGCGGTGTTGAGACGTACCGTTCGCCCGAATCGCACACGATCGTGACGATGAGCTTTCCGGCCATGCGCTTTTGCGCGGCGAGGGCGAGCGCCGCAGCGATGGAAGCTCCAGAAGATACGCCCGCGAGGATTCCCTCTTCGAGCGCCAAGCGATGGGCATGGGCGAACGCCTCGTCGTCCGACACGGTGATGACGTCGTCGATGAGGTCGCGCCGTAAGAGCGGCGGGACGAATCCCGCGCCGATACCTTGAATGGCGTGTTTGCCGGCCACGCCGCCGGAGAGCACGGGCGAGCCTTTGGGCTCGACGGCCACGAGCTCGACGCGTTTGCGGCTGCGAAGGCCCAGACCGACACCCGTGATGGTGCCGCCCGTACCCACGCCGGCCACGAACGCATCGACCTGGCCGAGGCTGTCTTCCCAGATTTCCTGGGCCGTCGTCCGGCGATGGATCTCGGGGTTCGCCGGCGAGACGAATTGATCGATGAGGACTGCACCCGGGGAAGCCTGCACGAGCGCCTTGGCGCGTTCGCGGGCGCCGTGCATGTCTCCTCCAGGGGTCACCACCACGTCGGTGCCCAAGTAGAGGAGCAGCGCGATGCGCTCGTTGGCCCAGTCGCTCGGGATGGTGAGGCGCAGCTTGTAGCCGCGCGCGGCCGCGATGTGGGCCATGGCGATGCCCGTGTTGCTGCTCGTGGGCGCCACGATGGTGCTGCCCGGCACGAGCAATCCGCGCTGCTCCGCATCGTCGAGGAGGGCTGCGGCGACCCGATCCTTTACGCTCCCGCTCGGGTTGCGTGATTCTAGTTTAATGGCGATCCGTCCAGGCAGACCGGCGCCAAGCCGCCTCAACTCGATGAGGGGCGTGCGCCCGATGGCCTCGCTCACCGCACCGCGAAAGCGAGGACCCCCGTTTTCCCCGTTCTCCGTGTCAATTCTTCGAGCTTCGACCAGCGCCATGACGTCCTCTGTTATGATGAACCTGCGTCTACTTTAGCGAATACGGCGCCCTTGACAAGGGGCGTCACCTTTCTCCTCTCTCAACCCGGCCGGGCCCTCGGCCATGCCCGGTCTTTCATCATCTTGAGCGCGCGAGATGTCGCGTACGTTTCCGTCAGGCTAATCTCCGAATTCATGAGTGCCTGGCTGATAAAAAGTGAGCCGTCGGTCTATCCGTTTTCGAAGCTCGTCTCGGACAAGAAAACGGTGTGGGACGGCGTCCGCAACTTCGAAGCGCGCAACAACCTGCGCAAGATGAAGAAGGGCGATATCTGCCTTTTTTACCACTCGAACGAGGGCAAGGCGGTGGTGGGCATCGCGCGCGTGGTCAAGGAGGCGTACTCCGATCCGAGCAGCGACGACGGTGAGGACTGGAGCGTGGTCGAGGTCGCCCCCGTCAAAGAGCTGAGTGAGCCGGTCACGCTCGAGCGCATCAAGGCGCATCCCGACCTTTCCGACATGGCGCTGGTGCGGCGCTCGCGTCTTTCCGTCACGCCGGTGACCGAGGCCGAGCTTCGCGTGATCTTACGCGAAGGTAAGACCAAGCTTTAGACCGGTGCGCTTCGAGAGCTACCTTCGCACCACGCGCTTCGCCTCGCTGGACGGGCTGCGCTGCCTGAGCATTCTCCCGGTCATCTGGCACCACGCGACGCCGCGACCGCTGGAGGGCATCTTGGGGCGCGGCCCCTTCGGCGTGGACCTCTTTTTCGCGATCAGCGGCTTTCTCATCACCACGTTGCTGCTTCGCGAGGGCGAAGGCATCTCGCTGAAGAACTTTTACGTGCGCCGCGCCCTGCGCATCTTCCCCCTCTATTACGCCGTGCTCGGGCTCTACGCGCTGCGCGGCTGGCTCCTTCTTCCGGATTCGCCGCTCCGGAATCACTTTTTACGCAACTTGCCGTTCTATTCGACCTACACGTCGAATTGGTTCGTTGATTTCGACGTGCCGCACGCGATTGTGTTCGGCTTTTCGTGGTCGCTGGCCGTTGAAGAGCAATTTTATCTGGTTTGGCCGTGGGTCGTGCGAAAGCGTGGCCCGCTGCACCTTCCCGCGGTGTTCATGCTGGGGTGCATTGTGCTGGATTACGCGCTGGAACACGGGCATCTTGCCGCATACATCGATTCCGCGGGCCTTGGGCATCGCATGCTGACCAGCATTGCGACACCCATTTGCCTCGGCGCGGTGGTGGCTTATGTACTTCATTTCCGGAAGAGCTTCTCGGCGGCGGATACGATGTTAGGTCGACGATGCAGTGCGCCGATCCTTCTTTTGGCGCTGGCTGGGCTGCTCGCGGCGGATGGGACACCGCTTTTCGTGATTCATATCGTGATGGCCCTTTTGGTCGCATCGGTGTGCATTCGAGGCGACCATGGCCTGGCGAAGCTCTTGGACATTCCGATGTTGCGGCTGGTCGGCGTGGTCAGTTATGGAATGTACCTCTTTCATGTCTCGGTGATTACCGGGGTCAAATGGCTGCTGCCTGACGCATGGCGTTTGGCGCCGGTCCTTTTCGTCCTGGCGACCTGCATCACGTTTGCAATCGCCTGGGCCTCGTACCGGTTTTTCGAAATGCCATTCCTTGGTTTGAAAAATCGATTCCGTTCCTGACTGCGGGCGCTATACCTCCCGCGAAGGAGGCAGCCCATGATCCGACTTTCGCTTGCCGCTGCGCTTGCGCTGACTGCGTGCGCCGCGAATTCACCGCCCGAGCCGACTCGATTGAATGCCGCCCACGTCGAGTCCATTGCATTGCAACCGGGCGCTCGTCTGGTGGACCTTTCGTATCCTTATGACACCACGACGGTCTATTGGCCGACCGATACGAGCGGTTTCGTGCTCGACAAGCTTCATTGGGGCCAAACCGAGGGCGGTTATTTCTATGCATCGGCAAAAATGTGCAGCGCCGAGCATGGTGGAACGCACCTCGACGCGCCGATTCACTTCGCCGAAGGCCGCGCCACGGCGGACAAGATTGCCCTGGAGCGATTGGTTGCCCCAGCAACGGTCATCGACATCTCCGCGTCAGCCGCGCAAAACCGCGACGCCCTGCTGAGCGTCCGCGACATCGAAGCCTTCGAACGCGCCCACGGCCGCATCGAGCCAAAGACCATCGTGCTGATCCGCACCGGCTGGTCCGACCGCTGGCCCGACCGCAAGCGCTACCTCGGCGACGACAAACCGGGCGACGCGTCCAATCTGCACTTCCCCGGCATCGGCGAAGACGCCGCCCGCGCTCTGGTCGCGCGCGGCGTCGCCGCCGTGGGCATCGACACCGCCAGCATCGACAACGGCCCGTCGAAGACATTCATGACCCACCGCATCTTGCTCGGCGCCGACATCCCCGCCTTCGAAAACGTGGCCTCGATGAAAGACCTCCCCCCGCGAGGTGCCATGGTCATCGCATTGCCGATGAAAATCGGGGGTGGCTCCGGCGGCCCCGTAAGAGTCGTGGCCGTCCTTCCACCGCATTAAGAATAAGAAAATTGAACAGGGAGGCGGGGAGACGGGGAGATTTTTAAGTTTCCAGCTAGCTCATTGTGCCAATTGGAAACCCAAAAAACTCCCCGCCTCCCCGCCTCCCTGTAAATTCTTCGGCCGTTACTCTGCCGGGCTTGCGAGGGGTTCCGCTCCGCCTGTGGGGGGGATGGACTCGGTTTTGGGTGCTCTGCGGCGTTCGCGTACGCTCTCGATCAGTACGTAGAGCACTGGGATGAGCAGCAGGTTCAGGATCGTCGAGACGATCATGCCTCCGAGGACCGCGGTGCCGAGGGAGTGGCGGGCGGCGCGGCCGGCGCCGCTGGCGAAGACCAGGGGAAGGCCGCCGAGGATGAAGGCGAGGGACGTCATGAGGATGGGGCGCAGACGGGTCTGCGCGGCCACCACCGCGGCGTCGATGATCGATTCTCCGCGCTCGCGCAGTTGCTGTGCGAATTCGACGATCAGAATCGCGTTCTTGCTCGATAGCCCGATGAGCATCACGAGTCCGACCTGGCAGAACACGTCATTCTGGAGCCCTCGTGCCCACTGGGCGCCGAGGGCGCCGAGGACGGCGACGGGGACGCCGAGCAAGACGATGAACGGAAGCGCAAAGCTCTCGTATTGCGCCGCCAGAACCAGGAACACGACGAGCAAACCCAGACCGAAGAGCAATGTCGTCTGCTTTCCGCCCTCGAGCTCCTCGAGCGATAGACCCGACCACTGGAAGGTCATCGTGTTGGGCAACTCCGCCGCGAGCTTTTCCATCTGCTCGATGGCCTGCCCGCTGCTGAAACCATCGCCCGCCGTTCCGTTGATCTCCGCCGAGCGGAACAGATTGTAATGGCTGATGACCTGCGGGGCGACGGTCTCACGAATGTTGATCAATGTTCCGAGCGGAATCATCTGCCCTGACTCGGAGCGCACGTAGAACTCGCTCAAGTGCTCGCGTTGTGCGCGGAAGCGAGCGTCCGCTTGCACGTACACGCGGTAGGAACGGTTCGAGAAGTCGAAGTCGTTCACGTATTGCGAGCCCATGAAGACTTGCAACGTGCTGAACACCTCGTCGAGGCGCACGTTCATCGCACGCGCCTTGCCGCGGTCGACCTCCACCACCAGCTGCGGATCGTTGGCGCTGTAAGTCGAGAACAGACCTTTGAGCTGCGGCTCCTTGCTGCCTGCACCGATGAGACCCCACGTCCCGCCGGCGAGCTGCTGCAAGGTGGACCCACCGCGATCGAGCACCTCGAATTGGAAACCACCGAGGTTGCCGATGCCTTGAATCGGCGGGGGTGGGAAGGCCACGACGAAGCCTTCGGGGATCCCGAACAGTTGTCCGCGCGTGCGGGCGATGACCGAGGCCACCGAGTGCTGCTCCCCGCGACGCTCGGCGAACGGCTTCATCATGACCCACATGACGCCTTTGTTCGCGCCGTTGCCGGCGAAGCCGTATCCGACGGCGGCGAAGGCTCCAGCCACCTCGGGCTGCTGAATGAGAACATCCGTCGCCTTGTTGAACACCTTGCTCGTGTACTCGAGCGACGAACCCTCGGGCGTCTGGGCGGCCACGATGAAGTAGCCCTGGTCCTCTTCCGGCACGAACCCGGTCGGAACCACGCGACTCATCCAGTACGTCACGCCGAGCGAGATCACGAAGGCCACCGTCACCGGCCCGCGCCAGCGCAGGGCCGTGCGCAGAAGACGGCCGTAACGCTCTTTGACGCGATCGAGCATGCGCTCGAAGCGCTCGAAGAACGCATTGACCTTGCCGTGCGGCCGGAGCAGCAGCGCGCACAACGCCGGCGTCAAGGTGATGGCGTTGAAGGCCGAGATGGCCACCGAGATGGCAATCGTCACCGAGAATTGCCGGTAAATGCGGCCGGTCGTCCCCGGAAAGAAGGCCATGGGCACGAACACCGCGATGAGCACGAGCGACGTGGCCACGACCGCGCCGAAGACTTCCTTCATGGCGGCGCCGGCGGCCTCGCGCGGGCCCATGTGCTTTTCGCGCATGAACCGCTCGATGTTCTCGATGACCACGATGGCGTCGTCGACCACGAGGCCCGTGGCCAAGGTGATGCCGAACAACGTCAGCGTATTGATGGTGAAGCCGAACGCCTTCACGAAGGCGAACGTGCCCACCAGCGACACCGGAATGGTGATGGCCGGGATGAACGTGCTTCGCCACGTGGCCAGGAAGAGGAAGATGGTCGCGATGACCAGCACGATGGCCACGGCGAGGGTCTCGACCACGTCCTTGATGGAGTCCTCGACGAATGGCGTCGAGTCGAAGGCCACCTTGTACTTCAAGCCGGGCGGGAAGCTCTTGGACAGCCGCTCGAGCTCGGCCTTCACGTTGTGGGCAACGTCCAGCGCGTTCGCACCGGGCAGCTGCAGAACGCCCATGCCGATGCTGGGCACGTTCCGATAGATGGCCGAGAGGCTGTAATCCTCGGCACCGAGCTCCGCATGGCCGACGTCGCGGAGTCGCACCAGTGTCCCGTCGGTGGTGGACTTCACCACCAGATCGTTGAACTCCTCGGCATCCTTCAACCGGCCGATGGCGCGCACGCTGACCTGGAATTGCTGACCGCTCACCGCCGGCTGCTGGCCAATCTGCCCTGCCGCAACCTGCACGTTCTGATCTTGCAGTGCCCGCACCACGTCGCCGGCCGTCAGCTGCCGCGTGGCGAGGCGCGCGGGATCCAGCCAGAGGCGCATCGAGTATTTGCGCTCACCGAACAGCGGAACGTCGCCCACGCCCTTGACGCGTTTGACCTCGTCTTTGACGTATTGGTCGACGTAATTGCTGACGAACACGTTGTCGTAAACGTCGTTCTCCGCGTAAAACGCGATACCCAGAACGAAGGCCGCGGAGTTCTTCTTCACCGAGACGCCGGTGACCTTCACCTCGTTGGGCAATCGGCCCGTGGCCTGCGACACGCGATTTTGCACGTCGACGGCGGCCAAGTCCGGGTCGCGGTCGACGTCGAAGGTGACGGTGATGGTGCTCACACCGTCGTTGGTGCTGGTCGATTGCATGTACTTCATGCCTTCGACACCGTTGATCTGCTGCTCCAGCGGGGTGGTCACCGCGCTTTCGAGCACCTCGGCGCTCGCGCCGGTGTACGTGGCGGTCACCACCACCTGCGGCGGGGCGAGCTCGGGGTACTGCGCGATGGGCAGGGAGGGAATGCAGATCGCGCCCGCGAGAACGATGAGCAGCGAGCAGACGCTCGCGAATACCGGACGGCGTATGAAAAATTCGACGAACACGGGGGGCTCTCCTTATTTCGCGTCCGCGGCTCGTTCAGCAGTCGGCGCTTCCGGCGTGACGGGGGCTCCATCGCGGAGCTTTTGAATGCCCGCCGTGACGAAGCGCTCGCCCGGCTTCACGCCGTCGAGCACGACCACGTCATTGCCAGTGGTCGAGCCCAGCTTGACCGGGCGCTGCGCCACCGCAGGCGGATTGGCATCATTGAGAACATAGACGAAGGTGAGCCCGCTCTGCCGCGAGAGCGACGTCGTGGGAATGCTCACCTGCGGTGTCGATTTCCACACGATGCGCGCGCGCAAAAGTTGCTGCGTGCGCAGCTGCGAGGCATCGTCGATGCGGGCTTTGACCAGCACGGTCTGCGACGCCGAATCGACCCGCGGAGCGATGAAGGAAATCGCACCCTTCGAAAGAAGCTTGGAATCGGCATCGACGAGACGAACGGGCAAATCGAGCTTCAATCGCGATTGCTGCTCCACGGGCACCGAGATGTATGCTTCCAGCGGCATCTTCGGGTCGTCGAGGGTGGTCAGCAAAGTTTGCGGCGTAACGAAGTCGCCAATCTTCACCGGAATGTCACCCACGGTGCCGTTGAACGGAGCCGCGATGTTGTAGTACTTGAGTTCCGCGCGTTGCACCTGCGCACTGGCTTGCGCCTGCGCGCGTCCACTTTCCAAGCTGGCGATGGCCGACTTTTGCGCGGCCACTTGTTGCGCGGCCGAATCGAAGTCGCCTTTGGCCTGATCGAGCGCCGTTTGCGATTGATCGAAGGCCTGTTGCGAAATCGTATTGGACGCGAGCAGCGATGCCGATCGCTTTTGCTCCGTTTCCGCCAAGCGAAGTGCGGCGCGCCGTGCATCGCGCGTCGACTCCAATGCGGCCAAGGTGGAGCGGGCGCGCGACAATTCGGCTTCCGCCGAGCCCGACGCTGCGGCCGCGCTGGTAAAGGCGGCTTGCTGCTTTTGCGGATCAATCTGCAAAAGCTGCGCGCCTGCGGTCACGGCGGCTCCAGATTGAACGAGAATTTTGGAAACGTGCCCCTCGACCTGGGGCCGCAACTCCACCGAGTTCCGCGATTTGACCTCCGCGACGAACTCCGACGTTTCATCGGTGTCGGCCAAGACGGCAGTCTGGACCTTGACCGGAACTCCTCCTCCTTGAGGCGCGGCTTCGCCCTTCGCGCAGCCGGCAATCGCCAACATTGCCCCAATCAATCCAACGCTCTTCCACTCGATCATTTGAAAAAGATCTCCAGCGGTCCAATTCACGCGCGCCTGCCCATTCGACCATCCTCGAAGGTCGAACCACCGCCCCGGCCTTCACCGCTTGGAGAAGGGACGAGCGCACTGGCGCGGACGATAGGGCCGGTTGAAAAATGGTCCAGCCCGGGATGGTTCCCAACGATTTCTTGGTTCCCTTTAGGAACTTCTTCGTTACTCTTAGGAACCGAAGGTGTTGTCTACGACGGCGAGCGGCAAGGAGGCATCCCGTCGGAACGAAGGAAGGTCAAAGTAACCAATGAGAAAAGCAGCAGCGAAATCGAATGTGGAAAGTGGATGCGCATGTCTTGCGCGAGACGTGCTCGACCGCATTGGCGATCGATGGAGCGTGATCTGCATCCTTCACTTGGGCGAGCACGAGGTGCTTCGCTTCACCGAGTTGAGGCGATTGATCAGCGGCATCTCGCAGCGGATGCTCACGGTAACCTTGCGGGATCTCGAGCGTGACGGCTTCGTCGCGCGCAAGGTCAAGCCGGTGATCCCGCCGCACGTTGAATATCGGCTTACGCCGCTGGGCCGCGCCCTCATGGAAAACGTGCGGTCGCTCTGCCAATGGGCGAACGACCACCAGGAGGCCGTACGGCGCGCGCGCGAGTCCTACGATGCGCGCGCGCTCCAAGACGTTTCGAGTTAGCTCAAAGATGAAATGACAATGTGTAGCCCGTGCACGCAGTTTTTGCGGTTACGGAGAAGGTGATCTCCTGGCCGGACGTGCTCGAGAAGGACATGCCGCCGGTGGTGGTGCATTGGCTACCCACGCAAAGCGAAACTTCTGCGGTCGGCGATACTTCGATGTGCGGATCGAGCTGGCAAAGCGCGCCGGTGCCGTCATCGCGAAATCGGAAATAGGCCGTTTGCCCTGCACCGAGCACGCCGCAAAATGTGCGGCCGCCGCTGTCGCATCGACCGATGTCGCCCCAGTGGTATGCGGTGCTGGGTGAGCGCGCATTCTTGCCGGGGCCAGGATCGGTGCAGCTCGCGTCGGGAGCCGGACACGTGTCGCACTTGCCGCTCGCACCGCAGGAGAAGCCCGTGGGCGCGCACACCATGCCTTTGTTGATGGGGGTGCCCTTGAGGGTGCCGTTCGAGCAGGTGTAGCTCATACAGGTGCTGGGCGGAGGAGGATCGGCGTCGTCGTTGGCCGTGGAGGGAAGGCCGTCCGCGGTGCACGTGGGCTTTTTGCAATCGCCGGCCTTGTCCTCGGCCACGTCGCCCGCGCTGGGTGTGAAGGCGGGATTGCCCTCGGCGGTGCACGTGGTCTGCTTGCAATCGTGCGGCGTGTCGGTGACCGCGGTGACGTCGACGATGGAGGTCTCGAGGCCGTTGCCGTCGCACACGAGGCGTCGGCACACGAGATCCGCTTGCGATCGGCGCGAGTTGACCCCCGCGGGGACATTGCCCTCGGTGCAGACGCCGGCCACGCACCGGTTCTCCCGGCATGGTTGGCTCGGGGCTGGACACTCGGCGTCGGTGCGGCAGCCGCCGTAGTCCGAGTCGTCCGAGGAAGAGGAGAACAGGCACGCGCTGCTGACCATCGCGATGCCGGCGGCCACGATCACACCAGGCAGATGTCGAAGATTCTTCATGGGGGTAAACGCCGTGTAGCAAGGAGCGATCTCAACGCTCAGCTCGGCAAAATTCTACCCATCCGCCCGGATTTTCGCACTTTTGCGTGCGTATACAACTTCTCGCGTGGCCCGCGGACTACGGCGGCCTCTATGGACTCTTGGTCACGATCAGCGGCTCCATGGCCGCGCGGAACCGGTCGCTCCAAGGACACGGTGTGTGCGTCGCCGGATCGAGCCGCACGAGCCGCGTCGTGCCCGTGGCATGCAAAATGGGCCCGTGCAGGGCTTTCACCTGCGCCTCTACGATGAACGACGTGGTGCCAAGGTGCGTCGGGGTAATCTCGACGACCAGCTCGCATTCCCCGCGCACCGGCTTCAGATACCGAATCTCATGGGCCGCGATGACATGAAACTTGTCCGGATTGACCGCCAAGTCGTCCTCCCAGCGAAAGCCGCGCGAATGGATGAACGCCCCGCGGGCCCGCTCCATGAAGAGCACGAACTTGACGTTGTGCAGCAGATTGAGCGCATCCAAATCGTCAAAATAGACACGCTGAACCGACCGATACGGCACCTGGAAATTTTGCACGATGTGCTCTGTATACCCGAAGAGCGAAGATCACAGGGAGGCGGGGAGGCGGGGAGGGAACCTACAAGCGGCGGCACAGAAGGCTTTTTTAGGGTTTCCAGTTCGCGCGCTGGCTCGAATTGGAACCCCAAAATCTCCCCGCCTCCCCGCCTCCCTGTGAATCTTCATCTTCACCGAGGGCGCGGGTTTTCTTGGAAGGTCACCTCGAGTTTGACCTCTTTGCCCTCGCGGAGGACCACTGCGGGGACCGTTTCGCCGGGTTTGCTGGCGTTGAGGACGAACATGAGATCTTCCACGCTGCCAATCTCGTGGGTGCCGAGGCGCACGATGATGTCGCCGCGCTTCATACCGCCTTTGTCGGCGGCGCCGCCGGGGCGTACGCCGGACAAGAGTACGCCTTTTTTGCCTGCGCCCGGGCCGCCGTAATCGGGAATCGTCCCCAGTGATGCGTTGAAGCTGCGCATGTCTCCGCGGGGGGAGGGGCCCTGTGCACCGCTCTGGAAGGTGGGCGGCTTTTCGTCGACGGCCACGCGGCGTGCGATGTCGGCCACGAGCCACCCCACGCGGGCCGCACCGGCGTAATTGATCTTGTCCGGCGTATCGCTCGGCTTGTGGTAATCGGAGTGCGTGCCGGTGAAGAAGTGCAGAACCGGTATGCCGGCCGTGTAGAACGACATGTGATCGCTCGGCCCGTAGCCGTCGCCGCCCATGGCGCAGTCGAGCGGCGCGCCGATTCCGCATTGCGCCGTCACCAGCTCCGACCATTCGCGCGCCGTCTCCGTGCCCAGCACTTGAATGCGGTTGTCGCGCATGCGGCCGACCATATCCATGTTGAGCATCGCCACGATGCTCTTCGGATCGAGCGCGCCCTTTTTCCCTTCCTTTGCTGCCCGCACGAAATACGACGATCCCAGAATGCCCGATTCTTCGCCCGAGAACGCGACGAACACCACGTCGCGCCGGAGCATCGATTTGTTCGCCGCCAAGGTGCGCGCCACGTGCAGCAACGTTGCTGCGCCCGAGGCATTGTCGTCCGCACCCACGTGCGGCACATTGCTGCCCGGTGCCAGCGAGTGCTGCCCTCCGAGCCCGAGGTGATCGTAGTGCGCGCCCACCACCACGGTTCCCGGCAGCTTTTCACCGCCCGCATCGATGCGCGCCACGACGTTGAACGCGTTGGATTTCACCTCGCTGAGCGCGATCTTGAGCTGCGCGCCCACCTTGGCCTTGGCCTTCAGTTTGGCCATCGTGGCCGCGAACGCGTCGCGCTTCACCACCAGCACGGGGATGCCTGCATCGCCGTGCCCCTCCACCTCGAGCGACGGCAGGCGCGCATCCGGAGGCGCCTTCCAATCGGCCTTCGCATTTTCGGGCGGCGCAGGGTCGTCCACCACGATGAGCGCTTTGGCGCCGCGCTCTTTGGCCGCCCACGCCTTCTGCCGAATGTCGCCGTAGCGCCGTTTGGCATCCGTCGCGGTGAACTTCTGCGACTCGGGCACGAACCTCCGCACCACGGCGATGGCCCCTTTGACCTTCGCCTTCGCGTAATCGTCGATCCCCAGCTCTTTGGCCACGATGCCATAATTGGCAAATACCAAATTGCCTTTCACGTCGGCCAGGGGAGGGGAATACCCCATCACCACGAAGTCTTCCTTCTTCGTCTCCGCCTTGCCCACGACGAACTTCGTGTCAGGGCCCGCCTTGAGTTCCGTCGTGACGGGGAAAGCCTGCCGGTACGTGCCATCGTCGCCCGCGGGGGCGAGGCCCGCCGTGCGGAATTGCTCCTCCAAGTACGCGCCCGACGCCTCGAGGCCCTTGGTGCCGACGCCGCGTCCTTCGCGCTCGGGATCGGCCAGCCATCGAATGTCGGTGGAGATGCGATCGGCCGCGCGCGGCTCGATGCTGCCGCCCGAGTCCACCCAGCGCGCCACGAATACGTTCGTATCGTGCTTGCCTGGCGGCGTGGCCCGGTTCGACGAAAAGGCCAGCGACTTGCCGTCGGGCGAAAACATGGGAAACCCATCGAAGCCGCCCGCATAGGTGATGCGCTCGAGGCTCGTGCCGTCGACGTTCACCGCCCAAATATCGAACTCGCGCCCTTTCGGATCTCCGAAGTTCGACGCAAAGAGGATGCGCTTTTGCGAAGGGTGCCAAAACGGAGCGAACGACGCCGCGTTCAGATAGGTAATCTGCACGGGATCGCTTCCGTCGGCATTGGCCACGTAAATCTCCAGCTTCGACGGCCGAACGAGGTTCTTCGCCAAAAGCGCTTTGTAGTCGTCGAGCTCCTTGCCCGGACGTGGGCGCGACGCGCGCCAGACGATCTTGGAGCAATCGTCGTTGAAGAACGCCCCGCCGTCGTAGCCGACCCCGGTGGTCAGGCGGCGCACGTTCTTACCGTCTTTGTCCATCCGGTAGAGATCGATGTCGCCATCGCGGACGGAGGTGAAGACGATGGAGCCGTCCTTTTTGCAGACGGTGCCCTCGGCGTCGTAGCCCTTGGTGTCCGTCAGCCGCTGGACGCCAGTGCCATCGGCCTTGGCCTTGAAAATGTCGTACGTGTCGTACAGCGCCCAGACATAGCCCTGGCTGTGATCCGGCTTGGGCGGGCAGGCCTCGCCGCCCAGGTGGGTCGACGCATAAATGACCTCCTGGTCGTCGGGCAGAAAGAAGGAGCACGTGGTCGCGCCCTTTCCGCTGGACACCGGAATGGGCGTCGGCGCGCTCACCGGAAGCCTATAAATGCGGTCACAACCGGTATCGCCCCCGTGCGCTTGCATGATGAGCTGGCGCCCGTCCCACGACCAATAGGCCTCCGCGTTTTCGCCCGAGGTGGTCAGCTGGCGCAGATCGGCCAGGTGAGCTTCCTCCGGCAAAGGGCGGATCGGTGGTGGTTCGGGCGCAGCTTGGGTGAGCTTCGGGGCCGGCGGCGGCTTGGAGGCGCACGCGACGGCGAGCAAGACGAGCGAGGCGAGGCTGGAGACGGCGGCGAAACGGCGGGCAAACATGGTTCACCCGCAGCTTCACGCAGCGCGAACCTTCCGTCTAGAGCCTACTTCGATGGGCCGTCGGCTGTAGCCTGCCGGCTGTCACGTTTACTCGACGTCGACGACGATCGTGTCCGTTTTGGTCCCCACCTCGACGGTCGAATACCGCACGACCACTTTGTAACGCCCGCGCGGAAGGTCCACGCCCGAATGGGTTGCCGGCGTGCAATTGAGGCTGTTCGAACTCGAGAATACATCCTGACCGGATGAGGACGTGCCCGTTTTCGCGTAGACCGTGTAGTCTCCGCGTACCATTTTGACGGAGCCGTCGCTTTGTTTCACGGACACGTCTTCGACGTCGAGACGCCCGACCTGGAACGTCAGGGGGCCAGCGCCCAAGGCGCCGACGGGTAGGGCAACCCGCGAAGCCACACCGCTGATGGCCAGCTCGTAGGTCCTGCTTGCATTCTTTGCCGACAGCCCCGCTTCGAGGGATTGGCCATCGGTGAGCACGAAGGGGTTGGTCCCCTTCCCGGGCGCATAGAGCGTGTACAACGGAACGACGTCCCCGCTGCCCGCCTGCGCGCACGTGGCGGTCGGATACTCGCGCACGGGCGCGACGATCTTGGCGACCCGGCGGCCCGCATAGTCCCACGCCTTGGCGACCTTCGTTTCGTCCCCGGCAAGCGTCACGTCCTGGCCATCCCAAAGTCCGTATTCCAGATAATACGAGTTCGGAAACAGTGCTTCGTATTTCGTCCCATCGAGATCGACGGGGAGCTGCCGCCCGCCGGGGGCCCAGAAATAGATGACCCGCGAATTGCTCCTCTTGATGGCGCTCAACCCCAAAGTAGGAGGCGCATGCACGAGATCGATGGCCAGCAGCCCTGTGTGAATGGTGGTGACTTGGTTGGAGAGAATTTGGAAATTCGCCTCCGTCCCTAGAATGCCGTCCGGTCTTTTGATGAAGGTGCGATGCAGCCCGACGGAAAGCGGGCCAATCTCTTGCCCGAGCCCTCCCTGGAGGGTGGTATTGCCTTCGAACGATATTTGGGTATCCGCCGGTGCGCCGGTGGGCGCCACGACCTTGAGTTTTCCCGGAAGATCGGACCCATCGGGTTTGACGACGGTGGCTTGCTCGCTCGGATCGGAATCATCCGTGCGTTCGTCGCCGGAAGAGATACCGCATGCGGCGGTGGCGATGGCCCCGAGCGCGAGAACGAAAAGAGAACCATGAATGGACGAAAAGCGCATGAGAGCTCCCTCGGATTTGACGAGCGGCAACGAGCCAACGGCGCAGCCCACGAGCCGCCATTGGCTCGTTGCCCGACTCGACTCCTTCCTACGGAGAGTCGGTTCCGAGACTTCCTGCTTTTTATTCCTCAGATAACGCCAGGGCGTCGTTGATTTCCAATTATCGAATCACGCCAAATATGGATTAGCGCGCCGCTGCGAGTTGCTCGATGGCGGATAGACGCGAGCGCACTTCGGGGCGCGGCAGGTAAATGAGGAGCGCTTGTTCCAACGCGGGAAGCGCCTTTGCCAGGTCCTGCCGGGTCATCGTCCTGCTGTTCACGCCGACGCGGTTCAGGGCGCGCGCAATGACCGCGGGGCCGAACACCGATGCGAGCCCGCTTGCTTCGACCACGGCATCGAAAAGCGAATTGCCCAGGATCGCCGCCAGCGTCATGCTCCGCGGGCTCCTTCAGGCCCCGCTTTGGGGGCCGTTCTCGAATGCGTGAACTGCTCCCGCGCAACCGTTTTGGCCAGCTCCGTCACGTAGTCCGCATAAAAAAGGGCGAACCACTCCGCTGCCGTATCCTGCTCTTCCTGCGGGATATGACGCGCCACGTCGTGCGAGATGATGAAGCCCAAATGGACAGCCCCTCCGACGATTCCGCGCATGGGCACGCCGGCCGCCACCAAGGCGGGAATGAGCGTATCAATGTAGAGTGCACGCACTTCCGTGCCGCGATTTTCCAGGCCTTCGACCAGCAGCTTCAAGAGGCCGTCGGTCATCTGGGCGGCGGCTTCTGGCGTGTGATCCCGCACCGTTTCGGGAGGGGCCTCGGCGATGAGCCGCTCGCAAGCTTCGATGTAGTACGGCCGGCGTTCGGCGAGCAGCCGAACGATGCGTGCTCTCGTGGAGTCCACGAAACGAGTCTACCTTGGAGCCCACGCTCGTGGCAGACTGAAGGAACCAACAGTTCTCATTTTTGGTTAACGTCACAGACCGAGGTTCGTCTTTGACTCGAAACCTTTGCCCTCGTCGAGCAGCGGCAGCGGAACAATCCCCGCAAGGCCGGCGCCTTTGCCCGGTATCGATACGAGGTTCCAGTCCGTAACGTTCGTGGTCGGTTGCCCGTTCGTCCGACGGGGAGGAAGATTCAAAAAATATGGCCTGGACGGTCACCCTCCGCTACGTGCCCGAGCACGACTTCGTACTTACGACGTACGACGATGTCATTTTGCGCGATCAGCGCGATGCGACACGATGGCGGCGCGAGGTGTCGGCGCAGTTTCGGCAGATTGGACGCGTTCCGGTCGACGTCATCATCGATCTTCGCGGTCTCGTGGTGAAACCCTCGGGCGCCCGCGCCTATGGGGAAAACCGCGCGATCATCATCAAGGAATTCTGCCGGCGCACCTACCGGTTCGGAGGTGATTTGAACACCCGAACCAGTGTGTACACGAGTGCCGTTCTCAATGGTGCGCAGGCGAACGTCTATCCGACGTACGACGATGCATTGCGCGCTCTTTTGCAGGACCGCGAGCGCGAAGCCAAAGGCGAACATCCCCCGTCACTCGTCCCCAAGCCGGGCCGCAGCTAGGCGCTTTCGCTCGTAAAAGCGCTGCGCTTTGTAGCGGTTGCCGCAAATATCCATGCGGCACCAACGGCGCGTTTTGTTCTTGCTCGTATCGAGAAAGAGCCAGCCGCAATCCTTCAACCCGCACCGGCGCACGCGCGCGAAATCCGGCGAGGGCAGAAGATCCGCCGCGGAAAGCGCAATGCGCCAAAGCGGTGAACGCAGATTTGCTTCATCGCAACGCCATACGAACCCCTCGTCCGTGGGCACGAGGCGGCGCGGTGCCGCGGCCTCCGCAATCAATGCATTCATATGGGCCAGGTCCGAAGGATCGGATGTTTTGCCTTCCAGTTCGGCCACGATCACCCGGTAGAGGGCGTCTCGAAACCGCACCCCATCGGCGTACGCCGTGTCGGCCTCTTTGGGATGGCTCACGGCGCGCGCACGAAGCCGTCGGGCTTGCTGCCGATCGAGGTGACCACCGGCGCCGGCCCACGAAAGAATATCCGAATAGCTCGAAAGCCGCTCCACGGCCGCCGTTTCCGACTCGCGCCAGCTCACCGTGTTGATGAAATCAAGGCAGGTGCAACCTCCGAGAAAATCGAATACGTAGCGGTCCACGCGTGCAATGTAACCAGGTCCAAACGCCGTTGACAGGTTATAGGGCCTTCCTTACAGACTAACCCGTGACGAGTGCTACAACGGTTATGTCTTCACGAGCCTCCACGGGTTGGCTGCTACGCCTGCTTGCCTTTGCGGCGATTTACATCGTTTGGGGTTCCACCTTTCTTGCCATTCGATACACGACCGCGACCATTCCACCGCTCATGGCCGCCGGGGCGCGCGTGCTGGTGGGCGGCGCACTTTTGTACGGCTATTTGAGGGCGCGCGGCGTTCCGGCGCCGTCGTGGCGAAGTTGGTCGATGGCCTTCATTTCCGGTGGGCTGCTGTTCGTCGGATGCCATGGGGTTCTCGGATGGGCATCGCAGCGCGTTCCTTCGGGTATTTCCGCGCTGCTCACGGCGAGCATCTCGCTCTGGATGGTGGTCCTCGGTGCATTGCGCGCTCGGAAAATGCCCAATCGATGGGTGGCCTTGGGGCTCGTCCTCGGCTTTGCGGGGCTGCTTCCCCTCATCCGGCCGGATGCCAGTCATCCTGGTCGTGCGCATGTGGACGTGCTTGCGTCGGTGGCACTCGTCCTGGGCGCGCTCTCGTGGGCGGCAGGCTCGCTTTACGCGCGTGGCCGTTTGGTGCCCGAGGCGCCGTTGCAAGCGGCCGCGATGCAGATGCTGACGGGCGGTGTCCTTTTGATTCTCGTCTCCGGGGCCGTCGGAGAGTGGAGCGCGCTCGATGTGTCGCGTGTCACCGAGCGGTCCATCGTCTCGCTCGCGTACCTCATCGTCTTTGGATCCATCGTGGCGTTCGGGGCGTACGTGTGGCTGCTGGAGCAGGTGTCCGCGGCCAGTGTCTCCACCTATGCCTTCGTCAATCCGGTGGTGGCGCTTCTTCTCGGGTGGCTCTTCGGCGGGGAAGGCCTTTCGGCGAGAACGCTGCTGGCGACGGCGCTCATCGTGGCCGCCGTCGCGATGATCACGATGGCGAGCTCGCGGCCGGCGGGTGCACGGACGCGGGACGCGTGAGGCCGATGGCCCATTTGGACACGTGCGTCGCAACGGCGTCGGGCCAGCGCGGCCATCGATTGTGATTCCCTGCTGCCTCGGGCAGTCCGGCTTCTGGCTGGTAGCGAATGCGCGAGACGCTGCATCGAGGCACCTTGGCCAGGAGCAACTCCGTCGAACGACTCGGCGCGAGTTTGTCGCGCGCCAACGAGACGGCAAGCACGGGGCACTCGACGCGTGCGAGCGCTTGCTCGGGCGGCACACTGCCCGTCCACGTCGTGGGAAAGGAGAACTCGCCCGTCGCCACCGCATGCGCCCACTCCGAAATGACGGTCCGCGCTTCGCGCCCAGCAAAGCCAAGGCGCTCACCCGGGTAATGCCCGACGGCCATCGACGTCGCCTTCATGAAGCGCGCGAACACGCGAATGCCCGGACTGCCCGCACCCGGCCACCCCGCATGGTACGGAAGGCCACTCGCCACCAGCGCCACACCGCGCACCTCGTGCGCGAGCTGCCCGCGCGCGAGGGTCAAAAACGCGAGATGCCCGCCCAGCGAATGCCCCAGTAAAAACAACGGCGCCCGCGGAAGCAGCGCCCGCACTGCATCGATCGCCGGCGGAATGTCCTGCTCGATCAAGGTGCCGTACCCGAAATCCGTCTCGCGTGAGGCGCGCACGCTGCTCGTGTCGATGCCGCGCAGCTCGAACAGCGCCGCATGCACACCGCGCTGCGCGAACGCGGCGCCCAATTTATCGTAGTAGCCGGCCGCCGTTCCCATCGCAGGAATCACCAGCAGCACCGGCGCATGCTCGTCGGCGGCGCGAAACACCTGCAGTTCCGACGTGGCGCCATCCTTCGAGGTCACGCGTTCTCGGATGGCAGCACTGGTCTGGATGGACGGGGAGCTCACCTCGCTAGATTGCCGCGCTCGGACCGCTTCTTCAAATGTTTCGAGTGCGAAATTTCTCTGTGCTGACCTTGGCCATTTTTGCCCGGTCTGCCGTTGCATAGAACGGAAATTTCATTATAACGGACGCATGTCCATCAAACGGGACGTGCCATGTGGGCGCGTCTTCATGGTCCTACCTGGCTCGTTGCACTTCTAACCTACGGCGGATGGCTTGCGCTGACCTACGCGCATCGCACGTTGCCGCTGCCCGCGCTGGTGCTGCTCGGCGGGTTCGTCGTGGCGTGGCACGGATCGCTCCAACACGAGACGATCCACGGTCATCCGGCAGGTGCCAAATGGCTTGGCCGCGCCCTGGGGACGCCGCCGCTCGCGTTGTGGCTCCCGTACGAGATTTACCGCGATAGCCATAGGCGCCATCACGCAACGGCGCACCTCACGCACCCGGAGCACGATCCCGAGTCGCTCTTTTGCACCCGCGACGCGTGGAGGCGCATGGCGCGATGGCAGCGCGCGCTCTTTCTCACGCAGACGACCGCGCTCGGGCGCCTCGCACTCGGTCCCTTCGTCACCATCGGTCGATTTCTCGCCGAGGAGGCGGTGCTCGTCGTGCGTGGTGCGCCCGGGCGACGTGCGATCTGGGCCTTGCATGCCGTCGCGGTGGCGTTGGTGCTCGGGTGGGCCGTCGGTGTGGCGGGCATGCCGCTCTGGAAATACCTTCTCGCCTTCGTCTACCCCGGCACCTCGCTGACGTTGCTGCGCTCGCTCGCCGAGCATCGCGCGGACACGGTGCGCGAGCGGCGGACCACCGTGGTCGAAGCGGGCTGGGTTTTCCGGCTTCTCTACTTGAACAACAATTTTCACGTGCTGCACCACCGTGCTCCGCACGTTCCCTGGTTCGAGCTGCCTGCCATGTGGCGGCGTGAGCGCGCGCGCATTCGAGGCTCGCACGTCGTTCACTCCGCGGGGTATCTTTCCCTCGTGCGCGCCCACGCGGTAAAGCCCATCATCGATCTCGAACGCCTTTGAGCCACGCCCTCGCCAACCTCGGCATGTACGACGGCGGTGATCTGACCGCCGCCAACGACGAACTCTGGACCGTCATCGCGGAGCATCTGGCCGCGCGCGGCATCGCCGACGTGCCCGCATGCCTCACGCGCGGGCCGCTCGAGGACATTTGGAACGAGCGGCTTCTCTTCGGCCAGACCTGCGGCTACCCCTTCATTTCGCGCCTCGCGGGCACGCTTCACGTCGTCGGCACACCCGTTTACGATTGGCCCGGTTGCGAGGGCGCAACCCACCGCAGCTTCATCGTCGTGGCCACGGCATCTTCGTTTCGCCGGCTCGAGGATCTCGCCGGCAGCCATGCCGTGATCAACGACCCGGAATCCAACTCGGGTCGCAACCTGTTCGGCGATGCGCTCGCCTCCGTTGGGGCGCGCGCGCCCTTCTTCGGCCAGGTCACGGTCAGCGGCAGCCACGCGCAAAGCCTCCGCGATGTGGCAGAACATTCCGCCGACGTTGCCGCCATCGACAATGTCTCTTATGCGCACATTTTGCGGGCTCACCCCTCTTTAAAGGAGGCGACCCGCATCCTGCACGAGACGCGTCCAAGCCCGGCGCTACCGTTCGTGACAGCCTCGCAACATCGCGCATCCGTCGTCTTCGAGGCCGTGCGCGAAGCCCTGCGCGATGTACGTACACGGGGCGCGTGCCGCGTTCTTCGACTCGTCGGTATCGAGCCACTCGAACGGGAAGCATATGAAATCACAAGGGAGTTCTCGGCGCGCGCCGACAAGGTCTTCGGCCCGCGAGCTTAACGATTTGTAATCGTTAGACTTGCAGTCGGTCGGGAGAGACCCCATGAACCTTGGCCCCTCTCAAGCTCGGTAGCTGGAAATTTCGTTGAAATTTCGGAGGGTGTGTCAACGAAGGGCTTCGAAGAGAGCGACGGATGCGAATTTTAGCGGCGGTACTCGTTTTGGGCGCGCTTTACGGATGTGGGAAAGCGGCAGGAGGAACGGAGGCGGCCGGCGGAGATGCTCCAAAGCTCCCCGTCGACGTGCAGACGCTGCATGACGAAGAGCTCGTCGATGGCACGGAGTACTTGGCGCAGCTCGTGTCGCGCCACCATGTCGCGGTTTATCCGCAGGTCACCGGTGTGGTGGTGCAGATCCTCGTCAAGCCCGGCGAATCGGTGAAACGCGGCACCGCGCTTCTTCAGATCGATCCGCGCCGCGAGGCGGCAAACCTGGCCAACCAAGTCGCGGCGAAGAGCCAGCGCGAGGCGAGCCTGGAATTGGCCAGGCGCAACGAGGAGCGGGCCACCCGTCTGTTCCGCGAAGGCCTGGTGAGCCAAGCGCAGTTCGATCAAGCGCGAAGCTCGCGCATGGTCGCCGAGCAGGACGTGAATGCGCAGGAGGCGAGCATCGCGGCGCAGAGCACGCAGCTGAATTATTTCCGCATCACCGCGCCGTTCGATGGGACGGTGGGCGACATCCCCGTCAAAATCGGCGACATGGTCTCGGCGCAGACCAAACTGACCAGCGTCGACGACAACACGAACCTCGAGGCCTACGTGAACCTGCCAGTGGAAAAGCTGGCGGAGCTCACCGACAAGAGCCGCATCGAGATCCTCGATCCGTTCGGCAAGGTGGTGGGGCAGGCGCCCATTCACTTCATCGCGCCGGAGGCCAATCCGGCCGTGCAGTCCGTTCTGGTGAAGGCGGTGATCCCGAACGAAACGGGCGTGCTGCGCGCTGCGCAGGTGGCCCGCGCGCGCGTCGTCTTCAAGACGCACCCAGGTGTCCGCGTGCTCGCATCGAGCATCACGCGGCAGGTCGGGCAGTATTTCGTCTTCGTCACCGAGGCCGATGGCAAGAACGGTGCGGTGGTGAAGCAGCGCCCCGTGGAGCTCGGCCCGCTGGACGACCGGCGCTATACGGTTCTCAAAGGGCTCAAGGCGGGCGACAAAGTCGTGACGAGCCAATTGCAAAAGCTCCGCGACGGCGCACCCGTCGAGCCGACGGAGGCCGCGTCGACGGCCCTGTCCAAGTAGCAAGAGGCGAACCAAAATGGTCGATTTTTTCATTCGGCGGGTCGTGTTCGCCATGGTCTGCGCGATGATCATCGTGCTTTCCGGCTCGGTGGTCATCCCCGGACTGCCCATTGCGCAATATCCAAATATCGCGCTGCCGCAGGTCAACGTGTCTGCGAACTACATCGGCGCGAGCGCGGCGGAGGTGGAGGCTTCGGTCACCATTCCGCTCGAGCAGCAGATCAACGGCGTGCCCGGTGCGCAGTACATCACGTCCACCTCGGGCAACGACGGGTCGAGCCAGATCAGCATCACGTTCTCGCCGACGCGCGATATCGATCTTGCGGCGGTCGACGTTCAGAACCGGGTCAACACCGCACTCGGTCTTCTGCCGGTCGACGTGCGCACACTCGGCGTGGTCATCTCGAAGTCCAGCGGTACCTTCGTCGAGGGCGTCGCGCTCTTCACCAAGGACGACCGGTACACCGAGCAGTTCATGAGCAACTACGCCGACGTCTACATGAAGACGGTGCTCAAGCGCATTCCCGGCGTATCCGACGTCGAGATCTTCGGCGAGCGCCGGTTCTCCATGCGCGTGTGGCTCGATCCGGCGAAGCTCGCGTCCCGCGGCATCAGTCCGAGCCAGGTCGTGACGGCCCTGCGCGAGCAGAACTTCCGCGTGGCAGCGGGCTCCATCGGTGCCCAGCCGGCGCCGGAGAATCTCAATTATCAATTCTCCGTGCGCGCCCTCGGACGCCTCGTGGAGGCCGACGACTTTGCGAGCGTCATCGTGAAGTCGCAGCCCGACGGCACTCTGGTGCGCGTGCGCGACGTCGGACGGGTCGAGCTCGGGTCGGAAGACTACAACTCGATGTCGAGCTGGAAGGGACACAAGACCGTCGGCTTGGGCATCACGCAGCTGCCCGGCGCCAATGCGCTCGAGGTCAAAAAGCTGGTCGAAAAAGAGATCGCGCGCCTGGCCGAGGCTTTCCCGCCGGGACTGGAGCGCGAGATCATCTTCGACTCGACGGCGCCGGTGAGCGCGTCGATCCATGAGGTGCTCATCACCTTGTTCGAAGCGATTCTGCTGGTCATCGCGACCATCTTCGTCTTCTTGCACGGGTGGCGCGCCACGTTGATCCCGGCGATCACCATTCCGGTTTCGCTGGTGGGTACGTTCATCTTCG
This sequence comes from Sorangiineae bacterium MSr12523, assembly GCA_037157775.1. Classification (NCBI taxonomy): domain Bacteria; kingdom Pseudomonadati; phylum Myxococcota; class Myxococcia; order Myxococcales; family Pendulisporaceae; genus Pendulispora; species Pendulispora brunnea. The sequence continues at coordinate 2,526,360 of CP089982.1, forward strand.
TCAAGCTATTCGGTTTTTCGATCAACACGCTCACCATGTTCGGTCTCACCTTGGCCACGGGCCTGGTGGTCGACGACGCCATCGTCGTCATCGAGAACATCTCGCGCGTGACCGAGGAGCACGGGCTCAAAGGCATGGCGGCCGCCTCGCGCGGTATGAAGGAGGTGACCTCCGCGGTCATCGCCACCTCGCTGGTGCTCATTGCGGTGTTCATCCCGGTGTCGTTCTTCCCCGGCACCACGGGAAAGATCTATCAGCAATTCTCGCTGACCATCGCCTTCAGCATCGCGCTCTCGGCCTTCAATGCCATTACGTTGACGCCGGCGCTTTCTGCGCGCCTTCTCAAAGGCCATCATGGATCGAAGTGGGCAGGCTTCCGCGCCTTCGATCGCGTGCTCGACGCCGTGCGCCGCGTCTATGGGGCCATGCTCACGCGCGTGCTGCGCCATCGGTTCATTGCCTTGGCAGCGTTCGTGGGGCTTACGGCTTTCACCGGCTGGGTCTACCAGAAGGTGCCCAGCGGATTCGTTCCCGAGGAAGACCAGGGCTGGTTCATCATCGCCGTGGTTGCGCCGGAGGGCGGAAGCACCTCTACGACGCGCGCCGCGCTCGACAAGGTCGACGCGATCACCACGAAGGTGCCGGAAATCGTCGGCTGCTTCTCCATCGCGGGATGGTCGGTCATCGGCGGCGGCGCCCCGAACCGCGGTGTCGCGTTTTGCAACTTGCACGATTGGGATCACCGGCCGGGCAAGGAGCACCACTTGTCTGCGGTCATCGACCGATTGCGCGAACCCTTGATGGGTATTGGCGAGGCCATGGCCTTCCCCTTTGCGCCGCCGGCCATCGACGGCGTGGGTGGCTTCGGCGGATTCCAATTCGAGGTGGAAGATCAATCGGGCAATCCGAGCGTCGACGATCTGGCTGCATCGATGAACAAGCTGGTGGACGCGGCGAACAAGGATCCGCGTCTCGCCTCGGTGTTCTCGTCCTTCACCGCGAACGACCCGCAGCTTCTGGTGGAGGTCGATCGCGAAAAGGCCAAAGCGCTCGACGTTTCGCTCGACGAGCTTTTCTCGACGCTCCAGATCTACATGGGATCGCAGTACGTCAACGACTTCGTCTTCGGCACGCGCACGTACCGCGTGTACGTGCAGGCCGAGGCCGAAAAGCGCTCGAAACCGCGCGACATCGAATCGTATTACGTGCGCTCCGAGACCGGGCAGATGATCCCGCTCGGCAATCTCATTCACGTGAAGCAGACGACGAGCGCGCAGACGATCACCCACTACAACCTGTTTCGGTCTGTGGAGATCTCCGGTGCTCCCGCTCCGGGCAGGACCTCGGGCGAGGCGATGGCGGCGATGGGCGAGGTGGCCAAACGCGAGCTGCCGCCGGGTATGGCATTCGAATGGTCAGGCCTCTCGCGCGAGGAGCTTCAATCGGGCGGGCAGACGTTCATCATCTTCGGCCTTGGCCTGGTGTTCGTGTTCCTGGTGCTGTCGGCGCAATACGAGAGCTTCGTATTGCCGTTCATCATCATCCTGGGCGTTCCAGTCGGTCTGCTCGGGGCACTCTTGGGCCAATGGTACCGAGGCTATGCCAACGACGTGTTCTGCCAAGTTGGTTTGGTCATGATGATCGGCCTCGCCAGCAAGAACGCGATCCTTATCGTCGAATTTGCCAAAGAGTTGCGTGATAAAGGCATGCCCATCGTGCAGGCCGCGATTCAGGCATCCGAGACGCGCCTGCGGCCGATCTTGATGACCTCCATTGCGTTTCTACTTGGTCTCGTGCCGCTGTTGGTGGCGACCGGCGCAGGTGCGGCGAGCCGTCGTTCGCTCGGCACGGCCGTTTTCGGCGGAATGGCGCTATCGACCGTATTGAACATCTTCTTCATTCCAACGCTTTACGTGTTGGTCGAACAGCTGCGCGAGTGGGTTTCGCGTTCATCGAAGCGCATGCCCGATGAAGAGCAGCCCTCGGCCGACACGGACGGCGACGCGCAGTTCTCGTCGGCCGAGTGAGAGGGTTTAGGGTTTAGGGTTTAGGGTAGAGAGCCTTCCTTCTGAGCCCTCTCTCTTTCTTCCCTAACCCCTAACCCCTAAACCCTAAACCCTTCCCTCCCTACACGCGGTGACAGCGCACCGCGACGCACGTACTCAAATTGCGCCGTGTGCAAACGCTCGTGCTTGCACACGGCGCGATCATGGTAACGTTGGAATTCTGCGTTGATATTGGCTTTTTGCGACAAAGGCCAAACGGCGATCTGCCAACCAGCGAGGGAGGTGTTCATGGTGCGTCCAAGCCACGCTCGTTCCTTTTTGCATCGATCCGTCGTGAGTTTGCTGGCCCTTTTCGTTGGCTCCACGTCTTCGGGATCTGCGTCCGCCGCTTCTTCCAATAACGGTTTTACCACTTTCGAATCCGGTCAAGTTCGGCCATTGGCATTGTCGCCGAGTGGCCGTCTGCTTTTTGCAACGAATACTCCGGACAATCGTCTCGAGGTGTTCGAAATTCGTACGAATACACTCGTTCATCGCGCTTCGATCCCCACGGGGCTCGAGCCGGTCGCCGTCGCGGCCCGTTCCGAGAGCGAGGTTTGGGTCGTCAACCATTTGTCCGACAGCGTGAGCATCGTCTCCCTGGACGATCAGGGAAATGGTCACGTCGTGCGCACGCTCCACGTGGGCGACGAGCCGCGCGACATCGTGTTTGCGGGCCGCGGACGAGCAAAAGCCTTCGTCACCACCGCGCACCGCGGACAGAATGCACCGTACGATCCGCAGCTCTCCACGCAGGGCGTTGGCCGTGCCGACGTTTGGGTCTTCGATACCAACCGCCCTGGCGACACATTGGGCGGTACGCCGCAGGCGATTTTGAATCTTTTCACCGACACCCCGCGCGCACTTGCAGTGAGTGCGGACGGTACCACCGTTTACGCGGCGGGCTTTCACTCGGGAAATAAGACGCAAACCATCAACGAGGGGTTCATCCCCAATGGCGGCGAGGTCAATGGGGGACTTCCCGCGCCCAATACGAACTTCCAGGGCGTCGTGCAACCGGAGGTGGGGCTCATCGTGCGCCACAATGGCGCAAATTGGGTGGACGAACTCGGGCGAAGTTGGGATTCCGTGGTCCGGTTTTCTTTGCCCGACAAAGACGTCTTTGCCATCGACGCCACGGCCAATCCGCCGGTGTTGCGCCCCGGGGCCTTTGCGGGCGTGGGCACCATTCTGTTCAATATGGCAGTCAATCCGGTGAGCGGCAAAGTGTACGTGTCGAACACGGAAGCGTTCAACGAGGTTCGCTTCGAGGGCGCGGGCATCTTTTCCGGAAGCAGCGTGCGCGGGCACCTGCACGAGAGCCGCATCACCGTGCTCGGTATGGGCACGGTCACGCCGCGCCACTTGAACAAGCACATCGACTACGGCACCTGTTGCGCGCCCGTGCCCAATGCCGAAAGTGAAAAGAGCTTGGCGTTTCCGCAAAGCATGGCGGTGAGCGCGGACGGCAAGTTGCTCTATGTCGCGGCGCTCGGCTCGAGCAAGGTCGGTATCTTTCGCACCGCGGAGCTGGAGAGCGATACCTTCGTTCCCAACGAGGGCGACCAGATCCCGCTGACGGGCGGCGGCCCGACGGGGCTCGTGCTCGACGAGGCCAGGCGTCACCTTTACGTGCTCACCCGGTTCGACAACGGGATTTCCATTTTGGATCCCGCGTCGCGCCGCGAGATTACGCACGTGCCCATGTACAATCCGGAGCCAGCCAGCGTGGTGCGCGGGCGCAAGTTCCTCTACGAAGCGCGCTTTTCGTCGGCGCACGGTGATTCGGCGTGTGCGAGTTGCCACGTGTTCGGCGATTTCGATAGCCTCGCCTGGGATCTGGGCAACCCGGACAAGCCGGTGTCGAACAACCCCGGGCCGTTCGTCGGGCCGCCCACCACGGTCGATCCGAACTTTCACCCCATGAAGGGGCCGATGACCACGCAGAGCCTGCGCGGCATGGCCAACCATGGTCCAATGCACTGGCGCGGCGATCGCACGGGCGGCAACGATGCACCTTCTGCGCAGCCCGACAGCGGCAGCTTCGACGAGAACGCCGGCTTTCTGAAGTTCAATGCGGCCTTCGAAGACCTGGTGGGCCGCAGCGAGCCCATTCCCGATGCGGACATGCAAGCCTTCACCGACTTCATTCTGCAGGTGACCTATCCGCCGAACCCGATCCGCGCATTGGACGATTCGCTCACCGCGGATCAGCAGGCGGGGCGCGATTTCTTCTTCGGTCCACCTTCGCTCAAGGGCGAATTCAATTGCGTGGCGTGCCACAAGCTGGACCCACAGGGCAACCCAGGTTCGAGCGCGCCGGGGTTTTTCGGCACGGCGGGGGAGTCGTCCTTCGACTGCATCACCCAGGTGCTCAAGATTCCGCACCTGCGCAATCAGTATCAAAAGGTGGGCATGTTCGGCATGGCCGAGGCGCCGTTCATCAATCCTGGGAACAACGAGTTCCTAGGCGACCAGGTGCGCGGCTTCGGCTTTAGCCACGACGGCTCGTTCGACTCGGTCTTTCGTTTCGTGAGACTCACCGCATTCACGCGCGGGCCGGGCAATCCCGAGGGAATGCCCACGGGGCCCGATGGCGATCGCACACGGCGCCAATTGGAATCGTTTCAGCTGGCCTTCGATTCGAACCTGAAGCCGATTGTAGGTCAGCAAGTGACCCTCACGTCGCGCAACAAAGCATCGGCGTCTCCGCGCATCGATCTTTTGCTCGCACGCGCCGAGGCACACGATTGCGATCTCGTCGCACACACGCGCTTCGGCCGGTCCGAAGCGGGGTTTCTCTATTTGGGAAATGGGCAATTCTCAACGAACCACCGCGGCCTCCCACCCGTGGACGAGAAACTGCTTCGCCGCGCCGCAACCTCCGGCGGCCAACCGGTGACCTACACCTGCGTGCCGCCCGGCTCGGGCGTTCGCATCGGCCTCGACCGCGACAACGACGGCACCTGGGACGGCGACGAACAAGACGCCGCCACCAACCCCTCCGATCCGGCAAGCAAGCCTCGGTGAAAAGCTAGAAGAAGATTCACAGGGAGGCGGGGAGGCGGGGAGTTTTTGGGGTTCCGGTCGGCTCAGTGAGCCAACTGGAAATCAAAAAATCTCCCCGTCTCCCCGTCTCCCTGTTCAATCTTTCTTCGTGGAGACCGGGCCCTACTTGTTGGCGATGCTGGCGGCGGCTTCGGCGATCTTGGTGGCGAAGGTGCTCACCTGGGTGTAGACGCCGGGTGCCTCAGGGCGTGCGCAACCTTCGCCCCAGCTGACGATACCGACTTCGACCCACTTGCCGTTTTCGTCTTTGTTGAACATGGGGCCGCCCGAGTCACCTTGGCAGGTGTCGATGCCGCCGGTCGACCAGACACCGGCGCAGATTTCTGCGCTGGGGATCAAGTCCGAATAGGAGCCACCGGCCGATGCGCATTGCGAGTCGCTGATGAACGGAACCTCGGCCTTGAGAAGGTAACGCTGCTGGCTACCACCCTCGCGGGCTGCGCCCCAACCGGCAACTCCGAATTTGCCGCTGTCGTAGGCAGTCGTCGTCGCGATGGGCAAGGTTACCGCGTTGGGGACGGGCGATTGCAACTTGATGAGGGCCCAGTCGCCGCCCGTGCTCGAACCGTAGGTCGGCGATCGGTAGACGTACTTCGACTTGATCTTGGTCGCCGACGTATCCTGCAAATCGACCACGCCAACCGTCGCGGTGATGCTCGTGTTGTTGCCCGTACCGCTTACGCAGTGCGCCGCCGTTAGCACGATTTGGTTCGTGTAAAGCGCGCCACCACATCCCATCGACAGGCGCACCATCCAGGGAAACTCTCCTTTGGCCGCCCGCGTTCCACCGACCACCGCTTGCGAGGTCGTTCCGATCTCCGAATCCGTGCCGCCGCCTCTTGCATCAGACGCATCCGATGCATCGGATTCCGCGGCGCACCCCACACTCATCGTCGCGAGGAGTGAGACAACGATAGAAGCGCTGCGGACGAAAGTCGTTCGTTGATCCATTGTGGATATCCTTTCCCCCGCAAATCCATGTCCACGGGGTCTCGATTTCGCGCACCGTCGCGATCCCGTCCTCCAGGATCGAGCCGGCCTTCAGGTGTGGGCGGCGGGGATTATGGCGATGTTTGAATTAATTGCATGAAATATTTTTCATGCACTATGCACATATCAAACGGCTTCGATGACGCGGCTCATGTTGTCGAAATCGATGAAGTGAATTCTCATGTAGGTACACGTGCCGAATGCGTGGCTTATGCCATCTTCATGTCCAAAGTTTCGCGAGGGGATTTGCAAGTCCCGGAAAACTTTGTGGCGCGAACCTCTCTTCCTCTGCTGCGATTTGCGCCACCGCCTATTCCCCATTGGAGAGAACGCGTCATTCGACCGACCGACGCTTGGGGTCCACGATTCGATATTCGGGAACCCCGATGGATGCGTCGTATTCGATCGTGATGACGCGGTCGGATGACCTTCGAACCAGAGCTCGTGTCGTGACCGATCCCGGGGTGGCCCGGACAATGATAAATTTCGCGGTATGAGCGAGACCAAATCCGAAGCGGGTGCGACGACCGAGCGGAAGATCACCACGGAAAAGCGAGGGCATGTGCTTCTCATTGGGCTCGACCGGCCCAAGAAGATGAATGCGTTCGATGTCGATATGCTTCGCCAACTGGGCGATGCCTTCGGCGTTCTCGAACACGATCCCGAGTTGCGCGTTGGCGTGATTTTCGCGAATGGCGATCACTTCACGGCGGGCCTCGACCTGGCCAATGTGGCGCCGCACGTGACCGAGGGAAAGATCGTCTTGGGCGATGGCGCCATCGACCCCTGGGGAATCCATGGTAAACGGCGCACGAAGCCTACCGTCATCGCCGTGCATGGACGATGTCTCACCTTGGGTATCGAGCTATGCCTCGCCCAGGACATCGTCGTCGCGGCGGCCGATACGCGCTTTGCGCAAATTGAAATTAAGCGTGGAATCTACCCGTTTGGCGGGGCCACGTTCCGGCTCGTGCACACAGCGGGGTGGGGGAATGCCATGCGCTGGCTGCTCACCGGCGACGAATTCGGCGCCGACGAAGCCTTGCGCATCGGCCTCGTCCAAGAGGTCGTGCGCGAGGGCCGTCCGCTCGAGCGGGCCCTTGCCCTGGCTGAGACCATTGCCGCGCAGGCGCCGCTCGGGGTCAAAGCCACCCTCGAATCGGCCCGCCGCTCCATCAACGAGGAGCCTGCCATTCGGGAACTCATCCCCGAGATCATCCGCCTCATGGCCACGGAAGACGCGCGCGAAGGACTCATGTCCTTCATCGAACGCCGCACCGCGCGGTTCAGCGGCAAATAATCATCGCGATTTCGAGGGGCCTGCGTCCGGCATCGTCGATTCGATCAAGGTCGTATCGCCGTCGCCGGACAAGGTCGTATTCGTCGATTTGGCGTATGCCTCGATGGCCTCGAAGGCTCGCATGAAATTACCGCCCAGGACCTTTCGCACGTCCTCGTCGCTATGGCCTCGCCGCAGAAGCTCCAAGGTAATCTTGGGCAGGCTGTCGATGCCGTCCATGCCCTCGGGCATCGCACCCACGCCGTCGAAGTCGGAGCCCAGCCCCACGTGGTCGATGCCCGCAACGGCAATCACATGCTCGATGTGATCGATGAGCACCGAAAAGGGCACGCTTGGTAGCGGATCGCTCGCGCGAAGGCGCGCCTTCGCCTCCCGCGCGCCCATGGGATCCGTTTTGGCGCGCTCGCGAAGGTCGGCCAGCTCCTTCTTGTGCCGTTCGGCGAAGGCCTCCTCCGCCTCGCCGAACTTCGTATCGAGAAATCCCGAGTAAAAATTGATCATGGCCACCCCGCCATTCTTGGCGATGGCCCTCAACAGGTCGTCGCTCAAATTGCGCCGGTGTGGCGCGAGCGCTCGGGCCGACGAGTGCGACGCGATCACGGGGGCCTTGGCCAGCTTCAGTACCTGTTCGGCCGTCTCGTCGGAGACATGGGAAATGTCGACGAACATGCCGATGCGCTGCATCTCGCGCACCACCTTTTCGCCAAAGGAGCTCAGGCCATGGTGCCGCGCCGGCGCGGCCGCGTTGATGCCGGCGGAGTCGGCCCAGTCGTTCGTGTTCGTGTGCGTCAGCGTCATGTAACGCACCCCGAGCCGATGAAACTCGCGCAACGTGGCCAGCGAATTCTCGATGGCGTGCCCGCCCTCGATGCCCATGAGACAGGCCACTTTGCCTTCCTGCTTCGCCTTGCGAACGTCGTCCGCGCGTGTGGCCACGAGGAGCGACTCCGGGTGGCGCTCGGCCTGTTGGTACACCCGGTCGATCATGTCGAGTGCGCGGCGTGCGGGGCCACCACCGAGCGCCGTCGGCTTTTCCGCCAGCGTGTGCTCCACGTAAATCGAGAAGAACTCCCCGGTGATGCCGCCGGCCTTCATGCGAGGAAGATCCGTCTGCAGCGCCATGACCTTGTTCTTGGCCTCGGGATCGGCCAGGTCGACGTTGTGGGCGAGCATCAGCATGGTGATGTCGTTGTGGCCGTCGATGATGATCGCTTCCCTGTGAACGCGCGCAGCACGCTGTTCGAGTGTTTCGTCCGCCTTTGGCTGTGCACTCGACAACATGGATGCGGCCGCGTCCTCCGACGGAGCCGATGTCGCACGCGGTGAGTTGCATCCCGCTGCAGAAGCTGCAAGTGCGAAGAGGACAATCGGAACACGAGCAACGAGCACGCCTTGAAGATGATCGACGAGCATGGCAAGTAACCTTCGCATGAGCCGTCCCCTGCGGGGTTGGAAATGCACCGTCCTGGCCAGCGCCGCGGCCATCGGCATCGTATTGCCGGTTTTCATCGCGGCCTGCGGACTCGAATCGGGCGGTTCGGGCGCAGGCTATTCGGCGGATGCTCCGAGCCCGGATGGCGGCGGAGGAGATAGCGCCTCTCTTCCGCCCAAGTCCGAGATCTGCAATGGCCAGGACGAAAACTCGAATGGCATCGTCGACGAGGGCTGTCCGAATTGCACCGACGTGAGTGACGGGATCTGCAAAGGTGCACTCTCCTTCGAACAAGCTGCCCCGGGCGTCATGCTTGGCGTTCCCGATCCGGCCGACAGCTTCTTCAAAGTACCGTGCGATCCGGGTGCCGCCGTCGTCGGGGCCGTGGGCACCGAGTCCATCGGCTACACGGAGTCTCTGCTGGTTCGGTGCGCGCCCATCGGCATTCAGCGAGAAGCCGGCGACGCGGGATTCCAATACCGCGTGGTATGGACAGGCGAGCCGTCCGACACCGGGAGCCTCCACGGATCGGGCCAATTCGATGCCTACCGCGCTCATTGTGAAAAGCCCAAGGTCGTCGTCGGCATGAAGGCCGTCGGTGTCGATCACTCGGGCGGCGGGAGCGATGGCATGGGCCGAATCGATCTGCTCTGCGCGGAGCTTCGCGTTTCCGGTGGTCCCGGGGCGTGGGCCTTCTCCCACGGAGAGATCTCCACGGTGTCCTTCGGCCCGAGCTCGTCGACGACGCCCAAGGAGTCTGTCCCCGCGCCGCCATTCGTGTGGGGTGGCATGAGCGGCCAGCCCGTCACGAATGGCAATCAGCGGTTGCGTGCCCTCGGCGCGGTGAATCTGGCGCCCGTGCTCAACCTGGTTCCTTCAGCGCCGTGATCGTATCGCCCTTGATTTCGAGCGCCTGGACCGGCCCTCCGTAGTAGTGCGATAGCCCCACGTCGATGCGCCACGCTTTGCGGTTGCACGCTTCGGTGATGCCGCCGTTTTGGACCGTGTGGCCCATGATCATGCGCTTGGCGCCGATGCCCTGGAGCGCTTCCTCCAGCATGGTGCATCGCTCTTCGCCCGGGGTGGAGTACGCGCGGGTCCACACGGGCCCGTCGTCGGCGACCACCACCTGCGGCGGGCGCTCCTTCTTGGCCAGAAGCCACGCGCTGACGTCGTCGTTCATCTTGTCGAGCCCGTAGGCCACGTGCTTCGGCAGGATGCCGCCGTGCACGAACACGCTGTCGCCGACTTTCACGAACAGAGGCCGGTCCGCAAGCATGGCCGCATAGCGCCCGCCCGGCGCAAACGCCGCCGCACGCCCCCGCGCGCTCGGATCGAGCTGCGAGAGAAAGGCCGCGGTGTTGGGATCGGCCGCCGTAAGGTCGCCGAATGCGCGATACGCACCCGGGGTGACGTAGCGAAAATCGAACACCGCGTTCATGAGCTCGTGATTGCCCACCAGCGCGATGAACTCGCCCCCTGCTTTCTTCGCGTCGCCTTTCAGCTTCTCCACGAGATCGAGAATCTTGCGGTCGTCGTCCCCGCGGTCGATCTCGTCGCCGGTCTGGACGATGGTCAGCTTTCCACCGATCCACACGTCGTTCGCATCGATGGCGCCCGCGAGGCGCAGCACGCGACGCGTCTTGTCCAAGTCGCCATGGAGATCGCCAATGGCCACGATGCGCGCGGGAGCCTCCCGCGAGATGCGGCTCGAAAGCGGCTTCGGTGCGGCGTTCGCCGGGGCCGCGTGCGTCGATGCCGCCGCCGACGCGACCTGCTGCGCCGGCTCCGGCTCGTGCACCTTGCTGCGATCGCAGCCGGCCGTTAACGCCAGCGCCGCAAAAACGAGGGCCCCTAGGCCGGGTTGGCGCGTCCGTTCAATTTGTTGGCGGCGCGCTCCTGCGGCTTCGGCTTGCCCTTCACCAGATGAAGGCCCTTCTGGCCGAGCTCGTAATCGGCAGGTTCGAAGCGGCGGGTGCGGGCGCGGAACGCGAAGGTGAAACTTGGCCACAATGTCGTATTTTTGCCGTTCTCGTTCAGGTACCAGCTTGCGCATCCCGTGCTCCAGACGGATCCCTTGAGTCGATTCTGGAGGCTCTCATTGTATTTCTTCTGCAAATCTTCACGTACGTCGACGAAGGATAGAGAGCGCTCTCGCATCAGTTTGATGCACTCCATGACGTAGTGCACCTGGGACTCGATCATATAGACCATCGAGTTGTGACCCAGGCCGGTATTGGGGCCCGTGAGGATGAATAAATTCGGGAAGCCCGAAATGGTCGTCCCCAAGTAAGCTTCCGCTCCATCTTTCCATGCGGTGGCCAGATCGATGCCGTTGCGCCCGCGGATGTCGACCGGGCCGATGTACTCGTGGACCGCGAAGCCGGTGCCGTAGATGATGGCATCCACGGGGATTTCGCGGCCGTCATCGGTGACGATGGAGTGCTCCTTCACCTCGGCGATGCCGTTGGTGAGCACGTCGACGTTGGGCTGGTCGAGGGACTGGTAGTAATCGTTCGACATCAAGATGCGCTTGCAACCGGGGGTGAAGGCGGGGGTGACCTTCTTGCGCAACTCGGGGTTCTTGATGCTGCGGCGAATGTGCGCCTTGCCCATGCGGGCCGCGACCTTCAGCATCGGCGGATAGATCGTGAAGCCGAAGGCGCGCCACTCGTGCTGCCAGTAAATCTTTTGGCGATAGAGCCAGCGGATGGCCGGCACCTTTTCGAAAAGGAACTTCTCCGCGGGATGAAACGCCCGGTCGGGCCGGCGCAGCACCCATGGGGCGGTGCGTTGGAAGAGCGTGAGCTTCCCGACCTTGGGTTGGATCTCCGGAATGAACTGGATGGCGCTGGCGCCCGTGCCAATCACGGCGACGCGCTTGCCGGTCAAGTCGTAGTCATGATTCCACGTGGCCGAGTGGAACTGCTCGCCGCGGAAGCGCTCGCGCCCGCGCAGTTTGGGGTACGCCGGATTGCTGAGCCCACCGGCGCCGGCCACGAGAACATCTGCGGTGATTTCGTGGCCGCCCTCGATTCGGATGCGCCATCGGTCGTCCTCGAACGCGGCGCCCACCACCTTGGTGTGGAAACGAACGTGCGGACGGACTGCGTACTTATCGAAGCATCGCTCGAGGTAGGAGCGGATCTCCGGCTGCTGGGCGTAAACGCGCGACCACCGGGCGCTCGGCTCGAACGAGAGCGAGTACAAGTGCGAGGGCACATCGCAGGCGCAACCGGGGTATGTGTTGTCGCGCCAGGTTCCACCGATGGCGCCGGCGCGTTCGAGCAGCACGAAATCGTCGATCCCCGCTTCTTTGAGCTTGATGGCCATGCACAAGCCCGAAAAACCAGTGCCAATGATCGCAACGGTGACATGCTGACCCATGTCCATGAGTGTACGTCCTATTGACATGGAGTCAATAAAGCGTAGGAAAGCTCTATGAAAACGGGTATTTCTGCTGGTTCTGCCGGTTCCTCTGGCTCGGCGGCCAAGACGAGTGGCCGCGCCCGTCCGGCGAAGGGAAAGCGCGAGGCGAAGGCAGCGCGCCCCCGCGAGCGCATGAGCGTCGACGAGCGGCGCGAGCAGCTCGTCGCATTGGGCCTCGCGGCCTTTTCCGCGCAGCCCTACGACGAGGTTTCCCTCGACGAAATTGCACGCGCCGCCGGCGTCTCCCGCGCGCTCATTTTTCATTACTTCCCCACGAAGCGCGACTTCTACATCGCCACGATGCAGGCCGCGGCGTCGGAGTTTCTCGCGGCCACGGTGGAGGAGGCGGGCACGCCGCTCGAGCGGTTGCACCTCGGCCTCGAGGGTCACTTCCGCTACGTCGAGGAGCACGCCTCCGGGTACTCCGCGCTTTTGCGCGGCGGCATCGGCAGCGATCCGGAGATTCTGAAGATCGTCGAGCTGACGCGAACGCACATTCTCAAGGTGATTCTCGCAGAGCTCCCCGAGGGCGTGCGCTCCACCCCCGTGATGCGCTCCGCACTCCGCGGTTGGATCGGTTTCGTCGAGGCCATCGCCCTCGACTGGATCGACCACCGCGACGTCTCCAGCGCCGAGCTAAAGACCGTCGCGCTGAAAACGCTGGCCAACCTGCTGGGCGAGCACGCCGCCCGTTTTTCGTGAGCAGAGATTGAACAGGGAGGCGGGGAGGCGGGGAGTTTTTTTTGTTGGTTCCCGTGGTTTTCAATGAAACCAACCGTTGCCGAAACAACAAAAATCTCCCCGTCTCCCCGCCTCCCTGTGAATTCTCTTACTTTGCGGCGCCGGCGAAGCGCTTTTTCATCTTCGTGAAGATGCCGCCGGAGGCCCAGTGGAAGGTTTCGGGGGCGGTGCGTTTCATGCGCCAGAGCCAGCGGCCGTTGGCCATGGGGACGGCGTAGAGATGCTTCTTTTCCACGGCGTCGAGCGCGCGGAGTGCAACGTCGTTGGCGTTGAGTTTTTCGCGGTCGAGAAGGCGCTGGCCGAGGTCGCGTTCTTGCGGGTTGGTGAGGCGTGAGTTCTCGATGATGCCGGTCTTGAAGAACATCGGACAGAGAACGGTGACGCCGATGTCGAACGACCCCAGCTCGGCATAGAGCGTCTCGGAGAGGGCCACCACGCCCGCCTTGGTCACGTTGTACGGGCCCATTTGCGGGGCGCAGAGCAAACCCGCGGCCGAGGCAACATTGAGGATGTGGCCCGAGCGGCGCTCTTTCATCTTCGGCACGAAGTGATGGCAGCCGTAGACGACGCCCCACAAATTGATGCCGACGATCCACTCCCAATCGGCCAGCGGCACTTCGCCCGTCGCGCCTGCGGTGGCCACGCCCGCGTTGTTCACGAGCAAGTCCGTCCCGCCGAAGCGCGACTCGGCCTCGGCGGCGAGCTTCTCGACCTCGTCCGACTTCGCCACGTCGACAGCCACGGCGATGACTTCCGAGGCGCCCGCATCGCGGGCCAAAATCGCGGTTTCCTCCGCGGTATCTTTGCGTAGATCCGCGACGAGGAGGCGCGCGCCGCGTTTGGCCAATTCGATACAGAGCGCGCGACCAAGGCCGCTGCCGCCACCAGTGACGACCGATCGAGGTTGTTGGGGAAGGCTCATCGTGGAGCCGATGCTACGCACGCCTCTTCGTGCTGGTCATTAGAAAATTTCAGGGAGCCCCGGCCGCCCCAGGACCCGCTTGCGGGGCCGCTCCTCCTGACAGTACGCGAAGACGCTGTTTTACCCCGGGATTTTGCGCATCGAAGCGGAGCGCCTCTTCGAGCCGTGCGCGCGTTTGATCGAGTCGGTTTTGCTTCGCATACAGATCGGCGAGCACGACGAGGGCGTCGACAAAGTAGGGCTGAATGTCCACCGCGCGTTCCAGCTCCTTGATCGCATCGTCGAGCTGACCTCGTTTCGACAGCGCAAATCCCAGGATGGCATGCGGTCGCGGCAACGCATTCGAGGGGGCCACGCTGGTGAGCGCGCGCAGGTTCGACTCGGCGCGGCCATCGCCGAATTGCGCGAGCACCAGCGCACTCGCCTCGCGCACGAAGGGCGAGGGATCGCGCGAGAGGCGCGCCACGTCGTCGGCCGCGTTTTTCGTCTCGGCCATGCCCAGCGCCTGCACCGCGCGCGTGCGCAACATCGGATCGGCCGCACGCAGAAGCGGCACGACGGCATGTGCCTCCTTGGGAAATCGCTCGGCGAGGAGTTGCGCGGCGGCGCCCCGCACGAGGGCAGCTTCGGCATCGTCGGCGATCACCGCCTTGAGAGCAGCGAGGCTCTGGGCCTTGGTGTTCTCGTCGAAGGCATCGGCAACGCGAACGCGCCGCTGCGTGCGTGTGGCGGCTTGCGGCCACCACGAGGCGATGGCGCTGGCCATGGCCTCCGGCGTTTCTTTCTCGTGCTGATGGCAGGCATTGCACGCGTTGGGGATCCCGTGCTTCCTCGTATTTTCCGGCGCGGGCACGTCGATGGAATGGTCCGCGAAGGTGTCGAGCACGCCGGTGACGACCTTGGGCATATGGCACGCAACGCAACTCTGCGCCGCGGGCGCCGTATGGTGCGAATGTGCTTTGGCCGACGCGAAAATGTTCTCGTGGCAACCTTTGCACGCGCTCGCATCGGTCTTCGTCGGCGCGTCCTTTTTCGCCGCAGCGTTGGGGATCTTCATTTCATCGGCGTCGTGGCTTTCGTGCGGCGCCGTGTGGCACGTGAGGCAGGTGGCCTTTCCCTTCGAGTGGCAGCGCGATTGAAGGAGCGCCTGGTACTCGAAGCTCGACGTTTTGGGCCGCCCATCGGCGAAAAAGTCTCCCGAGTGCTGCTTTCCGTCGACGTATCCGAGCGGCTGAAAATGCTCCTCGTAGGGCTGCCCGGCGACGAAGTGGTGGTCGCCATCGAGCACGGGATAGAGCGGATTGCGCGGACCATGGCATTGCGCACAAATGCCCATGGCAATCTCGGGGGATACCTTGTGCGGGCGCACGATGTCGTCGGGATCGAGCGACTCGGCGTGTTTGCCTCCGGGCCCGTGGCAGCTCTCGCAGGTGACCCCGGGATCGGCCATCTCGGTGCGCCATTGATGCGAGGCGCGCTCGTAGCGGACATCCATGCCGGTGACGTGGCAATCGAGGCATTCGCGATTGGCCATGCGGCGGAAATTCGCCCAGAAGAAGGGATGATCCGGTGAGAGAGAACCCTGCTTGTTCTCGGTGTAGTCGACCCACTCGCCCTTGCCGGTCACGTGGTAATAGACCGGCAGCACCTGCCAGCGCCCATCGGGAAAAACCGTGACGGGATCTTGCATGCGCTTTCCGCCGAGCACCCAATCGACGGAAAAAGAGGTGACCTCTCCGTCCGCGCCCGTGGTTCGTACTTGGTAATTCTTCTCGCGGAGCATCCAGGCCTCGCTGGAGCTGCCCTTGAAGTGCAAATTGCCAAAGCGGCCGACCACGTACGAGGGCGTGGCGCGCGACAAGGCGCGCGCGTGCCAGTCGTGCGAAAAGGCAGTGTTCTCCTTGGTGTGGCACTCGGCGCACCGCTTTTGGCCGACGAAGGCAATCTTGGGTCGCGGCGGTTCGGGCGGCTGTAGGGAGGGGGCCGGAAGGGGGGGCTCGGCAGGCACCTCCGGCTCATGCTTGGGAGTATCCGTCGCCGTTGATGTCGTCTCCTTTTTGGAGCACGCGAACCAAAGGAGCGACGTGGTGAGCAGAAGCGCCAAAGGCCATCTGTGACACGGGGGGAGCGCCATGGCGCTCGCAAGAGTACGCGTGCGACGCCTATTTTACGGGGCACCGTGTGAACCTTACATGGTTGTAATAACTTACACGGATGTAATGTTTTGCACAGCCGCAACCAATTGGCGAATGTCCTCCGGCCCCGTGTCGTGGTGCGTAATACAGGCCCGCAGCCAATGGGCTCCATTGCCCAAGCGCACCTCGGACAGCCACGCATGACCTTCGGCCGCCACGCGCCGCGCGATCTCGGCGGGTGGCAAACGACCCTCATGTGCAAAACAGGCAATGGGCAAAGGCGAATCGTTGGTCAGGCGAAAGCCCGCGCCGGCAAGCGCCTCGCGCAGATGCACGCCCATGCGCATTTGATGATCGACGAGCTTCGCCATACCCGCGTTCCCGAGCTCCGCGAGCGTGAGGAAAATTTTGAGTCCAATGAACCGGCGCGACCATTGGATGGTTTGCTGGTAAAGGTCGATGGTCCCGGGTTCGGCGTCGGGCACATAGGCCGTGTGCACCGAAAAAATGGCCTCGCTCGGCGCGCGGGTGCGCGCGAAGAACATGCCCGCCCCCATGGGAACGGGGAAGGTCTTGTGCGCGTCCCAGGTGATGGAATCGGCGAGCGCCAAGTCGGCAACGTGCGCGCGGGCCGCCTCCGAGAGCAGCGCAATCCCGCCCCATGCCGCATCGGCGTGAAGCCACAGGCCCTCGTCTTTGCAGAGGGATGCGATATCGGCCACGGGATCGATGGCGCCCGTGGAGGTCGTCCCCACCGTGGCCACCACGAGAAAGGGCGATTTCCCTTCGGCGCGATCCCGTGCGATGGCCGCGCGCAGATCGTCGACGTCGAGCCTTTGACGGGCATCGCTGCGCACCCGGCGAAAAGCCTTTTCCCCGAGCCCCGTGCTGCGCGCAATCTTGACGAACGAGTCGTGCGCTTGGTCCGAGCCATAGAACACCGGCGCATTCCCGGATGCGGCCACGCCGCCCTTCGCATAACCGGGAAAGACGTGCGCGAGCCCGCAGAGCACCCCCGTGAGGTTCGCCTCCGAGCCACCCGTGGTGAAGGTCGCAAACGACGCGGATGGATCCAGGCCTATTTTGCGGGCCAGATGCGCCAGGGTATGCGCTTCGATTTCGCACGCGGCCGGTGCATGCCACCAGCCGCCCATCTGCGGATTGTACAGGGCGACCAGTGCATCGGCGACGATGCCTGCGCGCCGGACCCCCGGGTTGAATAGCCCGAAGTAGCGCGGATGATTCGGATGCACCGCACCCTTTTCGAGCAAATTGGCCACGCGATCGACGAGATCCGCCAGATCGTACGGACGCGAGAAGTCCAATGGGGCGAGCTCCTCGCGGATTTCCCGGCGCGACATGCGCGGTGTGACCGGTACGTTCCGTGCGCCCTGCTCCCATCCCACGATGCGCTGGTAAAGGTTCGAGAACACTGCATCCATTTGGAAAATATCCTCACTTTCCGATTTTTATGCGGACGAAAAAGCTTCTATTCTTATGATGTTCGGTGAGGAACATTTCCAACGAATAGGCTTCGGAAAGGATCGGTTTCGATGGTGCTCGACCGAATCGACTTCGAAATTTTGGACGCTTTGCAGAACGATGCTCGGTTATCGAACAAAGAACTCGCGGCAAAGGTCGATTTGGCGCCGTCCAGCTGCCTCACCCGGGTGCGCGCATTGAGCGAGGCGGGCATTCTCCGCGGCCACCATGCCGACGTCGACACCTCGGCGCTCGGCATCGGCCTGCAGGCGCTGTTGTCCATTCGCCTGGTGAAGCACAACAGCGAGATGTGCCGCGCCCTCTACCAGTACATGCTCGGCCTACCCGAGACCCTCGCCGTCTTCCACGTCACCGGCGTAAACGATCTCCAGGTCCACGTCGCCCTGCGCAACGTCGAGCACCTGCGCGAGCTCATCGTCGAAAGGGTCGCCACCCGCCCCCAAGTCGCCCACTGCGAAACCTCGGTCATCTACGCCTCCGACCGCAAGCACCGCATGCCCTGCTACCGCGACGAAGCCACCCCCACAAAAGCGGAAAGCCGAAGCACCCGCTCCGGCCCAAAGAAACGCAGAAGATAAACCGCCAGGACGCCAAAAAGAATCGCCAGGATCGCCAGAGGAACCTGCAAAATACCCAACTGAAGGGTATTTTGAGTGTTCCGCTGGCGATCCTGGCGCTCTTCTTGGCGCTCCTGGCGGTTAAAAAATCACACCGTTGCGAAGGCCTCGTCGGGGATGTCGAGGGCGCTGCGGTCCTCGTCGAGCATCAGTTTGGCCTTGAGCTCGACACCCGGGAGCACGGTGCGCGCGAAGTAGAGCGCCGCGTGCTTCTTGCCCTCGTAGAAGGCGTAGTCCGGGTGCTCCTTCGAGACCGATTTGACCTTCTCGTCGGCGATGATCGCGCCCTCGAGCAGCAGCTGCGACACCGTCAGCTCGCTGATCATCTCCAGGAAGCGGTTCGCGTTGAGCGGCACGAGCTCCATCTGGCCCGACTGGAACCAGGTGAGAAGCTTCATCGCGGAAGCCGCGAGGGCCTGCTGCGCGGCGTCCACGCGCTTTACCTCGTCGCCGAACACTTCGTGGTCCTTGTTCTTCGCCACGAACTTCGCGATGTCGCCGAGGTAGGCCTGCAGGTTCGCCCCGCCAGCCTGGCCGAGCTTGCGGCCCACCAAGTCCATCGCCTGAATGTGATTCGTTCCCTCGTAGATGCTGAAAATCTTCGAGTCGCGGCAGTATTGCTCCACGGGGAAGTCCCGCGTGTAGCCCACGCCGCCGTAGGTCTGGATCGCGGTCTCGCAGACGCGGAAGCCTTGATCCGAGCCGTACGCTTTGACCAGCGGCACCAAAAGGTCGACCTGACCCTGGTGGTACGCCGCCTTCTCGGGATCCTCGTTCTCCAGGACGTGCACCTGGTCGGTGTGGTGCGCGAGCTTGATCGCGAGGGCGCGGATGCCTTCCACGCGCGCCTTCATGTCGAGCAGCATGCGGCGCACGTCCGCGTGCTCGATGATGGCCACGCGCGGTGCCGTGGCGTCCTTCCAATGCGTGATGGACGCGCCCTGCTTGCGCTCCTTCGCGTACTCCAGCGCATTCAGGTACGCCGTCGAGGCGACGCCGATGGCCTGCACGCCCACGCCGATGCGGGCGCCGTTCATCATGCGGAACATCTGCGGCATGCCCTGGTTGATCTTCTCGTCGCCGCCCACCGGCCAGCCGATGCAGCCGTCGTTCTCACCGTAGTTGAGGACGCAGGTGGACGAGCCGTTGATGCCCATCTTGTGCTCGATGGCGCCGACGCTCACGTCGTTGGGCTTGCCCAGGCTGCCGTCCGCGTTGACCCGGATCTTCGGCACGATGAAGAGGGTGAGGCCCTTGGTGCCGGCGGGCGAGCCTTCCACGCGGGCCAGAACCAGGTGGATGATGTTGTCGGCGAGATCGTGATCGCCGCCGGAGATGAAGATCTTCGTCCCGCGGATCGAGTAGCTGCCGTCGGCGTTGCGCTTGGCGGTGGTGGTGCTCGCACCGACGTCGCTCCCGGCCTGCGGCTCGGTGAGGTTCATGGTGCCGCCCCAGGTGCCGTCGTACATGCGGCGGACGTATGTCTCGCGCTGCTCGGGGGTGCCGAAGATCTCGATGACCTCACCGGCGCCGTGGGCCAGGCCGCCGTACATGCTGAACGCCGTGTTGGAGCCGGTGATGAACTCCTCCACGAGGACCTGCACGCAGTGCGGAGAGCCTGCGCCGCCGAACTCCGGCGAGACGCCAATGAGCTTCCAGCCGCCGGCGTACAATTGCTTCCAAGCGTCCTTGAAGCCGGGCGGCGTGAAGACGCGCCCGCCCTCAAGACGACACCCGTTCACGTCGCCCGTGGCATTGAGCGGGCCGACCACCTCGCGCACGAAGCGGTAGCATTCGGCCAGCGACGTCCGAACCTCGTCTTCCCCCCAGGCTTCATAGGGGCCGCGCCCCAGGATCTCTCCGAGCCGAAACTGCTCGAACAGCAAGAAATTGAGCTCACGTAGATCGGCTTTGTATCGGTTGATGGCGGGAATGGGCTTCGACACGTCACGCTCCGGGATGGTGATGAATGAATCGCCATTCAGTCTAAATCCGGATGACGCGGTTGGCTAGGTCGAACTGCGCACCCGAGCCCGCTGGAGCGTTCGTTTCGTGGCGATTGGCGCGCTCTATCCGTTCCCGATCTCGCGGTGGACGCCCGATCTTCCGCGGTGGGGAGAAGAATCGGGAGGGGAAGGGGGAGCCGGAGCGGGTAAGGCAAGAAAGGTTGCGGTATCATGGTTGAGCGTGACCGATCCCGACCCGAAGACCCACACCGACTCCAAGCCGGCCGGAGGCGACCGTGTCCTCCGAGCCATCACCGACGACGGCGCCTTCCGCGTTATCACCGTGGAGAGCTCCCGCACTGTCCGCGCGGCCATCGAGGCGCAGCGGCCACAGGGCGACCTGGCGTTGCTTTTTGCGGATCTCATCACGGGATCCATCCTCGTGCGTGAGACCATGTCGCCCGATCAACGGGTGCAGATCATTCTGCAGGCCGAAGATCACACGAGCCGCATGGTGGCCGACTCGAACCCCGACGTGAGCCCATGGACCCGAGGTCTCGTGCAACTCGCGCCCAAGGCGAGCACGTTCGACCTGGGGGCCGAGGCCCGTCTTCAGGTGGCGCGCCGTCTCTACAACGGATCGCTCCATCAAGGCGTGGTGGCGGTTCCGGCATCCGGCGGCATTTCCGGAGCGCTCATGAGCTACATGCAGACGTCGGAACAAGTCGTCTCCATGATTGCCGTGGGGACGTATGGCCAAGGCGATGCGATGTGCGCCGGAGGTTACATCGTGCAGCTCTTGCCGGACGTCGGCGAGGGACCGCTCATGGTGATGACCGAGCGGCTCAAAGACTTCGCCTCGATGACGCCTTTGCTCGAAAAGCGGATGGCCGAGCCACGTGCGCTTCTCTCGGAGCTGCTCTACGGCATGCCTTACACCGAAGTAGGCGAATCCGGCCACGGCTTCGGGTGCAATTGTAGCGAAGAACGCATTCTCTTCGGCCTCTCCACGCTTCCTCGCACGGACGTGCAACACCTCAGCGAACAGGGCGAAGTGCTCGAGATTGCGTGCGACTATTGCCGTCGCCAATATAAAATTGCACCCGCCAAACTCCGCGGCCTCCTCGAGCAGAACTAAAGAGAAGATTCACAGGGAGGCGGGGAGACGGGGAGAATTTTGGGGTTTTCCAATGGACACATCGTGGCCATTGGAAACCAAAAAACCTCCCCGTCTCCCCGCCTCCCTGTGATCTTCTCTTCTTGAGCCGATTGCGGATTAGCGATTAGCAATGAGCAAAATGAGGAGTGTGCGCCCCGCACGCACCTTGCTCTTGCATCCTAATTGCTATGAAGCACGCGTTGGGGTTCTTATGTCTCGCTTGCGTCGTGCCGTGGGCGGTCTACGGGTGCGCGTCCGGCGGTTCCGTCGATGGCGAAGGCCCCGAGACCGGGACGGGCGGAGGTTTCGTCCCGGGTGGGGATGCCGGCCCGGACGTGAAGGTGCCCGTCGATACGACGCCGTACAAGATTACCTCTGCCACGGCGACCCTCTCGGGAATGACCAGCGATGGCTATGCCGTTTATCACACCGCCGATGGGCTCTACGCCGTGGCGGCCAAGCCGGCGTCGACACCGGTGCGCATCACCACCGACTCGGCCATTGCCGTGGTGCGCGGGCCCGTCGTGTTTGCCTATACGAATGTCAACTATACGAACAACACGGGCACCCTGACGATTTGGACCGCGGCCGGTGGAGTCAAAGCCGTTGGGCCCACCTTGCTCTCCGACGACATGGTCGCGGCGACCGACGACGGCGGGCAGATCCTCTTCACGGCCGACGTGACTTCGACCACCGCGAGCCTCAACGTCTCCTCGAGCCGCACACCCGACAAACGGCAAATCCTCGTTCCGGCGATGGGCCGAGGTTCGGCGACGACGTGTCGCCCTCGGTTCGGATTCGCAGGGCAGCGCGCGATTGCGGTGTGGTGCGGCGATGGAAGCCAATCCGCGACCTTGGCACGTTACGAGGCGCCCGCCACGGCGGCGGCCACGTGGACGACGTCGTCCATCGCCTCCGACGTGCAGCCCGCATGGGTGGCCGATGCGCGGGGCGACCGGGTCTTCTTCGTCACGAACAACTCGCGCGGCATGATCGCGGATGGCCAGGGAGTCGTCCTCGTCGACAATGGCGTGACGTGGGCCACGTTCGCCGATAATGGCAACTCGCTTCTCTATACGGTAAACGATCAACTGAGGCGCACCAGCCTACCGGCGGTCAACCCGACGCCCGTGGTGACCGTCGGTTTTGCGGCGCGCGCGCCCTTCAGCCCCAATTACGCGTATGCGCTCTACTCCACCGTGATCACGTACGACGGTGGGGAACATCGCGATCTCTACCTCGCGTCCACGTCGAAGTTGAACCCCGCGCCGGACAAACTCGTCGAAGGCGCCAACGGACAGCTCTCGCGTTCGGCCTTCACCGACGACAGTTCCAACGTTCTCTACCTGACGGACATCAAGCCGGACCGCGGCACGCTGAACGCGCGGCCCGTTGGCGGTGGGAGCGTGCGGAAATTCCCCAACGTGGACAGTGTTCTCGCGGCCACCGGAAGCACGATCGTCTTCTCCGACAACCGCAGCGATCCGCAAACGTACCCGGTCGTGAGCGACGTGAAGGTCGTCGATCTGGCGACCGGCCAAGCTCCATTCCTTCTTCGCGCGAAAGTCCTCGACGGCCGCACGGTGCAACTTACACCTCAGCGCGACAAGATCGTCTACGCGATTCCGCGCGCCGAGGGCGAGCAAGGCGCTGCCGACGAGGGACTTTGGGTTCAGGCGATCCCGTAGAGCCGCCCATCGGATGAATTGATTCGATTCATTTGATTCGATATTGCGCAAATTCCCAATACGCCAGTTTCTTCGTTTCCGTTAATGGGGATGTGCCACGCGATCGTCACGCCAGCACGGCCGATCCGGAGGCCTCGTTCCCACGCGAATGACGCACGAGCGCAGGAGCACGGCCGAGCGGAAAATCCGCTAGAACGGACGTGTGCAGTGGCCACGCGACTGACCACGACGAAGAGCCGTCGATGACAACGCTGTCGCGGCTGTGCGGCACGCGCGTGACGCATAAAGCTGAATACGTCTCATCGAATTTTCTTTTCGGCTTAGGTCGAGATGCGCCATGTTAATTTTATTTCATGGTCCAGCTTCTTTAATTGGTTTTCGTCCTCGCACTTCGTTGTAAGGTCGGCGTCCTCGAATCTGACTGCAGGGGCCAAGGGTCTCTCCGGGTTCGAGACGAGCAAGGTTTTCCTGCAGCGAACACGTTGGGCGCCCGCGTGACGGGCCATTTCTACGTGGGGAGGCGATGAGCGATGACCGAAATCGACGACACGATCGGAAAGGTCGAAAATCTGTACCGATCCCTCACGGGGCAAGAAGCCCCGGAACTCAAGGCGCCGTTCGCCCCGATCCCCGCAGAGAGGGACCCGGTGGAACACGTTCAGGAACAGATGGAACGCCTGAATCATCTGCTCGGAACAGCGAGCGGTCAGCCGAGCACGCAGCAGCAACAACAGCCGCAAGGGTGGACTCCGGTGCTGAGCCTGTGGGAGACGAACGAGGAGCTTCTCCTCTCGATCGATCTTCCGGGGGTCAATCGCCAGGGAGTCGAGGTGAACATCCAGGGGACGCCACAGGGCAACGTCCTCATCGTGACGGGGCGACGTCAGCCTCCGACGACGAACAACGGGGGCAAGTTGGTGCCCCTTCGGGTGGAGCACGCGATTGGAGTGCTCCGGCGGGTGATTCCGCTTCCTCTCACCGCGAAGACGGAACAGATCACGTCGACGTTGCAGGACGGCGTGCTGTTGGTCCGCATTCCGCGGCAGCCGCAGGCGACCGCGAGCAACGCGCGGCCGATTCCGATTACATGAGTGACGCGGGTCCCGCGGACGCGCGTGCGACCGAAGCAGAAGACAACGGGAATTTCACGGACGACGACACTCGGTTGTCGCCCGCACAAAGTGCCCCGGCCCATCGGGGGGGTCGGTCCGCAGTGGTTTCCAAACCCCTCAAGGAGACAGACGACATGGATACAACGGCCAAGGTTGATATTCGCAAACTGCAGCTCCTCAATGACCGTATTGCGCAGACCATCGAGGCGCTCAATCAAGTGCGTCTCTCGGTGCACGGCCTCGGCCTCTCACATACCACCGGCAACGTTGGGGGCCTCGGCCTCGGCAACGTCGGTGGGCTCGGCCTGGGCGGCTTCCAGGGCAATCCCTTCCAGGGACTCCAGGGACTCCAGGGTCTTCAGGGCGGCGTTCCCTGGGGCCAGAACATTGGCATCCAGCACACCTCCCCGTTCGGGTACCAGCAGGGCCTCCAGGGAATGATCCCCGGCATGGGCCTGCAGCACTCGAACCCCTTCATTGGTTTGCAGGGCCTTGGTTTGCAAGGTCTTGGTTTGCAGCAGGGCATCCCGGGAATGATCCCGGGCCTGGGCCTGCAGCAAGGCATCCCGGGAGTGATTCCGGGCCTCCAACACGCCTCGCCCTACGGCTACCAGCAAGGGATCCCGGGAATGATTCCGGGCCTGGGCCTGCAGCACACCTCGCCCTTCGGCTACCAGCAGCAAGTGGGTGGCTGGCCCGGGGTGCAGAACAATGTTTGGGGTGTCCCCAACGTGTTCGGCGGCGGCTTGGCTCACACCTCCCCAGACGTGTTGGAGCTCCAGAATCGTCAATTGGGTCTAGGCCAACTCGGCCTCGGCCAGGTGGGTCTTGGCCAAGTCGGCTACGGCTTGGATCCGTTCACCCATGCGCGCATCCTCCAGTCCTTCCCGTTCGCGCAGTCGGCCGTGCCCGGTTTGTACTGAGCACCTAGTTTCGAACTTACATCCAAAGAGGGCGTCGAGGTTTCGACGCCCTCTTTCTTTTTTTGTACGCGCCGAAACAGCGGATTTCCCTGGTCTTTATGGCCGCGGAGCTCGCTCCGGAAATTTTCTCCTTGACGTGCGTAACCTTTTCGAACGGGAGGCGTACCCCTATGCAAAGGTCCAAGGAGAGTCGAAAATGTTTTCCCCTCGAAGTGCGTCGCGGGTTGCGCCTGTCATGTTTGCCACGTTGGCTGCGTTTGGTTTGATGGCTTGCGCCGCGCAGGGCGTCGGACAACCGCAGACGGGTGCATCCGTCGCCAGCAACTACGATCCTTCGGCGAGCTTTGATCCTTCGAGCCTCTACCAGCCGTCGTCGAACGTCCGTGCGGTAGCCGCCACCAATGGTTCCCGCGAAGCCGCACCGCGCACCACCCACTGCACGGACGCCGAAGTCGGTTCCGTCGGGGTGAGCCCGAACGCGCGTCTCTGCCCCTGAAGGGCAGATTCCAAGAAAGCAGCAACTTCGTATTCGAACGAGGGCGCCGACGATCGGTGCCCTTTTTTAATTTTCAATTAACTGCCCTTTTCGAGGCTGGCAGAATTTTTCTTACATTCGTGTGGAACCTCTTTGAGCCGGCGGCGTAGTCCCTATCAAAGAAGAAGACAACGGAAGACGAGAGAGACGAGGAGAGTTGGACATGTTTTCCCTACGAAGTGCGTCGCTGGTTGCACCTGTCATGTCTGCCATGTCTGTCATGTTTGCCGCGTTTGGTTTGATGGCTTGTGCCACGCACGGTGTCGGTCAGCCGCAGACAGGGGCATCCGTCGCCAGCTACGATCCGTCGAGCGTGTATCAACCGTCGCCGAATGCACGCCCGCTGGCGGTCGCGCCGCCGGTCACCGTTACGGGTGGCGTTGGAAATGCCGGCTTTCCCGAGCGAGCAGCAGCGGGAGCTTCGGTCGCCAATTACGATCCTTCGAGCGTGTACCAACCGTCGCCGAATGCGCGGCCGCTGGCGGTTGCGCCGCCGGTCACCGTCACGGGAGCCGTGGGTGGCGACACCCAGGAAAATGGAACGCGCACCGCACATTGCACGGTCGCGGGAGAAGGCTCGGTGGGCGTGAGCCCGAACGCGCGCCTCTGCCCCTGAGTCCGTATTCGAATAGCTTCATCCAAAGGAGAGTTGAAAATGTTTTCCCTTCGAAGTGCGTCGCTGGTTGCGCCCGTCACGTTTGCCACGTTTGCCACGTTTGCCATGTTTGCCACGTTTGCCGCGATTGGTTCGATGGGTTGTGCCGCGCAGGGCGTCGGACAACCGCAGACGGCCTCCGTCGCCAGCAACGACGCTTCGAGTCTTTACCAGCCGTCGCCGAACTACCGGCCCTTGGCCGTCTCCGTCAGCCCAGCGAGCGCAACGCGCACCGCACAATGCACCGCGGTCGAAGGGGGCTCCGTGGGCGTGAGCCCCAACGCGCGTCTCTGCCCCTGATGGGCGCGATTCCAAACGAAATAACGATTCCGTATTTGCAAGGGCGTCGAGGACTTGGCGCCTTTTTTATTTATTTGTCCGGCGTGGTCAGCTCCTTGTCGTTGCTATCGACCACGAAGACGGCGAGCAGTTTCGCCGGTTCGGTGGTGCTCATGTTGCGGCCTTCGAGGTGATGCGCGCCCGGCGCCTCGTAGAAGCTCTCCCCGGCTTTGTAGACGCGCGCGGGCTCACCCTCGACCTGGCTGCGGATGCTGCCGGAGAGAACGTAGCCGAAGATGAAGGCCGACTTCGCGTGGCGATGGGGCGCGGAGGCTCCCCCCGGCGGAAAGGTGACCACCACCGCAATGAGCGACTTGCCGGGAATGTTCGGAATGGCGTGCGAGAAATTCGGTGTGACCACCGTATCGCCCGGAGCATGGGCCGCCGCGGGTGTTGCGAAAGCCAATGAAGCAGCAACGACGAGTGCATGGGATTTCATCTCGGGTGCATCTCCTTTGCCGCGCATGAATGGGCATGCCCGAGGTCCAGGGAAAGTACCAAATTGAATCGAATCCAATAGACCACCCTGCGCAATGAGCTCCGGTTGCGTGCGTGCACGGCCGCGTGGCCAGAGGAAAATGCGTTCACCTTCGAAAGGACCGAGTGGCGTCCCCGTAAAGGCTGATGACGACACTTCACTTCACGAAGGGAACGCCAAATGGGACAGTCGAATCATCTTCTTATGGTGGCGGGGGCATTTCTCGTGGTCGGTCTTGGAGCAGGTTGCGCCTCCGAGGCAACGGAGGAACAGCAGCAGGTGAATACGTCGAGCGACGCACTTCTCGGCGCGCCGCTCGATCCGCAGCACCCCTTTTCCGTGGGCATTTGCACGGGGCCACTGCAGGCAGATGGAAGCTGCCCGCCCACCGGGACGCCGGGTACATCGCGATGCACGGGCACGCTGATCGCGCCAAATCTGGTCATCACGGCTCGCCATTGTACGGAGCGCGTGGGCGATCCGACGACGTCGGACTTTTGCAGCAGTTCGTTCACCGGAACCCCCATCAACAGCGTGATGCAAATCACCACGGGCTCGTCCGTCGTTCGACCCGGCTCGACGTGGCACACGGTTCAATCCATTCGAAAGCCGGCCGGCACCAATGGCTGCACCGACGACATTGCGCTCCTCACGCTGGCCACCAACGTGACGGATGTTGCTCCGGCATCGGTCGACACTCGGACCAAAATTGGTAATTACAATCTAAGTCGCGGCGTCGCCATCGTCGGCCGGGGCGCCATCGTCGAGCGCTACGATCCGGTCACCTTGGAGCGCATCGCGTTCGACAATGGCGGCCACGAGCGGCGAAAGGCGGAAAATATTTCCTTCGTTTGCGCCCCCACGGCGCCCCGTACGTGCAGCGTCGTGGACTATTGGAGCTCGCCGCCGGTGATGGACGTGCCCCCGGGCTTGTTCGCCTATGGCCCGGCTTCCGCACCGGGAGACTCGGGAGCCGGCGTCATTCCACAAATGTTCTTCGAGAAGGGGTGGTACATCTTGGTGGGGGTCAACACCATAGGAACGATGGCGTCCGACGGTAATTCCAGCGGAAGCCAAGGCGTGGTCCTCGAACCCCACGGTGCACTCATTCGTGAAACGGCACGCACGGCGGCCGCTGCGGGCGGCTACCCCGTTCCGCATTGGGCGCTCTAGCGAAAACGCGAAGGCCGCTGCCGTTTACCGAGATGCGGTGTGGCAGCGGCCTTCTACGTCGTGGAGGTTCAGTGTCCCGCGGTGTTCGTGGCCCAGATTGGGACGTTGTCGCTTCGGTAAATGACGACGTTGCCATCATTCTGAACCTGCAAGTATGCGCCAGGATTGCCGGCCGTGTTCGTCGCCCAGAGGGCGCGGGGTAATCCCGAATAGATGACCAGATTCCCATCGCCCTGCATGTACGCCCCGTACGATGGCTGCCCGGCGGTGCCCGAAGCCCAGAGCGCCGTGTTTCCTTGGTAGAGCACCAGATTTCCGTCGCTCTGCATGATGAACAAGAAGCGCCCATCGCACGAGCGAATGCCTTGGTTGTTGCTCCCCAGACCGTGGTCGGCCGAGACGATGCCGCAGGCGGTAGGTGGTATGGGGCGAGCCATCCGCTTGCTCTCGTAGACCTGCGCGATTCCCTCGGCATCGCTCGTGGACAAGAACGACAATTGATTGTTCGTGCCATTGCACTGCGGATAGTGCATGACCGACGCGCGATCGTATGGTGTCAGCACGAACCATGAGTTGTCCTCGAAGCAGCGCGCAGGTGCCTCCGGGCGCGTGTGCTCGTGTCGAAAGCCCAGCGCGTGGCCAAGCTCGTGCATCATGATGCCGTAGAGCGGATAGCCGGAGGAAAACGCAGAGTCGTCGACGAGGACGTTGCGGTTGACGCGTGGATAGCTCGGGAAGAACGCTCGAGCAAGGTATTGTCCTGCTGACGTGGGGTTCACGTCGAAGATGACATTGGGATTGCTGCTGGTGCACGAGCCATCTTGATCCGATGCGTAAACGAAATGAACGTGTGCGTAGGATTCCCAATTCCCCGTGGCTTGGGCCATGGCATTGACGACCGCGGATTTGTTCGACCCAAAGCCGTTTCCGATGCAGTAGCGAAGGTTGCTTCTTTCTCCGTCCCACACGTCGGCACGGTTGGGGAGGCGATTGACAATCAGAGGTTGCTGGCTCTTGAATGCCTTGTCGTAAACCTCGCGGAGCTCCTCCGTCGTTCGGGCCGTCGTGTCGCCGTCGTAAATGTAGAGTCCCGATTCCCCAGGTTCCTTGTAGGTACTGGCGACGAACTCTTCGAACGACATGGGCTCCGTCCCTTCGAGCTGTTTCGAGGTGCCGCTATCCGCGCTGCACGCGGCCAGCGTTCCTCCCAATGCTCCCAGTAGCGCAAATTGAACGAATGCAGCCGTAGATGCTTTTGCCAAACGCAGCGAACGAAACATGGTCATGACTCCGTCATTCTCGCCAATTCGTTGGCGAACATGGTCAAGGCGGATTCGTTGGTGAATCCGGAATAGGTCACCGTGGACGTACGCCTATGTGCATCTTTCGATTCGGGGTTGCCATGGTCATTTTGCTGCGCTGGGGTTCGATGCGTCCGACTCCCGAAACATGCGGGCGGCCAGTTCCCCTCGGGAAGACACACCGAGTTTGCG
Source organism: Sorangiineae bacterium MSr12523 (assembly GCA_037157775.1). NCBI lineage: Bacteria > Pseudomonadati > Myxococcota > Myxococcia > Myxococcales > Pendulisporaceae > Pendulispora > Pendulispora brunnea. The sequence goes on from CP089982.1 coordinate 2,556,044, forward strand.
AAACGCGCTGGCGACTTGATTGGCCACGGTGCGAACCGAGCTACGACGGGCCTGCGCGATCTCGGCGTTCGTCTTTCCGCAGAGCACTCCGAGGAGCACCGCGCGTTCGGAGGCCGAGAGTCCTTTCGGCGGTAGATGTTTCGCAGTGTCCGCCCGAGGCGGGGGCCGTCGATCGTCCGCGGCCGAAGGCGGCCGAGGCGCGGTGTCTCGGTACAGGCGCGCCAAGTCCACGCGCGAATCGACCCGCAGCTTTCTCGCGGCGCGCGCGAGGTACGCCGAAACCGCGGACACCGAGAGGCCCAGCTCATCGGCGATCACCTTGTTCGAATGGCCCAAAGCGGCCATGGCAACGGTTTGCCGCTCACGATGCGTCAAGTCGTCCCATAGCTCGATGGAGACTTCGGGATCCGTTTGCTGCAATTTGGCTCGCGCTAGGTCGACATCCAACGCGCGGTCTACTGCATTGGCGGGCGATCGCGCCCGCAAATTGCGCTCGTTCATTTCTCTTTCCCCGTGCGGAAACGGAAGCATGCTCACGGAGCAAGCTTCGGAAGCTCGCAAAGATACTGCCTCACCCCATCGGGCCCGAATCGAGCTCGGTTGCGAGCTATCGATTGCCTCGATGGGAATGCGTTGGAACGTTGGCCTCCAACCAAAGTCCAATCACATTGGCGTGTCGAATATCAACGTAATGCGCGAAACTGCGATGTCGACGTCTCGTGCGGCAATCGCGAACATGCGTTTTGACACCGTCAAGAGCGTATTTCACGCGCCATGGTGTCTGCCGCCGGGCTTGGCTCATCCTTCGCGCCACGTGTGTGCGAAAGCGAACGGCAACGTGCGCGAGGAGCTTGCGCGAGCCTTGTTCGATGGCCACCCTCGTTGGCCGAGGACGGTGGCGGAACATGGCAAGGGCGCGGGTCGTTCTACAATTCGTTCATTGCGACGAGACGACGGAATTGGGGCACGACGAATTGTACGTCATGGTTGGGTGCAGACACTGTGACGGTTCGACATCCAGCAGGGTCGTCCCAGGCCCCGACCACGGTGATGCGGGTGAAGATCGCTCCTGCTGGGACATCAACGATTCAGGTGCCCTTCGGGAGCGATGGCTCCGCGCGACGCTTTACGACGCCGACGTCGCCGTCGACTCGAAGGCCGAGGTGGGAATCGTCTTTGGCGAGCAAGATGGCGGTGGCGTCCGAGAAGCCATTGGCGCCGCAGCCTCGCTGGCCGATGCCATTGGAAGCGCCGTCGCGCCCGTGAAGGTCGTCGCTGTCGTGCTCGATGCGTTGAGCAAGGTGGTTCCCCAGAATACGGACGATGTGCTGGGAGGCGTATGCCTGACCCTTCACAATGCCGGTGGCTCGCTGATCTGGACATTGCGCTCCGACGAACAGGAGCGGGCATGGCGCGACGACGACGCTTGGGAAAAGAACAAAAACATCACCGCTGGTCTGGGACAAGGCTTCTGCCTCCAACTCACCGGCGATGGCGCGCGCTACCAAGCCTACATCAGCGTGGATTTTAGATAGCCTCGAAGCATTGTGTCCGGGGTCAACGCACTCCGTAGATCCGGTACTCCACTGCGCTCCGGTGGTCGGCTGAAAAACGATCCCGTCGAACGGCGCATGTAGATGCCCGGCCATTTCATTGCCCGCAAAGGAAGCTCCTGGTGAACGGCGCATGGTGACGCCTTGGTCGTTCACGGTGATGATATCGGCACGACCATCTCCCGTCGCATCGGGGAGGAAGGTGCCACGAGCGTCATAAGTATGGATTGGATATCGATTCGTTCGGCCGTAACAACTCTGAAGGCCAAATATTATCCCATCTTACTGAGTTTACCGGCATTTGATTCGTGACCGACAGCCACCCGCCCGAACTCATGAACGGCGATGGGCCGAATGCAGCGCTCTAAACGGGCTGGTATCGTTCTCGCAGGGAGAAGCGACATGGGTGGACGCGCGGATCCGGTAGCGGTACTCGAAGCGATTTATTCGCTCGAGCACGACGATGACACCTGGCTTGATGAGGTGCATGCGGCATTTGGGCCGATTCTGGACGATGGATTCGGGACTGCGTTGGTGGCCTTCGAGGCCGATGGCGAACGAGCGCGGGTTTCGTCGCTTCGTTTTCGTGGGCCGATTGCCGAATACGGCGCTAAATTGTTCGAGCTGCACGAGCAAAGGTGTTTCGAATACGAGAACGGCCAGGCACCGCGGCCGCCGTGCCATGAATCCTGGTTCTTTCTGAATTTACCGCCCTGTTCGATGTCGCATGACACGTTCCGCGCCCCGCGATGCTCGAGCGCACGGTCGAAGCCCACGCATGCCGAAGATCCTTTTCTACAAGACTGGCGGGCCACGAAAGGGACATCGGGACCGCGTTTGGACGATATCCTGCAAGTGCGTTCCGACGGTCAGCCGGGGCGAGGAATCGTCTTTGGCGCAGGACGCAAGTCAGGAGGAGTGCCGAAGGATATTGCGGGGCTGGCGTCTCGATTGGCGTCACATCTTGGGGCAATGCAGCGGTTGCGTGGGCGGCGGCACGCCGGTGGCGATGCCATCCTCACGTCCGGCGGAAAGCTCATGGACGCCGCCGGGGACGCGACGGCGCGTGCATCGCGCGAAGCGCTGCAGCAGGCGGCGTGCCTGCTTGACCGAGCACGAGGAAAGTTGCGGCGTACCGATCCGGAAACCGCCCTTGCGCTTTGGGGAGCGATGGTGTCGGGGCGATGGACGCTCGTGGAGCAATTCGATCACGATGGCAAGCGATTCATGGTTGCGTATCGCAACGATGTTGCGTCTCCGTCTGCAACGTTTTGCAACCTTGGTCAACGCGAGCGTCAAGTCGCAACGCTTGCTGCCATGGGGCATTCGAACAAGCTAATTGCTTATGAGCTAGGGCTCTCGGTGTCCGCTGTTTCTGCCTACTTGACGCGGGCTGCCAAGAAGTTGGGCGTCGATTCGCGGGTTGCTTTGGTGCGCCTGCATCGAGATAGCCTGTTCCCGCTAACTTAGGCCACGACGCGTCTTCCACGTGGGGCCGATGAGTTCTTCATGGCTGGTGATATTCCGAAGCTTGCGGCGCCCAAGGCGCTCGAGGCATTCATGGGGACGGTGGGGGACGTGGACGTGCTCGTCTTTCGTTTTCCCATCGAGAACGATCGGTTGCCGCAAGGTCTCTCGGCCTCCGAGCGCGCGGTGATTCTTGGGGCGCTCGCCGGCAAGAGCAACGCCGAGATCGCACGCACCCGCAAGAGCGCTGCTCGCACCGTCGCGAATCAAATGGCCAGCGCGTTTCGAAAACTCGGCGTGTCCTCCCGGGGGGAATTGGCCGCGCGGATGCTTCACGGCTCATCGCGAGAAATGGGGGGCCGGCCATGAGACTTCGGGCGAAAGCGTATGAGCGAGGCCCACCACGAGCCTTGTTTCACTTCCACGACGAAGCCGGCGTCTTTAGGTCATCGTGCGACAACCTTGGACATGGACGATACGTCAAGCTCGACGCACGTAGGCGTCGGCCATCGATTCGAACCCGCCGCCCTCTTCGCGTAGCGCATTCGTGAGCTCGTTGCTGAGGGCCTCGAGCTCCGCCACCCGTTTGCCGGCCCGGGCAAGTGCGAACTTGCGCCACCAACGCCGGCGTGGATACGACTGGCCCAAAACGCTCATGGCCTTTCGCACGGCCTCCGCGGCGCGCGGCATGCCGATGGCGGCGAAGCCGGCTGCGGCTTCGGGAGCCAGCACGCCCGTCGAGTTGGAGAAAAATTGGAAGAAGCCGCCGTTGTTCACCTCGGATTGGCACCAATGGGCTGCGATCACGTGCCCTAGCTCCGGGGGTACTTTGGCGAAGTCGGTGAGAAATGGTTTCGGCCCATCGTAGATATTGACGTCATAGCGACCAATGGCCGCACGATATGCATCACCTGGATCGAGCCGAATCTCCCCCCGCTCGAAGAGCGATTGATCCTCCGCCGACAGCGCGGCCACGGCTTGGTCGTAGACCGCGCCCAGCAGAGGATCGTCGGGCGTGGTTGGATTCCAATCGCGCGGAGGCGGAGTGCGCATGAATGTTTCCCATATCTCCCTTTCGATTCTTCGATAGGGATCACGCAACGCCATCGTGAAGTGGTGGTGGAACGTGAAGGGTTCCCCGTGGCCAATCTTCTTCTCGATTTCCCCGGTGAAGATGTTCTTGCGATCGCGCATTTGATTGCGCATGTCGCGGTGTAGGTCGCGCAGGACCAAATCCCGGATCAGCTCCGGCATCTCGCGGCGCGCGAGCGCCTCCTGGACGGCAAGCCCCTCGAGCACGACGGCGGGCGGGCCACCGAGCCGGTCCGCCAACTCGTGCGTCGGCACCCCTGGATGCGCGCGCATGTAGTCCCATACCGAGGCATGACCCTGCTCGCGTACGAGCTCGCGTGCGTCGGCGGCAAAGTCGAGCTGTGGCATGTCGCTCAATCTAGCCAGATTCGCTCGCCGAACGTCAGCGTAATCGCATCTTCCAATCGCGATGCAAACCGCACCAATTCGTTCATGATGGCGCGGGGCACTTGTTGCGTTTGGGCCAAGTCTTTTTGATTCTCGGCCGGAAGTACGATTGCATACAAATTGCGATGGTATGCGCCTTTGACTTTGTATTCCGCTTCGCCCACGCCGCGCACCATGAGGACGTTGTGCGCGTCGGCGATGATGACGCCGGTGAAGGCCATGTCTTGCGGCACGGGGCGCTGCAAGAACACGGATAGGAATGCCAATGCCGTGGGAAGGCCGGCCGACAAGCCGCCCGATGGCTCGTCTTCCTTGGTGACTTTGTAGGTGTAATCGTAATCGAGAATATCGGTCGTCTTGTGCGGGAATCGCGATCGTGCGTATTCGCGCACCGCCAAGAACGTATTGCGCACGGCTTGCTGCATGTCCTTCGTCACATTGCCGAAGATGTCCTCGGCATGAAGGAAGCCGCCCTTGCCCGGGGCCACCGGCTTGCGGTCGACCCAAATCTGATGAATCAGTCCCTTGGCCTTGCCCACGAAATGGTACACGGCGGCGGCGAGCACGCGGCCAACGGGGCTGGCGTCGCGCTGCTCGGCCATTTGCAATGCGCGGCCCCGTTCGCGGTGGCGATCGGCTTCTTCCGCGGCGCCCTGAAGCTCGAGCAACAGGCTCAAAACCAGCCAAATGCGTGTACTGCGCGGTCGCACGTGGAGCACCGCCTCGAGACCCTCGCGCACGCGCTCGCCCAAGGGCGTTTGCGTCAACGCCGCGGAGATGCGCCCGTCGTAGGTGTGGTCCCAATGGGAAAGCAGGAACGAGATGACGTGATGGTCGTCCGGATCCTCTTTCAACGCGCTCAAAAATTCGTCCACCGCGACGTCGAAGCTGCCCCCGACGGCGTGCATATCGGCCATGTACTTCCGATCGAGCAGCTCCGTCGCGCTTTCGAAGTACGCGCGGGCGGCCTCCTCGTTGCCACTGAGGTAGTCGAACAGCGCACGCTCGCGCCCGGGGGCGAGCTCGGTCCCCGACTCCGTCGAAGGGCGGATGGACTTCAATCGCTCCAGCGGCACATAGCGATGGGCCGCGGCACGCGCAATTTCGCTCCGCGAAAGGCGGTGCATGCGCCGCTCGAACGCGATGAGAAAGGCGAGTTCGTGCTCTTCGGCCAGCGCGGTGTTGCCGATCTTTCGATGCAACGTCGCCAGGTGCGCCTGTGCGGAGAGCTTCTCGAAGCTTCGCGTGATGTATTGGTAAATGTGGACCGCTTTTTCCCACGCCGCCGGATCCGACGAGCGCTCGTACACGCGCGCGAGCGACAGCACCCGATCGGTGTCCGTCTCGAAGCCGCGCTCTTGCCCGAGACCCTCGAGCACGCTGCGCGCCGCATCGAGCTCCCCGGAGAGCTCGGCGATCCACGCTTTGGCCATGATGCACAGCTTGTACAGCTCGGGATCCTTGTTGCGGTGCCGAGCCGCGAGGCGATCGCAGGTGGCCTTCGCCTCGAGCGGCCGGCGCGCGAGCAGATGACGGAAGGCCTCCTCCAGCTCGAGCGGCGCCGTGGGGCTCTGCCCCATGGGAAACTGACCCAGCGCGAGGTAGTTGCCCGCGTGGCGCTCGGGATCGCGCGCGAGCTCGAGCAGCACCGCGAGGCGCATCAGCGTCAGCTCGTTGTGTTGCGAGCGCGCGTGAAGCTGCGCCCAACAAGCCACGGCCTCCGAGAGCTCGCCCTTGATGTGCTTGATCTTCGCGAAGAGATTGAGCGCAGTGAGGTCATCCGGCGCCTCTTCGAGTCGCGCCGCCACTTCATCTTCGGCTTCGCCGAGTTCGCCTAACGCAACGAGAAGCTTGGCATGTCGAAGACGCTTGTTCCCCGCGTCCGGGCTTAGCCGCATGTCTCAATCATCGTAGGCGCTTTTCGTGTGAGTACAAAGCTCTCTCATGGCCCAGCGGACCACATCTTCTTCGGTGCTGGCTCGTCGTTGTGCGTTGCAGATGGTACGGAAGTGAGGCGATACGGAGGCATTTCCAGCGCGGCGCAGCCGGCCCGTGCAGGATTCCGTTGCGCCGCCGATTGGAAGTTCGAAGCCCAGCGCCACCACCGCGCCGATGCGAGCGAGCGGACGCGCCGCAGCGCTTTCCACGACACGCCAGATCGCCTCCACCGGTAGCGCGGCGCCACGGTAATCGGAGGCAGCGCGGCCGCCGAGCGCACGGCATCGAGTGAACCACGTCGCGATGTCCTCGCCGGCGGTGGGTTCGAAGAGGGCAGCGTCTTGGGGCGGCGCGGCTTCTTTCCATGCGCGCCAGGCGCGGTCGAAGTGCTCCAGCACGTCGGTCTTCAACCCTTCCAAAAGGTGGGGCGGGAGCTGCACCCGCCGCCGGCCTCCGTGGCGCAGCACCCAGCCATCCGGCGTCATGCGCGCGGAGCGAACGTCGCGAAAGGGGATGACCGCCCAGCGGTGCCCCAGCGTCGACATCGTCTCGTTCACGCGGTGGGACTCGCTCGGCGGGAGAAGATCGGCGCGAAAGAGCAGCCCGTCCTCGAGGACCATCATCGGCTCCGTCTCGAGCCGCCCGCGACGGCGCCATGCAGGCCGTTCGTGCGCCTGCAGCAGGGCGAGGAGGAACACGATGAACAGCACGCCGAGGACGGTCATGGGCACCTACTCGAGCTACTCCAGCTGAATGAGCAACGAACGACGTTCCTCGAGGAAGGATGCCACGGCAACGAGCAGCGCGTCACACTCCGCGTTGCCGATGGGCAGGGACAGGGTCACCATGCCGCGCCGGGCTAGGTAGATGCCGCGGGCCAGCATGTCGAAGAAGAACAGCTCTTTCAGCGCGGGATTTCCAGCGGCCACGTCGGCGCCGCACCGCACCGGATTCGAGGTGAAATGCACGGTGAGGAGCGAGCCCAGGCCGGTGAAGAGCATCGGGACGCGCGCCTCGGTGCAAAGCCGGTTCAGCCGTGTGCGCAAAGCATCGCCGCGTATGTTGAGCTCGCGCACGATCTCGGGCGTGAGGACCTCGAGCGCGGCGAGGCCGGCGTTCATGGTGAGCACGTTGTTGTTGAACGTGCCCGCGTGCGGAAGCGCGTCCGGGCGGCGTGGATCGTAGAGGTCCATGAGGTCGCGCCGCCCGCCGAAGGCGCCGAAGGACATGCCGCCGCCGACGTATTTGCCCAAGGTCGTCAGGTCGGGGCGAATCCCGAGCTCGCTCTGCAGGCCGCCGGGCGCGAGGCGCGAGGTCATCACCTCGTCGAAAATGAGCAGCGCCCCGCAGCTCTGAGTTCGCGCGCGGAGCATCTCGAGAAACGCATGCTCCGCGGGGACGCACCCGCCGGCGCCGAGCATCGGCTCGACCAAGACGGCCGCGAGCTCGTCGCCGTGGGCATCGAACAGCGCCTCGGTGCCTGCGACGTCGTTGTAGGTGCCGACGACCCACGCGTGGGGCACGTTGATGGGCAGAACGCCGCGCGCGAACGAGAGCACGCTGCCGTGGTAGGCGCCGTCGAAGACGAGCACCTTGCTGCGGCCCGTGGCCACCTTGGCCGTGGCCAGCGCGAGCACGTTCGCCTCGGTGCCCGAGTTGGTGAAGCGCACCGCCTCGAGCGAAGGAAAGCGCGCGCACACGGCCGCGGCGAAGCGCGCTTCGACCATGTTGTGCCCGGACAAGAGAATGCCGTTGTCCAGCGCGTCTTTCACGGCCCGCGCGATGGCTGGATGCGAATGCCCGAACAGCCCCGCGGTGAACTCGCCGAGGAAATCGATGTACTCGTGCGCATCGGCATCCCAGATGCGACAGCCTTCACCGCGCGCGATGCCCAGAGGAAACGGCTCGAAGAAGAGCACCGTGCGCGTGTTGCCGCCCGGCATGACCTTGCACGCCGCCTCGTAGCGCGCGCGGCTCAGCGGGTTGGCATCGATGTAGGCTTGGCGCGCGGCAGCGACGTCGGCAAGGGCGGACATTCCGCCATTATGGCGCTTTGTCCTGCCGCGGGAGCCGCGGAAATGCGGCCACGAAGGCGCGATGAATGGCGACCGCATTCTGGTCGCGATCCGCGGGCAGCGGCGATGTGCCGAGAAGCTGCCCCGGGCGATACCCCGTCTCGAGCGAGTCGATCACGATGGTGCGCGGTTCCTCGGCGTGGAAAAAGATGCGCCAGTCTTTGTACGAGAGGCGAAAGCCGTTGCCGTGCTTCTTGATGCGCCGGTACGGGTGCGGCTGCGGACCCAGCGCCAACACCGAGTCGATGTGCGGCACCAAGTCGAGCCCATGGGTCTCTTTGAGCCACGTGACGTGAAGTCGCGCTTCCTCGCACCACACGACGGCGTAGGGGCCCACGGGATCGCGCACCTGGTCGAGCCAACCCGTGCGCGAGTCCGGGAACGCGTCGGCGTAGGGGACGTACGGCTTGATGTCGAGCACCGGCGTCTCGTCGACCATGTCGACGTCGAGGATGTGCAGCACGAGTCCTTCGGTGCGGACCAGGCGCACGCACGACAGGCCGATGGGGTTCGGCCGGTGCGGCGAGCGCGTGGCAAAGAGCCCGCGACGGCGCTCGCTTCGCGGCGGAAGCACCTTGGGGCGCCACCCCTCGGCCATGTGGAACCAGAAGAGCACCCAGAGTCGATCCATGCCCTCCAGATCGGTGAGCGCGTGCTCGTACTCGGGCAGAAGCTCGATGGTGCCAGGCACGTCCCGCGCGATCACGGCTTGCCGTGGCGCGTGCATCTTCTCCTTGAACGGCGTGCGCAAGACGCCGATGGGCGTCATTTGGATGGACGCGGTCATCCCATCTTGGTGCCGCAGCCCGAGCAGAATCGGCCGCCGGGCGGGGCTTCCGTGCCGCATTGATGGCAGAAGGCTTTCTTCGGCGCCGCCGTCGGCGCGCCGCAACCCGAGCAGAACTTCGCATTGGGCACGAGCCGCGCATTGCAGCGTCCGCACGCGGCAGCCTGCGGGTCAGTGAAGTTCTGCCCGCCGGTCTGATCGACCTCGCGCATCTTGTCGCGCAGTTGCTCGACGGCGACCTCGGCCTGCATGGCCGCGGCCTCCTCTTGCAAATCGGGCGCGCAGTCCTCGCACATGACGCGCTTTTCGTTCCAGCAGATCTCCGGGCAGACCCACTGGCCGCAGCGCGTGCACTGCCGGAAGCGCGGGGCGCATTCCGTGATGGCCTCTTTGAAGGCCTCGTCCCATGCTCCGCCGCGGAAGGCGTCCTTCGCGTGGTCGGCACCCCATGCGGCGTCTTTCACGATGCCGCCGAAGATCGAGCCGGCGGCGTGCAGAAGGGAAGCCGCCACGCCCAGGTTGTTCCCTTTGAAGGTGGAACGAAAGCCGTTCCCGCACTTGTCGCAGAAGAACTCGAACTGGAAGCCTTGGTCGTTCGAATGATCGCGGTAATTCTTGGTGAACGCTTGCGACGCCATGGGTTACTCCGATCGCAGCACGATACCAGAGATATTAAAACTCGGCCCGCACGAGGACGAACTTGTTGCAGACGTGCTTGTCGGTCACTTCCCGGTACGTGCGCGCCTGGACCTCGGACTTGAGGCCGCCGGTGCGGGAGTGCTCCGTGACGAAGTAGAAGACGCGAATGCCCTTGTCGCGTTGCTGCTTGATCCAGTTGGTGAAGTTGGAGCCCGAGGACACGAACGCGGGCACCTTGTTGCCCGTGTAGAAGTTCTCGCCCTTCCAATTCATCTGGTACGCAACGAGGGGTTCTTTGTCGTTCGCGCGGTTGTCGTAGTAGGCCTGGATGACCTCGTGCTGGCCCCAGTGCGGTGCCGTCTCGACCATGTACACGTCGAGCCCCCACACGGCGCAGAGCACGGCGAAGATGGTGAACGCCACCACCGCGTGCTGCCGGATTTTGCGCACCGCGAGCAAGAGCGAGAGCACCAGGGCGATGAGGCCGAGCGCGGTGAGGACCGCCGAAAAGTCGATGTCGTCGGGCCAGGGGCGTCGGTAGTTGTACGTGAAGAGCTGGAGCAGCCGGATCGCTCCGGGCTGATCGCTGCCCTCCTTGATGGCCAGATCGCGCCCGACGAGACCCAACACGAGGGCCGCGGCCACGGCCGCCGCACCCAGCATGAGCGCCTCGTGTTCGGTGCGCTCCTGCGGCGCCTTCTCCGAATCGGGCGGTGCGACCGCGTGCTCTTCCACCGGCGCGCTCGCATCGGGCGAGCCGGCCAACGGCGCCTCCGCCGCAGGGGCAGGGAAGATCCCTTTGGCAAACCACGCGGCCGCGAGCACGAGGCCGGCGATGGCCAAGGAGACGTGCACGCTTTGCGATTTGCCCCACACGGAGCCGTGGAAAGCCTGGGTGACCGCCACGATGCCGAGCAAGAGCACCCCCGCGAGTGCCGCGAAGTACACCGCACGGTTCGTGCGCGGTGCGATCTTCGCGTCGCCGATCATGTCGCTCAGCGCGATGCCGACGAGCATGGCCACCGGCGGTACGGCGGGGAAAATGTAGTGGTGGAACTTCGTCCCCATGAAGGAGAACAGCGCGAAGGAGAAGATGAACCACATCGCAAGGAAGACCGAGACGTCTCCCTTGCCGCGATCCGCCGAGTCGCTGCGGCGCACCCACCAGAGAAGGCCAAGCGGCGCGAGCCCCGTCCACGGGAAGAGCGCGTAGCCGAGCTGCCAGATGTAGAAGCGGAAGCTCGTGTCGTCGCCCTCGTTCGTGTCGTGCACGTGGTGCAGGGCGCGGTTGAACATGTCGTGGAAGATGAGACGATCCGTGAACGGCGACCCATGCCGCACGTACATGGCGACCCACCACGGGAGCACCACCGCCAGAATGATGAGCAAGCCGCTCAAGATCTCGAGCTTGAGCAACTCCGCCCAGTGCTTCTTCGTGCACACGTAGGCGAAGGCGCAGATCATCGGCAGGCCGAAGCCCGCGGGCCCCTTGGCCATGGTGGCCACGGCGGCGCAGTACCACGCCGCGAGGTAGTACATGCGCTTGGTGCGGCGCTCACCCCAGTTGATGTAGAGGAGCGTGCCCGTGATCACGCCCCAGAGCACCGCTTGCAGCGAGGGCTCGAAGGCGCCGAAGAATCGTATCAACGACGGCACCAGCCCGACCGGATTCGGCCCGACCGACTTGGGGATGCTCGCCGGATTCACGGTGTTGCAAGCTTCGTTGCCCGGCAGTCCGCAAACGCCGCCGCCGGAGCCGCTGCGGAAATGATCGAGGTGCGGATCGAATCCGATGGGGAACCAGCCGTGGAACGCGAGTTCGAGGTTGCGCGAGATCAGGTAGATGATCTGCGGCACCGCGCTGACGAGGATGACGCCGAAGACGAGATGCCAGCCGGTGAGGCGGAAGGTGCGCCATCCGACCTTCACCTCGTACGCGCGCAGGACGACGTCGTCGCTCGTGTGCAGGCCGAGCAAGAGCAGGCCCATGGCGGCGGTCATCGCGGCCACGAAGGGCATGTCGGTCATCGTCTGGTGCGCCAGGAAGTACCAGTCCGGCGTGGTGGCCAGCACGATGCCCCCGAGCAGGCCGGCGCGGCGGCCGAAGACCTTCGCGACACCCTTGTAGATCAGGTACATCGCGACCGCGGTCATGAGGAAATTGGGCGTGCGCACGACCCACTCGGGGTGCGCGACCGCATGGCCGCCTGCGCCGATGAGCATCTGGTCGGGCATGTAGCCCGTGCCGAGGGTGGCCATCGCGAGCGACTGGATCCAGAAGTTGAGCACCGGCTTGGAGAAGAACCAGCCGTCTTGGGCCCACCAGAGCGATATCCAATCGTCGCGCGCGAGGATTTCGCGCGCGACTTCGCCGTAGTGCGTTTCCCATGGATCCCAGAGCGAGTAGCTGCCGAGGCACGGCAGGTAGAGACCCGCCGCGGCGACCATGACCCAGAAGCCGTGCCGGCGAAGAACAGGGCGCTCTTCCCCGCGTTCGTCGAGCTTCCACGGGCCGAGCGCTTTGCCGAGTTCGAAGACGGCCACGACGAGCGCGATGAAGGCCGCTGTGACGAGAATGCCCCAGAGCCACTGTTTCGAGAGGCCGCTCTGGGCGCCCATGAGCGAGAGCCCGAACAAGAGCGACATCGCGCCGAACTGCACCAGCGGTCGCGTGAGCGCGCCGAGTGAAGTCCAATGCACGACCCGCTCGTCGGCGTCGTCGAAGGTGCCCAGCAGGTCCATCACGCCCCACGAGGCGACGGCCACGGCGAGGAATCCCAGGGGGACGCCCAGGCGGAATTGGCCATTGTGGGCCATGAAGACGAAGGCGACGAGGCTGCCCAATAGCGCGGTGATGCCGCCGCGGGTCCAGCGGAGTGGGTTGCCCTTGGCGAGGAGCGGCTCTTCGTCTTCCTCGTCGCCGTCCGGCTTGGCCTCGGCCTCTTCCGGCTTTTCTTCGGGCGTCTCCGGCTGCTCCGGCTCGCCTGTCTGGTCTTCCCGGGGAGGCGCCGGGATTTCCACGGCGGTCGCGGCATCGTCCGCCGGCGGCGGCTCGCCCGCGGCGGGTTTCTCGTCGTCGGCGATTTCTTGCTTGCTACTCATGAGGTTAAGCCCCCTCGTTGGGGGACACGACGATTACCATGGGGCCCATCCCTCAGTCACCCTGGCGTTGCACGCTGCGGGACAACCGCAAAATGGCCTGAAAGACGTCGTCCACGGCAGCCGGGTCGAGCCCTTGTTCCTCGGCCCAACGGCGCCGTTGGTTCAGCAGTTCGGCCTCGCGGCTGGCGTCGAGCACCCCGTGACCGAGCGCGCGTTTGGCGCGCCCCGCGCGTGCTGCCAGATCCGCGCGGCGCCGGAGCAGCACCAGGAGATCGCGGTCGAGCGAATCGATGTGCGCGCGTGCCTCGTGCAATTCCGGCGAGCGCGTGCCCAGATCCGGGATGGCCAGGGACTCCGGCGCCGTCGCCACCTCCGCGCTCGTCAGTTTCCGATCGGCATGCACCAGCGCCTCGATGAGGGCCTGGCGCACGTCGGCCGCGAACGGATTGTCCTGGTGCAAGGCGCGGTAAAGGTGCCCGGCGTCGGCGCGCACCGACTGCATCGTCCGCGCGAGCCCTTGGAACGACGGAGGCACGAACGGCGGCGGATCGTCCGCGAGCGCCTTGTCCGCATCGATGACGCCCTTGGCGATGAAGAACGCGAGCGCGTGCGTGCGCGCCATCGCGCGGTCGTGATCTTCGGCGCTCTGTTCGATGATGACGCAGCCGAGGCTCTCGTAAAAGTAGCGCGCGCGGCGTGCCGCCTCGGGATGCACCTCGTTCGGGCAGATGACCACGCGCAGCGGGCGCTCGGCCAAGGTGAGGCTCAAAGGCCCGAACAACGGGTGCGTCCCCACCCACGGAATTCGCGCCCCGAGGCCGCCTTCGAGGGCCGCCACCGGTCGAACTTTGACGCTGCCCACGTCGAGTACGAGTTGGTCGGGCGTCACGTGGGGCGCGATCTCCGCGACCGCCGCAGTCATCGCCGGCACGGGCACCGCCACGACGACCAAGTCGGCCCCCGCGACGAGCTCGGCGACGGAGTTCGCGCGCACGGCCTCGGGCACCTCCGTGTACGGGTCGTACGCGCGAAGGTGGAATCCCGCCTCCGTCACCAAATCGCCGAAGGCGCGTCCGAAGCGACCGTATCCGAGCAACGCGACGAGGGTCATGGCCTAGGCCTCGAGCTCGTCGGCCAGCGCGCGCGACGCCACGATGCGCTCGCGCGCCTCGGCCATGGCCTTGCGCTGGGCGTGCGCTTCCTCGACCACCTCTTTCGGCGCGCGATCGACGAAGCCGCTCGACTGCAGCCGCTTGTCGAGCCCCGCGAGGTCCTTGTCGAGGCGCTTGATCTCGCGATCGATGCGCGCCAGCTCCTTGTCCTTGGGCACGAGACCGCGCAGGCCGACCAGCACCTCCACGGTCCCGAGCTCACTCGGCACCACGGTGACCACCGTTCCTGCTTCGCGCGCATCCGCCGGCGCGAGGATCTTCGGGTCGTCCGCCGTCTTCACCAAGGTGCGAATCGCGGGCACGTGCCGCAGAATCGTCTCGGCCTGGGCCTGCGTCGCACGCAGCCAGACGGGCACCTTTTCGCCCGGCTTGATCTCGTGCTCGCTGCGCACGGTACGGGCCGCGCCGATGATGGCCTGCACCAGCGCCATCTCGCGCTCGACGGCTTCGTCGATGCGACCATCCGCCTCGGTGGGGTAGGGCGCCAGCGCCACCGAGACCGGGCGCGATGCCGGCTTGGGCACGCGCTGCCAGAGCTCCTCGGTCACGAACGGCATGAGCGGGTGCAAAAGCCGCAGCGAGCTCTCGAGCACGTGCGCGATCACGAGACGAGTCTCTTCTTGCTCGGCGGCATCGGCATTTCCACCTTGGAAGACGATCTTCGTCAATTCGACGTACCAATCGCAGAAATCATTCCAGAAGAACCGATAAAGCTCGTTGGCTGCTTCATCGATTCGAAATCCCTCGATCCCACGATTGGCCACGTTCGATGCCTGCGCCAGGCGCGACAGAATGTAGCGATTGTAAAAGCCTTTGGGTTGCGGCGTCCCTTCGGGCACGCGGTCGAGCCCCTTCAAATTCTCCAAGGAGAAGCGGGTCGCATTCCAAATCTTGTTGACGAAGAAGCGATATCCCTCGAGCCGCTTGAGCGCCAAATTGATTCGCTTGTTCGTCGGCGGGAAGGTGGCCAATGTAAAGCGCAACGCATCCGCGCCGAATGGCGGAAAGCCTTTGCCCATTTGCGCCGACGACGGATACGCCTTTTTGAACTTGGTGAGCGCCTCCTGCTCCGGCGCACCGGGCAGCGTCTTCTTCACCACCTCGACGAAGTCCGCACCGTGGATCAAATCCAGCGGGTCGATGACGTTGCCCTTCACCTTGCTCATCTTTTCGCCGGTCTCATCGACGATGAGTCCCGATAGAAGCACCCGCTTGAAGGGCACCTCTTTCATGAAGTGGAGCCCGAACATCATCATGCGGGCGACCCAGAAGAACAAAATGTCGTAACCGGTCTCGAGATCGCTCGCCGGATAGAACTTCTTCAGCGCGGGCGTCTGCTCCGGCCAGCCGAGCGTGGAGAACGGCCACAGCGCCGAGGAGAACCACGTGTCGAGCACGTCGGGATCCTGCGTCCACCCGGCCTCGGGCGTGCACTCTGCCGGCCGCTCGCGCGCGACGCGGATCTGTCCATTCGGGCCGTGCCAGGCGGGGATCTGATGGCCCCACCAGAGCTGACGCGACACGCACCAGTCCTGGATGTTCTCCAGGAAGTGGTCGTACGTCTTGATCCACTCTTCGGGGATGATCTCCGTCTTCGGCGGCTGCGTCTCGGTGCCGTGCACGGCTTCCAGCGCGGCCTTGGCCATGGCCTCCATCTTGAGGAACCACTGCGTGGAGATCATCGGCTCGACCACGCCGCCCGAGCGCTGACACTTGGGCAGGCTGAGCACGTGCGGCTTCGACCCGCGTGCGAGGCCCTTTTCATCGAGAGCCTTTTTGACGGCGTTGCGGGCCTTTTTGCGGTCCATCCCGGCAAAGGGACCGGCCTTGTCGTTCAAGGTGCCGTCGAGGTTGAAGATGTTGATCTCCTCGAGGCGATGCCGCTTGCCGGTGGCAAAGTCGTTGAAGTCGTGCGCGGGCGTGACCTTCACGGCGCCGGTGCCGAACTTGGGATCGACCAGAATGTCGTCGGTGATGACGGGCACGGTGCGCAGCAAGAAGGGGTGCTCGAGGCGCTTGCCGTGCAGGTGCGTGTAGCGCGGATCGGCCGGGTGCACGGCCACGGCGGTGTCGCCGAGCATCGTCTCGGGGCGGGTGGTGGCGACGACGATCTCCTCGTTTTCGCCCTCGACGCGGTAGGCGAATTGGAACAGCTCTCCCTGCGCGCCTTCCTCCGTCTCGACCTCGAGATCGCTCAGCGCCGTCTGGCACTCGGGGCACCAGTTGATGAGGCGCGTGGCGCGGTACATGAGGCCCTCTTCGTGCAGGCGCACGAAGGCCTCGCGCACGGCGCGGCCCATGTCCGCATCCATGGTGAACTTGGACCGGTCCCAATCGGGCGAGGCCCCGAGCTCGCGCTGCTGAACGGCAATGCGTCCGCCGCTCTCGGCCTTCCATTGCCAGATGCGCTGTTCGAAGGCTTCGCGCCCCAAATCGTGCCGGCTTTTGCCCTCGCGCTGGAGCTGCCGCTCGACCACGGTCTGCGTGGCAATGCCCGCGTGGTCCATGCCCGGCTGCCAGAGCGTGTTGTACCCGCGCATGCGATTCCAGCGAATCAGCGCATCCTCCAGGGTGCACCGCTGGGCGTGCCCCATATGAAGCGAGCCCGTCACATTGGGCGGCGGCATCGGTACGACGTATGCCGGGCGGGTGTCCGCCGGGTCATCGGTCGCCTTGAAAACCCCGTTCTTCTCCCAAAATGAGTACCAACGCCCCTCGACCTCCGCCGGATCGTAGCCTTTGTTCAAATCGGGGGACTTTTGCTCCTCGCTCATGCGCAGACGCATTACCACGAAGCGCGGGAGCCGGACATCCCGAGGAATCTCGGGCCATTCGCCCTTGCGGAAGGGGAGGGATCCGCCGCCTTTGCCCTTCCCGCGGGGTGTCCGGTTGGGCGGGCGATCTCGTCCTTGCGAAGAAGGGCCGGGGAGTCGACGTGAACGTGCACGGCGCCCGTCCGCGCGACGTTCCTAACAGGCGTGAGAGGAATTGTACTCGCGCCTATGAGGCACCCATCTCGATGATCGATCGCGAGGCCTTCGGAGAAATCGTTGCTCGCGTCGCCGCGCAGTTGCCCGAGAGCGGACTCACCGCACGCCGTGTGGCTGCCCCTGTCGTGGCGATTTTTCGCGAGCCCAACTTGCGTGAGGGAGCGCGGCATGCCGACGCGTCCGGAGGATCTCACCGGCCACGTCGAAGTGTTTCCAAATGCGATCACGCGCTCGCAGCGTGCGCGCGTTTGGGAACCGTCTGGTTACCGAGCTTGCGAGGCGTCTTTCGGCTTAGCTACACGCACGCTTGACTCGGAAAAATTTGCACGTTTCCGCGCGCCCGAAATGTGGGTTTTGCATCGGAACGATCGAGAGGCTCGAAAATGAGGGTGAGGGCTTTCGAGATCCAAACGTGCTCCCGCTGCAACGAATCCTTCAACGCGAGGACGTCGTTCGAACATCGCTGCGCATGCGATCGCCGGTGCACCGAATGCGGCCGTCGCGCATCGCGATTCGTGATCGACGTGGAGTCGCGCGAGGACGTTCCGATGTGCAGCAACTGCCTCGACCGCGGCAAAGACAGCGGCACCTTCCGAATTGCGAATTAGAATTAGCCCGTAAAAAGCTTCGACGCTTTGAGAAGCGTTTCGTACACGCCGTACGCGAGTGGAATGCCCACCAGCAGCCACGAGATCACCAGACGAGATTTGGGCGTCGAATGGCTCGAATGGCTCGAATGGGGGGTGTGAGCCGATGCCGTGGTCATGGTGCCACCTTCTTGAATTTGATCGGGGCCGAGCTCGGAGGAGCCTCGGCGTTGCTGCCGTCTTGGTAGCGCCCGTGAACGGGGCGGACGAAGAGATTGGCGACGAAGCCCACGCCCAGAATACCAACCATGACGAAAAGTGCAGGCTGATAATCCTGCGCAGTGAGCGCGCCGGGCTTACCTCGGCCCTCGATGATGGCGTTCACGATGAGCGGCCCCGCCACGCCGGCGCAGGACCATGCCGTGAGCAGACGGCCATGGATGGCGCCGACTTGAAACGTGCCGAAGAGATCTTTCAGGTACGCCGGAATGGTGGCAAAACCGCCGCCGTAGAACGAGAGGATGACGCCGGCGAGCGTGGCGAACAAAGCCGTCGAGTGCGCACCGACGGAGGCGAGCAGCGCGTACAGGACCATGCCCAGCCCGAGGTAGAGAATGTAAATGCGCTTGCGGCCGACGAGGTCCGAGGTGGAGGACCAGATGAAGCGCCCCGCCATGTTGCACATCGACAAGAGCCCGACGAAGCCGCCCGCGACCGCGGCCGATACGGTCGACGTCGGCGGGCCGCCTGAAGAAGCGGGCGCGCGGAAGAAGTCCTGAATCATCGGCGCCGCCTGCTCGAGAATGCCGATGCCTGCGGTGACGTTGCAGAAGAGCACCACCCAGAGCATCCAGAATTGCGGCGTGCGGATGGCATTCGCGGCGGAGATGTTCACCCCGGTCTGCAGCGGGACGTACTTCGCGGCGGAGTTGTTCTTGCGGTTCCCGATTTGGGTGCCCGGCGGAAGGCGCACGTTGAGAACGCCGAACATCATCACGCCGAAGTACGCGACGCCGAGCACGAGGAACGTCTTCATCACGGCCGCGCCGGAAGCCACGGCGGTGGGGCCAACCGTTGCCGGATCGAATGCCTGCATGAGCCGTACGGAGAGCGGCGAGGCAATGAGGGCGCCGCCGCCGAAGCCCATGATGGCCATGCCGGTGGCGAGGCCCGGCCGATCCGGGAACCACTTGATCAGCGTGGAGACGGGCGAGATGTACCCCACGCCGAGACCGATGCCTCCAATGACACCGTAGCCGAGGTACAAGAGCCACAGCTGCTTGGTGGCGATGCCGATGGAGCCGATGAGAAAGCCGCTAGCCCAGCAGCATGCGGACGTGAACATCGCCTTGCGCGGACCATTGCGCTCGACCCAGGTGCCCAAAAAGGCAGCCGACAAGCCGAGCATCACGATGGCAATGCTGAAGACCCATGCGATGGCGGTGAGGCTCGTGCCGAAGTGGACCTGCAGCGGGCGCTTGAAAACGCTGAAGGCGTAAACCTGCCCGATGCTCAAGTGAATGGCGAGGGCGGCCGGCGGAATGAGCCAGCGGCTGTATCCAGGTTCGGCAACGATCCGCTCCGCGTCGAGCACACCAGGCAACTGAGACATGGAACACCTCGTCAGCAGGGCATAGTGATGCAGGACTCGCCGGAGTTCAACAACATGGCGCTCGCCATTCATTCATGCGCCGCGTCCGCGACCTTGGATCAAGCCGCGCTGCTCCCGGATGAGAGCCTCGGCCATGAACTCGGTAAAGGCGCGGATGCGTGCCGTGCCGCGCAAGTCCTCGTGCGTCAGGATCCAGAGCTCGCTGGTGAGGTTGGCCAGGGGGCCGCGCACCCGCTCGAGCCCCGGTTCCGGATCGCCCAAGTAACAGGGGAGGGCGACGACGCCCAAGCCAGCCACCGCCGCGGTGCGCATCGCCACGAACGAATCGCAGCGCAGAACGTCGACGGCGTGCGGGAGTTCGCGGGCCATCCACTCGGCCACGGCGGTTTGCCCGAGGCTGTCATCGGGCGCGATCCAGAGGTGCCGCGCGAGATCCCGGGTACGGTGGTCGGCGAGGTACGACGGCGCCGCGTACAGCGCGAAGGCGATCTCCGCGATGCGTCGCCCGACCAGGTTTGCGTTTTCCGGAGGTCTGCCGCTCGGGCGGATGGCCACATCGGCGTCGCGTTTGCTCAAGCTCAGCACGGCATTCGACGTGGTGAGCTCCAGGTGCACGTCTGGGTGCTTGCGGCGAAAGGCGGCGAGATGCGGCGGCACGATGGAGACGGCGAGGGTGTCCGTGGTCGTGACGCGAACGCTGCCGGTGAGCCGAAGATCGCGCCCGGAGATGCGGCGCTCCACCGAGGTGGCCATCTCGTCCATCTGTTGGGCCGTGCGCATGAGCTCTTCGCCCGCCGCCGTGAGCACATAGCCTTTGGCGAGCCGCTCGAACAAGCGAACCCCGAGCCGCCGCTCGAACGCGTGCACCCGACGTAGCGCGGTGGTGTGGTTCACGCCCAGCGCCCGCGCGCCTGCCGCCAGGGAGCCCTTTTCGGCGACGCGGAGCACGAAGCGAAAATCGTCCCAGTCTGGTTTGGCGTGTGTACGTGCGGGTTTTTGCGCCGGCTTGCCCCTGTGCATCTACGCACAGTGATAGTGCATTTTCGCCGTCTCGTACGGCAGGGATGCACACATCACATTCCACGGCATGAACGACTGGAACCAGGAACGCCTCTCCGCGCTCGGCCCGACGGCCCTCCGCCTCGGACTCGCCGCAGTCTTTTTCGCGCATAGCTATGCGAAGCTCTTCGTCTTTACCCTGCCCGGCACGGCGCAATTCTTCGAGGCGCACGGCTTCCCAGGTTGGACGGCCTACCCCGTCACGGCTGCAGAGCTCTTGGGCGGCGTCGCCCTGCTCCTCGGCGTGCGCACCCGCATCGTCGCCGCCGCTCTCATCGCGGTGCTGCTCGGCGCACTGCGCGTGCACGCTCCCAATGGCTGGATGTTCAGCAACGCCGGCGGCGGATGGGAGTACGTGGCCTTCCTCATCGCCGCCCTTGGCGCGCAGGTACTTCTCGGTGGTGGCGCTTACGCGCTCCGATCCGCTAATCCCGCGTCAGACGCGCGATCTCTTCCTTGATCAAGGTCTCGGCGAGCTGGGGAACGACTTCCCACACCACGCGCTCCACGACGTCGCGCGAAAGCGCAAGGACCGCGTCGGCCTGCTGGGGGCTCAGTCCGAGCTCGCCCAACTTGCCCGCGAGGTGCCCATTCACGGCCGTGGCAACGGCCACGCTGCCGCTCGATGCGGCGACCGCCGGAGCCGCCGGCGAAGGAGCCGACGCGGCCTGAAACGGCTTCGCGGGGGAGGCGACCGGCGCATTCTGGGGCGCATCCTGCCCGAAGACCAACGTGGGCGAACGCGGCGACGGCCTGCCGCCACCGCCGGGAGACGCCGCGGCGGCGGCCGGCGCCTGCACGGGCGCGCGGGGCGGAGCGGCGGCAGCTGCGGGAACCGCGGGGGCCGAACCCGCGCCCACCGGCGTCGGAGCGGCAACGGGCACGCCGGCGGCTTCTTTCGCGGCGATGGCTTTCTTCACCTTGTCGATGAACTGCTGCGTATCGAAGGGCTTATCGATGAAGTCGTCCGCACCCGCATCCTTGCCGCGGGCGGCGTCGTACGGGTTGTAGCGGCTTGCGAGCAGCACGATGGCCGCCGCTGGAACGCGCGCACGCACGTCTTTGGCGAGGGCGTAGCCATCTTCGTTGGAAAGCACGGTGTCGATGACGACGACTTGCGGTTCTTCGTTCAACGCGGCGAAGGCGGCGTTCCGACCGTCGGCGGTGATCACGCGGTAATCTTCCCCGCTGAACGTGATCTCGAGAACCTTACGCATCGTGACGCTGTCATCGACAGCGAGCAGTGTCTTGGGCACGTGCTGCCTCCTCAAAAAGCCTGAAGATGCCTGAAGAATGAGTCTTCGAACGCGTACGATACAGCACCTGGACCTCGCCCATCCCAAAAAAAAGCGTTACAGACTTGCCGCCTGATGCGCGTACCCGACGACCTTTCCGGGAAACCACTCGACGCCGTCGTGCGGACCCTCTTCTCCCTGACCTGGGGGAAGGCGCGGTCGTGCATCGAGACCGGCAAAGTTCAGCTCGATGGTCAAACGGTGACCAACACCACGCGCCGCGTGCGGGCCGGGGTCGATGTCACTTTGCGCATGAGCGCTCCCCGGCCACAGCATACGAGGAGAGCCGATCTCGAAGCCGATCGCATCATCCATATCGATGCCCACGTCGTGGTGGTCAACAAGCCCGCGGGCATCAGCACCATCCCGTACGGTGACGAGGAAGACCCGGACACGCTCGACGCCAGGGTGCGCAATTATCTCTCGCGCCAACAAACGGAACGCGGTGGTGGCCGTCCGGCGCTGGGCATCGTGCATCGACTCGACAAGGAGACGTCGGGGCTCATCGTGTTCACGCGCACGTGGCTCGCGAAGAAGAGCCTCACCGACCAGTTTCGCGCGCACACCATCGGGCGCCGCTACCTCGCCATCGTGCACGGCGACCTACGGACCGCCCGCACCATCCGCTCCCACCTGGTCGCCGATCGCGGGGACGGGCTTCGCGGTTCGACGCAGCGCCCCGGGCAGCTCGAAAAGGGCGGGAGTTCTCCTCAGCTCGCCATCACGCACGTCGAACCCGTGGAAAAATTGCGCGGTGCGACCCTCGTGGCCTGCCGGCTCGAAACGGGGCGTACGCACCAGATTCGCATCCACTTGAGCGAGGCCGGACACCCCCTTTTGGGCGAGCGGGTCTACATCCGCGGTTTCCAAGGGGAAACCATTCCGGCCCCACGCCTCATGCTCCACGCGGCCGAATTGGGCTTCGTGCACCCCGCGTTGCAGCGGCCCATGTCCTTTACGCAGCCGCTCCCTCAGGACATCGAGGAAACACTCGCGCGCCTCGCCGTCGTTCCAAAATGAAATGACCGGGTAGGGTGCTAAGCTAGAGGCTCAGCGATGTCCGAGCTCAGCGCGCGTGCGAAGCAGATCCTCTATGCGGCGATCACCGAGTTCGTCGCGACGGGGGAACCCGTTGGGTCGCGAACACTCTCCAAAAAGTGCGGCATCGAGCTGTCACCGGCGAGCATTCGCAACGTCCTGTCCGACCTGGAGGAGGCTGGGTATCTGCAACAGCCGCACACCAGCGCCGGCCGCGTTCCGACGGATCGGGCCTTCCGTCTCTTCATCGACGCGTTGATGGAAGTGCGGGCCCTGTCGCAGGAGGAGCATGCCCGCATCAGGGCCCGCTTCGAGGAGATGACGCCGGGCCACAACATGATGCGCGAGACGGGGCGTTTTCTCTCCGAGCTGACCGGCGCCGTCGCCGTCGTCGTCAGCCCGCGCCTCGAAGCGCTCACGTTGAAGCAGCTGCGCTTTCTGCGAACCAACCCGGGCGAGCTGCTCGCCGTTCTGGTCATGTCGAACGGCTCCGTGCAGAACCGCTTCATCTCCGCGCAGGTCAGTGATGCGGAGCTCACGCGCATTCACAACTTGCTCGACGACGTGACCGACGGACGCACCCTCGGCGATCTGCGCGACTTCTTCGCGCGAAAGCTCGCCACGGAGCGCATCCAGCAGGACCAACTGCGCCGCCGCGCCTTCTCGCTCGCCGAGGCTGCGGTCAGCGAGACGCCGCCCACCGAAGCGGACGTGGTCATCGAGGGGCAGTCGAAGCTCTTCGACCGGCCCGAGTTCTCCGACGCGGCGGGCATGAAGCAGCTCGTCAGCGCCTTCGACGATCGGGAGCGCTTGCTGCGACTGCTCGACGCCACCATGGCGGCGAAGGGCCCCACGGTGATGGTCGGCCAGGAGGCAGGCGAGCTCGGCGGTGGTCAATTGGCCATCGTCCGGGCCCCCTTCCTGGACCACGGACGCACCGTCGGAACCATTGGAATCATCGGCCCAACCCGCATGGACTACCCCAAAGTGGTCCCCCTGGTGGAGGCGACCGCAAGCGCCATGACCGAGTACATGGATCGCTCCAGCGGCGGCGGAAGCGGCAGCGGCTCCATGAAATAAAACGGGCTCAGTTCCCCGTGCCAACTCAGTATACTGTTGGTAGCCAATGCGAACGGCACCCCCGGATCTTCCCGGCAGCCAGACCACAGATTCGCCCGTCGATCGGGCGCTTGCGCTGATGCTCGCCGACGAAGGGGAGGCCGCGTTGCGGTGGGCGGCCGCCGTGGTCGAGCACGATGTGACGCCGAGCGCGCTCATTCTCACGTGCCGTCTGCTGGCCGACGCCGGCCGCACGGAGGCCGCGACCGAAGGACTCGAGCTCGCCGTGAAGCAGGCCATCGATGCGGGCAACCTGCCGCTGGCCGTCGCGGCGGTGGCCGATCTTCGCCAATTGGGGCGGGCCGTCGATCGGTACTTCGACGAGATCGCCGCGTCGTTTTGCGTGGGTTCGTCGCGGCTGTCGGACATTTCGTCGCCGCCACCTCCGTTGCCGAACTTCGAGACCTTCCAGCCGATGAGTTCTTTTCTCGCCGGCCCGGCGCTCTTGTCCAAGGCGACCAGCATCGTGCACGGCGCACGTGAGCGCTACCAAAAGGGCCGCGAGCTACCGCCCATCGCGCCGCTCCCGTTCTTCAGCGCGCTGGAGATGGAAGGCCTGCGCGCGCTCATCGCCGCCTTCGAGATGATCACGGTGCCTGCGGGGCAGGCCGTCATCGTGGAGGGCGAGGAGGGCGCGGAAGCGTACATCGTCGCGCGCGGAGAGCTCGAAGTGCGGCGCAAGCCCCCGCCGGACGACGGCGGCGACGTGACGCTTGCACGCTTGGTCAATGGTTCGCTCTTCGGCGAGATGGCGCTGCTGTCACGAACGCCGCGCGCGGCCAGCGTGGTGGCGTGCCGCCCATCGATTCTGCTCGTCGCCCGCCGCGATGCCCTCGAAAAAGTCGCCCAGGCACGGCCCGACGTGGGCATCGAGCTCGCCGCACACTGCCGCCGGCGCATGGTGGCAAACCTGGTGCGCACCTCGCGCGTGCTCATCGACGTGCACCCGGATGCGCGGCCCGCGCTGGTGGAGCGCTTCGAGACGTGCGTCTTCGAAAAGGGCGAGAAACTCATCAGGGTAGGGGAAGAGGCGTCGGGCTTGCACCTCATTGCCTCGGGCGAGGTGGCCGTCGTCGGCTACGAACCGGGGGAGGAGCCGCTGGTCATCTCGACCTTGGGGGCGGGTGAGGTGGTCGGTGAGGTCGCGCTCGTTTTGCGTCGAAAGGCGGTCGCGGACGTCGTCGCGGTGCATCCAACCGTAACGCTGCACCTGCCGCGAGAAGACTTCATCTCCTTGATCAAGGACCACCCGGCCATTTTGGGGAGCCTTTATCTTTCGGCGATTCAGCGCGACGACGAGACGACGGCGGTGATTGCCAACGCGACGACCCGGGTGACAGACGATTACATTCTTGTATAACGCTGTCTAACCGGACCCCGGATGGCGCATCAACCTTCTTCACACCCGCACGCCTCGGATCACGACCACCACCACCACGGGCATCATCATCACGGTCCGCATGATCATCACGATCATCACGGCCATGATGATCATGGCGCCCCTGCGGCTTCGCCTTCTCCTTCGCCTTCGGGTGCTGGCGCGGCGAAGTTCACCGCGGCGGAAGCTCGCCAGGCGAAGAGGCTCGGGTTGGTGCTGGGCATCATCGGCGTCTTCTTCGTCTTCGAGCTTGCGGGGGCGATCGCCGCGCGAAGCCAGGTGCTCAAGGCCGATGCGCTCCATCTGCTGATGGACGTGTTGGCCATCTCGATGAGCATCGTGGCGATGAAGCTTGCGGTGCGCCGTCCGACCCCTCGCTTTACCTTCGGGCTGCGCCGCGCCGAGCCGGTGGCTGCGATTTTCAATGCGCTGCTCGTTCTCGTGGTCACCGTCGAAATCGTG
This sequence comes from Sorangiineae bacterium MSr12523, assembly GCA_037157775.1. Classification (NCBI taxonomy): domain Bacteria; kingdom Pseudomonadati; phylum Myxococcota; class Myxococcia; order Myxococcales; family Pendulisporaceae; genus Pendulispora; species Pendulispora brunnea. The sequence continues at coordinate 2,581,796 of CP089982.1, forward strand.
CACGACGCCATCGAGCAGCTGCGCGGGGAAGGGGAGCCGCCGGCGGCGACGATCATGTTGCTCGTCTCGATGGGCGCGCTCGTGGTCAATGGCGTGAGCGCGTGGCTGCTTCACGACGTCATTGGTCATCACGGTCACGGGCACCATCATCACCACCACGATCACGATCACCACGGCCATGATCACGGCAAGGGACACGGCCTCAATTTGCGTGGTGCGAGGTTGCACCTGCTCGGCGATGCCCTCGGCTCGCTCGCGGCGTTGGTGGCGGCGGTGATCATTCGCCTGGGGGGCCCTCCGGCGGTGGATTCGGTGGCCAGCTTCCTCGTCGCGCTCATTCTCGTGTTGGGCGCCCTCGGTTTGCTTCGCGATGCGACCTTGGTGCTGCTCGAGGCCGCGCCGGTGCATCTACCGGTGGATGCCGTTCGCACGATCGTGCGCAATTTCCCCGGCGTGCACGAGGTTCACGACATGCACGTGTGGACCTTGGGCGCCGGCCACGATGCCCTCATCGTGCACGTGCGCTCCGACGGCGACGACCCCGAGTTCTCGACCCTGGCCAGCCGTTTGAGCAAGAAGCTCCGCGATGAGTTCTCCTGCGAGTACGTCACGGTCCAAGTCGAGAAGACGGACGCGTCGTGCGACGCGCCCTCCCTCTCGGATTCCGACTCGAGCTCGGACGACTGACCGAGCGCCTCTACTTGCAGGTGCCGTCGATGCAGGTCTGCGGCGAGGGGCACGACTGCGAGCACTGCAGGTGGCAGATCTTGTCGTTGCCGCAGTACGCGAGCCGCGCGTCGATCAGGCGGCACGTGTCGGTGGTCTCGCAGCGGTATCGGCAGAAGCCATCGACGCAGGACTGGTTCGTGCGGCACTTCGACAAGTCCGTGGCTGTGCAGTTGGGCTTGGGGCCCGTATCCGGAACGCACGCCCCGCCCGGATCGCAAACCTGGCCGTCGGGGCACTTGGGGTTGGCCGGATCGCAGGCGGGGACGCACCGGCCGCCGCGGCACTTCGGTGTTGCCCCGGCCTCGCTGCAGTCCTTGTCCTCATCGCACTGCGGCTTGCCCGGCTCGGGCTGGCAGACGCCTTTGACGCACTTGTAGCCGTTGCCGCAGGTGTTGCCCGCGTCTTCGTTGCATGTCGGCAGGCACTGGCCGTTCACGCACGACTTGCCGTTCGGGCAATCGCTGGGGAACTCGCACTGGGGCGTCCCGCTGTCCTTGCCCGAGTCGACGGTGGTGCTCGAGTCGTTCTTGCCGGCGTCGTAGGAGCCGCCGCCCCCCGACGGTCCGCAGCCGAAGCCGTCGCAATCCGAATCGGAGTCGCTACAGCCGCCCGCCCATAGGACCGTGCCGAGCACCATCACGAACGAGGCTACCCCCGACAGTCGACCCAGCTTTTGCCAACCACGACGATCCATTTTCGACGGCGCCTCCGGCAAGGACCAAAAGTTTGCTTCCTAGTATCCACACCCCGTGCCATCTCGCAAAGCTCGCCACATGATGAGATTTCTCGGGGAATTCGCGTATCGCACCCTCCCCACCGTGACCTGTGTACGACGTTCTTGCCGGTGCGGGTGTAGCCGGCCGTTTACGCCCTACCCTGGTACCGGAACTTCACGCGTTTCGCCTTGGCTCGAGCGCTTCCCGCGTTTGCTGCCTTGACCTCTTGCTTATCCTTAGGTACGCGGGTTTCCCATGAAATTGTTTCCCCAAGTCTTCGCGGCATGGCTCGCGGCCAGTCTGTTCCTCCTGGGCTTCGACGCACGCGCGGAGATGAAGGTCGCCGTCGTCGACGTTCAACGCGCGGTCATGCAGACCGAAGATGGCCTGCGCGCCCAGGCGTCCTTGAAAAAGATCTTCGACAGCAAGCAGCAAGAGCTGAACAAGAAGCAGAACGAGCTGCAGAAGCAGCGTGAAGACCTCGAGAAGCAGCAGAAGGTCCTCTCGAAGGAAGCCTTCCAGAAGCGCGTCGAGGACTGGCAGAAGGCGATGGTCGAGCTTCAGTCCGTGTTCGTCGAGTACAACAAGGACCTGGAGAAGCGGCAGAAGGAGTTCACCGACCCCATCGTCGAGAAGATCATGGCCATCGTGAAGCGCATTGCGTCGACCGAGGGTTTCGACATCGTGGTCGACAAGCAAGCCGTCGCCTACATGCGTGCAGATCTCGACCTGACCGACCGCGCCATTCAGGCGTACAACAGCGGTGGCGGCGGCGCAGCGGCCAAGGCTCCGGCAGCGCCCGCACCGAAGAAGTAAGCTCCTGCCACCTGTAGTTTCTCAGTGGGGTCTCGCGTTCGACCCCGTCCGCTTGTGCGAGCTCGCCGTCCGTTGGGGCGGCGAGGTGCGTTTGGATACCTCGGTGACGTCGATCGCGTCGCTCGAAAGCGCCGGTGCAGGCGATCTCGCACCGGTGCTTCGCGTGGATCGTCTGGGAGAGGTGGAGGCGGCGCTCCAGCGCGGGGCCGCGCTTCTCGTGGATGCATCGCTGGCTTCGCGCCTGCGTTTGCCCGATTTGCCGGCGTGGGTCCATTCGCACGCCACGTGGGCGATGGCCCAGGTGCTCGGTTCGTGCAGCGCCCCGCGACCGGAGCCGCAGATCGGTGAGGGCTCGGTGATCGGGCCCAATGCGGTGATTCATCCCGGCGTGCGCATTGGAAGGAACGTGAGCATCGGCGCCAACGCCGTGATTGGCCACCCCGGTTTTGGCTGGGCGGAAGGGCCGGACGGCAGCGTGTGCGCCGTGCCGCAGCTCGGAGGCGTGATCCTCGAGGACGGCGTCGGGGTCGGGCCCCTTTGCACCATCGACGCCGGCACCTTGTCGCCGACGGTGGTTCGCCGCGGGACGAAGCTCGATGCGCAGGTCCACGTGGGCCACAATTGCGTCATTGGCGAGGGCTGCCTCGTGGCGGCGCAAACCGGCTTTGCGGGATCGGTCACATTGGGCCGGGGGGTTAAGGTCGGCGGCCAAGCGGGCTTTGCCGATCATGTTCGCGTGGGGGATGGCGCCCGCATTGCGGCGAAGAGCGGTGTCATCGGCGATGTGCCGGCCGGCGCGACCGTGGCGGGCTATCCTGCCGTACCACGCATGCGATGGCTCCGCGGTTTGGCCAAGCTGTATCGGGAAGGGCGATGAGCACCAAAGTGCATCCCACGGCCATCGTGCACCCCGAGTCGACGCTCGAGGACGACGTGGAGCTCGGGCCCTACGCCGTCGTGGGCGCGCGGGTGCACCTCGGGCGCGGCACGCGTCTGTCGTCGCACGCGATCGTCGAGGGGCCGACGCGCCTCGGTGAGGGCAATGTGCTCTTTCCCTTCGCGGTGGTTGGCAGCGTGGCGCAGGACAAGCGCCACGCCGGGGCCCCGGGCACGCTCGAGGTGGGCGACTTCAACGTGTTCCGCGAGCACGTGACGATTCACCGCGGCACATCGGGCCGGGCGACGCGAATCGGCCATCACAATTTGTTCATGGCCGGCGCCCACGCCGCGCACGACACCGTGTTGGGCTCGCACATCGTGCTGGCCAACGGCGTTCAGCTCGCGGGTCACTCCTGGGTCGACGACTACGCCACCTTCGGCGGCTTGAGCGGCCTCGCCCAATTCGTCCACGTCGGCGAGAGCGCTTTCGTCGCCGCCGGCGCCATGTGCGAGCGCAACGTCCCGCCCTTCGTCGTCGTTCAAGGCGACCGCGCCCGCATCCGCGCCTTGAACAAAGTCGGTCTCCAACGCCGCGGCCTCCCCGACTCGGACATCACCGCCCTGTCCAAAGCATACGCCGCCATCTTCGGCACCTCCCGCCCCCGCGCCCAAGCGATCGCCGACCTACCCGACGACCTCCGCTCGAACCCGTGGGTAGCCCGCTTACTCGCTGCGCTCTCCTGAGAGAATTCACAGGGAGGGGGGGAGGCGGGGAGGGAAACAACGCGAATCCCACCGCGTGCCAAGGCTTTTTTAGGTTTTCAGTTGGCTTCGTGAGCCAAGTGAAAACCCAAACCAGCCTCGGTGCGCGGTGGGATTTGTGCCGTATCCCTCCCCGCCTCCCCCCCTCCCTGTTCAATCTTCTTCGGACGTCAGCGTGCACGACCGACGTCGACCCGGTGGCAGACGTTGGCGACGGGGCAGGTGGAGCAGTGGGGTGACAGCGGCGTGCAGTGGACGCGGCCGAATGTCACCAGGATGTCGTTGATGGGGATCCACCAGCGGCGTGGGAGCTGATCGCGGAGCACCATTTCCGTTTCGTCGGGGGACTTCGTGCGCACGAAGCCGAGTCGGTTCGAGATGCGGTGCACGTGGATGTCCACGCAGATGCCCGGCTTGCGATGCCCCAAGGTCAGCACCAGGTTCGCTGTCTTGCGGCCCACGCCCCGGAGCTCGAGGAGCCCTTCCAACGTATCTGGCACGCGGCCGTCGTGCTCGTCCAGTAGGGTGCGCGCGATCTCCTGCAGCGTCTGCGCCTTGTTTCGGTAGAACCCGGCGGGGAAAATCAGCTCGGCGATGCGCTCCACCGGCGTGTTCGCCATCGTCTTCGCGTCGGGCGCGACGGCGAGCAGCTTCGGGCTCACCACGTCGGTCACCTCGTCGCGCGTGCGCAGTGAAATGATGGTCGACACCAGCACCGCAAACGGATCGCCGTCCAGCGACACCCGCGTCACCGCGAGGTGATCGCGCCCTTCGACGAAGCGCGCCACCTTCGTCAGCACCGCCGACATTTGCCGCGCCGTGAGCATCTTACTGCGTGCGTCGATCGAGTACCTCGAAGTGCGCCGAGCGCTCGTCGAAGTGCGACAGCACGGCCCGCGCTGCCGCCGGCACGTGGGCCACGTCGTAGTCCTCGCCCATGAACGCCTTCACCGAGGAGAGCGCGTCGAACCACATCATCGTGACGAACTCCACGTCGTTCTCGCGTTCGCGGCGCATCAGATCAATCGATAGAAACCCGGGGATACGCCGCGCCTCGATGCCGGGAATGACCTCCCCGCGCACCACGCGCTCGTACGCATCCGCATTTTCTTTCGTGGTGTACCCCCGCCAGAGACGACAAATCATCGTGGCCAGGTTACCGCAACTGCCACGCCTAGGGCAGCTTGCCGTCCCCGATGATCTCGTCGAAGGCGCGGTCGAATTCGTCGTCCTCGGCCCCCACGGCGAGCGGGCGCGAGGGCGTGCGCGTCGATTCGTGGCGCGACAGGCGGCGGATGCGCTCCTGCACGTCGCGGTAGTTCGGATTCCAGCGCGACACCCGGTGGTACGAGTTCAGCGCGTCCTTCGGCAGGTTCTTCTCCTCGTAAGCTTTGCCCAGCTCGAAGGAGAGCATCGTCTCTTGCTCCGGCGTTCGCGTCTTGGCGGCGAGGCCGCGCAAGAATGCATCGATCGCATCGGGCAGTGCCCCGCGGTCCATGTGAATCTGCCCGATCATCGACTCGCACACGCAGGTGCGGCTCGGATCGTTCGCGGCCAGCTCGAACTCGCGGATCGCGTCGTCGAACTTCCCGATCTCGCGGTATGCGATGCCCAGGTCGTAGTGCATGTCGGCGTCGTCGACGTCGATCTGCTTGTTCACGCCTTCTTTGAACTTCGCGAACACCTCTTCGACGTCGACCTGCCCGCCGAGGGCGACCAAGTCGATGGGCCCCGTGACTTCTTCCAGGTTCTCCAGCGCATCGAGCGATGCGGAAATGTCGAAGCTGCGCTCGTCGACGCTGTTGGGCACCGCCCGCGTGCCCGACGTTTGCGCCGCGCCGCCGTGCTCCTGCATCTCCAGCTCTTGGATCCGCTCGAGCAACAGCGGGTGATTCGGATTGCGCGACAGCTGCTCGCGAAGCACCGCCCGCGCATCGCCGTAAAGCCCGCGCGATGCGAAAAAGTCCGCCTCCTCCAGCGCGTCCTCGAGCTCCACCACCGGGCGCGAGCTCGCCGATTGGCGGCTGGTCACCTCCGTGGGATCCATCATCGGATCCATCGCCGCCGGATCGAGCAACGTGTCCGCATGCCGCGCCACGTCCATCGCCGACGGGTCGAGCGGGAACTCGGGAAGCGGCAGCTCGGACGACCCGAAGGGATCGTCGATGGCCAACTCGCGACGAGGAGCCACGCGAGGCGGCGGCCCTGGCAACGTTCCGCGCGGCACCGTTTGGTCGCTGAAGGACGGCGGCTCCAGGTGCGCCGTGCCCAACTCGTCCAACTCGTACGTGGGAAGGGGCGCGTCCGGATCGTACAGATCGTCCAGATCGTCGTTCACTTCCGCGGACGCAGGTCGCGATTCCGATGCGGGAACGGGCGCGTCGTACCCGAGCTCGCGCAGCATGTGCAAGGCGCGCTCGTTGCCCGGATCGATCGCGAGGATGTCGCTCAATGCGCGCGCGGCACCCTCGCCATCGAGCCGATCGAGCAGCAGCGACACCGTGGCGAACGACTCGTCCACCGCATCGTCGATGCGCCCCGCTTCGATGAGCACGTCCCGCAGCGCATGCCGCAGGTCCATCGCGTACGGATCGAGCTCGAGCCCGATGCGCAGCGACTCGATGGCCGACGTGTACATCCGCCGCCGTCGCAGCGACGCCGCTTCCTCGAGCAGCTCGGCGATGGCCTCCTCGCTGCTCGTCGGCACCAGAAGGTCGTCCGCCTCCTCGATGCTCATCTCGGGGTAGTCGTCCGAGATGGACGCATGCCGCTCCGTCAGATCCGGCGCCGATGCCCGCGAGCCCACCTGCGACAGGCGACTCGGCACGTCGAACACCGGCATTTCGTCATCCGTCAGGCCAGGCAGCGACAGTGTTTGCCCCGCGCGTGACGTGGCCGGTGCGGAGAGCGCCTCGATGGACTCGATGGCCGAATCGTCGTCGGCCAGCAGCTCTTCGTCGAGCTCCACTGCCTCGATGATCGGGGCCGAGCCGCGCGGTGCCTGCGGCATCGTAACACGGGGCGGCGGTGGCGCGAGCTGCGACTCTTCGTCGTCGTCATCGTCGGGTGGCAGGCTCACAGCGAGTTGCTGCACCTGGTCGTCGTCGCCGGCCACCTCGAGCAAGTCGTTCACGAGCCGACGGAAAAGCTCGGTCTTGCCCTGCTCGCGCGCGATGCGCGCCATTTCCTTCCGAACCTCGATGCCCTTGGCCGCCTGCCCGATGACCACGAACGCGCGCGCCAGCAGCGCCAACGTGTCGATGTCTTTCGGGTTCGCCTGAAAGCAGATCTGCAGCTTCGCCAGCGCCTGCAGCCCGTCCGCCTGCGCACCGCGTTGCAGGTAAAGCTCGGCGGCGATGCGTGCCTGCGCCGGGTCCTGCTTGTGATGCAGCAGCCGCTCGAGCACCTTCAACGCGTCGTCGGGACGACCGCGCCGGATCAGCAGCGAAGCCGCCGTGGAGAAGACGCTCGCGGCGCCTTCCGGATCGCGCGCCCGCGACAGGGCTTCCGCCAGGCGCAGGTGCGGGATGGGGTTGTTCGGGTCGAGGTCGATGGTCTTCTTGAAGACCTCGATGGCTTCGGTGTCGCGTTGCTGCTTCTGCAGTCGCGTGGCCACCTCGTCCAGGGTGGCCATGGCATCGCTCGTCAGCCCGAGGTTCTGATAGAGCTGCGCGAGCTGCGGAGCGATGTGCGCGTAACGCTCCTCGAGATGCGGCACGTGCTTGTGCAGGATCTCGCCGATCTGCTTGTAGACCCAGACGGCTTTGACGAAAAATTCGAGGCTGACGTAGTGCTTGCCGACCCGTTCATAGGTCGCGATCGCATCCGCGTAGGCGCCCATTTTTACCTGGAGGTCGCCCATCTTCAGGAGGGTCCGAGCGTCGGTCGGATCCACCTGGATGATCTTCTGGTACTCGGCGATCGCCCGATCGTACTTCTTCTTCTCGGCGTACTTCTGAGCGGTCTGGAGCACCGATTCGCGGTCAATCGGCACGGATGAACGCACTCCTCACTTGTTCCGAATCAGCCAATGAGTTCATTCCTGAAAATGACGAAGAGGCAAGTCAGCACAACGCACGCAAGGAGGGCACCGAAAAGAATAGCGCTTGTTCCCCGTACTTGCATACTTCCCGCAGCAAGTCGCTTGGCCCTGGCACCGATCACATGGTGCAGAGCAATGACACCGAGGGCGGCCATAAGCTTTGCGTGGAACCAATGCATGTGAATGTACGTGCTTGGATCCATCGCTAGCCGCGCCACGCCGAAGAGAAAGCTGGCCCCGAACGCCGGGGTCGCGAAGCGAAGGTAGATCGTCCGCGCCAGGTGCGACGCCGCGGAGCGGGTGTCGGTTCCCAACGCGAGCTCCAACGCACCACTGGGTTGCGGGGTGGAGGATGCGCGGCCGGACGCTGTGAGTACCAGCCAAGCCACCACCGAGATGGAGCCTATCCAGAGGAGGTTGGCGAAAAGATGCAGTGCCACGAGGGCGAGCGCGAGCGTGATCATCGAGTGCCTGGGGCGTGACTGTACTCGACGTGTCGCGATGGAGGTTTATATGTTCCAATCCTGTCATGCCGACCCAATCTTCCCTGTACAAGGCGCCGTTCGCTCCGGGCGGACCGAACGAAATCGACGTCCAGCTCGCTGAGCGCCTCCTTTCCATCGCGCTCGCGGTTGGTGGCGATTACGCCGATTTGTTCTTCGAGTACCGCGCCGGTGGCGGTCTTCTCTTCGATGAGGGCATCCTGAAGAGCGCCTCGCGTGGTGTGACGATGGGGCTCGGTGTCCGTGTACAAAAAGGTGACTCGACTGGATACGCCTACGTGGAGCAGTTCGATTGGGACGCGATGAAGCGCGCGGCGGAAACGGCCGCCCAGATCGCAACCGGTGGCGGGGCCAAGGCTCCCGTCGCGCTGCGATCGCTCTCGCTTCCTGCGCGCTACGAGCTGGACCAGGTCACCCTCGACGTGCCCGGCATGGACAAGCGCAAGCTGCTCGAGCGCGCGGCCGCGGCGGCGCACGCGTTCGATAAGCACATCATCAAGGTGGAGGCGAGCCTCGCGGAAGAGATCCGCGAGCTGCTCATCGTCACCAGCGATGGAAAGATGGCGCGCGACACGCAGCCCCTCGTGCGCTTCGGCGTGCGCGTGGTGGCCGAGCGCGATCAGAAGCGCCAGGAAGCTTCGTCGGGTGGCGGTGGCCGCACGACCATGGGCTACTTCGAGGGCAAGAGCCCCGAGTGGCACGCCCGCGAGGCGGCCGAGCAAGCCATCCGCATGCTCGACGCAGTGGAGGCCCCGGCGGGCACGATGGAGGTGGTGCTCGCGCCGGGCGACAGCGGCATCCTGCTTCACGAAGCCGTGGGCCACGGCCTCGAGGCCGACTTCAACCGCAAGGGTACGAGCAACTACGCGGGTCAGATCGGGCAGCTGGTCGCGAGCGACCTTTGCACGGTCATCGACGATGCGACCCTGCTTCAGTCGCGCGGCTCGATCAACGTGGACGACGAAGGCAACGAGCCTCGCTCCTCGGTGCTCATCGAGAAGGGCAAGCTCGTTGGGTACATGCACGACCGGCTGAGCGCGAACCATTTCAAACTGACCCCAAGTGGGAATGGCCGACGCGAGAGCTTTGCGTGCGCGCCGATGCCGCGCATGACCAACACGTTGCTTCTCGCCGGCGAGCACCATCCGGACGAGATCATCAAGACGGTGAAGCGCGGCGTCTTCGCGAAGAAGTTCGGCGGCGGCCAGGTCGACATCTCCAACGGCGACTTCGTCTTCTCGCTCACCGAGAGCTACCTCGTCGAAGACGGCAAGATCACCGCGCCGCTCAAGGGCGTGAACTTGATCGGCAACGGGCCCGATGTTTTGCGCAAGGTGAGCATGTTGGGCAATGACGTCGGCGTCTCCGACGGCATCTGGACGTGCGGCAAGGACGGCCAGAGCGTTCCCGTGGGCGTGGGCTGCCCGACCATCAAGATCTCCGCCATCACCGTGGGCGGGACGAAAGTCTAGGTTCGGTTCCCTTTACCGAGCGCCCAGCGGCCATCGACCCAGACCCAACCGCGCCGGGTCTGGGTCCATTTTCCGGAGATCCAGACCGCCCGATCGTAAGGCCGCGGCTCCCATTGGCCGGGGATCCAAACGTACTCGACGCCGTTCCAGTCGTAGCGACCGGTGACCCAGACGTAGACAGGCGAGGGCGCACTGCCTTCGATTTCCACAGGATCCGGCGGCGGCGGGATGGCGACGTAGATGATGTGCGCCCGCGGCGCGACCGTATTGGCGCAGGCACTGCCGAGCAGGCCAAGCGCAAGCAGCAGTAGAATCCGGAGAAGACGCAACGATCGATTGGGTGGCATCCGAGCGACTCTCACTTCTACGGCCCGCTACGACATAGGTTACGCGCAAGTACGACCTTCGCCACCGATCGCACACGAAGAAGCAAATGAAGCGCCGAGTCTCTCTCGACGAGCGCGCCGCAGCGCGCTATCGAAGAATGAGAGATGTCAGGATCCAGATATGTGCTTGTGGTGGGGCACGGCAAGGAGCACGAATCGGAGGACGGTGCTGCATCCCACTTGCGGCAGCTGGGCGCCCGGGTTCGCACGCTCGACTTCTGGGATGACTTTTCGACGGCCTGCGAGGGCGAGGCTTCGTTCCGCGCCATCGTGATCGAGGCGGGCGACCGCCCCGACTTTGCCGTGAGCGCCCTGCGCACGGCACGCCGCGAAAGTCGACTCGAGGAGACGCCCGCGATTCTGGCCATCCCAGAGCGGCAGGTTGCACGCGTCGAGCCATCGAGTGGGTTCGACGATTTCATCGTGCTGCCATATCGCCCGGCCGAACTGTACGCGCGCATCCGCCAGCTCGAATGGCAGCGCAGCGAGTTCGCGAACGAGGAGCGCATCAAGATTGGCGGCATCGTGCTCGACCGCGCCGCGCACGAGGTGTCGCTCGACGGGCGGCGCGTGGTCCTGACGGCGAAGGAGTTCGCGCTGCTGGCGTTTTTCTCGGCCAATCGCGGTCGCGTGTTCAGCCGCGAGACGCTTCTCAGCCGCGTGTGGGGCGTGCGTTACGAGGGCGGGGCCCGCACGGTGGACATCCACGTGCGCCGGCTTCGGGCCAAGCTGGGCGACGCGCTTCCGCTCGAGACGTTGCGCGGTACGGGCTACAAATTGCGCGCCCCGGCCGAGATGCCGTCGGAGGAAGGCGGCGAGGGGCCACTCGTCTCGGATGGCCCAGTCGTGTCGGACACGCCGAACGGTGGCATACCTGCCGCGGCGCCCGTGGGGCAAACGAGAACACCCTGATGCGTGTCGCGGGTCAGGAGGGGGTCGGCCGTCGCAAGCGACGGACCTCCGGTGGAGGCGTCAGCCGCCACGCGCGCATTGCGCTGAGCATCGGTTGTCCTTCGGGCATTGGCCCCGAGGTGAGCCTGCTCGCCGCACTCGAGGCGCCTGCGTCATCGCGCATCGTGCTCGTGGGCGATCACGGGGTGATTGCGTCGGCCGCGAAGGCGCGGGGCATCGATGCGCGCATCGTGCGGCTGGAGTCCGCGTCGGAAGGGTACGCATTTCGGTCGGTGCCGCGCTTTCAAAAGAAGGAGCGCGAGGTGCTGGTGTGGCAGCCGACGGCGAGTTTGCGCACGTCGGAAGCGCGACCGGGCAAGCCCACGAAGACCGGCGGGGCGGCGCAGCTGGCGTGGGTCGACGAGGCATGCGATCTCGCAGCGCGCGGTGAGGCCGATGCGATGGTCACCGGACCGGTGAGCAAGGAGGTCATCGCCAGCTCGGGCGGGCGCACGGCGCGGGCCTTTTTGGGCCACACCGAGCACCTTGCGCGGCGGCTGCGCGCGCCCGAGGTGGTGATGGCGTTCGCGTCGAAAGAGCTGACCACCGCGTTGGTGACGACGCACCTGCGCCTCGGCGCCGTTCCGCGGGCCATCACGCCCGAGAGCGTGGCGACGGCGGCGTACTGGCTGGGGGTGCTCATCACGGATCTCGCCGCGGTCGACGAAGAGGGGCGGCGGGTTGCGCGGGTGAGCAAGCGGCCGCTCTACCTGGCCGTCGCATCGCTCAACCCGCACGCCGGCGAGGGTGGCCTCCTCGGCAACGAGGAAACGGTGTCCATTGCGCCCGGCATGGCCCTGGCGCGTCGCCGCTTGAAGCGCGAGGCCCGCCAGGTGCTGCTCGAGGGCCCAGTCCCCGCCGAAAGCGCCTACCGCCTCGGCGCCGCCGGTCGTTTCGCCGCCGTCCTCGCGATGTACCACGACCAAGCGACCATCCCGATGAAGCTCCTCGGCTTCGGCGAAGCCGTGAACATCTCCCTCGGCCTCCCGATCATCCGCACCAGTGTCGATCACGGCACGGCCTACGACATCGCCGGCAAGCGCAAAGCCGACCCCCGCGGCATGCGCGAAGCCATCGCCCTCGCCACACGCCTTTCCCTGGCCCGATTGAGCCAACGCAAGCGCTCCAAGTGACGTTGACGTCTTACGTTGACGTTGACGTCAACGAGGTGCGGCTTAGGTGGCGCTGTCGAGCAGCAACGTGACGGGGCCGTCGTTCACGCTGAAGACATGCATGTGTGCGCGGAAGCGCCCCGTGGCGACGGTGAGGCCGCGGGTGCGGGCGTCGCGGACGAAGGCGTCGTACATCGATTCGGCTTCTTCGGGCGGCAGGGCGCTGTCGAAGCTGGGGCGGCGGCCGCGGCGGAGATCGCCGTACAAGGTGAATTGGCTCACCACGAGGAGCGCACCGCCGACGTCCAGGAGGCTCTTGTCGAATTTGCCCTCGGCGTTCTCGAAGATGCGGGCGTTGACGATTTTCTCCAGCAGGAACGCGCTGTCCTTTGGGCCGTCGCCGCGGCCGATGCCGAGGTAAACGAGAAGGCCGTGCTCGATGGCGCCCGTGACTTCACCGTCGACCTCGACCCTTGCGGATGACACCCGTTGGATGACGGCTCGCATCTCAGCTCGCGTTTCCCAGGGCGGCGACGATCGCGAAGTATGTCTGGCGATCGTACGGCTCGTTCAAAATGTGGAAGTCCTTCTTCGTGAGCCCCACGCACCCGTAGCAGTACGTGCACTCCGTGCAGCCGACGGACTTCACCAGGTAGGCACTGCCGCTGCAGCGCTCGCAATCCTCGCAGTGGGTGCACTTCAGGCAGGCCGTGCAGCGCGTGCAGTGCGCGCAGTCGGTGCAGTCGGCCGAGCGGCTGCAGTACTGGCAGCGGACCAGGCCCTGGCTGTCGGTGCAGAACATGGACTCCGAGCAGCGCGCGCAGCGCTCGCAGCCGATGCAGGCCACGTTGTCTTTGCGGGCGGCGTAGTCGGCCCGCAGGGCCTTCAGCGATGCCTCGAATTCGTTGCGGGTCAGCATGGGGAGGGGACGGACTTTGCCATTTTTTTGGCCCAGTCACGCTGGTAAGTGCATGTGTGTCTAGCGCGCCCTCCCTGGCGTGCGCTGGAGACCTGATCATGAAGGCTTTGTCCGCGCTCGGTGCTCTGTCCACTTGTGCCGTTGTCACCCTCGTATCGCTCGGCGCCCATGCGGCACCGCCCACGACGAAAAACGCCGGCAAATCCGACGCAAAGCCGGCCGCCAAAGCGCCTGCCCCGGCGCAAGCCACCGCCCCCGCCACCTCTCCGGCGGCGCACAAGCCGCACGGCAAGACCGCCTTGAGCGCCAACCGCGCCGTCCCCGGGCGGGCCGTCGAAAGGGGCGAGGAAGGCGTCGCCAGGGAGCGCGCCGCGGCCAAGAGCAACCCGCTCACGATCCGCGCGCCGAAGGTGAAGCCCCCGTGCTTCCACGACTCCGTCACCGTCATGCACTTCGCCGAGGAGGACACCTTCCCGCTGACCAAGTGCGACGGCAGCGTCGCCCACCTCGCCGTCGAGCGCCTCTCCGTCTTGGCCCGCCCCGGCAGCGCCCCCAAGCCCCAGGTGGATCCCACCGAGCTCGCCAACGTCAAAGGCGACAAGATCGCCACCGGCATCCGCCGCATCGATCCCAAGCTCGTCGAGCGCATTCAAACCATCGTCGACCACTTCTCGAAGGGCAAACACGCCCGCCTGCAGGTCATCTCCGGCTACCGCCCCGCCAGCGCCGGCAGCTACCACGCCACCGGTCGCGCCCTCGACATGCGCCTCGACGGCGTTTCCAACGAGGCTTTGGTCGCCTTCTGCAAGACGCTGCCCGATACGGGGTGCGGCTATTACCCGAACAGCTCGTTCATCCACATCGACGTGCGCCAGCCGGGCACCGGCCACGTGGGCTGGATCGACGCCAGCGGCCCTGGAGAATCACCGCGCTACGTCGCCGCGTGGCCGCCGCCCAAGTCGTCGTCTCCGTCCTCGCCGAACGCCCTCCCCGACGAGGCGACCGCCACCCTTACCCTGAAGGAAGCGCTCGCCAAGCTGGACAGCATGCTCCCGCCCCTCCCGGCCGACGAACACGCCGACCACGACGGCAAGGGCGGCGAAGAAGCTCCCTCCAAGGAAGACGAACCCGCGAAAACCGCCGAAAAGAAAACCGACGGCATCCGCTTCCAGCACTGAAACGGCTAGAGGATTTTACAGGGAGACGGGGAGGCGGGGAGGGATACGGCACAGAGGGCGCGGAACGCTTTTTTAGGGTTTCAGTTGGCCAACTGGGCTGATTGAAACCCAAAAAACTCCCCGCCTCCCCGCCTCCCTGTTCCTTCTTCCTAGAGCGACCGGGTTACACGCCGATGGCGCAGAAGCCCTCGTAGTCGATGTATTCCTTGATCGTCGGGTTGGGGCCGCACACGGGGCAATTCGGGTCCTTGCGGAGCTTGAGCTCGCGGAATTGCATCTTCAAGCTGTCGTAGGTGATGAGCCGGCCGGCGAGCAGATCGCCCTTGCCGAGGAGAAGCTTGATGGCTTCCGTCGCCTGCAACGTGCCGACGATGCCGCAAAGGATACCGAGCACACCGGCCTCCTGGCAGCTGGGCGCGAGGTGCGGGGGCGGCGGCTCCGGGTAGAGGCAACGGTAGCAAGGGCCGGCCTGGCGGCCGAATTTCTCCGCGGCCTTGGGCGGCAAGAACGTCGTCGCCTGGCCGTCGAAGCGGAAGATGGAGCCGTGCACGATGGGCTTGCCCATCCACACGCTGGCATCGTTCACCAGGTAGCGCGTGGGGAAGTTGTCCGTCCCGTCGACCACCAACTCGTAGTCGGCGAAGAGGCGCTCCACGTTTTCGCTGGTGAGGCGCTCCTGGTGCCCGACCACCTTCACGTCCGGGTTGATCTCGGAGATGGCCTTGGCCGCGCTTTCGACCTTGGGCACGCCCACACGGCTCGTGGAGTGCAAAATCTGCCGCTGCAGGTTCGACGCATCCACCGTGTCGGCGTCCACGATGCCCAGGGTGCCGACGCCCGCGGCGGCCAGGTAAAGCGCGGCGGGTGATCCGAGACCGCCGGCGCCCAGGAGCAGCACCTTGCTCTTGAGGAGGCGCGCCTGCCCGACCTCGCCCACCTCCGGCAGGAGGATATGACGCGAGTAGCGATCGCGCTGGGCGTCGGTGAGCTGAGGCGGCGTCTCCACCGGGTAGCCCACGTCCTTCCACCGCACGAAGCCCGGCATCGCCGTCTCCACGTTGGTGTAACCCAGTTGCTGCAAGGTCGCCGCGGCCAGCGCCGAACGCGTCCCGCCGGCGCAATAGGCCACGATTTTTGCGCCCTTGTCGGGCAACTTCGACTCGACCTGCATCTCGAGGAAGCCTCGCGGAATCGAAATAGCACCGGGGATGTAACCGGCGCGATGCTCTTCCTTCTCACGCACATCGAGGAGCGTGATCTTTTCTCCAGCCTCTAGCCGCTTCTTGAGCTCGTCGAGCGATACCTCTTTGGTGGTCTTTTTTACGTCGGCGAGCAGATCTGTGTACGTGGTAGGCATCGTAGTTTCACGATCTTTGGGCATATCCTCCTTGCGTCAAGTGAAACACCAACGACACTATGTGAACGTGTCTTGGTCTGGGGCTTTTGGTAGGAGCGGAGCGGGTGACGGGTGAGCGGAGGGCGTGACCGAGGACGTCCGTGGAAGGTAGCGGGGGTACTTTTACTCGCGGCCGCATGCGCCGAGACCCAGGGTGGCCCATGGGCACGGCACGACGAGGGCCTCCTTCGTCGCACATTGAGCGCCGCCGCCCAAGTGGCCAAGCTCAAAGGGGTCCGCTTCAACCAGGTGCAGCAAAAAGCGACGCACAACAGCTACGTGCGCGACGAGACCATCTTCGACGAGTTGGTTTACCACCGCGTGCGCGCCCTGGAGTTCGACCTTCACATCGACCGCAGTGGCCACGCCACCACCGGGCGCGATTGGTTCGTCTACCACATGTTCGCGGCGCCGTACGAGGACACGCAGTGCGTGCGCCTCAGCGACTGCCTGCGCGCCGTGAAGACGTTCCACGACGCCTTCCCGCAGCACGAGGTGGTCACGCTCTGGCTCGACCTGAAGGACGACTTCGCCCCCAATGGCCACGAGGCGTCGGATCTCGATGAGGCCATCGGTCGCGTGTTCGGCGAAGACGCGGTGTTCCGTCCGCGCGACTTGATGCGGGCATGCCCGGGCGCCAAGAACCTGCGCGAGGCCGTCTCCGACGAGCACCCACTAGGAAAGTGCGCGTGGCCCGAGACCAAGGATCTCCGCGGCAAGGTCATTTTCGCGCTTACCGGCGGAGCGGCGTGCGCGCGCGGCACGAAGCTGGATACGTACCTCGGCGAGGGTGAAGCGGACCGCATGGCCTTCATCGCGCCCGATCTCGATGCCACGTGCACGTTCCCGGAGTACGCGCGCCGGCCGAACGTCGTGTTCTTCAACGCCGACGCCGAGAATGCCTGGCGCACCGAGGAAGTCCACCGCGCGGGCTTGGTCAGCCGGGTCTACGGCGGCGGCACCATGGGCGGCGGGCTCGATGATCCGTTCCAGTGGAACGCGGCGCGGGCGCACCGGACGAACTTTCTCGCCACCGATCGCGTGAACGCGGAGGTGGACCCTTGGGCATCGACGACGCAGACGAAAACGGGCTGGCCGTTTCTCTGCCTTTTGATGGGCTGCGAGCCCAATCAAGTCGAGGAAGGCGAGCTGGTGGGCGTCTCCGTCGAGTCCGGGGACATCGATGGGACGAGCGATAGCTTCTATTTCGTCGAATCGGAGCCCGCGTCGAGCGCGTCGAACGCGACGGAAGCCACCACCTGGAGCAGCGCCATCGCGGTGCCCAGCTCCAATGTCGAGCGATGGGCCAAGGGCTGCATCATGGCGCGCGCCACGCGCGATGCCGACAGCCCGTACTTCGCCGTGTGCCGTCCCGCCGACAACGGGCGCATCCGCGTGCAATACCGGGTGACCAAGGGCGGCCCCACCACCGAGCTCGAGGCGCCGCGCCCGGCGGGCCTGAGCGCCGAGAGCACCTTCTTCGCCCGCCTCGAACTGTCGAGCACGGGAGGGGAGACCACCGCCTCCTCGTCGGCGAGCACCGACGGCACGAACTGGGTTCCCATCGCCACCCGTTCCTTCGCCACGTCGCTCGCGCACCAGGGCCTCGCGGCCAGCTCACACGGCAGCAGCGCCGTGCGCTTCCTCTTCGGCAACTTGAAGCGTGGCGCCGAGTCGATGGGCACGAAATCGTTCGCCGCGGGCGAGCGCATTGGCGGCGCCCTCCGCGGCGACGTATTTCGCGGCGCGATCCCTTAGATTAGAACCAGCCGGTCACGCCGAGGGTGACCGTGTCCTGCGCGTCGGCGTTGGGCACGTAGTTGCCGTCGGTGTCTTTGATGGATCCGTGCTTGAAGAAAATGTCGTTCTGCGCGGAGTCGTGACGGTACTCGGTGCGGAAGGACAGGTGATCCATCGGACGTAGGTCGATGGTGCCGGTGAAGGAGTAGACGTCGCTGCCGTAGAAAATGCTCGACGACTGGCCGCCATCCTTCGTGCCCACGTTTTCGAGGAAGGCGTCTCCGCGTGCCGCGACGTAGAGGAAGGGAAGGGGCTGCACCCTCGCGTAAAGGGCGCCCGAGTGCCATGAGTGCGTCCCAAAGGCGCCGTTCTCGAAGCCGGCGTCGCCGTGCACGGCCACCGCCACGAGCTTGTGCGCGTAGAACTCCGCCCACCCGTCGAACAAATGACGAAACGGTCGACCCTCCGCGCTGTCTTGCGCGCGCTCGGGGCCGCCCATGTAGAGCACCTGCGCGGTGAGCCGGTCGGGGATCTTGTACGTGATCTGCGCGATGCCCGACTTGCCGTCGTTGCCGTCGGTGGCTTGGTTCCAGCCATTGACGAGCCATGCGGCGACGGTCAGGTTCTCGGCCACCTCGTACGAAGCGCGCACGCCCGCGTGGTAAAAGGGCAGCGCGTAGAAGAGGTTCGAGCGCGACCAGTTGTAGTTGTCTTTGACCGCCGCGCCCTCGAATCCGATGGGCGTGATGAAGAGGCCTGCCTGGAGCAGCAGACCCTTACCGACGGGGGCCTTCCAGCCGACGGTGGCTTGCTGGATGATCTTCCACGTCGAGGCCGAGAGCGAAGCCGCACCCGATGCGCCCGCGCGGGCTTCCACCGAGTCGGCGTACCAGCCCTCGGCCGTGGGGCCGGCTTGGAAAGCGATGTGCCCCTGGAAGGCGCCGTATTCGGCCTGCACGTCGAGCACGGCCGTCTGCAGCTTGAACGTGTTGTGCCGGTTATCGATCCAGCGGAAGTTCGTGACCCCGTTCTCGGGTCGATTGAAGTTGTACGCGTAATACGCCTCGGCATAACCGCCGACGGTCACCTTCAAGGCATCCGTGGCGGGGGCCGCCGCGGGCTTTTCGGGTTCGGCGGGCTTGGGCGCTTCTTCCGTCGTCGCGGCGGGCGGAGGCGTCGTCGCCTCCGCGGGCTGTTGGGGTTCGGATGCCGGAGTCGGTGCAGGCGGAGCATCGGGCGGAGATTGCGCCGATGCGGTGCGCGCCACCAACGTCGACGTGGCGATCAAAGCGCAAAGGAGTCCCGGTCGCGCACGCAGGTGCGCGCTTTTCAAGCAGATCATGGCGGTCCTCGAATACGGGAAACGATCTAAAAGACCTATAAAGATGGGCGGTGCGTCAGGTGGTCGTGGCGTCGGCGCTCACGATGGCTGCCGCAACCGGCGGGGCCGAGGGGACCGGCTCCGGGGGAGCTTCCGCCGCGGTGGCGGAGCCCGAGAGCACGTAGCCTTCCTCGCCGTGGAGCGTGGCGTCGAGGCCTTCGCGCTCGTCGTTCTCGCTCACGCGCAGACCGATGACCGCGTCGATCAGCTTGAGAATGCCGAAGGTGAGCACGAACGCGTACACCAAGCTGGCGCCGCAGGCGATGAGCTGCGTGACCATCTGGTGGCCGTTGCCGAAGAACGCGCCGTCGTTGCCGGCTTCATTGAGGCTCTTCTGCGCGAAGAGGCCCGTGAGGAGTGCGCCCGCGAGGCCACCCACGCCGTGGATGCCGAACGCGTCGAGCGAGTCGTCGTAACCAAAGCGGTCCTTCTGCAGCACGGCAAAGTAGCAAACGCTGCCCGCGAGCAGGCCGATGAGGATGGCCGCCCACGGGGCGACGTACCCGGCGGCCGGCGTGATGGCGACCAGCCCGGCCACGAGACCGGAGGCGATACCGAGCGCCGTCGGCTTGCCGCGATGGGCCGTTTCGACGACGAGCCAGCCCACTGCACCGCCCGCCGCACCGAGCTGCGTCGTCATGAAGGCGAGGGCCGCGAGCGCACCCGAGGAGAGCGCGCTGCCGGCGTTGAACCCGAACCAACCGAACCAGAGCAGACCGGCGCCGGTGAGGGTCATGGTCAGGTTGTGCGGCATCGGCTTGCGCTGCGGGTAGCCGTGGCGCTTGCCGATGACCAGGGCGCATGCGAGCGCCGAGATGCCCGCCGTCAGGTGAACGACCGTGCCGCCTGCGAAGTCGAGCGCGCCCATCTTGAAGAGCCAACCGCCCTCGGCCCACACCCAGTGCGCGACCGGATCGTACACGAAGGTGGACCATAGAAGGATGAAGACGATGTACGCACTGAACTTCATGCGCTCGGCAAACGCGCCCGAGATCAGCGCCGGCGTGATGATGGCGAACATCATCTGGAACGCGACGAAGGCCAAGGTCGGCACCGTGCCGTGCACATCGGAGGCGAGGCCTTGCAGCCCAATGAAATCGAGCCCGCCAATCAGACCGAACTTCGATGGCCCGAAGGCCAGGGTGTAGCCGAACAGACACCACTTCAAACCCAACACCGGGATCGCCGCCATCGAGTGCATGAGGGTCGAGAGCACATTCTTGCGGCGCACCATCCCCGCATAGAAGAGTGCGAGAGCAGGCGTCATGAGTAGGACGAGCGCGGAGCTCACCAAGAGCCAGGCCGTATCACCGGTGTTGATCTGTGACATGGGGTTAACGTGACGTTCGCCATGTTTCCCATGTGTTTCGTCGACGTTTAGAAACAATGCATCGCGCAAAAACTTTTCAGTCTGCCTTGAGGTTCGCCATGGCGTGTGCAAGGGCCTTCGCGGAGCCGAGGCGTTCGTCGACTGGGGCCATGCATGCCGCGACGAGCGGCCGCCATTGCGCGAAAAGTTCGGGAGTGTTCAGCGCTTGCAGCGCATCCTCGATGAGCCTTCCGAAGCCGTATACATCGTCGCTCGGGGCGGATGAGGCCCCGGCTAGCCGTTCGGGAGAAACGTAACCGAGGCTTCCTGCCACGGGAGGCTCTCCGTTTCGTCGCGCGATCCCAAAGTCGGTGAGGAGGGGCGCGCCGTGCTCGTCGAAGAGCACGTTCGCGGGTTTGACGTCGAGGTGGAGCCATCCGGCGTCGTGCACGCGTGCCAGCGTCTGCGCGAGCGGCAGCGCCCACGATTCGATGGGGAGCAAGACGTCGCGATCCACGGCGCGGATGCGGTCGCGAAGTGCGCCGCGCTTGGCCCATGCGAGGGCGATCCAACCGCGCTCGGGATCGACGTCGAAGACGCGCACGATGCCCGGTCCCGCGAGCGCCGAGGCCACGCGCGCCTCGTGCAGGAGCTGATCGCGATGCCGATGGGGGTCGTGGTAAATCTTCAGCGCGATGCTGCGACCGAGATCGCGGTCCTCCGCCTCGTAGACGACGCCGGAACCGCCGCGTGCGACCTCGCGATGGAGCACGTACGGTGTATCGGGTTCGCTGGCGAGCCACGTCGTGGCCTTCGGGTCGTCCTGGCGCGCGCGCTCGGGGCCGAAGGCTGCGATGCCGAGCGACTCGCGAAAGCGCTGGTGGCGTTCGCGCGCGCCGGGGTGCTCGATGTCGCGCAGAAGCACGCGTTCGACGAGTGCGAGGGCTGCGCTCATGTCGCTGCGCTCGGCCTCGAGATCCGCGCGCAGCATGAGTGCGGCCGCCGACGTGGCATCGCGCAGGAACGCGATGGCGGCCGTGGTCTCGCCGCGATCGATCATCGCGGAGGCGGCGGCCACCAGGAGCGGCTCGGGCAGCGGCAACGCGGCCTGGCGAAAGGTGAGCTCTTCGAGCGCGCGCGATTCGTGCGGCGATCGGCGGATCCTCTGGAAGAGGGACATCGCTTCCTCGAGCGAGGGCCCGTTGGGCCGGCCGACGTCGAGCAAGCGCGTGACGTCGGGGTGCGGGTAGGGGCGGCGGTTCACGTCTCCCCCGCGATCTCGAGCACGCAAGGCCCGCCGCGCGTGCGCGCGATGCGATCGCCCGCGAGCAAGCTGGCGCGCGAGGCGAGGGCGGCGTCGCCCAAAAAGGCATTGGCCCCGCTACTGACCAACTCGAGCCATCCGCCCGGGCCCATGTCGAGCTGCCAATCGGCGACGGGAAGGGGCGCGGCGCCGAAGGGCGCGATGTAGCGCCGGCCCGCGACCTCGATGACGATGGCGCCGGCGATCTGCGTGCTCGGTGTCAGGCGCACGGGCACCTCGTTGCCCAGGTGCAGCTCGAGGCCGGCGCCCATGGATAGCTTCCCCGCGGCGCGCATTCCGCGAAGGTACGTGCCGTTGCGGCTTCCCAGGTCCATGGCGAACGTCTCACCATGCTTGCCACCCTCGCGCACGATGCGCAGGTGGCGGCGGCTCACGGCGTGCGAGGCCACGGCGATGTGCCCCGTCTCGGGCCCGGTGGCGCTCATGGTGGGCTCGGTGCGTCCGAGTACGATCTCCTGGCCGAACGCAAAGAGGAGATCGCGCCCTTCGAGGACCACGCGCAGCACCGAGCCGCGCGTGCGGCGAGCGCGAAGGGCATCGCACCGCTCGCGCAGAAGGCGGTCGTCGGGATCCGTCTCCAGCCAGGCTTGGCCGGTGGCCAGCGCTTCACGGCGGCGGCCGCCCGCGATCAGCATTTCCACCTCGGCGGCGGTTTGCTGGCGCGCGCGTTCGCGGCGCTGGCGATCTTGTTCGCTGGTGAGCAAGCTCTCGAGCTTGTCGATTTCGCCGGCTTGGGTGAGCGCCCGGGCTTCGCCCTCTTCGTCGTGGGCGAGGCGGTAGCCGTCGGCGGCCTTGAGGGGCTCGCCCAGCTCCTCGAGCTCGCGTGCGGCCGCGAGCAGCTCCTGCCGCAGCGCGGTCGAGAGTGCGCCGTCTTTGGCCATGGCCAAGGTGAGGAGCGCATGCTTGCGCCGCGCCTCCTCGCGCACGGAATGCCCTTCGGGGGCGATGCTCTTGGCCTGGAGATAATGCTGCCGACGCGCCGTCGGCTCGAGCTCGGCATCGCCGCGAAGCAGCATGACGCGCGCCGTCTCTTCCGGCTGGCCCGCGAGATCCCAGAGCTCCGCCGCACGGGCCAAATCCCCGCGCAATTCCGCGCGGCGCGCCACCTGCGCATAGCCACCCTTGCCAAAGATCCGATCGAAGACGCCCACGGTCAGACGACTATACCGTCCACGCGCACAAACCCCCCACAGCGAACACCCTTACCGATGAATCGGCGCTCAATCTGCGCCGTCTCGGCCTCCCTCGGCATCAGCGTAGGTTGCAAGCAGCACCAGGGGGCGGAAAAAGCATGATTGGGTTCGAGACGATTGGAAACGCAACCGTCACGTGCATCGACGACAAGCCAATTTTGACGACGGATCCGTGGATTTGCGGCGACCCCTACTTTGGGAGCTGGGGTATGCGCAACGAGATACCGCGTGCGCAATTGGAGCACATCTACCAGGCGGAATACATGTGGCTCTCCCACGGCCACCCCGATCACGTGCATGCGGCCGCGCTGGATCGATTGGCCAACAAGAAGATCCTGCTGCCGAACCACGAAGGCGGCCGCATGCTCACCGATCTCACCGAGCGCGGCTTCGACGTCACGGTGATGCGGGATCGGACGTGGATGCAGCTGTCCAAGAACATCCGCGCGATGTGCATTTCCGATTACCACCAGGATGCCATCTTGCTCATCGACGTGGGCGGTCGGCTGGTGGTGAATCTCAACGACGCTGTCGAGCGAGGTTGGGGGCGATTCGTCAAGAAGGTGATATCGGAATACAAGATATCCTTCTTGCTCAAGCTTTTCGGTTACGGCGACGTCGACATGATCAACGTCGTCGACGAAAATGGCGTGAAGCTGATACCGCCCGCGCCGACGTCGAGCGGGGAATCCAAAGCCTATTGGGACGCCTATTTGCGTGAGAAGGTGGGCTTCTGGACCAATTACTTCCAAACCACGTACATGATCCCGTTCAGCAGCTTTCATCGCTACCAGCGGGACGACAGCATTTGGTGCCAGGAATACGTGACGCCGCTTTCCGCGCTCGAGGCGGTGGAGACGCGCGGGGGCTGCGAAAAGCTGCCGGCGTTCATTCAGTACGATTGCGAAAAGGACTCGTACGTCCGCCTCGAGCCTAAGCGCATCGAGGGGGAGATCCAAACGGCGGCGAGCTTCGGTGACCATTGGTCCGAGCCGCTGGAGCGCGACGAGATCTCCAGGTTGACGCGGTACTTCCAATCGATCGAGTTTCTCGCCGACAAGATCGATCATCTGCGCTTCATCGTCGGCGGCAAGGAGCATGTCGTCGAGTTGCACTCGTCGTCGCGGGTCGGCCCGCTTCGTGCAGGGCGCAGTTTGACCTTCGAGGTGCCGCGCGCGTCGCTGATGACGGCCGTCCAATATGAAATTTTCGACGACCTGCTCATTGGCAATTTCATGAAGACGACGCTCCACGGCGACTGGGGCACGGCGCAGGCGCCGAACGTGCTCTATCCGTACTTCACGCCGTGGATCGTGCGCTACGCCGACAATGCGCAGGTCAAGACGCACGACGAGCTCCGCGAGTATTTCAGCGCCTATCGGCGGCGCGCGCCATTCGACTATCTGCTGCACCGTCTGGAGCATGAGGGTGTGCAGAAGCTGCGAAGCCTGATTCGGCCGGATTCGCCGCTCTTTCACACGGCGACGCGCGCGTACTCATTTTTGAAGACCAAAGCGAGCTAATCACCGCCGTGCCCGCGTCGGTGGGCCCTTCCGGGTTGTGCATCTCGGGCACGGGCACGGGCACGGGCACGGGCACGGGGCACGTTTACGGGGCACAAATGTGGAGGCTCTGTGTAAAGTGCGGGGTCTATGGCAAGACCCCTCCGCCTTCTCATGGTTTCATCCGAAGTCGAGTCGTTTGCCCGGACGGGGGGCCTGGGCGACGTCGTGCTCGGTGTATCGCGCGCGCTCGGGCAGCGGGGGGTGGACGTGGCCATCGTCACGCCGCTCTATGGCACGACGAAGATCCCTTCGGACGATCTGCATCGCTGGATTGGCACGGTGCCTGCGCGGGTGGGCTGGGGCCCGGACGATGTGCGCGAGTGCGGCGTCGTCGAGGTGCGGCTGGGGCCTGGGGTACGTGTTTTCCTGGTGGATGACCCCGGGCTCTTCCAGCGCGATGGCATCTACGGCGATGCCCAGGGCACCTTCGGTGACAACGAGCTCCGCTTCGCCACGATGTCGCGCGCTGCGTTATCCATTGCCGAGAGGCTCTGGGGCGGGGTGGGGCCGGATCGCGGGCCGGATGTCATCCATGCGCACGATTGGCATGCCACCTTCGCGATTTTGTATGCGCGCCTCACGATGGGGCAGGCGTGGAGCGACGTGCCTTCGGTGTTCACGATTCACAACCTGGCGTACCAGGGGGTGCTCGGTTTCGATTCGCTGGATAGGCTCGCGCTTCCGCGTGAAGGGTACCACCCGGGCATTCTCGAGCACCGCGGGCTGGTGAACCTGCTCAAGGGGGCGATTGCGCTCTCGGATCGGACGACGACGGTCAGTCCGACGTACGCGCACGAGATCCTCGTCCCCGAGGGCGGCTTCCAGCTGCACGACTTCCTTCGGACGCAGTCGTACAAGACGGCGGGCATCCTCAACGGCATCGACGTGCAGACGTTCGACCCGCGCACCGATTCGACCATTGCCGCGCAGTACGGCGTGGAGGATTTCGCGCCGGCGCGCTTCCGCAACAAGGAGGCGCTCTTTCACGAGCTCGGGCTGCACGAGCCGCGGGCGCCGCTCTTCTCGTTGGTGTCGCGGCTCACGCATCAAAAGGGCATCGATCTCATTTTGCCGATTCTGGGCAACTTGGTCCAAGGCGGGGCGCGGGTGGCGCTGGTCGGCAAGGGCGATCCCGATTTGGAGCGCGCGCTCTACCAACTCGGCGGGCGCTTCCCCGGGCGCATCGCCACGCGCGTGGCCTTCGACGAGGGCCTGGCGCGCCGCATTTACGCGGGCTCGGATTTTCTCATGGTGCCTTCGCGCTACGAGCCGTGTGGCCTCACGCAGATGTACGCCATGCGCTACGGCTGCGTGCCCATCGTGACCGACGTGGGCGGGCTGCACGACACGGTGGCGCCGTACAATCCCGTGCGCGACGAGGGCACCGGTTTCGTCGCGCGCAACCGCGATCCGCTGTCGCTTTTGATCGCCGCGGACGACGCCTTTACCGCCTACCACGACCATCGCAGCTTCCACCGTCTCATCGAGCGAGGCATGCGCAAGGACTTCTCCTGGACGCGCTCCGCCAACGAATACCTGGAGCGCATCTACCGCCCCATCACCCAACTGCGCACGGGCCTATAAGACCCGTGCGAGGCCGCCGCGAAGGCGAACGTCGCGCGAGGATGCTCCGACGCGGATCGAATAGAAGCCGCCGGGGATGGTCCACGCCTTCGTGGTGACGTCCCAGATCGAGAACGCACGCCGGTCGAGCGATACGGTGACGCGGGTGCTGGCGCCCGGTTCCAGGGTCACACTGCGGAAGGCGGCGAGGCGTTGCGGCGGCTCGCCGGCCCGTGACGGGAAGCCGACGTAGACCTGCGGCACCGCGGTGCCGGTGCGCGCGCCCGTGTTTCGCACGTCGAAGGAGATGCGCACGCTGCCGTCGGGCGCGGGCCTCTCGATGCCCAGGTGCGAATAGGCGAACGACGTGTACGAGAGCCCGTGCCCGAACGGGAACAGCGGCTCAATCGCGTGCGCGTCGAACCAGCGGTAACCGACTTCGAGCTTCTCCGCGTACGTGTAGCGCAGATCGACACCGGGGTACTGCTCGGGCGAGCGAATCGGCCCGTCCGCGGCTTCGACCGGGAACGTCACCGGCAGGCGCCCCGCAGGCTCGGCATCGCCGAAGAGAACGTCCGCGAGCGCAGCGCCGTCCTGCTCGCCCGCGTACCATGTCTCGAGCACCGACGGCACCGCCGAGGCCCAAGGCATGTTCACCGGGGCGCCCGAGCTGAGGACCACCACCGTGCGCGGGTTGGCCGCGGCCACGGCGGCCACCAGCGCATTTTGATTGCCGTACAGGCTGAGGGTCCCGCGATCGCGCCCTTCCGTGGCTTCATCGCGCACCAAGACGATGGCGACATCGGCAGCCTTTGCGGCGTCGACCGCGCTTTGAATCCCGGCATCCAGCTGGCCCGGCGGCATCCAGCTCAGGGTCAAATTCGCGCCCTGGCCGGCTTGGTAGTACTCGACCTTCACCTCGTACGACTGCCCCGCCTCCAGGTGCACCGTGCGGTAAACGGAGCGCGTTGCATGCGCGCCCCAGTTGTCGACGACGAGCCGCCCGTCGAGGTAAAGGCGGCTGCCGTCGTCGCTGGTCGTCGCAAGCGGATAGTCGCCGGTGACGGGCGCGTGCAAGGTCCCCGTCCAGCGCGCCGACCAATTCGTCGCCGGCACACCGCTGGCGGGCGGCTGGCTGCCCCAATCGTGCGCGATGACGCTATCGGTGCCCACCGCTGCCGGCGTACCCGTCAACGTCGGATTGGCGAAGTACTCCACCGTGAGCCCTTCGAGCGCGCCGGCCGGAATCGGCGTGACCGCCGCCGCGTTCGCACCGGAGACGTAGTGCACGGCCACGTTGCTTCCCGCGCGCTTCGTGATGCCATCGAGCGGGCTGACCACGTAATCCGCATAAGGTGTCACTTTCGAGCTTCCGCCACCGCCCGTATACGCTTGGTTTGCGTACGGCCCGATGACGGCAATGTTCGACAGCGAGGCCGCATCGAGTGGAAGCAGCCCGCCGTCGTTCTTGAGCAAGACGGATCCGCGCACGGCCGCACGCCGTGCAAGAGCGGCCCCCACCTTCGGGTCCACCGCCGGCTCCGCGTTCGTCCCCGAGAGCAGCCCCGTGCGGAACATCAACCGAAGCACGCGCCGCGCTTGGTCGTCGAGCACCGACTGCGGCAGCTCCCCCGCGCGCACCGCATCGGGGAGCTTGCTGAAGTACGTGGTGCCGCCGAACTCCTGATCCAACCCGGCCTTGGCCGATGCCACCGTACTGTGCACCGCCGGGTAGTCGGATCCCACCACACCATCGAAGCCCCACTCCGTCTTGAGAAGACCGCGGAGCAACGACTCGTTCTCGCAGGAGAACACGCCGTTGAGTTGGTTGTAGGCGCACATCAATGACCACGCCCCGCCGCGTTTGACGGCGGCCTCGAAGGCTGGAAAGTAAATCTCGCGCAGGGTGCGCTCGTCGACGTTCGACGTGCTGGTCTTGCGATCCTTCTCCTGGTTGTTCGCTGCCAAGTGCTTCACTTGCGCGGCCACGCCCTGCGATTGCACGCCTTGGATGTGCGCCACCGCAAGCTCGCCCGCGAGGTGCGGATCCTCGCCGAAGGTCTCGAAGTTTCGCCCCGCCTCGGCCACCCGCACGATGTTGATCATCGGCGAGTACAAAACCTGGTACCCGCGCGCCTTGGTCTCCAGGCCCATCTGCGCACCGACCTCGCGTGCGAGCGCGGTGTCGAAGCTCGCCGCGATGGATACGGGCGCTGGGAACGCCGTTGCGGGCAGGCCATCGCGCACGCCCGCCGGTCCGTCGGTGAGCCGTTGCGGCGGTATGCCGAGCCTCGGCACCCCGGCCACGTTGCCCACGGCGTGCTCTCCGGCCGGCCTGGGGATGCCCTGCAGCAAGGTGGCCTTTTCCTCCAAGGTCATCTGCGCGAGCAGCGCCTCGATGTCACCCTCGCTGCGGACCACCACAGGTGACGCGGCGGTGTCGACCTCACGACCTTCGTCGCTTCGACATCCGACGACCGAACCCGCTGCTACGACGACCGCGATTCCGAAAACACGATGGCGCATGACGGCACCTTATCGGCACCGCCATGTGTTCGCGCAAGGCCCCGCAGCGCCAAGTGCTCGCTCAGGGCGCCAATCGATTCAGCATGCGCGGGAACGGGATGGTCTCACGCACGTGCGGCAGACCGCAGATCCACGACACGGTGCGCTCGATGCCCAGGCCGAAGCCGGCGTGGGGGAAGCTGCCGTAGCGGCGCAGGTCCAAGTACCACTCGAAGGCCTCGGGCGGCAGCTTGTGGTGCGCGATGGCCGACTCCAGGCGCTCCAAGCTGTCTTCGCGCTGGCCGCCGCCGATGATCTCGCCGTAGCCCTCGGGCGCGAGGATGTCCATGTTGAGAACGAGCGACTCGTCCTCCGGTGCGCGCTTGAAATAGAAGGCTTTGATGTCTGCCGGGTAGCGGTGCACGATCAGCGGGCGATCGAACTTGTTCGAGATGATCGTCTCCTCGTCGCCGCCGAAGTCGTCGCCGACCTTGGCCTCGGGGTGACCGTTCTCTTGCAAGATCTTGATCGCTTCGCCGTAGGTGATGCGCGGGAAGGGCGTCTTCACCTTTTCCAGGAACGTGGTGTCGCGCTCGCAGATCTTGAGCTCTTCGCGCCGCGTCTCCAGAACGCGCTCGACGATATAGGTGATGAAGTCCTCGCCCAGCCTCATGTCGCCTTCCAAATCGAGGAAGGCCACCTCGGGCTCGACCATCCAGAACTCCGCCAGGTGGCGGCGCGTCTTCGACTTCTCCGCGCGGAAGGTGGGGCCGAAGCAGTACGCCTTTCCGAAGGCCGCGGCCGCAGCCTCCATGTAGAGCTGCCCGGACTGCGTCAGGTACGCAGGCTCGCCGTGGTAGTCGGTTTCGAAGAGCGTGCTCGTGCCCTCGCAGGCATTGGGCGTGAAGATGGGCGCGTCCACCAAGGTAAAGCCGCGGCCATCGAAGAAGTCGCGCACGGCTTTGATGATCGTGTGCCGGATGCGCAAGATGGCGTGCTGGCGCTTGCTGCGGAGCCAGAGGTGCCGATGATCCATGAGGAAGTCGGTGCCGTGCTCCTTCGGCGAGATGGGGTACTGCCGCGCCACGTGGGCGACCACGCGCACGTCCTTGCCGTCGATCTCGTAGGTGCCCTTGATCTTGCCGTGCTCTTTGACCAGGCCCACCACCTCGAGGCTCGACTCCTGCGCGAGGCCTTCGGCGAGCGCGAACAGCTCGGGGGTGACGTTGCCCTTGAAGACGACCGCCTGCACGATGCCCGAGCCATCGCGCATCTCGAGGAAGTGCACGTTTTTACTCGAGCGCTTGTTGTAGAGCCATCCGCGGACGGTGACGTCCTGCCCGACGTGGGAGGAAAGATCGGCAATGGCAACGATGGGCGTGGCGCTGGGCGACATGGTGCGCGCATTATAAGGAGCGAGCATGCCGCCCGCGCAAGGGCCGAAGCTATGTCGGCTATGACTCGGCGCGTTCGAGCCGGGCGCGGCGCCGGGCCTCGCCTTCGGCTTGCGACTTTTTTACTTCTTCTGTATCGAGCAGCAGCGGTACCACCGGCGTGGGGGTCCCCGCATCGTCGATGGCCACGAACACGAGGCGTGCACGTACGCAGGGCCAGCGGCGCAGGGTGCGCGAATCCTCGCCCTCGACCGAGACCTCGATTTCCATCGAGGTGCGGAACGTCGCCGTCAGCCGCGCGCGCAGACGCACCACCTCGCCGACCTTCACCGGCTGGTGGAACTTCATGTCGTCGATGAAGGCCGTGACCGCCATGCATCCCGAGTGGCGTTGCGCGCAGATGGCTGCGCACAAGTCAATCCAGGCCATGATTTGCCCGCCGAACACGTTGCCCAGGGCATTGGCGTGCTGCGGAAGGACGTATTCGGTCATATCGGTGACGGAATCACTCTGCGACTTGGACGAGATCACGCTAGGTTCGCCTTTCTGATTTGAACCGCACGATGCCTTCGAAGCCGCTCTCTGGCAAACGCTTGGTGCTCCTCGGCGCCGGCGTGATTGCCGTTCTTGCACTGGGAATCTTTCTCGCGTTCGCCTTCATCGGGCGGAAGCAGCTCGTACGCGCCTCGTTTCTTTCGGAAGGACGAAGGCGCCTGGGCGATTTCGGCGAAGGGCTGGCCCATTGCGCGGTCACCGCGGGACTTCCGCCGAGCTCGCCGCTGGTGCCTGCCGAGTTCGACCAGCTCAAAGGACCTGGCTACCAGTCGACGCCGCAGGATTGGGCCGCGGAGGCATTTCGCTGCGCGCATTTCGCACCGACGGATGCCACGAGCCATTTCCAAATCGGTTGGAAGCGTCACGATGCCGAGTCGGGCGAGGTGCAGGCCTTCGGCGACGTCGATCAGGATGGCCGCGTCGACACGCGCATGACGGCACCCGTGAAGTGCACGTTCAAAGAGCCCTCGGTCATCGAGAAGTGCGGCATCGGCCCCGTGCAAGAAGAGGCCATCGGCGCGGTGGAGCGATAGCTACAGCCGATACTCGAGGGTCTGCGGCTCCTCGGGACTCGTCGTAGGAGGCCCTGCGTCGGCTGCGATCTTGACGCTGGCCTTCTCCGCTTTCGGCCGGTGCGCCGGCTCCTTTTTCGCCACCGGCTCCGCCGATGCGATGGCCGCCGGCGGCGGCTCGACGATGGGCTCCACCACGACGGGTTCCGCTGTCACCGGTGTCGACGCCGTGGCCATCACCGGGGCGCGGTGCTCCGAAACCGAGGGGCGCACCAGGCCCATGATGGCCACCGCCGTGAGCACCGAAATGGCGCCCCCCACCGCCGCGAGAAGCACGTGCGGCGAGAGGCCCGGGCGCTTGCGCTCCCCGCTGTCCGTCAGACCGAAGGTGCCCACCGTCGAGCGCAAGTGCGGCTCCACCTCGGGCAACGTCGCCACCATGCGATGATCGCGGTACGAGCGCCGGCTCCTGCGCAGGAAATCCGACGTCTCTTCCGGCGCAGCGGCCGAAGGCGCCGGAGCGCGTAAGCTGCGGCGTTCGATCACGCGCGAGGTGCGCTTCACCGAGATTGCCCCTTGCTCGGGCGCGAACGGTGCCAACGCCTGCGCAAGCTCGGCCACATCGGCAAAGCGCAAGGTGGCCTCCTTCTCCAGGCAGCGCAGCACCACCTCCTCGAGCCCCTTCGGAAGATCCGGCCGGTGCGCCGCGAGCGATTGCGGCGGATCGGCCACGATGGCCGCGCACACCTCCGTCAATGTCTCCCCTTCGAACGGGGCCACGCCCGCGAGCAGCTCGTACAGAATGATGCCCAGCGACCAGATGTCCGCGCGAAGGTCGGCCGCCTTTGCCCCGCGCATCAACTCCGGGGCCATGTACAGCGGTGAGCCCATGAGCGACATCGTCCGCGTCACCCGCGGATCGTCGTCCCTTCCCATGCCGCGGGGCAGAAGCTTCGATACGCCGAAGTCGAGAATCTTGATGCGCAGCGACCCATCGGCACGCTCCGCGACGAAGAGGTTCGCCGGCTTGAGATCGCGATGCACGATGCCGTTCGTGTGCGCCTCGGCCAACGCCTCGCAGGCTTGCAGCACGTAGGTCACCGCATCCGCCGCGGGCAGCGGGCCCTCTTCGCGAAGGGTTTGCTCCAGATCGCGCCCCTCGAGGTACTCCATCACCAGGTAGGGTGCGCCGTTGTCGAGTGTAGAAACGTCGAACACCCGCACCACGTGCTCGCTCTGAATGCGCGCCGCCGCCCGCGCCTCGCGCGCGAAACGGGCCACGGCTTCTTCGCTCTTCAGGGCTTCACCGGCCAGCACCTTGATGGCCACCCGCTGTTCGAGCTGCAGGTGCATCGCTTCGAGGACGAGTCCCATCCCGCCTTCGCCGATGACCCGATCCATTCGATACTTTCCGTCGATTGTCTCGCCGAGAAGTTGGCTCATGGCACGCACACTTGCGGAGTCACTTCACCGTCGCCCGCGTCCATGGGCGCGGCGCAATGTCCATTGCAACAAGCTTTGGCCCCCGGCGCCAGATCGCAAGGCTGGCCTTCCTTGAGGCAGCACTTATCATTTTTGCACTCTTCGGTCGCCGGGCATTGATTGACCGTGGAGCAATCATAGATGCGACCGTTGCATGCGTCGATGACGAGTCCATCGCACTTGCCGGCGCAGAGCTGCTCGCGCGTCCCGGGTGTGCAGCAATTACCGGCGGTATCGCCGGACTTTGCCAATCTGCAAAACTGATTCGCACCACACGTCCCGCAGGACTGCTTGGCGCATCCATTGTCCGCATATCCGCAATTCTTGCCATTGCACGCTAGAGGATTGGGAACGCAGTTGCCGCAAAAGCCAGAGAGTGTGTTGCATACAGTTCCCGTGGGGCAGGTACACGTCTGCTCCACGCCGCAGTAGTCGATGCTCTTGCCGCAGCGACCGGTGCACCAGTTGGGGGCCGTGCATTCACAAAGGTGCTTCGGTTCATTGCACACGCCGTTGCCTGCGCACGTCTTCCCGCAGTCGACCTCATTTCCGCAGCTGTCCATGAGTTTCCCGCAACGGCCGTTGCAGAGATTCGGATCGGGCTTGCCCGCATCGCAGCCCGCGTCGGAGCTGCCCATGACGTCTTCCACCGGCGTCGCATCCTCGGACGAGCCAGCATCTTCGTACGGCTCGCCCTTTTCGACCCCCAGGATGGTCGAACAAGCTGCCAGGACGACCAGCGCCATGCAGCCACACGTTGCATACGTGCCCCACGTGAGGCGCGCTGTCACGAGACGCCTCCGGCGCAGATGGAAACATCAGGAAAGATCGGTAAGTTCGCCCCGGACTCGGCTGAGCACTTGCGAGAAGGTCCCCTCGTCGACATAAGCTTTCTCCGCCTCGACAAGGCGCAGAAGCAATTTCTCGTCCGCGCGCCCGGTCACGATGCGGAGCGTGTGTGCGTGCTTGCTAACGCGCGCGCTTGAGGATGCGGGTGAGCGCATCGCCTGCGGCGCGCGCGAGCTCGTCGATGCGCTTCGTGCCGAGGGCGGTGTCCCCGAGCTCGTCCGCCAGGACCAACATCGTCGATTGCCCCTTGAGACGTACGGCGGTGATGGCCACGTCGCGCGTGGACTTGCCCATGACCTGCAGCAGCGGAGCGTGCGCCTCGTTGTTGTAGATGGGCCCGAGGTAGCGCCCCGATGCGGCTGCGTTGGAGAGGGCACTCGGCAAGGTGTTCGAAATGCGAATCTTGCGCAGGTCGGCCTCTTCGCCAAACTCCGGTGTGCAGCGCCACCCGATGAACGCGTCGCGCTTTACGACGAAGAGCGCGACCTTGCGCGCGACCACGCGCACGCCCGTGAGCAGCGCGTGCAGCACCTCATCGCGATCGAGCGCATTGCGCATGGCGGCGAGCACACGCGACGGCTCGGGGAAGGGGAGGGCCGGCGGCGGCGGAACCCATGAGTCTGCGCGCGCGGAAAGCAGCGGTGCCGACGATACACGCGCGTCGACGGGCTCATTGGACAACAGGGCATGCGCCAGCACGGGCGACGACGGGCGCGATCTCCGCGGCGGCGGAGGCGCCGGCGCTGGCGGAAGATCCTGCAGCGTGGGTCGGGGCTTTCGTCCCGTCTGCAACACCGGCGGCAGATCCGACTCTTGCGCCTCGTGCATGCCACCAAAGGAGCGATGCACCCCGCTCTGCGACGGCGACGAACGCGGCACGGGCGTGCCCCACGCCGGCGTCTCCTTCACCGTGCGCTGCACCCGATGCGTTTTGTAAATGCTGCGCGGTGTTTCACCCAGGCCCGCTTGCGGGCCGCTCCTGCCCAAACTCGTCAGATTGCGCGCCGCCAGAGCATGCGGCGCCGTGCTGCGATCGAGCGCGCGCTCCAACGCGGCGAGTGGCGCGCGCACGATGCGGATGGGCGCCTTGAGGAAAAAACCGATCTCCTGGGGAGCATGGGGATCGCGCGCATCGGCGACGGCCACGTCCACCGTGCCGGTGAACGCATCGATGCGGATGGGCAGCGCCAACAGACGGCTACAGAGACCCGGCGGCAGGGCGTCGACGAGCTCCTGCACCGGCACCACGTTCTGCACGGAGGGGGCCTCGGCGCGCGCCAACTCCTCTTCCAGCTTTTCGGGCGTGATGAAGTTGAACGCCACGAGCACCCGCGGCAGCGGCGCGCCTTCCGTGGCCACGATGAACAGGGCGCGCGCAAGCGCGGCGGGCGTTACCGCCTCCGACAGCAGCAGGGCGCGACCGAGCTCGTAGGGCACGTCCCCTGAATACTACCGCGGTTTTCCAAATTGAAAGACGACCTCGCTCTTTCGCACCAGCCCGAGCTTGCCCCGAGCAATGCGTTCCACTGCTGCCGGATCATCCCGGAGCTCGCGCACCTCTGCACGAAGTTTGCTCACATCGCGGGTAAGCTCCGCATTTTCCGCCCGGACCTGCGCCAGCTCCTTGGAAAGGGACCGCATGCGGGGCAGACCCTCCGGCTCGAAGATGAGCAAGGGTGCGCCGATCAGCGCGAGCCCGAGAATGGCGAGCGGGAGGGCGCGCTGGATGAAGTCGGACCACGAGAAGTCATCGGGCACGGCCCCAGTGTCGCATACCGGGGCTTGACCGGACCAGTTTCAGGTATTCTCCCGGTACAATGTCCTCTCGCTACGAAGCGGTCATCGGCCTCGAGGTGCACGCGCAGCTGCTCACGCGTACCAAGGCTTTCTGCGCATGCTCCACGGCCTTCGGGGCCGAGCCCAATACCAACGTTTGCCCGACCTGCCTCGGATTGCCCGGCGCGCTTCCCGTCCTCAACGGGGAGGCGGTGCGGTTGGCGGTGCGGGCGGCGCTGGCCCTGGGTTGCGAGATCCGCGGCACGAGCCGGTTCGCGCGGAAGAACTTTTTCTATCCGGATATGCCGAAGGGCTACCAGATTAGCCAATACGACGAGCCGTTCAGCGGACAGGGCGTGCTCGAAGTCGAGATCGACGGCCGCACCATCTCGCCGCGCATCGAACGTGTTCATATGGAGGAGGATGCCGGCAAG
The DNA here is from genome assembly GCA_037157775.1 of Sorangiineae bacterium MSr12523. Lineage (NCBI taxonomy): Bacteria > Pseudomonadati > Myxococcota > Myxococcia > Myxococcales > Pendulisporaceae > Pendulispora > Pendulispora brunnea. Next base: position 2,617,239 of record CP089982.1, read on the forward strand.
AACCTGCACGACCGTGGCGATCAGTCCATCGTGGATCTCAATCGGTCGGGCGTGCCCCTCGTGGAAATCGTGGGCACGCCGGATCTGCGCAGTGCCGCGGAAGCGGCCGCCTACCTGCGCTCCCTGCGCGACGTGCTCGTCTTTTTGGGCGTCAACGACGGGAACCTGGAGGAAGGCTCCTTCCGCTGCGACGCCAACGTCTCCATCCGCATCCGGGGCGAGGAGAAGTACGGTACGCGCGTCGAGTTGAAGAACATCAACTCGTTTCGTTTCGTGGAAAAGGCCATTTCCTACGAAATCATGCGTCAGGAGGCCGTGCTCGATTCGGGTGGGAGACTCACCCAGGAAACGCGCGGTTGGGACGAAAAGACCGGCACCACCTTCTCGCTCCGCAGCAAGGAAACCGCGCAGGACTATCGGTATTTCCCCGAACCCGACCTGCCGCCGCTGGTTCTCGACGAGGCCTTCGTCCACCAGGTCCGGGCCGAAATGCCCGAACTTCCGCGCGACAAGCGCGCCCGGTTCGTTTCGGAGCTGGGGCTCCAACCGGGCGCGGCTGTGGTTCTGACCCAACATCCGCGCATTGCGGCCTTCTTCGAAGAGGCGGCGACCCTATACGGGGATGGCGTGAAGGTTGGTAACTTCATCCAGAACGAAGTGCTCCGGGACGTGACGACCCACGGTCTCACGGCGGACATCCCCGTTTCTGCGCGGCAGGTCGTGCAGCTCCTCAAGCTCGTCGACCGTGGCAAGATCAGCGGGAAGCAGGCCAAAGAGGTCTACGCGAAGATTCTTCGCACTGAAAAAATGCCCGAGGATGTCGTAGCCGAGCTCGGCATCACTCAGGTCACCGACAAGGACGCCATTTTGGCCATCTGCCAAAGGGTCGTGGAGCAAAATCCAAAGCAAGCCGCCGCCTTGCGTGGCGGAAAGACCGCGCTTATGGGATTTTTCGTGGGGCAAGTGATGAAAGAGACGAAGGGCAGCGCCAATCCGCAGATGGTCAACGACTTGCTCCAGAAGGTGCTGGGGGTGCTGTCGTGAATGAGTCGGCCAATTGGAAGATGTCCACGCTCGGCGGTTTGAACCTGACCGAGTCGGTGAAGATGAAGGCTGCGAACACGACGTCGCCCGGCGTTCCCACGCCGCCGTCGCTTCGCACGCCGCGCACCGGATTCGGCATTTGCCGCCGGGGCATGCTCGGACGCATTCTGGTGGTCGACGACAATACGGATCTCGTCACGACCTTGCGTGAGGTGCTCGAGCCGCATGGCTTCGTGGTCATCAACGCTACCAAGGGGCAGGACGCCCTGCGCATCGCCGAAACGGACGGCTTCGACGTGGCCATCGTCGACGTGAAGCTGCCCGACACGAGTGGCGTCGACATCATCCAGCCTTTGCGCCGTGCCTCGCCGGCGAGCGAGGTCGTGCTGGTCACGGGCTTCGCCAGCGTCGATGCCGCCATTGCGGCACTGCGCTCGGGCGCGTTCGCCTTCATTTTGAAGTCGTTCCGCCCCGAGGAGCTGCTCTCGACGATTCAGCAAGCCATCACGAAGGTGCGCTTGATGCGCGACCGCGAGGAGCTCGAGCGCCGCTACCGCGCGCTGGTCGAGCTCACCGACGTGTTGGTCATTGGCCTCGACGAAACGGGGCACGTGGCGCTCTTCAACCGCCGGGCCGCCGCGCTCGCGGAGATTGCCTCGGAGGAGGCGTACGGACGCGACTTCGTGGACACCTGGATCCCGGAGGAGGACCGCGCCCGCCTGCGCGAGTCGCTGAGCCAAGCCCACCGCGGCGAGCGCCTTCGCGAAGTGGAGACGAGCTTCGTCGAGCCGAATCGCCGCGTGCGTTGGCAGCTGCTCCCCGCGCGCGACAGCGAGGAGAAGCGGCACCATTTCGTCTACCTCATCGGCATCGACGTGACGGAGCGCCGCGCATTGGAGAAGCGCGCGGCGGACGCCGAAGCGCTGAGTGCGATGGGTACCCTCGCGTTGAATCTCGCGCACGAGATCCGCAATCCGCTCAATGCGGCGGTGTTGCAGCTGCATCTCATGGGGCGCGACATCGACAAGCTGGAGGCGGACTACGAGCGCCGTGCGGCGATGCACCGCCGCGTCGAAATCGTGGGCAGCGAGATAAACCGGCTGAATCGCCTTCTGACGGAGTTCCTCGAGCTGGCGCGGCCGCGCGGCATCGGGCGCGAGCCGGTGCACATCGGCAGCCTGGTGGACGACGTGCTGGAGCTGGAGCGCGAGAGCGCGGAGCGCCGCGGCATCCGCATCGAGCGTCAAATCGTGGCCGACGGCTGCGGCGTCGCCATTGGCGATCGCGAGAAGTTGAAGCAGGTGATCATCAACCTGGTCGTCAATTCGATCGAGGCGATGAAGGGCGGCGGCACGCTGACCGCGCGGGTCAAATGCGGCGACTCGAACGTGGTCCTGGAGATCGTCGACACCGGCCCGGGCATTGACCCCGAATTGGTGGACAACGTCTTCGACCCGTTCTTCACGACGAAGGAAGGCGGCACGGGTTTGGGCCTTTCCATCGTGCGAAAGATCATCGACCAACACGGTGGCGACGTCTCCATCACCAGCGAAAAGGGCCAGGGCACCCAGGTCCGCGTGCGCGTCCCGTCGGGGCGTTAAACGAGCGACGGCATGGATCGCAAGGCCATGGAGCGCCGGCATCCTGCCGGCGGTTAGCCGGCTTCCAGCCGGCGCCGGCACCGGCGTTCTCACAAAAAAAAGCCGGCCAGAGGCCGGCGGACCGCCGGCAAGATGCCGGCGCTCCATACGTTGCGGTGCGCGACGTTGCGGTGCGCGGAACTAGCGGCCCGGGGGCTTGAGCGGCAGGGCGGCGGTCGAAATCGGCGGCGGGGGCACTTTGCCCTTGTTCACGTCGAGGGACGACTCGGTGGCCGTCTCCAGTGCGACCAGTGCATTCAGCACGCGATCCACACCGTGTTCGAGGGCGGCTTCTTTGATGAAGACACCGACGACGCGCACGAGGCGCAGCGACGTGATCTTCCCCAGATCGATTTCGCGCTCGAGGAAGGCTTCGAACGTGCCGTAGCCTTTTGCCTCGTACAGTTTACGACCTTGAATATCCTTCAGGATAATTCCAATATCGTAAAACGACTTATTGAAGTTTTTCCGCAATCCCTTGATGTTCTGGAGGGCATTGTGAAGATCGGCGATCTTCTGCTTGATGTCCTCGGCCCCTGTCGGGGTGCGGATGGTGGCGCGTGCGCTGCCGGGAAGGGGCGGTTCGGCCGCCCGGGCACGTGCTTCGGCAGCGTGCTTGGCGGCGTGACGTGCGGCCCACGGTGCGGCACCGCGCAAACCGAGCTTGCGCTTTCCGCCCGCAGCCTTGTCCTCTTTGCCGGCGGCAGCAGCCTTACCGGCCGGTGATTTCCCTGCCGCTTTGCCAGCGGGCTTCTCTCCACCCTTGGCCGCGGCTTTTTTGCTCCCACCCTTTTTCGTCGTCGCCATCGTCAAAGCCAATGCTCTAGGGGGCACCTTACGCCCGCCCGGCCAATTACCAGAAGGTATCCGTTCACGTCCATCTATATGAGCACATCTGCCCCTCCCGGAAAAATTACCGGAGATCAGTGGGCACTTGAGCACCGATGGCGAGATGCGGCAAATAGAGCCGTGGCCACACTCACCCGAATTTCCGAAGACCAGCTCCGCGTTTTTCTCGACGAATACAGCGAGCTCGGAAATCTCGTCGGGTTCGCCGGCATCCCCGAGGGCAGCGTCAACTCGAATTACCGGGTCGAAACCTCTGCGGGAGCCTATTTTCTCCGGGTTTACGAAGAGCAAGCCTTCGAGGGCGCCCGCAACGAGGGCATCACCTTGCTGCACTTGTCGGCGCACGGCGTCCCCTGCGAGGCCCCGCTCCTGCGCAACGACGGGGAGCGCACCGGCCACATCGCGGGCAAACCGGCCGCGCTGTTCGCCTGGTGTGCGGGCGGCATGCGCTGCCAGGCCAGTGTCTCCACGGCCGACACCGCCCAGGTTGGCGCCGCGCTCGCACGGATTCATGTCGCAGGAAGTGCGATGGCCGGACGCACGGGCCGCTTTGGACCTGCGGAGCTTCGCCTGCGGCTCGATCGCATTGCGGCGGCGGCCGACCATCCTACCTTGGCCGCCGAGGCCGAACCCCTGCGCCAAGCCCTCGACGCCAACGAGGCCCGCCGCCGCAGCGATTTGCCCAAGGGCCTGGTCCATGGCGACCTCTTTCGGGACAACGTCCTCTGGGACGAAAAGGGCACCATCGTCACCTTGCTCGATTTCGAGAGCGCGTGCTCGGGCGCCTTCGTCTTCGATTTGGCGGTGACCGTGCTCTCCTGGTGCGTGGGCGATGCGCTTTCGCCGGAGCTCGCCCGCGCCATGGTCTCGGGCTACGAGTCCGTGCGTCCGCTCACCGCGGAGGAGCGCGAAGGCCTGCACGCCGAGGCGTGTTTTGCCTCTCTCCGCTTTGCCATCACCCGCATCACGGACTTCGCCATGCGCGGGGACGAGGCCGGCCCGCGGACCATCAAAGATTACCGCCGGTTCATCCTGCGCTACCAGTCGCTCACGGCCATGGGCCCCGACGGCCTCTCGCGCATGCTGTTCAAGAATTAGCCCGTACACGTACACGTTCCCGTTCCCCTTCCCGATCTCCTACTCGGGCTTTCTTCGTGTACGGGAACGGGAACGGGAACGTGTACGGGGAAGAAATTCGCTACGTCGAACAGCATTGGCCCTACAGCTGTGTCGTGACCATCGCGCAGGGCGCCCTTCTCTTCGTCGTCGCCAGTGTGGCGGGCGCCCTCAACAGCGTGGCGGGCGGGGGGAGCTTTCTCACGTTTCCCGCGCTCATCTTCGCCGGCGTGCCGCCGGTCATTGCCAATGCAACCAATTCCGTGGCGGTGTGGCCCGGGGGCGTGGCCGGTGCATTTGCATACCGCACGGAATTGCACGAGATGCGGCGCGAGCTCGTGGCGCTCAGCGCCAGCAGCTTTCTCGGCGGCCTCTTGGGCGCGCTGCTCCTTCTGCGCACCACCGATGCGGCCTTCATGGGCCTCGTTCCGTGGCTGCTCCTCGCCGCGACGTCCCTTTTCTCCTTCGGCGGCATCGTCACGCAGCGCATTCGCAGCCTCTCGACGGGGCCCGCCAGCCCGCGCGCACAAATGGTTTCCCTCGTTGCCGTGCAATTCGTCATTGGCATTTATGGAGGCTATTTCGGCGGCGGCATGGGCATCATGATGCTCGCCTCGCTGGCCGTGATGGGCATGACGCGCATCCATGCGATGAACGCGCTCAAAACGGTGCTCACCACGGTCATCAATGGCATTGCCATCGTGGCCTTCATCGCCGCAGGCAAGATCGCATGGGGTTATGCGCTGCTCATGGCCATTGGGGCCACGGGTGGTGGATACATGGGTGCCTTTGCCGCGCGGATGAGCGATCCGAAGTGGATGCGCCGCTTCATCTTGCTCGTCGCCTGGGCCATGACGGCGTGGTTCTTCGTAAAGCAATACGGCGCGCGCTGACTTACAGGTCCTTAAGCTTTCGAGCGCTTACGAAGATGTAAGCGGTGTTTCCAGAGCACGGTGGTTATGAGGACGGGAGAAGCGCGCCGGGTCCCCCGGCCATCTATCGTTCACATGCATCCACTTCGAGTCGTTGCGTTTCTGTTCGCCTTCCTTCTCATCGGTTGCCACGGCCGTGGGGAGGCGAAGTCCAAAGTGACACACGAGCGCCGTCCGGATGGCTCGCTCGTCCTATCGGGGGAAAGCGCGGCGTACGTCCGAGTGGAGCCTGCTTCCCCGGCGTGCCTCGAGCACTCGCGCTCGCTGGTGGCCCACGTGTCGTACGATGAGCGGCACGTCGCCAAGATGGGGCCGCCGGTGGGCGGAAGGGTGGCGAAGATCAATGTCGTGACCGGCGACACCGTGAAGGCTGGCACCGTGCTGCTGACCATTCACGCGCCCGACATCGCCAGTGCGCAGGCGGCGGTGACCAACGCGCACTCTGCGCGGCTGCTCGCGGAAAAGGTGGCGGCGCGTGCGGCGCTGGTGTTCAAGGAGGGGGCCGGCAGTGAAGCCGAGAAGCAACAGGCCGATGCCGCGCTGGTGCAAGCGCAGACCGAAGAGCAGCGCGCCACCGCGGCGCTGGCCGCACTGGGCGGTGCACACGGCACGAGCGACTACGCGTTGCGCTCGCCCATCGATGGCACTGTGGTGGAGCGCAACGTGAGCGTGGGCACGGCGGTGAGCGCGGATCAGGATAGCCCGCTGGTGACGGTGGCCGATCTCGCGACGGTTTGGGTGCTCGCCGACGTCTACGAGCGCGATCTGCCGACGGTGCACATCGGCGACGCCGCCACCGTGCAGGTGCTCGCGTACCCGGATCGAAAGCTCGAAGGCCAGATCACGCACGTGGGCGAGGTCGTCGATCCGCAGACGCGCTCGGCCCGGGCCCGTGTGGAGCTTCCCAATCCGGATCGCTCGCTCCGCCCGGGCATGTTCGCCCGCGTGGAGGTGCGCGGCTCCACCAGCGCCGCCGCCGAGGTGCCCACCAGCGCCTTGTTGGCCCGGCGGGACCAATTTTTCGTCTTTTTGAAGAACAGCGACGGTTCCTACGGCCAGCGTGAAGTGCACATCGGCGAGCAGCACGGTGAGCACACGACCATCGTGTCCGGCATCGGATCCGGCGACAAAGTCGTCACGGAGGGGGCCATCTTGCTCGACACCGAGAGCAACGAAGCGCTCTAGTCGACATGATCGAGCGTATCGTCGAATTCGCGCTGAGGCAGCGCGCGGTCATCGTGGTGGCGGCGGCCATCATCGCCATCCTGGGGCTCTTCGCCTTTCAGCGGTTGCCCATCGAGGCCTACCCCGACGTGGCCGATACGTGGGTCCAGGTCATCACGCAGTGGCCCGGCCACGCGGCCGAGGAGGTGGAACGGCAGATCACCATTCCGGCAGAGCGCGTCCTCAATGGGGTGCCCAAGCAAGTCGCGGTGCGGTCCACGTCGATTGCGGGGCTCAGCGTCATCACCCTCATTTTCGCGGATGGCACCGATAGCTACTTCGCGCGCCAGCAGGTGAACGAGCGTCTCGGCCAGGCCTCACTGCCCGATGGCGTGGCGCCCACGCTCGGGCCGCTCGCCAGCCCCGTCGGGGAAATCTTGCGCTACCGGCTGGTGAACTGCCAGACCACGCACACCCCCGAGTGCACCGACGAGGACGCGCGGATCGATCCCAAGTCGCTCAACGATCTGAAGGACCTCGAAGAGTGGGTGCTCGAGCGTGAGCTGGCGGCCGTCCCCGGCGTGGCCGACGTGGTGAGCTTCGGCGGCACGGTGAAGCAATTCCAGGTGCTGGTCGACCCAACCCAGCTCGCTGCCCGCAACCTCACCATGGACGACGTGGAGAAGGCGCTGACTGCGGCCAACGGCAACGCCGGCGGCGGTGTGGTGCATTTTGGCCGCGCTGCGCTCAACGTGCGCGGCATCGGGCTGCTCACGCCGGACCAGATTGGCGATGTCTCGATTGCCGTGCGCGATGGCACACCCGTGCGCGTTCGCCATGTCGCCACCATCAAAGTGGGCCACCAGCCCCGGCTCGGACGTGTCTCGGTGGACGCCGACAGCGACGTCGTTTCGGCCACGGTGCTCATGCGCAAGGGCGCGCAGACCGACACCGTGCTCGCCGCCCTTCACGAGCGCATCGATGACATCAACCGCCGCATCCTTCCGCGCGGCGTAAAACTGAGCCCGCACAACGACCGCACCGAGCTGATGGATCTCACGACCCACACGGTGATGAAGAACCTGGTCGAGGGCATCGGCCTGGTGACGGTGGTGCTCTTTCTCTTCTTGGGCAACACGCGCGCGGCGCTCATCGTGGCGGTGACCATTCCGCTGTCGCTGCTCATCGCGTTCATTCTGATGGACTCGGCGAAGATCCCCGCGAACCTGCTCTCCATCGGCGCGGTCGATTTCGGGATGATCGTGGACGGATCCATCGTCATGGTGGAAAACGTCTTTCGTCAGCTCGCCGAGAAACAAGAGCGCGGCGAGTCCTACGATTTGCCGCTTCTCGTGCGCGCGGCCAGCCGCGAGGTGGCGCGCCCGGTGGTCTTCGCCATCGCCATCATCGTGACGGCGTACCTGCCGATCTTCACCTTGGAACGGGTCGAGGGAAAGCTCTTCAGCCCGATGGCGTGGACCGTCGCCTTCGCCTTGGGCGGTGCGCTCCTTTTGGCCATCACCTTGGTGCCGGTGTTGACGTCGCTGCTCTTCACCAAGCGCCTGAAAGAGTTTCACAACCCGCTGCTGGAGCTCGTGCGCCGCTCGTATTTGCCGGCGCTGGGACGTGCGCTCGCGCGCCCCCGGCTCGTGTTGGTCGTCGCCGTCGTGCTGGTCCTCGGCGACGTGATCATGGCGCGTTCCATCGGAAGCGAATTCCTTCCGCACCTCGACGAAGGCTCCATCTGGATGCGCGCGTCGATGCCGTCGAATATTTCGCTCGAGGAGGCCGAGGCCCTCGTCGATGGCGTGCACACGCCCTCGCGCGACATGGCGGGCATGCGCGAGATCCTCGGGCGCTACCCGGAGGTGCGCACCTTGAGCGCGCAGATCGGCCGCCCGGACGATGGCACCGATCCCACCGGCTTTTACAATGCGGAGTTTCTGCTTGTCCTCAACGACAAGAAGACGTGGCGTCCCGAGTTCCATGCCGACAAAGACGCGCTCATCGCGGCGATGAATGCCGATTTGTCGATCATCCCGGGCGTCACCTTCGGCTTCTCGCAGCCCATTTCCGACAACATCGAGGAGGCGATCACCGGCGTCAAAGGGCAGCTCGCCATCAAAATCGTGGGCGACGATCTCAATGCGCTCGATGACATTGCCGACCAGATGGCCCGCGCGATCAAGACGGTGCCCGGTGTGGTGGACCTCGGCGTCTTGCGCGAGCTCGGGCAATCCAATGTGCATGTCTCCATCGTGCGCGAGCGGGCAGAGCGCTACGGCATGACCGTGGCCGACGTGGAGGACGCCGTCGAGAAGGGCATCGGCGGCCACGCCGTGGGCGAAATCATCGAGGGAGAGCGCCGCCACGATCTGGTCGTGCGCTACCGCGCCGACATGCGCGACAGCGTCGATGCGATTCGGCAGCTTCTCATCCCCGTTTCCGGCGGCAACCTCGTGCCGCTGTCGCAGGTGGCCGACGTGACCATTCTCGGCGGCGCCTCGCGCATCTACCGCGAGTCCAACCGGCGCTACATCGCCATCAAGTTCGGCGTGCGCGAGCGCGATCTCGGCGGCACCGTTGCCGAGGCTCAGAAGCGCGTCGCCAAGGCGGTGCACCTTCCGCCGGGCTACACGGCGACGTGGGGCGGCGAGTTCGAAAGTGCCCGCCGCGCGGGGCGGCGCCTTGCCATCGTGATTCCGCTCACCGTGGCGGCCGTGTTCATTCTGCTCTTCGCGATGTTCCGGCGTCCGCGGGAGGCGCTCATCATCCTGGTGAACGTGCTGCTCACGTCACCGTGCGGCGGCATGGCCGCGCTCTTGGCCACCGGGACCAATTTTTCCGTGTCTTCCGGCGTGGGCTTTCTCGCGCTGTTCGGCGTCTCGGTCCAGACCGGCGTCATCCTCGTCTCGTACATCAAAGAGCAGCGCGCCGAGGGCATGCCGCTGGACGAGGCCATCGAGCGCGCCGCCGATCTGCGGCTGCGGCCCATCATGATGACCGCGTTGGTGGCCACCTTGGGCCTCATTCCCGCCGCCATCAGCACGGGCATCGGTTCCGACTCGCAGAAGCCGCTCGCCATCGTGGTGGTGGGCGGCCTCTTCTCGTCGCTGACCTTGTCGCTCTTCGTGCTGCCGATGCTCTACAAAGTATTCGGCCCGCGCGAGCCACTGCGTTCGCGCTACTGATGGAGCGCCGGCATCCTGCCGGCGGTTAGCCGGCTTCCAGCCGGCGACGCGATCGACGGGCCACCTAGAAGGTGGCGGACCGCCGGCAAGATGCCGGCGCTCCATGCGATCACTACTGACGCCAGGGCACGGTGTTTAGGCCGCCGCGCGTCTTTTGATTGAGGAACTCGAGCGGCGTCGGCCAGAAGGGGTAGGGGTAGTCCACGCGGCTTGCCTCGTCCAACTTGGACAGGTGCGCCGGCCCGAGCTCGATGGATAGCGACCCAATGAGGTCGTCGAGCTGCGCTTGGCGATGGGTTCCCACGATGGGCGAGACCACCGTCGGCTGCGCGCGCAGCCACGTGAGCGCGACGCGCGCGTAGCTCTCGCCGAGCTCGCGCGCCACGGTACCGAGAACGTCGATCACGTCGAAGGCTTTCTCGGTGAGCCGCTTTTGCGTGAGCTCGCCGTCAGCGCGGTTCGTGTCGCTGGGGCGGCGGTTCTCGCGCGTGTATTTCCCGCTGAGCACACCTTGCGCGAGCGGGCCCCAGGGCACTTGCCCGATGCCGAACTCCGCGAACGTCGGCGCGTGCTCGATCTCGATGCCGCGCGTGAGCAAGTTGTACTCGTACTGCGCGCCGATCGCCGGCGTCAGTCCGTGCTGCCGCGCGAGCAGCTGCCACTCGACGATCTTGCGCGCCGGGTAGTTCGAGAGCCCGACGTAGCGAATCTTCCCCGCCCGCACCGCATCGTCGACGGCGCGCAATGTCTCGTGCAGCGGCGTGACGCCGTCGTGCATGTGCACCCAGAACAGATCGACGTAGTCGGTGCCCAGCCGCTCGAGGCTCCCATCGAGCGCGCGCGTCAGATGCTTGCGCGAGTTGCCGCCCGCGTTGGGATCCTTCACGCGGAAATTCAGCGACGCCTTGGTCGCGAGCACCACTTTGTCGCGGCGCCCCGCGAGCGCTTTTCCGACGAAGCGCTCGCTCGTGCCGTTGGTGTAGACGTCCGCCGTGTCGATGAAGTTTCCGCCCGCGTCGATGTAGCGGTCGATGATCTTCAACGAGTCCGCCTCGTTGGCGCCCCATCCCCATTCTTCGCCGAAGCTCATGGCCCCGAGGCACAACGGGCTGACGAACAGGCCGCTCTCACCGAGCTGCCGGTACGTATCCAGGCTGGTTTTCATGCCAGGGAGCTTAGCCCCCTTTACGCGGCGCCGTTCAATTCAAGTCGCTGTCGGCGACGCGCACCCGTTCCGCGTCGGGCTCCTTGGCTGGCGCCGGCGTCCATAGCTCCGTGCGCATGGTGGTGATGCGCGTTTCGGCGGCGCCGAGGCGTGCGTTCTGCTCCTCGACCTCCTTCTTGGCCGCCGCTTCGTCCTTCAAGCCGCTCTTGCGCGCGTCCTCGGTGTTCTTGAGAACCTCGAGCACCTCGCGGTGAAGCTCCTCGCCCGCCGTTACGACCCAGGTGTCCAGCTTCTGCGCGAAGTCGTCCACCATCTCGTCGATCTTCGGGCCCACCTTCGCGGCGGCTGCGCGCAGCACCTCGGGCGCTTGCTCCAGCGCCTTCTTGCGGTACTCGCCCTCGAAGCGCCCTCGAAGCGCCAGCGCCAGGATCGGCGCGGCCAGGGCGAGCAACCCACCGAGAAGCACATTGGCGAACATCACGCCGATGCCCACGGTGAACAGGGCCGCGATGCCCATGTCGTAGCGGAACGTGTCGACCTGCACGTCGAGCTTCTTCACCTCGCCCGTGCCCATCGTTTCCGCGATGCGCTTGGCGCTCTCGTGCGCGTCTTCCTTCACGAGCGCCACGGTCTTCTCGGCCAGTGCCTCCAGCGCCGTGGCGATCTCCTTCGTCTCGGCCTCGGCCCAGCGCTGGAACGTGTCCGAGAGGAATGACGGCAGGTACTGCTTCAGATCTTCGCCCTTGGCGCTGTCCACCACGTTGGGAAGCTGGCGGATCACGTCGTCGACGAACCGCTCGAGGTCCTTGCGTGCGGACGCCTTGATGCCCGCGACCTCCTCCTTGATCTGCACCCGTCGCTGCTCGATGGTCCCGGCTTGGCCCTGGAGATCCCTGGTGAGCGTCTCGATGCGCCGTGCGAGGTCCTCGCTCTTCATGGCGATGGCCCGCGCCCGTGCGTCGATGCCCTTTTGCAGGAGCTTCACCACGTTGAGCCCTTCGCCCAGGGCGTTGTCGAGCAGGATGCGCCCGCGCTCCTCCGCGAGGAACCGCGTCAGGTGCGTCACCAGTTCGGGCATGCCGCTCGTCTCGGGGCCGGTCTCACCCTTCTCCGCGCGCACGAGCGACTCCTCGGCGCTGACCGGAAAGACCACCGGGTCCTTGATCAACTTCGCGAGCTGCTCCTTGGCATACCCGAGCGCTTCGCCTTGTTCGTCCTTGTTCAACAGATCCCACTTCGTGATGACGAAGACGATCTTGTCCCGCGAGGCCTTGAGCAGCTTGTCCTGCAGGAACACGCGCTCGCTTTCCTTGAGGATCTGCCCCGCATCGAGCAGGAACAGCACCGCGTCCGCGCGCGGGATGTAGCTGTAGGTGATGTCCGCGCGCTGAAGCGACAGATCGTTCACGCCTGGCGTATCCACCAGCAAAATGCGCTCTTTGAGAAGCGGCGCCGGGTAGCCCACCTCGAGGAAGTCGACCTCGTCGGGGTGCGAATCGCCCCCCACCGAGAAACGCCGCACCTGCTCGAAGGGAAACGACTCCCGCCGGCCGTCGCTGAAGACCACGGTGGCCTCCGGCTGGTCCGCATAGCGCAAGTGGTGAATCGCCGCCGTGGTCGGCGTGACGCCCACGGGAAGGGCCGCATGCCCCAGGAGTGCATTCACGAAGGTCGATTTGCCGTGGTTGAACTCGCCCACGACGACCAGGTGAAAGCGATCTTCCGCGAGCTTGCGCACCAGATCGCGCCCGATGCGCTCGTTCAGGCTTTTTGCGCCCACCGCGCGCGCCACACTGCTCAGTTCTTCCAGCGCACCAGTGACTTCGTTTTGCCTTTTTTGGAACAGCTCGAGCGCGTCTTCCATCGAGTCTCCTTGCGTGGTCATCAGGCGTCTCCCTTGAGGAGGGCGAGCACGCGATCGTCGACTTCGCTCATGGCGATGCCGCCCGTGCCCAGGCCCGCGGCCTTCCGATACAGCTCACTCTCGGCGAAAACGCGCATCGCCAGCACGCGCTTGGGCAGCCAAGGGTGCGTGGCGAACACCTCCATGTAGCGGCCGACGGTGTCGTTCTTTCCCTCTTCGTACTGCTCCAGGAAGGCGTCGAGGTTGAACTCCTCGTAGAGCTTCTTCGAGCCCAGCGCCAACTTCGTCAATGCGCGGGCGGCCACGGCGTCGCTCTTGCCGCAGAGCATGCCCGCGCGATCGCTCGTGATTTCCGCGCGGCGCGACCAGGCCCGCAGGGCAATGAGCGCGGGCTCGAGCGCCCAGCCCACCACGCGGAGCAGCGCGCCCGCCGCATGCGTCAGGTAATGCAGCGCCGTGAGGTAGACCACGTGCTGGTTGTGAATGTGCCCGCACTCGTGACCGATGACCGTGAGCAGCTCGTCGTCGGTGTAGTGATCGATGAGCGCCGAGTGCACCATGATGAAGGCATCGTCGTTCGTGCCGTACGTCGCCGCGTTCAGCACGGGGCTGTTGACGATGTAGACGGTTGGCGCCTGGATGTGCAGCGTCTCGGCGCACGATTCGACGATGCGGCCGATGCGCGGGAACTGCCGCTCGGAAACCTTGACCGCGTTTCCGAGCAGCTGTCCCTTGCCGACCTGCTTGAAGACGCGAACGGTGCTTTGCACCGCGAGTTCGACCGCCTTCATCCGCTCGAAGGCGGCGCGCGTTTGACGATCGGAGATGTAGGCGTATTCGTGCCCGCTCGTCTCAGGCCCGCCGCCCGCGCGTTCTGCTCTCTTTTTTTCGACGTAGGCCTTGAAATCGAGCTCGGGTAGTTGGGCCATATCCGGAGGTTAACCTTTCGCGGGGCGAACACAATCGCGCGTGTCGCGGTTATTTCAGTTGCTTGATCGCGTCGAGTACGGCTTCGGCGTGACCATCGACCTTTACGTTGGGGAAGGCTCGAACGATCTTGCCCTTCCCATCGATGATGAAGGTGCTGCGGATGGTGCCCATCACCTTCTTCCCGTACATGTTCTTCTCGCCGTAGGCGCCAAAGGCGTTGTGCAAGGTCAGATCCGGATCGCTCAGCAACGGGAAGCTGAGCCCGTATTTTTCGCGGAAGTTGCCGTGGCTCTTGATCGAGTCTTTGGAGACGCCCACCACCTGCGCCCCCGCCTTCGCGAATTTCTTGGCAGCGTCGTTGAAGGCTTGTGCCTCGCGGGTGCAGCCGGGGGTGTTATCCTTCGGGTAGAAGTAGAGGACGAGGATCTGCCCTCGGAAGTCCTTCAGCTCGAAAGATTTGCCGAGATCGCTCTCGAGCTTGAAATTGGGAGCTTTGTCGCCTTCGCTAAGCATGCGGGTTTCCTACCTTTCACTCGTCGGCCTCGCGGTCCGCCAGGATCGTCAGCTAGGATAAACTCTCCGTGCAGCTCAATTTCGCCGCCCGTGAGGTCACCATCAAGCTCGTCTACTACGGTCCCGCTCTCAGCGGGAAGACGACGAACCTCCGCGCGCTGCATGGCCTGACCGCCACGGAGAGCCGCGGGCGGCTGATGACGCTGGAAACGCGCGACGATCGCACGCTGTTTTTCGACATGCTCCCGCTCGTTTTCGAGACGCCGTTGGGTCTTAGTTTGCGGGTCAAAGTCTTTACGGTTCCGGGGCAGGTGATCCACGGCTCGACGCGCCGCCTGGTGCTGCAGGGCGCCGATGGCGTGGCCTTCATCGCCGACTCCCAACTGACCGAAACGGAGAACAACGCGGCTTCATTCCTCGATCTTCGTGCCAACATGAAGGACCTGGGCGTGCGGCTTCGCGAAACACCGCTGATCATCCAGTTCAACAAGCGCGACCTCGGAAGCATTCGCTCCGATACGGAAATCGCGGATCTGGCCCGCCGCGGACGCGAGCCCGTCTTCAAGGCGTCGGCCGTGCGTGGCGATGGGGTGCTGGAATCGTTTTTCGGCCTCCTCAGTCTGACGTGGTCCAAGCTCGATTCGGAGCACCAGCTGGCGCGCACCTTGGGAATCGAGGCCAGCGCCTTCCTGCCCATGGCCGCCCAGCAGCTTGGCTACACTGGAAATGTGCAGACGCTGCTGTCGACCTGCGTGGGTGGTTCGCTGGATTTTCCGCGATCGGAGCCCCGCCCATGAGCGCGCCGTCGCCGCGAGATACCAAAGTGGAGCTGCCGGAGTCGGAGGACGGACCGCCGACGTCGCGCGATCCGCTGCTGCCGCTGGCCTCGACGCCGGACTTGGCGTCATCGGCAGAACGCGATGCGGCGTCGCTCACGAATGTGGCCTCGCTGCTGCCGGGCATGCCGCGGACGTTGGGCAAGGGGCTCATCCTCGATACCGTGCCGCACGTACCACCACAGCCGCAGTCAGCGAGCCCGCGCGCGGACGATGGCGACGGTGTGCACCTCGAGGAGCTGGTCGCACGCGAGAGCCTAGCGGAGCTGTGCACCAGTTTTTTCGGGTTGTTCGGCATCCCGGTGCGCGTTTTTTCGAGCGAGGGGGTGCTGCTCGCCGACGCCTCGCGCGAGCACGAGATTTGTGCCTACCTCGGTTCGCTGCCGCGGGCGGGCGCGCTTTGCGCGGGCACCGTGAGCGCGGCCAAGTCCCTGGATCCGGAGTCCGCGCGCCGGGCGACGGGGGTGACGCACGCGTGCTTCAGCGGCAATGCGTACCGCATCGTGGGCATCGACTACGAGGGGCGTCGCATCGGGCGCTTGATCCTCGGGCCGTATCTGCCGTCGGGTGTGACCGAGGTGCCGCCGTCGCTGCTCCACGCCGACCCGGACGTGTCGCCCACCCGGGCGCGCGCGCTCTTGAACAAGGTGCCGCGCGCCAAGGAGGAGACGGTCACGCGGATGGCGCACCATCTCAAGTGCGCGCTCGATCTGGTGCTCTGGAGCGGCCACAAGGCGATGCTCACGAGCCAGATGCACCTGGCCAGCGTGCGCGAGAGCTACCGCGAGCTCGAGGAGAAGACGCGGCGGTTGCAGGATGCGTACGACCGGCTGCGCGAGCTCGATCGACTCAAGTCGAGCTTCCTCGCGACGGTGAGCCACGAGCTGCGCACCCCGCTGACGAGCATCATCGGCTACAGCGAAATGCTGACGGAGGGCATCGCCGGCGAGCTGGGGCAGGAGCAAAAGGAGTTCGTGGTCACCATCCACGACAAAGGCGAGCAGCTCCTCGCGCTCATCACGAGCCTGCTCGATTTGTCCAAGCTGGAGAGTGGCTCGCTGAACATTCACATCGTGCCCACGTCGGTGCAGGCGCTCTTCGAGGCGGTGGTGTCCACGCTTTCGCCGTCGGCGCGTCGCAAGTCGATCGAGCTGTCCATCGAGGTGGAGCCCGACGTACGGGAGCTCAAGGCCGATGCCGAGCGGCTGCGGCAAGTGTTCGTGAACCTGGTCGACAACGCCATCAAGTTCACGCCGGAGGGCGGCAAGGTGCGGCTTCTGGCGCGCAACCTCGGCGTGGACTCGCGCGATCCCGACGTGACCGGCTTTGCCTTGCTGGCACCCGCGCAGATGCGGGTCGAGCTGCGCGTGGTCGACACGGGCATCGGCGTGCCGGCGGCGGAGCGCACGCGGGTGTTCGACGCATTTTACCAGGTCGATTCGTCGTCGACGCGCGAGTACGGCGGCACGGGGCTGGGTCTGTCGATCGTGAAGCGGCTGGTCGATGCCCACGGGGGGACCATTCACATCGAGGACAACGTTCCCCAAGGTACGGTGTTCGTGGTGCGTCTTCCGTCGGTGGCGAGCTTCGGCGACAGCACGGACGACGTCGGCGGCAAACTTTAGCAACTCGGAGGTAGCGTGCGCTCGGGCGAATTTGCGACCATTTTGCGGCTGAAAGAGCGATTTCGTTCGGACAACGCTGCGGGGATTCTGCTCGGCATCGGCGACGATGCGGCGGTGCTCGAGCACGTGGCGGCGAAGGCCTCGCACAAGCTGGTGTGGACCATCGACGAACAGGTGGAAAAGACGCACTTCCGTCGCGATCTCGCGGGCTGGATCGACATTGGCTGGCGCTCGTTCATGGCCGCCGCCAGCGATCTGGCCGCGATGGGGGCCGAACCTTGGTGCGCGTTGAGCGCACTGTCGCTGCCGGCGGACTTCGAGGACGAGGACCTCGATGCCCTCGCACGCGGGCAGCAGGCGGCGGCGTTGCGCCTGGGAACGAGCATCGTGGGCGGGAATTTGACCCGCGGCGAGGTGGTCACGGTCACGACGACTTTGCTGGGCACCGCAGAGAAGCCGATGCTGCGCAATGCCGCGCAGGCGGGCGATGGCATTTGGGTGGCGGGGCGCGTGGGGCTGGCGGCGGCCGGGCTTTTCGCGCTCGAGCGGCGCCTGCACGACGATCGGCTCGACGGCGTGAAGGAGGCGTGGCTGCGACCTTGGGCACGCATCGGCGAAGGCCGGCACGCCGCGGGCCGCGCAAAAGCGCTGGTGGACGTGTCGGACGGGCTCGCGCAGGACGTGGGACACATCGCCGAAGCCAGCGGGGTGCGCGCGGTGTTCGACGAGGGCGCGCTGCGCGAGCATGCCAAGCGCACCGGGCTCGATTCCATCGGGGAACTCGTGCTGGTGGATCCTTTGGAGCTGATGTTGGCTGGGGGCGAGGACTATGCCTTGGCGGCCGCCAGTGAGGTGCCGCTCGAGGGCTTCTGGCGTGCGGGGACGTTCGTGGAAGGGCAGGGGGTCGCCTTGAAGCGAACCACCGGTCGAGAACGCGAGCTGTTCGAGCTGGGGTTCGATCACTTCCGTTCGCGCATGTAATCTTGGCGCATGCGCGTCTCTTGGTTGGCGGTCTCGCTCTCGCTTGGCTCATTTGGCTCGATCTGCATGGCGGCTTGCTCGAAGGAGCCGCCCGCACCGGCGCCCGCGGTGTCGTCGTCGCCGGCGGCTTCGGTTTCGGCGACGGCATCGGCTTCGCCGCTCCCCAGCGAGGGCGCCAAAGATAACTTCGCGACCTCCAAGGGCGACCTGCGCGTGGTGCCCATTCACCATGGGTCGCTGGCGTTCGAGTTCCGCGGAAAGGTCATCTACGTCGACCCCGCGGATGCGGATTTCAGCGGCCGCCCGAAGGCGGACTACATCTTCGTCACGGACATCCACCCGGACCACCAGGATCCGAAGGTGATCGAGCTGCTGAAGAAGGAGGGGACGGTGCTCGTGGGGCCGCCCGCGGTGGGCGAGAAGACGCCGCTCACGGTGACGTTGAAGAACGGCGAGACGAAGGACTTCGAGCTATTTTCCGTGGCGACGGTGCCCATGTACAACTTGAAGCGCGGTCCTGCGCCGGGGAAGCTCTTTCACGACAAGGGGCGGGGCGATGGGTACATCTTCACCTTCGGCGAGAAGCGCGTTTACGTGTCGGGCGATACCGAGTGCACGCCGGAGATGCGCGCGTTGAAAGACATCGACGTGGCGTTCGTCTGTATGAATCTTCCTTATACGATGACGCCCGCGGAGGCGGCGGAGTGCGTGAACGCGTTCAAGCCCAAAGTGGTCTATCCGTACCACTACCGAGAATCGAAGCTGTCCGAGTTCGAAGCCCCGGTTCGCGCTGGCGGCTCCAGCGAGATTCGTCTTCGCACCTGGTACTGAAGACGGGGCATGGCGGATCCGCTCATCATTCTCCTTTTGGTGGCCTCGCCCGAGGTGGGCGACAACGTCACCTCCTCGATGAGCGCGTCGGCGCGTGAGGCGCTGGGGCCTCAGGCCCACGTGCTCGTGGAGAATCGGAAGGATCTGCCCTCGGACGACGAAGCGCTGGTGCTGGCCACCAAGGCGCATGCGAAGGCCGTCGTCGAACTGCGCTCTTCCGCGGGCACGAGCGGAACACGGATGCTGCTGCATGCGCACGTGCCCGGCCAAGGAGGCTGGATCGATCGGACCCTGACCTTCTCCAACGTCGACGACCCCTCCGAGCGAGGACGCACGGCGGGGCTGGCGGTGGCCTCGATGATGCCGCTCGAGTGGCGCATGCCAGCGCCCCGGGTCACGCCGCCGCCGCCACCCGAGAAAGAAAAGCCGCCGCCCGCGAAGGAGCCGTGGCGGGAGAGGGCGGCCATCGATCTCGCCGGCCTGGTGGCGCTGGGTGGGGCTCGGCCCGCGTGGGGCGGGCAAGGCGCGGTGCGCGTGGACCTCACGCGCATCGTCGGGCTTCGAGCGCTCGGAGGTGTGCGATTCGGCTCGGTTCCCGATGCCGGCGCCGATGCGACCACGGTGTCCTTGGGCGGCGGTGCGGCGTTTCGCATTGCGGCCTCTCCCAGGGATGCGGCGCGCTGGGAGCTCGCGCTCGCGGGCGATGTGTTGGCGCTGCAGCAATCGCTTCGACGCGAGGGGGCGACGGAGTCGCGCTGGCTCTTGGGCGTGCAGGCTACCGCCGAGGGGGCGTGGTTCTTCGTGCATCATGTAGGCCTGGTGGCGTCCGTCAGCGAAGAGCTCGCATTCGGTGCGACGCGCGTATTCGTCGGACCCGACCGCGTGGCGACGCTCACGCCGTTTCAAACCTTGGTGAAAGTGGGTATTCGCGTGCGGTTTTGACGGAGTCTGGCGCGTCCACGCCTGATTCTCCAGGGGTTGCGGTACATCGTGTTGGAGATGGCGCGCGGCGTTCCTCGATTGCGGCTGGTCCGCGAGGGTGACCCGGAACCGGCCTCCGAGAAGGGAGCCGGGAAGGCCCCTACGTTGCTTGCGCTCGACGACAGCGAGCTCATTGCCGCAGTGCGTGCGGGTGAGCGGTCGGCCGCCGCCGCCTTTCACGATCGTGTGCGCGGTCGCATCGATGCAACGCTCTATCGCCTGCTCGGCGGGCGAGACGTCGATCACGACGATCTCGCGCAGCTTAGTTTGATCGAGCTGGTGCAAACGCTGGATCGATTCCGCGGCGACTGTTCGCTCAATTCGTGGGTCTCCACGGTGACGGCGCACATCGTCTACAAGCACATTCGCCGGCGCCGGACGGAGCGCCGCATCTTCGCGAGCAGCGACGATACCGACAAGGAAGCGTACGCGGGGCCGAGCTCGAAGCGCGTGGTGGTGGCACGCGATCTCGTGGCGCGTGTGCGGCGTCATTTGGATGCCCTCGATCCCGACAAGGCGTGGACGTTTCTTCTGCACGACGCGTGCGGCTACGATCTGCGTGAGATTGCGAAAATCACGGGTGTGAGTGTAGCGGCCGCGCAATCGCGGCTCGTGCGTGCGCGGCGTGATCTGCACGCGCACATTGCAGCGGACCCCGAGCTCGCCGACGAGCTCCAACGCCGGCGTAGCGGCGAGGCTTCGGCGAGCGATACGAAGAGGGAGGAACCATGAATCCGCGTCCACTCTATGCGCGCCTCGCGGCGGAAGTACTCGCGGAGGAAGGTCGGGACGACGTTCCCCTGGTATCGCCGGGCGATCGCGCCCGCGCGATTGACGTGGTGTCGGAAGCGATTGCGCAGCGGGACAAGCGCCGCCGTCGCACGCGCGGCGTCTTCGTGGCGCTGTCGCTCGCCGCCTCGGCGGTGCTGGTGTTCGGGGCGGTGCGTGTGCTGTCGCATCACGCTGCGGTGCCGTCCGGCGAGGGTGTGCTCACGGCGAAGGCGCCCGCGGTTGCGCCCAGCGTGGATCCCATCGCCACGCCCCTGGTGGGCGACGTGCGCGTGCGCTCGGGCGATGTGGTGCGGGCGATCGCCCAGGGAACACCGCTCTCCGCGGGCGACCACGTGCTGGCCGATGGCGCGGCGCGCGCGAGTGTGACCCTGGTGACGGGAACGCGCCTGGCGCTGGAGGGGACGTCGGATCTCGCGATGACGCAGTCGGATCCCGCGATGACCGTGTTCACCTTGGTGCAGGGCGCGGTGCGCGCCGATGTGGCGAAATTGAAGGCGGGGGAGCGCTTTCTCGTTCGTACGGCGGATGCGGAGGTCGAGGTGCGCGGGACGTCGTTCCGCGTGGCGGTGATGGCGGCCGATACGTCGTGCCCCGTGCCGGTGGCGACGCGGGTGGAGGTGACCGAGGGCATCGTGGCCGTTCGCCATGGCGCGACGGAAGTGGCGCTTCATCCTGGTCAATCGTGGCCCCCGCCCTGTACCTCGCCGCGCGCGTCGGTACCGGCGGCTCACCCGGTTCATGCTCCGAAAAAGGTCGCCCCGGCGCATCCGCGCGTTACGCGCGAGAGTCCGGCGCCGGCCGAGCACGAGCCGCAGGCCAGCTCGCCCAGTTTGCCAAGCTCGCCCAGCTCGCCCAGCTCGGATCTGGGGGCGCAGAACGACATGTTCGCCAAGGCGATGCAGGAGAAGCAGAGTGGCCGCCCGAGCGCAGCGGTGGCGACGTTGGAGCGATTCGCCGCGACGTATCCGGCGAGCCCGCTCGCGGAAAATGCGGTGGCGGAGCGAATGAAGATTCTCGCAACGTCCGATCGCGCACGCGCACGATCCGCCGCACGCGATTACCTATCGCGGTATCCTCGGGGCTTCGCCCGTATCGATGCGGAGAAGATCCTTGCGACGAGTCCCTAAAGTCTCTTTTGCTGCTCTTGCCGGGGGCGTCTGGTTCGCATGGATGGCGGCCTGCACGGGCGACCTGCGATTCGCCGGGGATGCGGGGCTCAGTGACGGCGGGCGAAATGGCGATGGCTTCGATGCTTCCCTGGATGGGCGCGGCGGAGGAGGAGCGGACGGCGGGGAGGGTGGAATGCCGGGGGAGGGCGGCACGCCGCGTTGTGTGAAAGATGTAGACTGCAAGCTTCCAGGTCTGCATTGCGACATGGCATCGCACACGTGTGTGGAGTGCGCGAACGACAGCCATTGCACCGGGTTCGATGGCGGCTGGCCGCATTGCGATACGGAACGTCACCGGTGCGTGGTCTGCAACGTGCCGAACGATTGCCCCTTTGGCATGACGTGCGAGCCGATTACCCGAAAATGTGTATTCACGTGCGATGCGGGCATATGCCCGGGCACTCGTACTTGCAATGCGCGCAACGTCTGCATCGAGTGCACGTCGACGGCCCAGTGCTCCTCGTCTGGCCGTGTTTGCGAAACGGCAACCGGCTCGTGCGAGCAATGCACTGCCGATAGCGATTGCCCCGCGGGGCGTCCGCGATGCGACCGGACGCGCGGTTCGTGTGCACAATGCATTTCGCAAAACGATTGTGCGGATGGTTCGGTGTGCGACTTTCGAGCGAATACCTGCTTCGCGATTCCGCAAGACGAACCTTGATTGAAATATTTCGCTCGCGCGTGCCTGCTT
The DNA here is from genome assembly GCA_037157775.1 of Sorangiineae bacterium MSr12523. NCBI lineage: Bacteria > Pseudomonadati > Myxococcota > Myxococcia > Myxococcales > Pendulisporaceae > Pendulispora > Pendulispora brunnea. The sequence continues at coordinate 2,639,553 of CP089982.1, forward strand.
ACGCGAGGTCCGGGGTACCGATAGGCAAATAAACAAGAGCGAAGTCGGTCGCTCGAAAGTTCGTTATCGCATTTCGCTCCTTGTTGCGATGACGGGCTTTCGGGCGCCGGCTCCGCTCGCCCTTCTCCGAGGAGGCAAACCATGCAACAACACCGCTCACCGGGACTGGTTCTCTTGGCTCTTCTCGTTTCCGCACCGATCGTGATGGTCGGCTGCGGCGGCGATGATTCCGGGAAATCGGGTACCCAGGCTTCATCGCTCACCGGGCATGTGACCGCCGCAGACGAACCCGCACCGCCTGCGCCGCCCGAGCCTCCGACGCCGCCCACGCCGCCGGATCCGCCCACGATTCCGACGCCCCCCGACCCGCCCACGATCCCGACGCCGCCTGCGCCTGTGGCGCCCGGCCAGGCCGCCGACGCTCCAACGCCGCCCACTCCACCGGCGCCGCCCACGCCGCCGGATCCGCCCACGATTCCGACGCCCCCCGACCCGCCCACGATCCCGACGCCGCCGTCGCCCTGACGGGAATCGACCCACGCGGAAGCAAACGAGACGACAGACGAGACGGGGGGGGAATCGTTCCTTGGTTTCTTGATTAGGAGGCATAAATGAAACTTCGTCCCTCACATTGCATCATCTTGTTTGCTTCCGTGTTGACTCCGGTCCTCGCCAATGTCGGTTGCGGCAGCGACGACGGTGATGGGTTCACGACGACGCCCGATAGCGGGGCGAAGAATGATTCAGGAGGTACCGATTCGGGAGCGTCTCCGTCCGATTCGGGTGGCAATTCGGAGGATGGGGGTACCTCCGGCGGCGATTCGGGCACGGGGGATGGTGGGACCATCGATGCGGGACCGGCCATCTACGTGGTGAGCGCAACGGTCGACGGATTGGCGTCCGACAGTGGCGTGCCTGCGCAAGGGCTCGTACTTCAGAACAACGGCGGGAACAACCTTGCCGTCAATGCCGACGGCACGTCCCAGTTCACCCAGCGATTGCCCAACAACACGACGTATGCGGTAACGGTCTATCAACGCCCGGCGGGCCGCAGCTGCACGGTGGAGAAGGGCACCGGCACGGTCAAAGGTGCCAACCCCGAGGCGGCGCTGGTTCACTGCGTTCCCGCGCCGACGTACGTGCTTCACGTCAACGTCAGCGGATTGGGGAACGCGGCGCAGCCCCTCATTTTGCGGAACAACGGCGGCGATGATCTTCGCGTCTTCACCGATACGCAGAATGCGAATCAGAACAACTTTGCCCACCAACTCGGGACCGGTGACAAATACGCCGTGACGATCGCGCAGCAGCCGGGTGGTCGCAAATGCACCGTGGGCTCCGATGGCAGCGGCACCGTCGGCACGGCCACCGTCAACGTGACGGTCACCTGCGTGCCCGCGTACACGGTCGGCGGTGCGGTCCAGGGCCTCACCGGTACGAACTCGGTGGTTCTTCAGAACAACGGCGGTGACGACACGAAGGTCACCGCCAACGGCAACACCCCCGTCCAATTCACGTTCCCGACGAGCCTCGAGGACGGCGCGGCCTACAAAGTCACGGTGCACACCCAGCCCACCGGACAAACGTGCACCGCAAGCACGGCCGCCGGATCGCAACCGGCCGAAGGGAAGATCGACGGCGCCAACGTCAATCGCATCGTGTTCAACTGCACGACACCCTGAGCGGTCCGATACGGATACCGAGTCCGATTCGGATACCGACTCCGATACCGATTCCGATTCGGATACCGATTCCGATTTCCGACTCCGATTCGGAGTCGGTCTTCGGAGTCGGTCTTCGGAGTCGGCCTTCGGAGTCGGTCTTCGGAGTCGGCCTTCGGAGTCGGTCTTCGGAGTCGGCCTTCGGAGTCGGCCTTCGGAGTCGGTCTTCGGAGTCGGCCTTCGGAGTCGGTCTTCGGAGTCGGCCTTCGGAGTCGGTCTTCGGAGTCGGCCTTCGGAGTCGGTCTTCGGAGTCGGCCTTCGGAGTCGGTCTTCGGAGTCGGCCTTCGGAGTCGGAGTCGGTCTTCGGAGTCGGTCTTCTCTACAGCCCCGAGCAGAGCGGGGGCAGGGTGGCCTTGCCCTTGAGGATCTGACGGAGCGGCTCGAGCTCGGGGGCCTGGGCGCCCTTCGACGGGCCCACTTGCATGGCCAGCGCGTCACACTGGGCGGCGATGGCTTGAAGCTGCGCGGACTCGGGCGAATTGCCCATGGCCTTGGCCTGCGCGCGCATGGCATTGCAGCACTGTTTGACGCGCGACTGGCTCGTCGTCATGCCGGAGCCCGGCTTCTTCGCCGTGGCCGCGTCGGTGCCTGCATCCTCGCCGGCGTCGGGCACGTCGAGCGGTACCAGCTCGGCGGGGGCCGAGGACGCGGCGGGCGGCGGGGGCGGCGGTGCAGCATCGACCTCCGCAACCGCCTCTTTTTTCTTGGGGCAACCGAGGACGAGCATCGGCATGCCGATCATGAACGACAGCGCAAAGAGGGAACGGAGCGGGGAGCGAGTCATTCTGAGAGCCTCCTGTTGGCCGAGGACCCTACAAGGTTCGCCGCATTCCGTCGACGTTTCGTCATTCCAAGTCGGGCGCCGCACCCACCGTCGACCGCACGGTCTCGGTTTCCATGCTCTCCGCTTGCGCTGCCATATGCAGCCGGATACCCGAGGAAATGAGGTCTTGCGTGGTCGGCGCATCGTCCGGCACCTGCTTGCCGTAGTCGATGGTCACGGGCTCACTCTGGAAGGCCAGCGCCCACTCGTCCCACTCCATGATGATCGGCTTGACGGGAACACCCTCCTTGGCCCGTCGCTGCTTTGGTGGCGGCTCGAACTCTTTCAGCTCCTTCAACTCTCTCGAAGACGAGGGACGGCGCTCCCTCACGGCCTCGCTTGCGACGCCGTACCTGGCGGCAGCCGCGTCGTTCGCGAGCCCATACTTGCCAGCGAAACTTTCGTCCGCTGCGCTCACCGTCCCTGCTTCGAAAAAGAGCTTCAAGCCGTAAGTCCTACGGGGCCTAGCTGCACCCCATGCTGTTTCCGCAATTCAGGCATTTGTAGCATGCACCATTTCGGACCGTGATGTGGCCACATACATCGCAAACTGGCGCGTCACCCATCATCGCGTCCAAGTGCGCCGAAAGGACACCACCGGCCACGTTGCCGACTCCGACTCCCAGGTTCTCGGTGCTAGCGCCTGCGCTCGGTTCCCCGCGGCCTTCGAGGGTTTCGCTCATTGCCGCGCTGCGTGCAGTCGCCTCTTTCGTGTAGCCGAAGTCGAGCGCCGGACGTTGTTCATCCGCCGGTTGTCGTTCGGACACGGGACGCGCATTGGACAGGTCCGGCCCGGTGAGCGTGGGGTTCGACTCCTCCGGTTTCACGTGCGCCAGATCGTAGCGATGCAGGTACTCGACACCGAGAACGCGGAACAGATAGTCCACGATGCTCGTCGCAATCTTCACGTTCGGGTGCCCCTCGACCACGCCTTGCGGCTCGAAGCGCGTGAACGTGAATTGATCCACGTACGTCTGCAGCGGCACGCCGTACTGCAAGCCCACCGAGACGCTCATGGCGAAGCAGTTCATCAACGAGCGGAAGGCTGCCCCCTCCTTGTGCATGTCGATGAAAATCTCGCCAAGGCGCCCGTCTTCGTATTCGCCGGTGCGGAGGAAGATCTTGTGCCCGCCCACGCGCGCTTCTTGCGTGAAGCCGCGGCGCTTCTTCGGCAGGCGGATGCGCATGCCGTATTCGCGCGTGCCCTTCGGCGTCAGCGCCAAGGACAGCTGCGGAGTGTTCTCCACCGTCGTATTCGGCACCGGATCCAGCCGCTCGAGAGCCTTGGCCGCGATCTTGGGTGCCTCCGCTTTCGCGTCTTGCGCGTCGCTCTTCGATTCGCCCGAGCTGGAGAGCGGCTGCGATGCCTTGCACCCATCGCGGTAAAGCGCCACGGCCTTGAGTCCGAGCCGCCAGCCCTCCTCGTACAACTTCGCCACGTCCTCGACGGTGGCGTCGTTGGGAAGGTTGACCGTCTTCGAGATGGCGCCGCTCAGGAACGGCTGCGTGGCCGCCATCATTTTGACGTGGCTCATCGGCGCGAGGTAGCGCTGGCCAATCTTGCCGCAGCGGTTCGCGCAGTCGAACACCGGGTAGTGCTCGGCCTTCAGGTGCGGCGCACCCTCGATGGTCATGCGCCCGATGATGACGTCGCCCGCCTCGGCAATCTGCGACTTGGTGAAGCCGAGCTTCTCCAGCAAGGATCCTTTGCCCGTGGCCCCGGCCACGAGGCGCGTGTGCGCCGCCTCACCGAGCACCCACGGCGCAAACGCGGAGTCGAGATCGAACACGCCGGGCAGCGCGGCCTCGACCTTCGCGAGGTCCTCGTCCGTGAAGCCCTTTTCCTTGAGCGTGCGGCGGTTGATGGCCGGCGCGGCGAGCAGCGTGTTCGTGCCGCTCACGTACGCCACGATTTCCTGCACCTCCGCCTGCGAGTACCCGAGGCGCGAGAGCGCGGCGGGCACCGACTGGTTCACGATCTTGAAGTACCCGCCACCGGCGAGCTTCTTGAACTTCACCAGCGCGAAATCCGGCTCGATACCCGTCGTGTCGCAGTCCATCAGCAGACCAATGGTGCCCGTCGGTGCGAGCACGGTGGACTGTGCGTTGCGGTAGCCGTGGAGCTCGCCGAAGTGCACGGCGTCGTCCCAATCCTCGCAGGCTGCACGGTAGAGTGCGCCCACGCCCGCGTCCTTCGACTCGCCGGGCAACCAGCAATCGTCGCGCGAGATGGCGTAGGCCGCATCGCGGTGCATGTTCATCACGCGCAGCATCGGCTCGCGGTTCTTAGCGTAGCCCACGAAGGGGCCCTTGCTCTTGGCCATCTCCGCGCTCGCCTTGTAGGCGTGGCCGCACATGATGGCGGTGAGCGCGCCGGCAATTGCGCGGCCCTGGTCGCTGTCGTAGGGCACGCCGAGGAGCATCAGCAGCGAGCCGAGGTTCGCGTAGCCGAGGCCGAGCGGCCGATAATCATGGCTGTTCTGCGCGATGCGCTTCGTCGGGTAGCTCGACAAGTCGACCAGCACCTCTTGCGCGATGAAGAAGATGCGGCACGCATGCCGGTAGCCCTCGATGTCGAAGCTGCCGTCGTCGCGGAGGAACTTGATCAAGTTGACCGACGCCAGGTTGCACGCCGAGTCGTCGAGGAACATGTACTCGCTGCACGGGTTGCTCGCGTTGATGCGCGACGTGTTGGAGCACGTGTGCCAACGGTTCACCGTGGAGTCGTACTGCAGGCCCGGGTCCGCGCATCCCCACGCGGCCTCGGCGATCTTGCGCCACAGGTCCTTCGCCTCGAAGGTCTCGCACACTTCGCCGGTGAGGCGCATGCGCGTGTGCCACTTTCCGCCGGCGAGCACCGCCTTCATGAACTCGTCCGTCACGCGGACGGAGTTGTTCGAGTTCTGCCCGCTGATGGTGTGGTACGCCTCGCCGTTGAAGTCGTTCGAGTAGCCGGCGCGGATGAGGGCGTGTGCCTTCTTTTCCTCGCGCATCTTCCACTCGACGAAGTCGACGATCTCGGGATGGTCCACGTCCAAGCAGACCATCTTGGCCGCGCGGCGCGTGGTGCCGCCGCTCTTGGTGGCGCCGGCCGCGCGATCGAACACCTCGAGGAAGCTCATGAGGCCACTGGAGGTGCCGCCGCCGGAGAGCTTCTCCTGCTTGCCGCGGATGGCGCTGAAGTTCGTCCCGGTGCCCGAGCCATACTTGAAGAGGCGGGCCTCCGACTTCACGAGCTCGTAGATGCCCATCAAGTCGTCCTGCACGGACTGGATGAAGCACGCGGAGCACTGCGGGCGGCCGTAGGCGTTCTCCGTCTCGACCACGGTGGTGGTCGACGTGCCGTCGGCGGCGAGATCGCTGTCACCGGCCGCGGGATCCCAGGCCCAGTTGCCGCCGGAACCTTCGATGCCGTACTGATGATAGAGCCCGCAGTTGAACCACACCGGCGAGTTGAACGCGCCGTACTGATGCACCAGCAAATACGAGAGCTCGGCCTCGAAGGTGTCAGCCGCTTCCTTCGTGGCGAAGTAGCCGCCAAACGAATCGGCCGCCTGACGAATGGTGTTCGCCACGCGATAGACGACCTGCCGCACGCTGCGCTCGCCCGCCTCCGGCGCACCATCGGCGCGCGCGAGCGATGCGGGCATCTTCTGGATGCCGGCTTTGCGGAAGTACTTCGAAATCACGATGTCGGTGGCGAGTTGGCTCCAGCCCACCGGCACCTCGGCGCCCTCCATCTTGAAGACGACGGAGCCGTCCGGATTCGAGATCGTGCTCGAGCGACGCTCGTAGAGCACTTGATCCAGCGGATCGAGCCCCGGCTGCGTGAAGAAACGGCGCACGGGCACCTCTTCGTGGCGGCGAGATTCGGTTTTCGGCTGGGGCGTCTGGACGGGCGGCGACGATTTGGTGGAGCTCGAGGGATTCTTTTTCGTCTGCTTCGCCGTCATCGCGTGGGTTCGCCCATTCGAAACTTTGCCGAAGTCCGATTCTGCCATGACCGCCTCCTGGTGCGCTTAATGGGGGGTCCGTTCAGGTATCCGTGGAAAGCGACCCCTGAACGGAGTCAAACGTAAAACCTGAACACGCCCCTGAACAGCCCCCCAGTTACCGATTCGTGTCCCCGCCCGCTAAAGAGCCGTCTGACGCAGTGCGCAAACCAGCACCGGTCGCGGAAGTCCTTCTAACCACAAACCATTGTGGTCGTCTACACCGTTCGACACCATCCATTGAGACCGCCATCTCAGGCGATGTCGACAGGGCATGTAAGTATCCGAGATCCCTAAAAGATGTCCAGGGGTGAACACAGGTTCTATACAAGCGGTCCGCAACTTGCTCGCCTCTTGTTCAGGTGTTCTCCACATTTTTTCCACCCCGTCGGGCCCAAACGGGGTTCGACAAAGGCACCGGACAGGAGCTGGATGCCGCCATCCAGCTCCTGCCGCGCGCACTACCGCCTAGCGCCAAGGCGGTGAAGCATGGCGGCGACACGATCGAGCGATTGCTCGCCGGCATCGATTTCGCGTTGCTGCACATAGCCCCACGCGACGGCCACGCGCAGTGCGGCGCGTGATTCGCTGTTCGAGCCAGCCGCCGTGGAGAAGCGCGCGATGCGATGACCGCCTTGGCTGCGGTTGCCTTCGGCGATGTTGAGGGCGACGGAACTGAGGGCGCGTCGAAGCTGCTCGCTCAAATCGCGATCGCAGCGCTGGATACGCGCAACCGTCGGACGGAGCGTTTCGATGCACTGGAGCGCGAGCTCGAGGGCCTGAAAAGAAGAGGGGCGGTGATTCGGGTTTGCTTGCATGCCCCCACCCAGCGAAAGAAGCGTGACAGCGCCTAGCACCCAAAATGGTCAACCGACTGGCGCTGGCGCGCTTCTTTCGCGCACGGCATGCAAGCAAACCCGAATCACCGCACCGGTTCAGGGGAGGATGCCGACTCCGACGCCGATTCCGAAGGCCGACTCCGATTCCGAAGGCCGACGCCGACTCGGAATCGGAGCTCGGAGTCGGAACTCGGAGTCGGAGTCGGAGTCGGAGTCGGAGTCGGAGTCGGAGTCGGAGTCGGAGTCGGAGTCGGAGTCGGAACTCGGAGTCGGAGTCGGAGTCGGAGTCGGAGTCGGAGTCGGAGTCGGAGCTCGGAGTCGGAGCTCGGAGTCGGAGTCGGAGTCGGAGTCGGAGCTCGGAACTCGGCTCTCCCCTACGCCGGATCCAAATCAATATCGCAATTCAGCGTCCCCCCGAGCTCCTCGAGGTTCCTGCGCAGCGTCTTCACCGACACCTCGTTGGGCACCAAGATGATCGACCTCATGGTGAAGACCGGTGTCCCCATGAACGGTGCCGACTCGAGGCGCGTCTCGAGCTCCTCGATGTTGACGCCCTGCTCGTGCAAATACCGCGTGAGCTTGTGCACGATGCCCGGCTGGTCCATCGAATAACTGCGCAGCTTGAAGGGAACGCCGCCGCGCGGCGCGGTCTTCTCGGCGCTCGAGAACTCGATGCTCAGGCCCATGGTGCGTGCGGCGCCCGTCAGCGCTTTGCGCGTGGCCTCGAGCGTCTCCTTCGTGCCCAGAACGAGGGCCACCAACGCGAACCGGCCGCGCAGGTTGATCATGCGCGAGTCGGCCAGGTTGGCGCCGGTGGCGTGGATGTGCCCCGAAAACTCCGATGTGATTCCCGGTCGATCCGGCCCTACGGCGGTGATGACGAGTTCCTCGGACATGACGTTCGTTCTCCGATCGTGAGAACGTTACTGTAGATCGTTCCGCAGGTCGGTGACACGCTGGACGGCGGCGTTGAAGCTCGTGGCATCGAGCTCCCCGTTTTGGAGCGCCGTGGCCAGGGCGCTTGCGGCGGATTGTCCTTGGGCCACGTCGCGCGCCGAACAGAGCAGCAAGTCGATGCCTGCTTTCGCCGCGAGCAAGCCGCGTTGTCCGGCCGTGCCGTACGCATCGAGGGCCCCCGCCTCCAGCGCATCGCTCACGATGACGCCCGTGAAGCCGAGGCGGGTGCGCAGCTCCTGCTGCAGCACGGTCGACGACAAGCCGGCCGGACGATTGCGATCCAGCGCCGGGTAAACCGCCCACGAGGGCATCACCAGCTTCACGCCGGCCGAGATCGCGGCCGGGTAGGGCGACTCGTCCACGTTGCGCAACGTGGAGAGCGACGCGTTGAGGGTCACCGGCCCTGCGTCGGTGTTCTGGTTCGTGCTGGCCGAGCCAAGCCCCGGAAAATGCTTCGCCGTGGAGGCCACGCCCACCTGCTGCTCGGCGGTGATGAAGCGCTTGCCCAAGTTGCTCACCACCGCGGGATCTTTGCTGTACGAGCGCTCGTACCGATCGAGGAAGTCGCCCTCTCGCCTGTAGACGTCGATCACGGGCGCAAGGTTCACGTTCATGCCGACGCTGCGCAGATTGTTGCCTGCGTCCGTCCCCGTTTGTGTGGCCAAGGTCGGCGCGTTCGAGGATGCGCCCACGTCCTTGGCCGACATCACGGGCTCGCCCGGCAGCCGGCGAACGATGCCGCCTTCCTGGTCCGTCATCAGCAGCAACGGCGCAGCGATGGGGCTCTGCTTCTGCGCGGCCACAAGTTGCTCGATGACACCTTTGATTTGCGACGGGCTCGAAATGTTCTCGCCGAAGAAAATGACGCCCGCCGCCTCGCCCGCGCGGATGCGATCGAGCAAGCTCGCCGGTGGCGTGAGACCCGGGTACGAGTAGATGATGCGCTGACCGGCCAGCTGCGCCGGCGTCAGCGCTTCGAGTTCCGCGCTTCCCCATTCGGACAAGGAGCCATCCGAGGAGGAACTGCAGCCAGCCATGGCAACCAGCGCGACCGAGAGCGCGATCCAGCGGCTCGTCATCATGAGCCGAACTCTAGAACAGGCGCGCAGCCGTGTCGTCCGTGAAGAGCCACGCGGGACGCGGAATCGACAGCTTGCCACCGTCGATGCGCAACCGATTCATCGTCACCAGTCGCTCTGCGGCGCGCCGGCGTTCGCGCGGCCATGGCTCTACGTGCAGCTCCGTGGCGCTTTGCTCCAGATCGAGCCCCTCTTCGGTGCGAAGGCTCAGCATGATCCGCTCGCGCAAAAGTGCCTCGCCGGTCACCGTCTCCGAGAACATCGAGAGCCCATCGCCCTCGCCCACGCGATCTCGCAGCATCGTGCGCGTCGCCTCGACGTACTTCTTCGGATCGATTGCATTGCGGTACCGAACCCGCTCCACGCTGTCTCCACGCCGCACGCATCCGAACGCCGCGCAGCCGAGCCCAATGTACTCTTCGCCGCGCCAGTAGCCGAGGTTGTGCCGCGACTCCTCGCCGGGGTGTGCGTAGTTGGATATCTCGTAATGGCGGAAACCGCGCGCGCTCAGCGCTTCGTCGATGGCCAAAAACGCGTCGGCCGTACGTCCGTCGTCCGCGAGAGGCAATCTTCCACGTCGCGCCAGCTCCCCGAACTGCGTCCCCGGCTCGATGGTCAATTGGTAGCAGGAGAGGTGCGTCAGGCCGAGCTCGGCGAGGTGAATCGCCTGATCACGCGCATCTTCGGGCGCCTGCTCGGGAAGTCCGAAAATGATGTCCGTCGACAGGCGCGGAACGCCGGCCGCCATGGCGCCCTCGATGGCGGCGAGCGCCCCCGCCGGATCGTGGAGTCTTCCGAGGTATCGAAGTTGCTCCTGTCGGAGGGATTGCGTCCCAATGGAAAGACGATCCACCCCCACGTCGCGAAGCGCGCCGGCACGGGCGCGATCCAGCGAGGTGGGATTGCACTCGACCGTGATCTCCAGATCGGGCGCACACGAAAAATGTGCACGAATGGCGGCGAGCACGCGACCGAGCTCGTGCGGCTCCCAAAGGCTTGGCGTTCCACCGCCAAAGAAAATACTGCGCACGACGCGATCGCCGATGGCCTCTGCGCGCGCGTCCAGCTCGCGGAGAATCGCGTCCGCGTACCCGGCATGATCAATGGAAGCGCGATCTTTCGCGTAACTCACGAAGTCGCAGTACGGGCATTTGGCCAGGCACCACGGGAAATGCACGTACACGCCGGTCTGGTTATGTTTCATCTACGAGGACCGTCTAACGTCAAAAACGATGGCTAGCACGGAGCTAACACCTGAAAAGCCGCCAAATTTGCGCTGGAGCCGCCCCGGCAACGTTCTGGGCGGAGTCTCCAATTGCCGGGAAAAAGGACGAATGTTACGTTTCCGTTTCAGCCTCCAAGCCCAGACTCGCCGAACTTCGCTCGGCACCTGGCATAGGGGCTAACCAATGCTCCAAGTCGATGATCTAATCCAGCGCGTCCGTGGGTATCAGCCGCTGGCCGATGCCGAGCTGATCAAACGAGCTTACGACTTTAGCTATCGGGCTCACTCGGGCCAGGTGCGTAAGTCGGGCGATCCGTACTTCGTCCATCCGGCCGGCGTGGCGGGCATCATCACCGAACTGCGGCTGGATACGGCGAGCGTCTGTGCCGGTCTCTTGCACGACGTGGTGGAAGATACCCTCGCTTCCACGAAAGATCTGGAGCGGGAGTTCGGGCACGAGATCGCCAACCTCGTCGACGGGGTCACCAAGCTCTCCAAGATCAACTTCACCTCGAAGGAAGATCGCCAGGCGGAGAACTTCCGCAAAATGGTGGTCGCCATGGCCCGCGACATCCGCGTGCTCTTGGTGAAACTCTGCGATCGCGTCGACAACATGCGCACGCTGGAGTTCATGAAGCCGGATGCGCAAGAGCGCATCGCGCGCGAAACGTTGGACATCTACGCGCCGCTGGCCAACCGGCTCGGCATGCAGAGCTTCAAGAGCGAGCTGGAAGATCTCTCCTTCAAGTACCTCGAGCCCGAGGTGTACGCCGAGCTCGCGAGCACCATCAGCCGCACCAAGCGCGAACGCGACAAGTACATCGCCGACGTCAGCAAGACACTGCTCGCCCGCCTGGCGGAGCAGGGCTTCGCCTGCGACGTCAGCGGCCGGGCGAAGCACCTCTACTCCGTCTGGCGCAAGATGAAGGCGCAGGACTGCACGATCGATCAGATCCACGATCTGATCGCGTTTCGCGTGCTGGTGGAGTCGGTGAGCGACTGTTACGCCGCGCTCGGCGTCGTTCACTCCAAGTGGACGCCGGTGCCCGGGCGCTTCAAGGATTACATCGCGCTTCCCAAGCCGAACATGTACCAGTCGCTGCACACGACGGTCATCGGCCCCTCGCGCGAGCGGCTGGAAATCCAGATCCGCACCCACGAAATGCACCGCGTGGCCGAGCGCGGCATCGCCGCGCACTGGCGGTACAAGGAACGCAACGGCGGCGGCGTTCCGGATCAGGACGCACAGCGTTTCGGCTGGCTGCGCCAGCTCATGGAGTGGCAGAAGGAGCTGAAAGATCCGGCCGAATTCCTGGAGGGCGTCAAGGTCGACCTGTTCGAGGGTGAAGTCTACGTCTTCACACCGAAGGGCGATGTGCGCGTCTTCCCGCGCGGGGCCACGCCCATCGATTTCGCGTTCGCCATCCACTCGCAACTCGGCGAGCACATCACCGGCGCGCGCATCAACGGCAAGCTCGAGCCGCTACGCTACAAGCTGCGCAACGGCGACATCGTCGACATCATCACCAACCCGAACCAGCATCCGTCGAAGGATTGGCTCGAGTTCACCGGCACCACCCGGGCGCGGGCCAAGATTCGCAATTTCCTCCGCACCGAGGAGCGCGAGAAATCGCTGCGTCTCGGGCGCGAGCTGCTCGAGCGGGATCTGCGAAAATCCGGTTTGAGCTTGAACCGGCTGCTCAAGAACGACCACGAGCTGGGCAAGTTGTTCGAGTCCCTCAAGGTGCAGAACCAAGAGGAGCTCTTCATCGGCATCGGCTACGGCAAATTGAAGCCGACGGACGTGCTCGCGGTCGTGGCCCCGCCCGAAGAAGACGGGCGCGAGAGCATTCCGCCGGCAGATCTCCGCGAGGGGCGCATCGAGGGCCTGGTTCGCAAGGTCATCAAGCGCGACGAAGAGGGCATCCGCCTCAATGGCATCAACGACGTCCTCGTCCGCTACGCGCGATGCTGCAACCCGCTGCCAGGGGACGATATCCTGGGGTTCATCACACGCGGGCGCGGCATCACCATCCACCGTCGCGGCTGTCCGAAGGCGTTCGACACGGATCCTGCACGTCGGGTGGAAATCGCGTGGGACGCGAAAGCGAAAATCAATCGCAATGTACAACTGCGCGTGACCACCGCGAATCGACCCGGCATTTTGGCCACGGTGGGCCACACATTCAGCGCACAGGGCATCAACATCAGTGAAGCCAACTGCCGCGCAGGCGACGACGGGCGCGCTGTCAACGTATTTACGTTCATATGCAGCGACATGAACCAGCTCAAGAATGTCATGAAGGCCCTGCAGAAGGTGGAAGGGGTCGTTGCCGTCGAGCGTGCGTAGCGGTTCCAGAGGGCGGTCGCCTGGCGGCGCCGCCCAAGTCTCGAAAGCCGTTCGGCGGAGGTGAAACTGTGGACCCGAGGTGCAAAGGTCGCGGTAAACTGCAGTCGTGCAGCACGCGAAAAGGCACGTGACGGGTCCCCTCGACGCAGACGCGAACAGCACTCGACCCATCCTCGTCGTGGATGACGACGAAGACCTGCTCGAGGTGTTGGTCGACCTTCTGGCCGCCGCGGGATACACCGTGGGTTGGGCCCGAAATGGCCAAGACGCGCTGTCAGAAATCGAAAAAGGCGGCCTTCCCAGCGTCATCTTTCTCGACATGCACATGCCCGTCATGACCGGCGCGGAATTCCTCGAGCACCGCATGCGCGATCGCGAGTTGCGCAAGGTGCCGGTGGTGGTCATGTCGGCCCACGCGGTGACATTTTCCCGCTCGGCCTTCGGCGTCGTCGACGTCATCGTGAAGCCCTTCAGCTTCGATGACCTGCTGCGCGCCGCCAAAAGGCACACCGGCTCTGCTATCACGCACTAGTAGAGAGACCCATGAAGCACGTGCGTATCATCGGTGGTGGCCTCGCGGGCTGTGAGGCGGCGTTTCAACTCGCGGAGCGGGGCGTCCAGGTGACGTTGCTCGAGCAAAAGCCCGAGCGGCGGACGCCGGCGCAAACGACGGATTGGCTCTGCGAGCTGGTGTGCTCCAACTCGATGCGCTCGAATGCATGGGTCAATGCGGTTGGGTTGCTGAAGGAAGAACTGCGGCGGTGCGGCTCGCTGGTCCTCACGTGCGCGGAAGAGGCGCGGGTGCCGGCGGGTGGTGCGCTGGCCGTCGATCGCGAGCGGTTTGCGGAGGCGGTGAGCCGGCGAGTCCGCGGGCATGCGCGCATCCACGTCGAGCATCGCGTGGTGATGCGCGTGCCGGAGGCCACGAAGGACGAACCGGTGATCGTGGCGACGGGACCGCTCACCGGCGACGAGTTGGCCGCGGACTTGGCCGCGAAAATCGGAGTTTCGCAGCTCGCGTACTATGATGCGATCGCGCCCATCGTGAGCCAGGACTCGATCGACGAATCCAAGGTGTTCTACCAGTCGCGATGGGGCAAAGGCGGCGACGACGATGGGCCCGACAAGGGCGAGGTGTTGCGGGATCGCGCAGCGCTCGGGGACGAGGCGTACATCAATTGTCCGATGGACGAGGCCACGTACAAAGCCTTCGTGGCGGCCGTCGTGGGCGCGGAGAAGGTGGCACCGCGATCGTTCGAGGACATTCGCTACTTCGAGGGCTGTCTTCCCATCGAGGTGATGGCCGGCCGCGGCGAGCTGACGTTGGCCTATGGGCCGATGAAGCCGGTGGGCCTCACCGATCCACGCACGGGCGCGCAGCCGTTCGCCGTGGTGCAACTCCGCAAAGAGGACGCCGCAGGAACCGCGTACAACTTGGTGGGCTTCCAGACGCGCATGACGTACGGCGAGCAGGCGCGCATCTTCCGCATGATCCCCGGGCTGGAGGAGTGCGAGATCCTTCGCTACGGGAGCGTGCACCGCAACACCTTCGTGAACGCGCCCGAGTTGCTGGACGAGCACATGCAGCTGCGGGCGTTGCCCAATGTGTACCTCGCGGGGCAGATCACCGGTGTCGAGGGCTACGTCGAGAGTGCGGCCGGCGGGTACGTGTGCGCGGTGCTGCTGGCGCAGTCGCTGGCGGGGGATCCCTTCGTGCCGCCGCCCGAGACGACGGCGCTGGGGGGCATCCGCACCCACCTTTCGCGCAAGCAGCCGGACTACCAGCCATCGAACATCACCTGGGCGTGCCTTCCGCCCCACACGAATCGGCGCCTCAAGAAGCGTGAGCGCTACGCGGCATTGGCCGAACGCGCCCTGGTCGATTTGGGCCAATGGCTCGATTCGGCGCCGCAGGCGCGTGTGCCGTGACGCGAAAGTTGCACTGCCCTAAATCAGCGACGCGGTCTTCGAACTGAAAGAGGAAAACCGCCAAGGACGCCAAGATGGATGGGGTTCATCCACCTTGATTTCTTGGCGTTCTCGGCGTCTCGGTGGTTTCTCTTTCGAGAATTGCGTTCACTGACTTCTGGAAGCCGTATCCCTCGACAAGGATTGTAGGATTTCGCACAATCGGTAGGGAGTGGTTCAAGGCTTCACAGTCGCGCGGAAGTACCATGCGATTTCGCTTCTCGGGCAGGGAGGCATGGGGGCCGTTTATGACGCCGTCCACGAAACGACGGGTCGCCGTGTTGCGCTGAAGCTTCTGCGCGCCGAGCAATTGCGCAATGGGCGTGCGGTGGAGCGCTTCCTGCGGGAGGCGCGCATCGTGGGCGGGCTTTCCTCACCGCACATCGGCGGCGTGCTCGATGCGGGCACGGACGAGGAAAGCGGTATTCCCTACTTGGCGCTGGAGTACCTGGAAGGCTTCGACCTGAAGTCGCTCCTCGTGCGCCGTCAGCGTTTGCCGTGGGCGCTGGCCTTGGCGATTGCGGTGCAGGTATGCCGCGGTCTCGCGGCGGCGCAGGCCGCAGGCATCATCCACCGCGACGTGAAGCCGGCGAACGTGCGGCTCACCGCGGGCTCGGATGGCGAATTGGTGACGAAGGTCATGGACTTCGGCGTGGCCAAGGACATTGCCGAGGAGATTTCGCTCACCACGACGGGCGACATGGTGGGGTCGTTCTCGCACATGGCGCCGGAGCAGTTCTCGCTCAAGCCGATCGACTTTCGCGCCGATGTTTGGGGCGTGGGCATCCTGCTGTTCGAGGCCATCACGGGCGTGTTGCCCGTGGCCAGTGGCACCAGTCCAATGAGCCTGGCGAGCCTGAGCCTGGGTATGCTCGCGGCGAGCAACCCAAGGGTGCACATTCCGGATCTGCGCAGCTGCGGCGTGACGGTGCCTGCCCGGGTGGAGGAGATCGTCGCGAAAGCGCTGTCGGTGGATCCGGCGGGTCGATTCGCCTCGGCGCATGCCATGGGCGAGGCCATGACGGAGCTGCTGCGGCCCGAGCTGCGCGTGATGTTCGGCGATCTGGAGGACGGGAGCCGCCTCACGCCCGCGATGCCCGCGCCGCGAGTTCGAACGACGCGCCCAGCGTGGCGGACGTGGGCGGGGCGGGGGGCGCTGGTGGCGATTCTGCTCGCGGCCAGTGCCAACTTGGTGTGGAGCTCCTCGCCGGAGCCGCGCGCGGTGAAGCGTGAGCCTCCCGCGGCGATCGTGCCCGAGAAGGTCGCGCCGCCGCCCGAGCCCGTGGATCCTCTGGTGCCGGCCGTGAGCTTGCCGGCATCGGCTCCGCCCGCGGCCTCGTCGGCGCCCGTGCGTGCGCGCGCACGGGCGCGTGCCGCTGCGCCGGCGGCGAGCGCCCCGCCCCACGTCTCCAGCCGCGACAGGATGTGAGCGATGCGAAAGCTTGGCCATGCCGCGGTGGCAGCCGCGTTCCTCGTCTCGGTGCCGCTCGTGGCGCGCGCGCAGCCGACGGATCATGCGCGCGCGGAGCAGCACTTTCGTGCGGGTCGAAGCCTCGTTCTCGCGGGGCGATGCAGTGAGGCGATGACCGAGCTTCAGCGCAGCATCGAGTTCGAGCCCAGCGTGGGGGCGTATCTGAATCTCGGCGATTGCTCGTTCAAGATGCGCAAGCTCGAGGATGCTTGGTACGCGTACAAGGAAGCCGAATCCCTCGCGCAAGCGCGCAACGATGCGCGGCTTGGCGAGATCGTGGGCGATCTCGCGGGCATCGAACGCACCGTGGTTCGTCTGGTGGTGCGTGCCCCGGCCGATGCGACGAACCTCGCGGTGAGCGTCGATGGTCGCACCATTGCGCGCGAGCGGCTCGGGCAGATCATCGTCGATCCCGGTGGCGATCACACCGTGGTGGCTCGGGCCGATGGCAAGGAGCCGTGGCAGAAGACGGTGCGGGCCGCGGCGGGGGCTCGGGTGCAGCTGGAGCTCGATCTGCGCAATCGCGCCGTTGCCGTGCCACCTGTTGCGGGGGCCGGAGAACCGAGGCGGGCTCCCGCGGAAGGGGAGCGATCGAGCGGCATGCGCACGGCGGCCTATGTCGTGGGCGGCGTCGGGGCCGCGGCGCTCGTGGCAGGCGGCGTGTTCGGTGTGCTCGCGCTTTCGTCGCGCAACGAGTTGAACGACGCCGTTCGCGAGAAGTGCGGCGACCGCCCGTGCGATCCGGGTCTTCGCGGCGAGCTCGATCCCATCGAGTCGCGCGCGAATACGCAGGCAACGTTGTCGACGGTCTTCATCGGTGCCGGGGCCGCGGCCGTGGTCACCGGCGTGGTTCTCTGGGTGGTCGCCCCGAAGCGCGCCAAGGAAACCGCGTGGAGCATCGGAACGGGGCCCGATGCTCGTTCACCGTTGGGCGTCAGCGTGCGGGGGGCGTTTTAGGCACGTAGATCGCCGAGTGCAGGCCGCACTCGGTCTTTCCGCGTCCGGCCCATCGCCCGGAGCGCTCGTCCTCGCCCTCGGCCACGGCGCGCGTGCACGGCCAGCACCCGATCGAGAGAAAGCGGCGTGCGCGAAGCGGGTGTTCCTCGATATGGTGGCGCGCCATGTACTCGGCCGCCTCCTGCGCCGACATGGTGGCGATGGGATGCACTTTGACGTGCCCCTCGTCGGTCGCGAGCAGAATCGGAACGTTGGCACGCGTAGAGCTTTGATCGCGCCGCAGCCCGGAGACCCAGCCACGCGCCTCGCGCAAGACGGGGGCGAGCGGGTCTATCTTATTGATCTTGCAGCAAAAATCGGGATCTTTGCCCTGAATGTCCGCGCCGTGCTCGACGATGAAATCATCGCGCGGAATAGAGGGCTGCAGCGTGCGGATCGTCAGGTGGAGCGACTCGGCAAGGCGATCGCGGTAGGCGAGGGTCTCGTCGAAGAGGAAGCCCGTGTCGATGAAGACCACGGGCAGGTGCGGCGCCACCTCGCTCCACAAGTGCAGCAGCACGCCGCTGCCGGCACCGAAGGACGACGTGAAGAGCAGCCGCTCCCCCCATCGCTCGACGGCATACGCGAGCCGCTCCGCGTAGCTCGCCTTCTCGAGCCGCGCGTTCGCGTCGGCGAGCTCGGATTGCGTCACGTCAGGCTGCGCACTCGCCATCTTTCGTCTCTATCACGAAGCCCGCGGTCTCGCCGATGTCCACCGCCTCGTTGCTGTCCGCGCTCGGCGGTCCTGCCAGGCTCGCCAGCGCGAAGGTGACCCGCTTGGGATCGACGCGCTGGAAGAATTGCCGCGGACGCTCGCCTTCTTTGCGGTCCGTCTCGAAAAGCTTCATCAACAGCACCACGGCATCCGGCACGCGCCGCGCGATGATCTTGATGACCTGCTTGCCGAACCGCGCGCCGTTCTCGTCGACCCCGCCGCCCAGGTGCAGCTGATAGACCGGGACGGTCGTGCCGCCAAAGCTCTTGGCGCCGCCGTGGAAGCCGAGGTCGGCCACGTGGTGTTGCCCGCAGCTGTTCGGGCAACCGCTGATCTTGATCGTCGTATCGCGCATCGCCGAAAGCTCGCGCACGTCGTCCTTCTCGAGGCGCTCGCCGATGGCAGCTCCGAGCGCGCGCGACGAGGTCACGGCCAAGCTGCACGACTCCGCGCCCGGGCACGACACGACGTCGCGCGCCGAGTGCACGCCGCTTCGCGTGAGCCCCAGCTCCGAGAGCTCCACGTACAGCGCCGGAAGGCTCTTTTGATGGACCCAGGAGAGCAGCACGTTCTGGTCGATGGTGAGGCGCAACGAACCGTCGCCGTACCGATCCAGGATGCGTGCAAGCCCGCGCAGGCTCTTCGAGGTGAGCTCGCCGAGATGAAGGCGCACGTACACGGCCGCAAACCCGTCTTGCTTCTGATCCACGACGGCATTGGCCCGCCACGCGAGGAAGCCTGCGGGGCGCTCCGCCGGCGGCTCCACGGCCGGTGCGGGAACGCGACCCGGCTCCGGCGGCAACTTCAGCTCCGCGGTCGCTTCCGCATCGACCTCCGCGCGGATCTGCGCGTACGTCTCGCGGAATTTTTCCTCGCCCAGCTTGCGCAGCACGTACTTGAGGCGCGCGCGGTGCTTGTTCTCGCGGTTTCCGAGCTTGTTGAACAGCCGCAGGACCGCCTCGCCGATGCGCGCGATTTCCGTCGGGCGCACGAACTCGTGCAACGTGATGGCCGCCTGCGGGCTCGTCGAAAGCCCGCCCGCCGCCACGACCTTGAATCCGGGCTCGCCGTCCTTGACGGTGGCGATGAAGCCCAGGTCGTTGATCTGCGTCATCGCGCAGTCGGTCGCGCAGCCGCTGAAGGCCGACTTGAACTTGCGCGGCAAGCCGCCGGACAGCGGATGGCGCAGGAAATAGCGGGTGAGCGCCTCCGCGTACGGAGAGACGTCGAACGGCGCGCTCTTGCAAACCTCGGCCACCTCGCACCCGGTGACGGTGCGCGCGGTGTTGCCACAGGCCTCGCGCGTGGTGAGTCCTGCTTCGTCGAGCCGTCGCATCGCGGTCTCGACGTCCTTCATCTGCACGAAGTGAAACTGGACGTTCTGCCGCGTGGTCACGTGACCCATCCCATGCCCATAGCGGTCGGCCACGTCGGCGAGGGCCTCGAGTTGCGTCACGCCGAGGAGCCCGAAGGGGATTTTCACGCGCACCATCTGCACGCCGTCCTGTCGCTGTCCGTAGACGCCGCGTTGCAGACGGAAGACGCGGAAGGCATCGGCCCCCATCTCGCCGCGCTCGAAGCGCTCGAGCTGGACGACGAAGTCGTCGATGTCTTTCGGGTGGGAGTAACGAGGGAGAAACGGTGCTTGTTGGCTCATGATGGATTCGCCGCGTCGCCGGGCGCCTCGGCGCGAGCCAATTCGGATTCCTCGAGGTAACCGAGCTCGCGCAATGTGATGAGAATCTGGGAAAGGGCCTTTTCGACCGAGATGGCGCTCGTATCGAGCGTGAGCTCGGCGGAAAGGGGTTCTTCGTAGGGGTCGTTGACCCCGGTAAACTGGGGGATCTCGCCCGCGAGAGCCTTTTGGTAGAGGCCCTTCACGTCGCGCTTGATGCACTCGGCGACGGGGGGTGCAACGTGCACCTCCACGAACGAGCCGATGGTCTCCCGCGCGCGGTCCCGCGATGCGCGGTAGGGGGAGATGGCGGCCACGAGGACGGTCACCCCGTTGCGTGCGAGAAGGTGCGCAACGAAGGCGATGCGGTCTACGTTAATGTCGCGATCTTCACGGGAATAGCCGAGCCCTTTGGAGAGGTGGGTGCGGACGATGTCGCCATCGAGCAGCTCGACCTTCTTGCCCGCGGCCCGGAGCCGGGGGAGCAAGGCCTCGGCCAAGGTGGACTTCCCCGCGCCGGAGAGCCCCGTAAACCACACAACTGCCCCATTTTTCGAGCTTTGTGAGCCGGACATGCGCCCTGTTCAGGCCCGTTGGGGGGCCCGCCTCCGAATACATTGTCCGTCGCGGCTTCCCCGCGATGCCGTATCCTCTTCCATGGTAGGGTGCGTCTCCAGCGGCAGTGTGGGTTCTGCTATACCGTACTTTGAGTCCACAATAATGGAGGACAGGTTGGCTGTTCGCAAGGGCAATCCGGGAGCGCGTGCACGTGCCGCCGAGGCATTGGGCGATGACATTGGTGCGGCGGAGCTGGGACGGCGGGTCGCAGAGAACCTCCGCCAGCGGCGCAAAGCACGCGGAATGTCTCTGGATGATCTGGCTCAATCTTCGGGGGTGAGCCGCGCGGCCCTCTCCCAGATCGAGACCCAGAAGTCGAACCCCACGCTAGGCATCCTCTGGAAGATCGCCGTGGGCCTCGGGGTGCCCTTCGCCGACTTGATTGGGGAGGCCAAGGGCGGCGTGTCGATTCTGCGGCGCGGAGACGCTCAAATCCTGCGTTCTCTCGATGGCAAGCTGGAGAGTCGCCCGCTCGCGCCCGCTGGGGCATCGCCGGTGGTGGAGCTGTACGAGCTCCGGATGGCCGCCCGTTCGACCCACGTGTCGGAGGCGCACGCGCCGGGCACCCACGAGTTGGTGGTGGTGCTCACCGGTTCGCTGCGGCTTCGCGTGGAAGGGGAGGTCTACGATCTTGTCGCGGGTGATTCCATTTCGTTTCCGGCAGATGTCGGGCACGCGTACGAGAACCCCGGTGGCTCCGAAGCGCGGTACCACAACGTCATCGTTTATGAACGATAGGCGTGTCGCGACTTGCTGCACCGCAGCAGGTTCGTTATCTTGAAGCGGTGTTTCGCGATACTGGATACCGGCGCATGCAACGGGGCAAAGTTTGGCTGGTGGGCGCGGGCCCGGGTGATCCCGAGTTGCTCACCGTGCGTGCGCATCGTCTGATCGCGAACGCGGAAACGCTGGCGTACGACGAGCTGGTTTCGCCCGAGATTCTGGCGCTTGCGCCGGCGGGGGCGGAGCGCATTCCGGTGGGGCGTCGCGGCGGTGGCTGTCGCCATCACGAGGCGAAGATTCACCCGCGCGTGCTGGAGCTCGCGCTGGAGGGCCGTGAGGTCATCCGCGTGAAGGGCGGCGATCCGTACATTTTCGGCCGCGGCGGCGAAGAAGCCGAGGAGCTTTTCGCCGCGCGCATTCCCTTCGAGGTGGTCCCGGGTATCTCGGCGGCGTTGGGCGCCGCGGCCCGTTTGCATGTGCCGCTCACGCACCGCGGGGTCTCTTCCTCGGTGACGTTCGCCACGGCGCACGCTGCGACACCGGACGGTGAAGCGAGCTTGCCGAGCTATTTGCCCAGCGACGGCACCTTGGTCTTCTACATGGGCCTGGGCAAACTCAGCGATCGCCTCGCCGAGTTGATGCAAGCCGGTCGCCCCGCCTCGACCCCCGCCGTCGCCATCGCATCGGCCACGCTTCCCAACGAGCGCGCCGTCTTCGGCACCATCGGCACCCTCGCCGAGTTGGTCCAAGCCGCCAACCTGGAAGCCCCCGCCTTGGTCATCATCGGCGAAGTCATCTCCCGCGCCGTCTCCAGCCCCGAGTCCAAAGACGCCCTTCTGGGCGAAATCGCGGAATATGCTATGATTTCCGGATGAACCGGCGCAGCCTGAGAAGTCGATTGCAGATGAGGCCGATGAGGGCCGCAGGGACAGAATGAACGCCGAAGAGGCGGAACGCGCTCGTGAGCGCTTGTTCCTGGCATTCGAGCTCTACGCCGCCGGCGAGGCGATGATGAGCCAGAACTTGCGCCGTCGCCATCCCGCTGCCAGCGACGCCGAGATCGAAGAGCGTTTGCATCGCTGGCTCGAGTCGAGCGACTCGGAGCGATAAAGCGGCGTTTGCGCTCGGACGCCCTAAGCACTCTCGCGGACAGGTGTCCGGGGGTGACGGACAGTTGTCCGGCTGTGGGATGGCGGGTCCCGCGATTGGGACGTAATTATCGCGGGAACGCGGGAAAATGGCGCGAAAAGCGCGGGCACGGCCATTGCTGGAGGCCCGCGTATCATGAATCCGCGTAAGGGCGACCTCTATGTGATCGGCGCGATCATCGTGGCGGTGAGCCTCGTGTTCGCCATGCCCGCGGTGAGGCGCTGGGCGCGTGCCGATCTTGCGTATGCCGTGCAGACCTCGGGGCACCAGGGACGGTTGTCGTTCGAGCTGGGAAAAAGGAAACTCGTCGTCATGCTGCACATGACCCGCATCAAGAAGATCTATCGAACGGACCTGGTGGAGACGCACGCGCTGTCCGACCTTACGCTCCACGTGAAGGCCGGCGAGTTCGTCGCGGTGATGGGACCTTCGGGATCGGGCAAAACGACGTTTCTCAACATTGCGGGCCTGCTCGACAACTTCAATGAAGGCCAATACAGCCTCGATGGCCAAGACGTGAGTCGCCTGTCCGACGGCGAAATGTCGCGCATTCGAAATGAGAAGATTGGCTTCATCTTCCAAAGCTTCAACCTGATTCCCGATCTGGACGTCTTCGACAACGTCGACGTGCCCTTGCGCTATCGGCGCCTCCCGGCCTCCGAGCGAAAAGATCGCATCACGCGCGCCCTGGAGCAGGTGGGCCTTTCCTCGCGCACGCACCACTTGCCGTCGCAGCTCTCCGGCGGGCAGCAACAGCGCGTGGCCATCGCGCGCGTGCTCGCGGGCGATCCGAAGCTCATTTTGGCCGACGAGCCCACGGGCAATCTGGACTCGCTCATGACGCGCGAAATTCTCGACTTGCTCGAGCGCGCCAATGAACGAGGGACCACCATCGTCATGGTCACACATGGCGCCGAGTGCGCGGTGCGAGCGCACCGATTGGTTCACATCCTCGATGGGCGCGCCGTGGAGGTCGAGCGCGCGCCCTCGTTGGTGAAAGGTCAGGACTTGCGGCTCGCCGCCGCGGTGGGGTGAGCGCCCGTGCTCGGGTATCACCTCAAAATGGTGGTTCGCAGCCTGCGCCGCAGCCCGGGTTACGCGCTGCTCGTCATGGCGGGCGTCGCGCTCGGCGTTGCCGTGGCCACCATGTTCTCCACCGTGCGGCACACGTACGCCAAGGACCCGGTGCCGTCGAAATCGAGCGTGCTCTATTACGTGCGGCTCAATTCCTGGGATCCCGTCGTCCCGCACGAAGACGGGATCCCGCCGATGATCACGTACATGGACGCGATGGCCATCGTGAAGTCGAACATTCCCGTTCGACAGTCGCCCATGCTTCCGTCGGAGCTCATCGTCTCCCGCGACGACGATCGCAGCCATCCGAAGCGCGAGTCGGCGCGTTTGTGCTTTGGCGATTTCTTCGCCATGTTCAACGTGCCCTTCAAATATGGCGCGGCCTGGGACCGCAAGGCCGACGATGGGCTCGAACCCGTGGTCGTCTTGAACCAGGAAATCAACGAGCGCCTTTTTGGAGGTAGCAACAGCGTTGGAAAGCACTTGTTCATCGAGGGGCGTACCTTCCGTGTCGTCGGCGTCTTGGATCGATGGTCACCCACCATCCGCGCCTACGATCTGACGGTGGTCGACAAGGCCACGGCGCCACCCGAGTCCATCTACATGCCGTTCCACTTCCTGCGTCCGATGCAGCTGCGAAGCTCGGGGGCGTACCACGGGTGGAAAGTCGAACCGGCACCCGGTTACGAAGGCGTCCTCGCCTCGGAAACCTGTTGGTTCCAAATGTGGGTCGAGCTTGCGACCAAAAAGGACGTCGACTCGTACAAGCGATTCCTCGACGACTACGCCATGGGGCAGCGTAAGGTCGGCCGCTTTCTCGCGCGCATGGACAATCGCGTGACGCCGCTCCTCCATTGGATGATGGAACGGCAGGGGATACCGCCCGAAACGGACGCGATGACGCTCGTCGCGGTCCTTTTCTTCGTCGTGTGCTCGATGAACTTGATGGGCGTGCTCATGGCAAAGTTTCTCGCCCGGGCACCGCAGCTCGGTGTGCAGCGCGCGTTGGGGGCCAGCAAACGCGACATCTTCTTTCAGCTCGTCCTGGAGTGCGAAATCATCGCCCTTGCAGGAGGCATCGTCGGCGTCGTGCTGGCGGCCCTCGCGCTCATTGGGGTCAACCATTATGCGGAGGACATTTTCTATCGAAACGATCTCTTTCAGATCGACTGGTCGATGTTGTGGTTTGCCATCATCAGCTCCCTCGTCGCCGGATTGATCGCGGGGGTGTATCCCGCCTACCGCATCTGCCGCGTACCACCGTCCGCCTACCTTCGGCTGCAGTGACATGGATATCGATGTCGGCCCCATTTTTCGTGCGATGCTCCGGCACAAGGTCAAATTTGGCCTCATCGTGGTGGAGATTGCCTTGACCGTGGCCATCATGGCCAACAGCGCGTCGATGATCCTGCAGGCGCGCCGTGACCTGCGGATCCCCTCGGGCTTCGACGACGAGAATCTCGTCTCGGTCGTCGGGCGGCCGCTCGATCGAACGCTAACCGACCAAACGCGGATCAACGAGATGCTGCGCGAAGATCGCGAGAAGATTCGCACGATGCCCGGCGTCCGCGCGCTCGTCAACACGTACATGACTCCTTGGAGCTCGTACGGTCTCAATACCAGCTTGGTGCAGGCAGAAGGGGGCTCGGGGGAGTTCATTCGCGTGCAGATGTATCCGACCGACGAAGGACTGCTCGACACGCTGCAGGTGTCCCTCATCGAAGGACGCATGTTCACCCCGGAGGAAATCGACGAGTCGACCCGGCGCATGTACGCCGTGGAGATGAGTGAGCGCAAACCCGACGGCAGTCTCGCCATCACCTTCGACACCGACGTCATCGTCTCGGAGGCCTTTGCCCGGCGCGCGTTCGGCGAGCCGCCTTGGGTTGGGAGGACCTTCGTCGAAAGCGACCGGTCACGCTCACGTGTCGTGGGCGTAATCGATCGCTTTTACAAGCCGTACATCAACAAACACTCGCCCGTTTCCCAGTATGCTTCCTTCCATCCCTATCGCCTGGCGAGCCCGTACGCGAATGCTCGATTTCTGATTCGAACGGAGCCGGGGCGCGCGGCCGAGGTGGCGGATGCGCTTCCCGCGCGATTGTGGCGCCCCGATCAGGCCCGTGAAATCAAGGCCAAGACGATCTCGTATATCCATTATATGTATTTTGGTCCGCAGCGGCTGGTGGCCGGATCCATGGCCGTCGTGAACGTGCTCCTCGTGCTCGTGACCGCCCTCGGGGTGGCCGGGCTCACCTCGTTCTCGGTGACGGAGCGCACGCGCCAGATTGGTACGCGGCGCGCCCTGGGGGCCACGGCGGGGACCATCGTGCGGTACTTCTTGGTCGAGACATCGCTCGTCACGAGCACGGGCCTCGTCCTTGGCGCCATGTTCGCGGTGGTCCTGAACATGGCGGTGCTTTCGCTGATCGAAGGTCAAGCGAAACTCGATTTCGCGTTCCTGGCACTCAGCATGGTCCTGCTTTGGGTCGTAGGGCTCGTTTCCGCGATTTCGCCGGCCATGCGCGGCGCGCGGATTTCTCCGGCTGTGGCAACGCGGAATATTTAGCGAAGGGAGATCGTGAGAACATGCGCGTGATGAAGGTCCTGATCGTCGAAGACCAGCTTGCGGTGGCCAAGGCGCTCCAGGTTCTTCTCGAGGTGAACGATCTCGAGGCGGTGATTGCGAAGAATCCCGAAGAGGCCATCGAATGCGTCGAACGCGACGACGTCGGGGTGGTCATCCAGGATATGAACTTCAGTGAGGGCGCCACCACCGGAGCGGAAGGACTCGCGCTCTTTCGCCGGCTGCGAACGCTCGATCCGGAGTTGCCCGTGCTGGCCATGACGGCGTGGTCGTCGCTCGAGTCGGCGGTGGAAATGGTGAAGGCCGGGGCCGCGGACTACCTGGCCAAGCCGTGGGACGACGACAAGCTGGTCGCATCGGTGAAAAACCTGCTGCGCCTGCGCGAACTCGCTTTGGAGAATGCGCGCCTGCAGCACGAAAAGGCGTTTGCGCGCGAGGAGCTCGCCCGCAAGTACGAGCTTTGCGGCGTCGTGTACCGAAGTGCGGCGATGCACCGGGTGGTGTCGCTCGCAGGTCAGGTGGCGTCGGCCGACGTGCCGGTGCTCATCACGGGGCCCAATGGGGCTGGAAAAGAGATGATCGCGGAAATATTGCACGCGAACTCCCGCCGGCGCGCGGCGCCGTTCATCAAAGTGAACGCGGGGGCGCTGCCCGATGACCTTCTCGAGGCGGAGCTTTTCGGCGCGGAGCAAGGCGCGTTCACCGGATCGACCAAGCGGCGCGTGGGCCGCTTCGAGGCGGCGCATGGCGGGACGCTGTTTCTAGACGAGATTGGCAATCTCTCTTTGGCAGGGCAAATGAAGCTTCTGCGCGCCGTGCAGCGCGGGGAGTTCGAGCGTCTCGGTTCGAGCGAGACGCGCAAGGTGGACGTGCGCATCGTGGCCGCGACCAACGCCGACCTGCGCGCGGCCATTGCCAAGGGCACCTTTCGGGAGGACTTGCTCTTCCGCCTCAACGTGATCGAAATCGAGGTGCCGGCGTTGCGCGAGCGTCGAGAGGACGTGTTGCCCCTGGCCATCGAGTTTCTCGCGCGCGGGCAATCGCAGGGAAAACCGAAGCCGCTTTCCCTCGAGGCCCGGGCCGCGCTCACCGAGTATGCGTGGCCCGGCAATGTGCGCGAGCTGATGAACCGCATCCAGCGTGCGAGCATCGTGGCCACCGGGCCCGAGATCAGTGCGGAGGATTTGGGGCTCGCGTGCGCCGAACCCGCCGCGGCCGCCGAACCGGCGGAGCCTTCGTCCGAAGGATCGAGCGAGCGGCGCGAGCTGGAGCTTTTGCTTCGCGAATGCGATGGCATGATCTCGCGGGTGGCGGCGCGGCTCGGGATCAGCCGTCAGGCGCTCTACCGCCGCATGCAGCGGCTCGGTATCGTCTTGGAGCGACGCTTCAAGGGATGAAATGAGTCTTTCGTCGAGGTTTACCACCATTGCGCTGACGGGGGTCGCGGTGACGGCAATGGTGGCAGCGTACGTGGCCCGCCGGTGGCCGCAGTCGAATCTCGTGCTCTGGGCGCCGTTTGCCGCCGGTGGCCTTTTCACGTTGGTGGCCATGGGCACCGCGGCGGGCTCGGTGCGGCGCACGCTCACGGCGCTCGCGGACGGGGTTCGAGGCTTTCAGGCGTCCGACTTCAGCCTGCGATTGGCCGTCGATCGCGACGACGAAATTGGCGAGCTTCTGCGCCTCTACAACAAGCTGGCCGATGCCATGCGCGAGGAGCGGCGCGAAGTCTTTCAGCGCGAGCTGCTGCTCGACACGTTGCTGCAGGGCGCGCCGGTGGCGACCATCCTGACCTCGGAGGCCGGTCGCGTGGTCTTCTCCAACCGCGCGGCGCGCGAGTACCTCGGTGGGGGCAAGCGGCTCGAGGAAAAGCGCTGGGACGATATTCTCGCGGCGTGCCCCAAGGCGCTGCGCGAAGGGCTGCTCGCCTCCGAGGACGTGCTTTTCAAGTCCCCCGACGAACAGGGCGACGAGACATTCCGCGCCACGCGGCGCTCGTTCCAGATCAACGCGCAGACGCACACGCTCTTCACCGTGGAGCGACTCACCCCGGAGCTTCGCCGCCGGGAGGTGGAGGTGTGGAAGAACGCGATCCGCGTGATCAACCACGAGTTGAACAACTCGCTGGCGCCGATTCAATCCTTGGTCCACTCCGGACGGCGTGTGCTGGAGCGTCCGCAGCATGCGGGGCGCCTGGTGGAGATCTTCCAGGCCGTCGAGGAGCGCGTGAAGCACTTGGCAGCGTTCCTGGATGCCTACGCGAAGGTCGCCAAGGTGCCGCGGCCGCAGCGCCAAGAGGTGGAGTGGGAGGAGTTCCTGGCGGAGGTGCAGCGCATCAGCCCCTTCCGGCTGGAGGGAAAGCCTCCGCACCGCACCGGATTTTTCGATCCGGGGCTCTTGCAGCAGGTGCTCATCAATCTGCTCAAGAATGCGCGCGAATCGGGCAGCGGTGCGGAAGAGGTGGCCGTGAGCCTCGATGGAACCCTCGACGGCGGCATCGTGCTGCGCGTGCTCGATCGCGGGCGCGGCATGGAGCCCGATGCCCTTTCGCAGGCGCACCTGCCGTTCTACACGTCCAAGCCCACGGGCACCGGGGTGGGGCTTGCACTCTGCAACGAAATCGTCGAGGCCCACGGCGGCCGGCTTCGGCTGGAAAATCGCAACGGCGGAGGGCTCGTGGCCACGTGCCGCTTGCCGGGCCGCGGGGTTATTTCGTCGCGCGAGCCTTGAAGGAGCGCACCAGCTCGGCGAAGCGTGAGCCCATGGGCGCACCTTCGGCGCGCCAGCGTGTCCGCAGTTCGCGGGCGGCGCGTACCCAGTGATCCTCGGGGAGGACCTGCTCGACGAGCTCGCGCACCAGGCGGGTGAGGGCAGGGGCTTGCCCCGACGACGAGATGGCCACCACGAACGGATCGCGCCGCACCACCGAGCTGGAAATCGCGGAGCCGTGCTTGGGATCGTCGACCGCGAGCACGAAGATGCGTCGGCGCTCGGCCTCCTGAAAGACGCGCTTGGCGACGCCGCGGGCGCCGGTGGCGGAGACGGCGAGCCACGCGCCCTCGAGATCGGCCTCGGTGAAGGCGCGCGCGTGGTGCGTGAGGGCGCCCTCCTTGGCGAGCGCGCGCAGCCGCTTGGTCGCCCGCGGGGCCACGAGGCGAACCCGGGCACCCGCCGAGACGAGGTCCTCGACTTTTTTCTCGGCCACCGAGCCGGCGCCGACGACGAGGACCTCGCGGTCCTGCACGTGAAGAAACAATGGATACAAGTTTCGCTCAGCCATGGCCGTCCTGCACGGTTACGGAGATGTTCGCGTCCGACAATCGCTGACGGGTGGTGGCAATGGCAAGCTCGCTCATATCGGACCCGACCGCACGCCGTCCCAGCGTCGCGGCCGCATGCAACGTGGTGCCCGACCCACAGAACGGATCGAGCACCAGCGACCCCTCCACGCTGGACGCGCGCACGATGCGCTCGAGCAACTTGAGCGGCTTTTGCGTGGGGTAGCCCGTGCTCTCCTTGCGCAGCGGCGTGTTGGCGACCATGGCCGGGCAGTCGCTCCATACGCTGCCCAGCGCGCGCCCTTGGTCCGCGTAATAGCGGTACGTCTTACCGCCCAAGGTGCGCTCGCGGAACGAGCGACCGTGTTCGTCGGTGTTCTTGAAGTGCATCGCGAGGCTGGTGGAGGCGAACGGCGCACGCAAGGCCGGATCGTGTGCATTCCACACGTATTCCTTGCCCCGCGTGTAGAGCAGGATCGTCTGATGGCTCATGCCCGGGCCGCGCCTCTTTTTGCTGCCGTTTCCCGGGATCCAGATGACCTCGCCCAAGAACGACGGGCGCCCGAAAACGCGATCGCACGCCACCTTGGCCTCGTGCACCGCGCGCTGATCGAGGTGAAGCCAGAGGGTGCCTTGGAGCGAGAGTACGCTGCGAACGCGATCGAGGCGCACTTCGAGCCACGCGAGGTACGCCTCCAAGGAAGGCCAGCGATCGTGGTAGGCAACCTCGCCCGATTCGCGGTTCAAGGTCGTTCCCGGCGCCTCGGCGCGCGCACGAAAGGTGACGCCGACGGCAAACGGAGGATCGAGGTACGCGAGGTCGACGCTTTCCTTGGCGACGTGTTGGCCGATGTCGAGGGCGTCGCCTCGTATGAGTCGGACCTGGCCCGGCTCGGCGTTGGCACAGGGCTCCATCATGGCGCGGCGGCTGCCGAGCGGGCGGGGACTCCGGCGGCTTGGAGCGGGCGACTCAACTCGGCGGCGAGCTCCGCGTCGCTCGCTTCGGCCGGCGGCGGCGGTGCATCCAGCGGCCCCTCGAGCCATGCGCGTACGGGGCCGAACGGCTCGCACCCGTGAGCGACTTCCTCGCTCGTGCACGTCGTGCGCACGTGGGTGTGGTCGTCGTGCAGACCGCCGGGGGAACGCGGCTGCCACATCACCTCGAAGGCGCGCGCAATGAGCTCGGGCGATTCGCCCGAGGCGCGCGCCCACTGAATGACCCGCGCTTTGACGTAACGGTGCACGAAGATCCACTGGATGTGCGCCTCCGGATCTTCGATCAACGCCTTCACCAGCAGCCACTCGCGCTCTTCGTCGAGGCGGTAAAAGCGTTTCTTCTTCTTGTCGAAAGCGAGGCCATCGGGGCCATATTGAATGAAGTTGGGGCTCGCCACCGGAACGCCGTCCAACGTCGTGGCGTAGAGCAGAAGGTCCGCATCGCGCCCATTGCGGTGGGAGAAATGCGGCATGAGCGTACCCCCTTTGGCCTTCGAGAGATCTCCGAAGACCAGGACGGCGCCGGGGCGCTGCTCCTCCACCTGCGCGGCCGCGCGCATCAGCGCCTTCGCGAAACGCGGTGTGGCGTAGTGGCGGTCGTTGTCGCGCAAAAACCGGTAGCCGGGGCCCTCCTCCGGGATCTCCATCGAGCCGGTGAGCACTCCGCGGTGGGTCATGCCGATGCTGCCCTCGAGCGCGGGGTAAAGAGGAGACGGCGCCCGCCCGCAGCCAACCAGCACCCACGCGAGCACACCGACACCGAGACTCCTCACCCAGAACAATGTAGCAGCTCTTTTCCCGCTCCCGCTCCCCCTCCCGCTCCCGATCTTCCTCAGCACCCTTCGGGAGCGGGAGCGGGATCGGGAGGGGGGAGAGAAAAATGTCACGCCGACTCGAGGAAGCCGGCGATGCGTGCCTCGACGGTGCGGACCGCGTCGGCCGTGGCGTACGATTCGGCGAGCTTCAACTTACCGTCGAGTCGGGTGAGGTAACCCTGGTCGACGAAGGACGAGAAGGCGTTTTCCATGAGCGGCGCGCTGATGGCCTCGCGTCGTTCGATTTCGCCGGCGAGGTAGAGCCGCTCGCCCACGGCGATGGCACGCTTGGTGAGGTCCTTCGGCGCGAGCGGACCTTTGAGCAGCGCCGCAAGTCCCCGGGCAGCCACCCGGTAGCCTTCGACGAAGTTTCGCAACATGCTCTTGTAGAGCATCACGCGCCTTCGTCCTTCGTCGCTGCCGAAGCGCACGAACATGCCCTCGCTGGCCAGCTCGCCGTCGGTGATCATCTCGGCCAAGGTCTCGTCGAAAATCTGGTCGAACGAGGCGTCGGCTCGGAACTGGAACTCGTACTTGAACAAGCGCGAGAGCGAGAGCACGCGCTGCTTGAGCCCTTCGCGGCTCGGCGGGCCACCCAGCAGGGCCGTGGCCACCATCGCGCGCGAGACGAAGAAGTGCACCAAGATGTTCTTCGCCAGATCGAGCGAGAGCCGCGCTTCGTCGGGCACCACGAAAATCGTGTCGGTCCCATGCCGCGCGAGCCCGAGTTGTTCGTCGGGGTGTACCTCGCGACCGGGCAGGCGCACGGTCACGTGCCCCGCGCGCACGAACAGTGCGCACGCCTCGCGGATGGCCTCCTCCGAGATGGCCACCTGCCCATTGCCGTTGCCGCGCCGGCTCGGAACGATGTGCGGTGGCGTGAGGTTCGCCGAAAAGCGCGCGCCGAAGCAGTGGAGGATGCGCGCCAGGCGGCGGCAGCTCTCGATCAACTCGGCCTGGGGCATGCCGCGCTTGTCGTGCGTGAGGAGCGCCGCGGCGACCAAGGCGCCGGCGGTCACCGCGGTCACGCGGTTGATCTCGTTCATCACGCGGTAGGCGACGCGCGTGACCACGGCCCTCCGTCGTGCGGGGCTGAGCGTTCCCGTCGAGGAGGGCGCCGCATCGCCGTTCTTGGCGCGATGGTGCTCTTCGTCTTCGCGCAGCACCGTTTCCAAGGACAGCGGCTCGCCGAATTGCACGCTGATGCGCCCGTAGCGCTGCAGGAGCACGCTGAAGGCCCCGAGGAAGCCGCGCATGTCCTCTTTTTGCTTTTCGCCGCCGGAGAGCTCGTGCACGTACGACTTTTCCTCGGGCACACGCTCGTAGCCAATCGAGATGGGGCAGAAGAAGATCTGCCGCGGTCGCACACCCAGCGCCGCATCCACGGCCAGCGAGAGCAATCCCACTTTCGGCGGGAGCAGCTTGCCCGTGCGCGAGCGGCCGCCCTCCATGAAAAACTCGAGCGAAAAGCCGTCGATGATCAACCGGCGGATGTACGCGTCGACCACCGCGCTGTAGAGCCGATCCCCCTTGAAATTGCGCCGGATGAAGAACGCACCCGCGCGCCGCAGGATGGGACCCACGGGGAAGAAGTTGAGATTCTCTCCCGCCGCGATGATCGGTAATTGCAAATGATGCGTATACAGAACGTACGCCAATACGATGTAGTCGATATGCGATTTGTGGCTCGGTAGCAAAACCACCGTGCCCTCGCGCATGGCCTTGCGCAGCCGCTCGATGCCCGGCTGATCGACCTCCAGGGCGCCGAACATGCGCGGCAAAAGCTGCTCGACGGTGACGTCGAGTGCCGCGATGGTGCCCATGTCCAGATCGGCCTCCATCTCGCGCAGCATGGACATCGCGCGCAGGGTGAGCACCTGCCGCTCCGCCTCGCCCGGGCCGGCCATGTCGTAGATGACCTTTTTCAGCTTGGGGCTGCGCACCACCTCTTCGCGCATGCGATCCGGTGGCTTCTTCGTCGGGCCGATGACCGAGCGGCGCTCGCGCTCGAGCCTTCGCAGCAGGGTGTACGTCATGCGCCGGACCAAGACGTCGTCCGAAACGGGGCCATGGCCATTCTGCGCGGCCGCCTCGTTGGCGAGGAACGCCTTCACGTCCACGGGCTCGCCCGCGCGCAGGGTGACGTTCTTGTAGTTCGAGAGGAACTGCGCCAACGTTCGCACTTTGCCGGGCCACTCACGCGGGCCCAGCACGGCGTCGACCATGTTGTGCTGCGCGGCGTCGGGCTGCTTGGACCAGACGAAGACCTGCGGCACCAGCAAAATGGGCCGCTCCGTTTCCCGCTGCATCTCGAACAAGGTGCGCATGTATGCGTCACCTTCGATTTGACCGCGCCCGCTGCTTCGCGTGGAGGCGCGTGCCACCAGCGAGGGCGGTCGCTTGAGAAAGAGCGCGGCCGACGAGCCGTCGCGGATCACGCGGCGCAGATCGCGCGCGTCTTCCTCGTCTTTGCGGCGGCCGAGGGCGCTCAGCCAGCCGCGGCCCATGGGCTCGAGCACCCAGAGGCCGAGATCGTTGGCGAAGCGAACCTGGGGCAGGTGAAGGCGCTTGATGAGATGGTCGAGCGCGAGGAAGTCCAAAAAGGACAGATTGCGCAGCACGTAGACCACCGTGCCGCGCCGATCGGCCTCGCGGACCGCAGCGGCCCATGCCTCGTCGACCTCGATGTGGTCGAAGAACCGATGATAGAGCCAGCCAAGTAGGGCATTCGGCTCGTACGCAACGAGGGGACGCTCGCTCAAGACAGTGCGCCTTTCTTCGCTTCGATCTTTAGCCGCCGAAGGACTTCTTCATGACTTCGACGATGCGCTTGGACGCGTCCGGCGTAAGGCCGACCTTGGCGCCGAAGGGCCACGCGAAGCCGAATGTGCGTACCTGATTGCACGAGAGCGACACCAGGATATCCGCAGGCGGCTGATTGATTTGACCAATCGAGACGCCAAATTCGGCGTACATGCAATTTTCCCGCGGCGTATCGAAGTTCTTTTCGGTGCCGAAGATGCTGAGCACCTCTTCGTGCAGGCTCTTCGTTCCAATGTTCATCGATCCGAGAATGCGGAAGTCGTGGAAGCGAGGAACGTTCTGCTGCGGGGGCGGGGCGGCGGCGCCTCCCGGCAAGAGACCGGGCGGCAGGAGGCCCGGCGGCAATAGCGCGGCACCCGCGCTCACCCACGATTGAATTTGCGGCGGCAGTTGGAATCCGGTGGGCGCGTTCGGCGTGGCGGCCGCGGGGGGCTCGAAGTTCTGGAGGCGGAATGCGGTTATCGGCGCCTGCTCCATCTTGTCGAAAGGTTGGGCGAGGCTCGGGCCACACCCCTCGGCGCAGGCAAGCATGAGGAACATGGCAGATGCTTTCGTCCAGCGCGACCGAACAAGCGAAACGATCATTGTAGCCTCCTCGTATAAATAAGGGCTGCGCGTCACGATAGACGAGGTAGGCTGCCGTCCGCCATGGCCTTTACCTTCAAGAAGATCGACCACGTGGGCGTTTGTGTCGCAGACATCGACCAAGCGGCCGAGAACTACCTCTCGGCGTTGGGGCTCGTGGCGGTCGACCGGGAGCTGGTCGCGTCCCAGAAGACGGACGTGTGCTTTTTACGCTTCCCAGATGGAGGGGGCGACGCCAGCGTGGAGCTCATCAGTCCGCAAGGTAACGATGGCCTGGAGAAATTTCTGACCAAACGAGGGGCCGGACTCCATCACGTCGCGTTCGAGGTCGAGGACATCGTGCAGGCACTGGCGGAGCTCAAAGAGAAAGGGGTCGCTCTCATCGATGAGACCCCCCGCATCGGCGCCCGAGGTCACAAGGTCGCGTTCATCCATCCAAAGGCCATGGGCGGCGTCCTCGTGGAACTCGTTCAACACTGACGCGACGGTCGCGAACTTGTCCGAATCTAGAACTTTTCGGTACAGTCGAACCACGGCGGCAATACAATCCCGGCGAGGCCCGCGCGATGCTCGATTCGGCCGATGAGGATCGCATCGATGTTTCGTTCGACCCTTCGGCCTGCACGTTCGTTTGATTCGAAAAGCTGACTTTGATCAGCGAAGTTCGTAAATCGCTCTATGGCTCGCCGTCGAGCTTGTGTAAGTTGCGGCGAAACTTGCGGAGAGTGAAAACCAATGAGACCTGATGGCGCGAACATGGATGGAACCGCGCGGTACCGCCGATGGATGGGCGTTGGTGCGCGCGTTGGCGTTTTAGCGGGCGCAATCTGCCTGATTCAAAGTGCAGCGTACGCGCAGCAGCCTCCCGGCGGCGCGCCTGCACAAGCGAAGCCCGCCGCCACGAAGCCCGCTCCAGGTGGCGCCGCCGGAGCGACGGCTCCAGGTGGGGCCGCCGCCGCCAAACCCAATTTGGCCGAGGCAAAGAAGCAGTATCAAACCGGCGAGGCCAAGTTCAAAGAAGGCGATTACGCCACGGCGCTCGCAGCGTTCCAGGCGTCCGATGCGATCAAGGCGTCGCCGCAGAATGCGCGCTACATCGCCCTGTCGCAGGACAAACTCGGCCAGTACCCGGAGGCGGTCGCCGCCTACGAGCGGTTCCTCGCCGAGGTGCCTGCGAACATGAAGAAGGACGGGGAGGCGGCGACCGCGCGCGTGGCCGAGATCAAAGCGCTCCCCGGAAAGGTTCACGTGGAGTCGCTGCCGGCGAGTGCCCAGCTCACGGTCGATGGCAAGCCGGCCGCTTCGCCGACCCCGGCCGATCTCGACCTTCCGCCTGGCAAGCACGCCCTCCATGTCGCGGCCGATGGCTACCTCGCCAAGGATCAGGACATCGAGGTTGCGTATGGCTCGAAGCAGGATGTGAAGGTGGAGCTCGAGGCGGTTCCCCCTCCTCCGCCGCCGCCTCCAGCCCCGGTGGCCGAGGCCCCGCCGCCCCCGCCGCCGGAAACTCCGGCGCCCGCGCCGCGCAGCAAGGTCCCCGCGTTCGTCACGGGCGGTGTCGCGCTTGCCGCGGCCGGCGTCGGTACGGTCTTCGGCATCATGGCGCTGAGCGACAAGAGCGACTTCGACAAGAACCCGACGGCCTCCAAGGCCGACGACGGCGAGAATCACGCGCTCATCGCGGACATGGCCATCGGCGTCGCGATCACGCTGGGCATCACCAGCGCGGTTCTCTTCTTCAGCGCCGAGGAGCCGGCGGCGAAGCCCGCCGCAAAAGCTGCTCCGCGTAAGTTGGTGGCCGCCCCGAAGGCGCCGCCCGTCACCATTCGGCCGACGCCGATTGTCACCCCCCACGGCGGCGGCGCTGGCGCGCTGATTCGCTTCTGATCTGCCCGCGCTCGAGGACGACCACGATGAACAAGATGATGCTGAAACGCTTTGCCTTGCTCGTGCCCTTCGTTGCCGCGATGATCGTTGCGGGCTGCGAAATCGCGGTGGACTTCGATCGAACGAAGATCCCCGTGGAAGATAGCGGCGCGCAGGACACCGGGCTACCGGACAACTTCGTGCCCGCCGACACCGGGACCGACACGGGGACGGATTCCGGCACCGACTCGGGAACGGACTCCGGCACCGATGCCGGCGACGCCGGGACCGACGCCGACGCGAGCTGATTCGCCCGCGTCCGATCGAAAAACGAAGCGCACGCGTTCGAACCGCGTGCGCTTCGTTATGTGCGCTGCTTCACGTCGCGGCTTTGGCCGAGAGCTCTTGCAGCGTGGTGGCGATGCGCTCCACGTCGGCGGGCAACGTGATGGGCAGGTTGGCCCGCCGCGGGCTCACGTCGGCCAGCGTCTTCTCGTGGTAGCCGAGTTTGAACTCGGTGAACTTGAGGCCATTCGCCGTGGAGACCACCACGACGCGGTCGTTCGAACCAATGAGGCCGCGCTCGCGTAGCTTGAAGGTGCACGCGAGGGCCACGCCCGTGTGCGGATCCGTGTAGAGCCCCGTGCGATCGGCGCGGGCGCAGGCGTCGGCCAATTCGTCCTCGCTGGCTTGCTCGACGACACCGTTCATCGCCTTCAAGGCCGCCATGGCGCGCGGTGCGCTCACCGGGTTGCCGATTTGAATCGCGCTCGCGTGGCTCTTCTTGGCCGCGATGGGTTCGACCTTTTCCTGGCCGGCCACGAAGGCGCGGTACATCGGATTGGCATTCTCGGCCTGCGCCACGCAGAGGCGCGGCAGTTTGTTGGTCAGCCCGAGGTCGACCATCATGCGGAAGCCCGCGTAGAGCGCGGCGGCGTTCCCGAGATTGCCGCTGGGGAGCACGACCCAATCGGGCACCTCCCACTCGAGCTGCTGCGTGAGCTCGACGCCCACGGTCTTCTGCCCCTCGATGCGGAGCGGATTCATCGAGTTGGCCAGGTAGATCAGCCCGCGCTTGGCGAGCTCGCGGATGACGGCCATGCAGCCGTCGAAGTCCGTCTCCAGTGCCAGCACCGTGGCGCCGTGCGCGAGCGGTTGCACGAGCTGCGCCGGTGAGACGAGGCCGCGCGGCAAGAGCACGACCACCGGGAGACCCGCGATGGCTCCGTACGCCGCCAGCGACGCCGAGGTATCACCGGTGCTTGCGCATGCAATGACCCGCGTGTTGTGCGCACCCGTGGCCAGCGCCCAACGGAGCACGCTCACGAGGACCGTCATGCCGAGGTCCTTGAACGAGCCCGTGTGCGCGTTTCCGCACTGCTTCACGTACAGCTCGGGAACGCCGATTTCCGCGCCGAGCCGGCGCGCGTGAAAGAGGTTCGTCGCGCCCTCGTAGGTGGAGACGATGAGATCGTCCGGCACCTGCGGCGCGATCCATTCGCGCTTGCCCCAGACGCCCGAGCCATACGGGAACTCGTGCCCGCGGTAGCGCAGATCGAACAGCTCTTTCCACTGACGCGGGCTGCGATCGCGCAGGGCCTCGATATCATGGTGCACCTCGAGAAGGCCATCGCACGTGGGGCAGCGGTAGATCGCTTCGGTGAGGGCGTGGGTACCAGGGCAACCAGAGAAGCAGCGAAATTGGGCTCGGTAGGTCATGGAGAGATGGGTGTAACGGGGGTGGAAACGGCGGAGGCGATGGCCGGCCGGATGCAGCGCAGATAGTAGCGGCTATTTCCGCTGTCGTACGGCCTGCATGCCATGTTCTTCGGACAATCGGCATCGGTGCCGCAAATGTCCGAGCAGTATTTCTTGCCGGTGCTGTCGAGGAAGCAGTGCCCGCCGACGCAGTCGCCATCGACGACGCAGCCGTCGCCGGTCTGGATGCCGCCTTTCTTGTCGACCGCCACGCAAGCCGCGCTCACCTGGCTCTGCTGTCGCGGTGTGACGTTGTCGCAGATCGCATTGGCGCCGCAATCGTTCGAGTTGCGGCACGGTTTCCGGCAGGCCGGGTTCGTGTCGCAGACGCCTTCGCCGCACGGCGGGCAGCTCCCGAGCCCGAGCAAGCCACAACCGGCGCTGGCCTCGCATCGGCCCCCCTCGACGGCGGCGTTGTCCACGGGAACGCCGCAGGCGAGGGCCCAGTTCGTCTGGCTCGTCGTGGCCCCGCGCACGGCCATCGCGCGGCATTTGGTGCCGCTGGCGCATTGGTCGGACCTGCAGCACGTGTCCTGGCAGCGACCGTCGGAGCAGATCCCCGAGCGGCACTGCGCATTCTGCTGGCAGATGTCGCCGCCGCTGGTCGTCCCCAAGCTGGGGCGCGCGATGGCGCCGCCGCGCACGCAGTAGTTGCCGCCGGTGCCGGCGGCCAAGCACACGAAGTCCGTCGGGCAGTCGCTGCTCCAGCAACATGGCTTCGAGCAGATGCCATCGGCCTGGACCACGGCGCTGCCGAGCTGGTTGGCGTCCGCGCAGAACGTACCCGTCGTGCATTCGGCCGTAGCCCGGCACTTGTCGCCGAGCTTCGCCGACTCTTTCACGACGCAGATGCGCGTGCCCAGATCGCATACCTGGGGCGGAGAGCAGCTGCCTGGGGTGCAGCCGCCGGGCTGGCAAGCCTTCTTCTCCGGGGCGCAGGTCTCGCCGCGCGGGCACGGATCGTCGACGATGCCGTCGCAGTTGTTGTCCTTCCCGTTGCATTGCAGCGGGGCATTCGGATGCCGATCCGGATCGGTGTCGTCGCAGTCCGCCTCGATCAGCGCGGTGCCGGTGTCGTTGGGGTGCCCGCAGAGGAAGTAGCCGTCGCCATCCTTGTCCGTCGTCTCACACTCGCTGACGGTGCAGTTGCCGTTGATGCACGGGATGCACTTCGAATTGAAACAGCGCTGCCCTTGCGGGCATATGCCGCCATCGAAGTTGCCATCGCAGCTCCAGCCGCCGGGCGGGTCGGCCGTGATGATGGCCTCGCAGCCACCAGAGGCGAGGAGAAGCACCATACCGAGCAAGACGACCAGGGCCGAAACCAAGAAGCGACGAAAGGCCATTCAGAACGTCACGCGCCAAAAGGCGCTGCCTCCTTGGACGGTGACCTCGCTGCCCTTTGGATGCTTCGTACGTGCGAAGTAAAGGACGAGCGTGGCCACCGCGCCGACCGCGCCCACGGCGAATCCGATGTCGGCGATTTGCGCGCTCTTGTGCGCGTCATCTGCCTTTCGTGTCAGGTCGTCGTAGGTGCCATCGCGGCCCGTCGTGAAGCTGTCGCTGGGGCGATCGTTCATCGCCTTGATGCCAAAGTAGGTGCCCACGCCGATGCCGGCGAGCGCAACCACGGCGGTCGAGACGGTCAGCGCATCGATGCGGCCGTACTCGATCTTCACCTTCTTCTCTTTGACGATGTACTCCGTCTTGGGCGGCGGCGGCTTCGGTCGTGTTCGTTCGAGCTCGGCCTTCGCGCCCTCGAGGCGGCGTTGGGTGGTCTCGGCACGCGAGCGTTCGGTCGCGTCCAGGTCCATCTTCATATAGGTCTGCATGTGCTCGAGCGCGGCATCGATGCGCCCCAGCTTCTCGTTGACCAAGATCAGGTTGTAGACGAGGTCCTTCGCCGTCGGGTCCAGCTTGTGGGCGGCCTCGAGCTCACCGATGGCCTCGGTATAGCTGCCCTGCTGATACAGTTCTCGCGCACGCTTGAAGTGCTGCTGCGCTTTGGCGGCCGTTTCCGGCTCGGGCCCGCCGGTGCCGTTGCTTCCGGAGGCTGTGGCGGTCGACCCGGCTGGCGGTGTGCTCGTCGTCCCGTTCGCGCCCGAGCTGCCGCTAGCACTTCCCGTCGGCGCCGGTTTTCCTGCCGTCGACGACGGGGAGGAAGGCCGTTTGCGTTGCGCGAACGCCGGGGCAGGGGTGCTGGCGATGGCCAGGGCGAGAAGGACGGAAGTTTTCCGTACCCACTCCATCTTAAGCTTGGTCAGCATAGCGTACCCGCTCGTTTCTGGGAGCTGAGGAAATCGTGCCTCGGTCTTCGGACCTGTGTAAGACGCGTCGGTTGCACGCGTTGTTCGATTACTATGATGGCGTCGCGGTCGTTTTTCTTTCTCGCGGTAGTCGGATCTTTGTTGGCCTGCACCACCACGCGCCAAGCCCGCGCGGACGAAGCGACGGTGTCGGTCGGGCCACCAGGACACGGCTACACACACGGACGCTTTGCGCGACCCCCGGACCCACCGATTGCGACGTATGCGTACTCGGTCGATGCTCACGGTGAAAGCGAGCCCCCCGCGTCGGTGGAACGCGATGTCTACCGTTCACCGTTTCGCCTTCAACTCGGACCCGCGGCAATGACGACCGGTCGCGGTCTCGGCATGGGGCTCGGCGTGGGGGCGGACTTCGGACGAGGTACGGTGGGCGCTCGTCTTGCCGCCGCGTGGCTGCGCGGCGAACGGCAGAGCGATGACACAGGGATCGGTCAGTACACAGGAGAGCTCACGCTCGACTTGAACAAGCGGGGGCAGGTCCATCCGGTGTTCGGCGTGGGCTTCGGTGTGGCACGCGTCAACAAGCCGGAAGGAAGCGGCAACGTCGGCATCGGCATCGCGCGCTTCGGGCTCGAGTACTCGCTCGGCCTCGAGGACACCGACGTGCGCCTCGGCGGCGGCATCACCGGCGTGCTTCCCGGCCCGGCCGATCGCGAGGTGTCCGACGTGAAGCCGTACGCGCTCGTGGGCGCGAACGTGGCGATCGGCTTTTGAGCCTACGGAAGCGTCCACTCGACGGGCGGGCGGCCCATTTGCGTGAGCAAGTCGTTGATCTTCGAATACGGGCGGCTGCCGAAGAAGCCCGTGTGCGCGGAGAGCGGCGAAGGGTGAACACCTTCGAGCACGCGATGGCGTGAAGCATCGACCAGCGACTTTTTCTTCTTTGCGTGCGCACCCCAGAGAACGAACA
Organism: Sorangiineae bacterium MSr12523; assembly: GCA_037157775.1. Lineage (NCBI taxonomy): Bacteria > Pseudomonadati > Myxococcota > Myxococcia > Myxococcales > Pendulisporaceae > Pendulispora > Pendulispora brunnea. The sequence continues at coordinate 2,680,870 of CP089982.1, forward strand.
CCGAGGGCGCGCATCGTTCGCTGGCCGTGCGGATGATGGCATCGGTGAGCTTTTCCCAGCCTTTGCCTTTGTGCGAGTTGGCTTCGCCCTCGCGCACGGTGAGCACCGTATTGAGGAGGAGCACGCCTTGTTTCGCCCAGGGCACGAGCGAGCCGCTGGTTGGCGCCGGGCACCCGATGTCGGCGGCGAGCTCCTTGAACATGTTGACCAAGGATGGCGGCGGCCGGATGCCTTGGCGGACGCTGAACGCGAGGCCTTCGGCTTGCCCGGGGCCATGATACGGATCCTGCCCGACGAGAATGACCTTCACGTCGTCGAGCGGCGTGTGTTCGAGCGCCGCGAACACGTCGACCTCGGGCGGATACACGGGCCCGCGCGCGCGTTCCCCCTCGACGAAGGTGCACAGTTCGGTGAACCAGGATGCACTTCGCTCACGGGAGAGGGCTTCGAGCCACGCTTTCGGAATTGACGCCGCCATCGTGCGATGAAATATCGCACGCATGGCGCGCGATTTGTCTCGGCCTCTGCTCGAAATCATTTCCATCGATGCCGTCGATGCGCGCCAGGCGGTTCTCGGCGGTGCCGATCGCCTCGAGCTCGTCAGCGGGATGGAGGTCGCCGGGCTAAACCCCTCGGTGGAAACCTTCCGCGCTGTGCGAGACGCCGTCTCCGTGCCCGTCCGCGTGATGATCCGACTTCAAGGCGGCTTTTCCTCCGGCGGCCCCGCCGGTGTCGATGCGCTGGTGGCCTCGGCGGAGGCTCTTCGTCGGGCCGGGGCAGACCAATTCGTCCTCGGTTGGCTGGACGACCACGGCCACGTCGACCTCGACGCCGTCCGTGCGGTGGTTTCCCACCTCGATGGCTGCCCCTGGACATTCCACAAAGCCATCGACCACGCCACCAACCGCGACGCCGTCTACGACGCCATCGGCAACCTCCCAGGCCTCGACACCGTGCTCACCTCGGGCGGCCCCGAAGTTTCACTGGACGTACTCATCTCCGAATCGAGGCGCGAGCGCGCCTGCGATGGCCCCGAGATCCTCGCCGGCGGCGGCCTCCGCGTAGAGCACCTGGCGCCCCTTCTCGCGGGCGGCGTCACCGCATTTCACTTCGGAAGCGCGGCACGGCCGGGCGGCTCCTGGTCCGCCCCCGTTTCCGCGGACCTCGTGCGCGGGCTGCGCGATCGACTCTAAAGAAGAGAAAACCGCCAGGGCGCCAAAAGAGAGGCGCCAGGATCGCCAGGGGAACCAACACTCAACCCTGATTTTGGGTTTATTGCAGGTTCCGGTGGCAACCCTGGCGTCCTGGCGGTTTCCTTCTTCTGTTGGTGAGGTGCGTTCGATGCCTCACACGTTGGCCGCGCCTAAACTGCCGGGGCGGCGGTAGTACCACCAGGTGGCGGCGATGCAGGTGCAGTAGAAGAGGCCGAAGAACGCGAGGGCCGTGCCGGGGCCGTGGGTGGCTCGGATGGAGGCGCCGAAGGCTTGCGGGATGAAGTAGCCGCCCAGCGCGCCGATGGCGGAGGTGAAGCCGAGCACGGCGGCGCTGTCGCGGCGGGCGCGGAGCATCGCGAGATCGGGGTGCTCGGGGTCGGCCTGCAATGCTTCGGCGCGGAAGATGACCGGGATCATGCGGAAGGTGGAGCCGTTGCCGAAGCCCGTGGTGATGAACAAGACGAGGAAGGTCATGAGGAACCCGGGGAGATTGCCCGTCGCGACAAAGTAGACGACGCCCACGGTGGCGAGGCCCATCGCGATGAAGTTCCAGAAGGTGACCCGGGCGCCGCCGACCTTGTCGGCGATCAGACCGCCGAGCGGGCGGGCGACGGAGCCGACCAAGGGGCCGACGAAGGCCAGGTTCGTCGAGACGTCCGGGAATTGCGTTTTGAGGAGCAGCGGGAACGCCGCCGAATATCCGACGAACGACCCGAAGGTGCCGATGTAAAGCCACGCCATGACCCACGTGTGCTTCCGCTTTGCGATGGCGACCTGATCGCGGAAGGGCGATTTGGCGACCCGCAGGTTGTTCATGAAGGCGACAGCCCCGAACGTCGCCAAGGCGATCAGCGGCATCCACATGAAGCCCGCGTTGGCCAGGTGAATGCCGCCGCCGATGCCAATGGCGATGGGCGTGAGCAATTGAACGCTGCTCACGCCGACGTTGCCGCCCGCGGCGTTCAAGCCGAGCGCGAACCCCTTCTTCTTGTCCGGATAGAAGAAGGAGATGTTGGCCATGCTCGAGGCGAAGTTCCCTCCGCCGAGGCCCGCGGTCGAGGCGGCGAGCGCCATCATCCAAAATGGCGTGGCGGGCTGCTTGACGAGCGTCACCAGCAACGTCGTGGGAACGAAGAGCAGCAGCGCGCTGACGATGGTCCAGTTGCGCCCACCAAACTTGGGGACGGCGAACGTATAAGGAAAGCGCATCATCGCGCCCACGAGCCCTGGAAGCGCCACCAAGAGAAACAGCTGATCAGTCGTGTACGCGAATCCCACTTTGGGGAGGCGTGTGGCCACCACGCTCCACATCAGCCAAACGGAGAATCCAATGTTCTCCGCCAGGATGGACCAAATCAGATTTCGTCGTGCAATGCGCTCCCCGGTCCGTTGCCAGAATGTTTCGTCCTCGGGATTCCATTCTTCGATCCAGCGAGAACCGCGCGCAGGCACCACGAGCTCTTGGGTCGCTTCGAAGCTCGTCGTCATGACTATTCTCCCAACTTGGAGAAACATGCAGGTGCAATGTTTCGACAATGTTTTGCGCGTGTTTCTCGGCTACGCGGTGCGTCTATTTTAAATAACACGTCGCGTTGCAAATGAAACGGCCGCGAAACAAACAATGTCGTATCTCAATTAATGAATGATCGGGGTGAAGACGCACTGTCCCTATTGCGCGCTGCAATGCGGAATGCGCATTTCGGGTACTCCCGAGGCGCCGCGCATCGAGGGCGATCCCGATTTTCCGACCAACCGAGGCACGTTGTGCATCAAGGGTTGGTCGTCGGGCGTGACCCTCGCGCACTCCGAGAGGCTCACCACACCGCTGGTGCGCAACGTGCGCGGCTTCCTCGAGCCGGCAAGTTGGGACGAAGCCATCGCGCGCACCGTCGAGGGCTTTCGCGAAGCGCGTGAGCGTGGCGGCGCCGATGCCGTCGGCGTGTTCGGTAGCGGCTCGCTCACCAACGAGAAGGCGTACTACCTGGGCAAGTTCGCGCGCGTGGCGCTCGGCACGCGCATGATCGATTACAACGGCCGCTTTTGCATGTCGTCGGCGGCGGCAGCCTCGAACAAGGCGCTGGGCGTAGACCGCGGGCTGCCGTTTCCTCTCGCCGACATCGCTCAGGCGGACGCGATTCTCCTCGTGGGCAGCAACCTGGCGGAGACCATGCCGCCGCTCACGCAGTACTTCGAGGCGCAGCGGGCGCGCGGTGGAAAGCTCATCGTCGTCGACCCGCGCCGCTCGTCCACCGCGCTCACCGCGGATCTGCATCTGCGCCTCGCGCCCGGAAGCGATGCGGCGGTGGCCAATGGCCTCTTGCACCTGCTCGTGCGCGCCGGTGCCGTCGATGCGAAATACATCCGCGAACGGACGGAGGGCTACGAGGCCGTGCGCGCGGTGGTCGCCAGCTATTGGCCCGAGCGCGTGGAGTCCCTCGCGGGGGTGCCCCAGGCCGATCTCGTGCGGGCCGCGCAGATTATGGCCCAGGCCGAGACCGTGATGGTGCTGACCGGGCGCGGGCCCGAGCAGCAGTCGCATGGCGTGGAGAACGCGCTTTCGTACATCAATTTGGCCCTGGCCATGGGCATGGTCGGCAAGCGCAATGCCGGCTACGGCTGTCTCACCGGCCAAGGCAATGGACAAGGTGGGAGGGAGCACGGCCAGAAGGCCGACCAGCTGCCCGGCTACCGCCGCATCGACGACCCGGCTGCCCGCGCGCACGTGGCCGCCGTGTGGGGCGTCGATCCGGAGTCGATCCCCGGCGCGGGCAAATCCGCGTACGAGATGCTCGACGCGATTGGCGAGCCCGAGGGCATTCACGCGCTGTTCGTGATGGGCTCGAACCCCGTGGTCTCCGCGCCCAATGCGCGGCGGGTCGAAGCGCGCTTGCGCGAGCTGAAGTTTCTCGCCGTCTCCGACTTTTTCCGCTCCGAGACAGCGGACATCGCCGACGTGGTCTTCCCCGCGGCGCAGTGGGCGGAGGAATCCGGTACCACGACGAACGTCGAGGGCCGCGTCATCCTGCGGCGTCGCGTTTTCGATCCGCCGCCGGGCGTGCGCACCGACTTGGACATTCTGTGCACGCTGGCCGCAGGTCTGGGCAAGGGCGAGCTTTTCCCCTCGAGCGACCCCGAACGAGTCTTCGCCGAGTTGTGCCGCGCGAGCGCGGGCGGGCCGGCGGACTACTCGTCCCTCAGCTATCCCGAGCTCGATGCCCGCGACGGCGTGCACTGGGGCGGTGAGCGGCTCTTCCAAGAGCGATTTCCGACGCCCAGCGGGCGCGCGCGCTTTCACGTCGTTCATGACGTGCACCCCGCCGAAGAGCCCAACGAGTCGTACCCGCTCTACCTCACCACCGGGCGCGTGCTGGCGCAGTACCAATCGGGCACGCAAACGCGGCGCGTGCCCGCGCTGGCGAAGGTTAGTCCCGAGCCGCAGGCGGAAATGCACCCGCTGCAGGCCCGCCGCCATGGTCTCTCCGATGGCGATGCCGTCACCTTGGCCACACGGCGCGGGCGTGCGCGCTTCATCGTCAAGGTGACGCCCCACATCCGCGAAGACACGGTCTTCGTTCCGTTTCACTGGGGCGGAGCTGCCTCGGCCAACAACCTTACCCAGGATGCGCTCGATCCGACGAGCCGCATGCCTGAGTTCAAAGTCTGCGCAGTGCGAATCATGGAGACGAAGACATGAAAAGGAAACTCGTTGTCATTGGGAATGGCATGGCCGGCGCCCGCTTGGTCGAGGAGATCCTTCTTCGCGGGGGCGGCGAGCGGTTCGAAATTGTCATGTTCGGCGATGAGCCGTACGGCAATTACAATCGTATTTTGCTCTCCAACGTGCTCGCGGGCGCGCACGACCCGAAGGACATCTTCATCAATCCTCTGCGCTGGTACGAAGACAACCACGTGAAGCTTCACGCCGGTGTGCGCGTGGCCTCCGTGGATCGCGCGGCGCGCCTCGTGCACGGCGACAATGGCGTGGTCGAATCGTACGACGACCTGGTGTTCGCGATGGGCAGCTCGGCCTTCGTGCCCCGTATGGACGGTATCGAGAAGAACGGCGTCTTCGTGTTTCGCACCCTCGACGACTGCGACTCGATCATCAAGTACACCGAGGGTCGCAAGACGGCGGCGGTCATCGGCGGCGGCCTGCTCGGACTCGAGGCGGCGCGCGGCTTGATGGAGCGCGGGATGAAAGTCCACGTGGTTCACTTGATGAACCACCTCATGGAGGTGCAGCTCGATCGGATGGCCGGTTCCATCTTGCGAAGCACCTTGGTGCGCATGGGCCTTCAGGTTCACTTGGAGAAGGCGACCTGTGAGATCACGGGCAACGGAAGCGTCACGGGATTGCGCTTCAAAGATGGCGGCACCCTCGATTGCGACATGGTGGTCATCTCCGCCGGCATTCGCCCGAACACGCAATTGGCCAAGGAGGCCGGCCTCACCGTGGCGCGCGGCATCGTGGTGGGCGACGATCTCGCAACGCCCGACGACCCGAACGTGTTCGCCATCGGCGAATGCTCCGAGCACGACGGAAAGACCTACGGCTTGGTCGCGCCGCTCTGGGATCAGGCGCGCGTGCTCGCCGAGCGCCTCTCCGCGCGCAGGCCTCAGGCCACGTACCACGGCTCCAAAATCGCGACGAAGCTGAAGGTGATGGGCGTCGACCTCGCCGTCATGGGCGATCGCGAAAGCTCGGGCCCCGACGACGAAGAGGTCACCTACGCCGAGGCCAAGCGCGGCGTGTACAAGAAGGTCATCGTTCGCGACGGGCGCATCGTCGGCGCCATTCTGCTGGGCGATCCGGCGGCTGCCCCGGGCCTGGTGCAGGCCTTCGATCGCGGTGTCGAGGTGCCCGACAATCGCGCCGAGCTGCTCTTCCAGCTGGACGCGGGCGCGGCCAACACGACGCGCATCGAGGATCTGCCCGACGATACACAGATTTGCAATTGCAACGGCGTCTCGAAGGGCGACATCCTCGACGCCGTCAAAAAGGGCTGCCGCTCGCTCAAGGTGCTCTGCGACACCACGCGCGCGGGCATGGGCTGCGGCACCTGCAAGAAGCAGGTGGAAACCCTGCTCGAGTTCGGGGCGGGCGATTCCAAGGTGGAGGACCCCTCGGTGCACTACTACGTGCCCGGCGTGCCCCTGCCCAAGCCGGACCTGGTGGAGGAGATCCGCGCGCGCGGATTGAAGAGCGTCTCCGCGGTCTTTCGCGAGCTCGCCGATGGCAAGGAAGATCCGGGGAGCAAGCCCGGGCTGGCGTCGCTTCTGAAGACGCTCTGGGGCAAGGACTACGTCGACGAACGCGACGCGCGCTTCATCAACGACCGCGTGCACGCGAACATCCAGCGCGATGCCACCTTCAGCGTCATTCCGCGCATTTACGGAGGCGTCACGACCGCCGACCAGCTTCGTGCCATCGCCGATGCTGCCGACAAGTACGACGCCAAAATGGTGAAGATCACCGGCGGCCAGCGCATCGACCTCCTGGGCATCAAAAAGGAAGACCTCCCCAACGTGTGGCGCGACCTCGGCATGCCGTCGGGGCACGCGTACTCGAAGGCGTTTCGTACCTGCAAGACGTGCGTGGGCAGCGAGTTTTGCCGCTATGGCGTGGGGCATAGCACGGAGCTCGGCATCAAAATCGAGGAGCGCTTCCAAGGCATCGAGTCACCGCACAAGATGAAGCTCGCGACCGCCGGCTGCCCGCGCAATTGCTCGGAGGCCACCACCAAGGACATCGGCGCGGTGGCCATCGAGGGAGGGCTCTGGGAGATCTACGTCGGGGGCGCGGCCGGCTCGCGGGTGCGCAAGGGCGACATCCTCTGCACCGTGGGCTCGCAGGAAGAGGTGCTGCTCTACACGGGGCGCTTCATGCAGTACTACCGCGAGAACGGGAAGTACCTCGAGCGCACGTACGACTTCATCGAGCGCGTGGGCATCGACAAGGTGCGCGCGGTGGTGGTGGACGACGCGGAGGGCATCGCTGAGCGGCTCGATGCGGCGATGCAGGCCTCGGTCGACGCGTACGTGGACCCGTGGAAGGAGACCCCGCACGAGACCCAATTCTCCGAGTCCCTCGAGCCGCAAGGCCAGCTCGTGCAGCTTCGAACGGCGCGTGCCGTGGGAGAGAGGTAGTCATGACGACGTGGAATCTCGGGCCAGTGGATCGCATCGCCCTCGGGGAAGGGCGGGCGTACCGAGCGGGCGAGCACGAGGTGGCCGTCTTCCGAACGCGGACGGGCGGCCTGTTCGCCACGCAGGCGCGCTGCCCGCACAAGCAGGGGCCGCTTGCCGACGGCATCGTGGGGGCGCACCAGGTCATCTGCCCGCTGCACGCCTACACGTTCGACCTGCACACCGGGTGTCCGAAAAATGGCACGTGCGAAGCGCTGAGGACCTACGAGGTAGAGGTCAACAGCGCCGGCGATGTGCTACTTCATCTCTGACATGGGGGATACGACAGCCCTGAAAGGACTTCGCGTAGCGCTTCTCGAGGCGCGACGCAGCAGCGAACTGGCCGATCTCGTTCGGCGTAACGGTGGCGTGCCGCACTCCGTGCCCGCCATGCGCGAAACCCCGCGCGAGCCGCTCGACGAGGTGGCGGCGGCGCTCGATCGCTTTGGCTCGGTGTCGCGGCCGGTGGCGATTTTTGCGACGGGCGTCGGGGTCGAGGCGCTCTTCGAAATGGCGGAAAAACTCGGTCGAAAGGCCGATTTGGAAACCATTCTCCGGCGCGCCATCAACGTGTGCCGCGGGCCCAAGCCGGTGGCCGCGTTGAAGCAATTCGGCATGCCGGTGTCGGTGCGCGCGGCCTCGCCGCACACGACGCGCGAGCTGCTCGACGCCATCGAGTCGCTCGATGCCACGGAGCCGCTGCCCCTGGAGGCGGCGCTGGTGGTGCACCACGGCGAGCGCAGCGACGTGCTGGTCGACACCGTCAAAACGAAGAGCCCCGTGGTGGTGGAGCTTTTGCTGTACGCATGGGAGCTGCCCGAGGACACGGCGCCGCTCGCCGCGTTGGTGGGCGAGATCATCGCCGGCCAGGTCGGCGCGGTGGCATTCACCACGCAGGTGCAGGCGCGCCACCTCTTTGCGATGGCCGACGAAATCGGTCAGCGTGAGGCCTTGGTGAAGGCCCTCAACGAATCCTCGGTGGTCGTGGCCGTGGGGCCGACCTGCGCGGAAACGCTGCGTTCGCTCGGTACACCGCCGCGGGTCGTTCCCGAGAGTCCCAAGATGGGGCCCATGCTTCAGAGCCTGGCGCGATACCTCGACGGCCGGTAACGCCCGGGTTAACCTGTGCGGGTGACTGCTCGGACCGCCGGCATCGAGGATGCCACCCTCGCCTCTGAAATTGCTTCCCGTTGCTCCGCCGCGCGTCGTGCTGCGCGAAGCCTGGGCCCCCGTGAGCGCGCCATCAAAGACGCGGCGCTGAGGGCCATCGCGGCAGGCCTGCGCGCGCGCAAGCCGGAAATCCTCGAGCAGAACGCCTTGGATCTCGAGAACGCCCGCCAGCGTGGAACGCGCGGGGCTTTGCTCGATCGGCTCGCACTCGACGACAAGCGGCTCGAGGCCATGGCCGTCTCCGTCGAGGAGGTGGCCGAGCTTCCCGATCCGGTCGGAGGCATCATCGAACAGCGCACCTTGCCGAATGGCATCGAGCTTTCGCGCGTTCGCGTTCCGCTCGGCGTGGTGGCGATGATCTACGAGGCGCGCCCCAACGTTACCGTGGAGGCGAGCACGCTCTGCCTCAAGTCGGGCAATGCCATCGTGCTGCGCGGCGGCTCGGAGGCGCTCCACTCGAACCGCGCGCTCGCCGCCGTGATTGCCGACGCGCTGGAAACGACGGGGCTCCCGCGCGATGCCGTGCAAGTGATTCCCTTCACCGATCGCGACGCCGTGCGCGTGCTCGTTCAGCAGAGCGAGACCGTGGACTTGGTGATTCCGCGCGGTGGCGAGGCGCTCATCCGCTTCGTGACGGAGCATGCGCGCGTGCCGGTGGTGCAGCACTACAAAGGCGTGTGCCACCTCTACTTGGACGCGGGCTGCGATCTCGAGATGGCCGAGAAGCTCGTGGTGAACGGGAAGCTCTCCCGCCCCGGCGTGTGCAATGCGCTCGAGTGCCTCCTGGTCGACGAGGCGGACGCCGCGCGCATCCTTCCCAAGGTTGCGGCGGCGCTTCTGGCCGGTGGCTGCGAGCTCCGCGGTGACGAACGCACGCGGGCGCTGGTCCCGCAGGCACGCGCGGCGACCGATGAAGACTGGGGCACCGAGTTCCTCGATCGCGTGCTCGCGGTGCGGGTCGTTTCCGGCCTGGAAGGGGCTTTCGAGCACATCGCGCGCTTTGGCTCGGGCCACACCGAGGCCATTTGCACCAAAAATGACGCAAACGCGCAGCGCTTCCGGCGTGAAGTCGACGCCGCATGCGTCGCCGTGAACGCCTCCACGCGATTCCACGACGGTGGGGAACTCGGCCTGGGTGCCGAGATTGGAATTGCCACCAGCCGGCTGCACTGGCGCGGACCGATGGGTCTGGAAGCGCTCACCACGATGAAGTGGCTCTTGAACGGAAGCGGCCAAACAAGGTAATCCGGAGGGACTTTGGCCTCCACGAAAGACAAATCGACCCGAAGCGGTCCGCCCAAGCGCGCGAGCACCGGCGAGCCACGCATCCGCTCCTCCCACGGAGCTCCGCCTACAAGCCGCGCGCGGACCGTCAAATCCGGCGTGAAGGCCAACGACGACGAGACGCCGCACCTGGCGCCTCGTCGAGCCCTGGGCGCGAAGGTCCCCGCGGGGGCGAAGGCCGCCGCAGGCCCCAAGACGAAGAAGGCCTTGCGCCCTCCGAAGAGCAGCCACGCGAGCGGAGCCGGGGCGGCCGAATCGTCCAGCGTCGCGAGCGATGAGGCGCGCCAGACCGCCATTGCCATCGCCGCCGCTGCCCTCGACAAGAAGGCCGTGGGCCTGGAGATCCTCGATGTCGCCGGCAAGGTCGACTACGCGGACTTCCTCGTCCTGATGACGGGTCGCAGCGATCGCCAAGTCATTGCGCTCTCGCAGGGCATCGAGGAAGCCTTGCGCAAGAAGAACCGCCGCCCGCTGTCGGTCGAAGGCCTGCCCCACGCCAACTGGGTGCTCATGGACTTCGGCGACATCGTCGTCCACATCTTCCAAGACGAGACGCGCGGTCTCTACGATCTCGAGGGCCTCTGGCTCGACGCCCGCCGCCTCTCCGTGCCTATCCCGGAAGACCTCCGCTAGTCACCGCGCGCGGCCCTCGAGCAGAAGAGGGGAAACCGCCAAGACGCCACGAGCGCCAAGAAAGATTCCATGTGTCGAGCGTCCAGTAACGCTCTTCACAAATCCTTCAGGTCTTGGCGTCTTGGCGGTTACTTCTTCAGATTTCCTTCTTCGCGCCATCGTCATCATCCAAGTTGCGCTTCGGCGCGACGAAGAAGGAGATGCCGACGGAGCAGAAGTAAAGAACGATGAGCGCGAGGCTCACGGCGAGCTGGCTCGAGATCTCGGGCCCCGGCGTGACGATGGCGCCCACGATGAACGAGAGCAGGATCGCCCAGCGGCTGAATTTCACCAGTTGCTTCGGCGTCACCAGTCCGGCGATGGACAAGAAGGTGATGAACAGCGGCAGCTCGAAAACGAAGCCGAAGGCCAGCAGCATCGTCGTCGCGAAGTCGAGATAGAGCTCGAGTGTCGGCCGCTGCGTCAGCACCGTGCCCGCCTCGCTGATCTGGCCGAGGAGCGAGAAGAAGTAGCTGAACGTGAAGGGGAACGCGACGTAGTACGCGAAGAAGACGCCCGACAGAAAGAGGAACGTCGAGAAGACGACGAAGGGGACGATGAAGCGCTTTTCGCGCGAGTACAGCCCCGGGCTGATGAACGACCACAGCTGATAGAAGATGACCGGCGCCGCGAGGATGGCCCCGCCCACGAGCGACATGCGCATGTACCCGACGAAGACATCGGCCGGGCCCAAGGTCATGAGCTCGGGCGGTCCCGGGAACTTGCGCGCAATCCACTGCTGCTCGTAAGGGCGCATCAACCACGCGAGGATGCGCTCGCGGAAAGCCCAACACCCGACGGTGCACAGCAAGAGCGCCCCGGCCGCGCGAAACACGCGCACGCGCAGCTCGCCGAGGTGCTCCCAGATGGTCATCTTGATGTCGGCCTCGGGGAGGGCTTCTTGCGACGACTCGTCGGTCTCGGTTTCGGCGCTCATGGGGACGGTGGCTCGGATTGTTCCGCGGGCTCGGAAGGTTCGGGATGTGACAGCGCGGGCGGGGGAACGACGATGCCGTCCGGATCACCCGTCATGTAGAGGGCGTCGCTGGCGAGTGCGCTCGGTTCGAATCCTTGCGTATACATGAAAGCCGTATCGGGCAGAGCACCGTAGTCGTCGGCGCCCTCGCGCGGATATTCGCGATCCCGCGCGGCCGCAAAGCCGGAGAAATCTCCGTTGCTGCCGTAGGGATCCCCGCCGTACGCCACGGGCGCGGCCGCGGCGGCCGCCGTTTCCGTTCCTGGAATGCCGGCGGGCGCAGGGGAGGGCGCCGCCGCCGGATCCGGATCGAAGGGCTTCGCCGTGGGCATGCGCGCGGCCTCGGTGATCTGGTCGAGCTCTCCGCGTGCGAGCTTGCGGATCTCCGTCAGATTTTCCTGGATGCCCTCGGCTCGGAGCACCTCGTCGATGCCGCTTTGGTAGCGAAGCTCCGAAGCCATGCGGCGCATTTTCCCGGCGAAGCGTCCCAGCTTCCCCAGCATTTTGGGCAATTCTTTGGGGCCAATGACGACGATCGCCACCACGATCAACACCACCAGCTCGCCGAAACTCATTCCGAACATGGTCGAAGTCGGGCGAAACGTAGCACATGCTACGTGAAGAGAAGGCGTTCCCGAGCTATACAGGCCTCCCTGTAAGGAACGGATGCTCGCTCTCCAAGGTCTCACCCCTGTCGCGCTCGCCGAATCGGCGGCGATTTCACTCGCGGAGGCCCGCAAAATCGTCAGTGCCGTCCACCGCGACCGCGATCTCGGCGTTCCGCTGGCCGAAGTTCGCCGTGTGAGCCTCGAGGCGGTGCGCGCGCGCGGCCATGTCCCCGCGCTCGCCTTGGTCCGCGAGGAGTCGAGCCAGCTCGACCCGTTTCGCAAATTGCTCCTTCGCCGGGCCGACGACGACGCCAAGGACGAGTTGTTCGAGACCGTGCGCATCCCGCTCGAGCGGCCCGGTCGCTACTCGGTGTGCGTCAGCTCGCAAGTCGGCTGCGCCCTCGCGTGCACCTTCTGCGCAACGGGGAGGCTCGGCCTGCGGCGCAACCTCGAGACGTGGGAAATCGTGGAGCAGGTGCGCTGGGTGCGCCGCGGCCTCGGTCCCGGGGAGCGCGTGCACGGTGTCGTCTTTCAAGGCATGGGCGAGCCCATGGCCAATCTCGACCGGGTCATCGAGGCCATCCGCGTGCTCTGCGACCCCAGCGCACAAGCCATCGATGCGCGCGCCATCACCGTGTGCACCTCTGGACTACCCACGGGCATTCGCCGTCTCGCGCGCGAGCTTCCCAAGGTACGACTCGGGCTCTCCTTGGGCAGCGCCATCCCCGAGGTGCGCCGCAGCTTGATGCCCATCGACGACAGCTTCTCGCTGGATTCGGTCATCGACGCCGGCATCGAGCACGCTAGGACGACGGGGCTGTCGCCGATGTGGGCCATGACCTTGCTCCACGGGGTGAACGACGGCGAAGCGCACGCCCACGCCCTGGCCGATCGCGTGCTCGACTTCACCCAGCGCTCGGGCGTGCGCCCGCGCCTGTCGATTCTCGCGTACAATCGCATCGACGAAAACGACGATCCCTTCACGCGCACGCCGCTCGAACGCGAGGACCAATATCGCGAGATCATGCGACAGCGCGGGGTGTTCACGCACAAGCGATACAGCGGTGGATCGGACGTCGCCGCGGCATGCGGGCAGCTCGCAGCTCGTCCGTAGCACGAGCTGCTGTCTCGAAATGCGACAGCGCAGCGCGTAAACGACGCACCCGAAGCGATTGAAACGCATGCTTGCGCTTTAGCCTTTGCAAGGACGCGCTAAGCTTTTCGGCTCATGGATCGTTCGCCGCCCTCGTTTCGACAGGAACGCTCCGCGACACGTCCGAAGGCACCTCTCGTTCTGTACGTCGATTGCGACGAAGCGCGATGCAAGGTGGTGAAAAGCGTGCTCGATGGCGCTGGCTTTACGACCCTCGGCGCGACGGACTTGGAAGACGCCGTCGATCACGTGCGCGAGTCGTCTCCGTCGTTGGTGCTTCTCGACATGAACATCGTCGAGCACGAGGAGGACGAGTCTTTCGTCGAGTTCTGCGCAAAGCTCGAAGACACCGTCGTCCCCGTTCTCGCCGTCGTCGATGACGCCGATCGCATGTCGGCCGGCGCCCGCGTCTTGGGTCTATCGGCCGCCATCGGCCGCTCCTCCCCCGAGCGCCTCGTCGTGGAAGTGATGCGCGCGCTGGCGGCACGCTCCAAAGGCAAACTCGGCGCGTACGGCTGAAGAGCTGAAGAGCTGAAGAAGCCTAAGAAGGAAACCGCCAAGACGCCAAGACCGCCAACGCGGAAATGGCGATTTACCCATAAATCCAATTAGGGTGTTTTGGGTTTTCCCCTGGCGATCCTGGCGACTCTTCCTGGCGTCCTGGCGATTTCCTTCTTCAGCGGTTCCCCCGTGAGCCATCGCGCCTCGCTTGGTGCGTTTCGCCTCACACTTCTTGCGGCGGCTCTTCCTCGGGGACAGGGGGCTCGGGTGCTGCGGGCGGAATGGGCGAATGAATCGGCTGGTCGGGAACCGGGCGATGTATCGGTTGTTCCCCGGGATTTTGGGACGGGACCTCGACGGGGGGCGGCGGAATCGGCGGGAAAGGTTGCGTCGTGTTCATCTCCGACGCATCAAGCAACGGGTGCGCCGGTCGCGGTGCGGAACGTGCTTCTTTTTACCTCTCGCCCGACGGCCCCAACCGAAACACAGGAGGCGAGTCATGGCTCACGCGAAGGCGCATGATCACCCCATATTCCAATATGGGGGAGACGTTCCCGAGGCGCTCGATGTCATACGAAAAGAGCGCTCCCATGCATTGGTTCTCGCAATGGTCGCAATCCTCGTGGCCCTCGTGGCCACGATAGGCATCATGTATTTGCTATTGGCCCCCACCCACCTCATGGTGAGATGACCATGAGCAAGGTGTTGTTTGCCATTTTCCTGGTCATTACGCTGATTGCATTCGGCGGCATGCTCACGTTCGCCATGGGCATGGCGTTGGTGGCATTGCTACCGGCGCTCATCCTGTTGGGGCCACCACTCTTCCTCCTATGGCGGGTTCAAAAGGCTGAAGAAGCCGCCGAAGTGGAAGCGATGCGCGCCGCCGACGCCCAGCGAAGTCCGCTCAAATAACCTTTCCCTCTCGTGAGGGTAGGGCCCGCCGGGGCATCAAGGACGAATTCGACTGAGGAATGCATCGAGTTCCCGATTGAATTCGTCCGGCGCCTCGATGTTCGGCAAATGGCCGGCTCGCGGAACCACTGCGAGCGTCGCATTCTTCAACTGGGACGCCATCTTCTGCGCCTTCTCGGGCGGAATGAGCTCGTCCTTTTCCCCCACGAGCACGAGCGCTGGGCCCTCGTAATGCGAGAGCACGTCGGCGCTATCGCTTCGTTTCGCCATCCCGCGTTGCGCAGCGGCGGCGCCCTCCGGTGAGTTGCCCAGAATCAACTCGGTGACGTGTGCCCGTATGTCCGCCGGCGCACTCGGCGCGAGGAGCTTTGGCAGCATGGCGTCCGCCACGCCCTGCATGCCCGACTCGAGCGCCTTCTTCGCCGCGTCCTCACGCTTGGCGCGCCCTGCGTCGTCGTCGGCCCCGGACTGCGTGTCCGAAAGAACCAGGCCCTTCACACGGTGCGGTGCGCGGCGGACGACCTCCATGGCGATGTACCCGCCCATGGATACGCCACCCACGACGGCCTGATCGATCTTCAGCGCGTCGAGCACGGCCAGCGCATCGTCGGCCATCTCCGACATGGGCGTCGCATCCGCGGAGCGCGCGATGCGACTTTTCCCGAAGCCGCGATGGTCGACCACGATGAAGCGGTACTTCGCGCCGAGCGCCGCGATCTGCGGCCGAAACATGGCGCCTTGTACGGGGTACGCGTGCAACAGCAGCACGGGCAATCCGTGGCCTTCGTCGGTGTAATGGATGCGCACGCCCTCGCTGCGTTCGATGTATGAGTCGCCCATGCCCATGGATACCGCGTCCTGGGGTGGACTGCCCGCGTTCGAACCGCCGCAAGCGATGGCGCCGAAGCCGAGCAGGCTTGAAAGGAACAAGAAAGCCGTTCGTCGTTGCATGACCGCGGCTTACGCGCGGTTGGGACGCGGGTTTCGCGTCCGGGCACGAATTCGATCTCGGCGGATCTCTGTACTAGCCAGCAGAGCAATCCGCTACGTTACGCGGTAGCGCATGTTCGTCGGGATCGTTCTGGGACTCGTTTTCGTCACGCCGCTGGTCATCCTTTACGCGCTGCTCGTTCGCTGGTGCGATCGCTTCGAGCCCGAACCTTGGTGGCTGCTCATCGCCGCCTTCGTCTGGGGCGCGCTCTTCGCCACCCTCGGCGGCGGCTTTTCCAGCCACATCGGCGAAATGATCGCGAGCAACCTCACCGGCGCCGCGGAAGACGATCCCGGCATCCAGGCTTTTGGCGCCACGGTGCTCGCCCCCGTGTTCGAGGAAGGCTTCAAGGGCATCGGCGTCGCGCTGGTCGCCGGCATCAGCGCCATGGGGTTGCGCGAGTTCGATGGCCCGCTGGATGGCGCCATTTATGGCGGGATCATCGGCCTGGGCTTCACGTTGACGGAGGACATCCTCTACGTGGCGAACCAGTTCTCCGAGGCCGGGGTGGCGGGCTTCGTCGTCCTGTTCATCCTGCGCACGGTGCTTCTCGGGCTGTCGCACTGCACCTTCACCGCCTGCACGGGCCTGGGATTCGGCATCGCCGCCGAATCGCGCAACTGGTTCGTCAAAATCGCAGCGCCCATCGGCGGCTACATCATGGCGGTGGCCATGCACGCCTTCCACAATGGCCTGCCCACGTTCTTCGGTGAGGAGGGGGCGGTCATCATGATCCTCATCACCTGGGTCATCGTCCTCTTCTTTTTCGTCCTTCTCGCCGTGCTCGTGGTGCGCGATCGCACCATCGTCATCCGCGAGCTCGCCGGCGAGGTGGGCGGTCTGATCCACCCGCGCGAGCTGGCCTTGGTGAGCACCTACGTCACCATCGGCTGGCAAAATTGGGTCACCCTCATGTCCCGGGGGTGGTCGGCCTTCCGCCAGCGGCGCAACAAGCAATTGGCCCTGGTGGAGCTGGCCTTCATCAAGAACCGCCGGCGCCGCGGCGAACGGGGCAAGGGGCTCGACTTGAAGGAGGCCCGCCTGCGCCAGGAGGTGTACATGGCCAACCAACGCGGCGTCTGGATTGGCAACTAATTCGTCCGGCTCCGTTTGCACGAAGCCCCCCAGGATGGCCATCTGTCCATCGTGGGTTTTCCCTGCGCGCGCCGCGAACCGTACCATCACGCGATCGTCGTAGGGGGGAGTCTGTCGGGCATGCTGGCGGCGCGTGTGCTTTCGGAGCACTTCGCCGAGGTCACCGTGATCGAGCGCGACGCGCTCCACGACGGGCCCGAGCCGCGCAAGGCGGTCCCGCACGGTCGGCACGCGCATGGGCTGCTGAGCCGTGGCTGGCAGGTCTTCGCAAGCCTTTTTCCTGGTTTGGAAGAGGAGCTGCGCGAGGCCGGCGCCACGTGGATGGATATGGGGGCGGAGTTTCGCCAGTACCATTTGGGGCGATTCAAAACACCGTTCCCGAGTGGCGTTTGCGCACCGTTCATGAGCCGGCCTTTGCTCGAGTGGCGCGTTGCCCGAAGGACGATGGCGCTCCCCAATGTAAAGGTGCTCGCCCCGTGCGAGGTCGCGGAGTTGGTGGCCACCGGAGACGGTGGCGCGATCGCCGGCGTGAAGGTGCGCCGCGATGGGGCAGGGGATGAGCTTTTGCATGCGGAGCTCGTCGTCGATGCGAGCGGTCGTGGTTCGCGCCTGCCGCGCTGGCTGAAATCGCTTGGCTACCCCGCACCCGAACAATGCGAGGTGCGCATGCACGTGGGCTACGCCACCCGCGTCTATTCGAGAATGGGGGAGCGCGGAAAGCGCGCCCCGGAGTGGAAAGGCTTGTTCGTGCTACCGCGCTGTCCGGCCAAACGCGGCGGCATGGTGATTCCCATCGAGGGCGATCGATGGATGGTTACGCTCATCGGTTGGCTTTACGACCATCCCGCGGGCGACGAGAAAGGTTTTCTCGACTTCGCACGAAGCCTGCCGGTTCCCGACCTATTCCGCACCATCGAATCGCTGGCACCCCTCGGCGATATTGCACAATACAAGGTTCCCTCGAACCAGCGCCGCCATTACGAACGACTCGCGCACTTCCCCGAAGGGCTTGCGGTGATGGGCGATGCCATTTGCAGCCTCAATCCGATTTACGGCCAGGGCATCACGATAAGTGCGCTGCACGCCCTCGTTCTCGACGCCTGCCTGGAAAAGCAACGACGCGGCGGCTGCCTGCGCGGTTTCTCCCACGCTTTGCGCGACGAGATGGCCAAAATCGTGGACATCGCCTGGCAAGGCGCCACGCGCGAAGACATGCGCTACCCCGAGGTGGAGGGCACCCGCCCCGCCGACATGGACTTCATGCACGCGTACATGGACCGCGTCCACGCCACCGCCATCCGCGATCCCGACGTCGCCCGCCGCATCCTCCAAGTCGTCCACATGCTCGAGCCCCCCTCGACCTTGCTCTCCCCGGACATCCTGACGCGAGTCGTGGCCGCCGAACCTCGCTAGTACCCTGGCTACCGGCTAAGGGACGGGCAGAAACAACGAATATGCGGGCAGGGGCGCAACCTTCGTTCGCTGCGTGTCGATGGGCCTTGGAGATGAACCGCCAAGACGCCAAGAACGCCAAGCAGCCGAGAAATGAACCTAACGGGGAAGTCGATGTGCTCTGCCATCGCGTGATTGGAGCGGCCCTAGAAGTGCATCGCCTGCTCGGCCCAGGCTTTCTCGAATCGGTGTACGAGGAGGCGCTTTGCATAGAGTTGTCGCTCGGCGGTGTGCCCTTCGCGCGGCAGGTGCCAGTTGGAGTTGCCTACAAGGGAAGAACCGTTGGAGAAGCACGCCTCGACCTGCTCGTGGGGGAGTGTCTTATCGTCGAGCTCAAAGCCGCGGAAGCCATTGCGCCCATTCACGTCGCCCAGGTGATTTCCTACTTGAAGGCGACCCGGCTTGCGGTCGGTCTCCTGATCTCGTTCAACGTGCCAGTGCTTCGACGTGGCATCAAGCGCGTGATTCACACCCCATAAATCTTGGCGTTCTTGGCGCCTTGGCGGTTGGACTTCTGACCTCGCAGAGAAATCGATAGCGCTATGTCTACTCTATCCGCCCCACGCGGCTTCGAAGGCGATGCCGCGTTGGGTGGTGCCGGCGTCGGCGTCGGCGGGGGGAAATGTCAGTGACTTGATTGGGGCGATGAAGCAGAGGATCGCGTTGGCGGCGACGTCGGCGCCGGGGGCGACTTTGACTTGGACGTCCGATAGATTTCCATCGGGCGCGATGCGGGCGACGACGCGTGCGGCGCCCTTGACCCATTTGCCTTGGGCGGCGGCGTCGGCGCCGCAGCGCTGCATCGCGTCGGCGACGGAATCGGTGGCGCGCTGCGCAATCTCGCGCGACAAGCCACGACCTTCGGCCAGCCCGACCGTGGTGAGCGCCCGGCGCGCGACATATTCGTAACCATTGCTCGATGGCGCGGCGGCCGGCGCATTGGCCGGATCGACGCCGCGCACATCACGCGATTCGGCCACCACGTCGCGGCCCCCTCCGCTGGCGCAGCCGCTCCCCAAAAGACACGCGCCGCTAACGAAGAAGAGGAGCAGCGAACGAGACGGCCGAGACGCGGACCGACCCATCACCCGGTGCCAAGTGCGTGACGGGCGATGATGATTCGCTGGATTTGGCTCGTGCCCTCGTAAATTTGAAGCACCTTTGCGTCGCGCATTAATTTCTCGACGGGGTACTCCTTCACGTAACCATTTCCGCCGAAGATCTGCACCGCATCGAGCGCACTTTGCATCGCTGCGTCGGCTCCAAATGCCTTCGCATAACTCGACACGATCGGATTGCGAATACCCTTGTCGAGGTTCCACGCCGCTTTGCGCACGAGCAAACTCGTGGCCTCGATGCGAATCGCCATTTCGGCAATCATCGCTTGGACCAATTGGTGTTGGCCAATTGGCACACCGAAGGTTTTTCGCTCTTTCGCATAGGCCACGCTCTCGTCGAGGCAGCGGCGCATGAGCCCCACGGCAATGGCGCCAATGTCGGGGCGCGTCTGGTTGAAGGTCTCCATGGCCAGCTTGAAACCCTTGCCGGGCGGCGCCAAAACCTGGGACGCGGGAACGTGCACGTCGTCCAGCATCACCTGGCAGGTGTCGCTGGCGCGCTGTCCCATTTTGTCCTCGTGTTTGCCAACTTTGAGCCCGACGGCATCGCGGTGGACGATGAAGGCGCCAATCCCCTTGTGGCGCAACTCGGGATTCTCCGTTGCGAAAATCGTATAAAAGCTGGCGAGCGACGCGTTGGTAATCCAACACTTGGTCCCATTGAGAACATAGCCGCCGCCCGAGTCTTTGACGGCGCGCGTCTGAATGCCTGCCACATCGCTTCCTGCGGCGGGCTCCGTCGTCGCATAGCTGCAGAAAACAGGCTCCGACGAGAGCCAGCCGAGGTACTTCTTCTTCTGCTCCTCGGTACCGCCCAGGCGAATTGGGGTTAGCCCCAAGGTATTCGCCGTCATGCTGGTTTGAATTCCCGTGCACGCGTAGGCGAGTTCCTCGGTGATGAAGGAGGAGTCCACATCGGAGAGTCCTTGCCCTCCGTACTCGCTTGGCAGCGTCGGGTTAACGAGGCCGATTTTCCAGGCTTCTTCGAAGATATGACGCGGGAAGCGGGCCTCGCGATCGCATTCGGGCACGATGGGAATGATCCGTTCGCGTGCAAAGCGACGCGCCGTATCGATAAGTGCTCGCTGCTCCTCGCTCAACTCGAAATCAATCATGATCTGGTGCTCCTCCGGCGGGTCACTGGACCGCGCGCGAGTCAGGAATAGCGTTCACTCCCTCGCGCGTTTTTGCCTTCGTTCCATGTCTGCGCGCGCGACGCGCGTCCCGAAGATGTATCCGAGTGTCACTCCAATGAGGAGCACACCGGGGATGAAAATCAGATGTTCGGGGGTCATTGAACCTTTGTCACACTTCTGGAACGCATGTGGGCGTGTTAGAAGGTTTGCGCCTCTCGGGGCAGTCGCGTGTCGAAAGCGTTCCGATTTGCACGCGCACTTGAATACCACTTCCGATGCTCACTTAAGAAATCGCTAAATTCGGGCACTACCAGACTTGGATCGTTTCTCGCACTTCGGTTAGGTGCGATGTCCGAAGGCCACTTCGATACAGTCGATCTGCTCCCACCTACTCTCACTGCCACCGCCCTCGCCGAGGAGCTCGCGGAGTATGAGGCGGCGCTCGCCGCCGTGCACTTCGAGGGATCCTTCGACGAGGTGCAGAGCTACGAGCCCTTCGATTCCCAACCGGTCGTCTCTGAGCCCGTTAGCTCGCGCACAGGGATGCCGTTCCCGGCTGTGGTTGCACCGGCGGGATCGGGTGCGTTCGATATTGGCTTTGCCTCCCACGTGGATGTGGTGAAGGCGGTGGGCCTCTTCGAGGAAGAGGAAGAAGTCCCCCCGACGATGCGCTCGCCGTCGAGCACCCACCTCGTCGTGAGCGAACGCCCCGTTCGCGTGACCATGGACGAGACCCCCAGCTCGGACCGGGTTTCCGTCGAGCTCCCGATTATCAAAGTGGCCTGAAGAAACCGCTCCCGATCTTCTTCGCAAAGGATCGGGAGGGGGAA
Source organism: Sorangiineae bacterium MSr12523 (assembly GCA_037157775.1). Lineage (NCBI taxonomy): Bacteria > Pseudomonadati > Myxococcota > Myxococcia > Myxococcales > Pendulisporaceae > Pendulispora > Pendulispora brunnea. The sequence goes on from CP089982.1 coordinate 2,702,168, forward strand.
GACACCGTTAGGATTTCGTTCCCTGTTTGGCCGCGGCCTTGTCGAGCACGCGGTCCAGCTCGTCGATGCGGGCGTTGAGCGCAGCCTGTTTGCGCCACAACAAGAGAATCCATCCCATGAGGATGACCCAGAGGACGACGTAAGCCTCCACCATGAGGGTGGAGCCGCTGCGGGTTTCGGCCCCGCCGTCGACGGCCTGGAACTGGGTGCCGGGGGTTGCGGATTCTTGGGGATTTGCCCCGGATGTTTGCGCGGTCATGCGTCGGTCCTGGCGTGTCGGGGAGGCACTTCTTCGGAGTCGGAATCGTGACGGTCGTCGAGGCCGAGGTCGATGGCGTCTTCCTCGGCGCGGGCAAGACGGCTTTTGGCCACCTCGAGACGAACGCGCGCCCAGAGCAGGGCAATCGCAAAAACGGTAAAGGCGAGAAAGGCGAGCAACAAGGTGGTGCGCATGTCGGGATCCAACCCGCCGCCCTTGCCGGTGATGACGGCGGGGTGCTGCCCGCTCCATTTCTGAACGCTGAAATGAATGATGGGCAGATTGGCGGCGCCCAAGATGCCGAGTGCGGCGGCGAACCGGCGCTCGCCTTCGCCATCACCGGTGAAGGCGCGAAGGACCAAATACGCCACGTAAATAAGGACGGAGAGCAGGGACGTCGTCAACCGAGGGTCCCACGTCCAGTAATAGCCCCACGCCTTGGCCGCCCAGAGCGGGCCGGTGGTGAGGACGATGGCCCCGAACACCACGGCCATTTCGGCGCCTGCGCGGGCCAGTGCATCGCGCCCGTCGGTCGGGCGGATCAGGTACGCCGCCGATCCGAAGAAACACGCCGCGGCGCCGATGTACATCGAGTACGCGCTGGGGACGTGGAAGTAGAAGATCTTCTGGACGATGCCCATCGTCTTCTCGACGGGGGCAAACATGAAGACGGCGTGGATGGATCCGATGAAGAGCAGCGTCGCCGTCCCCAAGAGGGCCATGAAGACGATGTTCGCCGTCACCTCTTTTTCACGCGCGGATTTCTTCATCGGTCTCAAGCGAAACTAGTCGCTTCCATAGAATGGCACTAGCCCCTCGACACAGCGGAAAGCAACCGTGGGCGACACCCGGTTGGCGGCTCGTACAGACGAACCGCCAAGACGCCGAGAGCGCCAAGGGGGGAGGGGGCTGAACAAGGCGATTTCCTGGGGCTCTAGCACATTAATCTTGGCGTCCTTGGCGACTTGGCGGTTCGATTCGTCATTCGAACCGCTGGATTCCGCGTGCAATCGAATTTAGCCTTGGCTCGCCGACTCGGCTGCCAAATCCGCGATGACATCGTCGAACCAGCGGCCGACGGCGCGTCGAAAGGGCCACATCCAGCCATAGTCGGGCCCGGCGAAGCGGTCGACGATGTGCTTGCGGAGCAGCTTGGCGTGGGGGAGGCCGAAGACCTCGTAGGTGGCCCGGATGGTCTCCGTATAGGCCTCCCACTCGATGCGCGCCCGGCCGTAAGCCAGCCCGAGGGGGAAGAATGGAATCAGGTAGACGAAGGCCATGGTGATATCGCCCATACGCCTTCGCTGGCGAAGGTGGACCCGTTCATGGCGCAGCAGGATGTAGCGATCGGCGTCACTCATCGTGTCGAAGCTGTCGGGCACCCAGAGCTTTCCGAACAGCACCGTATGGTACTGCGTGAGGTACGTGCGCATCCGGCCCAAGGTCAGCAACATGAGCGCGCGGTGGATGCTGCGCTGCATGGCACTGTCGCGCTTCTTCAGGATTTCGAAAGTGGGAAACTCTTCCTTCATCTCGTGGATGAATGTCTCCGCGCGTCCGGTCATGCGTCCTCCTCGCCGTCGTATTCCAGCGTGCGCCGGCGCATGAAGCCGAGCCCCGTGAAGCGGAATCCCGCGCGCGTGAAGGCGCTGGCCAGGGTGCTGGTGTTGGCGGAGATGCCGTCGATGGTCGTGATGAAGAGCACCTTGCGCTGACCGGAGTCGACCAGGCGGCCCAGCGCTTCGGCCAAGGCGCGTTCGGCGCTGCCGCGTGCGGGCTCGTGCGCGGGGAGGAAGGTCAGCAGCGAGTCGGCGCCGCGGCCGAGGTAGCCGAGCAACTTGCCGTCGCAGATGACGACCCACGCGCCGGCGGTCCGCTTGGGGCCGCCGCGTTGAGACTCGGCGTTCTGCCCCGCAGGATTGGGCCAGGGGAGGATGGCACCGTAGGGATTCGCCGGGTCGGTGGCGGCGAGGATGAAGGAGCGCGGTTCATCCTCGGGGGAGCGGAAGCCGCGCAGACGCTCGTCGGCCCCGGCCAGCGCGAACTGCGCAGCGCCCTGTCCGGCGACGAAGTAGCCGCGGCGGATCTTGCCGGATTCTTCCATGGCCTTGAAGACGTCGTAGACGGCGGAGAAGCCGCCGGCGATGTGCTCGGCCTGCACGGCCTCGCGGGTGACCACGCCGTAGCGTTCGAGCAGGGCGCGTGCGAGCGCGGTGCGCTTTGCCGTGGGGGAAGGCGGTGGGCTCGTGGCACGTGCGGCGCGCAAGGACCAGCGGCCTTCCGTGCCCGGCGGGCCTCGGCGCTGCAGATCCATGGAGCCTGGGCGGCGCCCGGGTCTCGTGCCGCGCGACTCGGAATTGCGTGCATTCTGCAGGCTTCGCAAGGGCTCCAAGGTGTCGTTGGTGACCTCGCCGGCCCAGACCATGTCCCAGAGGGCGTCTTTGATCTCGCCAGGGAAGCCGCCGACTTCACGCGCCATGTCCTTGTAGAAGACGGCGCCGCGGCGGGTGAGAAGGTCGCGGATGCGCGCGTGGACTTTGCCCTCGCACGGCTTCGACGGCAACGCGAGCAGCGATTCGTTCTCCGCGAGGTAGAGCGCGATGCGGCCGTCGCTCTGGCTCTGGCCGGAGGCCTCGATGCCCGCCCAGGTGACCTCGCCCGAGGCGCAGAGTGCATCGAGATCCCACGGGCGGAAGCCTTCCACGCGCGCGGGAAGGATTTCGCTCTCGAGCACCGACGCCGGAAGCGGGCAGCCTTCGAGCTGCGCAATGGCGGAGAGCAGTGCCTCCGGTCCGCGGCGCCGGCGCCCCACGCCCTGCCATGCGGGAAGGAAGCGCCCGAGCGCATCGGTGTCGACCGGCTCCACCTCGCGCCGGAGCCGCGCGAGTGCTTTGCGCCGCAAGGTGCGCAGGACCTCGGCGTCGCAAAACTCGTTCGTGTCTTCGCGCCCCACAGTGAAGGCGCCCTGCACGATGCGCCCTTCGGCGATGAGCCGCTCCAAGGTCACGATGGCGACGGCGGGCCCCCAGCCGAGTCGCTCGGCCACGGCCTCCGCGGTGAAGGGGCCGTGCGTGCGCGCGTAGCGGGCCACGAGATCGCCCACGGGATCACCCACCGACTCGAGCAGCTCGAATGCGATGCCCCGCGGCAATTGCGCGCCCACGGCATCGCGCAGGCGCGGCGCATCTTCGATGGCCGCGTAGCGCTTCTGGCCTGCGATTTCCACGGAGATCACGCGGCGCGTGTTCACCAGCTCATCGAGCCAATCGGCGGCGGGTGCATCCGGATCGAGTCGGGCGTTCACCTCGTCGAGCGTGAGATCGCCCACGGCGAGGAAGAGATCGTGCAGCCCATCGAGATGGCGCACCGGGTAGGTGAGGTGCTGCAAGAAGCGCTCGTGCTCGCGCACCAGCTCCGGATCGAGCAGCTTGCGCAGCTCGTCGTCGCCGAGCAGCTCGCGAAGCTGCGCATGGTCGATGGTGAGCGCTTGCGCGCGGCGCTCGGCCACGGGCGCATCATTCTCGTACATGAAGTTGCCCACGAACATGAACAGCAGCGACGCCGCAAAGGGCGACGGCCGGTTCGTGTCGATGGTTGCAACATGCATCTTCCGTGTTTCGATGCGGCGGAGCACGTCGATGAGGCCCGGTAGGTCGAACACGTCGCGCAGGCACTCTCGGTACGTCTCGAGCAAAATGGGAAAGCTCGGAAAGCGCGAGGCGACGCTGAGCAGATCGCGCGCGCGGCGGCGTTGCGCCCAGAGCGGGGTGCGCTTGCCGACTTGGCGGCGCGGAAGGAGCAACGCGCGCGCGGCGTTCTCGCGGAAGCGCGCGGCGAAGAGTGCGCTCTGCGCGAGGGCGCCGGTGACCAGCTCCTCCACGCTTTCCGACGGCGGGAGAAAGAGCTCCGTCTTGGGCGGCTCGTCGGTTCCGGTTACGCGAAAGACGATGCCGTCGTCGTTGAAGATGACGTCCGCCTCGCCGCCATGTTCCGCGCGCAGCCGCGCGATGACGCACGTGGCCCAGGGGGCGTGCACGCGCGAGCCGAAGGGGCTCAAGATGGAAATGCGAAAATCGCCCACCTCGTCGACGAACCGCTCGATGACCAAGGCGCGATCGCTGGGCACGTCGCCGGCGAAGTCGATCTGGTCGCGCACGTACTGCACGCAGCTTTGCGCGGCGGGTTCGTCGAGACCGTGCTTCTTCACGAGGCGCGCGGCTGCAGCCTCGGGCTCCAAGCGGGCGACGGTGCGCGTCAGCTCGCCGATGGCATCGCCGAAGGCGCGGGAGCGGCCGGCACGATCGCCGCGCCAGAAGGGCATCTTGCCGGGGTGCCCTGCGGCGTGGGAGACGAGCACCTTCTCGGTGGTGATCTCCTCGACGCGCCATGACGATGCGCCGAGGAGGAAGATCTCGCCCGGCCGGAGCTCGTAGACCATCTCTTCATCGAGCTCGCCCACGCGGCGCCCGGAGCCTTCGCCGTCGGCCAAGAAGACGCCGTACAGCCCGCGGTCCGGGATGGTGCCGGCGTTGGCGATGGCCAGTGCGTGTGCGCCCGTGCGCGCGGTGAGCTTGCCGCTTTTGCGATCCCACGTGAGGCGCGGGCGCAAGCCGGCAAACTCGTCGGAGGGATAGCGCCCCGAGAGCATGTCCAGCACGCCGTCGTAGGCCGATCGCGGAAGCTCTGCGAACGGCGCGGCCTTGCGCACCAAGGTGTACAGCGTCTCGGCCGTCATCGTGTCGAGCGAGACGATGGCGACGATCTGCTGCGCGAGCACGTCGAGCGGTGAACGCGGGTAGAACGTCTCCTCGACGTCGCCCGCACGCATCGCGGCACTGGCCGCGGCGCACGCGAGAAGATCGGCGCGGTGCTTGGGAATGAGCACGCCCGTGGACACGCCCTCCACATGGTGGCTCGCGCGCCCGACGCGCTGAATGCCGGAGGCAATCGATGGCGGTGCTTCGATCTGCACGACCAAGTCGACCGCGCCCATGTCGATGCCCAGTTCGAGCGACGACGTGGCCACGATGGCAGGCAGCTCGCCGTACTTGAGGCGCTCCTCGATGGCGGTGCGCTTTTCCAATGCGAGCGAACCATGGTGCGCCAGCGCAATCTCCGTCCCCGCGCGGTCATTGAGCGCGGTCGCGAGGCGCTCGGCCAGGCGCCGGCTGTTGACGAACACCATGGTGGAGCGATGCTGGCCGATGAGCGCGAGCAGCCGCTCGTGCACCTCGGGCCAGACCGACGGCGTTGCGTCACTCGGCTGGTGCGTCATTTGCGGCGCCTCGACCCGCAGCTCGATGCGCTTCGGTTCGCTCGCGTCGACGATGGTGACGGGGCGCGGCTTGTCGCCCGGCCCGAATCCTCCCAGAAAACGCGACACCTCTTCGAGCGGGCGCTGCGTTGCCGAGAGGCCGATGCGTTGGATGGGCGCGCGCTTTTCCTTCGCAGGCGCCGATTGTGCGCGCAACGCCTCGAGCCGCTCGAGCGACAGCGCGAGGTGCGCACCGCGCTTCGTCGGCGCCAGCTGATGGATCTCGTCCAGGATCACGGTCTGGACGTCCGCCAGGATGGTGCGCGCCGCGGACGTGAGCATCAAATAGAGCGACTCCGGCGTCGTGATGAGGATGTCCGGCGGGTGCCGTTTCATCCGCGCGCGCTCGGCCGGCGTGGTGTCGCCCGTGCGCACGACCACGGTGGGCTCGTGCACCACCGTTTCGCGCTGGCGGGCCTCTTCGAGCACGCCGGCGAGCGGGCGTTCGAGGTTCTTCTGCACGTCGACCGCGAGGGCCTTCAGCGGAGAGATGTAGAGTACACGGACCCCACGCTGCGGCGTTCGCGTGGGGGGGCGGGAGATGTTCCGTTTGCCCGAAGAGGGCGGCGACGGCGGGGTCGTCCACATCAGCGCATCGATGGCCCAGAGAAACGCGGCCAGCGTTTTGCCCGACCCGGTGGGGGCGAGCAGCAAGGTGGATTCGCCCCGCGCGATGGGGCCCCAGCTCAGAGCTTGCGCCCGAGTCGGCTTACCGAGCGCCCGCTCGAACCACGCGCGCACGGGCTCGTGAAACGGCTCCAAGGCTGTTTCGCGGTCGTCGCGGGTGTGGACCCGGGTCGTGAGGCGCTTCGGCACGGCCGAAACATACTTGGGCCTTTGTGTCCGATGCGCCAGAGAGAACGGACGCGCTCCGCGCTTCTGGTGACGGCATGGCTCTTCTCTCGAGTGCTCTTGGATGGCGGAAGCCAGCCACCTATATTCGTGGGATGCGACCCGTGAACGTCTACGGTGATTCGGCGAAGTTTCGACAGAACATCGAGATCGGCCCGCATCTTCTCCATGCCGACGAGCCGACGGAGCTCGGCGGGGAGGACGCCGGGCCCGAGCCGCACGAGTTTCTCCTGGCTGCGCTCGGCGCTTGCACGTCGATGACGGTAAAGATGTACGCCGAGCGAAAAAATTATCCCCTGACGTCCGTGCGCGTCGAGCTTCGCGGCGACAAGACGGCCGACGCCTTCATCATCCACCGGGAACTGTTCCTCGAGGGCGACTTGTCCGAAACGGAACGCGCCCGCCTGCTCGAAATTGCCGAGAAGTGCCCCGTGCACAAAACGCTGTCGAACACGATCCGCATCGAGACGAAGCTGGGATAGTCGGATCCTTACGCGAGCACGTCGTTTTCCGCGACGCCGCGACCGAGGTACCAGTCGCTCGCACGGACGGCTTTTCGCCCTTCGAGCTGCACGGTCACCAGTTCCACGGCGCCTTCGCCGGTGGCCACGACGACCTGCGTCTTGTCCGCCAGGATGACCGTACCCGGGGCAGCGCCCGGCCGTGAAAAGTCCGATACGCGCGTGGCGTGGACCTTCACCTTTTTGTCGCCGAGCAGGGCGATGGCGCCCGGCCACGGATTGACGCCGCGCACATGATCGTGCACGCGGCGGGCGGGGAGGGTGAAGTCGATTTTGCCTTCCTCTTTCTTCAGCGGAGGGGCCAATGTTGCCTGGGCATCATCTTGCTTCTCCGGCAGGAAGTCCCCGCGGATGTAGCCGGCAAAGCTCGAACGGATCGCGTCGGCGCCAATCTTGGCGAGGCGCTCGCCGAGCTCGCCCGCGGTCTCGTTTTCACCGACGGGGGTCGGGAACTTGGCAATCATGTTGCCGGTGTCCATGCCCTCGTCGAGCTGCATGAGGGTGATGCCCGTCTCGGTCTCCCCGGCCATGACCGCACGCGCGATGGGCGCGGCGCCGCGGTACTTCGGCAAGATCGACGCGTGCACGTTGAGGCATCCGAGGCGAGGGCCCGCGAGCACGTCCGAGGGCAAGATGCGGCCATAGGCGACGACCACCGCGACATCGACGGCCTGCGCGCGCACCCACGCACCGAACGCGCCCGTTCGCAATTTGGTGGGCTGCACCACCGGAATGCCGAGTTCCATGGCGCGTGCTTTCACGGGCGGCGGCGTGAGCGTCAACCCGCGCCCGACGGGGCGATCTGGCTGGCAAACCACACCGACGACGGTGGCCACCTCGGTGAGGGCGTCGAGGCAGGGGACCGAAAAGCTAGGGGTTCCGAAAAAGATGGTGCGTATCGTCGTCACTATTTACCAACCTCGATATCGACTTTGGGGCCGCTGAGCTCGTGGTCCGTGCCCTCCATCACGTGCACGAGCGGTGTGGCAATGCGAAGTTGGTATTTGCCCGCGGGCAGGGGCCCGGCCGGTTTGCGCGGATAGCCCACTTCGACGGGCGTGCCTTTGTACTTCTCGGGCGCCCATTTCGTGCGAACGGCGTCCCATCCGAGCTTCACGCGGGCCATGCCAAAGGGGCTGATGATGACCCGCGCCGTCGACTGCGGCGAGGGCAACCGCTCCGTCGCGTCCTTCGGCGGGGGCGGCGGATCGCCCTTCGGAACGTCGACCCGCTTGGTGCCTTTTCCGTCGTAGGCCTCCACGGTGAAGCGCGGCACCGGATCGATCATGAAGTCGAGCGCCAGGGGCAATTGCCCTTTGTTGGTGTACGTGACGACCACGTCGACGTGCGAACCCGGCGTGATCTTTTTTGAGCCGAGGTTCACCTTCACCTCGAGCACCTTGGCCACGTCTTTGTACGGGGCGTCCTTCTCCGTTTCGATCTCGCAAACCTTTTGAATCAGCGCCGTGTCGAGATCGATGTCGCGTCCCGTGCACACCGCGCGGTTCGTGGTGACCTCCGGCTCTCCCTGCGGCGGTGCCGGCGCGCCCGCATCCCCGACTTGCGCGATGGCCGACGACGGCTCCGAAGTCGCCCCGGCCGAAGATGCAGGAGGAGCCTCGTTCGAGCCTCCGCAGCCGATCATGGCGACGACGCCGGACGAGAGCAGGAGAACAGTGGCGGCTCGGTTCATGGCGCTCATCCTAAGGTAACTTTCGAGGCGGCGTTAACGAATGCAGTTCTGAAACTCCTCCATGGCCCGGGCTTTCATGGCGCAACTGTATTGCCCTTTGGTCAGATCGCGGAGGCACGCTTCCTTCATGCCTTTGTAGTTGGGATCCGACGCCACGGTGGATTTGATCATGTTGCGGGCATCGTCGAGTTCCTTGCCGCTCATCCCCTTGAGCGGTGCGCCCTCGCCGGTGACCACCACGTCGATGTACCTGTCCATCAGCTGGTCGCATTCGGCCTTGTTGAGCGGACCGCCACCTTTGGCGCTGCCCTTCGGTGCACTGGCCGAAGCCACGCTGCCCTTCGAGCCGGCTTTGGAGGCGCCCTTGGAGCTGCCTTTGGACGGTGTCGAGGCGGCGGGTGCGGTGGGGAAGGCCGGCTCGGCGTCCTCATCGCTGCGCGTGGAGGATGCGGCGGCGGGGGCCGGGGCCCCGGCGGTGACGTCCTCGCCTTGCTCCGGATCGGGGCGGCGGGCCTCACGTTTCGTCGACTCGGTGCCCATGGGCACCTCTTCGGATCGGGGCGGCGGGGTGGACTTGCCGCAAGCGGCGAGAAAACCGGCCACGAGGGCGATGGGCAAAAGACGCGACATCATCGCCGGACAGTTTAGCTTTTTTTCGGCCCAGCCGACAGCCCACCGAGGGCTTCAGTCGAGGCAGGCTTCCCAGTCGTTGGGGGTCTTCGCTTGCATGGCGCAGTCGTACTCGTGGCGGCGCACCTCCGCCTCGCACTTGCCTTGCACCTGGGCGAAGCTTTTCTCGCCCTTGCGGATCGCGCGTTTCATTTCGCGGGCGGCCTCGCGCTGGGCGGGGGTGAGGCGGGCGAGCTCGGGATCGGCCTCGATGGTCATGTCGATGTACCGGTCCAGCATTTCCGTGCATTGCGCGCGGGTTGCGGAGCGGTCGCGCAGAAGCAGGACGAGACCAACGAGCAGCACCAGGGCGGAGGCCCCTGCGGCCATGACGACCAGGCGGCTGCGGGGGCGGTTGCGCGAGCGGAGCATCATCATCGAGCAGGAAAAAATGGCGCGAGCGCGAAGGCAAACTGCATGGCCACGAGCTTCTTTCCGCGCACCGTCACGTGCGAGTCCGCGATCGCTTCGTCCGGCCCGAGTTTGCCGGCGAGGAGCTTCTCGAACACCTCCACGCGGGTCTCGATGACGGCGTCGGAGTCGGTGTCTTTGAAGGCGTGCTTCTTGGCACCGGCGGCGGATAGGACGAGGTTGCCCGCGCCCCCTTCGAAGTCGATCAGGCCGAGTTCGATCTTGCCGGTGGCCTGGGCGAGGCGTTTGAGCACCCGCGGATCGGTGATGAGCTTGACACCTTGGGCAGGCTCGAAGCTCGGGGCAAAGCGGCGCGGGCCGCTCCAATCCTCCAGGAAAAAGGTGAGGGCCGCGTGCTCGCCGGCGATCCACAAATGCGCCGCGGACTGCGCAGGCGAGTCCGCACCCCGTGCGATGGATATTTCGCGCCCGCGAATGGTGTACGCATAGCGCGTGGTGCCCGTGCCGGGGCCTTCCATGCGAATGGAGACGATGTACTCGCCTGCGCTCGCGTCCGCCGGAACGAGCTGGCGGTGGGCCTCGGGCAGGATGTCCTCGAAGAACGACTCGACGGTCGTGCCGGCGGGGAGGTTTTGAGGTAGCATCGCGCTCCTTCCATAGCGCCCTCACATGCCCTCCGACCAGCCATTGCTCGACCCCCAACCGTTTAATCCGTTTTCTGGTTCGAAAGAACCTCTCCGCGTTCTGCTCTGCGAAAACGTTCACTCGAGTTCGCACGAGGCTTTCTCCGCGGCCGGCCTCCAAATCGAGAGCATTTCCTACGCTCCGAGCGAGGAAGAGCTGCGTGAGCGCCTGCGGGACGTGCACGTCCTCGGCATCCGCAGCAAGACGCACGTGCGTTCTTCCAGCTTGGCGTATGCGGACAAGCTCCTTTCGATCGGATGCTTCTGCATCGGCACCAACCAGGTCGACCTGGCGGATGCCAACCGCCGCGGCCTGCCTGTCTTCAATGCCCCGTTCAGCAATACGCGCAGCGTGGCCGAGATGATCCTGGCGGAGGTGGTGATGCTAGCCCGCCAACTCGGCGACCGTTCCCGTGAGGTGCACGAGGGCCGGTGGCGCAAGGTTTCCAGCGGCTGCTACGAGGTGCGGGGCAAGACCCTCGGCATCGTCGGCTACGGCCATATCGGCACCCAAGTGAGCATTTTGGCCGAAGCCTTCGGCATGCGCGTCATCTATTACGATATCGCGACGAAGCTGCCGATCGGCAATGCGCGTTCCGTGGCGAGCCTCGGCGAGCTGCTCGCGAATTCCGATTACGTGACCTTGCACGTCCCCGCCACGCGCGACACGACGAAGATGATCGGCGCCACGGAGCTCGCGGGGATGAAGCGCGGTGGGTATTTGCTCAACGCCAGCCGCGGGCAAGTGGTGGACATCGGCGCGCTCGCCGCATCGATTCGCGAGAAGCACCTCGGCGGCGCCGCGGTGGACGTGTACCCCGAGGAGCCCGAGTCCAACGGCGACCAATTCGCCAGCGAGCTGCGGGGCCTTCCCAACGTGATCCTCACGCCGCACGTCGGCGGGTCTACGGAGGAAGCGCAGGAGTCCATCGGGCGCGAGGTCTCCATCGCGCTGACCAAGTTCGTCACCGCGGGCACGACCACGGGCTCGGTAAATTTTCCGCCCGTCGAGCTGCCGCAAGTCGGCGGCACGCACCGCGTGCTCAACGTGCACCGCAACGTGCCCGGCGTTCTCCGCGACATCAACCGCATCGTGTCGGACCGCAACGCGAACATCCACAGCCAGGTCCTCGCCACCGACGCCAACATCGGTTACCTGATCATGGACTTGGACCAAGACGTCTCCGCCGACGTATGCCGCGACGTAGCCGCCCTGTCGACCAACATCCGCACGCGCATCAGCAATTAGATTGAACAGGGAGGGGGGGAGGCGGGGAGGGATACGGCACAAATCCCACCGCGCACCGAGGCTGGTTTTGGGTTTTCACTTGGCTCACGAAGCCAACTGAAAACCCAAAAAGAGCCTTGGCATGTGGTGGGATTCGCGTTGTTTCCCTCCCCGCCTCCCCCTCTCCCTGTTCAAATCAAAAAGGGCACAGTGTTGCGTACCGGCTAATCGATGATCTTGCCCGGGTTCAAAATGCCCTTGGGGTCGAAGACTGCCTTGATTCCGCGCAAGAGGGCCATTTCTTCTGCGGAGCGGGTGAAGTGGAGGTAGTCCTTTTTCAAGAGGCCAATCCCGTGTTCGGCGGAAATGCTGCCGGCGTGGGCGCGCACGACGGCGAATAGATCGAGATCGCGCGCTTTGGCGTCGCGTAGGAATTCCTCTTTGGAGACGGCGTCGGGTTTCATCACGTTGATATGCAAGTTGCCATCGCCGATGTGGCCGAAGAGGCATATCTCCAAACCGGGATAGCGCGCAGTGAAGACGCGCTCGAACTCCGCGCAGAACGACTCCAACGAGGCAATGGGGAGGGAGACGTCGTTCTTGTGCGGCAGCCCGGTGGCGGAAAGGCTCTCGCTGATGCCCTCGCGCAGCTGCCAAAGGGCGGCTGCCTCCGAAGAGTGCTGCGCCAAGGTCCCATCGCGAACGAGGCCGCGCTCGAAAAGGGAGGACAGCCAGGGTTCGAGGGCATCGGTGCTGGGGGCGCCTTCCAGCTCGAGCAGCACGTAGAACGGGCTCGGGGTGCTGAACGGCGGGCGCACGGCGCGGTGGCGCGTGAGGCGCTCGAGGCACGGCTGCGTGAAAAACTCGTACGCCGAGATGAGGTACGGCGTCTGTTTCACCTCGCGAAAGAGATGGAGCACGGCGGCCAGATCGTCGACGGCAAAGAGGAACACGTCGAGCTTTCCTGGGCGGCGCGACAGCTTCAACGTCGCCTCGGTGATGACGCCCAAAGTGCCCTCGCTGCCGATGAAAAGCTGCCGCAAGTCGGCGCCCGTGTTGTTCTTCTCCAGGGCGCCGCCCAATTCGAGCACCTTGCCGTTGGCCAGCACGACCTGGAGGCCGAGCACCCATTGGCGGGTGAGGCCATAGCGGATCACTTTGACGCCGCCGGCGTTGGTGGCGATGTTGCCGCCCACTTGGCTCGAGCCTTTCGACGCGAAGTCGACCGGCCACGTCAGACCGTGCGGCTCGCAATGGGCATGCACGGCCTCGGTGATCGCGCCCGCCTGCACGCGCACGGTGTTGCCCACGGTGTCGACCGGATCCATGCGGCGCATGCGCGAAAGTGAGAGCACGAGTTCCTTTTTCGCAGCGACGGCGCCACCTGCCAGACCGGTGCGTCCGCCGGAGGGCACCACGGGGAGGCCGTGTTCATTGCAGAACGCAAGGATCGCGGAGACGTCCTCCGTGGTGCGCGGGAGCGCCAGCGCAGAGGGATCCGGCGCATGAACCTTGGTGAAATCGCGGCCGTACTCCAAGAGCTCCGCGCGTTCGCGGGTGACGATGCCGGGAAAGCGTTGCTCGAGCTCGCTCCAAAGATCGGACATGGCGCGCATGATAGCGCTCTCCCGCGTAAGCCCGTAGCATCGCGTTCATGGAACGCGCCATCAACTTCAATGCTGGTCCCGCCGCCCTACCACTAGCCGCGCTGGAACGCGCCCGCGAGGAGTTGCTCGACTTCGCGGGCACGGGCATGAGCGTGATGGAGCACAGTCACCGCGGCAAAGACTACGAACGCGTCCACGATGAGGCTATCGCGCTATTGCGCGAGACGGCCAGCATCGGTGACGACACCGAAGTGCTCTTCATTCAGGGCGGTGCCTCGCAGCAGTTTGCGCAGATACCGCTGAATTTTCTGCCCGATGGTGGCTCGGCCGACTACGTCGTGCATGGCGCGTGGGGCGAGAAGGCGGTGTCCGAGGCGCAAGCGGCCACGAAGTGGTCCGGCGGCAAGGTGCGCGTGGCGGCGACGACGGCGCAAGGTAAGCAGTACACGCGCGTGCCGACGCCCTCGGAGATCCAGTTGGATCCCAAGGCGGCCTACCTGCACCTGACGAGCAACGAGACCATCCACGGCGTGCAGTTCCACGAGTTCCCCGACGCGGGGAAGGTGCCGCTCGTATGCGACATGTCGAGCGATTTCCTTTGGCGAAAGACGGACCTTTCGCGCTTCTCGTTCATCTACGCGGGCGCGCAGAAGAACGTGGGACCCTCGGGCATCGTCATCGTGCTCGCCAAGAAGGACTTCATTGCGCAGGGCCGCAAGGATCTGCCCAAGATTTTCCAGTACCGCACGGTGGCGGAGAACAATTCGCTCTACAACACGCCGCCGACGTTCGCGATTTACCTGATTCGCAATGTCCTCGCCTGGATCAAGGAGACCGGTGGGCTCTCGCGCATCGAGGAGCAGAATCGGAAGAAGGCCGCGCTGATTTACGGCGTCCTGGACGAGCACGCGGGCTTCTACGCGTCGCCGGTGGAGAGGGCTAGCCGCTCGACGATGAACATCGTCTTCCGCCTCCCGTCCGACGACCACGAGGCGCGCTTCCTTGCGGAGGCCAAGAAGCTCCGCATGGTCGGTCTAAAAGGCCACCGCTCCGTGGGCGGCATCCGCGCGTCCCTCTACAACGCCGTCAGCCTCGAATGGACCACGGCGCTGGCGGACTTCATGCGCGACTTCGCCAAGCGCGGCTAAAGCTAAGAAGAGAAATTCACAGGGAGGCGGGGAGGCGGGGAGGAATAAAGAATTTTGGGGGATTCCAGTTGGCCCAGTGAGCTGATTGGAAACCTCAAAAACTCCCCGCCTCCCCGTCTCCCTGTGAATCTTCTGATTCTCTACTTCTTCTTCGGGGTCGTGGCGGCTTTGAGGGCGCGCTCGATGGCGTCGGAGAGGTCGGCGGGGACGGCGTCGCCGCGGCCCCATTGATCGGCCTTGACCAACGTCGTCTGGGCTGCGCGCGCGATCTTGGCGCGACGGCCGCGTCCGAGGGCGCGGAACGCAGTCTGCGAATCGGTGATGACGGCGTGGACGGACGGCTGAAGGAATCCTCGCATTGAACTGATCTCCTGAAAGGGCTGTGGGGTATACAGCCCCCTTGACCCTCAGCGCAAGGTGAAGGAGCAGTCCGCCGACGGCTTCAAGTTGAGACGGTTTTCCGCCGGGTTGGCGGCGTCGAACACCAAGCTGCCCGAGAGCACCACGCTGCCCGTTACCCCGGTTTTTCGCTGGAGAAGCGCCCCAATCAGGCCGGGCTGCGCCGCTTGGGAGGCGAAGTCGCCGCACGGGATGGGCTCGCTGTCGAAGGCGAAATCCAAGCGCGGCGCGAGGCCGGCGCGCACGTTTCCGCGCAGGCTCCCGGCGAAGGGGCCCAGCTGGAAGACGCCATCGTGGATGGCCAGCGACTCTCCTTGTCCTTTCCACTTTCCACCGAGCTTCACATCGACCGGGGCAGGGAAGGGCCCGACGTGTGCCCCCCAAGTCTGAAAGAGCATCGCCCCCGCGGACTCGCCGCTCGTCGACATCGTGCTCGCGTCGACCTCGATCTCGGGATCCTCGTCCGCGGCCAGCCCGAACGCGGAGTACGGTAGCCCCAGCGAGCGCAGGTGCGCGCGCGGCGCGTTGATGTCCAGGTTCGTCGCGTTTGCCGTCTGCCCGATGGAGACCTGGGGCACATCCGGCTTGGACGGATCCATCGCGATGCGTGTCGTGGTCATCTCGCGCGTGCGGTCCACGACGACCTTCCACGGTCCAAACGGGCTCGCACCCAGGGTTCCGGTGACCTTGTCCGCGCGCAGGTGCGTCTCGTCGCCGATTTCGGCCGTGGCGCCCGCGACCTCGAGCGATGTGCTCTCCCCGGCGAAGCGCGCGAGGTGCACCAGCGCGTCCTTGAAGACGATGCGCTGCAGATCGTTCTCGATGGCCGCTCCCGTCGCGTACTGCGCGCGCTGCACCTCCAGCTGCGGCAGCGCGGCGAGAAGATCCGGAATGCTCACATCGAGCCCCTGCAAGGTGAGCTCGCGCGGCGAGAGGCCCGACAACTCGACATTCGCCTCCTCGGCCCGCGCCACCGCGCCGGGCACTTTGTCGAGGTGCGCCTCCAGCTTGAAAAAGCGCACGCCCGAGCCGGTGAGCCGCGCCTTGTCGATGGTGAGCGTCACACCGCGGGCCTTCGCATCGGAGATGGCCCGCCGCCGCGCGATCTCCGGCACCGCGAAGAACACCGCGAGCAGCACGAGCACAAGCCCGGCCCCGACGAAGACGATGGCGCGGCGCATGCTCACGTCGTCCAAGTCGTCCCGATGCGGCGGCGCAAAGCCATGGCCTCACCGGAGAGAAAGAATCGCGCCACGTCGCCCGCAAACGGATGCTCGAGCACCGCGCCCAGGGCGGGCACCCCGAGGCGTTCCGTTGCATGGGCCAAGGTGGGATCGATCGAGCCGAGCTCCTCGATGGTCGCGAGCAGATCGCCCGTGACGAGCGCCGCCGCGCGCATTTCCGCGCGGGCGAGCGCGCTGATGAAGCCCTCGATGGGCAGCGGCCGGCCCTGCGGCGCCGCCAAGTGCGGCACCAACTCCTCGAGCAGCTTCTTTTGCTTTCGTGAAATCGCGCGGGTCACGTTGGGCTCGTACTGTGCCACGAGCTTCTGCGAAAGGACGTCGAGATCGTCGGCCCCGTATCCGTGCACCACCTGGCGTGCGCAGGCGATGAGCAGCCCCTCGATGTGCGGCGGCGGAAGCTCCTCCAGCCAGGGCACGCCGAGCGATGCACGCGTGAGCGCGCGTGCGATCGAGGCGAGCTGCGCCGGTTCGGGCATCTCCGAGAGCCGCCGCGGCACCACGATCCAAAGTGTGTCCTGCGCGAGGATGCGCGTGCGCGTCACTGTGCGCGAGATGACCAGCTCCAGGTCCTCCAGACCGAGCATGCGCAGCACCCGATCGAACAGCGCCCGCGTCGGGTGCCCGCTGCGCGAGCCAATGCGGTCGCGGCTGGTGATGCCCAGCTCCGTCAGATCGGAGCGCAGGATCTTCGACTCGATGCCGGCCACCGCGGCCGCGACCTCGAGCAGCACGTGCCGGCCCTCGGGCGGAAGCACGTTGGTCACGAGCGTCGGCCGATCGAGCTGGGCATCGAGGCCCTCGACTTGGACGAGCCGCCGCGAACGCAGCCAGCCATGCCGGCCTTCGTCGACGTCGCCCGCGATCGCGCGCAGTTCGCTCACCACCAGCGCCTCCTCCATGCGCCGCTCGTTTTGCAACACGCGCTCGAGCAGTGCGAGCAGTGCCTGCGGCTCGTTCACGCCGAGCAGCGGTGTCGACGACGGGAGCATCATGCCCAGAAGCTGCCGTGCGGCATCTTCGTTCGCGTTGGCGCGCGCATAGGCCCGCCCGAGCTCGAAGCGCGTCTCGAACATGGACGGCGAGGACGGATTGAGCTGCACCGCGTTCTGCAGATGGCCGATGCCCTCGCGCAGACGCCCCAGCGACTCGATCTCGAGGTGCCCCAACGTGGCGTACCACCGCGCGTCCACGTTGCCGAGCTGCTGACCGCGCGCGATGACCGCAAGCAGCGCCCGCGCGAATGCCGCGTGATCGTGCCCCGTGGAGGTGCGGAAATGCGCCGACAGCCGCGCGAAGGCCATCATGCTCGCCGGCGTGCGCGCCACGGCCTCGACCAGCGCGCGTTCCACCGCGGCCGGATCGCCGAGCCGCATGCGAAGGTCGGCCAACTTGAGCAGCAGCTCGCAACACTGCTCCGGATCCTCTTCGACGCGCGAGAGGCGCTCGACGAGATCCGCGACCTCGGCGCGCGTTTCGTCGTCCATGACGCTTGCCGGATCGACGGCCACGCCGGTTTCCAGATCGGGCGGCGGCGTATGCTGCGCGGTGATGTGGCGGAGCACCCCGCGCAGCGCCCGCGCATTCAGCGCATCGATCTCCAGGGCCTTGCGCAGCGCCCGCTCGGAATCGTGCGGGCGCTGGAGCACGTGCTCGTAGATGCTCGATAGCGAAAACAGCGCGGTCAGCCGCGGCGCGGCCTCCGTGCCGCGCGTCACCACGGCCTCGAGCGCATCCACGGCCTCGGGCCACGTGCGCTGGGCCACGCACAGCTCGGCCAAAGTGAGCAGCGACGGAATGTGATTCGGCGCCGCCTCGCGCACCCGCCGCATGGCGTTGATGGCCAGCGGCAGATCCGCCAGCTTGTCGCGTGCGACCCGTGCGATCTCGGCGCCCAGGAGCACGATGGTCTCCACGGCGCGGGCTCGCTTGAGCGCGGTGCGGAAGACCTCGACGACTTGCTCGGATTGATTCATCTCGCGCCGTACGTTGGCCAACCGGCTCGCGGCCGTCACGCTGTCCGGGCTCGCGGCCAGCGCTTTTTCCAAGAGCTCGGCGGCACGCACGTAACGGTGCTCGGGCGAACCGAGCGCGCCCTCGGCCAATGGTCCGAGCAAGAGATCCGCGGCATCCACCAGGTACCGCGCCCGCGCTGCCGGCACGCTCGCCAGATCGGCCAGCGAGATGGCCGCCATCACCGCGGCCTCCACATTGGCCAGACGCGGCGCAATGCGCGCGATGCCCGTGGCCGCTGCCACGCTGAGCGCATCGGCGTGGAGGATCGACAGGTACCGATCGAGCGACTCTTTGAGCAGCGCCTGCTGCGCCGCATCGTTCACGCCCTCGACGACCACGGTGGCCCCGCCCGAATCGCTCGCCGCATTCTCCAGGAGCATCGCGAGCTTCAACTGCAGCGAGCGTCGCGTTCCCTCGTCCGACGCGAGCGCATGCAGCGCGCGCAGGGCGGTCAGGGCCAGCTTGCGCGCACGCCGATCGCCCTTGCGTGCACTCGGAAGCTCGCGCCGCTCGCTGGCGTACAGCGCACCCGGCTCGGTGGGATCGAGGTGCAGAATGCGCTGGTACGTGTGCAGCGGATCGCCCCCCGCCTTTTGCCACTCTTCCAAACTGGCCAGCTGCCAGAGCGCCCCCAGGCGCGCGCGAATGTCGGAGAACACCTCGCCCTGTTGCGAGAGCACGTGCGCGAGGCGCGCCCAATCGTTGGTGCGCCGCGAGACGCCCTCCATGGTGCGCAGCGCCGGAATGTGGTGCTTGTCGTATTCGAGCACCGCCTCCAAGAGCCGCGTGGCCGTGGGGATGTCGCGGCCCGTTCGCAGATAGAGCTGGGCCAGCGAGAACGAAAGGCGCACCGCCGACGCGGTGGTCATCTTCGTCTCCAGCCGTTTGAGCTGCAGGTTCAGCACGTTGTTCGTGCCGAACGAAAGCGGTTTGCCCTTCGCCGTCATCGACACGGCATGCCGCATGAGAACGCGCTCCAGGCGCTCGGCAATGAGCTCGTCCTCCGGCGTTTCCGACAGCGCACGTGCGTAGGTGGCCGCGGCGCGCTCGTCGTTCCCCAGGCGGTGCTCGTCGATTTCGGCGGCGCGCGCCAGATAGCGTGCGCGATCTTCGAGGCCCGAGCAGTCGTTGGCCAAGGTCTCCATGGCGTCGCGCAACATCACGTGGTCGCCGGCAGCCTCCAGCATGCGCACGATCTCGTCCGGCGGAACGGGATGGTTCGGATCGATGGCCCGCGCCGCGGTGAGCGACACCATCGCATCTTTGGGCGAGCGCAGACGCAGCTCTTGGATCTGCGCCAGCTCCAGCCAATAATTCAGCTGGTCTTTCGGCGATTTCGCAATTTGAATGCGCGCTTTGAGCGAAGAGGCCGCACGCTCCCAGCGCCCGGCCTCGGCGTGGAACCGTGTCTCCAGCGCGCGAGCCGCTTCGTTCGCCGGATCCATGGTGAGCACTTCGTCGAGCAGCGACAGCGCCCGCTCGCGATCTACCCGCGCGAGCACGTCGATGGCGCGCACGCGCAGTGCCATCGCTTCCCCGCGCTCGCTCGAAAGGCGCGCTTCGTCGAGCAGTGCACGCGAAAGCACGCGGTCGTCGCCAATTTTCGTCGCCGTGCGTGCGAGTCCGAGAACGGCACCGCGCCGATCTGGTTCGAGGCGCAAAATCTGCTCGTACGTGCGCGCGGCCCGGCGCACGTCACCGAGCAGCTCTTCGCAGAGAAGCGCAATCTTCTCCAGGCTCGCCACTTTGCGGCCCGGATCGGTGGTCAGCTCCGCGGCCTGCGCGTACAGGTCGATGACCGCGCGGGCCTCGCGATCCGTCTTTTCCGACGTTGCAGGCGAAAGAAGCCGCGCGAGCGCCTCGAGCACCTCGGGATCGCCCGGGGCCACCACCCACGCCGCGCGCAGATGCTCCACCGCGGCGCCGGGCTTCGCCAGTTCGTGCTCGGCGATCTGCGCGGCCTTCATCAGCGCGCGGGCGCGTTGGGCATTGTCCTCCGCCTTGGCGGCCTCGTTGACCCAAAGCTCGACGCGGCGCTCGTGCAGGTTCGAGGCGGACAGAAGCCGGTCGAGCGTCTCGTGCAAGGTGAGATCGCGCGGTTCGATGGCCAGGGCCGCCTGCGTGTGCTCGATGGCCGATCCAATCTCGCCGAGCTGTTCGTCGATGCGCGCCAGCATGCGCAGCTCGTGGGTGAGCACCAGCGGGTCGGCCAAAAAGCGCAACCGCGCGCGCCGTGCATGCGCCACCTCGGCCCACTCGTTGAAGTGCTCGTGCAGCCGCACCAGCTCGTCGAGCACGCGCCGGTCGACGCTGTTGGTCGTCGGCGCACGCGCGGCGGCACGCCCGAGAAAGGCGATGGCCCGCTCCGCCTCGCCCAGCCGGTGGTATGCGATGCACGCTGCATCGAGCTCCAGGCGCGCGGCGCGGTTGGGATCCGTCTCGAGCTCGGCCTCCTCCTGCAAGAGCAGGCAGAGCGCCGCCGGATCATCGTGCGAGGCCACGTGGCGCACGGCCTCGTCGCGCACGGGCCCCACGCTCGAGTCGAGGGCCACCGCACGCTCCAGAGCCGCGCGCGCCTCCTCCGACTTGTGCAGCTTGAACTCGAGGATCTGCGCCCGCTCCGCGTGCAGCCACGCCGCGAGCTTCGGCTCCGCGACATAGGCGTCGGCCATGTTGGCCAGATGCCTCGCCAGCGCGTCGTACGCCTCGGCGTAGCCGCTCGGATCCTCCGCAGCGCGGCTGTTGGCGGCGTAGGTGCGCGTGGCCAGATCCGCCTCGAGGCCTTTGAGCGCCGCCGGGTGGTGCGGTGCCCGCGTGCGCGCCTGCTCCCAAATGGAGCGAACGAAGTCGGGGCTCTCGCCGCGCGCGTCCAAAAGTCGCGCCTTTTCGACGAGCAGCTCGATGGTCGAGCCTTCCTCCGTCGATGCCGCCAGCTCGTGCTCGAGGTGCTCGAGCATCGCCGGCAGCGCCCCGCGCCCGTGACACTTCCGCCGCAGGATCGCGTGGGCCGCGGCAAGCCGCGGATTCACCCGCAGCGCGGCCTGCGCGTTGGCGATGACCTGTGCGTCGTCGCCGAGCAGCATTTCGCAAGCTACCGCGAGCTCGATGTACGCACGCGCCAGCCCGACCTTGTCGGCCTCGGTCTGAAGGATCTCGATGCGCGCGCGCAGTAGCTCGATGAGCCCTTCGGGGTGCGCAGCATCCTGCGCGGCGCGCCGGGCCACCGTCCGTTGCGTCAGATCCGGATTGGACCCGTGCGTTCCATTCTCGAGGGTCGGGGGGCGCGCCGGCGCGAGCTCGAAGGGAGCCGGCAGCACGATGGCCATTTTGCGCGGCGCCGCCTCGGGCTCGTGGCGCACCATGGGGAGTGCTGCTGCGCGCAGCACATGCACTTCACGATCGATGTCCCACGCCTCGTTCGCCGTCGTTGCGAGGAGATGGTCTATGGAAGAGACGCCACTTACAGAGTCCACGGATCGTTGCAACCTTCACGCTGGCACGAAAGGCCTCATCGTTGCACGATTTCGTCTCGGATAAGATGGCCTTGTGCCGATCCACCCCACCCGTTTCCATGGCCGCCTCTTGCAGGTCCTGCGCATCGCGGCGGGATGCCTGGCCACGACCCTTCTTGCGCTTGGCTGCACTTTTTTGGCCACGTTCGACGATCCGCCCCCGCGCGTGGTGCATTGCGCCGGCTACACCGCCGATCCTGCTGCGGAGCCCTGTTCGTTTCAACGCGGACGCGGCACTGGAACGTATTGCGCATGCGACCCATTGGTGCGCAATTACCAGGCGTCCGCGAACGACCTCGTCACCTGTTCGAACGACGGGACCATCGTCCAATCGACATCGTGCACGCAAGGCTGCGCTTTTTACCCGGCACCGCTGCCAGGCATCTGCGATCCCTGTCCGGGACGCGCCGATGGAACGTGGTGCGGGCGCGAGCTGGGCATCGACTCGGGAACGGTCATTTTGACCTGCCGCAAGGGAAAGCAGGAGGCTGAAACCGCCTTCCATTGCCCCACGGCGTGCAGCGGTACCGGCCCCGCGGCGGAGTGTCGATGAAGGACGTGCCGCAAAGGCTGCTGCTCGTCGAGGACGATGCGCGCTTGGCCGAGTTAGTACGTGCACACTTAAGCGAGCACGGCTTCGAGGTGGAGGTCGTGGATCGCGGGGACGTCGCCATCGAGCGCATCCGGACGTCGCCGCCCGATGCGGTCCTTCTCGACATTGGTCTGCCCGGAAAAGACGGATTGTCGGTCTGCCGTGCCGTTCGCCGCGACTATGCGGGCGTCATCGTCATGATGACCGCGCGTGGCGACGAGATCGACGAGGTGCTGGGCCTCGAGCTCGGCGCCGACGACTACGTCACCAAGCCGGTGAAGCCGCGCGTGCTGGTGGCGCGACTGCGCGCGAACTTGCGGCGCGTGGCCGAGAAGAAGGCCGAGGAGCGGGCGTGCCTGGTCGTCGGTGAGCTGTCCATCGATCCGGGCCGGCGTGCGGTGACCTACCGCGGAGAGGACGTGCCGGTTTCCACGTCGGAGTTCGATCTGCTGGAGATCCTCGCGCGTCGCGCAGGGCATGTGGTTCCGCGCGAGGAGCTTTTGGGCCAGGCGCGTGGCATCCGTTATGACGGTTTGAACCGCTCGATCGACCTGCGCATCTCGCGTTTGCGTCGCAAACTGGGCGACGATCCGGAGCGGCCGGCGCTCATCGTGTCGGTGCGCGGGGTGGGGTACATGCTGGCGGCGCGCCCGTGAAGCGGCTTTTTTTACGCACGTTCCTCGGGTTGTGCGTTATCTACCTGCTCGCGCTGACCGTGGGCGCGAGGCTTCTGTACCATCAGCCGGTCACCTCGCACGCCGACTTGTTCCGTCCCGCCTACGGTCCGAGCGTGTCGCTCGCGCGCGAGCGCCTTGCGGCGGTGCCACCGGAGCAGCGCCGCGCGGAGCTCGAGAGGGTTCGCGCGCACTTCAAGTATCCGTTGGACATTTTCAGCTGGGACTCGGACGGCATCGACTCTTCGGCGCGCGAGGAGCTGGCGGGTGGGGCGAGCCTGACATCGTGGTTCGGGTACGAGCCCGGAAAAGGTGGCAGCTTTCTGGCGAGTGCCATCGAACCGCACGGGGACATCCTTCGATTTGGGCCCTTGCCCGGGTCCTCGATGCCGACGTACCCGCGTTGGGCGAGCGTCGTCGGTGGCGTGGGCATCACCTTGGCGCTTGGTACGTGGCTTTTGCTCTGGCCGATTGCAAAGCAATTTCGTGCCCTCGAAGAGGCCGCGCGTCGCTTGCAAAGTGGCGATCTGCGGGCGCGTGCGAACGAAGCGGCGGCTTCGACGCGGCCGATTGCCCAGGCCTTCAATGCGATGGCGGAGGACCTCCACCGGCACATCGATGCGCAGCGCGATCTTCTGCGCACGGTCTCTCACGAGCTGCGAACACCGCTCGCGCGCATTCGCTTCGCCATCGATCGCCTCGCCACGACGGAATCGGCCGAGGCGCGTGCGGCGCAGCTCGACGAGATCGACGGCGATCTTTCGGAGCTCGATGATTTGGTGGACGAGCTGCTCACGTGGTCACGCCTCGAGACCGCTGCCCCGCCGCACGAGGCGCTTGCAGTGGAGTCGCTGCTTCTCGATCTCGAGGGCGCGTTTCCCGACATCGAGCTGGTCGATGTGGCCGATGGCCTGCAGGTGCGCGGCGACCGGCGTCTTCTCACGCGCGCCCTCGGCAACCTGGCCGCCAACGCGCTTCGCTACGCCCGAAGCCGCGTCGTCGTGCGCGCGCTGCGTGCGGGCGACACCGCGCGCATCGTCATCGAGGACGATGGCCCCGGGATCCCCGAGCCCGAGCGCGAACGCGTGTTCGAGCCCTTCGTGCGATTGCACTCCGAGGGCCGCGGCGTGGGCCTCGGTCTCGCAATCGTCCGCCGCATCGCCGACCAACACGGCGGCTCCGTCCGAATCGAATCCGCCGACCCCGTCGGCTGCCGCGCAATCCTCGAACTGCCCCTGGCGCGTTGAACGCGCTAGCACGTGTCTCGAAGAGGAAAGAGAACCGCCAGGATCGCCAAAACAGAATCGCCAGGATCGCCAGGGGAACCAACAATAAACCCTCAATTGGTTTATTGCCGTTTCCCTCGGCACCCCTGGCGGCCCTGGCGTCCTGGCGGTTTTCTTCTTCTCAGAAGGGACGCCCGTGGCCGCGGGTTTCGGCGACGTTCACCAAGTCGCCGCAGGCTTCGACGGGGAGCGGTTGGTGCTCCTCGGGATCGGTGGCCACGTCGAAGCAGTTCCAGGCGTGGTCGGCTTGGTTGCCAATCAGCTTGCGCGAACCGCGAATGGCGCCCCAATTTTTGAACGCGCAGGCCCACAGCTCGGTGCAATTCGTGAGGAACGCGGCCCGATCTTCCGGGCTGCCGCCGCGCAGAAGGCTCTCACCCGGCATGCGCGCGCGGAAGGAGGCGAGGCGGGGCTCGTCGAGAAGGCCCATGAGATCGAGGACGGTGGGAAAGACGTCGAGCGTCGTGACGGGACGGTTCTCGAGTGCGCGCAGGTTTCGCTCTTCCTCTTCGGTCAGGGTGCCGCGCGGGGCGTCGATCCAGAAGGGGATGCGAATCTCCTCCTCGTAAAGCGTGCCCGTGTGGCCCACGGCGCCTTTCTCGCGCAGCTGCTCGCCGTGGTCCGATAGGTACACGATGATGGTACGCGAGCCCTCCGGGCGGGCGCGGATCGATTCCACGAGGTGTCCCACCGCGCGATCCTGCAGATGCACCGCATCGTGGTACCGATTGCGAATCTCGCGCTCGTAGCCGGGGCCGGTCGCCTCGTCCTCGGGCAAAAAGGGCGCGAAGGCGTGATCGACCTTGTATGGGAAGTGCGTATTCGAAAGGTGCACCACACCCGTGAACGGCTCGCGCAATTGGCCGATGTCGCCGAGCACGTAATCGACGAGCTTTCCGTCGTCGGCGCCCACCTCGAGGCTTGGCTCGCGTTCCAGCTGCGTGGCGCTCACCGTACGCGTCATCGGGATGCCGCCGAGCCACGCACCCGAGTTGCCGAAGAGCATGTTCTGCGACGTCCAATACGCCGAGTCGAGCTGCGCGGCGTGCAAGTACTCCCAGAGCAGCGGGGCCGAGTGCGTCATCTGCCGCGACTCGTCGGGCGCCAGGCCGCTCCACAACACCGACAGCGAGATTGCCGTCGTGGAGTCCACGCTGCGCATTTGATGCAGCATGATGCGGTTCGGCGCCGCGGCATTCGAGTACGGCGTGAAGAGGCATTCCTTGTCGCCCGGGCGCGTGCACACGCTCATCGCGCGCACCGATTCGGTGAGCACGAAGACGACGTTGCGTGCGATGCGCGGCCGCGCGTGCACATCGGGTACGGGCTCCGGCGATCGCGGACCCGGGTGCACGCGCTCCACCGTCTCATTGTGATCCCAGCGGGCCCGCGAAAGCTGCCCGATCGCGGCGAGGTACATCACGTCGGGCGGCTGGCCCTGCTCCGCGCCGTGCGTGGGCGAGACATAGAGGGCGCACAGGAGCGCGACGATGGCGAAGTCTTTCGCGATGTGCGTGCTCCGGCGGCGCGGCGGCGCGAGGCTGCGCACGATGAACGGCAACAGCAGTGCAACCAGCACCGGCGGAAGCACGGTCTGCGCGAAGGTGGTGCGGTCGCTCCAGAGCTGTTGCCCGATGCTCGGCATCATCGAGGTGCCGACGAGCACCGCCTGATGATCCATGTACGCCATGTAGCGCGCGTAGGTGTACGACTGGGCACCCAGCGCGAAGCCTGCCAGGACGACCAACATGGTCCACGCCAACCAACGCGTCGCCCCGCGCTTGCGGGCAGCGATCACCACCAACGACACCCAAAGGGCGCCGCTGACGAGGACACTCAGGGCGTAGAAGACGAGGCCGCGCGTGTCGAAGTGCCCGAGGTGCCCGGGACGGCGGACCGCGTCCGCGAGGGCAATGGCCAGGGGAGCCAGCAGAAGAAGCGTCCGCCCGATGCGGCGCCGCACCCGAACGAGGGTTCGCAGCCGTCGATCGCAAGAGAACAGGCGTAGCGCGCTATCGCTCGAGGCGACTTCCGCTTCGGCGTTGGATCCTCTCGACGGCATGGCAGGCAAGGCTACGGCTAAGGCTTTGTTACGGCACCGCGACGGTGAAGTGGCGGCCGCGCAACGGGTCGCCCAATACACCACGCGACCGCCGGCCCTGCAAGCAGATGGCACGCTTTGGCAACGGCTCGTGTCGCCCGGTGTCAGGGGCTCCCGAGAACCAGCGTTCACGCCTCGCCCGATTGATTGGCGAATTTCTCGCGATTTTTCGTCGGGCCTGCCTGGTACGGCCCTTGAAGAGATGGACGTACTCGGGCGCCCTGGCGCACCACGACTTCTTATCCTTGTTCCTCTTCCTTATTCCTTCCTTTCCCCTTCGTTTGCTTCCTTTTTCCCCTTCTTCCTTGGTCTTCTTCCCTTAACCTAAGAGAGCCCGCGCCCCATCCCGGCCCTGGACGAATCGGCCTGGGATGGGCGCTTCCACAAAGCGTCGGGCCGTACTTGCTTCTATTCGCATCGTCGCATATATGAAGCGGCGATGCTCGATAGCACCGCTGCCCCAACTCGATGGGAGCTCTACCGTGTTCTTTCCGAACCGGTGCGTCTCCGGCTCCTGGCCCTTGCGGCGGAGGAGGAGCTGGCCATCGGGGAGCTCGCAGAGCTGCTCGGCGAGAGCCAGCCCAACGTGTCGCGTCATGTCGCGCCATTGAAGCAAGCCGGGCTCGTGGTGGTTCGCAAACAAGGGACGCGCGCGCTGGTGCGTCTGCGCGAAGGGGCAGGCTCCGATGCCGTCGTCGCCGATGCGCTGGCGAGCGGCCGCGAGCTGTGCGAGTCCGATTCGCCCGATTCGCTCGCTGCGCGCATCGAAGGCGTGCTGCGCGCCCGCGATGCGATGGCCCGTGAGTACTTCGCGCGGCCGCATGCTTCGTCGGACAAATCAGGACTGCGCCCGCCCGTCGAACTGGGCGCGTACCTCGCGGCGTTTTCGCTGTTGGTGCCCCGCCGCAAGCTCGCGGTGGATGCCGGAACCGGCGACGGCGGGCTGCTCGAGGTGCTCGCGCCGGTCTACGAGCGGGTCATCGCGCTCGATCGCTCGGGTGCGCAGCTCGCCGAGGCGCAGCAGCGCGTGAACGCGCGCGGCTTCACCAACGTGACGTTGCTCGAGGGCGATCTCTCGGGCGCCGAGGTGAAGAAGGCCGTGGGCGCCGGCGCCGATGCCGTCTTTGCTGCCCGATTGTTGCATCATGCACCGAAGCCCGCGGCGTTCGTGGCTTCGCTTGCGCGTTTGCTGTCGCCGGGCGGCTCGCTCGTGGTGCTGGACTACGCGCACCACGAAGACGAGTCCATGCGCGATGCCGCGGACATCTGGCTCGGGTTCGAGCCTTCCGAGTTGAAGAAATTCGCCCAAGCGGCGGGGCTGGAGTGGCCCCAAGTAACGCCGCTTCCGTCTGCATTGATACCGTCAGGGCCGGACCATCACCTCCCTTGGCAAGTGCTCGTCGCTACGAAGGGCGCATCGGCCAAAGGAAACGGATCCGGAACGTAGCGTTCACGAACGCGTAAACCGAACACGCAATAGTGGGAGAGACCGATGGCTGACAATTACAAAGTCCGAGATATCAAACTTGCCGAGTGGGGACGCAAGGAGATCACGATTGCCGAATCCGAGATGCCCGGCCTCATGGCTCTCCGCGCGGAATACGGCAAGAGCCAGCCGCTCAAGGGTGCGCGCATCGCCGGCTGCCTCCACATGACGCTGCAGACCGCGGTCCTCATCGAGACGCTGACCGCCCTCGGCGCGGAAGTGACCTGGACGAGCTGCAACATCTACTCGACGCAGGACCACGCGGCCGCGGCCATTGCGGCCACGGGCGTGCCCGTCTTCGCTTGGAAGGGCGAGACCGAGGCCGAGTACGAGGAGTGCATCGAGGCCCAGCTCAAGGCCTTCAAGGGCGGCAAGGGCCCGAACATGATCCTCGACGATGGCGGCGATCTCACGATCATCGTTCACCAGAAGCACCCGGAGCTCTTCACCGGTCCGGATCCGATCCGCGGCCTGTCCGAGGAGACCACCACGGGCGTGCACCGTCTCTACGAGATGCACAAGAAGGGTGAGCTCAAGGTTCCGGCCATCAACGTCAACGACTCGGTCACCAAGTCGAAGTTCGACAACCTGTACGGCTGCCGCGAGTCGCTCGGCGATGGTCTCAAGCGCGCGACGGGCGTCATGTTCGCGGGCAAGGTTGCCGTCGTGTGTGGCTACGGCGACGTCGGCAAGGGCTGCGCGCAGTCGCTGCGCGGCCTCGGCGCCCGCGTCATCGTGACGGAGATCGATCCCATCAACGCCCTGCAGGCGGCGATGGAAGGCTACCAGGTCGCGACGCTCGAAGAGGTGGCGGCGGTGGGCGACATCTTCGTGACGGCCACGGGCTGCATGAACGTCATCCGCGGCGAGCACATGAAGGCCATGAAGGACCAGGCCATCCTCTGCAACATCGGCCACTTCGACACCGAGATCGACGTGGCGTGGCTCGAGAAGAACCCGGAAGTCAAAGAAGAGAACATCAAGCCGCAGGTCGACCAGTTCATCTTCGGCGATGGCAAGCGCATCACGTTGCTCGCCCGTGGCCGCCTCGTGAACCTCGGCTGCGCGAACGGCCACCCGTCGTTCGTCATGTCGAGCTCCTTCTCGAACCAGACGCTCGCGCAGATCGCTCTCTGGACGGAGTCCAAGAAGTACCCGGTCGGCGTCCACGTTCTGCCGAAGGTCCTCGACGAGAAGGTTGCCGCGCTGCACCTGCCGAAGCTGGGCGTGAAGCTGACGAAGCTCACCGCCGAGCAGGCCGCCTACCTCGGCGTGCCGGTGGAAGGGCCGTTCAAGCCCGATCACTACCGCTACTAAGAATCCAGAGAGAGAAAACAGAAAGGCGGGAAGGCGGGAAGGATTTTAGGATTCTTCCCGACCTTCCCGCCTTCTTGTGATTTGGGGTCTTCTTTATTCGGGCCGCGTGTCCTTCTTGGCGGCGCTGGCCAGATCTTTGGCCCATACGACGAGTTGATCCGGGTTGGGCCCCTCCAACATGATGCGGAGTTTGGGCTCGGTGCCGCTCCAGCGGATCAAGATGCGGCCTTCGTCGCCCAATCCCTTTTTCACCTTTTCCGATAGGGCGCTGAGCGACTGCATTTCCTCCAGCGGCTTTCGCGCGGGCAGGTTCACGTTCTCGAGCACCTGCGGTACGCGCTCCATCGCCGAGTGCGCGAGGGTCGATAGCGGCTTGCCCGTGCGCATCATCAGTGCGAGCACTTGCAACGCGGCGATGGTTCCGTCGCCGGTGGAGGCATGGTCGAGGAAGATGAGGTGCCCCGATTGCTCGCCGCCCAGGTTGTAGCCGCCGGAGCGCATGGCCTCGACGACGTAGCGATCGCCCACGGCGGTGCGGATCATTTTGCCGCCCATCGCCTCGATGGCCCGCTCGAGACCGAGGTTGCTCATCACCGTGGCGACCAGCGTGTTCTTTTTGAGCTCGCCCGCTTGCAGCATGCGGCTCGCGCACATGGCCATGACGGCGTCGCCGTCGACGATTTGACCTTTCTCGTCGACCACGATGAGCCGGTCCGCATCGCCGTCGAGCGCGATACCGATGTGCGCGCGGCGGCGCACCACTTCGGCGCGCACGTTGTCGGGGTGCAGAGCGCCCGAGTCGCGGTTGATGTTCGTGCCATTCGGCTTCACGCCGAGACACCACAGGCTCGCCCCGAGCTCCGCGAAGACGCTGGGCGCCGTTTTGTAAGCCGCGCCGTGTGCGGCATCGACCACCACGCGCACGCCGTCGAGCGTGAGATCGCGCGGGAACGTGTTCTTTGCGAAGGTGACGTAGCGCCCGCGTGCGTCCTCGAGTTTTTCCGCGCGGCCGATGCCAGGACCCGTCGGGCGCGGGCTGAGAAGCGCGTCGTTGCCCATGAGGCGCTCGATTTCCGCCTCCTCTTCGTCGGGCAGCTTGAAGCCGTCGGCGCCGAAGATCTTGATGCCGTTGTCTTGATAGGGATTGTGGCTCGCGCTGATCACGATGCCCGCGTCCGCGCGCATGGCCGTCGTCAGGTGCGCCACGGCGGGCGTGGGAACGGGGCCGCAAAGGATCACGCGTCCGCCCATCGAGCAGATGCCCGCGGCGAGCGCCTGCTCGAGCATGTAACCGGAAAGACGCGTATCTTTTCCAATGAGCACGCGCGGCACGTGCTTTTTGCCGCGGCCGACGAGAAACGTGACGGCGCGCCCGAGCTGCATGGAGAGCTCCGGCGTCATGGGCAATTCGTTCGCGGTGCCGCGCACACCGTCGGTTCCAAACAGGTTTCGCATCACCACCGGGCGCGCCGGCACCACGGGCTCCTCGGACGACGCTCCGTTTTCCTGACTTCGGTTACTGCGCGACTTCTCGATCGATTTCATGCACGCGTGACACTACACGAAATGTTGGCCAGCCGGCCACGCTGGCGATAGAGCCCATCGTGATGCGATCCGGCACGGTTTTGTCCTTTGCGCTTGCACTCACGGGAATGGCCTGTGCCCCAGCCCAGGCGACTGCCCCGGCGCGCGCATCGGGGGAAACCGATCGTTGCGCTGTGTCCGAGTGGCGCTTTCTCTTTGCCAATGATGGTCATGGCAACGACCTTTCCGGCAGCCGCGAGAGCCTGCTTGCCGCCGTGCGGCGAGGTAGCCCGCTGCGTGTCGGCTGGAGCGAGGCGAACGCGAAAGAGGGCTGGTCCGTCGAAGAGTTCTCCAACGTCGGCTTCACGAACATCATGGGCAAGCGCGACGTGGTAGCGCAACTCGACGACGCGCTGATTCAAAGCAACTACGTGAATGCCTCACGGGCCGGACTGAAGAATCCGGTCGTCGAATGGCACGCCATCATGTCGACCGATGGCCGCTTCGAGGCGGTGATGGTCGAGCGCGAAAGCGGGCGCGCCACCCGCAAGCTGGTCCAGCGCACGCGCATGAACTGGTACGCCTTCGGGCCGTCACCCTCCTGCGACACACGTCCCGTGATTCTCCGCACCGAGGATCACCAGAACGAGCAGGTGGAAGACCAAAAATTCGAAGCGCGGTAACTTCAGTCGCGGAAGTTGATGAACTGCAGCTCGAGGGGCAAGTCGGCCTCTTTGACCAATTGAATGGCGGCCTGGAGATCGTCGCGGTTTTTTCCGCTCACGCGCACTTGGGCTTCTTGGATCGAGGCCTGCACCTTGATTTTGCTGTCCTTGATGCGGCGGACGAGGTCTTTGGCGTGGTCGCCGTCGATGCCTTCTTTCACCTTCACGAGCATCTTCGAACCGCCCTTGCCGGTGGGTTCCGGCTTCTGCGGGTCGAGGTGCTTCAGGCTCACCTTGCGTTTTATGAGCTTGTCCTGAAGGACGGAATACGCCGCCTTGACCCGCTCGTCGCTCGACGAACGAAGGCTGATCCCATCATCGTTGCGCTCGATGGACGTTCCGGTGTCCTTGAAGTCGAAACGCTGGGCGATTTCCTTCTGGGACTGGTTGAGGGCGTTGTCGACCTCGTTCCATTGGACCTTCGAGACGATGTCGAAGCTCGGCATGACGAAAACCTCCCAAGGGGATTTTTTGGCAGGTTCGCACCCCGATCGGAGGGGGCGAACCTGAAGGGGTCCGCTCGTAAGTGGTCCCCCAAGTTACCACAGAAGGCGACTAACGAACCTTGGCCGTTGCGCGATCGAGCGCTTGCTGAAGCAGCTGGTCGAACTCGCCCGGTCGCTCGAGCATCGGCCAGTGACCGACACGTTTCATGAGGATGACCTCGAACTGCGGCGCAAGCTTGCGGTTGCCCTCCACGTTCGTCGGATGTGCGTCCGAGTTGATGGCGACGATGGGGGCTTTTACGTTGCGCATCGCGCTCGCGCCATCGTGGTCGAAGGCGCCGCGCAATGGTTCCTCCGCTCATGGAGTGCCCGATCCAGACGATGTGCTCGAGCCCTAGCTTGTCGGCCACCGCGCGGGCGTCCTGGGCACATGCTTGCAGAGTCCACGCTTTTCGATCGCGGCCCGATGCGCCATGGCCGGCTTGATCCATGGCCACGACGCGGTACTGCGATCCGAAGTGCGTGAGTTGCTCGTCCCACCAGTGCGCGTTGCCGAGCCATCATGGTTCAGAGTGCTAGGGCCGGATCCCCGGTGATGCCAAGTAGCTTCCCGCGGGCCTCGCCCACGAGAAAAATGGAACCGGTGACCAGCACCAGGCCGCGGGAGACGTTGCGGCGGGCCAGCGCCAGCGCTTCCTCGAAGGAGCCCGCGGTCTCGCCCGGGCAACGCGCGGCGAGGTCCGCAGGATCGGCCGGGCCTCGCGGTGAGTTGGAGGGCGGGCGCACGTAAACGCGCGTGCCGGCGAGAGGCGCGATGCGGTCGAGCATCACCGGCCATGCCTTGTCGGCGAGGGCGCCGAAGATGAGCGCGATGTTCGACGGATCGAGCTTCCATGCAGCCAATTGCTGCGCGAGGGCCTCGATGCCATCGGGGTTGTGCGCGGCATCGAGAAGCACGGGGCCGTCGGCGGTCTCGATGCGCTCGAGGCGGCCGGCCCAGGTGACGTTGGCGATGCCCCGCGCGATGGTCGCGCGAGGAATGCCGAGGCGCTCGCCGATGGCCCAGGCGATGCGCGCGTTGTCTTCTTGGTGCGCGCCCGCGAGGCCGATGCGCTCGATCGCGATGCCGGCGGTGAGCTCGCGGGCGCGGGAAACGGTGGCGCCCACGCCATGGGCGACCTCGGCGATCGCGGCCTCGACGTCGGTCTCCATCGGCCCGAGGATCACGTCGAGCCCCGGTTTGGCGATGCCGGCCTTCTCGCGCGCAATGAGCGCCAAGGTGTCGCCCAGCTTGTCCTGGTGGTCGAAGGCGATGCGCGTGATCGCGGCCGCGCGGGGCGGGGGAATTACGTTGGTGGCATCGAGGCGGCCGCCGATGCCCACCTCGAGCACGGCCAAGTCGACCTTGGCCTCGCGAAAGGCCAAAAACGCGGTGAGCGTGGCCACCTCGAAGAAGGTGAGGCCGGGCTCGCGCGCGAGTACGTCGCCCAGGATGGTGGCGAGCGTCGCGTCCTCCAAGGGTTCACCGTCGACGCGAATGCGCTCCGCGAAGCGATGCAGATGCGGCGAGGTGTAGAGCCCCGTTTTGAGGCCTGCCTCGCGGGCGATGCGTTCCACCATGGCCGAGGTGGAGCCTTTGCCATTGGTGCCAGCGATGTGGACCGCCCCGAAGCTGCGCTCGGGAAAATCGAATCGCGTGCAGGATGCACGTATAGCATCCAGCCCCAGGTCCATGCCGCGCGGGGCGCGGCCATAGAGCCCTTCGAGGGCGGCCTTGAGACGGTCGCCCAAGGGCTACTCCGCGGTGTTATTCAACTCGGACGGGCGCGGCGGGCGAACGAAGGGTGCGAAGTGCCCGAGCAAGAGCGAGATCTCTTCCTTCATCTGAAGGCGGCTCGTGATGCGGTCGATCATGCCGTGGGCGAGCAGGAATTCGCTGCGCTGGAAGCCCTCGGGGAGCTTTTGGCGGATGGTGGTCTCGATGACGCGCGGACCGGCGAAGCCGATGAGGGCTTTGGGCTCCGCGATGTTCACGTCGCCAAGGAGCGCGAAGCTGGCCGCGACACCACCGGTGGTCGGATGCAAAAGGACGCTGATGTACGGAAGGCGCGCCGCGCGATGCCGCTCGAGCGCGGCAACGGTCTTCGCCATCTGCATCAAGCTGAGGATGCCTTCCTGCATGCGCGCACCGCCGGAGGCCTGCAGCAGCACGACGGGAAGGCGACTGCTCGTCGCTCGCTCGAAGAGGCGGGTGATCTTCTCCCCGACGACGGAGCCCATGGAGCCACCCATGAAACCGAACAGAAACGCTCCCCAGGCGACGGGGCGGTCGCCCATGGCGCCTCGCCCGATCTCGATGGCTTCCGTGGCGCGGGAGGCCTTCTGGGTGGAGGCAACCCGCTCGTGGTACGGCTTGCCGTCGGAGAATTGAAGGGGATCGGAGGGTTTGAGATGGGCATCCCATTCCTCCAGCTCGCCACGGTCCAGCAGCAGCTCCCGCCAACGCGGCGCGGCGAGCTTATGGTGCTGCCCGCAGTCAGGGCACACTTCGAAGTTGGCGTGGAGGGTTTCCGTGGGGATGGTGACCCCGCACCCGTCGCACTTCCGGAAAACGCCTTTTCCGAAGCTTTTCTTCTCGCTCGCATCCAGCTCGGATGCTTTTCGGCTCGGCCAGTCCATCACGTGGGTGCCCTGTCGTAGCACAAATTGTTGCCCATTCGCGCGAGGAGCGGAATCCTTTCGGACGATGCAGAGTGCAATGCCGTTACGGACGGGTCTCGCGGGAATTTTCCTAACGATTGCGTCGGCGTGCGGCGGCCACGGCGGCGCCACGGGGGCGGCGCAACCTGCGGCAACGCCGGAAAAAACAGGTGCGGAAAATGGTGCGCACCTGGAGCTCTCCGCGATTCACCGCGCGGAGGAGGCCCGACGTCCCAGTGACGACGGGGAGAAAAAGGACCCGCGTGCGGAGTTTCGCACTTGGCTTCAAGCGCGTCTTCCAACCGGAGGGACCATCGAGGAGGCGGACAAGGCCGAAAAGCTGCGCGTCGTGCACAAGGTCGGTCCGAAGGACACGCATCTGAGCATCGCCAAGGCGTACCTCGACATCACCGACGTCTACCTCGCAGACGACCTCGAAAAGGAGTTGAAGAAGAAGAGCCCGCGGCTTTCGGGCACCATCGAAATCCCCCACGTGCTCTCCGAGCCGTACAAGGATCCGGAGCACGATCGCCTTGGTTGGCCCGAGGACAAGGCGCTGCGCGGCATCTTTCTGGTCGGTGCCATGGCGGCGAAGCCGTGGATCGAGACCTTGGATCGCGTGGCCTCCCACGGGATGAACGCGGTGGTGCTCGATGGCAAGGACTACGAGGGCCCGGTCACGTATCCGTCGAAGGTGGCGGTGGCCGTCGAGACGAACGCGACGAGGAAGGCGCCCATCGTCGATTTGGCGCGAACGATCCGATTCGCGCATGCGCGCGGGATCCGCGTCATCATGCGCATCGCGTGCTTCCACGATCCGTGGGCCTCCGTGAAGGCACCGCGTCTGTCCATCCGGGGCAAGTGGGGAGGGCCATATCCGGTGGATTGGCTGGATCCTGCGAACGAGGAGGCGCAAGACTACATCGTCGAGCTGGCCAAAGAGCAGATGGCCGCGGGCGCGGACGAGATTCAACTCGATTACGTGCGCTTTCCGGTGCAGCGAGGATTGGGCAATGCCGTGCTTCCTCCGCCCGATGGCTCGCGTGAAAAGGTCATCGTCGAATTCGTGCGCAAGGTGCACCGCGTGACCAAGGCGCAAAACGTGCCTCTGTCGCTGGACATCTTTGGCGTGACCGCCACCGGGACGATGGAGGACGTGCACAACCTGGGGCAGGACATCACGTTGTTGGGGCCGGAGGTGGAAGCGCTGTCGCCGATGACGTACCCCGCGCATTATGACAAGGGCTTCATGGGGTGGGACGCGCCGGGAACGCATCCCGAGATCGTGGGAATTGGGACGCGAGAGACGTTGGTCAAATTGGGCAAGGCCCAGGACCAAGGGCAAGGGATGGCGGTGGTGCGGCCGTGGCTTCAGGCCTTTGGGTGGCGCGCCCCGAATTACGGGCCGAAATATCTGCTTACCGAAGCGAGCGAGGCGGAGAAGTCCGGGAGCACGGGGTGGCTAATGTGGAATCCTGGATGCAATTACGCTGAAGCGTGGCGAGGGATGCCAGTGCGGGGAAGCGGTGACAAGAGGGATAACCGCAGCGCGCGGAAGGATTGAGGGGGGGCGCTTCGAGCACGAGCGCGTGCGCGTGTTCGTCTACGTGCACGCGCACGCGCTCGTGCACGATCCTCTAGCCGTTCACGCAACGACACTCTGATTCCGTCCCAACTCCTTCGCGCGGTACATTGCCATATCCGCCCTCTGCTGAAACGACTGCAATGTCTCTTCGCCATCCCATGTTGCGACTCCGATGCTCACGGTTTGGGTGAGCACGTCGTCGTGGGAAATGTCGACGGGTTGTTCGCTCAAGTTGATGCGAATGCGTTCGGCGGTGGCTTGGGCGTTCGCGCGGGTGGTAGAGGGCATGATCAAGGTGAACTCTTCGCCTCCTCTCCGGATGAATACGTCGATGCGACGAACCACCGAGCGCACGCGGTCGGCGAAGATGCGCAGCACGGCGTCGCCCGTCGCGTGGCCGAAGTGATCGTTCACGCGTTTGAAGTGATCCAGGTCCATCAGCAGCATGCTCAATGGCCCGCCGGTGCGGCGTGAGCGCTCCATCTCTTCGTGCAAACGGGGCGCGAGGTAGCGCTGGTTGTATGCCAACGTCAAATCGTCGGTCATGGCCAGGCGCCCGAGGCGCGCGCGTTCGATGGGAGGGGTCGAGCAATTGGCCAGGAGCCGCGCGAGGAGCTGATGATCCAAGGTGAATCGTCCGGCCTCGGGCGAGGACACCGACAGGACGCCAATCACGCTTCCCGCGGACCAAAGGGGTTCGGCCAACAAGGACCGAATGTGAAAACCCTGTTGCCGATTCGGCGTGCGGTCCGGCAAAAAGCGCGGATCCTCGTGCACGTCGTCGACGATGATGCCCTCGGCATGCTCCACGACCCAGCCGATGAGACCTTCACCCCGACGGAAGGTCATCGGCTTCTGCTGTCGGCCCTCGCCCGACCTCGCACCCACGAGTAGCTCGTGGTGCGAGGCGTCGAGCAGCCGAATGGACGCATGGTCGCCGGGCAGGAGCCGGAGCGCCGCATCGGTCACCGTTTGGAGCGAGTCCTCCAAGCGTCGACCGTTCGTGAGCTGCTCGGTCAATTCGAGCAGCACCACGAGCGCGTCACGATCGCTCCGTGCAACAGGTCGCACGGAATCACATGTTACAACGACATTTGCGCGAGGTCGCTCGGGACCTTGAGGGTGGGCTCGGTTTTATCCTGCACCTCGCGTGCGCTCACCCCAGGTGCGACCTCCCGCAAAACGAGCCCGTCGGGTGTCACGTCGATGGTGGCCAAGTCGGTGATGATGCGATGAACGACCCGTCGACCGGTCAGCGGCAGGTTGCACTCGCGAAGGATCTTCGGTGCGCCGCCCTTGGCCGCGTGATCCATGATGACGACCACGCGCTTCGCGCTCGCCACGAGATCCATGGCGCCGCCCATTCCTTTGACCATCTTGCCGGGGATCATCCAGTTGGCGAGATCGCCCAGCTCGGAGACCTGCATGGCACCGAGGATGGCCAAATCGATGTGACCGCCGCGGATTTGCCCGAAGCTCTCCGCGCTGGAAAAGATCGCCGAGCCGGGGAGCATGGTCACCGTTTCTTTGCCGGCATTGATGAGATCGGGATCGACTTCACCTGCGGTGGGGTAGGGGCCGATGCCGAGCAAACCATTCTCACTTTGGAGCACGACCTCGATGCCTTGCGGGATGTAGTTCGCCACCAGGGTGGGCATGCCGATGCCGAGGTTTACGTAGAAGCCGTCCTTGAGTTCCTGGGCGGCGCGCTGGGCGATTTGTTCGCGGGTAAGCATGGGTTAAGCCCTCACCGTGCGGCGCTCGATGCGCTTCTCGTAATTCGTCCCCTGGAAGATGCGGTGCACGTAGATGCCCGGCGTGTGAATCTGCGAAGGTTCGAGCGTGCCCACCGGCACGATTTCCTCGACCTCGGCGATGGTGAAGTTCCCCGCGGCTGCGATCATCGGGTTGAAGTTCATCGCCGTGTGGCGATAAACGAGATTGCCGAAGCGGTCACCCTTCCACGCTTTCACGATCGAGACATCGCCGCGGATGGCATGCTCGAGGACGTACGGGCGGCCGTTGAATTCGCGCACCTCTTTGGGCGGCGAGGCCTTGGCCACCGAGCCGTCGGCCGCGTACTTCAGTGGAAGGCCGCCGTCGCTCACCGCGGTGCCGGCGCCGGTGGGCGTGTAAAATGCAGGTATTCCGGCGCCGCCGGCGCGAAGGCGCTCGGCGAGGGTGCCCTGCGGCACGAGCTCCACCTCGAGCTCGCCGGAAAGGTACTGACGCTCGAACTCCTTGTTTTCGCCGACATAGCTCGAGACCATTTTCACGATCTGCTTGTTGGCCAAGAGAATCCCGAGGCCGAAGTCGTCGACGCCGCAGTTGTTCGAGACGAACGTGAGGTCTTTGGGCCCGAGCTCTCGCAGGGCGCGGATACAGTTTTCGGGGATGCCGCAAAGCCCGAACCCACCCGCGAGTATCGTCGCGCCACTCTTGATGTCGGCGCACGCCTCTCGGGCGCTCTTGACTACCTTGTCCACGGAAGCCTCCTTGCCTCGCACCGTAGCCCGACCCTCGTCGGCCCGTCGAGAGGTATGGAGATTGGACCTCGTTGTCGTTGACGTTGACGGCGACGTAGACGTCGAAACGTTGACCTGATCGTTGACGCTCTGCGCCGATCGCGTGGCGCTGGCGCCTGGTCGAGGCTGGTCAACGACAACGACGACGTCTTGTCGTCAACGTCGCCGTCGCCGTCAACGTCAGACGTCAACGTCAACGTTGGAGGTCGGATGGGGCGCCAGTTATTTGGCCCGGGGCGGGGCGGCATGCTTCGGTGCAATGCATGGTGCACGTGCGGCCTGGCCTAGTCGTGGCGGTCTGCGCCGTGGTGCTCACCTTCTCGGTGGCGGCATGGCCGGCGGCGGCGCATACGCAACTTGCGCATCTCTCCGTGCCTCGCACGGTGCACGGGGGGCATGCGGCGCTGAGTGCGGCGGCGATGCGCATTGGGCGCAGTGTGGGGTCGCCCACCACGGGGCATCTCATCGGCGGGATGCAAGTGGAGGAGAGCCCGTACCTGCGGATCGTGCCATCTTGTGCGAACAGCGATGTGCGATGGGGGCTCGGGCCGCTGGTGACGATGATCGACCGGGCGGCGCGGCAGGTGAGGCGCAAGTACCCCGATGCCGTGCTCACGGTGGGGCATCTTTCACGGCCAGGGGGTGGCGAGATCGATCGGCATGCCTCGCACGAGAGCGGACGCGATGCGGACATCTTGTTTTACGTGAAGAACCACCTGGGCAAGCCGGTGCTCGCGGAGCAGTTCGTGCCGTTTCGCGCCGACGGGACGGCGCCCACGTGGCCGGGCGCCTCCTTCGATGATGCCCGCAATTGGCTCCTGGTCACTGCGTTGGTCACCGACAAGGATGCTCGTGTGAGTCACATTTTCGTGGCGGCGCCGCTTCGTGCGCGTCTTCTCGCGTATGCGGCGCGCATCGGGGCACCCCCGGCGGTGCGCCATCGCGCGGCGGAGCTTTTGATGCAGCCCCGCGGCTCGTTGCCGCACGACGACCACTTTCACGTGCGCATCGGCTGCCCGCCGGGTATGCACGAGTGCATCGAACTTCCGCAGGGAAAATGGGCCAAAAAGGGCCCTCCCACGCATGAGCGCAACCGCGGCAAGGCGAACCCTCCTCCATCACCCAGGAAACCGTTCGAACCGCTGACGGGAAAGTCGGCCGCCTCCGGCGAACCTCCGGCGGCCGTCTTGGCAGTGCCCCGGGAATCTGCCGATTCGTCCGATGCCATCGACGATGCCGATGGCGACCTGTAGCCATACAAGGCTCACGGCCCCACAAGAATGATAGAATGACGGACCATCCATGGCCGAATCGCTAGGTTTTGCTCCAAATTTCGCCCCGGGCGAGCATCGAGCGACGCTGGTCGGTCGCGCGGCGGAGATGCACGAGCTGCACGATGCGATTCGCAACGTGCGCGACAAAGGCCGTGCGCGCACGGTCACCATTCTGGGCGCCGCGGGCATCGGCAAAACGCGGCTCGTGCGCGATTTCCTCATCAAAATGCGCGTCCAGCAGGACAAGGCCCCGCGCGTGTTTCGCAGCGCCGCCCGCGAGGACGACGAGCCGTACGGCATCTTCTCGCGCATCTTGCGCGCGCGCTTCGGGCTGGGCGAAGGCATGGAGCCCGAGGCTGCGATGGCGCAGCTCCGCACCCAGGTCAGCAGCGTCCTCGATGACGCGAACGTTGGCGACATCTGTTACTTCCTGGGAAAGCTCGTCGGGCTCGATTTCCCTGCATCTCCGCTGGTTCACGCGGTGGAGAGCTCGAATCCCGAGGTGGTGCTGCTCCGGCGTGCGATCATCAAGCATTTCCTCGAGGCCGATGCCGGCGTTCACGTGCCCCCATCGGCGGGGGGACCCACGAGTGCGCCCTTCGTGCTCGTGTTCGACGATTTGCACCACGCCCCCGACGAGTCGCTCGATCTCCTGAGCTACCTCATCGACAACCTCCAGGCGCCCATCCTCGTCTTGTGCATGGCGCGACCGGAGATCCTCGCCCGGCGCGATACGTGGTTTTCGCACGGGGCGGGGCGGCATCACTGGATGGAGCTTTCGCCGCTGTCCGACGCCGATGCGCAGCTGGCCATGAACGATCTGCTCGCGCCCGTCGGGGATGAGGCGGCGCGCGAAGACCTCAATGTGGCCGCGTGCACCTTGGCGGGGGGCAACCCTGCGTTGCTCGAGCAGATGGTGCGCATCTTCCTCGAAATGGGCGTGCTCGAGGCAGAGGACGAGCTGGCCGAGGAAGATCGCTGGCGCGTCCACGTCGACAAGCTTTCCAGCGTGCGCCTTCCGCTCACCGTCGAAGACGCCGTGCAGGCGCGCATCGCCGCGCTGGCCCCGGCCGAGCGCGATTTGCTCGAGCGCGCCGC
Source organism: Sorangiineae bacterium MSr12523 (assembly GCA_037157775.1). Classification (NCBI taxonomy): domain Bacteria; kingdom Pseudomonadati; phylum Myxococcota; class Myxococcia; order Myxococcales; family Pendulisporaceae; genus Pendulispora; species Pendulispora brunnea. The sequence continues at coordinate 2,743,015 of CP089982.1, forward strand.
GGCCATGGGCGCGGTGTTCTGGCTCGGCGGGCTGGTGGCCATTCACCGCCTGGACCAGCCGACGCCGGACGTTTGGGCCGCCGGCGATTCGCCGGACATCCTGCGCATTCGTCAGATGCTGCGCGAGTTGAACGAGCGCGATTACATTCTCAAGTTGCCCGACAGCACGTTCACGCACGACGAGGAATACGTCTTCAAGCACAACTTGGAGCGCGAGGCCCTGGTCAAGTTGACGCCTCCGCTCACCGCGCGGCGCTACCATTCGCAAATTGCGGATTGGCTCTCCTTCAAAGGGCAGGTGCACGCCCACGAGGAGACGGTGGGCATGCTGGCGCGCCACCGCGAATCGGCCGGGGCGCCGTCGCAAGCGGCGGCCGCATTCCTCGAAGCCGGGGACGTGGCGCGTTCGCGTTATTCCAATACGAAGGCCGTCGAGTATTACGCTCTGGGATTGTCCCTTTTGAGCGGCGCGGGCATCGAGGCGAATCCCGATCAGCGCATTTTCGGATTGCACCATTATGGTGACGTGCTCCAGGCCCTCGGCCGCAACGAGGATGCACTCAACGCCTTCCGCGAAATGCTCACCCGGGCCTATCGCCTCGATTTGCGCGCACGCGGCGGTGCGGCTCACGGCCGCATCGGCCGACTTTACCGCGACACGGGCCAGCTCGAAGAGGCCAAGAAGCATCTCGACTCGGCACTTGCGCTCTTCGCCGAATCGGAGGACGAGCGCGGCATTGCCAGCACGGTCGACGACATCGGCAAGCTGCATTGGTTGCGCGGCGACTACCACCGTGCCCTGGAGTACACCGAGCGCGCATTGGCCATGCGCCGGCAAATTGGCGACCGGCGCTCGATTGCCCTGTCGCTCAACAATTTGGGCAAGGTCTACCAAGACTCCGGACAATTTACGCGCTCGATCGAGTGCTTCGAACAGGCCTTGCAGATCCGCCGCGAGATTGGCGACTTGGTCGGCGTGGCCATCAGCCTGAACGATCTGGGCTCGGTGGCGCAGGATCAGCAGGATGACCACCGCGCGCGCGCCCTCTTCCAAGAGGCCTACGACGTGGCCAAAGGCACCGCGGATCGCAACCGCATTGCCCTGGTGCTCACCAATTTGGGAAAGATTCTCAATCGCGTCGGCGAAGCGGAAAAGGCCATCTTCTATTTGAAACAAGCCGAGGAGCTGGCCGACGAATTGGGTGACAAGATCGGCCTCGCCGATGCCGTGCGCGGTCTCGGCCGCGCGTATCTCGTACGCCGCGAATACACCAAGGCGCGCGATTGCATGATGCGTGCAGTGGATCTCTTCAGCGAGATCCAGAACAAGGTGGAAATGGGCATTGCCCTGCGCGCCCTGGCCGAGGTCAGCGCCGAGGGGAGTGCCGGCGGCGATTGGCAAAAAGAGGCACAATCGTATCTTCTGCAATCGATTGGTCTCTTCGAAGAAATCGGCAATGACGTGGAGTTGGCCCGCAGCTGCCGCGCTTACGCCGACATGCTGCGCACCGCCTCGAAGTTCAACGCCGATCCGAACATCACCGCCGAAGCCGAATCGTACGCCCGCCGCGCCGAGGACATCTTCGAAAAACTGAACATCCGCGCCTTCGGAATCGACTCCGACGCCTTCTTCGCCAGCCGCCAACTCGGGTCCTAAGTAGAAAGAGAATTACAGGAAGCCGCGGCAACGAGGATTGAATGAAGCGGCGGATCAATATCGTCAAACTCGCCGAGCACCTGGGGCTGGCCGTCTCCACGGTCTCCAAGGCGCTCAATGATCGCAGCGACGTGAGCGATGCGACGAAGCGGCGGGTATCGGAAGCGGCACAAAAGTTCGGCTTTTCGCCCGATCCGGCGGCGAGGCGGCTGCGCAGTCGGACGTCGGAGACCATCGGGTTCGTTCTGTCGCCTCCGCAAAGCCATTTCGCGCATCCGTTTTTCCTCGACCTGCTCATGGGAGTCGATGAGGGACTCGAGACGACTCCATTTCAGCTCGTGATCGTCACGGGGCGGACCGTCGAGGCAGAGCTCGAGAGTTTCCGCCGACTCGTCGAAAGGCAGCGCGTCGATGCCGTCATGTTCGGCCGAACGCGTCGCGACGATGCTCGAATCCGCTACCTTCAAGAGCGGAACGTACCGTTCGTCGCATTGGGTAGGAGTGAAACCGGCAAACCCTTTTCCTTCGTCGATATCGATCGGACTGTCGCCGGAAGGAATGGGACAGCCCGTCTCGTGGGATTGGGCCACCGCCGGATAGGTCTGCTCAGTACCCCGAACTACCTGATGATGAGCCATCATCTGCAGGAGGGCTACCGTGCTGCACTGAATGCAGCCAAGCTGCCCTTCGATGCCGATCTCGTGGTCGAAACGAAGTTTAGCGAGGAAGGCGGCTTGAGCGGTGCCCGGCAGCTTCTTGCGATGAAGGACTCTCCAACGGCGTTCATGTGCGGTCACGATCTGATCGCCAGCGGCGCCATGCAGGCCATCGCCGAAACGGCCAAGCTGCCAGGCAGGGATGTGGCCATCATCGGCTGCGACAACCATCCACTTGGCCCCTATTTGCATCCACCGCTCACCACGTTTTCCGCGCCAACCCTCGAAGCGGGACGTCGGATGGTCGAGATGGTCCTTGCTCTTTTGGACGGCCACAAGCCCGAAGAGTTGCAGGAAGTCTGGTCCCCGGAGCTGATCTTGCGCTCGTCGCACGGCGCGCCGCGGACCACCAAACGATAGAGCGGGTTCGCGTGAACGAGGCCTCCCCGTGCCTCGAGCAAACCCGTCCATGCGCGGCGGCCTTGCCGGTTGAGTCGCTGGCCTTGCCCTTGACAAAGCCTCGGCCCGAAAACATAGATCCTTACGAAAACGTTTTCGTAAAACGTTGAAGGTTTTTCGGACGGATGATTCGATGGCGAGATTGGAACGAAAAGGTGGCTGCTTGTGTGGAGCAGTCCGTTACGTGTTGAAGGGAGAACCGCAAGCAACGGCCCTATGCCATTGCACGCACTGCCAACGGCAAAGCGGAAGCGCATTCTCCGTGAACCTATTCGTGAAAGAGGACGACTACGAGCAAACGGGCGAGACGAAATTCTATGTAGATATCGGGGATAGCGGGCAGCCTTCGCATCGCCATTTCTGCGCGAATTGTGGTTCGCCCATCATGACGCAGGTCCTGACGATCCCTGGAGCGGTCTTGGTGAAGGCCGGGACTCTCGACGATATGGAAGGGTTACGGCCCCAAACCGAGATCTATACGGATCATGCAGCAAAATGGCTCGCGCCGGTAGCAGGCGCTGCGCGTTTCGCCCGAAGTCCCGTTTAGGTACACGGTGTTTCGAAATTCGAGAAGAAGGAGTTGGCTGTGAGTTTTCGTACCATCAATCCGGCGACGGGTAAACTCGTCGAGGAATTTTCGTTGCAATCGGATGAACAGGTTTTCGCCGCGCTCACGAAGGCGGATCGACGCTACCACGAGGATTGGAAGCATCGCTCGGTCGCCGAGCGGGCCAGGATCGTCGGCCGAGCCGCCCAGATCTTGCGCGAGAAGCGGGACGAGTACGCAAAGTACCCCATCGTGGAGATGGGAAAGGTCACTCGCTACAGTTACCTGGAAGTCGATTTGGTCGCCGATATCTTGGATTACTATGCCAAGCACGGGGAAAAGCTCTTAGGACCTCAATCGCCGCCCGGGGAGCCTGGCGCCACGGTGGTTGCCGAGCCGATTGGGGTCCTTCTGGCCATCGAGCCGTGGAACTTTCCCTATTATCAGCTGGCCCGTGTGGCCGCGCCCCAGCTCGTCGCGGGCAACGTGGTGATGATGAAGCACGCCGAAAATGTGCCGCAGTGCGCGCTTGCCTTCGCGCGGCTGTTCGAGGAGGCCGGCGCCCCAGAGGGGGTTTACACGAATATCTTTTGCAGCATCGAGCAGGTCGCCAAGTTGATCGACGATTTCCGTGTGCGTGGCGTTGCCCTGACCGGCAGCGAGAGAGCGGGGGCCTCCGTCGGCGAGCGCGCCGGACGCAATCTCAAGAAGGCGATCCTCGAATTGGGCGGCAGCGATCCTGCCGTCATTCTGGAGGGCGCGCCACTCGAGCTCGCGGTCGAGCAATGCGTGATGGGGCGCACGTTCAACTCGGGCCAAGGCTGCGTCAATATCAAGCGTGTCATCGTGGTAGGCAAAGAACGGGGCCAGAAGATGCTGGCCGCGTTGAAGGAGCGATTCCAGGCGCTCAAAATCGGCGACCCCACGGACGAGACGACGGATCTCGGCCCCCTCGCCAGCGAGCGCGCCCTGAAAGGATTGCTCGAGCAGATCGACGGCGCGAAGGCTGCGGGGGCGCGGATCGTCTACGGCGGCAAGCGCGTCGACCGCCCCGGGTTCTATCTCGAGCCGACGATCATCACCGACATCGCCGAGGACAATCCGCTCTATCAGCAGGAGGCCTTCGGGCCCGTACTGTCCTTCTATGTCGTGAACAGCGAGGAGGAGGCGATCGAGTTGGCCAATGCGACGAAGTATGGCCTGGGTGCCTTCGTCTTCGACGCGGATGTCGAACATGCCAAGAAGGTCGCATCCCGTATCGAGTCCGGCATGGTGTACATCAATTCTTGTTTCGTCGACTCGCCGGGATTGCCTTTCGGCGGAATCAAGAATTCTGGCTTCGGGCGCGAGCTTTCGGAATTGGGCATCGGCGAATTTCTCAATCGTAAGCTCGTGCGAGTTGCCAATGTAGGTTGATTTCGATAGGCCATCGCTTGCCCGCGTCGATGGACGAAGCCGATGACGAAAGCCCACGGCGAGGCGATGCTGTTCTCCGCGAAGTGTTTCGTCGCGGCGATGCTCGCCTATTATGTCTCATTGCGAATTTCCCTGACGGGTTCCTATTGGGCCATTGGAACGGTTTATATCGTCTCCCAGGTATCTGCGGGTGCATCGCTCGGCCGTGGTTTCTATCGCGTTCTAGGCACGCTCGGCGGGGCCGTTGCGACCGTGGCCATCGTTTTCACGTTCGCCAACGAGCCCCTGCTGCTGAGCGTTGCCTTGGCGACGTGGATTGGTTTCTGCCTCTATGTGTCGCTTCTCGACAGCACGCCCCGAGCCTACGCGTTTGCACTCGCGGGCGCCACCGCGAGCCTCATCGGCTTCCCGAGCGTCATCGCGCCAGCTTCGATCTTCGCCGTCGCGTCGCTGCGGGTACAAGAGATCTCGATCGGGGTGGTGTGCGCGGGATTGATCCACGGTTTCGTTTTTCCGCGGCGGGCGACGGACCGCTATCACGCTCGCCTCTCGCACATCCTTGCGAATTTTTCTCCACTTCTACGAAAACGTTTTCGTAAACATGACGGTTCGATCGAACGCGCGCAAGTGCCCGGCCCACAAAATCCGCCAACTCGAGTCCTAAGAAGAGAGAATTCACAGGAAGGCGGGAAGACGGGAAGGTTTAAGAGGGTTTTTATCTGGAACTCTTTGAGAGTGGAAACTCTAAAATCTCCCCGTCTCCCCGCCTCCCTGTTCAATCAATCATTCCTCTAGAGTCTCCAGCGCGGCAACATGTCGCAGCGACGATGTGTCGCACGGGGTTGCCCGTGAGCTCGTTTAGAAACGTGGATACGGAGGACGTATCCATGGATATGAGTCGGCGGCATTTCGGGGCAGGGGTATCGGCGTTGTTGGCGGGGTGTGCCCTCGAGCCCGGGGAGGCCTCGCGGACAGCGCCGTCGGAGTTGCGTGAGCAGGATGCGAATGAATTACAAATAGGGATGCTGCTCTATCCCGAGTTCACCTCGCAGGACTTCGTCGGGCCGCAGCTCGTCTTCGGCTCCCTGGGGAACGTGAAGGTGCACGTGTTGTGGAAGGAGGTCGCGGTGGTCACCAGCGACAGCCAACTTGGCATTCAGGCTACGACCGCGCTCCGCGATTGTCCGAAGAAGCTCGACGTGCTCTTCGTGCCCGGCGGCACCGGCACCTGGCGCATGATGAACGATCCCGAGATCCTCGCGTTTCTCCGACACCGCGGCGAGCGAGCGCGCTTCGTCACCAGCGTGTGTACGGGCTCCTTGCTGCTCGGGGCCGCGGGACTCCTTTGCGGCTACCGCGCTGCGACCCACTGGGCCTACCGCGACGTGTTGCCACTCGTTGGTGCGATCCCCGTGGCCGAAAGGGTGGTGCGCGATCGCAATCGCATCACCGGCGGCGGTGTCACGGCCGGGCTCGATTTCGGCCTCACCGTGTCTGCCGAGCTACGCGGTTCGGACTATGCCAAACAGCAAGAGCTTATTTTTGAATACGCACCGGAGCCGCCCTTCGGAACGGGACGCCCCGAGACAGCCGGGCCGCAATTAACCGCGCAGGTCAGAGAACTCCTCGAGCCTGCGGTCGAGCGAACGCGACAAGCGGCTCGCGCAGCGCAGCGTTGCGCGGCTCCAGGGGGATGACGGCCGGAGCAGAATGAATCATGCTGGGATGAGCTGTCCATGTCGTCCAAGAAGCCACGTTCATCCCAGGGAAAGGTCGCGTTCGTCGTCGGAGTGGGTTGCATCGGTCTCGCAGCGTGCGGCCTCGAAGAGGGCGGTTTCGCCGCACGTAGCCATGGCGACGGCGGGCAGAATCCCGGCGGGCCTTTGCGCAAAATCGGCGGCAACGTCGCCGGTCTCCTGGGCCGTGGGCTCACGCTCCAGATCAACGGCGGTGAAGACTTGGTCATCGCGGAGGACGGTCCCTTCGTTTTTTCGACGGGTGTTGCGACGGGCGCCCCCTATTCGGTGAAGGTGAAGGGCCAGCCGACGGAGACGTACCAACGCTGCACGGTGAAGGGCGGCGACGGAACCGCGGGCGACAAGAACGTGCTCGACGTCGAGGTGACCTGCGCCTTGCTTCCGAGCTGCAAAGAGCTGCACACGGATTTTCCCGCGCTGCCCAATGGCGTCTACCTCATGAGCCCCAATGGAGACAGCGACACCACGGCGTACTGCGATATGGTCTACGACGGCGGCGGCTGGACGCTCATCCTCGCCACGACGAACAACAGCGGCCCCGACGAGCTCACCGCGGCCTCTTCCAAAGAGGAGATTGCGCCGGGCAAAAAGAAGTACATGACCACCGATCGCATGAAGGCGCTCGCCGCGCTTTCGAGCCAGGTGCACGTGCGCGAGAGCGGCAAGCCGGACCAATCGATCACGAGCACGCGCGACTCGGAGCCCATCACGAACCTGCGCAAGGGCCAGCTGGTCAATTTCGGCATGGAGACCCTCGGCGCCGCTGCACAAGTGGCGCGCTGGACCGGCGTGTACGCCGTCGAAAAGACACTGGGCTTCTCGTGCGCCATCACCGACCAGACGTACCCGGCCATCTACTGGGCCTGCGGCAACAACGAGGGGATGCACTTGGTGCGGAGCCTGTCGGTGTGGAAGCACGAGGGCGAAACGCCCAACAAGAACATCCCCATGGACGTCTTCCTGCGCTGAGCCTACGGACGGGCGCTCTTCCAGGTCTCTTCCAGGTGAACAGTGAAGGGTCGCCCGTGTGTTTCCGCACGGGCTTGTCCCCAGGTGTATCCGTTATTATAGAGGGTGCTCTAGTATAGCGGAACGAAGGAGCCAGCCATGACCACCATCCGTATTGGAAGCATTGCGCCCGATTTCACGCAGCAGTCGACCGAAGGAACCATCTCGTTCCACGAGTGGATCGGAAAAAGCTGGGCGGTGCTCTTCTCGCACCCGAAGGATTTCACCCCGGTGTGCACCACGGAGCTCGGCACGGCCGCGAAATTGAAGCCCGAGTTCGACAAGCGAAACGTGAAGGTCCTCGCCGTGAGCGTGGATGACGTCGACTCGCACAAGCGCTGGACGGCGGACATCGAGGAGACGCAAAAGACGAAGTTGAACTACCCCATCCTCGGCGACGCCGATCGCAAGGTGGCCACGCTTTACGACATGATTCACCCCGAGGCGAACGACACCTTGACGGTACGCTCCGTGTTCATCATCGACCCGAACAAGAAGGTGCGTGCGACCCTGACGTACCCGGCGAGCACCGGCCGCCACTTCGACGAGATCCTGCGCGTCATCGATTCACTGCAGCTCACCGACAGCCACTCCGTGGCCACGCCGGCGAACTGGACGCAGGGCAACGACGTCGTGATCCTGCCCTCCATTCAGGATCCGGCGGTCATCAAGGAGAAGTTCCCCAAGGGCCACACGGTGCTCAAGCCGTACCTGCGCATCACGCCGCAACCGAACAAGTAACGCGGGCATTTCGTTTCACGAAGTGACACGAGGCACAAGAGAAGAGGGTGCACGGGCGTGCACCCTCTTTTCGTCTTTAACGCAGGCTCGCCTCGATGAAGCGAATCTGGCCCTCGTCGGAGACGATGAACCGCTCGGAGACCTGCACCGTCGCCAGGCGGATAGGAATTACCGGTAGGGCGGCGTCGAGCAAGTACGTGCCCACGACCTCGTTTCCGGCGACGGACCAATGCACATCGTAAATGCGTTGTACGAGCCAATATTGAACACCGTGCTCGAGCTGAAAGCGGATATCCGCGCCAGAGCAGCCGGTGAGAAGGCCATTTTCGATGCGCCATGCGTCATCGGCGAGAGGCACATCGCGCGCATCGTGGGAAACGAGCGCGCGCACGTAGGCCTCGGCCGCACGAATTCGGCAAGCATCACCGCACGTTGGCGCGGCTGCGGATGCCGTGCTCGCGAAGAGCCAAGATGCGCCAAGAACACCCAGCCATCGGACCATTTCGAATTCCCCCTTTCGGAATGCGTTAACACGAATGGCCAAGGAATGCGATTCACACCACGTCCGTCTAAACCGCCATGGCTGCTTCGGATGGGATGCGCAAAGTCCTTCTTGGACTGGTTGTGTTCTTATTGCTAATTGGCATATTCGTCTTCATGCGACGCCGTTCGGATGTCCCTCCCAAGGAAACTGGGTTGGATCCCACCGCCTCGAGCGATGTCCCGACATCGTCTGAAATCGGTGCGGCGGAGCCGGCGCGCGGTGCGATATCCGGGCGAGTCTCCGATGCGCAAGGCGCGCCGGTGGTGGGCGCTTCGGTGTGCGTCTACGTCTCCTCGGGCGATATTCGCGACCCCCGGTGCACGGTCACGGGGACCAACGGCAGCTACCGCGTGGGCGAACTCTCCGCAGCGAAGTACGAGGTGAATGCCTCGGCGCCGCAGCGCGCCCCCGTGCGATGGCGCGAGGAGGATGGATTGCGCTTGAAGGCCGGTGAGAGCCGCGAGAACGTTAATCTGGTCCTGGCGTTTGCGGGGATCGAGGTGCGTGGCCGCGTCGTGGACATCACCGGCGGACCGGTTGTGGGCGCCTTGGTCGGCCTCTATTCCTCGAGTCTCGAGACCGACGGCGGAAGGACCTTTACGCGCAGCGGGGAACAGGGCGAGTGGCTGGCGTGGCTCCCTCCGGGGCGCCTCATGGTGGAGGCTTCGGCCGAGGGATATGCGCAGGGCTCGAGCGGAGGTGTTGCGCCGGGCCAATTCATCGAGGTGGGCCTGACGCCGGAGTCCGTGCTCGAGGGACGCGTGGTCGATGCTTCGACGGGCAATCCGGTGGCGGGGGCGCGCGTCGCGGCCCAACCTTCGGGCGATCTGGCCGGCTTCGTGATGAGCGGCTCGAGTGCGCACACGGCCATCTCCGATGTCGAAGGGCGCTTTCGGATCTCGCAGCTCGCGCCCGGGCGCTACAAGGCGGAAGGTCGCACGCCGCACGCGTGGGGCGTTGCCGCGGAGAGCGTTCTTCTCGGCTTGGGCGAAACGGCCAGCGAGTTGCGCATCGAGGTGCACCCCACGGCGACGGTGAGCGGCCGGCTCGTGTTCGACGACGGACGAGGGTGCCATCCCGCGTCGGTCCAAGCCAGGGAGACCACGACCAAAGATTCGCACTCCGGGCAGACCCAAGAGGATGGGAGCGTACGCATCGAGGGCCTGCTTCCGGGCACGTACGAGATCGGCGCGTTCTGCAATGGCGCTTGGCAAAATACGGCGTTCGAGCCGCTGGTCGTTGGCAAAGACGACATCACCGGCGTGACATGGAAAGTGATCGCGGGCTCGACCCTGCGGGGCGCGTTGGTCGATGCGACGGGCCGGCCCGCGACCGCGGAGTACGTGTCTGCGACCGCCCAGACGGGCAATCCGCGGGTGCGCGGCGTGTCAGAGACTGGGAAGGTCGAACGAGACGGCACCTTCCAGATCGAAGGCCTCGCGCCGGGCACCTATGCGATCGACATCGTTCGAAGGAGTGTCGTGACGAAGACGCAAACCGTGGTCAAAGTCGATCGCGACGTGGATGGCGTGCGCGTGGTGGTGCCGCAGGTCGCCGCCTCCGCCACCGGAACGATCGAGGGCACCCTCGTCGATGCCGATGGCACCCCCGTCTCGGGCGTCGACATCGAAGCGCAGGGCAATGGCAGCCATGGCTATGGCGCGAGCGTCGATGATGGGTCCTTCGTCGTGAAAAATCTCCGCCCCGGCGACTACCGCGTGTGGATCAACGGGGAAAACGGGATGCGTGCCCCCCGAACGAAAGACGACGACGTGCAAGGTGCCACCACCACGGTGCGTGCGGATGCCGTGTCGCGCGTGAAACTCGTCGTGGAAAGCCGGCGTGGCGAGATCCATGGACGGGTCGTGGACGAGGGCGGCCATCCGGTGACCGACGCCTTCATCGACGCGCAGCGCGAGTCGGACAGCGCCACCCACGCCGCGGGTCACTCCCGGCGCAACGTGCGCTGGTCGTGGTCCGGCGAATCCGTGCTCACGGATGTCCACGGCGCGTTCGCGGTGAAGAAGCTCTCCCCGGGCACGTACGTGCTCCGCGCGTACCGCAAGGGCGGGGGCGAAGCCATCGTCGAAAAGGTGCGGCTTGGGGATGACGTAACGCTCACCATCCGCGCGACGGGAACCATCTCCGGAGCATTCGTCGCGAGCGACGGCAGCCCCGTCGAGCGATTCACCATCGCCATTCGCGATGCCAAAGCGGGTTTTTCGCGCCGGGAGAACTACTTCCGCACCGCCGGCGCCTTCGCCCTGCGCGATCTGCCCGCGGGCGATTACCACGTCGCCGCGGAAGCCCCGACGGGGCGCGCCGAGGCCGACATCCACCTCGACGAAGGGCAAACGAAACGCGACGTGCGCTTGCAGATGACCGCCAACACGACGGCGCGCGGGCGGGTGGTGGCGATGGACACTGGAGAACCCATCTCCGGAATGGTCGTCTCCATTCAACCCGCGAAGGGCGCGCGCGATGGCGTCAGCTACTCCTCCACGGGCGAACGAAAATTCATCACCGATGCCGAGGGACGCTACGAGGTGGTCAACGCTCCCGTCGGACACGTCATCGTCGGCGCCTTTCCCGATTTCGGCTCGGGATCCGAGTACTCCCGCGACGTCCGCGTGCCGGCCACGCTCCAAGCCGGCACCACGAACGAGTTGCCCCCGCTGCGCGTTCCGCGCAACCGCGTCGCATTTGGGCAAGGGCAGGGCGATTTGGGCTACGACACGCAGGAAATGGCGCCCGAGGCCGACCTCCAGCAGACGCGCTGGGTGGTGAGCGTGGTGCGATCCGGCGGGCCCGCCGCCAAAGCGGGCCTTCAGGTGGGCGACGAGATCACGTCCGTGGACGGGCAGGACGTCGTCGGCCCCAACGGCTACATCTATCGCACGCTCGTCCGCGTGCCCGAGAAGACGAGTGTCACCCTCGGGCTGCGGCGCGGCGTCGCGATCAATATTGAATCACGCTCTCGACTTTGACGGGCATGAGCCGTTCGCGCCCGCCCAGGAACGTGAGCTCCACGGCGAAGGCATACGCCACCACGTACCCGCCTTGCTTGCGCACCAGATCGGCCGCGGCCTTCGCGGTGCCGCCCGTCGCGAGCAAGTCGTCCACCACGACCACGCGCGCCTCTTCGGCGAGCGAGCCTTTGTGCATCTCCAACGTGGCCACGCTGTACTCGGTTTCGTACTGCACCTCGTCGCATGCGGCGGGAAGCTTGCCCGGCTTGCGCGCGGGGACGAAGCTCGCATTCAGGCGCGCGGCGAGGGCGCCGCCGAAAATGAACCCGCGCGCCTCGACACCCACGATGGCGTCGATGTGCTCGCCGATGAACCGCTCTGCGATGGCATCGAGCACGATGTGAAACGCACGCGGGCTCGCGAGCAGCGGCGTGATGTCCTTGAAGAGGATGCCCGGCTTGGGGAAGTCCGCGATGTTGCGGATTTTCGACATCGCGAAGGCGAGCGCATCCCGCGGCACTGCCAGGTCCGCCGCTTCGTTCGATCCGGGGTGCTCCGAGGGCGTTTTCTTCTTGGCACTCATCGTTCGCGCTCCTTCGCTTGTCGGAACGGGGATGATAGCCGATCGAGAAGCTCTCCGGCGGTCGTGTTCGTGAGGTCCAGCATGAGTGCGGTCAGGGTCGCATACCCTCGATCGAACGCATCCGTGTCGGTCCCTGGCGCGTGCTCGTGCCGCACGCCAGGCCCGCCCAGCCAAAAATACTCGCGACCGCGCGGATCCTTACGGAAGTCGACCAGCTCTTCGTATTTGCGCATGCCCAGGCGCGAGGGTGCCACTTCGCCATTCCACTCGCGCGGCACGTTCACCGAGAGCAAGGGACCGACCCCCACGCCGGAACGCGACCCCCCCGGACCCGCTTGCGGGGCCGCTGAATAGAGTCCCAGCGCGAGCTGTGCGGAGAGCCGACAGGCCGCCTCAAAATCCGCGCCGGTGTGCGCGCTCGTGGCCAGCGCCGGAATGCCCTGCAGCGCACCCTCGCGCGCGGCGGCGACGGTGCCCGAATAAAAGACGTCCTGCCCGAGATTGAGGCCATGATTGAGCCCCGAGACCACCACGTCGGGCGGACGCGGCAGCACGCGCGTGCTCGCGTGCAGTGCCACGTAGATGCAGTCCGCAGGTGTGCCATCCACCGCAAAAACGCCTGCTTCGACTTCGCGAAGGCGCAGCGGGCGGTGCAACGTCAAGGCATGGCTCGAGGCACTCTGCTCGGTCTCCGGTGCGATGAGCACCACATCGCCAACTTCGGAAAGTGCATCGCGCATGGTGCGGATGCCGCGGCTCGTATGGCCATCGTCGTTCGAAAGTACGAATAGTGGACGCGTCACTTCTCCTCACTTCTCCTCTCGCGACCGCGAGCGATGCCGGTGCCCGCGATCTTTCTCTTTGGATTTCGCAGCATCCCCCGCGTCCGCACCGGCCGATGCATCCCCCGCATCGGCGTCCGTGGCTTGGCTCGCCGGCAGCTTGGCCAAGGTATCGCGCGCCCGCGTTTTGTACGGGGCATCGACGACGCTGGAGGCCATCACCTCTTCGAGCACCTTCCGCCGCGCCGCCACGTCGGGGTCGCTTGGCGCGCCTTCGATGGCGGCCTTGGCCCATTGGTTTTCGATGGTTTTGAACTCGGCGGTCTGCCGAAACGGTGCGTTGGGCGGAAGGGCGATTTGAATGCGATCGTGCGCGGTGAGGCAGTCTCCGCTCGCGCAAAGCTTTTTCGCCTCCTCGATGGAGACCTGCTCGGCCGACATTGGCGCTCCGGATGCTACGAGGGCGCTTCCGCTCACCGCCGCGTTGTCCGCCGGCTTTTCGGCCCGGATGCCCAGCTTACTGCACGGGTCGAGGTGCGACCCGAACGCGAAAGTAAAGAGCAAGGCGGCCGCGCCGCGGAGAAGAATCATCGGGGAATCTTCCTTGAGATGCGAACAAAGGTCTACTCCGCATCGAAGAGCTGAGCGAGGATGCCACGCCATGCGTTTCATCCGTCCTACATCGATGCTCCTTCTCGGCATGTACGGTACAGGTGCCCTCGTTTTGGGCGCCTGCGGAGGAGAGCCTGCGCCCGCGCATCCCGAAGCCATCGCACCGAAGACGGATGCATCCACCGAAAGGAACACTCGCTTGCCGAAACCCGGATCCGTGACCGAGACCTTGCACGGCGTGACCGTCGAAGATCCTTTCCGCGCGCTCGAGAATGGCGACTCGCCCGAGGTGAAGGCGTGGACCGATCAACAGAACGCGAAGACGCGCCAATACCTCGACGCGTTCCCCTCGCGGGATGCGCTCAAGCGCGAGATTGCCGAACTGATTCACGTCGGCAGCGTGGACGCTCCGTACGTGGCCGCGGCTATCCCCGGAGAACGTCGCTATTTCCACATGAAGCGCGAGGGCGAGCAAAACCAGCCGACGCTGTACGTGCGCGACAAGGTCGGCGGTCCCGATCGGGTGCTGATCGACGCCTCCGCGCTCTCCGCCGACGGCACCAATGCCATCGACTGGTGGTACCCCACGCGTGACGGCAAGTTCGTCGCCTGGGGCATGAGCGAGAACGGCAGCGAGGAGAGCACGCTCATCATCCGCGACGTGAAGACCGGCAAAGATCTGCCGGATCGCATCCCGTACACGCGCTACTCCTCGGTGGCCTGGGTGCCGGGAAACAAGGCGTTCTACTACACTCGCCATCCCGAGCCGGGGTCGGTGCCGCCGGGTGACGAGAAATACTATTCCAAGGTGTTCAAGCACGTCGTGGGCACGGATCCCAAGACCGACGTGCTCATTTTCGGTGCAGGCCGCGACAAGACGGATACGCCGTCCCTGAGCATCTCGCCCAACGGCCGCTGGTTGGTGGTGACGGTGCACCAGGGGTGGGCCAAGAGCGAGGTGTACCTGCAGGATCTCGAGGCCAAGGGCAAGAACGCCGGCAAGTGGGTCGAGGTCGCGGTGAAAACCGAGGCACTCTTCGACGCCATCGTGCGCGACGACCGGATGTACATCCACACGAACGATGGTGCGCCGCGCTACCGGCTCTTCGCCGTCGACTACAAAACGCCGGATCGCACGCACTGGAAGGAGCTCATCGTCGAAGCGCCCGATGTACTCGACGGGGTGGCCGTCATCGGCAAACACATCGTGGCCACGTACCTGCACAATGCATCGACGCGGCTCGAACGCTTCGACATCAGTGGGAAATCCAAAGGGGCCATTCCGCTTCCGGGCATCGGCACCGCGCAGGTGAGCGGCCCGTACGATGGCGACGAAGCGTTCTTCAATTTCTACTCGTACGCCACCCCGACGCAGGTCTCGCGCGTCGATCTGAAGACGAACAAGATCGAACTCTGGGACCGCGTGGGCGAGAAGTTCGCCAGCGAGAAGATCAACGTGACGTTGATGCACGCGACCTCCAAGGACGGCACCAAGGTGCCCATGTTCGTGGTCGCGGGCGAGAACGTCCCGAAGAACGGCGAGACGCCGACGGTGCTCTGGGGCTACGGCGGCTTCAACATCAACATGACGCCGGCGTTCAGTGCACGCGCACTGCTCACCGTGCGGCATGGCGGCGTCTGGGTCTTCACGGTGCTACGCGGCGGCGGGGAGTTCGGCGAGGACTGGCACAAGGCGGGGATGCTCGCGAACAAGCAGAACGTGTTCGACGACTTCATCGCGTGCGCCGAGGAGTTGGTGGCGCAAAAGATCACCAATCCGGCGCACCTGGGCATTGCCGGGGGCTCCAACGGCGGCCTGCTCACCGCGACGGTGGCCACGCAGCGACCGGAGCTTTACCGCGCGGGCCTGTCGCTGGTGCCGCTCACCGACATGGTGCGCTACACGCACTACCGCATCGCCCAGGCGTGGATCCCGGAGTACGGCGATCCGGCCAACGCCGACCAGTTCAAGGTGCTGTACGGGTACTCGCCGTACCACCACGTCAAAGACGGGACGCGGTACCCGGCGATGCTGTTCACCACCGCCGAGAGCGACGCGCGGGTCGACCCGATGCACGCCCGCAAGATGGCGGCGCGGATGCAGGAGGCTCAGGCGGCTTCGGATCGGCCGATTTTGGTGCGGGTCGAGAGCAAGGCCGGCCACGGAGCCGGCAAGCCCACGACGAAAGTCGTCGAAGAATTGACCGACGAGATGGGTTTCCTGTTTCATGAGCTGGGAGTGAAGTAAACCCAGGGAAAAACCGCTGAATCGACAAAAAGAGAACGGTATACTGGACACCTGTTCAGGGTCCCGAGTAGGGTACCTCGCATGGACATTCCCTTTGCGATCCCCGTACTGCGCGTTCTCTTCGACTTCGCCCGTGATCGCTCCCCGGCGGACGTGGGCCAGCTGCTGCTCTGCGTGGCCGAACACCTACGCGTCCGCGGTCGGGCCGGCGAGGGCTGGCCCGCCGCCTTTCGACCCACGCTCCGTGCCCTCGAGCGCGCGGAGCTGGTGGAAATCTCCCCCGATGGCCGGATCCGCCTCACGGCATCCGGCTTCGCCATGGCCGTCGCGTGCTTCAGCGCCTCGCTGAAGCCTGTTCGTGAGCGGCCTTCTCAGCCTTCACGTTCGGCTCCATCTCGTCATGTACGCCCCCGCCTCGTCGCGTAGCCATTCCCCCCCTCTCCTAGAGCAACTCGACGGGCGCTCGCTTGCCTTCCTTGCCTTATCCCTATTCCTTCTTGCCGGCCTGCTCGTTCACGGTGTCCTTCGAGCGGCCGGCGCGTGGTTCCGCCGCCTTCGTGCCCGCACGCGCGCTTCCCGCGCGATGGCGGGCGAGGCGGACGCCGCCGAGTGGCTGTCCGAGCTCGGTTACGAAATACTGGGCACACAAATCGCCGCAAAATACGTGGTCTGGATTGACCGCGAGCCATTCACCGTCGGCCTTCGCGCCGACTATCTGGTCCAAAAAAAGGGCGCGCGCTTCGTGGCCGAGGTGAAAACCGGCAAGCTCGCCCCGCGGATCGACACGGCGGCCACCCGCCGCCAGCTCCTCGAATACCGCGTCGCCTTCGATGTCGACGGCGTTCTGCTCGTCGATGCCGAAGCGCGTCGCGTCCAGGCTGTCACGTTTTCCATGCTCGAGTAGAAAGGTCCGATGGGGTAGCCTCGCGTGCGAATGCAGGCCAGGGAGCAGACCGCGCAGGCGGCGCAGCAACCACGGGACGTCTACGAGGCGGGGAAAGCGGCACGCACGCGTGAGATCGCGGCGCTGGAGACGCGTTCGCGATCCATGGGCTTGTTCACGACCATTGCGGCCGTGGCCGCGGTCGTGTTCATCGGCTGCATCGTCTGGGTGCCTCTGCCCAGCACCTTCTGGGGCGTCGAGTTCTTGCTGGTGCTGAGCTTCGTCGCGCTCTGGGTGGGGCACGGCCGGCTTCAAACGAAGAAAGACCTGGTCGAGGCGGCCCTGCGCTTTCACGAGCGCGGTTTGGCGCGCCTCGAAGGCAAATGGAACGAGCACGGCGCGAGTGGCGAGGAGTTTTCCACGCCGAATCACCCGTACGCGGGAGACCTGGACATTTTTGGTCCCAATTCGCTGTATCGGTTTTTGAATCTCACCGAGACGCGTTTCGGCTCCGCGCACCTCGCCGCGTGGTTGAAGGGCGCGGCCAACGACTTTCCCAATGGGGTGCGTGAGCGCCAGGAAGCCGCACGCGATCTCGCGGGCCGCCACGCCTTCCGCGAAGGGCTTTCGGCCACCGGCGCGATCCTCGGCGAGGAGAAGCCCGATCCGGAGCCGTTTCTGACTTGGGCGGCGGGCGCGACGCCGCTCGAGGCGAGTCCCGTGTTGGTGCTGGCGGCAAAGGTGTTGCCGATTCTGACGGTGGCGTCGCTGGTGTTTGCGAAATATCTCCCGTCGGGCATTTGGATCGGGCTGTTGATCCTTCAATTGATCCTCGTGTCGCCGAAGCGCGGGGTGGTCGCGCGCATCGTCGGGTCGGTCAATTCCATGGAGGGTGGCTTTTCGCGCTTTGCGGAAATGCTTGCCGCGGTGGAGGGGCAATCCTTCGAGGCGTCGTCGCTCGTGCAGTGCAAAGCGCGTTTGGCATCGACGGGCACCAGCGCCACACACGAGATGGGTCGGCTCGGGCGCATTCTGTCGTTCGTGGGCGCGCGCGAAAACGCGATTTTCCGTTTGGTGATCGGGCCGCTGTTGTTGTGGGACTTCAACTGCGCAGTGGCTCTGGAGCGATGGCGTTTGCGCGCGGGCACGAATGCGCGCACCTGGTTGTCGACCTTGGGCGAGGTCGAAGCGTTGTGCAGTTTCGCGGCGCTCGCACATGATCACCCGGAGTTCGCCTGGCCAACGCTGTCGAACGTGCCGCACCTGGATGCCAAGGCCCTGGGGCACCCGCTCATCGTGTCCACGAAGCGCGTCGACAACGACGTGCTCTTGGAGCACCCCGGCAGCGTGCTGCTGGTCACGGGCTCGAACATGTCGGGCAAATCGACTTTGCTGCGCGCCATCGGAATCAACGCCGTATTGGCCTTGGCCGGCGCCCCGGTCTGCGCGCAATCGCTGGTGATTGGCGATTTGCGCGTCGCCACGAGCATGCGCGTGCGCGACTCGTTGGCCGAAGGCGTATCTCATTTCTACGCCGAGCTGCAGCGCCTCAAAATGGTGGTCGACATGTCCCGCGGCGACCGCACCGTGCTCTTTTTGCTGGACGAGATTCTCCACGGGACGAATACCCGCGAGCGTCTCATTGGCGCCCGATCCATCGTGCGCAAATTGGTTTTGTACAAAGCCATGGGCGCCGTCTCGACCCACGATTTGGGCATCGCCGATCTGGAAAACGAATTACCCCACGCGGTGAAGAACGTGCACTTCCAGGAACAAGTCACCGGCGACAAAATGACCTTCGATTACAAACTCCGCGAAGGCGTCGTCCAAAGTTCGAATGCCCTCATCTTGATGAAACTCGTCGGCCTCGACATCGCCGACGCGCCGCAGCCTGCACAGTCGATCGAATCGGCTCGCTGAGACGTCGTTCCGCCGCGGTAATGGGCGGATCGTCTCATGCTGAGCTAAGCTGGTTCGTATGAAGTTGCGAACCATCTTGCTTCTCTTGCCAGGGACTCTTTTCAGTGGTTTCGCAGGCTGTAGCTCGTCGGACTCGCCGGGTGGCGGTGCCGTCGATGGTGGTGGCGACGCTCCGGGACCGGCGCCGGTGAATTGCACGGGGAGCGCGCGTTACGATGCGTGGGTCTCCGACCCGAGGTTGTGTGTGTCCATCTTTGCCACGGGGCTGGGCGAGGCGCGGCAGATGGCCTTTGCGCCCAATGGCGACTTGTTCGTCAACAATGGTCGCATCGTTGCTCTGTGGGATGCGGACGGGAATGGGACGAGCGAGACGAACGAGCAGAGCACCTTTGCCTCGGCACCGGGTTTGAATCATGGCCTTGCGTTCTCGCGGGATGGGCGCTTCGTGTACGCTTCGAGCGACACGACGGTGTACCGATGGGCGTACAGCCCCGGCCTGAGGCAGGCGAACGGTGCGGCCGAGGTCGTGGTCCGGGGAATTCCCGGCGGCGGATCGCATAACTCTCGCACCTTGGTGTTCGACTCCCGCGGGAGGCTTTACGTCAACGTGGGCTCTGCAGAGAACGTCGATATTGCCAATACGGCGACGCGCGCCCAAGTGCGAAGGTTCACCATCCCCGATACCATTCCATCGGGTGGTATCGATTACGCATCGGGCGAGGTGGCCGCGCATGGAATGCGCAACGAGGTTGGCCTGTATGTCGACGCACAAGATCGACTCTGGGGAGCGGAAAACGGGCGCGACAACCTGACCGATCCCGATTTCGGTGGCGACATTCACACGGACAATCCCGGCGAAGAGATCAATGTCGTCGACGGCAACGGTTCGTCGTTCTTTGGATATCCGTTTTGCTACAGTGAATATGCCCTTTCGACCGGCAAGGGGCCGGGAACGGAGTGGGCCGATCCTTCGCTGCCCGACGCGGCGCGAAAGACCGATGCATGGTGTGCCGATCGAACCAACGTGCACCCGCCCGCATTCGTGATGCCGGCCCACTGGGCTCCGCTCGGGATTGTGCAGTATACAGGCAACTCGTTGCCCTTCGCGGGGGACTTCATCATCGGCGTCCATGGCTCATGGAATCGATCCCCGGCGGTAGGACGATTGTTGGCGCGGGCCCACGTGGAGAATGGCTCCATCATCTCCGTCGATCCCATCGTCGGCCAAAAAGACAGCGCCGGCCGGCTAACCCAAGGAGCATGGGACGCACGCCCGGTGGATGTGCGGCAAGGGCCTGATGCGGCCATCTACTTCTCGGATGACGGCGGCGGCCGCGTCTTCAAAGTGGGTTATGCGCGGCCGTAGGGTGTGAAGTACGACTCCGCTCTTTCGCGCAGGGAGAGCGTACGAGCTTTAGCGGTTCACTTCGTACCGTAAACGGCATTTCGTACGGCGTCGGGGAATGCGCCGATCATGCCGGCGAAGGCGGTGTTCGTCAGGACGACGACGCTGAGCTTTTCCGTCGGGTCGACGAAGAAGCTGTGGCCCCAGGCGCCGCCCCACTGCAAGGTGCCCGGGTGCGAGGGCATGGTCGGGTCGGGCGTCTTCAGGACGGCGAGGCCGAAGGAGAAGCCCCATTTGCCGCCGGGTTGCATGGCCTCCAGATTGCCAACTTGGTTCGTGGTGAATGCGGTGGCGCTCGCGGGGCTTAGCACTTTGCCGGCGCCGGTGCGCACGGCCTCGAGGAATTTGATGTACCCGTCCGCGGTGCCGACCATGCCGGCGCCGCCCGAGGCGTAGGAGCGCGCGTCGAAGACACGGGACGGTGAAAACGACACGGCCCCGTCGAAGAGCGGGACCAATTGCGGATCGCTCATGCGCGTTGCGCGCGGCTTGCCATCGGCGTACGGCACGGCCAGGCGCGCAGGATCGGCGGGCGGCGAGAACGACGCGTCCATGCCCAGCGGCCCGGTGACGAAGCGGGCCACCAGATCGGGGAGGGGGGCGCCGCCGGCCTTCGCGATCACAGCGCCGAGTACGTCGGTGCTCAGCGAGTAATTCCATTTCGTGCCGGGCTCGAAGAGCAGCGGGGTGCGGCCGAGCCGCGTCAGATTTTCTTCCAGCGAAAGACCCGGTTGATCCAGCCCGTCGGAAACGCGCTCGCGGTGGTACGGGCCCTCGCCGTTCGGCTCGAAAAAGCCGTAGTTCAAGCCGGACGTGTGCGTCAGAAGCTGCCGCACCGTGATGACCGGCACGCGGCCGTCGGCGAGGTGCGGGCGGAAGTTCGGCAGGTACTTCGTCACCGGATCATCGAGATGGAGCGCGCCGCGATCGACCAGGGCGAGCGCCGTCGCCGACACGATGGGCTTGGTCATCGAGGCCAGGCGGAATGGCGTGTCTTCGCGCATCCGCACATGGCCCTCGCGATCGGCGAAGCCTGCGGCCCGTCGATAGACGATGGCCCCGTCCTTCGCGACGATGGCCACGGTCCCCACGATGCGTCCTTCGGCAACGGCCGCGTCCAGCACGGCATCGACCCGGCGCGCGAGGGCATCGCTCTCGGCACTCGGCACGGCGACCTTCGAGGACGACGTGGAGGTCGTCTGCACGCGAGGCTTCGGTTCCGCACATCCGAAAAGTGCCGTGGAAAGAGAAAGCGCGATGAGGCCGGCGGCGAAGGTCAATTTCATAGTGATCACTACGGTAAGGAAGCCCTGGCAACCGGTCAAGGTGAATATATAGTGAACACTATGAAATCCCGCGGACGACCCCTTTCGTTCGATCGACGGGCCGCTCTCGAGGCGGCGCTGGACCTGTTCTGGCGGCGGGGCTACGACGCCACCTCGGTCGCGGAGCTCACGGCGGCCATGAAGGTCACGCCCCCGAGCCTCTACGCCGCCTTCGGCAGCAAGAAAGACCTCTTCCTCGAGGCGGTTTCCCTCTACGAGCAGGAGCACGGCCTGATGACGCTGCGCGCGCTGCAAGACGAGGGGTGCACTGCGAAGGAAGCCTTCGAGCGATGTCTCTTCCTCTTGGCGGAGTCGTCGACCGATCCGGCGCACCCGACGGGCTGTTTCATCGTGCTCGCCGCCACGAACTGCAGTGCCGACTCGCAGGACATCGAAAAGGCGCTGCGCGACAGACGGTGTACGAGCGAAAAGATGCTCCGCGATCGCATCGTGCGCGGCATCGAGCAGGGCGAGCTGCCCGCCACCACCGATGCCGCGGAGTTGGCGAAGTTCTACGGCGCCGTCATCCAGGGCATCGCCGTGCAAGCGCGCGATGGCGCGACCCGCGAACAGCTCGAAGGCATCGCACGGCGCGCGCTCGACGCGTGGCCTTCGCCCCCCGAATCAGCCTCCAAGAAGAAAGCGAACGGCGTGAAGCGCGAGCATGCCCGAAGCCAGCGTGAATAGCACGCTGCGTGTGAGCAGTGCACAGACCAGGGCCACCAACGCCGCGAGCAAACGCGGATCGAGCGGATTCGTGAGCATTGTGCCATCGCGCACCACGATGGCCGGCGCCACGAGTGCGGCGAAGGCCGCGGGCGGCACGAAGCGCAACAGGCGTCGCGCCCGCGGATTGCCGAGCACGCCGGCTTCGAGGTTCGAGCCGAACTCGATGCACGAAAGCCGATAGGCGAACGTAGCCGCGCCCACGGCGAACAAAGTCAACCAGGTCCCATTCATGCGCGCGTGCCCTCCGGATTCGCCGACGGCTTCGCGCCGCCCATGAAGACTTCCCACGTGGCCCCCGCGGCGATGCCGATCAGCATCGCGCAGAAGAGCCCCAACTTCAGCGGCATGGCCACCAGCACCACCGATGCGATGGCGCCGAACAGCGCGGCCACGCGGCTCGGGCCGTCGCCCAGCGAGGGCACCAAGAGGGCGAGGAAGGTGAGGGGAATCGCGAAATCCAGCCCCCACGCGGGTGAAAGCTGGGCGCCGAACGTCACGCCGAGCAAGGTCGACGCGTTCCAAAAGAGCCAAAGCGTGAGCCCCGCCCCGAGAAAGTGCCAATGACGCGCATCGGGTTGCGGCGGCGCCTGCGCCGTCTCGACGTATCGGCCGATGGCCACGGCGTAGGCTTCATCGGTGAGCAGGTACGCGAGCGCCATGCGCCACCTTCGCGGAAGCCGGCCCACGTGCGGCCCGAGCGAGGCGCTGTAGAGCACGTGGCGCACGTTCAAGATGATCGCCGTCAGCAGGATCACCAAGGGCGAGCCGCCCGCCGCGAGCATCTGCGCGATGACCAGCTGCGCCGAGCCGGCGAACACGATGACCGACGAAAGCTGCGCGGCGAGGGGTGACATGCCCGACTGCACGGCGAGCACGCCGTAGATCATGCCAAAGGGGACCACGCCCAGTTGCATGGGCAGCTCGCGGCGCACGCCGAGCAGAAACTCGTTCCATCGAGGACTCGCCATCGCGCTCCATCGTGGGGACGCGCGGGCTGCGGGTCTTGAACGTTCCTGCTGCCCGGCCTAACGCGCGGCGAATCGGGCGGGGGTCACCCCCATCGTTCGCTTGAAATGTCGCGTCATGTGGGCCTGGTCGGCGAACCCAACCTGCATGGCCACCTCGGCTGGCGCCGAGCGCGTGCGAAGAAGGCGGCACGCTTCGGTGACGCGGCGCTGTACCACGTAGCGATGCGGGCTCATGCCGGTGGCATCGGCGAACTGCCGCGCGAAGTGAAAATCGGACAGCCCGGCTGCCCGCGCGAGCTCGCCCAACGTGAGCGGCTCCGCGTAGCTCGTCTCCGCCAGCTCGATCGCGCGGCGCACGCCCGCCGAGGCCCGCGCCGGGTGACGCGGCAGCTGGAGCACGCCCTCCGCGTAGCGCTCCACCAAGGTGGTGAGCAGCCCCGCGAAGCGCGACTCGCGTTCGAGCTGCGGTTCGCCGCGTTGCGAGGCCACGTGCATCGCACGCATCGCGGAGGCGACCTCGGGATCGTTGATGACGGTCTTTCCGAAGTGCGGCAGTCCCGTTCTCCCCGCGGCCTCCGCGGCGCGTTCGAACAGGTGCGTCGGAATGTAGAACATGCGGTACTGCCAGCCATCGGGCGCGCCCGGCTCGCCGGTGTGCGCTTCGCCCGGTTCGACGATGACCATCTCCCCGGCCTCCGCCACGCGATTGTGTCCGCGGTAGCGGTACGCCTCCACGCCGTGTTCGATCATGCCGATGGCGTATTCATCGTGGCAGTGCGGCGAAAATCGATGCGAGACGAAGCGCGCGAGGAGAAACTCGGTGCCCGCGAGATCTGCATCGCGCCAGAAACGCGCTTGCTCGGCGCCGCAGGTTTCGTCGTGGCCGCTCATCGCGTTATCCCCTCATCCGCCGATGGCCCGGATGGATACCGACGCGGCGCTTTCTTCGGTGCACCCGCGGAAGGTCTCGCCGTCGGGCTTCATCTTCCACGCCTCGTGCACCAGCGTATCGATGCGGATTTCATCGCCGGCGCGCGCGGCGTCTTCCGCGGAAAGGCCGTCGTTCGTGGCGAGGCACGGGCGCAGCGTTCCGTCGCTGGAGACGCGGAGGCGATCGCAGCCCTTGCAATAGGTGTCGCTGGTGCCGCTGATGAAACCGACCTTGAGCCGGGCGTCGTGGCGGGCGCGCACGTACCGCGCGGGGCCTCGATCCTGCTCGCGCACGGGCGTCTCGTCGACGAGCCACTCGGCGAGGCGTGCGCGCATCTCGGCGGCGGGGACGACGCGGTCGCGCATGGTGGCGCCCTCGCCGATGAGCATCACCTCGAGGAAGCGCGGCACGATGCCGCGATCCCACGCGTAGCGGAGAAGCTCGGGCAGCTCTTCGTCGTTCTCACCGCGAAGCACGACGGCGTTGAGCTTCACCTCGTCGAAGCCGGCCGCGCATGCTGCGTCGATGCCTGCGAGCACCGTGTCGAGATCTCCTCCGCGCGTCAGCCGCGCAAAGCGCTCGGCATCCAACGTGTCGAGCGACACGGTGATGCGCCGAAGGCCGGCGTCCCGAAGCGGGCGCGCAAGCTTGGCCAGGCGCGTGGCATTCGTGGTGAGCGCGAGATCTTCCAGCGGGAGGGCGGCCAGGCGCTCGATGACTTGCACCACGTCGCGATGAAGCAGCGGCTCGCCGCCGGTGAGGCGCACCCGCCGCACCCCGGCGCGAACGAGCCCAGCGGCCATGGTAGCCCACGCATCGAGATCGAGCCGGCGCTCGAGGTACCCATCGTGCCGGTTCGGGCGGCAGTAGAGGCACGCGAGATCGCACCGATCCGTTAGGGAAAGCCGTACGGCTCGAGGCTGGGCGCGCTCGTCTCGAGTGGCGCTTGCTGGTGCAAGGGGGAGATGAAACAACGTGCTCATACGCGTATCGTGCGCACTTAGTTGTGGGAAGGGTCTTCGGTCATGGCAAGCGACACACGCAAGTTAAGCATCGCAACGGTGACGGTGAGCGATACGCGGACGAAGGACACGGACGAGTCTGGCACAATCCTGGCGGAACGTCTTCTTGCGGCGGGTTTTTCCGTGGTGGAGCACCACATCGTTCCTGACGATCCCGACCAGGTGAGCGCGCTCGTCCGCCGCTTGGCAGCTTCCGACATCGAGGCCGTCGTCCTCACAGGCGGGACAGGCATCGCCCCGCGGGACAACACGTACGAGGTGCTCGACGGGATGTTCGACAAGCGCCTCGACGGCTTCGGCGAAGCTTTTCGCCGCCTCTCGTGGGACACCATCGGGCCCCGCGCCATTCTGTCCCGCGCCACGGCCGGCATCATCGGCAAGGTCGTCGTTTTTTCGCTGCCCGGCAGCCCCAACGCCGTGCGTCTCGCCGTCGATTCCATCATCGCGAAGACGCTGGAGCACGCGGTCGCGTTGGTCTCGGGCAAAAAGGTGAAGCATCATCACCATCATCGGGAAGGTCAGTAAGGATGCAGGTACGCGTTCTCTATTTTGCAGCGGTGCGCGAGCTCGTGGGCCGCGATGAAGAGGCCCTGGAGCTTCCCAGCGACGTCACCACGATAGGTGCATTTTACACGCACATTGCCTCCGTTCATCCCGAGCTCGCCGGCCGCATGGGCCACGTTCGCATCGCGAGGAACGAAGCCTTCGCCACGCAGGAGGAGACAATCACGCCGGGGGATGTGCTCGCGCTGATTCCGCCCGTCTCGGGAGGTTAGTGTTCGTGATCGTGGCCGCAGCGGGCGTCGACCCAGCCGACCCACCACGCGCCCTCGGGGCCGTACTCGCGTTTCCAGATGGGAACGCGCTCTTTGATGCGGTCGATGAGCAGACGGCAGGCCTTGAAGGCTTCGCCGCGGTGGGGGGCGCTGGCGGCGCAGACGACGGCGATGTCGCCGACCGCCAAGGCGCCCACGCGATGCAGTGCCGCGAGGCGCACGCCGGGGATCTCGCGTTCGATTTCCTCGGCGATGCGCACGAGTTCGGCGCGCGCCATGGGCACGTAGGCCTGGTACTCCAGCTTGACGACAGCGCGGCCTTCGTTCTGCTCGCGCACCACCCCGAGGAACGTCGTGACGCCGCCGGCGCCCGCGTGCGAAACGTCGCGCACGGCCTCGTCCGATGAAATGGGCTCTTCTCGAATGTCGAGCAGCATGGGACTCCTATGGTTTCCGCTTTCGCGCCTGTCGCGTGTAATCGCCGCTCTTGCCGCCGGTCTTCTCGAGCAAGGCCACCTCGTACGAGATGGCGCGGTCCACCGCCTTGAGCATGTCGTAAAGCGTGAGCGCCGCCACACTGGCGCCGACCATCGCTTCCATTTCGACGCCGGTGCGGTCGCGCGCCTCCGTCCTGCACTCGATGTCGACCCCGTCCGCGCGGAATGTCGCCTCGATGGTCACGCGCGTGAGCGCGATCCCGTGGCATAGCGGAATCAGCTCCGGCGTGCGCTTCGCCGCCATGATTCCTGCGATGCGTGCGGCGGCGAGCACGTCGCCTTTGGGCGCCTTGCCCTCGCGAAGCAGGCGCACCGTCGCGCGCTGCATGGTTACGCGCGCGCGGGCACACGCCTGGCGCACGGTGATGTCTTTCGCGCCGACGTCGACCATGTGGGCTTCGCCCTGTTCATTCAGGTGCGTGAGACGCGTTGCCTTCATGCCCCGAGTTCCTCGAGCAGATACACTTCGACGTCCTCTCCCTCGGCGAGCTCGGTGCGCTCCGCCGGTATGACCATCAATGCGTTGGCGCGTGCCAGCATCGCCACCGCGCCGCTTGCCTGGTTCTCCAGGCTCGTGACGATCCACGATGCCCCTTCGCGCACCAGCGACGCCCGCGCGAACTCGAGCCGACCCGGTTCGCGCGTCATCGCGCGGCCGCTTCGGGCCCGCCACGCGCGCGGAAGCGGATCGCCGTCGCCTTGCATCGCGCGAAGCAGCGGCACACCGAAGAAGGCAAACGTCACCATCGCCGACACCGGATTTCCCGGCAGCCCCAGGACCACCGTATTCCCGCGCTTGCCCAGCGCCAGCGGCTTGCCCGGCTTCATGGCCACCTTGTAAAAATCGAGCTGCACCCCGATCGCCTCCAGTGCCGGCCGCACGCGATCATGATCGCCCACGCTCACGCCGCCCACGGAGATGACCACGTCGGCATCGGCGAGTGCCGCCTCGAAGGCTTGCATCGTTGCGTCCAGATTGTCCGGCACCAGCGGTGCCACCGCGACGGTCGCACCCGCGCGCCGCGCCATGGCTGCGAGGCCCAGGGTGTTCGACTCCGCAATCGAACCGACCGGGCCCGGCGTTCCCGGCGAACGAAGCTCGTCGCCCGTCGCCAAGAGCACCACCCGCGGCCGCCGCATCACCGTGAGCCATGCGCGATCGACGGTCGCGGCCAGGGCCACGTGAGCCGGCCGCAAACGCGTGCCCTTGGCCACCGCCACCGAGCCTGCCCGCAGATCGTCGCCGCGCTTGCGCACGAAGTGCCCCGCGCTCACCTTGCGCGTGAACCGCGCGCGATCGCCATCGCGTTCCACGTGCTCCTGCATGACCACCGCATCGGCCTGCGCCGGGATCGGCGCGCCCGTGAAGATGCGCGCCACCGTGTTCGGCGCCAGGGCATCGAGCGGCTCGCCCGCGCGGCTTTCCCCGCGCACGGGAAATTCCCACGGCCCATCGCCCGCGAAGTCCGCCGCGCGCACGGCATAGCCGTCCATCACGCTGCCATCGAAGGCGGGAACGTCGACCGGGCAGAGCACGTCTTCCGCCAGCACGCGCCCGGCGGCCTCCTCGAGCCCTACGCGTTCGGCACCCATGCGGGGTGCCATCGCCAAAACCCGTTGCTGCGCTTCACCAAAGTTCAGCATTGCGGGCGTAACGCTATAACTCGTCGTCGGCGAAGGCCATCACGTTGCGGATCTCCGTCGTGCCCGACGCGACGGCAATCAGCCGATCCAGCCCCACGGCGTTGCCGCCCGACGGGGGCATGCCGCGTTCGAGCGCCTCGAGGAATCGCTCGTCGATGGGGTACACCGGCAGGCCGCGCGCCCGTCGCTCGCGTTGATCCTGCTCGAAGCGCCCGCGCTGCTCGACGGGATCCGTGAGCTCGCCAAAACCGTTGCAGAGCTCGACGCCGGCCACGTACGCCTCGAACCGCTCGGCCACGCGTGGGTCGCTGGCTTTTTTGCGTGCGAGCGACGCTTGCGACGCCGGGTACTCGGTGAGGAACACGGCGTGGTCGAGCTCCGCGATGCGCGGTTCGACTTGGTCGACCAAGGTGAAGAAGAATCGGTCCTCGTCGGAGCGCGCCATTTCCAGCGTCTCCTCCGGTGTGACCTTGGCGTACGCCTCGAAGGCTTCGCACACCGTCATGCGCGCGAACGGTGCGCGCGTGGAGATGCGTCGATCGCCGAGCACCACTTCACCGCCGGTCACCGCCTCGACGAGGTCCTCGGTGTCCTTCATCACGTCGTCGACCCCGGCGTTGGCCCGATAAAATTCGAGCATGCTGAACTCGGGGTTGTGCCGCGAGCCGAATTCCCCTTCGCGAAACGCGCGCGTGATTTGGTAGATGCGCTCGTAGCCTTCGGCCAAAAGGCGCTTCATCTGGTACTCGGGCGAGGTGCTCAGGTAGCGCGTGCCGACTTGGAAGGCTTGCAGGTGCAGATCCAGGCCGGGGGAGGGAATGAGCAGCGGCGTCTCCACCTCGAGAAAATCGCGCGCGTCGAAGAAGGCCCGCACCTGCCGCAGGAGCTCCGCGCGTCGCCGCAGCTGTTTCACGGCAAGAGTCCGCGCAGAAGCACGTCGGCCAGTTGCTTCGCGGAGCGCACCAGCGCGCCCTGCTCCGCGCGGCCCAAGGCCCAGAGCAGCGCGATGCTGTCGAGCGCACCGTACGTGGCGCGTGCGACCAGGTGCGGGGAGACGTCCTTGCGGAAGTGGCCCGCGTTCTGGCCCTCCACCACGACCTGCGCGATGGCATCCAGGTATGCGCCGAACTTGGGCGCTGCGTACTCTTTGATGAGCTTCGACGATTGCCGGATGATGACCGTGATGACCTCGGCCAGATCGCGCTCACCCTCGAGCAGCCCGAGTTGCAGCTCGATCACGCGCCGCAGCTTCGCCGGGGCGTCGGGGAGGTTCGCCAGCTCCGCGTTCATGTGCACGAGCAACTTGTCGACCCGGTCCTCGAAGAGCGAGACGAGCAGCTCGTCCTTCGAGCGGAAGTACAGGTAAATCGTGCCATCGGCGACACCCGCGGCCTTGGCCACCTCGCTCACGCGCGTTCCGTGAAAGCCGCTCTTCGCGAAGACTTTGACGGCGGCTGCGAGAATGCGCTCGCGCTTGTCGCCGCCGCGCGTCCTTGCGGGCTTCGGATTCGCCGGGGGCCCCGAAGGTGCACTCTCGGCGCGCCTCGAATTCGGCTTGGTCGGCGTGGCAGGGGGGGAGGCGGCGGTCCGTCGCATTCGACTGAGTGACGATTCAGTCACTTGGCGGACGTAGCAAAACGTGTGCTAGAGGTCAATCACCCGCGTGCAACCAGAAAGACCCGCGCGGCGTACGCGGCCACCTCATGGGCCATCCAAGGGCCTAAAATCGCGAGAACTGCGATGACAGCAAGCAGCCTCGGCAGGTGGGCCAACGTCGGGTCCTGAATCTGCGAGGCGGCTTGAAAGGCTGCGACCAGCAGGCCCACGACCGCAGCTGCCGCCACGACGGGGAAGGAAAGCGCGACCGTGAGCATCAGCGCTTCTTGTGCATGTTGGATCAGCGATCCGATGGGCACGCGTCCCCTCCCGTCATGTCTCGATGGTCAACCCGCGCCGTCGGCGTCCGCCCCTGCGTCACTCGGTGCATCGACCGGGGCGTCCTGCCCGCTGTCCTGCGTTTGCGCGTCGGTGCCCGTGTCCGTGTCGCCATCCTGCGTGCCGGTATCGGTTGGCGTGGTGGCGTCGTTGAGGGTGATCTCGCCGCGGCAGGCTGCCGACGAAGACGACGTGCGCGGGTTCGGGCAGCAGCGGTATTGGCCCGCGCTGACGGACACGCATTCGAGGTTCGACTCGCAATCGGCGTTGCCGTTGTCGATGCTGCAGCGTTCTCCCTCGGCCTGGTTGGAACAACCGGGAGCAAAGGCCGCTCCGATGACACCGAAAACGCACAAGGCTACGACAAGAAAGCGGGTTCTCACGGGGCCAGATGTACTCGAACTTTTTCCGGTTGGGTAGCTCTCACTCGCTTCAAAGCACGGTAAAGCACGGTAAGGAACGAAACGCAGACGAGAGGCAAACCATGAAATTGAACGAGCTGAAGGTCATCATCACGGGTGGAGCGCAGGGAATGGGCCGTCACTTCGCGGTGCGTCTCGCGCAGGCGGGGGCTCACGTGGCGATCGCGGACGTGCTCGAAGTCGACCGCGATGCGATCGTCGCCGAAGCAGCCAAACTCGAAGGCGGGGCAACCCAGCCCGATACGCTGGCCGCGCGCATCCACAGCCGCAAAGTCAACGTCGCCGACGAGAAGGAAGTAGGCGAGTTGGTCGAGTGGGCGCATGCGTCCATGGGCGGCCTCAATGCCTTGATCAACAATGCGGGCATCTTGCGCGATGGGCTCCTCGTGAAGAAGGACAGGGAGACGGGCGCGATCAAAACGCTCACCCTCGAGCAGTGGAACGCGGTCATCGGCGTCAACCTCACCGGCGCGACCTTGGTGGTGCGCGACACCGTGAAGAAGATGGCCGAAACGGGGACGAAGCCCGGCGTCATCGTGAACATGTCGAGCATTGCGCGTTACGGCAACCGCGGGCAGTCGAACTACTCGGCGGCCAAGGCAGCGTTGGCGGCGAATACGCGCACGTGGTCGTCGGAGTTCGCCCCGTTCGGCATTCGCGTCGGCGCCATCGCGCCCGGCATGATCGAGACGCCGATGACGCAGGGGATGAATCAGAAGGCGCGCGATGCGTTGGTCGCCGCGATTCCGGTGGCGCGCATCGGCGTACCCGAGGACATCTGGGTCGCCGTGAAGTTCGTTCTCGAGTGTGACTACTTCAACGGCCGCACGATCGACGTAGACGGCGGACTCAACATGTAAATCCTAAGGAAACCGCCAGGATGGAACGGCGGTTTTCTTTTTGGATAAAACGGAATGACGTGTCATTCTTTACAACCATGCAGACCACGTCGACCCGGGTTCTCATCATTGGTGGCGGTTTTTCCGGCCTGGGGATGGCGATTCGCCTTCTCCAGCAGAAGGTGAACGACTTCATCGTTCTCGAGAAGGCAGCTCAGCTCGGCGGCACGTGGCGTGAGAACACGTACCCGGGTTGCGCCTGCGACGTGCCCTCGCACCTGTATTCGTATTCGTTTGCGCCCAAGACGGACTGGAGCCGCGTCTTTGCCCCGCAGCCCGAGATCCAGCAGTACACGTTGGACGTGGCCGCGCGGTACGGCGTGCTGCCGTACGTGCACCTCGGCACGGAGGCGCTTCGCGGCGTTTGGGACGAGGACCGGCAACGCTGGCGGGTCGAAACGAACAACGGCATCTACGATGCGCAGTTCATCGTGCTCGGTCAGGGCCCGCTCCACGAGCCGCGCATTCCCGATCTGCGCGGACTCGATTCGTTCGGCGGCGTCGCCTTCCACTCCGCACAGTGGCGTCATGACCGCGATCTCACCGGCCGCCGCGTCGCGGTCATCGGCACCGGGTCGTCGGCGATTCAGTTCGTCCCGGAGATTCAGCCCAAGGCCGGGCACCTCGTGCTCTTCCAGCGCACCGCGCCGTGGGTGCTCCCCAAGCCCGATCATCGCATCCCCAAGACCGAGACGTGGCTCCTGGATCACGTGCCCCTCGTGCGCCGTGGTTTGCGCGGGTCGATCTACGCCTTCACGGAGATGCTGCAGTTTGCCCAGCGGCACCCCGCGGCGATGCAGCAGGTCCAGCGCATCGGCCTCGCGCACCTGCGCCGCCAAGTGCGCGATCCGGAGCTGCGGCGGGCCCTCACGCCGGAGTTCACGCTCGGGTGCAAGCGCCTTTTGCTCTCCAATACGTACTACCCCGCGCTCCAAGCGCCGAACGTCGAGGTCGTGCCCCACGCGGTGACGGAGATCACCAAGCGCGGCATCGTGGGCAGCGATGGCATCGAGCGGGAGGTGGACACGATCATCTTCGGCACGGGCTTTCACGTCACCGATTCGTCGGTGCCGAAGCGCATCGTCGGCCGCGGCGGGCGCACGCTCGACGAGGTCTGGCGCGGCAGCCCCAGCGCTTACCTGGGAACGACCTGCCACGGCTTCCCCAACGCGTTCTGCATGATTGGCCCCAACACGGGCAACGGCCATGGTTCGGCGTTCACCATCATCGAGGCCCAGGCGCGCTACATCGCCGACGCCATCGAAACGGCCCGCCGCGAACGCATGGCATCCATCGACGTGCGCCCCGGCGCGCAGCATGCGTGGAACCAGCGCGTTCAGGCTGCGCTCTCCACCACGGTGTTCAATGCCGGTGGCTGCTCGAGTTACTACATCGACCACAACGGCAAGAACAGCAGCATCTATCCCTGGTCCACGCTCGACATGCGGCGTCGCATGCGCCGCTTCGACGCAGAGCACTACGAGATGCGCACGCAGAGTGCACCCGTGCGGCGCGCACCCGTGCCCATCGATCTCGAGGGCGCGGTGGTCGCGATCACCGGCGGCGCGCGCGGGATCGGTCTGCAGACGGCGCGGCGTTTTGCCGAGAAAGGCGCCTTCGTGTGCATCGGCGATCTCGATGGCAATGCCGCGCGTGAGGCGGCGTGCACCTTGGGGCCGTACGCGCGCGGGTTCACGCTGGATGTCTCGCAGCGGGCATCGTTCGAGCGATTCGTCGCAACGGTCGAGGCCGAAATGGGGCCCATCGAGGTGCTGGTGAACAATGCCGGCGTGATGCCGACCGGGCCCTTTCTCGAGGAGTCCGACGACACGAACCGTGCGGCCATGGGCGTGAACCTCTGGGGCACCTCGCTCGGGATGAAGCTCGTGCTCCCGCGGATGATCGCGCGCGGGCGAGGGCACGTCGTCAATGTGGCATCTTTGGCAGGCAAATTCGAGGTGCCCTGGATGGCCACGTACGTCGCGAGCAAACACGCGGCGGTGGGCCTCACCGGTGCGGTTCGGCACGAGATCGAGGGAACCGGTGTTACCCTCACCGCCGTCATGCCCGCTGCCATCAAAACGCGCCTCAGTGCCGGTATCCCACTCGATGGGCTCTTTGCCCGCGAGCCCGACGAGGTCGCGCGCGCCATCGTCGACAGTGTTCGCACGCGCCAAGCCGACGTGGTCGTGCCGCGCGCCTTTCGTCCCTTCGTGCCGCTCTATGCGATGGCACCTCGCGGGCTCATTCGCTGGATCATCGACGCTGTCGATTCCGAGCGGATGCTCGGCGGCGACACGCGGCGTGCGCGCACGGAATACGAAACGGCGGCGCGCGCCCAAGGTTCGGTCGTAGCGGCAGCCGAAGTGGTGGCGGCAGAATGAGCAAGCGCGGACTCGTGCTCGGTGCCGGCGGTGTGGTCGGCTACGCCTGGACGGTGTGCGCCCTGCGCCGTCTCGAGATGGAGACCGGTTGGGATCCGCGCAAAGCCGATCTCGTCATGGGCACTTCCGCAGGCTCCATCCTGGCGACGGCGCTGGCCGCGGGCGTGAGCACGTCGGACCTGCTCGAGTCGCTTCGCAAGAGCGTCCGCCGCGGTAGCGCGCCCGATTCGCGGGATCATCTGCCCCCGCGCCCCTACTGGCGCCCCTTGTCCTTGTCCATGGTCCGCGCCGGTTTGCGGCGCGAGATCCCGTTCCATGCCGCGATGGTGGGCCTCTTGCCCGAGGGGCGGGGCGACAGCGCGATCTTGGCGCGGGCCGTCGACAAGCTCGTCCCCGAGGGGCGGTGGGTCGATCACCCGAACTGCCTCGTCGTGGCCGTGGACTGCGAATCCGGCAAGCGCGTCGCCTTCGGCCGCGACGAGCACACCAGCTCGCGCGAGGCCGTTCGCGCGTCGTGCGCCGTGCCGGGATGGTACGCGCCCATCGAGATTGGCGGCCGGCGCTACATGGATGGCGGTGCCGTGTCGCCGACGTCGCTCGATCTCGTGGAGCACGAGGCGCTCGACGAGGTGTACGTCATCTCGCCGCTGACATCGACGCGCTACATTCGTGCGTCGTCGGTCGGCGAGTTCTTCGAGCGCGGCCTGCGCCACGTCATGTCGGGGGCGCTCGAGCGCGAGGTGCTCCGCTGCGAGCGCGCCGGAAAACGGGTGCTGCGCATCGAACCTACGGCGCCGGAGCTGACGCTCATGGGGGCGAACTTCATGGATCCCCGGCGCCGCGCATCGATGCTAGATGCGTGGTTTCCAGCATGAGACGAAGGCTCCAGACCGAGAAACTCGATCAGCGCCGCGAGGAGATCCTCGATGCATCCGAGCGCATTTTTGCGCGCAAGGGCTACCACGCCGCGGGGATCGCCGACATCGCCGACGAGCTCGGACTGGGACATGGGACGTTCTATCGCTACTTCAAGAACAAGCACGACATCGCGCTGCAGGTCTTCGACCGGGTGATGATGCGCTTCACGGCCATCGGCCTCGAGGAAGACCCCACCGCCAGCAACTCGATCGAGGAGTACCGCGCGCAGACGATTCGCATCCTGCACCGGTGGCTCGCGCTCGCGGAGGAGCGGCCGCACCTGCTGCGCTTCTTTCACGAGCAGACCGTGGCCGTCGACATGGATCGCCTCGCGCACGTCATCGAGGCGTACACCCTGCAGACGGCGCGCTTTCTTCAAAACGGCATCGACAAGGCCTTCTTGCGCGCCGATCTCGATGTGCGCAACACCGCGGAGGTGCTGGTGGCGCTCATCTTCGAAGGAACGCGCCGCGCACTCGGCATGCCCGACGCCGAGGCGCGACGCCGCTGGGTCGCCGCGGGTGTGAACCTAATGTTCGACGGCATTCGCCCGCGCTGACGCCGGCGTGGGCGCCTGTGCCGTTTTCGGCTCCGGCGGCAAGACCTTGATCTTGGCCTCGTCATGGGTGAACGCCATGAGTGTTCCAACGATCGCGCCGAGGGTGGCCACCCCGAGCCCCACGGCTGCCATGGTGTAGTTCGGATCCGTCTCGTTGCAACGGTAATAGCCGACGCCATCGCGGCCACAGCTTATGTCTGATTGATTGTAGCCCACGATCGCGGCGGTCATGCCGCCGGCGACGCTCGCAATGCCAATGACGAG
The DNA here is from genome assembly GCA_037157775.1 of Sorangiineae bacterium MSr12523. Taxonomy (NCBI): domain Bacteria; kingdom Pseudomonadati; phylum Myxococcota; class Myxococcia; order Myxococcales; family Pendulisporaceae; genus Pendulispora; species Pendulispora brunnea. The sequence continues at coordinate 2,778,475 of CP089982.1, forward strand.
GCCCCCGATGCGCAGGTCCAAGTTGGACGTGTATTCGATCTCGACCTTCCCTGGGCCTTGCACGATGATCGGTACATCGATGGGTCTGCGCCCTTCGTAGGAGACCGCGAGCGTGTTCTCGCCCTTGGGCACGTCGGCTTCGCAAGGTGCGGCGCAGACGTTCGCGTACGTCCTTCCTTCGCCCGAGAACAGCACCGGCCCGCCAGCGTGATTGCCCCAGCCGAAGGACCAGCCCACCCCCTCGAAGTCCGTTTTGCTGACGAGGTTTTTGACCATCACGTTCGGCTCGTTGGCCGTGAAACTCAGCCTGGATCGAGGCTTGTCGGCCGCTGGCTGTGCGGGAGCCGGCGCCGGCGCTGCAGCGGGAGCGGGAGGCGGTGCGGCAGCAGGAGGCGGTGCCGCGGCGGCCTTGTCGGGGCCCGCGTAGTCGACCTCCGCCATCGTGAAGCGCCGGGTCTCTCCCGAGCCGAGGCGGATCTCGACGTGGTCGCCCACGATGAGATCCACGATGGTGCCGCGCATCAGGCTGCCGTTCTTCAAGCGAACGACGTCGGGCATGTCCTGCCCGAAGGCCGACGTGGCGATGCACAAGGAAGCGAGAACGAAGGGAACGAACCCCCGGTGAACGAACATGGCGCGGGAGAATCCGGCAAGGACTCCACACGCGCCATGGAAAACGATGGGAACAGCGGAATGTCCGCGAAATGTGCTCGTCGTGAGGCGGAAGTCGCGACGTCGCGACTGCGGATCAGCCTTTGAGGACTTTGGACAGTTCGCCGGTGGTGTGCATTTCGGTCACGATGTCGCAACCGCCGACGAACTTCCCGGCGACGTAGAGCTGCGGGATGGTCGGCCAGTTGGAGAAGTCCTTGATGCCCTGGCGGATCTCCGGATCGGCCAGCACGTTCACCGTTTCGAAGGGGACTCCTTCTTTCTTGAGAACCTGAACCACCGCGTTGGAGAAGCCGCACTGCGGAAAGTTCTTGGTGCCCTTCATGAAGAGGATGACATGGTTCGTTTGGACCAGGTCCTGGATGCGGGATGCGACGTCGCTCATAGGCGCCTAAGATAGGTCGGCAGCGGACGAGTTCAATGTGCTCGATCCGCTTCTGGATTTCGGTCCAAATCCGGTCCACATTTCCCTTGCACACATTGTGCTTCTCGAGCATGTGAAAGGCAGAGTCCCCCAAGAGAGATGGCAGCATCGCCAGCAAGTGCGCTTGCAGAACCCGCGGCAAGATCCGCGACCGCAGAGCTCGAAACCGCGAGTCCCGACGTCGAGGTGCGCGTAGGCATCCACGACGCTACCCGCCTCGAGTGGAGCGTCTCTCTCCCGCTGCCTGAACGTGACGAAGTCCACTACGTCATCGACGTCGAGCTGGACATCCCGTCGAACGCCTTTGCGCGCCACGCACCGTGGGACCAGCTGCAGTCGTTCACGCGGCTCGATGGTCCGGCCGAGACCATCCGCGTGCCCGATGTGGTCACCATCGATTCGCTGCGCCGCGGCGCCGTGGCCCTCGCCAATCGCCTCGCGCGTGCGAGTGACGGCTTCGCGCGTCATTGCCGGTTCGCCATTTCGCTCTCGGGGGCCGAGCCCATCGAGGAGCTCGAGGCCACGCTTTCGATTTGGGTCGATGCTGCGCTGGCCATGGTGGTCGATGCGCGGAAAAAGCTGACGATCCCCGCTGCGGGGGAAGCGCAGGAGCTCGTGCGCGAGCGCACCCTCGTCGACGAATACGCGAGCGTGCGTCTGCTCGAGTTGCTCGCGGGCATCGTGCGCGCGCTGGAGACCTTGCTCGAGTCGGATTCGCCGCGCCTCGAGGCGTTTCCGGCGGTGGTCAGCGCCGTGGGGACCAAGGTGGCCGATGCCCTAGGGCAGGAGCTGTCGTACCGCGCCAGCAAAGGCTACGTGAACGCCGACCCCATGTCGCTGGCCACCTTGGAGCAGTACCTCGATCGCGCGAGCCAGCTGAAAAAGCACTTCCAGGAAGTGCTCTTTCTCGAGGCCGAGATCTACCAGGTGGCGGACCGCATCCATCATTGGGTGGCGGCGTTCGTGGCGGTGGTGGCCTCCACGTGGGCCTTCGCCTGGCAGATTGCCTTGGTGAACCATCGGCCCACGACGGAGAGCCAAGTGGGCTCGGGCATCGTGATGGTCGCCGTGTTCGCCGGGCTGGTCTACGCGGTGAAGGACCGCATCAAGGAGTTTGGCCGCGCCTGGATCGCCGGCAACGTGCACCGCTTCTACGCGCAGCGGGTTGCTCGCTACCGTGCGCCGGCGCGCCGGCTGCCCAAGCGCGACGTCATCGTCAGCGCGCGCGAGTCGTTCGATCAGGTGACCAGCCGCCGGCCCGATCCGCTCAACCCCGAGAGCGGCGCCTCGTTGGTGGGCACGCTGCTGCGCTACATGCACAAGGGCACGGTTTCGCCCCAGCCCGGGCTCGGTGCGTCGGGCGTGCGGCGCATCAAGCACGTGTTTCGTTACGATTTTTCGCCGCTGTTCGCGCGCCTGGACGATGCCGTGAAGCAGGTGCCGGTGCTCGACCGGGCGCCTCGTCGCGTGCGCTTCATCGATGCTCCGCGCTGCTACAAGCTGCCCGTGACGGTGCGTGTGCAATGTGGGGACGTGGTTTCGACCGAGCAGGTCACCTTGGTGCTGCACAAACGCGGTCTGGATCGCCTCGAGCGGGTGTATGGTCACGCGCCGCCCGGGCAGGTCGACCACAAAGAGACAGGCATCGAGCCGGACCATTGACGTGGACGTCGGAACAATTTTTCCCCATTTTCGCGACGACTGGGTCGTGCATCGTGATGATGCGCTCCTGGTGATCGACAAGCCCGCAGGCATTCCCAGCCAAGCGGCCGATCCCGCGCACCCCGACGACGTGGTGACGCGGCTCAAAGCCTTTGGCGAGCCGTACCTCGGCGTGCACCAGCGGCTCGACCAAGATACGTCGGGCGTGATGGTCTTTACGCGCGCGCGCGAGCACAACGCCGCGCTTGCCGGGCAATTCGAAGGGCGCCACGTCGAAAAGCGGTACATCGCGTGCGTGACGGGTTGGCCGAAGGGCAAGGACCGCGTCACCCTGCGCGAGAAGCTCGTTTCGGAGAAGGACAAGAAGCCGAAGCTCGCCGTGACGCACGTGCAGGTGAAAAAGCGCAACGGCCCGCGCGCCCTGCTCGAGCTGGTGCTGGAGACGGGGCGCATGCACCAGGCGAGGGTGCAGCTCGCGCACGCGGGCGCGCCCATCGCGGGCGACGTGCTTTACGGCGGGGAGTATGCGCCGCGGCTTTTGTTGCATGCGCAAGCGATTTCCTTCGTGCACCCGGTGTCGAAGAAGCGGGTGACCTATGCGACGCAGGCGCCGCACGACTTCGACGCGTGGCTCGCCGGGGGGGCCTCCCGCGAGGAAATGCCCCGCGATGGACGCGTGGTGGCGAGCGCGCTGGATCGGGCCATTTTGCGGCGGTACATCCTGGGGCACAGCGAGGGCGATACGGCGTTCCGCTTGGTGCACGGGGAAGGCGATGGCCTTCCGGGCCTCGTGGTGGATGCCTACGGCAATCACCTGGTGGCGGAGTTTCACATGTCAGATGAGCACGACGGTCCGTCGTTTCGCGATCGCCTGCTCGACCGGCTGGCGGCGTTGGGCTTCGACGGCGTGTACGTGAAGCGCCGTCCGCGGCAGGCGAACACCTTGGTCGACACACGTCGCGACGATCTCGCCCCGCGCGAGCCTGTGCGAGGCTCGGCGGCGCCGGAGGAGTTCGCCGTTCTGGAGAACGGTATCTCCTACCTCGTGCGGCTGGGCGACGGTCTGTCGACGGGCATTTTTCTCGACCAACGCGAGAACCGCGCGCGCGTACGCGGTCTTTCGGGTGGGCTGCGCGTGGCGAATCTGTTCTCGTACACGTGTGCCTTCAGCGTGGCGGCTGCGTTGGGCGGCGCGCTCTCGACGGCGAGCGTGGACGCGTCGATGGTGGCGCTCGAGCGCGGGCGCGCCAACATGCTGCACCTGGGGCTACTCCCGAGCGATGCACACACTTTCCACGCGGAGGATTCGTTCGCATGGCTCGCGCGCATGGCGCGCCGGGGGCAGAAGTACGATTTGATCATTTTGGATCCGCCGAGCTACTCGAAGACGCGCAACCGCCGTTTCGTCGCGGCGGACGACTACCCGGAGCTCGTCGCCAATGCGCTTGCCGTGCTGGATCGCGGCGGGCGCATTTTGGCGTGCACGAACCACCGCGGCATTTCGCCGGGCCGTTTCCGCAAGCTCGTGGCAAAGGGCGCGGAGACCGCGCGGCGCCAGGTGCGCCAGATGAAAGATCTGGCCCTGCCGCGCGAGTTTCCCGTCGCCGCGGGCGGCGAGCCGCACATGAAAAGCGTGCTTCTCAGCCTCGATTAGCCTGGGGGCGGGCGCCGACGCCAATAAATCAAATAAGGGTTCATCGTTGGTTCCCCTGGCGATCCTGGCGTCTCTCTTTTTGGCGTCCTGGCGATTTCTTCTTCACGGAGCTGGCCGTATTCCGGGACACGGTTGCTAAGGGGGCTACGGGGCATTCGCGATTCGCGAATCCATGCACCCCCCCCTTCAGGGGTAGTCCCTGACTGGTTTTTCGATGCGGCCGTCGATATGGCGTGCGAATCGGCCTGCGTCGCGCTCGTGCACGGGATCGTCTTTGGGCCAGGGCCATCCACCGAATTGGGTGCGCTGGTAGTCGCGGATGGCCCGCTCGATTTCCGCGCGCGTGTTCATGACGAAGGGGCCATACTGCACCACCGGCTCGGCGATGGGGCGGCCTTGCAGAAGGAGCATTTCGCACTCCGTCTTGCCGGCGACCAGCGAAACGTCGGCGCTCGCGTCGAGGCGAATGGCCGCGTGCTGATCGATGGCGTCGTCTGCGACACGCAAGGCATCGCCGCGGAAGAAATAGAGCTGCCGCACCGCCGCAGGATGGGTCGCGTGCGGCAAAGTCCACGCCGCGTGCGCGTCCATGCGGATGCACCAGATGGCCACGTCCGTATCGGGGCGAGCGGCCCAGGAGCGCGCAGGCGGGGGCGGAGGGCGCTTGCCATCGAGGGAGCCCGCAACCAACGTGACGTCCGTCGTTCGACCTGCACCGTCGACGAAGTTCGCGTGCGGCACGTCGTTGTTCCACAGCATGGAGAAATGCGGGGGTGCGAGCTTGTCCTCGCCCGGGAGGTTCAACCAAATTTGGAACAGCTCCAGGGTGTTCGGCGCGTCCCGATGGATCAGCGGGAACATCTCCGAGTGCACCACGCCCTCGCCTGCGGTGAGCCATTGCACGTCGCCCGGACCGAAGCGCGCGGTGGCGCCAAGCGAATCGGAATGATCGACGTAGCCATGCCGCACGATGGTGACCGTCTCGAACCCACGGTGCGGATGCTGCGGAAAACCCGGCACCACGTTCCCGTGGTACATGCGCCAGCCGTCCTTGATCTCGAAGTCCTGACCAAGGTTGCGCCCGGCGAGCGACGCCGCCGGCCCCAGGTGCTCGTTGCCCGCGGGGTATGCGTCGCGGTGGTGGACACAAAAGAGAAACGGATCCGGCGTCTCCCAAGGGAAACCAAGGGGACGGACGGCAAGGATGGGTCGGGCCATGGTGACGAGTCTAGTGCGAGGGCGGCGCGAGGCGAGGGGCACCGAGCGAGACACGATGGATCGGTTCGTAACGAGGCGGAGGCGGCGTGAGGTGGCTCCGGTAGAGCGTGAGCTCGGTCCAGGTGGCCTCCAGCGCGATGGGCGCAACGCTGAAATCGCGAAAGGTGAGGGCATCGATGGGTTGCCGGCAGCGCGCGAGTGTGACGTGCGGGCGAAAGAGGCGCCCTTCGCGGGGAAAGCCGAGCGGCTCGAGCGCCGTCTCGACGAGGGAGGCGAGATGGGCGCACGTGCCATCATCGGCGAGCTCGAAGGCAAGAACGCGGGCACGCCGCAGTTGCGGAAAGCCCGTGAAGGTGGCCTGGTGAATGCGGGGGCCGGCCTGCGCTTCCAGAAATTGCAACGCCTGCGCGACGGCGGAGGCCTGCTCCTCGGAAATATCGCCCAGGAATTTCACGGTGAGGTGCATCCGCTCGGGATCCACGCACCGCACGGAACGTGACTGCCGCAGGGTTGCGAGTGGCTCGGCAAAACGGGCCCGCGTGGCCGGGTCCAGGTCGAGCGCAACGAAGGCGCGCATCCTTCGCATTATGCTGTGTAAGGTTTCGCCGCGCCCTCCGTTTCCGCAGCATCGGAGGGTTCTTCCATGTCCACGCGTTGGCTGCGGGTCGTCGTTTGTCTCGTTCTCGTATCACTCGGCGCTTGTGGTGGGGAGCGGCACTCGAGTCCACCGGCGAGGGCCGTGGAATCCGAGGCCGAGTACGGAGTCAGTCCTTCGGCCGCGCCGGATTCGCCGGCGTATGCGCCCAAATCGTACACGTCGAAGAGCATCGGGCCCGATCCCGCCGCCCGCGGTGCGGTCGAGCAACGCGCGCCCGCACCCGAGCCGATGGCGCGTCCCCCGAGCGTGCGACCCGGCCTCGGCACGGAGTGGGGTGAAACGCGCGTTTCCCGCGTGCGGGACGTGCACTTCTCCCGCGCCGATGGCAATCGCCCCTTCGCGATGGCCACCTTGAATTACAACGATCGCCGCGGTGTCGATGCTCTGGCGGCTCACGTCGCTCATCGCGTCTCCGGTCGCGAGTACGTGACCGGCGGCGGTGCCATCACCGTCTCCATCGCGGACGAGGATGGAGATCCCCTCGAAGCCGTCAAGCTCGGCGACCGCACCCTCGTCGTCGGCCAGCCCGGGGATCGCTACAGCATCGTCCTCACGAACCACACCGATCATCGCTTCGAGGCGGTGGCCACCGTCGATGGCCTCGATGTCATCAACGGCCGCCCCGGTACCCTCGACAACCGCGGTTACGTGCTCATGCCCTTCGCGACCCTCACCATCGATGGCTTTCGCCAGAGCAGCAACGCCGTCGCCGCCTTCCGCTTCGCCAGTGTGGCCGATTCCTACGCGGCGAAGACCGGCAGTGCGCGCAACGTCGGCGTCATCGGTGTCGCGTTTTTCGCCGAAGCCGGCGACGCCTTCGAGCCGTACTACGACTCGCGCGAACTCTACTTGCGCGACACCGCCATCCCGTTCCCCGCGGCCGATCCTCGCTACGCGCGCCCGCCCTCTCGCTGAGATTACTCCGCGGCTTCCGCGGCCGCCGCATCCTTGACTGGCGCGCTGGACCCGTGGTGGCTCTCGGAGAGGCGCTTCATCAACGGCAGAAGAACGATGGCCAACAAGGTGCCACCCACGGCGAGGAAGCCCAGCTTGTTGAACAGGTCCGTGTAGAGCGGCAAGCTCTGAACGGGATCCTTCATGTCCTCGGGCACGCTGGCGAAGTTGGCAATCACGCTGCCCATGTATTGCGAAAGGCCCGTCGCCACGTAATACGCGCCCATCATGAACCCGCCCATGCGGGCCGGCACGTAGCGCGCGATCATGGCCAGGCCGAGCGCGCTCACGAAGAGCTCACCCAGCGAATAGAAGCCGTAACCCCACACCATGAACCACGACGACACGATGCCGTTCACCGCGAAGTTGCCGCTGATTCCATAGATGAAAAAGCCAATGGCCACGACCACGAAGCCGAGCGCGAACTTGCCGGCGATGGGCAGGTCCTTTCCGCGCTTGCCCAGCGCGGTGTACGCCCAAGCCAGAATGGGGCTGGCCACCATGATCCAAATCGGATTGAGCGCCTGAAACTGCTCCGGGATCCACGTGAAGAGGTGAACGCCGAAGATCGAGAAGTTCGGATCGACGTTGCGCACACCGAACAGCGTGAGCGACGTGGACATCTGCTGGTAAAAGATGAAGAAGAGCAATGTCTGCGCGGTGAGCACCAACGCCGCGAGCAAGCCCGCACGCTCGCTGCGATCCACCTTGGCGATGAGGTAACCGAAAATCGCGAGAACGATGATGCCGGCCAGCCAGATGCACGCCTTGGCCACGGCTTGGTTCTGCAGCACCATCGCCACGACGAACGTGGTCGCGAAGCCAACGCCGAGCACGATGGCGAGTTTGCCTTTGTGAATCGGCTGGTCATCCGGCGGCGAGCCGATGCGCGACAAGGTTCGGCGCATGAAAAAGTAATTCACCAAGCCCACCAAGAGGCCACCGCAGCACACCGCGAACGCCGAGAGCCATCCCCAGTGCACCTTGATCCACGGCGTCAGCAGGATCGACGCGGTCGAGCCGATGTTGACGGCCATGTAATAGATGGTGAACGCCGCATCGATCTTCGAATCGTCACCCTCGTAGATCTTGCGTACGAGGTTTCCGGAGTTGGCTTTGAAGAAGCCATTGCCCACGACGATGACGCCCAGCGCCCAGTAGAGGAAGTACATGTCCTCCGACGGGACGGAGAGCAGCAGGTATCCGATGGCCAGGATGATCGCACCCATGGTCATGGTGCGCCGCGACCCTAGAATCTTGTCGCCGACCCATCCGCCGATGGCCGGTGCCGCGTAAACCAACGCCGTGAAGGCTCCCCAGGTCAGGTTGGCCTTGCTGTCCGAGAAGCCGAGCTTCTCGATCATGTACACGACCATCACGGCCTGCATGCCGTAATAGCCAAAGCGCTCCCAGAGCTCGATGAGGAAGATGGTACTGAACGACTTGGTCTGGGACACGGGCGGATTCGCGGTTGCCATTAAGCCGCGAAGAGTACCTTAGATGGGGTCGCCCGTGCAGCCGCCTCTCCGGCATTTAGGCATTTGTTAGGATTGGCCTCTTGCGTCAAACGACGCTTCGATCCCGACAATCGAGACTTGGGGACCGGCGAATCGGGTGCGCGCAAACGCGAAATACAGCGCGAGGATGACCACCACGACCGAAGCGAGCATCACGGCAGCATTCCAATTGGGCGGAAGGCAGCAAATGACGAGCACGGCCAGCGACCAGACCACGGCGCATGCGGCCATGGGGATGCCCAGACCTCCGAGGTTCCAGGGACCACGGTGGCGCCACTTTCCGGTGGCCCGCGCATGGATGCCGAGTGCGATGGGCATCGCGTACGAGAGATAAAGCCCCGTCGTGGCGAGCGATGCGACGGCGAGAAACACTTTGTCGCTGAAGGGCAACGTGAGGAGCACCAGGAGGAAAGGTCCGAGCGTTGAGGCCAGGATCGCGAACAGCGGTGTCTTGTGGGACGGGCTGACCCGCCGCAACGTGGCCGAGCCGGGCAACCCGCCGTCGCGGCAAAAAGCGAACAGCATGCGCGAGGCGCTGGTGACGCTCGAGAGCCCGCAGAACCACATCGCCACGACAGCGAGGCCCATGGTGAGATCGCCCGTGGTCTCGCCGAAGGCGTGACGCAGCACGTAAAGCGGTGGCTCTTTGTCGTTCGCGGTGGCCGGCAGATCGACGATGGCCAGGGTCAAGCCAGCGATGAGCGCATAGCCCGCGACCGCGCTGACCGCGACGGAGGAAACGATGCCCCACGGCGCACGCCGCGCCGGATCGTGCGTCTCTTCGCTGACGTGCGCGGAGGCATCGTAGCCGGTGAAGGTCCACATCCCGAGCACGAGCGCATTGAGAAAGCCGAGCGTGTAATTGCCATCTTCGCGCAGCGTGAATCCCGTCTGCCCCAGGAACGACACGGGCTGGGCGCGACCCCAGAGCAGCAGCGCACCGACGATGATGATCACACCGACGATGTGCACCGTCGCCGAGAAGCTATTGAGCCAGGCCACGAGCTTCACGGAAAACGCGTTGATGAGCCCATGCGAGAGCAGCACGACGAAGAGCAGCGGCACGGACATGCTGCTCGGCAGGCGCAAGGTGCCCGCGATGGCCTGCGCGCATCCGAGATCGATCGCGGCCACGATGGCGCATTGACCGGCGAGGTTCATCATGGCGGTGAACCATCCCCAGCCCGGACCGCCGAGCAGCGCAGACCAGTGATAGAGCGCACCGGCCGTTGGGAAGGCGCTGGCGAGCTCTCCCATCGCCATGGCGACGATCAGCGTTCCCACACTAACGATCGGCCAACCGTAGCCCAGCGCAGCAGGACCGCCGCCTCCCAGCGCGACGGCGTACGTCGTCATGATGCCTGTGAGAATGCTGATGATGGAGAAGCTGATCGCAAAACTCGAAAAGCCTCCCATCGCACGCAGGAGCTCTTGCGCATAACCGAGGCGCGAGAGCATGTGAGCGTCTGCGTCATCGCGCGGGTGATCCGCGCCCGGCGGGATGGGCACCGCGTGGGGCCGGGATGCAGTGTCCTGCAAGGCGCTCGTGGAGCCCTGCGTCAAAGCGGCGTCGGGGCGATTGGACGGGGTGGCCATGATGATCCGGTTAGCTTACGCCCTTGACACGATAAGCTCTGTCGGTTTCTCGTTTGCGCCCCCGTAATGAGTCAAATCGCCAATTCCGACCCCGTAACCTTGCCCGCTGAAACCTCGCCGCAAACTTCGGCGCCCACCGCGGAGAGCACGGCTACGCTGAAGCATCCGCTTGGTCTCTACGTGCTGTTCGGCACCGAGATGTGGGAACGCTTTTGCTATTACGGCATGCGCGCGCTCCTCGTGCTTTTCCTGGTCGAGCACCATGGTTGGCAACCGTCGGAGGCGAACGGTGTGTTCAAGTGGTACACGAGTCTCGTCTACCTCACGCCGTTGATGGGCGGATTTTTGGCCGATCGCTACCTCGGGCTGCGCCCCTCGATTGCGTTGGGCGGCACGCTGATGGGCATCGGGGCGTTCCTCCTTACGCAAGAGCCGCTCTCGATCTTCTACATCGGACTCGGTCTGCTCATTCTGGGCAATGGCTTTTTCAAGCCGAACATCACCACCTTGGTCGGGCGCATGTACGTGCCGGGGGACGCGCGGCGCGATCGTGCGTTCACCATCTTCTACATGGGCATCAACCTCGGAGGCCTATTGGGGCCGATCATCTGCGGCCAATGGCTGCGTGCCCACTACGGCTTCAACTACGGGTTCGGTGCCACGGGCGTGGCCATGGTGTTCAGCCTTTTGATCTTCGTCGGCTTCCGCAAGCAGGTGGAGCGCGACGTGCTCGCGGCAGGGAACACGCTTGGCAAGGGCGCGACCGTGTCGCGGGAGTCGGTGAAGGCACGGCAAGATCAACGCGACGAAGCACAGCCCGCAGCGAAGGGGCTTACTCCCGCGATCGGGCGCGCCTTCATGATGTCGATGGGGGTTCTCTTCGGGATGCTCATTCCCGTGTACTTCATTTTCGGCTTCGTGAACGGCACCGTGCCCTTGTCGGGGCTCTTCATGCCGGTGGCGGTGGCGGTGATCTCGGTGTTGATGACCGTGAACCTGCTGCGCATCAAGGGTGCCGCGCGCGACAAGAGCCTCGTCATCTTCATCTTGTTCGTCTTCCAGCTCTTGTTTTGGATGGCCTTCGAGCAGGCCGGCAATTCGCTGACCTTGTGGGCCGCGTTCCACACGCAGCGCAAGATGGCGTTCTTCAATTTCGAGCCGGAGCTGTATCAGTCGGTGAACGGTGTCTTCATCGTCATCTTCGCGCCCGTGCTCGCGTGGATCTGGCTGCGGCTGAATCGCGTAGGCCGCGAGCCTTCGACGCCGATGAAGATGGCCATCTCCATGGTGTTCATCGGCCTCTCGTCGCTCGCGATGATTGGCGCGACGGCATCGGAGAATGCCACCGTGTCCCGCATCCCCGTCCGCGAGGTGCCGGCCGGGATCGATCTCGCGAAGTTCGACGCAGGGCGCTTGTCGTTCGACGCCGAGAAGCACGAGATCGTGGTGAAAGGCGTCCTTCCGTCGTTCGTGGTGAACGACTTGCTCAAGCAGAGCTCCGATCCGAAGTACGTGGAGTCCGTCGAAGCCTTCGTTCGGGCGTCGTCCAGCGCATCGACGGAGCATCCCGTGAGCGGGAAAATCGAAGGCACCCCGGCCGACTATGCGCCGCTCGGAGCATTCGCGGCCGGCGACGCCACCTGGGATTCTGGGACGCTCACCGTCAAGAAGGCGATCGACCCGCCCGCGAGGGTCGCGCTCCTGAGCGAAGGCGCGCCCTCCGAATGGCGAAGGGCGCTTCGTTCCCTGGCAGGCGAAAGCGATGCCGCGCGCGTGGCCGGTTACTGGCTTCTTTTGAGCTATCTTTTGGCGACCTTCGGCGAGTTGTGCATCTCCCCGGTGGGTTACTCCATGGTGACGAAGCTGGCGCCGACTCGGTTCGCTTCGTTGTTCATGGCGGTGTGGCTCCTGTCGAACTCCGTCGCTCAATACATCGGCGGAAGCATCGGCGAGTCGTGGGGCAAGGTCACCCCGACGGACTACTTCGGGATCTTCGTCGCCAGCTCCGCAGTCGGCGCCATGCTGCTCTTCCTCCTGGTGCGCCCCGTCCGCAAACTGATGCACGAAGTGCGATGAGGTCACGCCAGGATCGCCAACTGAACCAACAACAAACCCCAAAAAATGAGAGTTTATTGTTGGTTCACCTGGCGATCCTGGCGCCTCTCTTTTGGCGTCCTGGCGGTTTCCTCTTCTATTCGTGACGCTGTTCGAGGATCGCGCGCGTTGCTTTAGGGCGTCATGGGCCGCGGGTTCGTCGTCGGCGTCAGTCGCTCGCGCATGGGCACGGCGTCGTCGACGGATGCCTTGAGGTCTTCCCATGCCTTTTGCGTGCGCGCCTTGGCATCGTCCCAAGTTTGCGACGTCGCATGCTCGAGGCCGTCCATGCTCGATTGGTAGGCATCGCGCTTGGCGCGAATGTCTTGGAGCTTCTGATCCAATTGAGCCTTGGCCGCGCCCGTGCGCTTGCGGCCATCGTTTTCGAGCTGGTCGATGCGCTTGTTGATGTCGGTGGCGTCGCTTTGAACCTTCTGCAGCGTCTCGGCGCGTAGCTTCACGAAGTTCGCATTCGCCTCGGCGACTTTCTTCTCGGCCTCGAGCTGCGCGGAGGTGATCTTCGTCGTCGATTCGCGCCGCGTTTGGTCGATTTTCTGCTCCGCTTCGCGCTTGGCCTCGGATGCCTTGTCCTGCTCCGATTGAGCGGACTTGTTGTCACATGCCGCGCTCATCGCGCCGGAAACGGCAAGCAGCGAAGCCATAGCGATAAGAAGGGTTCGTTTCATGTTTGCCTCCTCGATTCAGGAGGCTGCAACCGACGTACCTTCTCTGGTTTAGCTCTGGTTTAGCCTTTGACCAACGTGAGGCGTGGACCGACGGCGAAGGAGACGAGGTGCCCGCTTTCCTCGGCGACGTAGACGTTGCACTGCTCGTCCACGCGCAGAAGATCCGGGATGGCGTCGCAGGGCCCGATGGTCGCGATCTCGGTGCCGTCGTGCGGTCGAAAGACATGCACGTCGGTGTGCGGGACGAAGAGCGCCCCCGAGCGAAGCACCGGTTCGAGGCGGCGCGGTACGTCGGAGTCGACCATGCGACCGAGCACGTGGCGGTAGCGAAGCGCACCGGACTCGGCCTCCACCGCGACGAGTTCGCCGGTGGGGCAATTTCCGATGAAGAGCCCGTCGACGGCGAGCCAAGACGTCCCCACGGGGGCTACGGATCCCTCGCTTTTCCAGAGCTCGCGCCCGGTCTCGCGGCAAAACGCGGCAAGACGCAACCCGTGGCGCATGCGCACGGCGCAAGCGACAACCCGGCCCGCGATCAGCGGAGCTCCTTCCACGGTGGCAGCGGACGGAGCAATGGGGCACTGAAAGCGCACGTGGCCCGAGTACGGATCGATGGCCAAGAGCTCCGCCGCCGAATTGGCCCCGCCGGCGACGGCCATGAGCACGTCGTGATCGAGGGTGGGGCTCGCGCGGAAGCGAAGACGGTTGCGCACGCGCCAGACGACGCTGCCCGACTGCACGTCGACGGCCGTGAGGGCGCTGTCGCCGCTCGCGATGTAGAGGAGCCGGCCCGCACGCCGCATGCGAAGCGCACCACCGCGTCCCCACGTGAATCGCCAGCGCGGCTCGCCGTTGGTCAGATCGATGGCCGACAGATGCCGCTCGCCCTCGGTGACGATGAGCAGCCGCGGAAGGCCGGGGAGGCTCACCACCGCGCCCGCGGGCGGTGCACCGAGGCGCGGATCGATCTGCGTGCGCATGGTGACCTCGCCATTGCCGAAGTCGTGCACGCGAATGTCTCCGTCGCCGGAGATGCGCGCGAGCCCGCCCGGGGTGACCACGCTGGTTGCGCGCGTGGTGGGGACGCGCCACAGCACGCTGCCGGTGGTGCGATCGAGGCAAAACGTCTCCGCGGCCGCCGAGGCGATGACCCGGTCGCCGCAGAGGAACGTCGCGCGCAGGTCGATGCCCGGCACGAGGGCGCGCCATCGTTCGCTGTAACGCAGTCGTGCCGGCGGGGCCTGCGAGGTGCCCTGCACTTCGGGCGATCGCGAAGGACGCGAGGCGGCGACGAAAGCCCGGTACGGCTCGGGGGTGGGGTTCGTCTTGGCGTCGTCGCGGCAGACGTCGCGCAGGCAATCGGCGGTCTCGCGGAGCTGGCGGCGGAAGGCGCTGAGCCGCAAGTTCGTGCATTGTGCACGGTCCCGGCGCAACACGGCGCGGGACAGGGCGCGCCCGAAGGCGAGGGATGCCTCGACCAAGTCGGAGACGGAGAGGGCGGGGAAGGTGAAGCTCTGCTCCGGCGCACGCGTGGCCGAGCCCAAGGTCAGCGCGGCATCGCCATCGGTGGAGAGGCGAATGGCAATGAGCACGCCGCCCGCCTCCGCGCGCACGTACTGCGGTTGCCCGTGCTCCCACGCCTGCAGCGCATCGGTCGACATGGCGAGAAGGCGCTCGGCGAAGAGGAAGGGGTGCCCTTCGCCGAGATCGACGGCGCGCCCGCGCACCTCGGCGCGAATGCGTCCGCGAAAGAGGAGCGCGTGCAGATCGGCGCGTTCGACGGGGGCGGCGTCTTCCTCGGCGTCGCTGAATTTCCGCAGAATGAACTCGGTGCCAAGGGCCACGGGGAAGTCGCGCTCGACCTCCACGCTGACCGGCGTGAGCGCCGAAAGGGGCTCGTCCTCGAGGGTCAGGTCCTCGGGATCGACGGCATCGAGGGCCGCTTCCGCCGCACGCAGCTCGACAGCGACGGCTGCGGGGGCGGAGCCGCGCTCCACGGCCTTCTTCACGGCCTCGCGGACGCGTGCGTGGATCTCGGCGAAGCTCGCGCGTTCGTCGTAGGCGACCACGAACGGGTCGGCGCCCGTTCGGTAGACGCTGAGCGCGGCCACCTTGCCCATGCGCTCCACGCAAAGCTCCCACGGATCATCGTAGAAGCGCACCAAGATTTTCCCGCGACGCTGCCGGGCGAGTCGGGCGAGTGACAATCCGAGATCGCGCAGCACGGCCGGCGCTTGCCGGTCTGCCACGCGGGCGGTCACGTTCACTCCGCCGATGAAGATGTCGAGCACCTCGCGTGCACCCCGACGTCTTTTGGGATGCGGCGAAGGGTTGGTCGATTCGGGATCGAAAGCGGGCGCAATTTCGTCGCTGGCGACGAGGATCTCAAACGAGCGCATCATGTTTGGCGTTAGGCAGGTTCCGCAGAGAGAATCCTGCTGGAGAGGCATCGTAAAAACTCCATCTCGCGGAGCGTAGTTTTCGGCACACTATGGAAGAGATTGGACAAGACTTGCGGGCACTGGTAGCGGCCGCCCGCCGGCGCGATGCATGAAGAAACTTGACGTGGCTTGGGCCTTCGCGGGCGTCGTCGTTGCTCTCGTTCCGTGCCTTTTCATGTGGGGTTTCACCGTCGATGACGCACTGATTTCGGTACGTTACGCGCGTCATCTCGCATCGGGTGCGGGCTACCGTTTCAATGCGGGAGGACCCGTCACCGACGGGGTCACGCCTCTGCCGTGGCCATGGATGCTCGCCGTGGTGGGGCGGCGCCCGGCGCTCGACGTTTTAATATGTGCAAAGTACATGGGGTTGACCGCCTGGAGCGCATCGGGCGCGGCGCTCGGGGTCGCCGTGGGGCGTGCGCAGGCGGCGACGTGGTTCAAGGCGGCGGCCTTGGGGAGCGTGGCGCTGTCGTTGCCGGTGGCTGCGCACGCGGTGAGCGGGATGGAAACGGCGATGGCGATGGCCTGCGCGACGGGCGCGGTGCTCTGCGCGGACGGGCATCGGCGGGCGAGTGCGGTGCTCGCGGGGCTGGCGGCCGCGTTCCGACCGGAGATGGCTCCATGGGCGTTGGTGATGGGGGTTGGGGCGGGTTGGACGAATGCGCCGCTCGCCTTCGCGCCGTTTCTCGGATGCGCACTGGTGCGGCTCGCGGTGTTCGGGCGCGCGGCGCCTCTGGCGGTGCTGGCCAAGCCGAGCGATCTCGCGCACGGCGCGGTGTACGCGCTGGTGGCGCTCATCGTGACGGCGACGCCGGCGTTGGCGATGGCTCCATGGGGGATCTTTCGCGGCGCGCGCGGGGTGAAGGTCACGGCGCTGGCAGCGCTTGCGCACGTTGCCGCCATCGTGGCGGTGGGCGGCGATTGGATGCCGTATGCGCGCCTCATGGCCCCCGTCGTCCCGTCGCTCGCGTGGGTGGGGGTTCGCGTGTTTCCGCATGTGCATCGCGGTGCCGCGGCGGCCCGCGCAGGGCTCGCGCTGCTGGTGGGCGCGGCGAATTTCGCGAACGCGGGCCCGGCGGGTCGCGGGGTCGGTGACGATCGCCGCGCCCTCATCGAGCTTGCGCGCCCCCGGCTCGAGGGCCTCGGGTCGGTCGCGGCGGTGGACATCGGTTGGGTCTCCGCCGCGACGGAGGCGACGGTGATCGATCTGGCCGGGGTCACGGATCCCGACGTCGCGGTGCTTCCCGGCGGTCACACGTCGAAGAGGGTCGATGCCGCGCTTCTCTTGTCGAAGAACCCGGGGGCGCTTCTCTTTCACGTGCGAGGCTCCGTGCCGGCGGATTGGCGGGACGCGCGCTACGCATACGCGGTGGAGGCGCGCCTTGCGCACTCGGAGCTCATCGCGTCGCACTACGCTCCGCGTGCGTTCCTCGCCTTGGGCCGCACCGGCACGGGCTACCTGCTTCTCGTGCGGAAGTGAGCGGGATCGCTATCCTGACAATATGCTGTCAGCGGGCCTGAGTAGACTGTCCCCACGAAAGGCAGAAAGGTCACCATGTCGCTCGATTTCTACTACGCACCCTTCAGCAGCGCCTCCCGCGTCCACTGGGCCCTCGAGGAGCTCGGCATTCCGTACAACAAGATCAAGAAGGACCTCAAGGCCGGTGAGACGAAGGCCCCCGAGTACCTGGCGATGAATCCCAACGGCAAGGTGCCGCTCTTGGTCGTCGACGGCAAACCGCTGTTCGAATCGCTCGCCATCCTCATTTATTTGGGCGAGAACTTCGGCGCCGAAAAGAAGCTCTGGCCCGCCGCCAACGATCCGGCGCGCTTCGACGCCCTCTCGTGGACCACGTGGGGTACGACGGAGCTCGGCATGGCCATCGCGATGCTCTACAACTGCCTGGAGATCCCCCCGGCCAGGGAACTTGCGACGGCACGCGCCAATGCATGCTGCGAGGTACTCGAACGCCGTCTCGAGGGTCGCTCGTTCGTTCTGGGCAACGACTTCAGCCTCGTCGACGTGGCCGTTTCCGCCGTCCTCGCGTGGTCACGGTTCTTCAATTACGATCTGAAGCCCTTCCCGCGTGTCGCGGCCTGGGTCGACCGCTGTTCGAGCCGCCCCGCGCTCAAGGCGACGCAGGGCTAGAAAGCCGCCTATCGAACCAGCGAAGCATCCGTTCGAGGATGTCGATCTGGTTCTTCACTTTTCGCGGAGCATGCGGCTCGCCCGGATAGATGACCAATTCGGTCTCGACGCCGAGCCGCTTCAGCGCGCGGTAGAGCGCTTTCGACTGCCCAACGGGGTTGTTGCGGTCGGCATCGCCATGGACGATGAGGGTGGGCGTTTTCGCATTCCGGATGAAGGTAAAGGGCGAGTTCCGAAGGAAGGTATCGGGACGCTCCCACGGCGTTCCGAAATGCCATTCGTCGGTGGTGGGATCGGTTTGTGTCCCGAACTCCGCGAATTGATCGAACACGCCCGCGCCCGACACGGCGGCTTTGAATCGCTGCGTATGGCCGATCGCCCATTGGGTCATTTCGGCGCCGTAGGACCAGCCGGCGATTCCCAGGCGCTCCGGATCCACCTCACCGCGCGCGAGAACGGTGTCGAGTGCGGCAAGGAGGTCTTTGAAATCGCCACCGCCCCAGTCGCCGCGGTTGGCCTTCATGAACTCCTCGCCGTATCCGGTCGATCCGCGCGGGTTGACGAAGAGAACCTGGTACCCACGCGCCGCGAGCAGTTGGGCCCACGCGCCAAACCAGTAATACGCGGCACTGAAGTTCGAATTCGGCCCGCCGTGAACGAGAAGAACGAGGGGCGATTTTCCTGCGTGCTTGGGCACCGAGGACGGTGGCTTCATGAGCGCGGCCTCGACGGAGCGTCCGTCGAAGCTCGGAAAGCGAAACACCTCCGCGGAGGACAACGGGATATCGTCCCATCCTTCTTGAAGGTGCCCGAGCTGGCGAACCGGGCCTGCTGCCGGCTTGATGTACAGCTCCGCCTGCCGATCGAAGTCGACCCCGGCGAAGGCCACCGTGCCATCGGCTGCGACGTCGAACGCGGCGGCCGAGAGCGGGAGCTCGATGGGGGTGGGTGTGCCGCGAAGATCGATTCGGTACAACACGTTCCGAAATCCGTTCGCGACGTTGGCGACGATGGTCTCCTCGTTCTGCCATCGCATATCGCGCAGAGACCGATCGATCGACGCCGAGATATTGCGTAGGGTCTCTTGACCCGCCGTGCTCCGCACGAAGAGATCGTGCGCAATGGGGCCGCCGCTGCGGGTTCCTGCCGTGCCGAAGCGCGTTCGGCGCGGAGAAAAGACGATGTCCTGGAACGGCGGCGCCGGCCGGGTGACCATCCGCACCGATCCATCGGCGAGGGCGATATCGTAAATCGCCGTATTCCAGGTCTCGCTCCGGGGCTGGTCGGTGGCGATGGCGAACACGTGCCCCGGCCCCGCCCAGTCGAATTGATCGATCCGAAACGAGCCATGGGTGATCTGCCGCGTCGTGCGCGATCCCACATCGATGGTCCAGAGACGCGGAAGATCCTGCGGCCGATCCGCCACCTGCGGTCCGTCGGGTTTGCGGCTCGGATCGGGCTCCTGCGCCAGGAACGCCATCGATTTGCCGTCGGGCGACCAACGAAAGTCGCCAACGCCGCCGTCGTGCGACGTGAGTTCGCGCGCCTCCCCGCCATCGATCGGCACGACGTACACCTGCATCTCGCCATTTCGATTCGACAAGAACGCGAGCGACTTGCCATCGGGCGCCCATCGCGGTGCACGGTCCGACTTCGGCGACGCCGTAAAGGGGTGAATCTCGCCACGCGCAATGTTCGCCATCCAAAGATGGGTTTCCACGGCTGCCCCCGTCGCCTCGGACACGACGAACACCAGGCGGGCGCCATCCGGCGAGAAGTGCAAATCCGAAATACGCCGAAATCGCACCGCACGCTCGGGCGTCAACGCACCATTCGGCGGGGGTGTGCCTCGGGCCATCCGAGGTCCCGCCGACTCCAGAATGCGAGGCGTCGCCGCAGGCTCGCGCGTCGCGTGTCCCGCACAACCCACGACCAAGCTGGCACCAAGCGCGGCCAATCCAACGAGCTTTTGCATGCGCGGGTGCAATATAGGACTTCGCCCGCGCACAAATAGGCGAAGCCCGCCAAATCGTACGAACTTGGCGGGCTTCCTTCGTGAGCGATTCGCTGGGGATTTACCGGCGTCGGTCGCCGCCACCACGGGGACCGCCGCGGGGCGGGCCGCCGCGATCACCGCCGCCACCACCACGGCGCGGGGGCGGGCCACCGCCGCTTTCGCGGGCGGCCAGCATGCGCTCCTTGGCGCGCTCGCCCTCTTCGCCCTCGGGGAGCGGGAGGAGCTCGCGACGCGAGAGGCGGATTTTGCCGTCGCGGTCGATGGAGAGAACCTTCACCTCGACGATGTCGCCCTCTTTCATCACGTCGGTGACGCGCTCCACGCGGGTGTGCGCCATCTCGGAGATGTGGAGCAGGCCGTCGGTGCCCGGGAGCAACTCGACGAACGCGCCGAAGTCGGTCACGCGCTGCACGGCGCCCTTGTAGACCACGCCCACTTCCGGCTCGGCGGTGAGGCCCTTGATGATGTCGAGCGCCTTCTTCACCGCGTCGGAATCGCTCGAAGCGACGTTCACGGTGCCGTCGTCTTCCACGTCGATGGCGACGCCGGTCTGGTCGATGATGCCCTTGATGGTCTTGCCGCCCGGGCCGATGATCAGACGGATCTGATCCGGCTTCACCTTCACCGTGGTGATGCGCGGCGCGTACTTCGACAGCTCCGTACGCGGCGTGGTGAGCGATTCGAGCATCTTGCCCAGGATGAACAAGCGACCCGCACGCGCCTGATCGAGCGCGCGCTGCATGATCTCGCGCGAGAGGCCCGCAATCTTGATGTCCATCTGGATGGCGGTGATACCGCGCTCGGTGCCGCAGACCTTGAAGTCCATGTCGCCGAGGTGGTCCTCGTCACCGAGGATGTCGCTCAGGATGGCCGTGCGCTGGTTGGGGCCCGGTGTCGCATCGGCGATGAGGCCCATCGCGATGCCGGCGACCGGTGACTTGATGGGAACACCCGCGTCCATCAGCGAGAGGGTGCCGCCGCACACCGCGGCCATCGACGACGAGCCGTTCGACTCGAGGGTCTCCGAGACGACGCGGATCGTGTAGGGGAACTTCTCCTGGTCCGGAATCATGCGCGACAGCGCACGCTCCGCGAGGGCGCCGTGGCCGACTTCGCGGCGGCCGGGGCCGCGGAGCGGCTTGGTCTCGCCGGTGGAGAAGGGCGGGAAGTTGTAGTGCAGCATGAAGCGCTTCCAGCGTTCGCCGGTGAGCGCGTCGATCTTCTGCTCGTCGGCGCTGGTGCCGAGCGTGCTCGTGACCACCGCCTGCGTTTCACCGCGCTGGAAGAGTGCCGAGCCGTGAACGCGCGGGAGCAGGCCCACCTCGGTGGTGATGGGACGGATGACGTCCATCGCACGGCCGTCGATGCGCTTGTTCTGTCCGAGGACGTACTCACGTACGACGTGGTACTTGCGCTCCTCGAACTCCTCTTTGATGAGCTTCTCGTTCGCCGTGAACGTCTCGGCTCCGAGTTCCGCCTGCAGCGTCTCGGTCAGCTTCGTCTTGACGCTCTTGTACGAGTCGTAGCGGCTCTTCTTCTCTTTGATGAGCGCCGACTCGAGGATGCCCGCGTCGGAAAGGGCCTTCACGCGCGAGGCGATCTTCTCGTCGAGCTTCACCGCCTCGAAGGGGCGCTTCTCTTTGCCAACCGCGGCGCGCAGGCGCTCGATCAGCTCGAGGATCGGTTGCGCGGCCTGGTGCGCGAACCAGAGGGCATCGAGGACGTCGCCTTCGTTGGCCTCGGCGGCGCCGCCCTCCACCATGACGATGGCGTCCTTGGAACACGCAACCACCATGTCGATGTCCGACTGGGCCTGCTGCTCGAAGGTGGGGAAGGCGATGAACTCACCGTGAACGCGTGCGACGCGAACGCCGGCGAGGGGGCCGTTCCAGGGGATGTCGGAGATGTGCAGTGCGGCGCTGGCGCCGGTGACCGCGAGCACGTCCGTCGGGTTGATCTTGTCCGAGCTGAGGACGGTCGCGATGATCTGCGTGTCCTTCTTGAAGCCCTCGGGGAAGAGGGGACGGCAAGGACGGTCGATGAGGCGGCTGGTCAGAATCTCGTCGTCGCGCTGCCGGCCTTCGCGCTTGAAGAAGCCGCCCGGGATTTTGCCGGCGGCGAACGTCTTCTCGACGTACTCGCAGGTCAGCGGAAAGAAGTCCAAGCCGGGGCGCTCGTCGCCCGACACGGCGGTGACGAGGACGACGCTTTCGCCGTAGCTGAGGAGAACGGCGCCGTGAGCCTGCTTGGCCAGACGACCCGTCTCGATGGTGAGTGGACGGCCGTTGACGATGACCGATTCACGAACAAAGGACATGGTGAGTTTGCGCTCCTTCGCGCGGGCCGCTTCGTGCGGCCGAGACGCCGAGCTTCCTCACCAAGGAGACGCCTTCGTTCCTCGGTCGCTGAACTCGAACGCCGGTTCCGGGGTTCGGGTGCAGAGAGCGAAGAGCAAGGCGAGAAGAGGTAAAGGCTTGCTCGGATGTGCGTTGAATTGAGTGGGAGACGAATATACGCCGCCTCCCACCAATCCGGGACCCCATCTTTTAAGGAGGGGGCCCCAAGGTCCGCTCGCAGGCCGGTTTTTGGGCCGGGCCCGCTGGCGGGCCGACCTATAACTACTTACGAAGGTTGAGAGCGCTGACCGTCTTACGGTAGCGATCCAAGCTCGACTTCTTCAGGTAGTTCAGCAAGCGGCGACGCTTGGAGACCAACCGGAGCAGACCGCGGCGCGAGTGGTGATCCTTCACGTGGGTCTTGAAGTGCTCGGTCAAATAACCGATGCGCTCGGTAAGAAGCGCAATTTGCACCTCAGGCGAGCCGGTGTCGGTCTCGTGGGTGCGGAATTTGTCGATGAGCTCGGACTTCTTCTCGGTATGAAGCGGCATGAACGTGGAACCTTCTTCAGAGCGTCCGCGCTGAATTGCGCGGCCGGCACATGGTCCAGCCGTTAAAAGGGCCAGCCAAGGCGGCGGGCAGTATAGGCGGAAGTATGCGCCCGTCAACGCCTCGCTCCGCGGAAGAGCCGTAGGGGCGAGTCTAGCGCGAGTACGCCGTTCCGAGCCGTGTTACGATGCAGCGACATGTCCAATCCGGGGCCCCGCGTCGTGACCAAGCCCGCTCTTGCTGTCGCGCCCGCGCCCGAGGCTTCTCCATCTCCTCCACCTTCGCTAGCATCGGCGAGTCCCGCTTTGGCAAACGCTCCAATTCCCACGTCCGGCGTGTCCGCGACGGTCCCAGCACCTGCTCAAGAACGGCTCGCAAGCTCGCCTGGGGCACAAGAAAGGCCCGCGAGCTCGCCTGGGGCACGCGAACGGCTCGCAAGCTTGCCCGGGTCTCAAGATCGTGTCTCGAGCTTGCCGGCAGAGGCTTTCGCCCAGGCCGAGGCGATGGGGCAGCTCGTGGCTGCGGGCGGCCCCAAGCGCTGCCCCAACTGCGGGACGCACTACCCGGTCGACTTTCTCGTCTGTCCAAAGGATGCCAGCTCGCTGGTGAGCGACTCGGGCGAGGAGGGCGATGCGCTGCTGGGCATGGTTCTCGGCGACGCATACCTGATTCAACGCCTCATCGGCGAAGGCGGTATGGCGCGCGTCTACGAGGCGCGTCACGTCCGACTGCGTGAGCGGCGCCTCGCGGTGAAGATCCTGCACCCCGAGTTCGCGCGCGACATGGAGGTCGTGCAGCGCTTCCAGCGCGAGGCGGAGAGCTCCAGCGCGATCAACCATCCCAACGTGATCGAGGTCTACGACGTCTCGCGCGGGCCGGACAACCGGCCGTACCTCGTCGGTGAGTTCCTCGAGGGCGAGGAGCTGGGCGAGCACCTGAAGAAGGTGGGCCGGCTCGACGTGGCCACGGCCGTGGCCATCACGCGCCAGATCTGCCGAGCCCTGAATGCCGCCCACGTGCGCGGGATCGTTCACCGCGACATGAAGCCGGAGAACGTCTTCGTCATCGCGCGCGATGGGCAGCCGCACATCAAGGTGCTCGACTTCGGCATCAGCAAGGTTGGCCATCGCAACACGCACCTCACGCGCACCGGCATGATCATGGGCACGCCCTCGTTTATGGCGCCCGAGCAGGCCCGCGGCGAAAAGGTGGATTCGCGGGCGGACATCTATGCCGTGGGCGCGCTCCTGTACACGCTGCTCACGGGCCGCCGGCCGTTCGACAACGACGATCCCACGGCGACGCTTTCGCAGGTCCTCACCGAGGAGCCGATTCGTCCGCGGCAGATCGATCCGGCCATTCCGCCGGCGCTCGAGCTCGTGGTGCAACGCGCGATGCAGAAGGATCCGCGCGAGCGCTATCAGTCGATGGTCGATCTGGACGTGGCCCTCGCGCCGTTCGATGCGGGCGCGTTCTCCTCGCCGGAGATGCAGACCATTCTGCGCAAGGGCGACGGCGCCGTCATCGGCCACGGCAATCCGCACGATCCCTCCGCGCGCACGATGCGCGCCGCGTTGGGCTCACTTCCTGGGCCCACCAGCGGGACGGGTTCGCTGCCGGCCATCTCGAAAGAGGCACTCGATGCGATGGAGGCCACGTCCTCTGCAGCGCAGTACGCGCGGCCGACCATCGTGACGATGACCATCACGCTGGTGGTGTGGTTCATCGGCGGTGTCTCCGGTGCTCTCGGCGGTACCATTCGCTACTTCCGGCCTGGCGACATCACGGGCACCGAGGCGGTGATGCTCATCGTGGGCACCGCGCTTCTGGCCATCACGCCCACGGCCTTGTTCGCACTCCACGTGCGCCGCTCGGTGTGGCCGAACAGCGTGCGCGCAGTCGAACTCGCGTCGGACCTACGCCGCACCGCCGCCGCCGCCCTCGTCTTCTACGGCATGGGCGGCCTCCTCATCCGTGTACTCTACACCGTCTTCCTGCGCACCAGCTCCGAGCTCTCCCACGGCATCTGGGACACGGGCCTCTTCCTACTGAGCTTCCTCGGCGCCTTGATCGCCGGCGGCATCGGCCCCATCGCCCGCTTCTTCCGCCGCAAAGCGAACGGCTGACACATTTCCTCGCGAACCTAGCGCTCGCTGCGGCCGATAATCCCAGAGAGATGGAACAGGGAGGCGGGGAGGCGGGGAGATTTGGGGGTTGGTCCGACGCGGTGATCGGTGCGTGCATCGAGGTTCACCGTTACCTCGGACCTGGGTTGCTCGAATCCGCTTACGAGGAGTGCGTTGCGTACGAGTTGCGTGAGAGGGGCCTGCGTTTCGAGCGCCAGAGGCCGTTGCCTCTCGAATACAAAGGGGTGAAACTGGAGTGCGGCTATCGACTCGACCTGGTCGTGGAAGAGTCACTGATCGTCGAGCTCAAATGCGTCGAGCGACTGCTCCCCATCCATGAGGCACAGCTGCTGACTTATCTGCGGCTGTCTGGCTTGAGAACGGGACTGCTCGTTAACTTTCGCGAAGCGGTCCTCAAAGACGGACTTCGACGCCTTACCAACCAAACAAAATCTCCCCGCCTCCCCGCCTCCCTGTGAATCTCTCCAGCCCTGATCGTGTCAGCGCCCGCTAGGTGACTGCTGGGCGGAGGATTTCGGCGTGTTCGATGCGGTCGAGGCGGAAGTGGCGGCGTTCGCCGGCGGCGAGGTCGGTGGCGTCGATGCGCGTTTCGTGGCGGTCCATGATGACGGATTCGATGCGGACGTCGCGCGTCGTTTGGATGTAGTTGCTGTCCACGTAGGTGATTTGCACCGGTTGCTGCTCGAACCAAGCGCGCTCGATGGCGGCGCGTACGGCTTTTTTGCTCGGCAGGGCAGGAACGCCTTGGAAGGATAGCTCCTTGAGGCGCGTCAGAAGCTCGCGCTGCGCGGAGGTCGAGAGGGCGGCGCGTACCTTGTCGAGGCCCGAGTCGAGCGTATCGGTGAACGGAAGCAGGCGCATGTCGATGGCAAAGCGCCCCAGCGCCACGATGAGCGCTGCCTCGCGTGCCGTGAAGTTCACCGGCGGAAGGCTGTAGCTGCGGTCCAGCGCATACCCGCCACCGCGACCGCGTTCGGCCGATAGCGGCATGGATGCGTCGCGCAACGTGTCCAGGTCGCGGTAGATGGTGCGGACCGTCACATTGAAGCGCTCCGCGAGAACTTCGGCCGTGACGCCGGTGCGGCGGCCGCGTAGGTATTCGGCGAGGGCGAACAGGCGCTCGGTGCGGCGCATAACTGACATAATAGTGACAGACGCGCCGACCGGGGAGGTGCAAAACTTTTTGCTGCCCCGTCCGTCCAATCCAAAATGCAGAAGGTGTCGTGGATCGGCCTCGTATCGGCCGTGCTGGCTACGTTGGCGACACTCGCGACGGGCGAGGGCGTCGCCAAGGGCGATGGATCGGCCAAAGGTGATGGATCGGCCAAGCCGGCCGGGTTTGCAAACGAAGATCCGGCGGACGACATGATCGTGGGCCCGCCCGCCCCGCGCGATGACTGCGAGGCGGCGCTGAAGGCCGAGGGCGTGCGCTTCTCGACGGCGCGGCTCGGCCTTCAAAAGCACAAGACCATGACGTGCGGCTCCGAGCAGGTGGTCGTCTATCACCGCAGTGCGGCGGGTATCGCCTACGATCCGCCGGCGATGGTCACGTGCAACATGGCGCTGGCCCTCTCGCGTTTCGATACGGTGGCGCAGGAGGAAGCGAAACGCGCCTTTGGCAAGCGCATCGTGCGCGTTCATCAACTGGGCACCTACGCCTGCCGCGAAATGAAGGCGTATCCGGGATGGGTGAGCGAGCACTCCTATGCCAACGCCATCGACTTGGAGACCTTTACCCTGGACGACGGCAAGGCCGTCTCCGTCTTGCGCCACTTCGATAAGGCCGATGCGCCCGCCAAAGCCGAGGGCCGTTTCCTTCGCCAGATCTCTCGCCGCGCGTACGACGAGAACCTCTTTTCCAACGTACTTACCCCGTTCTTCGACGCCCTTCATCGCAACCACTTCCACATCGATTTGGGTCGCTATCGGACGGACGGAACGCGCGGATAGGCCTGCCATGGCATAGGGTTTCGTCGTAATAAGGGGAGCATGTCGAGTATCCTCGCGGCCCTTCATCTGCTGGCGTTGGGCATTGGCTTGGGTGGCGTGTACGTTCGCGGGCGCCAACTTCGCTATCCGCTGGACGACGCGCGGCTACGCAATCTGTTTGCGGCGGACAATGCCTGGGGGGTAGCGGCGGTTCTCTGGCTCGTCACGGGGTTGTGGCGCTTTCTTGGCGGCGTGGAGAAGCCCACCGGTTGGTACCTGCACAACCCGCTTTTCCACGCCAAGCTGACGCTCTTCATCCTGATCCTGGCCTTCGAGGCCTACCCGATGACCATGCTCATCAAATGGCGCATCCGCGTGAAGAAGAACATGAGCATCGACCCCTCCCCCCTAAGCCGCATGCGCCTCTTCAACCGGCTCGAGATTGCCTCCGTCGTCATCATCGTCTTCATCGCCACCTTCATGGCCCGCGGCCACGGCATCTAAGAGAGAGAGAAATTCACATGAAGGCGGGAAGGCGGGAAGGATTTTTGATTCTGAAAATCTCTAAACCTTCCCGCCTTCCCGCCTTCATGTGATCTCTCTCTGCTCCCTCAGAAAGTCGTTCCGATGTTGCCGATGGAGATGCTGGGGCCGAAGATGATGGCAGGGGTGTTGCTGCCGCTGTCATTGCCGGTGAGACGCTGCTCCACCCAGCCGTGCAAGTTGATGGACGCCTGCGTCGGTGATTGAGCGTTGGCGATGGGAATGGCGAGGCCGATGCCCAGCACGGCGCCGACTTGGGTCAGGTTTTGGCCGGCCGAGTTGGTGGCACCCGTGAGGCCAAAGGCCATGATGCCGCCCTCGAGACCCAACAGCCCTTCTTTGCCGTCGCTGTCGAGCCAGGTCAAACGCGAAATGATTCCGAAGTTGAGGGTCAATGCGCCACTATGATCCGAGTCGGAAACTCGATATAGGCCGGTCGGAATCGCCGTTGTGGCATAAAGTCGGAAGCTTCCTTTCCCGAGGACGACGCTCCATTGGATGGACGGCTCGCCGAGGATTTCCTGAGCACCGAGGTAGTGCGTCTCGTCCGCCACATGCGAAATGCGCACGATGATGCGATCGTATGGCGTGGTCACGCCTTTGATCCAGGCGATTCGAGGGCTGTTGCCTGCGCGGAGAATCACGGTTTGCGACACGTGCGCCTCGGCGCGGACGCTGCCGTCGAGCTTTCGCACATCGATCTCGACTTGCAGCTTCTGCGTTCCATATTCAGGCAAGAGCCGCTCGCGGTGGAACACGATGCGGCAGCTGTCGCTCGACTCGAAACCGAGGTGCTCGATGATGCCCGGTCGTACGAAATACGGGCGGCCGTTCTCGTAACAAATGAACTCCACCAAAGGCCGGTCGGTGTGCGCCGAAAGGCTGATGGGGGCGGGGATGGTGGCCTCTTTGACGTTGCGCTGCAGCGGATCGACCAACACGGCCAAGTCGACCTGGTCCAGAGGCGAGGGCAACGCCGGAACGCGGTAGCCGAAACGCAGGGCCACGTACCCGGCGGCGTTGATCTCGCCTTGCACCATCGACGTGTCGCCCTCGTTCGTCGCGGTGTAGACGTCCTGCACGGGAAGCAGCGCCAGCACCACGCCGTTGATGCGTGGATGATGCACGCGTGCGGGGCGGTTGTTCGGAATGAAGTCGATGGTCGGATACCCCGGTAACTCCAGGATGGTTCGAACCAGCGGCGCCGGCTGCGTATCGACCCTGGCAATGCCCACCACCGAGCCCTCGCCATCGCCGCGTGAGGCCACGATGGAGAGCTGCGGACCATCCAGGTTGCCCACGGCCAAGACGGCGTAGCTCACGTCCTGAATCGTCTCGAGCTGCACGACGTCGGTGCGGTGTGTGCCGATGGAGAAGCGCAGCTGGCCGATATCCTTCGCGCACTGTCCTTCGAGGCGCACGACCACGCGCGCGCTGTCCACACCACGAAGCGCATTGCCGGAGGCCACGCTCATGGGGCAGCGCAAAATGGAGAGCTTTACGGTGGGCTGCGGATCCTGTGTGCCCTTTTTCGTGTAGGCGACGTGGGGCGCGAGGCGAAACTTAATGTCCAGCGCGGTGACCGAGGCAGGGGGAGCCTGCACCGTGAGCCGGCCCGCTTCGACGGTGCAGCGCAAGTTCCCGCACTCCACGGTGCTGATGATCTCCGGGTGCAAAAGCGGCACGAGCCCGGTGCCCGAGGAGACGTCGACGGCCGCGTCCGGAGGAACCAACTGCGAGACTTGGACGCGCGACGGCGCGATGACGAAGGTCGCAGGATCGGCGCGCCGGCCATCGATGCCGAAGGTAATCGCGTCCGGGCTTACATCCGCGCCTGCGGGCAGCCAGCGGAGTGCACGCGCCGCCGGATCCGCCGACACGTTCTTGGGAACGCGCCACGTGCACACTTCGGTGCCGGCGTCGTTCTGCGGCTCGCGGCACGCGTCGAAGGCGACGCCTTGCTCACCGGGGAAGGTGACCACGGTGTTGCGCAGCTCGTGGCCGCGCCCTTCGAGCCGCCCTTCGTCAATCGACAAACTGAAGCTGGCCCGGTCGATGCGAGGCCATCGGGCGGTGGTGACCAGCTTCACCGTGTCGGTCGATCTGGCGCACGCCTCGGAGGTGGGGGCCACCTTGAGCTCCACGGCTTGGCCGATGGCGGACGCAGCGAGAGGCGGCCTCACGGCCCGTCCCAGCGCCTCGATGCCCCAGCCTCCCGGCATGATCCCGCAGGCCACACGGTTCCCGCCCAGCGGGATGGCACGACCCCCGAAGGGCGCCTGCAACGTTTCGGCCTGTGCCACGCGAGCGATTCCGAGGCTCAGGACGACGAAGAGAAAAACGAGCCAGACGAGCCGCATCAGTCCACGTGGCTTCCTCGCTCCCCGCTCGGCTCAAACCGCATACATGGAGAATTACCCGGACGCCGCACGCGAACGCAAACAGTCTTGCACTTTAGGTGCAACCCTCCGCTCCAGCTCGCCGAGCCCGCTCGGTCAGCGAAGAGAGAGAATTCACAGGGAGGCGGGGAGGCGGGGAGGAATTCGGCACGAACCGTCCCGGAACGCTGAATTTTTTTGGGTTCACTTGGCTCTCTGGGCTGATTGAAAACAACAAAACCTCCCCGCCTCCCCGCCTCCCTGTTCAATTCTCCGGTGTGAATATACGAGAATGCCGTAATTCGTAGTGGGCGTTCCGTTCTTCGTGGATATGCCCTTACGACAAATAGTCACTAGGGGCGGAGGGGTGGCCGATTATGAGTAGCGAGGGGGCTCGGGAGGCTTGCGTGTATCTGCCGGGACGCTATGGTGCGACTGGATTCCGTATTGGAACGACGCCGGTCGTTCGGGGGCCTTTCCAGAATTCGAACTACTCGTACCCCTCGGTAAGGAGGAGGCATGCGCACTTTCATTGGTTTGACCGCCTTCGGGGCCGCGTTGCTCGGGCTCGCGACCTATTCTCGACCGGCCTCCGCCTACGGCGAAGAAAAGAATGGATTCCCCAATTGGGCCGAGCGCGTCATTCACGAATGGACGAACCGCGCCCATGTCGACCCCCAAGCCGAATTGGCCGCGTGCGGGAGCAATTGCCCGGAGAAATCCTGCTACAGCGCCATTGCGCCGGTCGCGTGGGGCGAAGCCATCAACCACGCCGCGCGCTTTCACGCGGACAATATGATTGCACAGGATTTCTTCGACCATTCGTCGAAGTGTTCCATTGTCAGCAATATCAAAGATATCTATCCGGGAAGCTGCCAAGGCCAGCAATCGTGCGCATGCCAAGGCGGTTCGGCGACCTGCAGCGGTTCCTGTCCCGGCCCGAGTGAGCGGATGTCGCTCTTCGGTGCCAGCGGCGGTGCCGAGAACATTGCGTGGGATTCGAATGGGAATCCGGACAGCATCTTCCGGATGTGGATTTACGAACAGTCGAGCACCAGCGCATGCCAATTCACCGGCGAAAATGGGCACCGCTGGAACATTCTGAAGAATACGGGTTCGCTCGGCGTCGGGGTGGTGGTGGGCTCCGGCAAATTCATGGCGGTGCAGGATTTCTCGGGCCAGGGTGCACCGCCCAAGGTCCCATCGGGCTCGCATTTTCCGCGTCAGGCCGCCTCGGTCGACGTGTGGGCCAATTGGTATTCCAATGCCGCGCCGAAGGGGGCCGTGGTCAACGTCGACGGTGCGTGCACCACGATGACCAAGAAGCGCGGGTCGGACACCAATGGCGCCTACAGTGCGACACTGACCAACGTGGCCTCGGGATGCCACCGGTATTTCTTCCGATTCACCGATAGCGCCAATGCGGTCGTCGACTACCCGACGACCGGTACCCTGGGCATTGGCCCGGCCTCGTGCGCCGACTGGCAAGACGGTGCGCACAACGCATGCAGCGGGGGCGGAGGAGGCGGCGGCGGAGGCGGCGGAAACCCGGACGCCGGTGGTGGCGGCGGCGGCGGCGGGGGAGGCGGCGGTGGAAATCCAGACGCGGGTGGCGGCGGCGGGAGTGAACCCGACGCAGGATCCGTGGGCGGCGGCGGCGGTGGCACCGGCGGGGGAGGCGGCGGTGGTACCGGCGGCGGTGGCGGCGGAAAGCGCGATGCCGGCACCGGCTCGGGCGTCAGCGGAGAAGGCGCGGGCGCGGAGGACGACGGCACCGAGATCGCGGGAGGCTCCTGCGCCGCCGCACCGGGATCCACACCTGGAATCGGTGTTGCGGGTTGGGTCGGCCTAGCGGCCGGCGTCGCCGCCTTCGCTTCCCGTCGCCGGCGTCGCTAACCACGCGACCTGCTGCTCCGGCGTGTGCGCCCGCCCGAGGATCTCCCGATAGAGATCCGGGCGGCGCGCTTTGCGATACCGGTGGCCTCCGGCCATCTCCAATTTGTCGCGCGTGCACACCGCGACGGTGACGTCATCGCCCAAGGTTCGACACTCGGCAATGACGTCGCCGAAGGGATCGACCACCATGGAACAGCCATTCTTCAACTGGTCGTCATCCATGCCGATGGCATTGGAGAACACGGCGTAAATGCCATTGTCGTAGGCGCGGGCAGGTAGCCATTTCATGAGCCATCCGCGCCCCTTCATGCCGTCGAATTCCAGCCGCAGCGAGGTGGGATCGCTCTCGCGGTTCTTCCAGAGCGCCGGATCGACGAAGCCTGCACCCGGCCGCGTGGAGGGCGTGCACATGGTGACGTGCGGCATGAAGATCACTTCGGCCCCGAGCAAGGCCGTGGCGCGCACGTTCTCGATGACGTTGTTGTCGTAGCAAATCAAAATACCGCATTTCCAACCATGGATATCGAATACGACGTATTCGTTCCCCGGTAAGAGATGCGGATTGATGAACGGGTGCAGCTTTCGAAATTTGGCCACCACCCCGTTCTCATCGACGCAGACGTACGCTTTGAAGAGGTTCTCCTCGCGGTCTTTCTCGAACAGGCCGGCCAAGACCACGATCTGCCGCTTTCGGGCGATGGCCACCAGGCGCTCGATGCTTCGCCCTTGGGGCACCGGCTCGGCCAGCTCGAGCATCTGCTCGCGCGAGAGGTGGCGCGCGAAGGTGTAACCCGTGACGGAGCACTCGTGGAACGCGACCACCTCGGCGCCCTGCTGCTTGGCCTTTGCCGCCAGAGCATCGATCACGCCCAGGTTGAAGTCTTTGTCGCCGCTCCTATTCTCGAACTGCGCGGTCGCGATTCTCAAGCTATTCATGGAGACCTCTCATGGAACGATGGAACACCGGAATCGTCGTGTTCGACGACGTCGAAGTGCTGGACTTCACGGGGCCGTTCGAAGTCTTTTCTAGGACCAGGCTCGTCGGCGGGGTAGCGTCGCGTCGCTCGGAGGAACATGCACCTTTCCGAGTGTTCACCATCGGCGTGCGCGAAGGCACGGTTTCGGCCATCGGTGGTCTCAAGGTCACGCCAGATTATTCGCTCGCCAATGCGCCGCCCATCGACCTTCTCCTGGTTCCCGGAGGCCTTGGCACGCGTCCGCTGGTGAACGACGCGAAGACGATCGACTTCATCCGCGAGCGCGCCTCCTCCGCGAAGATCGTTGCCTCGGTGTGCACGGGCGCCCTTTTGCTGGCAAAGGCCGGCCTCTTGCGCGGCAAGCGCGCGACCACGCATTGGGCCGCACTCGACGAGCTCGCCAAATTGGACCCCGAGGTTCACGTCGAGCGCAACGCGCGCTGGGTCGACGAGGGCGCGATCATCACCTCGGCCGGCGTCGCCTCGGGCATCGACATGTCCTTCTACCTCGTGGAAAAGCAGCACGGCCGCGAGGTTGCCGACGAGACCGCGCACTACATCGAATACCGGCGCGCCGCGTCCGCTTGATGCTTGCCAGCGCTTGTCGCGGCGGCCGCATGGTCCCACGATTCACGATCGCATGACTTCCGTTCGTCGCTTGACCCCCGCCGATGCTTCGCAGCGAACCTGGCTCCTGGTGCATCCCAAAGGCCTCGTCGTCCGTCGCGAAAGCGATGACGCCGTGTTTTTTCCCACGGATGACGACATCGCGCAGCTCGGCGTGGACACCCAGGCCGCGCACCATCTCGGATCGCTGCGTGATGAGCATGGCCGCGATACGGAGTCCTTCGCCGTGTCGCTCGACGAGGAGACGCAGCTGCGGCCGCCCTTGGTCGTGGCCAACCTTCGCGAGCTCTACATTCCGCTCGGCGACGAGCGTTTCTGGTTGGCCGGCCGGGCCACCCAAGTCGTCGATTGGGCCAAGACCCACCGATTCTGTGGCCGGTGCGCGACGCCCACCGTGGCGATGGAGAACGAGCGCTGCCTGCGTTGTCCCGCGTGCGGTCTCCTGTCGTACCCGCGGATCTCGCCGGCCATCATCGTGCTCGTGCGCCGTGGCGATCGCGTGCTGCTCGCACGCAACGCTCGTTCCACGTTTGGCTTCTACAGCGTGCTCGCCGGGTTCTCCGAGGTGGGCGAGTCACTCGAGGAGACCATCGTGCGCGAGGTCCGTGAGGAAGTCGGCGTCGACGTGGCCAATGCCCGCTACTTCGGGAGCCAGCCTTGGCCGTTCCCGCACTCGCTCATGATCGGCTTCTTTGCCGATTGGGTGTCGGGCGAGATCCAAGTCGATGGCGCCGAAATTGCGCACGCCGACTGGTTCCGCGCCGACGCACTTCCCCCGATCCCGCCGCGCCTAAGCATCGCGCGAAGCTTGATCGATGCATGGCTGGCGGAAGTGCGCGGCCGGTGACGACGATCAGCGAAGCCGACCGAGACGCGGACGGCGGGTTTCGACGAGATAGATGACGAGCGCGCCCGCGGCGCATGCCGTGGAGGCGATGAGCAATGCCATGGACGCGGGCGCGGCGCCCATAGCGCTCCCTACAACTCCGCACGCGACGCTGGCTGCGAGCAAACAAAGCGTCCAGCGCGGGGTTGCCACGCGGTGCCCGGGAACCGGGACGCTCTCGTAGCGGGCGCGCGAACGCTCATCAGAATGGGGTGCACTGCCTTGCATCATGGCTCCTGGGCCCCCCCAAACATGAATAACGTGAGGACTTACTTCACGTTCTCGACCGATCCACTGCGTACTACCCAAAGAAGTAAGCGAATCTTCCCGAGGCGCCCGTTTGTAGGGGAGAAGGCCGAGAAGGAAAAGAGAAAGATTTTCCCGGTGCCCGGGGAGCAACGGATATGCCTCTTCATTTGTGCCTCGCAATCGCGTTCATCTCAACAAGAACGACGCGACGAGAACGTGACATTTCGCCACACGACAGATCCCGGCGTTGAGTTTTGCCCCACCGCCCCGGCGTACCAGCCGCCTCAGGCGAGACATTGACGTCACTGCTTGCCGCCGCTACGTCTGCGCCCACCATGCGCGCGCATTTCTCGATCGCACTGCCACTTTCTCTAGGAATTCTCGGAGGCTGCAGCTCAGCCGCGCCGGCTCCCGGCACACTTTCTTCCGCGGCCGCTACCTCGCCGGCGCCGTCGCAAGCCGAGATCTCCACGGAGGAAAAGACACTGGCCTCGCGCATCACGGCCGACAGCATTGCGGCCCCGACGCGGTTTCTGGCCGACGACAAACTGGAAGGGCGCGCTCCGGGATCGCGCGGTGGTCAGTTGGCCGTGGAATATTTGGCCTCCGAGTTTCGGCGTTTGGGCCTGCAGCCCGGTGGTGATGGCGGAACGTATTTCCAACGTGTCCCGCTGGTGGCCATCACACCGGAGGTGAAAAGTCCGGTGACGTTCTCGAGTCTGGCGAAAAAGGAAAATACCCTTTCGCTGGCCTCTCCGAACGACCTGGTGGTCATGTCGGGTGTGCAGGAAACCCAAGTTCGAATGAATGCCGAATTGGTGTTTGCCGGCTATGGCATCGTCGCCCCCGAATACCAATGGGACGATTACAAAGACGTGGACGTTCGCGGGAAGGTGGTGGTCGTGATGAACAACGATCCATCGTCGGATCCCGCGCTTTTCGAGGGGAAGCGACGTCTGTGGTACGGGCGGTGGGATTACAAATACTTGCAAGCTGCAAAGAAAGGCGCCGCCGGGGTCATCATCGTTCACACGACGGAATCGGCGGGGTACCCGTGGCAGGTGGTGGTCACGTCGAACGCGCTGGAGAAGTTCGAGCTTCCCGCCGCAAAAGGGGAGCCGCGGTTGCTCGCGAAAATGTGGGCAACCGAAGATGCCAGCCGGCGCATCGCCGCGTTGGGCGGCGAGAACCTGGATGCCTTGCGGCAGGCGGCCGAGCGTCGCGATTTTCGGCCGCGCGCGCTGAATGTCAAACTGGATTTGGCCTTCAGCAACAAGCGCCGCGACATCGAAAGCGCCAACGTTCTCGGTGTTCTGCCGGGCCGCGATCCGGAGCTTTCGCACGACGCGGTCATCTACACCGCGCACCACGATCATCTTGGCATCGGCGCGCCTCGAAATGGTGATTCGATTTACAATGGTGCCGTGGACAACGCCTCCGGCAGCGGCACCCTCGTGGCCATTGCAGGGGCCTTCGCCCGCGCGGAATCCAAGCCGCGCCGTTCCATCGTCTTTGCCGCGGTCACCGCGGAAGAGCAGGGGCTGCTCGGTTCCCAATGGTATTGCGAGCACCCGACGTTTCCGCCCGGCCGCATCGCGGCCGATCTCAATATGGATTCGATGAACATCTTCGGCCCGACGCGCGATTTGGGTTTCGTGGGCCTCGGAAAGTCGTCACTCGACGACGTCGTCTCTGCGCTGGCAAAGGCCCAGGGCCGCTCGCTGCACGGCGATTCCTTCCCCGATCGCGGTTCCTTCTATCGGTCCGACCAATTCAGCTTTGCAAAGATCGGTGTTCCTTCGATTTACATCAAAGGAGGTCCGGAATACGTCGGGCGCCCGCCCGGCTGGGGCAAGGAGCAGCAACAGTCGTTCGAACGCACGCACTACCATCAACCTTCCGACGAGTTCGATCCCAATTGGGATCTGCGTGGCGCCGTCGAGGATGCCCAACTGCTCCTCGTTGCGGGCTGGCGGATCGCCAATGCGCCCGAGCTTCCCAGCTGGAAAAAAGGCGACGAATTCGCGAACGTTCCCCGCCCGCGCCAATGACCATTCTGCTCACGGGCTTCGAATCGAACGACGGCGGCTGGAACGCGTCGGAGCGGCTGGTTCACTCGCTTTGCACGGAACCTCCGCGCGAAATTCCGTGGTTCGCCGAGTCGGTTCGGTGCGAGATCATGCCGGGTGACACCCATGCTCTGGAGGCGGCCCTCCGGGAGGCGCTGGTGCGGCATCGCCCGCGGTGCTGCTTGTTCTTGGGGCAGGCGCCCGGCAGAAATCGTGTCGCCTTGGAGCGGATTGCCACCAACTGGAGAGAATTTCGGACGCCGGATCGCGCGGGGAACAAGCCGGGCGGGGAGCCGATCGTGGCCGATGGCCCGGCGGCTCGTACGAGCACGTTACCGGATCTTCCGGGACTGATTTCCGCGCTTCAAGGCGAAGGCATTCCCGCGGCGATATCGCATCACGCGGGAACCCATTTGTGCAATCAGCTCCTGTACCTGGGCCTACACGTGGCAGCTTCGTGCGAGCCGGTGCCCGTGGTGGGATTCGTCCATATCCCGATTTTACCGGAGCAAGTGATCCACGGGCATCCGGACAGTCCGTGCTTCTCGATGGATATGTTGCGTCGTGCCATTCGAACCGTTCTGACGAGCTATTTCGATATGCTTGCCCGGTAGTGCGCGCGGATACGGTCGGGGGAGAGGACTCGTTCGTAAATGGCGAGTTCGTCGAGGGTGCCTTGGAAAGAGTCGCCGTCACCTGCGGCGTTGTTGCCCAAGGCAAGTACGGCGCCCGATCCTACGACGCTGTTGCTGAATGCCAGATTGGAAACCTCTTCGCCATTCAAATAAAGGCGACCCATCGCTCCATCGAATGTCGCGACGACGTGCACGAACTCGTTGCTGGGCTGCGCGTCGTGGAACAGCAGGGTCGGTTGGCCTCGCGTGGTGCGCGAATAGGTCCACTGGACCTGGCCCGAAGAATTGCTGGACGCGTACAGTTCGTAGCCGTTGTTTCCGTTCGTCTGATCGCCGCGCTTGGAGAAGATGTACGCGGAGCCCGTGCCATCCCATTTGACCCATGCCTCGAGCGTGGACGGACTGTCGCTGCTAAAGTCGAATACGTCGCCAATGAGGATGCGACTGCCGATTTCCCCGTCCAGCCGCACGGCCGTGTTGCTGGCGATCGCACCCTCGGCGCGGAGGCTGAAGCCCCGTTCGTAGACTCCCGGGTATGCCCCCATCTCGTCGTTTGCCGTCGTGCCCGAGCTTTCCCCAAATCGCCAATAGGCGCTCGGCTGGTCCGCGCGCACCGCGCTGGAGTACGGGTCCGATCCGGCGGCGGAATCCTTGTTCGAGCGGGCATCGGCAGAGGAGCTGCCATCCCCTGCTTCGGGCCGAATCCCCGGAGTGGCGTCGCCGGTGGCAAAGTCCAGGTCCGCCAGAAAGCTGCAGCCAGTGGGCAACACGAAGAGCCATACCCCAGCAACGACTGCGATGGTGCGACCGCGCTTTCGCCTGCGAGCAAGGGGGGTTGCCACGCGCATGCGACTCAAGCCTACGTCACCCACGCTGTTTGTCGAGTGGCGCGAAGACGCCATCCGTTACGAGCGAATCGCCCTGGATTAGAATATCTAATGGTCGCCGCTCGATATTTGCCGAGAATGAAAAATAACTCCCCGAGCGAACGATGAGGGTGTACTGGCCGTGAGTATGACCATCGAGGCGAAAGCAAGAAGCTTCATCCAGGAGCTGAGCGGTGGAGTGTGGACGCATCCACGGAGTCCATTCGATGAGACGCTGTCGGCGGCGCTCCCGCCGGCGAAATTGCGTGATACGTGGAAGTCATTGGAATCGAGTGCAGGTGCATTTCGCAGCATCGCGGGCGGCGAGGTTCAATCGCGCGATCCGATTCGAGTCGTTTCATTGACCTGCAAATTCGAGCGCGCCGCGCTCGTGGCCAAGGTTTCCTATGATGCGCACGATCGCATCGCGGGACTGTACTTCGTTCCGCCGTTGGAGGCCTGGACCCCTCCGCCTTACGTTCGCCCAGGTGCGTTCGAAGAGCGTGAGGTCGTTGTGGGCACCTCGCCATCGCTGCCCGGTACCCTATCGATTCCGAAGGGAACCGGACGCCACCCTGCCATCGTTCTCGTGCACGGCTCCGGACCGATGGATGCCGACGAAACGGTGGGCGGGGTGAAGACGTTCAAGGATCTCGCCTGGGGCCTGGCGAGCCATGGTGTCGCCGTTCTGCGCTACACGAAGCGAAGTCGCCATTCACCAATGGGCATCGTGACTCAAAAGGAAGAAGTGTTGGACGGCGCCCGCGATGCGCTCGAGGTTCTTCGTCATGTGCCGGAAATGGACTCGAACCGCCTGTTCATCCTTGGCCATAGCCAAGGTGGGTACTTGGCACCGCGGATCGCCCAGCAGAACCCCGGCCTCTCGGGGATCATCATTCTGGCGGGTTCGACGCGCCCACTCGAAGACTCGATCCTGGAACAATTGACCTACCTCGCCTCGACGGATCCGAACAATGTCCAACTCGCAAGCGCGTTGGATAGGGCCAAACGCTTCAAGCAAACGGTGGAGGACCCGAACCTCGACATGGATCAGAACGTCGAATTGCCGACCGGCGGCCATGTCCAAGGTGCGTACTTTCTGGATGTGCGTGGGTACGATCCACCCGCCGTCGCAAGAAGCCTATCGTGCAGAATTCTCGTCTTGCAGGGCGAACGGGATTATCAGGTTACGAAGAACGATTTCGAAGGTTGGAAAGCCGCTTTGGCCGGTAAACCGACGGTATCCTTCAAGAGCTATCCCTCCTTGAATCACCTGTTCGTTCGCGGCGAAGGCGCGTCCACACCCGCCGAGTATCAGCGCGCGGGGCACGTGGACGAAGAGGTCGTGAAGGACGTCTCCAATTGGGTTCTTCACTTCGAGTCGGCGGCCTTGTAGTGCACGCGGATGCGATCCGCGGAGACGACGTGGTCGTAAATCGCGAGTTCGTCGAGCTGGCCGTTGAAGCCTCCGCTTCCCGATGCGCTGTTTCCGAGATAGAGCTCGGATTGCCCGCCCACGAGGCTATCGCGGAAGCTCGAGCTCGCGACCTCGGCGCCGTTGAGGTATAGGCGCCCGACGTTTCCGTCGTAGGTGGCGACGACGTGCACCCAAGCCGTGCTGGCGGCGGTTCGGAATGTCACCGTGTCGCCCTGGTCACCATTTTGGCGTAGGTAGGTCCATTGAGCCTGGTTTCCATCGGCGCTCGTGACGAACAACGCATAACCCGTTCCACCGCGGTCGCTCGCGCGTTTGGAAAGCACGTGGCCCGTGCTGCCTCCGGCCCAACGGGCCCACGCTTCGAGTGTGCATGATGCATTGTTGCTGAAATCGAAAATGTCACCGAGGCGGATATGGCTGTTACGTTGGCCATCGAGCCGCACGGAGGTGTCGTTGGAAACGACGCCGGCGCCACCTAGAGAAAAGCCGCCCTCGTAGGTACCCGGGGTGGAGCCCGCCGAGTCCCTGGCCGAGTTCCCGGAGCTATCTCCGAATCGCCAATACGCGCTCGGGTGGTCGGCCATGACTTCGTTCGCATACGTGGGAGGCGGGGGAGGGGGCGGCTTCGCATCGTTGCGGTCCGTCGCGGCATCGCTCACCGTGCCTGAATCGCGGACGTCGGATTCGGATGCATCGAACGAGGAGTTTCCGCCGTCGGGCAAAGGGTTGTCCGTGAACGGAGGACCCCCACCATCGCCACCACGCGGGGATTCACCGCCCGATGGGAGCTCGAGATCTGCCAAAAAACTGCACCCCGTGATCAGCGCTACCAGGCAAGGCACGGCCACCACGACGATGTTGTTTCGAGTTTTTCGCCTTCGCGCTCCCCGTAGGGCGGCCGGCACGCGCATACGCTACGAGCCTATCGTCGGATTCGAAATGAGCAACTGCGAAATCGCTTATCCCGACGGGGTGTAACGCGCGCGCGGGCGAATGAGAACCCCGCTTTCACGCTGCTCGAGAGCGTGGGCCACCAGACCGGCCGCACGGGCCAACGCAAAGAGAGTGCTTGCCGTGCCTTTGTTGGCTCCCAAGGCCTGTGCCGCCGCGACGAGCGCCACATCCACGGTGGGATGCTGTCCCAGGGGCTCGGCCGCTTCCACGAGGGCATGCACGATCCGAAGTTTGCGCTTGTTCGGTGCAAGCTCCATGGCCAAGTCGAGCAATACCCGGCCACGCGGATCTCCTTGCGGGTACAAGTGATGGACGAAACCCGGAATGGCCTCGCCGCGGTTGGCATAGGCCGTGGCGATGCGCTTGGCGCGGTGGGGCTGTCGCGTATCGTCAATCAGCGCTTCGACGGCGTCGCTGGCCGTGCCGTGAAGCGGTCCGGAAAAGGCGCTCGCCGCGGCCAAGAGCACGGCGTAGAGATCGGCGCCCGAGGACGCGACGACCCGCGCGGCGAAGGAGGAAACCGTGAGCTCGTGATCGGCGCACAAGACGAGGGCGGCGTCGATGAGCCGCACGCGTGCAGGCTGCGGGGAGCGATTCAAGAGAAGGCAGATGCGCTCGGCCATGCGGGGCGCACGCGCCGCGGCATCCGGCCATCGCTCGGGGGCTACGATCCAGGGGAGTGCGGCGATGAGGCTGCGCGCGAGTCGCCGCGTGGCCTCCGGCGATGGCGGGCTCGCCGCGCGCCGCATTCGCCCGAAGCTCGAATGCGCCTGCCAGGCTGCGAGGAGAAGTGGGAGTCGCGCAAGAGGGCGACGCGTCCCTGCGGCGAGGGGAGCCAATTCGGCCTCGGGGATCGCCGCCGTGGGCCAGCGCGGTTGCGTCGGCGGTAGCGTTCCGCTCCTACTCCAGAGCAACTCGGCGACCTGCTCGAAGCTCGCACCGCGAATGGCAAGGTCCGTGGCGAGCATGCCGCGGTAGCGTGGGCCCTCCACGGACATTTCGGTGATGCTCGAGTCGAGCACCGGCTCGCCCCAGCGCAGCGCGGCAGCTGCGACGGGACCGTGGCCCGAGCGCGCATCGTGGCGCGCCTTCAATCGAAGAATGTCGTCGCGCAGGTACATGCGCCCGCGCCCCTTTCCAGGGGACGGATAACTGCGAAGCAGTCCGCGGCTCGCGTACGCGTAGAGCGTCTCCCGGCGTATCCCGAGCATGGCGCACGCCTCCGGCGACGCGACGAAGTGAGTCGTATGGATTGTCGAATCAACGTTGATCAACATGACGCACCGGCCCAAATAAACTCGTCGAGAGGAGCAACCATGGCAAGCGAAACGGCAAATGACACGATATCCACGGCATTGAGCGACGTGGACGGGGCCGCAGGAAAGCTAATCATTGCGGGGCGCGACGTGGAGCGGTGGGCCGAGACGGCCTCCTTCGAGGATGCATGCGCTCTGCTGTGGGGGACCGCGGACGGGCGCCCGCGTTCCAGTGCCCACATTCGCAAACGACTCGGCGCCGCCCGCCTGGAGGCGTGGAACCGTCTCGGCGGGTTGGGGGATGCGCTCTCCGCACCCGACGGTATGGATGCGCTGCGCGCGGCCGTGGGGCATCTTCGCCTCGGCGACGCGGCGGAGGAGGCCGACCTGCGCGTGACCGCCGTCGTCGCCGTGTATGCCGCGGCATGGGCGCGCATTCGCGCTGGAAAGGCCCCGGTGGCGCCCGATCCGAGTCTCGATCAGGCCGAAGATTACCTGCGCATGATCACCGGGGACGCACCCGCTGCCGCTGCCGCGCGCGCGATGTCGACGTACCTGGTGACCGTGTCCGATCACGGTATGAATGCTTCCACCTTCACGGCGCGCGTGGTGGCGTCGACCAACTCGGACATCGTTTCGTCCGTGGTCGCCGCCATTGGCGCCCTCAAAGGGCCGCTGCACGGCGGCGCGCCGGGACCGGTTCTCGACATGCTCGATGCCATTGGCGAGCCTTCGCGCGCCGAAGCGTTCATCGCATCCGAGCTCGAGGCAGGCCGGCGCATCATGGGCATGGGCCACCGCATCTACCGGGTTCGCGATCCGCGCGCGCAGGTCCTCGAGAAAGCGACCCTCGCGCTCATCGACGCGGGGTTGCGCACCGAGCGACTCGCCCTCGCGCGGGCCGTCGAGCGCGTGGCCAAGAGCGCCCTCGCGGCGAGGTATCCAGATCGCAAGCTCGAGGCCAATGTCGAGTTTTACACGGCGGTGCTGCTCGATGCCATCGGCCTGCCGCGCGAGGCCTTTACGCCGACCTTCGCGGTGGGGCGGGTCGTCGGTTGGTGTGCACACATCGCCGAGCAACGCGACAAGGGGCGATTGATTCGCCCCCCGTCGCGTTACGTCGGCACTCTGGCTAATTGACCTTGCCCACGCGGCTCACGTGTCCGCTCTGCGTCTTCGAGCGAACGACCACGGAGCCCGAGACCGCGGTGGGGCCCCGATACGTGCTGAATGTCTTGCCGCCGTTGGTCGAGTACTCGATGATCAAACCCGGGTAGCGCACATTGGCGAGCAACTGCCCATTTTCGATCCGCGCGCCAGGTAACGGAATGCGGTAATTCACCCCCACGGACCGCGACAGCTCGCGGCGCGTATCCACGGGGCGGTAGAAGTCCAAACGGGGAAGCTCCGCTTGGCCGAGCGTATTCACGAATTGCTTCCACGCAGCCGGCAGATCCGCCGCCGACGGCGTATTGCGATTCCACGCGCGCTCGGCCACGCCCAGGATCTTCGGGAAGGCGAAGTACTCGAGCAGCTCGGGGCTCTTTTGGTTCTCACCCCAGAGGAGCCCGTGCATGCCGAGAATGTTGGCCTTCCCAGCCTCGGTCAAATGCGTCTTCGAGGCCCATGTGCTCGGATCGATTGAATTGCCCATGCGATCGTGTGTGGCAATGGCAAATACGTCGAAGGGCAGATAGTTGAACGTCTTGCTCTCGTCGACGAAGTTGGCCCAATAGTAGCCCGGCTCGTCCGGGTCCTTGTTGTAGGCCAGGTCCATGTACAAATTCGTCGCGTGGGAGAGGATGACCGTGCGCCCCTCGTTGGCGTATTTGTACGCGTCGTCTTCGCGGCCCCAACCCCACACGTTGCTCCACGGCATGGGAACGAAGCCCTCGAGCTGCAGGCCTCCGTGGATGATGTCGTCCCATCCGGTCATGCGCGCGCCGGTCTTCCCGATGATCGGCTGCCACTTCTTGAAGAAGTAGTCCTTGAGTGCCTCGTCGCCCAAATCCTTCGTCTCGGGATTGGACTTGCAGAGCGGTGAGCCTTGCCACCACACGTTGGACGAGAGGCCAGGCAACTCGTCGCCGCCGCCGTGGATCATGGTCAGCTTGGCGCCCGGGACGGCGTCGAACCGGGCCTTCACCTCCTGCACGACCTTGGTGAGGAAGGCATAGCTCGAGGGCAAGCACGGATTGACGAAGTTGTCCGTATATCCTTGCACGCTCGTGTGCTTCGACGTGTCATCCGGATCGACGAGCCGGTACTGCTTGGCCTTTGCCGGATCGCTGGCCGCATATTTCTTGTACCGGTGCTCCATCGCCTTGACGGCTGCGCGCGCGTGGCCGGGCACGTCGATTTCCGGAATGACGTCGATGTGGCGCTCGGTGGCATAGGCCAGGATCTCTTCGAAATCCTTGGTCGTGTAATAGCCGCTGCCCTTGCCCACGAAGTTGAGCGCGGCCTGCTCGTAGCCTTGATACGTGGGTTGACTGCCACCGTTGGCCTCCGCCTCGGTGCGCGCCTTTCCGCGGATGCCGTCGCCGGGGGCGAGATCGCTCCCCGCGCCCATGCCGATGTGAAGCTGCTTGCCCTCGTCCACGTCGAAGCCGCGCCGCGAACCGTACGAGGTCAACTCGGGAATACCCGGTATTTCGAGGCGCCAGCCCTCGTCGTCGGTCAAATGGAAATGAAACTTGTTGATCTTGTGGAAGGCGAGCAAATCGAGAAGCTTTTTGACGGTCGCCTTGGATTGGAAGTGCCGTCCCACGTCGAGTGCCATGCCGCGGTAGGCGAAGAGGGGGCCGTCGGCCACCGTGACCGCAGGGATCTGCACGGACAGCTTGCGCGGACCCGGCGTCGCTGCGGCACGGTAGGCTTCAATGGGAATGAGCTGCCGCAGGGTCTGAATGCCGTAGAAGACGCCTGCCGCATCCACACCGCGGATCTCGATGCCCTTCTGCGCGTCGACCTCCAGGGTGTAGCTCTCCGTCCCGGTGTGCGCGTGGGGATCGAGGATGAGCCGGATCTCCGAACCGCACTGACCGCGCTCGCTCGCATCGATCGAGCCCGCGAGGACGTCGCCCAGGGCGGCTTTGAGGTAGGCCGCCTCTTTGGCCAGCCCGCGCTGGTATTCGATGGCGATGCGCGGTCCGCCAAGTCGGTATTCGCCGGTGCCCTGAATGAACGACTGCGGTGTCGGCAGGAGCGTATGGGCCGCGCTGAGTTGCACCTTGTTCAGCGGCCCGTTCTCGTCGTAGCGCAGTTGCGGAGTTTGCGCAGGAAGCACATCGCCCGGGAAGCGCTTCGTTTGCTTCGGATCCGACGCATCCATTACGACGGACGACTGGAGCGCCCATGCGTCCTTGTCCGGCGGGAACA
Source organism: Sorangiineae bacterium MSr12523 (assembly GCA_037157775.1). Classification (NCBI taxonomy): domain Bacteria; kingdom Pseudomonadati; phylum Myxococcota; class Myxococcia; order Myxococcales; family Pendulisporaceae; genus Pendulispora; species Pendulispora brunnea. Next base: position 2,823,337 of record CP089982.1, read on the forward strand.
CGATATGGAATGCGGCCGGCGCATCCGTTTTCAGGATGGCCCAGTTTTCCGCGAGCAGCTTGATGACGCGTTTTCCGCCCGGCTCGATGGGGGCGAAATTGGCCAGTGGCTCCAATACCCAATAATCGCCGCTCTTGGCCTCGTCCCCTTTGCTGAATTTGACGCCTTGGGCGGCCAATCGTTGCTTGTAGTTGGCGTTGCCCTCGCCCTCGTCGAGGATGCGGCGCACGAAGTTGAAATGGATCTGCCAGCCGTCGGACTCGAGCCGGATGGCGCTTTCGTTGACGATGGTGAGCTCCGCCAGGAAGAAAGCGCCATCGTTGGCCGCGGTGTTGTCCACCGGGTGAAAAACGATGGAAATATTGGGCCCGCGCGCTGCGGTACGGATGCCGTCGGGGGTTGCGTGCGAGGCCTCTTCCGCCACCGGCGCAGCATGAACGCCGTCTCGTGACGAAGCCGTCCCGTCATCCCCCTGGCACCCTGCCAACCACGCAGAGGCAACGATGGTCGAAATTCCAAGCAGGGACCTTCTCATTGGCCAACCTCACTTTAGAGTTTAGGGGCCAAGTTATCAGCCGTGAGAGGTGCCTTCAAATTGGAAATGGGAAAAGCAAGCAAATAAAGCGATCGACTGGATCATGATCGCCTCGATCGTGGTCTCGGCCAGGGTCAGGAGTCGTATTTGACTTACCCGATTAGCGAGACGTAAGTCGAAGGCAGAGATTTAACCGCCAAGACGCCAAGATGGATGGGGTGGGTGAGGAGCGCCTCCTTCACGAATTCTCAATCCCTTGGCGTTCTTGGCGTCTTGGCGGTTCGAATCCCATCGTGGGATGCACTCTTAGAAGCGTCCGCCGAGCATCACGCTGCCGGGGCCCACGCCGACGTTCATCTGCAGGCTCGGGCGCTTGGGCAGTGCGCGCGCCGCTTTCTTTTCTTCTGGCTTCTCCTCTGCCTCTTCCGGCTTGGGATCGCGCGTCAAGGTCAAGATGAGCGTCGTACCCAGGGTTGCGATGGCAGCACCGATGAACACGTCGGTGACGACCGAAAGCGTCTTCACCTTGGACTGCTGATTCTCCGTGCTGCTGTCCGGCGTATTGCCGGCAAATCGGCTGTCTTTCAGGTCGCTCGAGGCCTTCAAGGCCAGAATTCCCGTTGTCGCGCCCACCGCAGCGAGGCCGCCGGCGGCGATGACCCCCACCGTGGACCACGTGGTCCATTTCGACGGCGTCTCCGGCGCGGTGACCGTCGTCACGTTGCTCACCATGTCCAGCTGGACCCGCGTCGACTCCGTTCCCGCGACCTCCACGATGCGGGTCAGCGGTGCACGGCCCTCTTTCGTCGCCGTGATCTTGCGCCGGCCTGCGCCCACGGGCACCGAGGCATCGAGCGGCGTCTTGCCAATGTACGTATCGTCAATCGTAATGTCGACGCCCGGCACGTTGGTGACGATTTCGATACGGCCAATACGCGTTTGCAACTTGGCAATGTCGCGCTCGACTTCCGCGCGACGATCGCTTGCCACGTTGGGGCCGCCCTCTTTCAAATATTTTTCGAAATTACGGAGTGCGCACGCATATTCGGTCAATTGGAAACAGACTTGACCCAAATTGTAGAGAATCTTGTACGTGGGTTGCAGTTCGTACGCGCGCCGAAATTCGATGAGCGCATTTTGGAAATCTTGCTCGTCGTACAGTTCCAAACCGCGCTTGAAACGCATTTGCGCTTCGTCGGCATTGGCGGGATTGGCAGGTGGTACGGGGCCCGACACCCCGGGAACCTGTGCGAACGCCGCACCGGAAACGAGAAGGGCACTCGCGAGGCTCACTGCGGCTGCGGATCGAATCATTCTCGTCATGGACAGCGTCTCCAATCGGTCTTCTTCTTCGGATCGAGGCTTACATTACCAACGCGTGAGCGCGCGGAAACGTATTTTCATTTCGCCCAGGGATTGTCCGTATCGATTGGGCGAGCCTGCTTCTTGTTCGTCTTGGTCTCCGCGGGAGGCGGTGCGCTCACCGTCGCGGAGGGAGGCTGCGGCGGCGGTGTAGGTGCTGCACTGACGGCAGGCTCCCTTTGCGTGCGACTTGGACGCACGTAGGCGCGGGGCTGATACGTCGGCGCTTCCTTTTCCAACTTCAAAACAACGTCGCTATCGGTGTGCATGACCACCGTCGTCGACTTGGAGACGTAGCCTTTGGCCTCTGCGCGAACCGTGTGCGTCGAAGTGTCACGCGGTCCGCGTTGAATCGACGGATTGCTCGCCAGCGGCGTGTCGTCCAAAAAGAGCCGCGCATCGCTCGGCTCCGCGCGCAACACCGTCACGATCTCCGTCGCAGGTGCCCCCGCACCCGCCGCAGGACTCGAGGCTGCCGGCGCCTGCGTGTTGGCTGCCGCCGATGCGGCCGGCGGGGGCGGAGCGTCCGTTCCGCCCTTGTACGATTTGCCCACGACCACCACCGCACCCACCACTGCGATGGCACCAAGCCCGAGGATCATGGTGGACATGGTCGAACGGCGTGACGGCTGCGCGGCGGATATCGCCGTATCGAGCGAGAGCCGCTTCGTCGCGGGGAGCGAGCCCTCGGTGATCGCCTCGAGCGAACGAGGGCCCGAAGGTGTGGTCGACCCCGAGGGAATGCGCGACGACCCCGTGAGGGAGGCGAGCGACGAGCGGGGAAGATCCATTTGCGCCAGCGGCGCATATTCGCCCGTGGGCAAGGAGCTCACTTTGGCGAGCTGATTCTCGATGATGCGCTGACGCTCGGCGCGAATTTGCGCAAACAACTCGGTCATGTGCGCCGCGAGATCGCGCGATGTGTACTTGTCGGGCAGCTTCGCCAAAAATGCTTCGATTTCGGCCTGCAGCTCCAGACACGTGGAGTGGCGTTTATTGGGATCGTGCGACATCGCTTTGCGCACGATGGTGTCGAGCTCTTCGGGCACGTCGGAGTGAATGCTCTTGGGCGCAGGGACTTCGTCCCCCACGACGGCGCTGATGACCTCCACGTCCGTCCGGCCCTTCCACATGCTTTCGCCCACGGCGGCATCCCACAAGATGGCTCCGAGCGCGAAAATGTCGGCGCGCCGGTCGATCTTGCCGCCCATCAACTGCTCGGGCGGCATGTACCGAATGCGACCCTTGAACGTACCAATTTGCGTCTCGTGGACCGAGGTGACGGCTTTTGCGATGCCGAAGTCCAACACCTTCACGCTGCCGTCGAATGTGACGAACAGGTTGGGCGGCGACACGTCACGATGGACCAATTCGAGCGGTGTGCCGTCGAAGTCCTTTGCCTCGTGCACGTAATGAAGTCCGGTGAGCGCCTCGCAGATGAGGCGCAGGTGCATACCGAGCGGCAGGCCCTTTCCGATCTTGCGCGCGCGTGCCAGCACTTTGTGCAGCGGCTGGCCATCCAAGTATTCCATCACCGTGATGTCACGACCTTCTTCGTGAATGACCTCGTAGGTCTGCACCACGTTGGGGTGATTGAGGCGCGCCGCGAGCCGGGCTTCCTCGTGGAACATGGCCAGCAGGTTGGGATCGGACGCCACCGAATCACGCGGCACCTTCAGAACGACCAGCTTGTTGAACCCATGAGGTCCACGCATGACCGCGAGGAAAACGTGGGCCATCCCACCCGTGCCGAGTTCCGCGACGAGGCGATACTTCCCGACCATTGCCGGAAGAGCCTGAAAAGTTTCGTTCTGCTCCGCTCCCATCCCCGTCCTATGTTCGTCGGATTTGGTTCCAAAAGCCATGGCGAAAGCGCTTCGGCGAGGAAGAGGCGTAGGTTTTTACGACAACGCGTCAAGGACGTCGGACGCTGTCCTACCCACATTACGGCGCCGTGTCGTGTGGGACCAGAAAAGTGCGTTCATTTGACAACGAGGCACGCGACAATTTACATGCAGATTGCAAGCAACCCGCATGCATTGAGGCCGACAAACATCATGGAAGGAGGCAATTAGTCGATTCGTCGAGTCGATTGACGGCTCCGGGGCTTCGGGGCACCATCCGCATCAAAACGTCGGACGGCTTGCAATTACGAAAGAACGCGAAGAACCAGAAGAGGCGATATGAAATCGAACAAGTGGGGTATCATCGGATGTTCCGCCATATTGGCCGCCGGCGTGATCTCGAGCGGTTGCAAGGGCAACTCTGAGTCGCAGAAAGCGACCGCAGCAGCATCGGGTGCCGCAGCAAGTGGGGGCTCGAAATCCGCAGATTCCCCGTTCGTGGTGGGCATGGTCCTCATCGGGCCGTGGAACGATCATGGGTGGAATCAGGCCCATTATGACGGCCTCAAGACTGCGCTCGCCAAGATTCCAAATACGAAGTTCGAGTACGTCGACAAGGTAAATCCGGCCGACCGTCCGAACGTCAAGGGGTCCCAAGTCGCCGATGATATGATTTCACATGGCGCGAAGTTCATAATCTTCAATTCCGACGACTACAAAGATGACGCCCTCGACACGGCCAAGAAACATCCGGACGTTGGGGTGGTGCACGTCTCCGGCGACTATGCGTGGAAGGACGGGCAGAATTTCAAGAATCAAAAGAACCTCGGCAACATCATGGGCGATATCGAGCCGGCCGAGGCCATCGGCGGTTGCGCAGCCGCCCTCTCCACCGAAACGGGGAAGATCGGCTACCTAGGCCCGCTCGTGAACGACGAGACACGGCGCATCGCATCCTCCGCGTACCTTGGCGCCAAATATTGCTGGGAGAAGTATCGAAAGAAGCCGGCCAAGGATCTCAACTTCAAGATTACGTGGATCGGTTTCTGGTTCAACATCCCCGGCCAGACGCTCGACCCCACCAAGGTGGCCGACGATTACTACAACGGTGGGTTCGATGTCGTGATTAGCGGTCTCGATACACCGGAAGCCGCCGTGCAAGCCAAGAAGGCCAACGAGGCGGGCAAGAAGGTGCGCTACGTGCACTACGACCACAAGACGGGCTGCGACGTGGCGCCGGACGCGTGCCTGGGCGTCGTCTATTACAACTGGGTGCCCTCGTACTTCGATGCCATTTCCAAGGCGAAGGACGGGAAGTACGTGGGCGAGTTCGTGCTGGCCGAGCCCGACTACGCGAACATGAACGGAGAGAAGTCGTCCATCGGCTTCGAATTCGGCAAGGCACTGGGCGACAAGAAGGCCTCGCTCGACGAGCTGATTCGTGGCCTGGGCGACAAGAGCGTCAACCTCTTCGTCGGCCCGATCAAGTACCAAGATGGATCGGACTTCTTGAAGCCCGGCGAAGTAGCGACGCTTCAGAAAATTTGGTACATGCCTCAGCTACTGCAGGGGATCACCGGCAACAGCAAGTAAAGGGTCTTTCTTCGTTCGAATGCGCGTCGAGCTCCGTCAGATCTCCAAGAGCTTCGGCGCCGTTCGTGCGAACGACGACGTCTCGCTGACCCTGCAGGCGGGCTCGATCCACGGCCTGCTGGGCGAAAACGGCGCGGGCAAGAGCACCTTGGCCGGCATCTTGAGCGGCCTCGTTCGCCGGGATGCCGGCGCCGTGCTGCTCGACGGCAAGCCCATGGAAGGCGGAGATCCCGCCCGGGCGCTCGCCGCCGGCGTGGGCATGCTCCACCAGGAGCCGCACGATTTTCCCGAGCTCACGGTGCTCGAAAGCTTCGCCGCCGCCCGCCCCGGGCCCTTTTGGTTCCTGGGGAAACGGCGGCGCGAGGTGCGCGATCGCTTCTTCGAGCTGCGGCAGCGTTTCGGCTTCACCATCCACCCCGAGGAGCGTGTGGGGCGTCTCTCCATGGGCGAGCGGCAGCAGCTCGAGCTTCTCGGGTTGCTTTCGCTCGGGGTGCGCACGCTCATTCTGGACGAGCCTACGACCGGCATTTCCGACGAACAGCGCGATGCGTTGTTCGGGGCGCTCAAGCAGCTGGCCAAGGATGGGTGCTCCATCCTGCTCGTGTCGCACAAGCTTCCGGACGTCCTCGCGCTCTGCGATCGGGTGAGCATTCTGCGGCAGGGCAAATTGGTGGGCGAGGCGGAACTGCCCATCACCGCCGATCGCCTCGTGGAGATGATGTTCGGCTCCTCGGCGGCGGCGCGTCCCGAGAAGCCCGCGGGCGTGGCACGCGAGAAGGTGGCCGTGCGGCTCGAGCGCGCCCTCGTGGCGCGCGGCCGATTGCAGCTGGCGATGAACGACTTCACCGCGCACGAAGGCGAAATCGTGGGGCTGGCCGGGCTCGAGGGGAGCGGGCAGGCGCTGCTTCTGCAACTGTGCGCGGGGCTGTTGCCGGTGAAAGGGGACGCGCGCCTCGTGGTGGGCGATGCCTCCCTCGCGGGACTGCCGTACCGGGATTTCCTACGGGCCGGCGTGAGCTACGTGCCCGCGGATCGGGCACGGGAAGGGCTCATCGGCGGCTTCACCATCGAGGAGCACGTGGCGTTGCGCGCGCCCGCGCAGGGGCTTTTTCTTCGCGCCAAAGAGACGCTCGAGGCCGCCGAGCGAGCCATCGAGACGTTCCGCATCCGCGGGCGGCCCGGCACCCGCGCCGAGCAGCTCTCGGGCGGTAACCAGCAGAGGACGCAGTTGGCGCTGCTCCCCGCGCAATTGAAATTGCTCTTGATGGAGCATCCCACCCGCGGGCTGGACATCGAGTCCACGCAGTGGGTATGGCAGCAGTTGATCGCGCGCTGCAAGACGGGGACGGCCATCGTCTTCGCCTCGTCGGACCTGGACGAGCTGCTGACGTACAGCGATCGCGTCATCGTTTTCAGCGGCGGGCACGCCTCGCGACCGGTGCGCGCTGCGGAATTGAGCATGGATCGACTGGGGCGCATGATCGGTGGCCACTTGGAAGAGGCATCGTGAAGTCGTGGCTCGTTCGCGTGGGTGCCATAGGGCTGTCGCTCGCGTTCGTCGCGTTGATCTGCGTCGTCATGGGCGCCTCGCCCCTCGATGTGGCGCTGTCGTTTTGGGACGGGGCCTTCGGCACGCTCGACCAAACGGCACGCGTGCTCAGCACGCTTTCGCCGCTCCTTCTCTGTGCGTCGGGGCTTCTCTTCACCTTTCGGGCGGGGCTCTACAACTTGGGTGTCGAGGGGCAGCTCGTGGCGGGCGCCATCGCGGCCACCGGCGTCGCACATTTTTTCCCATCGGGCTCGCCCGGGTGGCTCGTCATCGGGCTGGCGCTCCTCGGCGGAATGGTGGCCGGGGCGCTTTGGGGTGTGCTCACCGGTGCGCTCCACGTGTTCGGGCGGGTCAATGAGATCTTCGCGGGGCTGGGCATGAACTTCATGGCCCAGGGCGCGGCGATTTACCTGATTTTCGGCCCATGGAAGCGTCCCGGTGTGGCCTCCATGGCCGGCACCGAGCCCATGGATCGCTCGCTCTGGATGGAGACCCTGGGGAGCACCGACGCAAGCCCCACGGCATTGATCCTGGCGCTGCTGGCCGCGCTCTTCACGGCGGTGGTCATCCAGCGCACGTACTTCGGTTTGCGCACGCGCGCCGTGGGGCAGAACTTGCGCGCCGCGGGGGTGCTGGGTGTGCCGGCCGTGCGGCAGTTGCTCATCGTGTTTGCCGCGTGCGGGCTCTTTGCCGGGCTCGCGGGCGCCCTGCAGGTCATGGCCGTCTTTCACCGTCTGATTCCCAATGTTTCGAGCAACTTGGGATATCTGGCGCTCCTGGTGGTCATGCTCGCCAGCTTCGACATGCGGTTCGTCGTGCCGATTGCCATCTTCTTCAGCGTGCTCAATGTAGGGAGCCTTCGTTTGCCGCTCACCCTGGGCCTCGAATCGTCTCTTTCCGGCGTGCTTCAGGGGGCGTTGGCGCTCGTGGTGCTTCTTTTGCCGAAGCGCATGCCCGAGCCGGGGCGGGGAGCGTAGCGGCCATGGATTTCGTTCCCATTCTGGCCACCGCCATCGCCACATCGACGCCGCTGGTCTTCGCGTCCGTCGGGGAGACGTTTTCCGAGCGCGCCGGCGTGATCAATCTGTCGGCCGAGGGGACGATCATGCTCTCCGCCATGACGGGATTCGCCGCGGCGCGCGCGACGGAGAGCCTTCTCGTGGGCTTCGCGGCCGCGGCTTTGACGGGGATGGCGCTGGCCATCATCGTGGCCTTCGGGAGCATCACCCTGAAAAAGTCGCAAATTGCGATTGGCTTCGTGCTGGCGCTGCTCGGGGCGGATCTGTCGTCCGTGTTGGGCAATCCGTTCGTGCGCGTGCCGGGGCCCACGGTGCCGGAGCTTTCGATTCCAGTGCTGCGCGACATTCCGGTGTTCGGGCCGCTGCTTTTCCGAGGCGACGCGCTGGTCTACGCGAGCTACCTGCTGGTCATCGGCTCCACGATTTACTTCTACGGCACACGCGCCGGGTTGCTTCTGCGGGCCACGGGCGAAAAGCCCACCTCGGCGTATGTTCGCGGCGCCAACGTATCGCGCATTCGCTATGCCTACACGCTTTTCGGCGGCGCGCTGATGGGCATTGCCGGCGCCGCCTTCTCGCTGGACTTCAAAGCCGGCTGGAGCCACCGCCACACCGCCGGGTACGGCTGGATTGCGCTGGCCATCGTGATTTTCGGCGGCTGGCACCCCGCCAAGGTTGCCGCTGGCGCCTACCTTTTCGGCATTCTGCAATCCGTGGCCACACTCGCGCAAAGCGCGATCCCGCAGGTGCCAACGCAGGTCTTCGGCGTGGCACCCTTTGCATTGATGATCGGCGTGCTCGTGGTGACGTCTCGACGGCGCGCTGCGGGGAACTCGGAGTAAACCCGAGGAAGAAGGAAACCGCCAGGGCGCCAGGGTCGCCAGTGGGGCCAACGGAAACGGCGCTGGGCCATGTTTTTTTTTGTTTTTCAAACAAACAAAAAAAGTCGTTCACCCCTGGCGATCCTGGCGTCCTGGCGGTTTCCTTCTTCTGTGCCGTTACAAAACGCTACCGGCTACAAGCGCCAGACGACGAGGGCTTGGGGGTTGAACTCGTTCAAGTCTTTGAAGCCGTACTTGTTGACCCAGTATTGGACTTCGGTACCGATGAAGATGCGGTCTTGTTTGCCGAAGAAATTGCCAACGTCGATGCGGAGTTGCGGCTGGGTGAGAACTTGGTATTCGCACGCCCCATGTCCGCCGATGATGTCGACGAAGCCCTGAAAATCCATACGGACCGGGCCGAGCTCGAAGGGCGCGTCCCACGCTGGCGTGATTTGGAATGTCGCGGGCTGGCATTGGTTGCTTCGACCGGCGAAGCGTCCTTGATCGATGTACGCCAGGACGTCGACATGGAAGAAGGTGAAACCGGGGATTTTCCAATCGGTCGTTATGCCCGGAAGGAGAATGAACGGGGCCGCGCCATTGCTTTTGGCCCCGGCATTGACGCCCATGGTGACGTTGATGTCGTCGAAAATCGCGGCAGAAAGTGACGTTCCCAGGATTTTGCTGGCGCTGAGCGATGTGTATGCCTCGCCGTAAACTTCGTTGGCATCGTTGTCGGCGGAATCCGACTTGATCAAGTCGAAAAAGAAGAAATTGCGACCCAGCGCCCACTCACTGTAGTGCTGAAACGTCAGGATGTTCTTCTGAACATGGTCGCCCGTGGGATCCGACGACGGCTCTTTGTATCGCCAGCCATGCAGATATTGAACTTCGGTTGCATGGAAATACTTGGGATTTTCGGCTGGCGGAGGCCCGGGCGGCGTATGGTGTTGCGGCTGGGCAGCCGGCGGCGACATGGCCTCCGGCGCTTCGACCTGCACTCTGTCTTGTCTGCCTTGTCTGTCTTGTCTGTTTTGGTCGGCTTGAGAGCTCGAAGCCGGGGACGCACTCGGTTCGCTGGATTCTGGAGCCGCATTTGGTTCCTGCGCACGTTCCTGCGCTCGTGCCTGCGCAGAAGCTGTAACGATGAGTGCTATCGTGTAGGCGACGGTCGAGAAGCGCGACAAGGAGGCTATTTTCATGAACGTTTCCTCGCGGCCCGATGGAAGGGCGGGTGCCCTTTCATTACCCGATATCGCGCCGCCGAGATATGAGAATGTGCCAAATCGCTATTCGTCCTTCGCACAACTTTGCATCGATCCGGTCGACCCTGACGTGACTCCGCACGGACTTGGTGCGCCCCTACCGCCAAGTCGGGAAGGGCCCCGTCACACTGCTGTAAAAGGCGCGCCGCAGCAATGTGCGATTGGGATTTGAACAGGGAGGCGGGGAGGCGGGGAGGTTTTTTTGGTTTTGATATCGATTTACCAAATTGGCAATCGTGATCAATAAACAAAAAAACTCCCCGCCTCCCCGCCTCCCTGTAAATCTTCTGATCATTTCATCGGGCAGACCGTTGAGGTGGGGTCGCGGTGTAACGCGGTATTGGTCGTGAGGAATCGCGAAGGGATAAGTTGGAGTCGCAAATGGCGATCCAACGAAGATGGGATTGCGGTTACATTCGTGTAAGGCAAACTCTGGCCTCTAACAACGTTGTAAGGATATGGGTGGTACAGTGGGAACTGTATTCACACTCGGGCCCGCATGAACGTACTCATTTTAGGCGGCCTCGTGATTCGATGTCGAAACTTCACTGCCGCGATCGTATGTAGCCGAGTCCCTGTCGAGCGCGCATGGGGGTGCCGGATGCACCTTCATGGGCGCACATTTTAGCCCTCTGTCCAACGCCAATCCAACAGGCCACTTCGGCTTCTCCGGTATTGCCCACTACCGAAGAGAGCTCGAGGCACGGTCGAATATTGCATGGAGCCACGAACATGTCTCTTTATTCGAAAAAGACCGCCGTCTCGTTCATTTCGGTCACTGCACTTGCGGCGCTCGTACCATTGGCGTGCATTCCGCTCGCATGCTCCAGCGGATCACGCGACGACGCGCCTTCCAGGAATGTGGGCGATCCCGATCAAGAAGCTTTGAGCCAAATTCAAGAACAGCCAAGCAAGAGTGTTTGCGATCGAACGAACCTCAAGCCTGGATTTGCCGCATGCCACGCCAAGGTGCGCACGGAGCCGAGCGGCAACGTCAAAGCGTTCGCCACGCCCAGCGGCTTTGGGCCGTCCGATCTGCAGGCGGCGTACAAGGTGCCTTCGGGTGGCGGCGAGGGGAAGATCATCGCCATCGTCGACGCGCAAGACGATCCGAAGGCCGAGGCGGATCTCGGCGTATACCGTTCGCAATTCGGCCTTTCCTCGTGCACCACGGCCAACGGCTGCTTCAAAAAGGTGAATCAGGACGGGAAAGCATCGCCGCTTCCCGCGGCCGACGATGGGTGGTCCGGCGAAATCGCACTCGATTTGGATATGGCCAGTGCCATCTGCCCCGAGTGCAAGATCCTCCTGGTCGAGGCCAATTCGGCGTCGTTGGACGATCTCGGCAAGGCCGTGAACACCGCCGTTTCTCTCGGCGCAACCGTCGTGTCCAACAGCTACGGCGGCAGCGAAGACTCCACCGAATCGCAGGCGGATACGGACTACTACGTTCATCCCGGCGTGGGCATTTTCGCCAGCACGGGCGACAACGGCTATGGGACGTCGTACCCGGCCGCGTCGGCGGGCGTGATCAGCGTGGGCGGCACGAGCCTGACCAAGTCGTCCAGCACGCGCGGATGGGCCGAGTCGGTGTGGAACGGCGCTGGCTCCGGATGCAGCAAATACATTTCCAAGCCGTCGTGGCAAACCGATACCGGTTGCTCGAAGAAGGTCATGGGCGACGTTTCGGCGGTCGCCGATCCGAACACCGGTGTGGCCGTTTACGTCACGCAGGGCGCCTCGGGCTGGGCGGTCTACGGAGGCACCAGCGCCAGCTCGCCCATCGTTGCGTCGATTTACGCGAAGACCGGCCACGGCGGCGACAATGGCTCGTATGTCTGGACGCACACCGGGAATTTCTACGATGTGACCAGCGGCAGCAATGGCAGCTGCTCGCCGAGCTACCTTTGCAAAGGCACCGCGGGCTACGACGGCCCGACGGGGTGGGGGAGCCCGAATGCCACGGCGCTCGCCGGCGGTGGCGGCGGCACCGACGCGGGCACGGGCACCGATTCGGGCTCGGGCGGCACCTGCGCGCACAACGTTTGCTCCACGGGCGCGAAATTGACCAAGTCGTGCAGCGCGTGCGCCACCGCGGTGTGCAACAATGATTCGTATTGCTGCAACACCGCGTGGGATAACTATTGCGTGAGCGAGGTCGCGGATTACTGCGACCAGACCTGCAATTGATAAAGCTCCGTGCGTGAATAAGCCTGATCGGGGCGGCCATCCGCGTCGTGCGTTTTCGGAAAATCGTGATGCACGAAGGCGTACTCTTGGCCGCCTCCGTCGGGCGCACGCGCGAATGCGGCAATCGCGTTGCGCCGCTCCGGCGTGCCGAACGTGGCATATCCCTGGAGCGTGAACGCGGGTGCGGCCGAAAGGGTGGCCATGAAGGCGCGGCTACCTTGAAGGATGCTCCCGGTCTCGGCTTGGCGAGTGCCCACCTCGCCACCCGCGATCCATCGCCCATCGGGCGCCACATCGAGCGCCGAAATGCGGACTTGCTCGGTGCCCAGGTCGAAGGTGCTCTCGGCCTCGCGCACCAACCGCGCGCCTTGCGCCAGTGTCCAAGAGCGCACGAAAAGCGAATTGTCGTTCAGCGTGTGCTCCACGGATCCCGTGATGGCGATGCGCGTGCCGTCGACGCGCACGGCACCCAATGCCGCGCGGGCATCGAAGCCCGTCGTCTGCGCCTCGACGAAATTTCCCGACGCATCGAAGGAGAGCACCGCCACTTGTTCCGCCCCCTTGCGCGACGCGGGCACGCCGAACCGCGCCTCCACGTCCGCCGAACTCGTGACGACGGCAAACCCATCGCGCAGACCCACGATGCGACTGCGGAGGTCCACGCTCGTCCGTGCGGCAATGGGAATCTTGGTGACCGGCGCATTTTTGCCGAGTCCATAGAGCATCAGTGCCAAATCGGAATTCACGCCGAGGCACCAAAGCCGCCCATCGGTCCCGCGATGAATGGCTTCCGCGAGCGGCAGGTTCAGCATCGGCTCGGGCATCATTTCGTCGTCCTGCAACGCCCCGTCGGCGAGTGCCATGCGGCGGATGCGGACCTTCGAAAAGAATTCATCGATGACCTCCGCGGCCTCGCTCACGAAAACCGATCCATCCTCCACCTCGCTCAGCCGGCCCGATACCGTATCGGCACGGTACGCATGATCGTACGCGGCTTTTCCGTCGACCCCGACGAGCCGTACATGCTGCCGCGCCTCTTCCCCCGCAGAGGCGCGCACGGTGAACGACCCGAGAAGGCCGCGCTCCGTCGCGCGTATTTCTCCCGCATAGACGGCAAAGCCCTCCAACGTCGTTTGCGGCATCAGCGTCCACGACGTCGGCCCGCCCCCACCATTCGAATTACCCTCGCAATGTGCTGCCCATAGCAAAATAAGAAAAGCGTGCTTCCGCATGACCTCGTTCTACATTTCGGGCGGCGTGTCGTCGAAAGGTAGAATCCATCGCTTTGCGCCAAAGCCCTCTTTCTCTTTCGCCAAGTCGACACGTGTGTCCACCAGAGGTCGCGCGGGGCGCCCATTCATGGCGACCAGCGCCTCCACGTGGACCTCGACCCTGGGGTGCCCTCGGCGTGCGAAATCGTCGGCTACGACATGTGAGAACTCGAGGATCATATCGGGCTGTGTGGACATCATTTTGCTCTGATAGCGCGTGAGGTAATCGGTGGGATACACCGTCCATTTGCGCCCGCTCGAAGGGTCCACCACCGTCGCGTCGACAGCGCCATTCTTTTCCATGAGCATCACGTTCCAGGCAAAGCGGTAGCCCTGCTCGGTCCAGAGAACGTTGCCCGGGTAAAGCCAATGCCGCAGCGGCACCAGTACATTCCACGCGATGTAAATACCGGCAAGCGCGCGTCCCCACGACGGTAACCCGGGCAAGGTCACAGGCTCGCCGGTGGAAGGCCGCAAAATACGCAAGCGTTCCATGGCGCGTCGTGGCCAGCTCGCGTCGAAGAAGATCAACGCGGAGCCCATCATAATCCAGGGGAACATTCCCAATTGAAACAGGCGCGCCGTAATCACGTGGAACGAAACCGCCGCGGCGTACGCGAAGGGACGGCTCTTTTTCCACAATAGGAAAGGAACCACCGTCAGATCGAACGCGGCCCCCGCCCAACTGAAGGCCAGGGCGAACCATTTGTATCCGAACCACGGCCCAATGATCGGAAATTCCTGGTTGGCCCCCAGCCAGATGGTCAAAGGCTCTGCGTACACCAGCCAATCGCTTTTCAGCTTGGCGATACCGCCGAACACGTAAACCACACCGACTTGAAAACGCACCAGCCCGAGCATCCACGCGGGCACGCGATCCCACGCATCCTGGGGACGCCGCCACACGCGAACCGAAGCAGCTCGATCCATCGGCAAAAAGATCATGAGCAGCCCGAGGCAGCTCACCAAATAATAATGATTCAAATAATTCGTTTTGTCGATGAAGTGCGCATACGTAAAAAATAGAAAAAAGACGATGGCGCTGGCCCGGTAGGCCACGCCGAGCGCGATCCCCAACGCTGCCAGGACCATGACGGCGTAGTGCGCATACATGAGAAACCCGGGCCACGGGCGCACCCATTCGAAGCCGTAGTAATGAAAGAAGTGCTTCGGAACGAAGTAGTACTCCTTTATCCATCCGTGCCAGAGGAAGCGACATGTCGAGAAGGCCATGGAAAGGCCGAACACGATGCGAAACGCCGCCAGCGATGCGATATCGGCGGCCCGGTCGACTACCCCGAGCCGGAGGCTCACGGCCCTGACCACTTCAACGTCACGAACACCTGGCGGAAGCCATTGGTGAAGATGCCGTTGGGAAGACGCCCCGAGAGGTACACGTCATCGAGCACGTTTTTGATGGTGAGCAGCGCCGACAGCCCGGTGGGCGCATGCCGGTAGCGTGCGCCCAAATCCAACGTGCGATACGAGGGTATCTCGCCCGCGCGTCCCGAGATTTCAGCCTCCACCGTGTTCGTCTCGTCGGCAAACTGAGAGCCCACGTAGCTGAACGTAGCTTGCCCGCCGAAGCCGCTTTTGTGCTCCACGTCCAGCGTCGCCGCCAGCAGGTGCTCGGGCGCATAGGGAACGAAGTTCCCGTCGTAGAGACCGCCGACGAACCTGGAACGCGACCACGTGTATTGTGCAGCAATGTCCACGTCCACGGGCAGCTTCAACCCGCGGCCGATCTGCGCAATCGCGGTGAGCTCGGTGCCGAGGTGCCGCGTCTTGCCACCGTTTTTGAACTCGGCTGCGCTCCCGCTCAGCGTATTGTTCGAAATGAGCTGATTGTCGAAGCTGGTCAGAAACCCCGACGCCTCGAGGCGCGCCCAGCGCAGTGGCCGGACGCGCGTGCCCAGCTCCCAATTGATGCTTCGCTCGGCGGATAGGCCCACGTCCTGCCCCGTCGGGGTGATGGCTTGGCTGATGCGCGGCGGCGAATACCCACTATGCAGGCCACCGAAAATGTTGAATGCCGGCTTGCCGTAGATGATTCCAATACCGGGCATGAAGCCCGTGGCGGTGGCGCTGCCCTCGAGGTCGACGTCGCTGGTGACACCGTTCTCGAAGGTGCGCTTCGAATAGCGCTTGCTGATCGAATGTTCGAGGCGGAACCCCGGGGTGACCAACAAATCGTCCCGGAACGCGATGCGATCTTCGCCGAATGCGGCAAAGCCGAAGATGCTCGTCGTATCGTCCGTGAGCAGATCGCCCGTGTCGGACGTGGGCGATGCGCCCGCAAAGGCGCGGCGCCGCGCATTGTCGAACATCATGCGCCCGCCGAAGACGAGCTTGTGTGCGATGGGGCCGGTGTGAAACTGGTGCTCCACGCGCGGCTCGACGCCAACTACGTTGTAATTGCGCTCGCGGATCTGCGACGTTTTTCGGAAATACAGGCCCGCCCCGTCGATGCCTTGTGGGCCGAGGATCCGCACGTACTCGGTGTCGGGCATCTTCGTGCGGTCGAAATCCTGCTGCCGCAGGCCCATGTTCATCGTGTATGCGAAGAGCAGCGTCTTCAGCTTGGTGTGTTCGCCGAGGCGCTGTTCGTGGTGCAGCGAGGCCTCGTAGCGCCGAATGCCAAATGTGTCGTCCGGTGCGACGGTGTCCTGCCGCGGGTCGGCCCGGTACATCGGTTCCGTGAGGCCCACGTAGGTCGTGTGCGAAAGCTCGTCGTAGGCAACCAGCTTCAATGTGGCCTCGCCATCCCGGCCGGTGGCGAAGGCCACCTTGCCCATGACGTCGGTCACCTCGAATGGCATGTTGCGGAAGCCGTCACCTTGCTTGCGAAATGCCTGCACGACATAGCGCACGTTGCCGTCCGCCGCGGAATTCCCGTAGCGCGCGAGCGCTTTGGCGAAATTGCGCTCACCGTACGTTCCCTCGACATTCCACTCTTCGCGCGTCGGCGGCTGCCACGTGTGAAACTGCACCACGCCGCCCACCGTTTGCGGGCCGTAGAGCAGAACGTCGTGCCCTTTGATGACATCGATATTCTGAATTCGCTCCACCGGCGTCGAGTAATAGAGCTCGGGCTCGCCGTAGGGACTCACCACCACGGGCACGCCGTCTTCCTCGACCAATACGAGGCGCCCGCGCGTCGGGCTCAAACCGCGTACACCCAAGTTGAGGCGCAGCCCCATGGGGTCTTCCTGACGGATCACCAGGCCGGGCACACGGCGCAACATCTCGCCCGCGCTCTGCGGCTGCGCGCGCCGCATATCCGTTTCCGACACGCGCGATCCCGAGCCGGAGGCGCGCTCCAAATTGTCCGCGGCATCGCCGCGCACGCGGACCTCCTCGGTGGGTGGGGTTGCTTGCGCATGCAAGGACCCGGACCACACGAAGTGCACCGCGGCGATCCCAACGCCGGCGATGCGTTTCTCAATCGCCATCGTTGTCGTTGAACTGGAGCGTCGTCCCCAGCGCGCCGGCCACCTCGGTGCCCATCAGGTTCTTCATCCCACGGACGGCCTCGTACGACGCATCGACTGCGGCGGCCTGCGCGGTGAGCGACGTGCGGAAGGGCGCCGGAACGGCCTGCACCTTGGCCTGCGCATCGGTCAGCGCAGCATGCATCCGATCATCGAGGGCCGCGTTCTTGGCCTTCACCAGATCGGTGATGCCCTTTCCGTTGGTCCCATCGTACACGGCCTGCACACCCTCGAGGGTGGCCAACATGTCGGCCAGCGAGTTGTCGCTGCGCGGCGTCTCCTCCAGATCGGGCTGGACGGCGCCCCCATTCTTCTTGCCGAACGGCTTCGCAATTTTGTTGCCGGCGACGGCGTCACCCGCGAACACGGCTTTGTTCACCAATTGATCGACGGCGGCCTTCGCCGACGGATAGGACGCACTACCGGAACCCGCGGTGGTGACCTGCGCCGCAAAGTTCTCCCCGGCTGGGTCCCACGATTTGTAAAGCTCCTCCGTCTTCGCCTTCAAGTTGGCCGCCGCCGTGGCCACGTACAGACGTCGCCTCTCGGCCCCGGCGTCGCTGGTCAACTTGGTAAGGATGCCTGGATCCCCGGCGCCCGCGTTGTCGAAGAGCAGGTATTCGAGCGCCATGAATCCTTTCACGTTGGCCCCGAGCTTCTCGAACCACTCGGGCGTGATCGCGTCGGTGCCGCTGAGCAGCGTTTCGATGGTCGCGGGTCTCGCCGGCCAAAAATCGACGGCGGCCGTAATCTCCTTCGCCTCCACGGGACCGAAGCGGAACGCGTCGGACTTTCGCCACGACTTGCGCGCCGCCCGCCACGCCGCCTGCGTTTTCGCCAACGTATCCGCGCTGGGCGCCGTGCGCAGGGCTTCGGCGGCATCGCGCAGGTTGCCCGCTTCCGTGTCGAGTGTGCGGTACGTCGGAAGGATGACGTCGTTGGTCAAGTCCGCGAGGACCGGCTTCGTCTCCGCGGGCGGCGTGTTCGAGTTGTTGCCGCTGCCGCTGCTGCCGCACGCGGAAAGCATCAAGGCGAGGGCGAAGTAAGCGCTTCTATGCATGGCTGATGCCCTTTTACAGCGATTCGAGGAATTTGATGAGAGCTTCTCGTCGATCTTTCGGCATGGTTCGGAACGCCTCCCGCGAGGCCGTCGCCTCGCCCCCATGCCAGAGAATCGCCTCCGCGAAACCGCGGGCCCGGCCATCGTGCAGAAAAAAGGAGTGCTTGCTCACCACCTGCGTCAGGCCGATGCCCCAAAGCGGAGGCGTTCGCCACTCCGCGCCAGTGGCCTCGAAATCGGGCCGACCATCGGCCAGGTCTGGCCCCATGTCGTGGAGCAGCAAGTCCGTGAACGGCCGAATGGTCTGGTTCGAGAGCGCCGGGAAGCCGTCGAGCACACCGGTTTGAATCTTGGTCACGTGGCACGATGTGCACTTCGCCTGCGCAAAGGCCTGCTCGCCCTGGCGCACGAGCGGATCGGTCCAATTGCGGCGGGCGGGCACAGCAACGGTCATTCCGTAGCGCGTGACCGCGTCGAGCTTTTGTGCCGAAAGCTCCGGTTCATGCACGCCTGCGTCCGACGTGGTACCGCCTGAGGGGGCGGCTTTGCAATCCGTCTGCACGGCGGGGCAATTCTCGTTGGGATTGAGCTCGGACGTGATGCCGATGTCGCCTTGAAAGGCGCCGGCGCTCTGCTGCTCGATGGTCGGCTGGTTTGCCTTCCACCCGAAGCGTCCCATCGTCGCCTTCTGCGCGCGGATGTTCCAGACGTGGTTGGGCCTACCCGAGATGCCATCGCCGTCGCGATCGTTCTCGTCCGCCAGCGCGGTGAGCGTCTCCTCCGAGATGGCCTGCAAGAGCCCGAGGCCGATCATCGCCGGGGCAACGCGCGGGGACATCATCATTTTGGGTGCGAAGGGCCCGAACGCTCCATCGAGTTTGTACGTCGGCCGGCGTAGGCTGTACGCCTCCCCATCGGCGTATGTGCCCGCAATCTCGGCGTACGAAACACTGGAAGTGCCCTCCGACGGCACGTTGAGAATGGCCTGGTGATTGAACTGCCCCCCGTAATTCGGCTCGTCGAGAGGACCCCCGTGCGCGTCCTGTCCCGGGATGCTCAATCGGATCAACAGGCCGAGGAATTTCTCGTCATTCGACGTGGGCGGCCGGCCCGGGCCATCCTTGAAGTGGCACGCCGAGCACGAGGTCGCGTTGAAGGTGGGGCCTAGGCCGTCGTTTCCCGATGCCGATGCGGGCGCGGTCACCCAGTTGCGATTGAAAAAGTGATCCCCGAGCGCGAAGGCACCGCGCGCCTCGTCGTCCAGATTTTTCGCGGCGAACGTGAACGCGTTGGCTGTCTGGTCAAAAATCGTCGTTCCGCCGCCCAGCAGCTCGACCTCGGGCTCGATGCCGGCGTCGGTTCCCGCATCGACGAGAGGCGGCAGGTCGCCACTGGAGGACGAGCTGCACGCCCATGCGAAGGAAACGGCCGAGAGCACGCCAAGTCCAATCCAAGAGCGGCGGCGATCCGGAAAGCGCATCATCTCGGCCATTCACCTACCCCAACTACTTCACGCGAACACGCAGAATCCGTAGCATCAACCTACTCGAGGTTGATCTGAAGCCCCAGCGCTGTAGCGGCGCTTACGAGGGATTCGGCCGCCTTGTCGACGGAATCGATGGCTGCCTTGATCTTCGTGTGGCCCTCATCGCTCAAGATTGCCTGGTCGAACGGCGCCGGGATGGCGGCGATTGCGCTCAACGAGGCGGCGATGTTTTGCTTCACCTCGGCATCGAGCGCTGGATTCTTGGCCTTGACGAGATCATCGATGCCAGCGCCGTCCACGTTGCCGTACCGGCCGAGGTACACATTTTCGATGCCTTTGGCATTTGCAGTCAAATCTTGGAGCGTCGTGTCGCTGAAGCAGGAATGCTCCTCCTCCTGATCCTTCGTCTGGTACGCGTTGTTCATGCGCTCGTTGGCGAGCTCTTTCTTGGCCAGGCTTCCGATGCCATTGAGGATGTTCCGGATGGCGGTGTTCTGATCCCCGGCAATGAACTTGGACGCGTACGTGTCCGCGGTGTCGGTATGCCATTGCACTTCGACGCTCTCCAGGTCGTCGACGAGCAGATCGACTGCAGCCTTGAGGTAATCGCGACGGCGCTGCTGGTTGTGATTCGTCCCGCCCGTCGTCAGGTAATCGGTGTAGGGGCGGTTGCCGGGGCCCGTCGTGCTCCGGTCCTGACCCCAAAGGAGAAATTCGATCGCGTGCCAGCCCGTGGAGATGTTCGCTTCTCCCCCTTGCTCGTTCTTCGCCGCGATCGATTCCTTGGTGATCGCCTCGCTGGTGCTCGTGTTGATGATCCCCCCTTCGAGGATGATCTCCTTGTTCGGGTCGTTGGGATCCTTTCCGATGACATAGTCGATGTATGCCTCGTCGAGCGGCCAGCCGTTGATCTCGCCCTCGGGCCCCGTGTTGTCCGCGTCGATCGGGCCGCCGTAGAAGCGGAAAGCCTCCGTCTGTCCATACGAGGGCCGCGCCTCCGTCCAGGCCTTGCGTGCCGCGGCGAGCGTCTCCTCCGAGGGGCCGGCAAGGAACGCGTCCACGGCGGCCTGCAGCTTCTTCGCCTGCGCGACGGACTCCTCGTAGTTCTCGTGGACGATCTTGGCGTAGTTCTTCACCACGTCCGCCGCGGTGACCGCGGATCCGCCATCGCCGTTGCCGCTATCACCGGCGTCGTTGCTCGGCGGCGGGGAGCCGGGGCTGTTGTCGTCGCTGCACGCCGAGATCGCGGTGCCGACGGTGAGGGCTACGGCAAGTCCAATCGAGGTAAGACGGATCTTCATTCGCGCGTAGTATCGCAAATGAAAATCACTCTCAAGAGCCCGCCACATTAAATGCGCGTCAGCGGTGGCTGAGCTGATTGCGCGGCGCGTCATTCGTCCAATGATGATACCCGACCAAAAAATCGTCCTCGGGCGAGTGCTTGGGGCGCTGTTCGTTGATCACGAGAGCGATCCATCGTCTATCGTACGCTCCCAAATTGGTGAACCTCGCGCGTGAAAACGTCCGTCTCGAGGACAAGGCCGCGCGATCGCCAAGGAGGGTTCCGTGAAAGCTATCGCATGTCACACTCGTCGCATCAGCCTTGGTCTCATCGGCTCTTTGGTGATTGCTACCGGCCTTTTCGCTTGCAATAAGGACCAGGGTAGCCAGTCTGGTTCGTCCTCGGGCGCGTCGACCGCGTCCTCGGCCTCCGCAGCAGCCAAGCCTGCGGAAGGGGGCGCGCTCAAAATTGGCCTTTTGCTCCCCGAGACGAAGACCGCGCGCTATGAGGCCGCGGACAAGCCGTTTTTCGTGGAGCGCCTCAAGCAGATTTGCCCGAAGTGCGAAGTCCTCTATCAAAATGCCGACCAGAAGGCAGACAAGCAGCAGGCGCAGGCCGAGTCCATGCTGACGAACGGCGTGAAGGTCCTGGTCATCGACCCCGTTGACGCGAAGGCGGCTGGCGCCATCGTGGCCAAGGCCAAGTCGGCGAACGTGCCGGTGCTCGCGTACGAGCGCCTCGCGGGAGGCCCGGCCGATTACCACGTTTCCTTCGACAACGAGCGCGTGGGCCGTTTGCAGGGCGAGTCCCTCCTCGCGGCGCTCAAGAAGGGTGGCGATCCGAAGCGCGGCAAAATCGTGGTGATCAATGGCTCGCCGACGGACCCGAATGCGGCCTCCTTCAAGAAGGGCATGCACTCGGTGCTCGATGGGCAGGTCAACATCGGGCAGGAGTACGACACGCCCGACTGGAGCCCCGACCAGGCGCAGAAAGAGATGGATCAGGCCATCACGGCGATTGGCAAGAAGAACATCATCGGCGTTTACTGCGCGAACGACGGCACCGCGTCAGGCGCGATTGCCGCCATGAAGGGCGCGGGCTTTGCCGACCTTCCGCCCGTTACAGGTCAGGACGCGGAGCTTGCGGCCATTCAACGCATCGTGGCGGGACAGCAGTACATGACCGTGTACAAAGCCATTAAAAAGGAGGCCATCGTGGCCGCCGAAATGGCCTACGCCATGGCCGAGGGCAAGCCGTACACCGAGCAGAAAACCGTCCCCATCAACAACGGGACGAAGGACATCCCATCGGTTCTGCTCGACGCGGAAGTCGTGACGAAAGAGAACGTCAAAGACACCGTCATCAAGGATAATTTCTACACGGCACCGCAAATCTGCACCGGTACCTTTGCGGCGGCGTGCAAGACTGCCGGCGTCCTCTGAAATAATTACGAAACAGATTCGTTTGCATCCTCCCGCTCCCACTCCTGCTCCCCGTCCCGAAGTTTCCCCTGAGTGTACTCGGTTGAAATTTCGGGAGTGGGTGGGGAGGGGGAGTGGGGAATAACCGCGGGTGATGACACGATGACGACCGTTCTCGAGCTACGTGGGATATCCAAACGTTTCGGCGCCGTGCAGGCGCTCACCGACGTCGACTTGAAGGTGGACGCAGGTGAGGTCGTGGCGCTGGTCGGAGACAACGGCGCTGGCAAATCGACCTTGATCAAGGTCATTAGCGGCGTCATCACCCCCGACGGCGGCACCATTACCTGGGAAGGCAAGCCGACGAACATTACGCGTCCACACGACGCTCAAACGCTTGGCATCGCGACGGTGTTCCAAGATCTCGCGCTTTGCGACAACCTCGACGTCGTCGGCAACTTGTTCCTCGGGCGCGAGCTCGGGGCGGGCGGTGTGCTCGACGAAATCGAAATGGAAAAGCGCGCGCGCGAGCTTCTGCGCACCCTCTCGGTGAAGATTCCGAGCGTGCGCATCGCCATTGCCTCGCTCTCCGGCGGACAGCGGCAATCGGTGGCCATTGCGCGTTCGCTCTTGGGGCAGCCCAAGATCGTCCTGCTCGACGAGCCCACCGCGGCGTTGGGCGTGGAGCAGACCGCGCAGGTTCTCGACCTCATCGAACGGCTGCGCGAGCAGGGGCTCGGCGTCATCCTCATCAGCCACAACTTGGCCGACGTTCGCGCGGTGGCCGATCGCGTCGTGGTTCTGCGCCTTGGCAAAAATGGCGGCAACTTCCGCGTGGCGGACGTCACGCACGAGCAGATCGTTGCCGCAATTACCGGTGCACAAGACAACGTTGTCGCGCGGCGGCAAGCCCGTACGTCCCGCAAAGCCGAAGGCGAGGAAGCAAAGGCATGAGTACCGAAGTGAAGGATCCGACCCCCGCTGCCGTCGACCCGCGCCTGCTCGTTCGTGAGAGCGGCGTCAAAGGTTACATCGAAGACTTTCAGCGCCGCCTCAAGGGAGGCGACCTCGGGGCGCTGCCCGTCGCCATCGGCCTCGTCATCATTTGGGTGACGTTCTATTCGCTGAACGAGAACTTCCTCGCGCCGCAAAACCTGTCGAACCTGGCCCTGCAGATTGCGGCCACGGGCACCATCTCGGTGGGCATCGTGCTCGTCCTACTCCTGGGCGAGATCGATCTGGCCGTGGGCTCGGTGAGCGGCCTCACGGGCGCGGTGTTGGCCGTGCTCAACGTCAACCAAGGCATGTCCGCGCCGCTGGCCATCCTGGCGGCGCTCGTCGCGGGTGCCGTCGTGGGCTGGATCCACGGCTTCTTCTTCGCGCGGGTCGGCGTTCCGTCGTTCGTCGTGACGCTGGCAGGCCTCATTGGCTGGCAGGGACTTCAACTTTACGTGCTCGGCAAGGAGGGCACGATCAACCTGCCGTACGAAGGCGGCGTCGCGACGTTGACGCACACCTTCTTCCCGCACGCCATGGGCTATGCGATCGGTGCGGCGGTCGTGGTCGTGTACCTGCTGCTCGACATGTCCTCGGCGCGCCGCCGCGCCAAGGCGGGGCTGCCCACGCGCCCCCTCTCCGAGTCGGTCATTCGCGCACTGCTCGTGGCCGTGGCCGTCTTCGTTTCGATTTACGTGTTGAACCAGGCCGAGGGCCTTCCGCTGGCATTGCTGATCTTCGTCGGCTTCGTGGCGGGCTTCGATTGGATCCTCCGCCGCACCCGCTATGGCCGCATGATCTTCGCCGTCGGCGGCAACGCCGAGGCAGCCAGTCGCGCCGGCATCGATGTGCGTTGGGTGCGCATTTCGGTGTACGTGCTCTCGGCCACCATGGGCGCCGCCGGTGGCGTGATGGCCGCATCGCGCCTCTTCGCCGTGAATCAAAGCTCGGGCGGTAACAACGAGCTCCTCAACGCCATTGCCGCCGCGGTCATCGGCGGAACGAGCCTCTTCGGCGGGCGCGGAAGCACGTATTCCGCGCTGCTGGGCATGCTCGTCATCGGCTCGATTTCCAACGGCATGTATCTTTTGCAGCTCGACTCCTCCGTTCAATTCATGATCACCGGCGCCGTCTTGCTCGCGGCTGTGGTCATCGACTCGGTATCGCGCCGCGGCCGCGCTGCCGCCGGACGCGCCTAAGAAGAAGAGAAGAATTCACATGAAGGCGGGAAGACGGGAAGGGTTTGAGATTGCCGAAATCGGTAAAGAACGGATGACCTCTCAAACCTGCCCGTCTTCCTGTTCAATTATTTGTGTGAATTTTGAAGATTGCCGTAATAGAGTGAATTCGTGGTTCCCATCGGGGATCATGACGCGCTAATTGAAAGTGGCGGGAAAATGGGAATGACGCAATAGGTCATTCATTTTATTCCCGCGTGCGGCGATTGTTGTCTTCGCCATCGTGCGACTTGCAGTACCGTACGACACGATGTCGGAGGCTATACGATGCACAAGGCGGGCTGCGGCGTGATGCGTATTCTCACGCTGGTGGGTTTGGTCTGTCTGGCCGCGTGTCACACAGGAGGGGGGGCAGCTGCAGGCACGAATGAGCCGGCAAAGCCGCCTGGAAAGATCCGGGTGGTGTTCAAACACCAACCGATGTGGGGCGAGCCAGAACCGTTTCGGCAACTGCTCGCGGGCTTCTCGCAAGAGAATCCCGATATCGATCTGGTCACGGAGGTCCTTCCGAATGCGTCGGACGCCGTACACCAGTATTTCCTTACGTCCCTAGAAGGAAAGAGCCGCGAATACGACGTATTCATCGCGGACGTCGTCTGGGTGCCCGAATTCGCCCGCGCAGGCTGGATTTCGGACATTTCCGACGCATTTCCACCTGATAACGTCAAACGCGACTTCCTCCCCGGTCCGGCCGAGGCGGTGACCGTCGAAGGAAAGACCTACGCGCTCCCGTGGTACGTGGACGCGGGGCTTCTCTATTATCGGACGGACCTGGTGCCGCGGGCACCGAAGACCTTCGACGAATTGATTCAATTCGCCAAGGCCGCCAAGCAGAAAGATCCTTCGCTCTACGGTTACGTGTGGCAAGGCCGCCAATACGAAGGCCTGGTGTGCGACACCTACGAAGCCATTTGGGGTTTCGGCGGCGAGTCGATGCAGGGCAAGCGCGTGACGGTGGACACCAAAGAAGCGCGCGCCGCGCTCACCTACGAGCGAAGCCTCTTCACCCAGGGCATCTCGCCGCCATCGGTCACCTCGGCCGGTGAAGAAGAAGCGCGCCGCACGTTCCAAGATGGCAAAGCGGTGTTCATGCGCAATTGGCCTTATGCGTGGGGCGAGGCGCAAAAACCGGATTCGCCCATCAAAGGCAAAGTGGCATTCACCACCTTGCCCACCGTCAATGGCGAGCCGGGACACGGCGCACTCGGTGGATGGCAGCTCGCGCTCAATGCGTTCACGCCCAGCTGGAGGCGTGAGGCGGCCGTCAAGTTCATGAAATACATGACCTCGAAGAAGGCGGAGGTCTCGCTGGCCATTCACTACGGCCGAAATCCCTCGCGCAAAGACGCCTACAAAGACGAGGGCCTGCGCAAAGAAGCGCCCTTCATCGTGGATCTCCTGCCCGTGCTGGAGAACGCGAAACCGCGTCCGGTCACGCCGTATTACGGCATGCTGTCCGACGTATTGCAGAGCGAGTTTTCCGCGGTCGTTTCGGGCATTCGCACCCCCGAGTCGGCTTTGGATCGCGCGCAGAAGTTCCTCGACCACGTTACGCAGGGTGGGTCATGACAGCGAAGCACGCCGAGAACTTGGACCGCGGGAGCCTAACCCCGAAGTTGACCCCCGAGCATTCGGGCCTTCGCAAGAGCGGTGACGCCCCGATCGACAACGCGAAGAAGAAGAACGCCGGCCAATCCGATCGCCGTCAGGCGCAATTGATGGTGCTGCCGGCGGTCGTCATTCTGGTGGTCGTCGCGTTCTATCCAATCTTGGCCACGATGTGGCTGAGCATGCACCGGATGATCCTTGTCTTCCACGAGGAGACATTCGTCGGATTGGGCAATTACGGATTCCTCCTCAGCGATCCGCGCTTCTGGTCGGCGCTCAGCAACACCGCGTACTTCGCAGCGGTGGCCGTGGCCATTGAGCTGGTGCTCGGTCTCGGGTTCGCGCTGATCCTCAATGCGGCGTTCCCCGGACGCAGCCTTTTGCGCGCGGCCATCCTGGTGCCGTGGGCCATTCCCACCGTCGTTTCGGCGAAGCTTTGGGCGTGGCTCTTCAATCCGGAATACGGATTGGTCACGCACCTGCTGCCCGGCCATGACGTGAACTGGCTCGGTATGCCTGGATATGCGATGCACGCGGCCATTCTGGTCGACGTGTGGAAGACGACGCCGTTCGTCGCGCTTCTTTTGCTCGCCGGACTGCAGACGATTCCGCAGGACATCTACAAGGCGGCGCAGGTCGATGGTGCGGGCACGATTCGCCAGTTCTTCTCCATCACCTTGCCGCTCTTGCGCAACACCATCGTCGTCACCTTGATCTTCCGTACCTTGGATGCCTCGCGCGTGTTCGACGCGGTGTACGTCCTCACCGAGGGCGGGCCGGCGAACACCACGGAAACGTTGTCCATCTATGCGTACAAGACGCTGATGCGCGTGGGTGACTTCGGTTACGGCTCGACGCTGTCCGTCGTGACGTTCCTCTGCGTGATGGGGATCAGCGTTGCGTATCTCAAGGTTCTGGGCGTGGAGAGAGGGAAGGGCGCACGATGAAGAAGGCAGCACTTTGGTTTGGCCTCGTTGCGGCCATCACGTTCTGCGCCGGTCCTTTCGTCTGGCAGATGATCACGTCGATTCGCCCCGAGAGCGAGTTGACGAGCCTGGGCATGCCCAGCACGATGACGTTCGAGAGCTACACGGGCGCCTTCCACGGAAGGCCGTTCGGGCAGGTCATCATCAACAGCGTTCTCGTGGCGGTCATCACCACGGTCTTTTGCCTCGCGGTGGGGGCCTCGGCGGCGTTCGCGCTGGCGAAGCTCGACTTTCGCGGGCGCAAGGTGCTGCTGTTCGCATCGCTGGCGGTCTCCATGTTTCCGCCGATTGCGACGGTCAGCCCGCTGTACCTCATCATCCGCAACGTCGGCTTGCTCGACAATCTGACGTCGCTCATCATCCCGTACACCACGTTCGCGTTGCCGCTCACGTTGTGGATCCTCACCGGCTTCTTCGAGGACATCCCCGACGAGCTTTACCGCGCGGCCCGCGTCGATGGGTGCACGCCATTCCAAGCTTTCGTCAAAGTGCTTTTGCCTCTGGCGGCGCCTGGATTGGCCACGACGGCCATTCTCGTCTTCATCTTTTCGTGGAACGAATTCCTCTACGCACTTACCTTCATCTCAACGCCGGAAAAGCGAACCATTCCGGTGGCGATTAGCCTCTTCGCGGGCGAACACAAAGAGCCTTGGGGTGAGATCGCGGCGGCATCCGTCATCGCGACGCTGCCGCTCATCGTCGTCACCATGTTCTTTCAACGCAAGATCGTCGCTGGTCTCACCGCTGGCGCGGTAAAGGGGTAACCGTGGCATCCGTAACACTGGAAAATCTGAAAAAGACCTATCCGGGTGGCGTCGAAGTCGTCAAAGGCATCGACGTGGACATCGCCGACGGCGAATTCGTCACGTTGGTCGGGCCCTCGGGCTGCGGCAAATCGACGACCATGAACCTGATCGCCGGCCTCGAAGAGGCCACGTCGGGGACGATTCGCATCGACGGACAAGTGGTCAACGACTGGTCTCCGAAGGACCGGGACGTGGCCATGGTCTTCCAGAGCTACGCGCTCTATCCCCACATGGACGTGCGCCGCAACATGGCCTTTCCTCTCGAGGTGGCCAAGCTCGATCCGAAGACGATCGAATCGCGCGTGAAGGAGACCGCCGAGCGGCTCGGCATCGACGGTTTGCTGAATCGCAAACCGAAGGAGCTATCCGGCGGTCAGCGCCAACGTGTCGCATTGGGTCGTGCGCTCGTGCGCAAACCGAAGCTCTGCTTGTTCGACGAGCCGCTCAGCAACCTCGACGCAGCGCTCCGCAATCAAATGCGCGCCGAGCTGAAGAAGCTGCACGAGGACTTGAAGGCAACGTTCATCTACGTGACACACGATCAGGCCGAGGCCATGACGCTTTCCGATCGCGTGGTGGTGCTGCACAAAGGCGTGGTACAGCAGCTCGCGCCGCCGAAGGAAATCTACGCGCGGCCCGCGAACGTGTTCGTGGCGAACTTCCTCGGTTCACCGAAGATCAACATGGTGAAGGCGAAGACGCTGCGTTGCGAGGAGGCCGTGCGACGGCTTTCCGGCGGGCGCGACGTGCTGGTGGGCATTCGTCCCGAGGACATCTCCGTGGGCACCGGCACGCCGCCGCCCGATGCACCGACGGGGAAGGTGTACGTCGTGGAACCGATGGGTGCCGAGACGTGGGTGATGGTCGAAATCGGCGGCGAACGTGTCACGGCGCGCGGTGGCGCAGCGTACGCGGGTCACTCGGGTGACACGGCGTGGCTGCAGTTCGATCCGAGCCGCCTCACGCTCTTCGACGCGAAAACCGAAAAACGCATCGAGCACAGTTCGTAGTTCGTCGCGTTATCGCCTTTCTGCTTTGCAGAGAGGGTTGTCTACGCGACTACATGGACCCATGTTTGGCGGGAGAATTCACGTCGTGAATTTTCCCGCTTCGTTTTGTTGATGATAGGCATCGATGCGGCAACGAGATCGTCGCCGGCTGCATCGGTTAGACGGTCTGCGAAGGGGGTCACGTCGCCAAGAGGACTCCGGCCATGCTACTCGACAGGCAAAACGGGACGTTGTTCGACGCCGTGGTCGCCACGAGCGGACTTGCGCCGCTGATTGCGCCCGAGGTGATTCGCCGCGCCTGCGTGCGCGCCGGGGTCCATGCGGCGCTTCCCACGCCTGCCGATCTCTCGCGTGCGCTTCCCGCGATTCGTCAGGCTCTTGCGATCTACATGAACCCGGAAGAGGTTCATCGGCACATGCGTGCCATCGAAAAGCTCGCGCTGCACAAGCATTAGACGAGAGCCGGATCATTTTCGCTCGAGGAAGCGGTTGCGGACGGCAACGTGGTTACCCACATTGTTTCTAGCGCCCGGAGCGTATCCCTCCTTCGACGCGCTCGTCAGGCCAGAAAGAACCGAGGTGGTCCATGCTCGGCATTGCGATTTCTGCGGCGGTCGTCTCGCTCGTGGCCTTGGCCATTGGCCTCGCCGGTAGCGGCCTCACAGTCCAACTCGCCATCATCGTGGCCTTGGCAACGGCCTCCGTGGCGGTCGCCTCGACCATTGCAACATGGCTCATGGCTCACGAAGCCCCGCGTCGACTTGGTAGGCACTATCGCTAATGGCCACCATGCAACCCCAGTTCGAAGTTCGGGCGCCGATGGGAACGCTCGATCGCCGCCCCGCGCGCGCGAGCACGTGGCCGGCGTTGCACATCGATCGATGGCGCGAGACGTACCGCACGCTGCACCTTTATGCGCAGATCGTCGGGAAGATCAAACTCGCGCTGACGCCGAAGACGAACCAATGGTGGAACGTGCCCTTCGAGGTGAGCACGCGCGGGCTTCGCACGGGACCCATGCCGCAGCCTGGTTCGAACGGCGAGCGCACCTTCGAGATGGCGTTCGACTTCATTCGGCACGAAGTCGACATTTCGGATTGTGACGGGCGCCTGCGCACCTTGGCATTGGTACCGGCGTTGCCGGTCGCCGACTTCTACCGCGAGCTCAATCGCATTCTGGTGGGGCTCGGCATCGAGGTCGCGATCCGTCAAACGCCGTGCGACATTCCGATGACCACGCCGTTTTCGCGCGACGCAGAGCATCGCACGTACCTGCCCGACGACGCGGCGGCGCTCTTTCAGGTGCTGCGCCGCGTAGCCTCGGTGTTGGAGATCTTCCGCGCGCGATTCCGGGGAAAATGCAGCCCGGTGCAGTTCTTCTGGGGCCAATTCGATTTGGCGGTCACGCGCTTCAACGGCTGGCGCATTCCGTCGCCTTCGGGCTCGCGCGTCCTGCGCGACCGGTACGACGAGGAGAGCATTGCGTTCGGTTTCTGGCCGGGCGACGCGTGGGGCTCGAGCGATGAACGGACGCTCGACGCGGTGTTCTATTCGCATACCGTGCCGGAGCCTGCGGGGCTCACGAAATACCCCGTCGACGTGGGGGGCGCGTATTTCGACGAGAACCGCCGGGAGTTCCTTTTGCCCTACGAGCGTGTACGAAGCGCGCCCGATCCGGCGCACATGATCCTTCAATTTGCGGAAGGCACATATGACGCGGGGGCGTCGCTCGCGGGCTGGAACCGCGAGGAGCTCGCGTATCCCTAGTCCACGAGTCGGTGCAGTTTGGCGTATTGCAGCAGCATGATCGTCTTGGCATCGACGATCTCGCCGCGGTCGATCCTCTGCAAGGCCTCGTCCAGCCCGAGTTCGAGGACCTCGATGTCTTCGGCCTCCGAGATATCACCACCGCCGGACGCCACGCGGCTTTGGGCGTCGTACTCGGCTACGAAGAAGTAGAGCTTTTCGGTGACCGAGCCGGGGCTCATGTACACCTCGAAGACCTTGCGAACGTGCTCCACGCGGTAGCCGGTTTCTTCCTCGGCCTCGCGTTTGATGCACGTCTCGGGATCGTCTCGATCGAGCAGGCCCGCGCACGCTTCGATGAGCAGGCCATCGGCCAAGCCGTTCACGAATGCAGGAAAACGGAACTGCCGAATGAGCACGACCGTCTTCTTGTGTCGGTTGTAGAGGAGAACGACGGCGCCGTCGCCGCGGTCGTAGGTTTCGCGGCTCTGGCGTTGCCAGGTGCCGTCGGCACGCAGGTAATCGAACGTCGTCTTCTTGAGGACGTACCAGTCGTCGGAGAGAACTTCGACCTTCTCGATGCGCACGCGCGGGTGTTCGGTCATGGGCGGTTTTCGTAACCTACCAATTAATTAACAAAACGCACATCTGTATGGTAGAAATGTTCCGTGGCCGCTGAAAATCGCTTGGATCTCACGTTGCGTTTGGTGCGAAACGCGGGGCGCATTTCGCTCACGGAGCTCACGGAGCGGCTGGGCGTGTCGGCGATGACGGTGCGGCGGGATCTCGACGAGTTGCAGCGGCAAGGGCTCATTCGTCGGGTGCACGGGGGGGCTGTCTCGCTGGCCATGCCGGAAGAACAATCGGGCTTCGCTGCGCGCGAGCGTTGGCAGGTCGCCATCAAGCGTCGCATCGGCGCGGCGGCGGTCGAGCGCATTCAGCCCGGCCAGACCGTGCTGCTCGATGCGGGCACCACCACGGCGGCCATGGCCGGTTTGCTCGCGACCAAGGCGCCGCTCACGGTCGCCGTCCTCAGCTTGCAGGCGGCCGAGCGCCTCGCGGATCAACCGGGCATCCGTTTGCTGGTGTTGGGCGGTGAATCGCGGCCCGGCGAACGCAGCCTGGTGGGCCCGCTCACGTTGCGCATGCTCGAGGAGCTTTGGTTCGACTGCTTCCTCATGTCCATCGGCGCCGTGCACCGCGAGCTCGGCTGGTCCGAGTTCTCCATGGAGGATGCCACCGTGAAGCAGCACGGCCTTCGCCGCGCCGCCCGCACCATCGTGATCGCGGACGGGAGCAAACTCGGCGTGCGCGCCTTTGCGCGGGTCGCACCGCTCGATGCCGTCGATACGTTCGTCACCGACGGGCCCGTGGGCGAGGGTGACTCCGAAGAAACGCTCGCCGCGATCCGCAAGGCGGGGGTCGAGGTCGTTCTCGCTTAGAAAAGGAGTGCGCTCATGTCGAATGAACCGCTGTTGATCCTGGTCGCCGGCCCATACCGTTCCGGCACGAACGACGATCTTCGCAAGCTGGCCGACAACCTCGAGGCCATGAACCGCGCCGCGTTGGAGGTCTACCGCGCAGGCCACATGCCCGTCACCGGCGAGGCGCTTGCCCTACCATTGTGCGAGCTCGCCGGCTCCACGTGCGTGGGCGACGCCGCGTTCAACGAGGTGTTTCATCCCTTCGCGCGGCGCCTGCTGGCACATTGCGACGCGGTGCTTCGCATCGGCGGTCCCTCGGCCGGTGCCGATGACATGGTGGCGCAGGCCCGGCGTGAGGGAAAGCTCGTCTTCACGTCCATCGAGCAGCTGCCGCGTCACGGAGAACCGTTGTAATGTGTGGCAACGGTGCCCATCGAGGGCACCGGGCTCACATTTCCGAGCAACTCGGGCTGCGTGCCGGCGCGGACGTTGATGCGAATGCGCCCCACGGCACCGCCGGCGCCCGATCCGAGGTCATAGAGCCCTGGGAAGCCCGCATCGAGCATGAGTTCTCCCGTGCCGCAGGTACTCGATCCCGGTGGAGAGGTCCTCGTGCCGCCTGCGCCTGGAACGCCGCTCCATCCGCCGATACCCGCTCCACCGTTGGAGGTCACCGACCCGGAGGAGGCAACCGAAACGCTCGCCGCCTCGATGAGCAGCGTGCCGCCGCTTCCCCCACCGGCGCCGGCCGTACGGCCAGACCCTCCCTGGTAGGGGGCGAATCCGTCCGCGCTGACGTTGCCGGTGATCGTGAGCGTTCCGCACGAGACGAGTTGCAGCGCGCGCCCTCCCAATCCCCCCGGCGTCGAGAACGTGCGCTCGACGTCGACGGTGGTGGCGCCCTCCGCGCCCGGGAGCAAGGGAATCCCAGTCTCGGATCCGTAAGCTTCGGCGGTGTACGCGCCCTGCGGCGTTTGATGCGGTCCTCCCGGTGTCCCGTGCCCGCCGCCGCCACCGCCACATGCCCAAGCCACTTGTTTTCCGGAACCGGGATGGGCGGGGTCGAAGTGGTAGTAGCCGTCGGAGGGGACCGAGCCCAATCGCATGGACTGGGTCGCAACGATGGCCACGTTCCCACTGGCGCGGATGTCCCCGGACACATTGCCAAACTTGTAGAGGAAAATATCCGGTCCGTTGACTTGGTGGATCCTGGCGTCCGGCTCCGACGGAAGCTCCCCGCCCGTGAAGTCTTTCGTGCCCGGTGTGTCGCAGATGTCCGGTGGAAGATTGGACGGCGTCAGCACCAGGCACCGTCCCGCGCGGCACCCGAGGGGGCAGTCCATTCCGGCGTCGCACGGTTCTTCGGAGCCCGCCTCGGCCGCGTCGGTCGTTCCGCCGGCATCGACGGGGGCCTCCCCATCGAGGGAAGCATCGTCGTGCGGAGCCGCGTCGGACGCGTGGGAGGGACCCGATTGCTGCCCGTTGTTCTCCTCACCCGATGAACTGCATGCTGCAACGACGGCCCATGCGATGGCCGCGGCCCCAATGGCGAATGCATGGCGCATATCTCCCTATTGGGGCCAGAATCGGCCTTCCGTCACGGCTTCGCGTCAGTGTGTCGCAATCGTACCAATCGACGGCGCCGGGCTCGCACGACCGAGCAGTTCCGGCTGCGTGCCCGCCGCCACGTTGATTCGAATGCGTCCCACGGCACCGCCCGCGCCCGCTCCGCAGGCCAGGATTCTACCTCCGGGATAACTGCCAGGAAGCTCTTCTCCCGTGCCGCAGGTATCCGCTCCAGGCGGCGAGGTTGCCGTGCCGCCTGCACCTCCTGGGACGGTTACTCCCCCTGGACGGTCGCCGTCGCGGGCCAAGCCCGGGCCGCCCGCACCACCATTGGAGCTCAGAGAGCTGGAAGGGGCTGCCCGGACGCTTGCCGCCTCGATGAGGAGCGTCCCGCCGCTTCCCCCGCCCCCGCCGGCAGCGAGCCGACTCCCACGCTCGGGCGCGAACCCGTCGACACTGAGATGGCCCGTGATCGTGAGTGTTCCGCAGGATACGAGTTGAAGGGCGGAGCCTCCACTCCCTCCCAGCGCGGGGAGCACGTTGTCGATATCACGGGCTGTACCGCCCGATCGGCCGAGGAGCAAAGGAATTGCGGTCTCCGAACCGTGAGCCGGGTCGATGAATGTCCCGTTGTACGTTACTTGTGGACCCCCTGGCGTCCCATATCCGGCGCCCCCGGCGCCACAATTCCACGCGGCTTGTTCGCCGGCTTCGCCCAGGCCCATGTTGGTGGGTGCCGAGGGGGCCGAGCCCAATTGCATGGAGTCCGTCGCCACGATGGCCGTGATTCGCGGAAAGAAGCCGCTCAGGTCCCCCGAGACATGGGCGAACTTGTAGAGGTAGATGTCCGGTCCGCCAATCTGGTGGATGATGGCATCGGGGTCCCAGCGTAGATCACCGCCCGTAAAATCCTTGGTGCCCGGCGTGTCACAGATGTCCGGCGGAAGGTTCGACGGCGTGAGGACCAAGCAACGCCCCGCGCGACAACCGAGAGGGCATTCCCTTCCGGCGTCGCAAGGCTCTTCGGTGCCGGCATCGGATGCGTCGCTCGCGTTGGACGCATCGACCGTTGCCGGCGCATCCATTGTCGCGCCGCTGTCCAGCGCCGCGTCGGACGTGTGCGCGCGGTCCGCCTGCTGCCCTTTGTTCTCGTCGTTCGACGAAGTGCATGCGCTGACGATGGCCCATGCGACCACGCCGGCCCCAACCGCGAGTCTCACGTTCATACCTCGAATTGGCGCGATGGCGCCCGTTCCGTCACATCGATCGTCAATGCGTCGAGACCACGCCAATCGACGGTGCCGGACTCACATTCCCGAGCAACTCGGGCTGCGTTCCCGCGGGCACGTTGATGCGGATGCGCCCCACGGCGCCGCCCGCACCGCCGCCCGGTCCGCAGGTTGCGGCACCCGGCGGCGAGCCGGCCGATCCGCCCGACGCCCCCGTTCCGCCGGTGCGGCTCCAACCGCCCTCACCGCCGTTCGCGCGCAGGACGCTGCCCGTGCGGGCCGTCACCTGGGCAGCCTCGATCAAAATCGTTCCGCCGGCGCCGCCGCCTCCACCGCCAGCTCCGGCGGCCATCCCGAATCCGCCTTGTTCGCCGTCGGCCACGATGGAGCCTGAAATCTCCATCGTCCCGCACGATACGAATTGAACGGCGGAGGCGCCCTTTCCGCCGTCCACGATGTACTGACAGCCATCGCCGCAGGCATAGCCGCCGTATCCTCCCGTGTGCAGCGGGATCGCGGTCTCCGCGCCGAAGGCTGCGCCTCCGCCCGGGCCACCTCCGGCCGTGCCGTAGCCACCGCCGCTGCCGCCGCAGAACATCTCGCCGCGTTGTCCCCAGCCGAGGCCTTCACGCTGGCCGAATGCGAACGGCACCGTGTACGAGCCCAATTGCATCGAGTGGGTCGCCACCACCGCGATGAGCTCGTACTCGTAGTTCCCCCGCTCGATGTCCCCCGCGACATGGGCGAACTTGTAGACGCAAATGTCGGGCGCCCCATTCTGATGCACCACGGCATCGCATGCCTCGGGGAGGCGGCCGCCCGTGAAGTCCCTCGTTCCTGGTGTATCGCACGTGTCCGCGGGCAGATTGGACGGCGTCAGCGTTGCTGCAACGCTGGTGAGCGCGTCGGACCGAGACCCGGTCCGCTCGCTCTCCGAGGGTGCACCGCATGCCGACACCAAGCCCAACGCGAGGAGGGCACCCCCAAGGAAGAATGATTTGACCATGCCCATGATTTGGGATGGCCACCTCACGTCCGTCACAACATTTCCGAGTGATGGTCCATTGGCGCCTTCGTTACGGCGAGCTAGGTGGCCTGTCCCGGACAGGGCATCATTTGTCCCGGACAGGGGGGCCGCTGCGCAGTGGGCTCATTTTCCGATGAATGCGGTTGGCACTACGTTGGCAAGGCATCGGGGCAGACCTTCGTGCGCGGCGCTCCGGACTCCGCGCTCTCCAGGTCGCCGATCAAGATGATGGGTTGCGACAGGTACGAGTGGGACGCAACAGCCCTCCACGTGCCCGTTGATAGCGAGGAACCACTCCTACGGGAGCCTCGCCAGCGGGAACAACATGCGGAGCGGTGACGGGAGGCGCTGCGGGCGCGGACCGGTAGCCGAATACCTCGTTGGGGAAGCAGCGAAAAATCTGCTCGCATCTACCGGAACTTTTCCTACCCTCATTTTCATCTGGCAGAGAGAAGGCCAGCGGAAGAACGTCTGAGATTGCGCGGATGCGCGATCACGCCGCCGTTTGTGCCCGCGACGCCGGTGGAGGGGGAGGGCCACCTGAAGCGCTAGTATCCCTCCCCCGGCGAGACGGCGACACCCTCTACGAACGCATGCCAGGCGCTTCGCGCCCCGTTTGCGCGACGTATTCCGTATATCCACCACCGTACTTGTGCACACCTTCGGGCGTCAGCTCGAGCACGCGATTCGAGATGGCGCGCAGCACGTGGCGGTCGTGCGAGACGAAGAGCATCGTGCCGGCGTAGTCCGACAGTGCATCGATGAGCATCTCCTTCGTATCGATGTCGAGATGGTTCGTCGGCTCGTCGAGCACCAGGAAGTTCGGCGGATCGTAGAGCATTTGCGCGAGCACGAGCCGCGCTTTCTCGCCACCGGAGAGGATGCGGCAAGGCTTCTCCACGTCATCGCCCGAAAATCCGAAAACACCGGCCAGCGTGCGCAGCGACCCGATGGACGCATGCGGAAACTTGCTTACGAGCGAATCCCAAACCGTGTCCGTCGGCTGCAGAAGCTCCATCGTGTGCTGGGCGAAGTATCCGAGTTTGACACTCGGCGGAATCGTGACTTTCCCCCCATCGGGCGTCGACGCACCGGCCACCAACTTGAGCAAGGTCGATTTGCCCGCGCCGTTTGCACCCATCACGCACCAGCGCTCGCCGCGCCGAATCAGGAGATCGAAACCATTGTAGATGGTTTTGCTGCCGTACGACTTTTTGACGCCATTCAGATTCGCCACGTCGTCGCCCGAGCGGGGTGCCTCGTTGAAACGGAAGGAGAGCTTCTTGCGCTTTCGCGGCGGCTCGATGCGCTCGATCTTTTCCAACTTCTTCACGCGCGACTGCACCTGCGCCGCATGGCTCGCGCGTGCCTTGAAGCGCGCGATGAAGGCCTCCTCTTTCGCCAGCATGGCCTTCTGCCGCTCGAACTGGCTCTCCGCCTGCGCATCGAGCACGGCGCGCTGCTTCACGTAAAACTCGTAGTCGCCGGTGAACGTGGTGAGCTCACCGCCATCGATTTCGGCAATCTTCGTCACGATGCGGTTCATGAATTCGCGATCGTGCGACGTGAGGATCAAGCCGCCCTCGTAGTCTTTGAGGAATTGCTCGAGCCACAAAATGGATTCGATATCCAAGTGGTTCGTCGGCTCGTCGAGGAGCATCGCGTCGGGCCGCATGAGGAGAATGCGGGCCAATGCCACGCGCATCTTCCACCCACCGGAGAGGGCGCCCACGTCGCCGTCCATCACCTCTTGGCTGAAGCCGAGGCCTGCGAGGATCTCGCGCGCACGCGCATCGAGGGCGTAGCCACCGAGTTCCTCGAAGCGGGCCTGCACCTCGCCGAATTCCTCGATGAGGCGTTCCATGTCGTCGGCATGTTCGGGATCGCCGAGCTTGTGTTCGAGATCGCGCAGCTTCGACGCGACCTCCGAAATGGGGCCGGCGCCGTCGAGGGTGGCCCCCACCACGGAGGTCCCCTTCATCTCGCCGACGTCCTGGCTGAAGTGACCAATGGTGACGCCGCGTTCCACGGCCACTTGGCCGGAATCCGGCTCCTCGTGCTTGAGGATCATCCGGAAGATGGTCGACTTGCCGCAGCCGTTCGGGCCAATCAGCCCGATTTTGTCGCCCCGGAAAAGGGCGAGGGAGGCGTCGACGAAGAGGATCTGGCCGGCGTACTGCTTTGAAATGGCATCGAGGCGAATCACGGGCGCTTCTCTAGCGTAGAGCCGCGCCCGCGTCGCCTCGAATGCGGGTCTTTTTTGAGGATTTTGTCCCAAAGGCCCCGCTTTGGGGGCCTACCTGCGTAGCCTTACAGGTCCCGAGCGGCCAGATCCGTGTCGGGATCGGGCTCGGCTTGAGAGGACCACTCGTCGCGGGCGCACGCGTAGGTCGCGCGGGCGACTTGCTCGAATTCCGCCTGGGAGAGAGCCTCCAGCGAATGGCGCCGAAGCTCTGCCGTAACGTAGGCCCGCGCCCGCGCGCGTGCCTCTGTGAGGGTGCCCGGCCAGCCGCCAACCACGCGGCGACCGTCAGCGCGTAGCGATTCGCGCCAGGTTCGCACCCACTGCTTGCCCACGGCCGCTGCGCTTTCCTCGATGACTCGACGCCGCGGGTCCGTGGGCTCGCCGTTTTCCGGCTGCTGCGACGGTAGAGCGCTCACCAGCGGTTGCGCCGGTCCGAGCCGCCGCCGCCATTGCGGCCACCGCGATCGCCGCGGTCGCCACGCCCACCGCCGCCACCACCACCGCCGTAGCCACCACCACCGCCGCCGCCGCCGCCACCGCCACGTGCGGGACGCTCCTCCGCTTCGTTCACGCGAAGCGAACGGCCGTCGACGTTCATGCCGTTGCAGGTTTTGATGGCCTTGTCGGCTTCTGCGGCCGAACCCATGGTAACGAAGCCAAACCCGCGTGACTGCCCGGTCACTCGATCCGTAACGATGTGGACGTCGGTCACTTCTCCCACGCGTGCGAAGACCTCACGCACGGACTCGGTGGTGGAGTGGAATGACAGATTTCCAACGTAGAGACGATTCCCCATGATCCTTCTTCTCGCTTACGGCTCGCAAACACTGCGCAAATGCTGACGCGCATTCAAGTGACCTACCATCCAATTGAGCCGCAGAGTCGGAAGGAGAGGGCGCGGCGGGTCTCGCCACCTCCCGATCGTCTGACCTCACGTGCTTCGCCGGCCTGAACCGTTGACAAATGCGAAAGTAGCGTGGTGCCCGGCGTTCGTGAGTTAGAGGAGAGGTTACCTGAAAGCCCACACGATGCAAGCTTGCAAGGTCTAAAGATGGGCCTGCCTGCCGTGTGGTCGGGGGTCGGTCGGTTTTGCGGACGTTGCGAAAGCTACAGCTCTGCTTCACTGGCCAATTTCACCCACGTGTAACTTGCACGTTTCTCGAACGCGCCCGTATTGGTGCGAACTCGTTGCGATCACGCCGTCGGCGAGACACTTGGCATTGAGAAATATGGCTGCAACGAGCGCCCAGGCGGCGCTCGCAGTTGGAGGCAGCCATGTCGGTGAAGACGACCCGCATTGCTCATTTGTCGGATTTGCACTTGCTCGAACCGCACCCGGATGGAAGCCGGAGCTACGGATTCG
Organism: Sorangiineae bacterium MSr12523; assembly: GCA_037157775.1. NCBI lineage: Bacteria > Pseudomonadati > Myxococcota > Myxococcia > Myxococcales > Pendulisporaceae > Pendulispora > Pendulispora brunnea. The sequence goes on from CP089982.1 coordinate 2,862,773, forward strand.
ACGTGCGCTTTGTCAGCCTTGGTCGAAAATTGGATGCACGGGAGCGCATGCGCAAAGTGACGCGTGCGCTCCAGGCGGCGCGGCGCGCAGGCGTCGATCACGTCGTCGTCTCGGGCGATTTGACCGAGACGGGGACGGCTCGGCAGTTCGAAGCGGTGGCCGAAGTCTTTCACGGTTCGGGGATCGCGCCCTCCGACGTGACGATGGTGCCGGGCAACCACGACGCGTACACCTCGCCCGATGCCTGGCAAAAGGCGCTCGAAGGTCCGCTTCGCGAGTATGCGCCCACGTCGGCGCATGGCCCGGGGGCGGTGGTGGAGCGGCCGAACTTCTGCATCATGCCGCTCGACGTGGCCTGTCATCAGCCGGTCACGCGCTCGTCGGGAGAGCTCTCGGACGACAACGCCGAGGCGCTCGAGCGGCGGCTGCGGGATCCGGCCTTTTCGCGCAAGGCCATCGTGGTGGTGCAGCACCACCCGCCGCATCCGCACAAGGTGCCGGCGTGGCAATGGATCGACGGCTTGCGCGGCTGGGCGCGGATGATGAAGCTCCTCGAGGAGCACGGCGACGTGCAGCTCTTGCACGGGCACTTGCACTACACGGTAAATCGGGTCGTCGTCGGCGGACGAGACCGCATTTTCGGGGCACCGGCCGTCGTCTCGGAAAAAGAGGACACCATCCGCGTGCGGCTCTACGAAGTGCGCGACGGATTGCTCGAAAGCGCAGGGCTCATCGCGGCCTGAAGCGCCATTTACGGGATACTCGTGGCCAGGTCCGAAAATGGCCAGATTTGTTCCCCCGGCGGCGCTACGTAAGGGGGCGTGGATGCCGAAGGCTATTACCGTGCGCTGAGCGCGCGCGATGCGCGATTCGATGGGGCGTTTTTCGTCGGGGTCACGACGACCGGCATTTACTGCCGCCCGATTTGCCCGGTGCGCACGCCGGGGCGTGATCGATGCGTCTTCTTCCGGCGGGCGACCGAGGCCGAGCGCGACGGGTTTCGTGCCTGTTTTCGCTGCCGGCCGGAGCTGGCGCCGGGCGGGGCGAACGTGGATGCACTTCCCGCTCTGGTGCAGGCGGCGCTCGCCCGCATCGATCGCGGCTACTTGAACGAGCACTCCGTGGACGAATTGGCGGCCGAGCTGGGCGTCACGCCGCGGCATCTCCGTCGTGCGACGGAGGCGGAGCTCGGGGTCTCGCCCGTGGAGCTCGCGCAGTCTCGGCGGCTGGCGCTGGCGAAACAGCTTTTGCAAGATACGGATCTTTCGCTGACCGATATTGCGTTCGCGAGCGGCTTCTCCAGCGTGCGCCGCTACAATGCGCTGTTTTCGGCGCGGTTTGGAAAGCCGCCTTCGGCGGTGCGCCGCGGTCACGGCGGGCGCCGTGCGGCCACCGCGGATGCCCTCGAGGAGCCGATTGCGCTGCGCCTCGATTACCGGCCGCCGTTCGAATGGGAAACGCTGCTTCGATTCATTGGCGACCGCGCGATTCCCGGCGTCGAATCGGTAAAGGACGGCGTATACCGACGCACGGTGCGCATCGATGGAAAATGTGGCGCGGTCTCCGTGCACCACGATCCGGCGAAGCCTGTCCTCTGGGCGCGCGTGTCACTTTCCCTGGCGAGCGTGCTCATGCCTCTTCGCGCGAGGTTGCGCGCGCTGTTCGATCTGGATGCGCACCCCCTGATCATCGCCGAGCACTTGGGCAAAGATCCGGTGTTGGGGCCCTTCGTCATGGCGCGTCCGGGCCTGCGGGTGCCGGGCGCGTTCGACCGATTCGAAACCGCCGTCCGCGCCATTGCGGGGCAACTGGTCTCCGTGCGCGCGGCGACGACCTTGAGCGGCCGCATTGCGCGCGCCTTCGGTGAGACATTGGAAAACGGCGATTGCCTCTTTCCCTCGGCCGAGGTGCTTGCGCGCGCATCGGTCGATCAAGTGGCTTCGCAGGGGTTTCCCAGGGCGCGTGCGTCCGCGATCATCGGGCTGGCGCGCGTGGTGGCCGATGGGACCCTGGTGCTCGAGGACGATGGGGTGGCGCCCGAGGCGAAGATCCAAGCCTTCGAGGCGCTGCCGGGATTCGGCGATTGGACCGCGCAATACATGGCCATGCGTGTTCTGGGGTGGCCCGACGCGTTCCCGGCTTCGGATTTGGGCGTGCGCAAAGCGCTGGGCATGGCGCCGCCGAAGGCCGTGCGCGACATGGCCGAGCCTTGGCGCCCGTGGCGGGCCTATGCGGTCATGCATCTATGGACGTCGCTCGCCTCGGGTGGCGGATGAACAAGGAGACGAACATGACGACGCGCTACCACCGAGACATGATGGCGCCCTTCGGGCCTCTTCGCATCGTCGCGGCGCACGAAGCGATTACGGCGATCTATTTCGAGCACGATCGCGATACGAGCGATTCCGAGCCGGCCAAGCGCCACGAGCTGCTCGACGCGGCCGAGGAGCAGTTGAACGAATACCTGGAGGGCAAACGCCAAGTCTTCGACATGCCATTGCGCCCCAGCGGAACCGAGTTCCAGCGCGCCGTATACCGCGAATTGCTCACCATCGCCTTTGGCGAGACACGTTCCTATTCCGATATCGCCCGTGCCGTCGGACGCCCCGACGCCGTCCGCGCCGTAGGCGCCGCCAACGGCCGCAACCCCATTGCCATCGTGATTCCCTGCCACCGCGTCATCGGCAAAAACGGCAGCCTCACCGGCTACGGCGGCGGCATCGAAACGAAGCGCTGGCTCCTCGATTTGGAAAAGCCCTTACTCTTTCGCAGCTAAGCGAGAGAGAGTTCACATGAAGGCGGGAAGGCGGGAAGGTTTTTGATTGAAAAATCCTCTTAAACCTTCCCGCCTTCCCGCCTTCATGTGAATTTCTCCTCTAGCGAAGCTCGCGCAACAGTTCGTCGCGGAAGTAGCCTGGCGGAATCGTGCCTTGGCGCATGTATGCCAAATGGAAGCGTTGCAGCTTCGCGTGATCGCCGCCAACCTCCTGGCGCATGGCCTCGATGGCCTCTTTGCCGAGGCGGTACGTGATGGCTTGCGTCGGGGAGCGCGCGTAGCGGGCAGCCCCTTGCTCGCCACGCTCGCAGGCGGAACGCTGCTCCGGGCTGGCCTTGCGATCGCGGCAGGAGCCGGTCAAGAAGGTGGGGCCATTGGCGAGAAGCTCGACGACGTCGTCGTAGGATAGACGACCAATGTGCATGCCCGTGTCGACGCGCACCCGCAAATCGCGGAAGTGAATACCGCGCAGCACGTAAAGGTGCTCCTCGGGGGTGAGCAGCCCGTGCGGTGAATCACCGAGCGGCTCGGCCATGAGCCCCTCCGCGTAGACGCCCCAACCTTCCACGGCCATCGAGTCGGCCCACATCGAGGACGAGTCTTCCACTCCCCCGGGCGTGAGCCAGCGCAGCGGGCTGATATCGTCCTTGAAGCGCGTCATCGTCTTGTAGTGCCAGTCGTGGCCGGGAAAGGCTTCGTGTGCACACAGATCGGCCATCTCGTGAAAATTGGCCTTTTGATGCTTTTGGTCCGTCGGCGTCATGTAGAAATGGCCCACCCCGCTCGCCTTGAAGGGCGGTGCGGGATAGTACGCGGCCATGATGCTCACCCGGAGCGGCTCCGGAGTCTCCATGATGTCGAGCCGGTAATCGGTGGGTATGTCGAAGAGTCCCGCACGGCGTGCACCGTCGATGAGGCGGAAGCACGTGGTGCGGTAGGCCTTGAACATCTCGTCGTTCGTCGTGGGGGCGTCGCGCCCGAGCGCGGCGAACACCGCCCGAACGGCGGCATCGTCGTCGGCCGGCAGGGCGAGCTTGCGCCGCGTGCCGATTTCGCGTGCGAGCTTGACCATCTTCGCGCGCGTGGCCTGCACGATGGGCCACGACTCGTCGAACAGGCGCGCCGCCGTCGTGTTCAATCGCAGATTGTGCGTAATGGCCCAATCGTATTCGGCCTCGCCCATCGCATAGCGATCGCCGGCGAAGGCTTTCTTGATGCCTTTTTCGCCTTTCGCCGGATCGTCGAAAAAGGTCGTCGCCACGTAACGATGAAAATCGCGGTAGCCGGCGGCGGCCATGCGGGACGCCTCGCGCACTTCGGCGAGGAGCGGCTCGTCGGAAATGTTCACCGCCGCAATGCCGGGAAACTTCGTTTCGAAATACGGAACACCTGCCTCCGTCGCGGTGAGTCCATTTCGGACCAGCATGCGCACGTCGGGCGTGCGACCCGACGCAATGCCCATGGCGAGGTTTTCCTGCGCCGTTTTGAAGTATGGCCCCACACTGCGAAGCCGCGCGGCGAGCCTTCGCCACTCCTCGGGCGTTCCGATGCGCGTGCCCGACACCGTCATGCCTTGCAGCGTGAAGTCCACCGCGCGCGATGGCTCGTCGACATAGGTGTCGAGCGCCCGCTCTTGGTAATGCCGCACTTGGTGCTGATGCAAAAGGAAGCGAATCTGGGCGAGGGCCACCTCACGGTCGATGCGCAGGGCGGGGGTCTTCAGGTCACCCGCCGCCTGGAATTCCTTTTCCATCGTGGCGAGCCATCGATCCTCGGCCTCCAGCGCGGCCTTCGAATGATCGCGCAGACGTCCATCGGCCTCGGCGAGCGAAGGATCCAAGCCGATGCCGCCGAGGTAGGTATTGGCCGTGGGATTTCGCCTGAGAAACTCCAGCACGTAGCGCCGTTCGAGCGCTCGGAATCCTTCGTCCGCCGTCGTTGCGGTGGCTGTGGCGGCCGGTGCAGGGGTCGGCGCGCCGAGCACTTGCGGACTTTCGCTATGGGTAGATGCGGATCCTCCGCAGGCTGACACGATTGTAAGAGCACAGAATGCAAGGGCGCGGTTCACTCACGTTCGATAGGGGCGCAAGTCATCCGCTTCAATGGCACATGTTTGTCCGGCGAAATAACGCTGAGTTCGTTCCAATCCGACGAAGGGGGTTCCCATGCGGACCGGCCGTGGGACGTGAAGGTCGGCCATGAGTACGATTAACAGCATGTCCGCGACCAAGAGCGATCTGGCCATCGCCACCAAATCGGTCCGTGCCCCCCGCGCCTCGCGGGAGAGCGCGGTGCCGGTGGCGTCTGCGCCCGACGAGCCGATGGCCCGGTTCACGCCGCTGCGGCGAAGGCTCTTTGGCGCCGCCGTGGTGACCGGCGCGGTCCTGCTCCAAGCGGGGACGCAATTTTACGTCATCCCGGACAAATTCCGCGCGGCCGTCCACTCCGTGTACCTCGCCATCGAGGTGCCCATCCTCATGGTGGCCCTGTCGGCGACGCATGCATGGGCGCTCCGACGCAACATGTCGTCGGCCCGTGCCATCGTGGCCGGCTCCCTCGTGGCCGGCACCATCGGCTTCGTCGGTGGGGCGCTCCTCTGGTTCGTCCAGCAGCGCTTCGGCGTGCGCAATGTTCCGCTGGAGAAGGCGACGCTGTTCGGTCTTTCGTTCGGCCAACTCTATTTCGGTATCTGGGCGCTTGCCTTCGTGTACCCCTTCGCGCAGGAAGACGCGCGGGTGCGGGCGCTGGAGGCCGACAAGCTTCGCAGCATGGCCGAGCTCTCGCGGCTGCGCGCGCACCTCGAACCGCATTTTCTGCTGAATACGTTGAACGCCATCGCCGGCCTGGTCACCGAGGATCCGCGCGAGGCGCGCCGGCTCATCGCATGCCTCGGCGATCTATTGCGCGACGCGCTGCGCGACGAACACGAGTTCCAGTCGCTGAAAGAAGAGGTGGCCTGGCTCAAACGCTATGCGGCCATCCTGGAGGCTCGCCACCGTGGCGAGTTGATCTTCCAGTGGCACATCGCCAAAGAGCTGTCCGACGTGCAGCTTCCGCGGCTGCTTCTGCAGCCGCTGGTCGAAAACGCGGTCAAACATGGTGCGCTGCGACGCAAAGGCGGCGGCGGTGAGGTGACGGTTCGGGCCTTCGTCGAGGGCGAGCAGGCCATGTTCGTGGTCGAGGACAACGGGCCCGGCGTCCCCGAAAAGACGCGGAATGGCACCTTCGGGCTGACATCGGTGCGGCAGCGCCTTTCGCTGCGTTACCCCGGGTCGGAGCTTCGATTGGCATCTTCGGCGACAGGCACCGTGTCCACCGTGGCGATTCCGCGGGCAGCACTGGTCAAATCGGGGGCATCATGAAATTGGAAGACGGGGGAAGGCTTCGCGCACTGGTGGTCGAGGACGAGTGGCCGGCGCGAAACTACCTGGTCGAGCTTCTGCACGGCACCGGGCTCGCCGAGGTGATCGGCGCCGTTGGCGACATCGAATCGGCACGCGAGGCCATGCGCATCGAATCGCCCGGTTTCGGGCTCGATGTGGTCTTCGTCGACGTGCAATTTGCGGGAGACGGCGACGAGGCAGGGCTCGATCTGGTGCGCTCGATGACCCCCGGGCCGCGCTCGCCCGCGGTGGTGCTGGCCACGGCCTTCGAGCGGCACGCGCTGGAGGCCTTCGATCTGGGCGTCATCGATTACCTTCTCAAGCCTTTCACCGAGGAGCGTGTCCTGCAGTGCCTTCTGCGGGTGCGCGAGCGGCGTGCGTCGCTGTTTCCGCCGGGCAGCTCGCCCCCGCCCTCGGGTCCTTCGCGCATCGTCGCCCGACGTAAAAATAGGCTCGTTTTTCTCGACGCCCCGGAGATATGGGCCTTCGAAGCGGCCGACCGTCTGACCTTCGTCCATACCGTCCACGGGACGTTCGACATCGATTTGTCGCTTTCGGCCATCGAAGCCTCGTTCGGTCACGCCTTCGCGCGCGTTCATCGCAATTGGCTGGTGAACGCCGCCGCCGTCAAAGAACTCGAGCGGGACGGCAACGAGACCCATTTGTTCGTCGGGTTGGGCCTGCGCGACGAGGGGAATGGAGTGCGGGTGCCCGTTGCTAGGGATAGGGCCCAGGCGATTCGCGAAATGCTACTAGCGAATACCGCAGGCCTGCGACGTATGTGACTTTACTGCTGGAGGTTACGTTTCGAGTCGAGATTTTCGTGTAAGCGGAACTGCGGCAGCGGGACAACCCGGCGAGCCCGGCGCCCTTGCCCGCTGCACCATGCGATGGTCGCCAAATCAGTATGGCGACTCTCGTCCGCCGAAACGGGCATGACGGCAGCCCCGCCGCGATTGTCACGCTGCCGCGGTTCGAGATTCGGCGAGAGTTTTGATTCGAAACGCAACGTCCTGCATAAACGTAAATGTGTGTAAAGTTCGATGAAAAAGATTCGAAAAGTCGTCACCATCGTGATTGCCATCGCGTTGTTGAGCGGTCTTGCCTTTGGATCGTGGCGTTACCACGAGGCGCACAAAGAGCCTCCCGTGGTGTACAAAACGGCAAAGGCAGAAAAGCGCAACATCGTGGGTCGGGTCACCGCGAGCGGCACCTTGGCCGCCACGGTGACGGTGCAAGTCGGTACTCAGGTATCGGGGCGCATCAAAGAGCTTTACGCGGATTTCAATTCACCGGTAAAAAAGGGGCAGCTCGTCGCCAAGATCGACCCGCTTTTGTTCGAGGCGGCGGTGGAGCAGGCCAATGCCAATTATCTTTCAGCCCAGGCCGATCTGAACAGGGCCAAGGCCACCGCCATGGACGCGGATCGGCAATATGTGCGCGCAAAGGCGTTGCACGAATCCGAGCTTGCCTCGCAGAAAGATTTGGAGACCGCGGAGACGACCGCGCAAGTGGCCCGGGCCGCCGTCGGCGTGTCGGAGGCGGGCCTTGCGCAAGCGCGCGCGCAGCTCAATCAAGCCAAGGTGAATCTGTCGTATACGAGCATCATTTCGCCCATCGACGGTACGGTCATTTCGCGAAGCGTGGACGTGGGGCAGACGGTGGCCGCCTCCTTGCAGGCCCCTGTCATTTTCACGATTGCCGAAGACTTGCGCAAAATGAAGGTCGATACCAACGTGGCGGAGAGCGACGTGGGCGGCCTCGAGCCGAACATGGATGTGTTCTTCACCGTGGATGCGTATCCGGGCCAGCGCTTCAAAGGCAAAATCGGACAGATTCGCAATGCCGCCCAGACCGTGCAAAACGTGGTGACCTACGACGCAGTCATCGAGGTCGACAACACCGATTTGAAGCTCCGTCCGGGCATGACCGCCAATACGACCATCGTGTATGCGCAACGAAATGACGCGCTGGCCGTGCCCAATGCGGCACTCCGCTTTCGGCCGCCGAGCGTCGACGGCGACGGCGCGGCCGACGCAGGCTCGGCGAGTGCAGATGCGCCGGTGTCGGCGGCGGCGGCGAATCCCAACGGACCGCCCGTACCGCGGCGCACCAGGCAGGCGCGCGGCACGAAGCAGGAGGGGGCGCACGGCGAGCGAAAGACGCTTTGGGTCTTGCGCAATGGCAATGCGGTGCCCGTGCGCGTCCAAATCGGCTTGAGCGATGGCACGTACACGGAGATCGTCGGCGGCGAATTGCAGGAGGGCGATCAGCCCATCATCGACGCGACGCTGACCGGCAAAAATGCCATGCCGAGCACGCCCTCGACGTCGTCGCTTCCCCGCGGTGGAGGGCGGTTGTTCTAGCCCATGTTGATCGAACTCGACAATGTCACCAAGGTGTACCAAACCGGCGGCGACGTGGAAGTGCGCGCGCTGGACGGCGTTTCACTCGACATCGAGGCAGGCGAGTTCGTGGCCGTCATGGGCTCGTCGGGCTCGGGAAAGTCCACCTTGATGAACATCTTGGGCTGCCTGGACCGCCCAACGTCGGGCGGGTACAAGCTCGCCTCGCGCGAGGTCTCGCGCATGACCAAGGTGGAATTGGCCGAGGTGCGCAGTCAGGTGCTGGGCTTCGTATTCCAGAATTTCAATTTGCTCTCGCGCACGAGCGCGCTCGAAAATGTGGAATTGCCGCTTCTCTATCAAAAGATTCGCTCGGCGGATCGGCATCGCCGTGCCAAGCACGCACTGGAGCGCGTGGGCTTGGGGTCGCGGCTGGACCATCACCCGAACCAGCTTTCGGGAGGGCAGCAGCAGCGCGTGGCGATTGCCCGCGCCTTGGTGGGCGAGCCCAAAGTCATTTTGGCCGACGAGCCGACGGGCAACCTCGATTCGAAGACCAGCGTGGAGGTGATGGCGCTCTTTCAGGAGCTGGGGCGTTCGGGCATCACGATCGCGCTGGTCACCCACGAGCCGGACATTGCGGAATACGCCTCGCGCGTGGTGGTGGTGCGCGATGGGCATCTCCTGTCGGACACGAGGCAGACCCCCAAGGAGGCGCGCTCGTGACGTGGTTTCAAACGCTGCGCGCGGCGTTGCGGGCGATTTGGCGCAATCGCATGCGGAGCTTTCTCACGACGTTGGGCATCATCATCGGCGTGGGCGCGGTCATTGCCATGATGGCCATCGGTGCGGGCGCCAAGTCGCAAATCGAGCAGGCGTTCGCGGCGATGGGGACGAATCTGCTCATCGTCATGCCGGGATCGACGGTGACAGGCGGCTCGCGCGGCGGATTTGGATCCATGCCGACGTTGACCTGGGACGATCTGGAGGCGATTCGCAGCGAAGTTCCCAGCGTGAAGCGCGCGGCGGCGGCGCTCCGTTCGACGCAATCGCTGGTCAGCGAAGAGCAGAATTGGACCACGAGCGTGACGGGAACGAGCCCCGAGTATTTCGATATCCGCAATTGGCCGGTATCGAGCGGTGTGAACATCACCAGCACCGACGTGGAGGGCGGCACGAAGGTCATCGTGCTCGGACAAACCGTGGCAGAGAAGCTGTACGGCGCGAATGCCGATCCGGTGGGCCAGACGGTGCGCGTAGGCACCACGCCGTTCACCATCGTGGGGGTCGCTGCCCGAAAAGGGCAATCCGCGAGCGGGCAGGATTATGACGATGCGGCGTTCATTCCGTATACGACGTTTGCGCGCAAAATTCAGGGAGGCTTGGGCAAGTACCTCCAAGGCACGATTTTCGTGGAGGCCATTTCGGGCGAGGCCACGTCGCGTGCCCAAACCGAAGTGACCGCGCTTTTGCGCGATCGGCATCATCTCGGCGACGGGGCGGACGATGATTTTTCGATTCGGAACCTGGCCGAGATTGCAGGCGCGCAGCAGCAAGGGACCGACACGATGACGACGCTCCTGGCCAGCGTGGCGGCCGTTTCGCTGTTGGTCGGCGGAATTGGAATCATGAACATCATGCTGGTCAGCGTGACGGAGCGCACGCGCGAAATCGGTGTGCGCATGGCGTTGGGGGCCAAGCCCGCGGACATCTTGCTGCAGTTCCTGGTGGAGGCGCTGTCCTTGGCGATGGCGGGCGGGATCTTGGGCGTCGGGTTCGGCGTCGGCGTTGCACGATGGCTCGCGGGGCGATTTGGGTGGCCCATGCTGGTGCAGCCGCAGGTGATCTTCCTTTCGGCGGCCTTCAGCGGTGCCGTGGGGATCATTTTCGGGCTTTACCCGGCGCGCCGAGCGTCGCAGCTCGATCCCATCGATGCGTTGCGGTACGAGTGACGACTACCGTCGCCAAACCGGCGGAGGGCGCATGCCGAGTGGCGCGCCGGCGGCGGCCGTGTCGGGATTGACCACGCCAAGATCGTAGAGCGCGCGGATGTAGACGTACCCGCGGCGTGCGTCTTTCATGGTGCCGAGCGCCAGCGCGGCGGCGATGCGAGCGGGCAGGGGTGCCAGCTCGGGCGGCGGGTCGACGGCGGCGGTTTTGCCTCGTGCATCGTTCATCTTGTCGGCCGAGGCGGCCGCATACGCATTGAGCCACGTGGCCAGAGGCCCCAGGGTTTGGCCTTGCTTGGCGAGGAGCGGGGCGACTTCGGCGGCCTTGCCGCGTGCGACCAGAACGAGAACGCGCTCCATCAGCGCGCGTGGTGTCGCGCCGTTCGCCAGTGCGGCGCGGCTCGATTCGTCGGCGTCGTCGAGGCGACCATCGTAGCGCGCGAGGCGCGAGAGCCGAATGGCGCGCGCGAGCGAGGAAGCCGCATCGGCTTGCCATGCTGCGGCGATCTTTTTCGCGGCCTCGAGGTCGCCGCGATCGAGCGCGGTATCCATGGTCACGATGTCGTTCCAGGGCTCGCCGTCGGCATTGGGGACGGGCGTCTTTTTCGGTGTAGGAGGGGGTTGTTTGCCCACGATGGCGAGGCGCGCCTTCATCATCGGCGACCGCGCGGCGGTGAGCTTGTTGGGCTCCGGAAGCGCCAACAGAGCGCGTTCGAGCCCATCGACGTCGAGCCGCTCGTAGGCCACCGTGGCGCGCACGATGGCGACGTCTTCCGAGGTCGGCTCCAAGCCTTCCGTCGCCTTCAGCGCTTCATCGAAGCGTCCGCCCAGAAGCGCAACGCGCGCGGCGAGCACGCGCGCCGGCGGATAGACCGCGGAGAACGACACCGCCACCAGCGCGGCCTTGCGCGCGAGCTGCTCGTCACCGAGCGAGATGCCCAGCTCCCCGAGCCACACGGCATTGCCCGGTGCATCGACGACGGCGAGGCCCTTTTCGATTTCCGCCTTGGCATCTGCGGGCGCGTGCTTGTCGAGTGCGATGAGCGCTTTGACGGCATGCGGTACGACCCGAAGCGGCAACGGGAGCTCCAGGGCGCGTTCGATGACCTCGTTCACCTCCGGCGGCGGCTTGTCTTTGCGCGCCGGATCGTGCGCCCAGGTCAGCGCGACGAGGGCCGCACCCTCCGCGCGGTCCGGGTACTTCGCACGGAAGCTCTTGGCCTGCTCCGAGGCCTTCGCGGATTCACCGGAAAGGGCGAGCAGGCGCACGTGCAGGACCTTGGCGAGAAGCCATTCCGGATCGAGGTGGGTCGCGGCAACGTAGCGGTCGACGGCGCGCGCATCGCCCGCGCGCTCGAGGGTCGCCCCGGCGAAAAGCTGGTAATGTGCATCTTTTTCTGCCGGGCCATCGAAGCGAGGCAGGAGGTTGGCGGCGCCGCTGGTGTCGCCTTGGAAGAGGAACGAGGCGACTTGTGCGAAAGCGTAGTCGCGTTCGGGTATTTGCAACTCACGTGCACGTGCAATCGCATCTTCGAAGGCGATCTCGCGTCCGCCGTTGAGCATGCCCACGAGAGCGCGTTCGCGCAGCCAATCGATGGCGGCACGCGGCGAGCGTGACTCCAAGTCGAACACCTGCCCGAATGCTTTTTCCGTATCGGGCATGACGGAGGCCTTGCTGGTGCGAAGATCGTCTTCGATCTTCGTCAGCATGCGCTCGGCAGTCTGATGCGCGGCCGCACGCTTTTCGTTCACGTGGCGGAAGGTTCCGTAGACGCCGCCGCCGAAGGCCAGCATCATCGTCACGAGAAAGAGCGCGCTCTTCCAACGCCAACGACGCGCGGGCTTGTCCCACTTCGGGCGGCCGGTCGCTGCACCCGGTTCGTAGACGCCCACCAATTCGAGCGCGTTGAGCAGCTCCTTCGGCGTCGGGACGCGTGCGACGGCTTGCTCGGCCGGCGCTCCGTTGATGGGGGGCTCGACATGGACGGGGATATCGATGGGGCGCGTCGGTGGTGAGAACACGGGCAGGTGCGAGCTGCTGTCGGGCTCGAGGAGGCCAATGTTGGGGATGGCGTCGATGTTCGGGATGTCGGCGATGCGCGGGATGCCGATGTTCGGGAGGTTCGTAAGGTTCACGCTGCCGATGGCGCGTGGCGGTGCGAGGGGCGGCTGCGCGGGCGCGTGCGCCGGTGCCGGGGTCGGTGCGGGACCGAGGCCGATGGGCGTGTGGCGATCGCGTGTGCCGGGGGCGGGTCGCGGCTCGAAGCCGTGCGACGGTGGTGCGACGGCGGTCGCATCCATGCCATCGTTGAAGCCGGAGATCAGCGGCAGCTCGGGCGGGCGCGTGGGCGCGGCGGGCGACATCTGTGAGGGGATCGGCGAGGCCGGCGAGGGAGGAGCTATGCCGCGCACGGTCGAGGGGCCGCTGTTGGCGATGATTTGCGCGACGTCGCCGCGCGGCTGCGTCGGTGCATCGCGGACGGCGGCGTCCAACTCGCCGAGGGCTTCGAAGGGATGCGCACCCTCGCGTGCGGCGGGCGCTGTGCGTTCGACTTCCGCGGCGACGGCGCGTGTGCCGGCGGCGGTGTGCATCGGCTTGAAGACGCGCGAGCGCTCGAGCCAGAGGCGCGTTTCGGAGTCGGAGACACCGAAGGCGACCGCGCGCTCGAAGACTTTTTCCGCGCGCTCGGCATCGCCGCGGCGGAGAAGGACCTCACCTAAAACGCGGTAAATGCGCCCTTCGCGCGGCGCTTGGCGGCCTGCGCGCACGAGCAGGCTTTGCGCTTCCGCGAGCCGCAGGCCTCGCATGTACATGCGCGCGGCAGCCACCAGGCAGGGCACGCTCGTCGCGTGTTTGTCACGCGTGAAGGCGCCCACCTCCATCATGAGCTCCGTGTGCTCGCCCGCGCGCAAGGCGTCGCACAGCGCGATCGTCGCTTGCTCATCCGGGTTGCGCCTCCATAGAAGCGCGAGCTGCTCCACACGGCTCGGCATAACTCCGGAAAAGTATCACAAAAGGGAGCCATTCCGGCGCCACTGGAATGCAGTATGTGCTTTCCGTCGGGTCGCGGGGGGGTGACGCCCTCGATTTTGGCGCAGGGCGGCACTGGCGGGGGGCGCCTTCGTGAGCCGCGCCTGCGGAGAGGGGCGCGCGGCTCCCGCTTTTAGGCGAGTCTCGGTTTGCGGATCGGCAGACCGAGTCCCCAGGATAGGAACCGAGCGCGCTCGACGGAGCGTGAGAGCTGCTTCTGAACCTCCGTCGGGAGCTTCTTCTTGCCTGTAGGGATCAAGGCTTCACGTAGGGCTTCGAGTGTCCGTAGACTCTGCAGGGCCACGCCTTCGTCTACTCGAACGTGCGCTTCTCGAACGAAGGCTTGGGCGGCCGTGGGGCCGCACTCCCGAAACGGCAATGGCACCACCTGCAGGTCTTCGACGATGTTGACCGATTGCTCGACGGGAGGAAGCTCGGGCAGCACGCCGAGGAGCCATGCCAATGGCACCGCGCCTTCACCGAACCAATAGTACCTTAGGCTACCGATCTTTCCCGCGCCGGCCTCCGGGGCCAGAATCCAAGCAGCTGCTGGCATTTGCCGAAACGTTTCCGTGTACTCGGACGCTTTCATCGTATCGGCGATTCGCGCGAACAACTCACGTTGCGCCGTATACGCTTCGGGAGTTCTTGCAAAATTGAAGACCCACTCCTCCGCCTTCACGCGTAATGAAATGAGTACCTGGAGCATGCGCGCAATCTCGGTGGCGGTGCGCATCGTGGGTCGTTGCTCTTCGTTATTCATGTTTCCTTTGGAATGGTAAATAACGGCCTCGTCGCGCCGAGGATGTCGCGCGAAATGCTGTGTTGAAGCGATGTGTATCGAATGTTCTCAGTGAAGCCGAAGATCACGCTCGTCGAAGCCGGATGCGCGAAGTGTCCGAACTCGAGGCGATGCCTATCCTACGCGGCGCTTTGTGGCGATTCCCCTCGGCATCCGTCATTTGCTCGAATCGGTAGTTCGAATTGGGGCGGAAGCTGTCCTGATGGGCGGTTATTCGCCGGACCATGATTCCCAGCCACGAGACATTCGAAGGTACATGGCCTTATTCTCCCCACTACACGGAGGTTGCCGGCTTCAGGCAGCACTACGTCGACGAGGGGCCGCGCGACGCGGAGCACACCTTGGTCCTGCTGCATGGCGAGCCCACGTGGGGCTATCTGTGGAGGCACCTGATCGGCCCCTTGGCCCGGAGCCATCGGGTCGTCGTGCCGGATCACATGGGGTTCGGCAAGAGCGCGACGCCGTCCGGGCGGATGTACCTTGCCGGTGAGCACATCGACAATTTGGAGAAGCTGCTCGTCGAAGTGCTGGACGCGCGGCGGATCACGTTGGTGTTGCACGATTGGGGCGGGCCTATCGGAACGGGGTTTGCGCTTCGTCATCCGGATCGTGTGGCCGGCATCTTCGCGACGAACACGGTGCTGCCGCTGGGGATGCCCGGCTATGACGATTTGATTCGGGCCAATTTCGTGGAGAGCGCGTGGTTTCGATGGGCGGCGGCGGCGCAGGCGAACGGCACCTTGGAGCAGGTGCTGGGGAATGCAGGGAGCACGGTGGCGCATCTGATGTTGGCGCTGCAAACGATCCGGCGGCCCGAGATCATGACGCCCACGTGGGTGCGGGCTTATGCGAGTCACTTCGTCGGGCGCGCCGATTGCGAGGGGGTGATCCGATTTCCGCAGCAGCTCGTGACGCCATCATCGGCGGTGCCGCCGCCTTTGGATCCCGAGGCGGTGGCTGCCGTGCGACGAAAGCCGGCCATGCTTGCCGAGGGTATGGGCGATACCGCGCTGCTCCCGCAATACGTCATACCGGCGTTTCGTGCCGCCTACCCCGACGCGCCGGTGGTCGAGCTTCCCGACGCGGGGCATTTCCCGCAAGAGGACGCGCCCGGGGCGCTGCTCGCGTTGCTTCAGCTTTTTCTCGCGAGGGCACGTACCGTTTCGTGTTCGTGTTCGACAACGATGCCTCGAAGCCATGGCGTTCTTCGGTAGGTACCTCGAAGTGACGCCTTACTCGCGCCTCGTCTGGACGAAGGAGGAAGGGGAGGGCGGTGGGCACGTCACCATGGTCACCTTCGAGGAAAAGACGGCAAGACGCTGCTGGTCATGCGCGATCTCTATCCCTCGAAGGAAGCTCTCGACGGTGCCATCGCTCCCGGGAGCACGGCGGGCGGGGTGGACGAGCTTCCGCGAATGACTACGATATCTATCACCGTGCCGCTCGCATCGTGTTAGCTTCGGCGCCTGTCGCGGTCGCTATTCCCCTTCCCGGGGGTCCTATCCATGGACGCCTCGAGTCATCGCACCATGATGGCTGGCAGCCGTATCCCCGGGTGGCGTGCCTTAACGGACGGTGAGGTTCCAGTAAAACCCGCGATGCGCGGGCATGGCGTCATTTTGCCGTGTATGCAAGTTCTTGCAACTTGATCTCGATATGAACTTGTTATACCTGTCCACGAACCTCGGTGTCTCATACGCGTCATCTCCATGCTGCCAAGCACCTGGCCCTCGCGGCCGTGGCCGCCCTTGCCGTGGTCGCGCAGCCGGCGTCCGCGCAGCCAAGGGGCGTGGTTCCTCCCCGGCCCGTGTCGCGTGTGGATGCGACCTACCCGCGCGAGGCCAACAAGCAGCACGGTGAGGTCGTGCTCGGCGTCACGGTCGACGCCGAAGGGCATGTGCAGGCCGTGGAGGTCATGGACTCCGCCGGCAAGCTGCTCGACGACGCGGCCGTCCGCGCGGCCTGGCAGTGGACCTTCGAGCCGGCTCAGCGCAATGGGACGCCCATCGCCGCGAAAGTGCGCATCCCGTTCCACTTCGCCCCGCCCGAGGATCCGCCGCACGATTCGGTGCCTTCGCCGCCGCCGCCCCGTCTCGCCCCGTCGAACACCGCCGAGGAGGCGCCGAGCCCCGGGGCGCGTGCCATCGGCACCGAGGCCGCCGCGCCTTCCGCACCGGCGACCGCGCCGGCGCCGGCTGCTGGGACCGCGGCGTCGGAGCAAGATCCGCACACGGTGACCATCATCGGTCACACGCGCCCGCCGACCCGCGGTGCGTCGGACTTCAACATCCGCGTGGGCCAGCTTGCCAACGTGCCCCGTAAAAACGCTGCGGAAATGCTCAAGCTCGCCCCGGGCATTCTCCTCACGAACGATGGCGGCGAAGGCCACGCCGAGCAGGTGTTCCTTCGCGGCTTCGACGCCCGCGAGGGTCAGGACGTCGAATTTACGGTGGGCGGTGTTCCCATCAACGATGTGGGGCATCCGCACGGCAATGGGTATGCGGACACGCACTTCATTTTGCCCGAGGTGGTCGAATCGCTGCGCGTCCTCGAAGGCCCGTTCGATCCGCGGCAAGGCAATTTCGCGGTGGCCGGCAGCGCCGATTACGAGCTCGGGCTGCGCGAGCGCGGATTCACTGCAAAGTACACGCAAGGTTCGTTCAATACGCAGCGTATGCTCCTCTTGTGGGGCCCGCAGGGCGAGACGACGCACACCTTCGGCGCCGGAGAGCTCTTCAAGACGGACGGCTTCGGCCAAAACCGCGATGCCCGCCGGGGCAGCATCATGGGCCAATACGAAGGCCACATCGGAGAGCGCGGGCTTTATCGCATTACCGGCCAGGCATTCGCCATCGATTACCACTCCGCGGGTGTGCTCCGGCAGGACGACGTCGATGCCGGACGCAAACAATTTTTCGATACGTACGACTTCAATCAAGGCGGCAATAGCTCGCGCTATTCGATTGCCGCCGATTTGGAGACGCGCACCGGAAATGCCTTTTTCCGGCAGCAGGCCTTCGTCATCGCGCGAACGCAGCGCATTCGCGAGAACTTCACCGGCTTTCTGCTGGACACGCAGACGCCCTTGCAAAATCCGCACAGCCAGCGGGGCGATCTCATCGACATGAACATGACGTCGACGACCTTGGGCCTCAAAGGCTTCGGGCGTTCGCGGCAAAAGGTGCTCGGTGAGAATCAGGAAGCGGAGTTCGGCTATTTCGCCCGTGCCGATCGGGTGTCGGGCACGCAGCACCGCATCGAGAATGCGACGCAGGTGCCCTATCACGTCGATAGCGATCTCGATTCGACGATGACCGATCTCGGTCTGTACGGCGATTTGAACTTGCGCGCGAACAAATGGATTACCCTGCGCGGCGGCGCGCGCGCCGATTTGTTCACGTACAACGTGCTCAATAATTGCGCCGTGGACAGCATTGCGCACCCCACGCGGGACAATCCGCCGGGCGATGCGAGCTGTCTCTCGCAACAGGATTTCGGGCGGTACCGCGAGCCGGTCCAGCGCACGACCACGGCAAGCACCGCGGTGATGCCGCGCGGCTCGCTCTTGTTGGGGCCTTTTACCGGATTCACCTTTTCCGGCAGCATCGGCAAGGGCGTTCGGTCGATCGACCCGAATTACATTACGCAGGACGCACGCACCCCCTTCGCCGACATTCTCTCGTACGAGGGCGGGGTGCAGTTTGCGCGCGAGATCAACAAAGTCGAAATTGTCGCACGGTCCATCTTCTTTCAGACCAAGGTCGATCGCGATTTGATCTTCAGCGAGACCGCCGGCCGCAATGTGCTCGGCGGAGGGACGACGCGCACGGGCTGGGTGGGCGCGCTGCGGGCCACGGGAAGCTTTTTCGACGAGTCGTTCAACGTGACATTCGTCAAATCGACCTTCGACGATACGCATTTGCTGGTGCCGTACGTGCCCGACGTGGTCGTTCGCAGCGATACGGCGCTGTTCGCGCCCATGCCGTTCCGCATCGCGAACAAGGAAGTGCGCGGCACGTTGGGAATCGGCATCACCAACGTGGGGCGGCGGCCTTTGCCTTACGGGCAGCGCAGCGATGCCATTTTTACGGTGGATGCGTCGGCGTCGCTCAAATGGACGGCGTACGAAGTGGCTTTGACGTCGACGAATCTTTTCGATTCGAAATACCGCCTCGGCGAATACAACTTTGCCTCGGATTTCCATAGCCAGGCATCGCCCACGTTGGTGCCCATGCGGCACTTCTCCGCGGGCGCGCCGCGCTCGATCTTCGTGACCTTCGGCGTCACCTTCGGAGGTGAGGGATGAAGGGCCTTTTCGCCGTTCTGGCCTTCGCGATGCCCGTGGTGGCATGTGTGGGCACCACCGGCAGCGATTTGATCACGTTCCGCGCGTCCGCGGCAGGGCCGGCCGATGTCACCGCGCCGCTGGTGATCAATGCCCGCAATGGATATCAAGTGACCCTGACGCGTGCGCGGATGCACATCGGGGCGCTTTATCTGAATCAATCGGTCCCCATTTCGGGGTCGCAGGAAACGAGCTGCGTGCTGCCCGGCATTTACCTGGCGCAGGTCACGGGTGGGCTCGACGTCGATTTGCTTTCACCGGCGCCGCAGTCCTTTCCGGTGCTGGGCGAGGCGTTCACCGGGCCTGCCGCCACCGGCGAGGTTTGGCTATTCGGCAACACGGATATCAACGCAGCCGAGGACACGACACCGATTTTGAACATCGAGGGCACGGCGCAGAGGGGCGGCGTGAGCTATCCTTTCCGCGGCACCTTCACCATCGGTAAAAATCGAAACAGTGGGTCGACCGATCCATCGCGCCCCGGCGCCAATCCGATTTGCAAACAGCGCATCGTGTCGCCCGTTTCGGCGAACCTCTTGGTGGAGGAAGGCGGCTCGCTGGTGGTGCGCATCGATCCGCGCCGCTGGTTCGATGCGACGGACTTCTCGTTGCTGCAGCAAGTTCAGACTTCACCGCCGCTTTATTCCTTCGACGATCAATCCGCGAATCAGGCGAGTCAGAATCTGTATTCGGCTTTCCGCTCTCGAGTGGGGGTGTATTCGTTCTCTTGGATCAAGGAGTCTTCCCCATGAAAATGATCAAGCGATCCGTGCTCCCTCTGGCACTTCTTACGTCCGTCGGGCTAGGCGTCGGAGCCTGCTCTTCCGACGACGACAACACGTCGGGCAACCCCGGCGGGAAGATCGAGTTCAGCATCTCCGGCGAGGCGTTGGCCTATACCGGGTACAACTTCCCGGGAGGCGACCCCGTGTTTGTAGATGGCTGGGCACTCCAGTTTGAACGAGTTCTGACGACCGTCGACCACATAACGCTCTCGCGCACGCCGTTCAAAAACCCGAACGATCAGTTCCAGACGGACGAAGTGCGTGCTCAGCTGGACGGACCGTGGGCCGTGGACTTGCACAGGCAGGGCACTCTTGAAGGTAAAAGTGGCAATGGTGAGACCGCGGTGCTCATCGGTGAACTCGCTAATGAGAACCGGAATGGTGGAGCGAGCTTCAATACCACAGAACCTTACGCATTTGGCTTCGACGTTGTTCCCGCAACTGCGAATGCAAAAAAGCTGAATCTTGACGATGCGGCATCTCAAACCGATTACCAAGAAATGATCCAGAACGGATACACGACGCTGTTCGTAGGCACGGCGACGTTCAGAGGGACGGACTGCAAATCGAGTAGGGCGAACTACGATTTCGAACAGCTTCCTAAGGTGGTCAATTTCCGATTCGGATTCAAAACGCCCGCAAGGTACATCAATTGCCAGAACCCCGAACAAACTGGTGGTGCACTAGGAACTGAGGAACATCAGCGTGGCGTTCAGGTTCTACAGAATAAGACCGTCACTGCCCAGCTGACGCTTCACACGGACCACATCTTTTGGGACTCGACGTTGCACGACTCGCCCCTCCACTTCGACCACATCGCCGCACGTTACGTCGGCCAAGCCTCCCCCGGTGATGTCCCCACCGCCAGCCTGGCGGACTTCGAGAACCGAGCGATCAATCCAGTGGTGGACGGTAAGGGGAATCCAGTTCCCTGGCGTTCGTGCGTCGGGGACAATGAGTATAAGCTTCCTAGTGGTAACGTAACATTCGAAGACAATATCGGTCTCCAGAGCCTCGCAGACTTCCTGAGCTATAACGAGCGGAATATGGGCCATCTAAATGCAGACGGCCTCTGCGCGGTTAAGGCCAATTAACGTTGCTTGGAAAGCCGGAACATACCGAACTTCGGTTCGTTCCGGCGCCAGCCCTAGCAAAGATTCGGAACGCGGAAAGGTTAACTCGTTAAGTGATCCCAAAACTCTGCCAAATTGACTCCCAACTCCTGAACCTCGAAGTTGGGGTCGTGATAAAGTATAGCTACTGGCCCTTCGTCTGACCGGCAGTCGACGAGAAAGTCGTTGCCGCCGGAATCATATGCAAACGGCAAGTAGTAATTTGGCGCAGCTTTCTTTGACAAGATTAGAAGGTCGTAGGCCCACCAAATGCTACCTCGGCCGTCGCGCAGCGTTAAACACGCCGATACATCTGTACATACATTTGGGCTGCGAAAGGTCGACGGCTCCGGTCGGCCCCCATTGGCATTGGTCAAGAGATGTCGGACCCCGCGTGGGACACGAAACCCTAACCGTCGCTCAAGCTCGTCCACATCTGCTTGTGTCGCAGGCGGGTCGCATTCTACGAACTTTACCGTGCCCATCGCCTTCTCCCTAGACTATCGACGACGATACTTGTTCCCAGTTGCTTTCTCGTACTGGTTGACGCCGCCTGTGTGCGGCTTGTTGGCATTGTGCGTATCCTTATGTACGAGCTGCATGGTTCCCCTGTTTGTAGTCTCGTCATAATCGTGGAGGTGATGCCAGACGTAATCCTTCGGTTGCTTGTCGAATCCCCCCTTCTTGTTAGCCGCCGCAAAGTCTTCGGCGTAAGAACCAGTATACTCAATCTCGACGATGTTGGTTTGTCCAGGTTGGACTGGATAGAGCTCTCTCGACTTGGAAAAATCTACCCCGACCCCGTCCCAGATTACCTCATCGACAGCCCAGGCATCCTCGGTCGCATGAGGGATGAAACTGCCCAGGCTATCTGGTACGGGTAACCTACGCGCAGCCGGTCCCGCAGCCTCGGGTATACCTTCGAGTGCAAAAGGTGATGCGGCTACGACCGTGGGCGGAAGCGCTTTCGCGAATTCATAATTCTCATGAAGTTGATAACTCTTTAGGTCATCGTAGTTTTTGCCGGGGTCGGCCGGTTTAGGCAATTCTACAGTCTGGGCTGTTACTGGGTCAACTCCGTGCTCTTGCATTGCAATTGCGAGGATAAAAAAGTTGACGACGTCTTCAGCGATTTGGACAAGACTTGCCTTCATGCCAGCCTGTGCAGCCTCATATCGCTCTTGGGTCGTAGCAAAGGGAATCGGAGCCGAATTCCCCACTGCCGAATAAACGGACGTTGCCTTGGGATGCGCCGCCGTGATCCGATCAACCATGTCGAACTTAACGTATGACCCCTCCAGATCTCTCCAGTAAGCGTTCCCATCCGCAAGGCAAGATACCCTCGTGCAGTCGGCTCCAGGGGCGCCGCCATCAAGACCGAGCGGATCGACATGACGATACACTCGTCCTTCGAGATAGCTGTACGGATTGAGGGCTGCTCCGAGAGCGTGAATGGTAAGGGGGTCCGGACTAATCCATCGCGCTAGCGGTGCGCTGTAGTACCTTTCGCCAAAGTAGGTTAGACCAACCTGGACGTCATCCTCCTTTCCCGTGAAACGATACTCCTCGCGAAACCGCCTCCACCTAGCGGGGCGATAGTCGGTCTCGGGAGCGCCGTATGCCACGTAAGTGCTCTGCTCAACAAGTTCTCCAGTTTCCTTGTCAATCACCGTGGAGGTCGAGCCAAGTTCGTCACCAATTTCGAGAAAGACGTGCAGACTGGCGCGCGTTATCGTTGGTAAGTTCGGATCATAGACGATACGTGCCAGCCGCGCTCCCCCGAGGGCCAAGTAGATCTTTTCTGTTTCGTCGGTTCTTTCATATTCATCGTTCCAAACATCCCAATGGGCATGATCAAGTCGTAAAGAATCAAATATTTCGATAGAGTATTCGGTTTCAATTAGTGGCCCGGTGTACTCTCTGATTTGTTTTACCACTCGAGCGTTATTTGCGTCATAGAGGAAAGTGAGATCGGCGTCCGGCTGCTCGTTTGGAACAGCTGGATATGGGGGGGCGCTCGGTGAGTACGGGCCGCTGTAGTCCCATCGTCGGGCCCGCGCAAGACGTCCAACTTCGTCCCAGTCATAGGCGAAACGTTGGGTGCAGCCCGCCGAACTCCCGCATCGGGCCGCATCTCGCTGCAGGACCAACGCTCCGAGGTTGCCTCCGGCGTCATAGGCTGCCTCTAAGTAATCGGTGCCGCTGCCGTCTACACGTGGCCCAGCCTGTGATATTTGATTGGGATGGGCCGCATCCATCTGTACCTTCCCTAGGGAGCGGTCATACAGAAGGTTCGCATCGTCGGTCGTTCTTATGTGATTGCTGAGGTAATCATATTCAAACGTCTGCTTTTTTACTCGCTTCGCTGTCGTTGTGTACGGGACAGCGTTGTCCACTCGTCCACCTTCCCCTGACGTGCCAGCGAGCGGTGGCGAAAATACGTCATCGTGAGAATTGTAATCGACCTGTACGAGGCGGAACAACGAATCGTACACCATTGCACGATCGACCGGCTTTGCCCCTGCGGGCCATTCATTTGAGTCGCGAAGATCATTGATGTTTGTTTGATTGCCGACGCTGTCGTAGCCGAACACATGGTGCTCGAGCATAAGTTGACCAGTTTCAGAACGAGTAGGAGCACTGTATCCACGGGGGGGGTCTTCCAAATATCAGGAGCGTTCCGGCTGATCGTTACATCATCCACCCGGCGGTGAACGTCATGATGGAATGCGGCAATAGTGGACGCCTTATCCCCATAAGTGACCTGCAATGGTTGATTGTCGAAGTCGTATTTGGACTTCGTGATGAGCGGACCATAGCTTGACGTGACCGATGTCGGTAATCCGCGTAACGAGTACGTTGCAGAGACGTTCGACGTGCCATCGCTGCCGAAAAGGCCTTCGACGTCGGCTCCCGTAGACGCTCGAAGGATGGCGTTGTCAGAACTGTATTCAAAATCCTTTTGGAACCAATGCTGACTATACCGTCCCGTAAGTTCCGCACCAGAGATCCCGGGTTTCGCAACTGCTCGAGACATGTTGGTAATTCGGGAACGCCCATCGTAACGTATCCTCGTGTGGGCCCCACGATCGTACGTCGCGGTAAGGTGCCCCAAAACGAATGTGGCTTGAGTTTCGGAGTCGGGCTTGTCATAGACATATAACGATTCGGTACCATCGCCGCTCAGTAAATCGGGAGGCGTGTAGTCCGCTTGACTGTCAAGGCACGGAGAGAAGTCCTCAGCGAGGACTCGTCCTCCCGAGTCGTAAGCGATGTTCTTTCCACAACCACGGGCGTCGCTTGAGCCGACAAGCTCTCCCGCATCGTTGTATGCGTACCGCCATTCAGTCGTATTCGGTTCAATATTCTGCACGAGCCTGCCGAGGGTATCGTAGCTCATACTGCGTTGATACTTGCTGCCCGTGGACGATATTCGTGAGACCTTGGTTGTCTCGCCAGTAGCCAGGTACTCGGCGCCTGTCGTTATAGTCTCGGCAAGTCCGGACGCCCTTCTAACATATTCAACAATGGATACCGTCCGGCCATGACCATCGCGGTACACGGTAAGCGGCGCAGCAAGATCCGGGGTCGTCGGATTGAGATCTTGAGCATCCCAAATTATCGTAGATAGTGGATGATAGTCATATTGAGCTGCCGGCGCGCCATCGATTCCGTACCGAACATGCACACGGCCGAGCATGTCGTATTCGAGGCGGTCTGATGGTTTGTCGCTGTGAAAATTAATGTCAAAGGTTGACGCTTCGCCATTGTAGAACTCGACCTGATAAGAACGAACAGGTGCGCCTGCTGGGCTACGGTCAGAGAGGCCGCTCAAGATCCATTTTGCAGAATCGCCCGCCGCCGGGTCGGCCCCCTCAAGCGTCGCTAGGGCATTGCCGAAGCTATCGCTATACTGCCAAATTTCTTGATAAATTTCTGAATTGCCGCGCTGATTCCTACTGCGAACGCGATGCCCGATAGAGTCATCAAAGTGGTCAATGATGTTCGATGGGATTGTGGACCACATTCCGGCTGCATTTGGGTCTGGCTGGAACATCTCGTGCGGGCGGCCAAAAGTATCGTATGTAAATCGGGAGGCGGCCCCGTCCGGATGCCAGGTGACTAGCGGCTTCGCCAATCCGCGGTCGTATTTTTCGATAGTTGTCAGGGCTTGGTTTCCGCAAGAATTGTCCGTTGCGATGCCCACATAAGTTGTAGTGACCACGGGCAGCGCTTGAAATGCATCATCGAACTGAACGTCTTTGCATCGATGTCCCGGGGCTTGTACGTGACGGACGTTCCCGAACGTATCTATGTCGCGGTGCTCCAGCAAGATGCGATGAGGGCCGATTGTCGAGGCGTCGGCGGGGGCGGGCGCAATGTGCTTGGCGGCGTTCTCGTGCCGACGAAGAAGAGGCAGCGTTCCGTCAAGATCCCCCCAAAGGTCGGTCCGGTCGCCGGCGGCGTTAAACGCAAAGGAGAATGTCCGCGTCTGTTTCGGATCGCCATTAGCGTACGCCAACGACTGCGTTTCTGGGCGAAAGAGGCGGGGATAGTTCGATCCGCCAATATCTTTCCAGGTGGTCTTTGTCGTGATCGGCCGATCTCCACCCTCTACGCGACCCCACGCTATGCGCTCTATCTCATTGCCGTTGTCATCCAAGTAGCGAGTCGTTCGAAGGTGCGCAGAGCCGGTTGTGGAACGTACATTTACCGTAGTGCTAGGGTCGGGCCACCACCGCGGCGGATTAGTTTGAACCAGCATTCGTACGTCAACCATATTTACGGTTTGTGGTTCGCCGCCCGTCTGATCATATAACCACGTGTCTGATTCTTCTTGAGAGAGTCGATAGCTTTTTTCGAAATACATGCCATCGTTTAGTTGGCGTAATAGGTATTTGCGATGGCTGGTCGATATGTATGTCGGACTTGACTCGCCTTTTGGACCAGTGCTGAAAGTTTCAGAGAGCACTGGTAACCCTTGAATAGCATCAGCGTAAGGGCCGACCGCTGTAGAGCGCTCGCAAGGGTTAGTGCCGCAAAAATCGATAGCGTAAGACGTGTCGGTGATGCGGGTTGGGAGGACTCCGTCGCCGTGGCGGGTCTCGCGTACGTGCCGAAAACCTCTGGGCTTTCGTGCCCAGGCGTCATATGCCGGGTCGGCGTAGTCGTAGCTGACTCGCGTTTGGATTCGACGCGCGCCGGAAAGTCCGTTTGAGACCAAGATTGAGCTCACGAGCTGCGCGGGCTGCGGTGTCTGAGATTGCCACGGCTTGCCGAGTTGTTGTGCCGAGATCGCTTGTTCAGCGATAGTCATGTATCCAAAGGTGACCTCGCCGCCGCGTTCATCGGTTATCCCTACGAGCAAACCGGGCTTATTCCTCCCGTAGAGATCCACATATGCTACACTATTTTTCTTGTTCCCGTCTTCCGGGATGATGACGACAATATCGTCGACACCGGAGCCGTTCATATCGGCGAAGGTTATTTGCGCCTTGTTTGGATCCCAGCCTGGGAGGCCTGCGACGGAGAAAAGGTCATGAACCTCCCATGCTTCTCCGTCTATGTTGACATGAACCTGGATTCGGTCACTGTATGGCCTGAGCACGTCGGCAAGACCATCGCCAGTGACATCATGGACGAACATTGGTTCGCGTTGAGGCAATAGGAACGGTGGGCCGGGCGGCATCACTTTTGATGGCGCCTCGCAATTGCAGACTAGACCAGTGCTTGCATTGCCCTGGCATGCGTTGACTCCAAACCAACCATCACCCCGTCCTGGCCAATACTCTACGTGGGAGTTGCTTGTGTCATTTCCTGGCGTGAAGATGACGAGGTCTCCGAGCTGATCACCGTCCATATCTGCAATTCGAACCGGCGGGCTCCAGTCGGGAAATCCTAGCTGCGCACGACGGATGGAATCTTGCACCGCGCGGGAGATCGAATCATTGTCGCACGTCGTATTCGCGCGATAAACGTTGTGTTCTTGAAAATCTTCACCGAACGGCCTCACATTTCGTCCGGGGGTCACGGCGGTCAGTTCAGTCGCATGGCCGGTGGGATAGTACAGACCACTGCTTTCGAAGCGTCCCGTTTCGACGAGTCTATCGACATAGCCGTCCATGTCGATGTCCTGGCGGATGAAGAAAGAGTGGATCTCCGGATCTGAGGGGCCAGTCGGATAGTCGAAGGCTCCTATTTGCCCCAAGAAGCTCCAGAGCCATTGATTCGTGTTCCGGTCGAAGTGTGGTTCCAACGCGAGGAGCGTGTTGTGAGGCCACTTGGTGGGAGAGGATGTATCTGGTTTTTCCCAGGTCGTGGCGACAAGTTTGGTGACGCTTCCGACGCTGCGAAAATCACCGAAGTATACCTCCTCGCTAAGTCGGCTGCCGTCAACTGAGGCCCATCCCTTTTCGTCGAGCTTTATCGTGCGCCGTGATAGCGTGTTTTCTGGCCCTTCGATCGAGTTCAGGTAGATCGTTTGGTCATTATTCGGTTTCTCTTTCTTTAAAATGTCAGGCAAGCCGTCCGAGTTTAAATCTAGAATATTTACAGCTTTGGAGTCGCCATTCGGGAACTCTATTGTTCCCATTCGGACGAGCGGTGAGTCGAATCGAGGAGATGGGGTTGAGTACACCATCCGTCTCGCCGGAAGCCGAGGGCAATTAGTGGCATCGGGCAAAGCTCCCGACGCATCCTCGGCGATAGGCGAGGAACAACGTCCTTCCTGTTGGATTGTTTCCAGGTAAGAGTGATGTGCGGTGTTTCTGTAAGAGAGGTGATATCGATGTAGTAATTCCCGATTCCCAGTGCTTTCAGTACTTGTAACGTCAACGCGCGACAGGCGTTTGTTGGGAGTGTTTCGCCACGCGACGTGTTGTGGGCCCGCAGAACGGGGAAATTCGTAGGATGCATACGAGAATCGGACGTGATGCGCAAATGCGTTCTGCCAAGGCTGCTCAAAGCGCGGCGCTGGGGTGTGATACACATCGCTCAGCGCACCGTCACCGTCCCATGCAAAGTAGATGAGATTTTGTGCGTTGCCTGTAGCGTCGAGATGATTGTCAAAACGGCGTGATAATTTCCAACGGAATGGAGCGGACGTTTTTGGCGACTGCAGTAGTTCTAGGTCTATCGTATTGCCTAGTTGTATGCGATTATCACGTGGAATGCCGAACTCGCTTGTTTGGCCGGAACGGTCCAACATCACCCAGGTGTTGTGATCGGGCGACCAGAAGAACCTGAGGTCTCCACCCCGGTCAGTGACCAATCGATATAGGTGCCAACCACCACCCTTCGCGAAGTCCGGAATGGGCGCATTGGGCTCACCGACGCAGCTGCCACCTTCACCAATAAAGCACATGGCAACGAGCGGCGCTCCGCCATAGACAAACTGATCCTCGGCATTGATATCGCTAGAGTCCGCGTTGATAGGTGTCCCAATCGGCGGATCATTGTACCGGGGATGAGCCGTTCCGCCCGGACTTCGTCGTTCGATGGCTGGAAGTCCAAGAGACCACCCGAGCCCCGCGTCACTATCCCCCAGCGCGGTGCTATATGTCAGCGCGAGGGCGAGCGAGAGGTTGCCTCGGGGCGAGGGAACGTGAAAGGGGTAGGTCGCGTGGCCAGCGCCAGTGGATGGATTGACGGAGGCGAGGCTTCCCGGTGACTCGTCGATGGTGGTCGCTCCAGCGGGCGGTTCCGCATCGGCGAGCTCAGTGCTGGTGGCACCTTGCTTCTCGGACGTGACTTGGGAGCGAGGGGGTGTAACAGGCAACGCCTTTTCTGCCGCTGCTTCTGAAGCCAACGCGAGCCCGGGACTCAGCAGGTTGGCGATGAATGCCGCGCACGTAATGAGCGCTACGAGAGACTCTCCACGAAGTTTTTGTAAAGACATAGTCGGTATCCCTCGTCAAATGCGACCAATTGAGGTGTCGTGCGCTAAACTATCGACAGCTTTGTCGGAGTTGCTCCAGCCCGGCCGCGCACGAATGCCGTATCTCGTCTCTCCGGGCGTCGCTGGCATGTCGCGTTTGGTCCTGCAATGACGTGCGCAACGTTTGCACGCGTTCTTCCCGAGTTTTCGCTCCGGAGCTTTCGATCTCACGGAAACAGCGACCGTACTCAGAAACATAGAGATCGCACTCGCGGATCGGCTCGTCCGGGCCTCGGTAGCAAGCGCTAAGCCAAATAACATTAACGATGTTCATGTAGGCTAATAGGCAAAGTAGTCGCAATGCGTGTGGCGACGCTCGCGTTGCGTCTCGAATTCGATGAGTGGGCCAATGGCGGAGACCGATGCGACGATAGAGATTATAGACACTTGTCGACATACATCCAGTGCGCATGTGTCGCTCTCCTTTGTGACATCGACGGAATTGAGTTCGATAGTGGGGAGATAATGTCCGAGCAATTCGTTAGGTGCCGTACTCGCGGCGTGGTGTGGCCGAATACTGGTTTCCGAGGTTCTTATCGGGCTGCCTCTGCCAGTAGTTGCGAGCTAAATGCGGCCGCAAACGTCTGGGTGGACTCTTACAGATGCGTACAAAGATTGAAGTGTGCGCGTGGTGGAACGTGATGCGCCAGCGCCAAACGACCCCGGCTCCGTGGCCGAGCAGCGAGCCACGGGGTTGATATGATGAGAAAATAGACTCTCATGCCGCACCAGGAGCCTCCATCACGCGGAGCGGCTTATCTACGGCGTGAGATATGTGTGTAGTTGCCGCGGGGCAGATGGTAGAAGCAACGCTTATTCGCGCCGCGCGATCGGGCGGATGGCTGCCGAGGGGACCCAGGCATGGAGACGCCCCCATTGGATCTCGGTGGTGCCGGTGCTCACGCCGAGGGTGCGCACGCGGGCCCCTTCCGGCAGCGGATTCGCGTTGGGGAGCGCGATGCCCCGTTCGTCGAGGGGGCGCGCATTCGGGTTGACCACCACGCCCTCGCGCAGGTTGACGCGGTTGTCGCGGGCGGCCCAGGCCATCACCGCGAGGGCGACGCACAGCGGCGCAGACACGGCGAAGGCGATGGAGCCGCTGATCTTCATGCGCCGCCGCTTGGCCTCGGCGCGCACGAAGAGACCGATGCCCGCCACCAGCGAGGTGAGCGCGGCCGCGATGGCCCACGTGTCCTCGGAGGCGATGCGCACCAGGGTCTCGCCCACGGAAGGATTGGGCTCCACCTCGGTGCCCGTGCCGCTTCGCGCGCGGCGGCGTGCCACCTCGGTGCGGATGGCGCCCAGCGCCGCCACGGCATCGCGTTCGAGCTGCTTGTTCTGCGCGAGCGAGCGCGCTTCTTCGAAGCCGTGCGCGGCCCGCCCGAGATCGCCGGGTTGCTCGGCGCCCATGCGCACGCGCTCGGCGTAAGCCAGGCCGCGGTCGAAGCTGACGTTTTCATCCACGACGCCGCGATCGGCGAGCGACTCGAACAGCGCGATGGCATCGCCCGCATGCCCGGCCGCCAGCGCCGCGGTCGCACGTCCCAGGACGGCGTCCGGCGATTCGGCTTCGGCCTGCGGCGCTTCCCCTGCGAACGCGCTTCCCGCGAGCGCGAACGCCAGGACGAATGCGGCTATCCTCTTTTCAATTTGGAAATGCATTCCTGGGCGGCCTTCCAGCGTTCGCGGGAGACGGCAATATCACTTCCGGTTGGCGCAAATCGAGCGGCTTCGCACGCCGCGAGCAGCTCTTCGATCGATTGCGCCAGCGACTCGGGCACGCCGTGCTCGATCAACGCCGTCGCGATCTGACGCGTGGCCATTGCGCGTACGTTCACGTTGGCCTTCACGATGATGCCCTGCTCGATGGCCCGCGCAATGGCGGCATCGGCAGCCCGCGGATCCGTGCCGGCACACGCCGCATCGGCCTCTTGCAGACGTTGCTTCAGCAGCGTATCCGGCGAGCCATTTCGCGTGCGGATTCGCTCCTTGAGGCGGCGCCCGGCGGCGCGTCCTCCCGCGAAAAGCACGAACGAAAGCGACGGCGCGGCGAGGGCGAACCAAAAGCCGCGGGCGTCCGTGAGGTGCCCGTGCGGCACCACCTGTGGGCTTCGATCGAGGCGGAGCGGCGGCAGGTTCGGCAGTGGATCCGCTGCGCTGGCAACATTGCTGTCGGCGGCCCCTCCCGCTTTCACCACCACGGATCCCAGCGACGCGCGCGCTACGTCGTAAGCGCGTGTGTCGGGGTTGTAAAAAGGAATGGCTACGTCGCCGAGCTCGATGGTGCCTTCGCGCGTGAGGCGGACGACGAAGTTGAACGTGCGCTTGCCGCCGTAGCGATCGTTCTGCTGCGGGCCCATTTGCTCTTTGACGTCGGGCGCGAGCCATTCGACGCCTTGGCGCGCCGGTGGAACGATGCTCGCGGGCAAGTTGCCCGTGCCGGACAGCTCGAGGGTGACACTGGCCACGCCGCCGTGGGCGATCTCGCGCGGTTCGACGGTGCCCGATAGCTCGAATTGGCCAACGTCCCCGATGGAGTAGCCGGGCGGGCGCCCGTTCACCGGGGGCTCGACGACGTGCACGGTGAGGTTTTCGCTCTCGCGCTTGTCGGTGACGCCGCCCGTGGACTTGGCCACGCCGAGGCTCATGGGACCAATTTTGAGATCGCCCGCCTTGAGCGGAAAAAGCGCCATCTTGCGAATCAGGCGCACCGCCCAAATGTGATCCCCGATGCGCGCGTTGCCGACGATCTTCGGGTTGGGGCTCTCCTCCATCAGCGGCTTGCGCAGGAAATCGCTGGTGGTCACATCGTGCACGTCGTTGAACTCGAGCTCGCGGTTCAAGCCGAGGTCGATGTACTGGTAAATCGACAAGGTGACCTGCTCGCCAATGACGGCGTTGGTTTTGTCGATGCCCGCGTGCAAAAAGGTGCCGCGCGCGCGGGGCGCCGGCAGCGCGTACTTCGGGTCGGTGGGGATGTCGAAGGTGCTGCGCGGCTGGCGCGCGTTGTCCTCGGGATCGCCGAACGGATTGCCGAATAGGCCGCGAAAGCCGCTGAATGGATCGGGCAAATTGCCAAAGGGATCCATGCCGCGTCGTTGTTGGCGCGGCGGCGCCTGCCCCGGTGGCACCACGCGCACCGTGACCGGGTTCGCACGGTAGGTGGTGTCGCCCACGGTGACACTCGGCGTGAGCTTCACGACGCCGACTTTGACGGCGCTCAGTCGGAACGTGACGTTCACGCCCTGCTTTTGCACCACCACGCCGTTGCGGATGTTCATCTCGTGAAAGGTGCCGACGCTCGGACGCCCCAGCTGCGCAACGTGCGGGTCCTCGCTGAGCTTCACGCCGGCAACCTCACCCTGGACCATGGCCTTGAGGTGCACTTCGAAGTCGTCGCCGACGGCCACGGCCTCATCGTCGACCGAGGCCTGCAGCTCCGCCGGCGGCGCCGCGAAGGCGGCCACGGGCCACGCCACCGTGCCGAGGACCGGGAGCCCGAACAGCAGAAGCAGCAGGAGCACGCAAAATAAGGGCGAGCGCTGTCTCATTTGTCCTCCATGCCGCCCCGCATGCGCGCACGATGCGGGATCTTCTTGGCGGCTTCCTGTTGGACAGTGGGAGCTTTTTCGAGTTGGTCGAGGATCCGGTCGTCCTGATCCGCGTTGGTTGGCGGGGGAGGTGCACCCGCATCCGGCGATTGCGGTGGCGGATTGGGCGATGCATCGGGGCTGCCGCTGTCGCCGCCTCCACCGTCGTTCCCTTGGTTCGGGTTGCCGCTGTCGCCGCCGCCGTCTTTTCCACCGTCGCCGCCGCCATCGGGCGGGCCGGAGTCGGGGGGGTTGCCCGAGTCGGGCGGGTTTTTCCCGCCGTCGTCGTTGGAGTCTCCGCTGTCGCCGCCGCCATCGGGCGGGCCGGAGTCTTTCTTGTCCTCGATGCGGCGCAGCGCAATGGCTCGGTTCCATGCGGCGTCGCGGCCGACGGGATCGCCGGCGTCGACTTGCCCCGGTGCGAGCGTGAGCGCTTGGTTGTAGGCGGTCACGGCCCCTTCGTAACGCCCGCCGAGGAAGAGCAGATTCCCCTCGAGGTAGCGGGCGCGCGCGCGCAGGTCGATGGGCGTCGTTTCATCCTCCGCGATGGCCCGCACGATGCGGAGCGCGCAATCGATCTGCGCATCGCGCTGCGGCGAAGGCTTTCCTCCGTCGGCCTCCTCGTCGCCGAAGCGCCCGCCGAAGGCCTCGCCGATGCGAAACAGCGAGAGCCCCAGGTCGAACGTGCCGTTGGGGCGCTGCTTCAAAAAGGTCGGGGTGCCAATGTTGCCTTGCTCGCACTCGCCCGTGGACAGGTACTCCTGCAAGGTCGAGGCGGCCGCCGACGCATCGCCCGCATCGAGCGAGGAAATCGCCTCGCGCACGGCCGGTGCCTCGCGTTCGAACGGCTTTCGCGGATCCCACGAACAGGCTACGACGAACGACGCCCCGGCCAGCGCGAGAAAAATGGCCCTATGCGCGCGCACGGTTCGCCCCCTTCCTGCTACCCGTGGCCAGGGCCGGTGCGCCTTTGAGCACGGCGACCTTCTGCCGTGGCGCCTCCGGGATAAGCGCCTCCAAAATCAGCAGGAGCAACGCCAACGCCAGCGGCCACGCGTACTGCTCCTCGCCCACGATTTGAATCTTCTCGGAGAGCTCCTCCTTCATCATGCGCGACAGGCCCGCGGCAATCGTGTCGATGCCGGTTTCACCCTTGTCCGAGCGCACGATGTTGCCGTTCGTCTCCTTGGCGATGCCGGCGAGTTGGGCCTCGCCCTCGGCGCTCAATTCGGTCGTCAGCGGCTTGCCCGCCGCGTCGCGACGGATGCCGGTGACCTTGCCGTCCACCACCTCGGGGATCACCTCCGGTGCGCGTCCGCCGATCTGCACCACGTCGATGCGCGTGCCCTCCTTGGCGGCCTCGCGGGCGACGTTCAGCGGATCGCCTTCCAGATCCTCGCCGTCGGTGATGAGGACGATGACCCGCACGTGATCCTTCGACTTGGGATCGCTCGCCAAGGTATCGCGGGCCTTTTCCAGGGCCTTCGCGATGGCCGTGCCGCCGACGGGCATGTCGTTCGGCTCGAGCTGCCGGAAAAATTGCGCGATGGCCGCGCCGTCGCTGGTCAGCGGAAAGTTCATCGGCTCGCCCGCGAAGGCGACTGCGCCGAAGCGCGCGCCTTTGAGCTTGCGAATCAACTCGCTCACCTCGGCCTTGGCGCGTGCGATGCGGCTCGGCAAAATGTCGCGCGCGTACATGCTCTTCGAGTAGTCGAGCACCACCACCACATCGAGGTTCGTCGCCGGCAGCACGCGCTGCCCCGCCGACTGCGGCCGCGAGAGCGCGCCAAACGCGAGGGCCAGCGCCAAGACGAGCATCACGCCCTTGGCCGCGCGCCGGCCGGCGGCATCGAACGTGGCCAGCTTGGCCACGAGGCTCGGATCGCCGAAGCGCTTCTCCGCCCGCACCCGCGCAAGGGACGCGAGCAGCAGCGACGCCGCGAACGCCACCACGAACAGCGCGCAGCCGATGGCGATGAGAATCCCGGGAAAATGCAGAAGGTCGTACGCGAATCTCACGGAAACCTCCGCACCAGCAGCAGACGCACCAACGCTTCCAGCGCGATGAGTCCGACCGCGGGGAACAGAAGGAACGGGAACAGATCCTCCATGGTCGCGGAGAGCGCTTCGAAGCGCGTCTTCTCCAGGCGATCCAGGATGGTGTGCATGCTCTTCTCGAGCGCGACCTTGTCGTTGGCCACGAAGGCCTCGCCGCCGGTGTCACCCGCGATCTTCTTGAGCAGCTCGGGATTCACCGGGAAGTGCGCGCGCACGTAACGCGGCTGCCCGAAGAGATCCGTTCCCTCGAGCACGTCGACCTCGTCGCCGTTGCCGATCTGCACGGTGAAGACTTTGACGCCCTGGGTCTGCGCCAGGTGTGCGGCGTATTCCGGTGAGATGCTGCCCGCGTTGGAGTCACCGTCGGTGAGGAGGATGACGGCCTTCGAGCGCGCATTGCTCTGGCGAAGTCGTGCCACGCCGGTGCCCAGCGCATCACCGATGGCCGTGCCGTCGCCGCTGATGACGCTCAGCTCCATCTTTTGCACGAGCGACGTGAGCAGCGGATAATCCAGCGTCGGCGGCGAGAGGACGTAGGCCATGGGGCCGAAGACCACCACGCCGATGCGGTCCGTCTTTCGCTTCGCGATGAAGTCCATGATGACTTCCTTCGCGACGTCGAGGCGGGTGGGCCGGCGGTTGTTCTGCGCTTGCGGACCACGGGGTGCGGGCGAGGGTTGATCCATCACCGCGCGCATCGACCCGGAGAGGTCCAGCACGATGACGATGTCGATTCCGAGCTCCTCGGCGCTCTCGCCGCGCAACACGTTCTGCGGCCGCGCCAGCGCGAGGATGCCCAGCACCAGCGCCGCTCCGCGCAGGGCACCGGGGACGTCGCGCAGCCGCGTGCGCAGACCGCGCGGGCCCAGCGCCAGGGGCGCGATGGTCGGCATGGCGAGCCGCGGTACGCGATGATCCGCACCGAGGGTCATGCGCCACACCACCAGCGGCACCACGAGCAGCGCCAAGAGCCACCACGGCGAGGACCACTGCGCGATGTGCCACGCCTCACCGCGTGCGATGGCGGGGTACACCAGGCCGAGCACGATGGCGAGCGCCATGCCGAGCACGATCAGCACACCGCGAAGAATGCGTCTCGCGTTCACACCGCACCGCCTTTCGGCTCTTCCACCGCGCGAAGGGGCGCGAGGTGCGGGGTGGTGGAACGCACGATGCGCTCACCGGCTTCGAGTGCGCGGGAGCACTCCTCGGGGGAGGGGACGACGTTGGCGAACTTGACGAGATCGCACTCGCGCAAGAACGCGACGACTTCGGTGTAGGAGAGCCCCTGCAGCTGCGCATTGTTCAGCGCGGCCAGCGTTTCGTCGGTGGTCGACTCGAGCCCGTCGAAACCGTAACGCGCACCAAGGTACGAGCGAATGACGTCGTTCACGCGGTCGAAGTATTCGCCGAAGCGTCCCACCTCGAGCAACCCGGCATGCCGAACCTCGTCGAGCTTCTCGATGGCCACCTCCCACGCGGGCCTCGGCGGCGGCGGAGGGGGAACCGGCTTGGGCCGCCGGCGGTACCACCAAATGGCGTACGCGAGGAGCGCACCGGCCGCGATGCCAATCGCCGCGTACATGAGACCGCGCTTGAGCGCCGTCCATTCTTCGCGCTGTGGGCGCGGCGGCGGATTAGGAAGCGGCTTGGCATCCGGCGTCGAGGCGATGGGATCCTCGACGACGATGGAGTGCGACGCCGTGCAAACGGTGGCAATCTCGCCACTCGCGCGGGAAACCGCGATGGGCAGGGGCGGCAACGTCAGCGTGTGGCGCCCCGGCTCCGCCGGCAGCACGAGCAGCGGCAGGTCCAAAATCGTCTTCGCGCGATCCGGCGTCGCAGGATCCGGCGCCCCCACGGAGAGCTGCGCCGCCGCGCCGCCATCCTGGTTCGGCAGATGGAAGCCCGCATTTTTCAGCGTCTTCGCAGCCTCGCTCTGACTCTGGAACTCGAGCCCGCGCGCCAGCACCGTCTCCCCCTTGCCGTGCTCCACCACCACCGTCAACGTCGCCGCATACCCACTCAGCCCCCGCGCTGGAAACGTCTCCTTCAGCACCGGCCGCTGCGCCCCACTCGGCACCGTCTCGACACACCCCCCAACCTGCACCGGCGCCCCCGCATCCGTTATCCCCGCATCGTCTTCGGCCCGCGCTGTAGAAGCGCAAAGGACCAGAAGAACAGCCAGAAGGATTGAACAGGGAGGCGGGGAGGCGGGGAGATTTTTTTGTTGGGTTCGAACTGAGCCCATTGGGAGACCGGAATCCAAAAAACTCCCCGCCTCCCCGCCTCCCTGTGAATCTCTCCAAATGCCACGCGCGCTCATCGCGTTCGCATCCTCCGTGCGCGGCGTGCGAAGAGGTCGCGCAATGGTTTGACGAACGAGCCCCCCGTGCGGATCTCCACGGTGTCCACGCCCAGCTTCAGGAAGGCCTGGCTTCGCGCCAGCGCCAGCTTTTTCATCGCATCCGCGTACGACGCCCGCACGTACGGATCGGATGTATCCACCAGCACGGACTCCCCGCTTTCCAAGTCTTCGAAGGTGGCCAGCCCCACGTCGGGCAGCTCCATGTCGCGCGGGTCCACCAGCACCACCGGAATCACGTCGTGCTTGCGCGCCGCCACGGCCAGTGCCCGCTCGTAGCCTTGCGCAAAGAAGTCGCTCACCACGAAGGCGATGCTGCGCCGCCGCGCCACACCAACCAGCGCCTCGAGGGCCGTTTTCAAATCGGTTTGTGCACCGAGGGGCGGCGGGGCATCCGGTGCGCGGGCGGCCACGACACCGGCGGAGCGGGGCTCGAAGCCGAGGATCTCGCGGACCACGCGCATGACGTGCTTTTCGCCCTTTTTGGGCGGCACGATGCGCTCGACTTGGCTCGTCGAGAGGATCATGCCCACGCGGTCGTTGTTGCGGATCGCGCTGAAGGCCAAAAGGGCGGCCACCTCGGAGGCGACGCGCGTCTTCGGCGCGCGCTGCGTGCCGAAGCGTTCGCTCGGTGAAAGGTCGACCACGAGCATCACGGTCATCTCGCGCTCTTCGACGAAGACCTTCACGAAGGTCTCGCTCATGCGCGCCGACACGTTCCAGTCGATCGAGCGCACGTCGTCGCCCATTTGGTACGGGCGGACCTCGCGGAAGGCGAGGCCCTGGCCTTTGAAGCTCGACGTGTACGTACCGGAAAGGTTCTCGTTGGCGAGCCGCGCTGTGTGAATCTCGATGGTGCGCAGCGCGGCGAGGAGCTCTCGGGGAATCATGGCGTCAACTCGACCCCGCGATCAGGGAACTTCCACCACCTCGAAGACGCGGCGAACGATCTGCTCGGCAGTGACCTCTTCCGCGTCGGCCTCGTAGGTGAGCACCAGGCGATGGCGCAGCACGTCCGGCCCCACCGCCTTGACGTCCTCCGGCGTGACGTAGCCGCGGTGCCGCAAAAACGCGTGCGCCCTCGCCGCCAAGTTCAGCGCGATGGACGCGCGGGGTGAGGCGCCGAACTCGATGAGCGGCGCGAGATCTTTCAGGCCGTGTCGCGCGGGCTCGCGCGTCGCGAAGACCACCTCGACGATGTAGTCTTTCACTTTGTCGTCGACGTACACCTGGCCGATGATCTGCTTCGCATTGAGCAGATCCGCCGGGTGCACGATGGGCTCGGCCTTGACCGGCTCGAGCGCGGTCATGCGATCCATGATCTTGCGCTCGTCCTCCCGCGACGGGTAGCCCACCTTGATCATGAGCATGAAGCGGTCGACCTGCGCCTCGGGCAGCGGGTACGTTCCCTCCTGCTCGATGGGGTTCTGCGTGGCCATGACGATGAAGGGCTGCGGCAGCGGGTACGTCTTGTCGCCGATGGTCACCTGGCGCTCTTGCATCGCCTCGAGCAGCGCGCTCTGCACCTTGGCCGGGGCGCGGTTGATCTCGTCGGCGAGCACCAGGTTGGCGAACACCGGCCCGAGCTTCGAGGTGAAGTCGCCCTTTTGCTGGTTGTAGATGACGGTACCGATGACGTCCGCCGGCAGCAGGTCCGGCGTGAATTGGATGCGCGCGAACTTCGCGGCGATGACGTCGCATAGCGTGCGGACCGTGAGCGTCTTGGCGAGACCGGGCACGCCCTCGAGCAGAACGTGGCCGCCCGTGAGCAATCCGATGAGGATGCGCTCGATCATGTAGGACTGGCCTACGATGACCTTTCCTACCTCGGTGGTGACTCGGTCGACGAATGCGCTTTCTTTGGCAACGAGCTCGTTTAGAGCGCGGACATCGTGCATGGCGCGTACGTCACTAGCACAACTCCGCGGCTAACCCGATCCACGAGAAAGCAGGACCACGCCCTTGATGGCGTACCAGAGCCCGAGCGGAACGGCGCCCCACCAGACGACCACGGTATTCCCGATGACGATGCCGCCGTGCTCCGTGTAGAGCGCCACGCCAACACACGCGGCCAGCAACGCAAGGCCAAAGAGAAACATTCCCAGACCAGGACGCATGGCCCGAGTTTATCAAAAAATTCCGCCAAAAATCCGGCAAGCTACTTCTTGCCGCCGTCGGTGGGGAGCTGCGGGGCGTTGTCTTTTTTGCGGAAGACGATCCAGTTGGGGCTGGAAATGCCGAGCAGGCGCCGATGTACGCGGCGGCCTTTCACGTCGATGATGGAGACGGTGTTGTCTTCGGTGTTGGAGACGTAGCCCCACTTGCCGTCGTCCGAGAAGGCAATGCCGTAGGCGCCGCGGCCCGTGGCGATTTCCCAGACCTTCACGTCGGTGTCGGTTTGATACAGAACGACGCGGCCGCCCTTGGGGTCCGTGATCCAGAGGAAACCGTCCGGTCCGGGTACCACCGTGCCGACCTGAAAACCGAGCTCAAACGTGCGGCGGATGCCGAGGTTCGTCGTCTGGACGGAGGTCAGTGTGCCCTTCTCGGCATCATCGATGTAGGCGAGATCGTTCTCGCCCTGCCAGACGCCCGCGCCGGAGCCGTTCTTCAGGGTGGCCCGCACGACCTTGCTCGCCGCATCGATGACCGTGACCGAGTTGGATCCGGAGTTCACCACGAAGGCGTAGCGCCCGTTCTTGGAAATGGTGATGCGCCCCGGCTGGTTCTCCACCTCCACCTTGAGGCGATCGGCCAAGGTGGTCGGCGTGATCAAAAGCGCATTCCCCGGGGAGGTCATCGAGGTGGCCCAGATGTCGTCCTCGTCCGGCGAGAAGATCGCATTGAAGAGCGGCGCATCGGTGAAGCGGCCTTTGATGGTCACCCCAGTGGTGGCCTTCAAGAGAAGGAGTGCACCCTTCTTCGGGCTCGGGGTATCTGCCAGGACGCGAGAGCTTGCCCGGGCCAGCGTGAATGGCGTGCCGGCTTCTTGCTCTCCGGCGTCTTCTCCCGCGTCGATGGGCTCTTCTCCGGCGTCGAAGCCTGCATCGAACCCGGCGTCCACCTTGGCATCGGGGCGCGCATCGGGCGCCCCTCCATCCGGCGGCGGGGCCGTGCCGACGCCGTCGGCCGTGAGCAGGAGCTGCTGCCGATCCTTGCTGAGCGTGAGGTAGTGCGGGAACGACGCGTTGCGAAGGTGGATCCGCGAAGGATTGATGTACTCCTTCTCGGTGTCGATGATGGTGATGCTGTCGCCCGCGCCGTTCAGTACGTAGAGCGCGTCGTAGTTGATGCCCTGGGGCAGGCCCAGGGTGGTCGGCAGCTCATCTTGCTTTTCGTCGCATCCTGCTCCGAGCAGGCTGGCTGCAACGACCACCGAGGCAAGACCGGAAAAGAGAAAAAGCGGACGCCGTCCCATCGCTCTCTTACATACGCTGCCGGGCTTGCTCAATCCACCGCCAAGACGACTTTGCCGAACGCCTTTCGTTCTTCGAGCACACGGTGGGCCTCGACCGCGCTCCACAAAGGCAGGACGCGGTCGACCACGGGGCGCAATTTACCCTGAGAAAAGAAAGGCATGATGCGTTGAAGCACCCCCTTCGAGCCCATGGTCGACCCCAGAACGCGCACCTGGCGGAAGAAAATGTGCCGCAGGTCGATGGTGGGCGAATGCCCCATGGTCGCACCACACGTGACGACGCATCCACCCCACCGGGTGGCGAGGATGCTTTTGACGAAGACATCGCCGCCGACGTGCTCGATGACCGCATCGACGCCGCGCTTCTCGGTGATCTTTCTCACTTCCGGCACGAAGTCGGTGGTCGAGTAGTTGATGCCGATGTCCATGCCCAGCGCACGCGCCCGTTCGAGCTTTTCGTCGCTGCCCGCGGTACCGATCACGCGCGCGCCGTATAGCTTCGCAATTTGAATCGCGGCGGTCGAGACACCGCTTCCCGCGGCCTGGACCAGCACCGTATCGCCCGGGGCGACCTGGGCGCATTCGACGACCATCTGCCATGCCGTGAGAAAGGCCAGCGGAATGGCCGCGGCGTCGGTGAAAGGCAGATCCCCAGGGTAGGGCAGGATGTTGGCGTCGGGCACGACGACGTGTTGCGCATATCCGCCCTGGGTCGTCTCGCCGAGGATGTTGTACTTCTGGCAAAGGTTGTCCCTGCCCGCGAGGCACTTCGCGCACACGCCGCACGAGACCCCGGGCGAGATCACCACCTTCTGACCCACCGTGCATCCCGTTGCGCCCGGGCCGAGCGCCTCGACCTCGCCCGCGATGTCCGAACCGAACCTGTGCGGAAAGTCGTATTTCACATGGGGCAACCCGCGCCGCACCCACACGTCGATGTGGTTCAGCGCCACCGCCTTCACGCGCACGAGCACCTGCCGGGGCCCCGGCTCCGCGATCTCGATGGTTTCGCGTTTCAGGACCTCGGGCCCGCCGGTTTCCCGAATGACCATGGCTTCGGTTTTCATGCCGCCACTCTAAATCACGAGCTCCGTCGAGCGGCCGGCTTGCAGCACGGCAGAAAAGACGAGAGATGCGTGCGACTTCGACATCATTTGTCGAATCGTCGGGGAATCGTCACGTCGCTGTCACAGGTGGAGGGCTAAAGCACGGCTTCCTTAACTCCCTGTAAGGATTTGGCCGTTTGCCGTGAAATTCCCTGGAAAATACCCTCAGCTCCTCCGCGCGACCGCCGTTGGCGCGTTCGCATGGTTCACCCTTCAGCCCGCAACGCTGCACGCCCAAGTGGCACCGCCTCCGGAGAAGCCCGCCCCGGAGAAGAAAGAGCACTGGTACGACAAGCTCAAAATTCGGGGGTACACGCAAGTTCGGTACAACCGCCTTTTCGAATCCAACGATCGGCTGGTGAACATTCAAGGCGATCGCTCCATCGGTGAAGGGGGCGGATTCTTTCTTCGACGTGCCCGCGTGGTCCTTTACGGAGATGTGCACGAGCAGGTCTCCGTCTACCTGCAGCCGGATTTTGCTTCGGCCATCAACGACCAGCTCAATGTAACGATTCTCCGCGACTGGTATGCCGATGTCTTTCTCGACAAGCAGAAAGAGCTTCGCGTTCGGGTCGGGCAATCCAAGGTGCCATTTGGCTTCGAGAACATGCAATCGAGCCAGAATCGGGTTCCGTTCGATCGATCCGATCCCATCAACAGCGCACCCAAGGACGAGCGGGATATCGGCATCTTCGTTTATTATGCGCCGAAGGCGATTCGTGAGCGCTTCAAGTACCTCGTCGACAGCGGCCTCAAAGGCTCTGGCGACTATGGCGTGGTTGCCCTCGGTGTCTACAACGGGCAGACGGCGAACAAGAGAGAATTGAACGATGAGCCCCACGTCATCGCGCGGGCCGCGTATCCGTTCCAAATCGGAAAACAGATCATCGAGCTCAATCTCGGCGGGTACACCGGCAAATACTATGTCGGAAAGGACAAGGACGTCGGCGGTCCGAACGAAATTCGGGATGTTCGCGCCTACGGTGCCTTCATCCTGTACCCGCAGCCCATCGGCTTGCAGGTCGAATACAACATTGGCCGCGGTCCGGAGTACGACAGTGCCAACAAGCGCGTGAAACAGGATTGGCTCAGCGGCGGGTACGCGCTGGCCACTCTGAAGTTGGGAAACGTCATTCCCTACGTGCGGGTTTCCATGTACGACGGCGGACGGAAGTTCGAGACGAACTCGCCACTATACAAAGTTCGCGAGGTGGAAGCTGGCATCGAGTGGCAGGTCGTCAAGGCACTCGAGCTCACCGTGGCGTACAACGAGGCCGAGCGAACCTTTCCGGAAAAGCCGTATCCTCAAGAGAGCGGGCGGTTTCTTCGCCTGCAATGCCAATTCAATTACTAAAACAGATTGAACCGCGCGGTGCTCGTCACCCGGTGCATCGTTCCCACCTCCGCGGGGCATAGAATGCCCGGCACGCAGGGGCCGCTCACCTCGTCGTTGCCGAAGGTGTGGCGCTGACCGAAGGTGTACTCCAACCCGAACTCGACTTGGCGGTTCAACGTCCAGAACGTATTCACGTACAACTCGACGAGCTGCTTGTTGACCTCGGGATCGACGATATCCATCGTCTCCGTGCTGAAGGTGGGGGCGTACGGGCGCTCCGGCGAGCTCGCGCCATTGTTGCCGAAGAAGGTTTGGCTCCAAACCACGTTGGAACGAAACTGGGTATTCCACACGTGCGTGTAATTTGCATGATACCCAATGGCATCCCAGAGCACGAAGCGATCGCCCGTATCCGTCACGCCCTGTGCGGAGCCGGCCGCAAACATGTAGCGCCCGAGGCCGCGTCCGCCGGTAACGCTCACGCGAAAGGTGTCCCCGAAGACGTTCAACGCCGTGGAGAGGCTCGCGCCCCAACCCTGTTTCGAATACGAGGCACCGCCGGTGGGGCTATCCATGTTGTCATAATGGGTCGTCACGCCGCCGGCGGAGATCGAGCCCCACTTGCCCCCCGTCTCCAGGTGCGCCACCAGATCGGGGATCCGTTGCACCTTGCGCGTGTACGGCGTTTTCGTACCCGGGCCGTCGGTAATGCCGTTTTGATCCGTGCCCGGAGCATTCTCCGCGGCCAGCGCCAAAGTGAAATTTGCGGGTAGCGGTATCGTGTAGCGCACCATCGGCATGCGAAGGCCGGGCCCCGATCCGGGACCATTGAAGTCGACGGTCTGCGCGGCGGCGTTGAGATCCATGAAAGTGGACCACGTTTGCCCGACGAGCAGCATGCCGTACTTTCCGCTCAACGTGCCGTACGCGTGCCGCAAACGCGCGAGCACCGAGTTGGAGAATTCCTGGCTCGACAGGAGATTGCCGCTCCAGAAATCGGCCTCGACGCGCGCGCCGATGTCGACCCAACGTGTCGTGGTCAGCGACGAGAGCCCGATCCGGCTCGTGCGTGCCGTCAAATAAAGCTGGCCCGACTTTTTTCGAGCTTCGTAGCTCGCGTTCAGCGGGATACGTGCCGCGATGATGGCGTAATCGTCAGCCTCGACATACGGATTGCGCGATTTGAAGTCATACGCCACGTCGAGTTGGGCATATCCGCTGAGCGTGAGTGTGGTCGTCGTCCCCGGAATGCGAAATGTCCCCGGCTCGTCTTCAGCGAACGCGACTGCGCTGAAACAAGAGAAAAAGGCCGATGCCATGATGGCCATCGCCCATGGAGCCGGAGTCCATCGGGGCATCACGAGAGGGACTCCTCCATAGTGAGTCACGCTCGCGCTGGTCAACCCACTGGCGTTGTCCCTAGACGTGTATGCAGAGGAAGGAGGAAGTCAT
Source organism: Sorangiineae bacterium MSr12523 (assembly GCA_037157775.1). Lineage (NCBI taxonomy): Bacteria > Pseudomonadati > Myxococcota > Myxococcia > Myxococcales > Pendulisporaceae > Pendulispora > Pendulispora brunnea. The sequence goes on from CP089982.1 coordinate 2,906,562, forward strand.
GGCGGGCAATAGCGGACCCGGGTATGCGAAGCATCCCGAGCATCGTGTGGAAGCGCAGCGTGAGGCGAAGCGTGTGCGTGTCACCTTCCAAGGCGAGATCATCGCTGACACCGAAAACGCGATCCGTCTCGAGGAGGGAACGTACCCTGCCGTCTATTACGTGCCCCGTGAGGACGTAAAGATGGACCGCCTCGTGCGCACGGAGCACCACACGGAGTGCCCCTTCAAGGGCAAGGCGTCGTACTTCAGTTTGGGCGACGCCAAAAAAGGCGAGCTCGTGGAGAACGCCGTCTGGACCTACGAGCACCCCTACGACGAGGTGGCCGTCATCAAGGACCACGTCGCGTTCTACCCAAACAAGGTCGACGCGATTTCAATCGGCTGATCGAGTGGGAACCGCCCAGGCGCCAAGGATCGCGTCTTGGCGGTTCCCCTCTTCGTTCGAGGATCGTGCTCGGCAATCTACGCGACCAAGAGAAGCGACTTCGCGATTTCGCCGGGGCGCAGGCACCAGGCGGGCTGGCGGTCGCGGATCACGGAGACTTGCGCGTGCAAGAGGGGCGGGAACGTCGGGCGGCCGATGAGGAAGGCACCCAAGCTCGAGAGCACCGGCTCGTCCGCCACGATCGCGATGGTGTTACCGCGCTGGAGCAGGGAGGGAACGATGATCTCGGGCGGCACGCGTGAGGACAGCGACGCAAGCACCTCGATGACGCCGACGTAATCGACCCGATCGGCGAAAAGCTCCGCCGTCTGCAAGGCCGTGGGCTGCGGACTCGACACGATGACGTCGAAGCTCGGCTCGTCGTCGAGCCGCACCTTGTTGCCCAGCGCGCGCACGATGCGGCGGCCCTCGGGCGAAAGATAACGGTGCGCCTCGGCGACGGATTCGTCGTGGGGAAGGGATGCGCGAAGAAGAAAGACGTCCACGCGCGCACTATATACCTGACGCAGCTTATGCCAGAAGCTCCGGGCCCACCGCGCTGGCGTCGTCGGATTTCACCGCGTGGGACAAGGCAATCGTGAGCACCAGCATGGCGCGGTAAACCAGGTGAACGTCGTCGACGTCGACATTGCGCTCGGCCGGCTCGGCGTCGCCCTCGAGTGCGGCCTCGAGGTGCTCGTGGACGAAGTCGACGATGGCCGGCTGCTGCTGCTCGATGATGTCCTCCAGCTCGAACGGCTCGGTATCCTGCCCGGCGCGGATTTCTTCTTCCAGATTGAGGGCCGCCTCGCTCGCGCGCAGCGCATCTTCGCTGACCTCCGCGAGGCGCTTGCCGAACGTGCGCTCGAACGCGAGCCAGATGGTCACGCTGAGAAAGCACCCCAGCGCGATGGCCGTTTGATCCAGCGGGCGATCCAAAACGTCCGTCACCCGGCGGGCGAGGGCGGGCTGCGTCTGCTCGAATCGGGTGAAGAGCGCCTCGAGATCGATGGGATCGGGCGCGCTCACTCGGTGCGGTGTACCGGCATCATGCGCGAGCTCGCGCTCGATGCGCTCGAGTACGGCGCCGTGAATGACAGCGTATTCCGGAACCGGTCGGATGGCCGCACCGCGAACCCACACATTCACACGTTACGTCAGTGTTTTCTCTTCTGCCAGCGCTTGGATGGCCCCGATAGGGGGCCCGATCCCGAAAGGGGAGACCCAGCCGAAGCGTGGGGTCGCCTTCGGCCCATGCTCCGCATTTGAAGGCCGCACCAAACGATGCCGGCCAGCCCCAGGACGTCCATGAGAAGAACGCCTCGCCCGAGCACGCTGCTCGTGATGGGTTCGGTGCCGAAATCCCCGTGAAAATGAGCAAATGTCGCGCTGGTGGAGAGGCGTCGCTGCCAGACCATGGCGAGGCTCAGCACGACCGCGACGGGCACCGCCCCGATGATGGCCACGGGCCCGAGTCGCTCGATGCGCGCCCATCGCGCGGCGGCCAAAAAGCCCAGCAAAACCGTTCCCCCGGAGGCGAGAACCAGGGCCAAATCGATGGCCGAGGCCATGGCCCGCGGGCGGATCCAATAGAGGTAGGCCCAGTCCGCGTGGAAGGCCACGAAGTACCCGACGATGGGCGCATACACGAAAATGGCGAACAACGCGACGACCCCAAAGCCGCGCGAAGCGACCGCCGAGGCTTCGTGGCGCGCGAGTTCCCCGCGGGCCAGCCACGCAAAAAAGGCTCCCAGGGCGATGGCAATCAACGGTGCAAACAGGATGGGCACGGCAAAGCCGCATGATGGAGGTTCCCCCGAGGAAAATCCACGTGCTAAGGGATCGGTCCGTTCAAAAGGACTGGATTCGCCTTCGATGGACCCTGCCAAGCTTCGTGAGCTTCTCGAACAGGTGCAAAGCGGAGCGCGGTCCGTCGACGACGCGGCCTCGGCGCTCAAGGATTTGCCCTTTGCCGATCTCGGATACGCCGTGGTCGATCATCACCGCGCCCTGCGCCTCGGCGTGCCCGAGGTCATCTTGGGTCAGTCGAAAACGGCCGCGCAGATCGTCGGCATCGCCTCGGAGCTGGCGCGTACCGGGCAGAACGTGCTGGTCAGCCGGCTCGATCCGGCGAAGGCCCAGGAGGTCTGCACCGCGATGCCGGCGCTTCGCTACCACGAGATGGCCCGTGTGGCGACGCTCGAGCAGGCGCCCATCCCACGCCTTGGAACACGCCCCGTAGCGGTGGTGAGCGCCGGCACGAGCGACCTTCCCGTGTCCGAAGAATGCGCCGAGACCTTGCGCATGCTCGGCGCGGAGGTGGAGCGCATCTACGACGTGGGGGTGGCCGGGATTCACCGGTTGCTTCATCGCCGGCAGGCACTCGACGCGACCAGCGTCATCATCGTGATCGCCGGCATGGAAGGGGCGCTCGCCAGCGTCATGGGCGGGCTCGTCGAGGGCCCCGTGATTGCCGTGCCCACCTCGGTGGGGTATGGCGCAGCTTTTGGGGGGCTCGCCGCGCTTCTCGGGATGTTGACGAGCTGCGCTTCGGGCGTGACGGTGGTGAACATCGACAACGGGTTCGGAGCGGCCTTCGCCGCCGCTCGGATCTTACGCGCAGGAGCGCGAGGCTAATGCCGCACGACGGTCATGAGCAGCATGAGCATCACGAACATCACGAGCATCACGAGCATGCGCATCATCATGCCCATCATCACGACCACGATCATCCGCCGCACTCACGAAGGGCGCCGCCGCGCCCCGAATTGCCGCGCGGGGCAGGAAAAGGGAAGATCCTCTTTCTCGATGCACCGAGCGGCCTTGCCGGCGACATGATCATCGCGGCCCTCATCGACCTGGGCGTGCCCGAGGTCGTGGTGGCCAATGCCGTGGCGAAGCTTTCGGTGTCGGGTTTTCACATCCACTTCGGAACGCGCGTGCGCAGCGGCATCGTGGGCACCTCGTTCGAGGTGCACGGCGAAACGCCGCAGCCCGAGCGAACGTACGCGACGATCCGCGGCATCTTGGACGAGTCGGGGCTCGAGCCTGCCGTGCTCCAGATGGCGCATGCGACGTTTCAGCGGCTCGCCCTCGCCGAAGCGAAGGTGCACAAGAGCCTCCTCGACGACGTGCACTTTCACGAGGTGGGCGCGGTCGATGCCATCGTCGATGTCGTCGGGAGCGCCGCGGCACTCGAGTACCTCGGGGCGGACGTCATCGTCTCGCCGCTGCCGATGGGACGCGGCTTCGTGCCGGCGCGCCATGGCATTCTTCCCTTGCCGGCGCCCGCGACGGTGGAGTGCCTGCGCGGGCTCGTCACCGTGGATGGCGGCATCGAGTTCGAGTTCGTGACCCCCACGGGGGCTGCCATCGTGGGTGCGCATGCGCGCGGCTCGTCGCGTTGGCCGTCCATCGTTCCCGAGGCGGTGGGTTGGGGCGCGGGCACGGCGCAGTTGGCCGATCGACCGAACCTGCTGCGCGCCGTGCTCGGCACCTCGGCGGATCCGACGGGGGCCACGCACACCGTGCTCGAGACCAACGTGGACGATGCCACGGGCGAGCTCGTGGCCAGCGCCATCGAGTCGTTGCTCGAGGCGGGTGCGCTCGATGCATGGGCCACGGCCATCACCATGAAGAAGGGCCGGCCGGCGCTCACGCTGAGCGCGCTCGTGCCGACACCGCGCGCGGAGGCGATGAGCGCGCTGCTTCTGCGCGAGACCACGAGCCTCGGCGTGCGCCGTTACGATGTCTCGCGGGTCGAACGACCGCGCCGCCGCGTCGAGGTCGAGACGCCCTTTGGGTTGATTCCCGTCAAGGTTGCCGAAGGCCCCTACGGACCGCCTCAAGTGAAGCCCGAGTTCGACGCCTGCGCTGCCGCGGCGAAGGCACATCACGTCCCCGTGCGCGAGGTGATCCGCGCGGCGCTCGTCGCCGCCGGCGGGCATTCGCACGCGTGAGCGCGTGAGCACGCATGACGGGGGGCAAAAGCCCCTCTGCGGAAGGATTTTTTCCGTTATGCTGCCGGTGTGCGCGGACCCGACACGCGCGGAAAGCCACGGTTTGAAAGATGCCCTGCCCGAAGTGCGGCCAACCGACACAACCCAGCGACAAGTTCTGCAACTCGTGCGGCTTTTCCCTTGCGAGCGCCGGTGCCGGCGCCGGTGTTCCTCCTCCTCCCCCGGCGAGCCCGTTCGGTGCACCGCCCCCTCCCGCATCTCCCTTCGGCGGGCCTCCGCCTCCTCCCGCGTCCCCCTTCGGCGGGCCTCCGCCGCCGCCGCCGCCGTTCGAGGCCGGCGGTGGTAGCGGCAGTCCCTATGGACCGCCGCCGGGCGCCGTTCCCGGGGCGCCGCCCGGCTCGCGGTGCGCGCAGGGCCATGACATCGCCCCGGGCCAGAGCTACTGCCGCGAAGGACACCCCATCGCGCTCGACGCGATGAACTTCGGCAGCGACATGTACGGCGCCCCCGCCGCGCCGCCCCCCGCTCCTCCTTATGGACAGCCGCCGCCCTTTGGTGCGCCGCCGGCCTACGGGGCACCGCCGCAGTCGCCCTTCGTCGGATCGCCCTTCGGTGGCGCGCATCCAGGCCAAGGCCCTGGTGCGGGACCTCCGGGCATGCCGCCCGGCATTCAGCCGCCGCAAGCCTATAGCGGAGGGCTGCCCCCGGCGCCGCCGCCCTTCGGTGACATTCCTCCGTCGCCGCCACTGGCGGCACCTGCGCCCTTCGGCGGAGGCCCTCCGCAGCCGTTTGGTGCTCCCCCCGGTGGATTCGGGCCGCCCATGGGGTACGGGCAACCGCCGCAGCCGCCGCAGTACGGATTGCAGGCGCCGGCTGCCCGCGCGCCGCTCACGGGCGGCGGGCCGACCAACATGCTGCGCGGCTTTCTCATCTCGTTTCAATCGAATCCGCAGGGTGAGTTCTGGCCGCTCTTCGGTGGGCGCCTCCAAGTCGGGCGCGCCAACACCGGCGAACTGGATATCCCCCTGGCCGATGCCACGATCTCGTCGCGACATGCGTCGCTGGTGATCGATGGCCCGAGTGGCACCATTTTCGTCGAGGACACGGGGTCGACCAACGGCACCTACGTCAACGACGAAAACATTGGTCCCAACGGCCGTCGCGAGCTGCGCGATGGAGATCGACTCCGCTTCGGCGGCTACACGACCCTCGTTAAAGTGATAGGTCCGCTCCAATGACCGCTCGATCCCGCGTTCTTGCCATCGTCACCACGGTGGCCCTCGTCTTGGTCTCGTTGGTCTCGACCCGCGCCTTCGCCGCACCCGAGGCGCACATCCTTCGCATCGACCCGCGGGTCGGCGTGCAGAACGGCGCGCCGCTCCTCACCACCGTGGTCGAGGTCATTCAGGCCAACACGCCGGATCTCACCCCGTGCGCACCGCTCAAGGGCAACCCCGCCCTCGACTGCGTGAGCGAGGCCATGGAGAAGCCGGGCGCGAACTGGACCGCGTTCCAATTCCCCAAGGACAATGCGCAGCTCCTGGTGAAGGTCGCCGGCTCGGACACGCCGGCGGCGATCGATGGCAACATCCAGAAATGGGGCGACTCCAAGGAGAAGGGCGTCGGCACGGCGTGGCTGATCGCGCTCGATGCCTCGTCGGGCATGGGCTCGCGCTACTCCGAGGCGCGGGTCATCGCGCGCCAGTTCGTCGAGGCCATGGGCCCCAACGACTTGATGAACCTGCAGATCTTCAGCGATCGCCAGGTCATCAAGGACTCCAAGTGGAAGACCTTCAAGCAGCGCAACGACCTCGTGGCCGTGTTGAACGACCAGGCGTCGACGGCACCGTCATCCGGCGCAGCCAAGCCGCTGTTCAACCTTCTCAAGGGCATCACGACCGACGCGTTCGGCAGCCTCGGTAACGTCCAGGGGCCGGAAATTCCGCTGCACCAAGCCATGGTGGTGCTGTCGAACGGTTCGGGCAAAGAGGACGCCTCGAGCGCAGCGCCCAGTGCGACGCTGTTCAAGCAGTTCGTCACCAAGGGCCGCTTTCCCGAGGACAACACCTCGGCACCGAAGACGCCCCTGCCCGTGGTTTCGATTTGGCTTCCGACCGCGGGCGGCATCGTCAACGATGCGCTCCGCAACAATGATCAGCAATTCATGCGCGAGCTGGCGAACCCCGAGATCGGCGGGTTCTTCGACATCGTGCGCGAAGGGCAGGGGGAGGCGAAGGGCAAGGCCATCATCGGCCTGGTCAAGCAGCGCTTCAATTCGATGTACATCGTGCGCTGGCGCGTCTCCTGTTTGAACCCGACCCTCGAGCAGACGTTCAGCCTGCAGTTCATGGGCGGCAAGACGCAGATCAAAGGCGACGCGTCGTTCAAGGACGTACCCGTTGGTGCGGATCCTTCGCAGTGGCCGCTCGACGTCGACGTGAAGCGCACGAAGGACGAGGCGAACGCCAATCCGATTTACCCGGGCGGCACGTTGAAGGTGTACGGCACCTTCTGCTGGGGCGGTGAATCGAAGCGCGCGGAGGCGTACTTCCTACCCGCGGGCACGAAGCCGGATCCGAGCTTCAGCAGCACGGATCTCGCGGCCCTCCAGCGCGCGCAGAAGAACTTGATCAACCAGGGTCTCCGCGGTCCGGCCAAGGACGCGAACGATTCCTTCGTCGAGTTCGAGGTGCCGGACGAGGAGAAATTCCTCGAGGGCACGGGCGACAACATGATCGCGCGCGTGCTCGTTTACGACAACGTCGCCCACCGCGCGAGCGGCCACGACGAGCAGTCGGTGCTGACGCTCAAGGCCGGGAAGAAGCCGCTCAACCTGCTGCTCATTCTGGGCATTGCCGGCGGCGTCATCGTCATTCTGCTGTTGGTCATCGTGTTGATCCGCGGTGGTGGCAGCAAAGGTGGCAAGAAGGCGCGCGGCGGTGCGCCGCCTGCGCCGGTGGTGGCCGGCGGATACGGTCCGCAGGGCGGTGGTTATGGTGCGCCGCCGCCTCAAGGTGGTTACGGCGGACCCCCGCAAGGTGGTTACGGCGGACCGCCGCAGGGCGGGGGAGGCTATGGTGGTCCGCCTCCACAAGGTGGCGGTTATCCACCGCCGGGAGGTGGCGGTTATCCACCGCCAGGAGGGCCTCCTCCGGGAGGCGGCGGGTATGCCGCTCCGCCGGTGCAGGCGCAAACGCCCGCGTATGCACCTCCGCCGGTTGCGGCGGCCGCGCCCGCGATGCCGGCGGCGCCCGGAGGCGTGGTGCAGGTTCGTTGTCCGTCGTGCCAGTCGATGACGATGGCCACGCCGGGCCAGCCCTCGGTGTGCTTTTCATGCGGCCAGCCACTGCCGGCCGATCTCGCGGGAGGAGGTGGGGGCGGCAACGCCCCGGCGTTTCCATTGACGGGAGCGATCTCCGCAAAACCGCTTGCACCGCCGCCGTCACCCTATGGTTCGTACGGCAGTGGCAGTGTGGCCACGGCAGCCGTTCTCTCGGGGACGGCTGGGCAATACACGATTCGCGCGGGCACCGAGATCCGCGTCGGACGCGATCCGGCGCAGTGCCCCGTGACCTTGACCGAACCTCGGGTCAGCGGCGTTCACTCGACCCTGAAGCTCGAAGGCTCGCAGCTCTGGGTGCGGGATGAAACGTCGAACAATGGCACCTATGTCGCCGGCTCGCGCATCGAGCCCGGCACGTGGGTGCCCGTTCCCGCGGGAGCGCAGCTCCGTTTCGGTCCGGTGGAGTTCACCGTCCGCCTCGACGCATAGGAGAACATTCGCGTGACGATCCCGGCCATCGAGTTCGCGGAGCGGACGCACCCGGGGCGCGATCCGAGCAAGCAAGTCAACGAGGATTCGTGCGGTCACCGCGAGACGGCGCTCGGTCATCTCGCGGTGGTGTGCGACGGCATGGGCGGGCACGAGGGCGGGCGCGAAGCCTCGCAGCTTGCCCTCAATACGATCTTCGAGGTGTTCGAGCGCGCCGGGGGCGGTGAGCCCCGCGAAGGCGCCACATTGATCGGTCCGGGCGGCGCCACCGCATTCGGTTCGAATGGCGTCCACGCGAACCTGGGTCGTGAGCCGGCCCGCGTTCTGCGCGAGGCCATCGAGGAGGCCAACCGCCGCGTGCACGCCATGGCCTCGAGTGATGCCGCGCGGCCCGGGGCGACCGTGGTGGCCATTCTGCATCATCACGGTGGCACCGAGGTGGCGCATGCCGGCGATAGCCGCTGCTACCTGATTCACGCGGGCAACATCGTGCAGCTCACCAAGGACCACTCGATGGTCCAGCAGATGGTCGATGCCCAGCTTCTCACGCCCGAGCAAGCCGCGGTGCACCCCGATGCCAACCGCATTTCGCGCGCCCTGGGCATGAAGCCCGAGATCGACGTCGAGTTGCGCCCGCAGCCCGTGCAGCACGTGGTGGGCGACGTCTTCGTGCTCTGCTCCGATGGCTTGAGCGACATGGTCGAGCCCTCGGACATTCTGCGGCTCGGCGCACAGCCGGCGGCGCAAGCCGCGGGGCAGTTGGTCGATCTGGCGAATGCGCGGGGCGGCCACGACAACATTTCCGTGCAGGTGCTGCGCGCCCGCGAAAGCGCACTCGCGCAGCCGCAGTTTCTCGCACCCACCGTGGTGGACACGAAGCCACCGCCGCCGGTCGGTCCGTCCGGTACCGTGGTCATCCCCGCGGCACCCGCCGCTCCTTCGGTCGCGCGTCCCATATTGCCCACCAAGACGGACGAGGACGAGCACCACGCCGAGGCGCACCCCACGCGCCGTTCCCCCATCGTCATCGTCGGTGTGCTCCTCGGCCTCGCCGGCGTGGGCATCATCATCGCGATTTACGTACTGCTCGGTCTGGGCGGCGGCGCGCGAAAGCGCCACCCGGTCGTCGAAGACGACGCCGCTGCCGCCGCCCCTCCGCCTCCCCCCGCCATGGAGCGCCAAGCCGCCCCCGCGCCCACCCCGACCGGGGACGCCGAAGCCGCACCGCTGCCTTCGCTGATCCACCCGACGACGCACCCGCGTCTCAAACGGGATCGTTAGGGTTTAGGGTTTAGGGTTTAGGGTTTAGGGAAGAAGGAGAGAGAGCCGTTTCTCTTCCCTCAACCCTAAACCCTAACCCCTAAACCCTAGAAAACGCATAAAGTGGCGCCCGATGATTCCCGGGCTCGGCAAAGAAACCGTCACCATCGGCAGTGCACCGGATAACGACATCGTTCTCGCAGGACCCGGTGTCGTACCGCACCATGCTCGCGTCGTTCGGCAGAATGGGCAGCTCTTTTTCGTCGACCTGGGGCAAGGTCCAAGCTTTGCGAATGGCGCACCGCTGGCGCCGCAGCAGCCGGTGCCCTACGACTTTCGCGTCCAATTCGCGGTGGGCCAGGTGCCCGTGCCCTTGGCCCACCCGGCCATCGCGCTCATGCTTCTTTCCCCGGGCGGCGCGCAAGTCCAGCGCGGGCACGTCCTCGTCGGGCGCGATCCCGCACGCGCATCGCTCGTCGTCGCGCATGCTTCGGTAAGCGCGCTCCACGCCACCGTCATGCTCGACCGCATGATGGTCGTCGACCAAGGCTCCACCAGCGGCACCTACCTCCAAGGCCGTCAGATCCCACCGAATCAGCCCGTGCCGCTCGATCCCAACGGCATCGTCGCCTTCGGATCCGTCCCCGTGCCCGTGGGCCTGCTCGCGCAGTACGCACAATCGTCGCAGTCAGGTGCGCCCGCGCCTGCGCCTGGCCCCGCACCGGCCGCCGGCAACCCGCACGGCGGCGAGCAAGGCGGCAGCCCGCGCAAGCACCGCACCGTCATCGGTGAGCTTTCGCTCGCCGAGCTCGCGTCCAACGTCATCAGCATCGGCCGAACGCCGGAGAACAAAATCGTCGTTCAGCACGCGCAGGTCTCATCCCGCCACGCGCAAATCGTCAAACAAGGCGAGCAGCTCTTTTTGGAAGACCTGCGCTCGGCCAACGGCACCTTCGTCCGTGGCCAGCGCCTCGCGCCCGGCCAGCGCGTTCCCGTGCAGAACGGCGAAAAAGTCTTCATCGGCCCCATGCCGCTGCTCATTCATATCGCAGGGCAGCAGGTCAACGTCGTCGTCGAGGACCAGCAAGCCTCGTGGGCCGGCAAACCGCTTTACGAAATCGAAGCATGGGACCTCTTCCTGGAGGTGCCCGATCGCGACAACAAGGCCGCGATGAAAACCCTGCTCGATCACGTCTCCTTCAAGGCATTGCCTGGCGACATGATCGCGCTCATGGGTCCTTCCGGCGCAGGCAAAACGACCCTGCTCCTGACCCTCAATGGATACATGCCGCCCACCAGCGGCCAAGTGCGCATCAACGGCGAAGACCTTTATACGATTTACGATGCCCTCCGCGGATCCATTGGATACGTCCCGCAGGACGATATCGTGCACCCCGAGCTCACCGTCTTCGAGGCGGTGAAATACTCCGCGCGATTTCGACTGCCCAATGACTATTCGGAGGAAGAAATCGATCGCCGCGTCGAGGAAACGCTGCGTGACCTGGGCCTCGAAGGTGTCAAAAATCTTCAAATTGGAAAACCGGAAAAGAAGGTCCTTTCCGGCGGACAGCGCAAGAGAGTCAACATCGCCCTCGAGTTGGTGACCGACCCGGTCATCCTCTTCTTGGATGAACCGACCAGCGGCCTCGCCGCCGACGACACCACCGCGCTCATCAATCTATTGTCCGATTTGACGCGCAAGACCGGCAAAACGATCATCATGACGATCCACCAGCCGGCCAAAGACGAATTCGAGAAATTCAATCTTTGCTTCATCATGGGCTACGGTGGAATTCCGACGTACTTCGGCCCCACCGGAGATTCGGCCTATCGCTTCTTCGGCTCGATCATCGAGCGCCATCCGGAGATGGGCACCCGAAGCACGCCGCGCAAAATCGACAATCCGCGCGACATGTTCGACATGCTCAACGTGCGTGAGCGCGCCGTGCACGAGGAAATGAAACGGCGCGATCCCAACACGCCGCGCAATACCGCACGCCTCGACGCCGCGCGCGCGTGGCGGCACGAGTTCTTCCAGAATACGAATCCCGTTTACCAGCGCATGTTCTCCGGTCCGCGCGCGGTCGGCAGCGAGGCTGCCGCACGCGGAACGCCGCATCGTTCGGGCGTGGCGCTCTTCCACCAGCTGATGCTGCTGATGTCGCGCTATTGGAAGGTGAAAATACGCGACCATGCCGGTGCCGCCATCATGTTCCTGCAAGCGCCCATCATCGGCATCATGCTCGCGGGCGTCTTCGCCGGGCAGAAGGCCGCGATTCCATTTTGGTGCCTCGGCGCCATCCAGGATTTGGCCAACCGCAGGGCCGACGCCGCGTCCAACACCGTCGACTTCTTGAAGAACATGAAGCCGACGGACGACCACACGGCAGCGATGTTCTTCCTCGTGGTGAGCTGCGTGTGGTTCGGTACCAGCAACTCCGCCCGCGAGATCGTCACCGAGCGCGCCATTTATCTGCGCGAGCGCATGGTGAATCTGGGCTTGTTCAACTACGTGATGAGCAAGTACATCATCCTGAGCTTCGTCTGCTTTTTGCAGTGTTTCATGTTGCTGGCCATCGTCTTTCCGGTGCTCGGATTCGAGGGCGGGCCGGCGGCCTTCCTCATGGAGCTCATGGTGCTGTTCGCCGTCTCCATGAACGCGACGGCGCTCGGGCTCTTGGTGTCGACCTTGGTCACGTCGGCGGAAGCGGCGATGGCGCTCACGCCCATTGCGCTCATCCCTCAGGTCGTCTTGGGCGGTCTCATGGTGCCGATGACCACGAACCCGATGCTCAAGCCGCTCATGTACATCATGCCGGCACGGTGGGGCTTCCAGGGCAGCATTGCCGAGGAGCGCGCGGCGCTGGCGAATGCGCCAGCATGGGTCGTCGACCTGGCCAAGCCTTCGTTGAACAGCCCCGCCGACTTCGTTCACAACGGCCAATTCCACTGCGCAATTGCGCAAATCGAGAGTGACACCATCGCAGGCGCATGGGGCTTCGTGGAGTGGGCCCAGCCCTGGGTCCCGTTCGTCGTGCTCTACGGTATGACCGTGTTGATGCTCGGCCTTCTCTTCATCCTGCTCAAGCGCAGGGATCCGGTCTAACCGCTCATCTCCTCTTCCCGCTCCCGCTCCCGATTCCCCTTCCGAGGCCGAGAAAATCAGGAAAGTTCGGGAGCGGGATCGGGAGCGGGAGGGGGGTGAGAGAGACGCGTGCTAGATAAGAGACGTGGACGACCTCACACCCGGTTACGACTTCGGCCAAGACCGATTCGATCTCGAGAACGCCGAAGACCGCGAAATCGTGCGGTTCGTCCTCTCCCAGGCCCTCTACGGCGAGGCCACGGGCGTCTTCTGCGGCAAGTCGCTCTATGCCGCGGGCACGCTCGAGGCTGCCAAGTTCTACGTGCGCCAAGCCAAGCAGGAGCTCGCGCATCTTCAGCTCTTCGCCGAGATTTTTCGCCTGCTCGGCCTCACGCCCAGCCCGGCCCACTGGGTCATCCGGCTCTTGGCGGCGCACAACAATTACTACCCGCTGAAAGTCTTCATGGAGCACGCCATCGGCGAAGGCATGGTGCTCGACATCTTCAAAGATTTACTCCTGCAAACCTTGCCCGACGAATACGCGCACATCCCGCTCATCAAGAAGAAGCTGCGCGTCGTCTGCAAAGAGGAAATCGAGCACGTCTCCTGGGGTGAAAAGGAAACGCGGCGCCTTCTCACCGAACGCCCTTGGTTGAAGACGCCGTACTACGGTCTGTTCGAGCTGCAGATGGGCGTGTTGCCCTTCATGGTTCGCGCCTTCGAAAAGCGCGCCTCGAACCACCGCGTCCTGCGCCACCTCGGGCCGTTTCTCGAGTACGTGCGCGAGCGCGTGCGCAAGCAGGGCCAGGAGCTCGGCTTCGTCCCCGCCGAGCGCCCTGGGTTCCTGTTTCGCATGTGGGCCATGCTCTTCGGCATCGCCCTCTTTTTGCGCAGCCAATTCGCCCGCAGCACCTCGAAGCTCGACAAGAATTACCTCACCGAGCTCGGGTTCGACGGCAGCCACGCCGTCACCGCGACGACTACGGATTCTTGACGGACTTCGCCGTCCCGTCTTTCACGTCTTTCCCGTCTTTTGCGGAGGCGTCCGGTGCGCCCGCGTCCTCGCCCGGCATGGCAGGTACCTCGCCAATGTTTGGCAGAAGCACGATTTCGATCCGCCGGTTCTCCTGACGTGAGGCTTCGTTCACATTCGGCGTCGCGGGTTCGTACTCACCATAGCCGGCGGCAACGAGCCGGGCGGGGCTCATACCGGCTTTGATGAGCTGCTGCGTGACCGTGAGGGCGCGCGTCGTGGACAATTCCAGGTTGTTCTTGAACGGCGACGGCGGCCCGATGGGCACGTTGTCCGTGTGTCCGGCAACCATGAATCGCCTATCTGGGAACTGGCGCAGCACGTGCGCCACGTCACTGATCGCTTCGGTGCCGTCCTTGGAAAGATCGGCGCTGCCGGAAGGAAAGAGGATGCCCGCAGGCAGCTTCACGATCATCCGCCCGTGCCGCACGGTGACCGCGAGCTTGCCGCTGTCGATCATCTTGCGAAACTTCTCCGTGATGGATTTGAACGCGGCGAGGCGTTTTTCCGCCTCGGCGTGCTCGGCGCGCAGCTCCTCCAGCTCCGTGCGCGAAGCCTCCAGGCTGGTCTGCGTCTCCGCCGCCACGCGCTCCGAGCCCTCGCGCGAAGCCTTCTCCTGCTCGTGCGCTTTGTTGCACTCGTCGAGCTTCTGTTCGAGGTTCGTCCAGTGTGCGCGCTCGTTCGAGAGATCCTGCTCGTAACGGTTCTTGCGCACCCAACCGTATAGGCCGCCGCCGATGAGGGCCAATGCAAGCGCCCCAATGGTGAATGTCGTCAGAAAGGACTTGAGCATGCGAGCTCAGTCTCGCATAGGAGCTCTCAACTAAACGCAAATGTTCGCGTTTCTGCCCGCGCACCAGGTATGCTGCGCGGCCCGTGGACGGACCACCCAATGAGCAGGAAGTGACGAACGAACCTCCTCGAGGCAACGAATTGGCAACACCTGGAGCGTTAATCGAAGAAAATTACGTTGTGCCTTCTTTTGCTCGGTCATTTCCGCGCAATGAATCGCTCGACGACTTGGTTCGAGCGTTCGCTTCGGGCAATTATCGCAAGATCCATGTCCAAGCACCCGAGCTTGCCTCCCGAGCGACGGACCCTGCGGTGCGAGATGCCGCGAGGGTACTGCTCGAGCGTCTTCAACCCGATCCATTGGCGAAAATCATTCTGCTCGCGGCGGTTATGTTGCTTGCAGTGATGGCAACATGGTGGATAACGGAGGCGCGATCGCACGGCGGCGCTGGTCACCATGTTCGCGGCGGCGTTAGCGAGTCGACAAAGGCTTTGGTAGAGTCGTGAGAACGAGATGAACAAGAGGGATGAGGACGAGCATCAAATCGACACCGTCCCTCCTCCTCCGGGCGAGGATGATGCGTACAGTGCCGAGACGCGCATCGGCAAAATCCCTTCGGATTTGCTGCAGGCGATGAAGCGTGCGCACGCCAGTGAGGCGGGGCGTCCTTCACTGCCTCCTGATCTCGCGGCGGCGTTGGGGGGCGACAAAGGGACTGCTTCACGTCCGAGCGTACCGGCTTCACGCACGGTGCCACGGCCGCTATCCGTGCCTCGTGTGACGCCGACGATCCCACCGCCGCCCGAGACCACACCGGCGCTCGCGGAGGGGATCCCGAGCTTCGGTCTGCCGAACTTCGGACCCGCAGCCGGAGCGCCCCCTCCGCCTCCGAAGCGCACCGATGGTCCTTCCGAGTTCACGCTCGAAGGCCTCGCGTCGGACGATCATGACTACGTGGGCTCGCTGCTCGGAGTCGGACCGAGCCCCGCGGCTCCACCTCCTGCTGCAGGTGCACCTCCTCCCGCCGTGCAGGTTAATCAGATCGTTCCTGCGGTGCCGATGGTGGCTCCACCCGTGCTTCCACCGGTCGTTGCTCCGGTTTCGGCACCTTCGCCGCCTCCCGCGGACGATGTGTTGGCCACACCGCCGCAATCGGGGCCTGGGACACCGCTTGTGGTACCCGCCGATGCGGCGGCTCCGGAGTTGTCCGAGCTATCCGATCTATCGAGGCATGCCGAGCTTCCGAACCCGGGGCCGATGCGTCCCCTCACGGATAGCCAGGTCGAAGAAGGGCGCATGTCGTTTACTCCCTTCACGGAGCAATCGCGCAGGTTGAACATCATCCTCATGGTGTCGATCGGCTTCCTGCTGCTCCTCACCGTGATCGTCTTGATCGCTGCGAAGTAGCGCGTCGTCCAAGTTTCGAGACGGCCTGCCTCACGGGAATCCGTGAAGGCGGGCCGTTCGCATTTGCACGCACGCGAATATCGATTCACGGCGAATCCCGAGATGCCACTTGGTAGGCATTCGATATCCGATCAAGTGCGCTCCGTGGGATTCCCCCACGCGGTGCTTCATTACACGAAGTACAGACAACGCGCCGCGCAAGAAATGTCGCGTTGCGTCATCGGTTGAGCCAAAACGTCGCTATTGACGCCGAATCAGCGCTGCAATGCGAATCGCTGGCGGGTACATTCGAACGACGCCCAGCCACGCCGGCCGCGCTCTCACCCTCTTGAGGCTTTGAGGAGTTGTCCATGCGTACGACCTTCGGAAAACGGCGCTTCGTAACCGCGGTCATTCCGCTTTTCCTTCTCGCGGCCACGGGCGCTGCCTGCTCGGACTTCAACACGAACCGCGTCGTACCGGATCGGAAGACGACCGTGGGCGAGGATCTCTACGGAATCCTTTGCGATCGCGTCGCCGCGCAGGTGCTGCGGGAAGATCTCAACGGCTCCTCGTTTTCCGCAATCTGCCACAAGTCGCCCGGCCCGAACGGCACCTACGCGGACGACGTGGATCAGACGCGGCTTCCGCCGCTGGACGAAAGCCTCAAGGACGTGAACGGGCAGCCCGTTCCGCTGCAGAAGCAGAAGGAGTGGCGCGACTACGCCATGGCCCGTATCCACGCCATGGTACGCCGGCGCGCTTCGTTGATCGCGGCCTTCGACGCGACGTTTCCCAACGATCGCATCGCCGTGGTCGACGAGAAAAACGAGGACGCGACCAAGACGTGCAACATCATCCCCGACGACAAGGCCGGCGACCGCGGAAAATTGACGCAGCAGCTCAGCGACATGCTGGGCAAGCTCCAGGCACTCTACAACGACGGCACCATCCCGCGCACGACGCAAGCGGTGGCCCGGGTGATGGACGATATCCGCGCGACCGATCCCAACGCCAACGCCACGCGCGACGGTCTTGCCCAATTCGAATCGCGCCGGGGCTACAAGCCGGACATCATCGAGCAAGGCGCCATGCGCCCCGTGGTGGCGTATCCCCAATTGCGCAATCTGTCGAACGCCGCGCTGCGGCTTCTGTCGTGGGACTCCGATCCATATGCCCTCAATGCTCCGCGGTACGGTGACGGCAAGCGCATCCCGGTTCCTGGCCCCGCGCACGCGCAATTCGCCAAGATGCTCGAGGTGACCCACGAAGAGCTGCGCACGTTTGCGCCCGAGCCGTGGTCGCCGGCTCCGACCTCGATGACCGATGCCGCGGGTCGCCCGATTCTTTCGCGGCCGCGGACCACGTTGGAGGTCGTGAATTACCTGCTGACGATGCAGGATCCGATCTACGCGCAGAACGATGGCGGCGCGCCGCCCGACGCTCCGCTGTACCTGGTCACGCGCGATTCGCGCGGTTATTCGTCCGTCACGCCGGACGGCTTCGGGATGTTCACGCCGGACGCGAAGGATCCCAAGCTGCCGGCCATCGACTTTCTGGGACGCCTCCAGACCAAGGATGGCAAGCCCGCACCCTCACCGTTCCCTGCGGTGGATGGCACGGACGCTCCCGCGCGCGATCAATACGGCCGCGCGCTGGCGGCTGCGGGTGGCGCCCAGATCTACGGCACGATGGATACGTCGCAGACCTTCGCCAACGCGCTGATGAAGAATCTGCCGCCGCTGATCGATCCCGATGTCTCGAAGAAGCACGAGACCTTGATGGACGCCATCGCCGGCCTCGAAGTCCTCATGGGCGCGCGCGACAACGGCTACAAGACGGTGCGCGAGTACGCGCCCGATCCGAAACAGATCGACGATTGGAAAGTGACCCACCCCGGCGAGCCGATACCGCCCGGACTGGGCTCCTCCAAGGTGGCCGTGAATTACGATGCGTACCACCGCGAAAGCGCGGCGTTGCTCGATTTGATGTGGGCATTGGGCACCATCGCGGGCGATCCCACGGGCGACGACGTTTTGTCGCTTGCGCAGAAGCTCGTGACAGAAAAGCTGCCGACCGTGGCGCGGCTGACCGGCACGGGGTTGGCGGTGAAAGCGATCGCGGACAAGCATCCGGAGGCGGATATCCCCGAGAAGTCGACGTTGTGGGACGAGATTCACGATGTGCTGGTGAAGATTGCTCAGGATACGCAGGTCGATCCACAAACAGGGAATCGTCTTCTCGAGGACATGCTGAACGTTCTCGCGGACCCGTCGCTGGGGCTCCCCAAAATCGAAGACCTTGGAACGCTGTTTTCGAATCAAATGAAGTACAGCGATCTCATTTCTTACGATCGCGACAACCTCAGCGCGATGACGAACAACGGTCTTCCGTGGGTGCTGCCGTACAACCTGACGACGAAACGGGTCGAGGAACCTCGGACGCCCGTGGATCGGTCGAAGCCGGATAGTGGGTTGAATCGGAGCCTATTCCAGAGGTTCGCCCAGCTGGTGACGGATGCGCACAACGTGACGGTGTGCAACTCGGACGGAGCCGTCGTCCACGCCAAGGGGACGCTCATCGGAGATACCGATATACCGATCAACATATTGGGCATCTTCACCGGCAAGCCGCTCAAGGAATGCAGCTTTACGAAGATCGACGACGCGGCCACGTTCTTCTTGGATTCGATCGTTCACAAAGCCGATCTCTACGTGCGTTACGACGACGCCCGCTTGGGCATCAACGTGCTCGGGCTGCGGCTCTCGCCGGCGACGGTCAGCGTGTTCGAGAAGTCCAGCGCCATCCGCGGATTCTGGCAGAGTTCCGATCCGTTCAGCGACAACAGCATCGAAGGTACGGACTCCGGCAGCAGGACGTTCCTCCCGACGCCGCGGTTCCTGACGCGGTTGCAGTTCTTCGATTTCGCGACGCCCGATACGAAGAATGCGACCACGGCTCGCTTCATCAAGGATCTTTTTGGCCGGTTCGACGCCAACAAGAACCGAATGAACCCGCACACGGGGACGCAGCTCTGCAAAGAGCGGGTGATCCCCGATCCGTGCATCGGCGATGCAGGTCGGGCGAATGCCTGCCAGCCGGGGCCGAATCCTTCTCCCGATGGCATGATTCACCACTTGAGGGACTGCGAGGAAGGTCAGTGGCTCGATCAGCGTGACGACAATACGCTGTTCATTACCGAGAATTTCCGCTTCTTCGAGCTGATAAAGCCTCTCCTTCTGCCGTTTACCAAGCGCAATCGGGAGGACATCTTCATCGACCTGATGACCGCGCTCAACAAGCATTGGCAAAGCAGCAAGGGGACGGCGGCCGAATGCGTCAATGGATTCTGCACCAAGGATGGCGCCTCCAGCTACGAGGCGCTGCTCAGCGAGCAATTCGTGAGCGACTTGTTGCCGGCGGTTCGCGACATTCTGTCGACGCTGAAGAAGAACGTGACCGTTCCACGCTGCACCTCGATCAATCCGACGACCCACAAGTGCGCGGCGACGGAGAACGCCGACGGCTTCAAAGTTCTCGTCGACGGGACGCGCATCCTTTTGGATCCTGCGCTGGCCAAGGCTCGCAACATCACCAACCGCGATGGCAGCAAGGAAGGCCTGCGCAACGACGGCACCAAGAACCCGCAGGTCACCCCGATGTACCTGGTGCTGCAGGCGTTGAACAAGTTCGATCAGTCGTTCGCGGATTGGTCGGCGACGCACCCCAACGACAACCGGCTCGAACTCTGGCGGCGTGCGCGGTCGCAGCTCGTCGATCAGTTCCTCACGGTGAACGGCACCGGCGCCAACTCGGTATTTGCGAATCGGGTCACGCCGCCGCTCTTGCCGAAGTTGATTCAGCTTTTCCGCGAGCAGCTCTTGGCGCATTGCCCGGATACGTTCGCCACGAACAGCTCGACGGCATGCGCCTGGGCCAAGAACGAAATGACGCAAAAGCTGGGTGACGTCACCAGCGGCCCGCTCTTCGGCAGCATTCTCGACGTGACGGAAGCCGTCCGCCAAGACGCGAACGCCCGCTCCGAGCTGGCCAAGTTCCTTCTGTACATGACCAATCCCAACTCGGTGAACGAGGCCCGCAAAACGATGCTCACCACCTTGGTGGACTTCCCGCAGCTCCTCGCCGACGACAGCCTCGCGCCGCTCATCCGCACTTTGTCGGAAGGCGCCGCATCGTCCCTCGTCGATGCGCAGGGCAACATCGTTCAAACCGGCGTCGTCGATGCCGTCACCGCGCTTCTCGCGCGCCTCAGCGGCCGCGCCTTCACCGCCGAGGGCGTCGAGCACTGCGGTCGCGAACTCGACCCGAACCAAGTGCTGACCCTCGCCTTGCAAAACCTGGTGAAGCCGATGCCCGCCAAAGACGGCAAGGTCCCGCAAACGCCGCTGGAAGTCATCATCGATGCCATCGCCGAAGTGAATCGCGTCGCACCCGACGACTTCGCCTCCAAGCTGCAGGGCCCCGACTACGGCACCATGATGAAAGAAATGAGCGAGTTCATGCTGGACAAGCAGCGCGGGCTCGAACAGTTCTACGAGATCATCCGCCAAGGCACAGTGGGCCTGCCGAACTGATGCGACGGAGGGGGACCCCTCTGGGCACGTGGAAAATCGTGCCTAGAATTGGGTCCCCGGTACCCTATGCCCAAGCTCGAGATCGATTTCGGCGACATCCGTGAGTACACCGAGCAAGAGCGCGCGTTGCTCGAGACGAGTGACGAGCGTTTCGATCGGCTGGCGTTTGCCCAGAGGGCGCTGGATCTGGTGAACCCCTTGCGAACGCGCATTGCCATCTGTGTCGAGAAGGCACCTCGCTCGAGTGCGGCATCGCGCGGGGCGGGGCGGCTGCCTCGGGTGACCGTGCAGAGCGGGCGCGCGTGGGGACGTGGGCCGGGCGCGCGCTGGGCGATTCTCTCCATTCCGGCGCATGCTTCGCGGCGTGCGATCGCCACCGCGGTCTCGGAGTTGGCCGGCGAACCCGGGCCCTATGCGCTCGATGTCTTGCAGGAGCTCGCGGCGTCCTCGGTCGCGTGAACGTCACGCACTGTCGTGAGCGTCGCGAGTGTCGCGACTCGCGAGCCACCCCGCGTGCGCTACAGCCATAAACAATGGAAAGCCAATGGCTTTTCGTCGACGCCGTGCCGTTGCTTTCCTGGAGTTCAGAATTTCGTTGAAGCGACGCCGACCTTGTGCGAAGAGCGAGGCCACAAGGTCGTATCCAAGAATCCTTTTGCGATGGACTAGCTTCGTCTAGCTTCCTTATCTCGCTTCGCCTATTTCGTTTGGCTCGTTCATGCGAGATATGCGCGCACGCGGGCCGCTTCTTCCGTCGGCGTGTCGCCGAAGAATCGTTTGAACTCGCGGCTGAATTGCGAAGCGCTCTCGTAGCCCACGCTTCGTGCGGCGACACTCGCGTTGACGCCTTGTTGGGCCATGAGCAACCGCGCCTTGTGAAGGCGGATCGTCTTCACGTATTGCAGCGGTGTCGTCGACGTCACCGCGCGGAAATTCTGATGAAACAAGGTCACGCTCATGCTGGCCTCGCGCGCCATGTCCTCGATCTGGAACGATTCCGCGTAGTTCTCGTGAATCCGGCGCAGCACCTTGCCGATCTGGGCAAAGTGCCCTTGGCGCGTCGCCACCGCGCGTAGCGCGCCACTCTGCTCGCCGCAGAGCACGCGGTACGTGATCTCGCGCACGATCTGCGGGCCAAGGATACGGCTATCCGCCTGCGATCGCAGCGCCTCCAAAAGGCGAACCCCCGCGCCGGTGAGTTCCTCGGTCAGAGGCGTCGCATAGATGCCGGAGATCGTCTCGACGCTCGGCGAAGGGGCGTCCATCTCGAGCAGCAACTCGCCCAGCATGCCCGGGGTCACCGAAATGCTGAGGCCAAGCAGCGGCTCACCAGGGGTGGCGAACGTCTCGCATTCGAAGGGCAGGGGGACCGAGAGCACCAAATAGTTGTTCGCGTCATACGTATAAACGCGTTCGCCCACGTATCCGATTTTGCGACCTTGCGCGAGGATCACGATGCTCGGTTCGTACACGACCGGCGTTTTGACGTACTTCGACATCCGCATCAGGTTTACCCCCGGCAGGGCCGACGGCTGCGGCCCCTCCTGGTACGTCAACCCTTCCAGCAGCGAAACCATTCGGCTTTTCGCCACGCCCGATTCCGGTATCCGTTCCACGATCCATTAAATGTGGCCATCCGTAGGATCAGGCAAGCGTTCCGAAGGATCGTGCCTTGAGGACGCTAGCGCCGATCATCATATCTCCCAGCGCAACGTCGAGCTTTCAACGATTCGACGATTGAGATGATCGAGGAGATGAACGTGAGCAAAAGCCTTGGATATGCAGCACAGAGCGCAACCTCTCCGCTGGGCCCCTTCTCGTTCGAGCGCCGCGAGGTTGGCGCAAGGGACGTCCAGATTGCAATTCTCTATTGCGGTGTTTGCCACTCGGACCTGCACACCGCGCGCAACGAGTGGAAAGGCACGGTTTATCCCGTCATTCCGGGCCACGAAATCGTGGGGCGCGTCACCTCCGTGGGGCGTGACGTGAAGGGATTTGCCGTCGGCGATCTCGCCGGCGTGGGTTGCTTGGTCGGCTCCTGCGGAACCTGCGCAGCCTGCAAAGAGGGCCTCGAGCAGTACTGCGAGGCGGGGTTCGTCCTGACGTACAACAGCCCGGACAAAGATATGCCGGGCGCCATGACCTATGGCGGCTACTCGGACCGCATCGTGGTCGACCAGAGCTTCGTCGTGCGCGTACCGAAGGCGCTCGATCCTGCGGCAACCGCGCCGTTGCTTTGTGCAGGAATCACCTTGTACTCACCGCTTCGGCACTGGAACGCCGGCCCGGGAAAGAAGGTGGGCATCGTCGGGTTGGGCGGCCTCGGTCACATGGGGGTGAAGTTTGCGCACGCGTTCGGTGCGCACACCGTCTTGTTCACCACGTCGCCGAGCAAGATCGAGGACGGCAAACGCCTTGGCGCCGACGAAGTCGTCGTCTCGAAGAACGCCGACGAAATGGCCAAGCAGGCCGGCAGCTTCGATCTCATCGTGAACACCGTCTCCGTGTCGCACGATCTCGACCCATTCGTGAACGCCTTGAAGCGCGACGGCACCTTGGTCTTGGTGGGCGCGCCCGAGCATCCGCATCCGTCGCCCAACGTGACGAACATGATTTTCAAGCGGCGCAGCATCGCCGGTTCGCTCATCGGCGGCCTTCGCGAGACGCAAGAGATGCTCGACTTCTGCGGCGAGCACGGCATCGTTTCCGACGTCGAGGTGATTCCGATTCAGGGCATCAACGAAGCCTACGAGCGCATGCTCCGCAGCGACGTGAAATACCGCTTCGTCATCGACAACGCCTCGCTCGCGCGCTGACCGCCATCGCGGCTACTGAAGCCAGTGGGGCGGGGATGCCGCGGCCTCGCGGCGCAGGGCGCTGGGCGGCACGCCGACGAATCGCTTGAACGCGCGGCTGAACGCGGCCTCCGAGTCATAGCCGAGACGCATCGCTGCCTCGGCAACGGTCACGCGCTCACCGCGCAGCCATCCGCTGGCCAAATGCATGCGCCATTGGGTCAGGTAGCGAGCCGGCGGCACGCCCAGAAGCGCAGTGAACCGCTCGGAAAAGACGGAGCGAGACGCTTTGGCGACGTCGGCCAATGACTCCACCGTCCATGGCTCACCGGGCCTCTGATGAATGGCGGCGAGCGCGCGTCCGATCTGCGGATCGCGAATCGCCGCCAGCCATCCCCGTGTATCTTCGGTGCGCGATTCCGCCCAGGCGCGCACGACCCGGGCAATGACCACGTCCGCGAGCCGGGTCATGATCGTCGCAGCGCCTACGCGGCGTGCGAGCACCTCCGCGGCCATCGCCTCGAGAATGGGCGACAAGGTTGCGTCCTGCGCGCCGCCGCCGCGGACGAGAAGCATCGGGGGCATCAGTTCCAAGAGCGGATGCGCCGCCGGCTGCTCGAAGTCGATGCTGCAGCACGCAAGGATGGTCTGCGCCGCGCCATGGCCAGCCTGCATCTGGAACGTCCGCTCGCCCACGGCTTGAATGGGCATCTTCTCGAGCGGCGTGAGCCGCCCGCGCGCCTTCGATGCGAGCGCGTGTCCCTTGCCATGCGGGAGCAACACGACGTCGCCAGCGTGCAACTCCGTCCACCCGCGTTTCGGTCCACGCAGCCAACAATGGCCTGCCGCCACGAAGTGAAATCGGGCCTGTCCCTGCGCCGCAAAGTCGATGCCCCAAGCGCCGGAAAGCCCGCAGCGCGCATAGGTGCCATTGGCAATGCGCAGATCCTGCAGCACCTCGCTCAACGTGTCGCGCGCGAGCCCCTCGCGGTCGGACGAACGGTCATGCATTGCCGACAAACTAGCATGGTTCCTCCGCCTCGCCGGCTCCATGTTCGGCAGCGGAGGAGCGAACATGGCGGGGCCCGCAGGGCGGATTCTTCGCCGAAATGCGAAAGTTCGGCGGACCAATCGTGTTGAATTGGTAACGCGTTGCTTCGCGCGGATATGTAGTTACGTGTTTCGATCGAGCTGCGCAGTCGTTGGGACCTAGGCGCTGGCTTGTCTTGCACCACTCCTTACGCTCGCATTTCGGCTTCGCGGCGCGGAGCTCGGATTTCGGGCTTCGTAAGCTCGCCGCTTCGGATTTCGCCGTGGATCACCGTGGGGCGTAGACCTGGTGCGAGCAAACTCGGAGTCACTTCGCTCGATGGGAACATTTGAACGAAGGACGGTGCGCGCTTGACGCGATCCACGATGGTTCGCTCGAGAATCATCGATGTGTATTGGTCCGCGGCCGACTCGGGCGTGTTCGAATTGAGAATGACGTCGAGGTCTTGATTGCGGCACACATTGGCGAGGCCCGCAATTTTGCTCTCCAGCGGCGACCAGTTGTCCGCGGAGGTGCCGTTTTCGCTGATGCCCCAGACGCCATTGTCGGTATGAATGAAGAGCGTCTGATTCCCCGACGTGTGGCCCGGCGTGCGGAGCAACATGACGCCGTCGCCCAGCGAAATATCGCCATCGAGAAAGGCAACGTTGTCCTCGCGCACGTTTTCCTTCCCATCGCGCACGAAGAAAGACGCCTGGAGCGGGTGAAGCTCGTCCCAATCGTCCCATTCGACGCGCGGGGCCAAGAGCACGGCGTTGGGATAGAGAGGCTGCCTCTTGTTGTCGCGGGTTCCGAGCAGACCTCGCAAGTCTTGGGTATGGAAGTGGTCGAACGCGACGTAGTCGATGTCCCCGGCCTTGATGCCGATGGATGCGAGGACGTACGGGACCGAATCCCACTGCTTCGATAAGAGCGGCTCGACGAGGTGGAATCGATCGGCAAGCCGCGCGAAATACGGTGCGCGTCGGGCGCCAATGATGTCGGTCGGATTGAACAGGAGGTTCTTCAACGAACCGCGCTGCATGAACTGCACGAGAACACAGCGGTGCGTCAGCGTTACGAAGGGCGCCGGCGAAAAGGCCGCCGAGTTGAAGGCGTACTTCGTGGGGTAGGGAAGCGTCGTTTGATTGATGGTGCGCACGCAGACGACGCGAGGGCCCGACGCAAAGCGTTCACGGACGCGCTCGGCTGCTGTGCGCACGGCGCGGAGACGGCGGCCCTGCAGTGGCTCCGCCCGCGGTGCGTCGAAGTCGTGGATGGGCATCACGTCTTTGAGGAGAGAGGAGGTGATCATGGGCGGCTCCGTGTACTAGTATGCGCTCAATGGTCGAGGCAGCGTTCACGCGTGGAGCGATCCTCGGCCGCAAGTATACGCTCGGGGACATCATTGGAGAGGGGCCCACTGGAGCCATTTTTGCGGCTGAGGAACGGTTTCGAGCGCAACGGGTCGCCATCAAGGTGGCCAAGTTGCCCGCATCGATTCGCACGCGTCAGTTCATGCGCGATACCGAGGCGGCGCAGGCGGTTCGCTCGGAGAACGTCATCTTCGTGTATGACGTCGGTGTCGAAGGCGACACTCCGTACGTGGTTACGGAGTGGCTCGAAGGGAAAAATCTCGCAGAGCTCGCGGCCGAGTATGGCCCCTTCCCCGTGGGCGAAGCCGTGGGGTACGTGTTGCAAGCGTGCAACGGTCTGCAGGAGCTGCACGCGGCCCGTGTGGCCCACCGAAACATCAAACCGTCGAATCTTTTTTTGACGAAGGCGGCCGATGGTGGGCCGCTCGTCAAGATCCTCGACGTGGGGCTTTCGAGCACCGAGTTCGCGCTCGAAGGGGAAGCGGAGGGTGCGCTCCTCGACGCGCTGAAGTTCGCATCGCCGGAGAGACTGGTGGCGCGCCCGCGCAGCGGATTCGATGCGCGCACCGATGTGTGGTCGCTCGCGGTCACGCTGTACGTGCTCGTGACGGGGAAGTTCCCATTCGATGGCGCATCGACTGCGGAAGTCCGGGAGGCGATTGCGCGCGGTGTGTTTCCGAAGTTGAGTGAGCGGCTTCCGGATGCCCCGCGCTCGCTCGACGAGGTGATCGCGCTCGCCCTGACGACGGAGGCCGATGGGCGGACCGCGTCGATGGCCGACTTCGCGCGCGCGCTCGAGCCCTTTGCCATGCCGCCGAGCGTCTCCGTGGAAGCGGCATCGCCTTCGCCGATGGTCGAGGACCTTGCCTCTCTTGCCTCTCCAGCCGCGCCACCGCCTCCCCCGGAGGACATCGCGTCGGTGCAAGAAGAGAGTGCGCCTGCCGTGGAAGAGCCGCCGCCGCCTCGTGAGAGTGTGCGTACCGCGGCTGCGACCGATGCCGTCGAATTGGAATCGCGCCCCTCGGCGTCCGTGCCGCCGGATCGAACGGCACCCGGCGCGATCACGGCGGTGCCACCCGCTTCTTCGGCGGGCACCACGGCACCCTCGACGTCGCGCCGCTCGATGGTCATCGCCGCTGCGGCCGTCGTTTTGCTCGTCGGATTCGCCGCGCGCCTCGGGCGCTCCCCAGCCGCGCCGGAACCCGCAGCACCGCCGGCCGAAACGCGGCTTTTGCCCGACGAAGCGGTAACACCGCAAGCCCAAGATACGACCCCGGCATCCGCGGAAGAGACGCCTGCGCCCTCGGCAACGGCGCACGATGGTCAGGATGGTCACGATGCCGGAGCTTCCGCATCGCCGCCGCGACGTTCTCGCCGTCGCTAAACGGGATTGTTGCTAATTGGAATTGTGCTACCCGCCCTTGCGCGGTCTCGCAATATTGTACGCATCGAGCCGATTCACCAATGTGCGCCGCGATATGCCCAATAGCTGCGCGGCGCGCGTCTGGTTTCCCGAGCATTGGGCCAGCACTTCGAGAATGCGCACTTTCTCGGCGACGTGGTCGACTTCACCTGGGTCGAGGCGTTGCGGACGCCAGCTGCGCGGGCCACCTTCCAGCGGGCGCATTTCCAGGGGCCGTGTCTCCAGAGGCAACGTGTCGGCGATGGTCGGGGCGAGGTGCTCGACGCGGATGATGCCCGTGCTCGCAAGGGATGCCGCGCGTTCGGCGACGCTTTTCAACTCGCGCACGTTGCCGGGCCAGGTGTACTGGCGAAGCCAATCCTGGGCGGCGGGCGCAATCTCGGGCGTGGATTTTCGCGCGGCGTAGGAAGCGCTGGCAACGAAGCGCTCGAACAGCGGCAGAATCTCGCTCGGCCGCACGTGCAAGGGCGGCACCTCGATGGTCACGCCGTTCAATCGTGAATAGAGCTCGGCGCGGAAACGCGATTTCTTCACGAGCTCGGCCAAATCGCGATGGGTCGAGGCGAGGAAACGCACGTCGATGGATCGCGCCGCTGTGCCGCCGATGCGGGTGACCTCGCGCGATTCGATGACCTCGAGAAGCTTGTCTTGTGCACTCGGGTCCATCTCGTCGACATCGCGCAAAAGCACGGTGCCCTGGTTGGCCGCCTCGAGCAGGCCGATTTTCGATTTGACGGCGCCGGCGAAGGCGCCCTCTTCGTATCCAAAGAGTTCTCGCTTCAGAAGATCACCGGCGAGGACCGCACAATCGAGTCGGAGCAGGGGACCGCCGGTGCGGCCAGAGAGGCGGTGGATCGTCTCGGCGACCAGCTCTTTCCCAACGCCCATCTCTCCGCGAATGAGGACGCTCACGGGGCCGGGGGCGATCGTCTCCACGAGCTGCATCACCTTCGACATGGAGGGATCGGCCACGAGCATCTTCGGGCTCGAGGGCTCGGCGGGCGGCGGCAGCTCGGAGGGGATCGGCCCGGCGTCTTGGAACGTCAGCAACGTGGCTCCGATTTCCACCACGTCGCCGTACGTGACGGGGGTGCGCGTGCCGCGTTCCAGCGGCTCGCCTTGCACGCGCGTGCCGTTGGAGCTGCCCAGATCCTCGATGACGAAACCGTCACGGACGGCGTGCAGCCTGGCGTGAACCCGCGAGACCGAGCGGTGCTGAATGATCAGATCGCACGTCGACGCGCGGCCAATCGTGACGAAGGAGCCATAAAGCGGCGCGGCGATTTGCGTTTCGCCGCCCTCCCAGAGCACCACCACGCGCGGACTCTTTGGAATGACTCCGCGCGAGAAGGCATCGCCCCAGGTGCCATCGTCGCCAATCGTTTCGCGTTTGCTTGTTTCTCGAGCCACTTCGAAGTCCTCATCATACGGCGTTTCCGGTGAAAGCACAGCCTGCGCAAATTACGCACCATCTCGCCAAGGGCGTATGCGACGAGTGCCACACGTGCCATGCATCATGAAACGCGCGCGTGAAATTGGCGCCAAATTGCAGCGGCATATGCACTCCTCAACAATCATGCCCGTAAACAATTCGGCCGTATTTCCCGCCCTGTTGCGGACTTCGCCACCTTTTTGCCACGCATGTCTCGCACAGCCGTGCGTGTCGCGATGGCGGAAGGTTGTACACACAGCGACCACGTACCCGGCCATCGGTGGATCGACGGACCTGCACCCCGGTCCCTCCGGACTAATCCCGATTCACTTTTCGATAGCCAATTAAAGCCAACTCGATTTCGCGGTTTTCGAGACACGCACCGTGGAGCGTGGGAAGGGCGGAGTCTCACCACCACTTCCACCCGAGGAGCGCGGGGGCGGCTCCGGGGTAACCCCCAGATGCGAACCCGTGAGCGACGTGCAAAGGTCCCAGGCGCGCTCCTGATCCTCGATGTCGAGCGTGCGCATCGTGTTGCGGGCAGGCTTGCCGGAGTCCTCGTAATACGTACCCGTGAGACCCGTGCGCGCGTCGGCCATGGCCAGGAAGACCGATGCATTCGACGCCGTGTGCCACCGATTGTTCGAATCGGCCGCGTTGACCACCACCTGCGATGACTCGAGTTTGCGGGCCAAGGCGAACGTCCAGAGGATGCGCAGCATCTTCGAGCGCGCGAAAACCTCGAGTCCATCGTAGTAACGCTTGGCATGAACGTCGTCGAACGGATCGCGCATGATGGTCGCGAATGCATCCGACGTGACGTTGATGATGCGCGCGTCGTGGCCTTTGCGGAGCAGGGGCATCAACCCCGATGTGAGCGTGTGAGGGCCCAGCAGGTTCGTCGCCAACGTGGCCTCGTGGCCATCTTCCGTTTCCCACCGCCGCTCGTACGACACCTCGACGTGGTTGATGAGCACATCGAGCCGCGGGAAACGCAGCGAGACCGCCTCCGCGAGATCGCGGTGCTGATCGAGGGTGGCCGTGTCGGCACGGATGAAATGCACCCGGTCGTGACCGGCGGAGCGCCTCAGCTCTTGCGCGGCGCGATCCCCGCGTCGCACATCACGTCCCGTGATGATCACCTGCGCGCCCAGTGTG
Organism: Sorangiineae bacterium MSr12523; assembly: GCA_037157775.1. Classification (NCBI taxonomy): domain Bacteria; kingdom Pseudomonadati; phylum Myxococcota; class Myxococcia; order Myxococcales; family Pendulisporaceae; genus Pendulispora; species Pendulispora brunnea. The sequence goes on from CP089982.1 coordinate 2,936,083, forward strand.
GCAAGCTCCCGTGCGGTGAGCAATGCGATGCTCGACGTTGCGCCGGTAATGAGGACGGTCTTGTCGATCATGAGCGCTCCATGCTGCTAAGCACGAATCGTTAGCAGGTCCAGAGCACACGGTATTCCCCCACTGTTGGCCACGAATGTGGGGTTCGTTAAGAAGTGTGTCTCTGCTACTTCGTTGGATCGGTCGAAAACCACGTAGATCCGTACGTGTGCCGACTCGTCTGGTTTCGCGGCGCCACGGGGCCCGGCGATCGGAGGTGGTGGCGGCGCCATGGCAGCAGGGGGTTTACCTCGAAGCCCCGCTCCCGTCGAGCGGGACATGGGGATCATGCCCACAATGGGCGCGAACGTATTGCACGGTCTGCAACACTTCCGGGGCCCGCGGGGTGGTCCTTCGGGCGGTTCGAACGGCCGCCCACGCCTCGTCGCATGCGCCGAGGTGGACGGCCTGCTGGGCAAACGCCAATCGTTGCCGCACATCCATGGTGGCAAAGGGTCGAGTAAAATCGAAATACACCACGGCAATGGCCGCCGCGACGACGACGGCGACGGCCACGCTCGTCGAGATTCTTCGGAGAATGGTGGGTTCGGCACCTCGCCGCCAGACCGTTGCGATGAGCGCGCCGGCGACGGCGCCGCCTCCGTGTGCGGCGTTGTCGATGAATGCAATGTCGTTCCGGGAGCCCAGCACGAACGTGATGATGAGCCAGATGCCCATCATCATCATGAGAGGGCTTCTCCAGCCCTGCGTTCGAAAGCCGACGATGAAAGCGCCCCCGATGAGCCCGCAAACTGCCCCCGATGCGCCGGCGCCAACCGCCTGCGACTGGGCGTACCAGCCATAGTAGAGGGCGCTGACCATGCTGCCCACGATGCCAGACCCGACATAGAGCACACTGGTGCGGCCGGTTCCGACCTCGTGCTCCAGAAACGGCCCAACCTGCCGGATCGCATACAGATTGAAGAGCAGGTGCAGGAGGCCGTAGTGCACGAAACACGAGGCCACCAGCGTGTCGATGCGCCCTTCGTAGAGGGTGGAGGTGGCGTTGTTGGCGCCAAACGTCAACGCAACGCCGGGCGAAATGCCGAAGACGATGCTCGCCAGCTGCGACCAGTCCATCTCGTGGACGACCAGCGAAAGCCAAACTTCACCGATGAAGACGAGGACGCAGGCAACGGTTACGAACAGCGTGAACGGCGCGCCGTCATAGGCGCCGGTCTTGTCGCGCGGCGGCGCTGCGTACTCCTCGGTCTCCTCGTGAGCGTTCGACACCGTGCGATTCTAATGCCCATCCTACGAATCAGCCGACACGAAATGGATCGAACCGCGCTACTCTTCGAACTTCTTTACATGCGGTAAGACGACGCCAGGTTGTGCCGTGGAGACTCGGGAACACCTCGAATTTTATCGCGTAGACCAGTCGGGGCCGACGAAGCGCATCTTGTTGCCGGCGCTGGCGCTCCTCACGGTGGGGCCGCCAATGGTCCTTTTCTCGGCCGCGGTTCGCAAATTCCCGCATAGCACGGCCATAGGGGTGCTGGGCGCTGCGCTCATGATCGCAGGGCTCGTCATCGGCTTCCTCGGCATCGGCATGCTCATGTTCGACGACCGCTACCTCGCGGTGGTCGAGGGCGGCCTTCTCGTCCACCTCGGAAAAGAGGAGACGTTCTTCGCATGGGACAGCCTCGAGGCCATCCGCCACGAGGGGGCGCTGCTCGTGGTCGTGCCGCGTTCGCTGCCCGAGGGCACCTCAACGGATGCGGGCTCGCTCCGCTTCCCGCTTTCGAAGAGCAAGGTCGCGGAAATCGCCGCCCGCCTCGAGGAGTGGCGGCGTCGCGACGCCTGGAATTTGGCCCCGCCGCCGCCGCCCTGATACGGACGAACCACTGCATGGATCCGCTCGTCCGAGGATCGCTCCTCGTCCGGCGCATCATTCGGCGCGGGCATGGTCTCGCGTTCGGGTGCGCGCTCGGCGCATACGTGATCGCGGGCGGGGCGACCGCGCCGTTGGGCATGGCGACCACCCTGGCCGTGATGCTCTTCGTCGTGCTGCTGGTGCCGCGACTTCGCGCGCGCTGGTCGCACGATCGGACGCGTTCGCCGCGCTCTCCCGAGAGCGTGCCCGAGGTACCGCTCCTGCTCGACCTCGAGCTGGGCGTGCTTCTGACCATCGGCTTGAACGCCGCGCTCCTTCGCTTCGAAGGGACGCTCGACGGCGTGTTCTCTCCGGTGATGTACGTGCTGGTCGCGCTGGTGGCCGCACTTGCGCGCCCCGCGGCCGCGATCCTCGTGCTGGCCTCGGTCATCGGCTTCGAGGCGCTGGTTCGGCATTACCTCTTGCTCGAGCCGAACTTCGACAAGCTGACACCGCACGCGGTCTTCGCGGTCACCTTCGCCATCTTGAACCTCGCGTTCTTGCGCGTCGAAGTGGCCCGCACCCGTGCCGCCGCACGCGCCCGGGTCGAGGCGGAGCTTCGCCGCCTCAAGGACGACGCGCGCAGCTACCGCTTGCTCGGGGCAGGGGAGGCAAACCCCGACGCCGAGGACCGGCTTGCGCGGTCCAGCGTCGAGGAGATTCACCAATCGGTGCATTATGCACTCGATTTGCTGCGCCACACCCTGGGCCTGCACACCGCGGTGTTGCTCTGGCTGAATGACGCGGAGACGCACTTCAAGATCAGCGAGTTGTCCACCGAGTCGGACGACATCCACGATGCGCCCATCGCCGTGGGCGACGGCGTGCTTGGCGCGGTGGCGGCGAAACGTGAGCGCGTCACGTTGGGCGGTCTCAAGCCGTCGTACAAGGTGCCGTACTACGCGGGCGCCTGTCCCGTGAGCGTGCTTTCGGCCATTCCGGTGCTCGAGGGGCTCGATGCGTTGCGCGGCGTGTTGATCATCGACCGCCGGGAAAATCGTGCATTCACGGCGCACGAGGAAGATCTCGCGGCGCAGGCGGCGCGGTATTGCTTGCGGGCCATTCAGAACGAGCGCGTCTTCGTGCAGCTCGAACGCGCCAAGGTGGAGCAAGGAAAGCTGTATCGCGCGGCGCAGGCGCTAGGCGCGGCAACCAGCGAACAAGACGTGCTCGAGGCGGGGGTGCGTGCGGCGCGTGAGATTGCCAGCTTCGACTTGGCGGCGGTGACCATCTACGACGAGGCCACGCGCATCCACGAGGTGTGCGCGGCGAAAAGCGCGAATGGTCAAATCGACGATTTGGTCGGCATGCGCTTTTCGCACAACACGGGGCTCGTCTCCATGGTCGTGCAGAACCGCTTTCCGCTGCCGTACAAAGGTCAGTACGACCCGACGCACCAGACCGTGCTCACACGGCGCCATCCCTGGCCCAAGTTGCCTTCGCTTCTCGTGCTGCCGCTGCTGCAGCACGAAAAACCGCTGGGCACGCTCATCCTCGGGGCACGGCGGCGCAATGCCTTCGGCGAATCGGTTCGGCCGACGCTCGAGGTGCTGGCCAGCCACCTGGCGGTGAGCCTCTCCAACGCGCGCATGGTGCACAAGCTGGAGATGATGGCCACGACCGACGGCCTTACGGGGCTGCTCAACAAGCGCGCCATGCTGGAGGCGGCGACTCAAAAGGTGGCCGCGGCCGCGCGCTTCGGGCGCAAGCTCTCCGTGATGGTGACCGACATCGACTTCTTCAAGAAGGTGAACGACACCTACGGCCACGACATCGGCGACGTGGTCATCAAGGGTCTCGCGGACATTCTGCAACGCCAGAGGCGGGCGACCGACTTGGTGGCGCGCTTCGGCGGCGAGGAGTTCGTGGTGCTCTGCGAAGAGACCAACGAAGAGGGGGCGATGCTCCTCGCGGAGCGCATCCGGCAAGAGCTCGGGAAAACCGTCTTTCATACGCCGAACGGCAAGCTCCAGGTGACGTGCTCGATCGGCATCGCCACGTTCAACCCGCGTCCGGCGTCCGCCGCGGCGGCGAAGGCCAACGGCTGGGATGCACTGTTCAAGGCCGCCGACGAAGCGCTGTATGTCTCGAAGCGCACGGGCCGGAATCGCTGCACGGCCGCCCCGTCCCCCGGAGGGGGGGCAACTGCGCGAACCGAGGCGCCGGCGGGGGGGAGTCGTCTCGGGAAAACGGCTCGGGCACGGTAGTTCCACCGGTTCTTCCCGTTTCTCGTGCTCGACACATCGCGGCGCCGTGCGCATGATGGGGGCATGCCGGACGAGCCGAAAAAACCTGATCCGATGGAAGATCTTCGCGCCGGGCTGGGGCTGCTCTTTCGTGCCGCGAAGACGGCCGTCGATGAGTTCCCCACCGAGAAAATCGAAGAGGCGGTGAAGCAGGGCGCCCGCGACGTGGGTAAGGTTTTCGAGACCGTGGGGGAGGCCATCGACGAGAAGGTGCTCGGTCGTAAGAAAGCACCTCCGGCGGCTCCTCCTCCCACGGAGACCACGGAGAACGTACCTCCCCAAACTCCGCCTCCTCCGAACGAAGAGCCGAAGTCGTAGGCTCGCTCAAGCGCTGGTCGGCGGGATGGTGCTGCGGTTGCTCACGTAGCGAACCCCGCCGTGATCGGACGAGAGAAACTCGGTCTCGGTGCGCACGATGCGCACGAGTCGTTGATCTTTGTCACGCGGCCCCACGGGCGTGACCAGAACGCCGCCGACGGGAAGCGCGGCGAGCCAGGCGTGCGGAACCGGATCGACGGCAAAGGTGGCGACCACCTTGTGGACGGTTCCCCAAACGGGGACCGAATCGGTCGCATCCAAATGAAAGACTTGGACGTTGGTGCGTTCCGCGAGCAGCCGGCTGGCCCGCCCCGCGAGCGTGCCATCGATCTCGAAGGTGCGCACCGATCCGCGTTCGCCCACGACGGTGGATGCGAGTGCAGCGCCATAGCCCGAGCCAGTGCCTAGCTCGATGAGAGAATCGCCCTCGCGCAACGAGAGCACGCGAAAGGAGAGCAAGTACGCGTGCGGTGCGCTGATGGTGGCGAAGCCCTCGTCGTCGAGCGGCAGGGGAACGTCTTCGTACGCTCGCGGCAAATCTTGAAGGCGCACGAAACGGTCGCGCGGCACCTCGAGCAACGCTTTGAGCTGCGCATCGTCGAACGGCCCGAGCTCCCCCTCGATCTTCGCCACGAGGCGAGCGCGCTCACGATGCGCGGCCTCGCTCAAACGTGCATCGGCCGCGAGTCGCTTGGCGATCTCTTCTTCGCCGGCGCCTTCTTCACCGCGCGCGATGGCGGTGGCGATGCGGGTGGCGGCGGCGCGGGCGACCGATGCGAAATCCGATTGAAAGAACATTAGGGGCTAGAGCACCAGGCGGGATTCGCGGGTTTCATCCGAATGCACGATAACAGAGAGACCGCCCTTCGAGCGAACGCGCTCCCGGTATACAGGTGTGGGTAGATACGTTGCGGCATATGTCGGACGATCTCGCCTGTATATGCGCCCGCGCAAACTTCGGTCGTTTAATAACTTCGACCGCAAGCGCCCTCTGATGCCGTCATCCAAGATGAAAGAGGCATTCGAAGCATGACTCCGCGTGGCGTTGCACTCGCCATCTTCGCGGGATCGTTGGCGATTATCGGCAGCGGTTGCGTGAGGGGGCCCGATATCCGACTTCAACGGACAATCGAACACGCTAGCGCAGGTGTATTGGCCGTAGCTACCTCGCACGACGGTAACCCAACCAGTGTTACCTTGTGCAGCGGCGCCTTGGTCGCGCCCAACCTTGTGCTGACGGCCCGGCACTGCGTGGCCAAGGCCATCACCACGATGCCATCGTGCGATGCCGACGGACGCTCGCACAATGGCGCCCACATTGGCGAGGACGCCGATCCGTCCGCCATCGTGGTGTACGTCGGCGATCGCGTGCAGGTCGATCGCGACGTGCCCCGCGCGCGGGCCGTGCGCACGCTTCATCCGACGGGCCACGTGCTTTGCGATGCGGACGTGGCGTACGTCATCTTGGACCGGCCCATCACGGGCGTGACGATTCTTCCGCTGCGTCTCCACGACTCGGTGCAGTCGGGTGATGAAGTGGTTCCCGTTGGATTCGGCGGCGGCGCGACGAACGTCATCGGCCAGCGCCGCCCGCGCGAGCGCAGCACGGTGCTCGCCGTTGGTCCTGCTGCGAACCAAGACACCGGCGCGGTGTTGGGACCGCGTGAATTCGAGGTCGATGCGGCCACGTGCCGCGGCGACTCGGGCGGTCCCGCCATCGACGTGCGCACCGGCGAAATCGTGGGCGTCGTCTCGCGCGGTGGAAGCTGCTCCGGCCACGGAAACCACGTGTACACGCGCGTGGATGCGTACGCGCGGCTGGCCCGCGTAGCCTTCGGCGCCGCCGAGCGCGAAGCCGTCGACGTCGCGCAGCGCTGATCAAAACATGACTAGCGCCGCTTCGGCGCCTCGATGCCCAGCTCTTTCATGACCAACTGAAGATCGTCCCACGCTTCGCGCTTGGCCTGCTGCTGTTGCGCGCTCGGGCGAAGCAGGTACGAGGGATGGTACGTGGGCATCACGAGCGTGCTGCCGCGATAGAGCTTCCATTGGCCGCGGATCTTCGTAATGCCCATGGTGGTCTGCAGAAGCGCTGCGACGGCGGTGTTTCCCATGGCGACGATGACGCGCGGGCGCACGAGGGCGAGCTGCTCGTGCAGGTACGGGATGCAGGTGTTCGACTCGTCGGGCGTCGGGCGCCGGTTTCCCGGTGGCCGGCACTTGATGATGTTGCACACGTAGACGTCGCGCTCGGGCGACAGTCCCATGGCCCCGATCATCTTGTCCAAGAGCTGACCGGCGCGACCGACGAAGGGGAGGCCTTGCGCATCTTCATCCGCGCCGGGGGCCTCGCCAATGAAGCAAAGTTTGGATTCGGGATTACCCCGCGAGAAAACGGTATTCGTCCGCGTGGTGGCCAATTCGCATTTGGCACAATTGCGAACTTCCTCGCGGATTTGCTCGAGACGGACGAGCCTTTCGGTGCCCGTGCTGGGCATCGCCGACGCAGGGGGCGGCGCTACGGCAGGCGGCGAAGGCTTTGGCTCGTCGTGCCAAACGGGCGCGGCGGCAGTGACGGGAGCCGGCGGCGGCTCGGGTGGAGTCGGAGAAGGGGGAACCGCCAAGGCGCCAAGAACGCCAAGGGTTGGGGGTTCATGAGGCGGGGCGTTCCTCGGCGCTTCAGCATCCACCTTGGCGTCTTGGCGGTTTCCTTCTGGCTTCGCCGCGACGGAGGGCGGGGGACGTTTTCCGCGTGGAATGCCGAGGGAGCCGGAGTCCTGTTGCCACTCGAGGTACGCGCGCAACGATGCGGCGATCTGGGCAAGCTCGGTTCGGGGATCGTCCTGCGACATCGCCGATACGTTAGCGTAAAAGACGATTGATTGTGGCGGACTCGCGAGTCGTTTGCACGTGAGTAGCGGCAGCGCGACAATCCCGGCGAGGCCGGCGCCTTGGTCCGTGTCCAGCGGCGGGATCGCCAAGCTCTATGACGATCCGGGTTTTCTGGACCACACATCGCTCCGGTCTCGCCGGTTTCGTTCCGCTGCCGCGGTTCTCGCACCAGGTCATTCGGAACCTGCCAAGTTCAATCGACCGTTACCTTTCGGCCATTTTGGTGGCTCAGCGCTCGGATCAACGCTCGAAATGGATGCGGAACGGCTTCGTCTTGCCGGCAACCGGATTTCCATTGACATCGAGCTGCGTCGCGAACGGCTTCTGCATGGCGCACTGGCGCGCCTCGCGCGCGAAGCCATGGCCCGGATCTTTGACGACCGTGACCTGTTGCGCACGGCCGTTCGTGCCCACGAGCACCTCGACGGTGACGTACGCCTCGTCGATCGACTCGGAGTCGGCCTCGGACGGCCAGGGGCAGTTCCAGTTTTGGTCGCCGAGCAAACCTGCGGCGCGGGAGCGGTCCATCGGGGGCGGGGGAGGGGCGGTGCCGGTCCCGCCGGGGGTGCCGCCGGCGCGTGCGGCCGGGTTGTAGACGGCCTTGCCGGTGCCGTTCGCCTGCGTGGTCCCGCCGCCGTACGAATCACTCTTGCCCGTGATGATCGTGTTCGTCATGTCGACGACGTCGTTGGGATCGGCCGTGAGCGCCGCCGACGCTTTCGCAGCTTCCGGTGGCGGTGGCGGCGGTGGCGGCGCGTCCTTCGGGGCCTTCGGCGGTGGCGGGGCGGCCTTTGCAGGCTCCGGTTCCGGCTCCGGCTCGGGGGGCGGCGGCTCCGGCGTCTTCACTTCGTCAATTTCGTAAATGTCGACGAGCTTCTGGGCCACCCGTTCCTGCACCGAGCGCGCGAACCGGTACATGTCGAGCGATATCATCGCCGTGCGAACCGCCGCGGCGCCGTGGGCCGCGCTCGCGATGAGCAGCGCGACGGCGATGCCTTTCGATGCATTGCTGCCCAGCTCGAACACGCGCCCGAGCGGATCGCGATCGACGATGAGGGCGGCGCGCGCAATGCCCGGTGCGCCAGGATGGATACCGTTGGTTTGCGCGTGCGAGGCGTCGATCATCTGGTTGCTAGGGAAGCGGAAACGTCACTTGTTGGGTTGTTTGACCGGGACCAAGGGCGGCGCAGGCGTCACGCCGAAGGCGATCTTCGCGACGTGGGCCTGCTTGAGCAAGTCCAGCACGTGGATCACGCGACCGTGCGGCACGGCGCTGTCAGCCTTGATGACCGCGCGAAGTTGCGCGTCCTTGTTGTGCGCTTCCGTCGCGAGGGCGAGGATGGCATCGTCGTTCTGGACGGCGCGCTGGTCCACCTGCGTCTGACCATCGGCACCGAGGGCCACCGAGAAAACGGTCTGCACGTCCGTGCCTTGCGATGCGCTGGGCAGATCGAGCGGGATCGATTCCGACTTCACGATGATCTTCGCGGTCACCATGAAGATGATCAGAAGCACCAGCGTGATGTCGACCAGTGGGGTGACGTTGATCGCTGTGATCGCGTCATCCGTATCGTCGGCTGTACCACCCGCCATGGCTAGTTGGCCCCCTCATCGTCTTCGCGCGGGTTCGTCGACACGCGACGCGAAGGCGCGCCGGCGGGGACAGCCGCTGCGGTGGCGCCCGCATGTGCGACACCCTTGTCCGTCGACTTGAGGTACGCGAGGAGCACGTGCCCGAGCGCGTCCGTGTTCGACAAGGTCGTCTTCACGATGCGCTGGAACATGTTGAAGGCCGCAACGGCCGGGATGGCCACGACCAGACCGACGGCGGTGGCGACCAACGCCTCGGCGATGTTCGTCATGACCGCTTGCGGTGCGATCTGCGCGCTGGCCGCTGCTGCAGCACTCGCCGCCGCGGCGCCTGCTGCCTGAGCAACGGGTTTGGCGTTCGCTTTTCCGAGCTCCTCGAAGGCGCCGACGATACCGATGACGGTGCCGAGCAGCCCGATGAACGGGGCGTTGTTGCCCAACGTGCCCAGGTACGCCAAGCGCTTCTCCAGCTTCGTCTTCTGCAGCGCGCTCGCTCCCGCCATGGCTTGCTCGGCCGCTTCCGCGCCATACGATGCCTCGACCACGCCCGCGAGCACCACGGCCGCTTCCGCACTCGGGGAGCCCTCGAGGCGCTTGCGCGCGCCATCCAGATCGCCCGCACGAAGCATCTTTCCAAGCTCGCGCATCAGCGCGCCGACGTCGTCACGAAGGGAGAAGTACAACCAGGCGCGCTCGAGCATGATGGCCAACGAGACCACGCTCAAAATCAGCATCAACCACAGGACCCAGCCGGCCCCAGCCCCCACCATCGCATTTTTGACGCGCTCAATGATCTCGTTGTTGCCCATGGGCTTCGATAGCTCCGTCCTCGCAGGTGAAAGGCTCCCCAGTCCCAGGGAGATCCGTGACTTTACCGACCTCTGCATCGAGCGGAATGGCGGCGGATATCACGGTGGTGGCATAGGCGCCTTTCGGTAGCACAAAGTAAACCCGGATGCTGTCCTCTTCTTCCCGGCCGTTGTCCGAGTGTCCTCTTTCTAGCCGAAGATCCGACACCCACAGGCGCAGTGGCCTGCGCGTACCTTCGCCCAGCGGTACCAACTTCGTCAGATCGATGTCGTCACCCAGGTACTCGCGCACGACCTGTTGCTCGAGCTCGCGCGGCTCGCCCTCGGGCTCGCGCATCTTTGCACCCGGGAGCGGGCCGGTGGCGGATATTTCTCCCCTCTCGGCACGCGCGCGATCCTCCTGAACATCGGTGCAGAGAAAGAGGCCACCGGAATCGTGCCGTTTGGCCAGATCGCCTGCGAGGCACGTGTTCCAGGTTCCGTTGCGCACGCGGCGCTCGAGCACTTCGTTGTAGACGGCCGATTGCAGCGCAGAGAAGAGGAGGCGCTTCAAGCGCGGATCGCGTGGAGCGGGGGCTTTGCCGGTGAGCCACGCGCGCGTGCGCTCGGCGTTGTCGCCCTCGCGGCCGAATCGTTGGGCGCCGAACGCGTTCGGGACACCCTCGCGCCCGATCCGCTCGAAGGCCGCGATGGCCGCGTCGACGTCGCCCACCTCGCGGATGCGGATGGAAAATTTGTTTGCCCGCAAGTGACCGGTCCGCAGCTTGTTGGTGTGCCGCTGGGTCCCGAGCACGTTGATGCGCTCGTGCACCAGCGCCATCGCCCGCGTGTCGCGTTCGGGGGCGTATGGAACCGAGATCGTCTGCGTGGTGATGGCCATGCGATCCTTCATCCCGGCGACCCCAACGTCGCGGGCGCGGACTCCGACCGCACGGGCTATCACGTCCACGGCGGCATCGGTGGTCATCTCCCGCTTCGTAAAGCGGATGTAAAGATGCTCGCCCGTGCCGCAGGGCTCATAGAGCGGGATTTCTTCGACGATGAAGTCTTCTGGGAGAACTTTGATACGTGCCATGGGGTGCGTCGGTGAGTGAGTGCCGCCAGGTTTTCACTTCGTTCAATAAAAATGCAGGGAGCAGCGGCCATCTATAAGACGCAGCTCGAGCGCGCCTGGCGCGCAGTCATGCAATGGCCGCTGTGGCCTCGATCCTGCCTTTGACTGCTGTAGTCCTGCCATGTCGTTGAACACTTTTCTCACCACGATCATGATCAGCGTCGTCGCGACCTCCGCAACCGGTTGCGCAAGTTGGAAGCTGTCCGAGCCTGATACCGTGGCCGTTCACCCCTTCTTGCCGCATCCAGCGCACGTCGCAAAAGTCTGCGTGATCCGAACATCCGTTCTCGAACATGGAGTGACCTTCGTTTCACGCGACAACGGCGTGCTCGTCGGCGCCACGCGCGGGCCCACGTATTTCTGTTACTATGCCGAGCCCGGCGATCACGATCTCTCCATCGAGGCGGATGCCTGGGCAAGCGCCAGGCTTCGCGCCGAGGCAGGCGGCTCGTACTACCTCAAGGAGGAGGTCGCTGTCGAAGGTGGGAAGGTCCGAGGTCTCGGCGTCTGGGTGGACGAAGCCATCGCGCGCTCGCTGGTGGACGACTCGGAGTACGCCGTTCTCGTAGGGGCGCCTGAACGCGAGCACCTTCCAGGGACGCTTCCCTTTGCGCCTGCCCGGCGCCGTTCGTGATTGTAAGCGCAACCGCAGCAAACCTCTTTTCTGGCGGCCAGAAGTAGAGGAGATTGCCCGGCACACCACGCTTAGTCACCACGCTTGAAAATCTAGAAAAGAAAAGAGGGGGACGTATGAGAACACGTGTTTCTCGTCTTGGTCTGCTTGCGGCCGCCGGAGCTTTCCTCGTCGGGCTTCCGATGTGCGGTGGCAGTGATGCGCCGTCGCCGTCCTCGCAGCCGAAGGCCGAGGAAAGACCCGATGATAGCGCTGCACGTGAAGCCCTCGCATCGACACCGCTCGGATATGTCGTGTCGCGCGATGCGCGCGGTGCGGCCCGATGGATCGTGGGCTCGAACGAAGCGGCCGCCGCGGTGCTCGATGCTTCCGTGTCCGAGGAAACGGCGGCGCGCGTGCACCTCTCGCGGCACGCATCGCTTTTGGGCATCACGGAGGCCGCCGTTTACGAGATTTCGCGCGTGGGCATGCAGAAGCTCGCGGGCGGCGCCACCATCGTGCAGTTCGCCCAGCGCGTGGGCGACATGGATGTCTTCCAGGCACGCGCCAGCGTCGTGCTCGATGCTTCGAAGAACCTCGTCTCGATCGGCGCCAATTTGCATCCGCAGGCCGCGCAGACGCACGCCTTGAAGGCGCTCGCCTTTCCCAAAACGGCGGAATCGGCATTGGCCGATGCCTATGCGGGGCAGTTCGGCGTCTCCATTTCAGCGAGCGCTGTGAAAGACTCCGGCGCGCGCGGTGCGTTCCGGCGCTATGCGGTGACGACGACGGAGGATGCACCCACCGTGCTCGAGGCCGCCGCGAAGCGCGTGCTCTTCCCCGAGGGCGCGGAGTTGGTTCCCGCGTATTACATCGAGCTTGCGGCCCGCGCGAACGGCTCGCCCGAAAACGAGGCCTACGCCTACGTGATGGGCGCGCGCGATGGGCGCGTGCTCTATCGGGCATCGCTCACGGCGAGCGACTCGTTCAAATACCGCGTATGGGCGGAGCCCACGGGCAATCACATTCCCACGGATGGACCTTACGTCGATTCTTCGCCGCACCCCACGGGTTTTCCGAACAACCAATTGCCGGATTATGCGGCGCCCATTCTGGTTTCGGCCGATGGCTTCAACGTGCATGCCGACCCATGGTTGGGGCCGAGCGACACCACGACGTTCGGCAACAACGTGCGCGCGTACAGCGATCGGAACGATCAGCACAATGGCATCGGCGACGGGTTCGACCCAGGCGATCTCGCGCCCGACGTAACGGCGCCGAAGACGTTCGATCGAGTCTACGATCCGACGAAGCAGCCCAACGCGAATCCGGACCAGATCAAGGCGGCGGCGACGCAGCTTTTCTACGTGAACAACTGGCTGCACGACTATTGGTACGACTCGGGTTTCGACGAGGCGTCGGGTGTCGCGCAGCTTTCCAATTATGGCCGCGGCGGCGTGGAAGGCGATCCGTTGCGCGCCGAGGCGCAGGACGGGGCGGACTTCGGGCAGGCGAACAACGCGAACATGTCGACGCCGTCCGACGGCATTTCACCGCGGATGCAGATGTTCGTGTGGTCCGGCGTGGCGAATCGCTCGATCGAGACCACGCCCGCGCGCACCTATTCCGATCCGCTCGGGGCCGCGGTGTTCGGGCCGCAGCAGTTCGATCTGACGGCGCCGGCGGTGTTGGCCAACGATGGAACCGGCACGACCTCGGATGCGTGCGAACCGCTCACGGGTTTGACCGGCAAGATTGCCGTGATCGACCGAGGGATCTGCCCCTTCGTGCAGAAAGCCATCAACGCGCAGAATGCCGGCGCCGTGGGCATCCTCATGGTGAACAACGTGGCGGGACACGTGCCGGTGAGCCCGGGGGTGAACGATCCGACCATCACGATTCCGCTCATCGGCCTGAGCCTGGAAGATGGCGCGACGTTGAAGTCCGCGCTTTCCGCAGGGGAGCTGACGGCGCACATCAAGCGCGGCGCCGAGGTGCTGCACGATGGGACCATCGACAATACGATCATCGCGCACGAGTGGGGGCACTACCTGCACCACCGCCTGGTGCAATGCGGGTCGTCTTCGTGCGGTGGCATGAGCGAAGGGTGGGCCGACTTCAATGCCCTGCTCATGGTGGTGCGCGCGAGCGATTTGGACAATGAGCTCTTCGGCGCCGCGTTTCCCTTGTCCCAATATGCGGCAGCGGGGATCACGAACAGCGGGGCGTATTTCGGTATTCGCCGTGCGCCGTATTCGGCAAATCGGGCCAAGAATCCGTTCACCTTCGGGCACGTTCGACAGAGCTCGACGCTTCCCACGGGGGCGCCGCTCTCGCCGGCGGCCGCCAACATGGCGGAGGTGCACAACGTCGGTGAGATCTGGGCGGAGACGCTGTTCGAGGGGTACATCAACGTGCTCCATTCCGGGCAGGTCCTCGGCCGCACCTTCGAGGAGAGCAAGCGCCGGATGGCCGACTACATCGTGGCCGGAATGAAGGCCGCGCCGCCCGAGCCGACGTTCACCGAGCAGCGCGATGCGATTTTGGCCAGCGTCTTCGCCATGGGCGAAAAAGAGGACTTCTTGGCGCTGGCGCGCGGCTTCGCCAAGCGCGGGCTCGGTTCGAATGCGGTCGCACCGCCCACGACGTCGGTGTCGTTGGACGAGGCGGTGGAGAACTTCGACATTCGCGGCAAGCTGAGTTTCATCGACGCGAAGATCGACGACTCCGGGGCATCGTGCGACCACGACGGCGTGCTCGATGCGGGGGAGAGCGGCAAGCTCAAGATCCGCGTGCGCAACCTGGGCTGGGTCACGTTGCGTGGCTCGACGGTGAGCGCGACCACGACGGATCCGTTCGTCACCTTCGAGAACAACGGGGCGGTGACCATCGAATCGATTGACGCGTTCGGCGTGGCCACGGCGAGCATTGGGATTTCGGCCAATGCGATTCCGCTTTCGCGCGGCGAGCTGCCCATCGCGATCAAGATTCACAACGACAGCGCGATTCCCAAAGACGCCGATGTGCAGGCGAATCTGCTCTACAATTACGACGACGCGCGCAATTCCTCGCCCGTGGACAACGTGGAGAGTGAGACGCCGGTTTGGACCTTCCAGCACGCGAATCCGCCGTTGCGTGCCTGGTCGCGCCAGGGCGATGCCTCCAACCACGTTTGGCACGGCAACGACATCGGCGCGCTCGGCGACGAGCGGCTCGTCTCACCGGATCTCGTGGTCGGGCCGGGCAATTTCCGAATCACGTTCAGGCATCGTTTCCAGTTCGAGACGACCCCCGCCTCGGGCGGCGTGCCGGCGGTCTACTGGGACGGCGGCGTCCTCGAGCTGTCGACCGATGGCGGCACGACCTGGAACGATGTTGCAACCTACACGGATCCCAATTACCCGCAGACGCTCACCACGGGGAACAACCCGCTCAGCGGGCGCAAAGCCTGGGCGGGGGATTCTCCGGGATATCCGAATTACACGACGGTGTCCTTGAATTTGGGCACGCAGCTCCAAGGCAAGACGGTGAAGGTCCGTTTCCGCCTGGGCAGCGACGAAGCCGCCGGCGCGGCGGGCTGGGACATCGACAACATCATTTTCGCCGGAATTACCAACTTGCCGTTCCCGTCGATCATCGACGACCGCACGACCTGCCCGGCGCCCATCGCGCGGGCTTCGCGTTAAAAGCTCAGAGATTTGAACAGGGAGGCGGGGAGGCGGGGAGATTTTTTGGTTTCCAATTAGCTCATTGTGGCAAGTGGAAACCCAAAAAACTCCCTGCCTCCCCGCCTCCCTGTGAAATTCTTCAGCCGTTACAGATACGCGGCCGCGCTGTAGGGGGCGGGGCCTGGGATCCAATGCGGCTGCTCCTCGATTCGCTTCAACCAACGTCGTAGGGCGGGAAGTGAATCGAAGGAGAAGCCGCCGCCTTCCTCGGCCACGTGCGTGTAGGCGTAGAGCGCGATGTCGGCAATCGAGTACGCGTCGCCGACGAGGAAGCTGCGATGCTCGAGGTGCCGATCGAGGGAGCGCAGCGCATCTTGGCCCTGGGCCGTCTTCTTCTCGAGAAGGCTCCCCTGGGTTTTGTCTCGGCCGGTCAATTTCCAAAAGCGAACCGTGCCCACAGTCGGTTCGATTTCGTATTGTTCGAAAAAGAGCCACTGAAGGACCTGCGCCCGCAACAGTGGCGCTTCCGGCCACAACGCCGTTCCGGAGGCTAGGTAACAGAGAATGGCGTTCGACTCGGCCAAGTACTCGCCCGGCGCGATTTCGAGCACTGGAATGCGGCCCGCCGGGTTCTTCGCGAGAAACTCCGGCGTGCGACTTTCACCGCGGAAGATCTCGACTTCGACCGTTTCATAGGGGCGCTGGAGCTGGGCCAGCAGCAACTTGATTTTGTAACTGTTGCCCGACCCAGCGTAGTCGTAAAGCTTCACCATGCCCGTGATGTAGTGCCGCCCCGTCGCGACGGCTGGCCATTTTCGGACCTGTCGACAAAAGGGCCAGGGGTGGCGGCTGCGTCATGACATCCGACGTTGTAGCTCAATCGGCTTCCTATGGTACCTTGCCCTGGGAAACGATGGTTCACGGTACCAAAGATCCCAACAACGTCGATCGGGAGGGGCCGACGGATATCGTTCGTGCGCCTGCTTCGGTCGAGGGTTTTCGCCTTCTGGTGCTCCTTCCGTCGGGCGACGGCGGCAACACCATGCAACCTGGGGAGGTGCCGCTGCCCGAGGTCGGGGAGCTCGTATTGGGGCGCGGCGAGGACTGCGCGGTGCCCATCGGCGATGCATCGGTGTCGAGGCAACATGCGGTGCTCCTCGTCTCGAATGGGAATTTTCGCATTCGCGATTTGGAGAGTCGAAACGGAATTTTCGTGCGCGGACGGCGCCTCGAAGCCTCGGAGACCGTCGAGATCGGCCCTGGGGAGGCCGTCGATCTCGGGCGCGTGACCGTGCTCATTCAGCGGCGTTCCTCGGAGTCGCCGCGGCGCAACGTGCCCACCATCGCGCCGCCACCGGCATCGTCTTCCGGCGAAGATGCCGCGTTCGTCGTGTGCGATCCGGCGATGCTTCGCCTGCATGATCTGGTGAGACGCGTCGCCGTGCGGGACATCAACGTGCTCCTTCTCGGGGAGACCGGCGTCGGCAAAGAGGTGGTCGCCGAGGCGGTGCATCGCTATTCGCGGCGCGCGGACGGGCCTCTCGTGCGCGTCAATTGCGCGCAGTACAACCCGCAATTGCTCGAGAGCGAGCTCTTTGGCCACGAACAGGGGGCCTTCACCGGAGCAACGCGCGCCAAGGCTGGCGTCTTCGAGGCGGCGCAGGGCGGCACCCTGTTTCTCGACGAGATCGGCGAGCTGCCGATAAGTGCCCAGGTCAAGCTGCTTCGCGTCATCGAAGAACGCCGCATTCGCCGGGTCGGAGGCACCGAGTCCCGCGAGCTCGATATCCGCCTCGTGACCGCGACCCATCGCGACTTGAAGGCGGAAAGCCAAAATGGACAATTCCGGCGCGACCTGTATTTCCGATTGAGCGGGGTCACCATTCCCATCCCGCCGCTGCGCGAGCGGCCGTCGGAAATCGTTCCCCTGGCGAAGATGTTCGCCGCCCGCTTTGCCGCGCCCGAGCCTGCGCCGGAACTCACCGACTCCGCCCAGCAGGCGCTGCTTGGCTATCCGTGGCCCGGCAACGTGCGCGAACTGCGAAACGCCGTCGAGCAGGCCGTGGCCCTTTCCGATGGAGCGATCCTCCCCGAGCACCTGCGGCTCGAACAGGCGCCGCCGTCGTCGTCTCCCTCGTCGTCTTCTTCCTCCTGGGGCGGCGTTTCACCGCCGTCGTCGTCTCCCTCGTCGACGCCGCTGCGCGGGCAGATGCAATCGCTCGAACGCCAGCGCATCGTCGACGCGCTCGAGCGCTCCAATGGAAACCAATCGCGCGCTGCGGAGCTCCTCGGCATGCCCCGTCGCACATTGGTCGACAAGTTGCGCCGGTACAACATTCCGCGGCCTCGCAGCGGCGGCGATTGAGCGAGCGTTGCTCAATCGTTGAGCGGGCGTTGCTCGATACCGCATCGAATCGGCCCGAATTTACGCGGTTTCGCGAAGGGCGTCCGTTTTGCACTGCGGCCCATCATGTTCCAACTACGACTCCACCTCGCCGCGTTGGCGGTCTTGCTGGGCGCATGCGCGTCCGGCGACCGTGACGACGGCATCCCGCAGAACGACGATCGTCTGAGCGCCGAAGAACGCAAACCCCTCGTTCTTGGCATGTACAACAACACGGCCATCGCGCCCGGCACCGAGTCGGCGAGTGCGGCCAACTTTCGCGCGGTCGCCGACGAGTACTTCGTTGGCGGCAAGACCAAAGTGCATCGCGTCTTCAACACGTATTCGAACTTCCCCGATGCGTACGGCAAGAGCGCCGGTGGCCAGGACCCCGCGAGCGGCAACGTCTCCTTCTTGAGCGTGAAGCCTCCGAACGACGACATCAAAGGCGTCATCGACGGCGCCTACGACGCGAAGATCTCCTCGCTCGCCCGGAGCATGCCCGATGGCTCGTACTTGACCATGTACCACGAGCCCGAAAATGACATGGACGGCCCGACGTTCGTGAAGCTGTTTCGCCACTTCTATGCCGTGGCCAAGGAAGCGAATCCGAACGTGCTCGTTGGCTACATCGCCATGGACTTCCAATGGCGCGAAGGCTCCGCGAGCACCAAGAACCCCGATGACTGGTGGATCGGTGCCGACGCGACCGACTACCTGGCCATCGATGCGTACATCCGCGATTGGAAGCCCATCGTCGACCTTTCCCAGCAGGCGGACTTTCAGCGTTGGTACAAGTGGGCACTCCCCAAGGGAAAGCCCATTTTGATAACCGAATACAGCATCGTCCTGTCGAAGAAGATTTCCGATTCGCGCCGCGCCGACTTGATTCGAAAGAGCCTCGATTACGTTTGGAGCCAACCGGAGATTCGCATGGTTCTTTGGTGGAACCAGGTTGGCAACGACGAAGGCGTCTTTCAGCTAAGCCCCACCACCTCCGCGCGCAACGGCTCGCCGTTGGCGCTCGAAGCGTGGAATGAAAAGGTCAAACAGTACGGCTCGTCGAACGCGAGCATCTCCGAGTGGTAACGAGCCTTGACGTTCACATCGTCGACGGATCGTTCCCCGTGCGTTCGCGCAGCACGCAGGTGAATCGCGCGGTGCAGATGCGTCGGTTCCTCGAGTCGGTGACGAGCACTTCGTAGGTCGCCACGTTGTTTCCGGCGTGCACGGCGGTGCAGACGCCGGTGATGTAACCCTCGAAGACCGTGCGGTGGTTGATGCACGAGAGCTCGAGTCCCAAGGCCATGCGGTCGGGCCCCGCCCGCATGGCCGCCGCGATGCCGCCCAGTGTGGAGGCGAGCGCTGCACTCGCGCCCGTATGAAGGAGGCCGTACTCTTGTCGATTCGCTTTGACCGGCATCGTGCCGACGAGGCGATCCGGATCCCAGCTCGTGATCTTGATGCCGAGTCGTTCGGTGAGCTGCTCGTCCGCATACTCGGGGCGCGCCCCGGGCACCGTGCGGGGCGGCAAGCGTCCTCGCTCACGCTCGGCAGCAGGCCCTTTGCTATCGGTGGACTTTTGCCATTCCTGCGCGGTGGACATCGTCCGCCTTTCATCAAGTTGGATGCCAACTCGAGAGACCACCCTCGGCAGCACCTTCCGACCACCCGAATGATGTCCAAATGGGAACGTGGCGCGTCAGATCCCGAGAAATTGCGTGTTTGAAAAGCATCGTTCCGGGTCAACGATGTGCCATCGGTGTACCAAAGACGCCAGGCGCGTTGGTACAGGCGTACCAGACCGGTACAGCCCTAGGTACACTCCAGGTCACGCGCCGCACACTCGAGAGGACACTCGAGTTGACAACGACGAGGATCGCGTGCCGCGCACTTTTGCCTGAAGCGCGATAAAAGCTGGAATTGCGGCGCGGTCCTGTCATGGTCCAACGTGCACGGATCCTGGCCATGACGAGGAACGACGAACACGAGCAACGCCCACGGAGTATGGACTTGCTGGAGGAGTCATCCCGTTTGGTGGATGACGACCTGCGGCAGGCCCGGGCGCAGCTCCGTCCCGATCGGCGTGCCCGCGAGGGGAATACCTTCGAACGCGACGACTTCGTCGCGTTTCGCTACCGCATCGTCCGCCTCGTGGCCAAGGGGGGCATGGGCGAGGTGTACGAGGCGCACGATCTCGAGTTGGGCGAGCGGATTGCTCTCAAGGTCGTTCGCCAGGAGCGCCACGAGAAGACGCGCGTCTTCGAACAGCTCAAACGCGAGATCTTCCTCGCCCGCAAGGTGACGCATCCCAACGTGTGCCGCATCTTCGACGTGGGCTTCCACCTCGTGGCCCGCCCCGGCGGCGAAAAGCGCATTCCCTTTTTCACGATGGAGCTGCTCCAGGGCGAGACCTTGGCGGCACGCTTGAAACGCAGCGGGCCTCTGGAGCCGGCCGCTGCGGTCGAGTGCGTTCGGCAAATGATTGGCGCGCTCGGCGCCGCGCACGCGGTGGGTATCGTGCATCGCGACTTCAAGAGCGGCAACGTCTTCCTCGAGGACGCAGGCACGGGCGAGATGGGCGAAGGCCGCCCGCTGCGTGTCGTGGTCACCGACTTTGGCCTGGCCAAGCTCACCTCGCCGTCGAACACGCCCGAGTTCGTGCGCACCGGGACGGGCCGCCTGCGCGGGACACCCGCGTACATGGCCCCCGAGCAGATCGAATGCCGTCCCGTGTCGGAGGCGACGGACATCTACGCGCTCGGCGTGGTCATGTACGAGATGCTCACGGGCGTACGCCCCTTCTCGGGCGACGTCTCGTTGGGGGCGGCCGTGGCGCGCCTCGATCAGCCGCCGGTGCCGCCACGCACCTTGCGCAAGGAGATCGATCCCGGCCTCGAGGCCATCATTCTGCGCTGCCTTTCGCGCGCGCCGGCGGATCGCTTTGCCAGCGTTCACGATCTCGGGATGGCCCTGGCGGCGCTCTCGCGTCCGCGCCGGCGTTGGACGCGCTGGATCGGGCCCGCGCTCGTGGTGTGCGCGATGGTTGCCCTCGCGGCGGGCGGGATCGCGCGGCGTGATTCCCTTCGTCCCGCGCCCGTGGCCGCGAAGGGCGCGTCGAGTCCCGCGCGCGTGCCGTCGGAAGGTGACGGTCGCGTTCGGCACTCCCTCCCGCGCTTGCCCGAGGCGGCGCAGCACTACAATGCGGGCCTCACGGCTGCGCGCAACCTCGATCCGATTGCCGCGCGCGATCACTTCGAGCATGCGATTGCGCTCGAGCCAGGCCACGCGCTCTCCCATGCCGAGTTGGCCGAGGCGTACCGCAAACTCGGATACGGCGCGCGCGCCGCCGCCGAGGCAAAAACCGCGTACGAGCTGGCCGGGCCGCTCTCGCGGGAGGAGGCGCTCCTGATCGAGGGCCGTTACGACGATGCCATCGGCGAATGGCAGAAGGCCGCCGACGTCTATCGAACCTTGTTCGAGTTTTTCCCGAGCAGCGTCGAATACGGTTTGGCACTGGCACGCTCGCAGGAACGCGCGGGCAAGCTCGACGAGGCCCTCGCCACGATTGCCAAGTTGCGCGCGGTGCCGCACGCCAGCGCGCCGGACGTGGACATCGACGAGGCCGAGGCGGCCATGGCCATTTCCCTCTCGGATTTTCGGCGCGCCGAGGTGGCGCGGCTGCGCGCGGCCACCATGGCCGAGGCGCGCGGTGCATGGCGGAGCGCGGGCCAGAATCAGTACATCCTGGCCGGCATTCTGGCGGCCCAGGGAAAAATGGAGGCGGCGAAAGACCACCAGCGCGACGCCATTGCGCTGTTCGAGCGCGCCGGCGACCAAACGAGCCGCGCGGCCGCGCTCCTTGTCTCCGCGCGCGCGTACGAAGAAGAAGGCGACTTCGATCTCGCGCTGGACATGTACCGCGCGCTCGAGGAAGAACACCGGCAAGCCGGCGACATCCGCGAGGTCGCGCTGTCCGCGTACGATGCATTCCGCGTCTTGTGGAAGCAGGGCCGGCTCCACGAGGCGCTCGATGCGGTGGAGGAGTCCGTGGCCATCGGGCGCGGCATCGGCGATCCCGACTTGGGCAATCGCTTGATCGACGTCGCCGATGCGCTCCTCAATACGGGAGACCTCGCGGGGGCGGCCGCGTACGTGCAAGATGCCATGGATCTCGCGGAGCGGTTTCACAATCCGGGACTTTCCGCCCTTGCCATGGAGGTGCGCGGCGACATCCTGCGCCAACAGGGCGACGTCCCGGGTGCGATGCGCATGCAGAAAAAGGCATTCGACATCGCCCAGCGTGCGGGCCGCCGCAGCGCCATTCTCTGGCTGGAGCTCGACATGACCGAGCTGCTGCTCGACCATGGCACCCTGGAGTCGGCGGAGCGCGCGGCCTCGGCACTTCTCGCGCGGACGCCTCCGTACAAGAGCCTGCAGCTGGCCAGTGCGCAGTTGCTCCGCGCCCGCGCGTTCCTTGGCTTGGGGCACATCGATCGCGCGAAGGCCGCGCTCGATCGCTCCAAGGACGTTGCACCCGGCGGTCGCCGCGGCGACCTCGTGCTCACCCAGCGCCTCCTCGACGCGCGGCTTTTGGCCATTTCCTCACCGAGTCAGATCCAATCGGCCCTGGCCAGCGTCGAGGAAGTGATCGCACGCGCCCACGCCCGCGGCTTCTTCTCGATGGAGCTGCAGGCCCGTTTCACCGCCGGCGAACTCGAACGCCAGGCGGGCTTCGCCGAGCGAGCGCGCACCCGCATGCGCGAACTGGAGCACGACGCCCGCGCCCGCGGTTACCTGTACTGGGCCAACCTCGCGACTACCGGGGTGGGCCGCCGGGGCGGTTGAAGTCCCACGGTGTTGCGAGTACGTCGCAGTCACCGGTGAAGACCTGCATGGCGCCGTCGGCGGGGCCTTGCGTGGCCGTGCTGATCGTTCCCACGAAGGCGACCGGCGATTCCATGTAGCCGAGCGTCTGGCACATCTCGTCGCTCCACCCCCAGCCCAGCGTCTGATCGGTGTTGTTCTCGTATTCGCAGCCCACGGTCAACCCGGCCGCACCCGTGACGTCGAAGGGCGGATCGAAGGCCCGCCCATAAGCCTCGTACCCCGCACTCTGATCGACATCGAGAATGGTCTCCCCATCCCGGGTGCCGCCCAGCGTCTTCACGTAGAAGCGTTTTCCGTACCCGTGAGTATGGGGAAGAATGTAATGAATCTTCGGATTGAACGGCGTGCCATTGGCCTGGAAGTCTTTTTCCAGCGAACAATGATTGACCAATCGGGTCTTGGCCCGGGCGAGCACGTTGATGGCGCGGTCGTCGACTTGGAAGGGGACGAGCTGCACCTTCACGTCGTTGGGATTCATGTCGTAAATCTTGAGGGTCAAGCTGCCGCTGACTTCCTTCGCCGTGGCATTCAGCAAATGGATGTCGCTGATGACGCGCGAATACGGCGGAATGCGCACGGCGGCATCTTCGCGGAATTTTTGCACCTGGTGAGGGGCCTGCGTGGATTGCGCGAGCAGCACGCCGCCGAGAAGGGCGCCCTTGATTTCGTCGTAACTCCGCTCCGCGCAATCCCACGTGCCGTCCGGCCCGGCGAAATGGTCGTCGGGCACGAAGGTCCAAATCGAGTGATGCGACTCTTCGTTCTGCTCCAGTTCCACCGCGTTGACGTAAAGGGGCTCGGCGTTGTTCAACGTCCAACTCTGGCACTTGCCGCGGTATTCGGTATACGGCGGAATGGTCCATGTTTGGAATTGGTGCTGCAGCTTCGGCGTGCCCAACGTCTCGCAGGCCCCGGCTTGCGAAGCGTACGAGCCAGCGGGACACGTCTCGCACTTCGTATCCGAGTTTCCCGGGACGCAGATCATTTGCCGCGAGTAGCAGGCACTCTGTTTTGCGGCGTCGCACGTCGCGGTGGGCTGGCTCGGGCTGTCGCTGCTGCTGCAGGCCGCGGCGACCCCCACGAGGGTGATCGCGAGCGCCATGGCAAAAGCCTTGTTCAACATGGTATGTCCCTCATGCGAAGAAAATCGATTGGAAGCTGGGTGGCGCCGTCGGTGGCCAAGTCGGCCAGCGCCTCGCCGAGAACGGGAACGAACTTGTAGCCGTGACCCGAAAGCCCCGCGGCGAACACCACCTGCGGGAACGCCGGATGCGCATCGACGATGAAATGCTCGTCGGGCGTCATGGTGCACATGCAGGCCGACTGCGCGAGCGGCATGCGCGATACTCCGTGAAGGTGCTCTTCGATGAAGTCGCCAATGGCCTCGAGCTCGTCGTGTGCGAGCGCGTGATCGAGCTGCGCGGGATCGGGGACGGTGGTGCGCTTCGCCCTTCCCGCGACCTTGATTCTGCCGGGCTCGGGGCCGGGTACGCCGAAGAAGTAGCCGCGCTCGATGTCGAAGATGAAGCAAGGGGCATCGGCCTCCCACATGGGGCTCGACGCGAACCAGGCCTGGGGAATGCGCTCGACCACCAAGGGCAAACCCAGGGCGGCGAGCAATTCGGAACTCCACGCCCCGCCGGCGATGACCAGTGCATCGCCGATGTAGCGTCCCTTCGTCGTCGTCACGCAGACGCCGTCGTCCTCGGTGACGTGCCACGCCAGGGCAGGTTCCTCGAAGTGCAACTCGGCCCCGGCCTCACGGGCCAGATCGCAGTGGGCGCGCACGCTTTGCTCGACGAGAACGTAACCCGCGTCGGGCTCGTAGTTCATGCCTGCGGCGTCCGACACCAGGACCAGCCCGGTGCGACGAAACAGGGGATGGCCGACGTGCCGTTCGAGCGCCTGCCACCCTTCGAGGCTGCGGTCCAGCAAAGGCCCGTAGCCCGGATGATCGTACGAGCGGCGGAAGATGCGCGTCTCGCCGTGCGAGCTGCCGCGATCGTGCGCGACGCCAAAGCGCTCCAACCCGAGAACGCGCCGGCCTTCTCGCAGCGCCAAATGATAAGCGGCCGCTGCGCCGACACCTCCCAGGCCGAGCACGATGACGTCGAACGCTTTCATGATGTCTCGTAGCCGCTCGCCAAGGTCGCCTCGTACATGATCCATTCGGAGCGCGACGCCCCCAAATTGTCGTAAATCTTTCGCGCCGTCACGTTGTCGGGCTTGGTGAGCCAGCTCGCATTCGGGTAACCGCGCTCGCTCGCATATCGCAGCGCATGAAAGCCGAGGCCGGGGCCCACGGATCTCCCCCGTTCGCCGGGCACCGCGTACAGATCATTGAAGGTGCACGCCGTTCGGGCGGAGAGCGACGAGGGAATGAAATACAGTGTGGCGAATCCGAGGATCTCGCCGTCTTCGTCGAAGGCGGCGAAGAGGATACCCGCCGTATGGTCGTCCAAGTATCGTGAGAAGTACGCGCGATTTCGCTCGGTATCGGGGGTGCAGCCGTAGAATCGTTGGTAATCCGCAATGAGCGGCAGCACCTTTTCGAAATTGTCGTGGTTGACCGTCTCGATTTTGATGTCCTTGAGGCCCATGGTTTCTCATTCGTGTGGAGTGTGAAAGTAGCTAGCGAGGCGCTACGCCGATGACGCCGCCGCCGGCGGCAAACTGGATGGAGCTTCCCTTGGTATCCCCCATGGCCAGCGGGTATCCGAAGCGCACGATGGAGGTCTGCACCGACTTGAGCGCCGCATCGCCGCCGAACATGGCCGAAATGGCCTCTTTCTTGATGACGATGGGGTCGTAGCCCAAAAACGTGCACACGATGGCGCCGGACGTCGCCGAAGGCTCGTCGAATTTGTCCGGTGCGTTCTGATTGGCAATGATGTTCACCGCGGTGACGAGTCCGCAGCTGTCGCACGACTTCACGTGGAGTGTCGTATCCTTGCTGGGATCGTACTTGATGGTGGCCAAATCCTCTTCGACCTGCGCGCCATCGACGGCTTTGAGCTCCGCCGCCGTGTCGATGGCGCCGATATCACTGCCGCCGCCGACCTTCACGTGGATGACTTGCTTGTCCTTGGTGAGCTGCGCATCGCCCCGGTAAGGCGTATTCACCGTGAGGCCGGGCTTGCCATCCTCGAGCGGGCCATATCCGCATTGATAGAGCGACAGCCCCGAGGTGTTCATGGGAGTGCAATTGATCTCTTTGGGGGCCGGCGTGCCGTCGAGGAAGTTGGCTTGCGAATAGTCCGTGATGGTCACGGTGCCGGCATTGGAGTCGCTGCCCAGGTTTTGCCCCACACCGAAATGATCGGCGTAGCATCCAAAGAGCCCCTGGCGCCCGTCGTATTGATGCTTGAGCGATCCCAGGGCGCTGAATCCCACCACGGGCTTCAACACGCGCACGGGCGTCGGCGTACCGCCGATGCTCACCTTGGTGCTCAAGTTCACCAGGATCGCATTGCCGCCGAACTTGGTCCCGGCGTCGCTTCCCGCGTCGGTGCCCGATCCGCTGTCCTGCCCGGGATTCCCCGAATCGGCCGGACCGGGATCGCTCTTGTTGTCATCACTGCAGCCCGCCGCGCTCCACGCCATGGCCGCGGAGAGGCACGCACCCAAAATGGATACTCGCATGATGGATCCTCGTCGTTAAGGCATCGGACGATTGTACGGCTCAAGTTCGGAATTTCCTTGTGCTGGAACCGCGGCAGCGAGAACGAACCGGCGGGACCGGCGCGATGTGTGTGTTTCAGATATCTTGAATCGCCAACCGGCCTGGCGATCCTTGCGCAGCAAACGAATTAAGGCGCCGGCCTCGCCGGGATTGTTCCGCTGCCGCTGCTTGACTGCAAAAGACTCGTGGGCCTGTCACGCTCGATTCGACGTTTACGTTATTTCGGAGAAATACGAAGCCCCGCCCAGCGCGCGCGTTTTCTGTCCCGGCGGCACCCATGAGAGGTG
Organism: Sorangiineae bacterium MSr12523; assembly: GCA_037157775.1. NCBI lineage: Bacteria > Pseudomonadati > Myxococcota > Myxococcia > Myxococcales > Pendulisporaceae > Pendulispora > Pendulispora brunnea. Next base: position 2,962,499 of record CP089982.1, read on the forward strand.
AACCTCCCAGCGGTGCTCGGAGAGCGGTTCGGTGTAGCCGAGGTGGCCCCAGAGTTGCGCGGCGAAATCTGGAAGCATGGGGGCGGCGGCCTCCGCGAGAACTTTGGCGGCGAGCAACTCCAGGGCGGCCGCGGTTCGCCGTTCTTCCTTTCGCGTTGCCACGCGTCGCCACACCGTTTCGGCTTGCCCGAAGCGATGCGCCTCGCGTGCGAGTTCGCACAGCACGCGCGCGGCGCGCTGCGGTGAGAACGAAGTCGCCTCGTAGGCCGACGCGGCTGTGTCGCGAAGCTCGCCGAGTCGGTTGTAGAATGCACGGTGCTCGCCGGTCCAATCGCCGGTGGCCGGCACGACGCCGTCGAAATCCGCGGTGATGCGGCGGCCCAGGCTCTCGAGCCAAGGTTGCCACACCCCGAGCAATTCACGGGTGCACGTCGCCTTGAAGTCCTCGCGGGTGAAGTTCGTCGATTCCACCTCCGGCCGCGTGTACGAAAGATAAAAGCGCACCATGTCCGCGGGCACCTGGGCCGCGAGCTCGCGCGCCCAAATGGCGTGACGCCGGCTCGTGGAGAACTTGCGCCCGTCCAGATGATAAAACTCGTTCATCAGGTACGCCGACGGAAGCCGCAGGCTCGGATCGAAGGCCATGTAAATCGCCGGCAGGAGGACGGCGTAGAAAAAGCCATTGTCGAATCCGAAGCACTGAACGATGTTCCCGTCGTCGGATTTCCAGTAATCCTCCACGCTGGACAGATGGCGGGCATGGGCCAAATAGCGTGCCGCCATTTCGCACCACACGAAGATGCATTGGTCCTCGTAGCCGACCAACGGCACCTGGATGCCCCAATCCGTCACGTGGGTGACCGCAATATCGGGAAGTCCCGCCGCCATGGCCTGCTCGCAAAGCGATCGCAAGCTCGGATTCATGGCCACCTTGCGGTGGAATTCCCGCAGCGGCTTCTCCCACCGGCTCAATGGGAAAAAGAGTCGCGTGGTCGGCCTGCGCACCGGCGCACTACCGCATTGCGTGCAACGCGGTTCGAGCAAATCGGCGCAGTCGTTGGGACGGCCGCATTCCTCGCAGATGTTGCCCCCCGAAGGGGCATGGCAATGCGGGCAGCGTCCCCCGATGTACGCTTCGTACAAATAGAGATCGCACTTTTCGCACCAGGGCGAGTCGACTTCCTTTTCGACCAAGTGACCGTGCACCTTGAGCGTGCGGAATAGCTCCCGCGCGAGTTTCCCGTGGTGCGGCGAGGCATTCGGTCGGACGAATTGGTCCAATCGAATACCCATCTCCGTTAACGTCGTCAAAATATCGTATGACAGCAAATCGGCCGACGCTTGCGGCCCCATACCGAGACGCGCCGCGTTGGTCTTCACGTAGCTCTGATTGTCATCGCTCCCCGAGATGTACCGCGCATCGACGCCGCGCAGCCTCAGGTAACGCGTGTGGATATCCGCCGCCAAATACGGCCCGGAGATGTGCCCCACGTGCAAGTCGCCATTGGGCGTGGGCGGTGCCGCGGTGACCATGGTCCGGCGCGGTCGATGGTTCGGCGCGGGCCTTTCGTGGGCCCACAATTGGAGATCTTCCCACCATACCGTGAGAAAGAGCAGCTCCTCCGCGTCGCCCGTGTTGACCAAGGTATGCGATTGAAACGGCGGCTGGTACAGCACGTCCCCCGCCTGCACGTCGTACACCTCGTCGCCGATGCGCATGACGCCCCGCCCCTTGGCGATGAAGAACGTCTCGGCGTCCTGATGGGCGTGATGCTTCGTTTCTTCCCCGGGGGCCACCACGGCCCAGGCGGCCCCGAACGGCGGCTCGACGACCCCCTGCCATGGATACAGCGATTGAACGCGAATCCCGTACGCCGACTGCAACTTGGACGAATCCAGCCTTTGTATGCTCATCGTTCCCTGAATCAATGGCGGGTGTGCCCGTAGGCATAATTGGCCGAGTTGAGGTGCTCGGCGTGCGATTGCGAGTCCAGGATGGACTGAACGATGTCCCCCGCGCGCACCGACAAAAGCGAGAGTACGGTCTCCGTGACGCCGTGCGTGGCCTCGGCGAAGCCCTGTAGAAAGATACCTGCTTCGAACGCGGGCTCCGTCGTCACTCGGTAATTTCGCTCTACTTTGTAGTTGCCGTTCTCCTCGCGCTCGATCCATGGGGAAAGCTCGCGCAGAAGAGGGTGCTCCAAGCGCCACTCGTAGCCGGTGCACATGATCACACCGTCGGCCTTCATGGTGACCAGCTCGTTCGTGGTCAGATCGCGGAAGCGCGTCATGACCACGTCGTCCGTCTCCAAAAGCTGCTCCAGTTCGAGAAAGCCTCGAATGCGCGCGCGGTTTCGCCCGGCCACCTTCTCTTGATAAAGCGTATTGTAAACGCGACGGATCAGGTCCGCGCTCACCACCCCGTAATTCACGTCTTTGCAGTGTCCCAGCACCCGCCGGCGGACGGATTCGGGCAGGTCGTAGATGTAGCTGACCATTTCCGGGTGGAATATTTCATTGGAAAAGTGGCTGTCGTCGATCGGCTTGTAAGACAGTCCACGAATCGTCGCCGTCACTTCGGCGTTCGGATAACGCGTCATCAAATAGTGGAATAGTTCCGCTCCACTCTGGCCGCCTCCGACCACCACGAATCGATAGGGAGCATTCGCGTCAGGGTAGTCGGCTTTGAGGCGTTGCAAGGTTTGCGACGAATGGAAGGCACGCCCTCCCGGGCGAAGCTGAATTCCGTCCGGGACCGATGGAACGCCACCCGTGGCCAACACCACGTTCCGCGCGAGGCGGTACGCGGCCTCGCCCGTTTTTCCATCGTGATACGTCACACGAACCGCCTTGATTTTCCCTTCGACCCGCACGGGATCGATGGCCATCACCTCGCAACCGTGGCTTACCCGCTCGTGGAGTTGCTGGGCTACCCAAACCAGGTAATCGTTGAATTCGACCCGGGTGGGGTAAAGGTCTCGAAGATTCAAAAACTCGAGAAGCCGGCCTTTGTTTTTCAAGTAATTTAGAAATGTGAACGGGCTGCAAGGATTTCGTAACGTGGCCAAATCCTTCAGTACCGATACTTGCAATACCGACCCTTCGAGCAGCATTCCGGGGTGCCATGCGGCCGACGGTTTGGCGTCCAGGAAAAGACGCCGCAAGTTGGAGCCATCACGTTTTGCCGCCTCGTCTTCGAGTGCGACGGCCAAAGCGAGATTCGCTGGCCCGAGCCCGATTCCTACGACGTCATAGACGTCGCCTTTTTCGAGAATAAGCGACATGGAGCAACCCTTCTCTTGTTGTCCTGCTCGTGCTTCGCGTTGGTTCGATCGTCGGAAGCACGATCCCGCGGCATGAACCCGCTCGCGTGCTCCCTTCTCGCTCGGGTGCACGTCGGCCCCCCGAGCACTTCGTTACGTCGGCTTGGATTGGAGCGGGTCGAATGCTGGTAACCCTGACCGCTGGCAGTCGGGTGGCGGATCGGTCCGCCGCTCCAATCCAACTTGGTAAGGAGCGCATTTAGCGGCCGCAAGAGGACACAATCGCGTCCACCAACACATCATCAAACCGCGTTTTTTCGCAGGTTCGAGGATGTTTATCATACATCCAACAAGATTGCCTAGGCAACTTTGCACACAATGTCCACACAAATGCGTTGGCGCAATCGGATGCTCGGAGCGTTGGGGATGTCAGCCGAGGCGCGCTATACCTAGAAAGATGAGGAGGCCCGGCGCGACGCTCGGCCGTAGGGTCCGATCGTTTCGAGGGAACGTATGAGCAGGAGCGGGAAGGGCGACGCGTGCCAGTCGGAAGAGCTGGATGGTGCTGCGTCGGAACCGCGCAATGCGTTGGATCCCACCCTGACGGCGGTCGGCTCGTTGCATTCGAGCGGGCGCGTGTCCGTTCGGAGCAAGAACGGGCCCGAAAGCGTGCCCTCGGGCGCGCATCGCATCTTCGCCGAGGACGAGTTGATCGCCTTTCGCTATCGGATCGTTCGCGCCATCGCCCGCGGTGGCATGGGCGAGGTGTACGAGGCGGAGGATCTCGAGCTGCGCCAGCGCATCGCGCTCAAAGTGCTGCGCCGCGAGCGGGCCCTGCGCGATGGCGGGTTCGAGCAGGTCAAACGCGAGATGTACCTCGCGCGCAAGGTGACGCATCCCAACGTTTGCCGCATCTTCGACGTCGGCTTCCACATGCAGCCGGGAAAGCCGAAATCCGAGCGCATTCCCTTCATCACGATGGAGCTGATCGAGGGCGAGACCCTCGCGGAGCGGCTGCTTCGTACGGGGCCGTTGCCGCTCGAAGAAGCGCTTCCCTACATCCGGCAGATGATCGATGCGCTCGGTGCGGCGCACGCGGTCGGCATCGTGCATCGCGATTTCAAGAGTGCGAACGTCTTTCTCGGGCCGCGCGTCGTCGTGGCGGACTTCGGGCTGGCCACGCGCTCGCGCGATGCGGCGCAGGTGAGGCGCTCGGCGGATAGCCCCGAGGGGACACCAGGGTACATGGCCCCCGAGCAGCTCGAGGGCGGCCGCATCACCCCCGCGACGGACATTTATGCGCTCGGCGTGGTCATGTGCGAGATGCTCACGGGCGTGCGGCCGCGGGGCCCTGTCGCGGTGCGCGAGTTGGGGCCGGCGTGGGAAGCCGTCCTTTCGCATTGCCTGGCGACCGATCCCGAGCATCGCTTTTCCAGCGTTCACGCCGTGGCTCGGGCGCTGCCGGGCGAGGCGGCGCGTCCGCGCGCAGGGCAGAAGTCGCCCATGCACTACGTGCGCACGTGGACGATCATCTCGGCCCTGATGGCCTGCGCCTTTCTGGGAGGCCGCCTCGCCCGTACGCAGCTGCCGCCGCCCGAGAATCCATCCTCCCCGCCGCTGGCGGTGCCCGTGCCGACCTCGCGCCCGCTCCAGGCGGACGCCGCACGATGGTACGCCGAGGGCTTGCTCGAACTGCGCCACCTCGAGCCGCTCGTCGCGCGCGATTGTTTCGAGCGCGTCGTGCGACTCGAACCGAACTACGCACTCGGCCACATGCAATTGGCCGAAACGTATCGCCAATTGGGCAATGGTCCGCGCGCGCTCGAGGAGGGAAAAGCTGCATTCGAGCTGGCGAACGACGCGCCGCTTTCGCGCGAGGAGAAGTTCCTCGTCGAGGGGCGCTACCGCGAGGCCGCGGGGCAATGGAATGCGGCCGTGAACGTGTACCGCACGCTGTTCGAATTCTTTCCGCGGCAGCTCGAATACGGAATCGCGCTCGCGCGCAATTTGCAAGGTGCGGGAAATGCGCAGGAGGCTTTTGCCACCTTGACCAAGTTGCGCGCATCCACGGACGCATCCGCCAATCTGGATATCGACGAGGCGGAATCCGAAATGGCCAAGCGCGGGATGGACCTGCCGCGCGCCCAGGCCGCCGCCCTGCGCGCGGCAGATACGGCCCAGAGGCGCGAGGCATGGTCGCGCGCGGCGGCCAATTACGATGCTGCCCGCTCCGCGTTGACGCTCCTCGGAAAGACGAGCGAGGCCGAGGACTGCCGCCAAAAGGCCGTCGCCCTTTACGAGCGTGCGGGCGATGCATCGAGCCGAGCCTCCGCATCGTACCTGGCTGGTCAGGAGCGCGAGGAGGCGGGCGATCTCGATGCCGCCGCGGAAATCTACCGCGCGGCGCTGGATGCCTATCGCGCGCTCGGCGACCTTCGCGCGCTGGGCCATGTCGCGTACTCCATCGCGCGTATTTCGTTGCGAGCGGGAAAGCTCCGCGATGCTCTCGCCTTTGCGCAGGAGTCCACCGGGCTCGCGCGCGAAATCGGCGATCATGCGCTTCAGCGCTCTCGCCTCGTCTTCGTGATGGCGGCATATCTCCACCTCGGCGATCTCGAAGCGGTTTCCGCCGCGGCCCGAGAGGCGCGGGCGTTGGCCATGGAGGAGCACGACGAAGAGACGCTGGCGATTGGGATGTGCCTGCAGGCGGAAGTCCTGCGCCATCGCGGTGAGCTGACCAACTCCGCATCGTGGCTGACACCGGCCCTCGCGATGGCGCGACGCAGTGCGGTTTGGACATTGAACCTTCTCGAGGTGGCGCACGTGCGATGGCTCCTCGACGAGGGGCACCCGCACGAGGCCTTGCGTGTCGCCACCGAGTTGCGCGCGCGGTTACCCCGCCTGCAAGTTGCCGAGCTTGCGTGGGCCGAACTTCTCCAGGCGCGCTCTCTGTTGGCCATCGGCGACATCGCCTCCGCGCGTGCGGCCTTCGATCGATCGAACGACGTGCGCACGTCTGCGCTCTCGGTCGAGATTCGATGGGAGCAGCACATCGTCGAGGCATTGCTTCTCGTTGCGGAGCGGCCGGAAAGGGCGGAGCAAGCGCTCGCCACGCTGAACTCGCTCATCGGCGTCGCGCACGCATTCGAGTACTACACGATGGAGCTCGACGCGCGTCTCGCAGCCGGTGAGATCGAGATGAAGTCGGGACGAACCGCCGACGGGCGCGCGCGCCTGCACGGCCTCGCGGCGGAGGCCAAGGCGCGCGGATACCTTCTTTGGGCCCGAAAAGCGGAGGCTACTGCCGGAACTTCTCTGGCTCGATCCCGTAGCGGTCCATCAAGCGATGCACCTGCGCACGCGACGTGGCCAGTGCCTCCGCCACGCGGCTGATGTTGCCGCGGTGCTCGCGCAAGAGGGCGACGAGCTCCTCGTGCTTTTCGTCCTTGGGCGGCCGATCGACCACGGGGGCCGACTCTGCCTCGTCGAGCTCCGTGGAGATCACGAGCTCCGAGCGAATGGCCTGCGGCAGGTGCTCGGGATCGATGCGATCGTGTGCGAGCGCCGCCGCCGTGGTGAGGCATCGCTCGAGCTCGCGGATGTTGTGCGGCCACTTGTAGGCAAAGAAGGCGCGTACCACGTCCGGCGAGAGGCGCAGGTGACGCGGCTCGGTGCCGTCCAAGAGCGCGCGCCGGAGAATGGCCGGAATGACCAGCCCGAGATCTTCGCGGCGTGAACGCAGCGGTGGCACGCGCAGCTTGAAGCCCGCGAGGCGAGCGTACAAGTCCTCGCGAAAGACGCCTTGGTTCGCCAATGCCGCGAGATCGCCGTGGGTCGCCGAGACCAGGCGAAAATCCACGGACACCGGGCGCGTGGTGCCCACCGGCACGACCTCGCGCTCCTGAAGGACGCGCAAGAACGCAGCCTGCGAGGGGAAGGGGAGCTCGGCGATCTCGTCGAGGAGCAAGGTGCCGCCGTGCGCACTGCGAACGTGGCCCGAGCGATCCTCGCTTGCGCCCGAGAAGGCGCCGCGTTTGTGCCCGAACAGCTCCGCCTCGAGCAGCGTCTTCGGCAACGCGCCGCAGTTGACCGCGATGAGCGGTCCCGCGCGCCCGGACAAATAGTGGTAGCCGCGCGCGATGAGCTCTTTGCCGGTGCCGGTCTCGCCCTCGAGCAATACCGGTACCGGCGTGCGGGCAACCTTGGCGAGCTTGGCCAGCTCCCGCTCGAACGTGGGGACCAGTGTTTGCAAGCCCTCCGGCAGCATCGCGGGCACGGGCACGCTGGGCACAGCATCGTCCGGCTGCGGGCGATTCTCGTCGTCGCCGGTGAAAGCTTCCTCCCGATACAGGAAGAAGGTGTGCCCGATTTCGAAGAGATCTCCATCGCTGAGCCACGCGCGCTGCGTGACCGAGCCGTTGACGATGACGCCGTTCTTCGAGTTCGAATCCTCGAGCACCCAGCGGTCCCCCGCGCGGACGAGGCGGGCATGCTCGCGCGAAATGCGCCCATCCGGAACACGTACGGCAAGAACGCGTCGCCCTTCGACGGCTTCCCGCGAGGTCGACAGCGCTGCGCCTCGACCGATGAGCACTTCATCCAGCTCTTCGAGCCGGTACCGCGAGGCGCTCTCCAACGGCCGGTCACATTGCAGCGCCAGAACGAGGTAAGCGGCGACGGGTTTCAGCCAATAGGCATTCAGCTCCCCCGGGCGCTTGGACAGAGTCTCGTCAAACGATGACATGTGTTTTCATTGTAACTCTACTGCTGGAAGTTACGCCCCGAATCGAAACTCTCGTGGGATGTCGATAGAAGCGAAGATCGTGATTCGCAAGGTCAGCTCCCTCGGTAGACTTAAGGAGAACAACAGCGGATTCCGACGCCCTCGTTGCCGGCGTCACGGGCACGTTCACCGTTCTTGTCGCATGCGAGCGAGGCGGCCTCGGGTGATCTAAACCAGCCGCCACGTGTCAAGCACTTTGAATCGGTTGCGCTACTTGCACAAGAATTTTCCCACTCTAACACATTTCCGGTCATATCGTAGAGAGAGGAAAATGGCGTGTCCGGCGAATGGCAACGCGGAAATGCCGTGACGTGGGCTACCTCGCCCGTTGGTGTGCCATCGCCGTTGCACGCGCGGCTGTCGAACGTGGAACCGAACGTGTACGTGTACTTCCGATTCGAGGAGCATGCGAGATACCACTCGTTCTGGGGGGAGGCAAAATCGCGATAGCCCGAGGCGCCACCGTCGAGCGACCCGCAGAGTCGCTTGCCCGCCCACTTGCAGAAGGCGTAGGCGTCGCACCAGTCGACACCGCGCACGGGATCGTTTCCATCACCGTGGCGAGGATCCGGGTAGCCGGCCGTGTACACGTTGAAATCCGTGTTCCAGCCGCACGTGTCGCGGGGCTGCACGGCGATAGCTGGGTCGGCCAACACGGCGTTGAGAAAAGGGGCGTACTGCGCGTTGGTGACCTCGGTGGTGTCGATGCAGTAGCCGCCGACGCGGGCCATGATGGGGCCACGCCCCGCGGGACATCCACCCGGCCCATCGGACACGCTGGTGTCTTGCACGCCGGCATCGAGCGGGCCTCCGTCGCATGCGAGGCAGTCGACGATGGTGACATCGTCCAGCCCAATGAGCGTGCCGCACGCACCGGCCCCGATCAGCAGGCAGCCCGCGAGTGTCCTAAAAAGTGCCGACGATGCCCGCATGATCTTTTGCGACGAACGGCTGCGCGCTCGTTTTCTTGTCGCCTTTCTCGATGAAGAACAGCACCCCCGTGGCCAGTGCCAGGACGCCGCCCGTGATGAACGCCGCCGTCGAGATGCTGGCAAACGTCCGCGAGCTATCCAGCGCATCCTGCGCAGCGGGCAAGCATCGATCCCCCTGGCAGTGCTGCGATGCGTCCGACTTGCGCGCGAGCGCAAGGCCGCCCGTTACGCCGCCCACCACCACCGCCGCCCCGGTCCCGACGACCCCTGCCCAGAACCACGCACTGGGTCCGGTCGATCGCGACTCCTTCACGTCCGGCACCGGCGTAGCTGGAGCTGGGGAGGGCGGCGCCGCCGGCGCTCCCTCGATCTCGACCGGGACATCCCGCACCTCGCCTTCACCGACGCTCACCCGCACCTCGGCCCGGCGCCCATCCCGCTGCACGATGATCACGTGCTCGCCGGGATCCACCTTGGTCGACACCCCGATGACCGCCTCCGAGAGCTCCGTGCCATCGACGGAAATTCGGTAGCCGCTGCCTTTCGGCACGATGCGCAACGACGCCAACCGCTGCGCGAGGGACTCCGTCAGCTTGCGTGCCTCCTCTTTCGCCGTGCGGTACACGGCCGGATCCTCGGGTGCATCTTTCATGCGTGCCACGCGCCAGAGGACATCGCGCGCCTCGACCACCTTGCCCAGGGCCGCAAGCTCCCGCCCCACCTCGATCCCGGTGGTCGGCACGTTCATGATCGCGTGGGCGCGTCGGAAATCCTCGAGCGCCGCCGCGTGTTGGCCTTTGGCCTGCAGCGCATAGCCTTCGTGCATCAACTGCCGCGCGGTCTCGCGCTCCATCGCCGATTGTGCCTGTGCGTCGGGGGTGCACACCAGCACCCCGCCTGCGATTGCACATGCGGCCATCCACCTAAAAGCCAAGGTCCCTCTCCTTCGGAGAGGAGGAGGATACCGCCTTTGCCGGAGGAGCAGGGGCCCGCGCGGGGGGCTTTTTCGTTCCAACGTTCGCGTTGGACTTTTTGCTCGGGGCCGATGCGGCCGCCGTCGCAACCGGGTGGTCTGCCTGTACGACGCTCGTCGTGGTCGCCGTTGCAACGGGGGGCTCTGTGTTCAACGTCGAGGTTCCGTCGGCGTGGACGTCACTCGAACGGGAGGCCGTGCGCTCCCGCGAGAACATCATGACGCCAGCCATCGCGCTCACGATCAGGAGAAGAACCAGCGCCAGTACGCCGCGCATCCCCCGCGTTGGCTGCGTCACCACCTCGGCACCCAGTGCGGGGCCGGTGATCGCGGGGGCCGGTATCGGTGGGCTCAAGGCATCGTCGATGAAGGCGCGCCGCTCTTCGGCGAGCCCGGGAAGCTCCCGTGCGAGGAACGTTGCGACGTCCCGCTCCGTGACCCCACCCCCGTGCTCCTCGAGCAGTGACTCGATGGCGCGCTGCATTTCCAGCGCCGTGGCGAAGCGGTCCTCGGGATGATGCGCCAGCGAGCGGCACAAAATTTCGTCCACGTCCGGATCGCCATCGAACGACGGCGGCGCACCCTCGGAGACGATTTTCTGCATCACCTCCTCGGAGTCCTTGCCCGTGAACGGCAGCGTCCCGGCGACCAGCTCGTACAGGCATACGCCCGCCGCCCACACGTCGGATCGCCGATCCAGCGGCGTGCGCCGGTGGATCTGCTCCGGCGCCAAGTAGTTGATCTTGCCCCGCACGATCCCCAGCGTCGTCTCGGGGCTGCTGCGATCGCGCGCGGTGGCGATGCCGAAGTCGATCAACTTCACCGCGCCGTTCGACGTCACGATCACGTTGTTCGGCGACACGTCGCGGTGGACGATGTGCAGGCCTTCGCCGCGTTCGTCGGTCAGCTCGTGCGCCGCGTGCAGGCCCTTGCACATGTCGGCCACGATGCGCAGCGCGATGGGAAGCGGCAGCGGCTTGCCCGAGGCTCGGTGGTATGCCCGCCGCACGCGACCGAGCGAATCCCCATCGATCCACTCCATCACTAGGAACAGCGAGCCATGTTCCTCGCCCAGATCGAGCGTCGTGGCCACGTTGGTGTGGAAGATCCGCTGGGCGATCTTCGCTTCGTCCAGGAACCATCGTTCGAACAGGGCATCGTCGGCCAATTGCGCCTTGATCATCTTCAGCGCGACCAGCTTCTCGAAGCCGCGGAGGCCGTGCGAGCGCGCGAGCCAAACCGAGGCCATTCCACCTTCGCCTACTTGGGCGAGAAGCTCGTAACGCCCGAGCCTCTGCCCCCGCCGAAGGAGCGGCGGCACGGCTATCCGCCTTGCTCGTGGGCCATGACGTCGCGCGCACCGCGGAAGTGCTGCTGCGGCGAGTACGCGAGAAAGTTCGACACGCGCGAGGTGTACACGCAGGCATACTCCTCCACCTGCGCACCGAAGCTGGATTCCTCGGTTCCTTCCTTGAGGAGCGAGCCCCAGAAGGGATGGAACCGCGAATCGATGCGCCGCTCGAGCACGGATAGCTCCGACTCCACCGTGCGGAGCAGGCCCCGCACCCGCTCGACCGAGCGCTTCACCCGGCCTCGCTCCGCCTCGAGCTCCGTGAGCCGCGTGCCGTTGCCCGTCTTTGCGTCGATCAGCCTCGACAGCTCTTTGTAGCGCGCTTGGTAGAAGCGCAAATCATCCTCGAGGTGCTCGCGCGTATCCTCCAGGTGCAAGGTTTGCTCGAAGTCGTCCGCGCAGGCTTGGTGCGCATGCACCTCGGTCTCGAGCTCCTGGATGATCATCGCCGTGCGCCACACGCTCTCCTTTTTGGAGCGCAGGATGTCGCCGTAGATGTGATCGCCCACGTACAGCACCTGATCGCCGCTCACCCCGAGCGCCCGCTCGAAGTCGTGCAGGTTGCCGCCTTCGTAGACCTTGCCGCGCTCCAGCGGGAACGTGGCCGGACGCACCTTCTCTTCGCGCTCCGTGATGATGCGCTCGAGCAGCGGACGCCGCTCTTGGAAGAACGCCGGCTTCGTCGCCGCGACCACCACGATGTCGAAGTAGTTGCGCCACGACGGGTACTCGACCATCGCGCCACCGAGCAGGTACGTCATCATCTTCTCGGTGTACGGCCAGCGCGAGTTGGTCAGCAGAAAGAGCTTCTTTCCCGCACTTCGCAGCTTGTGCAAGGTCAGCGCGAGATCCGGATCGCGGTTCACGTAGCGCGGCAGATCGCTGACCACGGCATCGAGAATGGTGCCATCGCGGTGCGCTTCGTCGATGCACTCGCGGATGTCGGTGAAGAGCTTCGCGTAATCCACCGCCTGCCCGCGCTTTTCCAGCGCATCGACCAGCGCCGCGTAGAGCGAAGCCTCGCTCAGGGCATACAGCGTGTCGATCCAGTGGTAGCGCGGCGTGGCCGGGCGGAGCTTTTTCGCGTGGTAGAGCGCGCGCAGCTCGTCTTTCGTGAGCTGGCGGAAGCCGTGGTAGCCCTTCGAGACGTGCTTGTAGCGGTCCATCTTGAGGATGTGACCGAACCGCTTGTCGATGAGCAGACCGCGCACGGCAAAGTCGACCTCTTGCGGGATGTCGACGATGAAGTGCGGGTAGCCGCGCCGCACGAGCTTGTCGACGGTGGCATCGATGGAGAGCCGGTCCATCTGCGGCTGGTCGTAGATCGCCAGGGTGTAGTCCATGTCGAACCCGACCCAAGTGATGCCGCTCATCCGCATGTCGCGGTTTGCAAAGACGCGGCGCGAGCGGACGATGCCCGGGGTCGAGGGTCGCGAGAGAAAGTCTTCGAGCGGGAGAACCAGCTGCTCCGTCGCCGGGGTCGTCGGAATGGCTGTCAAAGGCCGCGCTTCGGTCACGCTTTCACTCGAGGAGTCAACAGGTTCGCTTTCGGGGGATTACGAAATCGTCCCCCAGGCAGAGGGGTTCTTCTTCAAAAAGTGCCACGTTTTCAGGTTGGCGACGAGGTAAGCCGCGTGTTCGCGACGGTTTCGGCGCGGAAGCGCGAGCATCCGCTTGGCAATGGCCGGCAACCCATAGAAATGCTTGTACGTTCGGTCGAAGCCGCTACGCAAGGTCCGGGCGTCCATCCCGGTCGGCTGAACGAGAAGGGAGCCGTAGTCGTAACGGCCCCAATCCTCGTTCAAAATGCGGCCAGCCTGGCGCATCTCCTCATGATACGCCGTCCCGGGGTAAGGCGCCGGTGTGAAGAATTTCACCAGTGAGACTTTGTGGTCCACCAGGAATTTCAAGGTCTCGTCGAACACCCCGTCGGTCTGCCCATCCATGCCGAACATCATCAAAGCGATGACCTGGATGCCCTTGGCCCGCAGCGCTGCCAGGTCCTCCGCGTAACGCGGGGCCCGATTGAAGCGCTTCTTCAGCGAGTCGAGCACCGGCTCCTCGTTCGACTCGAGGCCGATGGAGAGCGCCACGCACCCCGAGCGCGCCGCCAGATCGAGCAGCTCCGGATCGCGGGCAATCTCGATGGTGCACTGGCTCGTCCACTTGATTTTCTCGGGAATGAGCCGGGCGAACAGCTCCTTGGCGGCGTCGACGTCGGCGATGGGGTTGTCGTCGAGAAAGAGCAGGTTGCGCCCGCCGAACGCCTTGATCTGCCGCACGTTCTCGATGACCGCATCGATGTTCCGGGTGCGGTAGCTCCGCTTGTAGAAGGCCTGCACCGCGCAGTAGTTGCAGGGGTGCGGGCAGCCGCGGCTGAAGACCAGCGGCCAGTGAAAATAGAGCCGGTAAAAGGGGCTCGTCTTCCACTTGTCCCAGCGAATGAGCTGCAGATCGCGGTAGTCGATGTTCTGATAGATGTCGGGATGCGACGTCTCCGCGATGGTGCGGTCGTCGTTTTTCGGGCGCGAAAGCGTTTTCCCCATGCGAACGAACTCGCCCGCCCGGTACACGCCAGCACTGCGGCCCGCCGCGAGATCCTCCAGCGCACGGGCGAACACGGTTTCGGCCTCGCCCACGACGATGGCGTCGGCGTGTGCAAGCGAGCGCTCGTGCGGGGCTAGGGATACCCAGGGCCCGCCGAGAACGACCTTTTTCCCGCGGGCGCGGAATGCATCGGCCAGGTCGTACGCCCGGGAGATCTGCGGTCCCATGGCGCCGATGGCGACCACATCGGCCGGGTGATCCAGGTCGACGTCGGCCATGAGCTCGTCGACGATGTCGACCTTCCAATCACGAGGGGCCAACGCCTTGAGCGTCGGCATGGTGAGACCGCTCGTCCAATAGCGCGTGGTTTTGACGAGTCTTCCATCGGCCAGATGATGCGAAGGTGAAACCAAGTAAAGGCGTGGCATGGACGGCGTGTGCTCGTAGCGAAAAGTGGGCCTGTGAATCGGTGGCCCCGGCGAGGGTGCGCCGGTGGAATTTGCACTGGACCGGAAAGGTAGACAGACTCTAAACGAGGCCTACTAGGTGAGACCAGGCGGATAAATGAGAATCATCGTTTTGCGGACCGGCGACGCCATCCCTTCCGTTGCGGAAAGAACCGGACAGCAGTTCTTCGACTTCATCAAGGGCACGGCGGGCGATTCCTGGCCGTACGACTGGGAGTGCATCGACGTTCGCACCTCCCAGGTGAGTCAGGTGAGTCAGGTGAGCGATGTCCAGCTGCCTGATCCCCGGCAGGTGAAGGGTGCCTTCATCATCACCGGATCCGCGTCCAGTGTGACGGAGCGGGCACCCTGGATGTTGCAAACCGAAGACTACATTCGTCGCATCGCCGACGCCGAGGTGCCACTTCTGGGCATTTGCTTCGGGCATCAGCTCATTGGGCAGGCGTTGGGCGGCGAGGTGGCGAAGAATCCGAACGGGCGCGAAATCGGGACGGTGCGCCTCGAGGTAAGCAAGGACGATCCGCTTCTCGCGGGACAGCCCCGCAGCTTCGACGTGCAGACGACGCACTCCGACTCCGTCGTGCGCTTGCCGCCCGGTGCCGTCGTTCACGCATCGACGGCGCTGGAGCCGAACACAGTGTTCTCCGTCGGGCCGCACATCCGCGGTGTGCAGCATCACCCGGAGATGAGCGACGCGATCATCCGCGGCTACGTCGAGGCCCGCTACGACATTATCAAAGGCGAGGGGCTCGATCCGGAGGCCATTCTCGGCGCGATCCATCCTGCGCCGGAGAACGGGCAAACCCTGCGGAATTTCGTGCGAAACTTCGTGCTTCGCGCGAGCTGACTGGCAGAAGTCGCGCAAATTCCGAGGTTGCGCTCGCGCGGAGGCAACCGCGAGTGCGCTCGACTGCCAATTGGATGGGGTGCTATGGAGCAACGGGTCCATGCATCGCGTTACGGTTACACGAGGGGTCGTCGCGGCAGCGTCGTTGGTTCTTTCGGTCCTGGCCGCGTGTTCGCTCACGGTATCGCCCGGTGATTACGCGCAAGGTGGCACCTCGGATGCCGCCGCCCCGCGACCGCCGGTGCCTGCGGGTGGGGCGAGGGTGCTCTTGCTCGCGGGGCAGCGGAAAGCCGTCGGCACCGCCGATCTGGACTGGTCCATCGAGGAAACGATGGCGGGGATCATCGAGTCCGATGGAACCGTGGGCCAATTCCTGTACGACCGCGCGCCGCCCATCGAGACGTCGGACTATTCGCAGGCCACGATCGACAACGGAAGACTGCTCATCACGGCCTTCGTTCGAGGGCGTTTTCGCGGGCAGCCGACGCCGCCGCGGCTCGCCTTCGCCCCGATCGACACGGGCTCGGGCGCCATCACCCGCGATTGGTCGATGGTGGAGATGGATGCTTCGGCGGTGCCATCCCAATCCAGCGTGTCGCTCGTGCGGCCGACCATGCTCGTGGCCTCGGGCGGTGTCGAGCCGGCGACGCTCGAGGATGGCGGGCCGACGACCGTGTTGAGCGCGAAGGTGCTCGCGGCAAGCGTCGATTTGGACGGCCGGAAAGCGGCATGGGCGCCTCTGGAGGGCGCGCTGTCCGGCGCACGATCCGGTGCGCGGTCCTTCGTTCACAAGGATTTTCTCTACGTCATCGGCGGGCGCGTCGAAGGCGGAGCCCTCAGCGATGTCGTCGATGTCACGCGGCTCGGAGCCGATGGCAAACCGGGGGCGTTCACTGCGGCGACGAAACTCCCCGTTGCCATGGGGATTCCCGAGGTGATTTCGGCGGCGGGAAAGCTGTTCGTGGTGGGCGGCCTCACGTCCGGGGATCGCGTGACCGCGAAAGTCTTCGCCGCGCCGATCAACGAAGCCGATGGAACGCTTGGTCCGTGGGTCGAGGGGCCTGCCATGCCTGCCGCGCTCGCGCTGGGCGCCGTCGCGTTTCACGGCAACAGGCTCTATTACTTCGGCGGCATCGCTCAAACGCTGAACGATGCCGGCGCTGTCGCCGATCAGAACCCGACGGATGGTATCTACGCGCTGGACGTGGCGGCCGACGGAACGCTGGGGACATGGCGCCCGGTAGGAAAACTTCCCGCCCCGCGCGGCGGTCTCGCGGCAGTGGTGCTCCCATGAGGCAATGGTCTTTCGCGCTTTCGTTCGCGTGCATCGCAGCATTCAGCGTGCATTGCTCGCTGACCTCGTCGCCGGGCGACTACTCGAGCGAGTACCTCACCCCGCAGATCGCTGCGGCGCCGTCGCACGTACTCGTCGTCGCAGGTCAGCGCGATGCCCTCTCGGGCGAGTTGGGCGACATACCGACGGGTGACGCGTGGACGGCACGGCTTCGTGCGGATGGCAGCATCGTGGGATGGACGGCGGTGCCCTCGGCCCCCGTGCTTCAGAATTCGCGGGCGACGTTGCTCCTGAACGGGAACCTCTACGTTCCCGGCGTTCGATCCAGGAAAGCCGCGGACGACGTGCAATTCCACGTCGGAATTGGGCTGATCCCGCTTGCAAACGAGTCGCTCGGTTCTTCATGGAACGTGACGTTCGCCGACCTGTCGCAGAACGGCGACTCGGGCCTGCTCTTCTTGCCCCAGGGCGTCTTGTCGGTTGGAGGCTTCGACAGTCAGACGACCCTTAGTTACCTCGACGACGTCTGGTTCTCGGCTTTCGACGAGGCGCAGAAGACGTTCTCTCCGCGTGCCGACGTGGGGCTGAAGACCGTCAAAAAGCGCGGTCATCCGACGGTGGTCGCGTACAAGAACTTCGTCTACGTGATGGGCGGTGATTCTCCCCAGGATACGAAGTCGGCCTCGGTGGAGTTCTCGGTGCTCACGGACAAACTTTCCCCGTTCACCGAGACCACGGCCATGCAGAATCCGGCGACGGGGCAGCCGCACAGGATCGAGAACTTCACCGTGTGCACGGGCGAGGGGACGATCTACGTGATCGGCGGGCGGCCCGTCGGATCACCGACCGACGTGGTGCTGATGTCCCGCATCGATGAGGCCAACGGCCAGCTTGGTCCGTGGCAGGCCATGAACAAATTGCCCGCGGCCCGCGCGGGGGCCGGCTGCTTCATCGCACATGAGAAGCTTTACGTTCTTGGCGGGCTCGGCACGTCGGAACGCGCGACCTCCGTATTCTGGGCGCCGATTCGGCCCGACGGGACGCTCGGGCCCTGGGATGCCCAGTCGAGCGCGCCCCTGCCGGCCGCACGGTCGCAGATTGCAGCGACGGCATACTAGCGCCCCGTCCGTGTGAGCCGACAAATGGCGCCGGCGCGACTTACGTAGAGGGTTAAAGCAGCCTTGCACGCGTATCTCCAAATACGCTGGGCTCGGTTCATCTGCTGAGATACCTTCGTCGTCGACCGATTTCTGCTAATTTCCTCACTGTTCCAGGATGACGCAAAATCCCTTCCCGCAACGAGGACCCCAGCGGCTGGGCCGCTACACCGTCTTCGCAGAGATCGCGAGCGGCGGGATGGCCTCGGTGCATCTGGGGCGTCTCATGGGATCGGCCGGTTTCTCGCGCACGGTCGCGATCAAGCGGCTCCATCCGCACTTGGCCCGCAACCCGGATTTCGTGGCGATGTTCCTCGACGAGGCGCGGCTCGTGTCGCGCATTCGTCACCCGAACGTCGTGCACACGCTCGATGTCGTTTCGGACGAGAACGAGCTGCTCATCGTCATGGAGTACATCCAGGGCGAGAGCTTGGCCCGCATCATCCGCGCGGCGAGCACGCAGGGGATGAAGCTTCCGCCCACGGTGGCCTCGGCCATCTTGGTCGGCGCGCTGGATGGGTTGCACGCCGCACACGAGGCGACGAGCGAGCGGGGCACGCCGCTCAACATCGTGCACCGCGATATTTCGCCGCAGAACATCATCGTGGGAAGCGACGGAGTACCGCGCGTGCTCGACTTCGGCGTGGCCAAGGCCGCGGGCCGCGTCCACGAGACGAAGGACGGCTCGGTGAAGGGCAAGTTCGCGTACATGTCCCCGGAGCAGCTCGGACGCTCCGACGTGGACCGCCGCACCGACGTGTTTGCCGCGGCCATCGTGCTCTGGGAAACGCTGACCGGCGAGCGGCTTTTCGACGGCGACAACCTGGCCGAAATCGTCAATGCGGTGGTGAACAAGGAAGTACCGCCGCCGAGTTCGCGGGTGCCCGAGCTGACGCCGGAGCTCGATGCCGTGGTGATGCGCGGTCTCGCGCGCGAGGCCGATCGCCGCTACGCATCGGCGCACGAGTTTGCGGTGGCATTGGAGCAGGTGTGCCGGCCCGCTTCGGCCCGCGAGGTCGGCGAGTGGATCGAGTTTCTCGTGGGCAATACGCTGCGCGCGAATCGGTCGCTGGTCGAGCGCATCGAGAGCGAGACGTCGCAGCCGTCGGAGGTGCCGGTTTTTTCCAATGCGGCCACGGAGATGGCCAGTGCGGTGACCGCGACGCCGCGTCCGCGCGAGCAGGATCCGTCGTTCCACTCCGGGAGCCACTCGCGCTCCATTGCGGCTTCGGCGAGCAGCCTGTCGGCGTCGTCGTCCTCGTTCCAGTCGAACGTGCACGGCCCTGGGCCGCGTGTGCCGGCGTTTTTGCAGCCCTTTCAGGAGTCCATCGTTCCGTGGTGGAAGGCGCTGGGCGCGCTGGCGCTGGTGACGTTGGTGGGGCTCGCGGGGATTTACACGATGGTGCAGCTCTGGAAG
Source organism: Sorangiineae bacterium MSr12523 (assembly GCA_037157775.1). Taxonomy (NCBI): domain Bacteria; kingdom Pseudomonadati; phylum Myxococcota; class Myxococcia; order Myxococcales; family Pendulisporaceae; genus Pendulispora; species Pendulispora brunnea. Next base: position 2,981,530 of record CP089982.1, read on the forward strand.
CCGGCGAAAGGCAACGAGCCGATCGCGCCCGTGCCTTCGGCAGCGGCACCGCCTCCCGCGGTGGCCACGGAAACGGCGGCAGCGCCGGCGCCCGTACCGACTGCGCCAGCGGCGTCGGCATCCGCACCGAGTGAGGCCGCATCGGCGACGGCGGTTCCGACGGATACCGCCACTGCGCCAACGAGCACCTCGCGAAAGCACCGACCGCATACGGGTGGGGCGTCTTCCGCATCGGTCGATTGCGAGAACCCGTTCATCATCGACTCGTCGGGCATCAAACGTCCCAAGCCGCAGTGCTTTGGCTCCAAGTAGCGGTAGCCGATTGGCCACTTCGCGACTAGCATTCAGTCGCTAGTGATGCGCTCTTTCTCTTCATCCTACGGGACCAAACTAATCACGGCGTTGACGACATGGACGGTGTTGGCCGCAGCACCCGTTGCGCATGCGGCGGACACCAACGTGTGCGTGAGCAGCTACGAACAGAGTCAGAGTTTGCGCAAAGGCGGCAAGCTCCGTGATGCGAGGCAGCGCGCACTCGAGTGCGCACGCGACACGTGCCCCGCGGTTCTTTCGCGCGACTGCCAGCGATGGATCACGGAGCTCGACGGAAGCATCCCCACGGTGATCTTCGACGTGCGCGGCCTCGCGGGCGAAGAGCTCACGCAGGTAACGGTATTCCTCGATGGCAAGAAGCTGGTCGAGCGCCTCGACGGCAAGGCCATCGACGTCGATCCGGGCACGCACACCTTCAAATTCGTTCCGGGCGGCGCTTTGAAAGACGCCACGCGCGAATCCACCATCGTGATCCGCGAAGGCGAGAAGTACCGAAAGGTCTCCGCGAGCTTCGAGGACAAATCGATCAGCGCCCAAGCCGCAAACAAATCGCGCCCCGTTCCCGTCGCCACATGGGTCTTCGGCGGCATCGGCGTCGCCGGCCTCGCCGCGGGCACCTTCTTCGCCCTGAGCGGCAACTCGAAAAAGAGCGATTTGGATCAGTGCAAGCCGCAGTGCAATCCGAGCGACGTCGATTCCATGTCGCGCAATTACGCCATTGCGGACATCGCATTCGGCGTCGGCGTCATCTCCGGCGTCGCCGCTTTGTACCTGTACCTCACGCGCCCCACGGTAGAAGAGGCCCCACCTCCCGCCGTCGCAAAGGCCTTGCGCTCCTTCTCCGTGGCCCCGTCCCAAGGCGGCGCCCAAGCCACCTGGGGAATGCAGTTTTAGCAATTCGTATATGGCGCGCCGGCGCCACGATGGAGCGCCGGCATCCTGCCGGCGGTTAGCCGGCTTCCAGCCGGCGCCGACCCCGTCGCACCTGCGTAGAAAGAAACATCGCCGTTTCCGGTGACGAAACTCCCCACGGCCCTCCAAACCGTTGGAGTCCGCAGCTTCGCGTCGTTAAGCCGTTTTGGAAACATTTCCAACTTCCCGACCTCCTCACCATTGGTCATTGCGAGTTCACGAAGCGATTCGGCGGCGCGCGTACCGCGGTTCCCCTTCGCATCGGTGCTGATTCCGCAATTCACTGACAGGTCGCGGTGCATCCTTGGGCGCCAGAACCCGATAGCCTGAAGGTATAACCCTGCGCACGATTGCAGCGTCCCTCCGGGATATACGAAGCGGCCCTGCCCATTAGGTGTTCATTCAGATCATCGTGGGATGCTGGCCGCGAGCATTCCGGGAAACGATAATTCCATCGTCTCCCTTCACCGAATTTGAATTCACTATGCGCGCGAGCGGCCCGCGATCATGAAACCGTACGTGACCGCTCCGCGACCGGCACTCTGCCAAAGCGCTTATCCAAGCCGATAATTCCATTCGAACGCGCATTCACGAAAGGCGCTGTCAACGGCCTTCGCCCTGCCCGAGCACCCCTTTCAAGGCGCATTCGATGGCATGGAAGAACCCTTCGGAACCAGCCTTCCCCTTTCTGCCATGGCTGCCCGAACCTGTACCGCGAATCGCCCCGCCATCACTTCACGAAACGCGCAAGTGAAGACACCCATCAGGTGACCGGATGACCTTCCATTGGCGACGCATAATGCATTACGCCCATAATCAAAGAACCGAAGCTGCAATTCGACATTGGTAACGGTCAATCGGTGTCGAGCGACTGGCCGTATTGGAGTGCCAAATCGTTTCAAATCTTGGAGCCGGCAACCGCGCGTCGCCTTGCCAGCGCGTAACCACGCACCAACGCAGTACGTCGATTCGAAATTAGATTTACAAACAAGCGCCGTACGAATATGGGTATGCGCGCCGATTTCGTCATAGCAGTTCGCCCGCGAATTTATTTTTCGACAACTGCAGCAAATTCCAAATCGAGCACACCGGTTCCTCTCCCGACCGCGGCCCACACGCCGATCGGAATCCATTTCTCTAACTCTCGCGACACCGGAGGAAATTACCATGTTGAATCAAATTTTGGCGTTGGGCATTCCACTCCTGGCAGCACTACCGTTGGCGAGTGACGTGAGCAATTCGACTCAGCCTCCGCCCGATCGCATCACCATCGACGTCGTGACGGTGAATGGGTCGGGATGTCCTATGGGCACCGCGGCGGTCGCCGTTTCGCCGGATAATACGGCGTTCACCGTGACCTACAGCCAATTCCTCGCACAAGCCGGCGGTGGTGTTCCATCGACGGACATGCGAAAGAACTGCCAATTGAACCTGGACGTCCACGTCCCTCAGGGTTTCACCTACGCCATTGCTCAAGCGGACTACCGCGGCTACGGACACTTGGAGACCGGCGCCAGCGCCATTCAGCGTGCCAATTACTATTTCCAGGGAATGTCCCAGACTGCATACCGAAACCACAATTTCAGTGCTCCGCTGGACGACAACTGGCAAACCACGGACACCACCGAGGTCTCGGCCCTGGTCTACAAGCCCTGCGGCGAGCAGCGCAATTTCAATATCAACACCGAATTGCGCGTAAACGTGCCCAGTGGCGCCACCCGTACCAGCTTCATGGCCATGGACTCCACCGACGGCGCCATCAGCACCAAGTACCACTTCGCCTGGAAGGTTTGCCCTCCGTGATGCGGTAGACAAAGTCGCCCGTCTCAGATCCGCTCGAGCTTACTGCCATCCGCCTATCGCCCAATCGCCGCGACAGGCTTGTCGCATCGGTTTGTCCTCGCAGCCAATGTGCCCTGCGATAGCGTGTTGGTGGACTCGAGCGGATCTGGAACGAGGCGCGGCGTCGATGCCGAACCCGCGATCTCTCCAATGTCATCGGAAATCGTGTCGGGATTCTGCGTGTTACTGGGGGCACTTCAGTCTAGAGAATCGATGCCACCAGCCACCAGCACTCAATGAATTGCCTGCGTCCCTATCCGGTGTCTCAATTGAAGAAACGGTTTCCGGTCGACGGACACTTCCCGGGATGATCGATATGCCAATTCCGCGGGGAAGTCATGTGCCCTGAAGGGCTGTCACCAGCGCTGCAGTCCGGTGACGCTGAGCCCGGGGCCGCGCTATCGGCGAGGTGCCAGCTATTTCCATATACGGTAATAGGCTTCGTCTCAGCCAATGATGCTGGGCGCCCATCGAGGATGCCGTCGCACGTGCTGCAGATTCTGAATGTGTTATTGCCCGGGTCTGGTCCACGAGTTCCAAGATCGATCTCAGCGATTGGGTCGATGACATGAACCAAGATATTATTGTCGGCCAGGAAGGTGGACTCGCGTACTCTCATGCTTCCCATACCAGACAGATTGATCGCCTCCCCAGTGGCCGAGAAGGTACTTCTCGTAATGCTTAGTGGTACATTTGAGTTGGTGTATCGAACGAACAGTCCGGCAAATTCGTTGTGGTGGATGGTAACATCTGTAAGGCTGGTCGGCCCGCTCGCAATGATGGCGGCAGCGCCGGGTCGGTCATCAAGCGGAGAACAACAGTGATGGTCGATTTCGCTCCCTGTCACCGCCAGAGCTCCGCCCGCGGCGTAGATGCCTCCTCCACTATGGTGGATGCGACTATGAGCAATCGTTAGCTTTGCGTTGTCTGAATAGATCGCGTCACCCAACACTTCTGAAATATCGACGGAATCGAGGAAAACGTCTGTCTTCGCATGGACTGCTGCTCCACCCAGAGCGTGGATATTCACTGATTTTATCGTGACCAGACCAACGTTCGACGTGACGATGGCACCACAAAATCCGCGGATGCCGAGGTTCTGAATCTTGGCGCTTCCCTCGAGGCTGAGAGCCCTCAGGATAATGCTAGTACACGGCGTTGCACCGGGGCCCACCAGCACAGTCCCCAGAGCACTCTCTCCCTGGATCGTTACATCCGCCGGTATACTCGTTGCGCCCTGAGAGAACGTTTCCCCATGCGCTGTATCGTAAATACCGTTCTTGATAGATATCGTATCTCCCGCTCGAGCGAACGTGGTTGCTCTGGCAAGAGAGCGGAACGGATGTTCGGCCGTTCCGGACGATTCGATGTCAGGATCAACAGCGTTGCTCCCGATCGGAGAAGCTGTGATCGCGAATATCGAAATGGCGTCCGGAAACGTCGAGGCTCCCGACGGAGTCGTCACTTTGACCGATTGCGAGCCGATGGGGGCGCCGTGTGGCACGAGGAACGTGAAAACGAGCTCTGTTGATGTCTTCGACGAGATGTCACCGTTCAGTGCATCTGAGTCGGTGCCGACCGTGACGGTCATGACACCGTCCAAGCGCTCTCCCGTGAGGTGCACTTCGATTGCACGATTGGTCGGCGCGCCGCCGAAACCTTGCCGTATCGATCTCGACGGATTGCCTGCGATGGTCACCGCAGTGATCCGAGGTCGCGTGTCGGTGGACCCTTCGTGACCACCAGCGTCTTCCGACCCGCACTCGGTACCTTCGCAGGTCTGGAAGTAGGACGGCGGACAACCGGCGACGAGAACACCGATGACGGCAGCGGTTCCGAGTCCAAGCAAAGAAGAGCCGGTGATGGTGCGCATGATTCTTAGTTGCGCCGTCCACGATAGCATAGGCGTCCCAGACTCGAGCTGGGCTAGAAGCTCGTTCGAAGCTGGACGCCGGACATTCCTGGAGAAATTAAGGGGAGGATTGTCGCGTTGCGACTCGCCGGCGCTGCCTTCGGCGAAAAATACCAAATGAGTCCACCCGCCACCAGCGCGGCGCCCGCCGTGCCGTATGCGATCCATGCAACGAGCGCGTCGAACTCGCCTGCATCCGCGAGAGCCTTGGAACGTGCGCACTCAGGGCTGTTCGGAGTCGCGCACGCTCGAGGATTTTCATCCATCTTGTCTCGGTTGTACTTCGCACCCAACGAGAACCCAATGCCCGTTCCGAGTGCGACCACCGCCGTTCCGCCCAGGATCCACGTGGCCACCGGTGGAGTGGAAATACCGGACGGTCTCTCGCGAACCGGCGGCGGCACTGGTTTTTGCTCCCGCGGAGGGGTTGGCATGATGGGAGTTGGTGCCTCGATCAGCGTTTCCTGCGGCGGTGCTTCGAACGAGACCTCCGTTGGTTCACCGGCGGCGGCATCCACCTCTCTGTGCTCGGTCTCACCTTCGAGCACGGCTTCGACGGCGTGCTTCCCCGGGGCAACATCGAGTCCTTCGGTGCGTTGCTCGCTCGTCACGGCCAGGCCGTCCACGGTCACTGCCACACCAGCAGGGGCAACAATACGTAAATGACCGGTCTGTGCCGCCAATTCGGCCAGCAGGCCCGTTGCCTTGTCCTTCTTTTTCGGGTCTGCGCGCGGATCCGCAAGGTAGGCTCGTAAATGCCTCAGGGCTTCCAGTGGATGACCGGAATCCGCCTCGGCTACCAGCAGATTCCATCGCGCCTTCGGTGACGGAGCGAGGGCGTACGCCTGCAAGAACTCAAGCCTCGCCGTCTCGGCGTCGGCTCGCTTTACGGCATCGAAAGCCCGCTTGGTGTGCTCGGCCGATTCTCGCTGGGCGCGGGTGAGCGTCGTTGGGGGCTCGGCCCGGACAGTGGGCGCACCGAATAGTGCCGCCGTCGCGAAGACGAACGCAAAACGGCGTCGGTGCAAGCTCGTACTTCCGGACCCCGACGCCATCTTTCGTAGGCCGCATCATGCGGCGTCTGTTTTGCGGACGTCAACCAAGTCGCACAAAAGTCAACAGTCTACGGTCCCGACGAGGACCGTAGACTGAAGAGTGCATCCCGTAGACTTACTTCTTGGGTGCGACGGTCGGCGGGGGCGGTGCGCCGTTGCTTACCACCAGGGCGTAGTCCGCGTCCGTTTCCGGCGTTTCTGCGTGAGTGTCGGCGTTGACCTCATCGGCGATGACCTCGATGATCCACTCGCCGGCGGCGGGGTTGGCAACGATGACGTTTTCCACGGTGTCGAGCACATTGTGCTCGCCGCCGGGCGTGGAGGTATTCCCCACCTTCAGGCCATTGTTGCCCCAGTAGATGGTGCCGTCGGGGGCTGTCACCTTGAGGTCCAGATTGTTGATCCGATGCGGGGTGCCCGCGGTCGTCGGCACCGTGGCTTCCTTGTCGGCGTAGGCCAAGGTCGCGCGGAAGTCCGTCGCGCCAGCTTCCACCGTGCGGCGGTACTCCTTGGTCTGCAGATTCTGCAGAACGTCGCTCTCGTTCACGACGAGGATGTTCGAGCGGCGCCCGTACAGACTCTTCATGTCAGGGAAGCCCCAACCTTGGTGCGTACGCGTCAGGTCGTGCGTCTCACCCTCGAACGGGTAGGGTGTGGCCGAGTTCACCAAGAGCGCCTTGGTCGTCTGGGCGTGCGGGCGGTTCTTGAAGCGGTACGACGCCGTGTCTTCCCCCTCGGCGCGAGGAATGAGTTCGTTGCCGAAGGCCCCGTTGGTCCAAAGTTCGATGGTGAGCCCAACGTAGCCCGCGACCATGGGCGTCGCGCCCGACGTGCCACCGAAGGTCCCGTAGCCGCCGTTGACCGTGGCGGTCGTCGTCTGGTCGTAATAGGCGCAGAGCTCGGGCTTGATGCGCCCGTCCTGCGCCGGACCGGTGCTGCCACCGGCGTTCCATTTGTCGTCGGCCGGATCGACCGTACCTTGGTGGTAGACTGCGCCGATCGAAATGATGTTCTTCGCCCACGCCTGCGGTCGCGAATCTTGATTGCCCGCATTGCTTTGGCTCTGCGTAATCGGGATATCGTGCTGCAAAATGAGCGCATCCATCTCCGCCGAGCGGGCATCGTAGATGCGTGTGCGATTGTAACCCCATGACGCCGTTTGGAACATGACCTTATGCTGGTCGATGAGCTCACCGACGAGTTTCGCTCGGTCGCCAATGGCTGTATTGAAGAGTATGTTGTAGTTCGTGTAATAGCCCTGGCCATTCGGCAGAATGCCGTGCGCCTTCGCATTGCCAAGACCATCGCTGAACACGATGCCAAAGGTCTGGTGCCCGTGTGAATCGGACTTCTTGGCATCGTCGTTGTTTGGGTACCAGATCGGCGTCGTGCGGATACTCTGCTCCCCGACTTGCACCGCCTTGAAATCTGGATGCGTGGGATTGATGCCCTCCATGATGTGGCCCCGAATGCCGATCCCGGTGTAGTCCGGGAACGCGGGATCTGCGTCGGGCAGTGCATCGAGATAATTCGCGCCACCCTGAATACGCGCATTCTCGAAGTCCTCTTCGATCGCCGTACCCTGCTCGACCCAAAGCACCTGGTCGAGCTGCGTCAGCGCGCCCACCTGCGAGCGCGGAACTTCCGCCTCAATCAAGATGCCCTCGCCATTCACGAGGATCTTCCCACCCAGAGCGCGGATATGATCCGCCAAAACGGCGCGATCGGCTTTGGGGTCGACCATGACGACGTTGACGCGGACGGAACCACCGAAGCTGCGGGTAACGGCCAGGCCGTCATCGGTTCGGTCGGCGGCGGTCATCGGCGTCACGGCGCGCACGAAGGGCAGCGCGGAAATGCGCGCAATCGCTTCTGAATCGGCTCGAACCAATTGCGCATTGCCGTGCATGTATTGATGCACTTGGCCGCCCGCCGCCTTGATGGCGCTTCGGTACTCCTCGATAGGCTGCGACACGTATTGCACGATGTGCAATTTGGACGACGCGGCGTTTCCGAGGCTCGGTGATTGGACCTCCTGGGTGGGGTCGAATCGGCGATGGCGCAAAATGACATCGTACGAAGTGCTCTTGGCCGGGTGCCATCCGCGTGCGTCTTGAATGGCGTAGTAGGGTGTCGTCTCACCCGAAACGGTCTCGTTCCACGAAAGAACCTGGGTTTGCGCTTTGGTGCCCTGCATTTTAACGAGGGCTGCGCCATCCACTTTGGCTCGAGTGGTCCGCACCACGGCCGACCCGACGCTCAACGTCGATTGGCCTTCGCGCTGCTCTACTTTGAAATCATTCGAATTTGCGCCGGATCCGCCCGGCCCACTCGATCCACCGGGCTCCGATTGGCAGGCGGCTGCGAGGATGAGCAATCCAAATAATCCGAGATACCGCTTATGATGCGCCATCGACATCCTCCATTCTTGAGAGCCCACGTGGGCCAAAGAAAGAAACGGCCGGGGGCCTGCAGAGCGCGAGCCCCCACCAGGATGGAAAAAAACGGCCTTTGAAAGGGCAGCGAGGTTGCCCGTTCTTAGTGCCGGTGTCGATGGTTTTTTATTCGTGCTTCCCTTCCCACTTTACGATTTTCAAATCGAGCACGAAAATCGAATAGAGGACGGGAACGATGAGCAAAGTGACGAAGGTTGCAACCGTGAGTCCACCAATCTGCGCATAACAAAGGGGTTCCCACAGGGGGCCACCCTCTACGGCCAATGGAAACAGCGCAAATACCGTAGCAGCCACGGTGATCAGAACCGGTCGCACGCGCAGAATGCCCGCGTCAATCAACGCGTCGCGCAGCGAGTCGCCCTCGGCGTGGCGCTCCTCGATGAAGTCGAAAAGCACGATCACGTGGCTGACAATCACGCCAATGAGGCTGATGATGCCCAAGAACGCCATGAATCCAAAGGGCGCATCCATGAGCGTCAACGAAACCAGTGCACCGGCCACTCCGTAGGGGATGGCGGCAAAGAGCACCATGGGCTTTGTCGCGCTCTTGAATTGAATGACGAGCGCCAGAAAAATGCAGGCAATCGAAATTCCCAGGACCACGACCAGGTTCTTGAAGCCTTTGACCTGCTCCTCTTCTTCTCCGGCTATTTCCAACGTGAAACCTGGCGGAAGCTCGGCGGACAACTTGGCCAGGGGCGCGTGCACGTGCTTCATGATCTCCGAGGGCAACGTCCCGCGCTCGGGCATCGCCGACACCGTGACGGTGCGGAACTGGTTTCGCCGCTTGATTTTCTCGGTGACCATCCCGTACGTCACATTGGAAACCTGACGGAGTGGGATGCGCTGATTGGAAATGCTGCCCTGTACATACAAATTTTCGACATCGGAGAGCGCAGCGCGCTCGGCAGCACGAAGGCGCAATACGATGGGGATCAGGTGATCGCGCTCGCGTAGGGTTCCCACCGCCAATCCATCGAGTGCGCCGGCCGAGGAGCGGGCCACGTCCAGATTGGTCACCCCCGCGAGATTGGCCCGGTCGGCATCCACTTCCAACTTGACCTGGAAGCTTTCTTCACCCCAATCGTCGCGCACTCGCTCCGTTTTCGCGGCCTCGCGAAAGATTGATTTCGCCTTTTCTGCAAACGTGCGCAATGTGCCCATATCCTCGCCGGATATGCGCACCGCCACGGGGATGCCGACCGGTTTGCCGTTTTCCAATTCGCGGACGTCGATGCGCGCGCCGGGCACCTCGCGCGACAGTGCCTGCTGCAATGGGCCGATGATTTCGGCGGTCTGGTGCTTGTCGTAGACCTCCAGCACGACCTGCGCGTAATTGACTTGTTGTTGTTCCGGCACCACGGAGAACCAGAATCGCGGGCCACCGCCGCCCACGAACGTGGTCATTGTCTTCAGGACCTTTTCGGGCTTTCCGCTTTCGCCCACGTGCGTCTTCTCGAAGGCATCCAATGTGGTGCGCACCACCTCATCGACCTTCCGGACCGCCTCGTTGGTCTCGGCGATGGGCGCGTCCTCGGGCAGCCACACATCGATGTACGATAAATAGGAAAGGTCGTGCGGGAAGAAGGCATTTTTGAGGTGCTTGGCATAGCCAAAGGCCAGCACCAGCAGGACGACCGACCCGCCGAGGACCCACCACCGGCGATCGATCGCCCGACCGACGACGCGCTCGTAGAAGCGGCCGAAGCCCCGCTGTCGTCGTTCGTGCATCGTCGGCTCGAGCTTCGCCGGAGGCTTCAGCAGATAATAGGCGAGCACCGGTGTGAACGTGTACGAGACAATGAGCGATGCAATCAGTGATGTGGTGAGCACCACCGGCAGGGTGAAAATGAAATTGCCGACGTCGCCAGGCAGCGACAGGAATGGCAAATAGGCCACGATGTTCGTGATGGTCGCGAAGATGATGGCCATCGCCAATTTCGTCGGCCCGAGCCAAGTGGCAATGGTGCGCGGGTGGCCGATTCCCAAGTTTTGCTTGATGGAGTCGCAAGCCACCACGGGATTGTCCACCAAGAGGCCCAGCGCAATGATGAGCGAGGCAATGCTGATCTGCTGCACGTCGATGCCGAGCAGCTTCATGATGCCGAAGGTCAAGGTCAGCGTGATGGGAATGCACAAGGCGAGCATCAGCGCCGAGCGCCACTCCCAAAAGCCAATCAAGGCCACGACGACGACCAGCGCCACGGCCTCGAAAAGGCTGCGCATGAACAGATCGACATTTTCCACGACCTGCCGCGGTTGATCGCTGGTGCGCGCAATGACGAGATCCTCGGGTAGCGAGCGCCCGACCTCGGCCAGGGCCGCGTCGACCTGATTGCCGAAGTCTTGAATCTGCGCGCCGGAGCGCATGAATACGCCGAGCGTGACCGCGCGGGTGCGTTCCCATTGGCCATCCGCGCCACTCGGATTGCGGGTGCGCCGCGTGAGGCGGTTCAAATACGACGGCGGACTTTCGTATCCGCGGGTCACGTCGACGACGTCGCGCAGGTACACCGGTTGTCCGCCGGTGGAGGTGGCGACCAGCAGCGTCTTCAAATCGTCGGTGCCGCGAAGCTCTCCCGAGGCATCGATGCCGACGGACTTACCGCCGATATCGAGCACACCCGCGGGCGTGGTGATGTTGCGCGCGGAAAGAGCCTGGCTCAATTGGTCGGCGCTGAGGCCATAGCTGGCGAGCTTCTCCTGCGAGAAATCGAGAAAGACGCGCTCGGGAAGAACGCCGCTGCGCGTGACGCGCGAGACGATGGGAACACCGAGAAGCCGCTTTTGAATCGCATCGGTGAAATCGTCGAGCTCGCGGTACGAGTATTTCGCCTCCGCCACTTCGCGAAGGCGCGTCTCGGTCTCCGCGGGGTCGAAAATGATGGCCGCGCGCCACACGTCGGGGTGAATTTCCGAGGTGCGCATGCGATCGCGCAGAAAGGAAAGGGCGATATCGCGGATCTGGCCTTCTTTGGCGTCGGTCTGGGCATCGAGGCCCATGAATCCGGGACCCTCGAAGAAGCGAACGTCGTGCGCGATGGCCACGTCATTGTGAAGTCGCGCATATTCGCCCATGGCCTGCACGGTGCGGCGCAGGTCTTTCGGGTCGAGGGTGACGGGAAAGGCGTACACGAGGCTTCCGCGCTTGGCTTGGAATTCCGGCGGCACACCGGCCCGTGTCTCGCGAATGAGCCGCTCGATCGGCCGCGCCCGGAGCTGAACTTCGATATCGTTGGTTCGCGGGCTGGCGACCGTGAGCATCATGTTGGTCGTGTCGCCGAAGTCGCGCAGATAATTGATGGGCGACGCTCCCTGCGGAAGGCGACCATTGAGCGCGGCCAGGCGTAGGGCCAAATCGTCGAGCTCCTTGCTGACGTCCTTCAAGCCCTCGACGAGCGTGATGGTGATGACCGCAACGCCTTGGCGAACGGTGGATTCGATCTTTTCGATCTTTTGATTCTCCGCGATGGTCGTTTCCATCTTGCGGACGATGAGATCCTCGATCTTTTCGGCCGTTGCGCCGGGCCATGCGACGATGGCGGCCGAGACGCGCACTTGCACCTCGGGGTCTTTGCGCTTGGGCATCGCCATGTAACTGAAGATGCCCCAGAAGATGGTGCCGATGAGCAGGACCCAGGCGACCGCGCGCGTCTCGACGAAGTAGCGCGCGATGTTTCGGGTCGAGGCAATGCGTTGTTCGTCCGATTTTGCTTCGGTGCCGTGGGACATGATGGTGCCTTTGGCTCAGGGAAGAACGCGAATTGGCGATTTGTCGACGAGGAGCGTCGCGCCCATGGAGACGACGCGTTCACCGCGCTGGAGTCCCCGGATGACTTGCACGCCATTGCCCAGCACGTCGCCCAACTCGACGTCGCGCAGGTTTGCAATTTCGCGATCGCCCTCTTTGGTGGCCACGAACACCGAGAATCCGCGCGGATCGTTCGGCGAGCGAACGATGGCGGTGAGCGGCAAGGCCAGCGCGGTCTCCTGAATGGCCCCCTCGGGCACTTTGAGCGAGGCGACCATGCCGACCTTCAACGCATCTTTGGGATTGGGGACGGTAATCTCCACTTCGAACACACGGCTCTTGGGATCGGCCGAGGGCGCGATGCGGGTGATGGTGCCGTCGAAGTCGGCCTGCAAAGCGTCGACGTGGATGCCCAGGGTGGCGCCCATTTTCAACTTTTCGATCAAGGTGTCGGGTGCACCGAATACGAATTTGACTTTTTTGGTATCGGCCAGAATGAACCCGACGGTGCCCGGGGATGCGAAGGTGCCCGCCTCCACGCCGCGCTTGAGGATGACCCCATCGATGGGCGCGCGAAGGGTGGTGTCGCCGAGCAGGATCGTCGCATCGCCGACTTGAGCCTGAGCGCCCTGCACGGCTGCCTTGGAGGTGGCCAACTTCGCGGTCATCGAATCCAATTCGGCGGGTGCGATGGCGTTGGTGGCGACCAGCTTTTGCACGCGATCGTAATCGATTTGCGCTTGCTTCTGATTGGCATTCGCCTGCGCGAGCTGCGCATTGGCCTGGGCGACCTTTTGCTGGTAATCGCTTTCGCGAATCGAGGCGAGGACGGTACCGGCTTTGACGAAATCGCCCTCTTGGACTTTTCGCATTTTGCCGTCACTGTCCTTCACTTGAAGAAGTTCGCGAATGTAGCCCCCGACCTTGAATGCCAAATCGACACGCGTGGCCGGTTCGATGCTGCCCGAATAACGAGCACCGCGCGCATCGGCCGGTGTCTCGACCGCGCGCACTTTGACCGGAATAGGCACATTTGCGCTGTTATTCGACCCCTCGCCCCGGTGGCAGGCCACGGCAATCAATGCGGCAATGGGAAAGACCCATCGAACTGCAGCATGCATAGCGTGCATCTCGGCATCCCCTCCGTCGTTACTTTGGATGGTACGGGAGATTTCGAATCTAGCGGATGATGATAATGATCATTATACGCAGCTCTGCTGCGGAGTCGCGAAAAATGTTGCCTCGGTGCCCTTCAGCCAAAATGGGACAACGGTGCAGTTGTCACTTTTTCGACACGCGGAAGGCGATAGGCGTCTTCTCTTTTTCGAAATTACCGACGTTTGTGGGTTTTCGATTTGGGTGGTTCTACCCGTAGGTAGCCGCGCCGGAGGAAGGTGAAGATCTCTTCGACGATGGTTTCCTCGGGGTGATCCCAGCCGCGCAGGATGACCTGATAGAGGAGCTCTTTGACGACGCCCATGGTCATGATGGCATACATGGCAGCATCGCCGATTTCGACGATGCCCAGCTCTTGGCCATCGCGCAGGCTTTGCTCGAGGAGCTTGCCCACTTCGTCGTAGAAGGAATGCAGGCGCCGGTCGAAGGCTGGGTCGACGCCGAGGGCATCGGCGAGAAGGATCTTCGTGGTGGCGCGATCCTCGAGCAGGATGCTGACGATGCGGCGGATGTTCTCCGAGACTTGGTCGGCCACGCTGCGCTGCTGATCGTACGGGTCGACACGGACGATGTTCATCGCGAGCTTGGCGATGAAGCGGTCGACGATCTCCTCGAAGATGGCGCGCTTGTCGGCGAAGTAGAGGTAGAAGGTCCCACGCGCCACCCCAGCGGCGGTGACGATGTCCTCCACCTTGGCCGCGTGGTAGCCGCGTTTCGCGAACACGTCGCGTGCGTGAGTCAGTAGCTTTTGGCGCCGCTCGGACTTTTCCAACGGATCGGAGATACTAAGGCAACTCTGGACTGAAAGGATCGCCACCCTTCGGTGAGCACTCGAGCACGAGCGCGGCTACGATTCCGCTTGTGCCAAAGGCGATTGCGGCGCTTGGGTTCGCGAACCACTTAACGATGTGCCCCTTCGCCGCGATGCATGCGAAGGATCGCTCCACCGCGAACCTGCGCGCGAGTGGATCGCCTCTCGCGATTCCCCGCGCTCTTGCCCCCGCCCTTTGCCATTGGACGAGAAGCCAGCCAGGTAGGGCGGTTCACTGTACAAACAGGCCGCGATCGCCGCGAGTCCGCTCGCGTTGGCCGCGCTAGCTCGCCAGCGACTCCAACACGATGATGTCGTCCACGCCGATTTCCTCGGCCTCCTCGTCCTCTTCGACGACGATGGTGTGCGTCGGCATGGCCTCGCCCGCGAGCTCTCGGCCACCGGGCGTGAAGACGCCGCTCTGCGGATGCACGCACTCCTTGTCGAAGGAGACCTTGCGGCAATACTCGCAGACCGACAGCCTGCAGCGGTAATCTTGCGGCCGCATCAAATAGTCGGCCGCGAAGAGCGAGAGCACACGGTCGGACAGGCGCAGCGACTTGTGGTTCATCGCCACGTACATGACGCGTCCGTTTCCGAGCTTGAGCGATGCGACATGGCCGGCGCTCACGCAGTCTTCGACGAAGCTCGGATCGCCCGTGAGGATGTGGTCCAGCGCCTCCGTGACCTCGTTGCGGACCCGATCCACCAGCTCCGTCACCGTCTCCTTGGCGACGGTGCCTTGATGCTTCGGAACACCACCGCCGTGGCCTCGCAGGGTCGCGAATTGGTAGGATTCGACCAACCACTCCGCCAGGTCCCGTTTGTTCCAGCGACGGGTTTCCAGGAAGGCGACGCCGGCATCGCGGCAAGCAGCAGCCACCTCCGCCGGGTCGAGCGATATCCGTTCGATTTGGGAGATAAGCCGCTGCATGGTCACCTTGTAAGCAAGCCACGTGCTACGTGACATCGCGGCGACGGGTCACCGCAACCTGGGCTCGAAAAAGCCCGGAGAAGGCGCCACCATAGCAAGATTGCGCGGGGATGTCGGCATTGCCGTGCAACTTTCACATCCACCGGCCGATTCGTCGGCCGCGCAAACCGCGAAGAAGTGCTGGAGTCGTCCCCCAACGCCGTAGCTTCGGCACCGCACCTATGCAGACTCGACGCCGCACACGGCTTCGGTTGCCAGGTCATCCGTCGCGCTCGCTGACACGCGTGTCAGTCCGAGGGGGAATGCATTTGACTTGCGCTTTGCTACTCCCCGGAACGAGGATACGGGCTGGGAACTGACACGCGTGTCCAGGCTTCACCGGATCGCGCAAGCGGGAGAAAGCAATGGCGGGAGCAGGCCGACAGCTTGTCATTGGGATGGACGTAGGCTCCACGACGGTCAAAGCCGTCGTCGTCGACGCCCAAACCAAGGAAATATTGTGGAGCGATTACCAGCGCCACCACACGAAGCAGCCCGAGTATGTGCTCTCGATGCTCGAGACCATCCTCGGGGCTTTTCCGGAGGGCAGCAGCACAACGCCCTGGAAAATGTTCCTCACTGGCTCCGGCGCCGGCCCGCTCTGCGGGCCCACCGGCGGCAAATTCGTGCAGGAGGTGAACGCCGTCTCCCTCTCCGTGGAGCACCTCCACCCGGACTGCGGCTCGGTCATCGAGCTCGGCGGGCAAGATGCGAAGATCATCATGTTCAAGTCGTCCAACAAGGACGGTGACGGGGAGAAAACCGCCACCGCCTCGATGAACGACAAGTGCGCCTCCGGCACGGGCGCCACCATCGACAAGTGCTTCCTCAAGGTGAACGCCCCGTCCGAGCTGGTGACGACCTTGCGCTTCGACGACTCGAAGCTGCACCACGTCGCTGCCAAGTGCGGCGTTTTCGCCGAAACGGACATCGTCAACCTGATCAAAAACGGCATCCCGGCGACCGAGGTGCTCTGCTCCTTGGCCGACGCCATCGTGCTGCAGAACCTCAGCGTGCTGACCCGCGGAGGCACCCTGAAGCACAAGGTCTGCCTCCTCGGCGGGCCCAATACGTATTTGCCCTTCCTGCAGGATTGCTGGCGCCTGCGCATCCCGCAAACGTGGGAGGAGCGCGGCTACGACTACCCGAAGGACATTCCGATCGAAGAGCTCATCTTCGTTCCGCAGAATTCGCAGTACTACGCCGCCTTGGGCGCGGTGCTCTACGGTCTGCACGAGGATGCCACCGTCGGCGTGTTGGACGCCACCCTCCAAGGCCTACGCGACTACATGACCACGGGCCGCAAGGCGCGCTTGGGCGAGTCGGCCGGCCCTCCGCTCTCGAAGAACGAAGAAGAGCTGCAGCAATTCCGTGACCTCTATTCGATTGCCAAGTTCCAGCCGATGAAGCTGGAGCCCGGCTCCCAGGTGAAGGCGGTCATCGGGTTGGACGGCGGCAGCACCTCCAGCAAGGCGGTGTTGGTCGATTACGATTCGGGCGAGATCATCTGCAAAGGCTACCAGCTCTCCAAGGGCAACCCGATCGTCGACACCAAGGACCTTTTGAAGCAGCTCCGCGATTACGTGGAGGTCGACCAGGGCGCGACCCTCGAGGTCATGGGCTTCGGGGCCACCGGCTACGCGGCCGACGTGCTGCAGGAATGCGTCAATTCCGACGTGAACGTG
Source organism: Sorangiineae bacterium MSr12523 (assembly GCA_037157775.1). Taxonomy (NCBI): domain Bacteria; kingdom Pseudomonadati; phylum Myxococcota; class Myxococcia; order Myxococcales; family Pendulisporaceae; genus Pendulispora; species Pendulispora brunnea. The sequence goes on from CP089982.1 coordinate 2,998,436, forward strand.
GTGGAAACCGTCGCTCACATGATGAGCGCCGTGCACTTCTTCGGCGACGTCGACGTCATTTGTGACATCGGCGGACAAGATATCAAAGTCTTGTTCATGAAGAATGGCGACATTGCCAACTTCCGATTGTCGAATAGCTGCTCGGCCGGAAATGGCATGTTGCTCCAGGCCACCAGCGATTCGTTCGGCGTGCCCGTTACGCAGTACGCGGACGTGGCCTTCAAGGCCGAGCTCGCGCCGAAGTTCTCCTACGGCTGCGCGGTGTTCTTGGATACGGACCGGGTCAATTTCCAAAAGGAGGGATTCTCCAAAGAGGAAATGCTCGCCGGCCTGGCCCAAGTGCTGCCGAAGAACGTGTGGCAATACGTGGTGCAGATCCCGCGGCTCGCGGCGCTGGGGCGGCGGTTCGTGCTCCAGGGCGGCACGCAATACAACTTGGCCGCGGTGAAGGCCCAGGTCGACTACATCAAGGAGCGCGTGCCCGATGCGGAGGTGTTCGTGCACCCGCACACGGGCGAGGCCGGCGCCATCGGCGCGGCGATGGAAACGCTCCGCGTGGTGAAGCGCAAGGGCAAGACCAGCTTCATCGGTGTTCAGGCAACGTTGGACCTGGAATTCACGACGAAGAACGACGAAGAGACGGTGTGCCACTTCTGCGAGAACGAGTGCAAGCGCACCTTCATCGACACGCGCCGCCCCGATGGAACGACGAGCCGCTACATCGCCGGCTTCTCGTGCGAGAAGGGCACCGTCGAGTCGAAGGAGGCGATGCTCGCGTTGGTCGCCGACCGCAAGAAGATCGCGCAGCAGTTTCCCAACATGGTCGACTACGAGTCGAAGCGCGCCTTCATGCACTTCTACAAGGGCGTGCCCATGCCCGAGGACAAGTCGCCCGTCCGCACCACCGAGGTGAAGAAGGGCATCTTCGGCACGCGTCGCGTGGAGGTGATTCGCCCCTTCCATCGCGCCAGCGAGGAAGTCTGGCAAGCGCGGCGCAGCGTACGCATCGGTGTTCCGCGGGTGCTCAACGTCTACTCGACGGCGCCGTGGATTCGCGCGTACTTCGAGGCCATCGGCATTCAGCGGCAGAATGTCGTCTTCAGCGACGCCACCACCGAGGAAATGTGGGTCGAGGGCGGGAAATACGGCTCGATCGACCCGTGCTACCCGTCCAAGGTGGCGCAGGCGCACATTCACCATTTGCTGTTCCACCAGCATATGCCGGAGAAGAAGAAGCCGCTGAAATACATCTTCTTCCCCATCCTCACGCACGTGAACTCGTTCGTGGCCGACACGATGGACAATGCGTGCTGCCCGATCGTGGCGGGTGCGCCGGACGTCATGAAGGCGGCGTTCACGAAGGAGATCGACTTCTTCAAGCAGCGCGGCATCGAGTACTTGGACCCTGCGTTGTCGTTCGCGGAGCCGACGTTGATGGCGCGCCGCATGTTCGAGACCTGGGGCCCGCGGCTCGGTGTGACGGAAGACGAGAACGAGCACGCGTGCCGTGAGGCCTGGAAGGCGCTCACGGAGTTCGATCGCGACGTCGAGGAGAAGGGCCGCGCCATTCTCGAGACGGTGGAGCACGAGGACCGGGTCGCCATTCTGATGATCGGGCGCCCGTACCACTCGGATCCGGGGCTCAATCACGGGATTCCCGAGGAGTTCCAGGTACTCGGGTATCCGGTGCTGTCGATCCGTTCGATTCCCAAGAGCCGTGAGTACTTGGACAAGTACTACAAGGAGGAGCTGGAGAAGGGGACCATCAAGACCCCGCTCGAGCTCAATCACGTGTGGCCGGAGAACTATTCGGCCAACAGCGCGCAAAAAGTGTGGGCGGCGAACTTCGCGGCGCACCATCCCAACGTGGTCGTGCTGGACCTCTCGTCCTTCAAGTGCGGTCACGACGCGCCGACGTACGGCCTCATCGACTCGATCATCGAGACGAGCAAAACGCCTTATGCCGCGCTCCACGACATCGACGCGAACAAGCCGGGCGGGTCGATCAAGATCCGCGTGAAGACCTACGCGCACGCATTGAAGCTCCACGAGGAACGCTTGCAAGATGCATCCAAGCGCCGCGCGGAGTTGATGCATGCGCTGGACAAGAAGAAGCTGATGCTGCTCGAGCTGCGCAACGAGCAAATCGCAGCACGCCACCGCCACAACGGCGATCCGGCGCTGCTTGCGGAAATCGAGGCACTGCGCGCGAAGGTGCGCGCATACGAGGCTCCGCCGGCACCGCCAGCGGACGAACGTCCCTCGGGCGTGGTGCAGCTCGGAAGGAAAACCGCAGGCGGGGTGGTTCCGATCCCGACGAAGCCTGCGATTCAAGCTCACGTGGAAGAACAACCGTTTCTGATGGCGCAAGAAGGGGAGTAACGAACATGACCACGAATTACGAAGTACGGCCGAAGGCCAAGCTCCCGGTGATTGACGTCGAAGCGGAATTGCGCCGTTTCGAAGAAGAAGAGCGCAAGCGCCTGGGGCTCGACCAACAGACGGACCAGTGGCTCGAGGAAATGGCCGGGCTCACCTTCACCAAGTCCGAGCGCTCGAAAATCACCATGCTGATCGGCGGCTTGACCCTCGCCCACGACTTCCTCATCGAGGGCGGTCTGAAGGGCGTCGGGTACAACGTGCAGATGCTCGACGCGCCGAACAACGCCGCGCTGCAATTCGGCAAAGAATTCGGCAACCGCGGGCAGTGCAATCCCACGTATTTCACCGTGGGGAATCTGATTCAGTATTTGACGATCCTGCGCGACAAGTTTGGAATGACGTCCGAGGAAATCGTCAAGAAGTACGTGTTCTTGACGGCCGGGGCCTGCGGGCCGTGCCGCTTCGGCATGTACGTGACGGAGTACCGCAAGGCGCTGCGCGATGCGGGCTTCGACGGCTTCCGGGTCATGCTGTTCCAGCAGACCGGCGGCTTGAAGCAGGCGACGGGCGAAGCGAGCGGCCTGGAGATGAACCCCACGTTCTTCTGGGCCATCATCAAGGGCATCGTGGTGGGCGACGTGCTCAACGCCATCGGCTACCGCCTGCGCCCCTACGAGCTGACCGCGGGCGATACGGATCGCGCGATCGAGCAGGCGAAGAAGATCTGCTACGAAGCCATGGAGAAGCGGACGAACATTCTGGCCGCGCTCTGGAGCTGCAAGCCGCTGTTCGAGGCGGTGAAGGTCGACAAGACATTGCCCAAGCCCAAGGTGAGCATCATCGGCGAGTTCTGGGCGATGACCACCGAGGGTGACGGCAATTACCAACTCCAGCGCTTTTTGGAGAGCGAGGGCGCCGAGGCCGATATCCAATTGGTGACGGCGTGGATCCTCTATACGATTTGGGAAGCGCGCCGCGACACCATCGAGCGCAAGGATCTCAAGGCGCAGGATACGGCGAAATTCGGATTGGGCGGCCTAGGCACCTTCGGCGCGATGAAGAAGATCCTCGCGGTGACGGCGGCCGACAAGCTGGTGCGCGTGCTGTTCCACACGTTCGCCTATACGGGCGGGCTCTATGGCTATCACCTGCCGGACATGGACGTCATCGCGCAGATTAGCCACGAGTATTACAACAATGACCTTCGCGGCGGCGAAGGGCACATGGAAGTTGGAAAGCTCATCATGAACGTCACGCACGCGAAGGCGCACATGACGCTCAGCGTGAAGCCGTTCGGCTGCATGCCCAGCGCCGGTGTTTCCGACGGCGTGCAATCGGCCATCACCGAGAAGTACCCCGGGACGATTTTCTGCCCCGTGGAGACGAGCGGCGACGGTCGGGTCAATTTCTATTCGCGCGTGCAAATGTACCTCTTCAAGGCGAAGCAAGCCGCCTTGGCGGAGTACGAGCGCGTGCTCGAGGAAAAGGGCCTTACGCGCGAGCAGATTCAGGCCTTCCTGGATGCCACGCCGCGTTTTGCGAGCCCGCTCCACAAGGCGCCGCACCGCCACGCCGGCAGCGCGGCGGATCTCGCAGCCGAGGTGGCGTCGCACATCACGCAAACGCGCTGGGAGCGCCTGCGTGACCGCCTCAGCGTGACGGCCCGTAAGAGCCAGGAGCTCGCGCAGAAGTCGCCGCACATGGTCATCAAAATGGTCAAGGCTGCCGCAGAAAATGCGCCGGCCGTGACAGAGCGCGTGAAGCAGGACATCCTTGCCTTCACCGAAGAGAAGAAGGCGGCACGACGCGCCCGCGCTCAGAAGAAAGACTCCAATCCCGTGGTAGCCGACGCGGCAGAATAACGCACCTCCGGAAATTCGTAACGGCGGCGGGCCCTCGCAAGAAGGTCCGCCGTTCGTCTTTTGTCGCGTCGTCGTGCCGGCGGCGACTCAGCGCGATCGCAAAAGCCGCCTTGGCTCCAACCCACCGCGCTCAGGACCCAGATGCCAGACGGTGTGCCGAAATCGTTGGCGTCGAGCTCGAACTCGAGACGATTGTCGGGGTAGCAAATGGATTCTCCCCATATTGCGCGACGTGCAATTGCGTTATGTGGGATTGTCGTAGCATTCGCTCTTTTGATTCGCAATGGGTGCCGGCCCGAGACGGGGTTGGTTCTGTGTTCTACTTTCTTTGAAATCGACTTTCCAATTGGAATGTCGGCACTTCCGATCAACTCGGAAGAGAAGGTGATGCTTCATGCCGACGCCCGTGGCGAGCGTCCATCCGTGAGGTCGTGCCTCCCATTCCCGCGGCCTCCAAAGGAGCGCCGTTCGCCTTTTGTCGACCCGCCGTGATACCTTCCTCGTTTTGGTATGAAAGCTTGGCTGGTGACATCCGACGAACCCTGGCGTGTGGCCATTCGCGACGTTGAGCCGCCCGCGCCGCTTGCGAACCAAGCGCTGGTGTCCGTGGTTGCCTTCGCCGTCGATCACGCCGATGCGGAGCTCTTGTTCGACCTGCGTGAATCGTGCATTCCAGGGGGCGACGTCGCCGGCGTGGTTCTCCAACCCGCGGCCGATGGCTCCGGACCCCCTCGCGGTGCACGCGTGGTGGGTCGCGTGGACGAGGGCGCTTGGGCGGAGCGGGTGGTCGTTCCCTCCTCTGCGCTCGCGGTCGTTCCGCCCGAGGTGACCTTGGTGCAAGCCGTGGCATCGCCCGACCCCCAGGTCATCGCCCCATGGCACGATCTCCACGGTGCGCTGGAGGCGCTGCAAGATCAGGGCATTTCCCAGAAAGCCGTACTTTGTATTTCATCGGGGGACGTTCTCCAGGACTGAAGTGTCGATCTCGCAGAGGGCAGGCCGCGCATCCCTGACGGGCCACGTCGCATCGATCGTGGCGCACCACCTTGAGCGAGGTGAAGATGACACGTTTCGAAGGCAGGAGCTTCACGGGCGCGCTGCGCATCGCGGCGTTGGCCATTACCTTGTTTGCAAGTGCAGCATGCCACGATGCCGAGCCGAGAGCCGGCTCGGGCGATGCCAACCCGGACGAGCTGCGCGAGCTCGATGCCGATGCGGCGAAGCGGCTCGATGCGGGCATCCATCGTGTCATGCACGAGATGGGTATTCCGGGCGCCATCATCGGGCTCTGGATGCCGGCAGAAGGCGCCTACGTGCGCGCTTTCGGTGTTGCCGACGAGGCCACCGGCGCGCCCATGACGCCTTATCTCTACATGCGAATCGGGAGCGTGACCAAGACCTTCAGCGTCACGGCGCTGCTGCAGTTGGTCGATCAGGGAAAGATTGGGCTCGATGATGCGATTTCCAAATACGTCGCCGGCGTGCCCGAGGGCGACCGAATCACATTGCGGCACCTTGCCGGCATGCGAAGCGGTATTCGCGACTTTGGTGTCGATGCCGATTTTGGAAAGAACTTCGTCAACGACCCCCGGCACATTTTCACCGCCGAGGAGCTGCTCGGATACGGCTTGCGCCATCCCTTGTCCTTCGAGCCGGGCAACGGTTTCGAATATAGCAATACGAATACCGTGTTGCTTGGCCTGGTGATCGAGAAGGTCAGCGGGCAGCATCTGGACGAATACCTTCGAGAGCATGTGTTCGAACCGCTTCGCCTCGGGCAGACGAGTTATCCGACCACGTCGTTTTTTCCTTCGCCGCACCCTCGTGCGTATACGAGCCTGACTCCGGATGGCCGTGTGGTGGATGGCTCGGATTGGAGCCTATGGTCTGCGGGCGCCGCCGGCGGCGTCATATCCCGATTGGACGATATGCTCATCTGGTCGAAGGCTCTGGCGACGGGCCGTTTGCTGACGCCAGCGATGCACGCGGAGCGTTTGCAGGGAGTCACCCTTCCGAAGAACCCTGGTGTGCGCTACGGCCTCGGGCTCTTCGACGCAGGCGGCTGGATCGGCCACAACGGATCCATCGCCGGGTTCGAGAGCTTGATGGTTTATCTCGCCTCGCGGGACACTCCGCTGATCATCCTGCTCAACACGGATGTTCGACGGAATGGCGCGTCTCCGGCCCTGCAATTGGCAAAGGCCATCACGAGCATCGCAACACCCGAGAACCCGATTCCGCTGTGAACGTAGTCGAGCGCCTCTTCGGTGCCGCGCCCGCATAACGTTTTTTTCGGGAACCTTTTCGATTGCCGCCGGTCTGCCCCTGCGATGGCGCACGTTCACGCAGAGCGAGGTACGGGCTCGGAGCCGAATCCTCCGGGGCAGATGACGGCGGCCATGCGCGCCGTTTCGGCGCCCAAAGGCCCGAAGGTGCTGCGAATCGGTGTGGTTCGCCAGGGGCGCATTCTCGAGGAGCGGATCCTATCCATTGGCGCCATCAGGCCTTTCGAGCGGGTTGGGGCTCATTACTATTTGAAGCTCGAGGACGTTGCGGATGCGCGGATTGCGTTCGGTGCGGACATTCGCGACATGGCTGCGTTGCGCGAGCTCGCGGGAGACAAGCACCGGCTTCGCCTGCCGGACGATGCCCGAGGCCGCGTCGTCCTCGACGGTGTGACACTTCTCTTTCAATTCGTCTTGCGGCCGCCCCCGCAGCCTCGTCCACAGCTTCCGTTGTCGGTCCAAGGCGGCATTCTTCGCCAGATCGATTGGGATCTGACCATCCTCGCTGCGTTTAGCTTTCTCATCCATTTCGGCTTGGTGGGGGCACTCTGCTCGGATTGGATGGATCCCGTGATCGATGAAAGCGTGGTGGTGCGCCTCGTCGATCCGGCGCCCAACCTTCCGCAGCCGATGACCGAGGTACCCGTCGAACCCACGCCGATCGTGCCCAACGAGTCGCCCGCTCCAGCGACGGGCGCGAAGCCCACAAAGAGCGGTCGCGGCGCGCCCGTCCACCACGACGATGGTGTCTCCATCGCGGAGCAGGCGCGGGCCATGCAAATTGGGATTCTCGGTGCCTTCGACACCGGCCCTGCCGTGAAGGACGCGTTGAACGGACGCGAGCTCCCGCCCGTCGATCTGTCGCAAGCGGCGAAGTCGGAGGCGGGTGTCACCGGGAACGAACTTCACGTCGCAGGCAATTCCGTCGTTCACCCCGGCGCTTCGCGCACCGATCTCGCGTCCATTGGCAACCGCCATGGCGGCGAGCGCGATGGAGCAGGCCACGCGGCGGAGCCCCGAGGCCCGTCGCCGGACATACGAATCGATCCGCCCAGCTGGTCTGCCCCCGTCGCCGACGCCGAGCGCGTCGTATCGTCCCTGCGGCCGCGTTTTCGCGTGTGTTACCAACGCGGGTTGAACACGGATCCGGAAATGGCCGGCGCGGTCACCATCGTCGCAAAGGTGGCGCCCAACGGAGAGGTGCTCGAGGCGGATCCCTCGGGAGCCACCGGCCTTTCCCCCGACGTCATCGCATGCATCCAGCGCGTCGTGCGCAATGCGCAATTCGCCGCGCCCGGCGGCACGGGCAGTGCGGTTCGAATCCCGGTGAAGTTCGTGCGTCAGACGCGCTAGAAGCACTCCTTCTGGCAGCGCGACTCGGCGTGCGCCGCGCAGGTGGCGTCCCAGGCGAGATCGTCGCAGCATGTGGAGTCGACGGCACATATCGATTCAACGCAGACATCGCACGCCGTCTTTTCGGATTGGGACGCGGGCACGTCGCCGAGAAGACCCAAGTCGTCGAGCGCCGCAACCTCGGTGCTCTCGGCGGCAGCCGCGCACGTGGCGCCTTTGGCGAATCCTGCCGCGGGCGACTTGTTCATGCGCGCGCTCGTATTGGGCCCCCAGAGCCCATCCTCGTCGATCTTGTCACCCGGGTTGTTTCGATTCCAAAGCCGCTGAAAGGCCTGCACATCGAGGCCCTGGTAGTCCTTTGCCCCGGAGCCCACGTAATCGAAGTGCACCGGATCGCTGCTGCCAAGCCAGCGGAAGCCGCGAGCCTTCAGGATGCTCTTCCACGCATCGTATTGGCTCGTATCGAAGGCCAACCCCGTTTCGTGATTGCTATTTCCCGGCTTCGCCGCCAAACCGATTCCGCAGCGCCCTGCCTGGTACCATGAATAGAGCAAATACTGTTGGGCCACCGTGCGAAGCATCGAATTGATGCCCATGGCCTTGTTCGGATTGGCATTCAGTGCCGCCACCAGCTGGTCGCGCCCGGGCTTTTGCATATTTGCAAATACATTGGACCCGAAGGTGACTTTGCCCGCCTTGGGAACGGCCGTATAGGCTCCCGGCTTCAAACAGTTCCCCTCGGCGATGATCTGCAGACTCAATCCACGCACGCTGCTCGTATCGCAGCTATTTTGCACCGCCTGACCGACGGTGCCCCCGGCCAGCGAATCCTGCTGCACGCCGTCGTCCGTCTCGTCCCGTGATTCGGAATCTGCGGACGAACAGCCCACCAGAAGCGCAGTCGCAACGAAGACGGAAAAGCGAAGGCTTGCCATGCCGGTCAGCGTGCAGAGGGCGTGCCTTTCTCCCGAGCTCGGTTTGCGCCGAAACTCGTGCACTGTACCTTCTCGGTGATTCGCCCCTGGTGGTGAAGTGATCCACTTGGATCGCTGCTTCGCCTTTTTGGTAGAAGTACCACCATGTTGCATCGCATCCCCAAGGAAGTCGAAGGGCTCGCCCGGCGCCTCCGCGAGCGCGGCAAGCGCGCGTGGGTCGTGGGCGGGTGCGTGCGCGATCTCTTGCTCGGTCGCAACGTCTCCGATTGGGACCTCTGCACCGACGCGCTCCCGGAAGAGCTCATGAAGATCTTTCCGAGGGCCATTCCCACCGGCATCGCCCATGGGACGGTCACCGTGATGGTCTCGGGCACCGGCTACGAGGTCACCACCCTGCGCGGGGAGACCACCTATTCCGACGGCCGCCACCCCGACGAGGTGCATTTCACCAGCGACATCGTAGCCGACTTGGCCCGGCGCGATTTCACCATGAACGCCATCGCGCTCGACCCGGAGACGGGCACGCTGATCGATCCGTTCGATGGCCAGAAGGATCTCGATGCGCGCATTCTCCGCGCCGTGGGCGATCCGCGCGAGCGCTTCGCCGAGGACGGTCTGCGCGTGCTGCGCGCGGCGCGCTTCGTGGCCACGTTGGAGGTCGAGCTCGATCCCGCCACCCGCGGAGCGATTGCGCCCACGCTCGACACGTACCGCAAGGTCAGCATGGAGCGCGTGCGCGACGAGTGGCTCAAGACGATGAAGGCGAAGAAGCCGTCGCGCGCCTTCGATGTCATGCGCGAGACCGGCATTCTGGGCATCACCTGTCCCGAGCTGCTCGAGGGCTACGGCATGGAGCAAAATCGCTGGCACGAGTACGACGTGTGGCGCCACGGCATGGAGTGCATGGACGCGTGCCAAGGCGATGCCGTTCTCCGCGTCGCCGCGCTCTTGCACGACGTGGGAAAGCCGCGCTCGCGCGCCTTCAGCGACAAGACGCAGGACTACACCTTCTACGATCACGAGCGCATCGGCGCCGAAATCGCCGATCCCATCCTCACGCGCATGAAATTCTCCAACGACGAGCGCGCCCGCATCGTCGATTTGGTGCGCCATCACCTCTTTCACTACACGGACGAATGGAACGATTCGACGGTGCGCCGGTGGATCCGCCGCGTCGGTCGCGAGCGCGTGGAGGATCTCTATCGCCTGAACGAGGCCGATTTGCGCGGGAAGGGGAGGGACGTGGAGGACGAGCTGCGCGGCCTCGAAGCCCTCAAGGTCCACGTGCAGAAGGTGATCGACGCGGGCGACGCCCTCAGCGTGCGCGAGCTGAAGATCAATGGGCACGATCTCATGCGCGACCTCGGTCTCAAGCCCGGGCCCCTTCTCGGGCGCATTCTGACGCAGCTCCTCGAGGAGGTGCTCGCCGATCCGGCGCTGAACGAACGCCATGCACTTCTCGCCCGCGCGAAAGATCTCGCGAAGGGCTAGGATGCCCCGCGCGACCATGACTCGACGCTCGGTAGGCCTACTCGGGGTCCTTTTCGCGTTCAGCGCAAGTCCATCACCTGCGCTCGCGCAATCCGCCGCGCCCGCGCCGGAGACCTTCGCCATTGGCGATTGGACCTTCTCGCCCAGCCTGCAGCTTCGCACCCGGGGCGAGTACCGGCGCGATCCCGTGGACATGGGCGGGCGAAACGCCGACGGCACGGTGCGCCGCGTGGAGGATGCAACCTTGGTCTTCGAGCGGGCCCGCCTTGGGCTCGCAGCCGACCGCGGCCCGCTTCACGCGCAGATCACGCTGCAGGACTCGCGCGCCTGGGGCTCGAGCCCCACCGGAGAGGCCCGCTTTTTCGCACCGTTCGAGGCCTACGCCGAGGCGCGCACGTCCAGCGCGCGGCCGGCGTACCTGCGCATCGGGCGACAGGCCATCGCGTGGGGCGATGGTCGCCTGCTCGGCACCGCCGATTGGCATCCCGTCGCGCGCTCGCTCGATGCCGTGCGCGGGCACGTGGCCTCGGGCGCGTTCGACGTCGAGGCCTTTGCCGCCATGCTCGAGCAGCCGCAGCCGGCAAGCCCCACCTTCGGCCAGACCGACTTTCTCGGCACGTCCACGGGCACGCAGCTCTATGGCTTGCAGATCGCCTGGGCGCTGGATCCGCTGTTGCGCGTGGAGCTCTCGGGGCTCGGGCGCGTATCGCGCACCGTGCCCACGGGCTCGCGCTTCGACATGGCGCGCCTGTATGGCGAGACGTACACCGGCGATTTGCGCATCTTCGGCGAGGGGCGCGGATTCAAATATGCCATCGAGGGCGCGTACCAATTCGGCACCGCGCGCTCCCTTGGCCTGGATCGCGCGGCGTACGCGGCCGCGGCGTACGTCGGCCGCACCTTCGACAACGTGGTGCTGACCCCCACCTTGCGCCTCGGTGGCTCGTTTGCCTCGGGCGACGATGGGCAGGGCAAGTACAAGCAGTTCGACCCGCTCTTGCCCGACGTGTACACGAACCACGGCGCCATGGACATCTTCGCCTGGTCCAATGCCGCCGAGCTGCATGCGCGTCTCACATTGGTGCCGTGGACCGACGGCGTGTTCGGCCTCGAATACCGTTACGCGCGCTTGGTGGAGGCTTCGGGCGAGTGGATCACCACGCCGCTCAACACGATTGGCCGCGCCCCAGCGAACGATGCCAATAACGTGAGCGAGCTCGGGCATGAAGGTGACGTCTTCCTCACGTGGCTTCCGTGGTCTTCGCTCGAGCTACGGGCGGGCTACTCGGCTTTCATCCTGGGCGATGGGGCGCGCACCATCCGAGCGGCTGCGTATGCGCCGGCGGCAGTCGCGCACTTCGGCTATGCGCAGGCGACGTTGACCATACCGTGACTTACTTGCTCACCCAGCGCCGGTTCGGCCCCACGTCGGCGTGGACGAACCAGTCCTTCTGCGTGGGGTAGATGCCCACGCCCCCGTCCCAGCCCGTATCGCGGATCTGCCGCTCCACGAAGGCCGGCGCGAGCGGGCGCTCGGTGCCGGCGGGCACGATGCGGAAATCGCAGGCGTGCCCCAGCGAGTGCTGGCTGTGGGACGCCACGTGGTGCCCCTTTTTCCGCAGCATTTCGTTCAGCTTGGGGCTGCGAAAGCCGCTTACCAGCTCGATGCGGGCGCCCGGGTAGCGCGCAATCAGGGTGCGCAATAGCTCGAGCAGGCGCGCATCGAGCAGAATGCTCGACCCGGTCACCCGATCCGCGAGAAGCTTGGAAAAGCGGTCCTGCGATGGCGCGGTGGCATCCAACGCCACGCGCTCGTTCGTGTGAACTTGGACCAGTGTCCCGAAGAGGGGAAGGTCGGGCGGGGAGCGGCCGTCTTCGAGGACCGGCGTCGCCTTTTTGCTGGCGAGGCGCATGGAACGGGGCACCGAGGCGTCGGCCGCCAATGGTGCCGCAACCGTACTCGACACGACCCCCACGAGGAGGGTGACGCAAACACCCGAAGCGCCTCTCACACTCGTCGAGTTTACGATGTTACAAAAGAAGAGCCATGACCATCGCGCGCGACGAAGGCCCGATCACGCACCGACGAGAAGACGGACCCGATTTGTATTTCGTTTCGGCCATGCCGAAGCGTGCCCGTGCGGCCGTGGGCATTTTGCACGGCTATGCCGACCACGCGGCGCGCTACACGCACGTGATGGACGCTTGGGCCGAGCGCGGCGTTGGCAGCGTGGCCATCGACATGCGCGGCCACGGTCGCGCCAAGGGCACGCGCGGGCATTGCGGGCGCTTTACGGAATTTCTCTCCGACGCGGGTGAGCTCGCGCGGGTGCTCAGCGATCGCGCTGCCGGTGTTCCGTTGTTCCTCATGGGGCACAGCTTCGGTGGCTTGGTTGCGGCACACAGCGTTCTTCAGTCGGCGCGCTCGTGGCGCGGCCTTTTGCTGAGCAGCCCTTACTTCGACCTCGCGCTTCAAGTGCCCCGCGCGAAGCTCGCGCTCGGGCGCATTGCCTCGCGCATCGTGCCCAAGCTGGGGCTTCCTTCGGGCCTCACGGGCAAGGATCTCACGCACGATACTGCGCGCGCCCGTGCCTACGACGACGACCCGCTGGTGTTCCCATTGGCCCGCGCTCGCTGGTTCCGTGAGACCCAAAAGGCGCAGGCCCGCGTGTTCTCCCAGGCGCCCGAGTTCACCTTGCCGCTCTACGTTCTGTTCGGGGCCGCGGATCCCGTTGCCAAGTTGGACGGGGGCAAACGGTGGTTCGACGCCGTCCGCTCCTCGGACAAGACGTGGGACGCGCGCGATGGCCTTCTGCACGAGTGCCTCAACGAGCTCTCGTGGCGCGAGATCGCCGACACCATGTCCGATTGGATCCTTGCTCGGACGAAATAAGAGCGGCTCAGCGTACGCAGACGCCAATCGTCTTCGACTTCGTACTCACCGGCGCACACGTGCCGCCGTCGCCGCATTCGCCGCTGGCGCCGCAGATCGTCTGACCACCGCCGCACGCCGGATCGGCGCTGCAATACGTCCGCTTGATGCCCGACACGAACCCCGTGCTGCACGCTGTGTTGACGGTGGCGGTTCCTTGCAGGCAGCACGTCGGCTTGCCCGGGTCGACGCAGTCCGCCTTTTCATCGCACTCGAAGTCGGCGCCGCCAGCGTCCACCAAGGCATCGCAGGGACTGCCCGCGGCGTTGCAGGTCGATGGCACGTTGGGCGTGACCACGGGGTACACGCAGCAATGCTCGCTGACGGCGCAGTTTCGCTTGGCGCCGCCCGCCATGAAGGGACAGAACGCCCCTGCATCGGGCGACGGTTGCAACGTCAACGGCGTTCCACAGTCGACGGGCGCGTCCGCTCCGGCATCGGCGCTTCCACTGTCGTCGTCGGTTCCGGCATCCACCCCGGTGTCGACGAAGTTCGCCGTCGCATCGTGCTTCGTCGGAAAGCCCGTGCCGCCCTCCGAACATGCCGCGAGCTCGATCGCGCCCGCAGCCACCAACACGGATCCGCCCAACGCGCCGAGCGCACGCTCCCATCGCATCATCATCGATGCGATGTATAGCCTAAAAACTCACTCCTTCGCGGCCAACTCTGCAGTGGAAGGCGTCGAGCGGAATTGAATGGGCGTGAACACCGGCGGCAGACCAAGGCGGGCCCGCCGTGCACTCTCCCAAGCGGGAACCTTCGCCGCTACGAAGTTCGCGAAGCTCGCGAGGGTGATGCCAGCGAAAATATCGATCAGGTAGTGCCACCGCAGAAACATGGTCGCGCCAATGATCTGCACGGCGAAAAATCCAACGATGGGCCACGTGTACTTGAACGGCAGCAGCTTCCGATGCCGGTACGAGAAGATGGCCAAGAACGTGGGCGCCGCCGTGTGGAGGCTCGGGAAAATGTCCTTCTGCGCGCCACCGGCTTCCACCGCCTCGCGCACCAAGCCCCAGAACAGGCCGCCCGAGAGTTGATGCTTGAATTGCGCCGCCATGTGCGCGTACGGCCCGTAGCCCGGCACCACCATGTAGAGGGTGTGCGCGCTGCAGAACACGACGCAGATGCCCAACCCGAATTGGGTGAGCAGCTTGTCGTTCTTCACGGCGAGCAAGAACGGAATGACGTGGACGATGAGAATCGCGAAGTAGCTGAAATAGAAGAACGCGAACCACTCGGTGGTGGTCGGCGTCACGAACTGGTCCCACGCAAGCGAGGGCTCGACGCCGAAGACGCGAAGGTCGAACGCGAGGATGTCGGCGTCGACAGAATGTTGCGTGACCGCCGGCAGGATGTCGCGGAGCTGGAAGTACGTTAGGAACACCGCACCGAACATGGTGGTGCGGTACACGATGGTGTTGCCCAAGCTTCCCTGCGGGAGAAGTCCACCACGCGAAAGCGATAGCCCAAGGCCCACCAACGCGACGTCGATGAGGACGTGCTCGATGCATCGCACGCGTCCCGGCCCACTGCCGAACACCAGCGAGAGCAGCAGCACGGTGAAGTAACCGAGCACGAGCCAATCTTGGACGGCCAGGTTCCGCACCAACCGCGAGCCGAAGGCCGCGAGGAAATTGCGGCTTTCCGCGAGCTCGGCGGCGTCTGCGCGGGAGAGCGATTTGTCGAGATACTGCTGGGTCATTGGCGATTCGGTCGGCTCAGCCCCCGGCCGGACAGCCGAGGTGTGTCTTCGAGGTGACGAGACGGATGCAGGTTTCTGACCAAGATTCGAGGACTTGGCGTGCCCATCCGTGCGAGAAGCTTGTCCGACGCTATGGCGCATGTGCGCGAGCCGTCAACGTGGGAATCTCCAAAAGAGCCGCGAAAATAGATACGCGGTGCGTACGCGCCGTGACGGAAGCGCTACGCTATTCGTCGTCGCCGACGGCCCGAATGCGGACGGTACCTGCGCCTGCACGCATCTTCGCCTGGCAGGCGAGACGTTGGGCAGGGGGCGCGACGGCGAAAACATCCAGCACGTCGAGCTCCTCGTCTTCCGCATCGAGCAGAAGTTCGGCTCCTTCGAGCACGTGGATGCGGCAGGTGCCGCAGTTGGCGCTCCGACACGAGAACGGGACGGGCGCATCGTTTTCATCACAGAGATCCGCAATGGCGCCGCCATCGGGCGCGTCGATATGAACGGGGTCGCTGTTGTCGAGGGCTTCGAAAATCACGGTAGGCATGGCAGAGCGCGCGAAGCTTACGATCTTTGCAACATGAGCGCATGCTCCCCACGCGGAATTTCTGAAAAAGCTCTCGCCGTGGGGCCGTGAAAATGCGGTCTTCGCTGCGTGGCGCGCGCGAGGGGAACGAGCTTGGTGCTCTCGGCCGCGCGCGCGACGAGCTGGTCGGCGCGCAACGCCCGCGAGCCGACGGCGGAATCGCCAATGAGCATGACCAGCGGCGCACCCGCTTTCATCACGCGCGCAGCGGCGCGAAGGAACGCGGTGAGCTCGGCGATCCATGCTTCCTCGGCCGCATCGGGGTGCATCTTCGCGTAACGCCGTTTGGCGCCGAGCTCTCCGCGTTCGAGTCGGCGATCGTCGAGTCCGAGCCAACGCAATCGGACGGTATGGTGCGCCAGGTAGTCGTACGTGTTCGCGTACGGCGGTGACGTGACGATGGCATCGATGCTCGCCGTTTCGACGGTGGCGAGCTTGGTGGCATCGTCCAACTCGACGCGTGCGGGGAGTGGCGACGCGGGCAGTTGCTTGGCGTACTCGCCGAGGCGCGCCACGAGCTCCTCGGTTTTGCGGAAGAAGAGCTTCGCGGTGTACCCCGCGGCAATGCGGCGAGGGGCCGCGTCCTCCGAGGTGTCGCTCTTTTTCTGACTGACCTTGATGAAGAGCGACGAGAGCACGAGGTAGAGCGCATCCTTCGCGACCGCATCGGCGGGATCGGTGAGCTCTTCGATGCCCGCGCGCAAGCTGTCGAGTTCGAGCAGCACGTGCGGCGGGAAGAGGGCCACGTCGCGATCGGCGAGTCTTCGCGTCGCCCCGGCGCGTGCGATGCGGCGTTCGTCGGCCTTCTGTCGAATGGTTTGCGATGCGGCGAGGATGCGTTCGGCTTCTTCGGGGCCGAGCGGGGTGATTTTGCGCCGCGCGAGTTTGATCGCGAGCGGGTTCAAGTCGGTGCCCGCCGATGCGCGCCCTGCGAGGCGGGCTTCGACGATCACGGTCCCCGAGCCGCAGAACGGGTCGAGCACGCGCTGCCCCGGGGCGGCGAGCTGTTCGACGAGGCGCCGTGCGGTGAGGGGATGCATCCGCGCAGGGTACGCATGGAAGCCATGCACGTGCGCACGCGCAGGATCGCTGTCGTCTCCCTCGTTGCTGGGCACGTCGAGCGCCGCCGCGAGGAGTGCCGCGGCTTTTCGGTCGCCGCCGGTTTCGATTTTACCGCCGACGTGGGTCAGCGCCCGCCGAATGCGCGGCGTCGACATTCTCTTCCTCGCTTTCCATGATGGCCTGGGCCTCGATGGCCGCGGCCTCGGTCGTGTAAACCAGCTCCGTATCTTTGACGACGATGCGCACGCGGTTGTCGACGGAGAGAAAAGACATCATGCGCTCGACGTCCTCCACCGTGGTGCGCATCTCGCGCGCAATCTGCTCCGCGGTCGCTTCGCTGCCGCGCACCTTGAGCAACGCTTCCGCGACGCTCTCCCACGCATCGAATGTGCTCTTTTTGGCTTCCTCACGCTTCGCATGCGCGCGCCGCCCATAGACGATCGCTGCTGCAATCGCGGCCACCGCCGCCGCCAATAGAACCGCGCCCACCGCGACACTCGCCGCCCCGAGCGCGACGCCCAACGCCGCAAGCAACGCCCCCGTGAGCGACAGCCCAATGCTCGCGATGCGGTACGTGAAGGCCATCTTCTTCGCGCGCCCCGCTTTGACGAGCTCCTCCCGCTCCCTCTCCGAGTGCGCCGCTTCCTCCTCCACGGGCACTCGCGGTCCCCCACAGACGCCACAAACCCACCGCAGCTCGGAGTCCTCCTCCATCCGCGCCCGCGCCCCACAGTGCGGACACGGCCGATGCTTCATCAACTCCGCCGCCGCCACCGCACCAGGGTCCATCAGCCCGCGCACCCTACAGCACGACGCCCTCCGGGGCTACTGGCAGAGCTAGATCCCCCTCCCACCTCGAACTCTGCCCTCCAACCTCCAACCTCCAACCTCAAACTCAGCCTCGCACTCGCACTCGCACTCGCACTTCGGCCGATAAGATCGGTATGACCCAGCGACGGCCTGAGCGCCCCCAATTGCCTCATCACAAACTGCGCGCCTACCAACTGGCGTTGGATCTTCTCTCAGCAGTCAAGAACGCCGAGATCCGAGATGGAAAGCTGCGCGATCAGGCGATGCGCGCAGCCAAGAGCGCCGCATTGAACATCGCCGAGGCTGCAGGCCGCGTTTCCCCAGCGGATCGCGCGCGCGTTTTTGCGATCGCTCGCGGCGAAGCCATGGAGGCAGCGGCCGCCGTGGAAATCGCGGTTATGTCCGCAGACTGCGAACCAAGCGCATTCGACGCCTGCTTGCCCATCGCCGACGAGCTCCTCGCCGTGCTCACAGGGCTGTGTCGCTAGTGCGAGTGCGAGTGCGAGTGCGAGTGCGAGTGCGAGTGCGAGGCTGAGTTTGAGTATGAGATCGAGGCAGAGACTGAGGTCAAGTCATAGGCAGCGATTCGACTAGGGCTTGACCACCGTGGTCCCCGCCGGGGGCGTGAACTTGAATTGGCCCTCGGTGACCGGTTCGTTGATGCGCGGATTTTCGAAGTCGAAGCGGTTGCGATTGCCCTGGCCGTCGAGGACCATGACGCGGCGGACTTGGGAGGAGGCGGCGTCGACGTAGAAGAAGACCTTCGTGTAGGCGGGCTGCGGGACCTTGGGGGTGCCGACGAGGACGTAGCCGCCGGGGAAGGCCATCTTGTCGCCGCCGGCGACCTCGAAGGTGAAGTGATCGGTGAGCTTGCCTTGGCCCGTGAGGAAGGAGAGGGCCACGGCGTATTGCTGCTGGTTCTTGTCCACCGGCATCTCGAACATCTGCTTGTTCGCGGCTTCGTAGATGCGGAGTGTGGCGCCGTCGGAGACGACCTTGTTGTCTTTGGGCTCGTCGTAGACCCACTCCATCTTGCCCGGCTTCGCGAAGGTCACCTTGCCGCGCGAGTTCTTGCGCTGGTTGTAGGCCTTTACGAAATATTCCTGGTTGAAGCCCGCTTTGAACGAGGTCGTCTTCTCGTAGAAGCTTTGCACCTTGCCGACGGCTTGATCCACGGACGGGGTGGCTGCCGCGGCGGCCGGCGCACCGGACTGCGCGTGGCTCTCCGATGTAACGGCGCTCAGCGAGGCCAGCGCGAGAACGGAGACGAACGCGGCGGGGGCGAAAGAACGAAGGTGACGCATCCTAAAACGAGCTCCCATTGAGCAATTGGACGGCCGTGTGGCATCGCGGATTCATTTCACGGCTTTCAGATGGGCATTGACCAGGGCGTTTTGCAAGTGCGTAACGGCGAGCGCAAGCGCGTCGGCCGCGTCGCTTGCGGGCGGGGCCGGAAGTGCGAGAAAGGCACGCACCATCTGAGCCACTTGCGCCTTGTCCGCCGCCCCGCGGCCGGTCAGCGTTCGCTTCACGCGGGCGGGTGCGTACTCGGCCAGCTCGAGCCCTGCGCGCGCGCAGACCAGCATCGCCACACCGCGCGCGTGCCCCAGCTTCGCCGCGGCCTGGGCATCCTTGTGGAAGAACAGCGACTCGATGCTTGCACACTGCACACGATGCGCGCCCACCACCGCGTTCAACTCGCGCTCGATCACGACGAGGCGATCGGGCAGCGGCATCGAGTCGCCCGGGGCAATCACACCGTGCGCAACGTGCACGAGCCGTGAGCCATTCCGGGTGACGACACCCCATCCGAGACGCCGCGTCCCCGGATCGATGCCGAGGACGCTGAGCGAAGTCATTTTCACGCTTGGGCGATGCGGGCCAGCTCTTCGTCGGAGACGTCGAAGTCCGCGTAGACGTTCTGCACGTCGTCGTGGTCGTCGAGGGTCTCGGCCAGATTGAGCGCAACCTCGGCATCGCGGCCCGAGATGGGCTTCTTCGTCTTGGGCAAGTACGACAACTGCGAGCCCTTGACGGCGATCTTCGACTTCTCGAGGGCCTCGACCACACCGTGGAGAGCCTCGGGGGGCGAGGTCACGTGCCACTCTTCGCCCTGATCGGAGTAGTCCTCGGCGCCCGCGCCGACGGCGATCTCCATCAATTGATCCTCGTTGGCGTCGGGCTTGCCGATCTGGATCACGCCCTTGCGCTCGAAGGCCCACCCGGCCGTGCCGCCGCCGCCGAGAACACCGTTGTGCTTCTCGAAGATCTTGCGGATCTCGGCCACGGTGCGATTGCGGTTGTCGGTCATGCCTTCGACCAGGAACAGCGTTCCGCCAGGGCCGGTGCCCTCGTAAAGAACCTCTTCGTAGGCCGCGCCCTCGATCTCGCCCGTGCCGCGTTTCACGGCGCGTTGGATCGTGTCGTTCGGCATCGACTGCCCTTTGGCGTCGGAAATGGCTTTTCGGAGGCGGGGGTTGCCGCCAGGATCGCCACCGCCCATGCGGGCAGCGACGGTGAGCTCCTTAATGAGCTTGGTGAAAAGCTTGCCGCGCTTGGCGTCGAGTGCGCCCTTCTTGTGCTTGATGGTGGCCCACTTGGAATGGCCGCTCATGATGTCCTCTTTCTGATCGCCTCCCTCATCCGGGCGGGTGGGGGCCTGGAGGCGGGTAGGGAATTCACACCCTACAGGACCAAGGCGCTACGGCGCAATCCGGGTGCTGGCCAGAAACGCGTCGTCCGTGCGGTGCGCATTGGCAACGAAGGCCCCGTACTGGCCTTTGGAAATGGTCGAGGTCGCGAGGGAAAGGACGAAATCGTCTTCCAGAACGGATCCTTCCACCGAAAGCCGACGCTGCGCGTCGAGAGGGCCCGTTTTCAGCTCGAACGGTGCCGGTTTCGAGAGCACCTTCGCGGTTTTGGGCAATTCGATGCGCCAATGCGCGTGGTACTGCATCGCCCGATTGATGGCCAGCGCATCTTCTCGCGCGCCCACGCTGGCATAAGCCGAACCGAGGGTCGTCACGAAGGCACGCGGGAAGACCACGTGAATCGGCGCCACGCCGGGAAGCACCCACGAGCGCTTCGCACCCTCCACCTGCGCATAACCACCGACGCGAATGTCCGCGCGCAAGGACACCTGCCAGCTTCCCTCCGTCGACGACAACGCGACATCGTCCACGCTTGCAAACGGCACCCAGGCGAGGACGACGTTGCGCAGCGCGCGCTGTCGCTCGACGCCGACGACACGCACCAGCGCCTCGGCGATGTCTTGCGCCGCGCGCCCGCGCAAGGTCGCGCGGAAGCTTCCCTTCGCGTCCCCCTTGTCGTCGAGGACGAGGCGCACGTCCACCTCGTCGCGTTCACTCTCCGCCGATGCCGCGCCCGCGCCCGCCGACGTCGCGGAGATGGCGACCATTTTTCCGTCTTGGTCGAGCATCATGCGGCCGCGCAGCTCGGGCGAGATGCGCCCCGCGGGAAGGGGAGGGCCGGGGACGTCGGCATCGATCCACACGTCCTCGAAGCCGCCCTTTCCATTGGGCACGCGGGCGACGGCCAGCGGGTGCGAGAAGCGCCCGAACTCGGGCGGGAAATTCGGGTCGGCGCTGTAAGGTTCGTCCTCGGCGATGGCGATGCGTGCAGGGACGCCCAGCTCGCGCAGCGCGCGCACGATGAGCCACGTGCGGCTTCCCTCGTGCTCCGTGAGGATCGTGCGCGCGGTGTTCTGCTGCGGACCTTGCGTCCCGCCCACGGCAAAATCACTGAGCACACCCTGCGAGGCTTCGCGCACCGTCGTGCCCGCAGCCTCCACCACCGCGGCCACCAGATCGCGTGACGGAGTTTTGCCTTTTGCGGCTTCGCGCGCCCAGGCGGTGACCTCGGGATCGTGCTCGTCGAACGAGGCGAGCGTCTCGCGCAGGGCGCGCGCGACCTCGCCCCACGATGTCGTGGAGAGGCTCACGGCGACGTTGCGGTCCATCTTCGGCGTGCCGTCTTCCTGGCGGCGGCCCGCGCGATCCTTGAGCGACCAGCGCAGCGTCTTGCGGCCGCCTTCTTCGCTTTGCGCGGCCTTGCCCAGGAGCGGATGGCTCCACATCGCGACCTTCAGCGCCTTGGGCAGGCGGATCTCGATGGAGGCGTTCGCGATGGCCGTGCGCTCGGGCAGAAGGTCCGGCGTGTCGATGCCGATGTCGCCGGTCTCACTGGGAAGGGCCCAGCCCTCGTAGATCGCCTCCACCGTGTCGCCTTGTTCGAGCTGCGCGAGATCGGCATGGGACTGCGCGGCGTTGGGCGTGGCGTCCGGCTCGAGGATGCGCCCGTCCTTCTTGAAAATGCGCCGCCGGAGCACGCGGCCCGACGTTTTGCCCTGAATGGCCGCGGGGGCGGCCTGTGCGTTGGACTCCACGTCGGTGGTGCCGCTCACGCGCCGCACGTCGAGCATGCGGTAGTGCACCAGGCCGCGCGGATCGATGTCGTAACGCTCGTCGTGGGCCAACACGACTGTGGCCGCGTGGGCCATGATGGGCTGCGCGCGATCCGCCGCCACGGCCCGCTCGGCGACGCCGGCGAACGGCGCGAAGGGATCCTCTCCCGCCGCGAGCAAAAGCGGTGCGACACCGAAGGGGGCATCGCGTGCGTCGGGCGCGAGGGCCAGGAGATCGCGCACCAGGTTCTTGTCCAGCGCGACGCTCGGAATGGGCCACGAGCCGGTGCGCCACGAGTTCTCCAGTGCGCGCGTGCTGGTCAGCCCGTGCAATGTGCGTTCGCCGGGCAGCATCGCCTGGTACGCGGCTTGGGCCGCGCCACGGTCTCCGGCGATGAGTGCATCGCGCAAGGAAAGCGCGAGGTAGATGTCCGGCGCGCCGAAGAGCCGGCGCAGGCGCTCCAGCTCCACGGCGGCACCTTTCACATCGCCGGTGGCGCGCAGGGCGTCGTAGCACGTGAGGTCCGAGCGATCATTCGGCGGGGCCTCGCTGCACGCGAAGCGCACGCGCTCCAAGGGGCCTCGTTCGATGGCCACGCGCTTGGCTTCATGGAGAAGCGCAGTGCCCTCGAGGGACTTCGCCCGCTCCAGCGCCGTCCGCGCCCGATCGAACAAGGCATCGCGCGCGCTCTCGGCCGCATCGAACGCGTCCAGCACCGCGGCACCCGCCGCTCCGACCTTGCCGCGATGGGCATCCAGATCGCGCAACGTCTCGATGCGCGCCTCGCCCTGACCGCGCCGCACGCCCGCCAGCACCGCATGCGAGAGCACCGCCTCCCACGCGCCAGGCCAGGCCTCGAGCAGTCGCTCGTACGCCGCCCGTGCGCGCTCCGATCGATACACCGCCGGCAGATCCAGGGCGGTATCCACCGCGCGCGCATACACGAGCAAGGTCTCGGGGGTCGCCGCAGCGCCCCGCGCGCTCTCCGAGAGAACCCGCTCGGCGGTGCGCCCATCGTTCGCGCCCATCGCGCCGAGCGCGAGCGCCACTTTTTCCTCCGCCGTTCGCGCCGCCGGGTAAGGGATCATCTCTCCCTCGACGGCCCGCGCCGTTGCCCGCTCTCCGGGCGACGGAGCATGCGCGACGAGCGGCTGGCCCGAGGCGTCCCACGCGTCGATTTCGACGGTCTCGTTGTCCTCGGTCGTTCCAATGCGGGCCACCACCCGCACGGTGCCTCGCTCGACCTTCACGTACGCCATGCGGACCACGGCGTTGTCGCCCAGTTCGTAGGGCCGCTCGATCACGAGCTTGCCACCCACCCGCAACGTGGCCGCGCTCGATGCACGCAGCGCCACGCCGATGGTTCCGGCTGCGGGCACCTTCAGGTCCACCACCACATCGCGCACCCCGCGATCCGTGCTCGGTGCCGACAGATCGATGTTGCACCCGTGCCCGCGGACTGCAATCGGCACCGGCGGCGTCGCGAACGGCCCTACGGGTTCGTACCGTGCGGCGAGCGGCGCGTCGAAGGCCTCCAGCGGATCCTTCTCCCTCACGCCGGTGATCGAGGCCCACGCCAGGGGGCCCACCACGGTGGCCTCCCGCGCGCAGCCGCTTCGCGATCGCCACCGCTCGGCGGTTTCCCAATCGCCATCGTGCACCGCCATGTCTTCGAGGGCGCGCGCCACCAGGCCTTTGCCGAACGGTCCAGCGATCTTCTCGTAGATGCGCGGCAGCCGCTCGGCCACGGGATCCTTGGCCTCGTGCGTACGGTAGACGAGCCCCGCTTCCTCGGTGAGCTCCTGCAGAGCGGAAATGCGCCGCACCACCAACGCATCCAGCGACGCTTGCACGAGGATCGGGTGCCACGGGTCCGTCGCCGTGGGCAGGCCCTCCAGGGCATCGAGGTGCATCCGCTTCGCGCGGTTGGGATCGCCCAGCGCTTCCTCGCGCGTGGCGTTCACCACCTTCGAAATCGCGCTGCGATCGCTCGCCGGCGTCTGCGCCTGCGGCGTTTTGCCCGCGCAGGCCGCTGCCAGCAGCGGCACCGCCAACCATGCGAGCGCCCTCATTTTGCCACCGCCTTTGTATGGAGCTGGGAGGGCTCGGTGAGGCGCACGCTCTTGTGCATCAACGCATCCGTCTGCAAAAGGAACGATCGCCACGCTTCGTATTGCTCCACCGGTATTTGGCTCTTGTCGAACACCACGGTGCGTCGAATGAGCACCGCCCGCGGATCGCGCGGATCCTTGCCAATCTCGAGCGACGCGCTACCGAAGTCGCCGCCGCTCACCTTGCCGCCGGGCGGCAGCTCGCCCCACGTGAACCCCGGCGGTGCCACGATTTTGATCGTGCGCCGCTGCCGGCTCGGTGCCAGATGCGACGGCAGCCACACCGGCAAGGTGCGCTTCACCAGCGGCGCCAGGTTCGACGAAAGGGTCATGCTCGGCGAGAGCGGCACCACGAGCTCGTTCGGTTCGTGCCGCGCGAGTCCGTCGGAGTGCGCGCGATACCGCACCCAGGCCTCGCCATTCGGTCGCTCGCCGTCGAAGTCAACCTTGTTGTCCACTTGCACGGTGGGAAACCAACCCGCGACCAAGCTGTTTTCCACGTACTGCGAGCGCGCATCCGCCTGCGTCAGGTACGTGCGCAACCAGAACGCGCCGTCGCCAACGTGCTTCTCTTCACCGAGCAAATCGCCCGATCCATCGGGGTGCAAGGTGATGGTCCAATTCACGTCGGCGCCGTGATCGTCCGGCGAGCTCGAAGGCAGCTCCACGATTTCCGCTGGCCCGCTATCCATGCGCAACGCCACCGCGCGTGCATCCATCGCCGGGATGGGCCCGAGACGCGATTGCGGGCTCGTGGCATCGAGGTACCGCCCGCCGTTCGGGCCGGGCAAAAACGCGATGCCGTGATCGAACATGGGCACCGCCGCGTTCTTCGCGCGCACCACCGAGGGCTGCCCGGTCTGCCGGGTTTGCACCATGACCTCCTGCGCGTCGATGCCCACGGAGCGCAGCAACGTGATGAGCAAGATCGCCTTGTCGTCGCAGTCGCCCTCGCGTCGTGCGAGCAGCTGCTGCGGGCGGTTCGGCAGCCACCACTCGCCGCTCACGTAATTCACGTAGCGGATGTCGTCGGCCACGAAGTCGAAGAGCGCTTTGAGCTTCGCCTCGCGCGTGGTCTTGCCCTTGGTGAGCTCCGCGGCGATGCGGCGCACCTCGTCGTCTGGCTCCGTGAAGCCGCGCACGGCCTCGCGGTACCAACTGCGGAAGGCGTCCCAATCTTTGAACGAAGAGCCCACCACCAAGGGCACCGTCTCGCTCAGCGCCGGCGCGAGCGGCTCCTCCGGCACGATGATCGGGTTTTGCCAAATGAGCCGCGTAATGTGCCGCCCATTTTCGTCGCGCTCTTCGCGGCGGCCGGCCCACGAGCGATCGCGAAGGCCGTTCAGCCATTTCGGCTGCACCACGTCGAGGTAAATCGGATGTTCCTTCGAGGTGTCGACGACCACCTCGTTGTACGCCAACGGGTGCGTCGACGGCGCGCCCGAGTAATCGAGGAAGTAGAACGGCGCATCGCCGCGCCCGCCGATGGGGCGGCTCGTCCAGGTGCGGATCACCACCTCCACGACGTCTCCGGGTGCGAGCTCGGGCCAGCGGATGCGCGGGCGCGTGCCCTCGTTGTGCTCCTCCACCGGGAATGCCGTGCCGCCATCCTTGCGGTGGACGCGTGCCCGCAGAATCTCGGTGAGATCGCCCTCGGCGGGGATCTCTTCGAACAGCTCGTCCTGCGTCCGCGGCGCGATGACGATCTCGCGCCCGTACTGAATCAACTGCGATACGCGCTTGTCCGCATGGGTGACCACCGCGCGCAGCCAGTACAGCTGCCGATCCTCCACATCGGGGACGGTGCCCGCCTTGGGAGCACCTTGCCGGCGCGAGAGCACGGTCTGCGACGGCACGATGTACCTCTCGTCGCTCGCAGCCTCGCGCTCTTCTTTCGTGCCCGTGCGCCGCAGGGCCAGCTCGGCGCGGTACTTCGCATCGCCCGGGGAAAGATCGCGTGCCCGCTGCAGCGCACCCACGACGTTGGCCTTTGGATCGACCGCCGCTGTCTCCGCCGCCAGCCCCGCCCACGCCTCGGATCGATTTGGTGCCCAGGCAACCAATTTGGCGAACAGCGCCCGCGACGCCTCGTGTTCTCCCAGCGCCGATACCGCGCGTGCGATGCGCACGCCGTCGTCGGGATCTTCCAGCCCTCGCGCGAAGATCGCCTGCGCCGCCGCCGCCCCTGCCTTGCTACCGCGCAGGCTTTCGGCCTTCAAATAGCCTTGGCCCACGTACCCGCGTTTCGCCAGCAGCGCCGACAGGCTCGCCGCCCGTCCCGCATCGGGGCCCGACGTGAGCGACAAAAGCTTCACCAAGAGCGCTGTGGGCACCTTGTCCGGCTCGCGATCGACGGCCTTCTTCGCCTCGACCATCGCGGTGAGGCGCATCGCCTCGGAGCCCAGGGCATCGTACGTCTCGGCGCGCAGGAGCACCGCCTCGGGATCCGGCGCCTCCACGAGCTTGGCCCCGCGCAGGGCGGCCATCGCCCAATCGGCCATTTTGGCCCGCAGATGCTCGGCCACCTGCCGGCGCTGCACGAAGGCGCGCGTCGGTTCGTCGTTGCTTTGCTCGGCCCGTTCGAGGGCACGCTGGAGCCATCCGCTGCGGTTCGAGCCCGACGGCGCCATCCACCCAGCCAGCGCGAGCCGGTCCGCATCCACCTTGGGCGCGCGCGTGATCGCATCGAGGAGCCCCGGCGCGCGGGGGCTCTTCAAATCATCGGCCCCGCCGAACGTGCGCGCCACCGCCGCGTCCACCATCGCATCCAGATCGCGGTCCTTGGTCGCCAAGGTCCGCGCCAGCGGCGTCGTCACGGGGCCCTTCGTCGTTGCCGCGTCGCGTGTCACCCGCAAGCGCACGCGCCCATCGTCCTCCAGCGCCCCGCTGCAGACCTTCGCGGCCACCAAGTGCGAGCCCGCGCTCGCCTGCACGCGCGCCGCCAGCCGATCGAGCACCGCCGACGCGTGCACGTCTTCGCTGCGCGCCACCTCGGTTCCGTCGAACATGAGCCGCACTTGCCCGCTCGAGGCCACGCGCACCGTCAGCACCTCGGCCTTGTCGCTCTGCACGCGCGACGTCACCCAGGTGCAGCTCTCCTTGCGCGGATGAATGAACAGATCCAGAGGCACACCCGACGCCGTCGCGTACGACGGGGGTACCATGCGCCAGGCTACCTCGAAGGCGCCCCACGAATATTTGGTCCGTGTATCTGCAAACGATCCGCCTGGCCCTTCCGGCCCATCGTGCGCATCGAGCCCGCCGCCCGTATCTCGAAAGGGCCCGAGCACCGAAACGTCGGTCAAAATGCCCGCTGCCCGATCCGCGCGGATGCCTGCGTCGGTTCCCTCGTCGGGCGCCAACGAACGCGCGAGCAGCGCGGCTTCTGCGCGCACGTCATCGCCCACGGCCCACGTCGTGTTGCGCGAGAGCCCTTCGAGCAGCGTGCGAACGTGCCCGTTCGATGCGCGGCCCGAAAGCTTCACCAAGATGGCCATGGCGGCGATCGCTTCCCGCTCCGCGGCAGGTCCCTTGGCCGCGAGCGCGCGCGCTACAGCTTGGCTCGCCATCGGATCGGGGGTGGCGGCGATCCAGCGTGGGCCTGCGTCTTTGGCGTCAGCGGCGCGGGCGGGCGGGGGCGCCGGAAATAGCGAAAGGGTACTTAGGAAAAACGCCGCAGGAGCAAGCAAATAGCGGCACTTATACGGAGTAAAGCGCATCGACCCTCGGTTTCACCATGCACCTTAGTATAGGAGTGACCCTACGAGAGCCTTGAGCGGAGATTATCCGCATGCTACGCGCTCGGCCCATCCCGACGTCATTCATCCAGCCCACGACATAACGTCACTAGAAGGAGAGTCCATGTCGTCCGATACCGCTTCTCCCCGTTTTGCGCCTCCTTCCCAGGGTGAGCCGATCACCATGGGGGCAGATCACAAGCTCATCGTGCCGAACAACCCGATTCTGCCGTTCATCGAAGGCGACGGAACGGGGCGCGATATCTGGCGCGCGTCGGTGCGCGTGCTCGATGCCGCCGTGGAAAAGGCGTACGGTGGGAAGCGCAAGATCGCTTGGTACGAGGTTTACGCGGGCGAGAAGGCTTTCACGAAGTTCAACACCTGGCTCCCGCAGGAGACGGTGGAGTCCTTCCGTAAGTACCTCGTGGGCATCAAGGGCCCGCTCACCACGCCGATCGGTGGTGGCATCCGCTCGCTCAATGTCGAGCTGCGCCAGCTTCTCGATCTCTACGTGTGTCTCCGTCCGGTGCGCTGGTTCAAGGGCGTGCCCAGCCCGGTGAAGGCACCGGAGAACGTGGACATGGTCATCTTCCGCGAGAACACGGAAGACATCTACGCCGGCATCGAGTTCGAAGCCGAGAGCGAGCAGGCCAAGAAGGTCCTCGCCTTCTTCGAGAAGGAATTCCCGGCGGCCTACAAGAAGGTTCGCTTCCCCGGCACGGCCGGCGTCGGCCTCAAGCCGGTCAGCCGCGAAGGCTCGGAGCGCCTCGCGCGCGCGGCCATCGAGTACGCCATCAAGAACAAGCGCAAGAGCGTCACGTTCGTGCACAAGGGCAACATCATGAAGTTCACCGAGGGTGCCTTCATGAAGTGGGGCTACGCCCTCGCCGATCGCGAATTCGGCGACAAGGTCTACACCTGGGCCACCTGGGAGAAGACCAAGGAAGCCAAGGGCGAAGACGCCGCGAACGCGGAGCAGAAGGCCGCCCTCGCGAGCGGCAAGATCCTCGTCAAGGACGCCATCGCGGACATCACGTTGCAGCAGGTCCTCACGCGCCCCAAGGAGTTCGACGTCATTGCCACGTTGAATTTGAACGGCGACTACCTCTCCGACGCGCTCGCGGCGCAGGTCGGCGGCATCGGCATCGCGCCCGGCGGCAACATCAACTACGTCAGCGGCCACGCCATCTTCGAGGCCACGCACGGCACGGCGCCCAAGTACGCCGATCTGGACAAGGTCAACCCCGGCAGCGTCATCCTCTCCGGTGAGATGATGCTCCGCCACCTCGGCTGGACCGAGGCGGCCGACCTCGTCCTCAAGGGCATGGATGGCGCCATCGGCAGCCGTCGCGTGACGTATGATTTCGCCCGCCTCACGGAAGGCGCCACCGAGATCGCGTGCAGCGCTTTCGGCGACAACATCATCGAGCACATGTGAGCGCTCGCGAGATTTCTAAGTAAGGAGAAACGGCAATGCCTACTCGCAAGAAAATCGGTCTGATTGGCGCGGGCAACATCGGTGGTGAGCTCGCGCGCCTCGTGGCGAACAAGGAGCTCGGGGACGTCGTTCTGTTCGACATCCCGGCCAAGGAAAACTTCGCCAAGGGCAAGGCGCTCGACCTCGAGCAAAACGGCGCAGTCCTCGGCTACGACTCGCACATCAAGGGCAGCTCGAACTGGGACGACCTGAAAGGTGCGGACGTTCTCATCATCACGGCAGGCGTTCCGCGCAAGCCGGGCCAGAGCCGCGATGACCTCGTGGCGATCAACCTGCCCATCATCCGCGACGTCGCCAGCAACGCGAAGCGCGTGTGTCCCGATGCCTTCGTCATCGTCATCTCCAACCCGCTCGACGCGATGGTCTACGAGTACAAGCGCGTCGTCGGCGCCCCGAAGGAGAAGGTCGTGGGCATGGCCGGCGTGCTCGACTCCGCGCGCCTGCAGCTCTTCTTGGCCCGCGAGGCTGGCGTCAGCGTGAAGGACGTGCGCACCACGGTGCTCGGCGGCCACGGCGACGACATGGTTCCGGTCCTCGGCTGCTGCACGATCAACGGACTTCCCGTGCGCCAGCTGATTGCCAAAGAGAAGCTCGACGCCATCGTCGATCGCACCCGCAAGGGCGGCGGCGAGATCGTCGGCCTCATGGGCACCAGCGCCTACTACGCGCCGGCCACGTCGGCGGTGGCGATGGCCGAGTCGTACCTCCTCGACCAAAAGCGCCTTCTGCCGAGCGCCGTCTACCTCGACGGCGAGTACGGCTACAAGGACATCTTCATGGGCGTCCCCGTCATCATCGGCGGCAAGGGCGTGGAGAAGATCGTCCAAGTCGAACTCACCGCGGACGAGAAGGCCATGCTCGAGAAGAGCGCCAAGAGCGTCCAAAGCGTGATCGACGTCGTGAAGAAGGCCAGCTAGTTAGATTTTGAGCCCGTACACGTGCCCGTGCCCGTGCCCGTGCCCGATCTTCAAGGAGATCGGCAGGGGATCGGGGACGGGCACGGGCACGGGCACGTGTACGGGTAGGATTATTCGCCACCGGAGCCCTCTATGAAAATTCACGAGTACCAAGGGAAGCAGATCTTCCAAAAGTACGGGGTGCCGATCCCCAAAGGTTATCCCGCGTTCACGTTGGAGGAGGCCGAGGCGGCCGCCACGCGATTGGTCGCGGAAACGGGGAAGAACGTCGTGGTGGTGAAAGCCCAGATCCACGCCGGCGGGCGAGGGAAGGGCGGCGGCGTGAAGGTCGCCAAGAATGGCGCCGCGGAGGCGCGGCAGCTCGCCGAGAAGATCCTCGGCATGCAGTTGGTCACGCATCAAACCGGTCCCGAAGGGCAGAAGGTTCGCCGCCTGTACATCGAGCAGGGGCTCGACATCGAGCGCGAGCTGTACGTCGGTGCGGTGGTCGATCGCGATCGCCGGCGCATTGCCTTCATGGCCTCGACCGAAGGCGGCGTCGAAATCGAGAAGGTCGCCGAGGAAACGCCGGAAAAGATTCTCAAGGTGCACGTCGACCCCGTCGTGGGTCTCTTGCCCTTCCAGGCGCGCCAGCTGGCGTTCGGCCTAGGCCTCTTGAAGCACAAGAAAGAGACGGTGAGCCAGTTCGTGAAGCTCGTCTCTTCGCTGTACGAGCTCTTCGTGAAGGAAGACTGCTCGCTGCTCGAGATCAACCCGCTCGTGGTCACCAAGAGCGGCGACATCGTCGCGCTCGACGCGAAGATCAACTTCGACGACAGCGGCGACTACCGCCACCCGAACTGGGACGAGCTGCGCGACGCGGCCGAGGAAGACCCGGTGGAGCTCGAGGCGAAGCAGGCAGGCCTCAACTACGTTTCGCTCGATGGCAACGTCGGCTGTCTGGTCAACGGCGCCGGCCTGGCCATGGCCACGATGGACATCATCAAGCACTACGGCGCGAAGAGCGGCGTTGCGCCGGCGAACTTCCTCGACGTGGGCGGTGGCGCCACGCAGGAGCAGGTCACCAAGGCGTTCAAGATGATCCTCTCCAGCAGCAAGGTGAAGGCCATCTTCGTCAACATCTTCGGCGGCATCATGAAATGCGACGTCATCGCAGCCGGCGTCGTTGCCGCGGCCAAGGATCTCGGCCTGAAGGTGCCGCTGGTCGTTCGCCTCGAGGGCACTAACGTGGAGCTCGGGCGCAAAATCCTCAACGAAAGCGGCCTGGCCATCTCGGCGGCCAACGACATGGCCGACGGCGCGCAGAAGATCGTGCGCGCGATTGCCGGTTGATCCCCCACGCGGAAAACTAGGAGAACTTCACGATGAGCATTCTGGTTGGCAAACAAACGCGCGTGCTCGTGCAAGGGATCACCGGTGGTGCGGGATCGTTTCACGCGAAGCAGATGATCGAATACGGCACCAACGTCGTCGCCGGGTGTACGCCGACGCGCGGTGGTGAGAAGTTCGAGGCGAAGGATCACGCGGGCAAAACCGTGCAGGTTCCCGTCTTCGACACCGTTGCCGAAGCCGTGGCGAAGACCGGCGCGGACACGAGCTGCATCTTCGTGCCGCCGCCCGGCGCCGCCGACGCGATCGTCGAGGCCTTCGATGCGGGCTGCAAGCTCGTGGTGTGCATCACCGAGGGCATCCCGGCCATCGACATGATCAAGGTGCGCCGCTTCCTCGAAGCGCTGCAGGCCGAGCGAACGGCGACCGGAGGGGAGATCCCGCGCCTCATCGGACCGAACTGCCCCGGCATCATCACGCCGGAGGCCTGCAAGATCGGCATCATGCCGGGCCACATTCACAAAGCCGGCAACATTGGCGTCGTCTCCCGCTCCGGCACGCTCACGTACGAGGCCGTCGGTCAGCTGACCGCGCTCGGCATCGGGCAATCGACGTGCATCGGCATCGGCGGCGATCCGGTTGCGGGCATGGACTTCGTGGACGTGCTCACACTCTTCCAGGCCGATCCGGATACGCACGGCGTCATCCTCATCGGTGAAAT
Organism: Sorangiineae bacterium MSr12523; assembly: GCA_037157775.1. NCBI lineage: Bacteria > Pseudomonadati > Myxococcota > Myxococcia > Myxococcales > Pendulisporaceae > Pendulispora > Pendulispora brunnea. The sequence continues at coordinate 3,030,570 of CP089982.1, forward strand.
CGGCGGCGGCGCCGAGGAGCGCGCGGCCGAGTTCATCAAGACGAAAATGACCAAACCCGTCGCGGCGTTCATCGCCGGCACGACTGCCCCGCCGGGCAAGCGCATGGGCCATGCAGGCGCCATCATTGCCGGTGGCAAAGGTACGGCTGCCGAGAAGATCCGCGCCCTCGAAGCAGCAGGCGCCAAAGTCGCACCGACGCCGAGCGACATGGCCGTCACGCTGCAATCCATGATGAAGTGAGAATTCTCGTTACAGGGAGCGCCGGCCATCTGGGCGAGGCGCTCGTGCGCACGCTGCGAAAGCACCCGGACCACCAGGTCATTGGGCTCGACATCGCAGCGTCGCCCTTCACGGATGTCACGGGCTCGATCCTGGATCGGGCCCTGGTGAAGCGCACCCTGGAGGGCGTGGACGCCGTGCTGCACGCGGCGACACTGCACAAGCCGCACGTGGCGACGCACACGCGCCAGGCCTTCGTGGACACGAATGTCACGGGGACGTTGAACCTGCTCGAGGAATCGGTGGCCGCCCGTGTGGGTGCCTTCATCTTCACGAGCACCACGAGCACCTTTGGCCGCGCGCTGACGCCGGCGCCGGGGGAGCCCGCCACGTGGATCACGGAGGACGTGGTCCCCATTCCGAAGAACATTTACGGCGTGACGAAGCTCGCAGCGGAAAACCTGTGCGAGCTCTTTCAGCGAAACCTCGGCCTGCCTTGCCTCGTGCTGCGGACCTCGCGCTTCTTCCCCGAGGAAGATGACCACAAGGGCACGCGCGAAGCGTACGAAGACGGCAACGCGAAGGCCAACGAGTTCCTCTACCGCCGCGTCGACATCGAGGACATCGTCAGCGCGCACCTTCTCGCGATCGACAAGGCGCGCGCGCTCGGCTTTCGCAAGTACATCATCAGCGCCACCACGCCCTTCACGCAGGGCGATCTCGTCGATCTCCAGCGCGATGCCGCCGCCGTCGTGGCGCGCCATGTTCCGGAGTTCGCCGAGGAGTACGCGAAGCGCGGTTGGAAGATGTTCCCGGGCATCGAGCGCGTGTACGTCAATGAGCGCGCGCGCACGGAGCTGGGCTGGCGCCCGCGTTACGACTTCGCCTACGTCGTCGATTGCCTGCGCCACGGCCGCGAGCCCCGCAGCGAATTGGCCCGAGAGGTGGGCGCGAAGGGCTACCACGCCGAGACCTTCGAGCACGGCCCGTACCCGGTCGATTAAGAAGCTTCGCTCAAGCGCCAATCACGCGATTGCGGCCTGCCTGCTTGGCGGCGTAGAGCCTCTGATCGGCGGCGCCGAGGAGGCTCGTTTTCAGCGAGGGGACGCTCGTTGGCGTGGCCTTCTCGATGCGCGGACCGCAATCGCGCAGCGAGGCCACGCCGGCGCTCACGGTGACGTGGAGCAAGTGCTCCTCGAAGGGAATCATCGTCGCGGCAATCGAATTGCGCAAACGGTCCGCCACGAGCGTCGCATTCGCCACCGCCGTGCCGCGCGCCACCACGACGAACTCCTCGCCTCCGTAACGTGCGAGCAGATCCTCCTGGCGCAACCCGTGCGACATGACCTGCGCCGCCGTGCGCAGCACCGCATCACCCGCCAAATGCCCGTACGTATCGTTCACCTTTTTGAAGTGATCGACGTCGAGCAAAATCACCGACAGCTCCGTCGCATGGCGGATCGCGAAAGCGACCTCCACGTCGAGCCGCTCCTCGAGGTGCTTGCGGTTGTACACCTTCGTGAGCCCATCGTAGAGGGCGGCCTCGTACATGCGCTTGAGGGCGGCTTCCTCGTCATCGTCGACGACATTGAAGCGCAGCATGCAATGCGGCCCCAGCCGAATGCGATCGCCATCCTTGAGCGGCACGGCGCCGTCGATGCGGACGTCGTTCACGTAGCTGCCGTTCGTGGAGCGATTGTCGGCGAAGACGTATTCGCCGCCCACCATCAGAATGCGCGCGTGGCTGCCCGAAACGCTGGCGTCGTCGAAGCGCAACGTACAATCGTCCCCGCGCCCCATCGTCACGATTTCCGCTGGGGCGAGGACGTGAACGCGCGCAGTTTGCGTGCCCGTGGCGGTGGTCAACACCGCCTTGGAACGAGTGCGCTTGATCGACTCGGGCGCCTGCACGATGAGCGTTTGGGAACGCTGCGATGTCCCACCATCCCGGTCACGAGGACCCGACATGGCCTAAGGATCCGTTCAGTTGGCCCTTCTGTAAAGGTGGATTCCTCGATTCCGCGGTCCGTTTTGCTATTGAGCCGCGCGCCCGAGATCGCCTAGCACGCGCATGGCCGCGTTGTGTCCAGCCGCGCCAATCACCGATCCTGCGGGGTGACAGCCAGCGCTGCAGGAATAGAGCCCGGCGATGGGCGTCACGTAGGGGAGCCGATCGGCGAAGCCGAACGAATTGTCGACGTGATGGATGTGCCCATGGGTGATGCCGAAGTGCTGCTCGATTTTCTGCGGGTGCAGCGGGAACGTATCCACCACGAGATCCGACGTTCCGGGTGCGAAGCGGTCGCAGATCGACAGCAGGTGCGCCACATAGCGCGATTCCTCGGCCTCCCACGTCGTGCCGCGAAGCTCGCGTGGCACCCATTGCACGAATAGAGCGGAATTGTGGTTCCCCTCCGCGTCCTGCAGCGACGGGTCGACCGTGGTGTGGATGTACCACTCGATGGTCGGAAACTCGGCGAGCTTGCCCTGCTGCACGTCGGCAAAGCCCGTCCGGAGCGACTCGATCACCCGATCTTCGCTGGGCAGCAAATGGATCGTGGCGCCGTACTGCCCGCGATCTTCCGGCAGACAGGTGAACTTGGGCAGCCCGCGCAGGGCGAGGTTCACCTTCATGGTCGTGCCCGTCTTCTTCCCGTACTCGTCGAGCCGCGTGTTGTAGTCGCCCGGCAGCGCTTCACGCCCCACGAGCTGGCGCATCCGGAACGGGTCCGCGTTGCACACGACGACCCCCGCGCGGACCTCGGTCCCATCGTGCAGCACCACGCCCTTGGCGACGCCGCCCTCGAGGATCAGCTTGCTCACCCCGGCGTTCACGTCGATGCGCGCACCGTGCTTGCGCGCGGCCTCGGCCAAGCGCCCCGTCACCGTGCCCATGCCCCCGCGCACGATCATCCACGTGCCCTCGGAGCCGGGCAGGCGGCACATGTTGTGGACGAGGAAATTCATCCCCGTGCCTGGCGTATCCCACGAGCCGGTGAGCCCGGAAAAGCCGTCGGTCACGGCGTACATGGCCTTCACCAAGTCGCTCTTGAACTGGAAGCGCGCCAGGTACTCGTTCACCGGCTTGCGGCATAGATCGACGAACACCGAGCGGAGCTTCGGCCGGATGTACTTCTCCGCCGTCTCCTCGATGGTGAGCGGCTCCTGCAGAAACGTCGGCGCGACGTCCTCGCGGATCTGCGCGATCTCTTCCTGCATCGCCACGTTGGCACGCCAATCCGCCTCCGAGAAAAACGAGACGAACTGCTCTTTGGTCTGCGCCTGGTTCGACCCGAAAAGCAAATAGCGTTTGCCTTCGGTGGGCAGGAAGTAATGCGGGTCGCGCCGCACGACGGGCATCTCCACGCCGAGCTTCTGAATCAACTCGGGCGGCATGAGCCCGAGCAGGTAGGCGCCCGTCGACATGCCCAGGTTCGGCGCCTTCTTGAAGGGATGCTCCGTGCGCGCTGCCCCGCCGACCACCCCTTTGTCTTCCAGCACCCGCACCTTCAGCCCCGCGCGCGCCAAAAGAAGCGCGGACACGAGCCCGTTGTGTCCGGCACCCACCACGATTGCGTCCCAAGAGTCTGCCATGAGTCAAGTCTAGCTCTCTCCTCCCCACACGTACACGTGCCCGTGCCCGTGCCCGTGCCCGTGCCCGATCTCCTGCCGGGCACGGGCACGGGCACGGGCACGGGCACGGGGGAAGAAGACGCACTGGGCCGGTTGCACTTTCCCGATCCATCTCGTAAAAGGCGCCCCATGCCCGTCGAGAGGACACTTTCCATCATCAAGCCCGACGCCGTCGAAAAGAACCGCACCGGCGCAATTCTCGCCCACCTCGAAGAGGCGGGTTTCAAGATCCTGGCCCTGCGCCGCACGCACCTCACGCGCGCCGAAGCCGAAGGCTTCTACGCCGTGCACAAGGCGCGTCCGTTCTTCGGCGAATTGGTCGAGTTCATGACGCGTTCGCCGGTGGTCATCGCCGTGCTCGAGCGTGAAGACGCCGTGAACGCCTACCGCAAAGTGATGGGCGCAACGGATCCCGCGAAGGCCGATGCCGGCACCCTCCGCAAGCTGTTCGGCAGCAGCGTCGGCGAGAACGCCGTTCACGGCTCCGACAGCCTCGAGAACGCGAAGATCGAAATCTCGTACTACTTCCCCGGCTCGCTCGTTTCCCCTACGGCGTAACGAACATGGCCACCACCCACGAGACGTCGCGGCCTCTCATCGAGGCTGCCTTCGCCGATCGCAAACGACTCGAAGATCCCGCCACCGTCAAAGCGGTGTTGGACACCATCGCCGCGCTCGATCGCGGTGAACTTCGCGTCGCCTCGCCGCCCACCTCGGGTGCAGAAGGCGAAGAAGACGGCTCGTGGGTGACGCATAGCTGGGTGAAGCAGGCCATCCTGCTTTTCTTCGCCGTGCAAAAGATGGAGACCCACGACGTCGGTCCCTTCGAATTTTACGACAAGATTCCGCTGAAAAAGAATTACCAGGCCGCGGGCGTGCGCGTGGTGCCGCCCGGTGTGGTTCGCTATGGCGCGTTCCTCGAATCGGGCTGCATCGTCATGCCCGGTTACGTGAACATCGGCGCGCGCGTGGGCGAGCGCACCATGGTCGATACGTGGGCCACCGTGGGCTCGTGCGCGCAGATTGGCAAAGACGTCCATCTGTCCGGCGGCGTGGGCATCGGCGGCGTGTTGGAGCCCCCGGGCGCCAGCCCGGTCATCGTGGAAGATGGCGCCTTCATTGGATCGCGTGTCGTCGTCGTCGAAGGTGTCCGCGTTGGACGCGAGGCCGTCATTGGCTCCGGTGTGGTGCTCACGGCATCCACGACCATCATCGACGTAACGGGCTCGACCCCCATCGAGCGAAAAGGCCACGTCCCTGCACGCAGCGTGGTCATTCCGGGAAGCCGCACCAAGCGTTTCCCTGCTGGGGACTTCGCGATACCTTGTGCGCTCATCATCGGGAAGCGAAACCCGAGTACGGATCGGAAGGTAAGTCTGAACGATGCGCTCCGTGATTTTAACGTCCCCGTTTGACGTCTTCTCCGGCGCACTCGACGAAACGCTCCTCTGGCTTTGTGCAATCCCTTCGCCCATCGGCGAGGAGGACGCCATTTGCGACGCCGTGCAAGCGCGGCTCCAGAAGGAGGAGCTCGCCGGGCCCATTCGCCGTTACGGCAATTCCATCGTCGTCCCGCTGACGCGCGGTCGCCGATCCATGGGCGGCGAGCGCCCGCCGCACATCGCGCTGGTGGGCCACCTCGATACGGTGCGCACCGAAAATGGCCCCGCACGCATCGACGGCGATCGCATTTACGGCGCCGGCGCGGCGGACATGAAGAGCGGTCTCGCGGTGATGATCGCCTTGGCCGAAACCACGCGACCCCTGCTTCCGTGCGACGTCACCCTGGTCTTCTACGCGAAGGAAGAGGGACCTTTCGCGGACAATGAACTCGGCCCCGTGCTCGAGCAAGATCCCGAACTCGGCACCGTCGATCTCGCGGTGTGCCTGGAGCCGTCGGACAATCGCCTGCAACTCGGTTGCAATGGCTCGTTGCACGCCACCGTGACCTTCGAAGGCCGGACGGCGCACAGCTCGCGCCCCTGGCAGGGCGACAACGCCATCGTGAAGGCGGCGGCGCTGCTCACGGAGCTGGGAAAGCTTCAGCCCGACGACCACGTCCTCGACGGCCACACCTACCGCGGTGTCGTTACCGTCACGCAGGCCAAGGATGGGGGCCGCGGACGCAACGTCGTGCCCGACGTCTTCTCGCTCAACCTGAATTACCGATTTCCGCCCGACGTCTCCATCGAGGACGCCGAGGCCCGCCTGCGCGCCCTGGTGATTGGCCCCGCGCACGAGCACGGCTGGGACGGCCCCGAGCCGCGCATCGAAATCACCGACCGGAGCCCTGCCGCCCCGCCCAATGGCAACCATCCGTTGATTGCCAAGTTGATCGAAGCTGGTGTGAAATCGGTGGAGCCGAAGCAAGCCTGGACCGATGTGGCACGGTTCGCGGCGCGCGGAATTCCGGCGGTCAACTTCGGTCCCGGTGAAAATGCGCAGGCTCATCAGAAGAACGAATCGACATCCCTCGCGCTGATGCACGACGGATTTCAAATCATGAAGCGCTGGTTGTTATCGCTCTAAGCGGCTTTCGCGCGATTGGCCCATTGGGAAACCCGCGTTAACGCTCGGCCTTTTCGGTATTGGGCTGCGGCGACCGGCAGGCGAGGGGGGCACGGGTTTCGCAGGATCCACCACCCTGGTCTGTTTTTTACCGGATTTTCTGCAGAAAAACGCGTGCTAAACCCCAACGCATGAAGACTTCATTGTTCCGTTTCGTGCTGGTGGCCGTGCTCTCCTCCGCGCTCGGCGCGTGCGGTGGTGGAGGGACGGGTGGAGAAGGTGGCGAAGCCAAAACGGGCGGCGCGGAAGGTGCGCACTCGTTGGTTGGAGCTCCCGGTCCGGATTTCGCCGTCGAATCGGTGAACGGACAAGGGAAAATCTCGTTCAAAGGCCTCGAAGGCAAGGTGGTTCTCGTCGATTTCTGGGCAACGTGGTGCGAGCCCTGCAAAAAATCCTTCCCGAAGCTGCAGGGGCTTCACACGAAGTACAAGTCGAACGGCTTCGAGATCGTCGCGGTCTCGGAAGACGACGAGAAGAGCAAAGACATCCAGGACTTCGGTACGACCTACGGTGCCAAGTTCGCGATAGGGTGGGATGACGGGAAGAACATCGCGAAGAAGTGGGAGCCCAAGAGCATGCCCTCTTCGTTCGTGGTCGACCGAAAAGGCGTCGTGCGCTTCGTCCATCTCGGCTATCATGATGGTGAAGAGGACGAGCTCGAGAAGGAAATCAAGAGCCTTCTCTGAGTTTCGCTCCGTCCTCGTTCGGCAGCGCCCGCAGCGTGAGAAGAGGACGGTCGTTCGAGGATGATTCGCAGGCGCTCCCGTATTTTTCGCCGTTGCCTCGTGGGACTCACGTCCTTGCTGCTGCTGACCGCGAATGTACACGTGTCGCCTGCCCAGGACCTGGCGGCTGCGCGCCGTGAGATCACGAAGGCGGACGACTTTCGTGTGCGACTCGGCGCGGCTCTCGTCATTGGTCGTACCAAGCCACCGGACGGACGTCAGCTCCTCGAGAAGGCGCTGTCCGATCCACATCCCGCGGTAAGGGCCGCTGCAGCGGCTGCGCTGGGATCGTACGGCGACGCGGCGGCCATTCCGGCGCTCGAGCAACATCTCGAGACGGAGGGGGCCGCCAGCGTGCGCACGCAGCTCGAAGGGTCGCTGGCCACCTTGCGCGGCGGCGGTGGCGGCGGCAAAGCTGCGAAGGGCAGCGCCAAGTACGTGTTGCAACTCGGCTCCATGCGCAATGCCTCCGGCGTGGGAGGTTCGCGTGGCGATCAACTCGGGCAGGTGCTTCGCTCGGCCGCCCGCGAACGCGCCGCCAGTGTGCCGGGCGCGTTCCTGGCGCCGGATCCGCAGACGGCCGCCCGCCGCGCGAGCGAGCAGCACGTGCCGGTGCTCGTCATCGACGGCACGCTCGTGCGCATGACGCAGCAGACGCAGGCCAACGGCACCGTGGGATTCTCCGCGCAGGTCGACTTCAGCGTGCGCAAAGTGCCCGAGCATTCGCTCCGCGCATCGCTCACCGGCAACGCCATGAGCATCGGCACCGCCCGCTCGCTGGTCAACGAACAGCGCGTCTTCGCGCTTCAAGATCAAGCCGTCGACGGCGCCGTGGAAAGTGCCATGCGCAACGCCGATCGCGGGTTTTCGCAAGCCCTGCAGTAGCTCGCTTTTCCTTCCCAAAGAATTCAATCTTTGGTCAAAGGGGAGCGGGAGCCCATTTTGAAACACGTCCTGTTCGTCTCGAAGCCCATCGTGCCGCCGTGGCACGATGGCTCGAAAAACCTGGTTCGCGACATCGCAATGCACCTTACGCGTGCGCGGCCCACGGTGATGACGACGGAACGGGCGGCGCCGCTGGGCGGGCGCGTCGTGTCGGATCCCATTTATCGGGAGCCGGGTGGCTTCTCGCCCGGCGTGCTCACCAATGCGCGCGTCGTGCGGCGTCTCTTGTCCGATCGCGGGCATGACGTGTGGCACTTCGTCTTCGCGCCCAACGTGGCCTCCTCGACCGCGGCGCGCGTGTCGATTGCAACTCGGCGCACGCTCGGCTGGAACGGGCACGTCGTGCAGACCATTGCCAGTGCCCCGCGTCGCTTCGAGCTCGCGCCCTCGTTGCTCTTCGGCGACGCCGTCGTCGCCCTCACCGAGTGGACGCGCGCGCGCCTTCTCGCCGAGGGCGTCGAGGGCTCGAAACTGCGCGTCATCCCGCCGTGCAGCGCCGCACCTCGGGCCGTGGCGCCGGCCGAAATCACGCAGCTTCGTGAGGAGCTCGACCTGGGCTCTGGGCCCATTCTCCTCTACCCAGGCGATTACGAGGTTTCGCACGGCGCCGAAACCGTGGCCCGTTCCGTGGCCGCCATCGTGCGGGCGGTGCCCGAGGCGCGCGTCGTCTTCGCGTGCCGCCCGAAAACGCCGCGCGCGCAGGAGGCCCGGGCCAGCGTCGAACGCATCTTGGCCGACGCCCACCTCCTCCACCGCACGCGCCACGTCGGCCAGATGGCCGATATCATCCCGCTCCTCGCCGCCGCCTCGGCCGTGCTTTTCCCGGTGGATGATCTCTACGGCAAAGTCGACCTGCCCATCGTCCTGCTCGAGGCCCTGTCCCTGGGCATTCCGATGATCCTCGCCCGCGGCGGCCCGCTCGAGGCACTTTCCGCCGCCGATTTCGTCGACCCCGGCGATGCCGATGCCCTTGCCCGAACGGCGGTCGCCATCCTTCGCGACGGCTCGGATCGTCCCCAGCGCGCCCGCGCCCTTTATGCGGAGCGCTTCGCCCCGCCCGTCGTGGCCGCGCTCTACGACGAGCTCTACGAACAGCTCCGGCGCTGATTCCCCCTCCCGCTCCCGATCCCGCTCCCGATTCTTCTGAGTCTCGGGAGCGGGAGCAGGAGCGGGAGCGGGTCGAAACGTGCTAAATGCCCCGGTACAATGAGCACCGTGGGCGGCGAAAAAATCCTGCATCCCGCGTCGGAAGTCCGGCGCACGTTTCTCGAGTTCTTTGGCAAGAGGGGGCACGAAGTCTGTGCCAGCGGCCCGCTGGTGCCCGCCAACGATCCCACGCTGATGTTCGCCAACGCCGGCATGGTCCAGTTCAAGGACGTGTTCACCGGCAAGGACGTTCGCCCGTACAAGCGCGCCACCTCCAGCCAGAAGTGCATCCGCATCTCCGGCAAGCACAACGATCTCGAGAACGTGGGCGTCACCGCACGCCACCACACCTTCTTCGAGATGCTCGGCAACTTCAGCTTTGGCGACTACTTCAAGGAAGAGGCCATCGCGTACGCTTGGGATCTGCTCACCAACGTCTACGGCCTCCCGAAGGACCGCCTCGTGGTCAGCGTCTTCGGCGGCGAAGGCGGCATCGCGGCGGACGACGAGGCTCGGGCCATCTGGCGCAAGGTCACCGGCTTTGGCGACGAGCGCATCTTCGGCCTCGGCATGAAGGACAACTTCTGGCAGATGGGCGACACCGGTCCCTGCGGCCCGTGCTCCGAGATTCACTATTACCTCGGCGCTCCAGGTGAGAGCCCCGATCTCGCCCGCTTCAACGAAGAGCCCAACGAAGCCGGCCACGGCTGGATGGAGATCTGGAACCTGGTCTTCATGCAGTTCGAGCGGAGCCTCGGCCCCGACGGCCAAGCCCTCCTCGAGAAGCTGCCCGCGCCGTGCGTCGACACCGGTATGGGCCTCGAGCGCATCGCCAGCGTCCTTCAGGGCAAGTTCTCCAATTACGACAGCGACTTGATGCGCGCGCTCGTCGACAAGGCCGCATCCATCTCGGGCAAGGCCTATCGCGCCTCGCAAGCGGACGACGACGTCTCGATGCGCGTCATCGCCGACCACGCGCGCACCACGGCTTTTCTCATGGCCGAGGGCGTCCTGCCCGATCGCAACGGCCGCGAGTACGTTCTTCGCCGCGTCATGCGCCGCGCGATCCGACATGGTCACCGCCTCGGCATCGAGCGCCCGTTCCTGCACGAGGTTGCGCTCGAGGTGGTGAAACTCATGGGCGAGCAGTACCCCGAGCTCGTTCGCCGCAAGGACCTCATCGCGACGCAAGCCGAGCAAGAAGAGATTCGCTTTCGGCAGACGCTCGAGCGCGGCCTTCGCATCCTCGACGAGGAAATCGCCACCGTTCGCACCGCCGGGGCGAACACCTTGCCCGGCCCCACGGCGTTCAAGCTTTACGACACGTACGGCTTCCCGGTCGACCTCACCGAGGTCATCGCGGCCGAGCGCGGAATCAACGTCGACAAGGAGGGCTACGACAAGGCCTTGGAGGAGCAGCGCCTTCGCAGCCAGGAATCGAAACTCAACGACGAAGCCGTCGTCGAATCCGTGTGGCGCGAAGCCATCGGCGCCGTGGGCGGTGCCGTGCGCTTCACCGGCTACGATCACGAAGAAGGCGAGGGGAAGGTCGTCGCCATCGTCCAGGGCAGCACTCTGGTCCCGTCGGCGAAATCCGGCGACGCGGTGGCGATCATCACGGACGTCACGCCGTTCTACGGTGAGGCGGGCGGCCAAGTCGGCGATCGCGGTGGCATCCGTGGCAAGGGCGGTGCGTTCACGGTAGAGGACACGCAGAAGCCCATCGAGGGCCTCATCGCCCACCGCGGCAAGGTTACCGCGGGCGAAATCAAGGTCGGCGATGTCGTCGAGCTCGAGGTCGATCACGAGCGTCGCACGGCCACGCGCCGCAATCACTCGGCCACGCACTTGCTCCACTGGGCGCTTCGCCAGGTACTCGGCGAGCAGGCTGCGCAAAAGGGCTCGCTCGTGGGGCCCGATCGCCTTCGCTTCGACTTCTCGCACGGCCGCGCGGTGACCCCCGAAGAGATCACCCGCATCGAAGACCTGGTCAACGCGAAGATCCTCACCGACGCCCCCATCGAGACCGAGGTCCTCTCCATGGACCAAGCGCGGGCCAAAGGCGCGATCGCCATCTTCGAAGAGAAGTACGGCGACGTCGTGCGTGTCCTCACGATGACCCGCGACTCCGTCGAGCTATGCGGAGGCACGCACGCCCACGCGCTGGGCGAGATTGGCCTGTTCAAGATCCTCAGCGAGGGCGGCGTCGCCGCCGGCGTTCGCCGCCTCGAGGCTGCGACCGGTCTCAACGCGCTCGCGCAGTTCCGCCAAATGGAGAAGACCCTCCGCACCGTCGCGCAGTTCGCCCGCAGCGGCCTCGCGGACGTCGCCGACAAAGTCGAAAAGCTCGCCACGCACGAGCGCCAGCTCGAAAAAGAGATCCAAGATCTGAAGCGCAAGATCGCCACCGGCGGTACGTCCGGCGGTGGCCTCGACGAGCTCACGCGCAGCGCGCGCGAGATCCCCGGCGGCAAGGTCCTCGCCGTCAAAGTCGACACGGACGATCCCGCGACCCTGCGCGAAATGGCCGAGAAGCTCCGCGACAAACTCGGCCAAGCCGTCGTGCTCGTCGGCGCCGTCAAAGGCCCGAAAGCCTCGCTCGTCCTCACCGTCTCGAAGTCGCTGATCGATCGCTACAAGGCCGGCGACCTCATTCGCCCCGTGGCCAAGATCATCGGAGGCTCCGGCGGCGGCCGTCCCGATATGGCCCAAGCAGGTGGGACAGTGACCGACAAACTCGATGAGGCATTGAGCAGCCTCTACACTGCCATCGCATAAGGATACAGGAGTGGTAGAAGGGAGGATCGTGGCGAGCACGCAAGCCAACGACGACCTCCCGATGCTCCTCTTGAAGATTGCACGCGGACACGAGCAGGGGTGGATCGAGTCCCTCCGCAAAGCGGTTCCCAAGTCCCGCAGGCGGTTCGATCTGCCGATGCCGCCGTGGGTCGACGAAGATTACCGGCAGCTGGCGCGCGGCTACCTGGCGGTGTTCGAAGAGACCGTGATGAAAACGGGCACCGTGCGCCGTGAGGCGTACATCGACAGCATCGTCGAGGGCATGCTCAAGAGCGGCGTGCCCATCGATTACTTGGTGCACGTTTCCGTGGCGACACAGGCCGGACTGCTCGTCGACTGGGTCGCCGAGGTTCCTCCCGAGCAGCGTCCGGCGGCCATCGATTGGCTGATGGGCTACTTCGCCGATTACATCGCCGACATGATGGGCGCCGGCGCGCGCTACCTCCTGCGCGGGTGAATCATGGCCAACGGCAAGACGACCCTCTACGAACGGGTGCTTTCCGCGAGCGGCCTCTCGCGCATCTTCGTCGATGGCGTCCTTCGCCGCGCGTGTGCACGGGCCAACGTCAACGTCGACACCATGACGCCCGAGGGCTTGCGCAAGGCCTTGCCGTACATCGAGGACAGCCTCCGCATCTACCTCCCGCCAAATGAGGTCGAGCGGCGGGTTGGCGCGATCCGCAAGCTTGCCGAATGAAGCGGAATGAAGCTCCCGCTCAGGCCGTGCGGGCGCGGCGCCGTTCGATGTGTTGGCGCAAGGCCGGCGGCAGGTATAGCGGCACGATGTCGAAGCGCGCGAGCGCCTCGGCGAGCACGCCAATTTTGTCGAGAATTGGCGCGCCTCCATCGAGCATCACGATCGGACGGCCGTGCACCCAACACAGGCCGCCCTTGCCTTCGATCACGCGCGGATCGAACGGTTCGTGGCGCACGCGGATGTTGAGGCGTCGGGCCAGCTTCTCGAGTTCCCGGAGCACCTCGGGCGGTTCCACGGAATCAGCTTAGCTCTGGGACAATCGTTGTCCAAATAAGGTGCCAACTTTGCGACCGGTCGTTCTATTTTCAAGTGCGGTCGAAAGATTCGGGGCACTATGCAAACCCCATGCGGACGCAACGGGGGGTCGCCAACACCGCCGCGATCTGCGCGGCTTTCGCAAGCGGAAAAAGAGGCGTGCACGAGGTGAACAAGGCGCTTTCCAAGGTTGCGTCGGACGACGGGATCGACGACCCTCTAGGCCACCGTGTCCGACGCGTCGCGGAGTAGCAGCAATCTTGCCCCCTTGGTGATGGGGACGGTCATCAACGACCGCTATGAAATTCGCCAGAGCCTCGGAAAAGGGGGAATGGGCGAGGTCTTTCTTGCGTACGACCGTGCCACCCAGCAGCCCGTCGCCCTGAAAATCGTGCGCGAGGAATCGCGCATGCCCGGCGATGACGAGGCGTTGCGTCAGGAGCTCCTCCACGCCCGCTCGGTCAGTCATCCCAACGTCTGCCGCGTGCACGATCTTTCGCCGTCGGCGTACGGGCCAATCCTGGTGATGGAGCACATCACCGGACAGACCCTGCACACGCATATTCGCCGAAAGAAAGCCCAGGGCGGTTACACATCCGATGAGTTTCGCCGCCTTGCCCACGACATTGCGTCGGGGGTGGCCGCCATCCATGCCCAAGGCCTCGTCCACGGCGATCTGAAGCCGGGGAACGTCATGGTCACGTCGGATCCCGACGGAGGCCTCGGTAAGGCGATGGTCCTCGACTTCGGCTTCGCCAAAGAGCGCGCACGCGTGATCGGGCGAAGGCCCGGCGCCCCGCCCGACGGCGGCACGCCGAATTACATGGCGCCCGAGCGTATTCGGTCTGGCGGCGCCTCGCCGGAGGACGACGTCTACGCGCTCGGCCTCACGCTCTGGGAAATGTGGACGTGCCGCGTCCCCGAGCCCGGCTACAAGCCGCGCTCCAAGCCGATGCGCGCGCAGATCATGTTCGACGTGCCCGCGGGCCTGTCGATCGACGAGATCAAGCAGGTCTTCCGTTGCCTCTCGGACGACCCGCAGCAGCGCCTCCCCGCGCGCCATATGCGCTTTTTCAACCCGGTTACGCTCACGACGAACCCCATCCAGGTTCCGCGCGAGCGTCTCGATCCGGGCCCGCCGCCCGGCCGGAGCGCAACCGCGCAATTTTCTCCGGGGCAGCAGGCGCTGCTCTCCACGTACGCCACCAACGCTTCCGAGTGCGTCGGCGATCTATACAGCCTCGAGAAGCCGACCATCACCATCGGGCGTCGTTCGGACAACGATCTCGTCGTGCCCGAGGCCACGGTGAGCGGTCAGCACGCGCAGCTCCGCTGGCAAAACGGAACCTGGGTCGTCGAAGATTTGGGCTCCACCAACGGCACCTACGTCGATCACACCTACGAGCGCCGCAAGCAGGTCAACCTGATGCACGGCGGGGAAGTGCAGCTCGGCGAGCTGCGTTTCAAGCTCGTGAGCTTTGCCCCTGGCAGCGTCGGTCACAAACGCGCCCGCGTGTACCTCGCCAAGCGCGACGGGCTCACGCAGCTTCTCTCGCGCGACCAGCTCCTCAAGATGCTCGACGAGGAGGCGCAGTTCGCGGAATGGGTCGATGCGCCGCTCACCGTCGCACGCTACGAGCTGCGGGGGCCGAATCGCCTCGTCTCCGACCGGCCGACCATCCTCGAGATGCTCGCCTTCCGCCGTGCCGCCACCCGCGTGGTGGAGCTCACGGACATGCTTCTTCTGTCGCTCATCGCCGTGACGGCAGGACGCACGGGCCCACTGCGGTTCGTCGTGGCCATGACCGGCCCCGGGCCGCAGGAAGCGCGCAACCTCGTCGAGCAGGTCGTGCAGCAAGTCCAGGTCATGCTTCCGGACGGGCTCGATCTGGTGGCGTCCATCGCGCGTTACGAGCCGGGGGTCAACGTTCGCACGCTCGTCGATCCGCAGTCGTAAATGCCGTTCAAGCCGTCGAAGTTAGGGATCCCAAAGAGCGATCCCCCCAAACCCGACATCGAGGCTCTTGCCGCGAGCGTCGATCGCGTGGGCAAGATCCAGCTGCTCATCGTGGGTCTGCTCACGCTCGCGCTCGTTGCCATTCCGCTGTACCTGTGGCGCCGTCCTCGCTCCGAGGACAACGCACCGCCCATCCCGCGCCCGGTGGTTGCCGACGCGGTGGGCGAAACAGCGGACGCAGCCGCGCCGACCGCCCTCGATGCCGGCGCTTCCGGGATCTCCCTTTCGGAAATCGCCGTTCTGAGTTGCCACGACCGCGGCACCCGCAAGACAGCACCGGGCGATTGCGACCGGCTCTCCTCAATCGAGACCGCCCTCGCGGCCGCGATCGTCAAAAAGGCCGACTGCGTTCCGACCTCGAGCGCCGGCGGCACCATTCAGTACGTCGCCGACGTGGGCTTTGCGAGAACCCGTAATAAAATCGCCATCTTGGCCCCCCGCGACGGCCGCACCTTGAAGAGCGCGAAGCTCGCGTCCGCATGCGCGCTCGCCGTCAAAAAAGAGCTCGCGTCGACCCCGCTCGACATCCCCCACGCGCACGAGCGCTACAAGATCGTCGTTACAGCCAACTACGCCGGTCGTTAACGCAACGTTCGAGACGCGGGTCCAGTTCAGAATTGCGGTCGAAGGCAAGCAGCGGCAGCGGAACAGTCCCGGCGAGGCCGGCGCCCTCGTCCGGTTCTCGCGCTGGGATCGCCAGGCGTTCAGGCGATCCTTTCTTTCTGGACCACACATCGCGCCGGTCTCGCCGGTTTCGTCCCGCTGCCGCCGTCCACGCACAGCGCGGAATCGAGAACGGTACGTTGAATCGAACGTTGCCCTTGCTGACGAAATCACACGCGTTCTGGCTTGCCGTCCGGGCGCATTGCGTCCAAGTTAGCGGCGCCCCGTGGTCAACGACATTGCAGATATCCAGCCTTCCGCTCGTTTTGCCGATCTCGACGACGACCATTTTCACGATGAGTGCGGCGTCTTCGGCATCTACGGTCACCCCGAATCCGCGAACCTCACGTATCTAGGGCTCCATGCCCTGCAACACCGCGGACAAGAGTCTGCGGGCATCGTCACCAGCGATGGTGAGCAGCTTTTCGTGCACCGCGCGATGGGCCTCGTGCAGGACGTCTTCAGTCAGTCCCAGCTCGAGAAGCTCCCGGGCCGCTACGCCATCGGGCACGTGCGCTACTCCACCGCGGGCGGCTCCGCGCTCAAGAATGCGCAGCCCTTCGCCGTCGACTTCGCCCTCGGCTCCTTGGCGGTCTGCCACAACGGCAACCTGACCAACGCCGACGAACTTCGCGCCGAGCTCGAGGCCAGCGGCTCCATCTTCCAATCATCGAGCGACAGCGAAGTGTTGGTCCACCTGGTGGCGCGCTCCTCGCAGCCCACCGTCGAAGACCGCATCTCCGACGCACTCGCCCGGGTCAAAGGCGCCTACTCGCTCCTGTTCATGACCGAGGACATGCTCGTCGCCGTGCGCGATCCGCGCGGCGTGCGTCCCCTCTGTTTGGGCATCCTCCCGGGCTCGAAGCAGTCGGGCCTTCGCGACGCGCACATCGTTGCGAGCGAGCCCACGTCGTTCGATCTCATCGGCGCCGAGTTCGTGCGCGATCTCGAGCCGGGCGAGATGCTGGTCATCGACCAAAACGGCATGCGCTCCTTGCGGCTGACCGAAAAGGCCGCGCCGCACATGTGCATCTTCGAATACGTGTACTTTGCACGTCCTGACTCGCGCATCCAAGGCCGCTCGGTCTACGAAGTGCGCAAGTCGCTGGGCGAGGCGCTCGCACGCGAGTGCGCCGTCGATGCCGACGTGGTCATCCCGGTCCCCGACTCGGGTGTTCCTTCGGCCATCGGCTACTCGTCGGCGCTAGGCATCCCCTTCGAAATGGGGCTCATTCGGTCGCACTACATCGGTCGCACCTTCATCGAGCCGCAGCAGTCGATTCGCCACTTCGGTGTGCGCCTCAAGTTGAATCCCGTCGCGACCATCCTGCGCGGCAAGCGCGTGGTCGTCCTCGACGACTCCATCGTGCGCGGCACCACCTCGCGCAAAATCGTAAAGATGATCCGCGACGCCGGCGCGCGCGAAGTGCACATGCGCATCTCGAGCCCCCCGACGCAGTGGCCTTGTTATTACGGCATCGACACGCCGACCCGTCGGGAGCTCATTGCCTCCAGCCACACCGTCGACGAAATCGCGCGCTACATCACCGCGGATTCACTGGCTTATTTGTCGCTCGACGGCATGATTCGCGCCGTCCGCGGCCCGGAAGTTCGCCAGGAGACGTCCGGGGGCTACTGCCATGCATGTTTCTCGGGCGAATACCCGATTGCGTTCACGCCGCCTGCAAACGGCAAACGCCAAATGCGACTGGTTGGCGTCTAAGGCCACATTCCTATGGGGAGCGCGTGGGGTGTTGCGTTAGGCCGAGGATGGTTCACTATCTGCAGTAGCTCCATCTGAGGCGCATATCGTGAATTCTATTTTCAAGGTCGCTGGGTTCGTTGGTGCGGTTGGATTCTTCTTGGTCGCGGGGCACGAGACGAGCCGCGCCGAGGGACAACCCTCGATGGCCAACTGGACGGCGCTCGGGCGCGTGTTGGTGAACAAAGAGGGCTGTCCCACCTGCCCGGCGACGTTTGCGACGTCTCGGCGCCACCGGGCATTCGGTCTCACGTCCGATTCGTTTTACCCGGTGATGTTGAGCGGCCGCTTCGACGTCACCTGCTCGAACGGCACGCAGTACAACGTGCTCTTGAACTCGTCGCAGCGAAGCGGGATGTTCCAGATGGTCCCGAACTCGTGCCTCGATGCCGAGACCAAGGATGTGAAGCTGACGATCACCTCCGTGGGGCTCACCCCGAAGGACGGCGAGCGCAGCGTCGAGATCGGCGTCCACGGGACCTCCTGGTAGTGGCACCACGGGCATGGGAAGGGACGCGAAATTCGTGCGTCCCCCCTCGTCCTGGGCCGCTACTTCTTCACGGCATCCCGGGCGATGACGCCCACGTCGTCGCCGCCGTGACCCTGTGCGATCAGCTCGTCGAAGCGCTTGGCCAGCGCCGGTAACACCGTCAGCGGCGCATCGCCCTGGGCCGCGGCCTCCAACATGAGGCGGATGTCCTTGCGCGCCATGGCGAGCTCGAAGCTCGGCGTGAAGTTGCCTTGCGCCATCTTTGCGCCGCGAATATCGATGGTCGATGCGGCCTTGTGGTGCTGAAACAGCGTCAACGCCTGCTCGCCCGAAATGCCGAGCGAGCGCGCGAGGGTCAGGATGTCCGCCACGCCGCCGGTGATGGTGAAAATCATCGTGTTGCCGAACAGCTTGAACGACGCCGCGAGGTCCGGGCGCTCGCCGATCCACCAGAGATTCCCGGTCATCGGACGCAGCGCCGGCTCCAGCGCCTCGAAGTTCGCCCGCGGCCCCGATGCGAGCATGATTCCGCTGGATTCGCGGCAGGCCTGCGGCGACATGAACACGGGCGCATGCAGAAAGGGAACGCCCCGCGCCCCGAGCCGCTCGTAGCGCACGGCGGTGCCGGCCGGCGAGGCCGTGGTGTGGTCGATGATGGGGGTTTTCGCATCGAGCGTCGTGTCGATGGCCGCAAGAATCGCGTCCACCGCCGCATCGTCGCTCACCGCGATGTGCACGCGCGACGCGCCACGCACCGCCTCGATCGGCGTTGCCGTTGCCTCGGCACCAACGCTCTCGAGTGCCCGCGCCTTTTCCGACGTCCGATTCCACACGCGCACGCGCTCTCCGCGTTTGCGCATCCCTTGCACCATCCCCGCACCAATGAGGCCCGTTCCCAAAAAAGCTATGTGCATGGTGAGAGGGTAGAGGGGTTAGGGGTTAGGGGTTAGGGGGAAGAAGAATGAGAGGGAGAGGAAAAATCTTCGCTCTCCCACCCTAACCCCTAACCCCCAACCCCTAACCCCTCAAGATCAGCACGTGTCATTTGGCTTGGTGCGCGCCGGCCCACAGATTGCTCTCTATGAAGACGATGGCACTGTTTCCCTTACCCTGGAAAGCTCGCACCGAGCCCAAGATCGAGCCCCAGGTCGAGCCACCGCGGCCGCCGCCCTGTGAGATCGCGCAGGTCGATCTGGACATGCTGGCCGTCGCGCGCACGGGGCGGGTGGCCCATACGCTGCCCGGCCTCGGTTGGCGCTACGGGTGACCGACGTAGTCGGCGAGCTCGAGCAGCGTGCGAAACTCGTAATCGGCGCCGCCCGGACGGCGGTGCGGCCTTTTGATGAACACCGCGGTGAGCCCGAGGCTCCGCACCACGTCCAAATCGTAATCGGCATACGCGGAGACATGCCACCAGCTCTTGTCGAACCGCAGACCGCGTTTGCGCGCCACGTGATGCCAGAACTCGTGGGCCGGCTTGTAGACGCGGGTGTCTTCCGCGCAGTACCAGTCCGAGAGGGCGAAGCCGAGCTGCGCTTCCACCTGCGGACGGTGCGCGCGATCGCTGTTGGTCATCGCGACGCACGGCGCCACGCGCATCAATCGCGCAAGGCCCTCGCTGGCATCCGAATAAAGTGCGCCCTTTCCGACGTCGTCCCCGATGGCCTTCGCCGCCGCCGGATCGAGTCCGACGACCTCGATGAGACTCTCCGCCACGATTTCCGTGTACGGACGGAACGCCCGCGACTCGAGTGCGCCTTGCGTGTCGACGATGCGGTTGAACAAGTCGTCGGTGAGGTCGACGCCGTCCGGTTTTGCCCGCGCGAGTGCGTCGCGCATGCCGGTGCGCCAATCGAGGACGGTGCCGAAGATGTCGAACGTGAAGAGCGTGGGGTGCATGGCCAATTTGGATAACTTGCGGGCGGAGGCGAACATTCCGGGCGCGACCGCTGCGGGAAATCTATAGGCCCAATTCGTCGTAGACGCGAACACTGTGAAAGAGTCCGCTGTCGCCGCGCTCGAAGACGAGCAGCCCTTCCTTGGGGGACGTCTCGCCATCGCGCAGCTTCTCCGTGCTGTACTCCACGGCGCAGAGCCGCCCGTCCTCGGCGGTGGCGATGACGACGGGCACCCAGTCGTTGGCGCCGCGCTCGCTCTGCAGGGTGCGCACGTAGAAGTCGTGAAGCTCGTTCTTCTCGCGATGGTGGATGCGCCCGGCGCCATCGCGCAGGTGCCCGCCGCTCTCGAAGCCGGCCACCAGCGCATCCGCATCGCCCAGGCGCAGCGCGGCCAGGTGCTCGGCCACGTCGGTGGGAAGCACGTATCCCTCTTCCGGTGCCCGCGCGGTGCGGTGCGCCTGCGCGCGCCCGAGCGGCGCGGTCGCGTGGTACGCGCGAAGATCGGCCTGTCGCTCTTTGCGACGGTGCATCACGCAGGCAACGGGGAGGTGGATGCGCTCCTCGAGCGTCAGCGTTCCTTCCGTGACATCGCGCGAGGCGCCCACGATGGAGTGCGCCGGCTCGTACGACGCCTTCGCATCGGCAAACCTCCGCGCGAGCTCCTCCAACGTCGCCGCAATCGCCGACAACCCCGCCGCGGCGCCGACGTGGGGATCGTACACGGTCGCGCGCTCCCCCAAGCGGTGCGCGAGCGCGCGATGCGAGAGCGCGAGCAAGGCCGGGTAATACACAGCCGCGAGCCGCCCGCGAAGACGGAGCTCTGGAATCGTGGATCGGTCGTTTTCGTCCTCGTGCATGCAATCCCGACATGAAGCAATCGCCGTTCTCTAAGACCGGGGGTGGATATCCTGACATAAGGTTGACAGGCTAGGGGTAGGATATACCTGACAGAAGGCTGACAGCGCGCGGGTCCATCTTGTCGTTCATGAAGACGACGACGACCGAAACGGAGCTGACGAAGGAGCGCGAGGACAGCCGCACGATCTGGGGTCGCGTGGAGCTCTTCCAAGACGATCTGGATGGCCTGCCCAGCTCTTACAAGAAGACGCGGGAGGGCTCGGTCTACGAGATGCCGGGCCTCGGCTGGCGTTACGGATGACCGGCGGTGACAGGCTTTGAGCTTCGCGGTGGGTTAAGCTACGGAGCTGAAATGATCGATCTGTCCCGGCTTCCCGAACGCGTGTCCATCTACGAGGTCTCCCCGCGGGATGGCCTTCAAAACGAGAAAGTCACCGTGTCGACGCCGGACAAAATCCGGCTCATCGATGCCCTGGCCCAAGCGGGTCTGCAGCGCATCGAAATCACGAGCTTCGTCTCGCCCAAGTGGATCCCCCAGCTCGCCGATGCCGACGAACTCGCAGGGCACATCAAGCCGCCACCCGGCGTGACCTTCTCCGCCCTGTGCCCGAATCCAAAGGGCCTTTCGCGCGCCAAGGCCGCCGGTCTCGAAGAGATTGCCGTGTTTCTCAGCGCCAGTGAGACGCACAACAAGAAGAACATCAATAAGACGATTGATGAGACGTTGCTCGAGTTCGAGGAAACGGTTCCGCCGGCGCGGGCTGCGGGCATGCGCGTGCGCGGCTACGTCTCGACGGTGTGGGGCTGCCCCTACGAGGGCGAGGTCGAAATCGAGCGATCCCACGCCATTGCGATGCGGCTGATCGAGCTGGGCTGCTACCAGGTTTCACTGGGCGATACGATTGGTTGCGGTACGCCCCGCCAGACGGCGCGCATCCTGGACCGCATGCTCAAGGACATTCCAGCGCCGAAAATCGCGATGCACATGCACGATACCCGCGGCACCGCGCTGGCGAACATCCTGGTGGGCCTGGGTATCGGGATTCGCGACTTCGATGCCTCCGTGGGTGGCCTTGGCGGGTGTCCCTATGCGCCGGGGGCTGCGGGCAACATGGCCACGGAAGACCTGGTTTACATGCTCCACGGAATGGGCATCGAGACCGGTATCGACCTCGAGAAGCTCGTTTGGGCCGGAAAAGCGGCGGAGAGCATCGTTGGGCGACCACTTCCGGGGAAAGTGCATCAATCAGGAGTGCGAAGCCTACGCGCCTAATGTGCGTAGTGAGGAGGGGGCACGCCGTTTCCGTAGTTCATCACCTGCGCAAACATTTCCGATCGGCGACGCCCGTCGTGCAGATTGGTAATGTGGTTTTTCACTTCTGAACGATTCCGACGCTTCTGCCTCGCAAAAACGTCGAGGAAATCGCTGGCGGTGCCCTGGCATGGACATCGCTAAGACAGGGTGCGGCATCGCGTAGGTTGGCTCTCCCCCCCCGGGCCCCCTATGTGGTGCCGTTTTCATTTTGTGCGCTGCGTTCTGCTAGTGTCGCGGCCGCACCCCATGAAACGGTTTCTTCGTTCCGCGGCAATCAGCGTGTTTTCCCCGCTGATCGTAGCCAGCGCTTGCACCCGCACCCCTCCCGAGCCGACGTCGACCTCGGCAGCGTCATCGAGCCCGGCAGCGGCCGCGCAGTCCGTTTCATCCAGCCCGAGCGAGCAGCCGGCGCGCTGCATTTTGGCCACACCTGTGACACCGCCGCCCGCGGCCGCGCCTGCGCCCGCAGGGCGTTGCCCGAAGGATCCGAACCCGCATCTGCTTTCGATGGTCGACCTATCGATTGAAACGGGGCGAGGCCCGGTGCCGCTCAAAGCGGAGCTTGCGCATACGGAGGCGGAGACCGAGCGCGGGCTGATGTTCCGCACGCAAATGCCGGAAGAGCAGGGCATGCTCTTCGATCTGGGCCCGCGCCGGGAGCACTCGTTCTGGATGCGCAATACCTGCATCCCGCTGGACATGCTCTTCATCGACACCGACGGGCTGATCGTCGGCATTCTGGAGAACGTTCCAACGTTGAACGACACCGAGCGCACGGTGGGCTGCGCATCGTCTTGGGTGCTCGAGATGAACGCCGGTTGGTGCCGCCGCCATGGGGTGCGGGCGGGGCAGACCATGAAGCTTCCCCACTGAGCCTTCCTTGTTCTAAGACGATGAACTCGATGACCTCCCTTACTCGCTCCGCCTCAGCTGTTTCGGTTGCCTCGTTGGTTGGCGTTCTTGCCCTTGCGCTGGGCGGCTGTAGCCGTACGCAGCCCGAGATCGAGACGAAGAAAGATCCGGCCGCGGCGGCCCCTGCGACGGCGGCGAGTGGCGCCGAGCTCAACTCGGGGCTCGGTTCGAAGCCTTCGGCGGCGGCCAAGGCGGGCGATCCGCTGGAGGGCAAGTTCACCCTCGCGGACGCGACGAAGGACATTTCAGGGACGGGCGCCCTCATCGCCACGATGGACACGAGCGAGGGCGAGCTCAAATGCAAGCTGCTCGAGGACAAGGCCCCGACGACGGTGGCCAACTTCGTCGGCCTCGCGACGGGCGCGCGCACTTGGCAGGATCCGAAGGGAGCCTGGGTCAACCGCCCCGCCTATGATGGGACGACGTTCCACCGCATCATCAAGGGCTTCATGATCCAGGGCGGCGACGCCAAGGGCAACGGCAGCGGCGAGCCGGGCTATGTCATTCCCGACGAGAAGTGGGCGGGCGGCAAACACGATCGCGCGGGCCTTCTCTGCATGGCCAACCGCGGCCCCAACACGAACGGTGCGCAGTTCTTCATCACCGACGCCGCGGCCCCTCACCTCGACGTGAGCTACACGATCTTCGGCGAGTGCTCGCCGGTGGACACGATCCACAAGATCGCCGGCGTCAAGGTCCGCGGCGAGTCACCGGAGACCCCGGTGACGATCAAGAGCGTGAAGATTGCGCGCGAGAAGCCCGGCAAGGGCGGCAGCGCGAAAGACGCTTCGAAGTAGTCGCGGCGGAAGGCGTCCCCGGGGTCGCTTCGCGCACGCGCACGCGTGGTCGTGCGCGTGCGCGTGCGCATGCGCGAAGACGCTAGCCGACGCACGACACGCTAATGCCCAAACCTCCCCGTCAACGTCCCCTGCCCAAGCAAATGCCCATTCATCGCCTTCACGACATCGGCAGTTTGGGAACCCTCCTTGACCCCGAGCGGGGTATCCAGCGCATAAAGCGTGAACCGGTAATGGTGCTCGGTGCTCTTGGGAGGGCAGGGACCGTTGTAGCGGACCGCGTCGAAGTCGTTGCGGCCGAGACGGCCACCTTCCTTGACGGGATCGCCGCCTTCGCGTAGGGCGCGCAACTCGGGCGGAAGATTGAAGGCGATGTAATGCGTGAACGTTCCCGATGGCGCATCGGGATCGTCGACGATGAGGGTGAGCGAGCGCGTGCCGGGCGGCGGGGCGCTCCAGATCAAGCCAGGGAAGACGTCTTTCCCATCACACCCTGCGTCGACGGGGATGGGACCGCCTTCCGTGAAGGCCTGACTCGTGACGGCGATGGTGGCGACCGTGACGCCCGGGGCCGGGTTCGGAGCGAGGCCTCCTACCGATTTGCAGGCCATCGTGCTGCACGCGGCCGCGAGCAGGATGGCGAGGTTCGATGAGAAGTAACGCATGTCGCTCAGTGTGTACCCGTCCTTTCGAGCATCGACATCTTGAAAAAAAATAAGAGCGATGCTTGCGGCTCGGCCGAGTACGATCGCGGCCGCATGCAGAGGCTTTCAGCGTTCCTGGTGAGCGTCGCGCTCGCCGGCTTCATGGTGACCTCGACCTCGCGCGCCGATGCGTTCTGCCGAACGATGACCGGGCGCGACCCCAGCGATCCGACGGTCAAAGGAAACAAGTGCGACACGTGGAACGCCGCCATCGAGGGCTCGTGCTGCCCCTATGGCAAGCCGCTCTACTGGAAGAATGCGTGCGTCGGCTTCAGCCTGCAGAAGGACGCGAGCAACCAAGTATCCCTGAACGACGCCGAGCAGGCGCTCATCACGGCCTTCAACAAGTGGACGGGCACGAGCTGCCCCACCGACGGCACCGGTCCCTCGCGCGTGAGCATCGACGTGCGCTACCTCGGCCCCGTCAATTGCGGCACCGTGAAGTTCAACGGCTCCGGACCGAATCAACACGTCATCGTCTTTCGCGACGGTGAGTGGAACCACGTCGACTCGAACAACACGTTGGGCCTCACCAGCGTGCAGTACAACTCGGAGACCGGCGAGATCCTCGATGCGGACATGGAACTCAACACCGCGCAACAAACGCTGACGGTGCGCGATCCGATTCCGCCCGCCGGTTACGATCTCGCGAGCATCGTTACGCACGAGGCGGGGCACTTTCTCGGGCTGGCGCACTCACTCGATGACCACGCCACCATGTACGCGCAGTACCGTCCTGGCTCCACGCACATGCGCAACCTCACCCCGGACGACGTGTCCGGCATCTGCGGCGCCTACCTCCCCAGCGGCCAACGCGGCGGGAGCGATCCGCCGGTGGAGGCCGTCGCCTGCGATCCCACGCCCGTGGGCGGTTACACCTTGGACTGCGGCGGTGAGACGTCCAGCGGCTGCTCCGTGTCCCCCTCCTCGTTCTCCCGCGGCGGGTCGGACTCGCCGGAGACGGCCTCACGGAGCGATGGCTCCACGGGTTTCGCGGTGGCGATGGCGTCGTTTCTGGCGCTGGGCCTCGTCATCGCGCGACGCCGAGGCCCCGGACGCGTCTAGAGCCGCGACGCTAGTCCGGCTGATAGATGACGGATTGCGTGCCCTCGGCGAAGTAATACTGCGACGCCGGGCCCCCGCGGTCGAAGGTCATCGCGCCGAAAAGATTCCAACCGATGCCCCATATGGCCGCCACCTGGAAGCCAAGCCCCGGCTTGCGTCCACCCAATGCGAGCATGATAAAAAGCAGAATCGCGTAGTCGTTGGAGAAACGATATCCAAATTGGAGCCAGCCGCTATTTTGATAGAGGGCATTCATCAATGCGCACGCCCCCGCGGTAATGGCCAAAGCGCCGTAGAGCCACGTTGCTTTCTTCGGCCGAAAAAGCCAGAAATAGAGAGGCGTCGTGAACCAAAGCGCCAATCCGTGCAAATTGATCTGAAACGGCGCCCCGTGCCCGCGCGCACCCGCCGGCGGGAACCAGGGAAGGCTCGTGAGCATGATGCCCAGGTTCTTTGCAAAGTAGTGATACCCGAAGAGACCCCATTTATCGATGCGCGGACGCCAGCGAATGCCGAGGAACTCGTGCCCCGCGAAAGGACTCATCGTGTGAAAGCGCGTGCTGTTCATCCAGCTTAGAATCGCGAAGGCCCCGAGAATCGGAACCGCGAAGGGAATGCACTTGCGCAGAAAGGCGCCCACGTCGAGCCGTCGCAACGTCTCGCGCGCCCGTTCGAGGAAGGTGCCCTCGGTGGGCAGCCCGCCCTTGTCCTCGCACGAGACGCGCAAGGCCTCGAGGGCAAAGAAGATCGACGTCAGAAGAAGGGTCGGTCGAGTGGCCCAGCCGCAGGCGCAAAGAAGGCCCGCAAGCCACGGGCGCTGCGCGTCGATGGCCACCAGCATGTACGCGGCGGCGAGGCCCACGCCGACGACGTGTGCCGCGAACCACACGGTGCCTTGCACCGCCGTGAAGAAGTACACCGTCCCGAAGGCGAAGATCAGCGCGAGCGTGGCGTTGAACGTCTCGCCCCACTCGGAGCGCCCTTGATCGCGCAGCTTCTCCAGGATCAGAAAGAGCAGCGCCGGCCCGATGCCCGCGAGCCAGATGATGAACTGCCCATCGCGGAATTCCTCGGGCGATCCCGCGATGGCGACGAACGGCACCATGAGCACGGCAGGGAAGGGGGGAAAGGAGATGTACGTCTTGCCCTCGAACTCGGCGAAGTCGTTGCCCTGCGCGTAGTGGGGCGCGCCGCCGGGCAGATCCTGACGCCCGTGAAGCCATGCGTTGGCCACCAGTGCGTAGTGGTTGAAGGGCGTGTGCTCGGCAATGCGCGGCTTGCCCGCGACGATGGCGAAGGTCACCACGCAGACGAGGTAGATGCCGAGCGCCACGATGCGCCGGCGCGCCCGAGTCCCGGGCCGGAGCCATCGCTGAAGGAGGCTTTCGCCCTCGCTCGCTCGCTCCTTCGCGCGCTCGTTCGCGCTCGTCTCGCTTTTCGCGCTTTCCGTCTCGCTTGGGCGCTCGGTTTGCCGCTCCTTCTGGATCTCCGTCTCGGTCATCGCGCGACGGACGGTACTACAGCCGCACGAGCTCTCCGTGCGTAAGCTGCTTCGCATGTGAGTTAGCACGGCCGTGCACCTACGTTCGCAATCCTCCGCGGATTCGTTCGACAAAGTGCGCGTTTGTCCGCGCTCCGCTCGGTCCATCGGCGTGAACGTAGGTGGCACGTTCCTTGTAGACCGCACCCGAACAAGCCGGCTTTGGAGCGGCTGCGAAAAGGTCCAGGACTAGAATGGCACTTCCCTTCGACGAGACCCACGGCGCCCGCGACGCGCGCGCCATCGCGATTCTGGCCAAGACGATTTACCGAGAGCTTCGCGCGAGCGGCTACGCCGAGCGCGATGTGATCGCCCTTGCTGGCGAGTTGGTCGGCATGGTGGCGAGCGACGTGAAAAAAGCCCCTCAAAAGCCGTGATGCTCGCGTGACCGCGCGATCGGTCGCTGTCGGAGAATTGACACGCTGGCAACACACCCCGACAATGCGGCGTTGAAGCGTTCGAAAGCGGTCTAACCTACGGGTTTCATAGGCCGCCGCATTCGGTGTCTTCTTCCGAGGGACAATGTTCTCGATCGTGATCAGCGAAAAAGGAGGCTCCGAGCGTAAGGAGTCCTTCGACAAGAATGAGATCAACGTCGGCCGCGTGCAGGGCAACGATCTCATGCTCCCCAAGGGGAACGTCTCCAAGCATCATGCGCGGCTGCTTTATCGCGATGGTCGGTTCATCGTTACGGACCTGAAGAGTACGAACGGCACGTACGTCAACGGGCGCAAGATCGCCCAGGCCACCATCGTCCGCGAGGGCGACAAGATTTACATCGGCGACTTCGTCCTTCGCCTGATCACCTCCGAAGAAGCGCTCGCGGCCGATGGTACCGGCGGGGCACCCGACGGCCTTCCGCGCAACCCCACGGGCAACAACGTGCGTCCCGCGGGCATGCCGCCGCTTCCCGGCGATACGTCGATGCCGGGGCCGGGCGGTGGCTTCCCTCCGCTCGATGCGCCGCCGCCTCCCGGTCTCGGAGCTTCGCCGCCGCCTCCTCCTCCCGGTTTGGGCATGCCGCCGGCTCCGGGGATGGGCGCGCCGCCCCCTCCGGGTCTCGGAGCGCCGCCGCCGCCGCCGGGTCTCGGTGGCGGGCTGGGAGCGCCTCCGCCGCCCCCGCTCGGTGGCTCGCCGTTCGATGCGCTTCCGCGTGACAACGAGCCCGGGGCCATGCCTCCGCCGCCCCCTGGTCTTGGTGCGCCGCCTGGTTTGGCGACGGCTCCTCCGGGCCCCGGTGCGCCGCCGTTCCCGGGCGCTGCGCAGATCCCCGGGCCGCCTCCCTCGGCTGGCGGGGGAGCGGTGGCGCAAGCGGCCGCAGGTGCTCCTGCGATTGCGCGCTTCCCAGCGCCCGCGCGGCTTCCGAACACGCTGGCCTCGGCCGGTGCGCCGGCGCCAGCACCCGCGCCTCTGCCGGCACGTCCGCCGGGAACGGCGCCCCTTCCGTCGACGCCGAACCAAGGTCTCGCGCGCACGCCGGCGGGCGGTGGTCCGGCGAGCCCCGCGCAGATCCCTCTGCCGCGTCCCTCGGGCCCGTCCAGTGGAGTTCCCTCGCGGCTTCCGCCGCGTGAAACGCCGGCGCAGGCGGCCAAGCGCCTTGCGTTGGTGACGCTCATCGATCGCATCGCCGATGCGACCGATTTGAGTGCGCTCAACGCCTCCATCTTCGTCGACGAGCAGGTCGTCGATCGATTGGGCCGCACCGCGCGCGAACAAGCCAGCGCGATGCAGAGCGACGGTGAGATCCCCGAGGGGCTCGACGCCGAAATGCTCGTGGGCGATGCCATGGCCGAGCTCACCGGCTTCGGTCCCATTGGCACCTTGCTCGATGACGACGACGTCAGCGAGATTCATTGCCTACGCTACGACCACGTTCTCGCCGTGCGCGGGGGCGTCTTCGGCGCGTCGGACGTGCCGCTCACCAGCGACGAAGCGCTCCGCCGCATCGTCTGGCGCCTCGTTCAAAAGTCCGACGAGCCGCCGCGTCCCGGTGAAAGCGTCATCGAGCGCCGGCTCTCGCGCGGCGCCACCATGATTGCGCTGGTGCCGCCGGCTTCGTCGAGCCATGCGCTGGTCATCCGCAAGCGCCGCCGCCTCGACTTGACCCTCGACGACTTCGTGCGCTTGGGCGGCCTCTCGCGTGCGATGGCGACCTTCCTGGAGAACTGCCTCCAGGCCCACGCCAACGTGCTCGTGACGGGGCCCAGCAGCCTCGCGGCCTCGTCGTTCTTGGCCGCGCTCACCTCGTCGAGCCCCGCGGGCGAGCGCATCTGCGTCCTTCAAGAGGTGGACGAGTTCTTCGTTCCCAACGCGCACGTGACATCGATTGCCCTGTCCGACGTTCGCGCGCGCGGAGAGGAAGCGGTGCGCGCAGCCGCGAAGATTCATCCAGATCGCGTCGTCGTCTCGCAGTTCGCCGGGCACGTAGCCGTGTCCACGTTGGACGCGATTGGCGAAGGCACCGATGGCGTTCTCGCTGCTTCCGTGGCTCCGTCGCTTCGACAGAGCGTCTCGCGCCTCGTCACGCAGGTCACCAGCTTGCGCCCGGGCACCAGCTTGGAGGCCGCACGCGAGATCGTCGGCGAGGCCTTCGACATCGCCGTCGAGGTCGTCCCCACGGCGGACGGACGCCATCGTTTGCTGCGCCTCGCGGAGTTCGCTGGCTCCGATGCCAAGGGCGTGGTCCTTCGCGACATCTTCACCGCGGCCGATGGGGGTGATGGCACCTTCAACGCCACGGGCGTGGTCCCGCGCGTGGTGGCGGAGTTCGGCAACCGCGGCGTCAAAGTCGATCCGAATCTCTTCAAGCGCGCAGCATCCCGCGGGTAAAAGAAAGGGAAGGGCACCGTGCCCCTCGTTCCCATCAACGGTACGCGGCTCTACGTCGAAGACACGGGCTCTGGCAGCAACGGCCAGACCATCGTCTTCAGCCACGGGTTACTCTGGTCGGGCGAGATGTTCGCCGCCCAGCTCGCGCATTTTCGCGGGCTGGGCTACCGCTGCATCGCGTACGACCACCGCGGCCAAGGTCGCAGCGACGATCACCCGGGCCGCATCGTCACCATCGAGCTGGTCTACGACGACGCGGTCGCCTTGTTGGAATCGCTCGGGCCGGGCAAGGTCCACTTCGCCGGCCTATCCATGGGCGGTTTCGTCGCCCTGCGCCTTGCCGCGCGCCGCCCAGATCTGCTCGCGTCGATGATCTTGCTCGAGACGAGCGCCGAGCCGGAGCCCCGCGAGAACATCCGCAAGTACAAGATGCTCAACGCCATCGCGCGTTACTTGAGCCTCTCGCTCGTGGCGAACAAAGTGATGCCCATCATGTTCGGGCGCCACTTCCTAGAGAGCCCGGATCGCGAGCTCGACCGACGCATCTGGCTCTCGAAACTCCTAGGAAACCGCCAGAGCATCTACCGCGCCGTCAACGGCGTCATCGAGCGCGAGAGCATCGAGTCGGAGCTCCCGCGCATCTCGTGCCCTTCGTTGATCATCGTGGGCGAGCAGGACACGGCCACCGTCCCCGCCAAGGCCGAGCGCATCCAGCGGTCGATTGCGGGCAGCTCCCTCGTCCGCATCCCACGCGCAGGCCACAGCTCCTCCATCGAGCAGCCGGAGGCCGTGAACGCAGCCATCGAGAGCTTTCTCACCTCCCTCCGCTAGCGCCGCGCCCACCTCTCGACGACGGATTTGTCTTCCGATCGAATGATGTGAATCGGGTCGTGCACCAGACGTCGAATGCGATGAATGCATCCCAAGGCTGAGGATGAGGCAAGCGTAACCTTGTCGTGAGGTGGCGACGGCTCGTAATATTCTCGCATGGTAAGATCTCTTCCTTGGGGGGCAGGAATCGCGACGCTGATCCTGCTGAGTTGCTCTTCGAAGGATGACTCTACAGGCACGGTGACATCCGATGCAGGCGCGGACACGGGCTCAATCATTCCTTCAGCCGAATGGTCGCCTCATCAGCTGCGACCGGCGTTCTGGCTAGGCGAGATCATCGAAGAGTCCGGGGGTTTCGTAACGAAGTGGGTCGACTCGACGGCCAATCACAATGATGCAGTCCCCGCCGGCTCGAACAGCGAGATGATGGTGCAGTCCGTGTTGATCGCGGGACACAAGGCCCTCCGCCTCGGTTATGGGTTCGACAATTTCTCGAGTGTGCTCATCAAAGACTCCCCTTCGCTTCACTGGGGAACGGACGACTTTGTGATTTTTATCGAGTTTCGCTACGATTTGGTTCCCATTCTCGATGGAGGGTCGATAGACATCGTCACCATCGCGCAGAAGACCAAAAAGAATGATGGTCCCGGCTATTCGGGTTGGTGGATCTCCACCGCGCCGCCGTCATATACGTTGGGCGTTGACCTATCCAAGGAGTTTCGCTTGGAAACCAAGGGGGACTATCCCGAGAACGTTATGCACTCCGCGGTGATGATCCGACGGGGTGCGGACCTGCTTTTTCGCGTGGACGGAACTGTCGTCAGCAAGACGAAGGTGAATCCGGTCGACGTGAGCGCTCCGGGCATCGACGTCAGCGTCGGCGGACACGCTTCGGATCAGCGCTGGTTCAGAGGAGATATCGCTGCTCTTCTTGGTGTACACGGCACGGTGACGGACGAAGACATCAGTAAGACCGAAAACTACTTCAGATCCATCTACGGGCCCTAGGGGCGAGAGACCACCATTACATCCAAACGATAGAATGTAGACTACAAGCACGCCTTTCAATGGGGAGGACTTCGATGAACGTCACTCGTGTCGCAGTAGTTTTGGGACTTGGTATTTTCGCGGCGAGCGCGGGTTTCGTCGCGTGCAGCGGCGACGACTCTTCGACTTCCGTGCCGCGCCCGGATGCTGGTCCGGACGGTACGGTGGATCGCGACGGAGGCGAAGATGCCGGTACTGACGCCTTTCCCGAGGATGCCCGGGCCTCGGATCCCAAAAGCCTTCGCTGCGGCAATACCCGGTGCAACACCGACGACCAATTCTGCTGCGTTCAAGATGACGGCGGTGCCGCGTGCGCCAGCGACAGCGACGGGGGAGCCTGCAACGGCGGTACCGAAATTGGCTGTGACGAGCAGGCCGACTGCGATGAAGGCGAGGTGTGTTGCGGTACCGCCAAGCTCGGAGAAGTCACCGTCGAGTGTGCGCCTCCGACCTCGTGCAACAATCCCTTCGAGAACCGCCGCATTTGCAAAACGGACGCGGAATGTGGCGACGCTGGTGCGTGCGTTACGCAGCCGTGCAAAGGCATCATTGTTTCGACCTGCGGGGGCATTCCTCCGTCCGCTTGCACGAGGTGAGTCGCCGCCGCACCCCGCCGGGGCAACGTTCAGTGATGGTTGCCCCGAGTGCTCCTGATTATCGAGCATCTTGCGTGGAGATGCTTGAGAGCCCAAGTTCGCCATTCTGGATTCGACATGCGGCCTGTTACAATACGCCTTTATCGTGCTCCTGATGCACTCAGTAGTCGGCGCACTGTATCGATGTTTCCATCATACTGACCAGGACCGTCCCTACTGATGTCTATTTCGCTGGCGTAAATTACGACGCTGGGATCCATATGTCCGCGAACTCCGTGCATTCGCACACGAGAGAATTCCGTGCGAAGCAAGTTAGCGTCGATGAAATCGGCGTCCCGAAGGTCACAGTTGATGAACTCTGTTTTTATGAGGTTTGCGTTTCGAAAATTTGCTCCACGAAAAGAGCAATTTTCAAAAACTGTCTTTGTTAAATTCGAGCCAACTAATAATGAGTTGTCGAAGGTTGACTCTGATATGTGCGTCTTGCAGATGAAGCCGTTCGTCAGGTTGACATTTCGAAGGTTGAGAGCTTTTCCCTTCGCGGCTGCATCCACGGACAGATTGGCACCCGTAAGATCGGAGTCGGAAAAGTCGACATCAGCCATGACACATTCCGTGTAGTCTGCTCGGAGCATTCGACTCGAGTTCAACCTAACGTTCTGAAATGAACTTCGATCCAAACTGGTTCCCGAGAAGTCCACATTGGCCCCAGTCACGAAAGCCCACGTAGACTCGACCAACTGGCGATTCACCAGACTGAGCCCGTCCACTGTCACCTCGCGAAGGCTAAGTGGATACCCTCCAGCTTTATTGTTTCGCCACCAAAGCTCGTGCGAGTCGAGTGCGGGGTTCAGCTCGTCTTGAGACATTCGTCGCATATCACGCTCAAGCATAGCGTATGTCTCCTCGGTTCGGTGCGAGCTTGTTCGCCGTCTGTTGCTGGAGCTGCTGGATCTCCGCCTTGTCCATGTCCTTGCAATCTACCAAAATGTTTTCCGGCGGCTCTTTATTTGCGGCCTTGGCGATGCCATCGGGCCCCGCGCGTTTGCCCTCCTTAACATCCCAAAGCCGGTCGTCCCCGGAGATGACGTCCGCTCCGGCTTCCCGATCGTCGGCCGCTGCGAGCGCACGTCTTACAGGAGCAGTCAGCGTGCCATCTTGCTCTGCACGTCTTGCCGCGCGCGCTTCACCGACTTTGTAGCCGCCGTCCCCGTCAGGATCGATTGCAAGGCGCGCGTTGTCCTTGCTTGCGTCCACGAAGGCTTTGTCCTCGGCGGAAAGTTTATCGTACTTACCTTCCTTGTTTGCCTTTTCAATGGCCGCATCGAGCGCAGCATTTCGACGCTCTTCTCTCAGCTTCGCCTTGAGGGCGGCGCGACGCTCTTCGGCCGTGGGTTTCCGCGCGGGGGACGCATCAGGCGGATCCGGTAGTTGAGCACTTTCGATCTGAGCTGGCTTCTTCGGGTTATTCGGATCGTTCGGATCGGGACAAGGATTGTTCGAGAGCCCTTGTACGTCGACATGGCGAAGTGGGTTGCCTGCAGCGTAGCCGTGGAGATTGAATCCACCGCGGATGCCTTGGGGGTCGGATTCGAGAAAACTGCCCAATTCTGGGCTGTAGTAACGAAAACGAACGTAATGAAGCCCGGTTTGCGCGTCGAAATAGTGTCCTGGCCAGCGTAAGGGCTGATGAAAGGTCGAACCAATTTCGATGTGCGCGGAGCCGTATGCTTCGTACCGGGCGCGCCATACGACATCGCCTGAGTCGTTTTGGATGACCTCTGGTGCCCCTAGATGATTGGCAAATACAAAGTATCGGGTTCCACTTCTTGGGTCGGCGTCGATGCTCGGATAGTCAATGAACATCATGGGGACAAGTGCAAGATCGTCTACATAGACATAAATGCGTACCCGTTGATCGGGGAAGATCTCCGCCGCGAGCCGATCCGAGTCCCAGTAAAAGTTCGTCGACTTGCCGTTGAAGACCGTTTCAATACGCCGGCCGAGCATGTCGTAGCGGGCGGACCAGGTCCCGAAGGATGGTCCGTTTACCGCTACGAGCTGATCCTGTGCATCGTGCTTCAATCGAAATGTGCCGGACGAAGTGTGGCGTGCGCAAAGCGCGTCACGATGGTCATATTCAAGTCGACTGCCATTGGCATCGTACAGTTTCTGACCGCTTATCGTGGCTCCACGAAGGGTCGGCGATTCGATCAGCGTCCCGCCGTGAGAGTACTTGAAGGTACGTTCATTGCCGCTCGGAAGTGTCTCGGTCACGAGTCGATGCGCGGCATCGTAGGCAAAACGATGAATCCCACGCACATTATCATGGATCGCCTGAACGTCTCCTTCCCGAGAGCGTTCGTAGAAACGAGACCATTTACGGTCCTGCGTCGCATAGGCGATCTTTGCGAGGCAATAGCCATGAGGATGATATTGTGTTATCTCCGTCGCGCCGTTTGACGTGAGTCGGCGGACGACCCCTCCGTGGCATGCTTGTACTGTCTGTTTGGCGCCGGTTGGATCAAAGATTTCTACTGTATTGCGGTGGGTTCGCGAATACCGCGTTCTGAATCTACCCAGAGTCCGTATTTCGACGAGGTTACCTGCCACGAAATGTCGCCTCGTTCCGACGCCATTCCGTTCATCTCGGGTGCGTCGGTCCCAGGCGTCATAGTCGAACACGAAGGTGTCCTGCTGGCCGTCCGCACCGTGGACGGTGGCGGAGCGAAGCTGTCGGCTCGGCGTATAGACGAGGTCGTGCCGCTCGCCGCTGGCCATGTGGACTTTGACACGTCGCCCTTCATCGGAGCGTTCGAAACGGAGAAGCCATTTGCCCCGACTGTCGAACTTTTCGGCGAGCTCATTGCTTGGATCATACGAATAGGTCTCCCGCACGGCGCCGTTGCGCTTAACTCCGATGAGACGGTTCTTGAGGTCGTAGTCATACTCGCTCGTGATGCCGCTGGGATCTGCCACGTGTGAGAGCAACAGACGGCGGGTGTGAGCTAATCGTATGGGGGTGCCCAGTGGATCCGTGACCTGCTCGATACGATTCCAGGAAACAAAGTTCCACCGCCACGTGGAGCCGTCGGAATCGGTGAACCTCGTGCGGTTAGCCGAGGCGTCGTAGGACCAGGAACGACGCGCGCCATCGAGTCGATCCGTTCGGAGGTCCAGCCCCTGCAAATCCCTTGTCGTGCTTTCCTTCCAACGTTCGGCGAAGTCTACGGACATCTGCCCAGTTGCTGGAGGCGTGAGAGCATTGATGATATGTGTTGGAAGACGGTCAATTTCGAGATAGCGGCGGATCGGAAAGCCGTGATCTTCCGGCAGCAATGCTCCGAATTCGTACTCGCGAGCGTTGCTGGCGACGTAAGCGTCCGGTTCGCGTGGTGCCTCTCCCATTGGCCAGACGTGGCCTGAGGAATCTTGACGTCCCAGGGCCTTCCCGGTTCCATCACGGATGATCTCAAACCGGCGACCCGCTTCGTCAGTCTCGGCGCAAAGTTGTCCGTTGTCGTCCAATTCTCGCCGATGTTCACCGCCATATGGATCAATGACCCGCTCGAGGTAGCCGGCATGATGCTCGTAGATCCAGTCCCCGCCATCCGCGAGCGTGACGATGGTGGCGCCTTCGAGATACTCGAGCTTTACCTCCTCGACACCATCCTCGGCTGCCGAGTACACGCAGCGCCCACGGCTATCGTAATTGTAATGAAATGCATAGGCGCGCCGATCGACCAGTTTGGTCATGCGGGAGTGACGGTCATATTCGAATGAGAACGTGTTGCGATAGCGATCTGTCCCGCCGAGTAAGTGGCCGTGTACGTCATAGTGATACGAGAGAAGAACTTCTTCGTTTGGCGCGCCGACAGACGGCAACAGCGTGAATCTTGCGATATGGGGTCGTCCACGGCCCGTGCGCGGGTCGGCAATCCACACCCAATCGACGCGAATTGTTCGCGACAACGAGTCAACAATCGAGGAGAGTAGTCCCGTCGTGCCATCGTAAAAAAGACGTGTCGTGCCTTTTGCGTGCGAGATCGCAGCGAGGCGTGCAGGCCAATCAGGACGCCACATCTCGAACTCAAGGATGCCCAATTCCTCTTCGGGTAGATGAATGCGGTACCAATTGGCCCGTGCACGTTCCAACACGAATCCAAAGCGGGCGGTTCGAGTTCCGTCTACCTCCAACAACGGAAACGAAATACGCTGCCCATCAGCTGCCACGTACCCTATCTTGTTGTTGTACGTGAACCGAAGTTCGTGATCGAAGTCGTGTCGGTGACCCCATCCGAGTCCGCGATTCTTGTCGCAATTAGCGCTGCTGTAGTGGCGTACGAACTCGAAAGGAAAGGGGGCTTCGAGGCGAAAGTCGTACGTTGCCTCGATGACCGCTCCGGTGATGACGTCGACCGGGTCACCAACGAAGCGTGCAGCGTCATCTCGTCTGAGCCTCCCCAGGCAACTCATTGACGTTAGCCTCGCCGGCAGCGGCAGCCGCCCGGCATGTCGTCGTCGGACGCGCCGTTTTCCTTTTTCTTGCGCTTCAATTTGCTTTTGAGCTTCTTCAGCAGCAATTGAACGGGATCGGGGATGTTGGGCAGGGGGATGCCGCCGATGAGGACATTGGGGGCGCCGGTCAGGAGGAGGCCCGGGAGGGGAGGGATGGCCGGATCGCTGCCCATCGAGGCGGCGATGGCGGAAGCGGCCATGTCGATGGCCATATCGGCGGCGTCGATGGCTGCGGCGATGGCGCTGGCCTTGGCCATCTCGGCGTCTTGCTCCTGGGAGGCGTCGATGGCGTCGGAGGCCATGCCGGCGACGCCGAGCGCGGTGCCCACGCCGACCATGCTCTTCAAGGCAGCGCGGAACGAGCCGCTGTTGGCTTTGATGCACGCTCCGGCGATGTCCAGCATGCGCGCGGCGCGCACGCCGCCGATGAACACCGTGGCCGACCCGGTTTTGATCTCGAACATGGGCATGATGCCGCAACACGTGAGCGCCAAGCCGATGTCGCCCGCGCGCGCGGCCGGCATGTAGTTGATGAGGCACTTGATGGTGCAGCCCAGGAGCACGGCACCGATGCTCGGCAGGGGCACCGGCGGGGCCGGCGGCACGAGGCTCGGAGGGTGCGAGTGGGCGTGCGGCGGCGCAATGTACATCGAGCCCATCGTCGCCGCCGGAAAGGACGGATACGGCACGAGGTTGGCCACCATGGCCACCCCCGTGTTGATCAACTCGATGGGCATGCTCATCACTTCTTGAACCGCGCCCACGGCACCCATCACGGTGGCCACGGGGTTCACCGGCGGCTTGGGCGGAGGTGCTGCACCCGGCGCCGCCGCACCCGGCGCCGCTGCACCTGGCGCCGCCGCACCTGGCGCCGGGCCACCGTTCACGGCCGCCGCGGCGGCCTTCGCCTGCTGCTGCGCGGGCTCGATCTTGGCCTGCACAGTGGCCTTCAGCCCGGGCATCACCGTTTCGGAGAAATAGCTCACGAGACCCCCTGCTGCGTGCGCGCTTCCACCTGCCGCAACTCGCCCATCACCGCATCCCGCCGGTCGAAGAGATTGAGCTGGTGGTAGGCATCGCGCTGCCTCGAAAGCAACGTGCGAAGCGGTTCATCCGCCTCCATCCCGCGCGCCAGCACCGTCCCTTCTTCCCACGCTTGGATGGCCTCGACGTGCCGCCCGAGCATGTAATGGCAGATGCCGATGTTCTCCAGGCAAAGCATCTTCACCTGCGCATTGGCCATTCCATCGGCGATGCCTTTGGCACCTTCGTAATAGTTGCCGGCATCCGCCCAACGCTGTTGCGACAAATGCAAATTGCCCAAGTTCAACGTGATGTTCAACAGCACGGGTACGGCATCGCCGCGCGCAGGATCGTCCTTTTGCGCGAGCCGCTGAACCGCCGGCGTCAACGCCGATTCGAAATGCTGCCGCGCCGCCTCGGGCCGATCGGCCCGGGCCATCACCTCACCTACACCATTCAAGGTCAGCGCATACAATGCCAACTTACCCGTCGCACGGTAATAGCTGCCCGCCAGCTCGTACTTCTCGAGCGCGTCCGAAAATCGCTTGTGGGCATGATCGAGCGCGGCCAAGGTCACCAAGGCTTGCATGCGCTCGTCGAGCGACCGATTCTCGTCGGCCGCCTGCTCCTCCACGGCTTTCTCCAGATCCTCCATGGCAAGGTCCGGCGCGTACGTCGCACTTCCACGGAGCGCGTCCGCCGCATCACCCAACGCGGGCCGCGCCATATCGTCGCGCACGATGATCCGCATATGATGGCACCAAGGCGACGGGAACGAATGCGCCATCAACTCCAGCACGAATGCGCGGTACGCCGCCGGATCCGCGATGGTCGCCGGAAAGAGGGCGCATACCAGTTTTACCTCGTCGAG
The DNA here is from genome assembly GCA_037157775.1 of Sorangiineae bacterium MSr12523. NCBI lineage: Bacteria > Pseudomonadati > Myxococcota > Myxococcia > Myxococcales > Pendulisporaceae > Pendulispora > Pendulispora brunnea. Next base: position 3,069,354 of record CP089982.1, read on the forward strand.
ATTCGGCGACAGATCGCGAATGTACGTCATGAGCGCGCGCATACGCGCCGCCGGCGCCATCGTTCGGTCCGACGCTTCACGGGGAAGGGGAGGCCACGGCGGCTCGTTTTCCTTGGCCAGCGCTTTGTTGGCCAATTCGCGCTTTTCGTAAATGCGATAGGCGACGCGATCGACGAATTCCCACGGTGTGGTGCAATCATCGACGAAGAGCCAGACGGCATCGTCGACCTCCTCGTCCAAAATGTCGAGCGACTTGACCACCAGTCCACTCGAAGCATCGTTCACTTCGACGACCAGGAGCACCTTGTCGTCCTCGTCGGTCACGAAGGTGCGAAGGCGCACCATCAAGTCGTCGAGCGCGCGCATGTCTAATTGATCTTCACCAAAGCGCCATTGACCTTGAGAATGGCCTTGGCGGCAATGTCGGTCATCGGGCCATTGAGCGATGCCTTCGCCGGCTCCACCGATAGCGCGCTCGATGCGGAGACGACGCTCACCTGTTTGCTGCCATTGACCAGAATGGTGCCGTCGTTTTTCAATGAGATGGACGATTGCCCGCACTGCAGAACGATTTCGTCCACCGCATCGATGGTAATCTTGTTCTCCTTCAGACTGACCGATCCCGAAGGACACGTCAGAACGATGGTCGCCCCTTCCATGGTGTACTTCGCGGCGCCCTGCTCCAGATACACGGTGGTGTCGCCAATCGAGGACACCTTGTTGGTCGCATGTTGGGCAATGTCTTTTGCCTCCGTCTTTTCCGTGAGGCAGACATTGTGCGTCAGATTGCCCGCATCCACGTTCACCGTGTGATCGCCCTGCGGCAAGTTCAAAACGTCATTGCCTTCGAGCACGTTGTGCACGCGCCCTTTGTTGACCGTGACGCTTTCCGTAGCCTTTACGGTTTCCGTGCGCACTTTGGTGACCGTGATGGTCTCGTTGGCGCCCACCGTCACCGTGCGATTCGCGCCCACGGTGATGCTTTGATTGGCGCCCACCGTCGATGTTTGATTCGCCCCCACCGTCTCGGAGTGGTTGTGCAATACCACCGTCTTACGGTCCTTTTGCGCGTGTAGAAAAATCTCTTCTTGGCCGGCCCGATCCTGAAACGTCAGCTCGTTGAAACCTTTGCCACCCGGAATGGTCAATGTTTTGATGGTGCTCTTCGACGCATCCGCGGGAAGCGCATTCGGCTGCGATTCCTGCGCATTGTAAATGGCGCCGGCCACGTAAGGTCGGTCGATGTCGCCATTCAAATAATGCACGATGACCTCGTCCCCCACGCGCGGAGGAAACCAAATGCCGCGATCGGCTGCGGCCGCGGGGGTCATGACGCGAAGCCAGCACGAGCTCTTCTCGTCCCATTTGCCTTCGCGGTCCCAATGGAATTGCACTTTCACGCGCCCGAATTCATCGACGAACGGCGTTCCCTTTTCCGGTCCCACCACCCGCGCGGACTCCGACGGCGCGTAGGGCTGTTTCGGGCGGGCCGGTTGCAACCGCGTTTGGCTGAGCGCTCCATAGAACGTCGTCGTAAAGCCAGGCCCGCTGCCGCCTTTCCCCGTATCGGCCAAAATGCCCGAGCGCTGACCGCGCATGTGCAAGCCCGTGACCACGAGCTCCTGGTTGAACGTCTCGTCGGGATGATCCGCAATCGTGAATTTGCGCCCTGCTTGAAGACGCACGCACGAACTGTTGCCTTGAAAAAGCACTGCATCGGACCGCGCTTCCTGCATGCGGCGCGCGGCCAGCGTCTTTCCCTCGTCGGCGGCGTCCGTGTAGTCGCCCGGAAAAAGGAATAGCTCGCGCTTGGGGGCATTCTCCGCATCGTGCGGCCCATCGACCTCCGATTGCGCAGTCAGGTCCGCGCGCGATCGCTTGAAGTCGTAATCGCGCATCACCACCGCGCCCGGGCGAAGGATCCGCGCCCGAGATACGTTGCCGACGTGATCCGTCGAAACGGCGCCGCCGATTTCGCGGTAAGGAATGGTTTCCTCCCCATCGATGGGCGTATACCCATTTGGGTTGTTGACCATGATCAGCTTCGTATGGTCCGCATCGGCGAAGAAATGAAAATGAATTCCGGCGTCCGCCAGAATGCGGCAGAAAAATTCGTAATCCGTCTCGTCTTTCTGGACGCGGTACGGGCGCGGCTCCGGCCGGCGATCGACGCGCCATTCCAGCTCGATGTCGTGCGGCTTCACCAAGGCCGCCACGATTTCGTGCACAGGCAAGTCCTGAAAGATGCGCGTGTCCGACGTGTACTGCAGCTCGGCGAGTTTTGGCACGATGCCCAGGGTGACCAATCGCTGCCGCTCGCCCGTCCCGTGCGGAACCACCTCACCGACGATGCCGCGCACGATGCGCAGCACCTCCTCGTTGCGTAGTATTCGAAACTCCGCATCGAGCCCCACCGTTTCGTCCAGCGACGCGACGACTTCTGGGTCGATGACCACGTCGATATCCCAGCGAAACAACTCCGAGAGCGCCTCGTGCGCCCTGAAGCCGGCCACGACCAGCTTCGTCTCGTCGTGCTCCCCGGCCTTGACCTTGAACGACAGCTCGTCGACCGGGCCCCCAAACATCGACGTCAGTGCATTGACCATGCTCAGAAGGTCCCTTCCGTGACGGGAATACGAAAGAACTCGCCGGTCAGCCCCGCGCCCTCGAAAATAGCCTGCGCTTCGTGCAGCGTCCACTTGCGCCAGTCGCGATCGAGGTGGCGCCCGTACCAGGCGCGTGCCAAATCGAGGGTGCGCTCGGCCGAGATGACGGCACCTCGAGGAAGGCGGTGGCGTTCGCACCAGCGTGCGACGTCATCGGCGGTGCGAAAGGGCAGGACCGTGGAGCAAAAGTGGACGACGTTGGTCCACGCGTCGCGGGGCGGCAATGCGAAGTGCACGACGTGATCGGTTACGACGGCACCGTCGCGAAGTCGAATGTCGGCCGGCTCGTTTTCGCCGCCGAGGCGCACGTGAATGGTGGCATTGGGCGCGGCCAAAACGGCAATCCCGAATGCGCACCACATGCACGGTGCCCACCAGCCTCGCGCATCGTCGGCGGCGACCCAGACCGCGGTGGGCGAGGCCGAGAAGGGATGCGCCATCCAGACATCGAGCGATCCCGGGTGAAGCACGACACCGTGCCCTTCGTGCAGGCGCTGAAGCGCTTCGGCGGCGCGCTCGCGCGGAATGCCCGACGCCGCGGCGATTTCGTCGACCGTGGGCGGATACCCGCGCCGGACGAAGGCGTCGATGACGTGGTGGTGAACGAGGCCTTCCATGCTCACGTGCCTCCCTTCTGCAACTCGGCCAATTCTGCCTCGACCTGCTCCCATTCGGCGAGCCACGTCTCGATGGAACCATCGAGCTCCGTGCTTTCGAGCTCGAGGCGTTCCACATCGGCTTTGGGCGTCCGCTCGAAGAACCCCGCCTCGGCGTACAGACCGAGGATCTCCTTTTTGCGCGCCTCCGCGGTTTCGATCGAGGCAAGCAGCTTGTCGCGGCGGTTGGACAGCGAATTGACGCGGCTACGGCGTTTGCGTTGCTCCTCCCAGCTCACCGCGTTGGTGCTGGCACCGTCCTCGCGGCGCTCGGCCGCATTGGCCGCTTTGGCCTTGAGCACGACCGTGTCGGCATCGAGGTGATCATCGCCCAGCGCGGCGAGGTATTCGGCGTACGTGCCCGGAAAATCACGCAAACCATTGGCCGTCACCTCGACGATGCGCGTTGCCAGGCGCGAGACGAAGTAGCGGTCGTGGGACACGAAGAGCACCGTGCCATCGAAGGCGAGCAGACCGTCCACCAGCGCGTCGATCGCCTCCAGATCGAGATGGTTCGTCGGCTCGTCGAGGACGAGCACATTGGGCTTCTCCACGATGACGCGCGCGAAAACGAGCCGCGCGGCCTCGCCGCCGGAGAGCATGCCCACGCGCTTGTCGACGCTCTCGCCGGAAAAGAGCATGCGCCCCAGCTGTCCGCGGACGTAGGTCGTCGCCTCGGACGGGCACGTGTTCCAAAGGTAATCGAGCGCCGTCACCGCCGGATCGGGCAGCACCTCGTGGTGATCCTGCGGAAAGTAGCCCACGCGCGCCTCGTGGCCGAACTTGGCGCTTCCCGTATCCGCCTCGAGGCGGGCCATCACGATCTTCAGCAAGGTGGATTTGCCCAGGCCGTTCGCGCCGATGATGCCGACCTTCTCCCCGCGCCGCACGGTGAGGGAAACGTCGCGCAGGACCTCCTTCGTCCCGTAGGCCTTGGACACGCGCTCCACGGTGAGGACGTCGCGCCCGCTCGGCCTTTCGGGCTCGAAGCGAAAGAGCGGCGTACGGCGCGAGCTCGTTTTCAGCTCCTCGACTTCGATTTTCTCGATTTGCTTCAAACGGCTTTGGGCCTGCCGGGCCTTGCTGGCCTTGTAGCGGAATCGCTCGACATAGGCGCGCTTGTGGGCAATCTCGGCCTCGGCCTGGGCGATTTCGGTCTCCTTGCGCTCGCGCGTGAGTCGCTTGTTCTCGACGAACGCGGCGTAGTTTCCCACGTACGGCGTGATGGTGTCGTAGTCGACGTCGAGGATGTGCGTGGCCACGTTGTCGAGAAAGCGCTGGTCGTGCGAAATGACCAACGCCACGCCGCGGTAGCCCACGAGGAACTTCTCGAGCCAGCGAATGGACAGGATGTCCAAATGGTTCGTCGGCTCGTCGAGCAAGAGGACGTCGGGGCCTCCGACGAGCACCTGCGCGAGGAGCACCCGCAACTTGAACCCGCCCGACAGGGTGGATAGCGGCATGCGGTGGACCGCCAGCGGGATGCCCAGGCCCTCGAGGATGGCCGAGGCACGCGCCTCCAGCGTGTAGCCGCCGGCAAGTCCAACGGCCTCCTCCAAGTCGGCCAGGCGGGCCGGATCGCCTTCGCCGTGGTCGATGATGCGCGAGCGCTCCTGCAGCATGCGCCAAACGGTGGCGTCGCCCATCATGGCCAAGCTCAGGATGATTTGCGCGTCGTCGAGAAAATGGTCCTGCCGCAACACCCCGACCCGGTCGCGCGGCGGCATGGTCGCGCTGCCATCGGTGGCGGGTTCATCCCCGGCGAGAATTTTGAGAAAGGTGGTTTTTCCCGAGCCGTTGGCCCCGACGAGGCCGTAACGCGAGCCTTCGACCAGCTTGAGCGTGACGTCTTCGAAGAGGGTGCGGCCTCCGTAGGCCTTGGCGAGTCGTGCGGTGGCGATCATGTTCTGCTCGAGGTCACGTTAGAATGAACGCCGCCATGGATTTCAAGAATCTGCTCGAGACCCGAGAGCTGCCCGATCTCGGCCCCGGCCCGCGCGCCGGCGTGACATCGCAGGACGAATTGAATCGGCATCTCGATGGCTTGCTTCGCGATGCCAAGCTGCCGGCCCGCGCCGCGTCGCTCGTTCGGGCGCTGGTGCTCCTCTGGCACGACCACTTGGACGCGTCGCACGAGATTTCGCAGACCTTGGGCACGTCCGACGCGAGCCTTCTCCACGGCATGATGCACCGGCGCGAGCCCGACTATGGGAATGCGAAATACTGGTTCGGCCAGGCGGGCGACCATGCGAGCTTCCGCGCATTGGCCAAACGCGCCGGTGCGCTCTTGGAGCAGGAAAAAGAGCTCGCGGACAAGCTGCTTCCGCGCGGGGAATGGGATGCACGCGCCTTCGTGGACGCGTGTGAAGCGGTGGCGCGCCGGCCCGATGAAGCGCGTGTGCGCTTGCTCCGCGAGGTGCAGCGCCTCGAATTCCACGCGGTGCTGGAGCACCTGCTTCAGCGGTCGCCCAAGATGGGGCAGTAATCGCTCGTGGGCTCGCGTGCCCAGTAGGCTCCGGTGGCCGCGCGTTCGGCGCGGGTGGTGAAGCGGTACATGTCGGAGCGGCTGCGGATGTAGCGCGGCCTGCGCCCGGCGAAGGGATCGCGGGCGAGCAGGCCGGAAACCGCGGGGGAGCCATCGAGCAGGCGCGCGACGAAGGCGATGTACACCGGCTCCTCGCCGCAGTCTTCGGAAAGGGCGAAGAACCACATTTGCCAATCGAGCCGCGGCAAGTGCATCGGGATGAACCGAGGCGACGTGCGCGGGTCGTCCGGTTTGTAGCGGAAGGTGTAGGGCTGCCAGGTCACACCGTCGTCGCTTCCCTCGAGGTGGATCTCGCGCCGCGTGGTGGTCATGACGGCGAACAACCCGTACGCGTGCACCAGCGAAAGCTGCGCGAGCGAGTGCCCCATCGCGCGGAAGGTCGCCGGCTCCTCCTGCAAACCGCGCACGGCGTACCAGGTTCGCTCGGCGCTGAAGAAGAGCAGGGCACCGGCCAGCCCGGCCACGATGGAGACCCGCCGCAGCGGTTGCGCGGTGGTGCGCACCCGTTCGAGGGTGCGCCGGAACCGAGCGGGCAGGGCACCCAGGATCTGCGCGTCGTCGAGGAGGACGACGGCGAGGGCCATGGTGAGTGCGTTGAAAAATCCGTAATTGCCTGTCGCCGCAATGGCCAATTGCAAAAGGACGAATCCGAGGAACGCGAGCCACCGCCCGCGCCGCGGGACGAAGACGAGGAGCGGCAGGTAAAGCTCGATGAAGAACATGCCGCGCGCCGAAAGCGCGTGCACCCACGGAGGAAGCTGCGTCACGTACCAGCTCGTCGATGCCGGCAGCGGCTGCGTCCAATAGTGGTATTCGAGCGCGGTAAGATCGCGCCAGCTGGGATCGCCGCTGAGTCGTTTGACGGCGCCGGAGAGGAATACCAACTTGAAGATGAGAAACCGAAGGAGCCACAGGGCCGTGCGGGCGGGAGGCCGTTCTCGGTCGAGCGAGGGCCAGAGGCGCCGCCATGGCGCGAGGAAGAGCGCCGCGACCATGGTCTCCAGAAGGAGCGCGTCCCATTGGTATTGCAGAAATGGTCCCGAGACGTTGGCCAGTGCAAGATAAAGCAGCCACGCGACGAGAAGCGCCCACCCCGTGGCCACGTCGAAGGCGACCAGTGCCGAGGCGATCGCGCCGGTCCATGCGATTGCCACGAGCGCACCGTCACCCAGGGCCATGCCGAGGAGCGGCGGCGCGGGCGCGATGCCGCGCGAGCCAATGAGGCCCTCGATCTGCGTGGCCAGTGATACGAATGCGGCGAGCGCGCAGAGCCCCAGGAGGCGAAGGAAGATCCAGCGGGTAAGGACGAAGGTCGCGGGTCGCACGTCGCGACCGATGAAGACCGTCGTCAGCCACGAGGCCGCGCTCCGGTGGGACGCGACCCACGCGTAGACGATTTCGCTCGCTCGCGCGAAGCCTGGCGAACCGCCGTAGAGCATGGCCAGCCATTTCCCGCCCGGGGCATGCGCCAGCGCGGAGAAGACAGCATCGGCGCCGCGGTGCACGATGCCGTTCCCATCGATGAAGTGGAGCGCCGACCGAAACGCGTCTTCGGTCAACTCGCTCGTCTCGTTCGTCTCGCTTGCCTTGCTCAGCGCCGGAAACCGCTCGGCGAACTCCTGGTACGGCACGTAATCCACGGCGTCGCCCGTGCGCAGGCGAAAGCGCTCGATCCATCGTTTGCAGAAGCCGCAGGCGCCATCGTAGACGACGAGCGGTCGCGCCAGCTCCGCCTGCTCTTCCACAGCGAGACTGTCCTCGATTTCCCGAGTCGCCTCAAGCTGTGCGGTTTAGACCCCGCGCTTGCTGCTCGGAATGGCCGGCCGCGAGCTCGGCGAGAGATCGACCTCGATTTCGTCCGGGCCCAAAATGGTGGCCTCGTCGCCGAGGCGCATCGCATCGAGCAGGACCGCGCCGATGGAGCCGCGGATGGCGACGTCCTTCGTCTCGTCGGCCTTTTCGGTCGGACGGAACCAAAAGCGGCCGCGCTTCCAGTGGAGCACCTCGCGCAACACGTCCGTGGGCGGGCGCTCGGCCTCGTCCAAGGTGCAAGCGACGAAGCCGCTGTCGGCGACCGTCATGGTGGCCTTGCGCCCGCCGACGGTGACGACCGTGACGATGCCGGTGCGGCGCTCCATCTCGAGGATCATGAGAACCGTGGCCAGCGACATCTGGGCGAGATCCCCGCGGAAGGCGGCGCCCATCGAGGAGTCGACCGGACCGTCGATGAACGAGTCGCGCCGCTGGTGAAGCCGCCGAGCCATCTCGATGAGCGCCGAGACCTGGGCGGCCAGCTCCTCCTCGGTGAACGGCTCGCAAAGCGTGGCGTCCGCCCCGACGTGGAGCCCTTGCAGCAGCGATTGCCGCTCTTCGCGCGACGTCAGAAAGAGGAACGGTGTGCTGGAGACATCCCCAAGCTCCGTGCGAATGCGCCGCGCCACCCAGAAGCCGTCGATGTCCTCCAGGTTCACATGGCACACGATGCAGTCGGGCAACCATGCACATGCCCGTTCGAAGCCCGCGCGCGCACTGCGCCGAACGTCCACCTGGTGACCGTGCCGTTGCAGACTTGCAGCTAGAAGCTGCGCCTTGTTCTCTTCCCCATGTATGAGGAGGATTCTCCCCACGTCCACGCCGCTAGACTAGCACAAGTGCAGCCAAGGCTGCGACTTAACGGTATTTTTCTAAGCTAGACGCTCAAACGGACTGCGTGGCTTCAGCACGTTTCTGCATCTTGCGGTGCAGGAGGCGCTTCTTCAGCGGGCCGAGGCGATCGATCATCAGCTTGCCAAGCAAGTGATCGTTCTCGTGCTGGATGGCCACGGCGAGAAGCTCGTCCGCTTCGATTTCGAACGGCTTGCCGTTGCGGTCGAGGGCGCGGCAACGCACGTGGGCGGCGCGCTCGATTTCCTCGGTGACGCCCGGGAAGCTGAGGCACCCTTCGGTCCACACGATCTCGTCGTGCTTCTCGATGATCTCGGGGTTGATGAAGACCCGCAGATCGCTCGGCTCGTCTTCAGCCGCGACGTCGATGATGAAAATCTGCAGCGCAACGCCGATCTGCGTAGCGGCCAGGCCCACACCGGGCGCGGCGTACATGGTTTCGGCCATGTCGTCGATGAGCGTCTGGATTTCCTTATCCGCGATGCGGGCAGGGTCTACTTTTTCGCCCGGAATGCGAAGGCGCTTGTCCGGGTAGTGCAAAATCGTGCGAATGGCCATGACCGACAGTCATTAATAATCCGCAAATGGTCTTCTGGCGAGCCCCCCGGTCTTTATCCGGTCAGGGATAGACGAGCGGCCCGTAGACGTGCGCGTCCTTGCCGACGAGTTCCCACGTGGGTTCGGCAATGTGCGGCGCATCGGCTGGCGTGGCGGGCCCGGCCCAATCCACGGCGCCCGGACGGCCGCGCGGGCCGAGGAGGCTCGGGGCGAGAAACGCGTGCAGTTCGTCGGCCAAACGCGAGGCGAGGAAGCTTCCCGCCAGCTCGGCGCCGCCTTCGACCATCAACGTCACGATGCTTCGTGCCGCGAGCAGTCGCAGCGCCGCCGCGACGTCGATGCGGCCTTCCGCCGAGCTCGGTGCACGCAGAACTTCGACCCCGCGCGACGTGAGGGTCTCCTCCGCGGCCGTCGATGCATCCGCGTTGCAGATGACCCACGTTTGCACGTCCACGGCCGTCTCGACGAGGCGGCTCGCCGGGGGCAGGCGCAACTTCGTGTCGAACACCACACGGACCGGGCTCGCGCCCATGGCGTCCCGTACCGTCAGCCGCGGGTCGTCGGCCAGTGCGGTGCCGATGCCGATGGCCACCGCATCGTGCTGCGCGCGCAGGGCATGCACGCGCGCGCGCGCATCCGGGCCCGTCACCCATTTGGAGGCACCGGAGCGTGTGGCGATGCGCCCGTCGAGCGACAGGGCCAGCTTCAGCGAGACGTAGGGCAAGCCTTGGGTGACGTACTTCGACCACGGCGCGATGAGGCGCTGGGCCTCCGCCTCGCACACGAACGTGGTGACCTCGACGCCTGCGGCCCGCAGGCGCTCGATGCCGCCGCCGGCCACGTTGGGATTGGGATCCGAGCAGCCAATGACCACGCGCGCCACCTTGGCCGCGATGATGGCGTCCGTGCAGGGGGGCGTCTTCCCGAAGTGGTTGCACGGCTCCAACGTGATGTAGAGCGTGGCGCCCTCGGCTTTTTCGCCGGCCGCCGCCAATGCAGCACCTTCGGCGTGCACTTCACCCGCGCGCGCGTGAAACCCGACCCCCACGATGGCGCCATCTTTGACGACCAGCGCACCCACGTGCGGGTTCGGCGAGGGATGGCCCTTGTGGCCCTCCTCCAAGGCGCGGCGCATCCATTCGACATCGGCCGCGTCGGCAGGGTCCTTGGCCGCGGCATCGGCCGCACCGGTTTCCGGCGGCTCTTTCATCGTCACGTCTCCTCGAGTTGGCGCAGCTTCGCGATTTTTTCGAGCTCCGCGCGGAACTCATCCAGGTCGCGGAACGACCGGTACACGCTGGCGAAGCGCACGTACGCGATGTCGTCCAGCGCGCGCAGATGATTCATCACGCGTTCACCCACTTGCTGGGCGCCAACCTCTTTGTCCCCCGTGTCGATGAGCTCACGCTCGATTTGATCGACGATGGCCTCGATGCGTTCCAGCGCAACGTTGCGCTTTTCGCAGGCCTTGCGCATGCCGGCGAGCAGCTTCTGCCGGTCGAAGTTCTCCCGGCGCCCGTCCTTCTTCACCACCAGCGGGACGATTTCCTCGACCCTCTCGTAGGTGGTGAAGCGCCGCGCGCAGCTCTCGCACTCGCGCCGGCGCCGGGTCACGTCTCCGGCGGCGGAGAGTCGCGAGTCGGTCACCTTGCTCTCGAGGTGCGCGCAGAATGGGCACTTCATTCGGACTCGATTTTGTTGACCCTACGTATGTGCCGCTTGTCGCCCCCGAAGGGCGTGGTCAGCCAAGTCTTCACGATTTCCCAGGCCAGGCCGAAGCCGACGACGCGCCCGCCGAGGCAGAGCACGTTGGAATCGTTGTGGGCGCGGCTGTAGCGGGCGGTGAACACGTCCGAACAATTGACCGCGCGGGCGCCACGGTGGCGGTTGGCGGTCATCGCCATGCCCACGCCGGTGCCGCACACGAGGATGCAGCGATCGTAGCTGCCCTCGAGCATGCCGCGCACGGCCTGGTGCGCGTAGTCGGGGTAGTCCGTCGACTCGGTCGTGTGGGTGCCGATGTCGAAGACGGTGTAGCCCCCTTCGCGCAACCCCTCGACGAGCTCTTTCTTCAGTTCGAGGCCGCCATGGTCGGAAGCCAAAACGATCCGCTCGCTCATCGTGTTGTCGTCTTTCGCGCTAGCCTTCGAACCGAGAGAAAAGCAGCGAACAATTCGTCCCGCCGAAGCCGAACGAGTTGTTCAGAGCATGGCGGATGCGCCGCTCACGCGCTTTGTTGGGAACGTAGTCGAGCGTGCACTCCGGATCGGGATCGTCCAGGTTGATCGTCGGGGGAATGCGCCCTTCGGCGATCGCCAGCGCGACGATGGCGCTCTCCACGGCGCCGGCCGCACCGAGAAGGTGGCCGATCATCGACTTGGTGGAGCTCACCCAAAGCTTCTTGTCCAGGGCGTGTGCGCCGAAGACGCCCACGATGCCCTTCGACTCTTCCGTGTCGCCTGCCGGCGTCGAGGTGCCGTGCGCATTCACGTAGTCGACCTGGTCGGGCGCGACGTTCGCATCCCGAAGCGCCATGCGCATCGCACGCTGCGCGCCCTCGTGATCCGGGGCGGGGTGCGTGATGTGGTGGCCGTCGCTCGAGGCGCCATAGCCGGTGATCTCTGCGTAAATCTTCGCGCCGCGCTTCTTGGCGTGGGTCAGCGATTCGAGAATGAGGACGCCACCGCCCTCGCCGCACACGAAGCCATCGCGTCCCTTGTCGAAGGGGCGGCTTGCGCGTGTGGGGTCGTCGTTGCGGCGCGACAGGGCCATCATGGCCTCGAAGCCGCCGATGCCGACGGGCGTAATCGTCGCTTCCGAGCCGCCCGCGACCATGACTTGCACGCGTCCGCGGCGGATCCACTCGGCCGCCTCGCCCATGGCGTGTGCGCCGCTGGAGCAGGCGCTGGTGGTGCAATAACTGGGACCGCGCAGCCCGTGCGCGATGGAAACTTGGCCGGCCGCGAGGTTCGCGATGATGCCGGGGATGGAATAGGGGCTGACTTTGCTGGGGCCCTTCTCCGTGAGGGTCTGCTTGGTCTTCTCCAAGGTGTAGAGCCCACCCAGGCCGACGCCGATGAAGCAGCCCGCCTCGTCGCGCTCTTCCTCGCTCAGCTCGAGCTTCGCATCTTCGAAGGCCAGAGCGGCCGCGCCGAGGGCAAACTCGGTGAAGCGGTCCATCTCCTTGAGCTTCTTCTTCGCGACGAACCGCGTCCCATCCCACCCTTTGACCTCACCCGCGATCTGGGCGCGAAAGGCCGTGGGGTCGAATTGGGTGATGCGGCCGATGCCGCTTTCGCCCGCGAGCAAAGCTCGCCAGGATTCTTGGGTTCCAATCCCGAGGGGAGTGATGAGGCCGATGCCGGTGATGACGACGCGTTCCATGAATCTTCCAAAGGAGTAGGCGTTAACGGCAAGTCTTTAGTACGGCCTAGGGGCCTTGTCACGGAGCGCTGCTCCGCGGCAGAGAGCGGTAGACCCGTACCCGTTCCGCGTTAACCGGACATAGCCGAAGACTGCGCTCCGTACCTGTCGCTACCTGTCGCCTCGCCCCGAACCAACGGGCGTGTTGGCGGGCGAGGCGTAGGCCTGCGAATCTCGGAGGCGACGACGCGCTTACGACTTCTTCGCGTGCTTCTCGATGTAGTCGATGGCGTCCTGCACCGTGCGGATTTTCTCGGTGTCCTCGTCCGGGATGTCGATCTCGAAAGCTTCTTCGAAAGCGAGCACCAGCTCGACCAGGCCGAGCGAGTCGGCCCCGAGGTCGTCGATGAACGTCGATTCCGGCTTGATGTCTTTTTCGTCGACATCGAGCTGCTCTTTGATGATGCGTTTGACCTCGGCGGGGATGTCGTGAGCCATGCGTGCCTCGTATCAGAAAAAGGGTGCGTCGTGGGGAAAGCTTATGGGTCCCCGTTGGAATCCGTGAACGAAAATCAGACGTACATACCGCCGTTGACCCGAAGGACCTGACCGGTGATGTAGCCTGCTTCCTCGCTCGCGAGGTACACGGCGGCGGCCGCGACTTCTTCGGCCTTGCCCGTGCGACCGAGCGGAACGAGCTTGTGGATCGCTTCGCGCTGCGGGTCGGTCATGCCCGCGGTCATGTCAGTGTCGATGAAGCCCGGGGCGATGACATTGGCCGTGACGTTGCGCGTCGCGTACTCGCGCGCAATGGACTTGGCCGCGCCAATGAGGGCCGCTTTGGTGGCCGCGTAGCCCGTCTGGCCGACGTTGCCCATCTCGCCGACGACGCTCGAGAGGAAGATGATGCGGCCCCACTTCGAGCGCATCATGCTCTTGGTGGCCGCGCGTGCGACGGTGAGGGAGCCACGCACGTTGGTGTTGAAAAGTTTGTCGAGGTCCTCGTCCTTCAGACGAAGCAACAGACCGTCGATGGCGATGCCGGCGCTGGCGACGAGAATGTCGATGCGGCCATGGCGCTTGATGATGGCATCGACCTGCGATTCGGTCGCCGCGGTGTCGGCGACGTCGAACCCGGCAATTTCCGCCTTGCCGCCGGCGGCGACAATCTGGTCGGAAAGCTCGCGTGCCGCAGCCTCTCCTTTGACGTAGTTGATGATGACGGTCGCACCCTGGCGGGCCAGGGCTTCGACGCACGCCCGCCCGATGCCGCGCGAGCCGCCGGTGACGAGAGCAATTTTGGAATCCAGGCGAAACATCTTGGGGCGCTTTCTCGCACGCCTTTCGTCACTTGTCATCAGGCAAGGGGCGCGCGTAGACCGAGGAGCATGTGTGGGCCGATCGCTTCCAAGCGACGTCGGCGGCGAGGAAACATTGGGAAAAACTAGTCGACACTCACGCTAGAAAGGCCGGAATTTCGTCGAAGGATGCGGGATCGCAGACGCTCAACACTTTGAGGTCCTTCGCGATGCGCTTGCTCAACCCTGCGAGTGCTTTTCCGGGGCCGATTTCAAGGGCGCGGGTGATCCCCTGCTCATGCATGAATCGAACGGTTTCTTCCCAACGCACGGTGCCATCGACCTGTTTGACCAAAAGCTCTTTGACGCGTTCCGGATCCTGATTCGGACGCGCCTCGACGTTGGTCACGATGGGGAAGGCGAGGGGAGAAATGGTCACCTCGGCAAGCCGGGCTTCCAGAGCGCGGGCCGCAGGCTCCATCAGCGGAGAATGGAAGGGCGCGCTCACGTTGAGCAGTTTGCTCTTTCCACCGCGGCCCGCGGCGATGTCGATCGCGCGCTTGACCGCTTCGGCGTGTCCCGCAATGACCACTTGGCCGGGTGAATTGAAATTGGCCGGTCGCACCACCTCACCGGCAGGCGAGGCTTGCTCCGCCTCCGCGCACACTTCGGTGACGATGGTCGCGTCGAGGGCCATGACGGCGGCCATGGCGCCAACCCCTGCGGGTACGGCTTCCTGCATCGCAAGGCCGCGTGCGCGAACCAAGCGAGCCGCGTCTTCCACCGACAGGGCTCCCGATGCCGCGAGCGCCGAGTACTCGCCAAGCGAGTGACCGGCTGCCATCACGGGGAGCGGAAGTTCCGGAAAGCGTTCGCGCAGGGCGGCCAACACGGCGAGGCTCGTCGTGACGATGGCCGGCTGCGCATTTGCGGTGAGGGTGAGGTTTTCCTCGGGGCCCTCCATCACGATGGTGCGGAGCTCAGGCCCGAGTGCGCGATCGACCCGGTCCCAGACATCGCGCGCGGCCGCAGACGCAAGGAGAGTCTCCTTGGCCATACCGACCGCTTGCGAGCCTTGACCAGGGAAAAACCATGCCGTCTTCACCGACATGGTCTTCGCTCAGTCGGCTTTTTTGGCGACCGCGGTCACCTGGCGTCCGGCGTAGAAGCCACACGCTCCGCAGGCGCGATGGGGGACGCTCGGCTCGCCGCAGTTGGAGCAGGCAATGAGCTGGATCGCCGTCACCTTGTCGTGATTGGCGCGGCGCATGTTACGCTTGGATCGGCTGGTACGGCGTTTGGGGACGGCCACGGCGGCTACTCCTTCTTGAGATTCTTGAAACGCAGCAAAGGCAAAAGGCGCGGGTCTACGGATTCCTTGGTGTCCTCGGTAGGGTCCGCGCCGGAAACACCAGGGGCGCTCATACCCGGGCAATCCTCGGAACACAAGGGGATCATCGGGATTTGCAAAACGAGCTCATCCCGGACGACGTCATCCAGGATGACATTGTCGCCGTCGAAGGGCACCACATCGGCCTCTTCTGGCGTGAACTCGTACTCCTCGACGTCCGGCGCTTTGTTCCTGCTGGCGGGCACCATCAAGAGGCTGAGCTTCTCATCGACCGGGATGCGGGACGGCTCCAGGCAGCGGGCGCACGGGGCGGTCAGCTCGAACCGGAGACGGCCGTGGACGACCACGTCGCTGCCGCTCTTCGAGAGGCGCACCTCGAGGCGCCCATCGTCGCCCGCGGGGGCGGCCTCGTTCCCTTCCAATGCTCCGCGCACCCAGCTTGCCCGCACCGGAAAGTCGTAATCTTTGCCGGCAACATCGAGCTCGGAAACGGGAACTCGGAATTCGGGGTGACGCTGAAGTTCGGCCATGGCGAAGGGCGGGGGAATCTTCCACGGCCGCATGGCATACGCAAGCCCTTCGCGCGGAAAATTCGCGTTAAAATCGCGTCTGGTAACCGGCGAGCCAGCCACCACCGCGCAAGGGGGTGAGCGTCGCCTGGCTCGGCGAGGAGCTTTTGCCGGGGTGCGAAAGAAAGAGGTACGTGGCGACACCGAGCGCGACGACACCCACGCCGAGCGAAACATCCGCGACGAGAAACTTCGTCTTCACCGCGTCGGTGTCCGACGTGGAGCAGTTCGGATCGCAGGTGTCTTTGAGGTGATTGTAATCGCTCAGTCCCTTCAGACCGAAGAACGCGAAGCTCGCCAATGCCGCCACGCCGACGCCGCCCACGACGTACGCCGCCACCGGCGCCTCCGGCGTTTTTTCCACCGGTGCTGCCGACGCGGGGCGCCCGAATTTGGCGCGCAGCACGCGCCCTTTCTGCCGCTCGGCCACGACGAGCGCCTCCTCCACCGGTTCCGCGCCCGCCGCCTCGAGTCGAAATCGATGCGGTCCCGGATCGATTGCCGTCTCCGCGCCCGTGAGCCTCTCGAGCCATGGCCGTCCATCGACCGAGACCTTCACGTCGACCAAATCGTTCCCCGCCGCATCGACCGCACTGATCACCACGGTGGGAATTCTCGCCTCCACGTCGGCGAGCCACGCCCGGCACTCCTTCGCCACCGCCCCCGGGCAGCTTGGATTCGCGCACTCCACGAACCTCTCGCGCGCCGCCCCGAGCTTCCCCTCATCCCGCAAGGTTTGACCGGCCTCCGCATCGTCGATGCATTTCTGCTTGAGGGGATCGCCCTTCGGTTTGGCGTGCGCATTCCCAGCCAGCGCCATGCAGACCAGCACCACGCCGCCGCGCCTCATAGACACTCCGCCTTGAACCGCTTCCTCCCATTCGCATCAATCGAATAGGGCGGATCACAGTTCTTCTTGGCCTTCCCAACCGGCTTCCCCACGCCACTCGCACTCGGAGCCAGACTCCGAATCGGCGTCGGAGTCGGCGTCGGAGTCTGACTCGGAGTCGGAGTCGGAGTCGGAGTCGGAATCGCACTCGGCGTCGGACTCGGCGTCGGCGCCGTACTCGGAGTCGGCGCCGTACTCGCACTCGGCTCCACCGTCACCGTCGTCACCGCGCGCGGCACCTCCTCCTTCCGCGACGCCCAAATCGCCACCCCGAACAACACCACCAACAACCCGGCAAACCCCACCAGCACCGCCACCACGATCACGCGCCGTCGCCTCCCTGCCTCGGGCGAAAACTCCGAGAACGCGTGCGAATACGCGGTAATGGCCGATGGTGCCGATCCCCGCTCCGACGGCATGTCCGCCGGCACCGGCCCGCTCACCTGGCTCGTCTGGCTCGTCTGACTCGCCACGCTCGCCGCGCTCGTCTCGGGCGCCTTTCGCATCGACGAAATCTCGTGCAGCACTTGGTCCGTGTTCACGGGGCCCGTGATCGGCGTTTGCTGCTCCATCGCGGCTACCGCGCGATGCCGCGCGGCCAGCACCGGCCCCGCCGCCCCCTCCATCCAGTCCGCAATCTCCGCGGCACTCGCCACCCGCCCCAGCGCTCGCTCCAGCGCAATGGCCATCTCGCGCGCCGTTCCAAAGCGCTGGCCCACGTCCCGCGCCAGACCGCGCAGCACCACCTCGTCCAATTCAGGCCCGATGTCCCGCGCGTAACGACTCGGTGGCTCTACCTCGCTCGTCAGGACCTTCGCCAGCACGATGCCCTCGTTGTCGCCCCAGAAAAGCCGCCGGCCGGTGAGCGCCTCCCACAGGCAGACGGAGGCCGCGTACACGTCCACCTGCCGCGTGAGCTCCGACTCCGACGAGAGCTGCTCGGGCGCCATGTATGGGAGCTTGCCCTTGATCTGGCCTTGCTGCGTCGTGTGAATCCGTCCCGCCGCCTTGGCCACGCCGAAATCGAGCACCCGTGCCACGCCATCGGAGCCCACCAGGACGTTGTGCGGCGACACGTCCCGATGCACGATCGACAACGGCTGGCCGCGCTCGTCCCGCGCTTCGTGTGCGGCGTGCAGGCCCTGCAGCGTGCCCGACACGATGCTCCCCACGATGGCCGGAGGAATGAATTGGCCCTTCTGCGTCTCCTGGCGAATCAGCCGCGACAGCGATTCGCCATGGACGTACTCCATCACGACGAAGAGCTCACCCTCGGTGGCCACCACATCGAGCGTCGGCACCACGTTGGGATGGCGAATGCGCGCGGCCAGCCGGGCCTCGTCGAGGAACATGGACACGAACTCAGGATCCCGCGCGTACTGCTTGTGCAATCGCTTGATCGCCACCGTGCGCGTGAAGCCAATGGCACCATGGAGACGCCCAAAGTGAACGGTCGCCATGCCACCGACCGCGATTTCCCCGTGCAGCGCATAGCGCCCGAGCAGCTGTACTGGATTTTCGGGGACAGTGGCGCCGCCCACCATTTGGGACAAGAGCGTAGCGCATTCTTCTGCTGACTCGTGCGCTAGATTGACGAGCGATCCATTCGCCTTTAGAATTTTCGCGTACGAAACTTCTCTGGACTGCGCCCACCATGAAACGATCCCAGGCCGCTGCCGCGAGCGCTTCCACGACCGATGCGCGAAAAGACATCGACGAGCTCCTGAAGACGCTCATCTATCTCTACACCGAAAATCGGCGCGTCGTGAAAGCTCTCGCCGCGCGGGCGAGTCTGACGGGGCCGCAGCTCACCGTGGTGAAGATGCTCGAGCACATGGGCGATCTTTCCTTGTCCGAGCTATCCGATGCCATCCGCGCGCAAAACAGCACGGTGACCGGCATCGTCGATCGGATGGAGCGCGAGGGCATCGTCGAACGCGTCCGCTCGACGGACGATCGGCGGGTGGTGCGCATCCACCTCACCGAGAAGGGCAACAAGCTGGCCAGCGAGATCCCCATCGAGCCGATTGGCATCTTCGAGAGTGCGCTCGAGGCGCTCAGTCCTCAAGAGCTGCGCGATGCCCTCCGAGTAGCTGCCAAAGTCACCGCGCGCATCAAAGCCATCATCAAGCGAGACTTCCCCGATCTGGGCGATCCCAAGGAGTGACCCATATGAGCCATCGCGATCCGGATCTCTGCGTCATCACCTGCGCCGTGACCGGCGTGCTGGCCAACCGCAAGCAGTGCCCGGCCATCCCGTACACGCCGGTGGAAATCGCCGAGGAGTGCAAGCGTGCTTACGACGCCGGCGCCTCCGTGGTGCACATCCATGCGCGAAACGACGATGGCTCGCCCACGTTCAGCCCGGCCACGTTCGCCGCGATCAAGCGCGAGGTCCGCGAGCGCTGCCCCATCCTGCTCAATTTCTCGACGGGAACCATTTTCGAAGACGTCTCCGAACAATGCACGTACATCCGGGAAAGCCGCCCCGAGATTGCTGCATTGAACATGGGGACGATGAATTATTCGAAGTATTCGGAAAAGCGAAAAGAGTTCGCCTTCGATATGGTGTTTCCGAATACATATCGAAAGATCATCGAATTACTGACCGCCATGAACGAGAGCGGCGTCAAACCCGAGCTCGAATGCTTCGATACCGGGCACACGCAGGGCATTGCACCGCTTTTGGACATGGGCGTATTGCGCCCGCCGCTTCAATTCTCCTTCATCGTCAATGTGCTCGGCGGCATTCCGCCCCTGGTCGAAAGTCTGCAATTGCAGACGCGCATCATGCCGCCGGGCAGCGAATGGGAAGTCATTGGCATCAGCCGCTGCCAATGGAAGATGATGGCCGCGGCCCTGGTCCTCGGCGGCAACGTGCGTGCGGGATTGGAGGACAATCTGTATTTGCCCAATGGCGAGATGGCCCGCTCGAACGGCGAATTGATCGAGGTGGCCGCCCGCCTGGTGCGTGACGTCGGTCGCAAGGTTGCGACGGTGGACGAGGCGAAGGCGATTCTGAATCTTTAGTCGGCGCTGGGCCGGGCCCCGCGCATGACGATGCACGCGGTGATTCCGCCGATGCCGAGCATCAATTTCACGCCGATGTCGCCCTCGAGGGGCGTTTCCGACATGACGATGGAGCCCTTGCGCTGCACCCGCGGGTGGAGCGCATGATCGGCCACGCCGGTGGGGAAGGCGGTCCCTCGCGCGAGGCTCAACGCGAGTTCGGTGAGTTCCCAACCGCCCGAATTGGCCATGCCATGACCGAGCTGGCCTTTGCGCGCGGTGATGCGCGTTCGGTCTGTGACGTATTCGTCGATGAGGGCGAGCTCGTTCAAGTCGCCCGGCGTGCCGGTGGCGTGCAGGTCGATGACCGCCACGTCCGACGGCTCGATGCCGGCCTCCGCGTAGGCGCGGCCGATGGCGCGCTTGGGGCCCGATTGCGACGGCGTGATGATGTGCTCTGCATCCGACGACAGCGCGATGGCCTCGACGTAGCCACCGATGGGGCGCAGATCGCGGGCCTCGCAGAACTCTGCATCGCCGATGATCCAGATGCACGAGCCGCCCGAGACGTGGGTGCCCCGCAGGGAGGTAAAGGGAAGGTTCACCTCGGGGATGCCCGGCATCACGCGCGCGGTGTGGAAGGCGGCCACCAATGCGGCGTCGGGGCGCGGGTCGGTGGTGCCCACGATGGCCATTTTGGCCTCGCCGCGGAGGATGGCATCGCGCCCGCACTTGAGGGCGACGCCGAACGTCGAGCAGGCCCCGACGGGCGCAAAGGCCGCGCCGTGTACGCCGAGCAGCATGGTGATCTGCGCGGCGGGGCCGTTCTGAATGTTCCAAATCAGGTTGGGGCTCACCTCGGTCCACGGCGGGGGAGGGCAGCCAAACTCCGTGACGAGCGCTCGGTGCGCGCGCGACCGCTTGCGCATCGCGCTCATGTGCGCCTTGTCTTGATTCTCGTCGTCCGCGTCGAGCTTTTCGATGGCCGCGAACCGCTTCAAAAAGACCTCCAGCTCCTCGGAGCGGGAGGCCCAATACGCATCCCACGCCTTGCGCGCCTCGAAACGGGCATCGCTGTCGACGGGGAACGATGCCGGGTTCGGCGGCGGGGCCTCGGCGCCCCCGGGGGCCAAGCCACTCGCCTCGAATTGCTTGCGTGCTGCACAATGCTCGGGTTGCGCCCAAAAGTGATTCCACGCACGGGTGGCGCGCTCGAGCGAGGCGGCGGCGCGGTAGCTCTCGGGGAGATCGCCCACGCCGGAGCCAACGTAGACGTGGCAGCCGTCGTCGACCTCGCGCACCAGCCGCTCCAGATTGGGATCGCACTGGAGCGCCTGGATCGTGGCGCCTACAGCGAACTGAACATTATCGGCCATCTTGGCGCGCATCCGCGTCACGTAGGCCTCGCCATGGCGCTCGGCGATCCACGCGGCGTAGTCATCGAAGGAGAAATCGGGCTCGCCCACGGCAAAAAGGCCATTGCCGAATTCGGATCGGGTCGTGGGGCCGAGCGCGGTCGCCCCGCGTTGAAGGAGCGCTTCGAATGCCTGGACGTTGCGCCCTCCCGGCGCAACCACTCCAACGCCATAAATGCCGATGCGACGGCGGGAAGGGCGATCCGATGAACGGGGCGATGACATCCGAAGGGTCTCCTGGTCGACGCGCACGAAGCGTGGCGTACCGCCTACTACCGCGTGCTACGGCGTAAACGGCGTAAACGATGCGGCTGGAAGCTAGCTGTTTGGATCTGCTTCGACAAGCATGCACCTTGCGCGATCACGAACCTGAACAAGGGAGTAAGAGGCCATGAGCGTCTACGCGAAGATTCGTACGCAGAAGGAAGGGGCCGTTCTGACCGCTCGGCTCGCGTATCCCGAGCGGCGCAACGCCATTGGGCCGCAGATGGTGAACGAGCTTTTGCACGCGCTCGCCGAGGCCCACGCCGATCCCGAGGTGCATGTGATCGTACTCGCTGGCGAGGGAAAAGCTTTCTGCGCCGGCGGAGATTTCGCGCAGATGACCTCGTCGTCCGAGGCCCCGCCGCTCGAACGCCATACGAAGCCGGGCGATTATGCCGATTTGCTGCTCGCCATGGTGCGCGCGCAAAAGCCAATCGTGGCCAAAGTTCACGGCGCCGCGATGGGCGGTGGGCTCGGGCTGGTGGCCGCCAGCACCCTGGTGGTGGCCTCGACGGAGGCCGAGTTTGGGACCCCCGAGATCCTCGTGGGCCTTTTTCCCATGATGATCATGGCCATTCTGGCGCGCCTGGTTCCGCGCCGCCGTCTCATGGAGATGATGCTCCTCGGCGAAAAGCTGAGCGCCGACGAGGCCAAATCCGCCGGTCTGGTAAACCAAGTCGTCGCCCCGGCGGCCCTCGATGGTGCCGTGGCCACGCTCTGTCAAAAGCTCGCGGCGAAGAGCCCGAGCACGATGCGTCTCGGCCTGCGCGCCTTCGCCGAGCAAGACGACGAGCCGCTCGAAACCGCGCTCCCCAAACTGCGCGAGCGCCTCGCCGAGTGCCTCGCCACCGACGATGCCCGCGAAGGCCTCATGGCCTTTCTGGAAAAGCGCCCGCCGAAGTTCACCGGGAAGTGAGCGGGGGTGAGTTCCTCACGAGATGGAAATGGCTCGAGCAGATGCGCCACCACGAGGATGCGGCGGCCATTTTACCTAACCGTGATCAGCTGGATGAGGTAAGCGCGCGCTCACGCGCGGTTCATTCCGTGGTGCTCGGGGGAGGGCGTTCGCTGACGCGCAGAAGCAAAGGGCGAACGGCTTCGTAAAGATGCGGATACGGCTCGAGGGAGGCGACGCAGGCCGTGAGGCGTGCGGCGCTGGACGTGTGCGGATCGGGGCCGAGTTGTGCGTCGGCGCCATCGGTGGGGAGCATGGCCTCGAGCCAGGCGCGCAGGACGCTGGGCAGCTCGGGGGCGTTGCACGTGCTGAGCGCCCGCGCCGCAATGGGCGGATCCGAGGCGATGGCGAAGTGGGTGACCAGGCGAATCACGTCACGCGGGCGGCCTGCGCGCGCGAGGACCTCGGCGAACATGGCATTGGCCGCGGGATGGCTCGACGTGCGCAGCATTTCCGCGCCGATGGCGTCGAGGGCAGGCTCTCCCCCGCGCCCGACGAGGTTGCGCAACCGCGCGAACGAGGTTTGGCCGCTCTCGATCGACTCGGCGATATCCTGGGCGAGATCGGGCTGCGACCAATCGAGGGGAATGCTCGACGGGCGATCCGACGGTGGTTTGCTCGGAACCGCCGCATCGACCTCGGGGTCGACCAGCGGCACCGCGAGCACGAGTGCTCCGGGGTGCGAGAGAAGGTCCGAGAGATCCGCCAGGAACGTGTCGAGCCGCACCCGCGGACGCGAAGGTGGCAACGAGCCCGCCGGCGTGGCCAGAGGGCGCGAGCGCTCGGCCCGGGCGATCACGGAGGCGAGCTCCCGCGGATCGCGTGCGACCAGTGCATCGAGCGACGCGCGATCGATGCGGGTCATGCGCGCGTGGTCCGGTGCGACCTGGAAATCGACGGGGAACAGGCGCTGCTCGGCGGCCGGCCAGAGAATGCCGATTTCCGACGTGGCGAGTTGCGCCACGGCGTCCATGAGCCGCTCGTGCGGCCAGGGGCCCGCCGAGGCGAGGGTGGCGATGCGGATGCACGCCTCGAGCATCGGCACGCGGGTGTCGCCCTTCGCGCCCAGGCGGCCGTCGTAGAACGAACACGCGCGAACCAGGGCTTCGGGCGGAGGGTGCACGGCTTCGGCCAGCGATGCATCATCGCTTTCGTTGCAAAAGAAGCCGAAGACCAACGCGGCAACCGTGGCGTTTTCCGCGTCGATGGGCCCCTCGTCGAGCGCCTGGCGCGCGTGACGTGCGATGGCTCGCCGGAGCCGCTCCAGGTCTTCGGGTTGATGGGCCGTCACGCGCGCGAGCCACTCGTCCCACGCGGCCTGGTTCGACTCGTCACGGGCGAGCTGGACCCGGGAAAGGAGCCGCGCGGATGGGACTCCCTCGAAAAGCGCGCGGGCCAGCGATAGGTCGGCCACGAGGAGCTCGACCTGGTGTTCGGGCATCAACGACACCCCGAAGTCCACCGTGGCCTTCTGCATCAAGGGATCCGTTGCATCATGAAAGAGTCGATTCAAGGCAGAATCGCCCCCCCAGATCGAAGCAAAGGTCGCGCCGTCGTTTGGGCAGTCGCAACCGCTCGCCCCAGCTCGAGGGAGCGGGCGTGTGCGGTATTAGATGACAGCGCTCACTCCACCGTCGGCGCAGGTCGCGAAACGCCTGGTTTTCCCGTGCGAATTCGCAGCAACGACCAGGTGCCGGCGGCCTCGCCGTCGAAGGCGTGAAGCCCGGCTGGGCTTCCCGCGATGCGGCGCGTATCCAGCCGGGGGCGAACCTCGTAGAGACCAGGCAGGTCGAACGCATGATCCGGGCAGGAGCTCGACGGAAGCATGACGACCTGGGCGCGTCCCCGCGGCGAAATCGTGGTGAAAAGCTCGCGAATGGCCCCCGCTCCCATGGCCGGACAGGTGAACTCCCCGTCTGGGCCGATGACGTCGAAGGCAACGGATTGTGGCCGGAAGTACACCGACGCGCGTCGCGTTCCGACGTTGGTCAAGGTGACGGTGACGCTGACATCGCGCCCGAGAAACCCGTCGGTTCGTGCGGGAAGGGCGATGGAGAACGCGTGGTCCAAACCGTCGCTCGACGCGGATGGCGCCACGGATGACGAGCTGTCCTTCTCCGTGACCGGGGAGGTCGTTCGACTTGCCACCGGCACGACGTCCTTGCCCTTGTCGGGCGAGGTCGCAGTGGCCTCGGCGCCCGAAGCACCAGAAAGCGCCGCATCGGAAAGCTCGACGGCCGATGCCGCAATGACCTCTTTCAGAGAGCCAATGGTCACGTCGGCCGCGCGCTCGGCGGAGGCCACCGGTGTGACGACGAACGGCGCCACGGGCTTCGCTTTTCCACGTGGCGGCGTAAATCCGTAATGGGCAATCACGCGCGCCCCGCGCACGAGGCCCGCGACTTCTTTGGTGCCGAAGCAATACATGCGCGGATCGATCGGCTCGCTGTAGGCCTTGCCCGGCAAAAGCACGAGACCCCGCGCCAGATCGGACGAGGGGCGCATGCTGGCGGGCAGCGAACAACGCACCGTATGGGCCGGCGACGGCTTTTTCCCCTTCGAGGGCGCCGCGCCCTCGGGGATCATGATTTCGAACGAGAGCAGGTACGGGTCCGCCACGATGCGCAGCGGCGCCTCGCCCGTGTTCTCGAGGCGCATCGTCCACCGTTTCAGCGAATCGGTGGCGAGCGTCAAATTCACCTTGGGCGGCGGCAGGGACGACGAATCCGCCGCCGCCTCCCTCGGTGCGAGCATCGAAACGAGCGCGAGACCCAGCGCGACGACGGCTTTGGTCGCGCGCTTCATCTCACCCGCGCAGCGTTTCGAACAGCTCGAGATCGGGAATGGTGACCGAGAACCGCGTGCGGACGACGGCAACGTCTCCCTCTTCGAGAAGCTTGCAGAATGCAAGTCCGTCGTAGAGGGCCACGGGCGGTGCATTGGGGGCGCCGGCTTCTTCACGGGCTCCGGAGAGTACCTGTCCCGTGGTGATGAGCCAACCCGCTGCCGCCGGGCCGTAATGATGCAGGGCCCCGCGCAGATCGCTCACGCGCTCGCGACCGAGCTCGCGCCCGTCCTTGCGGATCACGATGGCGGTGCGGATCTCGTCGCTGCCGGTGCGGTGGATGGCGCTGAAGTGCGCCTCGCCGCCCGGCGAGCCCGCGCGGCGCACGGGACGGAGTTGCGACATGCCGGCGCGCTCCAGGGCGAGCAATGCCAACTCGGTGAAGGCGTGTCCCGGCAGCTCCTGCACGCGGCGCAGGAGCACGCGGCGGGTGGCCTCGCGGTAACGCTCGATCGCGCTGTTCACTTCTTGCTCGAGGCGGACCAAATCCGAGCCGAGGACCCAATCCGTCGGGGCGACGCGCGAACCCGCGGCGAAGCGGAAACGCGGGCGTTGCCCGGCGGCGTTGCGGCGCAAATTGTCCGCGCGAAGGGCGGCGCCAACCTGAATGACCGCGAGCGAGGGATCGCCCGAGAGGCGGCCGCGGCGCATGAACGCGTCCACGATGGCCCTTAACGGTACTGGCCCCGCGTTGCGATCGAACGACGCCATGACGGTGAGCGCCGCATCCGCCAAATCGCGCCCGAAGAGCTCTTCGCCCTCACCGAGCGGAACCTCGATGCCGCTGGGCGCACCGCCCGCCATGATCTGATGGCGATCGCGCACTTGCGGGCGCGGCGCCGGAGCCAGCGGATCGCGCGGCGATTCGACGCCGCCCTCGGTCTCGCCCGCATTGATGACTTGGGCGGCGAGGCCCGGATCGAAGCGCGGTGTCGTGCCCGGTCCCGGATCGAAACGCGACGAGTTCGGCGTGGCGCCGGCCTCGAGGCGCGGCGACGAGAGACCGTCTGCGGTGATGTCCGTGGCACCACTCCCACCGCGGCCGCGGCGGCGGCGACGACGGCGGCGACGGCCTCCCTCGGTGAGCGGCTCGCCCACCTGGGCCGGCGGTGCATTCTGCGGCGCGAAAATCGGCTGATCGTCGTCGTCTTCGTCGTCGAAAAGCTCGGCGCCCTGCGCGGCCAAGTCGGCCCGAAGTGCGTCCTCGCCCGAAACGATGGGGCGCTCTTCTTCCTCTTCTTCGACCTCGGCGACGGCCGGGGGCGGCGGCGTTGATTCGCGCGTGGCCGCTTCGACCTCGAGCGCGTTGATCTCGTCACCCGTTTCCTCGTCCTCGACCTCCGCCGGGACGACCGGTTCGCTCTTCTTCTTGCCGCGCTTACCATCCCAGTCGCGGAGGGCAAAGACACCGGGCTTGACCCGCACGATCGGGTTCGTCTTGTCCTCTTTCTTCAACAACGCGGCGAGCCGGGCACCCATGGTGACCTCCGGGCTCTTGCCAACGTGGGACAAGAGGTTCTTCTCGATCGCAAGCTCGGTAATTTCCTTGTAATGAAGCGGTTTGCCGGCGAGTCGAAGGACCTCTGCAGCGGCTTCGGTGAACGTCATGGTCGTTTTTCCATTTGTCTGTGTGACGACGCCTCGTGGCATCGGGGGGCTCTTGCGCCCGTCGAGGAGACCCTCGTAACGACCTCCAGGTGAACCTCTTGCCGAGATTAATCCCAGGTTTCGTCCGTCGAATCGTCCACCACGCCCCTCGTCGGTGGCCGTGGCTTGCGCAACCCGTGACCTCACAAAGCTACGCCTGAGTGGCTATAACTCGGGCGAAGCACCTCGTCAAATGGCTTAGTCTGTCGCGACTTGCCTTTCTGAGCATCCTATGCGCCCTCTGATTTTATCGATCCTCGTCGTCCTCATCGTCTCGATTCCAGGCTTTTTCGGCTGGCAGATTCAACGCGCGGGCACTCCTGCCTTCTGGGCCCTGGTGGTGACCCCCACGCTTCTTCTCGCGGTATTTGCGGCCGTTCGCGCCCAGCGCCACGAGGAGTTGCGCGAATGGATCCGGCCGCGGTGGGGCGACGCAACCGTCGGAGTGCTCAGCGGCGTAGTCCTGGTTGCAGTAGCGTATTATTTTACGCGGATCGTGACCCCCGTGGGCGGGCCGCGCGAAGTGTGGCTAGCCCGGCTTTATCTGCAAATTGGCGACTTATCGTGGCTTCGGCAACACACGGGCGCCGTGGCTGCGCTGGTCATCACCGCCTCGATTGCGGAGGAGCTCGTCTGGCGAGGCCTGGTCACCACCTTGCTGGCGGAGCAGTGGGGATCGCGCACGGCGTGGATCGCGTCCGCCTTTTTCTACGCGGCGGCGCACCTTCCCGCGGCGTGGGCTCTCAGCGATCCCAGGGCAGGGGTGAATCTGCTTTTGCCCATTGGGGCACTGGGGGCGGGGCTCGTTTGGGGCGCGGTGGTGCGCATGAAAGGCGGTAGTCTGGTGGCAGCAATGATTGCACATGCACTCTTCGACTGGTGCATGGTGGTGATGTTTCCTTTGTGGGGGACGGGCCTCTGATCACCGGGCCGCTCCGCCGCGACGCCGTCGAGCTTTCGCACTGGCTCGAATCGGCCTACCCCGCACTCGGGCCCTCGCTCCGCAGCCGGCCCGAGGACGTCTCGTACATCGCCAACTCCGGGCGCGGCGCCCGCGATGCACGGTCCTACCGTCGCTTGTTGCTGCCCCAGCTCGAGGACCTTTCCGACGCGGTGGACGTGCGGCGAAAGCTGCGCCGCTTTTCGACGCGCGAGCGGTTGCGCATCGCAGCGCGCGAGTTGGAAAGCGGCACCGACGTCGACATCACCGCCCGCGAGCTCTCCGATCTGGCCGACGTGTGCATCGAGGTGGCCCTGAACGAGGCGCTGCTTTGGGCCGACCGCCGCTTCGGCGTGCCGACGAAACTCGATGGAACGCGTAACGGCTTTTGCGTCATCGGCATGGGCAAGCTGGGTGGCCGCGAGCTCAATGCGGGGAGCGACGTCGATCTTCTGCTTTTCTACGACACGGACGAGGGCTCCGTCGTCAAAGACGGCGTGCTGCAAGACGTCACCCTGCACGAGTATTTCACGCGGGTCGCGCAGCGGCTGACCGCCACCTTGGAAGAGCCGACGGAAGACGGCATGGTCTGGCGGGTGGACCTGCGGCTGCGCCCCGAGGGATCGCGCGGGCCATTGGTGAACGCATTGGCCGCGGCCGAGCGGTATTACGAATCATGGGGCCGCACCTGGGAGCGCGCGGCGCTGGTGCGTGCGCGTCCTTCCGCAGGCGATCTCGCGGTGGGGGAGCAAATTTTGGCGGCGTTATCGCCCTTCGTGTGGCGGCGCGAGGTGAATCCGCAATTGGCCAACGAAATGGCGGCGATGCTGCTGCGGGCGCGCGCGGAAATCGGTGAAGAGGATCCGCGGCGTGATTTGAAATTGGGCCCCGGCGGCATCCGCGAGGCGGAGTTCTTCGTGCAGTCGCTGCAGCTCGTGTGGGGCGGGCGTGACCCGGTCTTGCGCAGCACGAACACGATGGACGCGCTGCGGCGCCTTCGCGCCCGCGGCTTCGTCACCGAGCGCGAGGCGCGCGAAATCGGCGACGGCTATTTGGCACTGCGGCGCCTGGAGCATCGCGTGCAGTTTGCAACGGGTTTGCAGACCCACGCCTTGCCAGAGGATCCGGGGCTCTTGGGCCGCATCGCCCGATCGCTGGGCTTTCGCGGCGCGGTGCAGTTGGAAAAAGATCTCGACCGAGTGCGAAAGCGCATTGGCGCGCGCATGGCGTCGCTTACGAGCCATGGCACGGCCAAGACGGATGCGCCGGCCGCACCGTCATCCATCGAGCGATTGCTCGTGGCGTTGGACGCGCGGGATGAAGAGCGCTTGCTCGCATGCCTGGAGGAGCGCTTCGATCCGATTCGGGCGCCGGAGCTGCTGCGGCACTTGCTGGCTCTGGCCAAGCGCCCCGATGGTCCGCTCGGGGCGGTCTCGCGCGATCAGTATCCGTCGCTCGCGGAGACGTTGATCGACGCGCTCGCGGATGCCGCCGATCCGGAGCAGGCGGCGCGCCTGATGACCACGTTTTTCGCGCGCATGGTCACGCCCAGCGTGTACGTGCGCGCGCTGGCCGAGGATCCGCTGGGCACGCGGCGGTTGGCTGGGTTGTTCGGCGCGAGCGCTTTTTTGGGCGAGGCCGCGGCGCTGCATCCCGATCTGGTGGACCAGCTGCTCTTTCGCACCACCCCGGTGAGCGATCCGGAAGGTGCCGCGAGCGCGGTGGAGGACGAAGTGGCGCGCCTCGGCGATCTCCAGAGCGTCACCGACGCCGGGCTGCGCCTGGAGCGTTTCGTGGGCGCGCTGCGCCGGGCCAAGCGCCGCGTCACCATGGAGGTCGGCATTGCCGATCTCGCGGGCGAGCTCGATACGCGAAAGTGCACCCTGACCTTGAGCGCCCTCGCCGATGCGGTGCTGAGCCACACCGTGCGATTCACTTTGGGGGACGATGTCCGCATGGCCGTCATGGCCATGGGCAAGCTCGGCGGGCGCGAGATCGGCTACGGGTCGGACTTGGACCTGTTTTTCGTTTTCGACCCCGCGGGCGAGGACGAGCACGAGGCCCAGGAGCGCGCCATCCGCGGCGCGCAGCGGGTATTGCGCATTTTGGGCACGCCGCACGGCGATGGGCCGGGCTACGAGCTGGACACGCGGCTGCGGCCCTCGGGCAACCAGGGGCTCTTGGTGGTGTCCATCGAGGCGTTCGCGCGTTACCAGGAGACGCAGGCGGCCGCGTGGGAACGGCAGGCGCTCATCAAGGCGCGCGCATGTGCGGGCGATCCGGAGCTCGGCGCGCAGGTGGAAGCCATTGCGCGGGAGGCTGCCTACGTGCGCGGGGCGCCGCCGGCCAGCGACGTGCATCGCCTGCGCATGCGCATGGAGCGCGAGCTCGCGGGCGAGCGCCGCGAGGGGAGGATCCGCTACGACATGAAACTGGGCCGCGGCGGCTTGGTCGACGTGGAGTTTTCCGTGCAGTACTTGCAAATGAAGCATGGCCGCGATCCGCGGGTGCGGTCGCAGGACACCGAGACCGCGCTTGGGGCGCTGGAAGCTTGCGGGTACATCGATGCGGGCCACGCATCGTCGCTGCGCGAGGGCTACCGGTTGCTCCGGCAATTGGAGCAGCGCGCACGCGTGCACCATGGAAGCACGAGTCCCTTCATCGAAGAGGGCGCACCCGGTTTGACCTTGCTCGCACGCCGCATGGGCATGCGTGACGGTCGCCCGCGCGGATCGGCCGCGGAGGCACTGCTCGCGCGCTACGTGCAGGTGACACTCGAAGTGCGGGCCGCATACCTGGCCGTGTTGGGCGTCGAAGCCGAATGACCGCGCGGTCCGCGCGTACGCCGCCGCCCACCGCGCGGACTTCTACGCAGCCGAGTTTGCTTTGTGATGCGTAAATAAGGCCGAATTGTAGCCAGCCCAAGCATTGGTATGCGGCTCGCAACGCGCCCGCCGAGAGCGAGGGGACATGCGGGGAACATGGCTATGGGGGGTGGTCTGCGTCTGCCGAGTCGTCTCGGCATGCGCCGCGGAGTCCCCGCCGTACGAGGATTTGCGACTGCGTGATGCCCTGGGTGCCGATCCTGCGGTGGTCTCGGCGCTGCCGGCCGATGCCCGCGAACAGCTGCTCCACCGGATGCTGGCCACGCGAAGTGCGCAGACGCAAGCCGAGAGGGTGCCCAACGAAAAGGGCCGCTCGCCATCGGCCGAGGTCAACGACGTCGACGGCGCCCGCGCGGAGCGCGACGAAGATGCGCTCTTGGTCTGGAAGGCGCGCGTGGACGACGGGAAAATCGTGGCCGAGCCCCATCCCGATCCGCGCGCTGGCGACAGCGGCGGGCTCGAGCCGCTTCCCGAGCTGCCCGCCGTGGAGGGAACGCCGCCCGAAGGTACGGCGCGTGAAGAGTCGCGCGCGCTCGCCGGTGAGGGAGGGCGGGCCGTTCGTGAGCTGATGAAGATCACCGGTGCCATGCACGTGGCGCGCGTCGTGGGTTGGCCTGCGGCTGCCGCGGCCATCGACGATACCGTGTACGTCAATGCGTCGTGGCTCGTTCTCTTGGCGATGAACGAACCCGACGATGCCGGCACGGGCCTTCCGGCGATGAACGGCGTTTCCTTCAACGTGCGCCCTGCCGGTTTGCGCGGCAATCCGTACCGGCTTTACGCGACGTTGGGCGAATGCCGCGACGATGTGACCTCGCGCTGCCAGGCGTGCCTCGATCATGGCGCCTGCGACGAGGATGCGGCGCTCGAGGATTTCGCCGACGGCCGCGAGGAGTGCGTCTACCTTCTCGCGCCCCGTGACGACGCCGATGCGGGGCCCGACGCCGCCGCGCGTGTTTCCCGTGTCGACGAGCTATGCGCCATGGCGCTGCTCAGCGTCTCCACCGTGGCCGAGTGCGTGCGCGACGAGCGATGCCTCGTGCCCACGGGCTCGCGCAAGTCCACGAGCCTTCCGGCCGCCGACGCCTTCTTGCAGGACGACCGGTGCGTGCGGGCCCTCAATTTGTGCCTGTCGGGCTCCGACGAAGGCAGCGACGCCGGCCCGCGCCCGCTCTCGCTCATCGACGTGAAGGTCTCCGGGTGCTCCGATCCGGTGGCCGCATGCTCTTCGTCGTGCAAGGGCTGCGACAATGCGTGCAGCTCGGGCAAATGCTCGGGCGGCAGCGGGCCCTCGTGCAAGTCGTGCAAGAACTGCTCGTCGTGCTCGGGCTGCGACTCCAACACGCGCGGCGGTGATTCGTCCGGCTACGGCAGCGGAGGTTCGGGCAATCCCGCGCCCGTACCCACGGGCACCACCGGCGGCGGCGGGGGCAGCAGTGGAGGAGGCGGCGGCAGTGGCGGTGGTGGCGGAGGAGGTGGAAGCGGTGGGGGAGGGTCGAGCGGCGGATCGTCTTCGTCCTCGGGTGGCGGCGGATGCGGCAAGTCGTCCTCGAGCTCGAGCTCCTGCGGCACCTGCAAAAGCGGCAACAGCAGCAACTGCAAATGCGAAACGGCGCCGGAACCCGCGCCTTTGGCGCCGTTCTCCACGTTTTTCTGGCTGGCCCTCCCGCTCGTCTACCTCGGGAAAAACGCCCGCGCGCGCCACGAAGGGAGCCGCGTATGAGACCTGTCCTCGTCTACTGGCTCACGGCGCACGGCATTCCCAGTTGGCTCGCCCCGGACTACGCGACCATGTGCGGGCTCGCGACCTTGTTCGGGGCCATGATCGCACTGCGCCTCGCCGCGCGCGATGGCGAGTCCATGCATGTGCAAGCACGAGCGCTGGTGCTCGCGTACCTCGCCGCGCTTCTCGGCGGTTACGTCTTCGAATGGGGGCGCGCCATCCCCGAGGCGGTGGCGGCGGGCTCGTTCGCGCCCATCGCTGCGAGCGGCCGTGCCGCATACGGCGGGTTGCTCGCCGGCATTCTCGCGCCCGCGTTGTACTTGCGCTTTCGCAACGGCGGCACGTCGTGGATGCCGGCGCGCCGCTTTCTCGATCGCGCGACACCCGGCATGGGCATCGCGTTCGCCATGGTGCGGATCGGCTGCTTTCTCGAGGGGTGCGATTACGGCAAGCCCACCTCGTCGCCGCTCGGGGTGCGCTTTCCCATCGGAAGCATCGCCGCCGAGGACCATGCCGCACGAGGCTGGATCCCGCCCGGTGCGCCCAGTTTGCCGGTCCATGCGACGGAGCTTTACGAGTCGCTGGTCGGGCTGGCGGCGTCCCTTTTCGCGTGGCGCTTCCTTTCGCGGCGGCGTGACGGTGGGGCCTTTCTCGCGTGGATCGCGGCATACGCTTCGGGGCGATTCGCCGTGGAGCTGCTGCGCGGCGACGACGATCGCGGTCTGTACCTCGGTTTGAGCTCCGCGCAGTTCGTGTCGCTGGTGCTCCTCGCGGGCGTGTTCCTCTTGTCGCGGCGTTGGTGCATCGATGTTTTCCATCGGCCGCTGCGGGCTGCTGCGGTTCTTCTTCTCGTGCTGCTTCCGCGCACCGCGCATGCGCAGGGCGCCGATGCCATCGTGCTCGACACGGGGGAGCGCCTCACCGGTGTCATCACCGAGCTCTCGCCTGGAGATCACGTGGCCATTCGCCTTGCGAATGGGCAGGTCACGACGATCTCGTGGATCTTCATCGACAAGTTGGAACGCGGCGGTCGCACGGAGTGGGTCAAGCCGGTCTCGAATGCACCGGCTGCGACACCGAGTCCGACCGCCATTCCGACACCGACACCGACACCGAGTCCGACTCCGATGGCGGAGCGGGATACGCGCTCGGTGCAGTACGCGCGGCGGATCACGCTCCAAGTATCCCTTGCGCCGTCGCTCACCTTGGCGCGGCCGGACGTGCCGTCGGGGCTCACGTCGGAGCTCGATGTTCTCTATCGGCTACGCCTGGGCGGCTCCACGCGGCTCGATTTGGGCCTCGAAGGGCGCGTTTACGCGAACGACCTCGCGTACCACTATGGCCTCGGCGTACCCTTTCAATTCGCGCTCGAAGCGGGGCGCCACCTCGAGGTGCGCGCCATCTTCGTCCCGACGCACACGTGGCTCGTCTGGGATACGAAGGTCTACGCCAACGTCAACGTTTGGGCGCTGCGCATGGGGGCCGAGCTCGCGTGGGTCGTCAGCTCCCACGTGACGCTCGGCCTCTCCCCGATTGGCTTCAACGTGATCAGCGCCGAGAGCGTCGGCGTGATCACGTCCTACGAGCCCCGTCTTTCCTTCGGGCTCGCGTTCTAAGTCACGCTGTCACGGTTACATGTTGGCGGCGTTGAGGATGAAGCTCACCACGCCACCCACGATGCCGAGGGCGATGCCCACGATGGCGAGGATGAGCGAAAGCTTCGCCTTGGAGCGCGCGGTCTCCATGTCGCCGTTCTTCTTCGCGGTGCCTGCCTGGATGGCGAAAATCAAACCGATGATGCCCACGATGCAGAAGCAGAAGATGGCGACGATGTTGAGCACCAACGGCAAGGTCGTGTTGACGTCGCCACCGGCGCCCGGAACCATGGGGCCGCCGGGCGGGGGGAAGCCACCGCCGGGAGGACCGAAACCTTGCGGCGGTTGCCCGCCACCGCCGTAGCCCTGCGGAGGGCCACCGCCGTAACCGGGAGGCCCGCCGCCGTAGCCGCCGGGAGGCCCGCCGCCAAAGCCCGGAGGACCACCGCCCGGAGGCCCGCCGAACCCAGGAGGCCCGCCGCCGGGAGGCCCGCCGAACCCAGGAGGACCACCACCCGGAGGACCGCCAAAGCCGGGAGGCCCGCCGCCGTAACCGCCCGGGGGACCGCCGCCGCCCGGAGGACCGCCGTAACCGCCGCCACCCGGCGGCGCACCACCGCCGCCAGGCGGGGGAAACCCACCGCCACCACCGCCAGGGGGCGGCGGGGGGAAGCCACCGCCACCGGGAGGCCCGTATCCGCCTGCCGCGTGATGTGTGGAGTTTGCGCTCATCGGGTCGTAAACCATCATGGGGTTCTTTTCTCCTCGCGAAACGGTCTACGTATGGGGGCGACGCCGGCTTCCCAGCCCAGGCGTGTCGCCCGTGTAGATCGTCAACTCCTCAGTTTGGGCGTTCGGCGAGCATCGCACACATCGCCAAGACTTGTCATCGCGCTTCGAGAAGCGGCAAAGCCGCGCCTGTCCTAGTGGACAATGCCCGCAAGCGGAGCATTGGACCTTGGACCCGAGAGCTGTGTAGAAAGAAGTACATGCGGATTTGCCCGCAGTGCTCCGAGCTCTTTCATGACGATGCCGGTTTTTGCCCCTTCGAAGGCACGCCGCTCACCAAAAGCACCGATCCGTTGCTCGGCCGCACCATCGCGGGACGCTTTCGTCTGATCAAACGCCTCGGCGCGGGCGGCATGTCGAGCGTCTATTTGGCGCGCCACGTGATGATCGATCGACTCAACGCGATCAAGATCCTGCGCCAAGAGCTCTCGCTCAATCCAAGCCATCGCGAGCGTTTTCTGCGCGAGGCGCGTGCGGTCAATCGCATCAACCACCGCAACATCGTCGAGATCACCGATTTCGGCGACACCGACAATCTCGCGTACCTCGTCATGGAATACATCGAGGGCGAGTCGCTCATCACGCACATGCGCGTGGGCCGTTTTCCCTGGCGGCGCGTGGCGCACATTGCGGCGCAGGTGGCTTCGGCGCTCGGCCGCGCGCACCAGATGGGGATCATCCACCGCGACTTGAAGCCCGAGAACATCATGCTCGTCAGCAAAGGCGACGCGCACGACACGGTGAAGCTCACCGACTTCGGCATTGCGAAGATCCTCGATGCGCCGACGCTGACCTTCCACGAGCAGATGTTCGGCACGCCCGGTTACATCGCGCCCGAATACCTCGATGGGCTCGCGCCGGACGGCCGTGCCGATCTCTACGCGCTCGGCGTGGTCATGTACGAGATGCTCGCGGGCACGCTGCCCTACAATGCGCGAGGGCAGGCGGAGTTGCTCTTCAAGCCGCTCGAGGCCGCACCCGTGCCGCTGCGCGATCGCGGGCTCGACGTGCCGCCGGACATCGAGGCGCTGGTGAATTCGCTCTTGTCCCGGCAGCGTGACGATCGTCCGAGCGATGCCTTCGTCGTGCAGGATGCCTTGATCCATGCGCTCCGCCGTCCCGTCACCACGATTGCCGAGGACGAGGAGACGGTGACCGCGCACATCGATGCCGCCGCCATGGATGCCGCGCTGCGCGACAGCGAGGTCACGCCGCTGGCCATCGATGCGGCCATCGCGAGCATGGCCGCGCGCGACGATGCGCTCACCCTGGCCGTCGGCGAGGTCGATCCTTTCGAGGAGCCCGCCCCCGAGCATCCGCATCCATCGACGCGCCCCACCGTGCAACTCGGGCAACGCGAAAGCGCGCTCGCCGCGCGATGGAACGCGGCGCTCGAAGCCCTCGAGGTGGCCATTCTGCGCGCTTCCGCGGCGGGCGGCGAAAGGGCCGCGCGCGCGGAGCAGGCGAAGGACCACGCCGTCCAGATCCGCGGTCTGATCGCCTCCGTCGAACGCGCGACCCACCGCGTTGCCGAGTACCAAGCCCGCGTCGATCGCCTCGCGGCACAGGGCCGCGAGTTCCGCTCCGAGCTGGGGCGCGCCATCGACGAGCTGTCGCACGAGCGCTCGCGCGAAAGGTTGCATCTTGCATCGATTCGCACGCGCCTTCACAGCTTGCGCGAGCAAGGCCGCGAACCCAACGCGTCGGAGTCGGCGTGGGAGGAAGAGACCTTGCGCGGGGAGAGCGATCGCTCCTCCCTGGTCGACGCGGATCTGTCCTCGCGACTCGAAATGCGCAAACGCCAACTCGACGAGAAGAACGAGCGCCTCGATCTGGAGTTCACCGAGGCCACGGCGCTGCTCGAGGGGGCCATCTCCGCCGTACGAAGGCTCACCCGTGAGCTGGTGCGCGTGCTCGACGAAGCGGCTGCGCTGGTGACCGCCGGATAGGAAGAGCTACGAGAAAAAGCAGCTCTTTTCGCCATTATGTGAGCGCGACGGCGGAGGTAATGCATCCTATGTAGTGAAGCTGGCGACGGTGCTGTGCGGCCGTCTTCTTACGGATTGTTGCCTGCGTCGGCTGTGCTTCGCAATGGGGACAAGGGGGAGCCACTCGTTCGTCGAAACGAGGCGGGGGTCGTGTGTCGATTATGGGTCAAAAATCAACGAACGCAGTACCGCGGGCTCTCGCCGCGGTGGTCATTCTCGTGATGGCCACGGCGAGCTGTCGCGCAGGTGGATGGGTGGCGAGCGTCGTGGGTGACGTCGTCGGAAGCAAGGGGGACGTGGCCTGCGATCGGCGCTTCGCCGATGGCCCGGACGGAGATCCCGCCGGGTTTTGCCAGGAGGTCATCGACACTGTGGCAGTTTCGCAGGTCGGGGACGATTGCGTGGATCGCCACCACGCCCGCTCGCTCGAAAACTCGAAATGCCCTCGCGAGGGCATCATCGGCGGCTGCAAGTTGTCGATGACCAATGACGACGGCTCCGAGGTCTACGACTGGTACTACGACGTCAGCGATCTCGAGCGCGCCAAGAACACGGAGTTCGAGAGCAGCGTCAAGACCGTCGACGAAGTGAAGGCCAAATGCGCGGACCGCAGTCGCTATGAAGAGGGCGCCGAGTTCGTCGAGCCGTGAGGCGTTTTGGTCTCGCGGTCTACGGGGCTCGTCGTCTCCTATCTCGTCATATCTCGTGATCGCGTAAGAACCGCAGGTTGACGGCGTTGATGACGACGTGCGCCGCAATCGGGCCGGCGAGGTTGCCGGTGAGCGCGAAGACGGACCCGAGTAGGAGTCCCATGAGGGTCGCCCAGACGGCCCACACCCATCGGGCCCCTCGCACTTGATGCAGGGCGCCGAACGCGACGGACGACAGCACGAGGCCAAACACGCCGCCGACGGCCTGCAAGAAGGCCCCACGAAAGAGTATCTCTTCCGCAATGCCGCTGGCGAGGGCCATGGCCGCGATGGAGCTGCCGCGCAGACGTCGAACGACCGGGCGGAGTTCCACGTGAAGCGCGCGAGCCCAGGTAAATCGACTGACCACGAAGCGGGTGGCCACGATGGTGGCCCCAGCCAGGCAGGCGCCCATGGCAAGGCTCGCCCAAATGCCCGTCTCGGGCCCGATGGGCAGCCAGGGAGGCATGGTGACCGGGCTTTGGCCCAGCGCGAGCGAAATGCCGGCACCTGCGGTTCCCAGGACCACATAGACGAAGCCGAGGAGGTATTTCTCCGTGGCGTCGCCGGCGCCGTCAAAAAGTACCCGCATGGTCATTGCGATCCCCCCGATGCTGCGTGATCCAAGTAGAATCGTACACTCGATGGGTCAGCCTTTGCACGATGAGCGTCCGCGTGTGCTCATTGTCGACGACGAAAAATTCATTCGCGACATCCTCGCAGATTTTCTCGGCATGGAAGGATACGTGGTGCGAACGGCCGAGGATGGGGCTGCCGCTCTCACCGAGCTCACGGCCGCGCCATACGACATGGTCATCAGCGATTTGAAGATGCCCCGCATGGGCGGCATCGAGCTGCTCGATGCAATCGCGACGACCGCACCCAACGCGCTCACCGTCATCATGACCGGCTTCGGCACCGTGGAAACCGCCATCGATGCGATGAAGCGAGGTGCCTACGACTACATTTTGAAGCCGTTCAAAGTGGAGGAGGTCATCCACGTCGTGCAGCGCGGCCTGGAGAAGCAAAGGCTCTCGGCCGAAAACCTGCGCCTGCGCGAAGCACTCAGCCTCTACAAGGTGAGCGAGGCCATTGCCGCGAGCCTTTCGCTCGATGAAGTGCTGGCCACCGTGGGGGACACGGCGCTGCACGAGATCCGGGGCGATTTGGTCTCGACCTGGCTCGAGGACGGGGAGGGGGGCTACTTCGAGCGCCAGCGCCTCACGCAAGCCGATGGTCCCTCACCGGAGACGGCCATCGAAGCGGACATGGGGCAGCTTTCGGCCCAGGCTTTCCTCGATCATTTCGCCCACGACTCCACGCTTCTGGAGCAGGGCACGCGCGGCAGCATCTTTTTCGCCAAGGAGGCGGAGGTGCCGCTCAAGTCGCTCCTGGCCGTGCCTTTGCGCATGAAAACGCGTCTTCTCGGCTGGATCGCCGTCGCCAGCTTCACGCGGACGCGCAAGTTCGACGAGGGGCAGCGCAAGCTCCTCTCCATCGTGGCCTCACGGGCCGCGGCCGCCATCGAGAATGCGCGCCTGTACGAGGACTTGCGGGCGACCTTCCAACAGACGATCGAAGGGCTGGCGCGTGCCATCGACAAGATGGACCGCTACACCTCGGGGCACTCCGAGCGGGTCGCCTTGTACGCGGTGTATTTGGCCACGCGTCTCGGCCTGCCGCCGGACGTGGTCGAAATCGTGCGGCAGAGCGCGCTGATGCACGACATCGGCAAAATCGGCTGCGTGATGAACTTGAACAAGCCGGGCAAGCTCACCCAGGACGAGTACGAGATCTTCAAGCGCCACCCCGGATACGGGCGGGACATTCTCGACCCGATCAAGTTCCTGCACCCGCTCATTCCGGGCGTGCACCTGCACCACGAGCGATGGGACGGGCGTGGTTATCCCCTTCGTTTGAAGGGAAATGACGTGCCGCTCATCGCGCGCATCATCGCCGTGGCCGACACCTACGACGCCATGACGAGCGACCGCGCCTACCGGCGTGCACTTCCCCACGAGGTCGCCGTGAACGAGATCGAACTCTGCTCCGGCACGCAGTTCGACCCGGAGGTGGCCGGCATCTTCTGCAAGCACCTCGACGATTACCGGGAAGAACGTGTCAGCGCGGGCGAGAAGGTACCCGAATAACGGGCGTTGACGAAAGGTCTCGCTGGGGTCAAAACACGGCGCACCATGCTGGACGATACCCTGCGCGAGGCTTTGACCTTCGACGACGTTCTCCTGCTCCCCGCCTACAGCGAGATTTTGCCGAAAGACGCCGACGTTCGGACGCGTCTGACGAAGAAGATCGAGCTCAATATCCCGCTGCTCAGCGCAGCGATGGATTCCGTGACCGAGGCCCGCACCGCCATTGCCATGGCGCGGCAAGGAGGCATCGGCATCATTCACAAGAACCTCCCGCCGGAGCAGCAAGCCGCCGAGGTCGAACGGGTGAAGCGCGCCGAGAGCGGCATGGTCAGCAAACCGGTCACGGTGCGGCCGTCGCAGTCCCTGCGTGAAGTGCTCGCCATCATGCGCGAACACGACATTTCCGGCGTTCCGGTCACCGAGGGCGACCGCCCCGTCGGCATTTTGACCGCGCGCGACATCCGCTTCGAGCGAAACCTCGACCAACCGGTGAGCGCGCTCATGACGAAGGAGCTCGTCACCGTCCCGCCGGGCACCTCGCTCGATCACGCGAGACAGCTTCTGCATCAGCACCGCATCGAGAAGCTCCTCGTGGTGGACGGCGGCAAGCTCGCCGGGCTCATCACCATCAAAGACATCATGCAGGCGGACAAGAACCCGCTGGCCATCAAAGACGGCCGCGGCCGCCTGCGGGTTGGCGCGGCCATCGGCCCAGGCCCGGATCGCAAAGAGCGCTCGGCCGCCCTGGTGGCTGCCGGCGTGGACGTGTTGGTCATCGACACCGCCCACGGGCACTCGCGCGGGGTCATCGACGCGGTGGCCGAGACCAAGAAAGAGTTCCCCGACGTGCAGATCATCGCGGGCAACATCGCCACGGCGGAGGCCACCGAGGCGCTCATCGCCGCCGGCGTCGACGCGGTGAAGGTGGGCATCGGCCCGGGCAGCATCTGCACCACGCGCGTCGTCGCGGGCATCGGCGTTCCGCAGGTCACCGCGGTATCCGACTGCGCACGCGTCGCCGATCGCTACGACGTTCCCATCATCTCCGACGGCGGCGTGAAGTTCTCGGGCGACGTCACCAAGGCCATCGCGGCCGGCGCCAGCTCGGTCATGATTGGCTCACTCTTCGCGGGCACCGACGAATCGCCGGGCGACCTCGTGCTCCTGCAGGGCCGCAGCTACAAGGTGTACCGCGGCATGGGCTCCCTCGGTGCAATGCGCAAAGGCTCGCGCGATCGCTACGGGCAGTCGGGCACCGCGGACGAGAAGCTCGTGCCCGAGGGCATCGAGGGCCGCGTTCCGCATCGCGGATCGCTCGCGTCGATCTTGTACCAGCTCGTCGGCGGCTTGCGCAGCGGCATGGGTTACACCGGCTGCCGCACGATCCAGGAGCTTCGCAAGAACACGCGCTTCCTTCGCATCACGTCGCAGGGCTTGCGCGAGAGCCACGTGCACGACGTGATCGTGACCGAGGAGGCTCCGAATTATCGCAGCTAGGGTTCCACCTGGCGCGTCTTCTGGTGTTCAGGGGGGGGCGCCTCCGCCGGCGGGAAGCTTCGTTTCGACCCTGCGGAGCAGTTTCGAACATACGCCGAAAGCGCTGGCGCTCGTCTTTCGCTCGTCACCGGCGGGCACCTTGGGCATCGGCGCGCTCACCGTCATGAATGCGGTGTTGCCCCTGGCCATCGCCTACGTGGGCAAGCGCATTGTCGACGCGGTGGTCGCGCACGATGCGCATGCCACCTGGCAATGGGTGCTCGCGGAGCTCGGGCTGGTGGCCACGCTGGCCGGGGCGACGCAAGCCCTCAGCCTGGTGCGCCGCATCGTGGGGGCGCGGCTCGGGTTGGACATCAACGTGGCGATCCTCGAGAAGGCGACCACGTTGGAGTTGCGCCACTTCGAGGATCCCGAGTTTTACGATCGACTGACCAAAGCGCGCCGCGAGGCTTCGTCGCGGCCTTTGTCGGTCATCACGCGCGCATTTCAAATGTTGCAAAGCGTGATTTCGCTGTTTGGATATGCGGCGCTGCTCCTGCGGTTCAGCGGGTGGGCGGTGGCGGCCCTGCTTCTCGCGGCGATTCCTGCGACGGTGGCCGAAATGCGCTTTTCGACGCACGCCTTCCGGCTGCGCAATTGGCGCTCGCCCGAATCGCGAAAGCTCATGTACTTGGAATACGTCCTTTCCAACGACGAGCACGCGAAGGAGGTGAAGCTATTCGGTTTGGGCTCGCACCTTTTGACGCGCTACCGCGACATCGGCGAGCTCTTTTACCGAGAGGATACCGATTTATCGAAGCGCGCCGCCAAGTGGGCTTACGTCCTGTCCTTGCTGGCCACCTTGACGTTCTACGGCTGCTACGCGTCGATGGCCCTTTCCGCCGTGCGCGGCACGCTCACCTTGGGCGATCTCACCTTGGGCATGGTGGCCTTTCGTCAGGGACAGCAGGCGTTTCAATCACTGCTCAGCGCCTTCGGCGGCATGGTCGAGGACAACTTGTACATGTCCAACTTGTTCGCCTACCTCGCGCCTCTCTCTCCCGTGCCCGTGCCCGTGCCCGTGCCCGCGTCCGCTCTTCCGCCCGCCCGCGCCGGCATCCACTTCGACAACGTCGGCTTCCGGTACCCCGGTCGCGAAGAATGGGCCCTTCGGCACGTGAACGTGATCATCCCCGAGCGGCAAAGCCTGGCCCTCGTCGGCCAGAACGGCGCGGGCAAAACCACGTTCATCAAGCTTCTCACCCGCCTTTACGAGCCCACGGAAGGGCGCATCCTGCTCGACGGCAAAGATCTGCGCGATTGGGACGAAGCCGACCTGCGCCGGCGCATCGGCGTCGTCTTCCAGGACTTTGCGCAATACCAATTTACGGCCCGCGAGAACGTGGGGCTCGGCAGCATCGACGATCTCGAGGACATCGACCAAGTCGGTCGCGCCGTTTCCAAAGGCGGCGCCGAGGCCGTGGTCGCGGGCTTGAAGCAAGGCCTGGAAACGCCCCTCGGCCGCTGGTTTGCCGACGGCGTCGAGCTCTCGGGCGGGCAATGGCAAAAGATCGCGCTCGCGCGGGCCTTCATGCGCGAAGGCGCCGACATCCTCGTGTTGGACGAGCCCACCGCCGCGCTCGATGCCGAGGCCGAGCACGCTGTCTTCGAGCGCTTTCGCGAGCTCACCCGCGACAAGACGAGCATCCTCATTTCGCACCGCTTTCCCACGGTGCGCATGGCGGATCGCATCCTGGTCATCGAGCACGGCAAGGTCGTGGAAGAGGGCACTCACGATGCGCTCCTCGCCCAGAACGGCCGCTACGCGCACCTCTTCTCGCTGCAGGCGCAAGGGTACCTCTGATGCTAGAGTCCACTGCCGTGCGAACCATCGATGCCCATTGGTTGGGAAGAATCCGTTATGCCGAGGCGCACGCGCTGCAGCAAGAGCTCGTGCAGCAGCGCATCGCCGGCAAAATCGGCGACACCTTGCTTTTGCTCGAGCACCCGCCCGTCATCACCTTGGGCCGCGGCGCCAAGGTGAACAACGTGCTTCTCGATGCGGCGGCCCGCGCGAACCTCGGCATCGATTTTCACGAGACGGGCCGCGGTGGCGATGTGACCTACCACGGCCCGGGGCAGCTCGTGGCCTACCCGATTTTCGACTTGAAGCCGGATCGGTGCGACGTCCGCCGTTACGTGCGCGATCTCGGGCAGATCATGATCCGTCTGGCCGCCGATTTCGGGGTTTCGGCGCACATGCTCGACGGCAAGTTCCTCGGCGTATGGGTCGATATGGAGCATCCCGAGACGTGGGATGGCGATCCGCAGGCCCATGGCTCCTCGCTCGGGAAGATCGGGGCCATCGGCGTGCGCCTCTCGCGTTGGGTCACGATGCACGGCTTCGCGTTCAACGCGACGACCGATCTGCGCGCATTTCAGCTCATCGTGCCCTGCGGCATCACCGAATACGGCGTGGCGTCTCTCAAAGCGATCGATCGCGATGCGCCGCCCGTGTCCGAGTTGGCCAAGATGGCGCTACCGCACTTCGCCAGCGTGTTCGATGCGATGGTGACGCTCAACGAGAGCGCGGAGACGGCGCCTTGGTGGCCACGAGCAGAACGTTCGCAAATGGAGTCCCCTGCCAGCACGGCGTGACCTCCGTGTGAAAGCCATGTGCCTCGAGCACCCGCATCGCAGCGGCGATGGGGCGAATGCAGAGCCTCGCGCCCCGGTTGATACGCAGACCCGTCGTGATGCTCTCCTGAAGCCGCGTCACCTGACTGCGCCACCCGCGATCCGGATCCAGATCGCGGATGACGATGCGTGACCGTGCAAGGCCGGCCACACGGGCCAAAATTGCATCTTGCTCGTCCTCGGTGAAGTAGTGCAGCACGTCGATGAGCAGCGCCGTGTCGCACGGCTCCCGCGGCGCCTCGCGCAGATCGCCCACCGCGAACGTCGCGGAAAGGCCTTCGCTCGCCTTGGTTGCCTCTGCAATTTTCGCAGAGTCCCAATCGACGCCCGCCACGCTCGACGCCGCCTTCGACTCGAGCAGCGCAATGCCCAGCTGCCCGCGCCCGCACCCCACGTCGGCGACGTCACCGAAGCCGCCCGCATTCGCCTGATCGAGGACCGCACGCACCACCGGATCGTGCGTCATCTTCGACGTGACGTAACCGCGCGTGAACCTCCGCCCCCGCGCATAGCGCTCGGCCACGCGATCCACCACCTCGTCGAACGCGCTACGTTGCCGCCTCGCCGACGCGATCGCGTACGTCAAAGCTCCACCGAGCGCCGCCATCGCCGGGGCAAAGAACAGCGTTCCCACGGCAATCTCCTTCAGGAACCGCTTCGTCCCGTGCGCGAGCATCGCCTCGCGCGATGTCAGCGGCAAAAAGGCCCCATCGAGCACGCGCGCGCCGATCTCGATTTCGGCAAAGGTGAGAAACGGTGCGATGAACGGCAGCGAAATGTTC
Source organism: Sorangiineae bacterium MSr12523 (assembly GCA_037157775.1). Classification (NCBI taxonomy): domain Bacteria; kingdom Pseudomonadati; phylum Myxococcota; class Myxococcia; order Myxococcales; family Pendulisporaceae; genus Pendulispora; species Pendulispora brunnea. Next base: position 3,113,762 of record CP089982.1, read on the forward strand.
GCCGCCAAGTACGCGACGGGTACGTCGAGCCGGAGCGGCATGCACACGCCCACCACGAGAAAGAAGTGCGCCCCGTAGAGCGGCGTCACGCCGATGGCCAGCCCCACGGCCACACTGGCGGCCGCGCGCGCGGGTGTCAGCTCGCCACCGCGGAGACGCTTCCATGCCGCGCGGAAGGTCTCCTTCCACGACGCCGTTCGAACTTCCGCCGTGTTCACTCGGGCCTTGCGGCCCTCGTAGGCCTCATCAGCCATCGAGTTCTATTCTGCGCTCGGTTCAACGCCGCATCAACCGCGCGTGGGCGCTTTCGCAACGGGAATCGCTCGCAACGACTCCTTCGAGCGCGTCTGCTGCAGCATGCGCAGGTACATCTTCGCCTGCACGTTGTCCGGTTCGAGGGCCAGCGCACGCTGCCACGCGTCCTCGGCATCGTTCGGCAGACCGAGGGCCAGCAACGTCACGCCGAGATGCACGCGCGCGGGCACGTACTCGGGCCGCGCGGCCACCGCCGCCTCGTACTGCACGCGCGCCGCCTCCAGATCGTTCTCGTGGCGCAACATGTTCCCGAGGCGCGTGCGCAAATCCGCGAAGGTGGGGCACAAGGTCACACCTTTTTCGAGCTCGCCGATCGCCTCGCGGGCGAGGCCCAAATCGGCGTACGCCTGCGCGAGGTCGGCGTGCATGTTGGCCAACTTGCCGCGCGCGAACGGATCCAAGGTCTGCACCGCGCCCATCGGGCTGCCCTTGATGCGCGTGTACACCTCGCGTGCAGCATCGTACTTGCCGCGATCGTTGTACGTCACGGCGAGGTTCAACGCGGCCTCCGTGTACCCCGGGTTGATCGAGAGCGCTCGCTCGAAGTGCCGCTCGGCCTGCACGTAGTTACCGCGCGAATGGCAAATCACGCCCAGCATGTCGTGCACATCGGCAAAGCGATCCTCCGAGGCCGTGAGCACTTCGCGCAGAAGCTCTTCAGCCTTTTCGAATTCACGTTTTGCGTAGTGTTCACGGCCGAGGAGCAGGACCTGCTTGAGGCGTTCATCCATGGCAGCCACCTAATCTTACACCCCTTTCAGAGCGACGCTGACGAAGTTCCTGACGAATTCCAAGCTTGCGGATCATCGCGACCGAGGCTAAGGCGCGAATGAGTGGAGGACGTTCAGAAGCCCGAGGAGGATGGAGCCAATGTGCCCGTTGCTCCTGATGCGCCGAAGACGGATGGCGCGGGCGTGAGCCATGGCGATGCGCACGAGCCCGATGCTGCAAACGGCTCGAGCGAGGCGAACACGAACGGGCTCACCGCCAATGAGCCGGAAGAGCCGTTGGGCGAGAACGGCCACGCCTCCGAGGAAAATCACGAGAACAACGAAGTCAGCGAGGAAGAAGCCGAGCCGTCACCCGAGCCGCGGCTCGAGCGTGTTCAAGCACCGCGACGGTTCCGCTTCGACAAGCCCATGCTTGTGGCGATCGCCGGCCTCGTCCTCATCGCCGCGTACTTCATCTTCATTGCACCGTTCCGTTCGAAAGCACCCGTTCCAAGCGCCAGCCTCGCGACAGGTTCCGCATCGCCCTCGGCCTCGGCGAGTGCCGCGCCCGAGCCAACGGTGAGCTCACCCACGTCGCAGCGGCCGAGCACACCGCACGAACCGCAATGGCGCATCGCACGGCTCGCGCAGGACAAATCGATCGAGATCGTCGAAACCGCGGTCGGCAAGCGCCCGTTGGTCACGGCGCTCGCCGCTGCGGGCGTGAATCGCAACGAGGCGCAGCGCATCTTCAACTCGTTCCGCAGCGTGCGAAACTTCAACCGCGCGCAGCCGAAGCACACGTTCATCGTCGCCCGCAAAAAGGGCAAGGGCCACGTCGTGGCCTTCGAGTACATCGAGTCGCCTTCGCAAATCTGGCAAGCCCGCGAGAGCGAGTTGGGCGTGCTCGAAGGCAAGAAGCTCGAGCTCGCGATCGAAGAGAAACACGTTACGGCGGGCTTCCCCGTCGAGGGCGATCTGCGTGAGTCCGTGAAGAAGGCGGGCTTCGATCCCATCTTGCTCGAGTCCCTCGACGATGCTCTCGACGGCCACGCGGAGCTCGCGGAGGTGCGCCCCGGCGCGCGTTTGCGGGTCATCGCCACCGAGGAGCGCATCGACGGCACCTTCACCCGGTACACGGACATCAACGCCGTCGAGTACTTCCCGGCGCCATCCGGCAAGGCCGGGGCGGAACCCGCGGCGCCCGTCCGCGTTTACCATTACGTGAGCGATCGCCGCGCGCGTGGCTACTACGACGCCGCCGGCAAGCGTCCTTACCGCGGTGGGTGGCGTGCTCCGTTGCCCGGCTCGCGCATCTCCTCCCGCTTCAACCCGAAGCGAAAGCACCCGACCCTGCACATCGTCATTCCGCACAACGGCGTCGACTTCGCCGCCCCCTCGGGCACGCCGGTCTACGCGAGCGCCGATGGCGTCGTGAAGCACGCCGGCGACGGCGGCCCGTGCGGCAACATGGTGCAAATCGAGCACAAGAACGGCCTCGTTTCCGCGTACTGCCACCTTTCGCGCTTCGCGGCAGGCCTTCACGCGGGCGAGAACGTGGAGGCCCGGCAGCTCGTCGGTTACGTCGGCCAGACGGGCCGCGCGACGGGGCCGCACCTTCACTTCGCGGTCAAACGCCGCGGTGCCTTCATCGATCCCTTGTCGCTCAAGCTCGACGGCGTGCGCGTCCTCCCGAGCTTCGCGCGCGCCGAGTTCGACGAAGAGCGCAAGCGCCTCGACACCGAGCTGGACGGAATCGCGCTGCCCGCCGGGGCCGAGCCGCCCGCGGCCGCCGTCGACGCCGGTACGGCTCCTCCGAAGCCGCAAGAAGAGGAAGAGATCCTCGACGACATGGAAGCCCACTAGTCCCGAGAGCCCTCGGGAGGGGATCGGGAGCGGGGCCAAGTGAGCTGGCGCATCCCGCGCTTTGCTTTACCCTTAAAGAAATGTCCGGCACCGATCTCCGCTCCACCGGCCAGACCTGTCGCGAGAAGGCGCGGTCACTGATCCACAAGTACGCTCTGTTCGGCACGGCCTGGGCGGTGCTTCCCATTCCCATCGCGACCAGTGCCGGCCTCTGCGCACTCGAGGCGCACATGATCTATTGGGTGGGCCGAGTCTACGGCGAGGAGCTTTCCCGCCCGGACATCCTCATGCTGGGCGCGGGCCTGGAGCTCGCGAGCGTGGGCCTCAAGGCGGTGGCCAACGAGGGGGCGAATTTCATCCCCGTCGTCGGGTGGGGCGTCAAGGGCGCCATTGCGGGGAGCACGATCGAGGGCCTCGGGGAGCTCGTGATCCGGCACTTCGAACAAAAATACCCCGGTAAGCTCTATCACGGCTGACCCACATATTCCCCTTCTGGCGCGAAGGCTGATAGCCTCCGCGCTTCATGGCGAAGCTCACGCAAGCGGCGAAGGTCGGAGCGTTCGTCGTCTTGGCCGGTGCCGCTTCTTTTCTCGTCTACCGCACCGTCAGCAAGGACGTCGCGGGCGGCGGTAACTACATCATTTACGCAAAACTCAAGGACGCGACCGGTCTCGCGAACCACTCGCGCGTGGCCATCGCCGGCATTCCCGTCGGCACCATCCATCGCATCAAGCTCGAAGATGGCATGGCCCGCATCGACGTGCGCGTGAACGGCGACGTGGCGCTTTACGACAACGCGACCATCGGCAAGAAGAATGCGTCGCTCCTCGGCGAAAGCGTCATCGTGCTCACCCCCGGCACCGAAGACCACCGCCGCTTGAAGGACGGCGACCAGATCAACGTCATCGTCGAGCAAGCCTCGACGGACCAGATCATGAACGACGTCGCGGACATCGCCAAGCAGGTGAAGGAGGTGGCCAAGCAACTCGCCAACTCCGTCGGCACCGAGCAGGGCGGCGAGAACATCCGCCTCATTTTGCAGAACCTCGCCGATGCCACCGACGCGCTCAATCAGACGGTGCGCGAGAATCGCACGGTTATCCGCGAGACGTTGCAGCACGTCGGAGCCATCGCCGCCAACGGCGAGCCGCAGATTGCGAAAATCCTCGAGAACGTGCGGGTCATCACGGAGGACGTGAAGACGATCACCGCGCAGACGGGGCAGGGGAGCACCGGCGCCGAGATCCGCGAGACCATCACGCACCTCAATGAGTCGAGCAAGCGCCTCGAAAGCGCCCTCGGGCACATCGACAGCGTCGCTGGCCGCGCCGATCGCGGCGAGGGCACCATCGGGCGCCTCTCGAAGGACGAGACCCTCATCAACGAGGTGCAGGGCGTGGCCGAGGGCGTGAACGACTACGTGGGCGGCCTCACGCGCCTGCAGGCGGTGGTCGGTTTGCGTGCGGACTACAACTTTCTCGCGAACACCGTCAAAAACTACGTCGAGCTGCGTCTGCAGCCGCGCGAGGACAAGTACTACGTCATCGAGCTGATCAACGATCCGCGCGGCAAGACGACCATCACCCAGACCGACGTCGACACGACCAACCCGCGGGATCCGGCGCACTACCGCACCATCACCACGACCACGACGGACGCCTTCCGCTTCTCGCTCCAATTCGCGCGACGCCTCGGTCCCTTCACGGGCCGTTTCGGCATCAAGGAATCCACCGGCGGCATCGGCCTCGATCTGCACCTGCTGCAAGATCGCTTCGAGTTCAAGCAAGACCTCTTCGGCTTCGGCGAAGAGATCCAACCGCGCTACCGCATCTACGTCGGCTACGAGTTCATTCACCGCCTATGGCTGCTCGGCGGTGTCGATCACGTCTTCCTACCCAACCGCCGTGACTACTTCATCGGTCTGCAACTGCGCTTCACCGATGACGACCTCAAGACCATTCTCCCCTTCGCCGGCAGCGCCACCCCGAGTCGGTGACGCGCCCGCAGAAGAAGGAAATCGCCAGGATCGCCAGAAGATCCGCCAGGATCGCCAGATGAACCAACAATAAACCCTCATTTTGGGTTTATTGCCGATTCAGCTGGCGATCCTGGCGGCATTGGCGTCTTGGCGATTTCCTTCTTCTGCGGTTCTTTCTCGAGTCACTTCTTCCAGGTCACGAATTCCGCGGCCAGCAGGACTTCCACCGCGCGCAGCACGTCCCCGGAGCCCAGCGTTCCGCCGCATGTTTTCGTCAGGAGATCGCGCACGCTGATGCCCTCGGGGCGGTTCGCGCACAGATTCAGCACCCCGCCGACGAGCGGCGGCCATTTGATGGCTTTCACGAGGCCGCGGCGGCTTGGTTCGCAGCGCACCAGCGTATCGTCGAAGCGGCCCTGGTAGCGCTCGAGCGGGCTGTCGTCGGGCCACGAGGCCTCGAGGCCGGCGATCATCAGATCGGCTAGCTCCACGTCGAGCGGGAACTCCACGTGCGGCGGCGTTTGCCCGCGGTAGAAGGACACGGTGCCCTTTTGCCAGCGGAAAATGTCGGCCACGCGATCGCGGCCTTGCTCGCGGATCGCGCGGAAGATGTCCACCGGGCCGACCAAGCCGAGGGCAATCAAGGTGTCGCCCATCCGCCCGCCGTAGCGCGGAAGAACGTCGAGCGCGATGTCCAGCTGGTCGCGCCGCAAGGTGCCGCGGCGAACGAGGTACTCGCCGAAAAGCTCGCTCGCGTTCGTCGATGACACGTGCAGAAGCTTCCCGTTCTTGAAATAGAGCTCCTTGCGCCCGCTCGTCGTCTTGCCGTCGTCCCCCTTTCCCGTCTCAATGCTGCCCTCGGCGAAAAGCACCCCGGTGTCCTGCACCTCCAGGATGCGCAGCAGCACGTCCACCATCGTGGTCGTGTGCAGATCATCGTGAAAATCCGGGGCGCCCGGCCCTTTGACCTGGCTCGTCGTGGTCGTCGTCTTCGCGGGAAGGAAGCGCACCAGCTCTTCCACCTCGTCGACGCGCGCAAGCTCGCGCCCCATGAACGCCACGCGATCGCGCGCGCCCACATCGCCGGTGGCGATGGCTTCGACCAGCCGCGCGAACGACCACGGCCCCCGTCGCGTGCCATCGGCGGCCACGACCAGCGATGGAAGCGGCGCGTATTGCGCCGTCGTCTGCTCACTGGGGTTCCCGTCCTCGTCGGCCCGGCGCTGGCCGTTCTGCACCATCGTCTGGCTCGTTCGCTCCGACGCCTGTTCCTGGACGTGCTCCGGCACCTGCGACGAGCGCGAGACCGGGGCCTCTTCCTCGAAGGGATCCCGCAGCGGCGACCGAAGCGGTGGCGGCGTGCGCTTGCGCACCCCGCCGGCGGAAGGCGGCAGGGGCGGGGGAACGCCCTTTGGCCGATTCGAAACCGGCCCGCGCCCTCCATCGGACGGAACGCCCATTTGCGCGCGCGTCACGTACACCCCGAGCTCCGTCGCCGTCGCCTCCGGCGTCGGATCGAGCGAGGCGATGGCCCGCGCAAAGGCCGCTGCCGACTGAAAACGCGCCTTGGGATCGCGGCTGAGCGCGCAAAGCAGCGCGTCGAACAGCAGCGGCGGCATCAGGTCCCGCGCCTCGCGCAGCGGATCGATCCGGCAATCGCGGATGGCCAGCAAAATGGCGAGTTGCCCGCCGCCTGGAAACAGCGGCTTGCCGATGGCCATCTCCGTCAGCACTGTCGCGACGCTGAAAAGATCGGCGCGGTAATCGAAGGGCTCACCGGCCACCTGCTCGGGCGCCAGATACGCGATTTTCCCCTTCAACATCGCGCTCGCGGCGTTGCGCATGGTCGCCCGCTGCGTCGAACGCGCGATGCCGAAGTCCCCGAGCTTCACCCGGCCGTCCTTCGACAGGTACAAATTCGACGGCGTCACGTCCCGATGGATGATGCCCAGCGGCGTGCCCGCCTCGTCCTTTGCAGTATGCACGCTTTCCAGCGCCGCGAGCACCTTGCTCACGACGTGCACGGCCACGTGCGTGGGCAACAGCTTGCCTTCGCTGCGAAAGCGGCGCAGAAGCCGGTACGTATCGACGCCGTCCACGTACTCCATGGCCAAGTACGGTTCGCCGGTGTCGCTCAGGCCGGAGCCGAACACCTTCACCACGTTCTCGTGGTTCACCGCCGTGTGGAGCGCGGCCTCGCGCTCGAACATGGTGCGACCCTCGGGATCGATGAGAAAGTGAGGCAGTAAGCGCTTAATGATGAGCAGGGGCGCCGGGCTGGCAGCCTCGACACCTTCCGGCAGGGGCCGTGCGAGGTACACTTCCGCCGTTCCACCTACGGCAATGCGGGCTTCGAGGAGGTAGCGTCCGAACTTGATCGGGCCTCCTCGAATGGGCTGGGGCACCCCTCGTTTGGGCACACTCTCGCCTTGCACGATGGATAGACTACCTTTCGCCCTCACGTTCACAAATGAAACACGATCCCATCAAGCCGACTTCCCATCCTTTGTCTTTGGTTTGGGCCCGCTCCGCACTCGTACGAGGGCTCCTGCCCGCGATGGCGATTTGCATCGGTGGCGTGGCTGCGTGTCAAGGTTGCCGAACGACCTCGGCGACCGGAAGCGCCGTAGCCCCGGAGCCCGCGTCGCCGACACTCCGTATCTATATCGTGTCGGATCTCGCCGGCGCACTCGAACCGTGCGGCTGCGTGAAAGATCAGCTCGGGGGCATGGATCATTTCGCAGCATGGATCGCGTCGGAGCGCTCGAAAGCCCCGAACAGTGTGCTGGTTTCCGCAGGGCCGCTCTTTTTTCTCGACCCTGTCCTGAAGGATGACAAGCGCACACAAGATGTGGCCAAAGCCACCACCATCGCATCCTCGCTGGCGGGTTTGGGCCTCGCCGGATTCGCCCCCGGCAAGAACGACTTCGTCGCCGGTCCATCGGAGCTCGAACGCTTTCGCAATGAGACCAAGGGTGCAATCCTCATGGCCAACGTCGGTGGCGAGGGGGTGAAACCCGCGTGGCGGGGGCCGGTCGTACGTGAGATCAACGGCGTGAAGCTCGGGCTCCTTGGCGTCTCGATGCCGGATCGCGCCGAGGGCGGCTCGCCGGCAGGTATCACCGTGTCTGCGCCTATCGACCATGTCCGAGCCGACGTGACCTCGCTCCGCGCACAGGGCGCGCAGGTGATCGTCGCACTCGCCGCCGTCGGTCGCGGCGAAGCGAAGCGCATTGCCGACTCCGTTCCCGAGCTCACCGCCATCGTCGTGGGCTCGCCCGGAGGCTCCGGCGATGTCAATGTGGAGACACCGCCCGCGGAGCGTATCGGCAATGTCCTCATCGCCGAAACGGGCAACCATCTCACCACCGCCGCCGCGTTGGACCTTTACGTGCGCGACGGCTCCTTCTCCTTCGCCGACGGCACCGGCCTCGATCTCGCGCGCAAGCGCACCGAGATCATGCGCCGCATCGACGAGCTACGCGGCAAGATTGCGCAGTGGGAGGGCGACAAGAAGGTCGCGCGCGCGGACATCGAAGCACGCCGCGGCGATCTCGCGGTGCTCGAGAAAGAGCGCGCCGAATTGGAAAAGGCGCCCACGCCGGCCAAAGGCAGCTTCTTCCGCTACCGCGTGCAGGAGGTCCGCGATTCGCTCGGCAAGGACGTCGCCGTCACCGAGAAGATGCTTGCATATTACAAGCAGGTCAACGAGGAGAACAAAAAGGCATTTGCCAACAAAGCCCCGCGGCCCGCGCCCAAAGGCGAGCCTTCCTACGTGGGCATCGAAACCTGCACCTCGTGCCACGACGATGCGCGCAAAGTCTGGGACAAGACCGCCCACGCCCATGCCTACGCAACGCTCGCCAACCAGTTCAAGGAGTACAACCTCGACTGCGTGAGCTGCCACGTCACGGGTTACGATCTACCCGGCGGAAGCACGGTGACGCACGTCAAAGACTTGAAAGACGTGCAATGCGAAGTTTGCCACGGCGCGGGCTCGAAACACGTGGCATCGCCTGCGAAGGTCAAAATGCCGATCGAGAGGCCCAGCGCGGAAAGCTGCCTCGCATGCCATCATCCGCCGCACGTCCACGAGTTCGACGCTGCGCGAAAGATGGAAGACATCCTCGGTCCGGGCCACGGCCGGTAACGAGAACGTCGAACTTCGAACTTCGAACTTTCGAGATGGTGGCGGGATGAAGCGCGTCAGGTCGCGGCGTGACCGAGCTTCTTCGTTCCCTCTTGGAAGAGGATCTCGATGCGCGTCCCTTCGACGAAGGTCACCAGGCCTTTGCCGAATTTGGGGTGCGTGACGAGCTGGCCCTTGTCGAATCGCGTGGTGAGAGCGTAAGGGCTGAACGCCTCATCGGGTTTGCTGGCGACTTCGATTTCCCAATTCTTCTCGGCCTCTTTCGGCTTCGCGAAGAAATCGTCGCCTTCTTGTGCGTCTTGGCTTTTGCCGCTGGAACGCGGTTTGGATCGCTTCATGGACATGGGACCCTGTCCAATGGCTCAGGCACGGGCAATTTTCAAGTGCCGAGGCACTTTTTCCAGAACTGCCACCCTGGAAAGCGGCCATGTGATGAAAAGCGGGGATCCCTACGCAAACAGAACCGGAACGACCTCTCCGGCTTTGCCCAGTCGGCATTCGTCGAAATGCCCGGCATTGTCGGGTCGCTCGGGCCCGACATAAATGGTCCGAGCGCGACCGTGGGAGCGCACCTCCTGCACGAACCCCGCAGCCGGGTAAACCGCGCCTGAGCTGCCAATGGTGATGAACCAATCGCAGCGTGCGAGCTCCCGCGTGATGCGATCGAGCTCGAACGGCATTTCACCGAACCAGCAAATGTGCGGGCGCAGGCGTTGGCCGCACATGACGCAGTTCGGGATGGTTTCGTGCGTGAGGTAGACGCCGTGGTCTTCGTGCGGCGGGGTGTGGCACTTCGCATTCTCGCAACGCGATTTGAAAAGCTCACCGTGCATGTGGCAAACGCGCCGTGAGCCCGCGCGCTCGTGGAGCGGGTCGACGTTTTGCGTGCAGAGGAACAGCCGGTTTTCCAGCTTGGCCTCGAGCTCGGCCAGCGCGTAGTGCGCGGGGTTGGGCGCGACCTCCTCGGCTTGCGCGCGGCGCTGCGAGTAGAAGTTCCACACCATGCTCGCGTCGTTGTGCCAGCCTGCGGGGGAGGCCACGTCCTCGATGCGGTAACGTTGCCACAGTCCGTTCTGATCGCGGAACGTGTGGATCCCGCTTTCGGCGCTGATGCCCGCGCCCGTGAGCACGAAGACGCGTTCGTGCGGTCCAATGGTGAGGGGCGGGAGCTTGTCGTACGTGACAACGACCATCGTCCCTGAGAGTAGCGGCGGTGACTAGACGCGGCTAGAGCCACGGTGCAATGTAAGGCGCGCGAAGACGCGCTGACGTAAGGTGAACGGCTACGTGATGCGCGCGGCCGCCGCATGGCGCCATTTCCCACGGCCATAGACGACCGCATACACCAGGGCGCTGACGACGTTGGTGGCGCCGACGCAGCGGAACAATGTGTCGAGCGATGCGTCGAACACGGCCACTGCAACGATGGACAGGGGCGCCTGCAGCCCGAGGATGACGGCCACATCGATCCACATCGAGGTGCGCGTGGCTCCGGCCCCGGCCATGGCATTGCCGAGGACGATGCCCACGCCCAATCCGATGTACGTCGGGGCGATGATGGCCAAGTAGCGCAGGGCGACGCCGACGGGGCCGGCGTCGTCGTCGAAGATGCGCAAGATGGCCTCGCCATGGAGCAATAGCAGCGCCATCAAGCCGATGTTCGTGAGGCCGTCGTAGACGGCGGTGGTCCAGCCGCTCAAGCTCGCCCGTGCATCCTGGCCCGCGCCCATGTTCTGGCCGACGAAGGTCTGCGCCGCGCTGCCCCAGCCCATCGCGACGAAGAGCGCCATCGTGTCCACGCGAAAGACCAGCCCGAGGCCGGTGGTCGCGACCTGGTCGGTCTCGCTGGTGAAGAAGCGGGCCACCAGCGAATTGACCATGAGCATCGCCGTGATGCGAATGACCATCTGGGCACTCGACGGCCACGCGACGCCGACGATGCGCGAAATCTCGTCGCGGCGCGGCCCGCGCTGGCCACGCGGCGGGATGACGATTTGGAAGCGCCGCGCCAGGATGATCATGTTGGGCACGAGCACCACGCCGCGCGCGATGATGGTGGCCCACGCCGCGCCGAGCATGCCCATGCGCGGAATGTGGAAGAAGGCTGCGATGGGCCCCGCCCACGCGAACGCCGCCGGCGCCGGGCCGGGGCCGAACATGAGCACGATGGCGAGAACCACATTGAGCACGTTGCCCGCGAGCAAGAGCGAAACGGGCGTCTTCGCCGAGCCGAGCGCACGCTGGATGCTGGCCAGTTGCAGCAAGAGGAAGATGGTGATGCTCCCGCCCACGACGACGCGCAGGTAACGCGTTGCGAAGAGGGCGACGCCGCCCTTGGCGCCGATGATGTCGCGCACGATGGTGCCCGCGAAGCCGATCCCGAGCACGCCGAAGAGGACTCCGAGTGCGGTGACGATGAGGATCGATTGCCACGCGGCGGTGGCGACGCCCTCCTTGTCCTGGGCGCCCGCGCGGTTGGCGACGATGGCGCTCGAGGCGGTGGAGACGCCGTAGCTGAAGATGGTACCCAGCGCTGCCACCTGGTCGCAGATGCCCAGGGCACCGATGGCTGGGCCGACCTCCTCGCGAGGAAGCTGCCCAACCATGTAGGCGTCGACCAGGTTGAAGGTGGTCTGCAGGGCCATACCCACCGCAAGCGGTACGCCGAAGCGTGCGACCTCCCGCGCGAGGGGGCCCTCGAGAATTCGGCGGGTGGCAAGCATGCGGAAGCGGGCACGAGCCTAGTGGCACGTGCGTTGCGCTACAAGCTGCACCACAAGTTGCCGGCCCGGCAAAAAAAGCGCTAAGAGAAAGGGGTGAAGTCGAAGCCGGAAGTCAAGTCCGAGCCTACGCTGGTCAGGCCGTCCCGCCGCGAATTGCTGGTGCGGGGCGGGGCTGCGCTCGGCGTGCTCGCAGGATCGGCGGCCCTCGGCCGTGCGGTCTGGGACAAGGGGGGCTTCGGTGTTGGTTCGGCGGAGGGGGCGCGTCAGGTGCGCGACTTCCGCGTGGCATCCGCGCGCAAGGAGACGCAGTTCGCGGAGCTGGCCATCGCGCGCTCACCGCTGGCGAAAACGGCGGGGGAGCCACCGCTGGCGCCGATGCAGCTCGTGCGAAACGCCCTCGAGGCGCTGGGCGGGATGGGACGCTTCGTGAGCCGTGGCGACATCGTCGTGGTCAAGCCGAACATCGGTTGGGATCGGATGCCGGTGCACGCCGCCAACACGAACCCCGACGTGGTCGCCGCCGTCGTTCAAATCGCGTACGAGGCTGGTGCCAAGCGCGTGGTGGTGGCCGACGGCTCGTGCAACGACCCGAATCGGTGCTTTCAGCGCTCGGGCATCTGGCGCAAGGCGTATGCGGTGGGCGGAGAGATCGTGCTTCCCGCCGAGCACCGCTTCCGCACGATGCGCCTCAAGGGCGACGTGCTCGACGAATGGCCCATCTTTACGACCTTGGTCGACGCGGACAAAGTCATCAACGTGCCAGTGGCCAAGCACCACAACCTGGCCAAATTCACCGCCGCGATGAAGAACTGGTACGGCGTGCTCGGAGGCCGCCGCAACCGGCTCCACCAGAACATCGACACCTCGATCGCCGACTTGGCGACGTTCATGCGGCCGTCGCTCACGGTGGTCGACGCGATCCGCGTGCTCGTGCGCAATGGCCCGCAGGGCGGCAACATCGACGACACGCGCGAGATGCACACCATCGTCGCTTCCGTCGATCAGGTGGCCGCCGATGCCTTCGCGTGCACCCTCATCGGGCAGCACCGCGACAACTTGCCCTACTTGAAAATGGGCCACGAGCGCGGCATCGGCACGATGTACTGGGAAAACCTCCGCGTAAAGGAGGTGTGACGTCATGGCAGGCCCCATGGAGCATGTAGGAACGGCCCCCAAAGCGGGGCCTAGGGACGGCGTCTCCCTCGACGTTGCGGCAGCATCGGCCACGAAGCTCGCGCACGTGCATCACGATATGCACGACTTCCCCGAGCCCATCCCCTGGAAGACCGGTCAAGCCGGCACCGTCGCCCCCTTGGATCGCGACACCTCGTGGATCGTATCGGCGCCCAAGAAGGCGAGCGCACCGGTCGCCTCCGCCGCCGCCGTTGCAACACCGACCATCACCGCCCCGGCCAAGCCGAAGCCCAAGAAAAAGAAGCTCCCCGGCTCGGGTATCCCGGCCCGTCTGAGCATCCGCTCCCTCGTTTGGGTGCGCCGCGCGTCGCAAGTCTTCTTCTTCGCGCTGTTCATGTATTTCCTCTTCCAGACGGCCTTCCGCGGCACCTTCGCCGCCCAGGCGGACACCCCCGTTCGTCTTCCGCTCCCCGTCGAAGGCTTCCTCCTCGCCGATCCCTTCGTGACGGCGATGACCGTCCTCTCCACGCACACCGTCTACCGCGGCTTGCTCTGGAGCATCGGCCTCCTCGCGCTCACCCTCGTCTTCGGACGCGTGTTCTGCGGATGGATCTGCCCCTTCGGCACGCTCCATCATTTCTTCGGCTGGCTGCTGCCATCGCGTCGCGGGCGCGGTGCCGTGCGCGTCGAAGCCAACAAGACGCACACCTACCAGCGCGCCAAATACTACCTGCTCTACGCGTTTCTCGTGGCGGGCCTGTTTGGCAGCGCCATCGGCGGCTTGTTCGATCCCATTTGCATCGCGGTTCGCTCGATCGGGCTCGGCGTCATTCCCGCCGCGCAATACATCGGCGGTCGCGCATTGGGCGGGGCCTCCATGGTGCCCTCGCGAGGGGTGCAGGGCGTCGCGGACCACACGCAGGACTTCCTCGCGAGCGCCGTCTGGCAGTCGCACCAGTTTTACTTCCACCAGACGTGGCTCATCGTCTTCCTCCTCATCGCGGTCCTCTTTGCCAATCGCTTCATCCCGCGATTCTGGTGCCGCGTTCTCTGCCCGCTCGGCGCCTTCCTCGGCGTGTTCGCCCGGTTCGCGCTCTTCGGCATGGAGAAAGACCATGCAAAATGCACGGATTGCAATCTCTGCTTGGTGAACTGCCAGGGGGCCGATAGCCCCCAGGGCGGCGTGAAGTGGCGCCAAGACGAGTGCCACATGTGCCTCAATTGCGAAACGGCGTGCCCGGAAGACGTCATCAAGTTCCGCTTCCTGCCGAACCGCAAAGGCACCGTCACCAAGCCCGACACCGAGCGCCGCACCGCACTCGCCGCCGCGGGCGCCGGGGCTCTCTTTTTGCCGGCCTCGCGCATCGCCGATGCCCTTGACGTGAACTACCACTCCAAGGTGATCCGCCCGCCGGGCGCCGTCGAAGAGCGCGGCTTCCTCGAGCGCTGCATCCGCTGCGCCGAGTGCATGAAGGTGTGCCCCAACAACGCGCTGCACCCGGCCTTCCTCGAGTCGGGGCTCGAGGGCGTGTGGACGCCCATCCTCATCGCGCGCATCGGCTACTGCGAGCACTCGTGCGTGCTCTGCGGCCAAGTGTGCCCCACGGGCGCCATCCAGAAGATCACCGAGAAAGAGAAGCTCGGCATCGGCGTTCCGCCGGTGAAGATCGGCACCGCGTTCTACGATCATGGACGCTGCCTGCCCTGGAGCATGCAGACCCCGTGCATCGTGTGCGAAGAGTTCTGCCCCACCTCGCCCAAGGCCATCTGGGTCGAGGAGGTGGAAGCCCCCGTCCGCGACTCCAAGCCGGGCCCCAACGGCGAGCAGCCGGCAATGAAGACCGTGAAGCTTCAGCGCCCCCACGTCGACCCCGCACTCTGCATCGGATGCGGCGCCTGCGAAAAGGTCTGCCCCGTCCAGGATCAACCCGCGGTCTACATCACCAGCGTCGGCGAATCGCGCAGCAAGACCAACGTGATTCTCCTCGAGAACACCAACTACAATCAGAAAAGTTGAGTCAGCGCGGATGAAACTCTGAGTTGGCGCGGGTGAAGCGGATGACAGGTGCACATTCGCGCACCGTGAATTAGAGTTCCACGCGTGAAAAACGACCGATTCCTGCGCGCGTGCCGAGGCGAGCCCACCGATGTGACCCCTGTCTGGTTCATGCGCCAAGCCGGCCGCTACATGCCGGAATACCGGGCGCTACGGGCCAAGCACACCCTGCTGGAGCTCTGCAAGAACGCGGAGCTTGCTTGCGAAGTCACCCTGCAGCCCCTGCGGCTCGGCGTCGATGCGGCGATCCTCTTCGCGGACATCCTCTTGCCGCTGGAGCCGATGGGCGCGCCGTTCGAGTTCGCCAAGGGTGAGGGGCCGGTCATCCACGAGCCTATCGCGCGCGTCGAGCAGATCGAGCAGCTGCGCATCATCGATCCGCAGGAGGGGCTCGGGTACGTGCTCGAATCGATTCGTACGATCCAGCGTGAGCTTGCCGGGCGCGTGCCGCTCATCGGCTTCGCGGGGGCGCCGTTCACGCTGGCGAGCTACCTCGTCGAGGGCGGTGGCACCAAGTCGTACGCCAAGACGAAGAAGATGATGTACGAGGCGCCCGACGCGTGGAACCTGCTGATGCACAAGCTGGCGGAGGTGGTGCGCCGCTACCTGCGTGCGCAGGTCGAGGCGGGCGCCAATGCGGTGCAACTCTTCGATTCGTGGGTTGGACAGCTATCGCCGGACGACTACCGCGAGTACGTGCAGCCGCACGTGCGCCACATTCTCCAAGACGCGATGACCCTCGGTGTGCCGGTCATCCACTTCGGAACGGGCACGCACACGTTGCTCGAATCGATGCGCGATGCGGGGGGCCACGTCATCGGTCTCGACTGGCGCACCCCACTCGCGGAAGGCTGGCGCAAGGTCGGTCACGATCGCGCCGTGCAGGGCAACCTGGATCCCACGGTGCTTTTCGCGCCGCGCGCGGTCGCCGAGATGCACGCTGCGCGCGTGCTCAAGGAGGCAGCGGGGCGGCCGGGGCACATCTTCAACTTGGGCCACGGCATTCTGCCGGAGACGCCCGTTGAAACCGTGCAGGCGGTGATCGAATTCGTGCACGAGCAGAGCCCGCGCTTCCGCACGGGTTCCACGGGAACGGCTGGCACGTGAGCGCTCCGGCGAAAACCGCCGTCGTCCTCTTTTCTCACGGCACAGTGGAAAATTTGGATGATCTGCATGGCTTCGTGACGAACATCCGCCGCGGGCGGCCGCCGCCGAAAGAGGTGGTGGACGAGTTGCGGCATCGTTACCAGGCCATCGGCGGTCGCTCGCCGCTGGGCGACATCACGCGTGAGCTCGCACGGCTCGTCGAAGCGCGCCTCGGCCTTCCCACGCGCATGGCCATGCGCATGTGGCATCCGTACCCGGAGGAGGTGCTCGCGCAGCTCGCCGGCGAAGGCATCGAGCGGGTCATCGTCGTGCCGCTGGCGCAGCATTCGACGCCCGCGTACGCGGAGGCCATGGACCGCGCCGCCGCCAAAGTGGGCAAGCCCCTCGAGGTGCGCTGCGCGAAGAATTGGGGCGCATCGCCCGATCTCACCGCGGCCTTTGCCGAGTCGATCGGGGAGGCTTGGAACGCGCTCGCCGAAGACGTCCGCGCGAAGGCGACCGTGGTGATGACCGCCCACAGCGTTCCCATGTCGGTCATCCAGTCCGGTGATCCGTATGAACGCGAAGTGCGCAAGAGCGCCGAGGCCATCGGTCGCGCGCTGGGTGTGCCCTACGAGGTCGCCTTCCAGAGCCAGGGCATGGGGGGAGGGGAGTGGCTCGGCCCCGATCTGCCGTCGACGTTGGACGCCCTCGCGTCGCGCGGGCAGAAGCACGCGCTCTTCGCGGCCATTGGCTTTTTGAGCGACCACGTCGAGGTTCTCTACGACTTGGACATCGAGGCCGCGGCCCTCGGGCGTGCCCGCGGTCTCACCACGAGCCGCGCGGCCTCTCTGAACGTGGCCCCGCGGTTCGTCGATGCCATCGTCGGCGTGGCGAAGGAGCTTCTCCCATGACGATGCGGCACGTCCTCGTCGTCGGCGCCGGCGTCACGGGTCTCGCCTGCGCGCGTGCGCTCCTGGGCCTGGCCAAGGAGCGCGGCGGCATCCGCGTGACCATCTGCGAGGCCTCGAGCAACGTCGGCGGCAACATCGTCACCGAGAACCGCAGTGGCTTCATCCTCGACGGCGGCCCCGATTCGTGGCTCTCGACGAAGCCCGATGCCGAGCGCCTCGTGCGCGCACTCAAGCTCGGCCCCGAGCTCATCTCCACCGTGGAAACGCACCGCGGCGCCTACGTGGCATGGGGAAAAGAGCTGCACCGCATCCCCGAGGGCCTCGTGCTCGGTGTCCCCACCGCCGTGGGACCGATGGTCACCACGGGCCTCTTCGACTGGGACGCCAAGCTGCGCATGGCCCTCGAGCCTCTCGTCCCGCGGCGCATCTACCACGGCGACGAGGATGAATCGGTCGCCTCCTTCATGTCGCGCCGCCTCGGTGACGATCTCGCCGATCGCCTCGCAGGGCCGCTGCTCGGTGGCATCTTCGCCGGTGACGCCGGGGCCATCTCGGTGCGCGCTGCGTTCCCGCAGTTCGTCGCCGCGGAGCGCGAGCACGGTTCTCTCATCTTGGCGATGCGCGCGCAGCGCCGCGCCCGAATGGAAAGCTCCGAAAACGGCGAGGCCGAAAAGCCGAAGCCCGGCTTCCTCTCGCTGCGCGGGGGGCTGGGCTCGATGATCGCGGCCCTGCAGGACGAGCTTCACGATGCCGACCTTCGCACGAGCTGCCCCGTGCTCGGCATCTCCGAGCTCGAGGACGATCCGCGCGGTCGTTACGCCGTGGAGACCGCACGCGGCGTCGAATTCGCCGATGACGTGGTCCTCGCGAGCCGCGCCCACGCCAGCGCGAACATCGTGCGCGGCCTCGATGCATCGCTGGCGGAGGCCTTCGATCGCGTGCTCGACTACGCCTCCACGGCGACCGTCTTTCTCGCCTTCAAGCGCGCCCAGATCGCCCACGAGCTCGATGCGACGGGCTTCATCGTCCCGCGCTCACTCGGCCGGAAAATCCTCGCCGCCACCTGGGTTTCCAGCAAATGGGACCACCGCGCGCCCGCCGGTCATGTGCTCATGCGCGCGTTCGTCGGCGGCGCCGGTCACGAAGAGCTGCTCGCCAGCGACGACGGCGAACTCGCCGATCTCGCCCTGCGCGAGCTCCGCATCTTCACCCCCATCGAAGGCCGCCCCCTCTTCACGCGCGTCTTCCGCTTCCACCGCGCGAGCCCGCAGCCCTACCTGGGCCACCTCCCGCGCATCCGCGCCCTGACGGAAAAGCTTTCCCGTCACCCCGGCCTCTACGCCGCCGGCAGCGGCCTCGATGGTGTGGGCATCCCCGACTGCATCCGCCAAGCCGAAACGGTCGCGCGGCAGATCCTCGGCTAGAGCCGTTCCCGTTTCAACCTCTCGAGCTCCGCCCGCACCGACGCGAGCTCCTCCTCCGCCCGCCGCGCGCGCGCGGCTTCTTGGTCGGCGCGCTGCGCTTCCTCTTCGGCGCGTTGGTCGGATTCTTCCTTCCTCAGGATCGCCTCATTGAGCAGGTTCTCCGTGCGCGCCGCCAGTTCGGCCGACTCGGGAAGCGGCGCGTTTCCGTAATAGAATCGTACTCGCTCGGCTTCGAGCGCGAGATCCAGCCCGAGCACCTGGGAGCTCCAACGCCCGCCTTGCGGCACGATGGGCTGGTACGTCTTCGCATCCGACGACGGAAGCCGATATCCAACGAGCCGCCCCCGTTTCCGATCGTAGATGAAGTACTCCGCGGTCCCCAGTCGCGCATACCGCGACACGTTGAACTCGTAATCCTTCTTCTCGCTGCCTTCCCAAACGACCTCGATGACGAGATCGAGCCCTTTGCCTTCCGCCGCCACGACCCACTTCGATCGGTCGTGGTGCTCGACATCCAGCACCGCGAGCAAGTCGGGCGAGAATCGAGGCTCATTGGGATAGAAAACCGCAAGCTCCGCGGAGACGTAAACGCGCCGCCCCACCTTGCGAAAGAACCCATCGAGCGCATCCACCGAGCGCTCCTTCGCCTTGCGGTGGGCGTCTCCTTCGGGCGGCATGAGCTCCCAGGGCACCTCCGCTGGAAGCTCCGCGACGACCCTCGTCCGTTCCGCGGGCGTCAGCTGCTCCCAGATTTCCATCGACGGAGCACGCGGATCCGCGGGATCGACCTGATAACGAAGCCGCTGGCTCATGATGGAGTGAAGATAGCACTCCTAAGAGCCAGCCGCCCTGGGCGGGATTTACGGCGCTTTTTCGGCGGAGGCTGCCGCTTCTTCGCGGTAGCCGCGGAGGGCCTTGAGGCGCGAGCGAACGAACCACACGGCGGCGACGACGATGACGGCGGCGATGACCGCGTCGAACTTGTGCATGAAGTGCTTCAGCGGCGAGCTCTCGTCGAGCAGCGACAGCCCGAGACGCTGGCCCACGTAGCCGAGGGCGTAGCACCAGGGGAGCGAGCCGATGAAGGTGTAGATGTGGAACTTCGTCCAATTCATCCGCGCCACGCCCGCGGGGAACGCGATGAAGGTGCGCACCACCGGGAGCAGACGCGCGACGAACACGATGATGTCACCGCGCTTGTCGAACCAGCGATCCGCAATGGCCAGCTCGTGTTTGCTCAGAAGAACGTACTTGCCGAACTTCTCGATGGCGCGGCGGCCGCCCGTAGCGCCGATGCGGTATGCGAGCTCGCTACCGAGGTTGCACCCCAGCGCGCCCGCCACCGCCGCCGCGAACAGATTGAACTCGGGCAGCGCAATGTTGAACTGCCGCGCCAACTCCGCATTGACCGAGGGCTCCGTCATCGCGCCCGCGTACGGCATGATGAGCTCGCTGGGGAGCGGAATGCACGCGCTCTCGATGCCCATCAACAGCGCAATACCAAAGTAGCCGAGCGTCCCCATGACGTAGACGCAGAAGCCGCCAAGAACGAGAAAGATGGCTTTGACCATGAAGATCCTGGCGGTTTAACGTGGCTCGTCTGTTGGGTCAAGCGGAAGCCCAGGCCCGTGCTCACGACATGGGCTTGTCGCGACCCGAATAGGAGCCCTACGTCGTCTCTTTTTTGGACTTGGCCGGCTCGGTCTTACCGTCGCCCTTGCCATCGCCCTTGGCCTCTCCCTTTGCGGAGGGCTCGACCGTAGGCGAGCCGGCGAGGCCCGGATGCGTGGGCTCATCGGCAAAGGAGGCCGGTGTATCGTCCTCGCCGTCGATGTCACCCTCGGATGCCAAGGCCTTGGCCTCGTCCGAAGGCTTCTCGTCGTCGTCTCCGCGCTCCTCGATCTTGATGAGCACCGCGGTGATGTTGTCCTCGCCGCCGTGCTCGTTCGCCTTCTCGATGAGCTTTCGGCACGCCTCGGAGATGTTCGCCGCGTGCGAGACGATGCGCTTGATCTCCTCGTCGACGATCATCCCCGAGAGGCCGTCGGAACAGAGAACGTACACGTCCCCGTCCTTCGGATCGTCGTGCTGCAGATCGACCACCACCTGGTCCTGCATGCCGAGCGCGCGCGTGATGACGTTCTTCGGCAGCTCGCTGCGTTGCTCCTCGGTGAGGTCGGGCATCGCGAGCAGGTAGTCGTTGATGAGCGAGTGATCGCGCGTGAGCAGGCGAATCTGTCCATCGCGAATGCGGTAGCAACGTGAGTCGCCCACGTGACCGATGTACATCCGCCTCTTGCTGGGACTGAACATCGCCCCTACCACGGTGGTGCCCATTCCGTGGTACTCGCGCGAGCGGGTACTTCGCTCGAAGATTTGCCGATTCGCCACGCGGATGCCGGTGAGAAGCCGGTTTTCCTCCTCCGACAGATTCGTGTCGAAGTGGAACGGCCACGTCACGTCCTCGTTCGCGGTCGACTTGAAGAATTCACTGATCGTCTCGGTGGCCAGCCGGGAGGCAACATCGCCTGCGCGATGACCTCCCATGCCGTCGGCGACGACGAACAGATCGTACTCTTTGAGTACAATGAAGGAGTCTTCGTTGTGCTCGCGCTGAAGCCCTACGTCGCTCAGCCCGGCTGCGATGGCCCGCATCAACCGAGTCGCTCCTTTTGAGTAGAGCCCAAGGGTTTCATTCGCCCGGGAGTGTGTCAAGGTGGGCAAGCGACTGGGCCTCCGTAGAGTCCATTTAATTCTGGTTTCTCACGAAGGCGCTCAAATTTCGAGAATATCTTTCTCTTTTGTAGCGACGAGGGCGTCGACCTGCTTGACGCCGTCGGACACGGTCTCCTCGGCCTTCTTTTTTGCTCGTTCGACATCATCAGAGCTTGCGCCCCCCTCGTTTTCGATCTCATTCAGCATGTCGATTGCGTCGTGACGCGCCTTACGAATCGTAACCTTGCATTCTTCGCCGTATTTCCTCGCGATTTTCACGAAGTCCTTGCGGCGCTCTTCCGTTAGGGGCGGAAGGGGAATGCGGATGATGTCGCCGTCCACCTGAGGGTTGAGCCCCAGATCGCTCTCGCGCAGCGCCTTCTCGACGGCTTTGATCTGCGACTTGTCCCACGGCTTGACCGTGATGAGCCGCGCCTCCGGCACGTTGACGTGCGCCATCTGATTCAGCGGCGTCGTCGAGCCGTAGTAATCGATGCGGATGTTGTCGAGCAGGTTCGGGTTGGCGCGCCCGGCCCGGAGCTTGGCTAACTCCCTCCGAAGATTGTCGTGGGCTTTGCCGATGGCACCGAACAGGTCTTTATGTATGTCCTCCAACATCGCAGGTCCTTTTTCTGGCGGGTGAGGCTAGCGCAATGGCCGGGCCAAACCAGGTAGGAACTCGCACCTTAGCGTCATTTTGCCCGGGAGTTCCAGCTGGATTGTTGGCTTTGCCATGGACGAGGTAAGACAATGCGCGTGTTACGCCATCGTCTTCTAGGGTTGCTCGCCTTCCTGGTGATAGTGGTCGCTGGCCTTACCGCCTGCCAAGCATGCGGAAAATCCGATGCCGCGCCCGATGCGGCCGCCGCGATCGAACCGCCGGTTCCCGCCCCGGACGGTCTACTTGCCGAGGCGGTGGTCATCGATCCGAATGCCTCGTGGGGCAAAGTGCAGCGGGGAACGGGCGGCGCGCTGGCGCTGATGCCGATGACGCTGGGCGGGCTCCTGACCTCGCTGGCGTCGCTCGATCCGGGGCTGGGTCCCGAAATCGACGGCACCGCACCCGCCTTCGGTGCCCTGGCTGCAGCGCCGGCGGGTCCCGAGGGGCCTCTCTCGTTTGCCATCGCCGTGCGCCTCCTCGACGAGCGCCGCACGCGTGGGACGCTCTTCGAAGGGCAAAACGCGCGCTATGCACCGCACGATGCCGCGGGCTTCACCGTTCTTGGCGCAAAAGCAGGCGCGCCTGCGATGCCCGCTGCGGTGGCCGTCGCGCGCGGAGGTTTCCTCGTCGTGGCCCGCACGGAGGCCGATCTCACGCGCCTCGGGCCCTACGTCACGCGCACCTTGCCGGCGAAGCCGCCGCCCAGCGGATCCATCGCCATCGAGGCTCCGCGCTCGGCCTTCACCGGGCCGTTCGGACCGTACCTCACGTCCTTGTGGTCGCAGTTCCGCGCAGACATGGAGCAAAAGGATGCGCGCATGCGCGAGGCGCATGGAGGAAAAGCGCCGGACTTCGGCGACCCGCGCGCCATCGTGGAGATGAGTGACACCTTCGTGAAGGGCAAGCTCGGCATCTTGGGCGATCTGGAACGCGTCCGTCTCGTCATCGATCCGTCGGAAGAGGGCTTGCGCATCGCGGGCACCTTCACGCCGGCATCGCCCGACGGCCCGGCCGCGCAGACCGTCCGCGCGATGCACGCGGGCGATGCGGCACCGCTTCTCGATGTGCCGAAGGCGTCGGCCACGGCGCTTCTTCTGCGAAGCGACGCCAAGGAGCGACAAGAAGGAGCGCACGATGCGTCCGTGGCGGTGGCGAAGGCGCTCGGCGATCGCATCGATGCCGACGGCCGCGAGAAGCTCGAGCGCGCACTGGCCGATTGGTCCAAGGGGCGCGGAGATGTGCTCTCCGTGGCATGGGTTGGCTCGGGCCTGCTCCTGCGCGCGCCGGCGACGGATGCCGAAAGTGCCTCGCGTGCGGTGCGTGGTTTGGTGGCCTTGGCGGACAAGCCCGCATTCAAAGGGCCGCTCGAGACCTTCCTTCAAATGAAGCAGGTGACGACGTCCCAAGTGGAGGTGCCGGGCCTGGGCAAGGTGGAGCAGGCGCTGCTCACGCGGACCGAGCCGAAGGATCCCAAGGCGAAGACCGCAGCGGCCGCGGCGCTGCCGAAGAAGGCAGGCGTCGCATGGGCCGTGCACGGCGGCGCGCCGCAGATCGACGTTGCGGTGGCGGAAGATCCGGTAGCCGTCCTTCGGGAGGTCGCGGAAAATCCCGCGAAGGCGGGCGACGATGCCGACTTCGCGGGGGCGGTGAAGCGACTGGGCTCCGATGTGTCGTTGGCACTCGTACTGCGCCGCGGAGCGCTCGACCCAGCGCGAGCGGGCGGGGGACTTGCGCTCGTGGTGGGTTGGGGACGCGCAGGAAACGATGCGCGCGTGACCGTCGAAGCGAGCCACGCCTTCGCGCGGGAGCTCATTCGACGCGCGGGCGGCTTCTGAGTCACAAAAACTCGTCAGGCTCCGCTCGCCGGAACTCCGGCGAACGAGTACGCTCGCTGCGCCATGTCACGCCCGGGGTTCGATGAAGTCGTATTGCTGACGGGGTTTCCTTCCTTCGGCGCGCGCAAGATCTGCGAAGAGATCCTCCTCTCGCCCAAGACGCTCGTGCACGCCGTGGTGCGGCCGCAATCAACGGCCGAAGCCATGCTCTCGCTCGATATTCTGCCGCTCGAACAACGCCGCAGGGTCAACCTGCTCGAGGGCGACGCCGCCGCGATGGACCTCGGTCTATCCGGCAAAGAGCTGCGAACCATCACGCAGGAGGTCGACCGCATCCACCACGCCGCCGAAGTCTCGTACATCGGCGTGGATCGCGCGATCGCCGAGCAGACGAACGTGGGCGGCACCCGCGAGATCCTCGAGGTGGCCGAGGCCTGCTCGAATTTGAAGTGCCTCGTCTTTCATTCGACCGCCGCCGTCTCCGGCGACCGCACCGGCTTCGTGCGCGAGGAAGATTTGGACAAGGGCCAGGGCTTCCGCAACGTCGTCGAGGAGACCAAGGCGCGGGCCGAGCGGATGATGCGCCAGGCGATGAACAACGTTCCCATCGCAGTGGTGCGCCCGGCCATTCTGGTGGGAGATTCGCAGACCGGCGAGGTCGATCGCTTCGATGGCCCATACCTGCTCATTCTGCTGATGGTGACGTCGCCGCCGGACTTCGCCATGCCGCTGCCGGGCCGCGGCGATTCACCGCTGCACCTGGTGCCCATCGATTACGTGGCCAAGGTGGCGCGGGCCATTGGCCTCGATCCGCGCAGCGTGGGGCGCACGTTCCACGTGGTCGATCCGCGCCCGCTCACCGCGCGGGGCATCTTCGAGCTCGTGGCGCGCGCCGGAGGACGGCGCCTGCCGCGTGGCTTCATCCCGGCCAATCTGACGAAGGCGCTGTTGCGTACGCCGGGCATCGACCGCTTTTCCAAGAGCCCGCGTGCCTTTCTCGATGCATTGGGCACACCCGTCGTCTATGGCACGGCGAACACCGACGACATTCTCGCAGGGACGGGCATCCAGTGCCCGCCGTTCGAGACGTACGTGGAGCGACTGGTCGAATACGTGCAGGTTCGTCTTCGTGAAAAGCGCGAGAAGCGGCTCGCCGATCGCGAGCTGGAGGATCCCCTCGGATGAGCGTACCCCCCGCCATTGGTCCCGGCATGATCACGCGCCAGGTTCGCGTGCGCGCGCGTGACGTCGTGTTCCTCAAGGGCATCGTCGAGGCGCTCGAAGGCGTGGCGCAAGTCTTCGCAGAGCGCGGCGGCGACTTGACCTTGGCCGCCCCCGAGGGTCGCGAACGCGAGCTCGACGCCATCATCGACGACCTCTGCCGCGAACTCGGCGCCATGCGTGTCGAATGAGAGAAGGGTTTAGGGTTTAGGGTTTAGGGTTTAGGAAAAAGCCAGAACCCAAATTCCCGATCCCTAAACCCTACACCCTAAACCCTATACCCTCCTCGGAAACCATGCCTCCGATCCTCAGTTCCTTCGTTGACGGCCAGCCTCTGCGCGGCGCCGCATCCACCATTTCGTCGGTCAATCCTGCTCGCCTCGACGACGTCGTCGCCGAGGTGTCCCTTGCTAGCGAAGACCAAATTGCGCTCGCCTTCGCCGCGGCGAAGAAGGCGCAGGCCGGGTGGGCGCAAACACCCGCACCGCAACGCGGGCGCGTGATTGCGGCCGTCGGCAAGCTGGTCGAGGCGAACAAGGAAGCCCTGGCCGCGCTGGTCACGCGCGAGGTCGGCAAGCCGTACGCCGAGTCGCTGGGCGAGGTGCAGGAGATCATCGACACGTGCGACTTCTTCCTCGGCGAAGGCCGGCGCCTTTATGGGCACACCGTGCCGTCGGAGATGCGCGACAAGCAGCTCTTCACCTTCCGCGTCCCCGTGGGCGTGGCGGGCATCGTCACCGCGGGCAACTTCCCCGTGGCGGTGCCGGCCTGGTACCTCGTTCCCGCGCTTCTCTGCGGCAACTCCGTCGTGTGGAAGCCGGCCGAGTACGCGGCCGCGCTGGGTGACGCGCTCACGCGCCTCTTCGTCGCGGGCGGCGTCCCGCGCGGTGTCCTCAACACGGTGCATGCCGATGGCGCCACCACGTACCGCGGCCTCGAGCGCGCACTCGAGGCGGGGCTGCTCAACAAAATTGGCTTCACCGGCTCGACGGAAATCGGTCGCCGCATCGGCGAGCTCGCGGGCCGTCACCTGCAGACGCCGTGTCTCGAGCTCGGAGGCAAGAACCCGCTCGTGGTCATGCCCGATGCGGATCTCGACCTCGCGGCCGAGGGCGCGCTCTTCTCGGGCTTCGGAACGGCCGGCCAGCGCTGCACGTCCTTGGGCGTGGCCATCGTCCACGACAGCGTGTACGACGCCTTCGTCTCGCGCTTCGTTCAGCGCGTCGAAAGCGCCATTATTGGCGATCCCACGCACAAGGGCGTCTTGTACGGGCCGCTCCTCTCGCAGCGCTTCCTCGAGTCGTTCGAGCATTGGCTCGGGCACATCGCTTCGCACCAGGAGGTGCACGGCTCGACGGGGCGCGGTCGCATCACCGCGAAGAATCCGCGCCCGGGCTTCGTGGGCGATCCCGACAAGGGCATCTTCGTTCACCCGACCATCGTCACCGGCGTGCGCGCCGAGGATGCGCTCTATCGAAACGAGACGTTCGGGCCCCTCGTGTCGGTGATGCGCTTCTCCTCGTTCGAGGAGGCCATCGAGCTGGCCAACGGCCACGGCTACGGTCTCTCCTCGGCGATTTACACGAACAACCCCGCCCACGCGTTCCGCTTCCGCGAACGCGTTTCCGCGGGCATGGTGAGCATCAACAACTCCACCTCGGGTGCCGAAGCGCACCTGCCCTTCGGCGGCAACGGCAAATCGGGCAACGGCTCACGCCAATCGGGCGTCTGGGTGCTCGACCAGTTCACCCGTTGGCAGTCGATGAACTGGGACTACGCCGGCAAGCTGCAGAAGGCACAGATGGACATCGAAGAAGTCACCGTCGACTCGGGCTTCCGCCTCTAGCCTCTCGCGGTGAAGAACACCAGGTTCGGTCGGGTGAGCATGGGCTCCCAGTACTCCCGGCCGAACTCGGCGAGCCCCTCGGGCGAGCATTGCGCGGGCACCCAGCGAACATCGTGAAAGCCGCCCGCCGCGAGCGCACGCTCGAGCGTGGGCAACGTCCAGATGCGCGAGCGGATGGCGAAAGGCGGCTCGACGTGGAACGTGATGTCGTACTCGTCGGCATCGCCGGGTGGATCCGGCGCGGTGAGGGTCATCCCGTATTGCGTGTAGTTTCCCTGTAAATCCGGCGTGTCGCTCGGGACGATGCCGGCCAGCATGCCACCGGGGGCGAGCTGCGCATGAAGCCTGCGCGCCATCGCCTCGAGCTCGTCGACCGTGGTCGCGTAGGGCAGGAGCCACGCTGCGAGCGCGATGTCGAAGGCCCCGAGCACCGGCGCCTCGAAGACGTCGAGCACGCGGTACTCGATGCCCAGCCGCTCGCGCTCTTCCAGCTCGCGGGCCACGCCGATGAGGCTCTCGGACAAGTCGATGCCCAGCACGCGTGCAGCCCCGCGCTGCGCGAGTGCGCGGCTGTAGTACCCGTAGCCGCAGGCCACATCGAGGATCGACTTGCCCGTGACGTCGCCGAGCAGCCCCATGAGGGTGTGCATCTCGATGTGGGACCGAACGGGCATCGCGGCCGTCGCCGCATAGACGGGCGTCTCGTACGTCGAATGCGCCATGCAGCCTTGACTTTAGTCAGAAACCGCGGCTGGAGCGATCGTTGTCGGGAAGGATGATCGCCGGCAAGGTCCCCGTGTCGTTCGGATCCAGATTGACCGCGGGGAGGGCCCCCGTCTCGTTCGCGTGCTGGATGTCGATGGGCGCGCCGTGGTCGTGGTGCGAGTCGGGCGGCGGCGGCGGAAGGCTCGAGGCCGTGCCCAGCGCATTCTTGTGATCGAGGAAACGCAGCGTGCCCGGTCCGCCCGCGCGCTCGAGCACGGCGCGAAGGTCGCCCGGCAGCGGCGCCTCGATGATGATGCGCGCCCCGGTGATGGGGTGGTCGCACTCGAGCCGCACGCAGTGCATGAAGGTGCGATCGAGCCCGTTGCGCTCCTCGAAGAAGCGGTTCGTCGGCGCGTGGCCGTAGCGATCGTCGCCCAGCACCGCATGGCCGATGGCCGCAAGGTGCCGGCGGATCTGATGCGTGCGCCCCTGCTCGGGGATGACGCGCAGCACGCTATGGCCACTGGCCACGGCGAGCCGGCGGTAACGCGTGCGCGCCGGGTGCGCGACACCGTCCTCACGCAAGTCGCGCGTTATTGCGCCCTTCGACGGCGTGATGCCGCGCACGCCGACGACGTAGATCTTGCGCGCCGTGGCCGCGGCGAAGGCGGCCGACCAACGCGCGACCATGTCCGGCTTGCGCGCGAACAAAACGAGGCCGCTGGTGCCGACGTCGAGCCGGTGCACCGGCACCGCCTCTTCGGCGCCTTGGATCTTGCGCACGCGCACGACCAGGGAGCTCTTGTACTCGCCCTGCGGCGTGGTCGGCTCGTAGGGGCCTTTGTCGACGACGAGCACGTCGTCATCCTCGTACACGACGCGCGCGCGGGGCACCTGCGAGCGGCGCAGGATGGCGACCGTCTCCACCTCGTCGGTGAGCGGAATCATATCCAGCGGGCGCAGATGCGTCGTGGTGAAGCCCAGTCGCGCGAAGTGATCCAGATCGCGCGCCAAGGTGTCGGGATCGCACGAGACGTACGCGATGGTGTCGATCTCCAGCCGCGACAACAGCTCGCGCGCGACCGGGCTCATGCCGCGCCGCGGTGGATTGACCACCGCCGCCGTGAACCGCGCGCCGCGTTGCGAAAGGGTGCGCAACGTGCCTGCCACATCGCCGCATTCCGCCTCGAGCTGCAGGTGCTGCATGTCCGCCGCGGCCTTGGCCTGGGCCACCGCGGGGGCGAAGGACTCGACGAGCTTCACCTCGGCCCCGGCCGTGGCGAGGCTCAGCGCAATGGCGCCGCTGCCACCGTACAGGTCGAGAATGCGCGGCCGCGTTCCGGCTTTGCTGCCCATCAGCGCCGAAATGAGCATGCGGTGCACGCGCGCGGCCTGATCGCGGTGCGCCTGCACGAAGGAACCGAACGTCGCCAGGTGCGTGGAGTCGCCCACGCGATCGGGCGCCGACGTGGCGCCGCGGAGCACCACCGTCTCGTTGCCCAGGATCTGCGGGGCTTCTCCCTCGTGGAAGTTCGCGGCGACGCCGATGAGCAGCGTCTCTTCCGCCATGAGCTCCGCGGCGGCGACGCGCAGGAGCGCCAAATCCGCCGTGCGCGAACGCTGCAGGACGAGCGTGAGGAGCACGCGGGCAGGACCATCGGGACGGTCGCGCACCTCGCGAAGGTCGACCGCGCGCAGGGCACCCGAGCCGAGAATATCGAAGGGCGCCAGCGGCCCACCGCGCTCTTCGTCGCGCGACACGATGCGCCGGAGCAACGACGTGACCCGGGCCAGCGACGGCGAGAGCACTTGGCAATGCGGAATGTCGACGATCTGGTGCCCGCCGCCCTTCGCGTAGAGCCCGATCTTGCCGCCGGGTGCCACGATGAGTTTGGCCCGCGTGCGGTACTCCGTGACGGAGTCCGCGAAGATCACCGGCTCGGTGTACAGCAGCTCGAGCGCGGCGTACCGCGAGACCGACTGCACCACGCGCCCGCGCTTGAGCGTGAGTTGCTCGCCGTAGGAAAGCCCAATGATGGGACAGCCTCCGCAAGGCTCGGCGTGCTCACATAAGACGCGTAGCCGTGCGTGGTGAGAATTCGCCGCGGGGAACGGCCCGGAGTCCAGAGGGGAGGCCATAGTGAATCCCTAAACATAGCATAACCTGACTCGCCTGAAACCTGCTGGTAGGTACGAGCACGGATTCTTTTAGCGGGGCCGCGGGGGAATGGCCGCGGGCGTGCCGGACAGCGGGTTCGAGCAGAGCTGCGCCGGATTATTACGCCTCGTTCAACACGACCGAAACCGAGGCGCTTCTCCTCCGTAGTGGAAGATGTGCGTAAGGTGATACAAAGCCGTCCGTGCAAGGCGGCCAACAAGACGGGCGAAAACGTGCTCCGCAAGAAGGGGAGCAGAAGCTCGATCGCGCCATGGACCGCTATGCGCAGGGGGAAGACGCCGCCTTTGCGGTGGTCTACGATGAGCTATCTCCCCGACTCTACGGGTACCTGCTGCGCCAAACCCGCTCGCGGGAGCGTGCCGAGGACCTGGTTCAGCAGACGTTTCTGCGTATCCACCGGGCGCGGGGACATTTCATGGCGGGGTCGGCCGTGACGCCCTGGGCATTTGCCATTGCGCGCCGCCTCCTCATCGACAGCGTGCGGCGCGGTCGCCGTGAGGTCATCGGCGTCGACGACGACGAGGAGAAGTCGGAGGCCGGCTCCGCGGATGGTAGCTCTGCAAGTCCGGAAGCCTGGGCCGAGGCCAACCAAGTCGCCCAGGCGCTGGGCCGTGAGCTCGAGCGTCTGCCCGAAAACCAACGCGTGGCCTTCGAATTGGTGAAGCAAGAAGGATTGTCGCTGCGCGAAGCCGCAGCCGTGCTCGGAACCACGGTGGCCGCCGTCAAATTGCGCGCCCACCGCGCCTACGCCGCGCTTCGTGTTTCGCTCGGCGCAGTCCTCCCCGCGGAAGATGACGGCGCCGTCCCCGGTGCTGGCCCCGAGTCGAAGGAGTCTCCATGATGCCGTCTTCTCCGAAGCCGAGTGCCGATTTGCGTGCGCGCATCCTCGAGGCCGCCCGCCAAGAGCCCGCGCCGGATCGGGCCCGGGTGACGCAGACCACGCGCGCATTGGTGGTGTTGGCCATCGTCTCCGCACTCACCGTCTTCTTCGCCATGGGCGGCTTTCGGCTGGGCGGGCGCCCTCTGGGCTACGTCGTCACCACCGGCATCGGGTGGGGCATCGTCGCGGCTTTCGCCACCCACCTCGCATTCTCCCGCCGCAAGTCGATGCTCGGGCCCACACGGCAGGCGCTCGTCGCCGCCGCGCTGCTCATCGCACCCATCTTGTTGGCCTGGGCGGCATTGTGGACCGTGTCGTGGCCCGAGGTGACCGTCTTCGATTCGACGTGGTCGAACTATCTCAGCTGCTTCACGCTCACGAGCGTGTTCGGCATTCTGCCCCTCATTGCATTGACCATCGCGCGCCGCGGATCCGATCCCGTTCATCCGCGTTCCACGGGCGCTGCATTGGGCGCAGCAATGGGCGCCTGGGCGGGCACCTTGATTGACCTGCACTGCAGGTGCGCGAGCATCCCCCACATTGCCTTCTCGCACGTATTGCCGACCATCATGCTCGCCGTGCTGGGCGCCCTCGTGGGACCGCGAATTCTCGGTCTTTAGTCGACAAATCGAGATTTGATTCTTCCACGGATGACGAATTGGTCATTCGTGGATGAATATTGGGCAACATCGTGATACCTAAATGATGGTCGCTCGTTCGCGCGGAGCGGCATTGGCCATCATCACCACGAGACCCCCGCTGGGAGGTTTGTCATGAAATCACGAGTTGCGACCCTCGTCGCATTGCCGCTTTTGGCGTGCGCCCCCATGGCTTGCTCGGGAAATTCCGAGGGATCGAGTGACACTGCGGAGCCGTCGACGACGCATATGCAAATCGTCTCGACGGAGAAACTCTCCGGTATACCCACCTACGTGCAAGGCCAGCTCGGCGCCACGGCCTCCAAAACGGCATTGGCGAGCATTGCCTCCGCGCTGCATGCGAGTGGTTCTCAATTGGTATTGAAGAATACGCTTCAAGACGAATCGGGCGCCATTCACGAACGTTACACGCAATTAAAGAATGGATATGAAATCCTAGGTGGCGAATTGGTGGTGCATAGCCGCCAAGGTGTCATCTACGCCGCCAATGGAAATGCCCGCAGCGATCTCTCCGCGCCCGCAGCAGCCAAAATCCCTGCAGCCGCTGCCGCCCTCGGCGCTATTGCTGCCTACGAGCTCGGCGATCTCGTTTCGGCCGACCCGAACACCCAATTGGTTTATCGCCGCGCCGGCGACACGCTGGAACTCCTCCACCAAGTGACGGTCAAAGGCACGCAGGCCGATGGCACGCCCATTCTGGACAAGGTGCTCGTCGACGCCATCGATGGCTCGGTGGTCGCGCGGCTTCCCACGATTCATACGGCGAAGAATCGTGAATTGCACGATTTGAAAAACAAGACGACCCTGCCCGGAGCGACCGTGCGGACGGAGGGGCAGGCGGCCACGTCGGATTCGGTGGTGAACACCAATTACGACCGATTGGGCACGACGTACGACGCCTACAAAGAGCTCTTCAACCGCGATTCGCTCGACGGCAATGGCGGCAAGCTCATTAGCTCCGTGCACTACAGCACGCGGTACAACAATGCGTATTGGAATGGCACGCAGATGGTGTACGGCGATGGCGATGGAAGCACGTTTTCCAATCTGGCCAATTCACTCGACGTGACCGCGCACGAACTCACCCACGGCGTGACCTCCAACACGTCGGACCTCGAATACTCCGGGGAGTCGGGCGGATTGAACGAGGCCATGTCGGATATCTTCGGCAATGTCGTCGAATATTATGGCGCCGGAAAGGTGGTCAGCGACAACACCTGGAAGGTGGGCGAAGACGTGTATACGCCCAACAAGGCCGGCGATGCCCTTCGCTACATGAATGACCCCACCAAGGACGGAAACTCGCTCGATTATTATCCGGACTACACGTCGGGCGTGGACGTTCACTACAGCTCGGGAATTGCCAATCTCGCGTTTTACCTCCTCTCGCAAGGCGGCAAGCATCCGCAGGGCAAGACGACGGTCACCGTGACGGCCATCGGCATCGAAAAGGCGGCGCAGATCTTCTATCGCGCGAACACGCAGATCTTCACCTCGTCCACCACCTTTGCGCAGGCCAAGCAGTGGACCGGGCAGGCCGCCAAGGACCTCGGCTATACCCAGGCGGAGATTTCCGCCGTGGCGGATGCCTGGTCGGCGGTGGGTGTGACTCAGTAGTAGATACGCTGAGCTGTCCAACCACGGTACGCATCCGCTAACATTCGCGTTGGCGGATGCGTATAGCCCTCATTTACCCTCCCCCCTGGAAGATCGCGGCGCGCGAGGAGACCGTTTCCTACGGCCACGATGGCCCCCCGCCGGGGCACCGGCCGCAGGATCTGGACGCGGACTTCTACCAAACGCCCTACGGGCTCTTCACCTTGGGGGCCGAGGCGCTGCGGGCGGGGCATCGGGTCAAGGTGCTCAACCTGTCGGCCTATGCCTGGTCGCGGGTCGAAGAAGTCATCGCCGGGCTCGATGCCGACGTGTTTGGCATGTCGTGCTGGACGGCCAATCGCCGCGGGGTGGCCCTCACCGCGCGATGCATCCGGGAGCACCACCCGAAGGCACACATCGTGGTCGGTGGGCCGCACGCAACGCCGCTCGCCACGGAAATGCTGGAGCACCACCCCGAGATCGACACCGTCTCGCTCGGCGAAAGCGATGCCACCTTTCTCGAGTTGCTTGGACGCCTCGAGCTGGGAAAGCCCACATCCGGCATTGCCGGGACGGTGTACCGCGAAGGGGATGCCATTCGAAAAGGGCCCGAGCGGCGGGCCATCCACGACTTGGACACGCTTGCTTCGCCGCACACCTACTTCGACACGCACATCGTGATGACGTCGCGCGGTTGTCCGTGGGCCTGCACCTTCTGCGGTGCGGAGACCACGTGGGGACGCGGCTTTCGCGGGCATTCGGTGCGCTACGTGCTCGATGCGCTGGAGCGTGTGCTCGCACGCCTGCCGGTGAAGATGCTCCAGATCAAGGACGACACCTTCACCACGAACAAGAAGCGCGTCCTCGAGCTTTGCCATGGCATCCGCGAGCGCGGGCTTCAATTCTTCTGGAGCTGCGACACCCGTGTGGATCTGCTCACCGAGCCGCTCTTGCGCGAGATGCGCCTGGCCGGGTGCCAGCGATTGAGCCTCGGGGTCGAGTCGGGCTCGCAGGCCATTTTGGATGCCATCGACAAGAAGATCACGCCGGACGAGATCCTCGAGTCCACCGAGATGGCCAAGCGGGTCGGCATCAAGGTCCGCTACTACATGATGCTCGGCAACCGCGGTGAGACGCGGCACACGTTCCAGGAGACTCTGGATTTTCTCGATCGGGCGCGGCCGCACGAGTACATCTTCTCGTGCCTGTCGATTTACCCGGGCACGCGCGACTTCCACGATGCGGAGGCGGCGGGCTTCGTCGACCGCGAGGTGTTCTTCACCGAGACATTCCAGGAGCTGAAGACGCCGTTCGACGCGTCCGAAGAGGACACGCACCGTATGAACGAGTGGTTCTTCGCCAACAGCGGACTGCGCATCGTGCATCGCGATGGCGTGGCCGACTACCGCGCCATCCTGGAGCGGCTCGGCGATTACCACGCCGCGCACATGGACTTGGGGGCGGCGCTTTACCACGCCGGAGACCTGGAGGGCGCCGAGCACCATGTGCGTCGGGCACTGGAGCTCGGGTATCCGCTACCGGGCCTGGTGCACAACCACCTCGCGTGCATCGCGCACGCCCGTGGCGATCTCGATGGGATGATGAACCACTTCAGCCACGCGGCGAAGGTCGACCCGCAGCATTTCGTCCTGATCCAAAACGTGAACGCGGCGCGCGCCTGGTTCAAACAAGGGGGCCCGGGTCGGAAGCTTCCCTTGCAGCTCACCGTGCGCCACGATTTTCAGCTTCTCGAGCGCACGGTGCAGCCCACGCTCCCAGGGCCACTGCCCGAGGACTGGAAGGCGTGGAACGCCATCGCCCTGCCGGCGGAGCCGAGTGCCACCTACCTGCGCACGCCCGACGTCGAAGGAAGTCAGCACGTGCTCAAGACGCGTACCCGGCTCAAGGTCGTCGTCTAGTTTCGGTCGATCGCGACGTACTTCGTGTGACCTTCGCGTTTCACCTTGAGGAGCACGGTGCCCTTGGGGGCGGCCTGCAGCGCCTTGGCGGTCTCCGTGGCGTTGGCCACCGCCTGGTGATTCACCTCGATGATCACGTCGCCGGGCGCCAGCAGCTCGTCGGCGGGCGCGCCCGGTTGAACGCGTTGCACACGGGAACCTCCACCGGGAGCGTCGCCCAGGGCGATGCCGTAGCCGGTGGGCGCGGCGTTGCCCTTGCGGGGTGCATCGGGGGCGGAATCGCCGCCATCGCCGTTGTCGGCGACCGGGTCCTTCAGCTTGTCCAAGGTGATGTCCACCGATTGCGTGCTCTTGTTGCGCAGCACCTTCAGCGTCACCCGCGAGCCCGGGGCGTGCCGCGCGACCACACGCGGAAGCTCCTGCGCATCGTCGATCTGGTCTTTGTCGACCTCGAGGATCACATCGCCCGAGCGCAGCCCGGCCTTGTCCGCGGGTCCGCCGGGATCGACATCGCCCACGAGCGCACCCCTCGGGCGATCGAGCCCCAGTGCCTTGGCCAGGGTGGGATCGATCTCCTGGATGCTCACCCCGAGGCGCCCGCGCGCGACGTGGCCCGTGGTGAGAAGCTGCGGCAGAACCTCCTTGAGCGCGTCGATGGGGATCGCGAAGCCGATGCCCTTGCCCTGCGGATTGATGGCGGTGTTGATGCCCACCACCTGGCCCTTCAAGTCGAAGAGCGGACCGCCACTGTTGCCCGGGTTGATGGATGCGTCGGTCTGTATGAAGTCATCGTACTGGCTCGCCCCGATGGAGCGACCTTTGGCGCTGACGATGCCCATCGTCACGGTGTGCCCGAGCCCGAAGGGGTTGCCGATGGCCACGACGTATTCGCCCACGCGAACGCCCTCGCTCACGCCGAGCGAAGCGACGGGCAGCTCCTTGTTCGGGGCGCCCTGCAGCTCGAGCACGGCGAGATCCAAATTCGCATCGCGGCCGACGACCTTGGCGTCGTACTCCCGCTTGTCGGCGAGCCGCACGCGCACGCGATCGGCTTCTTCCACGACGTGGGCGTTGGTGGCGATGTGGCCGTTCGCATCGACGATGAATCCCGTGCCGAGCGCCCGCTGCCGCGTGACACTGTCGCGCTCGCGGGGGCGCCCTTGCTGCGGGAACACCTCGCCGAAATCGAACGGGAAGGGGATCCTGCGCTGCTTGACATCGTGCACTGCGGTGATGTTCACGACCGACGGATTCACCTTTGCGACCAGCGTAGCTACGTCCGGGGTACCGGAAAGCACGGGGGGCGAGGCGAACGGTGCGGATGCTTGTCCGCCGCTCGACGGAGGTGGT
Source organism: Sorangiineae bacterium MSr12523 (assembly GCA_037157775.1). Classification (NCBI taxonomy): domain Bacteria; kingdom Pseudomonadati; phylum Myxococcota; class Myxococcia; order Myxococcales; family Pendulisporaceae; genus Pendulispora; species Pendulispora brunnea. The sequence goes on from CP089982.1 coordinate 3,149,684, forward strand.
GCGGCGGCGGCGGGTTGGCATCCGGCAAGGCCCAAAGCCAGGATGGCTGCGGGGACGATGGCGAGCGAAGAGAACCTAGACGAGCTAGTAAAACCGGCAAAACCAGATTGAGGCAGCATGATCATTCCCTGTTCCCCGAACATCGGAAGTCCCGGGTTCCTTCCCAAATCGCGCTGCCGCGGCGCCTGACACGTACGAAAGCTCACAAGGTGGGCACATGCAAACTGGCGGCATAGTTCTCTCTGAGGTAAAATGTGGGTAGCGTCGGTCGCCATCCCGACCGACACTCTTGGATGGAGCCCTCACGCGCGAAAAGGCGGCTCGTCGAGGTGAAGCGATGTTGACGAAGGACCCGCTGGGAGCGGCCGAGCAGATCGTCATCTTGGAGGAGTTGGCCTCCTCGGTGCGGCATGACCTGCGTAACCGTCTAGGGAACATCCGCAACGCCGCATTTTGGCTGCGGCGCCGCTTCGAGGGCGTGCCCCAGGCCGAGGACCCAAGGGTGGGCACCTTCTTCTCGCTCATCGACGAAGAGGTGTTCGCCGCCGACAGTCTGCTCGAGCGGCTGCACGAACGCTTTCCGCCAGATTTTCCTCGTGAGGATGGCTTGGCCGACATCGATCCGCTGCACGCGGTCGAGCAAGCGGTGAAGTTCGTGCGCCTCGACGAAGCCGGTGCGGTTCAAGTCGTGGCTGAACACGAAGGCTCCGAGCACGTTAAGTCGGACACCTTCGTCGTGACCAAGTCCAACGCGACCAACGGCGCCGGCATCGAGAGCCTCGCCAACGGCTCCACCGTGGAATCGGCGCCGGGGGAGATCGCGGTGGTCGTGCGCGCCCTCATCGAGCTGCGCGCCAAAACGATGGACGGGGCAGGACGCATCGTCGTGCGCACGCGCCGCGAGGCCAATCGCTTGATGATCTCCGTGCCCGCGCCCGACGAGCGGCAGGGCATGTGGATCGACATCGCCAAGCGCACCGCCATGAAGTGCGGCGGTTCCCTGACCTGGGTCGAAGCCCACGGCGAGGCATGGGCGACGCTCACGTTTCCCCTGGGAGCGCGGCGTTCGCTGCTGATCGGCCTCCCGCGTCCGGCCGCCAAAGAGCCGTAGGCCCGGCTTAGATGCCTTGACGGGCGCGGCGAAGGCAGAAAGATTGCGCCCATGTACACAGTGCGTGACTTCGGCGACATGATCGCCGACCGCGTGCGCATGGGCGCCTACGAAGAGGCCCTCCGTCAGTCGGTGAAGCCAGGCAGTGTCGTCGTCGACCTCGGTGCTGCGACGGGCATCTTCACGTTGCTTGCATGCCGCTTCGGTGCGCGAAAGGTTTATGCCATCGAGCCCAACGCCGCCATCGATGTGGCACGCGCCCTCGTGCGCGACAATGGCTTTCGAGACCGCGTCGAGATCATCCCGAAGATGTCCACGGTGGCGCACCTTCCCGAGAAGGCCGATGTCATCGTCTCCGACGTGCGCGGCGTGCTCCCCACCTTCATGTCGAGCCTCGCCACGATCATCGACGCACGCTCGCGTTGGTTGAAGCCCGGGGGAGTCCTGCTTCCGAAGCGCGACGAGCTGCGTGCCGGCGTCGTGGAAGTGCCTTCGCTGTACGAGAGCCTCCTTCGTCCGTGGGGGCGGGAGTACCACTACGGCTTCGACGCGTCGGCCGGTGCGGCGGCGGTTCTGTCCCGTTGGGTGGCGATTCGGGAGAACGAGATCGTCGAACCGCAGCTTCTCACCGAGCCCGAAACGTGGGCCACCATCGATTACGAGCGTGTGACCGAGCACGGGGTGCGCGGGCGTGTGGCATTGCGCGCGGCGCGTGCGGGCACGGGCCATGGCCTCGCGGTCTGGTTCGATGCGACGCTGCTCGAGGGCATCCATTTTTCGAATCGCCCGGGGAGTTCCGGCATCCACGGCCGCGCGTTCTTTCCCTGGCCCTCGGCCGTCGCACTCGAGGAAGGGACGCCGATCGAGGTGCAGCTGTCCGCTGTACCTACTGAAGATGACTACGTATTCTCTTGGAATACGAAGATCGGCGGTGCGTCCCCGCAGGAGTTCCGGCAGACGGACTTCTTCGCCCACCTCCGCATGGATGAACTCATCCGAGCGGACGATCCCCGGCCGCGAAAGCTCTCCCCGCAGGGGCTTCACACCTTGCGGGCCTTGGAGTGGTTGCACGCCGGGGCATCGCGCGACGAGGTGGCTGCGAGACTGACGGAAGCCTTCCCGGAGCAGTTTCCGTCCCACGAGGCCGCCCTGCTCGCCATTCGGGCGCTCTTGCGGAAGTACACGTGACGGCCACTTTCCGCATGAGGCATCTTTTACGCCATCGGCATGCGGGGGCCGCTCTCTCGCATTGCGCGATGCGCCGAGCCGTGCTTTTGTCCGCACGAGCCGGTTCGTCCTTTGTTGCAGCCCGCGGCCGACTTGCCGACTTGCTTGGTGAACTTTCGCCGGGGGCCTCGCATCGTATGCGGGACAAGGCCCGGGACCGAGGGAACGAATGGAAATCGAACGACGAGCTTCGACTGGATCGGCGGACTTCGGACAAGCTTCTGACGCTTCGGGCGAGAACCGTGTGGCGCAGGGCGCTATTCAGGTCGAGGTCGGGGTCGAGCGTCGCGCCTACGTGCCGCCCCAGCTTCGGCACCTCGGTTCGGTGCGCCAACTCACGCTGGGCCCGACGGGCAACAACGGCGACGGCCCGGGCCAGTTCCAGACGGGCGGCGGCATGATGGGCATGGGAATGTCCTCGCGCGAGGTGAAGGAAGAGATCGCGTACTTGGATGACGTCGCCCGCAAGCATCTGGCCGATGAGGTCATGGCGTTGCGTCTTGCCAACTACCGTTATCGGGAGGGCGTCGCGACGCCGTACCCCACGGACCACCGCTGCCTGGGCATCATCGTCGAGGATACGGCCGCGGACGCTCCCTTCGTCGTCGAGCGCAAGCAGGTGGATATCTACGGATTCGCTTCCGCCATTTTGGCCGCGCTCCAGGAGCAGCAGCAGACGATTGCGCGGCTCGAGCGTCAGCTCGCCGAGCTTGGCGAGGCGAAACGAGCCAAGGGCGACTGATTTCGTTGGAGAGCGACTCGATCTCCGTCTCGCGGACGCCCGCCGGGCGAGTGCTGTCATACGATCGGGACGTGCTGTTCGAGCGGCGTGGGCTCTCCGTGCCGACATTTTACGCAACGGAGGACGGCCGGGTGCTTGCCTCCCGCTCCCTCGCCGCACTGGCTGGGAGCCTTCGCCGCCGGCCGAGGCTGAATGCCGACCGCCTTGCGGCGATCATCTCGCTTGCCAGCGCGGAAGACGCCTCGCTGACGGTTTACGAAGGTATCCGTCGCGTGCCTTCGCATCATGCCGTTCGCGTCTGGCCCGATGGACGGCGCACCAGCGTGTTGCTCGCGCGCGCGCTGGAGCCGGCCCCCGAGATGACCGGGGAAGATGCGGCGTCCGAGCTTCGTCGCCGGCTCACCGCGGTCGTTGCACGCCGTGCGGAGGGAAAGCGCTGCATCGCCATCTTCGCGGGCGGCGGCGTCGATTCGAGCACCCTGCTGGCCACCAGCTTGGCGTGGTCGCGCGGTGCGAACGGGGCCGAGATCAAGGCCATCGCGCTCGATTTCGCAGGCCCCGGCGATGACCGCCCGTACATGCGCGATCTGGAGCGGGCGCTGGGTATCGTGCCCATTCGGGTTTCGCCTTCGCAGGCGGGGCGTTTCATGCGGCCCATGATGGCGCTCGACGGTGCGCCTTGCCCGTGGCCCAACGTGTGCGACCAAGGCTTGATGCTCGATGCGGCGGCCGCGCAAGGTGCCGACGTCGTGTGGAGCGGAGCCGGCGGCGATGATCTCTACGACGGACGCCTCGGCACCTTTCCGCAACGGGTCCTCCGCGGCGATGCGGTGCGGGCGCTCCGCGAAGCGGCATCGGTGCGCGTCCCCTGGCGCGATCCAGGATGGACCCAGGCGTGGGAGTTCGTCGTGCGTCCCTTGCTCGTGCGCAGTCTGCCCCATGCGGTGCGCCGTCTGCGGCGACGCTTTCGCGCACGCACCACGGTCGCGTGGGCCGGGCCCGTGCTGCGCGAGCACCTGGATCGGGTGACGGATCGTCCCGCGTTGGCGGAGCCCACCACGCCCTCGGCGCGGTACACGCGCTTCGTCACCTTGCCGCACCTCATGGAGTTCTTCGACTTCCGCGGCCAACTGCGCGAGGCACTCGGGATCGAGCATCTCGACCCGCTGATCGACGACGAGATGATCGCCTTCATCGCGAGCCTGCCGCCGGAACTGCTCTTCTACGGCGGACGAACGCGCGGCCTGATGCGCGCGGCCATGGAGGGCATCGTGCCCGATTCGGTAAGGCTGCGCACCGACAAGGCCCGCTTCGAACCCGCCATGACGCAGGCCGTGCGTGCCGCCGGCGGTTTCGAGGCCTTCGCCGATCTCGCCGCCGTGCCGCATCTCGCGGAGCTCGGCCTGGTCGAGCCCTCGGCATTCCGCCAGGCGTTCGATGCGCTGGCGCGTGAGCCCGAAGACTGGGGCCCCGGCTGGTTGGAGGTCTGGCCCGCGCTCGCCGTAGAGGCTTTCGTCGCCGGGCATCGCGTGGGGGACCTTCGATGAGCCGTGCTACGCTTTCGGCGATGCCTCCGGGCGAAGTCCGCTGGACGAGCGAAATTCATACCGATGGCGAGCTCCGCTTTCGACTCGGCCGCGAGGGCGACCGGCTGATCGCCGAGTGGCCAGGTATCTGTACGTTGAGGGCGGAGCGTGACGGCAGCTCGAGCGAGCTCTTGCCTGCCCCCGATGCCGATCCGGAATTGATCGACAAGCTGCACAGCGGGCTTGCGCGCGCCTTGCTCCGTCACGTATCGGGCGAGCTCACGTTGCACGCGTCGGCGGCGGCCATCGGCGGCAGGGCAATCGCGTGCGTGGGCGAGAGCCATGCGGGCAAGTCCACGGCGGTGGCCGAGCTGGTCGTGAACCATGGCGCGGAGCTCGTGTCGGACGACACTCTGGCCATCGTGCTGGGCGACCATGGCGCGGGCGTCATACCCACCGAGCCCGTATCCTGGCTTCTGCCGGAGTCGCGGCGTGCACTCGGCTTCGACGCCGACGAGACGTTCGGCAAAGTTCCGATCGCGCCCATTCGCGCGGCGCAGGGACAAGTGCCGCTCGGGGCGCTGGTGATGCTGGTCTTCGACGATGACATCGACACACCAACGCTGCGGCGTCTTCGCGGGCACGACGCCCTCGAAGGGCTCGTTCCCAGCGTGGTCCGGTTCATCCTCGACGAGCCGGAGCTCCACCGGCGCGAGCTGGAGCAACTCACACGACTGGTCTCGTGTGTACCCGTCTACGAGCTTGCGCGGCCATACCGCATCGAGCAGCTCGCGGCGGCAAGCGAAGCGCTTCGCGCGCTCGCGGAGGGCAGAGGCAAACCATGAGCATTGGGGCAGATGGACGCGTGCACGTGGGGGCCGATGTGCACGTGCGCGAATTCGACGGAGAGCTCGTGATTCTGGATCTCGCCAAAGGCGACTACTTCGGTATCAACGAAATTGGCGCACACCTTTGGCGGGGCTTGGCGAGCGGACAATCGTGTGCCGAAATTGCCAAAGAGCTCGCGCCTCGGTACGAGGCAGCGCCGGAGCGCCTGCTGGCGGATCTCGTGGCGCTTACCGATGAACTGATTGCCAAAGGCTTGGTGGAGCCAAGGATCTGATGTTGCGGGTTCGGCTCCTTCACGGCATTGCGCGAATCGCTATTCGCATTGCCAAGCCGCGCCGTGCAAAACGAATTACTGACGTGTGCGGACGGCTTCTGCCGCCATTCATGAGTTTGAGCGAGGCGCGTGATGCTGCAGCTGCACTCGACGGAGCCGGTACCTGTCTGAGCCGCGCACTCACGATTGCGGCGTGTTTGCCGTGCTCGGAGGTGGTCATCGGCGTCGACCCGAATGGCAAGACAGCCTTGCCTATTTTTGCGCATGCGTGGGTGGAAGTAAGTACTGTACCCATCCGACCGACCGACGTCCAAGGCTTGGAAATTGCGCGCCTAGGTCGTATGGCGCGCACAGCATGAACACGTAGGTGTCGCGGAGCAACGACGTTGATAGTGAAAGCGCTGCAGAGTAAGTAGGGCGCCCGCATATCGCCTTGTCACGGCGCATGCTACGTTGAGGCCACCGAGGAGAGGTCTTCATGAAGAACTTAGCTCGCATACGTTGGGTGCTTTTCTCTCTCGCAACGGGGTGTGGCGCGGCCGGAGCTTTGCTGGCTGCGTGCGGCAGCGACGACATCATCGTCCACCCGCCGCACGACGGCGGCACCGATGCCACGATCGATTCGGGTAAGGACACGGGAACCGACGCTGGCCCCGACACAGGGCCGGGCGACGGCGGGATCGATTCCACCACGAACTTCGACGCGGGGTATCCGACGCTCGAGAGATACGTCGAACAGGTCACCGAACTTTACTGCATGAAGACGGCCTTCTGCTGCGGCGGCACCGATTTCGACTACGCCAAGTGCAAGCGCGTCTTCATGGCGAAGCCGAATCCTGGCGCGGTGCTCAACAACCCCGCACAGCCGTTCCTCGATGGCGGAAAGATGAAGCTCAACATCGAGGCCGCGACGAAGTGCTACGAGGACATCAACAAGCTGACCTGCGGTGCTACCGCCGGAGCGCTTCGCAAGACCTACGACGATTGCGTCCAGGGTGCAGTGGGAACGATCCCCGAGGGACAAACGGGTTGCAAGGGCTCCCCCGAGTGCGTCCCGCCGGGCCATTGCGAGTTGGCTGACGGCGGCTTGCCCAACGGAACCACGCTGGGGACGTGCCGCGCTCCGCGGGCCACCAACGCGTTGTGCGACTTCGGGCAATACGACGAAACCGGAACGCTGCGTCCGGGCGCCGCGAACTTCTTCTACGAGCCGCAGGCGCAATGCGGAAACATGCTCAGCGGCAACCCGGGCTACTGCGCGAACGCCGACACGTATTACGGTTGGGACGAGGACGGCGGGCACGTGTGCCAGCCTCCGGCGCCTCTGGATGCGGGTTGCTACGTGCACATGGAGTGCAGCACGAGCTACTGCGACGGCGTCACCGTGGACGTGGACGCCGATACCGTCAATCCGGGCCACTGCTCCAACGATCCGCTCCTCGGTACGCAACCGTTCTGCGACAGCCTCCGGTTGAAGGATGCGGGAACGGATGCAGGCGACGGAGGCCCGTCTCTCCGTTCCGCGACGGTGGGCCAGCCGAGCGCCGTACCGCAGGAGTTTCTCCCGGCGGCATCGCACAAGCAGCATCACGGCAATCGTTAGGAAGCGTGACCATCACGGGGTGCCCGGCATTCGGGCACCCCGGTGCGGTGACATGCTGTTTCGCGCATGATGGCGGGTGGATACCGTGCAGCGTTGGTGTCGCTCGCTCGTGACGAGGCGCTCTGGGTGGGGCTCTATGCAGGGCTTCACTTCGTAGAGCGTCTCGTCCTCGTGGGAACGGCACTGTGGTTGCTCCACGGGTCCACGGTGGCGACATCGCTTTCGGCGGCGGGGCTGGCGCTGACATTCGTGGCGCGGACCTCCGCACGCGTGACCTTGCGCCGGCGCGTCCAGGCGAGGCTGCATCGACGCGCGGTGGACAAGCTGCTCGAAGGTGACCTTTTGGCCGCGAGCGCGGTCGCGGAGGCGGATACCGAGGCCGCCATCTTCGACGGGATCTGGTCCGGAACGGCCCTCGTCTCGACCGTGTTGCCCGAGCTTCTCGCGGATGCGGCGGCCTCCATTCTCGTGATCGCCGTCCTCGCGGTGGTGGAGCCGGTTCGTCTGCTCGCCATCGGCGGCCTCGTGCTGGCGTTGGCCGCGGGAGGCGTGGTGCTCTCGAACCGCATCGCGCGCCGCGAGGAGGCGCGTACGTGGGAAGCGTACGGGCCCGTGGTGGACGGCCTCGTGGCTGCGATCGGGGCGCGTTTGGAAATCGTGGCCAATGGCATGCGCGAACCGTTTTGCGCTCGGCGGCGCGCCGACTTGGAGCGGTGGGAAAGTGCCGTGTATCGGTCGACGCTGCTCATTGGCTTGGCGTCGCGGTTGCCCATGGCGGTCGCCGTGTCCGTCGTCGGTGCGGTCGTCGTGTTCGAGCGCTCGCAGGGCGGTGAGCTCACCGGGGCGATGCTCGCCCATGCCGCGTTGTTCGGCGCATCGATCCCCGCGCTGGCAAATCTCGGGCGCAACTGGCTCGATCTGACCCGGGAAGGGGTGCGCTTTGCGCCGTTTGCGGAGCTGCTTCGTGGCGCGCCGCTGCCGACGGGCCGCGGCACGTCGCATGTGGCGCTGCCGGCGCGCGTGACGTGGGAAGGCGTTGCCGTGCGCTATGCCGGCGCCGCCGAGCGGGCGCTCGACGACGTTCATCTGGAGTGGAACCCGGGGACCGTTCTCATTTTGCGCGGGCACAATGGCTCGGGGAAATCCACGCTGTTGCGGACATTGCTCGCGGTGGCCCCGCTCGAGGGGGGCACCGTTCGATGCGGCGGCGTCGACGTCGCGGAGCTCGATCTCGATGCGTGGCGCAAGAGCGTTGCGTACTTGGCCCAGCGCCCGTTTCTTCCGACGCGCGGGAGCGCTCGCGAAGCATTCGCCATCGTGGCCCCCGATGCGGTGGACGCGAGCATCGAGCGTGCGCTGTCGCGTGTGGGGCTGCTGGAGGTGCTCGCCCGCCGCGAGCCCGAGGCGCCGCTTTCGGCCGATGTCGGGGCGCTCTCCGTGGGCGAGCGTCAGCGGCTGGCGCTGGCGCGGGTGCTGGTGAACGACAAGCCTTTGGTCCTGCTGGACGAGCCCGATGCCAATTTGGATCGGGCGGGCGTCGAGCTGCTCGCGAAGGTCGTGCACGAGTTGTCGGCCGAAGGGCGCATGGTGGCCATCGCCGCGCACACCGACGAGATCATCCGGCTCGGCGATCGCGTTGTCGTGCTCGACCGCGGCCGGGTTGCGTGAACGTCATCGCTCCACCTTGGGGCACTCCCGGAGTATCGGTTGATGCTCGGGGGGCCGGAGCTCCACGGCTTCGGGCGCGCCGTACGCTGCGATGAGGGCGAAGTGTTCGTACGCGCACGGGGTCACGACGAGGTGCGTGGCACCGGACGCGCGCAGCTCCTGCCCGCGGGCAATCTGCACAGCGCGGGAGGCTTCACCCATTTGGCTCTCGAGGAAGAGATCCCACGCGCCCGGTTGCGTGACGTTCCAGCCCAGCGCCGCAACGGCCACGCAGATGGCGTTCGCCGCACCGTAGGCGGGTCGCAAGGTGAGGCGTGCGACGAGCTCGCGCGCGCCATCGATGCCGAAGGGGGCGAGGATCCACCAAATGACCACGAGCGCGCGTTCGGGATGGTGCGTGGGCGCCCCTTCCTTGGTCTCGCCGTAGACGAGGAAGAGCAAGATCGCGAGCGCCACGGTTAGCGGCAGCCACCACCGCTTTCGCATCTCCGGCGTGAACACGAAGGCCATGAGGCCGACGGCGCCGATGAGCAAGATCTCCGGGGCGCCCAGCAACGCGCGCGGGTACACGAGGAGCTTTTCCGTCAGCGGCGCGCCGGCGGCGCCCACCGCGTGCCGGTAGGCGGTGACCCGATCGAGAAAGTGCGTTGCGCTTCCGTGGGCGTGGAGGTTCCACGCCATCCACGCGATGGGACCCACCGTTGGCAAGAGCGCGACCAGTGCCGGTCGCGAAAGCCGCGGACGGGTTCGCGCGAGCGTGGCCACGGTGATCACCGCGCATGCGGGCCAAACCTCGTAGCGCGAGAGCGACGCGCAGAGGAGCACCAGCCCGATCGACGCCCTCGCCCGCGCGCTGGCCGCGATCGCGGCGGCGGCCACGAAGGCACCGGTGAATCCCTCGGGCACGGTGGCGGCGCCGAGCCAAGCATTCCACGGCGTTGCCATGGCCAATGCGACACCGCCGAGGGACGTCAGTCGATCCACGCGGGCCAGGCGCAAGGCTGCATAGACGAGCACCGCACCTACGCCGCTCAGCGCAAGGGCCACGGCCCGTGCGACGGCAAGCGTGCGCCCGAAAGCCATCATGGCTCCGCCCGTGAGCCAAAACGGGAAGGGGAGCCAGCTCGTTCCGCTGGGATCGAGCCGCGGGGCGTGGGCGAATCGCTCGGCGATGACGGTGCGTGCGAAATCGTCGTCCGAGATATGGCTCAATCCGCGGTGGACGAGCCAAAGGCCGAGCGCGACCTTCAGCACAAAAAGGAGCGCGCCGTCCAAAAAGACGGCGCGCCGCTCGTTCTTGCTCAGCAGGGAGTCTATTGCGGGCTCGACGAAGAAGACGCCGGCGTTGCCGGGGCATTGTCCGTCGGGCCGCCCGGTGCACCCGAGGCGCCGGTGGCACCGCCCGCCGGGGGCGTCTCTTCCTTCGGCGCGGCGGGCTTCTCTTCTTTCGTCCGTGCCGTGCCGCGCTCGCTCTCCTTGCGAGTCCTCTTTTCCTCCGCAGCAGCTTTCGCGCGCAGCGAGCGGTCGCCGGAGGAGGAGAGGTACGCCAGCGAAACGCTGGTGAGCATGAAGATGGCTGCGCAGATGGATGTGGCGCGGGTCAGGATGTTCCCCGCCCCGCGCCCACCGAAGACTTGCGCCGCAGCGCCACCACCGAACGCGGCACCCATGCCGCCGCCGCGCCCCTGTTGGAGCAGCACGACGAACATGAGCACCAAGCAGACGAACACGTGCACAATTTGAAGAAGGGTCTCTAAGATCGACGATTGCATGAGGTCCTACCGGTGCTCGCTCGCTCTGACCCAGGCTCGCTTTCGAGTCGTTCCTGGGAGCTTGGTGGCGTGGGGCGTCAAGGTGAGGCCCCTACCGTGCGATGGCAAGGGCTTCGGCCGCCTCCGCGATAGCACCAAATGATGCTGCATCCAAGCTCGCGCCGCCGATGAGTGCGCCGTCGACGTTCGGGCAGCCCAAAAGCGCCTTCGCGTTGTCCGGTTTGACCGACCCGCCGTACAGAACGCGGGTGCGTTGAGCCAGTGCCGGCGACTTTTCGGCCAACCAGGCCCGAATCGCCGCGTGCACTTCCTCCGCCTCGGCCGGCCCCGCGTTTTTCCCGGTGCCGATGGCCCAAACGGGTTCGTACGCGATGGCGACGGCCTTGTCGGAGGCGGCAAGAATGTCGAGGAAGGCCTCGAGCTGCCTCTTGACCACCGCCAGCGTTTTGCCGGCCTCGCGCTCCGCGAGCGTCTCGCCGACGCACACGATGGGCAGAAGCCCGTATTGGAGCGCAGCCGCCGTCTTCTCCGCGACCGTTGCGTCCGTCTCCCCGAACAGCTGGCGACGTTCGCTATGGCCGATGATGACCCAGGTGCAGCCGGCTTCGACCAACATCGGTCCGCTGATCTCCCCCGTGAAGGCGCCTTTGTCCTTCGCGTGGAGGTTCTGCGCGGCGATGGCGACCTTCTTTCCCTGGCAATCGAGCGAAACCGCACCGAGGATCGTGTACGGCGGCGAGATGACCAGGTCCGCGTGAGGCACGCGCTTCGCGATCGACACGACGTCGGCCGCGAGCGCGAGCCCGCTGTTGCCGCCGTGGAACATCTTCCAGTTCCCGGCGATGAGGGGACGTCGTTCCGGATTCACTCCGGCCTCCGGAGCACTTCGATTCCCGGGAGCTTCTTCCCCTCGATGAGCTCGAGCGAGGCGCCGCCACCCGTGGAGATGTGCCCCATTTTCTTCGCGACCGCATCGCCCGCCGCGTACACGGCTGCGGCGCTGTCGCCACCGCCGACGACGGTGAAGGCCGACGATTCAGCCAGTGCCTTGGCGATGCCGAAGGTACCCGCCGCGAACGGCTCTTTCTCGAACAAGCCCATCGGCCCGTTCCAGAACACCGTCTTGGCCTTGGCGAAGCGCTGCACGAAATCGCGCACCGAGTTCGGTCCGATATCGAGGGCCATGCCGCCCTCCGGAACCGCACCGGCGTTGACGACCGTGCCCGACGTTGCCGCCACCGACTGCGCCGTGACGACGTCGCTCGGAAGAACGAGGTCGACCTTCGCCTCGCGCGCCTTCTCGAGGATGGTGCGCGCGAGCGGCAGCTTGTCCGTCTCGATCTTCGACGCCTGCAGGTTGAGACCCTTGGCGGCGAGGAACGTGTTGGCCATGGCGCCGCCGATGAGGAGCGCGTCCACCTTCTGCAGCAGCGCATCCAGCACGGCGATCTTGTCCGACACCTTGGCGCCGCCCAGGATGGCCACGTACGGCTTGTCCGGGTTGGTCACCAGCTTGCCGAGGGCGAGGATCTCCTTCTCGAGGAGGAAGCCGCACCCGCGATCGCGGAACAGCTTGGCCATGCCGTGCACGCTGGCGTGCGCGCGGTGCACCGCACCGAACGCGTCGTCGACGTACACATCGGCCAGCGCTGCCAGCTCACGCGCGAAGCCTTCCTCGTCCTTCTCCTCCTCCGCGTGGAAGCGGAGGTTCTCGAGAAGGCACACCTGGCCCGCGCGAAGATCGTAAACGACCTTCTTCGGTGCATCGCCGATGCAGTCTTCCGGCAGGGTGACTTCCGCGCCCAGAAGGCCCGCGAGGTGCGCGGCACACGGTTCGAGCGAGAGCTTCTTCAGCTCTGCATCGGACATTTTGCCGGGCTTGGGACGGCCCAAGTGGCTCGCCAGGATGACGCGCGCGCCCCGCTCGACCGCATGCTTGATCGTGGGCAGCGCTTCGCGGATGCGCGAGTCGTCCGTGATTTTGCCGTTTTCATCCAGCGGGACGTTGAAGTCCACGCGGATGAAAACGCGCTTGTTCTCGATTTCCAGCTCGCGAATCGGCCGGATCCCCTCGAGGTAACCTTCCATGGTTCGACCTGGTGGGCTCAGAGCGACTTGCCGACGAGCTGCGTGAGCTCGATCATGCGGTTGGAGAAGCCCCACTCGTTGTCGTACCAGCTGAAGACCTTGGCGAAGCGGTCGCCCAGCACCTGGGTGACGGTCGCATCGAAGATCGACGAGTGCGGATCGCCGATGAAGTCGCTCGAGACGAGCTGCTCTTCGGTGTAGCCGAGGATGCCCTTGAGCGGGCCTTCCGCCGCAGCCTTCATCGCCGCGTGGATCGCGTCCTTGGTGAGCGTCTTCTCGGTCTCCACCGTGAGGTCGACGAGGCTCACGTCCACGGTCGGGACGCGGACGGCCTGGCCGTCGAACTTGCCCTTGAGGGCCGGAATGACCTCCGACAGGGCCTTCGCGGCGCCGGTCGAGGAGGGGATCATGTTCACGGCTGCGGCGCGGGCGCGGCGCAGGTCACCCTTGCGGTGCGGGATGTCGAGCACGGCCTGGTCGTTGGTGTACGAGTGGATCGTGGTCATCAAGCCCTGCTTGATGCCGAAGTTGTCCAAGAGGACCTTGGCCACCGGCGCGAGGCAGTTCGTGGTGCACGAGCCGCACGAGATGATGTGGTGCTTGGCCGGCTCGTACTGCTCGGTGTTGACGCCGAGGACCACCGTGAGGTCGTGGTTCTTCGCCGGGGCGCTGATGATGACCTTCTTGGCGCCCGCATCGATGTGCGCCTTGGCCTTGTCCTTGTCCGTGAAGAGGCCGGTCGACTCGAGCACGATGTCGACGCCGAGCGCCTTCCACGGGAGCTTTCCGGGCTCCTTCTCGGCGAGGATCTTCACCGTGCGGCCCGCAATCTCGAAGCCGCCCTCGACGGCCTTGGCGCGCGGCTCCGCGCGGCCATGGATGGAGTCGTAGTTGTAGAGGTGCGCAAGCGTCTTGGGGTCGGTGATGTCGTTCACAGCGACCAACTCGACGTCCTTCACGTTGCGCTCGTGGAGCGCGCGTACGATGCACCGTCCAATGCGACCGAAGCCGTTGATGCCGATCTTTACCGTCATGACGAAGCTCTCCTATTTGTCTTCGACTCGGGCTCCGACGTAGCCGGCGGTTTGCTTTAGACCGACTTTCCGCCGGAGGTTGCGTCCGAAGGCCCCGCGCAACCTACCCCCACCGCGCGGGTCGAGCAAGACCCCGCGCACGTTCCCGCACGAATATGCCGGGCCCTGCTCGTTTGGCGTTTTTTCCCTGACTTTAAAAGGGAAACGGGAGCAGGTTCTCCTGCTCCCGTTTCACATGTTTCCGTAGTTACCCTACGTCAACGGCTCTCAGGCGGATGCGGTCAGCCGGATGTGGCCGGCTTCGGGGGGCCGCCGAAGATGCTGGCGACCTTGCGCTTCTCCTTCGCCGCCTTCTCCTTCTCGGCGTAGGTCGGGATCACCACGCGCTCACGTTTCGGCAGCTCGCGACCATCGAAGACGGCGGCAATCTCTTCCGAATCGAGCGTCTCGCGCTCGATGAGGGCGTTGGCGAGGGCCTCGAGCTTGTCCTTGTGTAGGTCGAGCTGCTCGCGAACCTTCTTGTACTGATCGCCCACGATGCGTCGCACCTCTTGGTCGATCTCCACCGCGGTCTGCTCGGAGTAGTCCTGCTGGCGCGAACCGTAGTCGCGACCCAGGAAGACCTGCTCCTCGCGCTTGCCGTAGGCGAGCGGCCCGAGCTTCTCGCTCATGCCCCACTCGCAGACCATCTTGCGGGCGATGTCCGTCGCCTTCTCGATGTCGTTGCCGGCGCCGGTGGTGAGCCGTCCGAAGATGATCTCCTCGGCGATGCGGCCACCGAGGGCCACGGCGATGCTGGACTCCGCCTGCTCCTTGCTCAAGTTGTGGCGATCGTCCTTCGGCAGGTACCAAGTCACGCCCAGCGCGGGGCCGCGCGGGATGATGGTGACCTTGTGGACCGGGTCGTGGTGGTTGATGAGCACCGAGATGAGCGTGTGGCCCGCCTCGTGGATGGCGGTGTTGCGCTTCTCCTCGTCGCTGATGACCATCGAGCGACGCTCCGTGCCCATGTAGACCTTGTCCTTGGCCATCTCGAAGTCGACCATCGACACGGCGTCCTTGTCCTGACGCGCGGCGAGTAGGGCCGCCTCGTTGACCAGGTTCTCGAGATCTGCGCCGGAGAACCCAGGGGTTCCGCGGGCGATGGTCTCGAGGTCGACGTCGGGCGCGAGCGGCGTCTTCTTCGCGTGGACGCGGAGAATGGCTTCGCGGCCGCGCACGTCGGGGCGCGTGACGGTGATGCGGCGGTCGAAACGACCGGGGCGCAGAATCGCGGGGTCGAGAACGTCGGGACGGTTCGTCGCGGCGATGATGATGACGCCCTCGTTCGACTCGAAGCCGTCCATCTCCACGAGGAGCTGGTTCAGCGTCTGCTCGCGCTCGTCGTGACCGCCGCCGAGGCCTGCACCGCGGTGACGACCGACGGCGTCGATCTCGTCGATGAAGATGATGCAGGGCGCGTGCTTCTTGCCTTGCTCGAACAAGTCGCGCACGCGGCTGGCGCCGACGCCCACGAACATCTCGACGAAGTCCGAACCGGAGATGCTGAAGAAGGGAACGCCTGCCTCACCGGCGATGGCGCGCGCGAGCAGCGTCTTACCGGTGCCGGGCGGCCCGATCATCAGAACGCCCTTGGGGATGCGGCCACCGAGGCGTTGGAACTTCTTCGGGTCCTTGAGGAAGGCGATGATCTCTTCCACCTCGTCCTTCGCTTCGTCGACACCGGCGACGTCCGCGAAGGTGACCTTGTTCTGCGAGTCGCTCAGCATGCGGGCCTTGGCTTTGCCAAAGCTCATCGCCTTGCCGCCACCCGCTTGGAGCTGGCGCATGAAGAGGAAGAACATCACGCCGATGAAGAGCATCGGCAGCAGCGTGATGAGGGTGCTCGACCAGAAGGGCGAGGCATCTTCCTTCTCGAAGGCGATCTTCGGCGCCGGGGCTTCCTTCGAATCGGGCTTCAAGGTGTTGAGCAACGCTTCGTCGGCGAGCGGGCCGACGGTCTCCTTCGTCACCGTCGCTTTCGCGTCACCGGTGTGAACGCGGAAGATGTACTCGCGTTCTTTGATCTTGATGTCGTCGACGTGGCCGGCGTGAACCTCATTGAGGAACTCGCTGAAGGCGACGGGTTGCTTCCTGTCTGCGGGGCTCAAAAACTGCCAGATCGCCAAGAACATGAGGATCAGCAGCACCCACAGCAGCAGCGTTTTATGCGATTGCTTCACGTTTTTACCTCGGGGGCCGGCCAGGAAAAGAGTCCTTTAACGAGTACCATCGAACCAGGGGCGCATCCATACGGGGAAGAGCGTATGTGATCAGTCTTTAGGGGCGGGACGCCTTAGTGGCCTTGTGGAAGCAGTTTCCGATAAGGTTGCCTCAGCGGTCTCGGACCAAACGTGCGTCCGATCCGCCATGGCGACAAGGCCTCCAGGCAGTTGGATGCGTGCCGTGCCCGATTGGGTCCTGCGGAGTTCGGCGAGAGCGAGCTGTGTCGCACGCGGCAACGGATACGCGTGACCTCGTGCGTTCGCTCCTTCGCTGCAAGGAGCGAGCTCGTCGGCCAAGCTGCACAAATGCTCGACGATTTTGGGGCTCAAGGTGCGAAGAAGAGGAAGCACTTCGTGCCGCACACGCGCTCGTGCGAAGCGTGGGTTCGCGTTCGAAGGGTCATTCGCAAACGAGATGACGTGACGCGTCACATGCGCGTCAATCGCCGCGCGGCTGGCCCGAATGAGGGGACGAATCCGCGGTAATTTCGCGTCGTTCGTCGCGGGAGCCTTGGCCGGGAGCACGGCGAGACCCGCGGCGTGCGACCCTTGGAGCAGGCGAAGAAGAAATGTTTCTGCGCGGTCCTCTGCGTGGTGCGCGGTCGCGATGACGGATGCGCCAAACGCCGCGGCGGCATCCTCCAGCGCGAGGTAGCGAGCGTCGCGCGCGCGTGCCTGCAAATTGCCGCCCGGCGCGACATCGACCGAGGTGCGCCGAAACGGGACACCGAGCTCGCGTGCGAAGGATTCGCTCAAATCGAGCTCACGCGCGGCGTCCGGTCGCAGGCCATGATCGACGCCGAAGGCGAAGAGTCGGTAGGCGGTTTTTTTCGCGAGAAGACTCATCACGTGCAGAAGAGCCATCGAGTCGCGCCCGCCGCTCACCGCGAGAAGAACCGCGTCGCCGGGCGTGAGGAGCGATTCCTCGACGATGGTGCGGCGCGCGATGGTGAGCAAGGTCGGCGGGTGCGAGGGGCGGCTCATCGGAGCTCGAATTCCTTGCAGAAAGTGATCTCGATCTGCGCAGATTCAAGCTGGTCACGGCGTGGACCGGGCGGGTAGCCGTGTGCACATCGACCCGGCGGGCCTGGGTCGAAGTGGACGCAGTCCTCGCAGGCGAAGCGAAAGGCGAAGCGCTCGGCCTCCTGCAACAAGCGCGCGTCGAGCTTCGTCTTCATCGCACCCGCTCGAGCAGAACCACGGTTTCGAGATGGCTCGTCTGGGGAAACAGCTCGAAGGCCTCGATGGTGCGCGGCCGGTAGAGCGGCGACAGCGTGTGCAGATCGCGTCCGAGGGTCGCCAGATCGCACGACACATAGAGGAGGAAGCGCGGCGGATGTCGAAGGCCGGCCACCTGCTCGCACACGGCGCGGGCGCCTGTCCGCGGGGGATCGAGGACGAGAAGGTGCAGCGACTTGGGAAGTGCGTACGTGCTGGCGTCGGCCTCGACGACCTTGGTGCCCTCGAGGGCGCGGTCGCGCAAGTTCACCTGGGCCGCACGGCACGCACCGGCGTGCGACTCGACGGCCACGACTTGGCCGTGCCGCGCCAGGAGCACCGTGAAGTTGCCCGCGCCGGCGTAGAGCTCGACGATGTGTGCATTCTGCACGGAGGAGACCACGCTCTCGGCGAGCTCGCCCACGCGGCGGGCCAAGAGGAGGTTGCCCTCCTCCGAGGCCTGGGCGAAGCCGCCGACGGCGAGTTGAAGCGGCGTTCCATCGGCGCCGGTCATCCAGGGCGTGGGATCGCCGATGACAGCCGGTCGCGTGGCCTCGCCGCACACGATGCTGACGCCCCGCAAGCTGGTCTCGCCGCCCTGGCTGAGCGCGCGCTCGAAGCGCGCGTACACCTCTGCGGGAAGGGGCCCGCTCCAGCGCACCGCGAGCACGTGGCCGCGCTCGCCCTCGTTTTCGCAGGGCGGGCCCAGCGCGATTTCCACGTCGCCGGTGCCGTGGGCGCGCTCGAACTGCGCCTCGAGCTCGAGCCGCGCGCGCTCGATGGTCGGGTGGAGCACGGCGCAGGCGTCGACCTCGATGGGCTCATGGCTCGAGGGCGCGTGCATCCCGACGATGGCGCGCCCGCCCGATGCACGCACGTGCACCCGCGCTCGCGTGCGGTAGCGCAGGGCGGTCGTGGCGCGCACGGACTCCACGGGATGCTCGCGCCACGCCTCGGGAAGCACGGCGCGAAGGTGCTCCACGTGGATGCGCGTCTGCGCATCGCTTGCAATCTGCATCCAATTGCAGCCGCCACATCGCAGCGTGTGCGGGCACGCTGGCTCGACGCGATCGGGCCCTGCGCCCACCACGTTGCGCAGGTTCCCGCGCGCCGGACGCGAGCGAAAGTCGACGAGGGCCTCGATGCGATCGCCGGGGGCGGCCCCGCGCACGAACACCGCGCGGCGTTCGCCCTGGTGCGTGACGATGGCGACGCCGTCCCCGCCGGGCGCGACCTCGGCGATCTCGAGCGTCATGTCGTTCGAAGGCCGCGGTTTTTCCTTACGGGGTCGGGACATCGTCGCCGTTCATAGCGCGCGCCCTACCTGCATGCCAACACGGCATAGCCGCCCGTGGGATCGTGCTCGGTCAGGGTGCGGGCCGTGGCCCAAACCACCGCGACCCGTGTATCGGTGGCGGCGATGGCAATACGCCCATCGCGGACCTGGGCGAGCGCGGGCACGCGCGGGTTGAGTGCGAGCTGCTCTTCCCGCAGGAAAACGGGCGTGTCCGTGGCCATCTGGTCGTAGGCCACGATGGTGATGGCGCCGGGCTGCTCCACCGCGAAAAAGGCGTGCGCTTTGTTGTATGCGACGTCGGCGAACGAGACCTTGCCGAGCGCCTCCGTGTTGAAGCCGTCCTCGACGGTGGGGACGTTCTTGCCCAAATCGAAGACGCGAAACACGACCGATCGCCCGGCCGTGTTGCCATTGCTGGCCACGACGAGCCGCGTTCCCTGCAGGGCCATCGAGCCCCAGGTTCCCGGCATTTCATACGGCTGCGGAAGGCCACCCACGTTGCCACCGGCGACCATTTGAAGGCGAAGCACACCTTCCTTGCCCGCATCGGCGCCTGCGTCGGGCGCGCCCGAGCCCGGTGCCGCGGACAGGACGGCGGTGGCCGCGTTGCTCGTGGCGACCCACGCATCGGTGTGCGGTGCCGCACCTCCGATGGAGACCGGCGTGCTCGGGGCGAACTGCACGTCGCTGGTGGTGCTCAGCAAGGCCTGACCATCCTTGAGGCCCGCGACGTAGAAGTCATTGCCCGTCGGCGTCTTGGCCATGGCGTGCGCTGCGGAAAGGGATAGCCGCGCACTGGCGACGAACGACCCGGTCTCCTTGCCTTGCTTGGTGATCGCGCCCGCAGCATCGACGGCGAAAAGATCGAACCCTGCCTTGCCATTGCAGAGCGCGCGCGCCATCACGGCCAGCCCGCGGTCCTTCTCGTACGCGAGACCGACGGCGTCGGCCTCCTCGCCGTTGTTGCATCGATCGGGCAGATCCTGCGTGACGAGCGTGCCCAAGCCTCCACCCGTGTCGATGGGCGCGAACGTGAGGCGCGAGCGGCCCTGGATGGCGTCGTACTCGCGGTACGCGACGAGGAAGCCTTTTTCCGTGGGCACGATGGCCGGGTAGCTCACGATGGTCCCGGCGGTGCCCAGCGGATTGCCCAACGGGCCTGCGCCGACGAGCTCGAGCGAGCAGCCCGCCCCGACGCTCGGCTGATCGTTGTCCGTGGACGGGGTGCACTGCGCATTCGTGCACACGGTGCCTTCGCCGCACGCGCCCGAGGGCGTGTCCTTGGCCTTCAGCGTGATGGACACCTCGTTGGCATCGCCCACGTCGAGGGAGGTGCAGCCCGTGGCGAGCACGGTGCAGTCGTCCTTCTTGGCCACGGCGGCAAAGGCGTACGCACCCCGCGGGAGATCTCCTATCGCGGGAGGGCTTTTGGTTCCGCCGCGGAAGGCTACGCGGGCGCGGGTGCCCGTCGTGGGCACACCCGCGGAGAGCTGGGCCGCCGATGGGCAAGCCGCATCCGCAAAGACGCCAATCTCGTACCACGTGGCTTGATCGCGAACGCCGTCCGGCACATGGAGCGTGAACGAGAGCTCCGGCTTGCCATTGCATGCCGTATCGGCGACCAACGCGAGCGGCCAGGCCGCAAGAAAGAAGAGCCCGTGAGGACGGCGCACGGCTTTCT
Organism: Sorangiineae bacterium MSr12523; assembly: GCA_037157775.1. Lineage (NCBI taxonomy): Bacteria > Pseudomonadati > Myxococcota > Myxococcia > Myxococcales > Pendulisporaceae > Pendulispora > Pendulispora brunnea. Next base: position 3,170,038 of record CP089982.1, read on the forward strand.
GGATAGCACGCCGCCGCGTCACCTTTACGGGGACATCGTCACTTGCTGGATATTCAGCTCGTCGGCCGAAATGCTGACCTTTTGGGTCTTCGTTACAGGAGGGTTCAACGTTTTGAGTGTCAAACGATGTTCGCCCACGGAGACGGATTGCCGGTAGAGGGGCGAAGAACCGAGAAGCTTGCCGTTGTCGTAAACCTCGTCGCACTGCGTGGGCTTGCAGATGATGGTCAAAAGGCCCGTGCGCTCGGATTTCTTCTCGGCCGGGCCGCTGCCGCGCGGGATTTCGACGGGGCCCGTCTCCTTGGGCTCCTTGCTGCTGCGCGAGGAAGACGAGGTGTTCTTGGCCGTCGCGGTGGCGGGTGGGGTCGCCGTTGCACTCGCCGACGGTGCGGCCGGCGTGACCGCGGGGGGCTCCGGAGGAGGGGCGGGGGGCTTGTCGTCCGCCGGCGGCAACGCCGTGACGGAGGTTTGCGGTGCGATGGCCGCAGCAAAGGCATCGCGCGCACCTCCGAAGGGCCCTGCGCTCGTCGAGGCGGCCGGCGACTTCTCCACCTTGGCCTCGGGCTTCTCGGTGAGCGTGCCCGAGAGAAGCAGGTAAATCGCACCGACGAAGAGAAGCGCGAGGAGGCCCGACCCGAGCGCGACGACCCACATCGGGATGCCCTGCTTCAGCGAGCGTGCCGTCATGGTGCGGTTGTCGAGATCCGGCGGCAGCAGCATGGGGCTCTGCCCCGTCGTTGCCGCCGGTATGCCCACCGACGCGTTCCAGCGCGGATCCGGTGCGGGCGCCAGCGGGCTGGCCATGAATGGATTGGGCTGCGCCGGCGCCGCCCCAGGCCCGGCTTGGGGGGCCGCTCCTGGCCGCAGATGGGCGAACTCGTTCGCGACGTTGTTCGGCACCGGCAGAGGAGCGAACGGCGAGGGAATGGGGACCGGCACCGCCTCCATTGCCAAGGTGTGCACCTCGGCGGGGGGCGGAGGAGGAAACGGCTCCACGGGCCGCCCTGCCGCCGGCAATGGCACAGCGGGCTTTTGACCCGTGTTGTTGAGCGGAGGTGCTCCCTGCGGTGTCGCCGCCCCCTTCTCTCGTGAAGCGTCCCGCGGGGCCTCGCGGCTCATGCTGGCGGCGCCCTCTTTGCCCTTGGCCACGAGCGTGTCGTCGTTGTCGTCGAAGTCCTCGCCGCCGTGGTAGCCGAAGTCGGGCAGCGAACCCTGGAGCGTCGGACCGTCGTCGTACGGCCGCACGCCCGTGGGCGGCGTCTCCAGCGACGGCGTCTCCTGGCTTCGCAGCATCGGCTGATCGCCGCGCCTCGGTGCGAGGGCAGGCATACCGGCGGCGGGCCTCGGCGTCGGCAGGCGCGCATTCGGGGGCGCGGCCGCCTTCGCGTCAGGGTGGAAAGGCATTTCGCGCCCCGCGCTCGGCCAGCCCGGATCCACCGGGTGCGTGATGGCCTCGGTGGCGCGGAGCCCCTCGACGTTGATGGTCTGCGTGACCTCCGCGGCCCAGCGCAGGTGCGCCTCGCGCTTTTGAATGCGCTCGGCGAAGATCGACTGCACGTAGCTCGCGACCTCGTCGCTCGCGATGAAGAGCCCGCGCCGCATCAGCAGCGATTGCAGCGCCCGCGAGAGCTCGCGCGCGGTTTTGTAGCGCTCGTTGCGGTTGCGCGCGAGCACCTTCATGACGATCTTCTCGAGGTCGATCGGGTAGCCGCGCACCAACGTGCTCGGGCGCGGCACGTTGCACTCCTGGACCTTCGCCAAGGTGTCCAGGTCATTGTCCATGCGGAAAAGACGCTGCCCGGTGGTCAGCTCCCAGAGCACAACGCCGAGCGCGAACAAGTCCGTGCGGCGGTCGATTGGCTCGCCGTGCACCTGCTCCGGCGACATGTACGCGAGCTTGCCCTTGAGCGTGCCCGCGCGCGTGTTGGAAATGCGCGAGGCGAACTTCGCGATGCCGAAGTCCACGACCTTGGTCGTCCCGTCGTAGGTGACGAACAGGTTGTGCGGCGTCACGTCGCGGTGCACGAGCTGCAGCTTCTCGCCGTTCTTTCCCACCAATTCGTGCGCGGCGTGCAATCCCTCGGCGGCATCGGCGATGACGCGGCAGGCGATTTCCGGCGGCATGGGCGTGCCGATTTCCTCGGTGCGGCGCATCAACTCGCGCAGCGGCTCGCCGTGCAGGTACTCCATCGCGATCCAGTAGCAGTCCTCGTGCTTGCCCAGCTCGAAGACGGTGGCCACGTTGGAGTGCGAGATGCGCGCGACGATGCGTGCTTCGTCGAGGAACATCTGGACGAAGGATTCGTCCTCGAGCAAGTGCGCGTGGATCTTCTTGATGGCGACCCACTTCTGGAAGCCACCCAGACCATCCATGCGCGCGAGGTGCACGGTGGCCATGCCGCCGATGCCGATTTCGTCGACGACGCGGTATCGGCCCAGAAAATACGTGCCCGCGCGTGGTTCCGTGGACGAGCCGCTGCCGCCACCGCCCGAGGAGGCGCTACCAGTGATGTCGGGGCGGTGGACGCGATCTTGGGGCAACGTCTGGGATCTCCTTCACCGGATGGCTTGAACTTGGACGGGAGCGACGGTGACGTCGTCCGAAGGTCGGAGGAGGAAGTACGCGCCTGCACCCGCGCCTGCGAGTACGGCGCCGCCGATGATGTACGGCCAGGGGCTGGACCAGAAGCCCCCGCTCTTCGAATCGTGGTCGTCTTTGGTGGCCGGCGCGGCGCTCACACGGAACGCGGACGACTTCGCCGATTCGTTCGTCAGCGGCGGTGGCACCGAGGCGATGGGCAGTGGCGTGGGGCCTTGGGTTTCCGTCTCCACGCGCACGTTCGATTCGCTCGAGACCCACTCGTTGCCCCGGGCATCGAGCCCGCTCACGCGCACCAAGAGTGCGGCGCCGTCGGTGGCGATGCGGCCCGGCACGTCGAAGGCGACGTGCGCGCTCGCCGCTTGCTCGGTCCTGTACGACGACGTTGCGCTGTCGCCGACGGCGAGCACCACCCGGGTGATGGGCGACTGCGAGCCTACCAGCGAGACCTCGACCCGAAACGGGCGGCCCACCCCCACGTCGGCAGGGGCCTCCGCCTGTAGAGTGACGGGCTGCGATCGCTGCCGGCGTGCGGTGTCCGCGATCAGCGTGGCCTTTTTGCCGGCCTCCGAGGGAACCTTGAACGATGGATCGAGCGTGGCGGCGATGCGGAAGGCTGCGAGGGCGCGATCGCGCTTGCCGAGGACTGCGCGTGCGGCGCCCAAGTAGACGTGTGCCTTGAGTACGTCCTTGCGGGGTAGGCCGCCTTGTTCGAGGGCCTCCGCGAACTGCTGCTCGGCGACGTCGAAGTCACCGCGTCCCCACGCGGCCTGTGCGTGCTCGAAGGCGGGCCCGCCGCGCGGCGGGTCGGCGTTCCGGATCCGTTCCGAGGCGGCGCCGCCACCGGGACCGCCGGCGGACTGAGCGTAGAGGGGTTCGCCGGTCCCGAGCAGACAGACCGCAAGGACCGCTCCCGCGCCGCGCGCAAAGAACGTCTGAAAATCTCGCACGATTGAAATCTCTAGGGCGAAGGTTATCGATCCCGCCCCAAGCGCGCAAGGCTAGGAAAAACGCCAAAATACCAGCGCGACCCGAGAGAGAGGCTCGCTTGTGCTACGGAAACGGCTGCCCGGGACGCCCGCGCTCGAAGTAGAAGCGGAAATTCCCGGTGAGATGACCGCGGCAGCGGGGCGGGGGACCCAGGCCTCCTGGGCAGATTTCCCGAGGATCGACGAGGTACACGTCGAACCGTCCCTCGCTCAGGCGCTGGGCGGCGTTCGTCTCCTCCGGCACGGCGTTGTACAGGTGGTCGAATGTGATTGTGCTGTAGCCAACCCTGGGAGGCGTCGAGGTACCGCCATCGCCGCCGTCGGCACCCGCGTCCCCACCAGCACCCGCATCGGCACCGGGAGGGGATGCGCTGCCTTGGCACGGGCCGATGAAGGGCTCCCCGCTGTCGATGGCGTCGCAGGTCCCGTTGGCGTTGAGGCTCGCCGCGGAGACCGCGTGCAGGGCCACGTTCTGCGTGCGGCAAGTGCGCTGCAAGTACAAGGTGAGGTGCACCAGGCCGGGATCCGGATCGGGCGTGATGGGAACGCCCGGCGGAAAGACGCCCACCGGGAGCGAGACCTTGAGCGGCTGGCCGAGGCGTGAGGGCAGGCCATTGTCGCCGCGGATGGCGTGCACGTCGTCGACGAGGATCATGATGCCGTCGCTGAACGTCTCGAAGTCGCCGCCGTGTTGGATGCGCAGCTGCACGCTGTCGCGGTACGGGACACCCGCGTAGAAGTCCGGCGCGAGCCGGAAGTCGCCCGACCAGCAATTGGGGACGTTGAGTGTGCCCCCGATGCTTCCTTCGCCGTCGCCCAGCGAGCCGCATGCGGGAACGAGCACGGCGCCCAACAACGCGGTGGCGACGATGGCGGGAGCGAGTCCGCGCGTGAGGCCCATGCCTCGCATCCTAGCGCCCATTCGAGGCGCCGCGCACTCACGAAGCGAGGTCGCGCGAGCGCAATCGTCCGCCGCCGAGGACGCGGTCGCCATCGTAGAAGACCGCGATCTGCCCCGGTGTGAGCGCAGCCACCGGCTCACGGAAGGTCACGTGCGCCGATCCCGGCTCCGCCGACGTGACAATCGTGGCCTCCGCACCTGGGTGGCGGTATCGGATGCGTACGCGCGCCGAAAGGGGCAGCGACACTCCGGGGGCGAGCACGACGTCGTCGAGCTTGGCGCCCATTCCCGCGAGGGCCTTCTCCCCGCCGAGGTGCACCGTGTTGGTGGCGGCGTCGATCTGCGTCACCCAAATCGGGCGCCCGAGCGCCACGCCCAGGCCTTTGCGCTGGCCGACGGTGAAGCGATGCACGCCCGCGTGCTCGCCGACGACGCGGCCGGTATCGTCCACGATGGGCCCCGGCCGAACGCGGTCCGCACTGCGCTCCTCGACGAAGCGTGTGTACGCGTGCTCGCCGCCGCCCACGAAGCAGAGCTCCTGGCTCTCGCCCTTGGTGGCCCCGGGGAGACCTCGCGCGACGGCTTCGGCCCGCACCTCGCCCTTGGTGCTCTCGCCGAGCGGGAAGACGAGGCGCTCGAGTTTTTCGCGGGGTGTCGCGTAAAGGAAGTAGCTCTGATCCTTCTTGTCATCGCGGCCGGCGAGCAAGAACGGCGTCCCGTCCGCATCGCGCCCGATGCGGGCGTAATGGCCGGTGGCGATCGCGCGTGCGCCAAGGCGGTCGGCGATGGCAAACAGCTCGGCGAGCTTCACCTCGCGGTTGCACGTGGTGCAAGGGCTGGGCGTTTCGCCGGCGACGTAGGCATCGACGAACGGCGCCACGACCTCCTTGGCGAACAGCTCGCGCCGGTCGAAGGTGTAATGCGGAAAGCCCAGCGCGTCCGCCGTGCGGCGTGCGTCGTATTGGTCTTCCGGGGCGCAGCACCGGCCGTGGCCGCCGGGGGCGTCCAGTTCGTCGGGGTAGTCCCAAAGGTGCAACGTGACGCCGACCACCTCGTGCCCGGCGTCATGCAGCCGCGCCGCGGCCACGGCGGAATCGACCCCGCCGCTCATGGCCACCACGATGCGCTCGCGCTTCATGCGCGTGCGTATAGCATGGTCAATCTTTAATGCCGGTCCGTTTCAGTTCCCGCGAGATGGCCTCGATGGCCCGGGCGTGCAGGCGGCTCGCCCACGACTTGGACAGCCCAATTTCCTGGGCGGCCTGCTCGAAGGTGATCCCGTCGAAGTAGTGCCGCTCGAGCAGGGTGCGCTCGTTCTCGGGACGCTTCGAAATCGCGTCGCGAACCCGGTTCATGAGCTCGGCGTGGGCGAACTCCTCCTCCGGCGACTCGGTGTCCGGGTGGATGATCTCGTCCAGACCGTGCGTTTGGGGCGACAGGAAGGCCGCCGCCATGGCCAGGGCCATGCCCGACAGGGCCTCGCCCAATTTTTCATCGGCCGCCTCGGGGTCGTTGGGCGGGGTAGCGGCCAATTCCTCGGCCACGACCTCCTGCACCCGGTCGGCCGCCTCCAACGCGCGGAGCTTGCGGTAGACGCGCCGCGGAAGCGAGCCGTGGGAACGGGCGCCGTCGATCATCGCACCGCGGATGCGCAGGCTCGCCCAGCGCAAGAACGGGATGCCCCGCTCGCGGTCGAAGGTGCGGGCCGAGTCGAGCAATCCCTCGCGGCCGATGGCCTCGAGGTCGTCGATGCTCAAGCTGGCGCCGAGGTGTTGGTGCATTTGGCGCGCCAGGGTCGTGACGAGCGAAATACCCTCGAGGACGCGCGCATGCACCTCGGGAGAATCGGCGGCCGCCTTGACCGGAGATGTGGGCGCTTTCGGAGCAGGGCTCTCGGGCATCGGATGGGAGACCATCTTAGTTCCGCGCAACAGCTGTCAAGAGTCTCGCGGAGGCTGAAGAGGAATGGGAGTTTAGCTAGGAACTTGACCTCTGACGTACTACGCTCTTCGCCCTTCTTCGATGTGCGCCGCACATGCACCCGAAGAGCACACCCTTTTCCTAGGGAAGAGTCGCGTTTTGCCTCCGATTGACCCACAAGAACCGTCGCTGGGCGCCTGGCGCGTGTGGCTCGAGGCGCTGGCCAGTGATGCGGAAGCCGCTTGGGCGGCGGCCCTCACGTATGGGGAGTTGCCTCGCGCCATTCGCCAAGATTGGCTCGACGCGCTCGATGCGGATCTTCCGACCCTGGGTGTGCCCAAGGTGGCCGTTTACGCGCCGCTGCTCGCTGTGGAGGCCGACGAGGAGCTGCGTCTGCGCATGGTGCACGCCATGGGGCCGCTCGAGGGAAAATCCGCCTGGCAAGCGTGGCGTGCGGACTCGGCGCAGGCCGGCGCGCCCGAGGGAACGATGACCCTGGTGCTGGTGCGTTCGCTGTACCTGCACTTCGTCGAGCTCCTGGTTTGCAACGTGGCCCCGGACGACGTGCTCGTATCGGCGGTGCACGAGCCGCTCTCCGACGGGCGGGCGTTCGAGGCGGGCCAAGCCGTCGATGGAGAGCCCTTTTCCGCGGGGCCGCTGCAGCCCGTTCCTCTGGAGGACGCGGTGGAAACCTTGGCCCACGCGGTGGTGGCGGAGCGACGAAAAGGCCACACGCTGCCGGACGTGATGGCTCGTTTCTCCGATCTGTTCACGCCCGTGTATCCTGGGCGCACGTGAGCGAAGAAAACGACGTCCCGCCCGAACTCGTGAAGCGATGCGGCAGCTGTGCGCGCTTCGTGCGCGTCGTCGAGGCCATCGATGCCAACGGCGAGGTGCACCGCACCGGCGAGTGCCTGCTCGGCGTATGGCCTTCGCCGATACGCGAGACCAACACGTGTTCGCAGTACGTGCTGCGCGGGACCTTCGCCAAGACGGTGCAAGCGAACCGCCGTCCGTCGCAGGCAAGCCGCCGTCCCCGCGTCCCGCGCGAGCGTTCGGAGTCGGTCGACGAGACCATCGAGCCTTTCGAACTGGAGATCCCAGAGGAGCTTTTGGACATGGACGCAGAGGAATTTCGACGGGTACTCCGATACGTCATCCGCGACGAACTCGGGGTGAGCGAGGTGAAGCTCGGCGGGCGCTGGAGCGGCGGCGAAATGATCCTGAAGCCGGGCAAGGAAGGCACCGCCGAAAAGCGCATCCCCATCGAGTCGCTGTTTCACAAGATCGTGATGATCCGCGACAAGCTGCGCGTGCTCGAACAAAAGCTGAATGCCCATCCGCAGCTTTCCGACGAGGAAAAGGTGCAGATGCAACAGTACGTCACGCAGTGCTACGGCTCGCTGACGACGTTCAACGTGTTGTTTGCCGAGCGCGACGACGGATTCAGCGGACAAAAAGGCGCGAAAGACGATTGATGCGGGTCGGGTACGTTCTTGCTTTTGCTTGCGGGCTCGTAGGTCTTCTCGGGTGTGGTTCGTCGAAGCCGCCGCCGCCGGTGGGCGTCTCCACGGTGCAGAGCACCGAGCGCAAGGCGCCGGTCAAATTCGAGTACGACTCGCTCGACGAGCGCCCGGTGAGTTCCGCTGCGATGAAGGGCAAGATTGGCGTCATCGCGTTCATCACCACGTGGGATCTCTCGAGCCAGGCCCAAGTCGACTACCTCGTGGCGATGTCCAAGCGCGATGGCGATCAGGTGTCCTACGCGCTGGTGGCCCTGCAACCGCGCCGGGATCGCGAGCTCATCGAGCTCTATCGCACCAAATTGGGCGTGACCTTTCCCGTTGCGTTGGGGGATGCCGAGACCATTTCGGGCAGCGGCTCCTTCGGTGACGTGCACTCGGTGCCCACGGTGGTGATCCTGGATCGCGAGGGGCGCATGGTTTGGCGCAATGTCGGCTTGGTGAAAGCGGACGAGATTCGGCGCGAGATTCGCGGCGCAAAGTAGAACACCATCTACCCGTGCCCGTGCCCGTGCCCGAATTTGCTTTCCTTCGAAAATGGCGTACGAATTGATGTATGCCTTTGAATCGTAAGCTGGACAAGCTTGATGCTGTTGATACGAAGGTGTTGAGCCTTCTGGCGGCGCAGGGGCGGATGAGTTGGGCCGAGCTAGGGAACGAGCTCGGGCTCTCGGCGCCGGCGGCGGCGGATCGGGTGAAGAAGCTCGAGCAGCTCGGGTTCATTCGCGGCTATACGGCGGTGCTCGATGCGGAGGGGCTCGGGTTGGGCGTGACGGCGTTCATCGCGGTGCGGCTCGATCGGCCGACGCATCGTGCGGCGTTCTTGAAACGCGTGCGCCGTGAGGCGGAGGTGGTCGAGTGCCATCACATGGCGGGCGATGACGATTACCTGCTCAAGGTGCATGTGACGGATCTCAAGACGCTCGAAACCTTAGTCAGCGAGACGCTGAAGGGCATCGAGGGCGTCATCGGGACGCGCACGTTGATTGCGCTCTCCACCTTGAAAGATGCGCCGCATCTGCCCCTCGAACACCTCGCGCCGGATGAATGACCATGGTGGTTCCCGTCTTTCTCAAAGCCGTGTTTCTCGGCCTCTCGGTGGCCGCTCCCGTGGGGCCCATCGGCATCTTGTGCATTCGGCGCACGCTCACCGACGGCCGCAAGCTCGGCTTCGCGTGCGGCATGGGCGCGGCCACGGCCGACGCGATTTACGGGCTGGTCGCAGGCATTGGCGTCAGCGCCATCGCACGCGCCTTTGCCGAGCATCAAGCCGTGTTTCGCATCGCGGGTGCGCTGTACCTGGCGTACCTTGCGTTTCGCATCTGGACCGCCGAGGTGCCGGAGGAGGGGGCCAAGGTGGCAGGCGGCAACGCGTTTTCTGCATGGCTGTCGACCTTGGCGCTCACCGTCACGAACCCCATGACCATTGCAGCCTTCCTGGCGATGTTCTCCTCGTTCGGCATCGAGCCGGGGGAGAGCCCGTGGATCGACACGGGCACCCTCGTGGGGGGCGTCTTCGTCGGGTCGGCGGCGTGGTGGTTCGCACTCAGCGGCGGCGTCAGCCTGATGCGCCAGCGATTGCGCCGGGCGCACTTGGTCTGGATCAACCGCGTGTCGGCGACGGGGCTATTCGCCTTTGCGCTCAGCGCCGCGTTGTTCGTTCGCTAGGAGAAGCTTCGTGAGCTCGGGCTTCTGCACCTTGCCCATGGCGTTGCGCGGTAGCTCGGGAAAGAGCACCACCTGCTTGGGAACCTTGTACGGTGCGAGACTTTGCTTGGCGAAGGTGCGCACGAGCTCCGTCGCGCACTCGTCGGTGCGGCCCTCGTGCGCAACGACGCAGGCGACGACCCGGTCGCCCCAATTTTCGTCGGGCACGCCGACGACGGCCACCTCGCGGATGGCCGGATGCTCGCGCAGCGCTTCTTCGATTTCGAGCGCGCTCAGTTTGTAGCCGCCGCTCTTCAAGATATCGACGCTCGTGCGGCCCAGTATTTTGAAGTAGCCGTCGGCGTCGCGCGTGACCGTATCGCCGGTGCGGAACCAGCGCTCGCCCGTCGCGTCGGTCACGAAGGCGTCGCGCGTGGCCTCGGCGCGCTTGTAGTACCCGGAAAAGACGCTGGGGCCCGCGATCCAGAGCTCGCCGACCTCGGCATCTCGGCCCTGGTCGTCCACGATGCGCGTGCGCACGGTGGGCAAGGGAAGCCCCACGTGCGCTGGCTTGCGCGGGCCCCGTACCGGGTTGGTCGTCCCGACGCCGATCTCGGTCATGCCGAAGCGCTCCACCGGGATGGCGCCCGCGATGACCTGCCAGCGCTCGGCGAGGGTCGCGGGCAAGGCCGCGCTGCCGCTGGTGGCGAGGCGCAGGCCGCGTGCGCCGCGCTGCCACTCGGCGCGAACCTCGGGGGCGGCCTCGTCGAAGGCGTTGAAAAGGCGCGTGTACATCGTGGGGACCGCCATGAGGACCGTGGCGTTCGGAAGCTCGTTCCAGATGCGCTTCGCATCGAAGCCCGGGAGCATCCGCACCGCGGCCCCCGCCCCGAGCGCGGTCAGCAGGGCGATGGCCAGCCCGTGCATATGATGCAGCGGCAGCGCGTGAAGCAGCGTGTCACGCTCGGTGAACTCCCATGCCTCGGCCAGGAGCCGCTGCTGCGTCTCCAGATTGCCATGGGTCAGCACGGCGCCCTTGGGCTTTCCCGTGGTCCCGCTCGTGTACAGCTGCAACGCCGGCGTATCGGGCCCGAGGATCGGAGGTCGCTCGAGCTGCGGCCCATCCGAGAACACGGGATCGTGGGTCGAAAGGACGCGGCGGCCTTCCGCGGCTTGCTCGAGCCGGGGCCGCAGATCCGGCGAGACCAGGATGGTACGCACCTCGGCGTCCTCGCAGAAGTAGGCCATCTCGCGCGCCGGATGCAGCGGCGACAGCACCGTCACGACGCCGCCGGCCATGAGCACGCCAAAAAAAGATGCCACGAAGTGTCCGCCGGGCGAAACGAAGATGGCGACCCGTTCGCCTGCCAGCGAATCTTTCCCTGCACCCGCACCACCTGCACCAGAAAGCAGCGCGGCCGCGATGCGCCCCGCCCGAGCATGAAGATCGGCATAAGTCCAGGTGCCTTCGTCATCCGCGATGGCGATGCGAGCGTCGCTTCGGAGGTTCATGCCAAGGTTCATGACAGGTACCGCCGTACCTAGCACGAGAGGTCCGGATCTTGCGCCGTTGACGCATCGATTCGGATTCCTATGATGGGTTGTTGTTCCCTCTGCCCGGTTCGAGAAGAGACGGTTTATTTTTGATCCCTACAGGCGTGATTTCGGAGGATTAGCGAACGCTCTGTGTGCACGCCGGGCCGCGCGGTCATGCGCGCGGATAACTCGGAAGCCTAATGCGCGATCATTGGTCCCCCACCTAGCCAACCGGCTAGGGGTCATGCAAACCGCCGACGGCCATGGTGGTAAGGAGCACGTTAGGCCTCCGCAGAAGTGCGGGGGCCTTTTTTTTCGGCTTTTTCGAGGGCGCGCTGGTCTAGAGTCGGGCCCGCAATGGCGAGTGCACGTGCCGACGTCCTGGTCTTCGGTGCCACCGGCTTCACCGGTAAGCTCGTCTGCGATGCGCTTCGCACACGCGGGGTGACGTTTGCCATTGCGGGGCGGAGCCGCGCCAAGCTCGATGCCCTCTCGGAGTCGCTCGGCGGTGTCGAAACGGCACTGGTCGACTTGAAGGACGCCGAGACCATCGTGCGCGCCCTCACCGGTCGAAAGGTCGTGAGTGCCTGCGCAGGACCATTCATCGAGGTGGGCGAACCCATTTTGGCGAGCTGCGCGCGCATGGGCATCCACTACGCGGACACGACGGGCGAGCAAAACTTCGTCGCACTCGCGGTGCTTCGCTACCGCGCCACGGCCGAGGCCAGCGGCGCCTGCGTCGCGCCTTCGCTGGCGTACGAAATCGCGCCGCCGGACTGGGCGGCACATTTGGCTGCGCAGCGTCTGGGAAAAGAGCCCGACGCGCTCGACCTCGTGTACATGCCGCGGGGCGCCGCAAGCCTCACCGACGCCACGACGCGCGGGACCAAGCTCAGTGTGCTCTCGATTTTTTCCGGTGAGAGCCGCCAGTTCATCGATGGAACCCTCCGCCGCGAGGCTCCGGCGGCCACCGTGCGCACCTTCCCGGCGCGGGAGGAAGGCGGCCGCCCCATCACGGCCATGTCGATCCCGAGCCCCGAGTCCATCGTCGTTCCCTCGCACACGGGGGCGCGGACGGTGCGGACCTTCATGGCCATCGACAAAACGACCGCGCACATTCTGCAAAAGGCGCGGGGCATTGCACCCGCCCTCGCGCGGGCCGCGCGCCCGCTGTTGGTGCGCGCGATTGGTCGCTCGGCCGAGGGGCCCGAAGGCGAGGCGCGCGGCATGGAATTCGACGTTCTCGCGGAGGCCCGATCCGGCGACACGGTGAAGCGCGTCTACCTCGCGGGCCGCGATCCGTACGGCCTCACGGCGCAAATTCAGGCGCTGTTCGTCGAGCGCGCGCTGGGGGGCAAGGTGCACGCGCGCGGCGTGGTGGCCCCGAGTGTGGCCATCCCCCCGGCCGAAGCGCTGGCCGCGTTACCGCTTTCCCTTCACGAGCGCGCGAGCGCCACGACCGAATAGGCCACCGCGGGCCGCTCGCCCGGGTTGAGGTACGAGTGCCGCTGGTCGCCCCGGAAGGCGATGACGTCGCCCGTCTCGAGTTGCCAGCGCTCGCCGGCGGCGACCAGGACGATGCATCCACTTTCACAGGTCAGGTATTCGCGCGTGCCCGGCGTGTGCGGTACGCCGGTCATCTGGCTCTTGGGCGGAAGCTCGAACCGGTCGATTTCCATGCCTGGGATGGCGTCCGGCAGGAGCTTGCGCACCTCGACGTCGCCGCGCTGGCGCGTGCGGAGGGTGTCACGCGGGTAAAATTCGCAGGCGGCGCGCGGCGTGGAGATGAGCTCTTCCAAGGTGACCTGAAAGGCTTCGGCCACGGCATGCATGACCGACAGCGTCGGGTTGGCCGTGCCCGATTCCACGTTAGCCCAGGTCGCGCGGGGCACGTTGGCAAGCTTGGCCATTTGTTGCTGCGTGAGCCCGCGCGCTTCCCGCAGCTGCCGAATATTCTTGCCCAGTCGCGTGGCCAGCTCGTCGCCCATGACGACAGGTTGGATCGCTGCCAATAGATTGGCAAGCATGTCAACGAAAGGGAGAAGGCGCCCCACTCTGTCGGTCAGATGGAGGACACCATGGAATGGTCAGGACGAGGGGTGCTGGTCACGGGGGCGAGCCGTGGGCTCGGAGAGCAGCTGGCCCGTTGGTTTGCAAAGCGGGGCGCGCGCGTCGGCCTCGTAGCGCGCGGCCGCGAGGAGCTCGAGCGCGTCAAAGAATCGATTATGGCCGAGGATGGAACGGCGGCGGCGATCATCGCCGACGTTGGGGACAAGGACGCAACGTACGCCATCGCCGGCACGGCGGCGGAGCTGATCGGCCCCGTCGATGTGGTGGTGCACTGCGCCAGTGCACTCGGGCCGCTGCCGATGCCGCTGTTGCTGGATACGGCGTGTGAAGATCTGGCGAGCGTGCTCGAGACGAACCTGATCGGGCCGTTTCGTTTGACGAAGGCGCTGGCCGGGCCAATGATTTTGCGAGGCAACGGCGTCGTCGTGTTCATCAGCTCGGACGCGGCGGTGAATGGTTACCCGGGTTGGGGTGCGTACGGTGTGTCGAAGGCGGCGCAGGACCATCTCGCGCGCGTCTGGGCGGCGGAGCTTACGGAGGCGGGCGTGCAGTTTTTGAGCATCGATCCCGGCGACATGAACACCAAGATGCACGCCGACGCGCTTCCGGACGCCGATCCGGCGACGTTGCTCGATCCCGCGGTGGTGGCGGCGCGCATCGGCACCATCCTCGAGCACCGGGCGCGGATCCCCAGCGGTACGCGGCTCGAGGCCTCCAGTGCGGCAAAGGAGGTGGGCGCGTGAATGCGGCGACGTTTCCGCGCGATCGCCCGCTCGAGGAGCGGCTCCTTCATGTCGACCCGCGCGCGGGCACGCTGCGCGATGCGCGGATAGGGGATCTCGCATCGCTGATTCGCGCGGGCGATCTCCTGGTGCTCAACGACGCCGCGACCTTGCCCGGTGCGATTGCCGCACGCACGGCATCGGGCGCGCCGCTCGAGGTGCGGGTGCTTGCGCGTACGGGAGGTGCGCCGCTTGCGGCGCCCGACTTTCAACGCAGCCCGACCTGGCAAGCGGTGCTCTTCGGCCCGGGCGATTGGCGAACGAAGACCGAGGATCGCCTTCCGCCGCCCGAGGTGCGCGTCGGGGATCGCCTTGCGCTTGGTGCGCTTGCCGCGTGCGAGGCGGTCGTCGAGGCGGTGGATGCGCGCTCGCCGCGGCTGGTGACCCTGCGAACCGAGGCGACCGTGCAGGAGCTCTATCGGATCGGCAAACCGGTGCAATATGCATACATCGAGCGCGATCTGGCGCTTTGGCAGGTGCAGACAGCCTACGCGTCGCGGCCTTGGGCGGCGGAGATGCCCTCGGGGGGACGGCCGCTCACGTGGGGACTCTTGCTCGCGCTGCGCCGGCGCGGTGTGGGCTTGGCGTCGCTCACGCACGCTGCCGGGCTCTCGTCGACGGGCGACGCCGAGCTCGATGCGCGTCTTCCCTTGGCCGAGCGGTACGAGATCCCCGTCGAGACGGCACGGGTCATTGCGAAGACCCGACGGGAAGGGGGCCGCATCGTGGCGGTGGGGACCACGGTGGTGCGCGCGTTGGAGGGATCGGCCCTCGATGGCGCGGAAGAAGCAGAAGAAGGAGAAGAAGCAGAAGAAGGAGAGACCAACCTGCGCATCGGCCCCGGTTTCCGGCCGTGTCTGACGGATGGCATCCTCACCGGGGTTCACGACCCTGCGGCCAGCCATTTTTCCTTGCTGCAGGCCTTCGCGCCGAAGGCGCTGCTCGAACGGGCCTACGCCCACGCCGAGCGGGAGGGGTACCTGGGGCACGAATTCGGTGATTCGTCGCTGATTCTGCCGGACTGAGCCTCGTACCCCCTTGCATCAGAAGCGAAAGTGAGGTTCTTTTCGCCCGCAACCATGGCGACGACCTCGAAAGAATCCGCACCTCCCGTTCGTACCCTGGCCGATCTCCGCAAGGACGACCTCGTGCCGGAAGAGGGCGACTGGTCTGGGCCGAAGCTCGCCGTGCTCGGCGTCATCTCGCTCGGCATCGCGCTGGCCTTCCTCTACGTCATCAGCCCGTACAGCGGCGTCATTCTTCCCTAAGGAAAGAACAACACCGCCGCCTCGCCGCGCTCGGCGATCTTCTTGTCGATGATCGACAGGACGGTCGCGCGCCGTGCGGCGACGCCTTTGAGGACGGCAGCCGAGAGCAGAGGCTCCCCCGACTCGTCGCCGAAGGCGCGGGAGAGTGCATCGCCATCGAGCTTGCGCAGCGCTTCGACGAAGCTTCGTGAAAAGCGCTCCGTGCGCTGCAAGAGGGCGGTCTGCTTGGCCAAAGGGCCCGGTGGGACCGGATCGAAGAATGCGCCATCGTTGTCGATGAAGAGCAGGTGCCCGCCGGGCCCGTTGGCCCCGAGGTTGGCGCCGCTCCACCGGTCCCAGTTGCCGGTGATGAGGTCGAACGCGATCAGCGTGGAAATGTCCGCCGCGATGATTCGGTCCTTCTCGGGAATTTCGGCGCCCTTGAAGAGCCAGGGCTCCCACTCGGCGCGGCTCTTTTCCGTCTCCACCGGGTAGAACTCGAGCTTCGGAATCCACGGAATGAGCGCGCCGCGCACACTGCCGTCGGCCTCCGCGATGACCTCTTCGTCGAGCAGGCTCGCGTCCTTGCCCTTCGTCGCCTTGTTCAAATCCTCTTTCGCGACATGGAACGGGAAGGCGAGCGGCACGTTGGGAAGCCCGAGCGCGCGCCCCAACCGATACGCCGCGATCTCACCCTTGTAGCGAACTTTCCCTCGCTTCGAGCGCGGCTTCCACGCGGCCCGCTGGCCGTTGGAAAAATCGATCTTGAACACCACCGACGTGTGCCCGATCGATTTGGCGCTCGCCGGCGTCGCGTCAGCAAACGCCGCTTCGTCGACGACCAACTTCGCCGCCGACGTTTCCACGTTGGCCGGGGCGGCATCCGAGGCCGCAGGTGCCGGCGCCGCCACGGGCGTTTCCACCTTGGGCGCCTCCGCCTTGGCCGGTTCCTCCTGCCGCGGTGCCTTGTTGCACGCGACCAGTGCCGCAAGCACCATCCACAACGCTGCGCGCTTCATGCGCGCCGACTCTAGATCAGCACGCGCGTCTGGACGAATTCGCGGATCTTCGCGTTGACCAGCTCGTGCTGCTCGAGTGCGGCGACGTGGGTGCCGTTCTTCACCACCATGAGCTCTGCGTCGGGGATGGTCTTGGCCATCGACTCGGCGAGAAAGGCCGGTGTGAAGGTGTCGCGCTCGCCCGTGATGATCAGCGTGGGCACATTGATCTGCGCCAGAAAATCGCCCGCGGTGTGTTCGCCCGCGGCGCGCAGCATGCGCAAAAACAACGGAAGCTCGACGTGCGGCACGTGCTGCAGGTACGGCATGATGTCCTCGCGCGACACCTGCCCGAGGTCGATCTCGCCGATTTTCGCAGCCACGTTGAAGGCTAGCTCCGGAGGGATGCGCGACCAAAGGGCACGCACCAACTCGGGGCGCTTGAGCGCCAGGTCGAGCAGCTTGGGCAGCACCATGTCGAGTACAGGTAGCCCCTTGAAGGTGCTCGTCAGCTTCCCAAAGGTCCCGCAGATGAGAACCAACCCGCGGACATTGTTGGGATGACGCCGATATCCTTCGAGAACCACCTGGCAACCCATGGAGTGGCCCACGAGCACCGCCGGAGGATCACCAACTTTACGCCGAACGGCCATCAGATCGTCCGCGTGCGCGGCCACGTCGATCCGATCCGGATCGTGCGGGGCCCCACTGCGACCGTGGCCTCGGTAATGCCAATGCGTAAGGGGCACGATCTCGCCGAGATCGTTCCATAAGTACTTCCAGATGAAGCCGTCGCAGAGGATTCCGTCGCAGAGGAAGACACGAAGATCGGGGATCCCGCCGCCCACACCAATACCAGGGGTGAGGGCTTCAGAAGAGGGGGATGCCACCGTCCGCGAACGGACAAAAAGCTTCGTGTCGTCGTCGGCTACGGCGATAGTCTGCTCCTCCATGCTGCTTTGACCGGATTGGCCTGTCTGCGCGGCTTCGATATGCACGGGAGCGAGTTACACTCGACCAGGACTACTTACTCGTCGGTGTCGTCATCTTCGCCCCCCTCCACGTCGTTGACGCTGGGGAGCTTCTTGATTTCAAGACGAGAGATTTTCCACGCCCGTTGCACGACCCAGGAGAGTGACCGGTCGAGGCGGGCGGCCTCTTCCTTGATCTCCTGGAGCATCGACTCAGGGAAGTAGAGGCTTTGCTTCCTCTTGTCGGTCTTGGATTCCACATTCCGAACGCTACCGCTCGGGTCTTTGTCACCAATGCCCAAGGTCGACCTCCATTTTCCGTCTACCTGCCACCCTAGAGTACCAGCTATTTTTTGGACCTGACTACGATAAACAGCGAGGAGCAAAAGGTTTGCTAGCATCGATAGGTCAAGATGAACGAAGCAAACCTGGGCGACCGTTCGCAAGGGAGCGTCGAATCGTCGGAGCTTGAAGTACAAAATCCCGGCGAGAATCGGCGGAAACGACATCGAAGCGCCATCCTGCGCGGCTTAGCCATGGGGGCGCTCGCGTTTGCCGGTGGGTTGGTAGGGACGGTGTTCGTCTCACCTCTACTGGCCCACGCAACGCCTCAAGCGGAAAATCCGTACGCGGCGACGTTGCAGCTCGGCCGTGTGCTCGTTCAGGTCGAGAACAATTACGTCGAGCCCGTGGAGCGCACGAAGCTCGTCAATGGCGCCATTGCGGGCATGGTCGAGCAGCTCGATCCGCACTCGTCGTACTTGCCGCCCCAAGAGTTCACGGCGTTTCAGGATGATACGGAAGGAAAATTCGGCGGCGTTGGCATCGAGGTCGACGTGCGCTCCGATGCCATCACGGTGCTGGCGCCGATCGAAGGAACACCCGCGGAGCGCGCAGGCATTCGCAGTGGCGATCGCATCGTCGGCATCGACGGTGAGCAGGTACTGTCGTCCTCGCTCGACACGATGATCAAGCGCATGCGTGGCAAGCCGGGCACGCACATCAAGTTCACCGTGCGTCGTGAGGGCGTCAAAGAGATGCTCTCGTTCGATCTGGTGCGCGAGATCATCCACGTCTCGAGCGTGACGTCGAAGTTGCTCGACGGAAATATCGGCTACCTGCGGATCAAGCAGTTCCAGGATCGGACGCACGAGGAGCTTTTGCGCGCCGCAGCGCAGTTGCGCACGCGTTTGGCGGAAAGCACCACGGCTCGCAGCGTCAACGCCAAGCAGGCCCCGGCGGCGTCGCTGGCCGGGTTGGTGCTCGATCTGCGGAGCAACCCGGGTGGGTTGGTCGACGAGGCGGCCGAGGTCGCGGACGAGTTCCTGTCGGGCGGCGGCATCTACACGACGCGTCACCGCGGGCAGACGATCGACGATGTGCGTGCGCGCGGTGGTGGTGCCTTCAGCGATGTGCCCATCGTCGTTCTGGTGAACGAGTGGAGTGCGAGCGCGTCGGAGCTGGTGGCCGGTGCGCTGCAGGACAACAAGCGCGCGACGGTCGTCGGGGCGAACACCTTCGGCAAGGGCAGCGTGCAGTCGATCATCGAGCTGCCCGGCGGGGCGGGGTTGCGTCTCACCACGGCGCGTTACTACACGCCGGCGGGGCGTTCGATTCAGGCCGAGGGCATCCATCCCGACGTGCTGCTCGGGGCCAGGTCGAGCGACCCGAACGCGCTGCGTGCGGTGCACGAGCGCGATCTCGAAGGGCACCTGGCCGGCGAGACGCGCAAGACGACGACGAATGGGAACACGCCGGCCGCCCGCATGGCGCCGGATGGCGGGACCCTGGAGCCCATCGAGACGCGCGACATCCCGAGCGATCCGACGAAGAGCAAAGACTTCGTTCTACGTACGGGTTACGAGCTGCTGCGCGACAAGCTTGGCACCAGCAAAGCGCCTCTCCCGTCTCCTCCGTCTCACCCGTCTAGTAAGTAGCGCACGGAAAGGATGGTGAGTTCGATCTCACCGTTGGGGCGTCGCAGCAGGACGACGTCGCCCTCCTCCTTTTTGAGGAGGGCGCGCCCGATGGGCGAACGCCAGCTCACATGGCCTCGTTTCAGGTCGATCTCGTCCTCGCCCACGATGCGGTACGAGGAGCGCACGCCCTCTTCGTCTTCCACTTCGACGGTGGCTCCGAAGAAGACGCGATCCGTCGACGCCGGCTCGGTGACGACGTGCGCCGCCTCGAGCCGCTTGGTGAGGAATCGAATGCGCCGGTCAATCTCGCGCAGCCTCTTCTTGCCGTAGATGTATTCGGCATTCTCGCTGCGGTCGCCTTGCGCGGCGGCGTCGGCGACTTCTTGCACGACCTTGGGGCGCTCTTGCGAGCGAAGGTGCCCGAGTTCGTCCTGCAGGCGCTTGGCGCCTTCCTTCGTGATGTAGTTCGGATCGGCCATCTGGTGAGGGTTTAGGGTGTAGGGTTTAGGGTGTAGGGAAGAGAGAACGCTCTTCTCTCCTCCCCTACACCCTAAACCCTAAACCCTAAACCCTACCCCCTCTCACTCGCGATCGCGGAGGGCGCGGTTTTTCAGCTCGAGGTAGTAGCTGACGAGGTCGCGTTCGCGATGGCCGCGGGACAGGAGGCGGAGCACGCGACCGAAGGGCCACACGCGCGTCTTGGCTGGGACGACCATGGCCCAGTAGCCGATTTCGGTGGGGGCGATGTCGACCCACTCGGCTTCCAGCGTGCGCGCGAGGATCTCGCTGAGGAAGGCGCCGTGGCGGCGCACGAAGAGGTGCTCCTCGCGGGTGCGGATGGTGCCGTCGGGGAAGCGGTCCTGAAGGACGGCTTGGATCTGCTCGATGCTTTCCACCGTGGTGCTGAGTCGGATCTGATGCTTCTCGCGGTACTCGCGCCCCAGGCGGCGCGCCATGTGCGTGAAGAGGATGCGCGCTTCGAGCGATGTCTTGGGTAGCTCGCCCTCGAGCGGTGCGATCTGCCCGTGGAGGCCCGGCGGGAGGCTCAGGGTCTCGGCCAGTTCGGGCGGCGGCGGCGTGAGGCGCGGGAGGCGCTGCGGGCGCGGAGCTTGGACGACCGGCGGCGGATCGCTCTGGTACGCCGGCATCGACGCGCCGCGCATGGTGCCGGCGGGCGAGGACGGCGAGCGCGTGGGACCGCTCGGCGTGGGGCGATTGTTGAGGCTCGGCACCGGGCCCGAAGGCGTTTGCCGCGCATCGGCCGCGGTGGGAACCCTGCGCTGCGTGACCAGCGCCAACGGCGTGGACACGGACGCTTCCATCTTCTCGGTCTGATCCGGGTTCGGCCGCGGCGGCGGCGGCGCAGGGACCTCGGGCGAAGCGTGGCCCTCCACCGTGATGACCGGTGCGCAGGGAACCATGGGCTCCGTTTCGGCGGCGATGACGTTGATCGAAGGGGGCCGCGGCGGTGCAGCCGCCGAGTTCCACACGCGCGTGCGGCGCGAGCGATCCGGCGGGGCCTCCGAGTACACCGAAGGAACCGAGATGGGCGGCGGCGGTGGCCGCGAGAGCGTGGGGCGCGGCACCGTCAGGCGCGAGGGCTTGCGCGGCAGCGCCAACGCGAAGCGCGACGACGGCCGCTCCTTGGCGGCGGCGATGCGCTGCGAGGCACGCGTCTTGTTCGCGATGTGCAGCGACGGAACGCTATGCGGATCCTCCCATCCGCGATCGAGCGGCGACATCACGGCCTCGGAACGATCGACGCGATCGTTTCCATGGTAACTCGATCGGCTCGACGACGGGGACGATGCCAAAATATCGTCCGCGCGCTCGCGCGTGGTGCGTGTGGACTGGGTGCTCAGCAGCACCGCGCGCGCAAACGGAACCGCGCGATCCGGCTCGCCTGCCGCAAGCCACGCCTGCGCCGCCAACAACGATAGCTCGGGGAAGGCTTGGGTCGCGCAGAGCGACTCGACCCTCTCGGCGATCATCCGCGGTGGCTCGGCCCCGAGCAGCAGCGCTGCGCGCGAGCGGAGGTACACCGTGACGGGTCTCTTGCCGCGCGATTTTTCGAGCTCCTCGATGCGAACGAGTGCACCCGTCAAAGCGGCATGATCCCCTTTGCCCAGGCCAAGTTCGATGGCCCAGGCTTCGGGTTCGGACAGAGGTCCGGCGGAAGGAGGCGGCGGCAGTGTCAACGAATGTTGGATGCGCGAAAAGCCTTCATGCGAAAGCCCTTTTTCAAGCAAAGCTTCCAAAAGATCGTCGACGCGTCGGATTGGCGCTTCCGCTCCCTCGTCGAATGGGTCGCCGGCGAGGCTGCGCAATGCATGAATCAGCGCGCGAATCTCTCGTGAAGACGTGCTGTTGCCCGTGCTGGCATTCGCGCTGACCAGCGTCACCTCCGCATCCGCGGGAACGCGGCGCAGGAGGCTTGCGAGCGCGATGGACTGCATCGTTACCGGCGCATGCGCCAGCCCGATGCTCTCCGCAATGGCGCATAAATCCAGTACGAGTCCTTCGTAACCTTCGCCGTGAAACACGTGTCCGTCGAAAAGCTCCGCAGGGCCAAGCTCGAGGAGCATCTGCCGCACCGCGACCCCGCGCGCGAAGCGATGCGCCGTCCAGCGCAGCGCGGCCGTGGCCGCGTCGATGGCGATTTCCGTCACGCCCGCCGCTTCCAGGCGCGCCAGGGCGGTTCCGGCGGTCGTGCGATATCCACCTTCATCGCCCTCGGATGGAATGAACAGCGCACACTCCGCAGGAGGCGACTCGGCTTCGGACCGAAGCACCGTGCGACCAGCTATCTCGAGTGCGCAGACGGACATCGTTTCCAGGCCAGTATAACCATCAGAATTGTGGATCTTTGTAGGAGAGCGCGCCTATAACCCTCGTAGGACCCTCATGAGAAATCGCTCTCTGGTAGCTCCACATGTCACGGCAAAACGAGTGTTTCTGGCTGCGGTGATCACGTCGGCCATGCTCGGGTCGTTCGCGCTCCTCGGCGCCGGCTGCGGCGGCAAAAAGCCCCCGAAGCCCGCGGAGCCGGCCCTCATCGACACCAGCGCCGACGCCGGCCCCCCTGCGGAACCGGAAGATGCGGGTCCCCCCGCCCCCAAATCGCTTTTCGAGCGCCTCGGCGGCAAAGACGGCATCGACAAGCTGGTCGACTCGCTCGTCCAGAACGTGACGGCGGACGGTAAGCTCAAGAAGTCTTTCTCCAAGGTCAAAGGGGAGAAGCTCGACAACTTCAAGAAGAGCCTCTCCGATCAGATTTGCGAGATCTCGGGCGGTCCGTGCAAGTACCAGGGCAAGGACATGAAGTCCGCGCACGAGGGGATCACCATCAACGATGCCCAGTGGGATGCGTTCGTTCAAGATTTCAGCGCCGCCATGGACGAAAACAAGATTGAGGAAAACGAGAAGAACGAGCTGATGGCGCTCTTCGCTCCGCTTCGGTCCGACATCGTCGGGCAGAAGAAGAAGAAGTAGCTTATCGCACGAATGAAAGCCGCCGCCGACGCCATTCTCCGTCCCGAGCAAGCTGCATATTTGGAGGCGCTCGAGCCTCCGCGCGATGCGTTGCTGGTCAAAATGGAGGCGCGCGCCGCCGAACGAGGTTACCCGGTGAGCGATCCCGAGGTGGCCTCGTTCCTGGCGGTGACGGCGCAGGCGCGGCGGCCGCGTTTCATCGTGGAGCTGGGGACCAACATTGGATACGGCGCCATCGTGCTCGCCCGCGCGGCGGGGCCGGCGGCGAGGGTGCTCTCGTTCGAGCTTTCGCACGAGATCTGCGAGACGGCGCGCGAGTTCATCGCCGAGGCGGGCCTCGAGGATCGCATCACTGTGCTCCAGGGCGCGGCGTTGCAGGAGCTCGAGAAGGTCGAGGGCCTCATCGACCTCGCGTACATCGATTGCGTGAAGGAGGAGTACCCGCGCTACCTCGAGCTGCTGGTCCCGCGCCTTGCGCCCGATGGGGTCATCGTGGCCGACAACGTGCTCTGGGGCGGTCATGTGGCGCGCTCCTCGGTGCCTGACACGCAGCGCGCTCCGACGGAGGCGTTGCGCGCGTTCAACCTCGCGCTGGTCCAGCATCCGTCGCTCCGCGCCGTCATTCTGCCCTTGGGCGACGGCGTCGCATACGCGGTAAAGCAGGGATGAGGGGTTAGGGGTTAGGGATTAGGGGAGGATCGACGAGGTTCTTCCGGTACTCGGCGGGGGTTTGTCCCGTCCATCGTTTGAAGACTTTGAAGAACGTGGTGGCGTCGCGGTAGCCGAGGCGAAACGCGATTTCCGTGACGGTGAGGCGCTGATCGCTCAAGTAGGCGCAGGCTGATTCGCGGCGCGCGGCCTCGAGGAGATCCTTGTACCTTACACCTTCGTCCGAGAGGCGGCGTCTCAGGGTGCTCGGCGTGGTGGCGAGGCGGCGTGCGATGCGATCCATGGCCGGCGCGCCGGTGCGCAGTTCCTCGGCCACGACGCGGCGGACCTCGTCGCAGATGCTCTCCCGGCGAAGCGCCGCGAGCATCGACTCGGCTTGCTGGCCGAGCAAATTCGCCAGCACGGGGTCGGCGCTGTTGGGGCGGCGCTCGAGGAGCTCGGGGAACATGAGCACCCCGTAATCGGGGGCGGAGAATCGAACCGGGGAGGCGAGCAGCTCTTCGTACGCGCTCATGTCGCGCGGTGCGGGGACGCGCAGCCATATCTCTTTCGAGGGCAGCTTGGTGCCGAAGAGCACGCGGCTCGCGCGCGAGATGATGCCCAGCACGTACTCGGTGACGATGCCGCGCACGGGCTCGGGCCAATTCATGTCGAGCCGCCAAAACGAATACGAGCCGGCGGGCTCGAGGCGAAAGGCAAACGAGTCGTCGATGAGTCTCGCGTAGCGGTTCGTCACCTCGATGGCATCCCGCACGGTGGCACTCGCGCGTGCGGCGTATTCGAGCATGGCGAAGGTCTCGCCCTTCACGAAGGACGAAAAGCGCAGTCCGAGCCCCGCCTCGTCGGTGACCGCGCGAATCGAAAGATAAATGGCAATCGCGCGGGCATGCGGAATGCGTGCATCGCAATGGCGCAGCTCCTCCACACTGGTTTTGCCAGCGGCAAGGATGCGATCCGCATCGTGGCCGCGGGCGCGCAGGTAATCGACGACGGGCCAAAAGGCTGCCGCGGCGATCGTCGGTTCGCGCTCCTTTGCGACGGACATCACTGGAAAGAGTAACGCCGCCCACCTCGTCCGACGAGGACCAACGTCGTTTCAACGCGTTGCGTCGTAGCATCCGCGCTCAAAAGATTGGCGCTTCCAACCACGTCCCGTGTCCGCCGTCGAAGGCCGGCGCGACTTCGTTACTTCTTTTTGCGGGAGCGGAGTCGAGGAAGGGAGACGGGGCGATGATGAGACTTTTCCTCAGCGTGGGGTTGGCCGCGGCATTCATCGGGTGTTCGGCCGACGCGCCGCAAAGCGGCATGAACCGGGAGATGGAGCTCGGGGCGCAGGCGGCCGATCCGCTGGTCGTATCGACCACGCGCGGGCAGGTTCGCGGCAAGATGGACAAGGGGGTTCCGGCCTTCCTGGGCATTCCATTCGCGAAGCCACCGGTGGGCGAGCGGCGCTTCCGTACGCCGGAGCCGCTCGACCAAAACTGGGAGGGTGTGCGCGATGCGACGCACTATGGGAGCGCGTGTCTGCAGCTGATGCCGCAGAAGTCCTCCTTGGGCAGCGAGGATTGCCTTTACCTCAACGTGTTCACGCCGCCGAATGCCGCGGTATCGGGCGCGAAGAAGAAGGTCATGTTCTGGCTCTTCGGCGGCGGGCTCACCGCAGGCGCCGGCGATCAGGACCTCATCTTCAACGGCACCGGCAACCTTTACCACGGTGCGACCTTCGCCCTCGAGCAGGACACCGTCGTCGTCACGATCAATTACCGGCTCGGCGAGTTGGGATTCACTGCCCACCCCGCACTGTCGGCGGAGGATCCGCACGGCTCGTCCGGCAACTACGGCATTTTGGACCAGATTGCCGCGCTGCAGTGGGTGCACGACAACATTGCGAACTTTGGCGGCGATCCCAATCAGGTGACCATTTTCGGCGAGTCGGCCGGCGCGGTCAGCGTCGGGTTGCTTCTCGTCTCCCCGCTGGCCAGCGGCTTGTTCTCGGCGGCCATCATGGAGAGCGGCGGCATTGGCGTGGCCCCGCGCGAGCACCGCTACAACCAGGGTAAGGACGTGGTCACGCGCGAGGGGTGCGCACTCGCGAAGGACATTCCCGCGTGTCTGCGCTCGCGCCCGGGGATCGACTTTTTGAATCCGGGGGGCAATGGGCTGTTCATCACCGACTTGTTCGTGAACTTGATCCACGAAGGGCACATGTGGTGGCTCTGGTATGGCCCCAACGTCGACAATTACGTCTTCACGGGTGATCCGTATACGACCATGCGTGAGGGCCGGCACAACAAGGTGCCGCTCATCGTGGGGCACAATGCGCAGGAGGCCGCCCTCGTTCCGTATTTGGGGACGGATCTCGCGTCGTATGAATTGGCCATCAGCGCCGTGGGCGGGCCATTCGCGGCGGATATCAAAAAGATGTATCCGTATTTCAATCCATTTCCGAATGGCCGCCAGGCGGTCATCGATGCGGGGACGGACGTCATCTTCGCCTGCGACGAGCGGCGTGTGGCACGCAATGCGCTAAAGGGTGGGACGCCCGCCGTGTACCGCTACGTGTGGACCCACGGCTACCGTCCGCCGCACGTTCTCTCCGCGCTCGAGGGCGCGTTCCACGCAGCCGAATTTCCATTCATCTGGAATACGACGGACGCGTTCCTCTATCCGCAAACGTCGGCCGAGCAGCTTCTCGGCACGCGGGCCCGCACGTATTGGACGCACCTGGTGGACGGCAATCCCAATCTTGCCGGTTTGCCGGAGTGGCCGAAATACGATCTGAAGGACGAAAAGACGCTGGTGCTCGATACCAGCGTTTCCACCGTGAACAATCCGCGCGGTGCGTACTGCGATTATTTCGACAAGGCGCTCAATCAATATTGAGCACAGGAGCAGGGAGAAGCGTGCCATGTTCGATGGGAATGCGATCGCCAAGAACCCGGCGACACCGCTCGCCGCGAGCTGCAAGACGTTGCCGGAGCTGTTTCTCCAGCGCGTCTTGCGCACGCCGAAGCGATTGGCCTGGAAGCGGAAGTCGGGCCAGCAGTGGGTCGAGTCCAACTGGAGTGAGTTTTACGAATCCGCAGCCGCGGTGGCCACGTGGCTCATCGACGCCGGCCTCTCGGTGGGCGACAAGATCACCATCATCGGTAGCACGCGCCCCGAATGGTGCATCGCGGACATGGCCGGGCTCTTGGCCGGTGCGGTGACGGTCGGCGCCTACCCGACGCTGTCCGTCCCGCAACTTGGGCACATCCTGGAGCACTCGGATTCGAGGTTCGTGTTCGTCGAGGACGCGGAGCAGCTCGAGAAAGTGCTCGCTTTGCTGCCCGGCCTGCCCAAGGTGGAGGCGGTGCTGGTTTGGGAAACGCGCGGGCTGGAATCGGTGTTCGCCGTGGAGCCCAAGGTGCGGCCTTTCACCGAGGCGCTGATCACCTCGGTGGACGTGGTGGGCGTGCAGATGCGCGCATCGCAGGTCGACGAAAAGAACACCGCGATCATCGTCTACACGAGCGGCACGACGGGGCCGCCCAAGGGGGCGATGCTTTCGCACCGCAACATCATGACGCTGCTTCGGGGCGTCGGTTTCGTTCCCCTCGAGGAGGGGGACGTTTGCCTGAGTTTTCTGCCCATGGCCCATGCGGCCGAGCGGATCGTCGCGCACTATTTGCGAATCAATTACGGGACGGGGACGGCGTACGCGACGAGTACGTCCGCGGTCATTCACGAATTGCGCGAGGTGCAGCCGACGCACTTCGGCAGCGTGCCGCGCATCTTCGAGAAGGCGTACGCGCGCATTCAGAACGAGCTGACCAAGGCGCCGCCGCTCAAGCAGGGGATCTTCCGTTGGGCCGAGGGCGTGGCGCAGCATGCGGTGCACCATTGGCAAGAAGGCAAACCCATTCCGCGGGCGCTGCGCCTTCAATACAAGGTGGCCGATCGGCTGGTGTACTCCAAGTTGCGCGCGCACTTCGGTGGCAAGGTGCGGTTCCTTCTCACGGGGGCGGCGCCCACGCCCAAGAAGATCATCGAGTTCTTCTGGGGAATCGGCTTCCCGGTGTTCGAGGTGTACGGCATGACGGAGGCCACGGCGATCACGCACATGAACCGGCCCGGCGCCGTTCGCCTCGGATCGGTGGGAAAGGTGGTCGACTTCTGCGAGGAAAAGCTCGCCGAAGACGGCGAAATTCTGGTGCGCGGCGACGTCGTCTTCCAGGGCTACTACAAGGACCCGCAGGCCACGGCGGAGATGATCGATGCCGATGGATGGCTGCACACCGGCGACATCGGCAAGCACGATGGCGATGGGTACCTCTACATCGTCGACCGGAAGAAGCATTTGATCATTACCGCCGGTGGAAAGAACCTGACGCCGAGCAACATCGAAAACGAGATCAAGGCCGAGGATGCGATCATCAGTCAGGTGCATGCCCACGGCGATCGACGGGCTTACGTGACCGCGTTGGTTTCGATCAGCCCGATGGAGGGTATCGACTGGGCGCTGAAGAAGGGGCTCGTCGAACGACCCGACGTGTCGGATCGCATGAAACGGGCGCTGATGGAGAATCCATTGGCCCAGCCCGAGGGGCTGGACGCGCTCATGAAGCGTCTGGCGCTGGAGGCCGACGTTCGCGAGCGCATCGCCGAGGCCGTGCGACGCGGGAACCAAAAGCTCTCGCGCGTCGAGCAAGTCAAACGCGTGTACATCTTGGACCGCGAGTTCTCGCTCGAACATGACGAGATCACGCCCACGTTGAAGATCAAGCGCAAGATCGTCGAGAAGTCGTTCGGGCGGGTGTTCGACCAGCTCTACACGGATCCGTCGTTCGGGATCACGGTGGAAGCGGAGAGGTGATAGCCTCGTTTCGCTTTGCGCGAACAAGGACGATTCATTCACGTCGAGGTCGAAGAGCACGAGGCGCTGCCCGATGGGTGCAGCATGCGCTTCCACGGTACGGGGCAACCGTTCACCGTGGAGCGTGTGCGCTACGAGTCGGAGGATGGCCGCGAGGGCATTTGGCTGGTGCATGCCGCGCACGCGGACGGGACACGGGGGGCCGCCATGGGCAGCACCGTGGAAGACTCCAGCGCGGGGTCGTCGACGTTGGTCTATGGCGGCGCGCACGGGCTGCGACTCGTGCACGAGGACGGCGGCGACGAGGTCGCCGAGCCGTATCTCCTTCTCGCGCCGAGCGCGATCATCTAGCTGTCGACCATGGCGTGGCGGCATGGATTTTCCATGCGAGGAGGCCGCGGCTCCCGGCGGCGTGCGGAGTACACACGGCGGCGTGATCACGCATTCCGCGCAACCTCAGACGTCCTTCCGCTGGCCTTCTCTCTGCCAGACAAAATGAGGGGCAAAAGAAATCCGGTAGATGCGAGCAGTTTTTTGCGCTGCTTCCCCAACGAGGTCCTCGGCTACCGGTCCGCGCCCGCAGCGCCTCCCGTAGATTGGATGAACCGGCGGCAGTAAAACCTGACGCGTCGCCGCCGCCGGACGTCACGCCCACTGCAACGCCGAGATCGATGGAAGGTCTCAGCCGCAGCGGGCGCGCCGTCCGGCTTTCCTCGCGAAGAAAAACGATCGACCTCCCGCCGATCGCCGAAGCTATCGGCACCCCCGCGTGGTCAGAGCCACAAAGAGAAGTGGGGGCCCAAGGGAGGTCGATCATGCGTAGCGTAGGCCTGGATTTAGGAGCGCGCCACATCGCTTATTGCGAGGTGTGCGATGGGAAAGTCGTGGAGCGGACGAGCGTGCAACAGATCGAACAGCTCAAGGGTCGATTGGGGCCCGGGACGCTTCCGGCCATTGTCGCCTTCGAGGCAGCGCGAGAGGCTTGGTTCGTCCATGATCTCCTCCGAACCTGGGGACACGAGCCGAAGATCGTCGACACCACGCGACTCAAGACGATCGGGATAGGACACCACAAACGCAAGAACGATGCGCTCGATGCCGAGCACCTCGCCATCGCGGTCGAACAGGGGCGCATTCCCGAAGCCCACGTCCTATCGGTGGAAGGTCGAGAGCTTCGCGAGCAGTTGAGTGTCCGACAAGCGCTGGTTGAGACCCGCGCGGGTTACGTGACCACGATCCGCGGCCTCGCGCGTGCACATGGGAAACGTGTTGCTACGTGCGATATCAGCAACTTCGTGACGCACTTGGAAGCAACCGAGATGAATCCTGGCTTGCAGAAGCTTGTTGCGCCGTTAGCCGCCATGCTGAAAGTACTCGACGAGCAGCTCGTGAGAGTGGAAGAGAAGTTGCAGAACTTGGCAGGGCGAGATCCTCGGATACGTCTTTGCGCCACAGCCCCCGGTGTAGGGCTCATCGTCGGGGCCACGTTCATGTCCGTCATGGACGATGCCCACCGTTTCAAGAATGCCCATGCGGTGAGCGCCTATCTCGGACTCGTTCCGTCCGAATCGACCACGGGAGGACCGAGCAAGCGTCGTCTCGGAGGCATCACCAAACAGGGAAACCCTCACGCGCGAGCCATGCTCGTGCAAGCAGCCCACAGCCTACTGCGCACGCGCAAGCATGCCGGGGACCCCATTCGTCTTTGGGGAATGAACATCGCCAAGAAAAAAGGAAGATCGATCGCGGCTGTCGCCGTGGCCCGACGTCTTGCTGGTGTGCTCTGGGCGATGTGTCGTGATGGGGCTTTCTACGACCCGAATACGGCCACAAAGGGGACTTTCCAGAAAAAGAGCATGCGTGGAAGCGATGAAACTCAGCGCACCGTTGCGCTCCGGCGCGCGACCAAGAAACTTCAGCGGCGATACACTCGCCGTAAGACTTCGGAGGTCACCATGACGTGACCCACCCGATGCGCCGCAGAGCGCGCGACGTTTTGAGAACCCATTGGAGGACGATGAACGCGGGGAGAGCGGTGTGAGCACGACCGAGGTAACGCCAAGGTCGAGAGCTCGCCCCGTAAATTGCGTCTCGCTCCGCCCTACGAATCCCATACTGCGTCCCGGGGCTACCCGCGACCATCGCTGCCCGGTGAACGCGAAGAGTCAATTGACGGCAAACTCGAAACACACGTCTGGCGGCCCATCTTTTTCAAAACGCAGCGGGCTCGTCTCGAGTCACAGGAGAGCTCCATGCTTCGCCAAAACACCTCCTCCCGGACGACGAAGAAAAATCCGAAGAAGAAGAAAATCGCCTTGCATAAACCGCCGGTACAGAGTCACCACTCCGCGTGTTGTTCCCGCTGGCGAGGCTCCCGTAGGAGTGGCTCCTCGCTATCAACGGGCACGTGGAGGGCTGTTACCTCCCGCTCATACCAATGGCAACCCATCATCTTAATCTGCGGCCTTGCGGGCGCGGCGTCCGGAGCACCGCGCACGAAAGGTCTGACCCGACGCATTGCCAATTCGGGGCCAACTCTCATCCTTGGCAAAAATGCGGCACTCGGCGCATGGCGGCCCTGTCCGGGACGAATGGAGGCCTGTCCCGGACACCCCCCACGCGGGCAGGGCGGCTTTGATGCCCTACTGGCGCACGAACTTGAACGGGATGTTCACCGTGGAGGTGCCGCCCGTGGCGGGGAAGCTCCAGTTGCGCACGGAGGTCTCGATGCACTTGGCGATGGCCGGATCGTTTCCGTCGGCGTTGGCGCTGGTCACTTGACCCTGGCCGTTGATGACCATGCGCACGTTCACGTTGACCGACGATTGCTGGCTGGTGCTCCCGCGCTCCCAGCAATTGCGGCGCACGCCGAGCTGGTGCTGGTTCAGCACGGAGCGGATCTGATCCTCCGACAGCGAGCCTCCACCGGCGGAGGCGCCTCCGCCGCCACCTGAGCCGCTGCTTGGACCGCTGCCGGTGCCTTTGAGCAGATCGCTCAAGTCGGCCGTCTTGCTGCCGTTGGACGCCGAAGTGGCCGGCTTTGGCGTGCCCGCGGCCACCTTCGGCCCCGTGGACGGGCCCTTCTCGGCCGATGCGCTGGCGGCAGGCTCGGCGGGCAGCTCGATCTCCGCCGAGGCAGGCGGCGGCGGGGTGCTCGCCACGGGCGGCGTCGACGAAGCGGCGGCCGGGGCCGGCGGTGCGGCGGGGGCTTGTGCCGGCTGACGGAAGATCACGATGGCGGCCGTGATACCGAAGGCACCCGCGAGCGCCACCATGGCCAGCGGGATCCACGGGACGCCCTTCTTCTGGGGCGGCGGCTCCGTCGCCAGAATGGGCGGGCCCAACGACACCGAGGAGCGATCGCCCACGTTGCTCGCGAAGTTGGGCGCCGGGCCCGGCGAACTCGTGCCGGCAAACGGCGAGATCACGTTCCCCGACGCGGGCGAAATCTGCACGCTCAGCGGCGGCCGCGAGGTGCCCGCCGGCGGACCAGCGCGGAAGGGATCCTCTTGCGCCTTCGGGCCACCGGCCGTCGGTACGGCAAACGGATCCACGGCCTCGGGCGGCACGGGCGTCTGAATCGTGTGCGATGGCTGCTGCAGCGCCTGCGTGGCGACCTCCGTCGCCTCCGGATCTTCCAGCTTTTCCGCGGCCGCATTGCGCGGGGCGAACGGCAGCACGTTGCTGCGCGCCGGGCGGAAGTTGTCTCCGCCCACCCCCACACCAGGAGCGGCAGGCCCGCGGTTCAGCGCGACGGCGCCGCGCGGAACGTAGGCGCCTTTGCCGGGCGGCGGCGGGGTGCTCTGGCGAACGTCGCCGGTGACGGCGAGGGGAGGGCGCCCGCTCTGCGCAGCCTCGCGCACCAGCGCGAGCAACTCGGAGTACGCCTTGACCGGGCGCCACTCCTCCATGCCTTCTTGCCACACGAGCGAATCTTCGGTGACAGCACCGAGGGAGGCCTTGCGGCGCAATTCTGCGATGCGCACGGGCCCCACGGGCACGCCGTTGATGGCGACGTACCACTCTTTCAGGCCCGTGATGTCGCGCAGCGCGGGGTCGTCTTTGACGATGCTCTTCTGAAACGCACCCGCGAGCGCCCCCGGCGCACCAGCACCAGAATGAGGCGGCGGCGCGACCATGGTGGCCTCGCCGGCGTTCTGGGCGGGCGTGGGCGGCGGTGTGATCAGCGAGCGCGGCGCCATGGGCTTGCGCGCCGAAAGGCTCGTCGCCAGGGGACTCGCTCCCTTGGAGTTCGTCGCATGGCCCTCACCGGTCGCCGGCGGGCGAGGCGAGTTTGCAGGCCGGCTCGGGCTGGGCGGTGGCGTCCTCACGGGCGCCCCGGAAGTACCTGCAGCGGTCGCGGTGGAAGCAGCATGCGCACCCGAGCCCGTCGCCGAGCCTTCTGCAGCGGCACGGGCTTGGAGTTCTTTGGGCATGCCGCGCGATACACTCGTCTCGGTGACTTCTGCGCGCACTTCAATCATATGGCCGCACTTGCGGCATTTCATTCGCACAGTTTTGCCGGCGACCTTGTCGTCGGAAATCTGGTACTTGGCCTTGCACTGCTCGCAGAGAAACTTCACGAAAGGTCCGTGGAGGATACTGATCCTGGGTTGAGAGAGCGAGCGGTTCCGTCAGCACGGAGCCATCTCTCGCGCCCGTTAAGCGACCTCATTAAAGAAGCGTCATCAAGCGTTCCTTCACCTGCGCCCGCGTTTCTGCATCGGGAGCTACTTGGATGCAACGTTCCCATACCTCGACGGCCTTGTGACGAAATCCTGCCTTTTCGTAGAGCACTGCGAGGTTCTTGAGTGCTGCAAAGTTCCTGGGATGCAGTTCGATGGCGCGCTCGAGCTCGTGGATGCCCTCGTAGATGGCACCCTTTTTCCCGTACAGCAGCGCCAGGTGGAAGTGTAACCGATACGCGAGCGGATCGATCTCGATACCGCGCCTGAGAAAGCCGATGGCCTCGTCGACGTGCCCCGCGCGGTAGGCCGTGACGCCTTGTTCGAGCAGTTTTTCCGCATCGGCGCTCATGACGTCCACATCGCGCTCCGGGTGCTCGGAACGTCGTGTATCGCGCTCGGTGAGTGCGTGTGCCACTGCATCGACCACTTCTTGGATGCGGAAGGGTTTCTCGATGTAGGCGGCGATGCCGTAGTTGTCCTTGAGGTCCTGTGCGATGCGCCAGCCCCGGTAGACCGCGCTCACCATGACGATGGGGATGGTGCCGTATTTTTCGCTGCCACGAATGCGGCGGGCGATGTCGAAGCCGTGCAGCTCGGGGAGCATGGCGTCGAGCACGATGAGGTCCGGCACTTGTTCTTTGACCATGCGAAGGGCGAGAAGGCCCCTGTCGGCTTCGATGACGCGATAGCCACGTTCCTGCAGTACGCGGCGAAGCATGCGGCGGATCTCTTCTTCGTCGTCGACGACGAGAATGGTCTTTCCCGGCCGAGCCACGGTGGGCGGTCCCGCTGCATCCTCGGGCGACATCGGGAGAATGCCCGCTGGCGGCGGCGCTTCGTCCACGCGTGAGACCTCGGGGCTCATCAGGCCGAACTCCATCGTCGACAGTTGCGCATTCGAGGAAACGCGCTGCATGGCATCGTCGACCACCACCGGAGGCGCCTCGTCGGCGGCCACGACATCGGGCTGTGTGGAAGGCACCACCTCGCTTGGGGCCCCCTCCCTCGTGCGCGGAACTGCGATGCCGCGCGGGGCCGTTGTCCGCGCCCGTGGCGGAAGCGGCGGCGGAGCGGGGGGCGCCGGAATCGCCGGGGCAATGCCCAGCCGAACCAAGGTCTCACGCGGCACGCGCGGGCCGAGGTAATGGGTCTCCCCTGCCTCTTTGGCCGCATAGGCGGCGGCTATCGTGCGGCGCAGTGGCTCCGCGAGTGCGACATAAGCGTAGACCTTCTTCCCCGTGACGAACTCCAGCTCGTCAATGGTGCGCTTGTCGGATGGATTCGCGGTGGCCACGAAGAGGCGCTCGCCACGAAGGAGCACGGGTAAGATGAGCTGCGCTTCGGCGTGCTCCCGCGGAATGACTGCAATGTGCTCGAGCAGGATCGCGAGCTGGCGCAGCTCGATGCCCGGCACGCCGAATTGCTCCGAAAGGGCGCGCAGCGCGTCTTCCTCCCGCACGATCCCGCGTTCGACGAGGAACGAGGCCAGTGGAATGCGATGTGTGCCTGCCTGCCTCTGCTCGCGGAGTGACTGTGAAAGGACATCCGACGAGATGAGTTTGCGTGCGACAAGGATGCTCCCCAGCGGCTTCTTCTCCTCGTTCGCCATTGAGAAGAATCGTACACCAATATTGCGGGCGTTGCGGGCGTTGCAGGCGGGCAGGCAGGCAAAGAAAGCGAGGCGTTAGGCTCCCGCTTCCATCGCCTCGATCGAGCGCTTCTTGAAGGCCGCGTACGTTCCGGTCTCGATGGCCTGGCGCGCGCCAGCGACGAGTTGACCGTAGTAGTGCAAGTTGTGCAGCGTCAGCACACGCAGCGCGAGGATTTCGCCGCACATGTACAGGTGGCGCAGGTACGCGCGGCTGAAACCGGCGCGGCAACCCGAGCACCCACACTCCGGATCGATGGGGGACGGATCTTTCGCGTAGCGCGCGTTCTTGATGATGAGGCGCCCGAAGCGGGTGAGGGCCTGGCCGTTGCGCGCGTTGCGCGTGGGAAGCACGCAGTCGAACATGTCGACGCCGTGCTCGATGCCTACGAGCAAATCGAGCGGCGTGCCGACGCCCATGAGGTAGCGCGGCCTTTCCGGATCGAGGTACCACGCGACCTCGGCCAACGTTTCGTGCATGCGCGGGATCGGCTCGCCGACGGAGAAGCCGCCGAGCGCGAGGCCGTCGAAGCCCGGATCGAGCGCCGCAAGCTGGTCGGCGTGGGCCTTTCGCAGATCGGCAAAGCATGAACCCTGCACGATTCCGAAGAGGGCCTGTCCCTCGGGCCGCGGGGCGGCGAGCGCACGTTTGGCCCATCGCGTGGTGCGCGCGACGGCTTCTTCCACGACGGATCGCGGCGAGTCGCCGGGCGGACACACGTCGAGCTGCATCTGGATATCGGCGCCGATGAGGCCCTGGATGCGCACCGCTTCTTCCGGCGTGAGGTGGCCCTTCTTGCCGTCGAGGTGCGAGCGGAAGGTGAAGCCGTCCTCGGTGAGCTTGGTCAGGCTCGAAAGGGAGAAGGCCTGGAAGCCGCCCGAATCGGTGAGCATCGCGTGCGGCCAGCGCGAGAAGCCGTGCAGCCCGCCCAACTCGGCCACGGTCTCGGGTCCCGGGCGCATCCACAGGTGGTACGTGTTGCCGAGGACGATGCGCGCGCCCGTCTGCGACACCTCGTCGGGGGTGAGCGTCTTCACGCTGCCTTGCGTGCCCACCGGCATGAACGTGGGCAGATCGACCTCGCCGTGCGGCGTGGTGAGCACACTGCGTCGCGCGTTTCCATCCTGCGCGAGCACGCGAAAGGCGAACCCCGAAGCGCGCGGCTTCATGTGGCGCGGGTCAGGAGCATGGCATCTCCGTAGGAAAAGAATCGGTAGTCTTCACGCACGGCGTGACGGTAGGCGGCGAGCACGCGTTCATATCCACCGAAGGCGCAGACCAGCGCAAGCAGGGTCGAGCGGGGCAGGTGAAAATTCGTGACAAGCATGTCCACCACGCGAAACTGGTAGCCTGGCTGAATCAAGAGCCGCGTTTCGCCGTGTGTGGGAATCACGTGCCCATCGCGATCCGGGCTCGCGGCACTTTCCAGTGCGCGCACCACCGTGGTGCCGATGGCCACCACGGGCTTGCCGCGCTCGCGTGCACGGGCGATGGCGCTGGCCGTGGTGCGGGAGATCTCGAACGTCTCCGAGTGCATGGGATGCTGATCGAGATCTTCCACCTGCACGGGCTGGAACGTGCCCAGGCCCACGTGCAAGGTCACGCTCGCGAGCTCACAGCCCCGCACGGCGAGACGCCCGAGCAATGCGCGCGAAAGGTGCAGTCCCGCCGTCGGCGCGGCGAGGGCACCCGGCACGCGCGCGAACACCGTTTGATACCGCTCTTGATCGAGCGGCTCGTCGCCGCGCTTGATATAAGGCGGCAAAGGCACGTGTCCTTCGGCCTCGATTGCACTGCGGATGGGCGCCGGCGCCATCGTGCTCACGCCCACCTCGAGCAGGCCATCTTCGCCGCGCCCGAGGAGGCGGATGATCACGTTGCCCGCGATCACGTCCGATCCGAAGCGCAGGGGCTTCGATGCTTTGCCCAGCGCGAGCCACACTTCCGCCTCGCGCGGATCGCCGCCGGGGATTTCCAAAGTGCGCGCTTCGACGAAACGCACGAGAAAGATTTCCACCTTGCCGCCCGTGTCGGCCTTCACTCCGAGCAGGCGCGCAGGGATCACGCGCGTGTCGTTCACCACCACGAGGGCGCCCTCGGGGATCAGCTCGGCGAGTTCGGCGACGCCGCGATTCTCGAGTGCATCGCTGTCGGGGGGCACCACGAGCAAGCGCGCTTGCTCGCGTTCCGGCGTGGGATACTGAGCAATGCGATCCGGCGGAAGGTCGTAATCAAAAGCTTCGATACGCAAGGCCGGCGGACACTATCTCATTCGCGTTAGTCGCGTTAGTCCGCGCAATCAGTGGCTTGCGACTTTGCGAAACTGACGAGCGCTCTCCGGACCGGACGCGAGCTTGGCGCGCAGGAAATCGGCGAGCTCGTCGAGTCGGTACGGCTTGGGAACGAAGCCGACGACCCCGCAGTCGGCACGCACCAGCTGCCGTTCGCTCAGATGGTATGCGCTGGTCAGCACCAGGAGCATTTTCGGATAGAGGCGTGAGAGGCGCCGCGCGAGCTCGATGCCGTTGATGCCCGGGAGCATCAAATCCAGGATGGCAACGTCGGCGGCGGAAAGCGCGAGCGAGGCGAGCGCCGATTCGGCGTCCAGCACGGTCGTGACTTCGAAGCCTTCGAGCCGGAGACCCAGCGCAAGTGCGCGTCCTTGATTGACCTCGTCATCGACGACAAGAACTTTTGCACTCAAGGACACCTCTCATCCTTCCTCTATCGATCGCTGTCGAATCCGTGCACGTGATCCGGAGGTCCCCCGCTTGCGGCGGCGGACGTTCGACGCGGAGGTCTGCCGCTTGCGGCAAACCGACTTTCAACGCAGCGGAGGCCGCTGATTTACCCGCGCTAAAGCAAATTCAGTGCCGACGGCAAACCGCACAAAATTGGCGCTGAACACCATGCTTCAGCGTGCATGCGTGAAATGCGGTCGCAAAAATGAAACCCGTTGCGAAGGTCGAGTGCGCTTACTTCGTATCGAAGACGATGCCCAGACGGGTCATCTTGCGCCAGAGTGTCGTGGGCGAGATCGCCAGGAGTTCTGCGGCTTTTTCGCGGTTTCCATCGCTCTCGCGGAGTGCTCCTTCGATGGCCGTGCGCTCCGCCGTGTCGACGACATCCGCCAAGGCTCGGCCGCCGTGGTTCGAGCCTGAGCGCGCTTCCTCGCCGATGGGCGGGGGCAGAAGGTCATCTGCCGTGATGGTGCCGCTCTGCACCAGCGCAACGGCTTGCTCAATCATGTGCTCGAGCTCGCGGATGTTGCCCGGGAAGTCGTAATGCGCCAGCGCGTCGAGCACGCCGTCGTGCAGGCGGGCGCGTACGCCCATCTTCTTGTTGTACTTTTCGAGGAAGTGCATCATCAGCTCGGGCACGTCCTCGCGGCGTTCGCGCAGGGCAGGGAGCTGGAAGCGCGCCACGTTCAAGCGGTAGTAGAGATCTTGCCGGAAGCGCTTCTCCTGCACGGCGCGCAAGAGATCCTGATTCGTCGCGGCGATGATGCGAACGTCCACGCGGATCGGTTTGTTCTCACCGACGCGGCGCACTTCGTTCTCTTGGATGACGCGCAGGAGCTTCGCTTGGAACGACAGCGGCGTCTCCGCGATCTCGTCGAAGAAGAAGGTGCCGCCGTGGGCCTCTTCGAAGAGGCCCTTGCGCGCGCTCACTGCGCCGGTGAACGAACCGCGCGCGTGGCCGAACAATTCGCTCTCGAGCAAGGTCTCGGTGATGGCTGCGCAGTTGACCGGCACGAACATGCGATCGCACCGCCGCGAGTTCGCATGGATGGCTTTGGCGACGAGCTCCTTGCCGGTGCCGCTCTCGCCCGTGATGAGGACGATGGCGTCCGTCGGGGCGATGCGCACGATGCGGCCGAGCAGATCGCGGATGGCGCCCGAGCGCCCGACGATGTTCTCGAAGCGGTAACGATCTTTGAATTCGCTGGCCAGGAACGCGACTTCGCCTGCGAGGCGGCGGTTCTCCAGGGCCTTGTCGACCTTCACCAGCAGCTCCTGCTCGGTGAACGGCTTTTGAATGTAATCGAATGCGCCGAGCCGCATGGCCTCCACGGCGCTTTCGATGGTGCCGTAGGCGGTCATCACGATGACTTCGGTCAT
This sequence comes from Sorangiineae bacterium MSr12523, assembly GCA_037157775.1. Taxonomy (NCBI): domain Bacteria; kingdom Pseudomonadati; phylum Myxococcota; class Myxococcia; order Myxococcales; family Pendulisporaceae; genus Pendulispora; species Pendulispora brunnea. The sequence goes on from CP089982.1 coordinate 3,208,614, forward strand.
CGGCTGCGCCTCTTTGATGGCGCCGAGCACCTCCATGCCGTCTTTCGTGCCCATACGCAGGTCGGTGAGCACCAGATCGAACGCGCCCGTGGCGCCACGCTCGGCACCTTCATCGCCGTCGGCGGCCTCGTCTACTTCGTATCCAACCCCCTTGAGCATCATTGCCAGGGTGGTGCGCATGTTGCGCTGATCATCGACGATCAGAATCTTCGGCATGGTCAGAGGCAGTCTAGTACGTGGCTGGATGGATCTCGTCTAACTTTACCGCCGAGGTGGTGGCGCTTCGAATCGAAACCTACCTGCAGCGACGCCGGACGTGGTTGCGATTCTTTTTCGTAAGGTCGAGAGATTCAGGTCAGGGGGGTTTAATTGTCAGGAGCGCCCGCCCGGATCCAGTTGGCGATGCGCTTCATGTCGACCTCGTCGAAAGCGCACACGGGAGCCTTTGGCATGGTGCCGCCGCCTGTGCTCTTTCGAAGCACGAGGTAGAGAGGTGAGTGTTCGGGTGCCGTCTGATCGGCCTCCGCAACGAGCCCCGCATCTCGAAGGTGCTGATAACACGTATCTTTTCCATCCGGTTCGTTTTCAGCAGGGCAGATGAAGCCGTTGCTGCCGAGCGCGCCCGGTTGATCGCTCGAACCGTGGCATCGTCCGTTGCCGGCGCAACCACCGGGACCGACATGTCCAAAGTAGTCTTTGTAGAGCTCCGTAAACGTGAAGCCAGTGCCGCGCGCGCCTGTCTCTACGCACAATGGCGCGACAGTCACGTCGCGATCGGCTGCCCCCGCGTCGGCCATGGGCCGCAATTTTTGCGGCGGGCTCTCTTCGGAGGTCCCGCCGCAGGCGAGGAGGGCGTGGCAGGCGTAAACGGCGAAGCCCGCGACGAAACCGAAGGTCCACGAAGGCCGAAGGCCGCCGGGCCACGCCGTGATGAACGGGCGCATCCGCCGCTCATATTAGCCCAAGCGGTGCCCGCGCCCGTTTCCTGAAGCGGTTTTAATAGACGATTCCGAGGAAGAGGCGGATGGTGTGGGCGCTGGAGGTGCTCCAGTCGGTGATGCCGGACGGGTTGTTCGTGTTGTTGGTGATGTTCGGCAGGTAATTCAAACCACCCATGGGGAAGAACACGCCGTACTGCAGCATGGCGAAGAAGCCCCCGAGCTTGTCCGGATCGTCGTTCAGCGCGCCGTCCTTGGCTTGGTAGTAGAGGCTCAAGTTGAGCTCGAGGCCGAGATCGCGGTTGTGACCCGGCGTCTGCACGAATTCGCTCGCACGGCTCCAGATGACCGCCGCGTTGCCGCCGAATTTCTGCCCGCCGGGATTTCGAATGAAGTCGTACTCCACCGACGGCCGGAAGTAGTACGCGCCCTCGACGCGCGAGAGGATGCGGCGGAAGAAGATCAGGTCGACGTTGTATGCGGGATTGAATCGAAACGTGGAGACGGGGCCGTTGCCGCTGTTGAACGCGTTCGTTCCGTTCGTAGGCTGCAATGAATCCTGCCAGGGATCGCCGCTCGCCCAGCCGAAGCCGAGGTTCAGTCGGAGCTTGTCCTCGATGGCCTTGAACTCCGTCTGCGTGGTCAAACCGTACTGACGGACCTTGGTGTCGCTCGCATTGGTGCCGGTGCTCGGGGCGCGCTCGATGTTGCCCCAGACGGTCGCGAACTCGGCTTCGAAGCGGAACTTCTTGAAGAGGATCTGCACCCATGCATCGGGGATGAAGATCTGCGCGTTGCGGCGCTCCAACCCGTTGTTGTTGGGGTTACCGTTGGTGAACGTCCACGGCGTCTCCGTGATGCCGTTGCTGCTGGCCAAGTCCAAGTATTGGCTGCGGTAAACGGCATAGAGGCCGCCGTTGATGACGACTTGGTTGCGCGAAAGCTGCAGGCGCTGCAGCTCGGGGTTCGTCCGGCGCGCGACGAAGAGCGACCACTGATTGACGTTGGTGAGGTTGCCCGTGTTGTACGGCTGCCCGCCGTAGACGCTGTACGCGTTGGCGTTGGTGGGGCCGCTCGAGACGAAATCCCAGGAGCCGCCGAAGTACAGATCGAGCGCCTTGATGCCCGAGGTGAACATGATTCGGTCGACCGTGCTGTGGTAGTCGGCGTCGATGTTGTCGCCGGAGTTCCACATCATGCCGAGGCCCCAGTGGTGCGGCATGCGGCCGAATCGAATCTGACCGACGGGGGTCATGTACTCGCCCCACGCCCGCTTGACGTCGATGGAGTTGCGCCAGCCATTCACTCCGGCCGTGGGTGGGCCTTGCGTGTTGGAGAAGAGGCTGATCGGCGCGTACGGATTGCCGCCGGCGCGCACGTACCCGTTCGAACCGGCGCCCGGCTGCATGGCGTACGAGTCGGGCGTGGAGCCCAACACGAGGTTATCGAGCATGTCGATCTGCGCCATGATCCGCAGGTTGTCCGAGATGTGCAGCTCGGGGTTGATGCGGAAGCGCATGTTGGCCGTAGCCTGCGTCTTGTCTTGGCAGCTATCCGGCCGGTTCGGGTCGTTGCCGCACATGCCCAGATTGAGAGCACCACCCGAGACGGGACTGTACGAATTGTCGATCGGCTGCGGCCAGAGCGCGCTACCGGCGGGGTCGTGGCGGCCGAGGGAGAAGTTGTGAAACAACTCGCCGCGGGTGCGGAAGTAGCCATGCAATTCGAGCACGGGGCGGATGCGGCTAAACCAGTCTTCGCTGTAGACGTCTTGCGGGCGCGATCCCACGAGGCCATCGGCCGTGGGGCGCTGCTTGCCCTGACCTTCGAGCTCGCGCTGATCGGCGGCCGGGTCGACGGCGGCTCCTGCGGCGGCCGACGATGGGGCCGGGGCGGCGTCGTCCTGCGGGGTGGGCAGGAGGCTTCCGCGCGGAGGCGGCGACGTCGGTCCAGAAGAGGGAGGCGGTGCCGGCGACGCTTTGCTGTCCGTGGCTTTGTCGTCGCTCTGTGCGTGTGCGGTGCTCGCCGTGGAGGCGAAGACGCCCATGAGCGCGAAAGGAAGGGCCAAGGAGAAGAGTCTAGATCGCGGGGTGCGCGCGTAACCAAGCATCGTAGGAGGGCCTTGTAACACGCCTACTTCCACGAAGTGCGCAGGAAAACGGCTACCAGTCGTCGGCGAGGAACGCCTCGATCTCGGAGCGCAGGTCCACGAGTGTTTGTCGCATCTTGCTTTCGCTCGAGTCTCCGTCGCGTTCGCCGTGTTGCCCCGGTTCCTCGGGTTCGACGCCTTCTTCGGAGTGGTGATCTTCCGGCTCGGCCCCGGCGTTGCGCAGCTTCTTCTTCGCGCCGGCGATGGTGAAGCCCTCTTTGTAAAGGAGGTCACGCACCCGAAGGAGGTTTTCGAGATCGCGACGGGAATAAACGCGCTGCCCCTTGGTGCTCTTGGTGGGGCGAATCATTCGAAACTCGCGCTCCCAGTAGCGGAGGACATGCGGCTCCACGCCGACGATGGAGGCCACTTCGCCGATTCGGAAATAGAGCTTCGAAGGATCGCCAGGAGGGCCGACCTTGCCCGAGTCTTGCCGCGTCGGCACGCGGCTACTCGTTGGTAGCGCTCGGGCTCGGGGGCACGCTGGCAGGAGCAGGACCCGAGCCTGGTGTCGGAGAAGCTGCAGAGGCTGCAGACACCGTCAGCTCTCCCGAGGCGAGACCGTTGGACAAGCGAGCCCCCGAGCTACTGCTCGTCGCGGCCTCGCCCAACCCAGGTCCCGATGGCGCACCGCTTCCCGCCCCTGCTCCAGCCCCAGGTCCGGGCTGCGGGGCCGCTCCTGCCCCAGGTCCGGGCTGCGGGACCGCTCCTGAAGGCGGAATGCCTGTGGGGGGCGATGGCCGCACGGAATGATTTGCCTGCGTGTTTGCGGCTCCGGCTGGACCGGATGGGTTGGCGTTCAGCACCTGCTTCAGGATCTGGCTCGCCTTGAAGGTGAGGACCCGTCGCTCGCTGATCTTGATCGGATCACCCGTTTGCGGATTGCGGCCGGGCCGTTGCCTCTTGTCCCGGAGGACGAAGTTGCCAAAGCCGCTGATCTTGATCTTCTCGCCGCGCCCGAGGGTCTCCTTCATCATCTCGAAGACGAGGTCGACGACATCCGCCGACTCTTTCTTGGAGAATCCGCCTATCGCATACACTGCCTGGACGATCTCAGCCTTCGTCATGATCGTCTCCACCCCCTGTCAGCACCTACCTCACTTACGATGGCACAGGCACCTACCCGGACCAATCCAGAGGATAGTAAACGGGAATCTTCGATAAGCGCTACCGGAAAACTCCCCGCCTGACAAAAACGGTTTAGCTTGGTTCGCTGTGTCTTGACAACACCGCGCCGTCGTCCTCTTCACCCCCAGGGGTGAGGTTGTGCTTGACAAATGTGACCGAATTCACATTCAGGTTCGCGTTTGCCAAGCACCCTCCGTGGGTTGCTGGGATGCAACGAAGGTCAATGACCGTTGCTCACTCCGCGTCAGCGATGTCGGCCGTGGAAACTGCCGGGGTCGGAATGAAGTCGCGAACGCTATCCGGCGACTGGGTGAGGGCGGGCATCTCGGCGGCTGCCTTGCGGCGCGCGGCCTGCTCGCTTGCGACCAGCGATGCCACATAGCCGTAGCCGAACGTGAAGAGCATCGCGAACGGCGTGGCGAACCAGTGGCCCGTCTCGATCGAAGCAACCGTGCTCGCCAGCGAGAAGAGGCAGAGGCCGACTTCGACCATCGGCAGATCGGCGCGGGCGCGGTAGCGCGGGGTGCTCGCGGCCGGGGTGCTCAGCTCGATGCCCTTCTTGGGCGTGCGCACGAACTCGCCGGCCATCGAGTGCAGTCCTTCGAAGACGGCCTTGGAGAGGTGCGGCGCGAGCCCGGCACCGAGCGCGAGAAGTGCGGGGAGCTGCTTGAGCGCGTCGATGCGGCGGCGTCCTTGTGCGGCCTCGGCCATCGCGTAGAAGGCGGCGAGCGAGCCGGTGGTGCCGATGCAGAGCGGCAGGTCGATGAGGAGCATGGCCTGCGGGTTCGTCGCCGGCATGAGGACCAGCGCGGGCAGGAGCAGGAGGCTCAAAAAGACCATGAGCGGGTAGGCGAAGTGCGGCGTGAGGTGGAAGAAGGCCTCGATGCGCTGCGAGAGCGACAGGTTCGAGGTCATCACGCGCTTCATCAGCTTGCGCGAGGTCTGAACCGTGCCCTTGGCCCAGCGGAATTGCTGCGCGCGGAAAGCGCTCACGTCCTCCGGGAGCTCGGCGGGGCTCACGACGTTGTCGCGGTAGACGAACTTCCAGCCGGCGAGTTGCGCGCGGTAGGAGAGATCCAAGTCTTCGGTGAGCGTGTCGTGCTGCCAGCCGCCGGAGGCGCCGATGGCTTCTTTGCGCCACATGCCGCCGGTGCCGGAGAAGTTGAACAACCAGCCCGCGGCCGCGCGCGCACGGTTCTCGACGAGATGGTGGCCGTCGAGCATGAGGGCCTGCACGCGGGTGAGCAGCGAGTGATTGCGATTCAAGTGGCCCCAGCGCGCTTGCACCATGCCGATCTTGTCATCGATGAATTCGGGAACGACTTGCTCGAGGAAGTCCGGCTGCGGGAGGAAGTCGGCATCGAAGATGGCCACGAGCTCGCCCTTGGCGACCTTGAGGCCCGCATCGAGTGCGCCCGCCTTGTAGCCGGTGCGGTCGACGCGATGGATGTACACGATGTCCAAGGTCGGGTCGTTCGCAGCGAGCTCGGCAACATGGTTGCGCACGAGTGCCCGCGTTTCGTCCGTGGAGTCGTCGAGGACCTGGATTTCCAAGAGCTCACGCGGGTAGCGGATCGCCGAAGTGTGCTCGAGCAAGCGCGCCGCCACAGTGGCCTCGTTGTAGAGGGGGAGCTGGATGGTGACGTGCGGGAGTTCTTTGCCGTTTTTGGCGTAATCCTCGAGCTTGGGCGCGTTCTCGCGCATCGCCGCGAGCTTCTTCCTGTGGCGCAGGACGGTCAGCACCAAGTGCGATCGGTGCAAGCCGTACATGGCGAGAAAAAGCAGGACGACGAAGTACGCTACGCAAAGAGCCAGGTACATGCCGTGGAGCTAAGCACCCAGCGACCTACACATTGTCACCAACTTGTAAATCGTTGCACGTCGTTGTCTCGACGCGTCATTCAACGAAATCAGGGAGGTGGGATGGGGGCCGTCGGCGGGGCGGCGGCCGCGCGTTTATCGAGGTTGATATCGAAGTACCCTGCGAGGCCGATCGTCCACAGGGCGTGGCTCGTCGAGTCGCTGCTGTTGGTCGCGTTGATCTTGCTGTCGCCGAAGGTGCCGAGGCCCACCTCGATCTTCGGAATGAGGCGCAGGATCTTGCCGGCCTTGAAGTGCATGCCCACGCCGAGGAGGAAGTCCGCGGAGCTCGCAGAGTCGCTCTGTTTCGTGCTGGCCGAGCTGGCATCGACCGAGAAGCTTCGATAGCCGATGCCAAGATCGGCGAGGAAGGCGAAGCCGTCGGGGTTGGTGATGATGCCGAATTTGCCCGCGGCGAGGAACGAGCTGCCCTCGTACTTGATGCCGTTCTTTTTCACCTCGCCGTACTTGGCGCCCTCGAGCAGCAGGCTGAAGTAGAAGAGGCGCGCGAAGCGAATGCCCGCCTCCGCACCGAGTGCGGCGCCCGGGTTGGCCACGTCGCCCATCGATAGGACCCCGCCGGTCTCACTGACGTACTTCCCCGCGGGGAGGGCCGCGCTGATGCGCGGGCCGATGAAGAAGCTGGTGCGCGAGCGAAGATCCGCGGGGCGCGGGCGCTCGGGCTCTTGGTAGACGGGCGGCTTGTCGATGGGCGCTTGCGAGGTGCCCGGGGCAGGGGAGATCTGGACGTACTGGCTGTTCGTCGTCGCGCCGCCTGCGGGCCCGTAGATGACGCCACCGGTGCTCGTCAGGTTCAACGTGATGGCCTGGCGGGCGCGCTCCTTGACGTCGACCGTCTGCTCGGCGCGGGTGTAGCCCGGGGCGGTGGCCACGACCTTGTGAACGCCGGGATTGATCGGGCGCGACACGCCGACCAGGGCGCTGTGCAGAGGCTGCTCGTCGATGGTGACCGACAGCGTGGGCACCTGCGGCGGGGTGACGTCGATCTTCAGCTCGGGGACGCGCGGCTCGATGGTCTTCATCTCCTCGCGGCCCTGCTCGACGGCTTGCACGAAGGCGGGCGGCGGGCTCGGAGGCATCGGGTAGCGCTGCAGGGCGCGGTACATCTCCAGCGCCTCCACCAAGTGCCCGAGTGCGGCGTGGCACTCGGCGATGCGCAGCATGTTCGTCGGTGCGTTCACCACCGAGTTGGCGCGCGTGAAGCGATCGAGCGCTTCGGCGAACCGGCTCGCGCGTTGCAGCTCCACGCCCTCGCGAAAGAGATCGCGCGCGGCGGCGCGATCCATGTCGCTCACGGGCTGGGCCTGAGCTTCGGTGGAGAAGGTGACGGTCGTCGCGACGCCGATGCCAAGGGCCGCGAGGGCGAGGAAACGAGAAGTTTTAAGCATGTTTCAGTAGCCCGGATTGTCGTCTGGTTGCTTTCCGGGCGTGGAAGGATGGGGGGTGGGTTTTGCAGTCGGTGTCGCGCTCGCGGAGCTCGCGGCGCTGCTCGAAGAAGAAGGCTTGTCGGCCTTGTCGCTCTTGTCGGATTTGTCGGCTCTGTCCGTCTTGTCGGCCTTGCCTCCGCGGCGTCCCGTCTTGGTCGTCGACGGTTGCGCGGTCGCCGTCTTGGATGGCTCCTCCTCCGTGGTCGGCTGCGGAGCCTCGTTCGAGGGATTCGTCAGCGGTGGAAGGCTTGCCACCCCTGCTGCCGCCGTGGAGGCCGTCGAAGCTTCCGTCGCGGCGGACGCCGTCGTGGCAGGACCGGGACGGTGCCCACCCATCGCGGCGGCCTTCGCCCTGTCTTGCGTGGACGGACTCACGCGGAAGGCCACGATGGCGAGCACGATGGTCGCCACCACGCCGACGACGATGCCGACGATCAGGCTCACCGACGAGCTTTTCACCCCGCGCGGTGTGGAAGCGGCGAACCCCGGCGTCGTGGGCGTGGGCCCGGGCCCTCCTGGACTCGGGTAACTCGGCGAGCTCGGAGAGCGATACTGCTGCGGGGGCGTCGCATGCGGATGCGGCGTGCTCGCCTGCTGCGCATAGGCCGGCGGTGTGAAGGCGTGCGCGGCGGGCGGTGCGCTCGGCAGCGTGCGCGGAGGACCCTCGCCGCCGGGGTTGCTCGGCGAACTCGGGGAACTCGCCCGATACATCGACGCCGGATCGAGCTCGCGCGACGCGCCCGACGTGGGGCCTCGCCGTACCGTCACGCCGCACAAGTACGCCAGCGCTTCGGCCGCTTCGGTGACATTGGCAAAACGGCGCGCTGGCTCGCGGTCCAGCACGCGCATGAACCACGTGTCGAACGACGGCGGTAGCCCCGGCAGCACGTGCGACGGCACCGGCAGTGGCGCCGTGCAGATCTTCACCAGCAGATCGCCCAGCGACTCACCCTCGAAGGGGAGCACGCCCGTGACGCACTTGAAGACGATGACGCCGAGCGACCAAATGTCCGTTCGGTGGTCGATGTCGCGCAGCCCGCGTGCCTGCTCGGGCGACATGTAGTACGGCGTGCCGAGAACCGCGCCCGTCTTGGTGCTGTTCGACAGCGTTTGATCGGTGCTGCGGATCTTCGCGATGCCGAAGTCGAGCACCTTCGCCACCTCCTCGTCGTCGTCGGCCGACTGCGTGAGGAAGATGTTTTCCGGTTTCAGATCGCGATGGATGATGTGCGCCGCGTGCGCGCGGGACAGGCCACGGGCGACCTGTTGGAGGATTCGCGCCACGTCTTGCAGTGGAAGGCGGCCGAGGCGTTCCAAGCGCTTGTCGAGGGGCTCGCCCTCGAGCAGCTCCATGACGATGTACGGTTTGCCGTCGGGCGTCACGCCATGGTCGAAGATCTTGATCAGGTGCTTCGACTGAATCTTCGCTGCGGCTTTTGCCTCGTTGTCGAAGCGGCTGCGGGCCTCTTTGCTGTCCGCGTATTCCTTTTCGATGAACTTGATGGCGACGCGCAGACCCAACGTCTCATGGCGCGCTTCCCACACGGAGCCCATACCGCCGCGGCCGATTAAGCGGGCAAGCCTGTACTTTTCGGCAACGAGATCGGCGGGAGGAGGAGGGGAGGTCGACATCTTTGCAAACGGAAGCAAAACGAGAGAAGTAGCGCGGGAAAAGCGTTTGCAGCGTATCGCGGGTGCGTCCCGGCGTCCACCGGTGCCGCACGCTTCCCGAGCAATGTCCGCGCCAGTTTGGCGCCGATGTCCAATTATCTGAAATTCTCGAGAGCGCGTGCATCGTGCCTACATGGGCACCGCGACGCCGTGTGCGAAAGAGGCCCTGCCAACCGTGACGCCCGCTACGCTGTGGCGGTTTTAGCGCCATACGGCAGCGTAATCGAAAGTGCACACGCCACGGTCCCGGCTGCGTTGAAAGTCGGCGGCCGCAAGCGGCCGACCTTCGGGTCGAAAGTCGGCTGCCGCAAGCGGCGGGCCTTCGGGTTAGGGTGCGCGTCATGGCTACCGCCGGAGCGATCCTTCCGTCCCCCGCGACCCCGGGGATTCTGTACCTCATCGACTTGTCGGGTTACGTGTTCCGCGCGTACCACGCCATCGCACCGCTGTCGTCGTCGAAGGGCGAGCCGACCCACGCGACCCTTGGCACGGTCAACATGCTGCAGAAGGTGGTGAACGAACGCCAGCCCGCCATGCTCGCCGTGGCCATGGACTCGCGCGGACCGACCTTTCGCACGGAAATCGATGCGCGCTACAAATCGCACCGGCCGGCGCCCCCGCCGGATTTTCGGCTGCAGATGGCCCGCTGCGAGGCCATCGTGAAGGCGTACAACATCCCGATCTACCAGGCCGACGGCGTCGAGGCGGACGACTTGATCGCGTGCGTCGTGCGCCGGGCGCGCGAGAGCGGCATGCGCGTGGTCATCGTGAGTGCCGACAAGGACCTGATGCAGCTCGTCGACGACGAGAAAGACGACGTTTTGCTCTGGGACTCGATGCGCGACAAGACGTACGGGCCCGAGGAGGTGCGCGCCAAGTTCGGCGTGGCGCCGAGCAAGGTGCGCGATCTGCTCGCACTCACGGGCGACACGTCGGACAACATCCCGGGCGTGCCCAGCGTGGGGCCGAAGACCGCGGCCGATCTGCTCAACGAGTTCGGCACCTTGGAGGGCATCTACGAAGGCATCGCGCGGGTGAAGAAGCCCAAGCTGCGCGAGACGCTGACCAAGCACGAGGACGATGCGCGCGTCAGTCAGAAGCTGGTCACCTTGCGGAGCGACTGCGAGATCGCCTGGGATCCCGAGCACCTCAAGTACGGCGGCGCGGACACGATGGCGCTGCGCGAGCTCTTTTTGGACCTGGAGTTTCACCGGCTGCTGGACCAATTGCAGGTGGCCGCGCCGGTGGAGCGCAACTACCAGAGCGTGCTCGATGCCAAGGTGCTCGCGGAAGTGGTGGACCACGCGCGCAAGAACAAGCGGCTCGCCTTCGAGTTGATCCTGAGCGAGAGCGATCCGATGCGCGCGGCCATCGTGGGTGTCGCCCTTTCGACGACGCCGGGCGAGGGGTACTACGTGCCCATATCGCACCGGTACCTGGGCGCCCCCGCGATGCTGTCCTGGGACACGGTGAAAGAGGCGCTGTTGCCGCTGTTTCGGGATCCGGCGATCGAGAAGACCTCGCACCATTTGAAGCGTGCGCACCTGGTGCTCTTGCGGCACGGCGTGCGCATCGAGGGGGCCATCTTCGATACGATGCTCGGCGCGTATCTCTTGGATCCGGACGCTCCCGACTCGCTGCGCGAGCTGGCGCGCAAGGCGCTGGGCATCGAGCTTCCGGTGTACGGCGAGAAGAAGGCGACGGCGGGGAAGAAAGCCCCGGCGCCGGTGCCCTTCGACAATTTGCCGGTGGAGGAGGCCACGCCGTTCGCCGCGGCGGAGGCCGACGTGTGCGTGACACTCGCCACGCGGTACGCGCCGAGTCTCGAGCGCGAGGGGCTGGGCAAGCTTTTCAACGACGTGGAGCTGCCGCTGGCGCGGGTGCTTGCCGACATGGAGCTCACGGGCGTGCTCGTCGATGCCCGCGTGCTCGATGCGCTGGGCAAGCGCGTGGAGGTGGAGCTGCGCGAGCTGGAGGCCAAAGCGAAGGAGATCGCCAAGTCGGATTTTTCCGTGCGTTCGCGCGATCAGCTGGAGAAGATCCTCTTCGACGAGCTGAAATTGCCCGTGCTCAAGCGCACACCGAAGGGCGGGCGATCCACCGATGCCGAGGTCCTCGAGGAGCTCGCGGAGAAGCACCCGCTGCCCAAGGTGGTGTGCGAGTTCCGCGAGATCGACAAGCTCAAAGGCACCTACATCGATACGTTGCCGCGGGCGATCAACAAGGAAACGGGTCGCATTCACACGCAGTTCCACCAGACCGTGGCGGCCACGGGGCGCTTGGCCTCGAGCGATCCCAATCTACAGAACATTCCCATTCGGACGGAGCTCGGGCGCGAGATCCGGGCGGCGTTCGTGGCCCCGGAAGGGAAGGTCCTGGTGAGCGCCGACTACTCGCAGATCGAGCTGCGTGTGCTGGCGCACCTCTCGGAAGATCCCGAGCTGATTGCAGCGTTTTCCAGTACGAAGGAAGACGTGCACACGCACACCGCGTCGCTGGTCTTCGATGTGCCGAAGGACCAAGTGACCCGGGAGATGCGCGGCCGCGCGAAGACGATCAACTTCGGTGTGATCTACGGCATGGGTGACGCGGCCCTGGCGCGGCAACTCGACATCACGCGGGCCGAGGCCGCGAGCTTCATCGGCGCGTACTTCCGCAGGTACGCGCGCGTCGCGAGCTTCATGGAGGAAACGATCCAGGCCGCGGGAAAGGGCGAAGCCGTGCGCACATTGCTCGGGCGCCGGCGTTTTCTGCCGAACCTGCACTCGGCCAACCGCGGGCTGCGCATGGAGGCGGAGCGCGTGGCGAAGAACTCGCCGATCCAGGGAACGGCGGCGGACATCTTGAAGCTGGCCATGGTGAAACTCGGCCAAGCGCCGGTGGTGCCTGGGGCGAAGATGATCCTGACCGTGCACGACGAGCTCGTGTTCGAGGTGCCCGAGGACCGCGTTGAGGAGGCGATGCAGCGCATTCGCACCGAGATGGAGAACGCGATTTCGCTTCGGGTGCCGCTGGTGGTCGATATCGGCAGCGGAAAAAATTGGAACGAGGCTCACTGATTTTTCGATCCCGCGGGGCACTTGCGGACATTAAGCGGACGCAAAACGGGCAATTCTGCCCTGCATGCTGCCATGTGCCACCGACGTCCCCCGAAGTGGGGGGCCTGGAATACAAACCATGATCGAGTTGTCAGGGCCCCATCGCCAACGCGGCGTGGCACTGTCCCACCGGTGGACAGCCCCCCACCCCCGTACTAGTGTCGCCCGGCCGCATTTTTGAGCTGTTTTTCTAGCTCGAAGGCCCATGAAAGAGACAAGCGGACGCATCTCTTGCTAGATCGGCCGCGATCTTGCGTAGCAGCACGGCTTTCTCCACTCACCCCCAGATTCCCAGCCCCCGCCGTTCACATTTTTTAGGAGTCACGGGCACTTCCCCCATAGTGGGGTCCCCACTCGTTTCCCATGCAGAAGATGGACCTCGTTGCCCCCGAATTTCCCTCGTCGATAGGCGAGGCGGGGCCCCAATTAGGAGCTCTTCTTGGTCCAGCTCGAGCGTTCGTACGCCGGCTGAGTGACCGAACGCTGGCGCTTGCCATCGGAGCCATTCTCTTTCTTTTGGCTGCCTGGCCGCTCAGCTTGGTGGAGGTCCCGCCGCTTCAGGACCTTCCGAATCACCTCGCGACGGTGACGGTCATCACCCACCCGGAGCATTATCCGGAGTTCGTCGCCAACGGTTTTTTCAAGACCAACGCCGCTTTGTTCGGCTGGTTGTGCCTCGTCGGGAAGCTCACCGGGGTCAAGGCGGCGGCGCGCCTGTTCGTGCTGCTCGTCCTCGGGCTGAATTCGCTCGTCTTCCCGCAGTTCATTTTGCGCTTCACGAATCGCCGGCGCCTCATCGTCGCGAGCTTCTTCATCTGGCCGACCATCCACAATTGGTTCGTCTCGATGGGCATGCTCGACTTCGCGTTGGGGGTGCCGCTTTCGCTGCTCTTGCTCATGGCGGCGGATCGGCAGCGTCTCGCTCCAACGTGGTGGAACGGCGTCGCGATGGCGGTGATCGCCCTCGCCGATTGGTATGCGCACGTCTTCACGTTGATGGTCGCGTGCATGCTGCTCCTGGTCCACGTGGTGGAGCGGCGCTCGTGGCGTGAGCGCTTCACCGAGGCGCTGCGCATGTTCGCACCGCTGGTGCCGGCCACGGTGCTGACGCTCATCTCGCTCTACAACCACATGACCGAGCCCGTCGGGGCGATGACCGGTTATGCGGTGACGCGGATGATGATTCCGCCGTGGGAGCTTCTGTACAACCTATGGGCGGAGTGGTTCTGGGGCTTCACCTGGCTGCAATACTCGACGTTCGTGCCCGCGGCGGTGGTGGTGCTCTACGCGTACCTGCGCCGGGGTGAATCGCCGACGTTTTTCTCGCCGCTCGCCTTTGCGCTGCTGGGCGGTCTGTTCCTGTTTTTGCCCTACGTCGCGACGAATTGGTTCCACGTCAATTCGCGCGTGATTCCGTATCTCTGGATTGCGGCGTTCCTCCGCCTGCCCGATCGGATCGATGCGCGCCTCGGCAAGCTGATGGTGGTTTGCGCGGGGCTGTACACGGTCGGTATGGGCATCGACTACGTGCGGCTGGACAACGACCGCATGAAGTTCACGGCGGGCATGTCGGCCGTGCCGGAGAACGCGAAGCTGCTGCCGCTGGTCTTCAAGCGAAAGCTCACCAGCGAAAATACGCGCAGCCTGCAGCATGCCTGGGGCTTCTACGTGGCGGAGAAGCAGACCAGCGCCCCGCTGCTCTTCGCGCACTCGCGGTCGTTCCCCGTCATGTACCGCGATCCGCCCAATCCGCAGTTCAATCATCTGGTGCTCGAGAGCTTCGCGCCCACGATGGAGAACCCCAACTGGATCTGCGGCATCATGCGCACGGGCGGGATCCACGAGCGGGATTGCGAAGGCGTGTGGCGCCGGCAGTGGGCCGAGTTTTGGCAAATGGCCACGCCGGAGTTCGACTCCGTGCTGATGTGGGACGCCACGCCGGAAGTGCAGGCGCTGGTGCCGCCCGAGTACCGGATCGTGTTGAAGCAGGAACACCTGACGATCTACCGACGCACCGACGCCCAGGCGAGCCGCCTCGCCCCCGTCGAAAAGTAGCGGGCTCGGCAATCGTGAGTTGTTGAACCGCCAAGACGCCAAGAGCGCCAAGGATTCGGGGGCGTGAACGAGGGCGTTCTTTGCGATCACCACATCCATTCTTTTGGCGTCCTTGGCGTCTTGGCGGTTCGATCCAATGTCCGGGGACGGCTGCGCCTTGACAGGGATCGGTGTGCGTACCAGAGTTGAATCTGCTCATCCCGATAAGCAGATGAATCTCTCCCAGTACGTCGGAACCTTGAACCTGTTGGGCGACGAGAGCCGCATTCGGCTCTGTGCGCTTTTGCGCGAGCGTGAGCTCAGCGTGACGGACTTGGTGCGCGTGACGGGGATCTCGCAGTCGCGCGTCTCGACGCACCTGGCGCGGCTGCGTGAGGGAGGGTTCGTGCGCGATCGGCGCGATGGGCAGCACTCGTTCTACGCGCTCGCGGTGGATACCTTGCCGCCGACGGCGAAGGCGATCCTCGATGAGACGACGAGCGCCGCCGATCCGACCTTGGAAGGCGATCGGCGAAGGCTCTCGGAGCTCGATGCCGAGCAGCGGGGCGCGCTTCCGGAGTCGTTCATCGGGAAGATGGACCTGCACTATTCACCGGGGCGCACGTGGCCGTCGCTCGTCGTGGGCATCGCCGCGCTGCTCCGACTCGGGGACGTGCTGGACGCGGGCTCGGGCGATGGTGCCGTCGCCGGCTACCTCGCGCCACACTGCCGCTCGCTCACCTGCATCGATGCAAACGCGCGCATGATCGAGGCCGCGAAGGAGCGGCTCGCGCGCCACGAGCACGTGCGTGCCCAGGTGGCCGACGTGCACGAGCTGCCCTTCGCCAAAGGATCGTTCGACGCGGTGCTGGTGTTTCACACGCTGACGTACGCCGAAGACCCCGAGCGCGCCCTCGCCGAGTGCGCGCGTGTGCTGCGCACGGGCGGGCGCATCGTGGTGCTCTCGCTCGATCAGCACGAACAACGCGAAATCACCGCTCCGTATGGCGAGCGCCACGCGGGCTTTTCGCCTCGCAGCCTGCGCACCATGCTCACGCGTGCCGGGCTCGCCGTTTCATCGTCCCAGGTCGCTTGCCGCGAAAGCAAGAAGCCGCATTTTCAGGTCGTGCTGGCCATCGCCGAGAAAACCAAATGACAACTTCCCTTCACCCCCTCGAGAAGCTTCTTCAGAACCGTATCGCCATCATCGACGGTGCCATGGGTACGACCATCCGCACCTACGGGATGAAGGAGGCGGATATCCGCGGCACGCGCTTCGCGAACGCCACGAAGGATCTGCTCAACAACGGCGATCTCTTCTCGCTCACACAGCCCGAGATGATCTGCGACATCCACCGGCGCTTTCTCGAGGCCGGGGCGGACATCATCGAGACGAACACCTTCGGCGCGACCAGCATCGGCCAGAGCGAATTCTTCGTCGACGATCCGCGCGAGCACGGCGGGCGAAAAGACCCGGCGTTCTACGACAAAATCGTGGGCGATCCCTTCCTCGAAGGCCTCGCTTGGGAGATCAACGAGGAGTCCGCCCGCCAGTGCCGCACGTGGGCGGATCGCGTGGCCAACAAGGATGGGCGCCAGCGCTTCGTGGCCGGATCGATCGGGCCGCTCACCGTGTCGCTCTCCAACTCGCCCGATGCCGATGATGCGGGCTTCCGCGTGGTGACGTTCGATCAAGTGAAGCGGGCGTACGTGCAGCAGGTACGCGCGCTCATCGCGGGGGGCGTCGACACGCTGCTGGTGGAGACCATCTTCGACTCGCTCAACGCGAAGGCGGCCCTGGTTGCGATTCAGGAGGTCTTCGCGCAAGACGGCAAGTGTCTGCCCATCCAGGTGTCGGCCGCGGTGGGGCGTGGCGGCGAAACGATGATTTCCGCGCAGACGGCGGAGGCTCTCTGGAATGCCGTGGAGCACGCGAAGCTGCTCTCCATCGGCCTGAATTGCTCGCTCGGGCCCGATTTGATGTACCCGTTCCTCTCGGAGCTGGCGGAAAAGGCCGACGTGGCGATTTCGTGTTACCCCAATGCGGGATTGCCCAATCCGCTGTCGCCCACGGGCTTCGATTTGGAGCCCGCCGACATGGCGCGCTACCTCGGTGAGTTCGCCCAGGGCGGCTTGATCAACATTGCCGGTGGTTGCTGCGGCAACACACCCGAGCACATTGCGGCCGTGGCCAAGGCGTTGGAAGGCCGGCATCCGCGCGATGTCGTGTCGAAGAAGAGCGCCACGATTTCGATTCCGAACAAGCCCCTGCGCTTGTCCGGCTCGCAGCCCTTCACGCAGCAGCAGGGCGTCTTCATGATGATCGGCGAGCGCACCAACGTGGCCGGTTCGCCCAAGTTTGCAAAGCTCATCAAAGAGGGGAAGTACGAGGAGGCGGTGAGTGTGGCCCGCCAGCAGGTCGAGAACGGCGCGAACGTGATCGATATCTGCATGGACGAGGGCATGATCGACGGCGTATCCGCGATGACCCGGTTTCTCTCGCTCTTGGCGAGCGAGCCGGAGGTCGCCAAGGTGCCGTTCATGATCGACTCCTCCAAGTGGGCGGTCATCGAGGCGGGGCTTCCGTGCCTTCAGGGCAAGGGCATCGTCAACTCGATTTCGCTCAAGGAAGGCGAGGATACGTTCCGCAAGCACGCGCGGCACATTCTGAATTATGGCGCGGCGGTGGTGGTCATGGCCTTCGACGAACAAGGCCAGGCGGCGACCCTGCAGGACAAGATTCGCATCTGCGAGCGCGCGTACCGCATTCTGGTCGACGAAGTGGGCTTCCCGGCCGAGGACATCATCTTCGACCCGAACATCCTCACGGTGGCCACGGGCATCGAGGAGCACAACAACTACGCGGTCGACTTCATCGAGGCCACGCGCTGGATCAAGAAGAATCTGCCGCACGCCAAGGTGAGCGGCGGCGTGTCGAACATTTCCTTCAGCTTCCGCGGCAACAACCACGTGCGCGAGGCGATGCACTCGGCGTTTCTGTACCACGCCATTCAGGCGGGCCTGGACATGGGCATCGTCAACGCGGGCATGCTCGAGGTCTACGAGGAGATCGAGCCTGGGCTACGCGAGTTGGTGGAGGACGTGCTGCTCAATCGCCGGCCGGATGCCACCGAGCGGCTCGTCGACTTCGGCGAAAAGCTGAAGGCGGCGGGCGCGGGCGCGGCGGCCAGCGAGAAGAAGGAAGAAGAGTGGCGCAAGGGCACCGTGGAGGAGCGGCTGTCGCACGCCCTCGTGAAGGGCATCGACGCGTACATCGATGCGGACACCGAGGAGGCTCGCGCCAAGTTGGGGCGGCCGCTCGCGGTCATCGAAGGGCCCCTCATGGATGGCATGAGCGTGGTCGGCGATTTGTTCGGCGCGGGAAAGATGTTCCTTCCGCAGGTGGTGAAGTCCGCGCGCGTGATGAAGAAGGCCGTGGCGTACCTGACGCCGTTCATGGAGGCGGAGAAGGCTGCGCAGGCGGCGGCCGGTGCGGTGGTGAAAACGCAGGGCAAGATCGTGTTAGCCACCGTGAAGGGCGACGTGCACGACATCGGCAAGAACATCGTGGGCGTGGTGCTCGCGTGCAACAACTACGAGGTCATCGACATGGGCGTCATGGTCCCGTGCGAGAAGATCCTCGAGCGCGCCAAAGAGGAGAAGGCCGACGTGATCGGCCTGAGCGGGCTGATTACCCCGTCGCTCGACGAGATGACCCACGTGGCGCGTGAGATGGAGCGGCAAGGCTTCAAGCTGCCGTTGCTCATCGGCGGGGCGACGACCAGCCGCGCGCACACGGCGGTGAAGATTGCGCCGCACTACAGCGAGCCGGTGGTGCACGTGCTCGATGCGAGCCGCGCGGTGCCCGTGACCACGAGCCTCTTGAGCGCGGAAGGACGCGACGCCTTCGTGCAGCAGCACCGCGCCGAGTACGAGCAGCTGCGGCGCATTCACGGCACGCCGAAGCACAAGGTGATTTCGCTGGAGGCGGCGCGGGAGAATCGGCCGCGCATCGAGTGGCGGGCGGAGGACGTTCCGCAGCCGGAGTTCACGGGGGTGCGCGTGCTGGAGGACTTCCCGCTGGCCACCTTGCGCGAGTTCATCGACTGGACTCCGTTCTTCCACACCTGGGAATTGCGCGGCGTGTTCCCGCGCATCCTGGAGCACGAGAAGTATGGCGAGCAGGCGCGCAAGATCTTTGCCGAGGGCAATGCGTTGCTCGACCAGATCATCGCGAAGAAGCTGATTCAGGCGCGCGGTGTGTACGGGCTGTTTCCGGCGTACCGGGTGGGGGACGACGTCGAGGTCTACGAGGATGGCACGCGTTCCAAAGTTTTGGAGCGGTTCCATTTCTTGCGGCAGCAGACGGTGCAGGAGAAGGGCAAAGCGAATCGTTCGCTCGCGGACTTCATTGCATCACGCGAAAGTGGATTGCACGACCATATCGGGGCCTTCGCCGTGAGCACGGGCTTCGGTTTGAAGGAACTCGTCGAGAAGTACAAAGCCGAGCACGACGACTACAACGCGATCATGGCCGAGGCCATCGCGGATCGGTTGGCCGAGGCCTTCGCGGAGTGCCTGCACAAGCGGGTGCGCGAGGAATGGGGCTACGGCCGCTCGGAGGGCCTGAACAACCAAGAGCTCATCGAGGAGAAGTACCGCGGTATCCGCCCGGCCGCCGGCTACCCCGCCTGCCCGGACCACACCGAAAAGGGCACTTTGTGGCGCCTGCTCGACGTGGAAAAGAGCACGGGCATCCGCATCACCGAGTCCTTTGCCATGTGGCCGGGCTCCAGCGTGAGCGGCCTCTATTTCGCACACCCCGAGGCGCGCTACTTCACCTTGGGCAAGATCGACCGCGACCAAGTCGCCGACTACGGCACCCGCAAGGGCATGACGACCCAGCAGGTGGAACGCTGGCTTGGCCCGAACCTGAATTACGACCCTGCGAACTAAGGGTTCGACGAAGAGAGATTGAACAGGGAGGGGGGGAGGCGGGGAGGGATACGGCACAAATCCCACCGCGCACCGAGGCTGGTTTGGGTTTTCAGTTGGCTCATGAAGCCAACTGAAAATCCAAAAAACCTTCCCGCCTTCCCGCCTTCATGTGAATTCTCTCTGGCTTTTTCATTGGCGCGGCGCGAGTTCGAAGATGGCGTCGGGTGGGGCGTTGGGGCCTTCGATGACGAGGGTAGCTACGCCGTATGGGGACATGGCGGGAATGGTTTGGGTGACGTCGGAGCCGCGGGAGCGGAGGGTCATGGTGGTTGCGGGGAGGTCGGTCCAGCCGATGTTGCGGAAGCGTAAGAGCGTGGTGCGGCCAGCGGGGTGGGCGTCGAGGAAGGTGGGGGTGCCGGCGCGTTCGAAGTTGGCGACGGCTTCGTCGAGGGCCTCGGAGGAGGCGTCGGGCGCGATGGCGTGGAGGCCGAAACCGCGTTTGGCGAAGCCTCGCGCAAGGGCGTCGAAGTCCGCCCTGCGGCCCGAGGCGCGGACGACGGCGAGCAAAGCGTCGCGTTGCTCGGTGAAGGTCGGCTCGGGCGGCGTCGCCTTCAAACCGGCCACGATGTAGTCGGCCATCGCGTGCTTCGTCGCCTCGAAGCTGCGGCCCGAGGCCTTGCCGGCCTTGGCGAGGCCGACGAAGCCCTCGAACAGCGCCTCCGTCCAGATCTCGCCGACGTTGTGCGCCTCGGACATGTCGTCCGGTCCCGGCGCGAGCAGCGTGTCCGTCGGCAAGGTCGACGAACGCCGCACGTCCGCGAACGTGAACGGGTACATCGCGGGGTTCGTGGAGTAGGGCGCGCGCCGGACGCCGAAGTACTGCGCATCGCGGACGACGCTGGTCATCGTGTATTGCCCGATGGCGAAGCTGCCCTCCTCGAGCGCGCCGCTTTCGAGATCGCGCTCGTCGAGGACCATCATGAGCGCCGTGAAGTCGCCCCAGCCCTCGCTCATGCCGAGGCACGATGGCGTGCTGCACGGCACGAGCCGATGGTGCAGGTAGTGCCCCCACTCGTGGGCGATGACCGTGGAGTCGATGGAGGTGTCGCGTGTGGGGCCGTGGCCGAAATAGCCGCTCCTCCAGAGGTGCATCTCGAGCCGCGGTGACGTGCCGTCGGCGAAGGTCGTCATGCGGGCGTTGTCGGTCTTGCCGAAGTCGGCGCCGTCTTGCGCCTCGGCCAGAATGGGATCGCCCTCCTTGCCGCCGCGTCCATAGTTGGAAACCTGCGCCACGCCGGAGGCCTCGTCGAAGCCCGAGTCGTACCAATAGTCGTGCAGCCAATTGGTCACGTAAAAGAGCTGCGTGATGGCGGCCTTGATCTGGTCTTCGCTTTCATCGGGGCTCTGGGTCACGTCGAAGACCCGGTCGAACGTGCGCGGCGAGGTGACGTCGGCCACGAGATCGAGGCCCGGCTCATAGCCGCTGCCGGGGCCTTTCGAGCCATCCTTGTTGGCGTGTCGATCGTTGCGGTCGGCGTAGGCGTGCACGTTGTTGCCGAACGTGGTGGTCGCGCCGACGGCGAGCCAGGGATCGGGCTTGCGTTGCGGGTTCGTGTTGAAGCCCTCCATCGTGACGAGCGCCGGCGGCGTCCACGGACTGCTCAGTGGCACGTGCTGACCGTCGCGGCTGGCCCATACGCGGTAGCGGTAGCTGTCGCTCGCCGTGAGGGAGACTTTGCGCAGTACGGAGCCGTCGCGTGCATCGAGGGTGTACGCGAAGCCCTCCTCTTCGCCGGTGAAAGCCGAGCGCTCCAACGTTTCCACGTAGTACGCGGGGACGAGCTTGGCGCCCGCCGCGGCGAGAACGCGCTTGGGCGTCGCCCGCGCGGCGGCCGTCATGGGCAACATCGACGCGGGGGACAACGGAAATTCCAGCGCGCGGGTGCCTGCCACCGTTTCCGCGTCGCCGCTCAGGTTCGACGCGATGGAGACGAGGTTCCTCGATGCATCGAGAACGACGCTGGCGCGCGCGCCGAGCACTTCGACGCCTTTGGCGCGCTGTACGAACTGCACCACGTTCGCGCCGCCGGCGATGTCGTGCACACGGGCTACCTCCAGCGCGCGCACCATCGCTTCGGACCATCCGAAAAGTGCGGCGTGGCGCGCCAGATGAAGACGCGCCGCGATTTCCGCACGAACCGGAAGCGCGGGGGCCGCCTCGTCGGTTCCGCTCAGAACGAGGCGCACCGCCCCGCGCCCGTCGCGGGAGGCGACGTGGCCGAGCGGCATGGCTTCCAGCATGGCACGCGCTGCACTTTCGTTCTCATCCGAAGGCGCCTCCTGCGAGGCATCTCCAAAGCATCCAGCGAGTCCAATCGAAGAAATAAGAAGGGCGAGTCTCGCGACTCGCCCCAACAACGAGGGTCGCATCGTATCGGCATACGAAGGACCCCGATGTGTTCTTCCTTGGCGCTACTTCAATTCACCTTCCGCGCGCAGCGGTTGTTGATGCAGATGTAACCCGCACCGGCGCCGCAGCAGTCGGAATCCTGATCGCAGTGCTCGAATTCCTGGGCGCAGCCTTGCGGCTTGTCGGTGCAGACCAGCGCGCCCTTGTCGTTCTGGCGGCAGAAGCCGTTGCAGCATTCGTCGCCGCCCTCGCAGGTCTTGCCGTTGGACTTGCACGGATCGACGACCCAGTAGCCGCGCATGTTGCCCGCGTCGAGTTCTTGCGCGGGCAGGTAGAACGCCGGATGGCTCGGATCCTGTCCAGGGCGCGCGTTCAGATCGATGGCCGCGACCCAGAGCTTCTTGGGCGTCGGCTTGTCGCCCGTGCCCGGCGCGGGGTACGCAAAGCCGTCGGCAACGTTGCCGTACATGCGTCGCGAGGTGAAGACGACCCAGTAGTAACCGCCCGAGGCAATGGGATTCACCGTGGGCTCGTAGTTCATCACCGTGTCGTCCGGGTGCTCGGCATTGGTCGGCAGGTAGCCCGTGCCGTTGAGCGCTTTGAGTGCCACCGCCTGTCCCGCCGTGTTGGTGTACCAAAGCTCCGCCTGCGCCTTCTTCCACGTGGCCAGCGGCGAGCCGCCCTCGGGAAGCTTGACCACGTTGTGGAAGATGACGCCGGTGTTGTCCGGCAACCAGGCGGGCCATCCGACGGTGCGCTGCGGGTTGTTGTAAATCACCTTCAGCCCCGAGAAGGCGAAGCTCCCGCACGACGGGCCGGCGCCGCCGCCACCCGCACCGCAGGCGAAGTCCATGATGGCGATGGAATGGCCGTCGCCCGCGTTGGAGCCGTGCGGCCCCGCCGTCCAATAGTTGAACGCGACCTTCTTGCCGTCGGGCGAGAACGCGGGGGTGACCGCCTGCCCGATGACCCCGTCGAAGCCCGACGCCGAGACCGCATTGCCATTGTCGCGCCGGAACACGCGCGAGTCGCCACTGAAGGCTTCCTGCGTATGCCCCGAGCTTTGCAGCGCGTACGTTCCGTCGTTGGAGACGCCGGACCAGAGGAACTTGCGATTGTTCGTCGTTCCATCGGGGGCGTTGTTGACGTAATCGGCAATCTTCGCGTTCGTCTTCAGATTGTACGAGAGGCCATTTTTGTATTCCGAGGGATGGTCCTTGTCCTTGTTCCAGATCTGCGCGAACAAGGTGGAGCCGTCGCCCGAAACCGTGTGGCAAACGATGCACTCGTTCTTGCTGCCCTCTCCGAGTGCCAGCACCGGTTGGGTTTGGCCAGGCCGAATGGCGAGCACGCCCGCGCTGCTCGGTTGGTTCTCCAGGCGGGTCGCCAACTTCGTATCGTAAGAATTGTAATAGACAGTGCCTTTGAGGGCGCCGGGCGCAATCGTCCAAGTTCGTTTGACGGTGCCGTACGTCTTGGTGCCGTCGTCGATCTTGATCTCGACGGTCAGCGGATCGCCGGTATTTCCATAGGTGGCCTTGTCCCATGCCGCCTGCCAGATCGGTTGATTGATCAAGCCGTTGCCGGAGGAGAATCCTTCGAACTCGAAACCGTTCTCCTTGAGGTGAATGTAAACGGCTTTGACGTTCTTGGACGACTGCCACTGAAGAAGTGGCGCGAACAGGCCGCGCGGCCAAACCGTCTTGTCGTAGGGGTAGAGGCCGATGAAGTCGGGCGCGTTGGTGGGGGTTCCCTGCAGACGGCCCTTGGTGGGCGCATCGACCGGGCCGCCGATGCCGCTGCCGCCGACGGGGTTCCCCGTGGGAAGTCCGTTCTCCGGTTTGCCGTTTTGCGTGATGCGCAGGCGGACCGTCACCGCGGTGGACGCTTGGTAGAGACGGTCGCCTTGGGGTTGGTATCGCCCCGTGACGTGGACCACGCCGCTCATGGCTCGCGCCAAGGTGTTGCTCGGCGTGAAGATGCCATTGTTGTCGACCGTACCGAGTTCGCCACGGTCGAGCGACCAGGACGCAATGACGTCCTGCTGTCGCCATTTACCCTGGAACTTCAATGTGGCTGGGGTGACGGTGACCTTTTCTTGGTCGATGGCAATGTCGATCGTCTGATCGCGCGGTGTGATGGCGAAGTCACCGTCGGTGCCGGTACCGCCGCCGTTGCCGCCACCGTCGCCGAATCCGCCGCCGGGATGTCCGTCGGGAAGCGAGCCGTCGGGGGGGCCTGGATCACCAAATTCCGAGTCATTGTTGCTGCCGCAACCCGGCACCCAGGCGACGGCCATGACCGCCAAAATTGCCAATAGGAGCGCCAAACTTAAGCGTCGAGCCATGCCATTATCCTTCTCCCCGGGCCTCGCCCAGACGTCCAAAGACGCGCGTGACCGCGCATACTCAAATCAATTTTTCACTCATTACGTTAGCGACATTCGCCCTGCAAGCGCCCGCAGATGCGTGGCGCGAAATAACGATGGCCGATGTCGCGTGCATCCGTGTGTTGGATCGCGCTCGGCGCTCCGCATTGCGCAAAGTTGGTCCTCGCGTGCGTCCACCCCGGACCCGAAATGGTTCTCCCGCGCTGCTCGGGACGGGATCTGCTAATACCGCCTGCGTGAAGAAGAGCAGGCTGCCCATAAAAATTCGAAGAATGGCGTCATGATCGCCGTGCTGGCGGAAAAGCCTGCCGTCGCGCGGGATCTGGCGCGTGTGCTCGGGGCAACGTCGCGCGGCGAGGGCTTCCTGCGGGGCGGCAACTACGTGGTGACGTGGGCGGTGGGCCATTTGGTCGCGCTCGCCGAGCCGCATCAAATCGATGACCGATGGCGCTCGTGGCGATTGGCCGATCTGCCCATGCTGCCGAAGGACTGGCCGCTGACGGTGCTGGAGGGCACGCGCGATCAGTTCGAGGTGGTGCGGGGCATTCTCAACTCGCGCGAGGTCGACGGCGTGGTGTGCGCCACCGACGCGGGGCGCGAGGGGGAGCTCATTTTCCGATACGTGTACGAGGCGGCGAAATGCCGCAAGCCGGTGAAGCGGCTATGGCTTTCGTCGCTCACGCCGGATGCCATCTCGCGGGCGTTTCGCGAGTTGAGGCCGGGGGCGGCGTTCGATTCGCTGGCGCGGGCTGCGCGGGCGCGGAGCCGGGCCGACTGGCTCGTGGGCATGAATCTGTCGCGGGCGTACACGGTGACGCACGATGTTCTGTATTCCGTGGGGCGGGTGCAGACGCCGACGTTGGCCATGGTGGTGGCGCGCGAGCTGGAGATTCGCGCGTTCGTGCCCGAGGATTACCTGGAAATCGTGGCCACGTTCGGGAAGGCGGACGCGGACATCGACTACCGCGGGCTGCTGTTCAAGGTGGTGCAGGCCACGGAAGGGGATCGGGCGAAGCCGAAACGCGAGGCGGTGCGGTTGCCGCCCGACGGGGCGGAGGCCGAGCGGATCCTCGAGCGCGTGCGCGGTGGCGAGGCGCGGGTCGAGTCGGTGGAGCGCGAGAACCACGCGATGCCCCCGCCGCGGTTGTACGATCTGACGGAGCTGCAGCGCCACGCGAACCGGCTTTTCGGCATGAGCGCGCAACGTACGCTCGATGTGGCGCAGGCGCTTTACGAGCGGTGGAAGTTGATTAGCTATCCGCGAACGGACAGTCGGGCCCTTTCGAGCTCGGTCGCCGCGACGCTGCGCGGGATCGTGGACGCGATTGCCCCCGCGTACGAAGGCCTGCTGGCACCGGGCACGGGGCAGCGTCCGCTGGGCCGGCGTTTCGTGGACGATGCGGCGGTGACCGATCACCACGCGATCATTCCGACGACGGTGGTGGCGGATCGCGATGCGTTGTCGCGGGAGGAGGCGAACATTTACGATTTGGTTTGCCGGCGGCTGCTCGCGGCATGGCACGAGGATCATCGGTACGCGACGACGACGGTGGTGACGGCGGTGAAGTCCGCCGAGAACGTGGATCGCTTCATGACGACGGGAACGTCGGTGGAGCAGGTCGGATGGAAGGTGCTCGATCGCAAGGGGACGAGGCCTGCAAAAGAGGAGCAGGCGCCGACGGTGCCGCCGGGGCTGGCGCAGGGCATGGCGGTGTCCGTGGAGAAGGTGGAGGCAAAGCCCGGAAGGACGCGGCCGCCGGACCGCTACACCGACGCGACGTTGTTGACGGCGATGGAGAGCGCAGGCCGCACGATCGAGGACAAGGAGCTGTCCGAGGCGATGCGCGAGTCCGGGCTGGGCACCCCCGCGACGCGGGCGGCAACGATCGAGACGCTGCTTGCGCGCGAGTACCTCGAACGGGACAAGAAGGTACTCCACGCAACGGATCGCGGGATTGCGCTGGTGGAGGCGGTGCATCCGCGGGTGAAGAGTCCCGTGCTCACGGGGGAGTGGGAGCGGGAGCTGCGGCGGATGGAGAGAGGGGAAGGCGATTTCGAGAGGTTCATGCAGGGCATCGAAGCTTTCGTGACCGAGGTGACGGGCAAGGTCCGGGCCGCGGGCCCGAGTCCGGATCGGAATCCGAGTCCGACTCCGAATCTGAATCTGAATCCGAATCTGAATCTGAATCCGAATCTGAATCCGAATCCGACTCCGACTCCGACTCGGAATCCGACCCCGAACCGGAGTCCCCGGTCGAGGGAGCTTCCGGCGCTGCTGCGCGACGTGTTCGGCTTCGGAGCATTTCGCCCGTACCAGGAGGAGGTCTGCCGAACGGCGACGTCGGGCAAAGACGTCCTCCTCGTCATGCCCACCGGATCGGGAAAGTCGCTTTGTTACCAATTGCCCGGGTTGGCGCGGGGCGGGACGACGTTGGTCATCAGCCCGCTGATTGCCCTGATGGAAGACCAAGTCGCGAAGTTGAAAGCGCTCGGCCTCGCGGCGGAGCGGATCCACTCGGGGCGCGATCGGGAGGCATCGCGGAGTGCGTGCCGGGCGTATTTGGATGGCGCGCTCGACTTTCTCTTCATTGCGCCCGAAAGGCTGCGCGTGCCCGGTTTTCCGGAGATGCTCGCGCGGCGAAAGCCCGCACTCATCGCCGTGGACGAGGCGCATTGTATTTCGCATTGGGGCCACGATTTTCGGCCGGATTATCGGCTGTTGGGGGAGCGATTGCCCCTTTTGCGTCCTGCCCCCGTGATGGCCCTCACCGCGACGGCGACACCGCTGGTGCAAGAGGATATCGCGACCCAATTGGGGCTGACGTCGCACGCGGCGTTCATTCACGGCTTTCGGCGAACGAACCTGGCCATCGAGGTCATCGAAAAGAACCCCAAGGACCGCACAGCCGCCGTGGCAAAGCTCCTCGCCAAGCCTGCCCGGCGACCCGCGATTCTGTACGCGCCCACCCGCAAGGACACCGAGGCGCTCGCGAAAACCCTTGCGCGATCGGCAGGATTTCCCGTGGCTGCGTACCACGCGGGCCTGCCCCCCGCCGATCGCGCGAAGGTGCAGACCGCGTTTCTCGGGGGCAAACTCGAGGCCGTGGTCGCGACCATTGCCTTTGGCATGGGCATCGACAAGCCGGACGTGCGAACCGTCATCCACACGGCCCTTCCGGCGTCCCTCGAAGGCTATTACCAGGAGATAGGCCGCGCGGGGCGCGATGGAAAGCCATCGCGCGCGGTCTTGTTCGGGTCGTTCGTCGACCGCAAGATGCACGAGTTCTTCCTCGATCGCGATTACCCCCCGCTCGACATCGTGCAACGCCTCTTCGATGCGCTGGCCGAGGGGCCGCGGCCGAAGGCGTGGCTCGCGACGCAGGTGCCCGAGACGCAGTTCGAGAAGGCGCTGGACAAATTGTGCGCGCAGGGCGCGGCGATCCTCGAGGCCGACGACACCGTGCGGCGGGGCAAGGGCGGCTGGGAGCGCGCGTACGAAGCGCAGCGAAAGCACCGCGCGGCGCAGATCGAGGCGATGCATCGGTACACGGAGAAGCACGTTTGCCGCATGCTGCAGCTGGTCCGCCACTTCGGCGACGAGCAGGACGACGGCGAGGTGTGCGGGCTCTGCGACGTCTGCGCCCCGAAGGACGCGATTGCGGCCCGCTTTCGCGAGCCCACGGCCGCCGAGCAGCGCGCGGCGGAGCGCGTGCTGGACGCCTTGCGCCAGCGCGATGGTCTCACCGTCGGGCAGATCCATCGCGAGGTCTTTGCCTCGAGCAAGTCGATGGACCGCTCCTCGTTGGAGCACGTCGTGGGCGGGCTTGCGCGCGCGGGCTTGGTTTCCCTGGCCGACGACTCGTTCGAGAAAGATGGAGAGACCATTGCCTTCCAGCGCGTGCACCTCGTGGGCCGCGCGCCGGGGCCGCCGGCGTGGGAGGTGCGCGCCGCGCCAACGCGTACGGCCCCAACACGCGTGGCCGCACGCAAGAAGCGCAGCAAGAAGAAGGGACGGCGGCCTCCGCGACGGCCGCCCTAACCCCTACTTGCGCGTGATGGTCAGATCGATCCGCCGGCCCATGGCCAGCGCGAAAAACGCGCTGCCCTCGCGGCCGGCGAAGGAGCCCCCGATGGCGAACACGTCCCCGTGGAGCCCGTCGTGCGTGGCGTCGGGCGAGACGGTGGACACGATGTGAAGCCGCGTGACGGCGGCCGTCGCCACGAAAGAGCGCGCGCGGATGAGCACCAAGGTGCGCTGGATGCCATCGCGGAGGGCGGACGACGGGCTGCCCGTCACGTGCGTGTCGACCAGATGACCCGTGTCGTCGATCTCGAGTGCCACGTCCGCGGTGCCGGCCGATCCGAATGGAACCCGGGTCCAGCTCGCATCGCCGCTGGCGGCCTGCGGAAAGGCCCGGGTGAACGCCGTGGCGAGGTCGACGACACCCCGCTCGCCGACGGCCCCGAACAGCGGCGGTGCGCTTGCCTCGCCGCCGGCCGCGGGCGCGTCCGACGCCTGCGCCTTCGATGTCGTCGACACCGGTTCCGCTCGCGCAGGCCGCGGGGCGCGCGCCGGCGAAGGCTTCGCGGCGGCGGGCGAGGCGCTCGTGGATTCTTCTGCCCTCTCGGGATCCAGCTCCGGGATCTCGAACGTCTCACCCGCGAAATTCGGCGGCGGATCCGCCTCCGCCGCGGGATCGTGCGCCGTGCCCAGCCCCAACACGACAGCCCCGGCCGCGACGTGGATCGCGAGCGAGAGGACCATGAATGCCGGGGGATGCGAACGAGACACGCTATAAGCTTAGACCTTATGACCCGCCTTGCAGGTTGCACGATTCCGCTGTTTTCGCTTCGAACCCATCGAAGCTGGGGCATTGGGCAAATTTCGGATCTGGTACCCACCGCCAAGTGGCTCCTCACCGGCGGCATGCGGCTGCTTCAAATTTTGCCGCCGTACGAGCTCTGCGAAGGGGAAACGAGCCCGTATGGCGCGCGCACCGCATTCGGCATCGATCCCGTTTACATCGACCTCGCGGATGTCGAGGACCTCGGCGATCCCGAGGCCCTGCTCGACGAGGCCGGCCGCCGCGAGCTGGCGCGCGTGCGTGACGCATCGCGCGTCGACTACGCCGCCGTGCGCGCCCTCAAGGCCGGCGTGCTGCGGCAAAAATTCGCCCATTTCTACGAGCACGAGTGGCTGCGCGGGACCGCGCGCGGTCAGGAGCTGCGCACCTTCATCGAGCGCGAGCGCGATTGGGAAGACGATCTCGCGCTCTACGTGGCACTGCGCGAGTCGCACCAGCAGCACGCGTGGGATCTCTGGCCCGAGGGGGAACGCAACCGCGATCCCGAGGCACTCGCGGCCAAGAGCCAGCAGCTCGCGCCGCGCATCCTCGAGCATCAGTACGGGCAGTGGATGGCCCACCGGCAATGGCAGCGCGCCCGCGTGGGCCTGACGGAGCTCGGCGTCGAATTGATGGGCGATCTGCCCTTCGTCGTGGGGCACGAAAGCGCGGACGTGTGGTCGCACGCGCATCAATTCCGCAAGGACGTGACGTTGGGCGCGCCGCCCGATGCTTTCTCGCCCGAGGGCCAGGATTGGGGCCTTCCCGCGTACGACTGGGCGGCCATGGACGCGGACGATCTCGGCTGGCTGGTCGCGCGCACGCGCCACGCGGCCAAGCTGTACGATCGGTTCCGGCTCGATCACGTCGTCGGCTACTTCCGCATGTTCGTCACCCCCAAGCAGGGGCACATTTCCAAGGGCACCTTCGATCCGGCCACCGAAGCGGGGCAGATCGAGCGCGGGCGAGGCCTGCTCCGGCGCATGGCCGACGAGGCGCACCCGGCCAAGCTCATCGCCGAAGATCTCGGCAAAATTCCCGATTTCGTGCGCGAGGCGCTGCGCGATCTGGAGATGCCCGGCTACCGCGTCATCCCCTGGGAGCGCGATTACGTGCGCCACGTGTACCGCACGCCCGACGAGTTCCAAGAGGTGAGCGTGGCCTCGTGGAGCACGCACGATACGGCGCCGATCACGAGCTGGTGGAACGAGTTGCAAGCGTGGGAGCGCGAAGGGCTTTCGGAGGTCGCCGGCATCAAGCCCACGGCACGGGAGGACGAGCGCTGGCTCGGGCTGATGCGCAGCCTGCTGCATGCACGCTCGGATCTCACCTTGGTCCTCGGCGCGGAGATCCTGAACGAGGACGTGCGCATCAACACGCCGGGCACGGTCGGTCCGGAAAATTGGACCTACCGACTGCCCAAGCCGGTGGAAGATCTGGAGCGCGACCCCATCGTTGGATCCCGCATGGGAGCCCTTCTCGCCTTGGCCAAGTCGTCCGGACGCATCGAATGAGCGCAGGAAGCCCGTTTCCCGAGGGGGCGACGCCGCTTCCGGGCGGCACCAATTTCGCGCTCTACTCCGAATCGGCGACGGCGGTTTCCGTGTGCCTCTTCGACGAGGGCGGCACTCAGGAAAGGCGCGTCGCGCTCGAGCACCGCACCGGCCACGTGTGGCACGGCTTCATCGAGGGCGTGGGGCACGGCCAGCGCTACGGCTTCCGCGTCGATGGCCCGTGGGAGCCGAGCCGCGGCCAGCGCTTCAACGCGAACAAGTTGCTCGTCGACCCGTACGCGCGGGCCCTCGAGGGCAAGGTCAGCTACCGCGGCGGGGCCATCTACGATCACGCACCTGGTCAGGTGGGAGCCGTGCCCCGCGACGACACGGACAGCGCGCCGTTCGTGCCCAAGGGCATCGTCATGAACGAGCCCTTCGACTGGGCGGGCGACGCTCCGCTGCGCACGCCCTGGCGGGACACGGTGATTTACGAGGCGCACGTGAAAAGCCTCACCTTTCGCCACCCGGACATCGAGCCCGCCCACCGCGGCACCTACCTGGGCGTGGCCAGCGAACCGATGATCGCGCACCTGCGCGGGCTGGGTGTCACCGCCATCGAGCTGATGCCCGTCCACGAGGTGGCCGACGAGCCAAGCGTCGCCCGGCGCGGTCAGAAGAATTACTGGGGCTACTCGACGCTGGGCTACTTCGCGCCCGATCAGCGCTTTGCCACGCGCCCCGGCGAACAAGTGCGCGAGTTCAAGGCCATGGTCAAGGCGCTGCACGCCGCCGGCATCGAGGTGATTCTCGACGTCGTGTACAACCATTCCTGTGAGGGCGACGAAACCGGGCCGACTCTGTTTTTGCGCGGCATCGACAATCGCGTTTATTACAAATTGCGCGAGCATGGTGCGCGCACGGTCGATTATACCGGTTGCGGAAATACCCTGCAGGTGGAGCACCCGCAGGTGCTCAAATTGATTTGCGACAGCCTCCGTTATTGGGTGCAGGAAATGCACGTCGACGGCTTCCGCTTCGATTTGACGACCACGTTGGGTCGAGAAGGGGCGGACTTTCGGCGCCACGCGGCGTTCTTCCGCACCATCTTCCAAGACCCGGTTCTCTCGCGGGTTAAGCTCATTGCCGAGCCTTGGGATCTCGGTCCCGACAGCATGCAGCTCGGGCATTTTCCAGGGCGATGGCGCGAGTGGAATGCGCGTTTTCGCGATGGAATGCGGCGTTTTTGGAATGGCCACGAAAAATCGCTCTCCGATTTGGGCTACCGCCTCACCGGTTCGAGCGATCTCTTTCACACCCCGGCGCGCACGCCTTCGACGAGCATCAACTTCATCACCGCGCACGATGGTTTCACCTTGCGCGATTTGGTGAGTTACACGCGCAAACACAACGACGCCAATGGCGAGAACAGCCGCGATGGCTCGAACGACAATTTGAGCATGAACTTCGGTGTCGAGGGCGAGACCGACGATGCCATGTTGATTGCGGCGCGCGGGCGGCAAATACGCAATTTCCTGGCCATGCTTTATCTGACGCCGGGCGTGCCCATGATTACGTCGGGCGACGAAATACGGAAAACGCAAAAGGGTAATAACAATCCTTACGTGCTCGACGACGATACGTCGTATTTGAATTGGGCACTCGACGACGAGGCGCGTGCGTTGCGCGATTACTGCGGGGCGCTGGCTCGGCTTCGCAAACGTTTTCCCGCGCTCCGGCGCGACACGTTCTTCGACGGTGGCGACATCGTCTGGCTCGATGCCGATGGGCACCCCATGCAGCTCGAAGATTGGGGCTCTCCCGAGTTCATGGCCCTCTCGGCGGTGATGAAACCCGTGCGCGAGGACCCCGAGGCGGTCCTTTGCTTCGTTTTGAACGGCGACAAAGCCGAGGTCGCATTTCGCTTGCCAAGCTTTCCGCGGGAAGCGCAAGACCCGGGCGGGCCGTCTGACAAAAAGAAAAGTGAGAGCTCCGGCAAACTCGAGGGTGGCTGGCGTGTGCTGGTCGACACCCGGCGGCGCGACGCTTGCGCGGAAAATGACGCGTTTTTGCAAGCGGGCGCAACCTACACGATGCCACCGCGATCTTTTGCGTTGCTCATCGGGTCGAAGCCGCTTGGGCCAAGGTCAGGGATGCGCTAAAAATCCAAACTGAATGACTGCCGTCGCGCCGTTGAACGAAGAGCACGCCGTGGCCGAGGTCCTCGCAGGCCGCTACGAGCTTTTGGGCCTGGTGGGGACCGGTGGGATGGGAAGCGTTTACCGAGCGCGCGACCTGGAGCTCGATGAGGTCGTCGCCCTCAAGGTGCTCCGGCGCGAGCTGGTGAACACACCGGAAATGCTCGCCCGATTTCGCCAAGAGGTGAAGCTTGCCCGCCGCGTCACGCACGTGAACGTGGCCCGCACGTTCGACATCGGGGAACACCACGGTGAGAAGTTTTTGACCATGGAGTTCATCGATGGGACGTCCCTCGCCGAGCTCCTGTACGAGCGCGAGGAGCTTTTTCCGCTGTCGCGCGTGGTCGATATCGGCCTGGCGATTTGCGCAGGCCTCGAGGCCGCGCACCGTGCGGGCGTGGTCCATCGCGATTTGAAGCCGGACAACGTGCTCGTCACCAAGGACGATCGCGTGGCCATCACGGACTTCGGCATCGCGCGTGCGGTGCTGAGCGCGCACGTGACCATGGGCGCGCCCGTGGGAACGCCGGCGTACATGGCACCCGAGCAGGTCGAGGGGCTCACCGTCGATCACCGAGCAGATTTGTATGCGCTGGGCGAGATTCTCTACGAGCTTCTCACCGGCGTGACGGCATGGTCGGGCGAGTCGATCTTCCAGGTGGCCGCGCAGCGTCTCCTGAAGCCGCCGCCCGATCCGCGGGCGCACCGGCAGACGGTGCCCATCGGGGCCGCGCAGATCGTCATGCGCTGCATGGCGCGCAAGCCCGAGGATCGCTACGCCTCGGCGACCGAGGTGGCGACGGCGCTGTCGACGTTGACCATTCCGGTCGCGCCCGCGGCACCTCCGCGCGCGCCCAAACCGCAGCCGGCGGCGCGTCCGTCGATGCCGGGGTTGCTCGAGACGCCGCCCGGCGACAAAAAGGTCGCCGTTCTGCCGTTCCAGAACGGCGGGCGTCCCGAAGACGAGTACCTCGCGAGCGGCCTCA
This sequence comes from Sorangiineae bacterium MSr12523, assembly GCA_037157775.1. NCBI lineage: Bacteria > Pseudomonadati > Myxococcota > Myxococcia > Myxococcales > Pendulisporaceae > Pendulispora > Pendulispora brunnea. The sequence goes on from CP089982.1 coordinate 3,242,198, forward strand.
CGGAGGACTTGATCGACACCTTGTCGGTCATGGACGGCATCCGCGTGCGTCCGCTGGGTGCAGTCATCAGTGCGCGCGGGCGTTCGTCGGATTCGCGTGAGGTGGGGCGCGAGCTCGGTGTGCAGGTCGTCGTCGAGGGATCGCTTCGCCGCATCGGCGACATGCTGCGGGTGAGCGCGCGCATCGTGAGCGTGGGCGACGGGTTTCAGCTCTGGGCTTCGCGCTTCGAGCGGCCCGAAGCGGATTTTCTCAAGGTTGGCGACGAGATCGCCTGTGCCATCTCGCGGGCGCTGAGCATCGAGCGGCCCGAGGGCAATCGGCAGACGATCGAGGACCCCGTTGCGTACGATCTGTACCTGCGGGCGCGGCACGAGCTTCACCGCTACTCGCCGGAAACCACGCAGCGGGCCATCGAGTTGTTCCAGCAAGCGCTGGAGCGGCGGCCGGACGATGCGACCATTCTTTCGGGCTACGCGCTCGCGCGCCTGAAGGAGTACCTGTACTCGGACGGCGAGGTGAGCGGCGATGCCACGCGGCTCGCGGCGGAACGGGCCATTGCGCTGGCGCCCGATTTGGCGGAGGCGCGCTTGGCCGCGGGGTGTGTCGCGTTCGCGTTCGGGGACTCCGAGCGCGGCGCCCATGACATCCGCGATGCCGTGCGCTCGGGAAAGCGTCTGGCGGATGCGCACGATATGTACGGGCGCATCGCGGTGGAGTGCGACCGCATCGACACGGCGCTGGAGCATCTGTCGGCGGCGCTATCCATCGAGCCGCGCACGTTCGTGAGCCGTGGCGAGATGGCGCGGGCGTACGAGCTTTCGGGCAAGCCGCAGATCGCCGACGAGCTTCTGGCGGCGCTTCCGCCCGATCCGCAGACCCACGTGGTCTATTGGCTGGTGCGTGCGCGCATCATCTTCTGGCGGCGTGACTACGCGACGGCCCGTGCGCTCCTTGCGGACGAGGGGCCGACGGGGCCGATTTTCCCGGGTCGCGGCATCCTCATGTCGATGGAGGACGACAAGGCCTTCGACGAGCAGCTCGAGTTCCTCGACGCGCGCGCCAGGGCCGGGAGTGGTGCGCTTCGCCGCACGGCGATGTTCCGTCAGATCAAGGCGGAGGTTCTCTGCTTCCGCGGCGACGAAGACGGCGCCCTCGCCGCCCTCGCCGACGCCGATCGCGCAGGCCTGTTCGACATTGCCTGGTGCAACCGATGTCCTCTGCTCGACCCGCTCCGCAAGCGCCCCGAGTTCCAGGAACTCGTCTTCCGAGTCGGCGAACGCGCCGCCAAAGTCCGCGCCGCGATGGGTCTGACCTAGAAGATTAAGAATTACAGGGAGGGGGGGAGGCGGGGAGGGAAACAACGCGAATCCCACCGCGCACCGAAGCTGGTTTGGTTTTTCACTTGGCTTACGGAGCCAACTGAAAACCCAAAAAAAAAGCCTCGGTGCCCGGTGGGATTTGTGCCGTATCCCTCCCCGCCTCCCCCCCTCCCTGTTCAATCCCTCTGGGAGAGAAGATTGGGGTTAGTGGGGCTTTTTCCGGAGTTCGACGAGGATTTCGTCGAGTTTGGCGATGAGGGCATCGTTGTTCTCTGCCTTGGGGCCGTCGAGGGCGCGGGCGGAGAGGGAGGGGCCGACCATCATCACGGCGGCGGCGACGGCTTTCCCGACTTGGGTGACGGGGAAGACGTTGGCGTAGCCGACGCTCAGTGATGTGGCAACGTAGTGGTACGCATCGAAGTAGGTGCGAATCTGCGGATTGTGGTCGGACTCTGCCAAGTAGAAGATGGCCGTGGCCCACGCCGTGAAGGTCGCCAGTTCTTCCGCGGGTGCCATGGGCGTGGTCACTTGATCGAGCCTTCCTGGAGGACGAAGTCATCCTCGGTCAGCGTTTGCACGCTGGGACGCGGCGGCATCACCGGGGCTGGCGTGGTGACGGGCGTGGTGACCGGGCCCACGACGTCCTTGAGCGCATCCACGTTGGCGAACTTCATCACCTCCTTGAGGAGCGGCATGACGGCGGACGTCTCCAGCATGGTCTTTGCGATGGGGCCGAGGGCGTTGCCCAGAAGCGGAAAGCCGTTCGTCCCATTTCCGGCACCGTTCGCGGAGGAGCCGGCGCTGTTGCCGCCGCCAAGGCCGCCGGCGAGGTTCAGTACCTTGATTTCGCCGATGCGCTCGGCGGGTTTCATCAGCTCGTGCACGATGGCCGGCCCATTGTGAATGAGCGTCGTGATCGTCTCCTGAAGCAGGATGTCCCGCGACTTCGAGTTTTGCGCCACGATTTTCTCGCGCAACACCTCCGCCTCCTTCAGGCCTGCCTCGCGCTGCGCCTCGGCGAGCTTCGTGATCGACACCGCTTGCAACTCCGCGGCGTCGGCATCGGCCTGCGCCTTGATCTTCACGGCGTCCGCCTCACCCTGCGAGCGGAAGCGCGCGGCCTCCGCGGTACCCGTGGCCGATGCACGCTGCGCGGCGGCGATGGCTTCGGCCTCCACCTTCTTCTTGAAGGCTTCGACCTCGGCGGCAATCTTTTCCTGCTGCGCGAGCTTTTCCGCATCGACGATGGCGATGCGCCGGAGACGCTCGGCCTCCGCCACACGCGCCACGGTGACGACTTCCTGGTCCGCCTTCTCGCGAAGCGCCAGGGCCTCGGCCTTTTCGGCGTCCGCCTGGGCGCTCTCCTTGGCCTTCATGGTGAGCGTGATCTGCTTGTCCACCAGCGCGGCCTCGATGGCCCGCTCCTTGTCGACTTGCGCGGCCTCGATGACCTTTTGCTTGCCGATTTCCGCGGCCTGCTCCGTTTGCTCCTTGCGCGCGCGTTCGACGGCGATATTCGACTGACGCTGCAGATCGCGCGCCTCGACGGCTTCGTTCTTGGCCAACTCCGCCTTGATGGCCGCCTCTTCCTCCTTGGCCTTGCCCTCTCGGGTGAGGCGGTTCTGCGTCGCGACGTTGATCTCCTGCTCGCGCGCGATTTCCGCGGTGCGCTCGGCCTCTTCCTGGATCTTCTTTTTCACGGCGATGTTCTTCTCGACCACCGTGTTCGTCACCGTTTGCCGGCCGGAGGCGCCGAAAATATCGTCCGCGCGCATCTCGGAGAGGGGTGTCTGCGTGAGCTCCGTGATGGTGACCGACTCCAGGGTAAAGCCATTGCGGCCTAGATCTTCGCGCAGCGCATTGGAGACCTCCAAGGCGAAGTGTTCGCGATTGAGGTGCAGCGCGAGAAAGTCGTTTTGGGCGGCGACGGCGCGCAGGGCGCCGACGAGCTTCGGCTCCAAGAGCTGTTGGCTCTTCACGCGGATGGCGTCAGACGATGCGTGACCCTCGTCGATGCCGATGGTGCGCGCGGCCTTCTTGACGTCGTCCTCGTTCGGCTCGACGCGAATGTAGAACTCCGCGGAAAGATTCGTAGAGATGTAGTCTTTCGTCACGAGTGCGTCGTGGCTCGCGCGCCGGATGGTCAACCCGATGGTGGACAGTGACATGGTCGATGCCCGGTGAAACACGGGGACGATCCAGCACGCCTGGCCGATGAACACGTCGGTCATGTTTCGGCCGATGCGGATGATCGCCTCCGAGGGCGATGGTCTTTTGAGAAACCGCGCCATCGACGCGAAAAAGACGAAAAGCACGAGAACGATGGCGCCGACGATCGCGAGGACGACCTGCCAGACCTCGAACCCATTGAACATCATTTGTTTCCTTTCCTTTCACCATCGGGCCTCTTTCGCGGGCCCATTTCGAACTTAGCGGACGTCGCCAAGAACATTTCCGATTCCGTGTCGTAATCGACCAGGACGACTTCCTGCCCGAGCTTGAGAGGATCTTCGCCCGTTTCGATTCGCGCATGCACCAAAAGCTCATTTCCGCGTTCGTCGCGAACCCGGATTTCGCCAAACTTCGGCCCCAGCTCGGGGCTTGCTACGATGCCGATGCGTCCAGACAATTCATGTTTCGCCGTGGCACCTCGGGTGCCAAGATCGAAAATCCTCCCGAGGACTCGAGAGAAAAAGCGCATTGCGGCGAGGCCCACCGCGAGGGACGTGCCATACGTGACGGGGATGACCCATCCCGCATAGTTGCCCGAGCCTCCGAAGCGGACGTACGCCAAGCTATTGAAAAAGATGCCGGAAAAGCCGGTGAAGAGCAGCCATGTGACCAACAACACCATGAGCGGGACACGTCCCACTCCAAAATACGAAAGTGCGCCGTGCCATCCATCGCCGTCGGCGTCGGAATCCGCATCGGCATCCCCATCGCCATCTGCATCCGCATCGTGATTCAGATCGACGTCGTGATCGGCGTCGACATTCACATCGTGATCCCCACCTCCTTCTGCCACCAGGCCCACCAATCCGGCGGCCTGCAAAAACACGATGACGGCAACGAGGCCGAGCATCACCAAAAACGGTGCATTCGACCAGTGGTTTAGAAAGGCAAACATGGTTGTGGCCTCGCGAACGACTGCGGAAGCCCTCTGTCCTCGTCCTCTTCGTCGAACCCCAACGTAGATACGCTCATGAGCTCCGTAAACGGATCTTCGCACACGGTTGGACCGATTTTCGAGGGGTGTGCAATGGCACGCTTTCCGCCAAAGGCATTAGAATGAGGCGATGAACTGCATGGTCCTGGAAAATCCGACCAAGCACGCCACCGATGAAGTGCCGTGGCTCGTTCTTCGCGAGCGCGCGCACGAGGATGCTCCGGGGCCAGGGGAAATCGTCCTGGACGTCACGGCGTGCGGTGTTTGTCGAACGGATTTGCAGCTTTGCCAAGGCGATGTGCCGCTGAGACGGCGGCCCGTCGTTCCGGGTCACCAAATCGTGGGAAGGGTGGCTGCCGTCGGCGAAGGTGTTGCCGATTGGAGGGTCGGCGATCGCGCCGGCGGCGCATGGCTCGGCGGCAGCTGTGGCGTGTGCGCGCGTTGCGCGGAGGGGCGTGAAAACCTATGCGAGCGCGCCGAGTTCACCGGCTGGGACCGCGATGGGGGCTATGCCACGCGTGCGCGGTTGCGCGCGGATTTCGCGTTTCGCTTGCCCGATGGATTCGACGACATGGCGGCGGCACCGCTGCTCTGCGGCGGCATCATTGGATATCGCGCACTCAAGGTATCGGGAATTCGCCCGGGCGGGCGGCTTGGCCTTTTCGGCTTTGGCGCCTCCGCGCTTTTGGCGATTCAGGTCGCCGTTCATTGGGGCTGCGAGGTCTACGTGTGCACGCGCAACCGCGACGAGCAGGCGCGTGCCCGTGCGCTCGGCGCCGTTTGGGCCAAAGGCTACGACGAGGCGCCGCCCGTACGGCTCGATGCCGCGGTGACCTTTGCGCCCTCGGGCGACGTCGTCGTGGCTGCCTTGCGCGCGCTCGAGCGTGGCGGTGCAGTGGCCATCAATGCCATTCACCTGGATCGCATTCCAGCGTTCTCGTACGACGATTTGTGGTGGGAGCGCTCGCTCCACAGCGTGGCCAATTTCACCCGCCAGGATGCGCGCGAGTTTCTTCAGCTTGCCGCGGACATTCCGGTTCGGACCGCCACCGCGGTGTATCCTCTGGCCGAGGCGAACCGCGCGCTCGCCGATCTCGCGCGGGGTGATGTGCGCGGGGCAGCGGTGTTGCAGATGAGTGGTTGCGGATGAGTACTCGAAGAGAGGTCGAGGAGAAGATCCGATGAACCTGAGGTCGACGCCAGTGCTCGCTGTCGTGGTGATGGTGCTGTCGCTCCTGATGGTCGTCGCGGCGATGTGGGGGGCCAAGCTGTTCATCGTGCGCGTACCGCCCGATTATTTCCTGCGCCCAGCCCCCCCGCGCAGCCCCGGCGCGCGCATCGTGCGCACCGTGGCGGGCGTGCTGATCGTGCTGGCCGGCATCGCCATGCTGCTTCTGCCCGGCCAGGGCGTGCTCACCATCATCGTGGGCCTCTTGGTCATGGACCTGCCGATTCAGCACAGGGTGGCCAAATGGCTCGTGGCGCGCCCAGCCCTGCATCGCCTCATCGATGGATGGCGCCAGCGGGCCGGGCAACCGCCTTTGCAAGTCGAAGCCAATTAGAAGCAGGCTCGAAACGAGATTGGAACCGACTAGGTGCGTTCGTACGTGCCGATGAGTCGTCCCGAGGCGAGCACGTGAGATTCCATCGCGCGCACCACGTCCTCGCGATCGGCGTGCGAGGAGAGCTCCGGGGCGTAGTCCAGCGCGTAGAGCTGGAAGTGGTAATGGTGAAGCCCATGCCCCGGGGGCGGCGAGGGCGGCGTGTAGCCCATCTTGCGCCGCGTATTCAGGCCCACCATGCCGACGGTCATGGAGCCCTCGGGGATCTCGCGGATATCGGGCGCGATGCTATGCACGAGCCAGTGCACGAACGGCTTGGGCAGCGGCGCGTCCGGATCTTCGCAAATGAGCACCAGTGAGCGTGTACGCTCGGGGACGTTCCCCCACCGAATGGGCGGCGAAAGGCCGAGCCCATCGGCCGTGTATTTCGTCGGAATGGGCCCGTGCGATAGAAACGAGGAGGTCGTAACATCGATGGCCTCCACGGATCTCTGCAAGCGAGAGATGACCAACTTGTCGTCGCCCGCGTGAACGCTCCGGAGCGCGCGGCCCACGACGGATGCGACCTGATGAAGCATTCCCATACAGCACCTCCGGCCGCCGCACCAGCAATGCGCAGGCCAGTGTGAGCTCCAGAGAAGCTGCGAAGAGCGACGCGAGCGAAAAGCTTCTCATCCGGGAAGCATCAGGGTACGTACGAAATCATGAGGCACGCGCTCGAGACGCTGTTCATCGTTCTTGCCACCGGCTCGAGCGTCGCGATCGCCGCAAAGCGCATCGGTGTTCCCTACAACGTCGCCCTCGTCATCGTGGGGCTGCTCGGCGTCTTCGTGAATGTGCTTCCGCACACGCCGATGAATCCCGAAATCGTGCTTTTGGCGTTTCTGCCCATCCTCGTTTTCGAGGCTGCGTTGTTCGCCGACGGCCATGCCCTCAGTCAGGCGGCGCGCCCCATTCTCGCGCTGGCCGTGCCCGGCGTGGCCATTTCGCTTTTGGGCACGGCGGCGGTGGCGAAGTACGCGCTCGACCTGCCGTTTCCGGTGGCCGTTCTTCTCGGGGCGCTGCTCGCCATCACCGACACGGTGAGCGTGCTCTTGGCCTTCAAGAGCGTGCGCGTGCCGCACCGGCTTGCGTCCATCATGGAGGGCGAGAGCCTTTTCAACGACGGGACGGCGCTCGTTCTCGTCTTGATCGCCACCGAGATGGTCGAAAGCGGTACCTTCGACGGGATCGGCACGTTGCGCGCGCTGGTGGTGACCATGCTCGGTGGCGGCATTCTGGGCGCGGGCTTCGGGGTGCTCGGGAGCGTGGTGCTCCGCCGCACGCCGGATGGTCTTACCGCGATTCTGGCCTCCATCGTGCTGGTGTTCGCGGCGTCGCTCACCGCGGAACGCCTGCACGCATCGCCCGTGATTGCGGTCGTCGTGGCGGGCGTGCTCGTGGGGCGTGCGGCGCGCACCATGCTGGAGCCCTCGCGCGTCCTGGCGTTGCAGGGCTTTTGGGAAACGGCGGGCTTCATTCTAAACGTGCTCATTTTTCTCCTGGTCGGGATGCAGATTCAGCCGTCGATGCTGCTCGACGAGGCCTCCTCCATCGTGCTTGCCGTGCTGGCGTTGCACGCGGGCCGCGCGGTGGCGGTGTACGGCTGCTTCTGGCTGCTGCGCATTTTGCAGGGCGAGCGCGTTCCGATGCGCTGGCAGCACGTCATGGTGCTGGGCAACATCAAGGGCGCGCTCTCCATGGCTGCCGTGCTCGCGCTTCCCACGGAGCTACCGTATCGGCATCGCCTCGTGGCCATCGTCTTCGGCTGCACCTTCGTGACCTTGATCGCGCAGGCGCTTCCTTTCCGCAGAATGCTCGGCTGGCTGGGCATCTCGCTCCGCTCCGATCTGGCGACGGACGAGGCGCGGGCTACGCTCATCGTGGCCCGGCGCGGGCAGTCGGAGCTCGACGAGTTGCTCGGCGCGGGCCTCGTCTCACGGCGTGAGCACGCCGAGCGTCGCGCGGCATTTCAACGGCAGATCATCGCCTCGGAGGAGGCACTGCGCGAGGCGCGGGCCATCGATGCAAAGGATCAATTCCTCGAAATGACCTTGCTGCAGGGACAGAGGGCGGCGGTCATGGAGGCGGGGCAGCGAGGAATCATCTCCCTCGAGGTCGCGGAGGAGCGCCTGGGGGAGCTCGACAAGCAGCGCATGGCCCTCATGAACGAAGAGCATCACGAATAAGGAGCAACGGATACAACGATGCGAGTTCTCATTGCAGGAGCCGGGCGGGCGGGTCTCAGTGTCGGCGGTCATCTTCGGACGACGGGCCACGAGGTCATCATCATCGATCGCGATCCGCTGGTCGCCAAGCAAGCCTTCGAACGTCACGGTCTCGTGGCCATCACGGGGGATGCCACCGATGCGGGGCTGCTGCAAGAGGCCGACGTGTCGCGCTCCGACGTGGTGGTGGCCATGCTCGCGCGCGATGCCGACAATCTCGCGGTGGCGCTGCTCGCGCGTTCGGCGGGTGCCCAGCGCGTGATGGTGCGCATGCGCGACTCGCAGTACCGCAACGTGTACCTCGATGCGGGCGTGCACCGCATCGTGTCGGAAATCGAGATTTTCGTCGGAGGCATCGCCACGGCCATCGAGCACGATGCGGTGAAGCACTCGATGATCCTCGGCGGCGGCAGCTCGGTGGCCTTCGAGCTGACCATTCCCGAGGGCGCCGACGTCGTGGGCCGTCCGGTCGCCGAGATTGCCGCTTCGAAGGGCTTTCCGCCGTCGTGTGTCTTCGCCGGTCTCTACGATGCCAACGGCGCCGTCGATGCGCCCCGCGGCTCGTCGGTTCTGCGCGGCGGGATGACCGTGCTCATCGTCGCCCGCCGCGACGAGGTGGGCGCGGTCATCCGCCACCTCATGTCCCCGCGCATCCTCAACGCGAAGCGCTGACCCTCGAAGAAGAGAGAGCTCACATGAAGGCGGGAAGGCGGGAAGGTTTATGAATGGGCCTCTCGGCACCATTCTCCTCAATCTCGAACCCTTCCCGTCTTCCCGCCTTCATGTGAATTTCTCTCTCTCTCTTTCGTCTCAGCGGCTTCGCGGGCTTTTGCCGATGCCGTATTGGGCGGCGAGGCGGGCGATTTCGGCGCGCTCCAAGTCGGCGTAGCGTGCCGCGGCGCTGTGGTTGCCCGCGGTGAGCTCGAGGAGTTCCTCGAGCCAGATGGCCGTGAAGCGATCGACCAGGGCCGCCTTTTGCTCCTCGTAGGCGCGGCGCGGATCGATGAGCTTGCGCAACGCGAGATCGAGGATTGCGCCCTTGGGGCGCGTCGGCTCGGGAAGGGCGCCGAGGGCGTCGTACGCCAGCACCGTGTCGCGCAGCTCGAGCACGTTGCCCGGCCACGCGCGCGTCTTGAGGTCCTCGACGATGGGCGCAGGTAGTGCGGCGACGCCGGCGTCGGCGGCGAACTTCTCGACCAGGGCAGGGATGTCCTCGACCCGTTCGCGGAGCGGCGGCACCCGCAGGCGCACCACGGCGATACGGAAATAGAGCTCCTCGCGCAAGCGGCCCTGGCGCACCTCCTCGGCGAGATCGCGGCTGGTCGAGGCGATGATGCGCACGCGGACCTGATGGGCGGTGTCGCCTCCGACGCGGCGCACCTCGCCGGTCTCGAGGGCCTTCAACACCATGGGTTGCACGTCGAGGGGCAGATCGCAGATCTCGTCCAGAAAGAGCGTGCCTTCGTCGGCGTACTCGAAGGCGCCCATGCGATCCTCGGCGGCGCCGGGCAGCGCGTTTCTCTTGTGGCCGAAAAGCTCACTTGCGGCGAGCTCGCGCGGCAAGGCGGCGCAATTGATGGTGATGAGCGGGCCGCTGGAGACGCTCGATCCATCGTGCAGGGCGCGCGCGATGGCTTCTTTGCCGGTGCCGGGTTCGCCCTCGATGATGACGGGGGTGAGCGAGGCCTCGAGGCGCGCGAGCATGCCGAAAAGCCGCCGCATCGGGGCGGATGCGCCGAGCAGCCCGCGGTACGACGTGTCGGAATGCTGGAGCACGTGCTCCAGTTGTTCGCGATCGGCGTCGAGCACCAAGGTGACCAACCCGATCTGAATGCGTGCCCCGAGCGAGAGGACCATGCGCTGCACGCGCTGTCCGAGGTAGAAGGTGCCGTTGGTGCTCCCGAGATCGTGCACTTCGACGCCCTCGGTGCGCAAGGTCAGCTCGACGTGGGCCCGCGAGACGGTGGGCTCGTTGATGACGATGTCGCAGCCGGCGCCGCTGCCCGCGCGACAGCTTCCCGATGAAAGCTTGAACACGGTCGGCGAGCCGGGCCCTCCGAGCACGTGGATTTCGGCACCGAGCGGCGGTCCGGCGGCATGCGCGGGGGCGCTCATCCCGCGGGTGATTTCCACGACGGTGGCGGGCGCGGTGACGAGGTTCTCGCGCGAATTGGGCTTTCTCTCGGTCGAATTGGGGGCGAGGCCGAGGATGCGCTCGATCTTCGCCGCGGTGCCCAGCATGGAAGCCGGCCCGAAGGGCTCGAGCGCGCGGGCGAGCTCGCCGACATTGGCATACCGCTCATCGGGCGACTTTTGCAGGCAACGCAGCACGACGGCCTCGAGGCCCGTGGGCACGTCTTCGCGCTTTTCGCGGAGCGATGGCGTCGCCCGGTGGATGATGGCTTGGAACACGCCGTTGAGGTTGTCCTCTTCGAAGGGGCCTTGTCCGGCCAGCAGCGCGAAAAGGATGACCCCCAGGGCCCAGATGTCCGTGCGCAGATCCACGTCCTTCGCGGAGCGGATTTGCTCGGGCGACATGTACGCCGGCGAGCCGAGGCCGGTGGCTTTGACGGTGAGCGAGTGCGACGTCGTGCCGAGCCACTTGGAAATACCGAAGTCGAGTACCTTGATGCTCATGCTGCCGTCCTCGCGCACGGCGAGGAAGACATTGGCGGGCTTCAAATCGCGATGGATGATGCCGGCGGCGTGGGCATGGGCGATGGCCTCGGCGGCTTGCATGACGTAGCCCACCGCGGTCGCCACCTCGAGCCGCGCCCCGCCCGCGAGAAGGGCCGCAAGGTCGCGCCCCTCGAGGAACTCCATGACGATGTAAAGCTGACCCGAATCGAGCGTGCTCACGTCGGAGACGCGCGCGACGTGTTCGCTTCGGATGCGGGCCGTGGCCTGCGCCTCGCGAAGGAAGCGGGCCGTGATGGTCGGGTCATCCGCGAAGGTCGGGTTGAGGAACTTGAGCGCGACGCGCTGGTTGAGTTGGAGGTGCTGCGCGGCGAAGACGATGCCGGTGGCGCCCGTACCCAGCACGCGTTCGATGCGGTATTTGCCGGCAACGATGTCCCCGGGCGAGAGTGGTCCACTGGTCATGCTGCCGAGAGTCTACAGGTTGGGGCAGCGACTCGGCACATGCTGTTGCACACTTGCACCGTCCGCCATCCGCCCCTGGAAGCAAAATTTCATACGAAGCGACGTCAAGGTTGCGCGACCGACATCACCTGCCATGCTCTGCCCGGCCGCGACCGATGGAACATCGCCCTTTCCCGAAGATCCCGCTGCACCTTCGCGATGCTGTGCCGTCGAAGGTGTCCCGCTGGGTCGCGACGGAAAAGATCCACGGTGCTCACTTCGTCATGGGCACGGATGGCGCTGTCGTCCGCTTTGGTAAGCGAAAGTCGTGGCTCGACGCGGGCGACGTGTTCTTCGGGTGGCAACTGCTTCGGTCTCCGTTGGATGCCGCCGTTCGCGAAGTGCACCGGCGCCTTGGGGGGCACGGCCGCACGTATTTCTACGGAGAGCTCTACGGCGGAGGGTATCCCCATTCCGACGTGGCGCCGGTCCATGGCGTCACCCCCGTGCAGACGGGCATTTGGTATGCGCCGGATATCCAATTTGCGCTTTTCGACATTCTCGTCGATGGTGGCGTTTTCCTAGCGCATTCCAAATTGAAAGAATGTACGCAAGGCACCGGGTTGGGCCTCGTCCCAACGATGCTCGAAGGAACACGTTCCGAGGTGGGCGCGCTCGAGTCTCGGTTTCTGACGCGCGTTCCGCGGGATCTGCCGGCGCTGCCGAACAATTTCGCCGAGGGGCTCGTGTTGAAGCCCGATGCGGATCTCGCCCCCGAGAACCGGCCGGTGTTCAAAATCAAGATACCCGAGTTCAGCGAAGTTCAATTCGACGAAAGCGAACCGTGGAACTCGGATATTCGTCTATCGGGGCATGAACTCCAGGCTTTGGCGACTCGTTTGGTGAATTTGCCGCGTTTGGCCAGCGCTCGTTCCAAGGTGGGACATGGTTCGCGCGAGCAGTTGCTGGACGAGGTCGTCCTGGACGTCCTCGTCGACCTCGAGGCGGCGTTTCCCGTGGCCATGGCGTCGCTCGATGCCGCCGCGGAAGACCAGCTCCGCGCGCACATTTTGGAGCTCGCCCTGGAGCTTGCGCGCACGGCCTAGAGGGTCAGTGACCAAGTTTGGTCGACGACGGGTTGGCCGAAGCTGTGGTTCTTCTCCTGTTTTTGCAGGGTGAAGCCGGCGCGTTCGTAGATGTGGCGGGCGGCGACGAGGGAGTCGTGGGTCCAGAGGACCATTTTCTTGTAACCGGCGCGGCGGGCGAAGCGGATGCACTCGTCGACGAGGCGGCTGCCTACGCCCATGCCCCGGGCCTTGGGATCCACGATGAGGCAGCGGAGTTGGGCGATGGTGGCCGTTTTTTTCACGCAGAAGATGCTGCCCACAGGCTCGCCGTCCATCTCGGCGATGAAGGCATTTTCCAGCTCGGGGTCGTAGTTTTCGATGTAGTCGGCCATGATGCGCGCGACCAACGCCTCGAACGATGCGTCGTAACCGTATTCGTCGCCGTAGACGATGCCGTGGCGGCGAATGACCCAGCCCAGATCGCCCGGGCGGAGCGGGCGCAAAAGGTACGATGGCGGTTGCGGCGCGCCCTCGAGGAGGGTGCGCGCCGTATGGAGTGCGACCACGAGGCGCCGTTTGTCCTCCGCGGACAGGGAGGAGAGCATGCTCGAGACCCACTCGGCGGATTTGGCGTCGAGCGCCAAAAAGATGTCGCGCCCTTTGTTGGTGAGGTACGCCACCTGCTTGCGCGCATCCGTCTCCGACGACTCGAGCGACACCAGCCGGTCCGCCTTGAAGCGCGAGAGAATGCGGCTCAAATAGCCCGCATCGAGCTCGAGCTCGCGCCGGAGATCGGCCACCTCCATGCCCTGATTGGACCCACGTTGCGCCAGCTCGAACAGAACGCGCGCCTCGGTGAGCGAATACGTGCTCTGCAGATGGCTTCCACCAAGCGCTCCGATGCGGGTCGTCCAAAAGCGATTGAACGCTCGCACGCTGGTGACCGGATTCGTATCGTTGGCTTCAGTCAATGTATTCGTTGACACAGTCAAAGATATGGAGCCGCCCTCGGTTTTCGTCAAGTTAACTGCTAGAGGATCGGACCATGGCGATAGAGCGAGCGATCAAGCAGTTCGAAGAGCTGAAGGGCGAGTACCTGGAGGATTTGAAGACGCTGGTACGCATCCCCAGCGTGTCGTTCGACGGGTTCGATCCACGCCACGTGCGGGCGAGCGCGGAGGCGACGGCGCTGCTCCTGAAGAAGCGCGGGTTCGACAATGTGCAGCTTCTCGAGGTCGAGGGGGCGCATCCTTATGTCTATGGAGAGATCCTGAAGGCGCCGGGCAAGCCCACGGTCCTTCTGTATGCACACCACGACGTGCAGCCCACCGGCGATCCGGAGGTGTGGGCGAGCCCGCCTTTCGAGCCCACCGAGCGCGATGGCCGCCTTTATGCGCGCGGCGCGGCGGACGACAAGGCGGGCATCGTCGTGCACACGTCGGCCGTCGATGCCTGGTTGAAGGGCGCCGGCGAACTTCCGCTCAACGTGAAAGTCGTCATCGAGGGCGAAGAAGAGATTGGCTCGGGACACCTGTCGGAGTTTCTGCGGAAAAATTCCAAGCTGGTGCAGGCTGATGCCATCGTGCTCACCGATACGGGGAACTTCGAAACGGGGCTGCCGTCGATCACGACGTCGCTGCGCGGCATCATTGCGGTGGATGTCGAGGTGCGCGCGCTGAAGCAATCGCTGCACTCGGGCATGTGGGGTGGGCCGGTGCCCGATCCGGTGATGGGACTATGCCGAATTCTGGCCAGCCTGACCCATCCGGACGGGTCGATTGCCATTCCCGGTATCGTCGACAAAGTGAAGCCGCTGACCGAGGCGGAGCGTGCGAGCATTCAGGCGCTGCCGGGGGACGAATCGCATTTCCGCGAGCAAGCGGGATTGTTGCCCGGGGTGGAGCTCCTCGGAGGCCGCCATTGGTGGGAGACCAATTGGCGTCATCCATCGATTTCGGTCAATGCCATTCAGGCGAGCAGCCGCAAGGACGCGCGAAACATCATTTGCGAATCGGCGTGGGCGCGCGTGGGCATTCGCGTGGTGCCCGATCTGGATCCCGAGGACGTGAAAAACCGGCTCGTCGAGGCGCTGAAGAAGGCGACGCCGTGGGGCCTCGAGATCGACATCAAGGCCGAGCACACGGGGCGCTGGTGGTACACCGATTCGTCCCACATCGCATTCCAGGCCGCGTTCCGCGCGCTGCGAAAGGGCTATGGGCGTGAGCCGCTGACCATCGGCTGCGGCGGGTCGATTCCCTTCGTGGAGCCTTTTGCCAACGAACTCGGTGGCGTGCCGGCGCTGCTCATTGGCGTGGAGGACCCGTACACCAACGCCCACTCGGAGAACGAGAGCTTGCACTTGGGCGATTGGGAAAAAGCCATCAAGAGCGCCATCTTCTTGTACGAAGAACTGGCCAAAGATTTGGCGCCCGGCCGCAAATAAGAAGAGAGAATTGAACATGAAGGCGGGAAGACGGGAAGGGATTCGAAATTGATTGTTAATCTCAAAAACCTTCCCGCCTTCCCGCCTTCATGTGATCTCTCTCTTTCTTAGAAATTCTTTCCGTCGACGTGTTGGATGGGGTAGGCCGCGACGTCGACGCCCTCGAGACAGCGGGCGTTGATGGCGACCATTTCGGAGCCGTCGGGCTTTTGGCCACGGGCAAACGATGAGACGCCGCAGGTCGAGCAGAACAGGTGATGGATCATCTTTCTGTTGAACTGATAATCCTGGAGCGCGTCGCTGCCCGCGAGAAGGCGGAACTGGTCGGCACCGACGAAGGTCAAAAGGTGACCCCGCTTCGAGCACATCGAGCAGTTACACTGCATGAGCTTGTCGATTTCAGCCGTAACTTCGTATCGAACTTTTCCGCAATGGCAGCTGCCTGAGTACGTTTTCATCAGGTTCACGAACCATCATATGAGCACGTCGTCAAGTGACCTACGTGGGGCGGTTCGCGTCCAGGGCGTGGATGATTTCGGCGATGGATTTGCTCGCATAGTGCTCCTTCGCCGCCTCGACGGTGGCGAACGAGCGTGACTTCATGCGGTCGATGTACAAGGTGCCGCCGATGTGATCGACCTCGTGCTGCAGGATGCGCGCGGGCCAGCCGCGCACCCGCCACGTCTGCGGTACCGCATTTTCGTCGAGGCCGGTGACTTCCACCTCGAGGTAGCGCTCCACCAGGGCGACATAGCCGCTGACGCTCAGGCACCCCTCGAAGAAGGTGGCCGTCTCGTTGCCGATGGGCGTGAGCACCGGATTGACGAATACGCGCGTGGGGAAGGCGACGCGTCCGCGCAGGGCCCTCTCCTCCGGGCTCAATTGCGCGAGGAATTCCTCGCGGTCTTCCAGCACGATGAGCCGGAGTGGAATGCCAATTTGCGGTGCCGCCAGGCCCACACCCGGGGCCTGGCGCATGACGTCAATCATCGTTTGGACCAGGTCGCGGAACTCTTTGGTGGGGATTCGCGCGGGGTCGACGTCGTGCGCAAGCCCACGCAACACGGGCGCGCCGACTTGGACGATCGGGACCAACGAGGGAGCGGTCATACCATCTATATAGCCTGCGCCGCGCACCGAAGCTCGACGGCGACGCAAGGGCCCAACCCATGGCCCCGCTTTGTCACGGGGCTTTGGCGATGCTGTCGATGACGAGTCGCCCTTGTCGATCCGCGGAGAACGAGAATTTGACGCGATCTCCAACGTCGAGGCCCGACGCCTGCTCGGCGCTCTGAAATTCGAAGGCCATCGTCATGGCCGCCATGAAGCCGTCGATGGGATCGTGCGCGATGTTGACGTAGCTTCGGCCATCACCGAAGGAGCGAATCACGCCCGTGGCTTCGTGCCGCGAGGCCTCGTTCTCGGCGGCGGGTGGGGGCTGGCGTCGCGCATCGAGCCACACGACCACGCCGACCACGGCGGCTGTGAGGAGGACCCATGCCGACAGCGCCCAGGGAAGGTGCCGGCGGAGAAAGGAACGTGTTTCCGCCACGGCCTTTACTTCTTCGTAATCGAGTCGATGAGACGGCGCCCGTCTTCCGTTGCAGTGAAGGTGAACGCGATGTTGTCACCGACCGCGAGCCCTTCGAGCTGGCCCGAGCTGCGCGGCTCGAAGGACATGGTCATGGCCATCATGTAGCCTTCGATTTTCTCGTGGGCGATGTTCACGAATTTTCGTTCGGGCCCGAACGAGCGCACCACACCCCGCGCCGTGTGCGTTTCCGAGCCACACGCCTCGGCGACGGACGGACGGACGCCTTGCCCGACCGCGCAGGCGGACGCGACGAGGAACGCAACGAAAAGGGTGCGGGGTGCGAACAACGGCATGCCGCCCTTCTGTCACGTTCCCGTCGCGTTGTGGAGCGACAAAATGTCGCGGCGACGCCGACCGACGCTTACGTGAGAAGCGTGTCGAGGAACGGATTGGCGAAAATGCGATGAGGATCATAGCCATCCAGGATCGCGATGGCCGTATCCCAATCGTCGCCCCTCGCTTGGCCGGCGCGGAACGTGTCCGGGATGGCGCCGGATAGCACCGCTTGGTTGGACCATGCCCCCGTGTCGGTATGGGCCCAGCCTTTGGACCATTCGGGCCGCACGGTGGCGTACGACCCGGAGAAGTTGGTCCAGATCCAGCGCTCCATCTCCGCATAAAACTCGTTCGCGTGCGGCATCTTCGGGATGGTGAGCATGTTGATCCACACGCACGTATCCCACTCGGGATGGTCGGGCCGTGGCCTTGCGACCGAGAGCAATGGCGATTGCGCCCCAGGGATTTGCACGTCGCGTGCATGATCGAGTCCCGTGATGCGGATTTCGAGTGGGGCGCTCATGGGGAATTGGCCTTTGAGCTGATAGGCCGTGATGGCCCGCGAATATTCGGCGTACACCTCGGAGACGACGCGCTGGAGGTTTTCGCGCGCGGTCACGATGGCGAGCCCCAAGGCGGCTACGCGCAACGTGGTGGCCTTGGCGTACAGCAAGACGTCCTTGGACCAACCCCAGAGATCCCACGTGCCGGAGGCGATGAGTCCCGCACCGGCGGCGCCCGTGAAGATGTTCGCGAGCAGCGGCGTGAGGAAGGTCGCGCCGGCGTTGATCTGCTCGATGCACTCGGATTGCTCCTGCGTGATCGAATTGGCGAATCCGTAGTTGTACGGCTTGCGCACGTGGCGGGAAATCCAAGGTTTTTCCGGTGCGAGGGACCAAACCTTGATCCAGGGTACGCTGGTGAAGGGAAACCAAATGGCCTCGACCCGGCCCGCTTTTTCGGTGAGGGCGGCCATGGAGTGCGGTCCCGCGGAGGCCGGTGGTGCGAAGACGACGCGCGCCGGAATATCGTACCAACTCTGGCACCGCAGGCGCGCGTTCGCGCCGACCTGCAGGGTCACCTCGGTGATGAAGGCGCGTCCGAGGTGCACGAGGAACGCGCGAATGTCCGGGTCGTTCCTCTGAAAGGTGCGCAGCACGTATTCGTTGCGCGATCCGTCCCAGACCACCGCGGTGATCGAGAGGATCAAGTTCGACAACGAGCCGTACGTCTGCCCCGGCGTCCGCGTCTCGCCCCGCGCAGGGACGGCCGTGCCATGCGCGCCGATGGCCAGAAGACCACCGACGGTGATGTCGCCGGGGGCGGGGATGGCCGCGAAGCCGAGACCGCGCGCCTCGAGCTCCTCGAGCACCCTCGCCATCAGCGTTCCCGCGCCGGCGGTGACCGACTTGACTTGCCCGCGTGCATCGACGCGCACGGAGGTGAGTCGGGTGGTGTCTACGAGAATGATTTTCGAAACATCCGAACCATTCGGCAAAAGAACGGGGGACCAATTATGACTCATCCCCTTCGGACGAAGGCGATATCCATTTTGGTATGCCCAATTGACCAGGGCGACGACCTCTCGGGCATTCGCCGGGGCACATGTCCACACCCGTTCGACGGTAATTTGTTCGGACCAGTTCTGATAGGCTTGTTGGTAGAGTCGAAGGAAAGTTGGAAAACGGGACGGCGCGGGCAGCGTGGAGGCCGCGCTGGCGACGGGAATCCGAAACAGCGGAATGCCTTCCGCCCAGTTCATCATTCCCATCGCCGTTGCGCCGGCTGCCGTTGCGAGGAAGCTCCGCCGAGATTTCGATGTCATGTGTCTCCCCCCGTATTTCGAATGTCCGGTGCTCGCTCGATTCGTCCATCTTCATGCAAGGCGAAGCGGAAAAATCTTCTGCAAGGCTAATTTGGACACCCGTCTCCGATGCACCGAGGGGGCGTTAGGCGGGCTGGGCCTTGTCGAGAAATCCAAATACGTGACGAATTTTGCCATTCTCGAATACCGCAACATCGAAGCCGATGGCAGCCGGTTCTTTGGACCCAGGCGGTCCAGCGTGCCATGTGAAGCGCACTTGATCATGGTGCGTATCAATCGCACTACCGAGCGTAAAGACGATTCCTGGATACTTCGATTGCACGGCGGCAATGAAGCCATCGAGTCCCTCGCGGCCGGCGACGGCGGCCAACGGATCCGTGTACGTGCAATCATTCGTGAAGTTCTTCTCGATGGCAGCTTGGCGCGCGCCCGGATCGGTCTCGTTCCAGCTATCGAGGTATCCCTGCACCAGGTCACTGACGGATCGGCTCATGAGAAAGGCTCCTTGTTTCGTGTCGAATCAATCTCCGACACCGCTCACCATGGGGCGAGCAAGGAAACGTCTCAATTACCTGCGAGGTAAGGCGCGCTCCGCAAAAGAAGAAGAGAATTCACATGAAGGCGGGAAGGCGGGAAGGATTTTTTCTGTTTCAAATTTGCTCAGTGAGCCGATTGAAACCCTAAAAACTCCCCGTCTCCCCGCCTCCCTGTGAAATTTCTCTAGCTTTTCAGCAGGTCGGTGTCGCGGGTTTCGGGGGCGGCGAGCATGGCGGCGATGTTGATGCCGAGGGCTCCGAGGAGGTAGAGGCTCACGGCGACGGACGTGCCGAAGTAGGTGAGGAGGGCGAGGGCGATGATGGGCGCGAGTGCGCCACCGAGGATGCCCGCGGCCTGGTAGCTCAGGGACGCGCCGCTGTAGCGCAGGCGCGTGGAAAAGAGCTCGCTGACGAAGGCGGCCTGCGGACCGTACATGGCGGCGTGAAAGAAGAGGCCTACGATGGCGGTGACGAAGAGAAGCGGCGCGCTCTTGGCGTCGAGCATGCGAAAGAACACGAAGCCCCAGGCCGCAGCGCCGATGGCGCCCGCGAGCGAGATGGGACGGCGGCCGTAACGGTCGGAGAGCGCGCCGAAGAGGGGCATGAACACGAGCTGAAATGCGGACCCGATGAGCACACCGTGCAGCGCAACCTCCCGCGGCATGCCGACGTGTTGCGTGGCATAGGTCACGATGAACAGCGCGAAGATGTAGTAGCAAACGTCGGAGCCGATGCGCGCGCCCAGCACGACCAAGAGCTCGCGCGGATGTTGCCGCAGCACCTCCAGCAGCGGCATCTTGGGAACGGCGTGCTTCTGGCTGGCCTCGAGAAACAGAGGCGACTCGCTGATCGAGCGGCGGATCCAGAGGCCCACGACGATGAGCGCCGCGCTGAGCAAGAAGGGAAGGCGCCACCCCCAGCGATGGAAGGCCTCGTCGGGCATGGCGGCCGAGAGCACGCCGAGCACACCGGCCGCGAGGAGGTTGCCCGCGGGGGCGCCCACTTGTGGCCAGCTCGCGGCCAAGCCGCGGCGCGCTTGGTGACTGTGCTCGATGGACATGAGCACGGCGCCGCCCCACTCGCCACCGAGCCCAAGGCCCTGGAGAAAGCGCAGCGCGACCAGCAGAATGGGCGCAGCCACCCCGATGGAGTCGTATGTCGGCAGCAGGCCGATGGCAAAGGTGGAGGCTCCCATCAGCACCAAGGTGAAGATGAGGATGTTCTTGCGGCCGATCTTGTCGCCAAAATGCCCGAACACGGCCCCGCCGATGGGCCGCGCGACGAAGCCGACGGCGTAGGTCGCGAGTGAGGCGAGTGTCCCGGCGAGCGGGTCGAACGTCGGGAAGAACAGCTTTTTGAAGATGAGTGCGGCGGCGAGGCCGTACAGAAAAAAGTCGTACCATTCGAGCGAGGTACCCACGAGGCTCGCGATGACCACGCGGCGTGCCTTGCTGCTCATGTCACAGCTCCTGCTGTCTCGTTGGAGGCGGCGCCGTAACCGCCACCGCCGGGGGTTTGCAGCACGAAGACGTCACCCACTTCGACATCGACGGAGTCACAGCCTTTCATCTCCGTGATGCCTCCACCATTGGTCCCGGCGCGCTCGACCCAGTTCTTCCCAAGGCCGCCGGGCGCGCCTCCGGCCATGCCGTACGGTGGGACGCGCCGGTGCCCCGAGAGCACCGACACGGTCATCGGCTCGAGGAAGCGAATGCGCCGCGTTCCGCCGTCGCCGCCGCGCCATCGCCCATGGCCACCACTGCCCCGGCGGATCGCGTAGCTCTCCAGCACGACGGGGTAGCGCCACTCGAGGATCTCGGGATCGGTCAGGCGCGAGTTGGTCATGTGCGTCTGCACCAGCGCGGTGCCGTCGAAGCCGTCCCCCGCGCCCGAGCCGCTGGCCACGGTTTCGTAATATTGATGCCGCGTGTTGCCGAAGGTGACGTTGTTCATCGTGCCGGAGCCCTCGGCCTGAAGCCCCAGCGCCGCATACAAGGCACCGGTGATGGCCTGCGAGGTCTCCACATTGCCAGCGACCGTCGCTGCAGGATACGAGGGCGCAAGCATCGAACCCTCGGGGATGATGACCCGCAGCGGGCGAAAACAGCCCGCGTTGAGCGGGATATCGCCCTGCGCCAAGGTGCGGAATACGTAAAGTACGGCCGCCAAGGTCACCGACTTGGGCGCATTGAAATTGCTCGCGAGCTCCGCCGAGGTTCCCCTGAAATCGATGACCGCCGAGCGCGCCGCCGCGTCTACGCGAATGGCCACTTCGATGCGCGCGCCGCTGTCCATTTCGTAGGAGAACTGGCCATCGTGCAGCGCGGAAATGGCCGTGCGCACGGCCTCTTCGGCATTGTCCTGAACGTGTCCCATGTACGCGCGCACCGTGTCCAGTCCGAAGTGCGCAATCATCTTACGGAGTTGATGAATGCCTTCTTCGTTGGCCGCCACCTGCGCGCGCAAATCGGCCAAGTTGCTTTTCGCATTTCGAGATGGATAGCGCGCCTGCTCGAGCCGTTCGCGCGTTTCGTCCTCGCGAAAGCGGCCGCCTTGGACGAGGAGCCAATTGTCGAAGCGAACCCCTTCCTCCTCGATGTTCTTGCTGAACGGAGGCATGGATCCGGGTGTGATGCCGCCAATTTCCGCGTGGTGGCCGCGCGAGGCGACGTAAAAGAGAATGTCCTTTTCGTCGTCGCTCCACACCGGTGTGACTACGGTGATGTCGGGAATGTGCGTGCCGCCGTGGTACGGGTCGTTCACGGCGTAGGCATCGCCCGGTTTCATTTGGGCCGCATTGCGGCGGAGGATCTCCTGCACGCTCTCGCCCATCGAGCCGAGGTGCACGGGCATGTGCGGGGCATTCGCCACGAGGTTTCCCTCGCTATCGAAGATGGCGCAGGAGAAATCGAGGCGCTCTTTGATGTTCACCGAGTGCGCCGTATTCTCCAGCATGACGCCCATTTGCTCGGCGATGGACATGAACAAATTGTTGAAGATCTCCAGCATGACCGGGTCGACGCGGTCCTCGGCAGCGCCGATGGCATGCGTCATTGTCCGCGGCCGAACGCGCGTCATCGTCAGGTAGTCGCCCTCGCGGAACGTCGCGCGCCACCCCGGCTCGACCACGATGGTGGCATTGGCTTCCGCGATGATGGCAGGGCCCTCCACGTCATCGCCCGGCCGCAGATCCTCATGGCGGTAGATGCGCGACGCCTCCCACGCGCCCTCGTGGAACATGCGCGCCACCCCGCACGAGGCCAATTCGCCTTTGCGCACGGGGCGCGCGCTGACGTGGGCATCGGGCGCCTCGGCCGAGCCCACCACCGACACCGAGATGGCTTCGACGACGAGCGGCCGATCCATCACGAAGGAGTAGCGCTGCTGGTGCACGCGCTCGAAGCCCGCGATCATCTCCGCGCGCGGGCCCCAGGGCACGGGCAAGCTCGAGTCCGTCCCCGCGTAGCGCAGGTGCACCCGGCGCGATTCCGAAATGGATGCGGCAGGCAGCCCGTCTCCTTCGAGCTCGCGGCGCGCTTCCGCGCAGAGCGCGTCGCCCGCCTCGGCAATCACAGGCACCAGCGTCTCGGTGAGCTCGGCCTCGATGGCGCGCTCGCGCATGGCCACGGCGTCGGCCAGCCCCATGCCGTAGGCCGACAGCACGCCGGCGAAGGGCGGAAAGAGCACCTTGGTCATCCCGAGCTCGTCGGCGACGCGGCACGCGTGCTGGCCGCCCGCGCCTCCGAAGGTGGTGAGCGCGTACCGCTTGATGTCATGCCCCCGCTGAACCGATATTTTCTTGATGGCATTGGCCATGTTGGCCACGGCAATGCGCAAAAAGCCTTCGGCGATATCCTCTGCCGGGCGGCCTATTTCAGCGGCCATTTCCTCGAATTTCGCGCGCACGACGCCGGCATCGAGCGGCTGATCGCCCGAGGGACCGAACACCCGCGGGAAGTAATCCGTTTGAATGCGCCCGAGCATCACGTTCGCATCCGTGACCGTGAGCGGACCACCGCGGCGGTAGCACGCCGGGCCGGGCACGGCGCCCGCCGACTCGGGGCCGACCCGCAGCCGGCTTCCATCGAAGGTGAGAATCGACCCGCCGCCGGCGGCCACGGTGTGGATGTTCAACATGGGCGCGCGCATGCGCACGCCGGCGATCTGCGCGAAGAAGGTGCGCTCGAATTCGCCTTGATAATGCGAGACGTCGGTCGAGGTGCCGCCCATGTCGAAGCCGATCACGTGCGTCTCGCCCGCGCGTTCGGACGTCTTGGACATGCCCACGATGCCGCCGGCCGGCCCCGACAAGACGGCGTCCTTGCCGCGGAAGCGATGGGCCTCCGCCAAGCCGCCGTTGGATTGCATGAACATGAGTCGCACGCCGGAAAGCTCTTTTTCGACCTCGTCGACGTAGCGTCGCAGAATCGGCGAAAGGTACGCGTCCACCACGGTGGTATCGCCGCGCGGGACGATCTTCATGAGCGGGCTGCACTCGTACGAGGCGCTCACCTGCGTGAAGCCCATGCCTCGGGCCAACTCGGCGAGCCGCCGCTCGTGGTCCGGATAGCGGTAGCCGTGCATGCAGACGATGGCCACCGAGCGAAATCCCTCCTTGTACACTGCACGCAATTGCTCGGCGGCGGGCTCGGCATCGAGCGCTGTGAGCACGGTGCCATCGGCGGCGATGCGCTCGTCGACCTCGATGACCCGCGTGTAAAGCAGCTCGGGCAGCGCAATGTGGCGGTCGAAGATCCGCGGGCGATTCTGGTACGCGATGCGCAGCGCATCGCCGAAGCCGCGCGTGATGACCAGCGCCGTGGGCTCACCCTTGCGCTCGAGCAGCGCGTTGGTGGCCACCGTCGTGCCCATTTTCACGACGTCGATGCGCTCGGCCGGGATCGGTTCGCCTTCGGCCACCCCGAGGAAATGCCGAATGCCCGCCAAGGCAGCGTCGCGGTAACGTTCGGGGGCGTGGGATAAGAGCTTGTGCGTGAAGATCGTACCGCTCGGGTCACGTGCCACCAAGTCGGTGAACGTGCCGCCGCGATCGATCCAGAATTGCCATTGCCGCTGCCGCTGCCAGGAAGGATTCACAAATTCAGGAATCTAGTCCGAGAGCGGCCGTAATGCTCTTCAACGTGGCGGCCTCCAGTGGAGACAGGCGCCCATCGACCGAGGCCGCGTCGATGAGTTGATCGACGAGCTGGCGCTTCTCCTCGTCGGGGAGCTGGGCCACCACCGCCTCGGCAGCATCCCATCCTTCCAAGTCGAAGACGCTGCGCTTTTCTTCGGGCGAAAGGCCCTGGCGCTCCATCGTGCCC
Organism: Sorangiineae bacterium MSr12523; assembly: GCA_037157775.1. Taxonomy (NCBI): domain Bacteria; kingdom Pseudomonadati; phylum Myxococcota; class Myxococcia; order Myxococcales; family Pendulisporaceae; genus Pendulispora; species Pendulispora brunnea. The sequence goes on from CP089982.1 coordinate 3,266,658, forward strand.
TCGAGGAGCTCGCGCTCATTTTCGGTCATGATGCCGTCCGCGACGAGAACCTTCGTGAGGAGCAGGCACTTGGCGATTCGTACGTCCATCGCCCGAGTCTAATGTCGTTAGAAGAAAGAGTCCGCCGGAAAATCGATGGGGATGTCCAAGTTGGAGCCTTCGATGATCTCGAAAGGAACGACGCGGATGTCGGTGGTTCGGGGTTGGCCCGCGGCATCTTCGAGGTGAACGTCGCCCGAATACGTGCCGGGCGGTAGCTCGATGGACGTGGCAAACGCAGCACAGTCTTGCCGATAATCGACCGGGGAAGGGCCGGCCAAGATGGTGATGAAGATGCGCGGCGATGCGGACAATTGGCATCGCGATGGATCGGCGGCGCCGTTGATTGTCCAGCGCAGAGTGACACTTCCGGTTTTCCGTCCGTAATACTCGGAGTCGTCGGCCGGATCGACGAAGCACGAAGTGCACACCCATGCGAATGCCGCCAGCGCCAATGCCGAGCGTGCGCGCATCATGGCACCCGCACCGCCCTCGGTGGACGCCCTGCAGGGTACGCGGGCTGACGGTATGCAGGAGGCGCCACGGGTTGACGGTACGCGGGCGGCGCTTGCTGCACGTAAGGTCGTTGGCGCTCCAGGGCGGGTGGTGGATTGCGGTACGTCATCCAGCCGCGCGGCGTGGAGTAAACCCAATGATCGTGAACGTAATAGTGAGGGCGCCCTTCATAAACGACATAGGGCTGCGAATAAACTTCGGCCCCGTAGACGGTGGTATACGCGGGCTCGGGCGTCGTATGCACCGTGCACTGCGTAAGTGCAAACGGCGCCAAGAGCGCAAACAATGCGAGCGCGCGGGAGGGGCTCATGACCATGCCCTGAATTGCAGGGCGCGTGCCCCGTTGCGAGCGCAGGTCAAATCCCGCGACGATCGAGCCCTGCGCGATCGGGCCAGATTGCCACGATGTGGCTCATCGTCTCGTGCTCGTCCCCAAGCGAGGCGACCACGGCAGAGAGCAATGCATCGGAGGGATGATGACGTGCCGAATCACCCTGCGCATCCTCGGCGGCATCGCCTGCGCCTTTGCTTTGATCGCGGGTTGCTCAAGCACCGACTCCGATCCGGACCCGGGCCAACGAGGGCTCGATGGTCAAGACGTGGACGGCGGAGCTTCTGACGGAGGTGGCTCGATGAACGATGGCGCGGCCGACACGAGCACCGCGCCGGACGCGGGAAAGCTCGACGGGGGAGGCGGCAAGCCCGACGCCGGTGGGGGACGGGATGCGGGCACCATCGACAGCGGAACCGATCCGGTGCCCGTCGATGCGGGCAATCCCGGCCCAACCTGCACCGCGAGCTCGGGCGATCCCGCGTGCGATCCATGCCTTGCCGAATATTGCTGCGCCCCGGCGGAGAAGTGCCGCGCCAATCCCGAGTGCAACGCCATCGTCGAGTGCGTTCAAAGCAAGTGCGCCAAGGGCGACAATAGCTGCATCTACCGCTGCTACACCGCCCATCCGCGCGGCCAGGATGACGTCACCAAGATGGTGCAATGCCTTCAGGCCAATTGTTCAGCGACCTGCTCCTTATAATTCTGGAAAGCTAAACCAGAAGCGGCTATCCGTGGGGAAATCCCCATGAAGCGTCTTCTGTTCGTCTTTCCGTATCTTCTCGTCGGGCTCGCGTGTGGTTCGGAAACCGCTTCGAGCCCTCCCGCCGATCGCGCGCATGCGACCCCATCCGCTTCGAGCCCCGTGCAGGCCCCGGTGGTGAAAACGGAGCCGGTGCCGCCCGTGGCCGCGAAAATCAAGCACACCGAGACCCTGCATGGGCAGGAGCGCTCGGATGACTATTTCTGGCTCCGCAAAAAGGATTCGCCCGAGGTGCTCGGCTACCTCGCTGCCGAAAATGCCTATACGCGCGCGATGATGGGCTCCACGGAGGGCCTGCAGGAGCAGCTCTACAAAGAGATGCTCGCCCGCGTCAAAGAGACGGACCTGTCGGTGCCCGTGAAGCGCGGCGATTATCTCTATTACTCGCGCACCGAGGCGGGGAAACAATACGCCATTTACTGCCGCAAGAAGGCCACGGGCGACGCCGCCGAAACGGTGCTTCTCGATTTGAACGAGATCGGCAAAACCGAAAAATACGTCGGAGTGGGATTCTTCGAGGTATCCGACGATGGAAACCAGATCGCCTATGGTCTGGATACGACGGGATTTCGCCAATTCGTTTTGCACGTCAAAGATCTGAAGACCGGTAAAGAATGGTCCGAGCACATGCCGCGCGTCGACAGCGTGGCGTGGGCCAAGGACAACAAGACGATCTTGTACGTCACCGAGGATGCGACCACGAAGCGCGGCAATCAGCTCCATCGCCACGTGCTCGGGCAAGATGCCGCCAAAGACGACCTGGTGTTCGAGGAAAAGGACGAGCGGTTCGCGCTCGAGGTGAGGCGTTCGCGGAGCAAGGAGTGGATCTTCATCAGCTCGGAGAGCAAGACCACCACCGAGGCGCGCATCGTTCCTGCGGCCAAGCCGAAGTCGGCACCCGTGGTCCTCGCACCCAGAGAGCAGGGGCACGAGTATTACGTCGATCACGGGGGCGGGCTCTTTTACATTCGCACCAACTCCGGCGGGCGAAACTTCCGCCTCGTCACCGCGAAGGTGAACGATCCGGCGCGCGCCAAATGGAAAGAGGTGATTCCGCACCGCGAGGACGTGATGCTCGAAGACGTCCATGTCTTCGCCGATCATTACGTGCTTCACGAGCGGCAGGATGCCTCGCCGGTGATTCGCATCGTGCACACCGATGCCGCGCACGCGGGCCAAGCGGAGCGCGTCGACATGCCCGAGCGCGTGTACTCCATCCGCGAGGAGCCGAATCCGGAGTTCGCGAGCAAGCTTTATCGTTATGGCTACGAGTCGTTCACCACACCGCAATCGGTGTTCGACTACGACGTGGCGACCCGGGAGAAAAAGCTGCTCAAACGCACCGAGGTGCTCGGTGGTTACGACGCATCCCAGTACGAGAGCGAACGTCTCTACGCCACCGCGCGCGACGGCACGAAGGTGCCCATCTCGCTGCTCCACAAGAAGGAATGGAAGCCCGATGGGACGCATCCCATGCTGCTCGATGCGTACGGTTCGTATGGCTATCCCTATCCTTTGAGGTTCAACTCGAATCGCTTCTCCCTCGTGGACCGCGGCGTCGTCATGGCCGTCGCGCACATTCGCGGCGGCGGCGATTTGGGGAAGAAGTGGCACGACCAAGGCCGCATGATGGCCAAGATGAACACCTTCACCGATTTCATCGACTCCGCGGAGTTCCTGATGAAGGAAGGGTGGGTGAACAAGAGCCGCCTGGCCATCCAGGGCGGAAGCGCCGGCGGGCTGCTCATGGGGGCGGTGACCAACATGCGGCCCGATCTCTTCAAGGCCGTGATTGCCCACGTGCCGTTCGTGGACGTGATCAATACGATGCTCGACGAATCGCTTCCTTTGACGGTGGGCGAATTCGAAGAATGGGGGAATCCGAAGATCAAAGAGCAATACGACTACATGATGACGTATAGCCCTTACGACAACGTGGCGCCGAAGGACTACCCGACGATACTCGTGCGCACCTCGTACAATGACAGCCAAGTCATGTATTGGGAGCCCGCCAAATACGTTGCCAAACTGCGCGCGACCAGCACGGGGAAGAATCCATTGCTCTTCAAGATCAACATGGACCCGGCTGGTCACGGCGGGCAATCGGGGCGCTACGACAAGCTGCGCGACGCCGCCTTCGATTACGCGTTTCTACTTGGTCAGCTCCGGTAGCTCCCAAACCAGTTTTACCTCCGGCTCTTTGCCGGAGTAGTCGTCGGACACTTCGAGCAACTCGGCCATGCGCGCCTGCCAGGGCACGTTGGCCGGGTGCTCGCGCAGGTACGCGCGCATGCGGGTGTAGTCGTCGCACTCCACGAGGTGAAAGAGATCCCTGCCGCTGCGCCAGATGCGCCATCCGTGAACGCCCGCGGCGCGTAGCGCGATGTCGAGATCATCGGGGATCTCGGCGTGAATACGATCGTAATCCTCTTCTTTGCCGGCGCGAAGTCTCGTGTGAAGCGCGATGATTTGCATGCTTCGAGGCTACACCAGTCATGGTTTTCAATGGGTTTTCAAACGGTCTCGCCGGCCCCGGCGCAAAGGGAGGCACTGACGTGCCACAGTTTCTCGGCCAGCGAATCGTCTCGACCCAGCGGAGCCGGTTCGACCAGGCGGTTTTTCTCGTAGTAACCGGCCCGTCTTGCCCTCGACCTCCGGGCTCGTGGCGAGGTACACGATGGTGTCGCCGCCCTGCTCGGGGGTGATCATGAAGCGCTTGGCCACGGCCAGCACGGGCTTTGCGAACCATGGGGCGTGGTCCCAAATGTGGGTGGCCACTTCGCCGGGGTGCAGACTGTTGACGGTGATGCCCGTCCCGGCGAGCTTCTTGGCCAGCTCGCGCGTGAAGAGCACGTTGCCCAGCTTCGAGCGCCGGTAGGCGCGCATGATTTGGTATCCCTTTTCCATCTGCAGATCATCGAAGTCGAGATCGCCCCGCCGGTGGCCGACGCTGGAGACGTTCACGATGCGCGCGGGCGCGGCCGCCTCGAGCAAATCGAGCAATAGGTTGGTCAGCAGGAAGTAGCCCAAGTGGTTGACCGCGAAGGTCTGCTCCAGTCCGTCGATCGTGACCTGCCGCCGATCGCTCACCGATCCCGCGTTGTTCACCAGCACATCGAGCCGCGTGTGCGCCCGGCGAAACTCGTCCGCCAGGCCCCGGATCGCAGCCTGCGACGAAAAATCGCATAGCAGCGATGTCACCTGCTGGGAGCCTGCGCGCTGCGTCACCTCGGCGACGGCTGCGTCGAGCTTCGTGCGGTTGCGCCCGACCATCACCAGCCGGGCCCCCATGCGCGCAAGCTTGACCGAGGCTTCCAGCCCAATGCCCGAGTTGGCCCCGGTGACCAGTACCACTTTGTCCGTGAGTTGGCCCATGGCATAGAGTCTATCTTGCATGACTGCAATCAGTGAAGCCGCCGTGTCGACCGCCGCCGCACCCGCCCGGATGCCGCGGCAGATCCCGTTCATCATCGCCAACGAGGGATGCGAGCGATTCAGCTTTTACGGGATGCGCAACATCCTCACGCCCTTCCTGGTGAGCAGTCTTCTGCTGTACCTGCCGGAGGCGGAGCGGCCTTCGATGGCCAAGGAGGTGTTTCACTCCTTCGTCATTGGCGTGTACTTCTTTCCGCTGCTCGGCGGCTGGCTGTCCGATCGATTCTTTGGCAAGTACAATACGACCCTCTGGTTCAGTCTGATCTATTGCGCGGGCCACGCGTGTCTGGCGGCGTTCGATCACAATCGGCACGGGTTCTACGCCGGGTTGTTCCTCATTGCGTTGGGGTCGGGCGGGATCAAGCCGCTGGTTACGGCCTTCGTGGGCGACCAGTTCGACAAGAGCAACAAGCACCTGGCCAAGCTGGTTTACGACGCCTTTTACTGGATCATCAATCTGGGCTCGTTCTTCGCGTCGTTGTTCATGCCTATCTTCCTGCGCGATTTCGGCCCGTCCGTGGCGTTCGGGATTCCGGGCATCCTCATGTTGGTCGCCACCATCGTTTTTTGGAGCGGGCGCAAACGGTACGTGATCGTGCCCCCATCGCCGCCCGATCCCAATTCGTTCCTCAATGTGGTGCGCACGTCACTTCTGGCGCACGAACCGGGGCAGTCGCGCCCGGGCCTGGTGCTCGCCATCGTCGGGGCGGTGCTGGCCGTGGGGGCGCTCGGCTTGATGCCGCAGCTGCACTTCGTCGGGTCGTTCTGCCTGGCGTTGACCATCGTGCTCGTCTTCTTTGGCGTCGGCGCGTGGATGCAGGTCGACCGCGCCAAGGCGAAGCATGGTGACGAGGCATGCGAAGGCGTGCGCGCGGTGTTGCGCGTCCTGGTCGTCTTCGCGCTGGTGACGCCGTTTTTCTCGCTGTTCGATCAGAAGGCCTCCACGTGGGTGCTGCAGGCGGGGAAGATGACCAAGCCATCGTGGTTCGAGCCCGCGCAGATGCAGGCGCTGAACCCGGCCCTCGTGATGACGTTGATTCCGCTGAACAACACGTTGCTCTTTCCGTTCTTGCGCCGCCTCGGCTACGAGCCGACGGCACTGCGCCGGATGACGACGGGCATCGCTTTCTCGGGCCTGGCGTGGATCGTGGTGGGCATGATGCAGCTGGTCATCGATCGGGGCGACCCGCTGTCGATCACGTGGCAGGTTTTGCCCTACGCGCTGCTCACCTTCGGAGAGATCCTCGTGACGGCCACGGGCTACGAGTTTGCCTACAGCCAGGCGCCCGCGTCCATGAAGGGCGGGCTCATGTCGTTCTTCCTCTTGTCGACCACCGTGGGCAATCTTTGGGTGCTCTTGGTCAATGCCAGCGTGAAGAGCGAGGCGGTCACCGCGAAGATTGCCACCACGGGCCTCAGCGTCACGGCGTTCCAGATGTTCTTCTTTGCAGGATTCGCGCTGGTCACTGCGGTGATCTTCGGCTGGTACGCACGCGGCTACCGCGTGGTGGACCACTACCGCAAAGCGTGAGCTTCGAAGGCGCGGCGCATGGCGTGGCGCAGCCACGTGTGCGCCGCATCGCCATCGAAGCGCGGGTGCCAGCTTTGGGCGAGGGCGATGGGCTCGAGCTCGAGGGGAATGGCCAGCAAGCGGAGGCCGAACACGGGGGCGATGCGCTGGGCGAGGCGGGAAGGCGCGATGGCGATGCGGTCGCTGTTCGCCACCGCCCAGGCGCACGCGAGGTACGTCGGGAAGACGCGCTCGACGCGGCGTTGAAGACCGAGTTCGGCGAGCTTTGCATCGATGAGGCCCGTGCCCTTGCCCCGCCGTGACATGGAGACGTGGCCGGCCGCCGTGGCGAAGCGCTCCGGCGTGAGGCGCTTTCGCGCAAGGCGATGGTCGGCGCGTACGATGGCCACCATGTGATCGCGGTACAAGGTCTGAATGCGCATCTCGGGGCCAAAACCGCTTTGCACGCCGATGTCCAAATCGAGCTCGCCGGCGCGCAGTGGCTCGTCGTCCTCGGCACCGGGGCCCTCGGGGATGATGGCGATGCGCACGTTCGGCGCCTCTTTGCGCGCGATGGTGTCGAAGGTATCGCCCACGATGACGGCGAGGTAATCGTTCGCACGGACGGTGAAGGCGCGGTCGAGGGTCGCGAGATCGAGCGGCTCGTCGGGGTGCAGAATGCTGCGCACTTCTTCGGCTGCCGCGCGCACGCGTTCGCGCAAGGCGAGCGCGCGCGGGGTGGGCACCATGCGATGGCCGGCGCGGACGAAGAGCGCATCCCCCGTGGCCTCGCGAAGGCGGGCGAGGGTGCGGCTCATCGCCGGTGGACTGAGGTTCATCCTCCGCGCGGCGCCGAAGACGCTTCCCTCGCGCAGAAGGGCGTCGAGCGCGAGGAGCAGGTTCGCATCGATGGATTGCATGGAACGCACTTATACCGTTCTTTCGATGCACTGGATGCATCTGATTCGCTCTTTACATTGCAGAGGAAATGACGACCCTCCTGCTTCCTCTCTGCACCGTTCTCTTCCTTTGCTATGCCACCATCGGGCTGCCATTGCCCGTGTTGCCCGGGCATGTCCATCACACGCTCGGCTTCGATGCCTTCCTCGTGGCGCTCACCATCGGCGTGCAATCCGTCTCCACCTTGGCGACGCGCCACCTCGCCGGAACGATGGTCGACGTGCGCGGGCCGCGCCGGGCCGTGTGGGCCGGTGCCCTCGTGTGCACGCTCGCATGCGGCGTGTACCTCGCATCCATTCCGTTCGCCGCGCATTCGCATGCGGCCAGCCTCGACGTGCTTCTCTTCGGCCGTGCCATCCTCGGCTTCGGCGAGAGCCTCGTCACCACGGGCGTGCTCACGTGGAGCGTGGCCTTGGTTGGACGCGAGCGCGCAGGCCGCGCCATGGCCTGGGTGGGGATCTCCATGTATGGCGCCCTTGCCGTGGGGGCCCCGGTCGGGGCAGCCATCGCAAAGGCCTATGGCTTTGCCGGTGTTTCCGCGGCCGCGATGGCCGCGCCGCTCCTCGGTATCCTGGTGATGCGCGCCAGTCCCGACGTGAAGCCCGCAGGTGCAGCGCGTACGCCCTTCCACCGCGTTCTCGGCGTCGTCTGGCGTCAGGGCGCGGGCCTCACCTTGGCGACGCTCGGCTTCGGGACCCTCGCGGCATTCGGGCCACTGTATTACCAGGCGCACGGCTGGTCGGGCTCCGCGGTCGCACTCACGGCCTTCGGCGCGGCGTACATCTTCGCGCGCCTTCTGTTCGGCACCTTTCCCGATCGCTTCGGCGGCACGCGCGTGGCGGTGGTTTCGCTGACCGTCGAGATCCTCGGGCAGCTGTTGCTCGCGCAGGCGGGCAGCCCGGCCGGGGCCATCGCCGGTGCCACGCTCACCGGCTTTGGCTTTTCGCTGGTCTTTCCGTCGCTCGGCGTGGAGGCCGTGCGGCACGCACCGCCCGCGAACCGCGGCGTCGTGCTCGGGGCTTACGTGGCCTTTTTCGACGTGGCCATCGGCCTGTTGGTCCCCCTCTCGGGCGGCCTGGTGCGCGCCATGGGCTACGGCGCGGCCTTTCTCGCGGGCGCCGCGGCCTCGGGCGTGGCCCTGGTGCTGACCCTCAACCCTTCGAGATTTTCTTTTCCACGAACAACACGTGCTTCCGGGCAACCGGGTCGTACTTCTTGATCTCGAGCTTGCCCTGCGAGGTTCGCTTGTTCTTGGTGGTCACGTAACTGTAGCCGGTGCCGGCCGTGGAAACGAGCTGGATGGTATCGCGCATGATATGGGATACAATAGCATCAAAATAGTATTTGCAACTAAGTTACAGTTATGACTGAATGGCGACCCATGGAACGACTGCCCGTCACGGTGCTCTCCGGATTCCTGGGCGCCGGAAAGACCACACTGTTGAACCACGTACTCACCCAGCGGGAGGGGCGGCGCGTGGCCGTCATCGTCAACGACATGAGCGAGGTGAACATCGACGCCCAGCTCGTGAAAATGGGCGGCTCCTCGCTGGACCGCACCCAGGAAAAGCTGGTGGAGATGTCCAACGGCTGCATCTGCTGCACCTTGCGCGAAGACTTGTTGATCGAGGTGGGGCGTCTGGCCAAGGAAGGCCGGTTCGACAGCCTGCTCATCGAGTCCACGGGCATTTCCGAGCCCATGCCCGTGGCGGCGACGTTTTCCTTTCGCGACGAGGGCGGCTTCTCCCTCTCCGACGTGGCGAAGCTCGACACCATGGTGACGGTGGTCGATGCCGTGAACTTCCTCTCCGAGTACGTCTCGGAGGACGATCTCCAAACGCGCGGCATGGCGCTTTCGGAGGACGATGAACGGAGCATCGGCGATCTGCTGGTCGATCAGGTGGAGTTCGCGAGTGTGCTGGTCATCACCAAGACGGATCTCGTGCCGGCCGAGGACGTGGCGCGGCTCGAGGCTATTTTGCATCACCTGAACCCCGACGCGCGCATCGTGCGTGCTGCGCATGGCAAGGTGGCGTTGCGCGAAGTGCTCGACACGGGCCTTTTCGACGAGGCCAAGGCCGCATCGTCGGCGGGGTGGGCCAAGGAGATGGCGGGCATCCACACGCCGGAGACCGAGGAATACGGCATCGCGAGCTTCGTCTTTCGGGCGCGCCGTCCGTTTCACCCGCAGCGCCTTCACGACTTTCTCTGCACCGAATGGGACGGCGTGCTTCGTTCGAAAGGCTTCTTCTGGCTGGCCACGCGCATGAACGAGGTGGGCTCGTGGTCGCAGGCCGGTGCCGCATGCCAGACCGGCCGCGCCGGTTTCTGGCGGGCGGCTGCCCCCGAGTCCGATTGGCCCACGTCGCCCGAAGCGCTGGCCGAGATCCGCGCCGATTGGGAGCACCCTTATGGCGATCGCCGGCAGGAGCTGGTGCTCATTGGCATGGATATGAATGAGGCAGCGCTGCGTGCGGGGTTGCAGGCGTGCCTGCTGACCGATACGGAGATGGCCGGCGGCACCGACGCATGGGGTCGATTTTTCGACCCATTTCCCGCTTGGGGTGAAGAAGAAGAAAATTCGTCGTCGGCTTCGTGAAACCGACCGGGGGCTGCGGCGTAGTGCGTTCTTATGAAAATGTTGTCATGTCTCATGGTCCTTGCGGCGGCCGCTCCCATCATGGCGTGCGGCTCGGATGACGACAAAGGTTCTCCCTATTCCGCACCAGGAACGGCGCAGCGACCCGCTGCGGGGGGATCGAACGTGGAATCATGGCTGCAGTCCGGTGCCTACAAAACGTGGCATTGCGAGGGGGCGATTCACGCGTCGCGCGCCCCGTCACCCCATGGGTTCAACCGCATTTGCTCGAACGATGCCATCTCCGCGAATGCCACCGGAACGGGCGATTGGTCCGAAGGTGCGGCCGCCGTGAAAGAGCTTTACGACAGCGCCACCAGCACGAGCCCAAGTGGCTATGCCGTTTACTTGAAAACGAGCTCGGACAGTGCGGGCGGTGCCAATTGGTATTGGTACGAGCGGCTTCCGGGAGGCAGTATTTCGGCCGATGGTTTGGGCAGTAGCGGCAATGCAAAAAGCACGTGCGTGGGTTGCCATGCTGCAGCCGGAGCGGACGCCGCCCACACGCCCTCGCCGGGTGGTCGCGATCAGGTTTACACGCCCGTTCCCTGACGTTGGGTGAGCACGCCGGCGATCGCCTCGGGGGATTGATTCTCCATGGCCAGGGTGCGTGCGTCGGGGAACGCTTCGCGTGCCAGATCGCTGAGCGCGTGCCCGGGAGGTAGTTCGACGAAGACGCGCGCGCCCAATTCGTAGAGCACGCGGGTCGCATCGTGCCAGCGCACGGGGCGGGCGAGGTTCGTAGCGAGATCGTTCCGAATGGCGTCGGCGGTGTGGAGTGCGCGGCCGCCGACGTTTCCGACACAAGGGATGCGCGGTGGCTCGAGCTTGACGCCGTCGAAGGCTTTCAGGAGCTGCTCGGCCGCGTTTTGCTGCAAAATGCAATGGGAAGGAACGGCGATGTCGAGCCGCCGGACGGTGCGAGCGCCGGCCTTTCGCGCGGAGGCCATCGCGGCCTCGAGGCCGGCATCGGCGCCTGCGAGGACGAGCTGCGTGGGGGCGTTGATGTTGGCGAGGTAGACGCCGTCGATCGGCTGAATGAGGCGCGTCACATGGCGCTCGGTAAGCCCGGTGATGGCGGCCATGCCATAGCCACGCGGATAGGCGCGTTCCATGTAGAGTGCACGTAGTTGCGCGAGGTGCAGGGCATCGCGAAAGGCGAGAGTCCCGCATGCGACGGCGGCGGCGTAGCTTCCAATCGAGAGCCCGGCCACGGCGAAGGGGAGGGCTCCTTCCGCCGCCAAGGCGCGGGCGGCTGCAACGCCGGCGACGAGCGTTGCGAGCTGCACGCCCACGGTCGAGTGCAATGCGTCGGACGCATCGAGCTTGTCGAGCGATGTGTTCAGCGCATGGCAGGCTTCGTCGAGGGTGGCGGTGATCGCGGGGTGTGGCGGAAGCGCGTGCAAGAAGCCGGGGCTCTGGGCGCCTTGGCCCGGAAAGAGGAAGGCGACGCACGCGGTCATGCGATGGACCACGGATCGGACACGAGGCGGACGCCCTCGTGGGTGCGGAGCAAGATCGTTGGCGCGGAGGACGCGAGCTCGGCGAGCGCGATGGCGCCTGCCGGGGTTTCGATGCGCACGTCCACGGCCACCGGCTGCCGCGAAAGAACCGCGACGAGGGCGCGCGCCTGCGGCCGCGGAAGCGGGGTTTGGGCGCGGATCACGAGATCCAGATCGCTGCCCTCGCGTGCGGTGTCGACGCCACTGGCCAGTTCGAAGCCGACGCTTCCCGCAGGCCCCCAGCCGAGGCCCGTGCCATCGAGCACCGGGGCGATGGCCTCCAGCGCGGACAGCGCGGCAATACGTCGAAGGCGATGGCTCGCTCGCCACACACGATGCGTGGCCAGGTGCTCGGGGGTGATGCACTGCAGAACGCGCTCGGCGCGGACGAATGTCGCAAAGCGTTGATCGCGCGTGCTCCCGCGAATGCCCACCGCGATGCACGACGGAGGTGATGGCCCGCGGCGCACCACGACCCAAGGAGCCCGACGAAGAGCTCCTTCGACCCATGCGGGAGCATCGCCATGCTCCTCCAGCGCGCCCCCGATGCGGAGCAAATCGTGGACCGTGTTCACGCGTTCCATTGCCGTGCCATGAGCCGGCGCACCTCGAGGGATGCCGCCCGCGTTCGATGGGCCTGAGGGGAGGCGAGCCGGCTGCTCAAATCGCGTGGCCCCTGTCGAGCGTCGTGCACGGCCCGCACGAGTTCGTCTTTGACGCGCAACACGTCGTCTTTCGACGGAGCATCGGCGTTCACGCCACCGATCAGCGCATGCAAGAGGCCCAGCTGTTCGTAAGCGCGAATCGAATACGACATGGGGAGCACTTCCTCGCCCAAGGCCTCGAGCTCCGCCACCGTGCGGCGGGTTACCCGGGCCGCCGCCTCTTTGCTCATCGCGTGCACGAGCACCTCGGGATCGTCCAACGCGAGGATGCGGTTTGCCTGGTAACCGTGCGCGAGAAAGGCACCCGACATGGCCCGTCCCACGATGAGCGCGATGAGCGGATGGCCAGCACGACGCGCCTCCGCGTAGGCCGCCACCGCATCGGCGCATGCGCGATGCAGCCCGAGGACCTCCTCCTGGCGGCCGTAAGCCTGGCTCCTCACATCCACGATCGCCACGATGGGCCGCATCGCTTGCCCGATGACCGCGCGCACCTCGAGGGCCAGTGCGCGCGCTTGCTCGATGCCCACCTCGCCGTGGCGGGCGCGTGGAAAGCGATTCGCGGGATCGGGTACGACCGCGATGAACCGCGCATGCTCGCCTTCCAATGCCGCGTCGGCCGCCCAGACCGCCGCCGAATGCCGAAGTTCGGGCGCCTGTCCGCCCGCCAGCGCCGTGAACCAGGTCGCGCCCCTCATGACCACGCCCCGCGAATGGCCTCGCGCATCGCGCGAACGTCGTCGGCCACCAAGGCGTCCACCAAGTGGTCGCGATGGCGGGCCTCGCCGCCGAAGATGCTCCACACGAGCCGAGGGTTTCCCGCATCGAGCTCGCCGATGCCCGCCTCCTGCTCGATGACCTCGGGCCCATTCATCCCAAGGCGCGCCTGACGCGTCATGATCACGTGGCTGCACAGACCCGCCGTGAGCGACATGCCGCCAAAGCAGCCGACCATGCCCGCAATCACGCCCACCACGGGCACGTGCGGCAGCAGCGCAACAATCGCCGCGTGGATCTCGGCAATCACGGCCAGCCCCAAGTTCGCCTCCTGCAGCCTTACGCCACCCGTCTCCAAGAGAAGAACGGGGTACGTCGTATTTCCTTTTTCGCATTCATCCAAGGTGAGCTCGAGGGCGGCGGCAAGCTTGCTGCCCGACACTTCGCCGATGCTCCCGCCCTGAAAGGCGCCTTCGAACGCGCCGATCATCACGGACTTTCCACCCATCGTACCGCGCGCAATCACCACGCCGTCGTCGGCTTGGGGGACGATTCGTTGCATGGGCAACCATGGAGACATCACCCGGTCGAAGGGCCCCAACAGCTCGCGGAAGGTGCCCGGGTCGAGCAAACTTCGAACGCGTTCGCGGGCCCGTTTTTCGATGAAGCTTTCGGCCATCATGTGCGGCTTGCCTCCGCCGCCTGTTCCAGGCGGAGCAAAACCACCCCGGGCGTGGCGCCGAAATCGTGGATCTCCACGCGCACGGCCGCCGTGTAGCGGCTGAAGAATCGGTCGAGAACGTGTTTCCATATCTCGCCATATCCGTCGACGCTGGTGAGCACGGTGACCTGGGAGCGATCGCCTTCGCAAGGCTCGAACAAAATCTCCAGATCGCCCGAGCCGACGACGCCGACGTGTGCGCGGGCACCATCTCGGGAATGTTCAGCGGGGTATTCGAAGGTCAATGTTTCCATGCGGTGCACCGATCCAGAAAAAGCGTGGCCGCCAGCATGTCCGCCGCGCCACCTGGCGAAGCGCGCAAGGCCACGAGCTCGGCATCGAGAGCATCGAGCGCGCGTCGGCCTTCGGGCCGCGAGGTGCCTCCGCCGGCGAGAACGCGCCGCGCGCCCATTTTCGCGGTGTCCAGCGCGCGCTGACCACCGCGGTGCAAGAGGCACGTATCATCGATGTGGGCCATGATCGCCATCAAGGCATCGAGCCGCGCATTCGCCTCGGCCACGCCGCGCGCCCGCGCTGCATGCAACGCGGGCAGGCCGATTCGAACCGCGTGTGGAAATCCCGCGTGGGCCTCCCCGCGCGCCCCTGCGACACCGAACCGCGCGCATGCCCGTGCGCCGTTGGAAGCACGATGCGGTGCGAGCCGATCGGGAAATTGGGCCACGGCGGCCGCCGTTTTCGCAATGCCGTCCGCACCCCCAGCGGCGCCGCGCATGGCCGCACCGGCGACGAGAAGGCCCACGATCCAAATGGCACCTCGGTGCGAATTGCTTCCGCCCGTCGCCGCGAGCATGGCCTCTTCACCGCACCGCCCGATGTGCGCGAGCCGTTCGCGCAGCCGTTGACTCGGCGAGCGCCCCGTTGCCTCGCGCGCGAGCGCATCGAACGTCGGACGGAGCGACGCGGCCGAGCGAAGCATGCGCGGCAGATCCAGATCGCGGTGCACGCCGCTGCTTCGGGCATCGACCAGTGCGGGCTTCGGCGTGAGCGTCGCCTCGTCCACCAGCGCGTCTACGGCGAATCGCCCCAACGACTCCATGGCTACCAACTCCGAAAGCGCGCGGGCGGTGCATAGAGCCCGCCGGACCACGTGACCAGATCGTCGATGCTGCGCGCGGCGAGCATCGATCTTCGTGCATCGCTGCGCCGCACGCCGAGGTCCTCGGGAAAGGCCACCACACCGCGCGCACGCAGCTCCGCGGTGCGCTTGGCATCCGCCCGCAGCCCGATGGAGGTGACCCCCGCAATGGCCGAGAGCGCAGCCCGCCGCTCTTCCTGGCTGTCCGATTTGTACAAGTAGGCAATGCCTTCCTCGGTGACCACGTGGCTCACGTCGTCGCCGTAAATCATGACGGGCGCGATGGGCATACCGCTCTTTTGTCCGAGTTCCACGGCATCGAGCGACTCGACGAAGGCCGGCACGCCGCCCTTGTGAAACGTCTCCGCGAGTTGCACCACCAGCTTGCGCCCGCGCACGATGGGGCCGTTCCCCGTGATCAACTGAAGCCACGCGGGGCTCGCATGCCGCCGCCCGCGCGGATCATGCCCCATGTTCGGCGCGCCGCCGAAGCCCGCGAGCCGGCCGCTCGTCACAGTGGACGAGTTGGCATCGCCATCCATCTGCAAGGTGGAGCCGATGAAGAGATCCACACCGTATTGCCCCGCGAGCTGGCACAGCACGCGATTCGAACGCAGGCTCCCGTCGGGGCCCGTGAAGAACACGTCGGGCCGTGCGCGGACGTATTCCTCCATACCGACCTCGCTGCCGAAGCAGTGCACGCTCTGGACCCAGCCGCTCTCGATGGCCGGAATGAGCGTGGGGTGCGGATTGAGCGCCCAGTGCGTGCAGATGCTGCCGCGCAATCCCAGCGACTCGCCGTACGTGGGGAGCAAGAGCTCGATGGCCGCCGTATCGAAGCCGATGCCATGGTTGAGCGACGTAACCTTGTAGCGCTCGTAGATGCCGCGGATGACCATCATGGCCATGAGGATCTGCAGCTCGGTGATGTGCCGCGGATCGCGGGTGAACAGCGGCTCGACGGCAAAGGGCTTGTCGGCGACGACGACGAAATCGACCCAGGAGCCAGGAATGTCCACACGGGGCAGCTTTTCCACGCGCTCGTTCACCTGCGCGATGACGATGCCGTGCCGGAAGGCCGTGGCCTCCACGATGGTGGGCGTGTCCTCGGTGTTGGGGCCCGTGTAGAGGTTGCCCTCGGCATCGGCCATTTCCGCGCACACCAGCGCTACCTGCGGCGTCAAGTCGACGAACATGCGCGCGTAAAGTTCCACGTACGTGTGGATGGCCCCGATCTCGAGCTGCCCATCCTCCACCATTTGCGCGAGGCGAAGGCTCTGCGGCCCGGCGTACGAAAAGTCCACGCGGCGGGCGATGCCGCGCTCGAACAGCGCCAGATGTTCCGGCCGGGCGATGCTCGAAATGAGAAGATGCACGTCGTGCACGTGCGAGGGATCGACCTCGGCCAAGGATCGCGAAAGAAAGTCGGCCTGCTTCTGATTGTCCCCCTCGAGGGCCACGCGATCGCCCGGCGCAATCAGCGTTTGCAAGGTTTCCACGATGCGCTCGCGCGGGATTTCTCCTGGGCCACCGACGGCCGCCATCCGGCGTTCCTTGTCCGCGCGGCGCGTGGCCCACGCTTTCATGGCGTGCTCCTCTCTCGCAAAAAGGCCTCGAGCAGCTCCCCCGTGCTCAACAAGTGCCGCGTGAGCAGCTCCTGGGCCCGGGATACATTGCCCTTGCGGCACGCCTTGAAAATGGCGGCGTGCTCGTCGTCCGATTGCTCTTTGTAGCTGGGCAATCCGAACTTGAGACGCAGGTAGCGCTCGCCGCGGCGATGCAGGTTCTCGATCATCTCCATCAAATGGGGCCGCCCCGCCGGCGCGTAGAGGCTCATATGGAAGTGCTCGTTGTGCGCGACGTAGCGTGCCTCGGCCCGCTCGTCGGTGGCCTTTTCGAGCAAGGCGGCGGACACGGCGAGCGTCTCCGGCGTGTGCCGCGGAATGGCCAGACCGATGGCGAGGCTCTCCAGTGCGGCCCGGATCTCGTAAATCTCCTTGGCCTCGTCCGCGCTCATGGGGCTCACCTGAACGCCTTTGTTGGGCGAGAAGGTGATCCACCCCTCGGTCTCCAGTCGCCGTAAGGCTTCCCGCACCGGAATGGCGCTGACCTCGAAGTGCTTTGCCAGCGCGTCTTGGCGCAAAGGCTCACCCGGTGCGAGCCGCCCCTCCACGATGGCCCGGCGCAACTCGTGTGCGATGGCCTGCGGGATGCTTGTGCGTACATCTTTCGCCGCAACGCGTTGAAGTCCGCTGCGCGATTTTTTGTCGTTCGGAGGAGAAAGAGGGGGCCGGCTCACGGTATAGATTATATATAATATTCACTTTGGAGGTGTCGAGATGGACATGCATGTCCAGGCCTTACGCGGCGGTCAGAAACGCACGCCGCTCAATCGGTCGCAGATCGTGGGGTTCTGGGGGGCCTGGGGCGGGTGGACGCTCGACGGAATGGATTCCTTCATTTACGCGCTCGTGCTCGCCCCGGCGCTCACCGAGCTCTTGCCCAAATCCGGCTATGCGGCCACGCCGGCCAACGTGGGGCTCGCCGGCTCGATCCTCTTTGCGCTGTTTCTGGTGGGGTGGGGCCTCTCCTTCATCTGGGGCCCGCTCGCGGATCGGTTCGGTCGCACCAAGGTGCTCGCGGGCACCATCTTCACCTTCGCCATCTTCACGGGGCTTTCGGCCACGGCACAATCCGTTTGGGAGCTGGGCTTTTACCGATTCGTGGCAGGGATCGGCATCGGCGGCGAATGGGCGCTGGCTGGCACCTACGTCGCCGAAGCCTGGCCGGAAGACCGCCGCAAGATGGGCGCGGGCTATCTGCAGACGGGCTACTACGCGGGATTCTTTCTCGCGGCGGCGCTCAACTACACCATTGGCGCTCACTTCGGCTGGCGATCCATGTTTCTCACCGGCGCCGTGCCGGTGGTCATGGCCATCATCGTGCTCCTTCGCGTGAAGGAACCGGAGCGCTGGAAGGATCGCGAGAAGATGGCGCGCAAAAGCCCGCTTGCCGAGATCTTTCGCGGCCCCTACCGGCGCCGCACCGTCGTCAATGCGGCGCTCCTCACGGTGGCCATCATCGGGCTCTGGGCGGGCGCGGTGTACGAGCCGGCCGCCGTCACGCAACTGGCCATCAAGGCGGGCATGAGCAAACCCGACGCAGCACGCACCGCATCGCTCGCCACGGGCATTTTGGCCATCGGCACCATCCTGGGCTGCCTCTCCCTGCCGCCTCTCGCCGAGAAGATCGGTCGAAAGAAGACACTCGCCTTCTACTTCCTCGGCATGGCCGCGGCCATCGCACTGAGCTTCGGGTGGGCCTTCCACCTCGAGCACGGGCTTTGGCCTTTCGTGGCGGTGCTCTTCATGCTCGGCTTCTTCGGCGGCAACTTCGCGCTCTTCAGCCTATGGCTCCCGGAACAATACGGCACCGAGGTGCGCGCGACGGCGTTTGCATTCTGCACCTCCGTGGGCCGCTTCATCGGCGCCGGCGTCAATTTCGCACTCGGGGCCATGGTTCTTCACATGGGATCGCTCGGCGTGCCGGTGGCGCTCACGTCGTTGGTCTTCGTGGCGGGTTTGCTCATCATTCCTTTCGCCCTCGAGACGCACGGGAAGACGCTTCCGAGTTGACGATGCCGCAGATCCGGTCGCGCACCCAGCGCAAGGCAGGGTCGCGGTCGTCCTTGCCGTGCCAGACCATGGTGACCGGATATGTTGCCATGGCAACGGGCGGCGGGGCCGTCGCGAGGCCGTAGGTGCGGGCCAGAATGGATGCGGCCACGTGCGGGATGGTCGCGATGAGGGGCCGGCCCTTCACCAGCGCCGCCGTCGACCCGAAGCCGGAGACGGTGGCAACGACCCGCCGCTGTTTTCCCTGCGCGCGCAGCGCCTCGTCGACCAGGCCCACGAGATCGCCCGTGATGCTGACCATCACGTGCGGCGTTTCCAGGAAACGCTTCATGGTCAGCGGCCGCTCGACGTGGCGCGGATCGAAGATGGAGACGAACCGCTGCGTGTAGAGCTCCTCGGAAACGAGCGCCCGGGAGGGCTTGGGCAAGACGCCGATGGCGATGTTCGCCTCGCCGCGTTCCACCATGCTCGTGCCGGTGTACCAGCTGCTGGCCTGCACCCCGATGACCAGGCCGGGGGCGTGGCGGCGCACGTCGTCCAGAAGCCGCGGCAGCAGCCAGACGTCGAGATCGTCGGCCAAGCCCAAACGGATGATGCGCGAGGCCGTTTTCGGGTCGAACTCGTTCGTGTCGAACACGGCTCCGTGCACCAATTCGAGGGCTTGCCGCACCATCGGCTCGATGGCCACCGCCCGTGCCGTGGGCTCGACCCCGGTGGCCACCTTGACGAAAAGCGCATCGTCCAAGAGCTCACGAAGGCGCCCCAGGGCCATGCTCACCGCCGATTGGCCGACGAAGAGCCGTTTGGCGGCGCGCTTGACGCTTCGCTCGCGAAAGACGGCGGCGAACACCACGAGCAAATTGAGATCGACTTGCCGCAACTTCGCATAATCATGCTGGTTGAACATCATGATCAATATTATCAACTTCCGAGATGTCCTGCGCGTACCTAAGTACAGCGCATGAACATCGGAATCATCGGAGCAACGGGAAACATCGGGCAGCGCATCGCGGCCGAGGCTCTTCGCCGCGGGCATCGCATCACGGCCATCACGCGGGACGCATCGAATTTCCGCGATCAGCCGAAGACGACGTGGAAGGTGGCCGACGTGCTCGATGCCGCCAGCATCGGGCGGGTGCTGGAGGACCTCGATGTGCTGGTGAGCACCTTCCAGCCCGGCAACGGCGCACGCGATCTCGGGGACGTGATCCAGCGCTCCATCGCGAATCCGGGCATGTACGCCCAGGCGGCGACGGCCATGCTGGACGCCATTGCGGCGAGCCCGCGCCCATCGCTGCGCCTCATCGTGGTCGGCGGGGCCGGAAGCTTGGAGCGCCGACCGGGGTTGGCATCGGTCGACTCGCCCGACATCGGGGAGCGTCTGGACGAAATCGGAATTCCACGCGAATACGAAGTTGCCGTCCGCGGACATCGGGACGCACTGAACGTGCTGCGCCTGTCCAATCGCAATTGGACGTACTTCAGTCCAGCCGAGCAGATCGGCCCGGGAGAACGAACCGGGCGATTTCGCCTCGGAGAGAACCAGCCGGTGCTCGACGCCGACGGGAAAAGCCGCGTCTCCTACGAAGACTTCGCCGTAGCGTTGATCGACGAAGTGGAAATTCCCAAATACATCCAACGACGTTTCACGATTGGCTACTAAGTCGAGCACGACCTAACTCCGAGAAAGAGTCGAACCGCCAAGACGCCAAGAACGCCAATTTTTTATAACGAATCTTGGCGGCCTTGGCGTCTTGGCGGTTTCCACTTCGCTTCGAGGTCGATTCAGAACGAGACGGTGAAGCCGAGGCTGACCGGCGTGTCGTAGCGATTGGATACCGTATAGAAAGGAAGATCGAGGCGAGAGATGGCGGCGACGCGGAAACGGTCTTTTCGGAAGACTTCGATGCCCAGTTCCACGTAGGCGGAGGGGCCGGTTTCGGTGGCGACGTCGCGGCGGGCGAGCCATGACCAGCCGAGGCCGGCCCCGAGCAAAGGACTCATGCTGCCGGGAAAGGGGTAATAGCGGGGACCGAAATAGAGCGAGGTGAATTGCGCCTCGCTCGCATCGCTCGAGGGGAAGGCGGAGCGGCCGCCCCCACCGATGGCAAAGTGCCGCATGTGGTAGCGCAAGGACGCGTCGAACCCGAAGGCGAACCCCTTCATATTGGGCGAAACGCCGTAGGCACCGACGGCGAGGCGCACCGGACTCCAGCGCTTTTTCCCCGGCGCCGCCTCGTTCACGAGCTGCACGTCGTCACGCGCCACCGGCGCCGCACGTTCGCCGGGATCTTGCGCCAAGGCCACGAGAAGCGAAGAAAAGAGCCATGTCATGGCCACCATGCACCGCAACGCTCATGCCACGTATTGCGTACGGCATTTTGCGGCGGCGTGGCATCCGGACCTCAGTCAGTGTGCTCGTGGCGCACGCTCTCGAGGCCGCGCTGTGGTGCGTGGGAAACGCCGCGAGGCTCAGCGCGGGGTGGCGGGGGCCTGGCCCAATGGCACGTTGTAACAGAAGACCACTTGCCAGCGACCGTCGCGGCGAGCAAACACCTCGGTGACGCCCGTGGAGGTGACCACCTCCTGCGAGTCGACGCGCAGGCACGTATGGGTGACGCCCGTCACGATGCCGGTGTCGCCGAAGACACGCGCCTCGAAGCCGACGCCCTCGTTGGAGACGACGATGGCCGGCGGCGAGCGCACCCAGTCCAGAAAAGCCTCTCGATCGACATCGGCCTCCCCGACGGTGCGCACGATGAACTCCGGCGCCAAGAAAGCTTCCAGCAAAGCGGGTTCGGTGTTTCGAAAGGCGATGAGTCCGAGCTGCACGATTTCGAGCAGTTGGGCGACGTCGTCGTTCTTCATGGGTCTCCTCGGGAAGCCGCCATAACGTACAAGTTGGATGCTACCATCCCGCAGCCATGTCGTTTCGCTGTTTTGCCCTCTTGTCCGGAGCCTTGCTCGTCGCGTGCCATGCAAATCAGGAGTCGCCGCATGGTGCAGGTCAGGAAACGGCCCACGAGGTCCGAGACGCCGAGGCCACGTGCCCTCCCATCGCGCTGAGTGCATCGCTCGAGGATGTGATCCGCGCGGTCGTGTCGAACATGGCCTCGAAGGCCGGTGCCGATTCCGGCGCGTACGTCGTTCCGAGTCCCAGCGTTCGCGATGCCTTCGCGGCCGCCCTGGTTTCGACGTTGTCGGGCGACACGCATAAAGCGTGCAGTTTACCCGCATCGTACCGTTCCTTTTCGCTCCACGACGGGCCGGAGGACATTCTCCTCGTGGCCGAGCTCGACTCCTCCGGGCACCCCGCGCCGCAGTCGTTCTGGGGCACCTATGCCTCGAGGCGATCCGCGCCCGGAACGCGTGCCTTGATCGTCGAGGCGCCGCATCCCCTGTTCGACACGAACACACCGTACGAATCGCGCGCGGTCTTCTCCGAGGCGCGTGCCGAGTGGTTTCTCATGGCGGGTGCGCATCGATGCGCCAACGAGGGCAGTGCCGGCTGCGATGGCACGACCACGGCCTGCGGTGGCGGCTCGGCCCCGTACCGCGAATCGGACACGGCGCACGCGACCACGTCACCGTTTTTTGCCATTCACGCCGAGCTATCCAAGAGCACGGATGCGCCCTTCCTCCAATTGCATGGCAACGCACAGAGCTGCCCCGATGCCTTGATCAGCGATGCATCGGGCAGCTACTCCGATGCCGGCGTGACCGCGCGTCTTGCCGCAGCCATCGAGGCGAGGGGACCCTCGGTGGGCCGCTGCGGCCTGGATTTCCCGAAGAGCGGTTGCAGCCTTTGCGGGACGGACAATGTCGAAGCGCGGATGACCGCCGGTTCGAGCCAGGCCTGCACGGAGAAGGGCACCCAGTACGGCCGCCTCGTTCACCTCGAACAGCGCCCCAGCTTGCGGCAGATCCCCGATGGCGGGACGCGCGGCTACCAGCCCGTCGTCGATGCCGTCATTTCGACGTTTCCGCCCCGATAAAATCGGCGAGCCCCGATTCTCGAACCTGCGGAAGGCAGAGGCAACCGCCAAAACGCCAAGGACGCCAAGAGAAATTCCATGTGCTGAGCGTCCAGGAACGCTCTTCACAAGCTCTTCAGGTCTTGGCGCTCTTGGCGTCTTGGCGGTTCTCTTCTTTCTGTTCGAGAATCGCGCCCGGTGAGTTGGGCGGCGATTCGGTCCAGGGCACCGAATGCGAATACACGAGCTGCCACCGGCCGTCGCGGCGTACGAATACCTCCGTGAAGCCGTCGGCATCGATGACATCGCCGGCTTCGGTGCGCATGTGCGAGCGGCGGATGCCCGTCACCACGCCGGTGTCGCCGAAGACGCGCACGTCGAAGGACTCGCCCTCCATGGAAACGATGGTCCCTCGGGACGAACGCAACCAATCGATGAACTCCGCGCGCGTCATGTTGGGCATGCCCGGGACGCGAATGACGAATTCGGGGGCCAAGATCGCCTCGAGCAGCGCAGGCTCGGAGTTGCGCGCGGCGATGATGCCCAGACGCATCATCTCGAGGAGTCGTTCGTGGTCGTCGCTCATGCCTTCGCCCGTTTCTTCGCTGGTTTCTTCAAGGATTTCTTGGGCGCCTTTTTAGGCCCTTTTTTCGCACGCGGCGGTGGCGTTTCCTCCTCGGAGAGCCAGCCGTAGCGCTCGAGGTCGATGGTACCATCTCGGTTGAAGCGCACCCCTTCCTTTTCGAGAATGGTGCGCTGCAGACCCGGATGTTCCCCATCCGTCGAAATGCCGCCGCGTCCGTTCACCACGCGCTGCCACGGAATGGCCCCATCGGGCGCCGCCCGAATCGCCCATCCGACGCCCACCGGCGTGAGGCGCCGATCGATCATCTGCGAGACCTGACCATAGGTGATGACCTTGCCACGCGGAATGCGTTGAAGGATCTCCCAAACCCGTTCGAAGGGCGGCGTCTCTTTGGCTGGCTTCTTCGGCATCGACCTGGATGCTTACCACGAGGTGCCTTGACAATGTCAAGGCGCGCCCCGCGCCATTCAAAGACGGTTCTTCTCCAGCATCGCCGAGACCACTTCCCGGTGCGCGCGGGTGGTGAAGCAGTTCGGCTCCGCGAACTCCTCGGCGAGGATGGCGTGGGGCCAAGCCATGTCCGCCGAGCCGCGGAGCAATGGCTTCATCATGCGCACCACGTGCTCGGGCAGCGCGGCGATTTTGCGCACCCACGCGAAGGCGGCTTCCTCGAGCGCCTCGGGCGCATGCACCGCATTGGCCAGCCCGAGGCGCACGGCATCGTCGCCGCCCAGCGGTTCCCCCGAGACGAAAAGCTCGAACGCGCGCGCATGCCCGAGACGCCGTGTCACGAGCCAGCTCATTCCCACCTCCGGAACGAGCCCGATGCGTCCGAATGCCGGCACCAGCCGCGCACGCGACGAGACGAGAACGAGATCGCAGGCGAGTGCGAACGACAGCCCGACGCCGGCCGCGGCCCCATCGACTGCCGCGATGAACGGCTTGTCCGATTGCGCGATGAGCCGCACGATGCCACCGAACTGCGTGCGAATCCATCGCCAGAGCGCGGTCGCGCCATCGTTCGAATCGAGCAGCGGCCATGCGGTATCGCGCATCAAGCGAAGATCGCCCCCCGCGGAAAAGGCACCCCCCGCGCCCGTGAGCACGATGGTTCGAACCGCCGGGTTGCCCACGAGCCGTTCGAGCTCGTCGCGCAATCGCACCGTGAGAGGGCCCGACAGCGCATTGAGTCGGGATGGATCGCTCATGCGCACGACGGCACACCCTTCGAAGGGATATGCGACGTTCACGAGATCGGCCCCGGCCGCGCGAAAGTCCTCGATCATGGCATCGTAATGGCTCATCGCAGTGTTCATTTGGTCTCCTCCGTGGATCGTTTTCGCACCGACGCCCATGCGGCGTCGGCGAGCAGCACGCGGGCCCGTGCCATGTCCGTCTTCGATTGCCCCTCCAGCCATTGGCGCGCGTACGCCGCTGCGGGCCCGATGATCAGCGCCGTGAAGACGTCCATGGGAAACTTCTCCAACTCGCCCTTGGCCACGAAGCCGCGCGCGATCTCGCGAACCATGGCGAAGCTCTCGGCATTGGCCTGCGCGATCTCCGCTTCTACGGCGGCAATGGCCTCGGTGCGGCGTGCGTCGAAGAGAAAACGCGCCGACGGCGGATCGGTCTCCACCCATTCGAGGTAATGCTCGACGATGCCGCGGATGAACGCGCGCGCCGTGCGGTGCCGTTTCACGCGCCATGCGAGATCGCGCTGGTAGCGAAGGAGCCGATCGACGTAGAGCGCGCCGAGGATCGCGTCCTTGCTCGCGAAGAAGTGGTACACGCTGCCGGTGGTGGCGCCTGCGCGCTCGCGGATGTCCGCGATGGTGGTCGCTCCGATGCCGCGTTCGACGAAGCAGGCGAGGGCCGCGTCGAGAATCTCGGATCGCCTGTCACGGCCAGCGCCCATGACTAGAACAGTGTTCTAGAATATCGTTCTAGTCAAGGCACCCCAGTCCGTCTCGTTCGAGGTTGCGACGGCGTGGCACACGCGTCGTCGTGGCTGCTTGCGCGAATCGCGGGGGCTGGCCTTCGCCTTCGCCAGAGGCACCGCGAGCCTTCGGGGCACGCGCGTTGCTGCACCTTGGGCATGACGCAAGAGAACCAAGACACAAGGCAGTCTGATCTGGGCTTCGACCGCGTGCGCGCGCACACCGCCCCGATGGTGAACGTGCGCATCGATCGACAAACCGACGGCGCGCTTCGTCAGGCGCGCTCGAGCCGCGAGCACGCCACCGCGCGCCTCGCCGAGCTCGATCGCGAATGGGACATCGACCGCGCCCTCATGGCCTTCGCCGGCACCGTCGGAGGCGCCGCCTTCCTCGCGGGGCTCTTCAGGAATCGCAAATGGTTCCTCCTGGTCGGCCCCCAACTCGCGTTCCTGATCGCCCACGCCGCCATCGGCTGGTGCCCTCCCGTCGCCCTTTTCCGTCGGCTCGGCTTCCGCACCCGCCAAGAAATCGACTCCGAACGCCAGGCCCTCCACGCCGCCCCCTCATTGCCTGCGTAATGCCTGGGCCGGCCGGGCTCGTTACCTCGATTTCAGCGTCAAAACGGCCATCATGGATGGCTCTGGCCAGGGGAGGGTGAGGAAGGTAGACTGGTAAGCTGAGCCTGCCCTGATGAAAAGTCGCATCTTCTTCCTCGCCCTCGTTGCCACCATCATCGGAATCTTCCTATTGGCGTTGCACCAGAGGAGGTTCGAGGCTTCGTCGTCCGGTGGGGAGAAGGTGAAGCTGCTCATCGCGTCCAAGCAGCTCGAGCGCGGCACCGTCCTCGTCGATGACATGCTCGCGGTGAAAGAGGTGCCCATGGCCTATGTCGAGGACCGGGCCATCAAGGAGGCAGAGCGCGGCAAGATCATCGGTCTGCGCGTCATCAACTTGATGCGCGAGAACGAGGCCCTGATGTGGACCGATCTGACATCGGGTGAGGAGCAGCAGCCGCTCAGCAATGCGATCCAGCCGGGTAGCCGCGCGCTGACCATCCGCACCTCACGGGAGGATTCGAATGCGCCGCTGATTCGCCCCGGCGACTACGTCGACGTTCTCAGCGTCATGCCGGATGGCCGCCCCGAGAAGGGCGGGCAGGGCGAGAGCCGTTCGTCCGTCGTGCTTTTGCAGCGCGTCCTCGTGCTCGCGTCGGGGTTGAACATCTCGACCCAGGACGTGATGGACCCGGCGGGCACCAACGTGAACCTCGACAAGGCGGAGAGCACGTTGCTCACCTTGAGCGTCACCTTGCAGGAGGCGCAGATACTGACGCTGGCCGCGGAGCGCGGTCACCTGTCGGTCGTGGTACGGGCCAAAGGGGATTCGCGCACGGTTTCGAACATCAGCGAGGTTCCCTCCGACGAGCTTTGGGACGTGAAGCTTCGCACCGCGCGGGCGATGCGCCCCAGCGTTTTCCAAGGCCCGATCCCGCCGTCGCGGAATTAGCGGTATGCCCGAGTGCCTCGTCAACGGCGTGCGCCTCCATTACGAGGAGCACGGCCAGCGCCAGGAAGGGCGGGCGCCCATTCTGTGCATTCATGGCATGTCCTCCTCGGGCCTCGTGTGGGGACCTTCGGTGGCCAAGGTGGCTGCCCTGGGGCGGACCATCGTGTACGACCGACGTGGTTGCACGCGCAGTGAGCGCCCGGAGCCGTACACGACGAGCATCGCGCAGCAGGCCGACGATGCGGCGGCATTGCTTCGTGCGCTCGATGCGTCGCCGGCGGTGGTCATCGGGCGAAGCTACGGTGGCGAGGTGGCGCTGGCCTTGGCGCTGCGCCATCCGGAAACGGTGCGCGCGTTGGTCTTACTCGAGGCGGGGCTGGTCAACCTCGTTCCGGAGGCGAAGGCCTGGGCGGATGGTGTCCTGGCGCGCGTGCTCGCCGCCGCCGAACGCGAGCCCTCCGATGCCGCGAAGGCGCTCGTGCACGAGATCCTCGGCGAGGGCGGCTGGGAGAAGCTGCCCGCGCCGCTGCAAAGCATGTTCACGGGCAACAGCCCCGCGGTGGTGGCGGAGATGCGCGGTGGCTTCCTCGAGGCCGAGCCCGAGGAGCTGGCCAAGCTCGGCATCCCGGTGCTCCTGGTCGCATCGGCCGAATCGCCGCCGGCGTTCCGTCAAGTGGTGGCTGCGATGGGCGCCGCCATCCCCAACGCGCGCACGGCCTTGGTGCCAGGCGGGCACTTGATCGACTTGGCGGAGCCGGCCGTCCTCGAGCTCGTGGCAACCGCGATTCAGGGAACCTCGACTCAGGCACCGAATCGGTAGCCGAGGTAGCCCGCCCAGAGGCTCGGGTGGCGAAGCACGCCCGCGAGCATGTCGACCCGGTCGAAATAGACGATGCGCTCCTTGGCCAATCCGCCCTCGAGGTGGAATCGGTCGACCGCCGGAATGCAAATGGGGCGGCTCCCCACCGGCACCGTGAGCTCGTGCTCGATGAAGAGGAGCCGGTCGTCGCCGTGCGCGCTTTTCACGATGCTGTGCAAGCCGGGCACCCAGGCCAAGAGCTTCCGATTTTCGCGCAGCACGCTTTCGAGACCCCGCAGGGGCGGGCGGTGCGGCTGATAGAGGACCACGTCTTCATGGAGCAACCCGGCGAGGCCCTCGGGGGTGGGCTTGCTCCAAGCTGTGGCGAATCGTTCGACGAAATCGTGCGGCATCCTGCGCCTCCTCCGGCGTCTCGGTTTAGTTCTTTCGCGCAATTCGTGCACTTACCTCCGAGGTCATGGCTTTTTGGCCCATTTTGAAATTCGGCATCCCGCCGTGAAATTAAGCGGGGACCCCCGGCGAAAGGGGAATGCTCGAGCACGCGACCAACGTGCGCGCCTGCGCGGGCTGACCTCTCAAGGAGACCGAGATGAATAGATGGCTCTGGACCATGACGGTTGCCGGAACGATGAGTACTGCGCTCGCATGCGCAGGTGGGGAGACCGTGACGGCAGCGCCCGCGAAAGCGGGTGGATCGCCGGCGGGAGCCCCGGTGACCGTTTCGAGCGCGAGTGGCGACTTTCACTTCGAGAAAGCGATCATTCCGCCCAAGTCGCTCGAAATCAAAGGCATCAATGGCAATTTGAGAATCTTGGGAACGACGTCGGGCACCGCGGAGGTGCGCGGCACGAAGCGCGCAGGCCGTGGAGACGTGGCGAGCCAACGGGTGGTTGCCACGGAGCATTCGGGCGGCGTGGTGATTTGCACGCTGTTTGCCAATCAGCCCGATGACGATTGCAAACCAGGTGATGAAGGCCGCATCGGCCATAAAGGCGACGAGGGCAAAGACGATGGCGATTTGGCCATCGACTTCGAGGTGCGCGTTCCCGCCGGTGTCTCGTTGAATGCGCGCACGATGAATGGGAACATCGACGCGAAGGACATGCGCAGCTCGCTGCGTGTTCTCACCATGAACGGGAACCTCGACGTGGCCACCACGGGCCGTCTCGTGGCCAAAACGATGAACGGTCGCATCGTGGCACCGCTTTCCGGCTCGCTCACGGTCCCCGTCCAACTCGAAACGATGAACGGCTCGATCGAGCTCCGCGCCCCCGACGATGCCAGCTTCGAACTCGCGGCCTCCACGATGAGCGGCCATATCCGTTCGGACTTCCCCATCCCACCGCCCGCAGGACCGCCCGGCATCCCCGAGTCCATTTCCGCCAAAATCGGCCGCGGCGGCGCCCGGGTGGCCCTCAAAACGATGAACGGCGACATCAACGTCAAGCGCTCGAATTAGTATTGCGTTTTATTACGCAACATCGTCGTCGATGGGCCGACGCGGTTTGAAACCTTTTGAGAAAGCGATTGGCGCTTGAATTGCAGCCAATTGGATTGAAACGCACGATCGCAGCGTGCGTCTCCGCATCCTTACGCTTTCTCGAAAGGTGAAAATATGAAATCCATGGTGATGCTGTCCTGCCTGTGCCTTGCCCTTGGCACAGGTTGCGCCTCGAGCGAAGAAACGTCGGCCCCGTCTCACCAACCCGTCGAGGATGCGACGGTTTGGACGCCGACGAGCGCGAGCCTCGAGCTTCATTCCGTGCGCTTCTTGGAGCGCCCGAACCTCGAAAGCAAACTGAATCGAAGCGATCTCACATCGGTGCAGCTGGAGGCGCTCGCGAAGCTTCGCATCATCGAAACGCCAACGTCTGGGCCGGTTCCGGATGCGGGAAGTTACTTGCTTCGCGTCGTCGATGAAGATGGTTCCGTTCGCGACTACTTGGCCGCCGGAAGCAACGACGTACCAGAGGTGAAGTTCGGCGTGACGAACTATCGGACCATCGACATCGAGTCCTTGGCACCGTTCGTCGCGACCCTCGAGTAGCCACTGTCCCCACTGTCCCTTTCCCTTGCCGCAGCAAGGGAAAGGGACGAGGATCGGCGCATGCTGAGCAAACACTTCATCGTGCGCCGCGATGGTTGGACCGAACACAGGATCGTCACGGAGGAGCGTGTTCCGCTGGCATCGGGGACGGTCGAGCTCGAGATTGATCGGTTCGGGCTCACCACGAACAACGCGACCTATGCCGCATTGGGCGATTCGTTCTCGTATTGGAACTTCTTCCCGCGGCGTGAGGCGGGGTGGGGGTGCGTTCCGGTTTGGGGCTTCGCCTCGGTGTCCCGATCCGAGCATCCAGACATTGCGATCGGGCAGCGCTTCTACGGATACTTCCCGATGTCCACGCACCTGGTCGTGCAGCCGCGTCGGGTCGACGGCTCGGGTTTTCTCGATGGTGCCGAGCACCGGCGCCCGTTGAGCAATGTGTACAACCAGTATTTGCTGACGACGGCCGACCCAACGTACCGCGCCGACACGGAGCCGCAGCAGGTCATCTTGCGACCGCTCTTTGCGACTTCGTTCTTTCTCACCGACTTCCTCCAGGCCGAGAGCTTCTTCGGCGCCGAACAACTCGTCTTCTCCAGCGCATCGTCCAAGACCGCGTACGGTACGGCGTTTCTGCTGTCGCGCCAGCGCGCGTGCGAGCTCGTTGCCTTGACGGCGCGGCGGAACATCGACTTCGTCACACGACTCGGCATTTACGATCGCGTGATGGCCTACGAAGAGTTGGCCGCGCTTCCAGCGTCGCGCAAAGCCGTGTACATCGACTTTGCCGGGAGCCGAGCCACGCGCGCCGCCGTGCATCGGCACTTTGGCGATGCGCTCCGGCACAGCAGCGCCATTGGAGCCACGCATGCCACCGAGCTCCAAACGAAGGGCGAGCCCATTCCAGGCCCGCCGCCCACGTTGTTCTTCGCGCCGGCACGGGTCAAGCAGCGCGCGGAGGAATGGACGCCCGCCGTCATGCATCAACGGGTTGCCGAGGCGTGGAATGCCTTTTTGGTTCCCATTCTCGATCCGGCGAGCGGCTGGCTGCGCATCGAATCGGGGCGCGGCGAAGAAGCGGTGAAGCAGCACTACGACGCGATCGTGCGCGGCGAAAGTGCACCCGAGGAAGGCCGCGTCGTCTCGCTCATGCCGTAGCCAGGCGCTGCGCTCGGCCGATGCGAAGGACGAGACCGGAGGCGGCGAGGCAGATGACCCCGGCCACGACCCATGCGGGTGTGTACGTCGAGAGCGAGGTGCGGACGACGCCCGCGCCCAACGCACCCGCGCCCGCGCCGATTTGATGGGCCGCGACCACCCAGCCGAAGACGATGGGCCCATCGGCCGCACCCACCGTTTGCGTCGTGAGGCGAACGGTGGGCGGCACGGTCGCGATCCAATCGAGCCCGTAGAAGACCGCGAAAAGCGGGAGTCCGAAAAGTGACATTTCGAAGGCCGCCGGCAAATAAAGGAGCGCGAGCCCGCGCAATCCGTAATACCAAAAGAGCAACCAGCGGCTGTCGAAGCGATCCGTGAGCCAGCCGCTCATGGTGGTGCCCACCAAATCGAACACCGCCATGACCCCGAGCAGGCCGGCGGCGCGCACCTCGGGGATGCCGTGGTCCATGCATGCAGGCACGAGGTGCGTACCCACGAGGCCATTGGTGGTCGCGCCGCAGATGAAGAAACTGCCCGCGAGGAGCCAGAAATCGCGATGCTTCGAAGCGCGGCGCAGCGCGCCGATGGCGTTGGCCAGCGGATTCACGTGCGCGGCCTCGTGCTCCTCGGCATCGGGCGCAGCGCCGTAGGGACGTGCGCCCACGTCGGAAGGGCGATCGCGCACCAAAAGAGCAGCCAGCGGAATGACCAATGCGATGGCCGTCGCCACCGACAGCGAAACGGTTCGCCAGCCATGGCGCGCAACGAGAACGGCGAGCAGCGGTAAAAAGAGAAGCTGTCCCGTGGCCGTGCTCGCGGTGAGCATGCCCATCACGAGTCCGCGCCGTGCGACGAACCAGCGATGCACCACGGTGGCACCGAGCACCATCGCGGTGGTGCCCGTTCCGAGTCCCACGAGCACGCCCCAAAATGCCACGAGCTGCCACGGCGCATGCATTTGCGTGGTGAGCAGCACCCCGGCTGCAATGAAGACCAGCGAAACCAGCGTGGTCCGCCGGATGCCGAACGACTGCATGATCGCGGCGGCGAACGGCCCCACCAGCCCGTAAAGAACGAGGTTCACCGATACGGCCGACGATACGAGTGCCCGGCTCCAGCCGAACTCGCGCTCCAGCGGAACGATGAGAACACTCGGTGTGGCGCGTACCCCCGCCGCGCACAAAAGCACCACGAAAATGACGGCGGCCACGACCCACGCGTAGTGAATTCGCGGCGTTCTTGACGGCAAAAACGACATGGATAGAATTGTTGTATGACCAGTCGTTCAAAAAATGTCAAGGCACGCTCCCCGCGCGGTCGTCCGCCGAAGCTCGGCACGCGCGAGCGCCTTCTCTCCGCGGGCCTCGAAGCGATGCACGCGCGCGGCTACCACGCGACGGGCATCGCCGACGTGGTCGAGCGCATCGAGGTTCCGAAGGGCACGTTTTACAATCACTTCGAGAGCAAAGAGGCCTTTGGCGCGGCGGTCACCGACGCGTTTTTCTCCGGCGTACTCGGGGCGCTCGAGCCCTTCGTCGAGGACGAATCGCGCTCGCCGCTCGAGCGCCTGCGCGCCTACTTCGATGCGCGCATCGCCGTGCAACAGGGCCGCGGCTACGTGAAAGGCTGCCTGCTCGGCAACTTTGGTCTGGAATGCACCGATGAGAGCGAGCTCATTCGCGAACGCCTACGCGCACACTTCGACGTATGGGCCGCCCGCATCGCTGCCTGCCTGGCCGAGGCGCAAGAATGCGGGCAGCTCCGCCGCGATGTCTCTCCCGATCGCCTTGCCCGATTTCTCATTACAGGGTGGGAGGGCGCCCTTCTGGCGATGCGCGTAGAAAAGAACGCAGCACCGCTCGTCGAGTTCGTGGAGAACGCCTTTAACCTCGTTCTGCTGCCGCCATCGCGAGAAGCTCTGTGAAGAATTGTTGACCGACCCTCCGCAGGGACGGGGTTGGTGTTAAATCACCGGCATCGATGCTGGACTGGTTTTTCTGCTCGTCTGCCCTTGCCGCGCTCGCGGTCGTCATCCTGGCTGCGTGGTTGCGCGGGCGCTTCTACGCCATCTTCGTCGGGGTGCTTCTGACGATTCACACCTTGGTGTCGTCGGCACTCGCGCCATCGTTCGGTGAGCTGCTACCGCTGTATGCGTATTTCCAGCTTACCGTGTACGCGCACTTCGCGTTTCTCACGCGGCCGAACATGCGGCCGGTCTGGTACCGCGCCTTGGTGAGCCTGCCGGCGTCGTTCTTTGCCGCAGGGACGATGCTCGCGCTTCCATGGGCCGTTTTTGCCGCCTTCGGCGTGCGCCCCTATGGCTTTTTCATCCCGTATGCGGTTGCCGCGATTGGCCTCGTGCAGAGCCTCGTGCATCGCTTCGAGGAAGTCGACGTGGCGCTGGACGATGCCTCCGCGCCGGCGCTCGCGCGTTGGTCGCGTGGCGCGGCGCGTGAGCAGGGCTCTCGCCCGCTGCGCATCGTCCAGATCACCGATCCGCACCTGGGCCCCTTCATGTCCGAGGCGCGCCTTCACGATATTGCGAAGCGCGCCGTTGCCGCCGATCCGGATCTCGTGCTCCTCACGGGCGACTTTCTCACCATGGAATCGCACGAGGCGCGCACCGTTCTTGCGCGCGCGCTCGCTCCCCTCACGTCCCTTCCACCCGGCCGCGTGTTCGCGTGCCGGGGCAATCACGATCTCGAGGCGCCCGACACGGTGGAGGGCGCTTTGCAGGACATCGGTGCAAGGCTGCTCATCGATGAATCGGCGGTCGTCGATACGCCGGCGGGGCCGGTTCAAATCCTGGGCATCGATTTTCACTTCCGCGATCGCGCAGCACGCACGCGGGCCGCGTGCGAGAGTCACCCGCGCATCCCAGGGCATCTCCGTCTCGTGCTTTTGCACGATCCGGGGGCGTTCAAGCATCTACCCGACGGTGAGGCTGACCTCGTGCTCTCGGGTCATACCCACGGCGGCCAGCTCGGGCTGCTCACCTTCGGCCTGCCCCACACGTTCGTGAGCGCCTTCACCGATATCCCGGACCATGGGCTCTGGGCTCTCGGACGAAATCGCCTCTACGTGCACCGTGGCACCGGCCACTACGGCTTCCCGCTCCGGGTTGGTGTTCCCGGTGAAGAAAGCCTTCTGCGCATCCACCGCCCCGCGGCCACCGGCTAGCGGCGCGCGCAATCCGTCCGATACGACGGCGAGGAGATGCTGCCGTGCGTCGGCGTCACCGCCGCGCCGATCCATGGCGACGAAGACGCCGCTCACCAGCGCGAAGACGTCGGCAATGCAGACGTCCGTCCGGACATTGCCCGATTGCTGGGCCCGTTCCAGAAGGCCGCCCATGGCCTGCCTCAGCTCCTTCGTGGCCTCGGTCAGGTCGTGGCTCAGATCGACGCCCGAGCGTGCCAGCGCATCGACGAAGTCCTTCTTCGTCCCGTCCACGATTCTGGCAAGGAACGCGAAGAACGCGTCGCCCGGTTCCGCCGACGCCACCAGGGCACGCGCCGCTTCGACCATGCCCTCCATGCGGCGGCGCACGATGGCTTCGAACAGCGCCTCCTTCGTCGGGAAGTGCCGATAGAGCGTTCCCACGCCGAGCCCCGCCCGACGCGCAATCTCGTCGATGGGAACGGCGATCCCCTCTGCAGCGAACACGGTCTCTGCCACCTCCAGGACCATCTGTCGATTGCGCTGCGCATCCGCGCGAAGCGGTCTTTTCGTATTCATTGGATGAGTGGAACCTTCACTCCGTATGTTTAGGTTGAGGTTACCGGTGTCATTGTTCAGCTTGTAGGAATGGAGGTCTCTCATGACGACAATCCCCCAGTGGACGCCTCAGGAAACAAGACTTTCCCTATTGGCGAACCTGAATGAAATTGGTGTTCGCGCCGGAACCTCCCGGCGTCGTATTGCAATTTAAGCGTCGCGCCCGCTGGTATCGAAACAGTGGCGGTCTTCGTGGTGTTGGTGCCCACGTACGAACCGAATTCGTTCTTCGTGCAATAGCGAATGTCCAACGTATTGCCGGCGACTACGTTGGCGACCGGAAGCGACGAACGCTGTCGCAGATTGACCACTTGGGCCAAATTCGACGCGGCATCGTCCGACTCGGTATTGCCATTCACCAACGTCGCCTCTTCGCATTCGTGCTTCGCCGTGTCGGGCGGAGGCGAGCCCGGAATGCCCAGGTTGGACGAGGTGCCGGATAGGCATTGGATACTTTGATTGGCCGTTCCTGGAATGTTCGTATACGTCCGACTGCTCAGCGGCTTCGTCGTGCGCCCGAAGGCGTACACGGTATTGATCGTGGCGTTGTCCGACACGCATCGGATGCGCAATTCGTGGTTGCCCCAAGGAGTGACTACTCGTGCGCCATTCAATTCGGCCGCCGCGTGTTCGTTGTTGCGTGTTGGCGTGCCGTCGAAGGATTGGAACGGGGCGTTGCCGTGAGCTTCGGACGCGATCGGGTACACGAGCGCGGAGCCGAAGTGGTCGAGCGAGATGACGTCGATGCGGTTGATGTACGGATTGACGAGCCCGGCCGAAAAGGCGATCTGCCCGAAGCTGTCCGCGCCGGAAAGCTGCATGGTGCGGCCGTCGTTGCTCCACACCATCGCACCCATGCGTCCGTTGCCGACGGTGAGATCGTAATCCGGATTCGTGTTCGCCTTGGCGTAGACGTTCAGAGCGCCCGTGTCGAAGGCGTGTGTCGTAGCTGCTAGTGCGTGCTTGCTGTCACTTTGCGCGGCGGGGTCGGCGGCCGTGCCTTCATGGGCGCGGGCCTCGGCGGGACAGCCGAGGATCAATATGAATGCAGGCAGCAAACATCGGCGAAGCCTGGACTTCATGGGCGACTCCCCTACGCATTTTTAATGACACGCGTCATTGTATGCGGTTGCTAGGGCGCGAGCAACGGCTTTGCCATGTTTCATCCAAGCCGGAACTTACCAGCGTTTATCGCGTTTCCTCGTTACGAAATGACAAATTGATCACATTTGTCAAAACGTAATATTTGTTCCGCATGAAAATTGGTACGCCATCTACGATGCTGACGCGCAAACGCGCGGCCCTCGTCGCATTGCGAGGGTCGCGCGTGGCGATGCAAAGCGCTTTATTTTCAGTGCGGCGATCGTTGCGCGCTCCATTGGGGCGCTGCGTCGTCCTTTGCAGGGGAGCCCGACGCTCCGCGATCCTCGCGACCGAAAAGCCAGAGGGTGGCGGATGCCGCAAAAGTGAGGAGACCGCCGAGCACGAGAGCGCCCGATACGGAGAATCCGTCCACGATGCGGCCGCCGAGCAATGCACCCGATGCGATGGCAATTTGAAACGTAGAAACCAGCAGCGCCGAGCCGCTTTCGAAGTCCGCGGGAGCAGCCTTGTACATCCATGCTTGCACGACGATGGGCACGGCACCGAAGGCCAGCCCCCAGAGCGTGGCAAGGACCGTGGCCGCGGTGCGGTTGCCGCCGAGTGCGGGTGAAAGCACCAACACGATGCCCAGCAAGAGGGCCGTCACGGCGTAGGCGCCACGCACGCTTCGGCCCGAGGCGAACTCGCCGAAGAAGGTGCCGAAGAAGCCGGCCGCGCCGTAGGCGAAGAGGACAGCGGTGATCATCTTCTCGTCCATCACCGGGACCTGCTGCAGAAACGGCTTCAAGTACGTATAGGCGGCAAAGTGCCCGCCGGCCGTGAACAGCACCGCCACGAGACCCACGCGCGCATTGCGCACGCGCAGGAGCCCGAGCAATTGTCCGGCGCGGATGGCCTGCGTCGCCGGCAGCCGCGGCAAAAGGAGAATCTGCGCGAGGAGAACCAACGCCGCGAGGCCCGCGGTGGCGCCGAACACGACGCGCCACCCGGAGATGGAACCGAGCAACGTCGCGGCAGGGACGCCGCACACGGTGGCGAGCGAAACGCCCACCGCGATGATGGATGTGGCGCGTCCACCCGATTCTTCCGGGACCAAGCGCCGGCCCAAGGCCATGGCAAAGGTCCAGAAGCCGCCGATGCAAATACCCACCAGCACGCGGCCGGCGAGGAGAACGGGAAAGTTCGGCGCGAGCGCCGCGATGACATTGGAGGCGATGAGCAGAATCGTCAGCGCCCAGAGAATGAGCCGGCGATCGAGTTTGCCCGCAGCGAGGATCCAGGCGGGCGCGGCAAAGGTGGCGACGATGCCGGGGGTGGTGACCATCAGGCCTGCGGTGCCGTCGGAGATGTGCAGGCTTTTGGCGATGTCGGTGAGAAGGCCAATGGGAAGAAATTCGGTGGTGACCATCGCGAAGGTGCCAACCGCGATCGAGGCCACCGCCAACCATGACTGCAGAACGGAACGAGGCTCCATGTTCGGTAGGAGCCATGTAGTTCCGACCTACCGGTGGTCAAGGTCATTTTGTAACGATTGCTATGAAATGAAATTTCTGCGCGCTCGACGCGTTAGGGCCCGGTAGCGAGCTTGCGCACGAGGCGATCGAGGAATTCGCGGCCTTCGTAGAAGGAGCGCGCGAGCACGCGTTCGTCCTTGCCGTGGGCGCGCGTGTCGTCGATGTCGCTGAACTCGCCGGAGACTCCGTAGCAGGCGATGCCCGCGCGTCGCAGATGCGAGCCGTCGGTCGCGGCCGTAAGCATGACGGGAAGTGTAGGCACACCGGGCCACATGGAGTTGGTGATGCCCTCGACGGCCTTGAGCACCTCGGGCGACAGCGGCGAGGCCGGCGCTGCAGGCAAGTGGGGAATCATCCGGATCTCGATTTGCGCATCGTCGATCACGCGCCGGAGCGTCTCTTCGATGCGCGATTGTTCCGTGCCGGGCAAGATGCGGCAGTTGATGGTCGCGCGCGCCGACTGCGGAAGGGCGTTTTCGGCGTGACCTCCCTGCAGCATCGTGGCGACGCACGTCGTGCGCAAGGTTGCATTGTACAAAGGGTGCTCCGACAGACGTGCCGCCGCCGCGGTATCGCCGCTCTTCGCCACCGCGGCCATGTCCGCATTGTGCTCGATGACCGCAAGCCGCTCGAAATACGCGCGCGTCGTATCATTGAGCTCCACGGGGAATACGAATTTGGAGATGCGCGTCAGCGCCTCGGACAAGCGATAGATGGCGTTGTCGCGGCTGGGCAGGGAGCTATGTCCGCCCTTGTTTTTCGCCTCGATCTCCCAGGACGTGAAAAGCTTTTCGGACGTCTGAAGCTCGTTGGCAATGTACTTGCCCTTTTTGATTTGGCCGCTGCCTCCTTCGTTGATAGCCAGCTCCGCATCGATGAGATCGCGGTGCTTTTCGAGCAGCCAGCGCACGCCATCGTACGGACCGCTCTCTTCGCCCGAGGTCAGTGCCAAAATGATGTCGCGGTTGGGGACGATGCCCTCCTTCTTCATCTTCATCATCCCCACCAGGATGGTGACGAAGTTGGCGGCCATGTCTTTGTCGTCGCTGGTGCCCCGCCCGTAGAAGTACCCATCCTGTTCGCGAAAGACGAACGGGTCGAATGACCAATCTTCCTTTTTGGCCTCCACGACATCGAGGTGGGCCAAAAGCAGCAGCGGTCGCTTCTTTCCGCTGCCGCGCAGCCGCGCGACCAGGTTTCCATGCCGCGGCTCCTCGCCGAGGACCTTGAGATCCGCCTCGGGGAAGCCGGCGCTGCGGAGGCGCGTCGCCATGGCCTGGGCGGCCTTCGTCGTATCGCCCGACGACTCCGTGGTGTTGATCTCGATGAGCTCCTTCAACGTGTCACGCGCATACGCATCGTACGCATTGGGCGCGCGCGTGGCGCCCCGCTCGACCGCCTGACCGCTGCGCGGGGCGGCCTGCGACGTGGAGCCCGCACACGATGCAGCAAGCAAGGAAACGGCGACGGCGAAAAAGGGCAGGGTTGGGCGCATCTTGCGCCTACTCTACTGACTGCGGGCGAACTCGAGGGCAAATTCGATGTCGGCGGCGGCCAGGCGGTCTTCGATCAAAACGGGCACGCGGGCGCGGAGGCTGCGATGGATGGCATCGACGCGGGCTGGCACGTTGAGCGCTGGCTCCGCGAGCGCGCGAAGATCGATCGCTTGCGCGGCCGTGAGCAGCTCGATGGCGAGCACGGTTTCGGCGAGCGTCATCGCGCGGGCGGCACGCCGTGCGGCGAGGGCGCTCATCGAGCCATGATCCTCAGTCCCATTGCTCACCGGAATCGATTGCACGGTGGCCGGCATGCACGCGGTGCGAAGCTCGCCCACGAGGGCGGCCGCCGTATACTGATGGATCATGAAGGCCGAGTGAAGGCCCGCCTTGGCCCGCGGGTGAAGAAGGAACGCGGGCAGGCCATTGTTCAGGGCCGGGTCGAGAAGACGCGCCGTTCGGCGCTCGCTCATTTGCGCCACGTTGACCGCGGACGTGACCAGGGCATCGAGCACCTCGGCCACGGGGGCCGCATGCATTACGCCCGAGTTGTTCGTGAGGCTGCCGTCGGCGAGCAAGGTCGGGTTGTCCACCGGGCGATTCAATTCGATGGCCAGCACCTGCTCGGCCCGCGCGATGGCCGCACGGAAGGCGCCTGCCACCATCGGTGCACAACGGGTCGACAGCGGCTCGCGCACGCTGGTGGAAGCTTCCCGCGCGCCCGAGAGAAGCTCGCGCATGTGGCGCGCGCTCTCGGCGCAGGGATCGCGCTCCTCCTCGAAGAGCCGCGCATCGAGAAAGTCCGTGCGGCTGCGCGCGCCGACCATCGAAAGCACCGCGGCCATCTCCGCCACGCGCGCGAGGCGTGCGGCATCGTGCACGGCGAGCGCCCCCGTCCCCAAGGTTTGCGCCGGCCCATTGATCAGCGCGAATGCATCGCGCCCCGAGAGCTCCGGCAGCGCGATGCCGTGCGCGTTCATCGCTTCGGCACCCGGCACGCGTGTGCCCGAGACGAGGGCCCATCCTTCACCCGCGAGAAGAAGGCCCGCGTGCGCCAGTGCCGCGAGATCGCTCGCCCCGACGGAGCCGATTTCCGGCACGTACGGATAGACGCCGCGCTCCAGCATGGACACGAGCGCACGCACGACCTCGAGCCGCGCACCGCTGCGGCCTCGTGCGAGAACGTTGGCGCGGACCAGCAGCATCGCGCGCACGGATTCGAGCGACATGGGCGCTCCCGTGCCTGCCGCATGGGAAAGGAGCAAGTTGCGCTGGAACGCGCGATTGTCCTCGCTCGAAAGGGTCTCGCCATCGAGCGCGCCCACGCCGGTGGTCAGGCCATAAATCGTGGCACCGCGCGCCACGTGACCGATCAAAAGCGCGTGACCTCGCGCGATGGCCTTTTCGGCCGAGGGGGGCAGCTCCACGTGCGCACCGTGGCGAGCCACGCGAACCACGTCGTCGATGGTGAGGTGCATCCCGTCGAGCGCGACGGCTTCATGCGGATACGGCAGCGAGAAGGCGGTCACCATGGATGCACCGGCGAGTCCTTGGGTCGGAAGGCGAATCGCGCTGCCACCGCGAGGTATCCGGGAAAGACGAATCCGCCGTTGCTCTCGAGCACCGCGCGGCGCTGCGCGCGGTAGAGCGCGGGCAGCTCGTACCAGGGAACCCACGGTGCCTCGTGATGCACCACGTGGAGATTGTTGTTCAGAAAGAGCAAGCTCCAAAGGGTCCCGGCCTCCACGATGCCCACGCGATGCTCGGGAACCGCCGCCGGCCGATGCTCGATGAAGGAGCGAAGCAACGTGAGCCCGAGCCCCGGGTAAACGAAGAGCAGCACGTACTGCGCGAGCGACACGTGGCACACGAGCCCGAGCCACGCGAACACCACGCCGAGCCCGGCGAAGTGAAGCAACCACGCGCGCACCCGGCGGCGAGGAAAGGCGCCTTGGAGGAGGAGCCGCACTTCACCCAGCGCGAACTGCACGACGACCATGGGCGGGCCGAACACGAGACGCCCCACGAGCGTGGAATTTACATGCAAAAAAGCGCGCCGCAGCGCGCCCATCTCCGCCCAGGTTTCTTTGCTGACGTAGAACGATTCCGGATCGTCGAGGGGATCCGTCAGATGCGGCGTGCGGTGATGCGCCTCGTGCTGCTCACGGTAGATGCCGTAGGGAAGCCACAGACTGAGCGGCATCGATCCGAACCACGCGTTGACCTTTCGCCACGGGGTGGGGTGTCCGTGAATGGTCTCGTGCTGAAACGAGCCATGCCACGCGACGAGGAGGCCACCGACCGGCGCCACCAGCCACCACGGAAGAGTCGTGGCGTGGGCAGTCAAGGTGAACCATAGCGCGTGAATAGCGAACGCTACGGCAAAAGTTGGAAGCTCAACAAGAGAAGCAGAACGCGAAAGCGAAGATGGCGGGACCATGAATATAAAGGATATTCAACGAGATAGCGCTCCGTGCAATGCGCCAATGCGCACAATGAATCGCAGATCAGCACAACACCCCGCCTATAGTTTGGTTTCACATCACTTGGTTTGAAAGTGCCACAATTTGAGGTAAACGGATCATTGTCCGATGCGAAGGCAAGAGACCGTTGAGTTATTCCGCACACGTTTACTAGAGGTCATCGCGCGCACTGGCCTCACGCGCTCCGCCTTCGCCGAGAAGGTCGGCATGGACCGGTCGACGCTCTCGCAGCTGCTCGCGCCAGACAACGATCGCCTCCCGCGGGTGGAGACGTTGGCGAGCATCGCGACCGCCGAGCAAGTCAGCATCGATTGGCTCGTGGGGCTAACGCACGAGGGACCGCTGGGTGCAGGCATCCTCCGCCA
Organism: Sorangiineae bacterium MSr12523; assembly: GCA_037157775.1. NCBI lineage: Bacteria > Pseudomonadati > Myxococcota > Myxococcia > Myxococcales > Pendulisporaceae > Pendulispora > Pendulispora brunnea. Next base: position 3,307,953 of record CP089982.1, read on the forward strand.
ATCGGTGCAGGTCGAGCCGGATGCGCCATCGCCCGCCGACGAGCGTCTCGCGCGATGGCAGGCGGAGGCCGCAGGTTACAAGATCCGCTACGTGCCGACGACGTTGCCGGATCTGTTGAAGACCGATCGCATCATTGCCTACGAATACCGGCAGTTTGCCACCGTCGATCCGGATCAGAGCCTCGAGCAGAGCCACGCGAAGCTCGAGCTCCAGCGCCGCTCGGAGTCGGAAATCGAAGTGTGCAACTCCGTGCAGGCCGTCGAAGGATTTGCGCGCGGGGAGGGGGTGTGGCGCGGGCTCGAGCTCGAGGCCCGCAAAGAGCAACTCGCCCGCATGATCGCGCTGGCCGACGAGCTCTACCCAGCCTTCCGCTGGTTCCTCTACGACTCGCGCAACCGCTACTCAGCCCCTCTCACCGTCTTCGGCGCCAAACGCGCAGTGGTCTACGTGGGCCAAATGTACTTCGTCTTCAACAGCCTCGAGCACATTCGCCACCTCACGAAGCACTTCGACGACCTGATTCGCGCCGCCATCGTCCAACCCCCCGCCGTCATCGGCCTCCTCGAGCGCCTCCTCCAAGAACTCAACGACACCGGCCGCATCCCTTAGTAACGGCCGGAGGATTGAACAGGGAGGGGGGGAGGCGGGGAGGGAAACCCGCGGAGCGCGCGCACCGACGCTTTTTTTTAGTTTTTCAATTGGCCCACGGCTCGCATTGAAAAACAAAAAAAGCTTCGGTGCGCGGTGGGATTCGCGCCGTTTCCCTCCCCGCCTCCCCCCCTCCCTGTAAAATCTCTTAGCCGCGCACGCCGTATAAATGTTCCAACGCGAGTTGGTCGAGGTGTTCGAAGGCGGCGCCGCGCTTGGCCAAGGTTTCGATGTCGGGGGTGAAGTCGCGGACGGTGCGCCAGGTTTCGCCTTGGGCCAAGGTTGGAGTGGCCAGTTGGTCCACGCGCGCCTCTTTCAGCGCCGCCTTTACCTCGGGATCGGCCCGAAACGCGCGCACTTTCTCGCGCAAAATGAGCCAGTTGCGCATGTTGGCGGCGGCCGAGACCCACACGCCATCGTCGTCCTCGGTGCGGGGTGGCTTGTAGTCGAAGTGAATCGGCCCGTCGTAGTCGCTCGAGTCGATGAGATCGACCACCCAGAATGCACCGCGCGAGTTGCCCGCGCCGAAGCGCAAGTCTTGGTCGAAGCGCGGACCGTGCTGCCCGTTCAAATCGATGTGATAGAGCTTCTTGTGCCAGAGCGCCTGCGCCAGGCCGTGCGTGTAATTCATGCCGGCCATTTCCTCGTGGCCCACCTCGGGGTTGAGGCCCACCAGCTCCGGATGCGCGAGCTCCTCGATGAAGGCGAGGGCATGCCCGATGGTCGGCAAAAGGATGTCACCGCGCGGCTCGTTGGGTTTCGGCTCGATGGCGAAGCGCAGCTTGTAGCCCTTGTCGAGCACGTACTGTCCGAGGATGTCGAACGCCTCCTTGTAGCGATCGAGTGCGACGCGCATGTCCTTCGCCGCGCCCGTCTCCGCGCCCTCGCGTCCGCCCCAGCACACGTAGACCGAGGCTCCGAGCTCCGCGGCGAGGTCCAGGTTGTCCATGACCTTGCGCAATGCGAAGCGGCGCACGTCGCGATCGTTCGAGGTAAAGGCACCGTCCTTGAAGATGGGGTGCGAGAACAGGTTCGTCGTGGCGGTGGTCACCACCACGCCCGTCTCGTCGAGCGCCTTGCGGAAGGCGCCGACGCGCCGATCCCGTTCCGCCGCGGACGCCTCGAAGGGAAAGACGTCGTTGTCGTGGAAATTGACGCCATAGGCACCCAGCTCGGCGAGCTTGCGCACGGCGCGATCGGCGGGCATCGGTGCGCGGGTGGCCGGGCCGAAGACATCCACGCCCTGCCATCCCACCGTCCAGATCCCGAAGGAGAATTTGTCTTCCCGGCGCGGCGTAAAGCGATCCTTGCTCATCGATTGTCTCCTCCGTCTTCGTGTGAAGCTTCTTTCCATCCCGCGGTGGCATCGCGAAGTTCCGCGTAGCGTGCGCGCACGTGCGGCGTGGGGGCGGCCTCGTACTCACGTGCCGGTGAGGCAGGCCACTCCGGCGGCTGCGGCGTGGCGGCCAGCGCCCATGCGGCTTGCCGTGCGGCACCCAGCGCGACGTACTCCGCGGGCTCCGGCACGTTGACCTTCATGCCGAAGATCTGCGGGGCCAACCGCCGCACGGCCTCCGAGCGCGCGCCGCCGCCGATCATCCGCACGCGCTGCGGTCGCACGCCTTGTTGCACGAGGTGATCGATGGCGTCGGCCAAAGATGCGAGGAGCGCTTCCACCGCCGCGCGGGCCAGGTTTTCCCGCGTGGCGTTGCGCGTGGTGAGCCCGCGCAGCACGCCCGTGGCATCGGGCCGATTCGGCGTGCGCTCGCCGTCCAAGTAGGGCAGGAGGGTCAGCCCACCCGCGCCGGGCTGCGCGGCCAGGGCCAGCGCGGAGAGCTCGTCCAAGGAGCAGCCGAGAAGCTTGGCCGTCGACGAAAGGATGCCCGTCGCATTCAAGGTGCACGCGAGCGGGAGGTAGCGACCCGTCGCATCGGCGAAACCAGCCACGAGACCGGAGGCATCGGCCGCGGGCACGTCGCTCACGGCGAAGGCGGTGCCGGAGGTGCCAATCGACACGACCACGTCCCCGGGGGCGAGCCCGAGGCCCAGTGCGGCGCCCATGTTGTCACCCGTGCCGGCGGCCACCAGCGCGCCCCATTCCGTTTCGCCGACGATCTCGTTTGGGCCAGCGACGCGCGGAAGTTCCACGCTGTGCCCGAGCGCCGCGGCGGCAATTTCCGGGCGATACTCGTTTTTCGCGGGGCACCAATAGCCGGTGCCCGACGCATCGCCGCGATCCGTGGTGGGGGACTTGCGGCCGGCGAGCAACCACGTCAGCCAATCGTGCGGCAGGAGCACGGTGGCCGTGCGTGCGGCGTTGGCCGGCTCGTGCTCCGCCAGCCAGCGCAACTTCGTCACCGTCATGGAGGCCACGAGGACGCTGCCCACGAGCGATGCGCAGGAGGCCGGGCCACCCAAATCGTTCACGATGGCTGCGGCCTGCGGCGCCGAGCGCGTGTCGTTCCACAGCAGCGCGGGTCGGATGACCGTGCCGCCCGCATCCAGCACGACCATGCCGTGTTGCTGCGCCGCCACCGCCACCGCGGACGCGCGCCGGAGCAAACCGTTGGCCTGCTCCAGGGCCAGCTGCCAATGCCGCGGATCGCACTCGGTCCCGTTGGGGTGCGGGGCGGAGGCTTGATCGACCACCGCACCGTCGCGGGCGCGGCAGAGCACCACCTTCGTCGATTGCGTGGACGAATCAATGCCTGCTACCAATGTATCGCTGCTCATAAGGCCTCTTTTGTAGCGAAACGGAATTCGTAAACTATATGGACAAATGATGGCGATCAAGGCCGGCGAGCAAGGATGGGGCGTTGGCCCCGTGCGTCATGGGACCATGCGGGACCGCAACCTTGCGCTCGTGCTGGACCAGGTCGTGCGTCATCAACGGATCACCCGCGCTCGGCTGGCCGAGGTGACCGGGTTCACCAAGACCACCGTCTCGAATCTGTTGGCGGTGCTGGTGGACGCGGGGCTCGTTCGTGAGGGCGGCATCGTTTACGACGCAGAGCGACGCGGGCGGCCAGGAACGGCCATCTCCGTTCACGGGGCGGGCGCGGCCGGGCTCGGCCTCGAGATCAACGTCGACTACCTCGCCGCATGCGTGGTCGATCTCGCGCGGCGTGTGCGCTACCGGCACGTGGTGGCGGCAGACCATCGCGGCCGCTCGCCCGAGGCGGTCGTGGAGGCGCTGGCGCGGCTCGCGGAGGAGGCCCTCGCATCGGCATCGCACCAAGGGCTCTCGGTGGCGGGGGCCACCGTGGCATTACCGGGGCTGCTCGATCGCGAACGCGGCGTCCTGCGGCGTGCGCCCAATTTGGGGTGGGCCGATGTGCCGTTGCAAAAGCTTCTTCACGAAGGCTTGCCCGGGCTGCGCCTGCCGGTGGAGTACGACAACGAGGCCAACCTGGCCGCGTTGGGGGAACTCTGGTTCGGTGCGGGCACGCAGCTCGGCGACTTCGTGCACGTGTCGGGCGAGATTGGCATCGGCGCCGGCATCGTCGTCGATGGAAAGGTCTTCCGCGGTGCGCACGGATTCGCCGGGGAGCTCGGTCACATCGTGGTGGAGCCCGGCGGTGCGCGGTGCGGGTGCGGCGCACGCGGATGCCTGGAGCAGACGGCGGGGCAGGAGGCCATCTTGCGCGCGGCGGGGCTCGATGCGGTGGCGGTGACGTCGGCGGCGAGCCCGGGCGGCTCCACTGCGGTCTTGCTCGATCGGCTCGCGAAGGGCGACGAGCGCGCACACACCGCGGTGCGCAGGGCAGGGAAGGCGCTGGGCACGACCCTCGCGGCGGTGGTCAATCTGTTCGATCCCGATGCCATCGTGCTCGGGGGCATCTTTTCGCCGCTGGCGCCCTGGGCCAAGGCATCCATCGAGAAGGCGCTCGCGAAGAACGCGGGCACCTTGCGCGACGCGCTGCCGCCGCTGGTCGTCTCCGAGCTCGCGGGGGGGGCGGCCGTCCTCGGCGCCGCGGGAAGCGTTGCCTCCCGCGTCACGGCCGATCCCGCGTTGTTGCTGGAGGAATCGTGAGGGTTACGGCCCGATGTCGCGGTACGTGCCGTTCAAGAGATCGCGCGTCCAATCCGTCATGCGCGTCCCGTTGACGGTGGTGGAGAAGAATTGTCCGTACACGATCCATCCGTGACTGGTGGAGGGCACGTAATACGTGCCGAAGCGGTTGCGGGCGCCGCCGCCGATCTGCCGTAGATCGCGGAGCGACGCTTCCCAGTCGGCGGTCGAGAAGCGCGGTGCCGGGGGCGAGCAGGCCTGGCCACCGTTGTTGTACCACTCGATGTCCACGGAGTCGTCGTACGCGTTGACGATGCCGGTGCGGTGATTCGCGCCGCGCGCGTAGTGCATCGTGAGATCGACGAAGTAGTCGTTCTTCTTGGGGCAGTCGGCGCCGCAGTCGGCGAGCACGGTCGCGTCCAGGTTCCAGAGCTGCCGCAAGAGATCCTGGAAGCATGCCGGGGCCGTTCGCGTGGGCGTGGGCGGTCCCGAATCCGGAATGGCCAGCATGGGCACGTTGCCGAAACGGCGCGCGACGTGCGACGCATTGTAGAACACGCCGAGACCGCCCGCGCTCGTCCCGGTGAGGGTGACCTGCGAGGCATCGGGGAAGGTCGCAATGATGCGATCGAGGAAGAGATCCAGGTTCTTGTACCCGACGAACTGCTGCGGGCCGACGCCGGGCACGTTGCCCTGAGGCTGGTTGCCTGCGTGCCAATCGCCGCTGCAGTACGGCACGAAGACCTGGTTGTAGTCGGCAAACGGATTGGCCGAGTTGCCGCGGTTGAAAATGCCATCGTTGCCCGAGCGAGGCCCGCCGTTGGCGCGGTTGTTGTTGCAGCTCCATTGGCTGAAACAAGCGCCGCCCGAGTCGAGGTAAATGAGCACCTTTTTCGAGCCTGGGACCCAATTGACGCTGATGCCCGTGCCCGACCCGTCGCGGCAGTGCGCGCCAGGGAAGTCGACCCATGTCCACGTGCGTGCGGGCGCTTGGATGGGGCTCGCGGCCAGTGCAACCGGTGCGGAGACCTCCTCCGTGGTGGTCGTCTCCTGCGCCGTGTCGTTGCTGCAGGCGGCGAGCGTCAAGCACGCGCCCAATCCGAGAACCGAGGTGAAAACCGAGGGGCGGTCGCTCATGGCAGCAAAGATGATGTGTGTCATTATTATGGTCAAGAAATCATTTCCGTTACCTCGGCAACGCTCTCTTGCTGGAGTCCGCTCTTCCGGTCGTGGTGAGCGCGGCGGTACGCTCGTCCGATGCGCAAATGTTTGGGGCTTGGCCTGGTGGTCGGTGGGATGTTCGTGGCCGGTGCGGCGCACGCGGCCTCGTTTTCGGTGACGTCGACGGCGGATTCGGGGGTGGGCTCGCTACGTGACGCGATCACGCAAGCGAATGCGACCGCGGGACCGCACACGATCACGTTTGCGGTGGCGGGCACCATCAATCTCGCAACGGCGTTGCCGAACATCGCTCAGCCTACGAAGATCGCGGGGCCGGGCGCGGCCGATCTCTCGGTGCGGGGAAAGACCGACGGACGCTTCCCGGTTTTCGTCGTTGGGGCGGCGGTCGAGATGAGCGGTTTGACGATTGCCGGTGGCAACGGAGGCTCCCTCGGCTCCGCGGGTGGGATCGAGGTCCGCAGCGGCTCGTTGAGCCTTTCGGAATGCGTTCTCACCGAGAACGCGGGCGATACGGGTTCCGCCATTTACGCGAATGCGCCGCTGACCATCACGCGGAGCCTCATCACGAAGAACGGCGGAAGGTATGCCGCCGTCTATGCGTCCAACACGACGACGATCACCGAGAGCGTCATCTCCGACAATGGAACGACGGCCATCGTCTTTCCGCCGGCGGCGCGTGTGCTCACCATCGAGCGCTCGACCGTATCGGGCAACAATAGCACGCAAGGCGTGGGTGGGCTGCAGCTCCAGGGCGGTACGGCGGTCATCACCAACTCGACGTTCTCGGGCAACATCGGCAGGCAGGGCGGCGATTTTTGGACCTACAGCGACGGGGTGACCTTCAATCTGCTCAATGTGACGGCGATCGGTGGCTCCGCGCCCTCGGTCTTGGCGGATCACGCCGCAACGTTTTCGCTGCGCAACACGATCCTCGCGGGCACGGGGGACCGTTGCCGGATTGCGCGGATGAACATCACCACGCAGGGGCACAATCTTTCCAGCGATGCCACGTGCCAGCTGACCGACGCCAGCGACAAGCCGAACACTGCGCCCATGGCAGGCGATCTTGCGGACAACGGCGGGCCGACCAAGACGCACGCGCTTCTCGCGGGCAGTCCCGCGATCAACGCAGGGAGCAATGATTCGCTGCCCGCCACGGATCAACGTGGAAAGGCGCGTGTCGCCGGCGGAACCGTGGACATCGGCGCGTACGAGGTGGAGGTCGACGCGGGCACCGATGCGGGAGCGGACGCCGGCAACGATGCCGGCACGGACGCGGGCTTCGACGCAGGACCGCGCGATGCCGGCGCCGATGCGGGCCCGCGCGATGCTGGCTCGGATGCCGGCGGTGGCGGTGGCGGCGGTGGCGATGACGGTTGCGACATGGCCCCTGGTCCGAGCGGAGGCGGCACCGGTGCAGCCGCCTCCGCCGTGGTGCTGGCGTTCCTCTTCGCGCGACGCCGGCGTGCCGCCTTTAGTTCGCGATCGTGATGTCGTCCACGTAGCCGCGGAAATCGCCGGTGAGCGGGCCGTAGTCGTACGCGATCAAGATGCGGTCGATCGTTTTGCCGGCGAGCCACTGTCCGATGCGCGAGCGCGTTTGCGTCCACGCATTGACGGTTCCACGCGCCGCACCCGGGTGCATGCTCACGCCGTTCAGGTCCGTCGCACCCGAATCGCGCAACGTTGAGCCGTCGGTCATGATCAGATCGACGGTGATGTGCTGCGAGAGGCTGTTCTGCGGATACGTCCAGAACGACAGCTGCGTTGCGGCTTGAACGGGGATATTCACGTCGAACGCCTTGAAGTACGCATACGACGCCGTCGTTTGGGTGTCGGTCCCCGCGATGCGGAAGGAGCGGCTCGCCGCGTGAACGGGCTCACCCGAGACCGCGCCGAACTCCGCACCGGTAACGCCTTGCGTGCCCTCGAGCGTGTTGTTCCAGGTGAGCGCGGCATCGGTCTCCTCGGCGCCGCTGCGGAAGAAAACGGGCCCGTTGGTGAGGGGAATGGGAACCTGCGCGGTGACGGGATCGAGCCGCTCGATCATGCGCGTGGCCTTGCCCGCCAGGCGTAGATAGAAATCGGACGAGACGTACGTGCCATCGGAGCTCAGGGTGAGGAAGTACTGATTCGTCGGCGCCATCGACGAATCCTCGGCAGCCTTGGCGATGGCCGTGCCCTCGTCGTACTCGTCGAACATGGCGATGTACGCCGCGGGGATGTTCGCTTCCCGAATGTTCACGGCCTGCTTCCAAAAGAGATTGCCCTGGCGCCGCGGAATCATATTGCGTGTGCCGCCATTCCAGTTGGACCAGGCGAAGCCCGGAAAGAACACGGCCTGGTAGGCAATGCCGCGTTGGTTGCAGTAGTCGCGATCCGGCACGAGGTAGTTGTTGCGATGATTGTCCACCTCGCCGTCGGTCTTGTAGCGCCCCACCGTCCACGGCGCGATCATGTCGAATTTGGCGTAGGTGCCTTCGAAACCGGGCTTCGAGTCGCCGGTGCTGGTGCGCCAGTTGGTGGGAACCCCGCCGATGACGTACACCCCTTGCGCACGGAACCAATCGATGAGCGCCGCAGCCTGTGACGGCGTTCCGGGATTGTGCGTGAAGCCGAGCCCCCAAATCGACACGACGGGCCTGCCGTCCTGCACCGCATAGCGCGACGACGACGTGAGTTTCAGCTGCCCGATGATGGTGTTCGTCCAATCGCTTTGCACGTTCTGGACGAAGGTCGCCTCGTCCATGCCCGTGATGTCGTACATGACGTAGAAGAGCCGCCCCGTGGCCTCCGCCGCGCTCTTCATCTTGAGGGCGATGCTGTCGCGATGCGCCTTGAAGACGGAATCGCGCAGCTCCCCCGCGAACCGCTGCAGCGCCGCACCATCGATGCCGTACTGCTGCATCCAAGCGAAGTGCTTGTTCACGACCTCCGTCGGGTACGACGAAAAGAGCTTCGCCGGCGATCCATTGCCGAGCGCCGCATACCCCGTTTGGAAAAGCGCCGCAGCCGAATACTCGGAGACATCCGGGTACAGCTCGAAGGTCTGATACCCCGGAGCGGGCGCCCCCGCATTCGACTGGTACGTCCCCCGCGACCAATGGCTCCACCGCTCTACGGGCGAGCCATCCCCGTATGCGGTGAACCATCCTTGGTACCCCGCGATGACCTTGTCCTTGATGCCTTGACTGACGACCGCCTGCGTCGTCTCGCCCGCAGCAGCCGTCACGGGCGCGGGATCTTCATCCGCCCCCACGCAGCCCGCCGCCGCCACAGCCACCGTTGCCATTGCTGCCAAAACCTTGCGAATAGGTTTAATGATGATGATCATCATTAAAACTGGCCGGTGGCGCAGTGATGTCAAGGCGAGCCTATCCGCTATCCCGAAGCGGAGCCGGCCATACCTTCGAAAAAACGACACGACTCCTCCACCTTCGCGTTGACAGAAGAGGTCCGATCGACGAAGTTAGGCGCCCTCAGAGCGACGCGGGAGTAACTCAGTGGTAGAGTGCCACCTTGCCAAGGTGGACGTCGAGGGTTCGAATCCCTTCTCCCGCTCTGCATTTTCAAGCAGTTAGAGTGTGTGTCCCCAACGTTGAAGCGTGGATCACACTCCCTTTCACACTCCTTCTACTTGGGTAGGATGGCGGTTGGTCAGAACACTCGGCGCAGCACTCTTGCGCGCCGTTGGGCTGTGAGTTCCTCGAGCCGTTCAAAGGCCACGCGCATCTCCTTGCCGGCGACCCGCCCGTAAAGCTTCAGCGTCCGATCCGCAGACCAGCCGCCAACGCTCTTCGCGACGATGGCGGGGATGGCGGCAAGCGCGTCAGGCTGTTGAAGGTTCGGCGCAGGCTCCGTGGCGTGAAGACGAAGGAAAGCCCGAGCGCCTTCGATCCTACCGAGCGCGCCCTCGACGAACCTTGGAGAGCTCGTCGAGCTTGCGTACTGAATCGGATTTAGTACTCGTGCGAGGGTGCCGCGAGGCCGGGTTGCGACGCTGGAATGATGGTTCGTCCCCTTTCTTCGGGAACCCCATTGCCTCCACTGCCGACCTTGATGACGGTGTCATGCAAAATTGGCGGTAATCCTCTGTAAAGGACGCCGATCGAAGGGCCACCACCGCCGCTGCCGCTCGCGCCGGCCAAGCCTCCGGCGCCGCCGGCGAATCCGCGGAGGGCATCTCCAGAAAGTGGAAGAGCCGGACCGGCCTGGCCTCCGGCCGTAGGCGCGCTTCCAAAGGTGCCTCGGCCTCCGGCGCCGCCCGAGGATGTCTCGATGGCGACGTTACGAAGCTGAAAGGGGCTGTTCAGCGACACGATGGCCAAACTTGCGCCGCCGCCCTGGCCGGGGGTACCTGCGACGCCGGGGCAGCCGCCGGCGCCCCCGCCGGAACCGGGTGGGCCCATGGCGATGATTCCCGGCTTCGGGGTCAAGCCGCTGCTCGTGGCATTGTGGCCGCCACCGCCGCCGCCCGCTTGGCCAGGATGCCCATCCATTCCAGGAGAGCCGTCGCTTGTGACGTACACGCTGTTTGGCATCAAAAGGATGCCGCCGAAGTCACGACCACTGAACCCGCTCAGTCCCGGATCGCCGGGGTGTCCGGCGCGCCCGTTTGCGTTCGTATTGGCCAGGCCACCGGAGGCACAGGCTTCCGTTCCTCCGCCGAATGGCCGTCCGTCTTCCACCCATCCGTCCGTCCGTCGCCAGCCGGATAGGGCGTCGAACACGAACCAGGCGCTTCCCCCTGAAATCCCGCCCGAAGGCGTACTGTAGGTACGTCCATTGTCGTCGACGCATCCGCCGACTCCCCCAGGCCGGCTCGAATGCGTGGTCTCACAACTCGTCTTACGACCCGTGCAGGTACCATTGACGTCGTAGAGGCAGCAGTCTTCCGTGCTCGGGGCACCGGTGCCGTCCATATTGGCCGCGGGCCGCAGGGTGGGACCTTCTTTGCCGTCGGCCCCGTTGCCCCCCACGCCTGCGTGAATCTTCGTGTTGACGATGGAGAGGCCCGTCGAATCCGTGACCAGGAGTCCGATGGAACTTCCCCCGGGCTCCCACGCGTCGGCCGCGACGATCTCGAAGCCATCGAGATAGACGTTTTCCGCCAACACGGCGCGCACGGCAGGGCTCGTGCGGGGCACAATTTTCGCTCGCTCTTGCGTGACCTTCCAGTGGCCGCCCGCGCAATCGAAGTAGCCAAACAGGGAGACCTTGCCCGTAAGTACGATCGGCTCGTCGTATTTGCCGGAGCACACGTAAACGCGCCGCCCCGTGTCCTGCGCGGCATAGATCGCCTTCTGCAGCGAGCCATACGGACGCGCCATGGTGCCATCCCCGGCGTTTGCGGCGGCGCCGGCCGAGACGAACAATCCGCATCGCTCGCTGATGCCCCTCGGATCGTCGGCCGGGAACGCTGCCGGGCAATTCTCGGTAACCGGCCCGGGGTTGCCATCCGGTGTGTCGATTCCCCCGTCGGGCGGGGCAGCGCCCCTCTCCGAATCGGAGTTCCCACAGCCGTAAGCGAGAAACCAAGCTACCGAAAACGACGTGAGAAAGGCGACCTGTCGCATAAGAATTTCTCCAGGGTTGCTTTGCAGCACCCTCGATATCGACCACCACCCCCGAGCCGTTGCCAAAAATCGACGCCGCTCTACGTGGTGTGCCGTTTGCGGCGCCGAAGCCCGCCGAACGTCAACTTGGTGAACTTTCGGCGAGCTTCTCCGCCGGGGGCGTTCGGACCGATACATGGGGCTACGCCGTCCATCACCAGAACGGCAAGTTCGGTAGTGTTGAAAGGGATACGCGCTATGGCATCCGTCCTTTGACGGTGTTGCCGGTACTCTCCAAACGGCGTTGCCGCAATATGACTTTCGGTATCATGGGATGATGCGGGAGGTCGTGCTGGATCGCTCGTTCCCTCCGATCTGCGAATTTGCCGGAGATGGAAGGCGGATAATCGGCGCTACATCGAAACTCTCTCTCGGAGACCTGAAGGTACTCAAGTTGCAGAAGCGATCTGCATCCGTAGTTCCTTCACATTCATTCGATCCGGAGATTGTCAAAATGAATACGTTTGCAACGATGTTGTCCGCCTTCTTCATCGCGGCATGCTCGCTTCCCGTGGTGGGATGTGCAGCCGACGGCAGCGATGGTACCGTCGACCCGGATACCGACCAGACGGAGAACAACATCATGGTCGCGGATGGGGCCGACGAGGTTTCCGAAGCGCGCGAGCCGTCCGAGGCTCCAACCGATCCGGGCGCCGTCCACACCTTGGGGGCAGCCCCAAGTTGCGTCGAAAGAGGCATGGAAGGCAATTACAGGCTGCACGTGCACAATGGTTGTCGTACCGAACAATGGCTCAAAGTGAAAATTAGTAAGATGCGTGATTCGGATTGTTTTCGACTAACACCTACGGACACCGCGCACGTGACCTGGAGGTGGCCTGGAGGGTTCGACGGGCTGGTGACGTGCTGACGGACAGCAGGGTGACGTACACGATTTTTGCCGTGCGCTCCCGCGAAGTGCGTTGTCGCCGCAAGCCATTGGCATGATGCCGATGAAGTATCTCGTGGCAGCTGCAGAAACCCTGCGCAAGCTCTGTCACGGACATCCGAGGGCGCGGCTTCGTCGTCGCGCCTCGTCGGCGGTGATCGAGCGAGGCTTGGCTGCGCCCCAGCGTTGGAGCACGACCCCGTACGCGGCACATGCGCCCGCCTTGTCGCCGGCGCGCTCTTTGGCTTCGCCGAGCCAGAGTTGCGCGCGCGTGTTGGTGAAGGGATCTTCGAGAAGTTGGCAATGGTCGATGACCGGATCCATGAGCGCGATGGCCGACTCGACTTCGCCCGCAGCGAGGGCCACACGGCCGGCCAATAAGGCGGAAATGCCCGCGTTGAAATCGCGGTACGTGAAGGCATGCCATTTGTCGCGTTCGCGCAGGGCAGGTCGATGCTGCCAGATCGCGGCGGCATCGTTCGATAGCCCCACGAGGGAGCCTTCGAGAATGGCCCAGGTCTCGAACGGTGTCGTTCGCTCCGGCGTCGATTGGTGCCAGAGATCGCTCAAGGCATCTTGGCGTTCCCTCGAAACGTGCCCTGCGCGCATCCATGCGCCGAGAAGGACGGGCTCGTCGTGCACGACGGATCTCGGCAAATGACCGACGGTCCATACGACCCGTTCATTGAAGTAGGCCTCCGCCACAGCGGCCGCGCGTGCCGGCTCGCCTTTTTCCGTGAGCGTCTGGGCCAGCACGGTGGCGGCCTTCAGGTGGGGCATCACGTTGGCCACGTTCCTGGCGAGGGCTGCCTGTTCGGCCGACAGTTTCTCGGCGGTTTCGAAATCGCCCCGCACGGCTGCCATACGCGCCAATGCGTTCAGCCGCTCTTGCGGGATATCCAAGTCGTCGATGGTTGCATTCTGCAGGTGCTGGGCGATGGCATCCTTGATGGCCGCTTCCGGTGCGCCGGTCGATGCCAGCTCGTTGGCCAGGTGACGGTAGGCCGCGGAGCTCTTGGGCACCCGCGCGAGCCAATGGTGCGTCTCCGCGATGGCTTGTTCGCAGCGACCTGCCCGCTCGAGGAAGATGACCCGGTCTTCGAGGCAGTCGCCCGAGCTGGGCGCGACCTTCAAGCATGTGGCCATCGCGGACAGCGCATCGTCGGTTTTTCCCATCCTCGCGAGGGCCCAACTCTGGAGTTGCCAGGCGTCGGCGTAGTTGGGATCGATGCGGATCGCACGCCGCGCGAGATCCAGTCCGTGCTCGAGGTCGGCGGCCGCCACGTGCGAGGCCATGATTGCCGTCGTGTACAGAAGCTCGGCGTCCTGCGGAAATTGCTGAATGCCTTCCTCGAGGATGCGCGCCCGCGCCTCGGGATCGGGCGGCTCGGTGACGAGGACCGGCACCAGCGCCTCGTAGAAGATGCGATCGCGCTCGCTCAATCGGTCGCGCAGCTCGGTGGCGCGTTGATAGTGCTCGCGCGCCTTGGTGATCGCGTCGAGCGACGCATCGACCATGGCCGCGCGAAGCTGCGCTTCTGCGCAAAGTGGATCCTTGGCCGCCGCCTTTTCGAAGGCGACGGCCGCATGCTCCCAGGTGGCATTCCGCAAAGCGGAAAGGCCTTCCTGGTAATAGGTCGCCGCATCCGGATGGCAGCTTTTGGATGGCTGCAGCGAGGTGATGATCGTCCCCGCCGGCGCGGTCGATGCCGTGGACATGGTTACCGGCGATTCTGTGCCGCGACGAGATGCGGCCGCGGCTGCAATCACGCTGACCAGCGCGAAGAGGCTGCACATCGCGAACAGCGCCCGTGAGGATAGACCCCGCCGCGCCGCCGCCGGCGGGGGCGAACTTCGAACCCGGGGCGACGGCGTTTCCGACGTCAACGTCGTGCCGAGAAGGGCCGCCCCGATCCGCGTGAGCGCCTCCTGCACCTCCGAAGCCGAACGCGGTCGCTGCGCGCGGTCCTTGGCAAGCAGCCGCGCCACGAGCTCGTCGAGTGCGTGTGGGGCGTCCGGCCGGAGCTCCGACACCCGCGCCGGCGTGTGCACGAGCACCATCGAGAGCACGGTCGCGGGATCGCCGCCGTCGAAGGCCTCGCGGTTGGTCAAGCTGCGAAAGAGCACGCACCCCAAGGAGAACAGGTCGGCGCGCCCGTCGAGATCGTCCGCACCGCGCGCCTGCTCCGGGGCCATGTAGCCGACGGTCCCGAGCACCGTTCCCGTGGTCGTCACGTGCTCCATGCCGCGGGTGCGCACGATCCCGAAATCGACGAGCTTGGGCCGCCCGAGCTCCCCATCCACGAGCAAAATGTTGCTCGGCTTCACATCGCGATGAACGATGCCCATGGTGTGCGCGTCCTCGAGCGCACCGGCGAGGCGCTGCCCCAGCTTCAACACGTCGTCGATGGCGAGGTGCTCGTTGCACTCCGCCGCGCGCGCAAGCCGCTCGCGCAGGCTTTCGCCCTCGATCCACTCCAGCGCGAGGTATGGCGCCCCATCGTCTGCAACGCCGTGCGCGAGGTAGCGCACGATGTTCGGATGCTCGAGTTTTCCGAGCGCATCGGCCTCGCGCGCGAAGCGGCGAACGGTGGCGGCGTCACTTCGATGCAGCACCTTCAGCGCGACCACTTGCCCGGTGAGCCGATCGACGGCGCGGTGGACGACGCCCATTCCGCCGCGACCGGCCTCTCGCTCGAGAACGAAACGGCCCGCGAACAACGGCCGCGCCTCCTCGACGAGCTGGTCGTCTTTGGCGTTGTTGGGCCTCTCCTCCACCTTGCCCCCGAGCGTAGCGCCTTTGCGTGGTGGAAGGCTGCGTGCTAAGAAGCGTGCAGGGTCGAGCTCCGACCTCCGTCATGACCTCCTCTTCCTGATCCCCCCGGAGTGTGGTTCGCGCCCCTCACACGCAGAGCATGCGGTGAGCGCGGTGCACGGGTGCCTTGCGTTCGAAAAACGCGGGGCTTGCACAGGAGGTTCTTCATGGCTCGCGAGAGAATCGCGGTTGCCGCGGCGCACGCATCGTTCGCGTATGCGGCACCCATTTTGACGGATGTCACCCTCGCCTTGGGGGCGGGTTGGCATGGATTGGTCGGCGCCAACGGTGCGGGAAAGACCACATTTTTGCGCATGATCCTGGGCGAAATCGCGCCTGAGACGGGCACGATCCGCGTCGAGCCGGATCGTGCGCGCATCGTCCTCTGTCCACAGCCGGTCGATGTGCGGACGGACGACGTGACTCGGTTCTGCGACGACGGCGGCGCGCGTGCGCGGCGCTTGCGCGATCGGCTGGCGCTCGATCCGACGTCGCTGGATCGATGGTCCACGCTTTCGCCGGGTGAGCGCAAGCGATGGCAGGTGGGGGCCGCCCTCGCGGAGGAGCCGGACATCTTGCTCCTGGACGAGCCGACGAATCACATCGATGCGTCCGCCCGTGCCTTGCTCGTCGAGGCTCTGCACGGCTTTCGTGGACTCGGCATCGTCGTGTCCCATGATCGTGCGCTGCTCGATGGGCTGACGCGCGTCACGTTGCGCGTTCATCGGTGCGCGGTGCGTGTTTACCCCGTGCCGTACACCATGGCCAAAGCCCAGTGGGAGCTCGAAGAGCGCCATGCGCAGGACGAGCGGGACAAGGCCGCGGAACGCGCGAACACCGCGCAGAAAGCGCTGGGGGATGCGCATCGCAACCACGATCCCGGCTACCGCGCCCGCTCGCTGCGTGGCCTCGATCCGCGCGACCACGACGCGCGCAGCTTCGTCACCAAGTTCCGGATGAACACGGCCGACCATCGGCTTGGGCAACGGGTCGGCGTCGCCCGGCACGCGGCAGAGCGCGCCGCCGAGGCGGTTCCGAAGATCGAGCGCGACAAGACCCTCGGGCGATCGCTCTTCGTCGGCTACGAGCGGGCACGCGCGCCGAAGATCGCCGCGCTTGCCGGTGAGACGCTGCGCGCGGGCGAGCACGAGATCCTTCGCGACGTGCGGGTCGAGGTTCGGCGCGACGACCGCATCGCCATCCGCGGCGACAATGGTGCGGGCAAGACCACGTTGATGCGCGCGCTTCTCGATGCGAGCACCGCTCCCGAAAACCGCCTTTTCTACCTCCCGCAGGACATCGATACGGAGGAGGGGGCGGCCCTCTTGGTGCATACGATGAACCTGGAGCCGGCTTCGCGCGGCCGCGTTCTCGCGCTCGTGGCGGCGCTCGGTGTCGATCCCGATCGGCTTCTGCGCTCCCGATCGCCGTCGCCCGGCGAGGCGCGCAAGATCGCCATCGCGTGGGGACTCGGCCGGCACGTGTGGGCGGCCTTTTTGGACGAGCCGACGAATCACCTCGACCTGCCCTCGATCGAGCGTCTCGAACGCGCCCTTGCGGCGTACCCCGGCGCGCTCGTTCTGGTCACGCACGACGACGATTTCGCGCGGGCGTGCACCCACACGACGTGGCACCTCGATCCGAACGCGGGCGGGGCGGTTCGGGCGCCATCGCGCCCATGGTCCTCGCTCCGGAAGATCGACGACGCAAATAGCTTTGGCCTACAATCGGCCGAGGTCGCTGGTGGATGCATCGCGCTCACGGCAAATTCGAGCAACATCGGGCATCGGCGAGCCGAGTAGGCGTGTATGAATCGCGGAAGTTCGTTTTTCGTGCTCCTTGCTTGCTCCCTCCTAGGCGGCTGCTCCTCTCAAATCAAACTCGACCCGGAATTCGCTGCGCGCGCTCAGGAGCTGCCGATGGATGGCGCGTCCAGTCCGCCGTCGCGCTTCACCATGGGAAGCTATCGGGTCAGCGTCGGGATGGATGCGGATTCGACGTATACCTTCCACATCCTCGGCCTCGAGGCGAACGTCGACGGAGATTGGGTCATTCACGGTACCCTCGAAGGTCCCGATGTTCGAGGTGGAGGCTTCGAGTGCGCCGGACCGAACGACGTTCCCCCGGAGCCGAACTCGAGCCGCCTTTCATTGGGAAGCAAGAAGCCAATTCAGTGCGACATCCACGACGGTACCCGAAAATGGTCCTGGCAGTTCGCTCGGGCAAGCGGCGAAGGGCCCGGTATTCCCAATCGACCGGAGTCTTTCTATAGCAATTCGAGCGAGCCGATGGAGTGGGATGCGTTCCTTCGAACCCGCGACGGCCAGTCCCTTCGCGTCGAATGGATACGGCGAACATCGATGGTGCGCATCAACAACCAGTGGGGCTATTACGTTATCGCCGACAATCGCATCGTCGGCGCGATCGACGTCGGCAGCATCGGCAGCCCGCATGCGTACATCGCTCGGGATGCACCACCGGAGCTGCGGCCAGCCATCGCCGGAGCCATGGCCACCACCTACGCCTTGGTGGCGGCCAACAAGCCTTCTCGTCGCATCGACTAGTTCACGAAAGTGATACGTGGCTCGAGATCGGGCATTAGCCGAATCGGCAGCGATTTGAGCGAGTTCATGAAGTTGGAGCGAATTCGCTTCGAAGGGGCCGCCGGGCGTACCTCGGCGAAACGGTCGAGGAAAAGCTCGAAAAAGATGTTTGCCTCGATGCGGGTGAGCGCGGCGCCGAAACAGAGGTGCGGGCCGTATCCGAAAGAGATGTGCGGATTCGGTTTTCGATGGATGTCGAACTCGTTCGGATTCTCGAAAACCGATTCGTCGCGATTGGCCGAGGCGAGCGCCAACACGACCATATCGCCATGATGCATCCGTTGCCCGCGAAACTCGAAATCACGGCTGGCCGTTCGCCGGAGATGGCAAATGGGCGTTACGTAGCGAAGCATTTCCTCGATGGCCCCGGGAAGAAGGGATCGATCGGCGCGGAGCTGGCGATAGAGATCGGGCCGTGAGGCGATGATCTCGATGCCGGAGGCAATCAGGCTTCGCGTGGTCTCGTTGCCGGCGATGAGGAGCGGGACGAAGAACATACCGAGTTCCTCGTCCGTGAGGCGCTCGCCGTCCACTTCCGATTGAGCCAGCAAGGTCATGACGTCGTCCTGCGGCCTCTGGCGCTTCTCTTGGGCGAGTTTCATGAAATAGCCAATGAGCTCCATGACGCCCATCTGGACGGCTTCGAGGCTGCCGCCCATTTCGGGATCGTCCACGTGCATGAGCGCATTGCTGATTTCGAACAATCGCCCGCGGTCGACATCGGGAACGCCGAGCACTTCGAGGATGACTTGCATGGGAAGTTCCGCGGCCAGCTCGCCCACGGCGTCGCACTCGTCACGGCCGGTCAACTTGTCGATCATCGTGGCGGTGAGCGCGCGAACGCGCGGCTTGAGCGGCTCCAGCGCTTTGGTGGCAAAGGGACGGGTCACCAGTTTTCGATGGCGCGTATGGTTGGGCGGGTCCATCACGTTGACCATCTGGCGCGCAACGCTGAGTTCGAACTCGCTGAGCGGGCGGGTTGCGGTCCCTCCGAGCGCCGATGAGAAATCGGCCGGGTTGACCAGAATCTCTTGGATGTCGGCGTGACGCGTGACGAGCCAGTAATCGTGCCCTCCCACGGGAGTGTGAAGCCGCGTGACGGGCGCCTCTGCGCGCAGCATGCGATACGCCTCGTAGGGCGCACCATCGACCAGGGTGTTCGGGTCGAGAAAGTCCAGCGTAGCATTCATGAGAAATTTCTCCCGGGTCGTGCCGCGTCACTTCGCATGCAGTCCTTTACGCAAGTCCACGCCCTCGCTATTTCGAGAGACAACCCACCGAGCTACCCCATTTTCCGCCAAAGCCATGTCGCGTGGCGCGATCCGTCCCCTCCGTTTCGCGACAGCGCCCGGCGGCGGATTCACCAGGTAATGGTGTACGTGCAACCTGGGGCGCCATGCTTTCGGCATGGGGCCGTGGCATCGTGTTGAACGAATGCGAGCGGCTCGACGCGTGCTGCGAAGCCCAGGAGAAGCCCGCGATCGAATTCGCAGGGATACGGATTGTCGCAAAACATCGTCATTCGCTTCTCGAACGGATGCGGGTGATGACCATAATGGCCAATTCCCTCCGTCATGCGAGCCGCGATCGGGTCGAACATGAGATGACCATTCTTGCGATGATATAAATGATAGAGGACATCGATTTGACCGAGCGCATGCCGGATATCGGCGGTGTCTTTCCGCAGCGGGGCGATATCCGGCACACGCCGCCCGATGTCCGACACTTTGGCCGGTCCCACGGTTTGGCCGATCTCCCAGAGTACCTCGAGGTAGGTGGCCAGCGGCCACCATGTTCGACCATCGGGAAGGAACTCGTCGCACCGCGCGCGCATGGTCCCCAATCCGTGATTTGCGAGAATGCGATATGCAATTCGCGGGACGAGCCGAAAGACGGTGAACACCATGGTCATGACGTTCTGCGCGTTGATTTCGACCTCGTTCAAGGCTGCATTCATCGCCAGGGACGGATCCACGAACGTGTCCCCGGACGGATTGTCGGCGGGCACGACGCACGGTCTCGGAGCCGGCGGTTGCGTGTCCACCGCATCCTCGTCCCGCGCGGACCAATGCGCGGAAATCTCCGTGCGCATGCGCGCGGTGGCATGTTCGATGGGCTCGCCCAAAGATTCCTGCAACGCCGCATGCAATGCATCGTGCATCTCGCGCCCCGTAGGCCATCGATCCGTCGGATCGAATGCCAACGCCTTGTCGACCAATCGTGCCATGGGGGAGGGAAGTTCGGGCATGAGCTCCCGCAGGGAGCGAGCCGGACGCACGGCTGCGGCGATGACCGAATGCGCCGTGTCGATTCGATGAACGAGTTCGCCCGAGAGCAGGGTGAAGATCGTCGCACCGGCGGACCAGCAATCCCCGTGGGGGCCGATGGCGCTGTGTTCACCAAGGGCTTGTTCGGGTGGCATGAACGCCGGCGTTCCCATCATGGGCCGCGTGAACGTGATGGTGCAGCTACTGCTCTCGGCGGCTCGTGCAATCCCGAAGTCGAGAACGCGTACATCCCCTTTCGTGGTGAGAAAGAGATTGTCCGGCTTGATGTCGCGATGAATGATGCCGTTCTCGTGTGCCGTGGCAAGGATATCGAGCACCTCCAGCATCAACGGGCCCACCCGCCCGAGGGGCAGACGCCGATTGGCGCGCTCCCAGTTGGCGTGCACCGTCTCTCCTTCGAGAAGTGGCATGATCAGGAATGGGCAGCCATCGTCGTCCACGTCGTCGTCCAATACGGGAACGGCGCCGGGGTGCCCCACTTGATTTGCAACGTAGGCCTCGCGGCTGAAAAGGTGATGAATGTCACCATCATGACGTAAATGATCGAGAAGGAACTTGATGGCCACACGGTGTCCGTTGCGATGTTCCGCTGCATAGACTGCGGCCATGCCACCAATGCCGATTAGCCGGGTGATTCGATACTTCCGCTGAACGATGCCTCCGACGCGTTCCCACGCTCTTTCGTAGTGCCGTTCAGGCGAAGCGGGTGACCATAACCGCACGATAGGATGCTCAGCCGCCGGACCCCTCGTGTCAATTGTGCGCCTGAAAAAGAGCGCTCTTTGGTGGGATGCTCGGGTGACATCTACGCAGTCCCGCTCGGACTCGGAATTCCGAGCTCCCGTGCCAGTGTCACCAGCGTTGAAAAAAGAGTGAGGCGCTCTTCGTCGTTCCGTATGCCAAGGTGATGAAAGGCGTCGACCCATTCCGTTTCCGAGAAAACCCGCCAATTGGCATATTGATTGGCTCGATACTGCGCCCGAATGTACGCGGAAGAAGTCACGACCGCTCCGGGAACCTCGAGGATCCACACTGGCAGGCGATTCAGACGTAGTCGTTGCAGCTGAGTTGCCGAACCGCCTTTCGTATATACGAGGACGCTCTTGATCGTGTGGACGTGCGTCATCCGATAATCGAGATACGTGTCCCACTCGTCGTCACTGGGAGACTCTACCCCGTACACGTTCACACTTGTCCGCGCGATCAGCGCGTAGGCCATCGTTCTCATCGCCCCCCGAGGGCCAATTGGATCACTCCCAAATCGCTTTGCGAATCGCCATGATTCTTCTCCTTTGGCGATTGGACCCCTCGGCAATTGCTTTTCTCCAAAAATGTCGTCAGAAAATGCCCTCGCCATTCCATTCGCCGGCGAGGGCTCCGGCTCGTAGGTCGAGGGTGACGTTTTTTCGGGAGGCCTTCTCCGGGCTATCTTGGATGACCGGTTGACATCGATCCCAGGGTATTTGGTTAGCGTGGAGGAGAGTGGCGGACTTGTAGGTTTTGCGCGCTTCGGGCGAGACTCAGCAGCGAATGGCCACTCCACTTCTTGCGGCCCATCGAAAGATCCTTCACCCTGATCGCCGGCTGGAATGGCCATGAAAACCAACGTGGGAGACTCAAACACCGGCGAGCGCAGTCCCACTCCGCCTGCGGCCGCCGCGGATCCGACGCTGGTTTCTGCGAGCGATGCGAGGGTATTCAACGTGTCGCCTGGGCAACGCATCGGTGGCCTCGATGGGTTGCGTTTCGAATTGCTGGAGCGCTTGGGGACTGGCGGGATGGCCGTCGTATTCCTCGCGCGGGACCGCATTCTCGATCGACGGGTGGCTATCAAATTTCTCACCAATGCGGCACTCAGCACGGCCGAAGCGCTGGAACGCGTCCAGGTGGAGGCCCAAGCTTGCGCGCGTTTGAGTCATGAGAACATTGTCCGGCTGTTCGACGTCGGCCAGGACAAGGGAATGCCCTTTCTGGTGATGGAGTACCTCGAGGGGCGTCCTCTCGACGAGGTCATTCGCGATGATGCCTGCGACCCTGGGCGTGCCGTTCAAATCATGATGGATGTTGCACGAGGACTCTCCCATGCGCACCGAGCCGGCATCGTCCATCGGGACCTGAAGCCAAGCAATGTCATCATCGACAAGCATGGGATTGCCAAGATTCTCGATTTTGGCATCGCCACCATGAGCACGGGGAACGCCACGCCGGACTGGGGGTTTTCGGGAACCCCGAGATACATGGCGCCGGAGCAATGGAAAGGCGAGCCCCAAGATCGGCGAACGGATATCTGGGCGGCCGGCGTCATGTTCTTCGAGCTTCTTACGGGAATTTCGCCATTCGGTAGCGGGGACGCTCTGGAAGTGCGCAATGCCGTGCTTTCCAAAGTTCTCTCACCGAGCGTGCGCGATGCTCGGCCCGAGTTGCCGTTCGAGGTAGACCGCATTGCCCAGCGAGCCATGAAGAAGCGCGCCGCCGACCGCTTCGGTACGGCCGACGAGCTGTTCGAGGCTCTGGTCGCATTCGGCGACACGATGGGGCGCGACCAAACGTCGAGAATTCCGAATCGGAAGCACTCCGTCGGTGGTTTGGTGGCGCGATCGTTGGCAGGGGCACTGGCGCTGTCGTTGGTCGTGATCGGCGTACGCGCGCTCGTGAGCCGAGATCGACAGGCGGATGAGAACCCAACGTCGGTGCTCGCAACGAGTCCCGTATTCGAGCTATCGCATTTGTGGTCGCCTTCGACGATCCCGGTGCCTTCCGTGAAGCGGGCCACGCCGCCTTCCTACAGCGCAAAGCCCGTGCCTTCGGCGCAACGAGCCGCTCCCGCCGAAGTCACATCGCTCGGCCAATATGCCAATGAGCTGGAGGGCGATATCATCGACAAGAAGTCCGTGGTTTCATCCGAGCTGGAGGAAGATATCGGTGAAAAGAAGCCCGTGGGCTCGTCGTCATCTGCTCTTTTGACCAGCTACTAGATTGGCGAGCGGCTCGGATTTCGAGAAAAGTCTATTCGAATAGGCGATCGAGGTCCCACACCGACGCCGAGAAATCTTCGGAAATGAGAACTGCGTGGCGCTGGTCCGTGGTCACGACGCCAAACGTAGGTGACGAAGGGAGTCCCAGAGGAATGGCTCGCACCGCGCAATCTCGTAGGCGCCAGACGTGGAGTTCCTTCGAAGCGACGCGGGACTTCGAACGGACGGCCACCAGCGCGTAATCGGCGCCGAGCGCGACGAAATCCGCCTCGTCTGCCTGTTCCGAACAGCTCCGCCGAGGCTCGAGAGATGGAAGTTCGTAGGGCTGAATCGAGTATTCGTGTTCCTCGACATTGAATACGGCGGCCCTTTTTGCATCCTCCGAAACCGAGGCTGGGCCCTGCCATGTGTTGGCCTTTGCCGTACCCGACACCGAATGCTCCTCCTCGTCTTCGGAGCGCACGGCAATCGTCCAGAGCTTCTCCCGTTCTCGGGAGGACTGACCCTCGCTGTCTGTCGTAAAATGCGATGTATGGGCGATGTGGGCAGCCGTTTCGGACACGCCTGCCGAATCCAGTCCATAAAAAAGGCTTTCCCACGGTTCGCTCGGGCGCCCCGCGCGCTTGACACCCACGAGAATCGCACGGCTTGCGCCCGTCCTTAGATCGACGAGGGTCCTTCGTGGGGGCGCAGTGCCATCGAGGGCGCGATTGTGTTCACGCAGTGCGAGCCAGGTCGTCCGCAATCCAGCATACATTTTCGCACGGAACTCCCCGACTGCCGAAAAGGCCTCCACCGCGGCGCCGCCTTCGAAGCGTCCAGCCCGTATTCGCCTGGTGGGACCATTACCGTTTTCGCACTGTTCGAGAAAGAAGAGGTTGTCGCGCGATACGAGGTTCACGCTAAAATCGCATTCCGATACCCATGGTGCAGGGACGGCAGCACCGTCGGTCGAAAAAATATGCTTCCCAGAATACGCGAGCCGTCCGTTGCTCGAAAACATCCCCGGCGCAAGCTTGCCGAGTGAAGGGTAGAATACGGGTGAATTCTCACCCAGCGCTTGCTCGACGGGGGCGCGATAAATCCATACATGGGAATGCCCGTCGGCCACCCAAATCGCGGATCCGTCGTCCAAAAACGCGATGGATGCCGCATGTTGCGCAAGGCCTTTCACGGGACGATCCACCCCGCTCTGAAGGTCGATGCTGTGAAGCGTATGCTCGCGCTCGTGCGGTCCTTTGGGGTGGGCCACGAATAGGGATCGTCCGTCGTTGGCAATGGTCGCACGATCGAAGGACGTCAGGTTCAGCGCGGGGAGGATCTTTGCTCCGCGCGCATCGACCATCGCCAAGGTCGCTTCCGGAGCGCCTCCCTCGCTCGCCTGTTTGGTGCCCAGGGACCAGAGCGTCCATTCTTTTCCCTTTCCACCTCCCGCCCGTAGAAGGTCGCGATGGTCATTCGTTGAATCCTTCGGGAAATCCCTATTCCACACGCGCGCGCCGGTCTTCGAATCGTGAATCGATGTACCGCTTCGCGTCCCGATGGCAAAGCGCTGGCCCCGGGGAAAGCTACGAAGCGCCGGCGCTTGTCCGAGAATGGGAATCTCGAGCAAGGCGCGACAACTCGTTCCTACTCCGTTGCAACGTTCGACGTGTGCCGTCGTAGAACCCTGGCTGACGCAGGCGCGCAGCAACGTGTCGGCCGTTTCTGCGAAATCGACAGCGCAGACGGAGTTTTCGGGGTTTGGGATGGCGCTGACCCGATTGGTTTTGACGTCGAAGAGCTCCGCATTGGCTCCGTCGATCCCAAGGAGCGTTTTGCCGTCGGGCGAAACACGGACATCGTGCCATATGCGTTGCGTCGTTGGATGACGCTGCTGCTTTTTGGCGAGATCGACGAACGTCGTCCCCCCGCCGTGCAGGTCGACGATCAACACTTGATCTCGATCGATGGCAACGATGCGCGCGTCCCCCGCGCTGTGCGGTCCAAAAACGTTCCCAATCGCTGGATGACCGAACGTGCCGACGCGTGCGGCGTTCGATGGCGCGGGAGGTTCCGGGGCGCGACACGGCTCCGCGGACACATCGCTGGGGGCCGAAGCCACCGGCGCAGCAGAAGCCTCGGCCGGCGCACCCTCGACGGGCTTCTTCGACGAGCGACAACCCGCCAAAAGGAGAACGAGAAGTGCCAAAGGCACCCCGCGCATTGCGGCATGAAGCATCCATCCGTGTCCCATGCAGCGGCCAGTACGCTTCAAGGCGAAAGCTTCTTCCCGAAATGCACGAGAACGCGATGTTGTCTTGTTGGGAATCACATCGGCCGCGTGATAGCGTGCTTCGTTTCCAAGACAAAGAGCTTTTCGCCGCGGTAGACCGGTGCAAGGAAGTCCTGCACGAAGAGCAGCGGGTGACCGAGAACGAGAGAATTCCCGTAGAAGTGCGCGGAGCCGCCGAAGAGAACGCCGCGGCCGGATGGGGGGAGGCTGGCGACCCAATAGAGGTTGCGAACCATGCTGCCGAACGGCGTCTCGCCGTGGCCCCAGAGGCTGTAGGCTGGCTCGATATCCATCCCATGGACGCGAATCTTTCGCTGGCGGCAGATATCGAGGAGTCGCAAGTAGTGATTGTCCTGCAACGGATTCGGCTCCGCGAAGGTTTTCCACGAAACGGCGAGAAGCCTCTCCTTGGCGTCCTCGAAGGCGGGTGATCCGTCGGGCTCCGACAGATACGCGTCGATGGCGGGCTGCTCGCGCCGTGGGTACATCTCGATCCCGAACCAGTCGATGGGCTCGTGCTGCAATACGTCGAATATCTCGCGGTAGCGCGCCTCGTCGCCGTGAACGGCATCGGGAACGACCAGCACGGCGTCGGCACCTGCATGGCGAAAGCGGCTGCGATCCGGGTCCTGCGTCATGGTGATGCGCTCGGTCACCTCCGCGGCGCGCGCGACCACCGCCTGTTCGAGGTCATAGTGGACATTCGGGAGCAAATAGGCGTCGGTGAGCTGGTGCTTCTGCAGAAGGGCATAAAACGCTTCCAGCGCGGCCAAGAGGCGGCCTTCGTCCGGTGCGTCGAACAGCGCGTAGTCGTGGCCGGAATCCACCGTCCCGCCTCCGCGGCGCGAAAGGGCTTTATTGAAATGAAGGACCATCGAATATCCGCCTTCGAGCAGGAGCGACACGCTGTTTCCACGATCTTCGACCAGCGACGCCATCGCGGGCACCAGTTGCCTGAGCACCGTCTCCTTGGGGAGCGGCTGCAACACGTGAAGCCCGTAATAATCGGTGAGGTACGGCGACGGCTTGCCCACCGCCTCCCAGTACGTCGTCCTGGCTTTCTCCGACGTGAACAGCTTGCCGACCAGATCCGAACTGAGTTCGAGCTCCGTCGATGTATCCGGTGCCGGCGATGAATCCTCCGAGTTGCACGCCAGCGCATTGCACACGAGTGCAGCCGACAGTGCGGCGGCCACTTGGAACCACTTCATGGTGTATCTGTAGCTGCGGCAGAACCGCGCGTCCGTCTCCGTGTGTACCGGCGTGTATCCGTTGGTATCGATTGACGCGAGGGCTGCCTGGTTCACGTGCCACTTTTCTGTCGGCGACATCGCTCGAAAGCGGAAACATCCATCGCGGCAGGACGACGGCGTAACGTTCGTGACAGCGCGGGAAAGGCAACGTCATTCTGCACTTCTTGGGGGCTCGGAATGGTGCTCCTGTCATCGAAAGAGGTGAAACGCAGAATTGGCCATGATGGCCGGCGTTTTTGGAAACCGAGCCGGATGGAGCCTCGGAGATGAATTTTTCCAATTACCGATTCAAAAGTGAAATATTCAAGCGCCAGCTTGCTGAGGCGCTCGAGGTCGCTGTTGGTGAGGAGGCTGCAAAAGTGAAAGCCCTCGCCGTTCTCACGGTGCTTTCCGCGCGCAACGTTCGAGTGAGCAATGCTTTGCGGGCACGCATCCTATCTTGCCTCGATCTTGCCGTGCTCGACTGCTGGATCCACCGTGCGGCGACGGCATCCGACGCCGACGACGTGGTGCACGACTAGCGCACGACTAGCGCTCTCGCAGGATCGGTCGATGGACGTCAATCGATCCAAAGATCGTCGTCGTGCCACGCGGACGTAAGGTCCGAGCGATGCGGCTCGAGGATCTCGTGGCGCGCCTTTTCGGCATAGCGCTCGATGGATCGAATGGCATATTCGCCGATGTCGTCCGATAGATTCTCGATGGCCTCGGCCAGCAGGTGAGCGCGGGCATCCTCGTCGAACTGCCGCAGGAGCCCTCGAAGCTCCGCCAGCACCGCTTGGGTTCGTCGGTTCGCCCCGACGGAGTGTGCGCGGGTGCTAGCAGGTCCGATAGGGTGCCCCTCGGGGCCGCGCACGGCCAGCGCGAAGGACTCTGCGGCGAGGACGATTTGTTCGATGGCGAAAGGGCTCGTCTCCGAGGAGAGGTCCCACAACTCCAACCCGATGAGCTCCGCGCGATCCTCCTCATCGAGGGTGCCAAGCAGTGCGTGCACCCGTGCGGACGGATCGCGCGGCCCGCGATGTCCGGCGTCCGTTTTCGGCAGAGCAGATCCGAACACGTTTCGCATGGTGAGCGATTTTTACTTCGTCCTGCGACGCGTGAACAGCCTCTTTGTGAACTTTGAGTTGAATCGTTACTCGATGATACGAGCTTAACCGGCGATGGAAGCAGATGCGTAATGCCTCGCCGCAAGAGCCGACCACCTACCGGCACTGCTTCCGCGCGCGGTTTAGCGCAGCAACACGGTATCTCCCTCGTTGGGTACCAGGATGTGATCGCCCAATTTCTCGTTCTCGATGTAGCTGCGCAATGCACGCTTCGTCAGTTGGCAATGGTTGATGGCGTCCATGTGAACGGCCACGATTTTCGAATGGGGCAACGTCCGCGACATCTCCTTCAGCTCCGCGGCCGTCAAGGTCATGGTGGCTCCTGGAGCCAACAGCGGGTTCTCTTTGGAAAATTGGCATTCGCCGGTGTTGGCCACGACCGTTTTCGGCTGCGCAGCGTGCAGGCTCTTCGTGAGTTGATCATCGAGAATGGCGTCGCCGGTGAAAAACACGCCATCGGTGTTGTTCTGCACGAAGAACGAAGATGACTCTCCGAACGGGGGAGCTCCGGTTGCACCGTGGTAATGGCTCGCCCGATATCTGGAAACCGTAAGCCCTTCCCAATGCACGACGTCGCGAACGACCCGCAGATTCACGAAGCCTTTCTTCCGGAGTTGCCCCTCGTCGTACGGTTGGCAGAAGATGAGAATGTCCTTCGGCAAGATCCTTTCTGCTTCACCGTCGAAGTGATCGGAATGGTAGTGCGTGAGCAGAATGGCATGCACGCTTTTCACTAATTGGTTCTTGTCGATGGGCAATGCGATTCTGGGGTTCGGAAGATCGTTCGAATACTCGATGGGTGGCTCCGTACCTTGGTCGGCCAGAATGGGATCGACGAGGATCCGAATATCGTCACGGCCGGCTTTCTTGGAGGTGAGCAGCACCGTGGCGCTTCGAATGTGCCGTATTTCGAGCGCGCCGCCATCGCCATCGCCTTTGGGGGCAGGTTCGGCGGACGCGCAGCCCGACACGGCCCATGCACCGAGAAGCATCGCCCAATGGGCTCGCGGATTCATCATGAGGGCAACGTATGGCGCGAGCCTCTCGGCAGACAGGACAATCAGCCCTCCTTTTCTGCCACCGGCCATCGTTGCCCGCGCGGGGGCCGCTACATGTGATCGCGCATCGACCCGTTCTCCGTCCGCGGCTGCGTCGGAGCGGGTCGCCCCGAGCGCTTCGCTTCGAGCTCGGTGCGTGCGGCCACGATGACGTCGCGCGTGCGATCGCGCAGCGTGCCGACGTCGTCGGGCGTCAGGTGGGCCGTGGGAATGGGCTCGAGGATCCGTGCGGTGCCGCGGCCTCGGCCGATCCAAAACGAGCGTCTCGGGAGCATGGCATCGGTGCCGGAGACAGCGACCGGCAGCACGGGCGCTCCGGTGCGAATGGCCAAATCGAAGGCTCCGTCGCGAAATGCGAGATGGTCTCGATTCTTGGTCAGCGTCCCTTCGGGAAAGATCATGACCGACATGCCAACGGCGATGGCGCGCTCGCATTCCGTGAGCATGGCGCGCACGCTGGGACCATCGCCACGGCGAAGCGGAATTTCACCGGCCAAGTTCATGGCCCAGCCCACCACGGGGATCTTGAAGAGTTCTTCTTTGACGACCCAGCGCATCTCCCACGGGAGGCACGCCAAGAGAAATGGGTCGGCCTCCGATTCGTGATTGGCCACGACCACGTATGCCTTGCTCGAAATATCCGGCGGAACGTCCCCTTCGATGGTGACGCGCCATAGCGGCGTCAGAAAGCTCGCGGCTCGCCCCACGCGCTGTGCCCAACGTGCCGGCATGCGCAGCGTCGGATCGGCGCGATGGCGAAGACGCGATGCCGCAATGACCGGCAGAAGCGCCGTCACGCAGGCTCCGAATTCCACGTACGTATAAACGCCCAGAGCTTTATCGGCGATCCGCATGGCAAACATGGGATTACCGCGGCGGGCTCCATTCGGGTGTCACGATCGCGCAGCTGAAGAGCTCTTTTTTCGTGCAGCGTAAGCGTGCGGTGTTCGGACCGCATCCAGGCACACCTGTACGGACCCATCCCGGCCCGCCTGACGCCATCACTCGGCAGCGTTAAGACTTTCGCAAGATCTGTCTTTGTACAGTCCCATGGTGAGGTCGCGAGCGCGGCCGTCTTGGACATCCAAAAGGAGATACCGCATGGGACACGATGAGCATGAACACCCCGGTCTGGCCCACGACTTGCGCCGCATGGCGCAGGTGATCGAGCGACGCCAGGCCCTGCGTTGGTTGGCGGCTGCGGGCCTCCTTCCGTTGCTCGGTTGCGGAAACGACGACGCATCGGGCGGCACCAGCGACGCCGGCTCCGGCAGTGGCGACGGCTCGTGCTCCGTGAGCCCCGAAGAAACCGCCGGACCGTACCCGGGCGATGGCTCGAACGGTCCCAATGTTCTCTCGACCAGCGGTGTCGTGCGCTCGGACATTCGTTCGAGCTTTGGCGATATGAGCGGCATCGCGGAGGGGCTTCTCACCACGGTCACGCTCACCCTGGTCGACACGAATGCGAATTGTGCCGCGCTTTCGGGATATGCGATTTACCTCTGGCATTGCGATCGCGATGGCCATTATTCGCTCTATTCCGAGGCCGAGCAGAATTACCTTCGCGGCGTCCAAGTCACGGACTCCAATGGCATCGTGTCGTTCACGACCATCTTTCCAGCGTGTTACTCGGGGCGTTGGCCGCACATGCACATCGAGGTCTATCCCAGTGTTGCCTCGGCAACGGGCTCGGGGAACAAGATCAAGACCACCCAGTTGGCCTTGCCCCAAGACGCGTGCAATGCCGTTTACGCCACCACGGGATACAGCCAGAGCGTCACGAACCTTTCCCGCGTGAGCCTTGCGAGCGACAACGTCTTCAGCGATGGATACTCGTCCGAGCTCGCCACGGCGACAGGCAACGCGACGGACGGCTACACCGTCGCCCTGACCGTCGGCATCGCCGTATAATTCGCCCCTCGACTTCGAGGCGGCCGCACCTAAAATGATCCACGTGGGCGTCGAGGCATTGGACCAGGGCGGGCGGGCTGCGCATCCGGATTTGCGCGCCGCGGTTCGGCGGTGTGGTCTGCATGTCGAGTTTCACTCGCCAAGCATGGAGCGGCATCTGATCCTGCCCGATGCGTACATCGAACTCCAGTTCTACTCGGGGGCGTGCTGGTTCGAGGGGCCGGATGGTCAGGCCCGCCCGCTGCCGCCCGTGTTCGTGATGGGAACGCGCTCGGCGCCGGGGTGCCTCGTGGCGCGCGGTCTGACCCGGGTCGCCGGTGTGTCGATGCATCGATGGCGCGCATCGCGCCTGCTGCGCCTCGAGAATCTGCACGGGATCTGCACGGACGTGGGGCCCGAACTGCAGCAGCTCGGACGGCGCGTGGTGCGTTTGCTCGAGGAGGGCGGTGGTCACGAAGCGCTCGAGCACATCGAGGCGTGGCTTCTCGCGCGCATGCCGAAGGAGGACGACACCCAGGAGGCCGTGGACGCGGCGGGCCTCGAGCTGCACGTGTCGCGCGGGGCTGCCCGCATCGCTCCCCTGGCCGCGGAACTCGGCCTCTCGGTGCGCCAACTCGAGCGGCGCTTCAAAGACGTGGCCGGGTTGTCGCCCAAGGCCTTGGCGCGGTTGATTCGTTTTTCCGATGCGCAGGAACGTATCGAGCTCGACCC
This sequence comes from Sorangiineae bacterium MSr12523, assembly GCA_037157775.1. Lineage (NCBI taxonomy): Bacteria > Pseudomonadati > Myxococcota > Myxococcia > Myxococcales > Pendulisporaceae > Pendulispora > Pendulispora brunnea. The sequence goes on from CP089982.1 coordinate 3,339,295, forward strand.
CAACATGAGCCTCGCCGCGCTGGCATGCGAGCTCGGGTATGCCGATCAAGCGCATTTCAATCGCGATTTTCGGTCCTTTTCCGGCATTACGCCCGGGCAGTTCGCCGGCGTGATGCAAAAGGCCCGTCGCGCCGAGGCGACGCCGGGCTGAACGCCGTCGCATTTGTTCAATACGGCGATGGCGGCGCGACCTACGGTTTGCGCAGCACATGAGGGCTAGCACGTGGTTCGTTCTTCATTCGACAGCGTTTTTGAATGCGGCGGGCATGGGACTCGTGATTCCCGTGTTGCCGTTCCTCGCGGCTCGCTATGCCTACGGGCCCGCCCAAGTCGCCAGTGTCGTGGGATGGCTCGAGACGGTGTACGCGCTTTGTGCCTTTCTCGCGGCGCCGTTGCTCGGTGCGCTCAGCGATGCCGTGGGGCGCAGGCCCGTGCTCTTGATCAGCATCGTGGGATCCGCGGTGGGGTATGCGCTATTCGGATGTGCGTGGGCGCTTCCGCTGCTGTTCGTCAGCCGCATCGTCGATGGCCTGACGGCGGGAAACACGTCGGCACTGTTCGCGTACGTCGGTGACAGCACGTCGGAAGAAGAGCGCGGGCGGGCCTTCGGGCGCATGGGGGCGGTCTCCGGCGCGGGCTTCATCGTGGGGCCCGCACTCGGCGGACTCGCCGTGCGTTTCGGTGGCCTGAGCGCGCCATTTTACTTTGCGGCCGCGGTGACCGCCCTCAACGCCATTCTCGGCTTCTTCTTCCTGCCCGAGAGCCTTCCCCAAGAGCGCCGCACGCGCGCGATGCCAACCTGGAATCCCTTTGGCCAGCTCGCGACGCTCTTCGGGTGGGACCACGTTCGACCGCTCTTGATCGTGCGGGTGCTCTTCATGGCCGCATTCGCGTGCGTGATGACCTTTCCGCTGCTGGCCAAAGACGGTTTGGGCTGGGGCGCCGACAAGGTGAGCTTCGTTCTGATTTGCGTAGGATTGGCCGATATCCTGGTGCAGGGGCTGCTGCTCGGGGTTCTCGATCGCTTGCTCGGCTCGACGCGGGTGCTCGCCCTTGGCATCGGGCTGACCATGTTGGGCTTCGTCGGTTTCGTCGCCGTCGCTCGGTTCGCGAGCCCATCGAGCCCATCGAGCTCCACCGGCGCCGTCTTCTTCGGCGCCATCGTGGCCCTTGCCTGCGGGGAGGGCCTCTTCACGGCCACGTTGACCGCGTTCTTGTCCCGCGTGGCCGGCGCCGAGGCGCAAGGCCAGATCCAAGGTGGCAGCCACGCCCTGCAAGAATTGACCGGCGTCGCCATGCCCTTGGTCGCCACCCAGCTTTACGCCCACTGCGGCCCGAGCGCGCCCTATCTTGCAGCACTGCTCCTCACCGGCTTATCGGCCCTGCTCGTGTTTCGTTGCGGCCCGCGCGCTCCCGAGGCATCGTCCAGCGATGCCGTCGGATAAGGCAGCCTACGCGAAAAAAAGCGGCGCGCCCGTTAGGGCGAGCGCGGTTTGCGCGGGGGAGGGGTCTCGTCGTCTTCGACCATGATGCGCAAACGATCGATCGCGCGATCCCAGGCGGCGGAGACGCTGTCGAGGAATAGGCGCGCTTCGTCGAGGCGGCGGGTTTCGATGAGGTAAAGGACCTCGCGGCCGCGTTTTTCGTGGGTGACCAGGCCTGCGCCTTCGAGCACCTGCAGGTGCTTCACGATGGCTTGGCGCGTGACCTTTTCGCCGGTGGATAGCGTGGTCGCGGACGACGCGCCATCGGCGCAGAGCTTGCGTACCAGCGAGATGCGGGTTTCGTCGCCGAGGGCGAAGAAGACGTCGGCGACGGCACCTTCACGTGCTCTCGACATATTTTTTGACGTTCTCCGCTTGGCCGGCCCAACCCCCTTCGTTCATTCGGAATGCGCGCTCGCGCCGGTGGGCGGGGACGCGATCGAAGCCCGATTCCACGATGGTGAGCGACGTGCCCTCGGCCACCTTTTCGAGGCGGAACTCGACCAATGTCGTGGGTTCGTTCTTCGGATCGGCCTCCGCGTCGATGCCGTAGGGGACCCAGCGAAAACTGAAATAGTGCTCCGGCTCGATGCGTTCCACGGTGCAGAAGACCATATCCTCGTCCGGCATTTTCACCTTCGATGGCGGCAGGCCGACCTTCTTTTGATACTCGAGAATGGCTTCTTCCTTGAGATTCGCATCGAACTTGCCGCGGAGGCTCTTGCCCACCGCAAATGCGCCGTCCAGCTCGATGCCGAACCAACGCCCAAATTCTTCGGCATTGGATATTGCTCGCCAAACCCGGGATAGCGGTGCGCGCAACGTGACTCGTTTCTCGATCTTGTCCAATGACGACATGTGCAACCTCCTGGTTGCAGTATGTAACCGCCGTCGGGCCGACGTGCAACCCTTTGTTTGCAGGTCAGGCCGCTCCCTCTCAAATGCCTGAGGCGGGAAGGCGCTTTTTGAGCCTTGCGGGACTGCGGGCAGGCGTGCGCGTTTCGCATTGCACGAGGCCTGCCGCAGGGTTCGGCGGTTCCGGGGTCGTGAGGTACACCACGACCACGATGGGCGCGGTTCGCGGCGGTTCTGTCGGGACTTGCGCGCACCCTCCTACTGCAAGGGCGCCGACAGCGAGCAACCAGGGGGACATACGCACATCCGGAACATCGGCCGCGTTCGACCAAGCGTTGCGCGAAAATCGTCACACAATGACCACGGCCGGGCAGACGCGCACGCTGGAGATGCCGCGATCGGCGCGTCCGAGGCGGAATCGGACGCGCCCGTGCAGCACGGTGCCGGAGGCCACGTCGCCATCGACGGGTTTTTCGCCTGGAAACAACGTGAATGTCCACGTCGCGCGGGCGTTGCTGTCGGGCGGCTCGCGCCCCATCTGAAGGACGCGTGCACCCCAGACTTGACGGATCATCAGGGTGCGTGTGTCCACCCCCTCGACGGTGAAGTCGCGCGCGGGGCGGGCACGAATGGCGTCGTAGCTGCCGAGCGCAATCCCGGCCGCACCCGCAACGGTGACGACCATGGTCCAATCGCGACCCGACGAAATGCCCAATTGGCCGGCGGGCAGGCGAGGGTCGACGAAGTCATGGGCGTCTTCGACTTGATCGCGCCGAATGGCCGAATCCACGGCACCGCGCGTATCCAGCTTTTGCGGATCCGGCACCAAGACCACGCCCACCCGCGCTTCGTCGAGAAAGCGCGCCCCGCAAAATTTCTCCTTGAGCCCCGAAGCCGCGCGATGGGCGCGCGCCCAATGCTCCGGCGTGAATGCCTTGGCCAGGTACGCAGGTGTTGGCGCCGGCAAATGCACCTTTTTCAAGCCGTCTCGAATGGAGGCGCATTCATTCCAGCCGGATGCCTCGAGGAGCTGCACCTGCTCGCGGGTGAAAGCCTTGGCACTCACGCACGTCGTTTTAGCATGCGTCAATCGCGCTCGAGCGCGCGAAGTACGTGGCCGCCGGCGACGAACTCGAGCGAAGCGCGAATGTCGGGCGTGAGCGGCCGATCCTTGTCGAGAAATGCAACGTGCGTGCGGAAGGCCGCGTGAAGTCTCGCCGTGGAACGCCCGAGGGGCAGGGAAGGGTTCTTTCTCAGTCGCAAATCGACGGCTTGCGCGGCGTGAAGAAGCTCGAGCCCGAAGACGCCGGCCAGGCGTTCTCCAATGCGCCGCAAGCGATGCGCGATGAGCGGTGCGTTGGTCCCTTGATCTTCGATGTCGCCGGCCACGGGAAGGAAATCGAGCGAAACCGGATTGGCCAAGGTGCGAATGTCCGCATCGAGCGCACCGCACGGCTTTTGAATCGCGCCAAACGCAATTGCCGTGTCATCCGGCGCCAGAAAGCGCGTGAGGCCGGTGAAATGATTCATCGACAATTTGAGGGTGCGGTAGCAGCTCGCACGGGAAACGTGCGCGAAGGCCACGTTCACCGCCTGCAGCGGCAGGGCCCAAGCCACCGGCTCGAAATTCGCGGTGGGCACCACCGCCCCGCGCACGTCTCCTTCGGCGACGTACGTGGCACGCTGCGCCGGCGGCGCATCGGCGGGGGCCGTGACATCGAGGATCACCGCCGGATTGTCGTCCGATTGATTGATTTGCAACGTGAGCGACCGGCGGGCCACCTCGATGGCCGAACGCGCAGCGCCGTGCAAGTGGCTCATATCGCGAAAGCTGAGCGGATCCTGCAGCGGGCGCGCCGAATCGGGCTGCCAGAGGTAGCTGCCGGCGAGGTAACCACGCACCCGCGCCGCCGCGGCGCTTTGCTCGGGATAGCCTTGCAGATCCTGGGCGATGGGCAGCATGGGCGCGACATTGCCGTTCAGGCCCTCGAGGCTCAGTGCATAAATGGCCTCCGCCGAGTCGAGAAGCTGCTCGGCATCGTGCAGCGCCATCAAGGCGAGCGACGCCGAGTGCGCATTCGAGCTGGTGATGGTGAGCGCATCCTTCGCGTAAGGCTTGAGCGGCGAAAGGCCCTCCAGGGCCAGCGCGCGCGAGGCGGGCATGCGCTCGCCGCGGCGAATGACCTCGCCCTCGCCCATCATGGCCAGACCAATGTGCGGCAATACCGTGATATCCGCCTCACCGACGGAGCCAATCGATGGAACCAAGGGGTGAATGTGCCGATTGAGGAATTCGATGTACATCTGGGCGACGATTCGCTGGCAGCCGGTGTGGCCCGCGAGAATCGTATTCAGGCGAATGGCCATCAGCGCGCGAACGGTGGACTCGGGCAGATTGTCGCCCAAGCCCGCGGAATGGGCGCGCAGCAAGGCAGCATTGAATCGCTCCGAGGCCTGCTTCATTTCGGCCGAGAGCGCATCCCCTTGGAAGATGGTTTTGTCTTTGTTCTCGCCCACGCCGCGGTTCAATCCATAAATGGGAATATCCTTTCGGGCGGCGGCCAGCAGCAATCGATGTGCGCGGTCGAGCCGATCCATCGAGGCAGGTTCCGCCCGAACGGGCGCACCGCCACGGGCGATGTGCACGATCTGTTCGATGGTCACGTGCCCCATCCCCAGCCGAACCGGCGGAGCATCACGGTAAGGGAAATCACGCGGTTCGGGCCTTGCGAGCGCGGACTTCACCGGCGCCGCTTTCGGGCCGCGCGGAGCCTGCGCCGTCGTATCCGACGAAATCGACGATGCGCGCGCGCCATTGGGTGAGTTCGCGGCCTGCGGTGGCGTGCAGGCGACGGCGAAGGCCAGGCCCATGGCGAGCACGAAGATGGCTGCTTTCATATTGTCCCCCTTTTTCTGGAAACTACGTCGAACCTATTGCGGAAGCTCCGGCCAGAGTTCCCGGTACATGCAGAACGTGGACGACTCGGTGATCTTGCGCGTGGCGTCGGCACCGACCCGTCGGGCGAGATCGCTTTCGAACTCCTCGAGCTCTTTCGTTTTGGCGAGGTAATAGCGCTCGACCGGCGGCAACGATGTTTCGTTGCGGCGGCCCGCACGCGTTTCGGCGACCCGCCGAAAGACGCTCATGTCCTTTTGCGCGGCCATATCGAGCAGCGATTCGCAGGTGGCGGCACCGATTCGCTCGGCGACGGCGGTGTCGATCCCGAGCCACTCGGCGCACTGCGTTCGCGTCGACTCCCACGCGCGCGCGGCAGCGGCCTTGTAGGCTGCGGCAACGGGAGCAGCCGCGCTGGGCCCGAGCCCCACGGACTGCAATTCCTCCGGTGCAGGCATCCAATCTTCCGTCATCGCGCAGGGGCGGCTCAGTTTGACGCGCCCCTCATCGGCCAGTGTTTTCCATTCGTCCGGCGTGGGGTCGAATCGGTCCCCGGAGTAGGGCGGCGGGGCGGCGGCCGTGGCGGCGGTGATCTCGGTCGGTGGGCTCGACATGGGCGAGATTTCGCGCGCCGCCGAGCGCTCTTGGCAGCGCGCGAGCGAGTCGGCCACCCGCTGGTAGGCATCCTCGCTCACGGCGCAGGTGTCCGTCGCCACCGCGGGCTTGGCCGCGGGCGTGCGTGTCCACGCGCGATGTCCCTCGTACGATGCGACGGTGAGGAGTACGCCCAATACGCCCGCGACGAGATGTGATTGCGCCATCGCTCGCTCCGCAGAATCGGTGTTCGCTTCGGGAGCATATCCAGGTGACGCGGACGGCGCGAGTGCAACGAGAGGCGCGGCTGCGCTAAAGGCAGCCCATGCCTACGATGGGAGCAACGGTACGATGAGGCGATTCCAGAGGGCGTCCTTCATGCCGCGCCGGAAGAAGCCGAAGTGGCCGATGCGCGGCAGCCCCACGTCGCCCGGTGCGAGCCGCACCATCTGGCGGTGGGTGCCCGTGTAAAGAGCATGCAAGATCTCCGTATTCCGACCGGACATCATTTCGTCGTCGGTGAAGGAAATGGATGTCAGCGGTGCGGTGACGGACGCAAAGCATTGCCGCGCCGTGTCGCCCTCCACGCCGACGAGGTACTCGGGGTGCATACACCAACGGCGCCATTGCGCCATGACGCCATGGGGTAGGTCGCCCACCATGTTCAAGCGTTTGCCGGGGAAGTACCCGCACGTGGCAAGGACCGGCGGCACGATGGCATGCCAGAGAAGGCCCGCGCGCAGCCGCGTGGGCCGTGCATTGTGACGCCAGTATCCGGTACCCGTCGCAATGGTCACGATGTGCTGCACGTGTTCGTGACCGGGCGCGAATGGAACGAGTTGGCCGCCGAGGCTGTGCCCAATCCAGGTGACGGGAAGGCCTTTCGCGCGCTGGCGCAATGCCGCGAGTATGGAGCCGGTGTCTCGGGCCCAGGTGAAAAGATCGGCACGCACGTCGCGCAGCTTGCCGTGGAGCGATGCGCCGGTGCCTCGGTAATCGAAGGTCACGGTGAGAAAGCCGCGATCGGCCAGCCAGCGTGCAAAGGCATCGTAATAGAGCTGGGGAATGGCCATCCCCGAGGTGAGCAGCACCGCGCCGCGGGCGAGGCGCTCGGGGTAGTACCAGCTGGTGGCGAGCTCGTAGCCGTCCTCGGCTCGAACCATTTCGCGTTCGCACGTGGCCATGGCCCATGACGCGCCGCCTCCCGTGCGCGGGAGATGCGTCGAGCGGCTTTCGCTATTTTGGATACTCATCATCAATGTCCCCAGTGGTGACATTGCTCACGGTGGGGCCGCCTTCGCCGGCCGTCAAGGGCTCCCGGTCGGACGGAGGAGCTGCTATGCGTAGTGGCCGTGGCTCGAACGCGCGCTCCGAAGCGCAAAGAACCGGGGGAGTACCATCATGGCGACCTGCGCCGTGCGCTGCTCGAGGCGGCGCTCACGATGGTGGTCGAAAGCGGGCCGGAGTCGTTCAGCGTGCGGGAGGCCGCCCGGCGCGTGGGGGTGGATCACCGCGCGGCCTACCGGCACTTCGCCGACAAAGCCACCGTTCTGGCGGAGCTCGCTCAAGAGGGCTACGAGCGCATCGTACGCGGGTGGAACGCGGTGCTGGCGGAGCTTCCCGAGGAAGACGTGCATGCGCGGCTTCTGGCCCTCGGGCGCACGTACATCGAATTCGCGTACCGCGAGCCGGGACGCTACCGCGTGATGACGGGGCCGCGCCTCAACGAGGAGGGGCGCTTTCCCGAGTTGGAGATCCCCATCGACACCGGCATCAATCTGCTGAAAAACGAATTGCGCGTCGGCATGGCGCGCGGCGCCTTGCGCGAAGCCGACGTGGCCGAGTGCGCGATCACGCTATGGTCCGCGATGCACGGGCTCGCGAGCTCCATCGTCATGCGTCGCATTCGCGTGCGGAAAGAGCAACTCGCCGCCTTTGCCGAGCGCACCTTCGGATGCACCGTGCGCGGCTTGGAAAAATGATGGGCTATAGCCGTATATCGATGTAGAGGTTCCGGCGCTGTTCCTGGAGCCACGTTTTCCATTGGCGATCGACCACCTCGCGCATGGCCTCGTCGCGCATCAGGGGTTTGACCGCATCGTAATCGGGTATGGGCGGCGTCTTGGCCAATTGCACCACGAGGATCGCGTCCATGCCTTCGAAGATGGGGAGGGACGTTTCGCCTTCGTTCAGCGAGTTCACCGTATCTTGCAGAATGGGGAGAAGCGCAGAAAAAGGGTGCGGCCCGCTCGACCCGCAGGTGCTCTTGGTGGACACGTCATCGGAATGGCGTGCCACGAGTTGGCAAAAGTCTTCCCCGGCCCGGGCACGCCGTGAAATGTCGGCGGCGAGTCGTTCGCGTTCCCGCCGTTGCGGTTCGGTGGTCGACGTGTCCAATCGAAGCGCGATGATGCGCAGCTCGACGGGGCGGCCCTCCTCCATTTTCTTCCGCCAGCGCGCATAGGCCGCCCGCATGTCATTTTCTCCGACCCGCACGCGCTGCAAGACGCGCAATTGAACGAGTTTTCCTTGCAGCAACTGCCTCCGCAATTCCTCGCGGTAGTCGTTTTCGCTGAAGCCTTCACGTTCGGCGGCCTTCAAGAGATCCGCAGCGGAGAGCTTCTGACCTTCGGCCACCGTTCGGATGGCGCGATCGACCTCCGGCGCCGACACCACGAGATGGGCGCGGGTAGCGGCCTGTTCGGAAATCATGTCATCGATCATGCGATCGAGGACCTCGCGGTATACCTGCGTTTCCTGCCCCGCGCGCACCGCTGGCGTCGTTGGAGCCTTGTAAATCTGCATCAAGAACGGTTTCGCCCTTTTGCGAAGCTCGGTCAGGAGAATCGCGCGCTCGCCCACCACGGCGACGATGCGCTCCACGATGGTGGCGTAACTCGCGTGGGCCGCGATTGAAATGGCCAATAGCGCCACGAACCCAATGGGCTGTTTGATGTTCAATGGAACCCCGCCAAAGGAAGTCGTCCTCCTTTGACGGGCTCTATGGCGTGTTCATTCCCGACGACGGCAATCGGTGCTCAACCTTGCCAGAGCGGGCGCTGCCCACCGAACATCGAGCCGCGGCCTCGATGCAGTTCGATCCAGCGCGCAATGTCCTCGGAGAGCAGGAGCCCGACGAGGCGGGTCTCCTCGACGACCGGGAGCACCCCCACGTCGGACGCCACGAGCTTGCGCATGGCGTCGATCATGGGCTCGGTCGGCGTGGTGGTTTGCAACTGCTGCACCGGGGTTACGAGCTCACCGGCGGTGCGCCTCGTCCACTCCGCGGAAGGGATGGCCCGGACCTGATCCGAGCTCAGCATCCCGAGGAAGTGGCCTTCGTGCAAAACGGGAACGATGCTCTCCTCGCTGCGGAGAAAGACCTCGTTCACCAGCTGCGAGATGGGCGTCGTGGCATCGATGGCGGTTCCGCGTGTGCGCATCAAGCGAGCGACGTCGACGCCTTCGAGCAATTCCTCGATGTGGGTCTGCTCCAAGGTGCGGAGCGCGGCCGAGTGGAGAAACCAACCGATGAAGGCGAACCAAATGCCCGAGATGGGGCCGCGGGCCACGAAGGGAACGCGCAATCCAAAGATGGCGGCGATGCCCAGGCCCATCATCAGCCACGCCATGATTTGCCCCACGCCGGCGGCCGTCCGCGTGGCGTTGCGCGGGCGTTTGGTGACGGCCCAGATGAGGGAACGCAGCACGCGTCCGCCGTCCAATGGGAACGCCGGGATCAGATTGAACAAGCCCACCGTCACGTTGATGGGCCCCAACCATAAAAAGAGCGTTCCGAACGGGCCCAACCCGGACAATGCCCTTTCGGGGTCGATCGTGATGTCCGCCCCGCTGCCGAAGGTGAAATAGGTGAAATGAGTGAGCGTGAAGAGAAAGAAGAAGAACAGCCCGATGGCGATGCTGGCGAGGGGCCCCACGATGCTGATCAGGAAATCGGCACCGGCCGAGCGTGGTTCGTTTTCGAAATGAGACACCCCGCCGAAGAGAAACAACGTAATGTTGCGCACGGGAATGCCGAACGCTTTTCCCGTGAGCGAATGAGCAAACTCGTGCAGGAGCAGCGAGGCGAAAAAGAGCAGGGCCGCTGTGATGGCCACCGCCACGACGAGCAGGGCGGACCAATTCGGATGCCACCTGCCGAACAGCGACGCCAGATTCCAGGACATCAGTAGAAAGATGAATATCCAACTGCGGTCGATGGCGACGTCGACGCCAAAGAGCTTTCCCAACCTCAGCGTGCGCATGATATCTCCTTAATCACGCATCGGATGGGGCGCATCACACGATGGCATTGCACGGTGATGCGCCCTCGTCCTTCCAGGCGCTCAGCGCCGCGGTGGTGACTCCTGTTGCGCAGGCTTGTTCCGAGATCCATTCCCGGGCTCTTGCGTCGTTGGTACCCGTTGCTGGGTCTCGACCCCGCCCGTGCGGATCGGAATGCTCCGCGCGCGTGCGGCCTCGCCCTTGGGAACCGTTACCTTGAGGACGCCATTTTTGAAATGAGCCTCGATTTTCGAGGCGTCGGTTCCGCGTGGAAGCTGCAGCGAACGGGCGAATTGTCCGTAGCTTCGTTCGCTGTATTGATATCCACGCCGCTCGCCCGATTGCTCACGGCGCTTCTCTCCGCGGACGGTGAGCACGTCGCCATTGACGTCGATGTTGACGTCGTTTTCCTCGAGGCCCGGTAACTCTGCGTTGAGCACGTAGGCCCCATCCGTTTCGGTGATTTCGAGGTGCGGATTGAAATCGAGACCGCCAGGTCGCTGCATCGTCCCTCGACTGGGAGAGAAGAAGCTTTCGAACAGCTGATCGATTTCACGGCGCAGATCGAATACAGGGTTGTCTTCTCTTCGATTGATGTTGGCCATGGTTCATGCCTCCTCTGCTCCATGCCTTGCAACTTGCTTGCGAGGCACGAAGCGGGGGCATTGCCGGCCTCAGAAAATGCCGCTCAGCGAGAGCGTTCCACCGGTGCCGTTGGGGGCAGGAGCCGCGCCCACCCAGAAGGTGCGCGGTGCGGACGAATCCACGCGATGAAAATGGGGCACGAGGACGCCGATGCCGGCGCCGGCCATCGTGCCTGCGATGACGTCCGTCGGAAAGTGCGCGCCCGCGCGAACGCGTTCGAAGGCGACGAAGGTGGTGAGCGCCGTGCCCGCGGCCAAGGTGATCCATGGGCGCAACGATCCCGGTGAACGCACGAACGCGAGGTACGTGGCCGTGGCGGTGATCGCCGCCGAGACCGACGCGTGGCCCGAGAAAAACGAGAGCGAGCTGTCCGTGTTCGCGTTGGAATAATTGGGATCGCCCCGGTGCTCGTCCAAATCTTTGTAGGCCGCGGGACGCGGGCGGCGAACCGCAATTTTGGCAAGGTTGGTGACGCCGACGGTGAGGGTGACGGCTTCGGCGTAGAGAATGCCGTCCACGAGGGTGGTCTGCGAGCTCTTCTCCCGAAAGCCGCTCACGACGGGATCGATGAGCGCGAAAGCGATCAAAGTGCCGAGGCCGATATTGGAGTACATGGCCGCATCCGGATCGAATCGTTGGGAGACCGCCCCGCGATCGATCTTCAAGAGACTGCTCGTCTGGAACGTGGGGCTGATCTGTTGGGGGCGTATCTCCCCCGTTCCCATGACCAGATCGAGCAGGCCGGCGAAGCCTGCATTGACGGCCACGATGGCCCCGTCGGTGACCGGCTGCACGGAAAATTTGGGGGCTGCGGGGGGCTTTTCGGAGAGCGGGGTCGTCGAAGGAGGCAACGTCTGAGCGGCCGCGTCCTGCTCGAACAACGAGATTGCGGCCCATGTGCATGCAATGATCGCCGTACCCAGCTTCGCCATGTGGCGAACATACGCGATGCGCCGCCCTGCCGTGCGAACGGATGTTAACGAAGCTCTCCCGCAAGCCGAACGTCGGAGAGCACCTCGTCGAAAGCCACCTCGGCCGCGCCGAGCAAGACGCCGTCGGTGCCGAGCGCGGAGAGCGCAAAGGGCGGGGGAGCCTCGCGGCGAAAGCTCATGAGGGCATCGCGGTAAGCGCACTCGAGCGCGTCCGGGGCGGCGGTGGCGAGTTCGCGCGCGAGACCCGAAAGCGTGATGCGATCGGGATCGAGCGCGCTCACCAGGGCGCCTGCTCCGCGACCGAAAGCGGCCGTGACCGAGGCCACCGCCTTGCGGGCTCGCGAGGCGCCGCCCAGTGCATCGCGCAAGGTTCTCTCCGCGGCGCTGCGGGGATCGCGCGGGGGCGGCTGGCCAAGGTGACGGGCCATGGCGCGGCCGTCGACCTCGAGATCCCAGCAGCCATGGGCCCCGCATGGGCAGCGAAGGGTGCGATCGCCAAAGGGCATGTGCCCGAATTCGCCGGCAGCGCCGCTCGCGCCCAGCACCGGGCGGCCGTCGACGACGAGGACACCGCCGACGCCGACCTCGATGGTCAAATGCAACAAGACGGCAACGCCGCGGCCGGCCCCGCGCCGTGCCTCGGCGACGCCGCCGAGCGAGGCGTCGTTCCCCAGAAGCAAAGCCATACCGGGTCGGATGCGCAAGGCTTCGATTCCGACGTTGCTCCAGCCCAACGTGGATTGCACGATTCGGCCGCGTTGCACCGTGCCCGAGACGGCGACCGAAATGGCCCGCAAACGCGGCAAGCATTCCCGGCTTGCGCCCGCGATCTGCTTTCGTAGCGCGGCGAGCACGGATTCGGCGTCCCTCGCTCCGTGGCGGCCGGAGCGCTCTTCGACGATGCCCGCGCCCAATTCCACGATGGCCATGCGCCAGCGTTCGTGGCCGATCTCCACCGCACACACGAGGGGCCCCTTGGGGTGGGGGACCAGCGTCGGCGAAGGGCGGCCGCGGGTGCCCGTCTTGGGGCCGTCGATCTCGTCGATCCATTTCCGAGCGCGCAGGCGCGTCGTGATCTCGGTGGCCGAGCCCGTGCCCAACGCGAGGGCTTTGGCCATTTGCGCGCGCGTGGACCCCGGATTCGCGTGGACATAGCGCAGCACCGCGAGCTCCCCCTGGCGGCGAAGGGCATGGGCGTGGTGGTGGTCCGCGGTCACTTGTCCTCGAAGGCCCCGCTATTATACTCGCTCTATGAGTAAAATCGAGGGCGCGCTTTCCCGCGGCGAATCCACGCGGCGGATTTACGCGGCGCATGGCGTTCTCGGGTACTTGCTCTCGGGCTTCGGTGTGATCCTGCCGGAGCTGCGTCAGGACCTTGGGCTGGGGCGGGCCGAGGTGGCTTTGTACCCGTCGGCCTTCGCCCTCGGGTTGGTGCTCGTGGGCCTATGCGGCGACGGCTTGCTTCGCGCGCTGGGCGCGCAGGCGATGCGCTGTGCCATCGGGACGCAAATCGGCGGAGCGCTGCTTCTCGCGTCGGGCTGGGGGCGCATCGCCGGCGGTTTGGGCGCGCTGCTGTTCGGCCTGGGGTTGGCCATCATGGTCAACTTCGCGCCGGCGCGCCTTCGCGACGAACACGCGCACCTCGCACCGCTGGCCATCGCCGAGGCGACCGGCCTGGCGAGTGCCTCGTCGGTGCTTGCGCCGCTGGTGCTGGGCGCCTCCTTGTCGGCGGGAAAAGGCTGGCACATCGCCTTCGTTGCGCCGCCGCTGGTTGCGGCCTTGCCCCTCGTCGTTCGATCGATGCCCGCCGCGGGCCCGCAGCAACCGCCGGAAACACCGCCCGAGCGCACCACGCGTGCGCCATCGGGTTTTTTCCTTCTCTGGCTGGACATCGTGCTCGTCGTCTCCGTGGAGTTTTCCGTGCTCTTTTGGGCCGCGGATTTTCTGCAGGTTGGGCGCAAGCTTGCCGCCGGCACGGCCACGTCCATGGTGGCGCTGTTCGTATCGGGCATGGCCTCGGGGCGCCTGGCGAGCTCGTTCGTGCTCCGACACGTGCCGCGACCAGGCCATGTTCTCGCCGCCTCGGCGGCCCTGGCGATCTTTGGATATGCGATTTTCTGGCAAATCGATCACGCCGTGGCAGCCGCGCTGGCGCTCTTCGTGACGGGGCTCGGTGTGGCCTTGCTTTATCCGCTCACGTTGGGCGCCGTCATGGCCTCTTGGCCGGACAATCCCAATCGGGCGGCGGCCCGCGGAGCGTTGGCCTCCGGCTGTGCAATTGGCCTCGCCCCGCTTTGCCTCGGCGCCATTGCCGATGCGGTGGACCTTCGTTTCGGCATGCTTCTCACGCCGCTGATTCTCGTGGCATTCTTGATTCGATGCATCGTTCGCGAGGTGAAAACCCCCGCGTTGAACCGAGGAGCTCTCTCATGAAAGTCGCATTGGTCACGGGCGCATCGCGCGGTTTGGGCGCGGTCATGGCGACGACGCTCGCCAAGGATGGCTGGGCCGTCGCCGTGAATTACGCGAACGACAGCGCCAGCGCGAATCAGGTCGTCGCCCGGATCGAAGCGCACGGCGGGCGAGCCTTCGCGGCCCGATTCAGTGTGATCGACTCCGCGGCACTGCGCCCGGGACTCGAGGCGATTGCGCGCCAATTGGGCCCCGTGGACTTGATTGTCAACAATGCCACCGGGCCGCAGCCCGAAATGCCCATCATGGAGCAATCGTGGCAGACGTACCTCGACCAATTGGAGTTCTTCGTCAAGGCGCCGCTCGAGTTGTTGCAACTCGTGCTTCCCGATTGGCGTGCTCGCAAATCGGGGCGCATCGTCAATATTGGCTCCGAGGTGGCGGAATTGGGCAATCCCTACTTTGGCAATTATGCCTCGGCCAAAGGCGCCATGCTTTCGATGACGCGATCGTGGGCCAAAGAACTGGGCCCCGAGGGCATCACCGTGAACCTGGTGGCTCCCGGTTGGATTCCCGTCGAGCGCCACGTGGACGCCTCCCAAGCAAGCCGTGATCACTATTTGGAGCGGACGCCGCTGGGGCACTTCGGTAAGCCGGAGGACATTGCCGACATGGTGGCCTTCCTCGCGTCCGACAAGGCGGATTTCATCACCGGCCAACGCTTCGCCGTCAACGGTGGCCGCACGCTGACGTGATTCGTGCGAGTATGCCGCGCCATGGTCTTCGATCTGGCAATCGTGGGTGGTGGCATCGTGGGGCTGGCGACCGCCTTGCACGTGACCGAGCGCTATCCGGGTCTCTCCGTCGTGGTCATCGAGAAAGAATCGACCCTCGCGGCCCACCAAACGGGCCGCAACAGCGGGGTGATCCACGCCGGCGTGTACTACCAACCGGGTAGCCTCAAGGCGCGCTTCTGCAAAGAGGGCGCGCTGGCCACCATGCAATTCTGCAAGGACCATGGCCTTCCGTTCGAACAGTGCGGCAAGCTGCTCGTGGCCACCGATCCGGGCGAGCTCGAACGCATGGGGGCGCTGCACGAGCGCTGCATCGCCAACGGGCTCACGGTCGAGCGTCTCGATGCCGCGGAGCTCGTACGGCGCGAGCCACACATCGTTGGGGTAGGGGCGCTCTTCGTCCCGGCGACCGGCATCGTCGACTATGGCCTCGTCGCCCGCACCATGGGCAAACTCATCACCGAGCGCGGGGGCGAGATCCTCACCGGCACGCGGGTCGAGGCCATTCGCGAGGAGCCTTCGGGCATCACCATCGAGGCGGGAAGAAAGACGATCTCCGCGCGTCACCTCGTCGTGTGCGCGGGCGTGATGGCGGACCGTTTGGCCAAAATGTGCGGCCTCGATCTGGATTTCCAGATCGTGCCATTCCGCGGGGAATATTACCGACTCGGCGACGACAAGAACGATATCGTTCGCCACCTCATTTATCCCATTCCCGATCCCGCGCTGCCCTTCCTCGGTGTCCATCTCACCCGCATGATCGGCGGATACGTCACGGTGGGGCCCAATGCGGTATTGGCTTTCGCGCGAGAAGGGTATCGCTTCGGCGACGTGAACTATCGCGACCTTTCCGAGATGATTTCCTATCCAGGATTCCGCCGGGTGATCCGCGCCAACCTCCGCTCTGGAATCTCGGAAATGTGGAATTCACTCAGCAAGCAGGCCTACCTGGCCCTGTGCCGCCGCTACTGCCCCGAGCTGAAGCTCGATGATTTGACTCCATACCGCGCGGGCATCCGCGCGCAAGCCGTGCTCGCGGATGGATCGCTGGTGCACGATTTTCTCATTCGGGAGACGGCACGAAGCATCCACGTCTGCAACGCGCCCTCTCCGGCGGCGACGTCCGCGATTCCGATTGCACGCGAATTGGTGACGCGCGCCACATCGCAATTCGGCTGGCGGGATCGAATATGAAATGCCCCGAGGGCAACGTCAGGGGGTCGGCCGCGCGATGCGCTGCTGGGCGAGCGGGATGCGCTGCTTCAGACGGGGCATGACCTTCGCCGCGAAGAGCCGCATGCTCCTCTCGGCCGCGTCGTAGGGGATACCGGCGATGCTGAAGACGCCCATGAATCCTTCGGCGCCGGTGCGCGTTTGGATATCGAGGATCTTCTCGCAACACTGGTCCGGGGTGCCCCAGGGGTTCAGTCCGACGAAGAATTCGCTCATCGAGTCGACGCCGCGCGGAGCGCTCATCATGTTCTGCAGCTTGTCGTAGCTCTCGTAGCCTCGAATCTTCGACAGGTGATCTCCGACGAGCTCGTAGTGCTGAACCAACGAGCGCCAGTAACCGCCGATGTACTCGTAGGCATGCGTCTTGGCCCGCTCGACGTCGTCGTCGCAGACCACCCAGCCCACGACGAGCGGCGGCGGTGCTTCGGCGGCGTTCACCTCGCGGAAGATGCGCCGGTACTCTTCGAGCTCGCGGGCCACGGTGTCCCAAGGCTTCTGGGGCATGATGACCATTCCGATGCCTAGCTTGGCCAAAATTCCGGCCGACTCGGGCGATACGGCGGCCGCGTACGTGCGCCCGCGGAACGACTTGAACGGGCGCGGGCGGATGTCTCGCCTTGCCTGCTTGATGAACTTGCCATCGAACTCGCAGTAACCGCGCTCCAGGCCCGTGAGGATCATTTCTGCGGCTTCGTTGAAGGTTCCGCGGCTCTCTTCTTGGCGCACGCCGAGCCCTTCGAACTCGATGCGCCCGAGGCCGCGCCCGATGCCAAAGATGAACCTTCCGTTGCTCATGGTATCGAGCATGGTCACCTGCTCGGCGACACGCATGGGATGATGCCACGGCAACACCACCACCATGGACCCGAGACGGATCCTTCGGGTGCGACCCGCCATGTACGTCAGATACTGCAAGATGTCGGGGCATACGGCGTGACCGGTGAAATGATGTTCCACGCCCCAGAGGGACTCGTAACCCAGCGGTTCGGCCAAGTCGGCGAGCCGAAGCTCGTTTTGATAAACATCACGGTCGGTGCGACCCTCGAGCTCGGATTGAAAGATGACTCCCGTTCCTACGTGCATGCCGTTCTCCTCTTGAGCGCAGTCCGGTGATCGATCTAAATCAAAGATCGTCATAGAGATAGGTGCGGGATCGATGGCCGCACATCGTCAATTTCATATCGCGGTGCGTACTCCGGTTTCACAATGAACCAAATTATGTCCAGTCCGCGAGAAGATTAATCCAGCATTCTCGGCTGCGAATGGCACGTAAAAGTTTCTTTCGAATGATTGCCGTCGCAACGACGTAGATCTAAGGAAGGAATCCTCCACCATTGCGGCTCGAGTAGTCGCAATACTTGCAACCACGTCATTGGGTTCGACGTGGTGGCGGGGAAGTCGGAGGGCGTACGACTCACCGCGTGAGTTTGCTTCTGCATTCCGAGAGCGATGACGATCCCCAACGCTGCAAACAGCCCGCCCTTGACCGAGGCCGATTCTTCCCGACTGTCGCGCCTTACGGAATTGATAAGAGATCTACTCGCAAAGTATTGCGGAGTCGATGCGACATCGATTAGCCTCGAAGGTTCATTCGTCGATTATGGATTAGAGTCCAAAGCCGCAACCGGTTTCGTGACAGAGTTGGCGGGTATCGTCGATAGGCGCCTGTCGCCTGTCCTGATTTGGCGATATCCGACTGTTTCGGCGCTGGCACGTTATCTGTCGGGCAGCGATGGCGAGATGACGGCCGCGACGGCGTCGGTGACGGACGGACATCCGCACGATGAGTCGATCGCGATCATCGGTCTCTCGTGTCGCTTCCCGCAGGCGTCGAGTCCGGAAAAATTATGGTGTGCACTTCGTGACGGTGTCGATGCCGTCCGTGAAGTGCCCGCCGGGCGATGGGATTCGACCTCCGTATCTGCCGAATCCGTGGATGCGATTGCGCGCGGCGGTTTCTTGGACGAGGTCGACCAATTCGATGCCGCGTTCTTCGGAATTTCGCCGCGGGAAGCCGCGTCCATGGACCCGCAGCAGCGACTCGCGTTGGAGCTCGTCTGGGAGGCTCTGGAGCATGCGCGAATCGTGCCCGCGGGATTGGCCGGCACGCGAACGGGCATCTTCGTCGGGGCCGTGTGGAGCGACTACGCGCACCTTCTTCATCGGCATGGCGAGAGAATCACCCAGCATACGGTGACGGGCCATCATCGGAGCATCATCGCGAACCGGGTGTCGTACGCACTCGGCCTTGCGGGCCCGAGCATGGCCATCGATTCGGCGTGTTCGGCGTCGCTCGTTGCCGTGCACCTCGCGTGTGAAAGTTTGCGCCGTGGCGAGTCGACGTTGGCGCTGGCGGGTGGCGTGAATCTCAACCTCGTCCCCGAAAGCGCCATCGGTGTGGGCGAGTTCGGGGCGCTTTCGCCGGACGGGCGCTGTTTCACCTTCGATGCCCGCGCGAACGGGTACGTGCGGGGCGAAGGCGGGGGCATGGTCGTGTTGAAGCCGCTGTCGCGTGCCCTTGCCGACGGTGACACGATTCATTGTGTCGTTCGCGGCTCCGCGGTGAACAACGATGGCGCCAGCAATGGTTTAACCGCGCCAAATCCGCGAGCCCAGGAGGAGGTCCTGCGCCTCGCATACGACCGCGCCGGCATGGCCCCGGCCGAGGTGCAGTACGTGGAACTGCACGGCACGGGCACGCAGTTGGGGGATCCCATCGAAGCGGCCGCGCTGGGCGCCGTGCTCGGTACTGCGCCGGGGCGCGAGGGGGCGCTGCAGGTGGGGTCGATCAAGACCAACATCGGGCACCTGGAAGGCGCTGCGGGGATTGCGGGGCTGCTCAAGGCCGCGTTGTGCATCACGCATCGGCGGCTGGTGCCGAGCCTCCATTTCGAGACGCCCAACCCGCACATTGCGTTCGACGAGCTGAATCTGCGGGTTCAGCAGGCCCTCGGACCGTGGCCCTCCATGAATCGGCCGCTCGTTGCGGGGGTCAGTTCGTTCGGCTTCGGGGGAACGAATTGCCATATCGTGCTTTCGGAAGGGCCGGCGCCCCGCGCGCAGCTTTTCAGGCTTTCCGCGGAAACGCCGGACGCGCTGCACGCGCGTGTGCGGGCATGGATCGACGGCCGGTGTACCGGGCCGATGGCGCCGCTGGACGGCGAGCATCGGCTGGCCCTGACGGCGCATTCCCGCGAAGAGCTCGCAGGGCGATTGCGCGACTTCCTCGAGGGGCAGGGCGCGGGCGTGTCGGTCGGGCAGGCGAGTGACGAGCCCGGCCCCGTGTTCGTCTTCGGAGGATACGGTTCGCAATGGCTCGGTATGGGCCAATCGCTGCTGCGCCGTGAACCGTCGTTCCGCGCCACCCTCGAGCGATGCGGCGGCGTCATCCGCGAGCATCTCGGCTGGTCGCTGCTCGATGAGCTGGCCGCTGGCGTCGAGGCCTCGCAGCTCGATCGCATCGACGTGGGCGTGCCGGCCATCGTGGCCGTCGAAATCGCGACCGTCGCGCTTTGGCGCGCGTGGGGAATGAAGCCGGCCGCGGTGGTGGGGCATAGCATCGGCGAAATCGCCGCGGCGCATACAGCAGGTGTGTTGAGCCTCGAAGATGCCATGCGAATTGCATGCGTCTACGGGCGCGCCCTCCGGCGACTCCAGGGAACGGGCGCCATGGGCCTCGTGGGGTTGTCGTGGGAGGACGCATCCCGCGAGGTGCTCGCCTACGAGGGACGCCTTTTCTGTGCCATTCAACAGAGTGCGGATTCGACGGTGGTTGCCGGCGCCGCCGATGCCCTCGACGCGTTTTTCGAGGACCTCGAACGCCGAAATGTTTTCGGCCGCCGCGTGGCCATCGACGTGGCCGGCCATTCGCCCGCGTTCGACGTTCTGCGCGACGAACTCTTCGAGGCGCTCTCCAGTGTGAAGCCGATGCGGGGCGCGATTCCGATTGCCTCGGAGGTGACCGGCTCGTGGCTCGAGGGTGAATCCTTCGACGTCCGCCACTGGGTTCGGAACTTGTGCGATGCGGTCTGGTTCGGGAAGGCCGTCGACTGCCTTTCGCGCGATGGGCACCGCACCTTCGTCGAGGTGAGTCCGCACCCGTTGCTCTTGCCGGCCATCGAATCCAATTTGCGCTGTGCCGGTCTTGCCGGTGTCACGTTGCCGTCGTTGCGCCGCAACGAGGACGAGCGCCAGGTGATGCTCGATACCCTGGGCGCGCTCTACGTGCGGGGCGCGAACATCACGCGCGATAACGGACTCGTGCTGCTCCCGATTTCGGGCAAGAGCGAAGAGGCATTGCGCGCCCAGGCCGCGCAGCTGCGCACGCACATCGATGCGCACCCGGAGTTCGACCTGGCCGACCTCGCGCACTCGCTGGCCACGACGCGGACGCACTTCGAACACCGGGCCATGATCCTCGCGGAGCATCGCGACGAGCTGCGCGATGCGCTGCGCGCATTGGCCCAGGGCGAGCCGGCGACGAACGTCGTTTTGGGGCGGGCCAGGACGAAGGGCCGACGGGTCTTCGTCTTTCCGGGGCAGGGCTCCCAGTGGGCGGACATGGGGAAATCGCTGCTCGAGACGTCCGAGGTCTTTCGAGCGCAACTCGAAGCGTGTGCGCGCGCCTTGGCGCCGCACGTCGACTGGTCGCTGCTGGCGGTGCTTCGCGGCGAACCGGGGGCTCCGTCGCTCGAACGGGTCGACGTCGTGCAGCCCGTGCTCTTTGCCGTCATGGTCTCGTTGGCGGCGCTTTGGCAATCGGCGGGAGTCGTCCCCGATGCCGTGGTCGGTCACAGTCAGGGCGAGATCGCGGCGGCCTATGTTGCGGGCGCTCTGTCGCTCGAGGATGCGGCCAAGGTGGTCGCCTTGCGCAGTCGTGCGCTCGGCCGTCTCGCAGGCCAAGGCGCCATGGCCGCGGTCGAATTGGGGTCATCGGAGCTCGGGCCGCGGCTGGCGCGGTTCGGCGCGCGGCTCTCGATTGCGGCCATCAATGGGCCGCGGTCGTGCGTGGTATCGGGCGAGCCCGAGGCCATGGAGAGCCTTTTGCGCGAGCTCGAGGGCGCGCGGATCTTCGTGCGCCGCGTGCGTGTCGACTACGCATCGCACGGCGCCCAAGTGGAGGGCCTCGAGGGCGAGCTTTTGCAGCTCCTCGGGTCCGTGGCCCCGCGCGAGGGCACGATTCCGCTTTACTCGACGGTCACCGGCCAGCGGCTCGAGGGGGAGGCGCTCGGGGCGAGCTACTGGTATCGGAATCTTCGCCACACGGTCGCCTTCGAGGATGCGACCCGGGCATTGCTCGCCGACGGGCATCGCTTCTTCATCGAGGTGAGCCCGCACCCGGTGCTGACCTTTGCCTTGCAGCAGACCGTCGAGGCGGCGGAGCTCGAGGCTGCGGTGGTGGGGTCGATCGCGCGCGATCAAGGCGATTTGCGGCGGTTTCTTCGTTCGCTTTCCGAGCTTCATGCGAAGGGGCCGCCCCTCGATTGGACGAAGTGTCTTCCTAGCGGAGACCTCGTTCCGCTTCCCACGTATGCCTTCCAGCGCGAACGCCATTGGCTGGACGGCGCGTCGGAGAAGCATCCGCTGCTGGCTTCGGGCGTTCCGCTCGCCGGTGGCGGGTGGCTCTTCGAGGCGCACCTCGCGCATCGCGCGCAGCCGTGGCTCTCGGGGCACGTGGTCGAAGGCACCACGCTTTTGCCCGGTACGGCGTTTCTCGAGCTCGCGCAGACGGCGGCGCACCGCGCGGGGTTTTCGCGCGTCGAAGAGCTGACCATCCTGGCGCCTCTCGCGCTTCCCGTCGAAGGGGGCGTCGAGCTTCAGCTCTCGCTCGGCGCGCCCGACGAAGCGGGGTGCTGTTCGCTCTCCATGCATGCGCGCGAGGACGGCGATACCTGGACGCTCCACGCGACGGCCACGCTGACGCATGCCGCATCGCCGCCCTCGTTCGATCTGCGGGCCTGGCCACCCGCGCAGGCCGTCGCGTGCGATCTCGAGGGGCTCTACGAGCATCTCGCGGCATCGGGCCTTGCCTACGACGGCGTTTTTCGAGGCCTGCGCGCGGTGTGGACGCGCGGTCCGGAGGTGTTCGGCGAAGTCGCCCTTCCCGAGGGCACCGATGCCGTGCGTTTCGGGCTGCACCCGGCGTTGCTCGATGCCGCGCTTCAGAGCCTCGCCGCCTCGCGCGGTGGCGCCGGCGAGGTGGCGCTTCCATTCTCGTTCGCGGGCGCCACCCTGCACGGGGTCGGGGCTTCCGCTTTGCGTGTGCAGCTGTCGCCGGGTGAAGGAGAGTCCTTCTCCGTGCGCGTGGCCGATGCTTCGGGCGCTCCCGTGGCCTCGATCGAGTCGCTGACGTTGCGGCGCTCGACGGCCTCGCGCCGGAATGCCTCGTACCGCCTCGAGTGGACGGTGATCCCCAACACGGAGATCCCGGCGCGCCCGGTCGAGGCATGCGACGATCTCGCGTCGCTGAAGCGGCGGCTCGAGCTCGATGCGCCCGTACCGGAGATCGTCGTCACGTCGTGGACCTCGCAAGGTGCGCACGACGCGCAGGAGATGCATCGGGAGACGTGCCGGCTGCTCGAGTTTCTCCAAGCCTGGCTCTCGGACGAGCGCCTCGCTTCGAGCCGCTTGGTCGTGCTCACCCATCGCGCGATTGCCACCGGTCCCGGAGAAGACGTTCTCGATTTGGCGCACGCGCCTTTTTGGGGCCTCGTGCGGACGGCCCAAACGGAGCACCCCGATCGCGCGCTGATCTTGCTCGACATCGATGACCACGAGGCATCGCGTGCGGCGCTGCCCGCGGCGCTCGTTTCGGAGGAGCCACGGCTCGCGCTCCGCGAAGGCCAGCTTCGCGTTCCGCGCATCGTGCGAGCGGCCGCGCCCGCGACCCTCACGACTCCGCGGCCGCTGCGCACGGGGGGAACGGCCCTCATCACGGGCGGGACGGGGACCTTGGGCGCGCTCGTGGCAAAGCATCTCGTCACCGTGCATGGCCTGCGCCACGTGGTGCTCACCTCACGGCAGGGCCCTTCGGCCCCCGGTGCGGCGGAGTTGGTGCGCGAGCTCGAGGCTTACGGCGCCCGCGTGACCGTGGCCGCATGCGACGTGGCCGATCGCGCAGCCCTGGAGCGTCTACTCGCGTCGATTGGGCCCGCGTTGTCCTTCGTCGTTCACGCCGCAGGGGCACTCGACGACGGTGCCTTGCTGTCGCTGAATGCCGAGCGAACCGAGCGCGTTTGGCGCCCCAAGGCCTTGGCCGCGCTGCACCTTCACGAGCTCACGCGCGAGCTCGACCTCGACGCGTTCGTCCTTTTTTCCTCGGTGGCTGGTGTGCTCGGCACCGCCGGGCAGGCCAATTACGCGGCGGCCAACGCGTTTCTCGACGCCCTCGCCCATCACCGCAAAGCGCAGGGACTTGCCGCTTCTTCGCTGGCCTGGGGCTATTGGTCCGCGCGCAGCGGGATGACGTCGCATCTCGGCGAGGCGGATCTTCGCCGCATGGCCCGCAGCGGGATTGCCCCGCTTTCCACGGAGGACGCGTTGCGCGCGTTCGACGAGGCGCTGGGGCGCGATGATCCGTCGTTGGTGCTCGCGCACCTCGACCTCCGGCGCCTGGCCCCGACCGTGGCCCGTCGCAGCCATCGCGCCAGTCGCGAGAGCGTTGGCCTTGGCGCGCCGGAAAACTGGGCGCACCGGCTCGCCGGACTGACGGAAAAGGAGCGGGAGTCCGTCCTTCTCGAGAAGGTGCGCGCCGAGGTGGCCTCCGTTCTCGGGCTCGTGCGGGCGAGCACCATCGAGGGCCATCGTCCCTTGCAGGAGCTCGGGCTCGATTCGCTCATGGCCGTCGAGTTGCGAAATCGCCTGAGCGCGGCCACCGGATTGCGGCTGCCCGCGACACTTCTTTTCGATCACCCCACGCCCATCGCGCTCGCACGCCGGCTGCAGCATGGTCTCCTCGGGACGGAAACGTCGGCGCCCGCGCGCGCGGTGCTCCCGGAATTCGCGGCCGAGCCCATTGCGATCGTGTCCATGGCGTGCCGCTATCCGGGCCAGGTCCGCAGCGCCGACGATCTCTGGCAATTGCTGCTCGACGGTACCGACGCCATCTCGTCGTTCCCCGAGGGACGCGGATGGAACGCGGAGGCGCTCTACGATCCCGATCCGGACGCCAAAGGCAAAAGCTACGTGCGCGAGGGCGGGTTTCTCCACGACGCGGATCGATTCGATGCATCGTTCTTCGGAATCAGCCCGCGCGAAGCCCTCTGCATCGACCCGCAACAGCGCTTGCTGCTCGAGATCGCGTGGGAGACGCTCGAGTGCGCGGGCATCGACCCCACGTCACTCCACGGCAGCCGTGCGGGCGTCTTCGTCGGTGTGATGTACAGCGATTACGGCGCCCGTTTGCTCCAGGCGCCATCCGCCCTCGAGGGCTACGTCGGAATCGGTAGCGCGGCGAGCGTAGCGTCGGGCCGTGTCGCGTACGCGCTTGGACTCGAGGGGCCCGCCATCACGGTCGACACGGCCTGTAGTTCCTCGTTGGTGGCGATTCATCTCGCCTGCCGTGCGCTGCGCAACGGTGAATGCTCTCTTGCCTTGACGGGCGGTGTGGCGGTGATGGCGACCAGCGCGAACTTCATCGAGTTCAGCCGCCAGCGCGCGCTGGCGCGGGATGGTCGTGCGCGTGCCTTCTCGGCCGACGCCGACGGTACGAGTTGGGGCGAGGGCGTCGGTATGGTGCTGCTCGAGCGGCTCTCCGATGCGCGCGCGAACGCGCACCCCATTCTGGCGTTGATTCGCGGTTCGGCGATCAACCAAGATGGCCGAAGCCAGGGACTCACCGCACCCAACGGTCCTGCCCAGCAGCGGGTCATTCGCCTGGCCCTCGAAGATGCGCGCCTCTCGCCCGCCGATGTCGACGCCGTCGAGGCGCACGGTACGGGGACGCCGCTCGGGGATCCCGTCGAGGCGCAAGCCCTTCAAGCCACCTATGGCTCGGCGCGCACGCCCGAAAATCCCCTATGGCTGGGGACCCTCAAGTCGAATGTTGGCCATACGCAGGCCGCGGCGGGCGTCGGTGGCGTCATCAAGATGGTGCTCGCCCTGCAGAACGGCACATTGCCGAAAACGCTGCACGTCGAGACGCCATCGCCCCACGTCGATTGGTCGCCGGGAACCGTGCGCCTTCTCCACACCACGACCCCTTGGGCCCGTGCGGAACGTCCGCGCCGCGCCGGCGTCTCTTCGTTCGGAATCAGTGGCACCAACGCGCACCTCATTCTCGAAGAAGCGCCCACCGGCAGCGAAGATACAACTGCGACACAAGATGCAATTGCATCTCCGTTCCTTTTGTCTGCGAAGAGCGAAACGGCTCTGCGCGCTCAGGCCGAGAGGCTGCTGGGGCACCTTTCGACCCATCCGGAGCTGCCGCTCGCCGATGTTGCCCATGCATTGGCCACCGGGCGGGCGCACTTCGAGCATCGTGCCGCCGTCGCCGTGTCGGATCGCGGTGCGTTGCTCGATGCGCTTCGCGGCTTGGCCGAGGGGCAGATCTCGTCACGAAGTGTCGTCGCCCAGGCCCGTGCGGAGGGGAAGGTCGCCTTCGTGTTTCCCGGACAGGGATCGCAATGGGCCGGTATGGCGCGCGGCCTGCTCGCAGAGTCCCACGTGTTCCGCGAGCGAATCGACGCTTGCGCGCAAGCTCTGGCTCCGCATGTCGATTGGTCGCTGCTCTCGGTGCTCCAGGAAGAGGACTCCGCACCGTCGCTGGATCGCGTCGACGTCGTGCAGCCCGTTCTGTTCGCCGTCATGGTCTCGCTCGCGGCGCTGTGGGAATCGATGGGCGTACGGCCCGATGCCGTGGTGGGGCACAGTCAGGGCGAAATCGCCGCGGCGTGTGTAGCCGGTGCGCTTTCGTTGGACGATGCGGCCAAGATCGTCGCGTTGCGAAGCCAGGCTCTCGCCGTTCTGTCGGGAAAGGGGGCCATGGCGGCTGTCGATCTTCCGCGCGAGTCTCTCGCGGAGTGGCTCGCGCCATGGGGCGATCGCCTCTCGATCGCGGCCATCAATGGTGCGCGATCCGCCGTGATATCCGGGGAGACCGATGCCGTGGACGGGCTTCTGCACGGGCTCGAATCGGCCGGCGTCTTCGCGCGCAAGGTGCGGGTCGATTACGCGTCGCACGGCCCGCAGGTCGAAGCCATTCGGGACGAGCTTCTCTCGCGCCTCGCGGACGTGCGCCCGCGTCCTGGCAACGTCCCATTCTACTCGACGCTCACCGGTGAGCGGCTCGAGGGCTCCGAGCTCGACGCCCTGTATTGGTACCGCAACTTGCGGCACACGGTTCGCTTCGCGGACGCCGTCGCCACGCTCCTCGCGGATGGGTATCGCTTTTTCGTCGAGTCCAGTCCACACCCCGTCCTGACGTTGGCGCTGCAGCAAGGCTTCGACGCCTCCGAGCATGCGGGCGCCGTCGTGGGCTCCCTGCGCCGCGAGGAAGGGGATCTGCAGCGCTTCCTTCTTTCGCTCGGCGAACTTCATGTTTACGGACTGCCGCTCGACTGGCGAAAGGTGCTGCCTTTTTCGGGCAAGCACGTCCTGCTACCCACGTACGCCTTTCAGCGGGAGCGCTATTGGCTCGATGCACCCCGCGAGGCCGATGTCGCCTCCGCGGGCTTGGCCCCGGCCGAGCACCCGCTTCTGGGTACGGCCGTGGCGCTCGCCGATGGCGATCGATGGCTCTTCACGGGGCGCATCTCCCTGGCGACGCATCCCTGGCTTGCGGGGCATGCCGTTCGGGGCACCGTTCTCCTTCCGGGCACGGCGTTTCTCGAATTGGCCCACGCCGCAGCGCATCGCGTGGGGCTCGGGCGGATCGACGAACTGACCCTCGAAGCGCCGCTCGTGCTCTCCGCACGCGGGGCCGTGTGCCTTCAGCTCTCTCTCGGGCCGCTCGACGAGGGCGGACGTCGTTCTCTGGTGCTGCATTCCCGTTCCGAAGACGCACCGGACGATGCGCCCTTCCTCCGTCATGCCGCGGGCGTGCTGGCTCCCGCCGCTGCGGCGCCTCCGCCGCTCGAAGCGCTCGCGTGGCCTCCGGCGGGGGCCGTCGCCGTCGACGTCGCCGATGTTTACGCGGGCCTCGCCGAGGCAGGTTTCTCGTACGAGGGCGCGTTTCGAGGCCTTCGCGCGG
This sequence comes from Sorangiineae bacterium MSr12523, assembly GCA_037157775.1. Lineage (NCBI taxonomy): Bacteria > Pseudomonadati > Myxococcota > Myxococcia > Myxococcales > Pendulisporaceae > Pendulispora > Pendulispora brunnea. Next base: position 3,366,612 of record CP089982.1, read on the forward strand.
CATGGACGCACGACGGCACATGGCTCGCGGACGTGTCGCTCCCCGAGGGGGACGCGCACAGTTTCGCGCTTCACCCGGCGTTGCTCGATGCGGCCCTCCACGCCTTCGCGCGGGATACCGTTCGGGACTCGGGGGAGCTCCGTCTGCCCTTCGCCTGGAACGGGGTTTCCCTTTACCAGACGGGCGCCTCTACGCTCCGGGTGCGCATCTCGGCGCGCGCCGAAGCGGGGAGCGTGTCGCTCGAGATCTTCGCGGCTTCGGGCGAACCCATTGCCTCGGTCGATGCCCTGGTGACGCGCCCGATGTCGCTCGATCGACTCGAGCGCGCAGCCCACGACGAGTCGCTTCATCGCGTCGACTGGACCGTGCTCGAGATGCCCGCCGGATCGCCGCGCGCTTGGGCGCAGCTCGGGCCCGATCCCCTCGGGATGGGCGCGTCCCAACGTTACGCTGACTTTGCGGCCGTCGAGGGCGCGCTCGAGCGGGGCGAGGCTGTTCCCGAGCTCCTCGTCACGTCGTGGATGGCCGAGGAGGCGCACGATCCGCCGACGGTGCACCAAGCCACCCAGCGCCTTCTGGGGCTCGTGAAGGCGTGGCTTGCGGATGCTCGTCTGGCCTCACACGGCCTCGTGGTGGTCACCCGTCGCGCGGTGGCCGTCCATCCCCACGAGGACGTGCTCGATCGGATCCACGCGCCCTGTTGGGGATTTGTTCGTGCCCTGCTCGCGGAGCATCCCGATCGTGCGATGGCCATCGTGGACATCGACGGCGACGAAGCTTCGCGTCGCGCCTTGCCCGATGTCCTCGGCCGCGGTGAGCCGCGCCTTGCCCTTCGTGCGGGGGTGCCCCACGTGCCGCGGCTCGCGCGGATCCGCCCGGGTGCGCGTCTCTCCGTGCCGAGCCACATGCCTGCGTGGCACCTCGATGCGCCGGTCAAAGGCACGTTCGAAGATCTCGCGTTCGTGGCGCACCCCGATGCCGATGTCCCTCTCGCGCCGGGGCAGGTCCGCATTGCCGTGCGTGCGACCGGTCTCAATTTTCGAGACGTCCTGACCACGCTCGGAATGTACCCCGGGGAGGCGGGACCGCTCGGGCTCGAGGGCGCCGGCATCGTCACGGAGGTCGGGCCCGACGTGCCATCGCTGGCCGTGGGCGATCGCGTGATGGGGCTATTCCGACGCGCGTTCGGCCCCATGGCCGTCGCCGACCATCGCTTGATGGCGCGCATGCCCGCCCAATGGACGTTCGCGCAAGCTGCGAGCGTTCCCGTGGTCTTTCTGACCGCCTATTACGGATTGGTCGATCTCGGTCGTCTCGAAGCGGGCGATCGCGTGCTCGTCCACGCGGCGGCGGGTGGGGTCGGGATGGCCGCCGTCCAACTCGCGCGGCACCTGGGCGCGGAGGTGTTCGGCACCGCGAGTCCGAGCAAGTGGGCCACCCTGCGCGCGCTCGGCCTGGACGATGCGCACATCGCGTCGTCGCGCACGCTCGACTTCGAGGGGCAGTTCCTGCAGGTCACCGGCGGCGCCGGCGTCGACGTCGTGCTGGATTGCCTCGCGCGCGAATTCGTCGATGCCTCGCTGCGGCTTCTGCCTCGCGGGGGACGCTTCGTCGAAATGGGCAAGACGGACATGCGCGATCCCGCGGCCGTTGCCGCGACCCATGCGGGCGTCGTCTACACCGCGTTCGAGCTGATGGACGCGGGGCCCGAGCGCATTCGTCGCATGCTGGCGGAGCTCTTGGCCCTTTTCGAAAGGGGCGTGCTGCAACCCTTGCCGATGACCGCGTGGGACGTGCGTCAGGCGCCCGAGGCGTTTCGCTTCGTCGCCCAGGCCCGCCACGTCGGCAAGATCGTGCTCACCGTGCCGCGTCCCCTGGATGCCGGCGGCACGGTGCTCGTCACGGGGGGCACGGGCACGTTGGGGATGGCCTTGGCGCAGCACCTGGTCGAGAGGCACGGTGTTCGCCATCTCGTGCTCGCCTCGCGTCAGGGCGCGGCGGCTCCGGGGGCCTTGGAGCGCGCGCGTGTCCTCGAGGCGGCCGGAGCCGAGGTGACCCTTTGCGCCTGCGACGTTGGCGATCGCGAGGCGCTGGCGGAGCTCCTCGCTGGCATCCCGGTCGAGCATCCCCTGACCGCGATCGTGCACGCGGCCGGTGTGCTCGACGATGGTGTTCTTCCGTCGATGACCGACGAACGCATCGCGCGGGTGTTTCGCGCCAAGGTCGACGCGGCGGTCCATTTGCACGAGCTGACGGAACACCTCGATCTATCGGCGTTCGTCCTCTTCTCGTCGCTCGCAGGGGTGTTGGGCAGCCCCGGTCAGAGCAACTATGCTGCGGCCAATTCGTTTCTCGACGCGCTGGCCCATCACCGCCGCGCGCGCGGGCTGCCTGCCACCTCGCTGGCGTGGGGGTTGTGGGCCACGCAAAGCGGCATGACCTCGCACCTGCTCGCCGCGGACCAACGGCGGCTCGACGCGCTGGGCCTCGTTGCCCTCTCGAACGAGGAAGGGCTGGCACTTTTCGACGCCGCCCTGGCCCAGCCTGACGCGCTTCTCGTGCCCGCGCGACTGCGGCCCCTGCGAAGCCTCCGTGCCGTGCCTCCGCGGCATGTGCCCTCGCCGGATGCGCGTGCGTCGTCGTTCAAAGAGCGTTTGGCCGTGCTGTCCGAGGCGGAGCGAGAGCACGCGTTGCTCGAACTGGTGCGGCAGCAAGCCGCGGCCGTGCTCGGCGTGGCGTCGCCCGTGGCCATCGAAACGGATCGCCCGCTCAAAGCGCTCGGCTTGGATTCGCTCATGGCCGTCGATCTGAAGAACCGCCTCGGTCTGGCGACGTCGCTTCGTCTGCCCACCACGTTGCTCTTCGACCACCCCACGCCCTCGGCGTTGGTGCAGTACCTGAAGACGGAGCTCGTTCCGCGCGATGCCGCGCCGGAGGTACCGATCTTCCACGAGCTCGACAAACTGGAAGGGCTGCTGTCCGTCTTGAAACCGCAGCACGCCGCCCGCTCCGAGGTGGCCGCGCGATTGAAGTCGCTGCTCGCGCAGTTCCATGTCGTCCATGCCGATCCGGGTCCGGCCGCGCCTGCGCCTGGGCTCGCGCAAGACGTTACGCACGACGAACTCTTCGCCTTCATCGACCAAACATTGGGAAAGCCTGGAACGAACCATGGGCAATGAGGACAAGCTCTTCGAGTACCTCAAACGGGTCACGCAGGAGCTGACGCAGACCCAAGAGCGCTTGCGCGAGCTCGAAGGAAAGAACGACGAGCCCATCGCCATCGTATCCATGAGCTGTCGATACCCCGGGGGGGTATCCACGCCGGAGGAGCTTTGGGAACTGCTGCGAGACGGCATCGATGCGGTCTCCGGGTTTCCCGAAGAGCGCGGATGGAACGTGGGCGCGCTCTACGATTCCGATCCGGACGCCAAGGGCAAGAGCTACGTGCGCGAGGGTGGCTTTCTCTACGACGCGGATCGATTCGATGCCTCGTTCTTCGGCATCAGCCCGAGCGAGGCGCTGACCATCGATCCGCAGCATCGCGTGCTGCTCGAAATGACCTGGGAGCTGTTCGAGCGCGCGGGGATCGATCCCGGGTCGCTCCAGGGCAGTCCGACGGGCGTCTTCGTCGGCACCGTGTACCAGGACTACGGTGCGCGGCTTCTCCAGACGCCGGAGGAGCTCGAGGGGCACGTTTCGCTCGGCAGCACGGCCAGTGTGGCGACGGGACGCATTGCGTACACGTTTGGGTTCGAGGGGCCGGCCGTGAGCATCGATACGGCGTGCAGCTCGTCGCTGGTGGCGATTCATTTGGCCAGTCAATCGTTGCGGCAAGGGGAATGCACGCTGGCGCTCGCGGGCGGCATCACCGTGATGGCCACGCCGGCCGCGTTCATCGAGTTCAGTCGCCAGCGTGCGCTCGCACCGGACGGGCGGTGCAAGGCGTTCTCGGCGCAGGCCGATGGCACCAGTTGGGGGGAAGGGGCCGGCGTGCTGCTGCTCGAGCGGCTTTCCGATGCGAGGCGAAATGGGCATCGCGTGCTCGCGTTGCTCCGCGGCTCGGCGGTGAATCAAGACGGCAAGAGCCAGGGGCTCACGGCGCCCAACGGCCCCGCCCAGCAGCGTGTCATCCATCGCGCGCTCGCGACTGCGCGGCTCGGGGCCGGCGAGGTCGACGTGGTGGAGGCCCACGGCACCGGCACGACCTTGGGCGATCCCATCGAGGCGCAGGCACTCATCGCGACGTATGGGCGGGCTCGCACGAAGGAGAGTCCCGTTTGGCTCGGGAGCATCAAGTCGAACCTTGGCCACACGCAAGGTGCCGCCGGTGTGGCGGGCGTCATCAAGATGGTGCTCGCCATGCAGCACGGGCTCTTGCCCAAGACGCTTCACGCGGCCACGCCGTCCCCCCATGTCGATTGGTCGGAGGGCACCGTTCGCCTGCTCACGGAGCCCCTCGCGTGGCCCGCGCACGAACGCCCGCGCCGTGCGGGTGTCTCGTCATTCGGCATCAGCGGGACGAATGCGCACGTCATCGTCGAAGAGCCGCCGGCCGCCGAGCCGAGCATCGTGCCCGAGGCGTCGTCCCTCGGCGCGTGGCCGCTGCTGCTGTCGGGTCGGGACGAAGACGCGCTTCGGGCACAGGCCCTTCGGTTGCGGGATCACGTGGCCGCTCGCCCGGATCTCGCGCTTCGGGACCTGGTGTTTTCGCTTGCCACGACGCGTTCGCACTTCGAACAGCGGGCCGTGCTGGTATCGGGCGACCGCGAAGGGCTGCTCACCGACCTCGACGGCCTCGCCCAAGGCCGACGTCCGCCGCGCGCACTGCTTGGGGACGCGAGGCAGCCGGGGAAGCTGGCGATTCTGTTCACGGGGCAGGGAAGCCAGCGCGCGGGGATGGGGCGGGAGCTGTACGAGGCATTTCCTGCGTACCGTGCGGCGCTGGACGAGGTCTGCGCGGGGCTGGACGCGCACCTGGAGCGGCCGCTGCGCGAGGTGATGTTCGAGGACGGGGAGAGCTTGCACCGGACGGGGTACACGCAGCCGGCGCTGTTTGCGCTGGAGGTGGCGCTGTATCGGCTGGTTCGGAGTTGGGGAGTGAAGCCAGACGCGTTGCTCGGTCACTCGGTGGGCGAGCTGGTGGCGGCGCACGTGGCCGGGGTTCTATTGCTGCCGGACGCGTGTTCCTTGGTGTGCGCACGGGCGCGGCTGATGGAAGGGCTCGCGCCGGGCGGGGCGATGGTGTCGTTGCAAGCGACGGAGGCGGAGGTACGGGCGCTTCTCGTTGGAAAAGAGACGCGGGCATCGATTGCGGCGGTCAATGGACCGCAAGCGACGGTGGTCTCTGGGGACGAGGACGCGGTGGTGGACGTGGCGCGAGCGCTGGAGGCGCAGGGAAGAAAGACGACGCGCCTGGTGGTGAGCCATGCGTTCCACTCGCCGCGAATGGAGGGAATGCTGGAGGCGTTCCGCCGGGTGGCAGAGACGGTGACGTATGGGCGATCGCAGGTGGCGATCGTGTCGAACGTGACGGGGCAGCGCGCGAGGGACGAGGAGCTCGGGAGCGCGGAGTACTGGGTGCGCCACGTGCGGGAGGCGGTTCGGTTCGGGGACGGTGTGCGGGCGCTGGAAGCAGTGGGGGTACGAGGGTACCTGGAGCTGGGACCGGACGGAGTTCTGACGGCGCTGGGGCCTCAAAGCGCGGAGTCGGGGGCGACGTTCGTGGCGGGCCTTCGGAAGGGTCGCTCGGAGGTGGAGTCGCTGGTTTCGGCAATGGGAGAGCTGCACACGCGCGGACACGCGGTGGATTGGGCGACGTTTTTCGCGCCGTTTGGAGCGCGTCGCGTGGATTTGCCGACGTACGCCTTTCAGAGGCAACGCTATTGGCTCGATGCGCCGGGCGCGGTGGCGAGCGCGGGTGAGCATGCGCTCTACCGGGTCGAGTGGGTCGCGCATGGAGCGCCGGCTTCCAGCCGGCAGGATGCCGGCGCTCCATCGGTGGTGCCGTCGGTTACGCACCTAAGCGGAATGGACTTGCGCGCGTTGCAGACGGCGCTCGACGCAGGGGAAGAGACTCCGCGCATCGTGGTGGCGGAGTGCAACTCGGAGGGTGACGCAATCGTCGACGCGGCACACGGCACAACGGGCGCGGTGCTGGCGTTGCTGCAGGCGTGGCTCGGAGACGCGCGGCTCTCGTCGTCGCGGCTCGTGATCGTCACCCATCGGGCCGTGGCCACGCAGCCCGAGGAGGACGTGCTCGGTCTCGCGGCCGCTCCGGTCTGGGGCCTCGTCCGCTCCGCGCAATCCGAGCACCCCGGACGAGCCTTCGGGCTTCTGGACACCGACGAGCACCCGGACTCGGTCCGCGCATTGCCCATGGCGCTCGCGGCCGACGAACCACAGCTCGCGTTGCGCGAAGGCCGTTTGCGTGCGCCGAAGCTCGTACGCGTGCCCATGCAGGCCGCCGCGCGCCATCGGCCATGGAATGCGCAAGGCACGATGCTCATCACCGGCGGCACGAGCCCGCTGAGCGCGCGCATTGCGAAGTACCTCGTCGAGCGGCGCGGGGTGCGGCATCTCGTGCTCGCATCGCGTCAGGGACCATCCGCTCCCGGCGCCGAGGACCTGATCCGCGAGCTTACCGCCTCCGGCGCCCACGTCGCGGTGGTCGCCTGCGACGTGGCCGATCGCGAAGCGTTGCGCACCTTGCTCGCGTCCATCGCGCCAGAGCACCCGCTCACGGGCATCGTCCATGCAGCCGCCGTGCTCGATGACGGCGTGTTGCTGTCGCTTTCGCCCGAGCGCATCGCGCGCGTCCTGCGGCCGAAAATCGATGCCGCCTTCCATTTGCACGAGCTCACGCAAGGACTCGACCTCGACGTCTTCGCCTTGTTCTCCTCGTTTGCCGGCGTGCTGGGGGCGCCCAGCCAAGCCAGCTACGCGGCGGCCAACACCTTCCTCGACGCCCTTGCGCACCATCGAAGGGCCCGAGGGCTCGAGGCGATCGCTCTGGCCTGGGGTCCTTGGGCGACGAACCGCGATCGAACGACCCACCTTGGCCCGGCCGATCTCACGCGTCTCGCACGCCTCGGCGTCTCCGCGCACGCGCCCGAGGAGGGGTTTGCCCTCTTCGAGGCAGGGCTCTCGAGCCGCGAGCCGCTGCTCGTGCCGGCCAACCTCGTCGTGGCATCGTCCCGCGATGACGACGATGTTCTCCCGTGGCTTCTCCGGCGCCTTGCTCGAGGTTCGGGCCAGAGCCCCGCGGCGGAGCGCCCCGCGGCCAGCCCACTCGCCGAGCGTCTTGCACCGCTCTCACCTGGCGAGCGCCGTCGCGCCCTGCTCGACATCGTGCACACCGAGATTGCCGCCGTTCTCGGGTTGACCTCCTCGGATGCCGTCGAGCACGAACGCCCGATTCGGGACCTCGGCCTCGACTCGCTCATGGCACTCCGCCTGAGCAACCGCCTCGGTGCCGCCATCGGATTGCAGTTGCCCGCCACGTTGCTTTTCGACCACCCGACCCCGGTGAGCCTCGTCGGCTGGCTCGAAGAGCAAGCCTTCGGCCGCGCGAACACCGAGGCAGCACCCGCGGCCATTCCGTCGGCGGAACACGACGAGCCCATCGCCATCGTGGCCATGTCGTGCCGGTACCCGGGTGGGGCGAATACGCCCGACGAACTCTGGCAATTGCTCCAGAACGGCACCGACGCCATCGGCGGATTTCCCGTCGGCCGCGGCTGGGACCACGACGCGCTGTTCGATCCGGATCCCGAGGTCAAAGGCAAAAGCTACGTGCGCGAGGGCGGCTTCCTCTACGACGCCGATCGATTCGACCCCGTGTTCTTCGGCATGAGCCCGCGGGAAACGCTGGCCGTCGATCCGCAGCAGCGATTGCTCTTGGAGACATCGTGGGAGGCGTTCGAGCGCGCAGGCATCGACCCCGCGTCGCTCCAGGGAAGCCCCACCGGTGTCATCGTCGGTGTCAGCCTCCAGGATTACGGCGGCCGCTTTCAGCGCGCACCGGAGGCCCACGAGGGGTACATCGGCATCGGCAGCACCGCCAGCGTGGCCTCGGGCCGCATCGCGTACACCTGGGGACTCGAAGGTCCGGCGTTCAGCCTCGACACGGCGTGCAGCTCGTCGTTGGTGGCGGTGCATCTGGCCTGTCAGTCACTGCGCAGGGGCGAAAGCTCGCTCATGCTGGCGGGTGGCGTCTTCGTGATGGCGACGCCCGCGGCGTTCATCGAGTTCAGCCGGCTGCGCGCGCTCGCGCCCGACGGCCGTTGCAAAGCTTTCTCCGATGCTGCAGACGGCACGAGCTTCGCGGAAGGCGTCGGCATGGTGCTCCTCGAGCGGCTCTCGGATGCACGGCGCAAGGGCCATCCCGTTCTCGCCCTGGTGCGCGGCTCGGCGGTGAATCAAGACGGCAAGAGCCAAGGCCTCACGGCGCCCAACGGCCCTGCCCAGCAGTGCGTGATTCGTCGTGCGCTCGAAGATGCCCAGCTCTCCGCCGATGAAATCGACGTGGTCGAAGCGCACGGCACCGGCACCGCCTTGGGCGATCCCATCGAGGCGCAAGCCCTGGCGGCCACCTACGGCGTGGCTCACTCACGGGAGTGGCCTCTTTGGCTGGGAAGCATCAAGTCCAACCTCGGTCATACGCAAGCGGCTGCGGGGGTGGCGGGCATCATCAAGATGGTGCTCTCGATGCACCACGGTCTCCTGCCCAAGACGCTTCACGCCGAAACACCATCGCCCCACGTCGATTGGTCCTCGGGCGCCGTTCGCCTTTTGACGGAATCGACTCCATGGCCCGAGACGGGGCGCCCGCGCCGCGCGGGTGTTTCTTCGTTCGGCATCAGCGGGACCAACGCCCACGTCATCTTGGAGGAAGCTCCGATGGCGGAGCCGGGGGCGTACGTCGAATGGCCACAGGTGCTGCCCTCCACATGGCCCATCCCCCTTTCGGCCCGCAGCAAAATGGGATTGCACGCGCAGGCGGAGCGACTCCGCGCCCATCTCGACGCCCATCCCGAGCTCGAGTTGCTCGACGTAGCCTTCTCCCTCGCGACGACCCGTTCGCATTTCGAACACCGCGCCGTGCTGCATGCGGGGGATCGGTTCGCGCTCGAAAGCGCACTCGAGGCTTTGTCGCGGTCCCCCTCCAATGCGATCCCTCGCGGGGAGGGGCGGAACGCGCTGGCGATTCTTTTCACGGGGCAGGGAAGCCAGCGCGCGGGGATGGGTCGAGAGCTGTACGAGACATTTCCTGCGTACCGTGCGGCGCTGGACGAGGTCTGCGCGGGGCTGGACGCGCATCTCGAGCGGCCGCTGCGCGAGGTGATGTTCGAGGATGGGGAGAGCTTGCACCGGACGGGGTACACGCAGCCGGCGCTGTTTGCGCTGGAGGTGGCGCTGTATCGGCTGGTTCGGAGTTGGGGAGTGAAGCCGGACGCGTTGCTCGGTCACTCGGTGGGCGAGCTGGTGGCGGCACACGTGGCCGGAGTTCTGTCGCTGGCGGATGCGTGTTCCTTGGTGTGTGCGCGGGCGCGGCTGATGGAGGGGCTTGCGCCGGGCGGGGCGATGGTGTCGTTGCAAGCGACGGAGGCGGAGGTACGGGCGCTTCTCGTTGGAAAAGAGACGCGGGTGTCGATTGCGGCGGTCAATGGGCCGCAAGCGACGGTGGTCTCTGGGGACGAGGACGCGGTGGTGGACGTGGCGCGTGCGCTGGAGGCGCAGGGAAGAAAGACGACGCGCCTGGTTGTGAGCCACGCGTTCCACTCGCCGCGGATGGAGGGAATGCTGGAGGCGTTCCGCCGGGTGGCAGAGACGGTGACGTACGGGCGATCGCAGGTGGCGATCGTGTCGAATGAGACGGGCGCGCGCGCGAGGGACGAGGAGCTCGGGAGCGCGGAGTACTGGGTGCGTCACGTGCGGGAGGCGGTTCGATTCGGGGACGGTGTGCGAGCCCTGGAGGCCGCAGGGATGCGAGGGTACCTGGAGCTGGGACCGGACGGAGTTCTGACGGCGCTCGGGCCCCAAAGCGCGACGGAGTCGGGGGCGACGTTCGTGGCGGGCCTTCGGAAGGGTCGCTCGGAGGTGGAGTCGCTGGTCTCGGCGATGGGAGAGCTGCACACGCGCGGCCACGCGGTGGATTGGGCGGCGTTTTTCGCGCCGTTTGGAGCGCGTCGCGTGGATTTGCCGACGTACGCCTTTCAGAGGCAACGCTATTGGCTCGATGCACCGGGCGCGGTGGCGAGCGCGGGTGAGCATGCGCTCTACCGGGTCGAGTGGGTCGCGCATGGAGCGCCGGCTTCCAGCCGGCGGTCCGCCGCCTTCCAGGCGGCTGTCGAATGGGATGCGGCCGGCCAGAGGCCGGCGGACCGCCGGCAGGATGCCGGCGCTCCATCGGTGGTGCCGTCGGTTACGCACCTACGCGGAATGGACTTGCGCGCGTTGCAGACGGCGCTCGACGGAGGGGAAGAGACTCCGCGCATCGTGGTGGCGGAGTGCAAAACGGAAACGGACGCGATCGTCGACGCGGCACACGGCACAACGGGCGCGGTGCTGGCGTTGCTGCAGGCGTGGCTCGGAGACGCGCGGCTCTCGTTGTCGCGGCTCGTGATCGTCACCCATCGGGCCGTGGCCACACAGCCCGAGGAGGATGTGCTCGATCTCGCGGCCGCTCCGCTCTGGGGCCTCGTCCGCTCCGTTCAACACGAGCGCCCCGATGCGTCCTTGACGCTCGTCGACACGGACGAGCACCCGGACTCGGTCCGCGCATTTCCCATGGCGCTCGCCGTCGACGAGCCGCAGCTCGCCTTGCGCGAAGGCCGTTTGAGCATCCCGCGGTTGGCGCGCATCGCCTTCCCGGCGGAAAAAAGTACGCGCCCGAGCGATCCCCAGGGGACCGTGCTCATCACCGGAGCCACGGGCGGCTTGGGGGCGCTCTTTGCCAAGCACCTCGTCGAAAAGCATGGAGCTCGCCACCTTCTTCTGATCTCACGGCAGGGCCCATCCGCACCGGGCGCCGGCGACCTGGTGAACGCGCTCACCGCATCCGGGGCCTCCGTGACGATGGTCGCATGCGACGCCTCCGATCGCGCATCGCTCGAGCGCGTCGTGGCGGCCATCCCCACGGAGCATCCCTTGAGGGCGATCGTCCACGCCGCGGGCGTGCTCGAGGATGGCGTCGTCGATGCGCTGACCGCCGAGGGTCTCTCCCGCGTGCTGCGACCCAAGGTGGACGCTGCATTCCATTTGCACGAGCTCACGCAAGGCCTCGACCTTCGGGCCTTCATCACCTTCTCGTCCTTGGCTGGCATGGTCGGCGCCGCGGGGCAGGCAAATTATGCAGCGGCCAACGCCTTTCTCGACGCGCTTGCGCATCATCGCGCCGCGCGCGGGCAGGCCGCCCTGTCGCTCGCCTTCGGTTCGTGGGGCGGATCCGCGGGCATGGCTTCCCAGCTGGACGATGCCGCCCGCGCGCGGCTGGCGCGCATGGGCATGCGTGCACTCGCCCCCGCCGAGGGACTCGCTCTGTTCGATGCCGCGCTGGGCCTCTCGCTTCCGGTCGTCGCCCCGGCGCATCTCGACATCGCCGCCATGCCCACGCCGCGCAAGGAAAGCGCGCCCGCCGCGCCCCATGCGACGCTTGCAACGCGCCTCGCGCCTCTTTCGGAGGGCGAGCGCGAACGCGTGCTGCTCGAACTCGTTGGCACCGAGGCGGCGTTCGTTCTGGGTATGGCCACGGCGGAGGCCCTCGAGCCGTCCCAGCCCCTTCAGGAGCTCGGCCTCGATTCGCTGATGGCCGTCGAGTTGCGAAATCGACTTGGCGCGGCCACCGGGTTGCGCCTTCCCACCACGTTGCTCTTCGACCATCCGAGCCCGGCGTCGCTCGCGCAGCGCCTGCGCGTGGAACTCTTCGGCGCGCGTGCGGAGGCGCCGGTCGTCGTGTCCGGCCCCAGCGACGAGCCCATTGCCATCGTTGCCATGAGCTGTCGCTATCCCGGCGGCGCCAACACCCCCGAGGACGTCTGGCGTCTGCTGCACGAGGAGGCCGATACCATTTCCGCCTTCCCGGCAGGGCGCGGATGGGACCTCGAGGGCCTCTACGATCCCGATCCCGCGGCGAAGGGCAAAAGCTACGTGCGCGAGGGCGGGTTCCTTCTCGAGGCCGATCGTTTCGACCCGACCTTCTTCGGCATCGGTCCGCGCGAAGCGGTGGCCATCGATCCGCAGCATCGTCTTTTGCTCGAGGTCGCGTGGGAGGCCGTGGAGCGCGCGGGCATGACACCGGCGCAGTTGCACGGAAGCCCCACGGGGGTCTTCGTCGGGATCATCGATCAGGGCTACAGCGCACGCTTGCTCGAGGCCGGGCTCGATCTCGAGGGGTACATCGGAACGGGCGGCACGGCCAGCATCGCGTCCGGGCGCATCGCCTATGCGCTGGGGCTCGAAGGCCCGGCCCTGAGCATCGACACCGCGTGCAGTTCGTCGCTCGTGGCCATTCATCTGGCCTGCCAGGCGTTGCGCCGCGGCGAGTGCTCGCTCGCGCTCGCCGGTGGGGTCACGATCATGACCACGCCGGTCACGTTCATCGAGTTCAGTCGCCAGCGCGCTCTCTCCCACGACGGCCACTGCCGCCCGTTCTCCTCCGCGGCCGATGGCACGGGTTGGAGCGAAGGCGTCGGTATATTGATGCTCGAGCGCGTTTCCGAGGCGAAGCGCCAAGGCCATCCCATTCTTGGTGTCATCCGAGGTTCGGCCGTCAATCAAGACGGCCGGAGCCAAGGGCTGACGGCACCGAATGGTCCATCGCAGCAGCGGGTCATTCGGCAGGCTTTGGCCGACGCGGGGCTTTCGGCCAGCGAGGTCGACGCCGTCGAGGCCCATGGCACCGGTACCACACTCGGGGATCCCATCGAGGCGCAGGCGCTGCTCGCGACCTACGGTGCGGCCCGTACGCCCGAGACGCCGCTTTGGCTGGGGAGCATCAAGTCCAACCTCGGGCATACGCAGGCCGCCGCGGGCGTCGCCGGCGTGATCAAGATGGTGCTGGCCATGCACCATGGGGTGTTGCCCAAGACGTTGCACGCCGGCGAGCCATCGCCGCACGTCGATTGGTCGCCGGGAACGGTGCGGCTTCTTTCCGAGCCGATGGCATGGCCGGCGAAGGGCCGGCCCCGTCGCGCGGGTGTCTCTTCATTTGGCCTGAGTGGCACCAATGCGCACCTCATTCTCGAGGAAGCGCCGGCGCTTCCCCAACCGCAGCGCGGCGATTCGTCCGGGCCAACGCTCGTCGTCGTTTCGGCCAAGAGCGAGGCGGCACTTCGGGCGCAGGCGGAACGGCTTCGCGCGCACGTGGACGCATTGCCGGAGCTTTCGCTCGCGGACATTGCGCATTCGCTGGCCACGGCGCGCACGCATTTCGACCATCGCGCCGCGTGCATCGCCGACGATCGCGCAGGCTTGCTCGATGCCCTGGGAGCGCTCGAACGAGGCGAGGGGGCCCGCCGCCTCGTGACCGGGGCTGGCAAGGTGCGCGGTGGGATCGTGTTCGTCTTCCCCGGGCAAGGCTCGCAGTGGGCGCACATGGCGCGCTCGCTCCTGGTCGAGTCCGACGTCTTTCGCACGAGCCTCGAGGCGTGCGCGCGTGCCTTGTCACCCCACGTCGATTGGTCGCTGCTCGATGTGCTTCGCGACGGAGGTGATCGGCTGGAGCGCGTCGACGTCGTGCAACCGGCTCTCTTCGCCGTCATGGTGTCGCTCGCCGCGCTTTGGCAATCGTTGGGTATTACCCCCGACGCCGTCGTTGGACAGAGCCAGGGGGAGATCGCTGCCGCGTACGTCGCCGGTGCACTGTCGCTCGACGACGCGGCCAAGGTCGTCGCGACGCGCAGCCGCGCGCTGATGAAGATCGCCGGGCGCGGTGGAATGCTCGCCGTCGAGCTCGAGGCCGAGGAGCTTCGACGGCGCCTCGAACCCTTCGGCGGGCGTCTCTCCATTGCCGCCATCAATGCACCGCGATCTGCCCACGTTTCGGGCGAGCCCGAGGCCCTCGATGCGTTGATGCGCGAGCTCGAGGCGGCGAATCTTTTCGCCCGCCGCGTGCGCGTCGACTACGCGGGCCACAGCGCCGACGTGGAAGCGCTGGAGGCCGAGCTCACGCGCGCACTCGCGGACATCGTACCGCAATCCGCCACAATTCCGCTTTACTCCACGGTGCGCCCCGGCCGGCTCGATGGCTCCGAGCTGGACTCCGTTTACTGGTATCAAAACCTCCGCCAGACGGTCCGCCTCGCCGATGCCGTCGGCGGGCTGCTCGAGGAGGGCCATCGCTTCTTCGTCGAGGTGAGCCCGCATCCGGTGCTCACGCTCGCCTTGCGCGACAACGTCGAGGCCGCGGACGTGCCCGCCGCCGTCGTCGGCTCGCTTCGTCGAGACGAAGGGGGGCTCTGGCGCCTGCTCCTCTCCCTCGCCGAGCTTCACACCCACGGCTTGCCCCTCGATTGGGGGCGCGTTCTGCCCGAAGGGCGCACGGTGCCCTTGCCGACGTACGCCTTCCAGCGCGAACGTTACTGGCCCGATGGTCCGGCCTTGCGCGGTGCGCGCGCTCCGGAGAGCACCGATGTGTGGCGCTATCGGATCGTCTGGAATCCAGCCCCGGAGTCTCCCGGGAGCGATTCGCCGGCCGACCTTTCGGGCACGTGGTTGCTGGTGATGGGCGCCGATGCCGCGGAGAGCGACTTCGCACGTGCGCTGACGCACGCGTTCAGCCAGCGCGGTGCGCGCGCGGTCCCATTCCCGTTGACCGAGGCGGACTTATCGCGTCCCCGCATGATCACGCGGCTCTGCAACGCGTTCCGCAACGCCGGTGGTGGCCTGCAGGGCATCGTCTCGCTGGTCGCCGATGGCCAAGGCATGGACGCGGCCCTGCTCGTCTTGGTGCAAGCGGCGGCCGACGCGGAGCTCGAGGCACCTCTTTGGATCGTGACCCGCGGCGCCGTTTCCGTGGACGCTTCCGATCCCGTCGTGGATCCATCGCAGGCCTTCGCGGCGGGCTTCGGGCGCGTCGTGTCCCTCGAAATGCCCAAGGACTGGGGCGGCCACATCGACCTTCCCGCGGTGCCCGACGACGCAGTGATGCAGCACCTGGTCTCCGTGTTGGCCGCGCCCGGCCGCGAGGATCAACTCGCGCTCCGTCGAGCCGAAACGGGCGTGCACCGGTACGTGCGCCGCCTCGTTCGTGCGCCGCTCGAGGGCCGTACCCCGGCTCGCGCATGGAAGCCGCGCGGCACCGTCCTCGTGACGGGAGGTACGGGCGCGTTGGGCGGCCGGGTGGCGCGCTGGCTGGCTCGAAATGGGGCCGAGCACCTCGTGCTGACCAGCCGCCGCGGGCCCCTCGCCGAAGGCGCCGGCGCGCTCCAACGTGAGCTCGAGGGGCTCGGCGTACGGGTCACGCTGGCCGCATGCGACACCGCCGATCGATCGGCACTCGCCGCGCTTCTCGCGGAACTGGAGGCCGCGGGCGATTCCTTGCGCGCCGTCGTGCACGCGGCAGGGATCACGCAGCAAACGTCGCTCGATGCCATGACGCTTCCCGAATTCGAACGGGTCGTGGCCGGCAAAGCGCGGGGGGCCGCGCACCTCGATGCGTTGCTCGGCGAAAAGCCGCTCGACGCGTTCGTCCTCTTTTCATCGATTGCCGCCACGTGGGGAAGCTCGGGGCAAGCTGCCTATTCGGCGGCCAATGCCTACCTCGATGCGTTGGCGCAGCACCGCCGGGCACGCGGCCTGACGGCGACGTCCATCGCGTGGGGTGCTTGGGCCGACGGCGGCATGCTCGAAGCCTCCGCACGCGAGCAGCTCGCGCGCCGCGGGATCACGGCCTTGGCGCCGGAGCTCGCGATCTCCGCGTTGCAACAGGCGCTCGACCATGACGAGACCACCCTCACGGTGGCCAGCGTGGATTGGTCGCGTTTCGCCCCCTCGTTTGCCGCCGCGCGCCCGCGTCCTCTTCTCGACGAGCTGATCGAGGCGCGGAAAGCACCGGGGCCCTCCGCGCACGACGGCGCACTGCTCGCGCAGCTGCGCGATCTCGAACCGCGCCACCGTCTGCGTCACCTCACGGGGTTCGTGCTCTCGGCGACGGCCTCGATTCTCGGGCACCACGATCCCTCGATGCTCGACGCCGATACGGGGTTCGTCGATCTCGGTCTCGATTCGCTGATGTCCGTGAATCTGTACGAGCGACTCGAAGCGGCGAGTGGAACGCCGCTTCCCTCGACCCTCGCCTTCGATCACCCGACGCCCCGTCGAGCTGCCGCCTTCGTTCTCGGGGCCATGGCCCCATCGCTCGGCGCGCAGCCGGCGAGCGCGCTGCCTTCGCCATCTCCGCGCGGCGGCGAGGATGCCATTGCCGTCATCGGCATGGGTCTGCGCCTGCCAGGCGGCGTCGGCGATCTCGATGGGCTGTGGTCTCTGTTGCAGGGGAGCATCGATGCGGTGGGACCCGCGCCCGCCGATCGCGGGCTCGAACTCGAGGAGGTATGCGAAGCGGCCTTTCTCGATCGCGTGGATGCGTTCGATGCGGACTTCTTCGGCATCAGCCCGCGCGAGGCGAGTCACATCGACCCGCAGCATCGGATTTTGCTCGAGACATCGTGGCAGGCGCTCGAGGATGCGGGACTCGTTCCTGCGTCGCTCGAGGATTCGCCGACCGGTGTCTTCGTCGGCATTGGGCCGGGCGAGTACGGTGCAGCACGGGCCGTGGACGCCGAGTCGGACATCTATTCGGTCACGGGTACGCAGCCGTCGTTCGCTGCAGGGCGCTTGGCCTTCACCCTCGGTTTGCAAGGCCCCGCGCTTTCCCTGGATACGGCCTGTTCCTCGTCGCTGGTCGCGCTCCACATGGCATGCCAAGCGCTGCGCCGCGGTGAGTGCCATCTGGCGTTGGCGGCCGGCGCGCAGATCATGTCGAGGGCGGAGGCCTTCGTGCTGCTCGCGCGAAGCCGCGCCATTTCGCCCGGCGGTCGGTCGCGCACGTTTTCCGCGGCGGCTGACGGGTATGGCCGCGGCGAAGGCGTCGTCGTCCTCACGCTGGAACGCCTTGGCGACGCCCGCGCCCATGGCCGAAAGATCTTGGCCATCGTGCGGGGCAGCGCCGTCAACCACGACGGTGCGAGCAGCGGCCTCACCACCCCCAACGGTACGTCGCAGCAGAAAGTGCTGCGGGCCGCACTCGATGACGCAAGGCTTGGCCCCGCCGATGTCGATGTCATCGAGTGCCACGGTACCGGCACGGTGCTCGGCGATCCGATCGAGGTGCACGCGCTGGCTGCCGTCTACGGAGAGGGGCGCACCGACGAACGGCCGCTTTGGTTGGGCGCCGTAAAGACGAACATCGGGCATCTCGAGGCGGCGTCCGGCCTCGCCGGCGTGGCGAAGGTCATTGCCTCGTTGAGGCACCGCGCGCTTCCGGCGACGCTCCACACGAAGCCGCGCAATCCGCACATCGATTGGGAGCGGATGCCGGTCCGCGTCGTCGACGAGCTGCAACCCTGGCCTGCGCCGAAGGGTCGGCCTCGTCGCGCGGCGGTTTCGTCCTTCGGTCTCTCGGGTACCAATGCCCACGTGATCCTCGAGGAGGCGCTCGCCGGCGATACCCCGGCAGAGAATCGCGAAAACGTCTCCTGCCCGCTGCCCATGCTGCTTTCGGCCAAAACCGACGCCGCGTTGCAGGCGCAGGCTGCGCAGCTTCGTGCGTACCTCGAGGCGCATCCTCGGCTCGAAGCTGCCGACGTGGCCTTCTCGCTGGCCATGTCGCGCTCGCAGTTCGAGCGGCGCGCGGTGCTCGTAGCGCGCGAGCGCTCCGAGCTGCTCGATGCGCTGGAGGGGCTGGCCCGCGGGGAGACCTCTCGAAACGTGGCGCTCGGCCACACCAAAGAAGGCGGCAAGCTCGCGCTGCTCTTCACCGGCCAGGGGAGTCAGCATCCCGGAATGGGCCGCGGGCTCTACGAGGCGTTTCCGGTGTTTCGCGAGGCACTCGATGCTGTGTGCGCGCGTTTCGATCGCGACCTGGACACGCCGCTGCGCGAGGTGCTTTTCGAGGCGGACGGAACGCGCATCCATCGAACGGGCTTCGCGCAGCCCGCCTTGTTCGCGCTGGAGGTCGCGTTGTTCCGTCTCGTCGCGTCGTGGGGGGTCGAGCCCGACGTTCTGCTCGGGCACTCCATCGGCGAGCTCGTGGCGGCCCACGTTTCGGGGCTGCTCTCGCTGGACGATGCATGCACGCTGGTGGCCGCCCGTGCATCGCTCATGGAGCGGCTTCCCTCGGAGGGGGCCATGGTCGCCCTTCAGGCCTCCGAGGCGGAAGTCGCACCGCTCCTCGCGGGGCACGAGAACGAGGTTTCCATCGCGGCGATCAACGGCCCGCGCTCCACGGTCGTGTCGGGGCGGGAGGCCGAGGTCCTGGCGATGGCACGGCAGATCGAGGCCCTCGGCCGGAAGACGGCGCGCTTGGCCGTAAGCCACGCGTTCCACTCGCCGTGCATGGACGGGATGCTCGAGTCCTTCGCGCGTGTGGTGCGCGGTCTGTCGTTTCACCCGCCCCGCATTCCCATCGTCTCGAACGTGACGGGAAAGATCGCGACGTTCGAGCAGCTGGCGTCGCCCGATTATTGGGTGGCGCACGTGCGTCAGGCGGTCCGCTTCTTCGACGGCATCCAGAGCCTCGAGGCCGAGGGCGTGCGGCACTTTCTCGAGCTGGGGCCGCACGGAACCCTCTGCGCGATGGGGCGAGAGGCGTCGGTGCCGGGGACGTTCTCGCCGGCCCTTCGCAAAGATCGCTCGAACGAGGAAACATTGCTCCTCGCCCTCGGCGAAGTGCATGCGCTCGGTCACGCCGTCGATTGGGCAGCCTTCTTCGCGCCGCTCGGCGCTCGCCGCGTCGACCTTCCGACGTACCCGTTCCAACGCGAGCGGTATTGGCGTGCCGGTGCTCGCGCCTTCGGTGGCGCCCCCACGGTGTCGGGTGGACGTTACCCCCTGGCCGGAGACCGCTACGATCTGCCCGACGGCTCCGTTCTTCACACGGTCGAGATCGGACCTCGGATCCAGTCCTACCTGGAGAGCCACGTCGTTTACGGGCGCATCGTGGTGCCGGGCGCGTTTTACGTGGCCGTCCTCCTGGCCGTCGGCGAATCGCACTGGCCATCGCAGGCCGTCGAAATCCGCGACGTGCAATTTCTCCGCGCCCGCAGCTTCGAGCGGGCCGAGGAGCGCGCCGTCTTGCACGTGCAGCTCACCGCTCTCCCCGAACAGGGTGCGGGCTGGGCGGCCACCGTTTCTACGCGCATCGATGGCGTGTGGACCGTTCATGCCTCGGCCGTTCTCGCGTGCGTGAGCCCCGGCGCCCCGCAGACGACGGCACCGCGGCCGCCGTTCGATGATGCCGCGCTCGAAGCGTCGGATGCGCGCGCGTCGCTCGACGAGGTTCTGCGCTCGGTGCACATCGAGTGGGGTCCCTCGTGGTGGTGGCTCCGCCGCGCGAGCCAGCCACGGGAGCGCACGGGCCTCGGGCACCTCGAGGCGCCTCCGGGGGTTCCGCCGAACGATGCGCCTCTGCCCCCCGGGTTGATCGACAACGCATTTGCCCTCGTGCGCTGGAGCAAAATGGAACCGGAGCGCGGGCCGTACCCCGAGATTCCGAAGTTGCCGTTCGCCATCGAACGGGTCGTTTGGTACGGACGCCATCACGATGCGCCGGCTTGGGCCGAGCATGTGGTGCGAGAAACGCGGGAAACGCGAGAAGCCGACCGTGACATCTCCGATCTGACCTTCTGGGACGAAGCCGGCACGCCGCTCGGGCACATCGAAGGGTACACGACCCAGAGTGCACCGGCGGACCGCTTCCTCGCCGGCGACGTGACCAAGAACCTGCACGGTGTCGTGTGGGAGCCGAGGCCCTTGGACGCCACCGAGGGCGATCCCGCGCTCCGGATCGAGACGTGCGCCGACTTGGCGGCACTGGGCCAAGACGTGCCCGACGTCGTCGTCGTGCGCTGCGAAAGCGGCGGTCTGCATCCTGCGCGCGCAGCCCACGATGCGACGCAACGTGCGCTTTCGCTCGTCCAAACGTGGCTCGCAAGCACGCGGTTCTCGCACACGAAGCTCGTCTTCGTGACCCACGGGGCCGTGGCCGCAAGGGCAGGGGACGAGATCGTCGATCTCGGCCACGCCGCCCTTTGGGGGCTCGTTCGCACGGCGCAGTCGGAGCACCCCGATCGGTCCATCGCGTTGATCGATCTCGACGCCAGCGAAACGTCGCTTCGCGCGCTTCCGGCGGCCATCGCCAGCGGATTCCCCCAGCTGGCTCTGCGCGACGGTATGGCATCGAGCCCCGAGCTCGGGCGGCCCTCGGGCGGGTCGCCCGGTTCGAGTGCGGCGCGACCCTTCGATCCCGAGGGGACGGTGTTGGTCACGGGCGGTACCGGCGGCCTCGGTGCATTGGTCGCGCGGCACCTCGTGGTCCAACACGGGGTTCGGCATCTTCTCCTTCTCTCGCGGCAGGGACCAAATGCTGCGGGGGCCGATGCCTCGACCCGCGAGCTCGGCGAACTCGGTGCTCACGTTCGCGTGTGCGCCTGCGACGTTTCCGACCTGGATGCCCTTCGCGCCGTCGTGGCGTCCATTGCGCCTGCACATCGCCTCACCGGCGTCGTTCATGCGGCGGGCGTGCTCGACGACGGCGTGCTCGGTTCGCTCTCGTCCGACCGAATCGCGCACGTGCTCCGCCCCAAGGTGGATGGCGCCATGAATCTGCACGAGCTCACACGGGAGCTCGACCTCGCCGCATTCGTGCTCTTCTCGTCGCTCTCGGGCGTCGTCGGCGCGCCGGGTCAGGGCAATTACGCGGCGGCCAACGCGTTCCTCGATGCCCTTGCGCACCATCGTCAATCGCTCGGGCTGCACGCCGTCTCGCTGGCCTTCGGCCCGTGGGCCGAAGGAAACGGCATGGCGGCGCGCCGGGGTGGCTCGGATCTGGCGCGGATGAACCGTGCCGGCGTCGCCGTACTTTCGCGCGAAGATGGACTGGCCCTTTTCGACGCGGCCCTCGCGCGATCCGAGGCGTTGCTCGTTCCCGCGCGCTTGCAGCGTGCTCCGGTGCGCCAGCCCGTCGGGCGTCACGTGGAGGCGCTTTCATTGCTCAAGCAACGACTCGCGCCGCTGTCCGAAGCCGAGCGAGGCCGAGTGCTGCTCGATCTCGTGCACCGCGAGGTGGCGACCGTCTTCGGTCTCACCACGCCCAAGAGCGTCGAGCCTCATCGGCCCCTCCAGGAGCTCGGGCTCGATTCGCTGTTGGCCATCGAGCTCACCAACCGCCTCGCCGCGGCGAGCGGCGTGCGCCTGCCTGCGACCTTGGTCTTCGATCATCCGACCCCCGCGGCGCTGGTGGCTCGGCTGAAGGAGGAGACGGCGCCCGATGCGAGCGAGCCCTCTGCGCCGGCGTTCACGGAGCTCGATAGGCTCGAGGCCGCACTCTCGACCGCGCCGCCCGATGAAGCGACGCGCGCGAGCCTCGCCGCACGCCTGCGTTCCCTGTTGTCCAAGTGGGGGGCGGCTGCGGGCACTGCGGATGTCGAACACGTTCGCACCGCCACCAACGAAGAGCTTTTCGATTTGATCGACCAAGAAGTCGCCGACATGGAGCTTGGCCAGTGACCGAAGAAGAGAAATTGCGCGCGTACCTAGAGAAGGCAACGTCCGCCCTGCGTCAGACGCGGGAGCGGCTGCGCGACATCGAGGAAAAAGCCCACGAGCCCATCGCCATCGTGTCCATGAGCTGTCGCTTTCCCGGCGGCGTACGCTCCCCCGAGGATCTCTGGCGCCTGCTTCAGGACGGCGTCGATGCGGTGTCGGCGTTTCCCGGCGAACGCGGTTGGGAAGATCTGTACGATCCCGATCCGGAGGCCAAGGGAAAGAGTTACGTGCGCGAGGGCGGCTTCCTCTACGATGCGCACCATTTCGATCCGAGCTTCTTCGGCATCAGTCATCGCGATGCCCTGACCATCGACCCGCAGCAGCGCATGCTCCTCGAGGCGTCGTGGGAAGCCTTCGAGCGCGCAGGCATCGATCCGGCGTCGAGCCATGGCCGCGACGCCAACGCGATCGGCGTGTTCGTTGGCATCATGTACAACGACTACGGCGCGCGCTTGCTCCACGCGCCCGAGGCCTTCGAGGGAAATGTGGCCATCGGCAGCGGCGCCAGCATCGCGTCGGGTCGCATCGCCTACACGTTCGGCCTCGACGGTCCCGCGGTCACCGTGGATACGGCCTGCAGCTCGTCGTTGGTGGCGATCCATCTCGCCTGCCAATCGCTGCGAAAGAACGAGTGCTCGCTGGTGTTGGCGGGCGGCGCCACCGTCATGGCCACACCGACGGCGTTCATCGAATTCAGCCGCCAGCGAGGGCTTTCCCCGGATGGACGCTGCAAGGCCTTTTCCGACAGCGCAGACGGTGTCGGTTGGGGGGAAGGCGTCGGCTTGCTGCTGCTCGAGCGCCTCTCGGATGCGCGACGCCACGGCCACCCGGTGCTGGCGGTGATCCGCGGCTCCGCGGTGAACCAGGACGGCCGAAGCCAAGGGCTCACCGCGCCCAACGGCCCCGCCCAACAGCGCGTCATTCGCCAGGCTCTCGCCCATGCCCAGCTCACCCCTGCGGACGTGGATGCCGTGGAGGCACACGGCACGGGCACCACCCTTGGGGATCCCATCGAGGCGCAGGCGCTTCTGGCCACGTACGGAAAGGGGCGCGCGCAGGAGCAGCCTCTCTGGCTGGGCACCATCAAGTCCAACCTGGGGCACACCCAGGCCGCGGCGGGCGTTGCGGGCATCATCAAGATGGTGCTGGCCATGCACCATGGCGTGCTACCCAAGACGCTGCACGCCGAGGTGCCATCGCGTCGTGTGGATTGGACCGCCGGTACGATCCGCCTTTTGACGGAGCCGACGCCATGGAACGAGCGAGGCCGTCCCCGTCGCGCGGCCGTCTCGTCGTTCGGCATCAGTGGGACCAATGCGCACGTCGTGCTCGAAGAGGCACCGCGCCGCGCCGAGGTCGCGCGGGCCGAGCTCACGGCGCGGGCATGGCCGATTCTGCTCTCGGCCAAATCGGAATCGGCGCTGCGCGCGCAAGCGGCGCGGCTGCGTGAGCATCTCGCCCCCCAGCCCGAATGGGCACTTGGGGACGTGGCCTTTTCCCTGGCGACCACGCGCACGCACTTCGAAGAGCGCGCCGCCGTCACCGCGCGAGAACGCACGGAGCTGCTCGAGGCACTCGGCGCCTGGGCCGAGGGGCGGTCGACCGCCGTGGTCGGTCATGCGAAGTCGCGGGGCAAGCTTGCCCTGCTTTTCACGGGGCAGGGCAGCCAGCGCGCGGGCATGGGGCGCGAGCTGTACGCGACGTATCCGGTCTTTCGCGAGGCCCTGGACGCCGTTTGTGCAGGCTTCGATCCGCACTTGGATCGGCCTCTGCGCACGGTGCTTTTCGCGCCCGAGGACTCGGACGATGCGGCGCGGCTCGATGAAACGTACTTCACGCAGCCGGCACTTTTCGCGCTGGAGGTGGCGCTGTTTCGGCTCGTCGTGTCGTGGGGGCTCGAGCCGGATTTCCTGATGGGGCATTCCATCGGCGAGTTGGTCTGTGCCCACGTTGCCGACGTGCTCTCCCTCGAGGATGCGTGCACCTTGGTGGCAGCGCGTGCGCGGCTGATGCAAGAGTTACCGCCGGGCGGCACCATGATGGCGATTCGCGCCTCGGAGGACGAAGTCCTGCCGCTGCTCGATGCGCATGGGAAGCGCGCCTCGATCGCGGCCATCAATGGTCCCGAGGCGATCGTCGTCTCCGGGGACGAGGATGCCGTTGCGGCCATCGCCGCGCACTTCGAAGCGCGCGGACGCAAGACCACGCGGCTGTCCGTTCACCACGCGTTTCATTCGCACCGCATGGACGCGATGCTCGAGGCCTTCGCCACCGTTGCACGGAATCTGTCGTACGGTCCGCCGCGCATTCCCATCGTGTCCAATGTGACGGGCGTGATCGCGTCGGCGCAGGAGCTGGGCTCGCCCGAATACTGGGTGCGGCACGTGCGCCAGGCGGTTCGATTCTCCGACGGGGTGCGAACCTTGGAATCGGAGGGCGTGGACGCTTATCTCGAGCTCGGGCCCCACGGTGTGCTGTGCGCCCTGGCGGAGCAGGCCCTTTCGAAGGCGACGAGCGCGGTCTTCGCGCCCGCCATGCGCAAGGACCGCTCCGAGGCGGAGGCCATTGCGGCCGCGGCCTCCGCGTTGCACGTTTGCGGGCACGCGCTCGACTGGAAGGGCTTCTTCGCACCGTTCGATGTCCGGAGTGTGCCGCTTCCCACGTACGCCTTCCAACGCGAAAGCTTTTGGCTCGAAGCGCCCTCGGTCGTCCGGGGCGTGCCTTCCAGTGATGCCGAACGCTGGTGCTACCGCACCGTGTGGAAGCCTCTTGCCCCGCCGCCTTCCACGACGCTCTCCGGGACCTGGTGGCTCGTCGCGCCCCCCGGCGACGCGACTGCGGATGCACTCGAAGGTGCGCTCACGGCGCACGGCGCCGGTGTCGTGCGCATCGCATGGATCGATGGGCCCGAGCTGGTCGTGCGGCTGCGCGAGGCCTCCGCGGAGGCCCCGAGCGGCATCGCATCGCTGCTCGGCGATGCGGCGTCGCTGGCGCTGGTGCAGGCATTGGGTGAGGCGCAGGTCGAACGGCCGCTGTGGCTTTTGACCCGCGGAGCGGTTTGCGTCGGCCCCACCGATGCGATGGAGCACCCGGAGCAGGCGCTCGCGTGGGGGCTGGGGCGGAGCGTTGCGCTGGAGCATCCGGAGCGCTGGGGCGGCCTCATCGATCTGCCGCCCGCGTTGGATGCGAGGACGATGGACTGGCTCGTTGCCGCGCTGGCGGGGCTGGGCCGCGAAACTCGGGAAGACCAGCTCGCCGTTCGTCCGTCGGGCCTCTTCGCGTGCCGATTCGTGCGGGCGCCGCTCGGAAAGCCCGCGCGCGCCTGGAAGCCGCGTGGCACGGCGCTCGTGACGGGCGGCACGGGGGCGCTGGGGGCACACGTCGCACGATGGCTCGTGAACGAAGGGGCGGAGCACATCGTGCTGACCAGCCGCCGCGGTCTGCTTGCACCGGGTGCATCCGAGCTCGAACGCGAGCTCCACGCCACGGGCGCGCGGATCACCATCGCCGCGTGCGACGCGTCCGATCGCCGCGCCCTTGCCGCGCTTCTTGCGTCGCTCGAGGCGCAGGGCGATGCCCCGAGCATCGTGGTGCATGCGGCCGGCGTGACGCAGCAAACGAAGCTCGAGGCCATGTCCCCCGCCGAGTTCGCCGAGGTGACCGCGGCCAAGGTGCAAGGGGCCCGCAACCTCGACGAGCTGCTCGGAAATCGCGCCCTCGACGCGTTCGTCCTTTTCGCCTCGCTCTCGGGCGTGCTGGGCGGCATGCACCAAGCCGCGTATGCGGCGGCCAATGCCTACTTGGACGCGCTGGCTGCGCAGCGCCGGGCGCGAGGGCATCGGGCAACCTCGATCGCGTGGGGAGCGTGGGGCGGCGGCGGAATGGCCGATGGCAACCTCGAGCCCGTGCTTCGCCGGCGCGGTCTGCTCCCGATGGATCCGGAGGCGGCCATCGCCGTCTTGCATCAGACCATCGCGCGCGATGAAACGGCGCTCACGGTGGCCGATGTCGATTGGGACCGCCTCGCACCTTTGTATGCATCGCCGCGTGCGCGCGCCATCCTGAGCGATCTTCCCGAAGCGCGTCGTGCCGTTGTAGCCCGGCCTCCGGCGCGCGCAGAGGGGCCGCTCCCGGATCCGTCGCAGCTCTTGGACCTCGTGCTCGCCGAGACGGCGGCCGTCCTGCATCACCCGGATCCTTCCCAGCTTCGCCCTGACACGGGCTTCCTCGATCTGGGGCTCGACTCGCTCACCGCCGTCGAGCTGCGCAAACGGCTCGCGCACCTGACCGGCGTGAACCTGCCGGCGACGCTTGCCTTCGACCATCCGACGCCCCGCCGCGTGGCCATCTTTCTGCGCGAGGCGCTCGCCCCGACTGCTGCGCCGCCCCTCGAAGCACCGATGCGGCGTGCCGGTGACGACGTCGAACCCATCGCCATCGTCGGAATGGGGCTGCGTCTTCCTGGAGGTGTCGTCGATTTGGGCGGGCTCTGGAGCCTGCTCGAGCAGGGCACCGATGCCGTGGTCCCCATGCCCGAGGATCGCTTTCGGCCTCACGAGTTCTACGATCCGGATCCCGACGCCAAGGGCAAAAGCTACGTCCGCGATGGCGCCTTCCTCGATGGGGTCGATGGGTTCGATGCCGCGTTCTTCAGCATCAGCCCGCGCGAGGCGACGTACATGGACCCGCAGCACCGTTTGCTGCTGGAGACCGCATGGCAGTCCCTCGAAGACGCGGGCATCGTTCCCGCTTCGCTACGGGACTCCACAACGGGGGTGTTCGTCGGGATTGGACCGAGCGACTACGAGTTGCTCCAAAGCGCCGCGCACGAAGACGCGGCTTACGCCGTTTTGGGCACGCACACGTCGTTTGCCGCGGGCCGGTTGGCCTTCACCTTGGGCCTGCAAGGGCCCGCCCTTTCGTTGGACACGGCGTGTTCGTCCTCGCTCGTGGCCCTTCATTTGGCCTGCCGCGCCTTGCAGCGCGGCGAGTGCGATCTCGCGCTCGCGGCCGGCGTGCAGATCATGAGCGCGCCCGAAGGCTTCGTGCTGTTGTCGCGCATCCGGGCCCTGGCTCCGGATGGTCGTTCCAAGACGTTCTCCGCGAAGGCCGACGGCTACGGCCGCGGGGAGGGCGTGGTCGTGGTCACCCTCGAGCGGCTTCGCGATGCGCACGCGCACGGGCGGAATGTCCTTGCCGTCGTCCGGGGAAGTGCCGTCAACCACGACGGCGAAAGCAGCAGCATCACGGCGCCCAACGGCACGGCCCAGCAGAAGGTGCTGCGCGCGGCCCTGGGCGATGCACGTCTCGACCCGGCCGACGTCGACTTCGTCGAATGCCACGGCACCGGCACGGAGTTGGGCGATCCCATCGAGGTGCAGGCCCTGGCTGCGGTGTACGGCCAAGCGCGCGATGGCGAGCGGCCGCTTTGGCTTGGAGCCATCAAGTCGAACATCGGCCACCTGGAATCGGCGGCGGGCCTCGCGGGCGTGGCCAAGGTCGTGGCGGCCCTGCAGCACCAGGCCCTCCCTGCATCGCTGCACGCGGGGGAGCGCAATCCGCACATCGATTGGGACGCGTTGCCGGTTCGGGTCACCGATGCCCTGCGTCCGTGGGAACGCCGGCAGGAGGGAGCGCTTCGGCGTGCGGGCGTCTCGTCGTTCGGCATCAGCGGGACGAATGCCCACGTGCTGATCGAGGAGGCGCCCGCGACGGCTCCGCATTCCGGCCCTTCGCAGGAGGGGAATCTCGCGTTCGTGGTGTCGGGGAGGACGGATGCGGCGCTGCGCGCTCAGCTCGAGCGATTGCGGGCGTACATCGCATCGTCTCCAGACCTGCGGCTCGCGGACGTGGCCTTTTCGCTCGCGACGGCGCGGACGCATTTCGAGCGGCGGGCGGTCGTGGTGGCTTCCGAGCGCGCGGCGTTGATGGATGGCCTGGGCGCACTTGCCGAAGGGCGGAGTTCGTCCCGGGCGGTGCTCGCTTCCGTCGATACGGTGCGCGGCAAGGTGGCCTTCGTCTTTCCGGGGCAAGGCTCGCAATGGATCGGCATGGCGCTTCCTCTTTGGGAAACGTCGCCGGTGTTTCGCGATCAGCTCGAGGCTTGCGAACGCGCCTTTGCGCCCTACGTCGATTGGTCCCTACGCGCCGTGCTTCGTGGCGAGGGCGGAGATGCTTCGCTGGATCGCGTCGACGTCGTGCAGCCGGTGCTCTTCGCCGTGATGGTCTCGTTGGCCGCGGTGTGGCGTTCGATGGGCATCGAACCGGACGCGGTGATCGGTCATAGCCAAGGAGAGATTGCCGCCGCGTACGTGGCCGGCGCGCTCTCGCTCGAGGACGCGGCCAAGGTGGTCACGTTGCGCAGCCGCGCTCTGATCCAGCTCGCGGGCCAAGGGGCCATGGCCGCCGTGGACCTCGGGGCGGATGCTCTCGGGCCGCACCTGGCTCGCTTCGGCGAACGGCTTTCCATCGCGGCGATCAACAGCCCGCACACGGCGGTCGTCTCCGGCGAGCCCGAGGCGGTCGACGCCTTGCTGGCCGAGTTGGAGGCTGCCGGTACCTTCGCGCGAAAGGTGCGGGTGGACTACGCCTCGCACAGTGCGCAGATTGCACCCCTCGAGGGCGCGCTCTTGCAGGCGCTTTCGGGGCTCGCACCCCGCACCCCATCGCTGCCGCTTTACTCGACCGTGACCGGAAAGCGGCTCGACGAAGGCGAGCTCGATGCCGCGTACTGGGTTCGCAACCTCCGTCGAACGGTTCGCTTCGGAGATGCTACGGCGAGCCTTCTCGGCGATGGATACCGCCTCTTCGTGGAAGTCAGCCCGCACCCGGTGCTCACGCCGGCGTTGCAGGACGCATTCGAAAGCGCGAACGTCTCGGCGGCGGCCGTCGGCACGCTCCGCCGCGACGACGGGGATCTTGGGCGCATTCTGGCATCGCTTGGCGAGCTTCACGTCCTCGGGCATCCGGTCGACTGGAGCGCCGTCTTCGCTCCGGACTCGGCCCAGCGTGTCGCCCTCCCGACCTACGCCTTTCAGCGTGAACGGTACTGGATCGACGTGCCCCGCGCCCTCGCGCCCTCTCAGGACCCCCTGCTGCGCGTCGACTGGACCGAGCTGCCCTCGACCGATCTGCCGCTCGCCGCCGCGTTCCAGGCGCCTGCCCTCCGGATCGAGCATCACGACGATCTCTCGGCTCTGCTCGCGAACCTCGACCAGGGTGCGCCGGTGCCCGAATTAGCATTGCTTCACTGTCCGGCGACGGGCGCGACGGTCGAGGCGGCCGACCTCATCTCGGCTGCGCATCGAGCCACCCAAGGCGCGCTTTCGCTATTGCAACGCTGGCTCGCCGACGAGCGCCTCGCTTCCTGCACGCTCGTTGTCCTCACCCAGCGGGCGATCGCTACCCGGGTCGAGGAAGACGTAACCGATCTTGCCCACGCTCCGCTCTGGGGCCTGGTGCGCTCGGCCCAGTTGGAGCATCCCGACCGCACCCTTCGGATCATCGACCTCGACGACACCGAGGCCTCCCAACGCGCTCTGCCCCGCGCGCTCGCCTCCGCCGAGTCCCAGCTCGCTCTGCGCGACGGACGGATCCGCGCCCCGAAGCTCGCGTACGTGGCGTCCCCCGCGCAGCTACCTCCGCTGGCGTTGCGCCCGGAAGGCACGGTGCTCATCACGGGCGGCACGGGCATGCTCGGCGCCCTGGTCGCGCGACATCTGGTGCAGAAGCACGGCGTCAGGCACCTCCTTCTCTCCTCACGACAAGGGGCCGCGGCGCCCGCAGCCGAAGCCCTGAAACAGGAGCTCGAGGCCTCCGGCGCACGCGTCACACTCGCCGCCTGCGACGCCGCCGACCGGAACGCAGTCGAAGCCCTGTTGGCCTCCGTCGCGCCCGAGCATCCGCTGACAGCCGTCCTCCACGCGGCGGGCACGCTCGATGATGGCTTGCTTGGCTCGCTCACCCCGGCGCGCCTGCAGGCCGTATTGCGCACCAAGGTCGACGCCGCCGTCCATTTGCACGAGCTGTCGCAGAATCTCGACCTCTCGGCCTTCGTGCTCTTCTCCTCGCTCACCGGCGTCCTCGGTAGCCCGGGCCAAGCCAACTACGCGGCGGCCAATGCCTTCCTCGATGCGATCGCGCACCATCGCCGCTCGCGAGGTCTGAGCGCGCTCGCGCTCGACTGGGGGTACTGGGCAGAGAAGTCGAGCATGACGGCCCACTTGACCGCGGCCGACCTGCGGCGCATGGCCCGTGGCGGCGTACGCCCCCTGTCCAACGAGGAGGGGCTCGCCCTCTTCGATGCGGCCCTGCAACGCAATGACACCCTGGTCGCGGCAGGCTTCGATGCGGCTGCCCTTCAGGCGCAGGCCGAGACGATTCCCCCTTTGCTCCAAGGACTCGTCCGTGCCCAAGCGCCGCGCGCCCTCGCAAGCAACGCGCAGAGTGGGGCCTCGCTCGAACAGCGCCTCCTCTTACTGCCCCCCGAAGATCGAGAGCGCACGCTGCTCGACCTCGTCCGTACCGAGGTCGCCGCCGTGCTGGGCCTCTCTTCCGATGTCCTCGAGCCCCATCGCCCTCTTCGAGAACTCGGGCTCGACTCCCTGATGGCCGTGGAGTTGCGCACCCGCCTTGGCAAGCTGACCGGCACACGCATCCCCGTCGGGACCTTTTTTGCGCAGACCAGCGTGCGTGCGCTGGCCGAGTTGCTCGGCGAATCGGTGCCCGGCGACCATGGCGAGGCCACGCAGCTGCCCACCTTGGTGCTGGAGCCGGGCGCGCGCCACGAGCCCTTCGCCCTCACCCCGATTCAGCGTGCCTATTGGCTCGGTCGTGGCTCGCTTTTCGCGCTGGGCGGCGTCGCCACCCATTTTTACATCGAGCTCGATTTCACCGGTCTGGACCTGGGGCGACTCGAGTCCGCGATGGATCGCTTGATCGCGCGCCACGATATGCTGCGCGCGATCGTTCATCGCGACGGCCTGCAGCAAGTCCTGACCGACGTGCCGCCGATGGCCATCGAGGTGCTCGACGTTCGCGAGCTCGCCCCGGCGGAGGCCGAAGCCCGCGCGATCGAGGTGCGGGCCGCGATGTCGCATCGCGTTCTGCCGACGGACACGTGGCCGCTCTTCGAGGTGCAGGCAACCCGATTGCCGGAAGGCGTGGTCCGCTTGCACGTGGGCGTCGATCTTTTGATCGCCGACGTGAAGAGCTTCATGATCATCGTGCGCGAGCTCGCACGGTACTATGCGGATCTCGATACCCAGCTGCCGGCCCTCGAACTGCGCTTTCGCGATTACGCGCGATGGCAAGAAAGCCTCGCAGGCACCCCGGCGCTCGAGCGCGATCTCGCGTACTGGCGCACGCGCGCCGAAAAGTTGCCGCCCGGCCCCGAATTGCCGCTCGCGGTCACGCCCGAGAGCATCGGCGTTCCTCGCTTCCAGCACTACGCGGCGGAGCTCGATGACGGGACGTGGGGCGCGCTCAAGGCGCGGGCGCAAGCGCGCGGGCTCACACCGTCGGGCGTGCTCATGGCGGCCTTCGCCGAGGTGCTCGGAACGTGGAGCCGCCGTCCGCACTTCACGCTCAATCTGACCCTGTTCAATCGCCTTCCGGTCCATCCCGACGTCGATCGCCTCGTCGGGGACTTCACCTCCGTCATTCTGGTCGAAATCGATCCGGCGGACGCTCCGAGTTTCGAAGCGCGCGCGCAGCGCTACCAGCGGCAACTGGGCGAGGATCTCGATCACCATCTCGTCGGTGGCCTCGATGTGACGCGGGAGATTGCCCGTGCTCGCGGCGGGTTTGCGAGCTTTCCCGTGGTGTTCACCAGCTCCATCGGCGTGGGCGATCTGACGGCGGACATTCCCCCGGGAGGCGCGCGCCTCCTCGGAACGCCGTACGGAATTTCGCAGACGCCGCAAGTGTGGCTCGATCACCAGGTTGTCGAGATTGCCGGCCGGCTCGCCTATTCGTGGGACGTCGTCGAGGGGTTGTTCCCTGCCGGGATGATCGAGGCCATGTTCGAGGCGTACGCCAGGCTTCTCGTCCGGCTCGCCGCCTCGGACGAGGAGTGGGCAAAGCCCGATGCGATCCTGACGCCGCCCGAGCACCTCGCGCGCCGTGCGGCGGTCAATGCCACGGCGGGGCCGCTTCCCACGCAGCTTCTGCACGAGCGCGTCGAACTCCAGGCCTCGCGCACGCCCGATGCCATCGCGGTGGTGGATGCTCGGCGGCGGCTTCGCTAC
This sequence comes from Sorangiineae bacterium MSr12523, assembly GCA_037157775.1. Taxonomy (NCBI): domain Bacteria; kingdom Pseudomonadati; phylum Myxococcota; class Myxococcia; order Myxococcales; family Pendulisporaceae; genus Pendulispora; species Pendulispora brunnea. Next base: position 3,398,621 of record CP089982.1, read on the forward strand.
GGTGAGCTCGTTCGCGAGGCGCGCCGGATTGCGCGGCGCTTGCGTGCGGACGGCATCGCGCCGGGCGAGTTGGTCGCCGTCTCGATGCCCAAGGGCTGGCCGCAGATCGTGGGCGTCCTGGCCGTGCTCATGGCCGGCGGGGCGTACGTGCCCATCGATCCCGAGCTCCCCGAGATGCGCCGGCAAGCGCTGCTCGCGCACTGCCACGTGCAGCACGTGCTGACGGAGGCGGACGTCCTGGGCGCATCGCTCGAGGAGGGCGACGAAGGTCCGCTCGAGCCGGTGCAGGCCTTGACCGATCTGGCCTACGTCATCTTTACCTCGGGCTCGACCGGGCAGCCAAAGGGCGTGGCCATCGAGCACGGGGCCGCCGTCAACACCTTGCTCGATCTCGAGGAGCGTTTTGCAATCGGGCCCGACGATCGGGTGCTCGGCATTTCCTCGTTGTCGTTCGATTTGTCGGTTTGGGACGTCTTCGGCGTGCTCGGTGCTGGCGGTACGTTGGTTCTTCCGGAGCCAGGCGCCGTGCGCAATCCCGCACGCGTGGCCGAGTGGCTGCGCAACGAGGGGATCACCATCTGGAACTCGGTTCCCGCGCTGCTGCAGATGCTCGTCGACTATGCGGGCGGCCGTCCCGATGTTTTGCCCAGTTCCCTGCGCTTGGCGCTGCTTTCGGGCGACTGGATCCCCGTCACCTTGCCGGATCGCGCGCGTGCGCTCGTTCCTGCGTGGCGCATCGTGAGCTTGGGCGGGGCGACCGAAGCGTCGATCTGGTCCATCCTGCATCCGATCGACCAAGTCGATCCGCGGTGGACGTCCATTCCTTACGGCCGCCCGATGCGCAACCAGTCGTTCCACGTGCTGGACACTCGGCTGCGGCCCTGTCCCGACGGCGTGGCGGGGGAGTTGTACATCGGCGGCATCGGGCTCGCGCGCGAGTATTTCGGTGACGCGGAACGAACCCGCGAGCGCTTCATCGTGCACCCTCACAGTGGGGAGCGGCTGTATCGAACCGGCGATCTCGGGCGCTTTCAGTCGAACGGGGACATCGAATTTCTCGGTCGCGAGGATCATCAAGTCAAGGTGGGCGGTCATCGCATCGAGCTCGGCGAGATCGAGTGGCACCTCGAGCAGCACCCGCTCGTGGGGCGCGCGGTGGTGAGCACGGTGGGGCAGGCGAGGGGGCCCAAGCAGCTCGCCGCCTACCTCGTTCCCGCGACCGCCGTGCCGGATCGCAAAGAGGATGCGCGCGCCCACCGTGCGGCCCTCAAACTGGGACCGGGCTGGCGGCCCTCGGGCGCTGTATCGATCGACCTCGCCGCGCGTGGTGATCGGCCGTCGGCGTGGTTGCGTAAGAGCTACCGCGTGTTCGATGGCCAAGGGCTCACCGCTGCGGCGCTCGCGCGCGTGGTGGCGACCCCGCCGCGGGCGGTCGCATCGCCGGGCCGCACGCCCTCGGCGGGCATCCTTGGGGCGTGGCTCGAGGTGCTTCGCCCCGTGCCTGCGCCGCGGCAGCCCTTGCCGAAATACCGCTACGCGTCGGCGGGAAGCCTGTACGCCGTGCACGTCCTCGTCGATGTGCCGGAGGGCATCGCCGATCTGCACCCCGGCCGCTACGGCTACGATCGGGAGGCCCATCGCCTGGTGCGGCTGGGCGATGCTCCGGTCACCGCGCTGGGCCTGCACCTCGTCGCCGACGTGGCACGCGTCCAGCCGATCTACGGCGATCTGGCCGAGCCTCTGTGCCACCTCGATGCTGGCTACCTGGCCGAGCTCTTGATCGACCGGGCCGCGGAGCTCGGGCTCGCGTTCGAAGCTACCCGCAGCAACGCCGCCGAGTCCGTGGCCCGTGAGGTCGGGCACGACGCGTTCTGGGCACTGAGCCTGCACGCATCGCCTGCCGCCGAGGAAATTTCGCTGGAGCCGTGGCTCGTGGTGCGCCACGCGCTCGCCGATCTATCGCCAGGGGTCTACCGCCACACGGAGACGGGCTGGACGCCGATCTCCGATGGCGGCATCGCCGATGGACAGTTCCCCAGCAACGAGGTCGTCGCCGCGGGTGCGCCGGCTGCGCTGCTGCTCGTCGGGAAACGGAATTCCGCGGAGATGCATCGCGCGGGTCGTTTGGGGCATCGCTGGATGGAGGCGGCCACCGCGCATGGCGTCGGCCTGTGCCCGATTGGCTGGATCGCACCCGACGCCCTTGCTGCCGAGCGTGCGGATTGTGCCATCGTCCATGCCTTCCTGGCCGGCGCCGTCGCCGAGGCGCAGCTCCGCGACGACGTGGGGAGTGAACTGCGACTGACCGCGGGCGATCTGCGCCGCTGGCTCGGTGCGCGTTTGCCCACGTACATGGTGCCGACGCACGTCACCGTGCTGGGTGCGCTTCCCATCACCTCCAACGGCAAGGTGGATCGCAGCGCGCTGCCCGATCCCACGCGTGCAGCGGAGCACGATCTCGCGCCGCAAGCGCCCGCGGCATCGCAGGGATCCATCGAGGATCGCATCGCGGCCGTGGTGGAGAAGCGGCTCGGGCGGGAACGCATCGATCGACAGCGTCCGTTCTTCGAGCTCGGCGCCGACTCGCTGGCGTTGGTTCAAATCCACGCGCTTCTCGTCGCGGAGCTGGGGCTCACGCTCGACGTCGTCGACCTTTTCTACCATCCGTCCGTCGCCGAGCTGAGTCGAAGGGTGCGAGAAACGGCGCCGGAGACCATCGCGCAACGTGAAGCGCCCCGCGCACCCATCGCGAACGAGCCCATGGCGATCGTGGGCGTGGGGTGCCGCTTTCCCGGAGGCGTTCGCGATCCCGAGGCTCTTTGGCAGCTGCTCGCCACGGGGACCGACGCCACCCGTGAGGTTCCACTCGATCGCTGGGACGCCGACGCGCTCTACGACGCCGATCCGGATGCCGCCGGCAAAATGGTTGCGCGTCGCGGTGGCTTTCTCGACGACGTGGGGCACTTCGATGCCGAGTTTTTCGGCATCTCCCCGCGCGAAGCGGAGGCGATGGACCCGCGGCACCGGCTCTTGCTCGAAACGGCCTGGGAGGCCCTCGAGCGCGCGGGCATCGTGCCCGAGCAACTGCGCGGTACGCAGACCGGCGTCTTCGTGGGTCTGATGTCTTCGCACGATTACCTGCCGGCGCAGATGGGCCTCGAAGAGCTCGATGGCTACATCGGAACGGGCAACACGGGCAGTGTCGCATCGGGTCGTCTGTCGTACGTACTCGGCACGCACGGCCCGAGCATGACGATCGATACCGCGTGCTCGTCGTCGCTCGTCGCATTGCATGTCGCATGTCAGAGCTTGCGCTCGGGGGAGTGCGACATGGCCCTCGTGGGCGGCGTGACCTTGGTGTTGACCCCCGGGGTCTACGTGGAATTCTCACGCCTGCGTGGCCTTGCACCCGACGGGCGTTGCAAGAGCTTCTCCGCCGCAGGCGACGGCGTCGGCTGGAGCGAGGGCGCCGGCGTGCTCGTGGTCAAGCGGCTCTCCGACGCCATGGACGCCGGCGATGCCATCGTCGCAGTGGTGCGCGGATCGGCCGTCAACCAGGATGGTCGCAGCGCCGGGCTCACCGCACCGAACGGGCGCGCCCAAGAAGCCGTCTTGCGACGCGCCCTCGACATGGCCGGCGTCGAGCCCCATGACGTCGGCTACGTGGAGGCGCACGGTACCGGCACCCGGCTCGGAGATCCGATCGAAGCTCGCGCCCTCGGAGCCGTCTACGGCCAAGGCCGCGCCGCGCCACTCGCCATCGGTTCGGTCAAATCGAACCTCGGTCATACGCAGGCCGCTGCGGGCATTGCGGCGGTGCTCAAGGCCGCGCTCGCGCTCGGACATCGTGCCATTCCGAAGAGCTTGCACGCTGCGGAGCTGCACCCGGACATCGCCTGGGACGCGCTCTCTCTGGAGCTTGCACGCACCCATCGCCCATGGCCCGAGGCACGCTTTGCCGGCGTGAGCGCATTCGGGGCCAGCGGCACCAATGCCCACGTCATCTTGGAGCGGCCACCCGTCCGCGAATACGCGGCATCGGCCGATGGATCGTGGCTGCCGTTCGTCCTCGCGGGACGCACCGAGCGGGCGCTCGCTGCGCGGGCAGGGCAGCTGCGCGCGCACCTCGAGGCCCATCCCGAGCTCGCCCTCGCCGACGTGGCCTACTCGCTTGCGACCACGCGCACGCACTTCGCGAAGCGGGGTGCGGTGGTGGCCCGCGATCGCGCAGGGCTCTTCCGAGCCCTCGAGGCGCTCGAGCGGGGAGACGCGTCCTCCGTCGATTCGGTGTCCGGTGCCGCGGACGTCGGCGGCAAGCTCGTTTTCGTCTTCCCGGGCCAGGGCTCGCAATGGGCACAGATGGGGCGGGCGCTGCTCGAGGAGTCCGACGTCTTTCGCGCACACATCGACGCGTGCGAGCGTGCCCTGTCGCCGCACGTCGATTGGTCACTGCGCGCGCTGCTCGAGAATGGCTACGACGAAGATCGCACCAGTGTGATCCAGCCCGTGCTCTTCGCCGTCATGGTTTCACTGGCGGCGGTCTGGCGCGCGATGGGCATCACGCCGGATGCCGTGGTGGGGCACAGCCAAGGTGAAATCGCAGCTGCGTACGTGGCCGGAGCTCTCTCCCTCGAAGATGCCGCCAAGGTGGTGGCGCTGCGAAGCCGTGCACTCGCTCGCCTCGAAGGCAAAGGCGCCATGGCGGCCGTGGAGTTGCCCGCGTCCGATCTCGAGGCGCGCCTCGCGCGCTGGGGTAACGCGCTATCCATTGCCGCCGTCAACGGTCCGCGCAGTGCCGTGGTGTCGGGCGATCCCGTTGCCATCGACGAACTGCTGCGCGAGCTCGAGTCCGCGCGGATCTTCGCCCGCAAAGTGCGCGTCGACTACGCCTCGCATGGCGCGCACGTGGAGGCGCTTCGCGAGGAGATCCTGTCGTCGCTCGCCGGGATCCAGGCGCGCTCCGCGGACATTCCATTTTTCTCCACGGTGAGGGTGGCCAAGCTCGAAGGTGCGGAGCTCGATGCGGCGTATTGGTACGAGAACCTGCGGCAAGCGGTTCGCTTCGGCGACGCGGTCGGGCAGCTCGCGGTCGAGCACCGGTTCTTCGTCGAGGTGAGCCCGCATCCCGTGCTGGCGATGGCCCTGCGCGAGACACTCGAGTCGCGGTCGATCCACGGCGCGGTCGTGGGCTCGCTGCGGCGTGACGAAGGCGATCTTCGTCGATTGTCTCTTTCGGTCGCCGAGCTTTACACGCAAGGCTTCGGGCTCGATTGGACGAAGGTCCTTCCGCAGGCTCGGCGGGTCGAGCTGCCCGTGTACCCCTTCCAGGGAGAGCACTACTGGCTCGGTTCATCGCCGAAGGACCACCCGTTGCTGGGGCAACCGCGCGTGAGCGCCGATACGGGCTCGTGGATCTTCGAGACGTCCATCTCGCAGCATTCACCGGCCTGGGTGGGCGATCACGCCGTTCGCGGGAGCACGTTGGTGCCCGGTGTCGCTTTCTTCGAGTGGGCACGCGCTGCGGCGGCGGCCATCGGTCGTGTGGATACATTCGTGCTCACGGATGCCTCGGTGCACACGCCGCTGCTCGTGCCCGAGCACGGCGACGTGCGACTGCAAGTGATTGTCGCCCCTTCCGAGGCGGGCGACCCGGCCGAGGTGCGGATCTACAGCGCGCCGCCGGCCTCGGACGCCGAGGCGCCGACGTGGACGTTGCACGCCGAAGCGCATTTGAAGCGCGCCGATGGGGAACACGAGACGCCTTCTGCCGTGCCCTCGTTGCCTCCCCAGTCGAGCGACCGCGAGGACATCGAAGGTTGTTACGATGCCTTGAAGGCCCACGGCGTGGACTACGGTCCTCGTTTTCGAACCTTGCGAGAATCCTGGCGCGAGAGCTCTCCATCCTCCCGCGTGCGCTGGGTGCGGGCAGCACTCGACGAGGCCTCGCGCGAAGAGGCCGTGGCCTATGGGATCCATCCTGCCTTGCTCGATGGTGTGCTCCATGCCGCGGCCCTTTGGCAGGACGACGCCCGAGGTATCTTTCTGCCGTTTTCCCTCACCGAACTGCGGCTATGGCAAAAGGGCGCGCAGTCGGTCTGGGCACGGGTCGAGCATACGCACGACGGGGATACGTTGCGGCGTCTCGATGCGATGCTCTACGACGAGCAAGGCCGCCCCGTTGGAGAGGTGCGCGGGCTGCATCTGAAACGCGCCCCCGACTCGGCGTGGCAACCGCGAGCCGATCGCGATCGCTACCACATCGTCTGGCAGGAATCGCCGGCGCGCTCCCGAAGCCGCCTTTCCGGCCGCTGGGCACTCGTGGGCGATGGCGGCCCGCGCGACGAAGCTCTCGCGCGTGCCCTCGAGGCCGCCGGCCTTCGCATTCAGCGGATGCCGCACGCAAGCCCCGCGGACGTCGATGGCTATTTATGCCTTCCTCCCGATGCGACCGAGCCGGGAGAGTCCCTGGTCGATCGCACGTTCGCCGAAGCCGCGCGTGCGCTCGCGGCGCTGCAAACACTGCTCTCGAACGCGGAGCGTGCGCCGCGCCTCGTCTGGATCACCCGCGGTGCCGTTGCCACCATGCCCGACGAAGCCGTGCCGGCGCTGGAGCAAGCGCCGCTCTGGGGCCTTCTGCGCAGCGCACGCCACGAGTACCCGGACGTCGACCTGCGTCTCGTCGATGTCGGGCCCGACGATCTGACCGCCGAGGCGCTGATTCGCGCCCTCTCTCTCGAGGAGGAGCCCGAAGTCGCGGTTCGCGGCCCGCACCTGCGCGTCCCCAGGTTGCTCCGTGCGAAAGCCGCGTCGCCGAGCCCCGAGTCCCCGCTTCGGTTCGAGGGGACCTTCCTCGTCACGGGAGGTCTCGGTGTGCTGGGGCGGCACACGGCACGCTGGCTCGTCGAGCGGGGCGCGTCGCACCTCGTCCTCACCTCGCGCCGTGGCCGCGACACCGAAGGTGCCGGCGCCTTCGAGGCGGAGCTCACCGCCCTGGGTGCGCAGGTCACCATCGTGGCATGCGACGTCTCGAACGCGGATGCCGTTCACGCGCTCGTTCGCACCGCGACCTCTCAGGCTCCGCTGCGAGGCGTCGTTCATTGCGCCGGCGCGCTCGATGACGGTGTGCTCCTCAACCAGAGCCCCGAGCGCTTCGTCGCGGTCATGGCACCCAAAGTCGCGGGAGCGTGGAACCTGCATCGCGCCACCGAAGGCCTGCAGCTCGACGCATTCGTGCTCTTCTCGTCCCTGGTCGGCGTCCTCGGTGGATCGGGTCAGGCCACGTACGGCGCGGCGAATACCTTCCTCGATGCGCTGGCGCAGCACCGGAGGGCTCTCGGCTTGCCGGCCACCTCGCTCGCCTGGGGGTACTGGGGCGAACGAAGCAACCTGACGGCGGGCCTCGGTGATGCCGAGCTCGCGCGCATGGCACGCGCGGGCTTGGGCGCACTTTCGGCGCCTGCCGGGATGCAGCTGCTCGAAAGCGCTCTCCATGCTGGAGACACCGTCGCGGTCACCGCCGCCCTGGAATTCGGCCCGATGCGTGCGGCCTTCGAGCGCTCGCATGGAGGCATCCCGCCGCTTCTCGCACGATTGCTCCGCCCGAGTTCACCGACCCGAGCCCCGTCGGTGCAACCCGACGCGCGCGCGCGTCTGAATCTTCTCTCCGAAACCGAGCGCCGCGCGGCCGTGTTGGACCTGGTGCGCGAGGAGGCCGCCAAAGGCCTCGGGCTCCGCTCGGGCGCGGACATCGCTCCTCATCGCCCGCTGCTCGAGTTGGGCTTGAATTCCGTCATGGCGCTCGAAATTCGACGTCAGCTCGGCGCCCGATTGGGCTTGTCGCTCCCGGCGACATTGCTTTTCGAATGCCCCACGCCGGAACAGATTGCCGATCGCGCAATCCGAGAAATGAATTTCGATATTCCAACGCCGAAACAACAAGTTGCCCAAGCAACGAATAACGAAGATGCCCTCGTTCCGAACGTGGAGCGATTGGGCGCGATTGGCGAGTTCGATTTGGCCTTCGAGCTGGTGGGCGTCTCGTCGCGCATTCGCCGCGTTCGTGAACGGAAATCCCAACAGCCAGCCTCCCGGACCCAGGCCGTCAAGCTCGCCGCGGGTCAATCCGGGCCGAGCGTGATGTGCTTTCCCACCACGACACCGCCCACGGGCTCGATTCAATACGCGCGATTCGCGAACGCATTTGCCGGTCAGCGCGACGTCTGGGCTCTCCCGAATCCAGGCTTCGCGCGCGGCGAACATTTGCCCGAGGATCGCGCCAGCATCGTTCGCATGCACGCCGAAAACGTCGTGCAATGCGCGAACGGCGCTCCGTTCCTTCTCGTGGGCTGTTCATCGGGAGGCTGGATTGCCCATGCAACCGCCGAGCATCTCGAGCGCATCGGCATTCTTCCGGCGGCGGTCTTCTTGCTCGATACCTACCGAATGCGCGACATCACCGAGGGCATTGGGGCGGCGTTCCGGCGCGCGTGGCTGAGCGAACTCCCGGGCATCCCGCGAACGGAGCACGAGTTCACCGCCATGCCGTGGTACACGAGCCTGTTTCAAGACTGGGAGCCCGCGCGCCTTGCCTGCCCGACGCTGTTCCTCCGCGTCACCGAGCCGGTGCCGGGGATGGAAGGGGAAATCGTGCCCGGCAGCGGATGTTGGCAGCCTCACTGGGCCGGAGCCAACTCCGTCGTCGACCTACCGGGCACGCACTTCACGATCCTCACCGAGCAAGCCGACACCGCCGCACGGCTCGTCGAAGAATGGTTGGCCAACCCCGAGCGAGCCATCACTCCTGCATGAGCGCCTCCAAGGCCGCCTGCGCGGCCTCGAAGGGCGAGCCACTCGGCGTCGTGGGCAGATCCTGGTGCGTGCGCGCCCACGACTCCTCCATGGCATACCAGTCGATCGCGCGGGGGGCGCGGTTCTCGGCGAGCGCACTGGACAGCTCTTCGAAGTAACGGCGCCACCGCGGCTGATACAGCCCCGCGATCAAGCCGGATAGCTCGCGGTTGGCATAATCGTGCAAGCCCGCCTCGGAGGCCGTCCGCGTGCCCCATACGGTATACAAACTACGAAGATCGTATTCGAGCTGCTCGCGCTCCGCATCTCCCAACGCCGCGTCCGTGGCATGGGCGACGAGGGGGCCGAGCAGGAATCGGCGATCGGTCCGCGTGACCGCTTCGAGCCGGTCCATCGCGCGAAGCCATGCCGCCGTGAGCTTCGCGAACGCCACGGCATCCTTCGCGCGGTACGCCGCATCGATTTTCGGCAGCAGCGTGCGGCTTCGATTGGACAGTGCCTGCCGTGCGATATCGACGAGGTCGTGCGCATACGTATCGGTGTCGCGCCATTCGGGGGCCACGAGGAGCATCTCCTTCAACGCCGTTTCGACCGCGGCCGGATCGTAGCGCAGCTCCTTGGGCGAATAGCGATCGGCCGAGCGCACCCGCAGATCGGGCCGCGCCGCGAAAAGGCCGTCGTGCGGCTCGCTCCAGCGATCTTCGCCCGACATGGCGAAGGCCGACGTCCGTAGCGCCTCCCACGCCGCCACCGCGTGCGGATCCGCACCGCCGTAGCGCAGGTGCGCCCATCGCGCGAACCACGCGGCCGTGTCCACGGGCCCCTCTTGCCAGGCGAGCTCGGTGAAGAAGTCGAAGGCGAGGGGATTGTTGTCCCCGGCCTCGGGCATGTACGCCGTTCCCACGAGCGCGTGATGGGGCTTGGCCTTCCATTGCCAATAACGCTGATTCCACGTCGCGAGATTGGCCCCGAGGGTCGTATGCCCGCCGAAGTTGGGAATCGACCCGAACGCGTAGGGTGCACCATGCCAGGTCGTCTCGCGATCGAGCCCCGCGTAACGGTCCGACAGGCCGTCCACGATGAGCAATTTGCTCTTGTCGAGCGCGTCGATGAGTTCCACCTTCGGATTCTTTTGCCAGCCGAGGATGGACCAAATGGCATTCGGGTGGGCCTTGCGCAGCGCGACCTCGACCAAGCGCGCCGCCTCGGGCACGGGAACGTCGCCGGGATTGCCACCTTCGTGCAAAAGATCCATTTTGAACATGTCGCTATCGCCGAAAAGCGCGCGCTGCGTGCGATAAAATGCTTCTGCGACCTTGTCGAAGTGCGCATTGCGCGGGTCGAGCCAATCGGGACGCGGAAAGCCGATCCAGTTTCCTTGCGGAATGACCCTCGCGCCGGGATTCTTGTCCACGAACGACGGCGGCACCGTACCGAAATAGCCGGGTAGCACGGGCGCCATGCCCAGCTCGCGCAGGCGATGGGCAATCTTTCGCCCTAGCTCGCCGTCTCGCACGATGAGCTGTCGGGAAATGGGACCGGCGAAGCAGCACATGTTCTGGAGCAGCCACCACGGTCGATGTGCTGGCAGAGGAATCCAATTGCGTAATTCTTCGTCCGAATATCCAAATTGCAAAAACGTCGCATAATACAACGCCGCCGCGCCCGGATAGACGATGACCTCGTTGACCCCATGAAGCGCGAGGACGTCGAGGGTGTGCTCCCAGCGTGACCAATCCGCATAAGGATCGGTGTACCCATCGTGGGTATCGTTCAGGGCGAACCGGTGCGCGACATTGGCTTTGCGCACGATCTCGCTCGGGGGCGCCGGCAGCACGCGCGGTAGGTCGAGTCGCTCCCCGACCCAGGAGACATGGGCTCCGACCACCTCGGTCAGGTAGGCATGAAATCCCGTGAGCAATACCGCCGGCGATGTTCCCTCGATGACGATATGCCCCGCTCGTCCGGACACACGCACATGGTCGCCGGCACCATCGCGCGGCAACGCCCGCAAGTGAACTTGGTGCGCATGCTCGGAGACGAGCCGCCGCAGGGCGCGCCGCGCGGGCCGCACATCGAAGGCATCCCCCGTTATTGCGAGCTCCGACGCCTCCTCGTGCGAGTCGGTCGCGCTACCATCGGTGGGCAACGCCGGCGAGCCGCAATCGAGGAGACCCAGCAGCAGCGGAAGGGCGAATAGGCGCAGGGGACGCATCGCCGTGAGAGAACGACTTATCTTATATTCCTGTCAACCAACTTATGGCGATGTCGCCTGATGCACTGTCCGCAGAAACGCAGCCACCTCGTCGCGATCACCCTCGCGGCCCGGAGCCGTCGCGTAGTACGACAGGGCCTCTTCGGCCAGCGCGCGTGCTCTCCGCACATCGCGATGGGCCGCCGCCAGTGCGCGGGCGAGCGTAAATCGGGTTTCGGCGCAATCGTCTTGGCGCCGATCCGGTGCACTTCGCAATGCAAGCGCGCGCTCCAGCGGACCGATGGCGTCGGCCGGGCGACCGGACGCGAGCCAATCCTCACCAAGGTATTGCAACGTATTGGCAAATCCCGTGCTCGTACCGCCCAATCGCTCCCAAACGGCCAGCGCACGTTTGTGCAGGAGCAGCGCTTCGCCAACCGCTCCAAGGCGATTCTCGATCCGCCCGACGGTGTTGCGTACTTCCGCCAAATCGGGATGCTCGGGGCCGAGTTCGGCCGTGAGAATTTCCGAGGCGCGCACGGCATGAGGAAGTGCGTCGGAATAACGGCCCTGTTCGAAGCGAATGGTTGCAATCGTATCTTCGATGGCCGCCACCTGCGGGTGGTCCGGCCGCAGCGCCTCGCTGACGATGTCCCGCGACTGCTCGGCCACGGCGACGGCCGCGTCGAACCGGCGCAGGTCGGCCAGGGATACGGCGACATTGCCTTGGACGATTCCCGTTTTCGGATGCCGCTCCCCCAGCGCGCGCTGCAGGATGCTCAACGCCTGTTCCCGTTTGGCCAGCGTTCCCGCGAGATCGCCGAGGCGCCGATCGGCCAGGGCGGCATTGTTCAGAGAAACGGCGACTTCGAAATAGTCGGGGCCCCGCGCCTTCGTCCAAAGTGCCACCGCCTCGTCGCCGAGGCGGCGTGCTTCTTCGTAATGGCCCTCGCCGAAGACGATGGATTGCCTCGCGGCCGCAAGCCGCGCACGAAGTTCCGAATCGCCCCCCGCGCGCTCGACGGCCGCCTGGGCCAACTGCGCAATGCGCCGGGCGTCCTCGAATCGCGCCTGGTGATCTCCGAGCACCCAGAGCAGCGCCACCAGCGCACGCGCCTTGGCGAGATCGTCGCGGCCGATCTCGGCGGCCTCGATGGCCGAATAGAAGCTGGAGACCGCCTGGGCGTCCTCCCCGCGCTCCATTTGGATATTCCCCTGGTATCCGAGGGCCTCGGCGAGCAGCGGTGGATAGCCCAAGGACCCCGCATCGTGCACGGCCGTGACCGCGACCTCGAGCGCCACGCCATAGTTGCCCGCTTTTTCCAAGGCCGAGGCTTGGGCAACCCGCTCGCCGACGTCGTCGAGGCGCGCCCGCGCGACCGGATCGGCCGGCGGAGCCTCCTTGCTCAAGAGCGCCCGCCCGTCGGCGCATGTATCCACACTGGGCAGCGTGAGCGCGGATTCGACGGCGCGGTGCATCGTCCTCGCATCGGCCGTGGCCAAGGTCGCGGTCCGTGCCTTCATTACGCGCAGCTCGTCGGCAAGGCAGTGCATGCGCAGATCCATCAATGCCGGCGACTGCTCGTGGCGCACGTGCGTGGCCTCGCAAACATCGGTATTCATGGCCACCCAGGCGGAGGTCCACGACGACAGGATGCGGTCCGTCTTGCCCCAGGTATCCTCCGCATAAGGCTTTTTCGTCGCCAGAAAGGCGGCGTGCACGCGCTCGCGGATGGGCTCGTCCCAAGCGCCGGCAAGCTTCGATTCGGCGCTCGCGCAGATGGCCGCACGCGCGGCCCGATGGTGCATCGCCATCGGGGCGCCAATTGCAAGTACCACGGCCAAAGAGCCCGCGAGCACGAGCCACCGGCCCGCGCGGGATGGCGGCGAGAGAACCGCGAGCAGCGCGCCCATGGTTGGGAAACGGTCCTCCTTGCGCAGGGACAACCCGCGCTGGACGGCGCGTGCGATGCGGCGGGGCACGCGCGGGATCGGTTCCGGCGCGCGTCCGTACCTCGGTTCTTCGAGGGCGAAGGGCCGAACCCCGCACAGCGCTTCGTAAAGCGCGACGCAAAAGCTGAATTGGTCCGTGCGCGCGTCGATCTGATCGGGGTGCGCATGCTCGGGCGCCATGTACGCCGGCGTGCCATGTCCTCCGGCCGTCAACACCGGATGGACGCCATCCGTGCCGTCGCCAGGCGGCGAGCCAGCGAGCCCGAAATCGCTCACCCGGGCGCGCCCGTCCTTTCCGATGAGCACATTGTCGGGTTTGAAATCGCGGTGCACCAAGCCTGCATCGTGCGCCGCCTCCAGGCCGCGCCCCGCCTCGATGAACACATTCAAAATGGCGCGCCAGGTGCGCGGTGCCGCATGCAGCCAATGGCCGAGGGTGGGGCCGTCGGCGCGCTCCATGGCGATGAAGATGCTCTCGCCGTGGGTGCCGACGTCGAAGACGGTGATGACGTTCGGGTGCCCCACGCGTGCCATGGCGCGTGCCTCGCCGAGGAACCGCTCGCCGCGATCGGAGCGGGTGCGGCAGACGCCCGGGCGCAAAAGCTTCAAGGCAACGGTTCGATCCAGTTCGGGATCGTGCGCCGCATAGACGACGCCCATGCCGCCGGCGCCGAGCCAATCGAGAATGACGTAACGCCCCACACGGGCCCCGATCCGGAGGGGTGCTTCCTTGTCCGCCTCCGCCGAGGGCATGACTTCGGACGAACGCGCCAGCGCTCCCAGAAGCGTGCGGCACGATGTGCACGTGTCGACATGCGCTTCGAAATCGGCCTGCTCCTCAGCCGAAAGCTCACCGTCCAGAAACGCTACAATTATATTCGAATCACAGAGTGTCATGCTTAGGTGCAGGACTCGCGTCGCGGCGCGAAGTTGCACCTTGGAGCTTACATAACTTTCCGCACGCCCACACCCGCTGCCCAGCTCGACCAGGCGTTCACGATTTATTGCTGCGTATGCAAGAGTTGCCTCTCGGCAACGACGGATTGTGATGTAATCCTGATTTTGGTTTGCCTCGGCGCGGGCCCAATGTGAATCTTAGCGAGGGGAGCGCGCGCGACAATGGATCTCGATCGAGTCATTCAGGTGCAAGGCCTTGGCGAACTCGATGCTGCCCTCGTGACCGTAAGCCTCACGGACGTATCGGCCCAGGGGCTCGCGCTGGTGGTCCAGTTGATTCGAGAAAAGGGCGACATTGGCCTCGTTGACTTGGTGGTCGAAGAGATTGCCGCCGAAGGCCGCGAGCAGCACCCCGACTACAGTTTCGAATTCGCCAATCGTTACTGCGCCAAGCACTTCGAGCAGTTTGGCGAGCCGTTCGATGCGTGGGGCTGAGAGGTGATAACAATTCCAACTACGGATTGCGCGTTGGCATAAGATGGGGGCCGCATGACCGAGCGCCCCATTCAACGCGATGACCTCCGTGGGGATGGCTCGCCCATCTTCGTCCTGAGGCGCCGTCCCGATGACGTTCCGCGCGTGCGCGCCGAGCATGTGACGCACCAGTTTGCGGCCTTGGAATACTGCACAGCGGGCCGGCTCCGCATGGAGCAGCCCGAGGCGTGGACCTTGGAGGCCGGGGAAGCCCTGCTCGTGCCCGCCGGTCAACCGCACCGCGCAATCGCCCGCGCGGGCTTCGAATCGTGGCACCTCGGCTTTTGCGTCTCATGTGTCGTCGCCGACGATGCAGGCCTCCTGCTCGAGCCCTTCGAACGGGTTCGCGCGGGGGCTTCCCCCGTCGTGCGCTTGCCGGCCGCGCGCCGCGCATTTCTCGAGACGCTGTTCGCGGAGCTTCAAGAGGCGACCGATCCCGCACGGTACGGCGAATCGCGCGCCGTGGCGCACAGCCTTTTGACCCTCGTCTTGAACGAGGTCGGGCGCGCCGCGCGCGCGGAGGGGAGCCCGCCAGCTCCGGCCGGCCTCGTGGCCGAGGCACTTCGTTTCATCGAGCGGCACTGCCGCGAGCGCATCACCCTCGGCGATGTGGCCGCGGCCGTCGGACGCAGCCCCGCCTACGTCACCACCGCGCTCTCGCAGGCCACGGGTCGCAGCGCCGTCGAGTGGATCGTGGCCGGCCGCATGGCCGAAGCCCGCCGCATGCTGCTCCACTCGGACGAGATGGTCGATATCATCGCCGAACGCGTGGGCTACGCCGACCCCACGCATTTCATTCGCATGTTCCGTCGGGCGCACGGTACGACGCCCGCAGCCTGGCGCGCCTCCAAACGGCGCGACTCATCGCGCCGGTAAAAGCGCGGCCACGAGCAGCGCCGCACCGTAAAGGCCAAATCCGTACACCGAGTGCGCGCCGAGGCTCTTCAACCGCGCCACGTTCGGCTTTGGCGTCTTCGACGCCGCCATGCCGGCGCCCATCCCAGGTTGAAGCACGAAAAAGGGCGCCACGATGGTGACGATTCCCACGAAAAGCGCCGGGGCCAACGACGGCGCGCGCGCCCATTCGAGTCCCCAAATCGACAAGAGCAGCGCGGCAAACGTCACCCCAATGAGGTAATGCGCACTCCAGCCGAGGATGCGCTCGCCACGGACCGGTGCGGCCCGCGCGATGCTCTCGTGGACGAGGCGGCCGCTGGGCAGGTGCCCCAGCCAGCGGCCGAGCATTCCGTAATCCAGGGAAAGGACGCCGAAGGCTCGCTTGAGAAAGATGGCCCAGAGGTCCATCGTCAAGGTGGCGCCGATTCCAATCAGGGCCGCCCGAGCGACCCATTCCATTTGCATCGCAAGGTTCATGCGATGGACGTAAAGCCCGAACGAGGCGCCAGGCAGGGCGGGGGTTTCGCCCCGATCGGCGTATCTTTCGATTGGCGTCTCAGTGCCCCATGGCGGCAGGGCCGCGGGCTCGCTTCATGAAATAAGTGAGCGGGACCATCAGCATCGTACCGCACGCGAGAATGAACATCACGTCGATATACGCCAAGGTTTGCGCCTGCCCGAGAACCATACTGTACATCGCCCGGTAGGCTTTGAGCGATGCATCCGCGGCGCTCGTCCCCGCGGCCTGCAGGGCGGCGGTGATGCCCGCAAGCCGATCGCGGAAGGGCGCGTCGAACAGCGTCGTGTGCGTGGTCAACTCGGACTGGTGCACCTGGGCGCGCCGCGCCAGCAGGGTGGTCACCAGCGCAATGCCCACGTCGCCGCCCATGTTGCGCGACAGATTGATGAGGCCTGCCGCTGCATTGCTTTTCTCGGGCGGAACGCTCGAAAAGCTCAATGTGTTGATGGGCACGAAGAGGAATGCGAGCCCGAAGGCCTGGTACACGCGAAAGAGTGTCGCATGCTTGAAATCGATGCCCAGGGAAAGCCGATGGGCCATGTAGAACATCGCCATGGATAGCGAGAAGAAGCCAAACGCGATCATCTTCCGCGCATCGGTCTTGGAAACGATGCGCCCGACGAAGGGCATCAAGAGAATCACCAGCACGGCGCCCGGGGACAACGCCATGCCCGCCTGCTGCGCCGAATAACCGAGCAGCAGCTGCGTGAACTGCGGCAGAACCAGCGTCGACGCGAACAGCGCAATGCCGAGGACGAACATCATCCCATTGGCCACGGCGAACGTGCGATCTTTGAAAAGCCGCACATCGATGATGGGATGCTTCGTTTTGAGCTCCCAGAACAGCAAGGCCACCAAAGCCACCGCCGACAGCACGGCAAAGCCCGAGATGAAGGGCGAATGGAACCAATCTTCTTCCTGCCCTTTGTCGAGCACGACCTCCAGGCTCCCCAGCCCCACGGCGATGAGCGTCAAGCCCGCGATGTCGATGGGCACGGCGTTGCTCTTTCGCTGGGCGAGCCACGGCGGATCGACCACCATGCGGTTGGTCAGAATCATCGACAGAATGCCCACTGGCACGTTGATGAAGAAGATCCACCGCCACGAGTAATTGTCGGTGATGTACCCGCCGAGGGTGGGGCCGATCGCCGGTGCGAGCACCACGGCCATACCGTAAATGGCAAAGGCCATACCGTGTTTGGCGCGCGGAAAGGTATCGGCCAGAATCGATTGTTCGCTCGGCCCCAGTCCTCCGCCGCCAATGCCCTGCAGCACGCGAAAGAAAATGAGCGACCCCAGGTTCGGGGCGATACCGCACAGGAACGAGCTAATCGTGAATAGCGCGACGCACGACATGTAGAAGCGCTTTCGGCCAATGCGGTTGGAAATCCATCCGCTGATCGGCAGAATCACCGCGTTCGACACCAGGTACGCCGTGAGCACCCAGGTGCTCTGCGATTGGCTCACCGAGAGGTTTCCGGCCATGTGGGGCAGGGAAACGTTGGCGATGCTCGTGTCGAGCACCTCCATGAACGTGGCCATGGTGACGGTGAGGGCGATCAAGATGGGATTGTGCCCCGGGTGCCATCCCTCGTCCGGCACCGCCCTCGCCTGGCTCATTTGACCCGAACCTCCGGCTCCACCGACATGCCGGGGCGCAGCCGCTCGAGCCCCGGCTGGCCCGGCAGCAAGCGAATGCGCACTGGAAGCCGTTGAACGACTTTGACGTAGTTGCCCGTGGCATTCTCGGGCGGCAAAACGCTGTAGCGCGAGCCCGTGGCGGCGGCGAGGCTCTCCACCTCGCCGTGGAAGTCTTGGCCGAGGGCATCGACGTACACCTTCACGGGCTGGCCGGGGCGCATGCGTGCGACCTGCGTTTCGCGGAAGTTGGCCGTGACCCACACCTTCTCCACCTGCGTGAGCGCGAGCAGCTGCTGGCCCACGTTCACGCGATCGCCGACGTTCACCGAGCGCTTTCCAATGACGCCGCCCGCGGGCGCGGGGATCTTCGCGTAGCTCAAATTGAGCTCCGCCTGCTCCAGCGCGGCCTTGTTGGCATCGACGTTCGCTTGCCGGAGCGCCACCGTCGCCCGCTTCGCCTCGAGTTGCGGCGACGCATTCGTCGAAGCTTCGCGCGCACGGCTGTGCGCCGCCCGCTCGCGCGCGGTTTGATCCTCGACCCGGCGGCGTGCCACATCCACCGTTTCGCGCAAAACCTTCATATTGGCCGCCGATGCATCCGCCGCGGCCCTGCGGCTGTCGTATTCGGCTTTGGCGATCGCCCCCGTTTGGTAAAGCCGCTCGGCGCGTTCCAAATCGAGTTGGGCGAGCTTGTCATTGGCCTGCCCCTGTTGCAGTTGCGCCTCGGCCTGCGCGACCGATCGCAGAGCCTCCGCCACGCTGGCGCGACCCGACGCCACGTCGCTCGTGGTGGTGGCCACCAAGGTGGCGTTCGACGTCTCCGTGATGGCCACCGACGGCTGCTCGGCGCGCAGCTGCGCCTCGGCCTGGGCCAGCGAGGCTTTCGCCTGATCGACCGCGATGCGCAGATCCTTCGGGTCCAGCTCCACGAGCGTCTGCCCCGCCGTCACCGTCTGGTTGTCGTCGACGTGAACGGCCATCACCGTGCCGGCCACGCGGGACGCGACATTGGAGATGTACGCGTCCACCTGCGCATTGTCGGTGTCCTCGTAAAACGTGCCGCGGTACCAGTACGCGAGCGACGATGCCACCACGAGGGCAGACACCCCGAGCGCAATGCGGCGTTTCTTGGGCGGGGAAGACGCGCTCACCTCGGCAGCGGGGGTGTGAACGGCGGGCGCCGGGGCGGGCATGGTAGAGTCGAGATCCATGGCAATGAGCTCGCGGAATTTTCGGGGTTGGGAGGCCGCGCACGATGGTGCGTTGGCACGATGCTTAGGCGCCTTATATTTAGGGACCTAAAGACATGCGTCAAGGTCAACGTCCGAGCCCGCGCCATGCCGTTTCGCCGCCGATCCCGCGCCGCGAGCTACCTCAGTACGAGGCAATCGAGGTGATTGCGACCCAGTACGGTGCAGCGCCACGTGCTGTGCTCGCTTTCATCACGTTGAGCGTCGTTCTTGACGAGCTCGCTGACGCCGAGGCCATTCATTTCCGGCGGCATGGCCTGTCCCAGTCGCGGTTCGTGCTGCTCATTCTTCTTTCGAAGGCCCCGGGCAACCGGTTAACTCCGCTGGAAATTGCGAGCGGGCTCGGCGTTCGCCCGGCCACCGTCACGGGTCTGGTCGCAGGCCTGGAGCGCGAAGGCCTGGTCGAGCGCCGCCCCGACACCGAGGATCGCCGCGTGGTGACCGTGCACCTTCAGCCCAAAGGGCGCCAGATCCTCGAGAATATGCTGCCCGACCACATGTCGCGCATCTCCAAGCTGGTCGCAGGCTTGAGCGACGCCGATCTGGAATCCCTGACCCGCACCTTGACCTTGGTGCGTGACCGGCTAGACGTTTTCCGTGATCCGTGACGTGAGACGATGGCTCGCGATGGTGCTCGGCCTGGTGGCCGTGCTCTTCGTGTTCCTTCGCGCGGGCACGGTGCACGCCTCCGCCGCGGTGTGGGCACTGTCCGGGCCCGATCGCATCGAACGCGCCCCCGAGCGTGATACGCCATATGCGCGCTCCCCGTCGCCCATTCGGCTCGAGAGGACGCGCTCGCCGCGCTCGGCGCATCCCGGCGCCGCGCCTTCGTTGGGGGCCTTCGTTCCACCGCGCACGGCGAGCGTGTCGTGCACGCGTCTCTTGGTGTCGGGCGAGCCACGCATGGCGCCGCCTTTCGCCCTTCCGCCTTCCCAGGCCCGCTCGCGTTTGATGGTCTTTCTGAATTGAGCCTCTCCGTTTTTCGACGAGCAAACGGCTTTTCAAAACGGAGAAAACACAATGAAGAAACTGTATCGCGACGTCGCGGGTTACGTGACGATGTTCCTTGGTTTGTCGTTGATCATCCTGGCTGGCTACAGCAGCTCCGAAGACCGGCTTTCGCCCGGCGCGAGGGTCGTGGCGGGGAGCGTGGCCGGATTGAGCGGCGGGGTGATCACCTTCGTCGTATCTCGGCGACTGCTCGCGGGCTAATCCGCTTTATTTCAACTGGGCACGTGCCCTTCGTACTGCGGAAGCGTGTCCCTGATGGTGAACCAGGGCGCCTTGGAACCGACGAAAATATGATGCGTCGGACGAATCGTGGGATCGTCGACCAAGGTGCCCATGGGAACGTGCACGAACGCGCCATCGCGCACGACGGAGTAAAGAAGCGCGCCGCACGACTTGCAGTGCGTATCGTTCGCGTCCACCTCGCCGAAAAGGGCGAGGTGGTCTGCACCCTTCGTGACCTGCAGTTTCTCGCGCTCGATGCCCGCGAAAGGCTTGAACGCCGACCCGGTCCTTCGCCGGCAATTCGAACAATGGCAGTTGGCCGCGTAGCGAAAGGCATCCGTCACCGTGTAATGCACGGCGCCGCAAAAGCACTGGCCCGTCAGCGTGCGGCTCATCGCGCGGCGACCTCGGTGCGGTTTCGCCCGAGCGCCTTTGCGCGATAGAGGGCCGCGTCGGCGCGTTCGATCCACGCCGCAGGGCTGGCGTCGACGGCGAGATCCAATTCGGCCACGCCGATGCTGACCGTCACCGCGCCTTGTCCCGAGGCATTCGGGATGGCCAGCTTCTCGACGACCTCGCGCACGCGATCCATCGCCACCTTCGCCGAGGCGAGCGATTGCTCCGGGAGCAGGAGCAAAAACTCTTCACCGCCGTAGCGATAGACGGTGTCGACTTCGCGAACCTCCTGGCGCAGGGCGCGGGCGATGCGACGGAGCGCCTCGTCGCCGGCCAGGTGACCGTAGTGATCGTTGTAATTCTTGAAGCCGTCGATGTCGGCGATGGCCAAGGAACAGCTGCGCCGGTAACGCTTGGTGTGCGACCAAACCGCGTTCAAATCCTCGTCCAAACGCAAACGATTCGCGATCTGGGTCAGCGCATCCGTCCGCGCAGCCGAGTACGCACGCCGGTGAAGCCCGACGAGGCGTCCGGCGGAAATCAGGTGGGCGCGCACCTCGTTGGGGTCGCAACCCTTCGCGTAGCATCCGTCCGCCCCCGCCTCCATCGCGCGCAGAAAACGCGCCTTGTCGGTCATTCCCGTCAAAACGATGAAATACGTGTAGCGGTCTTCGCCGTCCGCCATGCGAATACGGCGGCAAAGTTCCACCCCATTCATGCGCGGCATCTGCCAATCGCTCAATACGACATCCGCCGGCTCTTTCTGCAGCATTTCCCAGGCTTCTTGCCCATCGTGGGCCACCCGGCACCGGTGTCCGAAGCCCTCGATGAGTTCTTGCAGCGCGTCGCGAAACGCCGCGTGGTCGTCGACGACGAGAACCTTCAACGGAATATTCATCGCCGGTGCGGCGACCAACCGAATCTCGGACGTATCGGGAGATGCAATGCGACTGGAAGCGAGGGACATGTTTTGCCATCACCCAATGCAGGTGCCATGCCGGTCGGCATTCGGGGCACGGGCTTTTCCGCGGGATCCTTGACTCTCGGCGCCGCGTGATTAGCAAAATGGCGCGAAACCGCTTTGCGCTGGGGTCGAATGAGAGAGTGTGATGCGCACATTCTCTTGCCCAGTGGTTGTTGCCGCTCTGTTCGTTGGTTTGCCGAATTGCACGCCCGCGCGGGAGGCCGCGCCGGCTGCGACCTCCGCGGCGCGGCCTGCGCCATGGCCGGAGCCTCCGGGGTGGCGACTTCCCGATACGGTTCGCCCCACGCGCTACGACGCGTCATTGACGGTGCTCCCGACGGAGCCGCGTTTCGAGGGGCGCATGCGCATGGAGCTCGACCTGCGGGCGCCGGCGCACGCGGTGTGGCTCCATGCCGTCGACCTCACGATCCGCGCGGTCACGGTGAACGGGGAGAAGGCCGAGGTGACCCAGGGCAAGAACGACCTCGTGGGAATTCGATTGCCGCGGGCGTTGCCTGCGGGCGCGGCCACAGTGGTTCTCGATTATTCCGGACCGATTGCCGCCAACGGTGACCGAGGATTGATCGCGCTCGAGGAAGGGGGGCATCGATACGCATTTGCGGCCATGGAACCCATCGACGCGCGGCGCATCTTTCCGTGTTTCGACGAGCCGTCGTTCAAGGTCCCCTGGACGATCCGTCTCGAGGTGAAACGCGAGGATATGGCCTTGAGCAATGCGCCCGCGATTTCCGAGCAGATTGCCGGCGATCATAAAATCGTCCAATTCGCGGAAACGAAGCCGCTTCCCCCGCACTTGCTGGCATTGGCGGTGGGGCCGTTCGAGGCGGTGGACGCGGGCGTTGCCGGAAAGAATCGCGTTCCGATTCGCATTCTGGTTCCGCCGGGCCGGGGCGCGGAGGCACGCTTTGCAAAAGAGTCGACGGGCCCACTGCTGAACCGGATCGAAGCGTATCTCGATATGCCATATCCCTACGAGAAACTCGATTTCGTCAACGTGCCCCATTACGGAGGTGCCATGGAGAGCCCGGGGCTGGTTACGTTTGCTCAGAAATTCCTGCTGTCTCGTCCCGAGGAAGAAACGAGCGTCTTTCAGCGCAACTACGCGTCGATTGCCGCCCATGAACTCGGCCATCAATGGTTCGGCAATCTGGTGACGATGAAATGGTGGGACGATATGTGGCTCAGCGAGGCATTTGCCCCGTGGTTGGCTGATCGCGCTGTCGCTGGCTGGAAGCCCGAGTGGCACCTGGATGCGGAGAATGCGGCCCAAAGGGTGAGCGCCATGCTCGGCGACGACATTCCGGGCGTGCGACGGCTGCGCCAGCCGATCGACATCAAGGACGATATGGCCGAAGTTTGGACCGAGGCCATGTACAGCAAAGGCACGGGCGTGCTCGATATGTTCGAGCAAGGGATCGGCCGCGACGCGTTTCGTCAGGGGCTTCGGCGTTACCTTGCGACGTACGCGCATGGGAATGCGACGGCCGAGCAGTTCCTCCAAACGGCGTTGCATGACACGCCGCCGGCGACCGTGCGGGCCTTCGAGTCCTTTTTGAATCAGCCTGGCGTGCCGCAAGTGGATGCCTCGCTCCGCTGCGAGACGGGGCGCCCGCCCGCGCTGGAACTCTCGCAGTCGGGCAAATCCGACGCGACTTGGCAAATTCCGGTGTGCGCACGGTATCCGGGAAAGCGCAACGAGGCGGCGACGTCGTGCACGTTGTTGGGGGCGAGGCAAGGGGAGCTCGTACTCGACGGCGCGGAGTCGTGCCCCGTGTGGGTCGATGCCAATTCCGATGCCCACGGCTATTACCGCGTTCGTTACCTAGGCAATCTTTTGACGAAGTTGCTCGCGGCACCGCAGGCCCTCACGCGCGCCGAGAAGGTCGCGCTTCTGGGCGACCTCGGGGCGCAGGCGCGGAGCGGCGCGTCGTCGTACACCGAGGTGCTGGCGGCAGCCTCCAAGCTGGCCGGCGACACGGCGTTCTACGTGGCCGCTGCCACGCTCAATTTGGTCGTGCAGGTGCGGGATACCCAGCTTTTCCCGGAGCCGCTGCGTCCAAACTATGCCCGTTTCGTGCGCGACACCTACGGGGCGCGGGCGAAGCAGCTTGGGTTCGCGCCGCGCGCAGGCGAATCCGAGGACGATGCCTTGCTACGCCCGAAGCTGTTGCTCATCGTGGCCGATTACGGGGAGGATCCGGCATTGCGTGGCGAGGCAAAGGCGATGGGCGAGCGCTGGCTGAACGGGCAGGGAAATATTCCCCCGGCGTTGCTTCAAGTGGTTCTCAATGTTGCGGCACGCTTCGGCGATCGTTCGACGTTGGACCTGATGCGAAATGCGGCCCGTGCGCGCGCGGCGAATCGCAAGGAGCGAAATTCAATTTTGCGTGCGATGGGTCAATTTCGCGAACCGGACCTCTTGCGCGCGGCGCTCGCAACGATGTTGACGAACGACTTCGACGTGCGCGAGTCCATCGAGATGCTGCGAGAAACGTCCAAGACGGCGGCAACGCGCCAAGTCGCGTTCGATTTCGTCAAAGAGCACTTCGACGCGCTCGTGGCGCGACTTCCCAACGACGGCAGCACCTTCGCCCTCGCCGCGGAGCTTCCCGAGATGGTCGGTGCGTCGTTTTGTGACGCAGCCCATGCCGCCGACGTGGAGTCGTTCTTTCGCGGGCGCACCACGCAGCACGCCGGTGGAACGCGCTCGTTGGCCCGAGCGGTGGAAAGGGTGAAGGGGTGCGCTGCGTACCGGGCGGTTCAAGAACCGAACGTCACGGCGTTCTTGTCGGCCATCAAGGATGGGTCCGGTCGTAAAACAGCGGACGGCCGAGCAAATCGTTCAGCCAGCTCGACACGATGAGCACGGCCATTCCGACATAGGTCGTCGCCCGGCCATGAAAGACGAGCATGGACGACGCGAGCAAACCCGCGCCCACGGCGGCGACGAAGAGCGCGAGCACGTTGCGATGGTAACGCGCGCCGGCGACCAGCCCCGCGAACATGATGACGAAGCTCGCGAAGAGCATTTGGTCGATCACGGTTTCTTCCAGCAGCCACCCTAGCCCCAAGGCTGGAAATATGGCCACCAGGGGCGGCAGCTCCAGGGAGCACATCCCGGCGAAAACGGATCCCGAGACGCCGAACTTGTCGATGTGCCTGACAGGAATCATCGCGCGCGCCCTCCTGCACCCCCGGCGTGTAAAGCGATGCCACAAACCGGGGCGGGCGTCCAACGCGATGCCACCTCCCACGGTGGCATCGTCGGACGAGAGCGCCTGATCACTCGCCGGGGCGCCGCTCGGTCGCCCGAAACAGCGCATCGAGGCGACCGCCATCGAAGTACGCCGTGACCTCCACGATGCGCGCGCCTTCGAGATGCAAGACCCAGACATATTCATTGTCGTAAGGTTGGCCCTGGACACTGGTCGACGCCCCGCGCCACTGAACGACGGCATCGTTCCCCTCGACGACGATCCTCTGCACCGTCGGCCGCACCGGCCCCTTCAGCACGCGCGAAAGCCGACCATACGTTGCATCGAGAAACGCCTTCTTCGAATGATACTCGCCCGACAACATGTTGGTGCCCGCAATGGTCCAATGCACGTCGTCCGCGACATGGTCGAAAAAGGGACGCGAGTCCCCCTGCGCATACGCATCGAAAAGCTCCTGCACCAGCGCCCGCGTGGACTGCGCCTGCGCTTCATGCGCCGGCGCTCGCGAAGCGACGGAGCACCCCGCCAGCGTGAGCACGAGACCAATCGCCGCAGCGTTCATCGTCGAAGTCGTCTTCATCGAAGTCCTCCATTCACGGGAAAGAAGATGGGGCGGTGTGGTCCCGCGACTACGCCCGCCGCGCGGGATGGGCCTTGAACAAGGGCTTCACAATCCGCGACCCCTCGCACCGCGACGCGGAGAATACCGACTCGCGCCAACTCGCCCTTCCAACGGCAACGCCGAACGTCCATCTTGGCCGCATCGCTAGAGGATGAATCACGGGAGCGGCGGCAACCCAGGTGATGCGACGCAAGCGAGCGAACATCGACCGTGGGTAGGCATCGGTGACGGGCAACGGCTGGCGGCCTTTCCTGTCGACGAGAAAATCGTCTTTGAGATCAGTATGCCAGACCTATTCGGCGCGGTTACGTGACCCAGTGGCAGCCGCCTCGATGTCGAGATTCGACAACGCCGGGCGAACGTGCTGACCTACCGCAGTTCGGCTTCCCGATTGGCGCGCGCGAAGCCTTCGTGGCTCGAGCCTTCGAGCGCCCAATGCTCCACGGCAGACGTATCCTTCCAGGGCAAGGCCACACCTCCTCGCCCGGCGTGGGGGTTACCGACGTTGTCGGGCAAGCTTGTAATCGCGCTACCGCTCTCGCGGATGGAACCTGTCACCAGCTCTCTAATGCGCGCCGCCGAATAGCTGAAATGGCGTGATTTTGCCCAGCAATTATTATGGCCGTATTCAAGAGGAAGGATTCGATGAAGTCGATGCAGCTCGAGCTGCCGTCTGCACCTTCATGGGGTGGTCGGCGTAAGGGAGCGGGCAGGAAGCGTAATCCCAAGTCCGGGGTGCCTCATTGCGCGCGTCGAGTTTACAAGGCTGCGCAATCCATTTACGCCACACTGAAATGGGTGATTTTGCGCGGCAATTGTTATATCCTTATTCAGATGAAGGGATCCATGGAGTCGATGCAGCTCGAGCTGCCGTCTGCGCCTTCATGGGGTGGTCGGCGTAAGGGGGCGGGCAGGAAGCGTAATCCCAAGTCCGGGGTGCCGCATCGAGCGCGTCCAGTTCACAAGGCTGCGCATCCTGTTCACGTCACACTGCGAACCAGGGATGATGTGCGTGGGCTGCGAACGGCTCGCGTATTCTCGTTGCTCTTATCAAGTATCAAGGGTGCGTCCCATACGGATTTTCGGGTCGTGCATTTCTCGGTTCAGCACGATCATATCCACCTCATCGTGGAATCGCGTGACAAGGCGACCCTCTCACGCGGAATGCGAGGGCTCTCGATCCGGCTTGCCCGCGCGGTCAATCGTGCTCTCGAGCGTCGGGGGCCGGTCTGGAAAGAGCGGTATCACGCTCATGCACTTACGCGCCCACGCGAAGTCCGCAACGCGCTCCTTTATGTACTCATGAACCACCGAAAGCACGGATCCTCCTCCGCTTGGCTCGACCCACGCTCATCGGCAGCATGGTTCGATGGCTGGCGCCAAGACGCCCTTTTCGAGCACGCGCTTCGCGACCTCGATGGACTCGCCGGACTCGTCCCACCGGTTCAAGCGGCACGCACGTGGCTCGCTCGAGAAGGCTGGCGTCGCCACCGCTTGCTCGGCATCGATGAATCGCCCCTCGCTAGGCGAGTAAGTCATCCGAGCAGAGCTCCACAATAATCAATGAGGGTCCACACAGATGGAACGTGCCAAATGCCACGAGCAATGGTATGATGTCGAACGACACATAAAGGCCGACAGTTTCGCGGTCGATCCCAATCATCGTTAGTGCACTACCCTGGCCGCCTTTCCCGTGGACTGATCCCATGACCCTGGTCGTTGCCTTCCAGGGTTCCTCGAATTGCCCCCACTGAGTGGATTTCGTTGGCCCTTCGCTGCTGACATTTGGACGAGGCTCGCTGCGTCGTTTGAACGAGGGTCTTGAGAGTACGACCCATGTCGATGGATTCGATGCCAATCGGCGATGGCCGAAATAGTACGTAGGGAATGTACCGTAATCCGGGTCGGTCGAAGACCGGACGTTTGCCCCCCGGGTTGGCCGTAACGAGGTCGCACGAAAGCCAGCAGACGGTTTTCGTCGGGGCGGGCTCACGCCGTGCCGCTCGAACGGTGTCTCATCCGGGATGCTCTATTTTTAACCTAAATCACCTTCGTATCCGTACGGATCACCAACGTCGGTTCCCGGGCCGTCTTCGGGTTGCTACCAGTTGAGAGAGGACTCTCTTGGCGGGGCGGGATTCGCACCCACTGGCCGGCATTCTACATTTCGAGCTCGTACGATTGCATCGTACACCCCGCTGCGACACGGCGCGACGATGAATGTATTCTTCGGCTATTTCAATTCATTCACGAGCGTTGAGAGTTCGAACATTGCGAGCCATCGCCGGTTGATGTCGATTTTGCAAGTGTATGTCTCGACGTCGTAGTCGCCGAATGTTGCGTCGAGCAGTATGAGTCGTCGCGTCGGATGGGACGGGGGTGCCCTTTATAAAAAGGGTGACACGCAGTGTTGCTCCAGCGGAACGCTGCGCTGGAATGCCACGGAATCGGCGCGGAGGCGTATGCCTGAGGATACTTCGGCCGAGAGATTTTGCTTGCGTGGCGCTTGCCGGCGAGGCGCTTTACCCCCAGAAACGCATGCACGATGCCGTCCGCGGAAACGATGGATTCGCGTGGTGCCTTCGTCCCTATTTCGAAGGTGAGCGAGGGCGTGCTTGACCGTCGCAATCTCGTCTTTGTGCGCGACGAACCGGTGCCAAATGGCCGCATCCGCCATGGCCGCGTTGGTGCTCACCGACGACGAGGTGGTCGCCCGCAACGACAGTGCACACGATGACGACGGATCCGTCGTTCATGCCCAAGGTGCTCCTCTCGGCCGTCCTTGGCCCGTGGACGTCATCGGCTCGAACATCTCTGCCCAGAGGTCGACACCATCGAGCCATGCGAGGAGCCATCCGCGCACGTCTCGGCCCGTAACCGCCAATGGCGCATCGCCTGCGGAAGTGACGATTTGGCCCTCGGGTGACCGACAATCCAAGCAAGACCAAGTCGCGCGGCCCCAGTCGCAGATGGGCAAGAGGTGGCGCGGCCAGTCCGGCTCCACGGCGACCTCCTCGTAGACCTGGACCAAGCCTTCGCCCGCGCAGCCTTCGCGGTGACTGCGGTGACCGCGTTGAACGGAGAACAAGCCACCCCCAGGGCCGAATCCGCCATCGGCCACGTTCTGGTAGACGTATCGTAGAAAAGGAGGCAACGGAAAACCGAGCTGCTCTTCGGCCATGGCCACAGCCTCGGTGGAGCATGGGGGATGCGTCGCGCGCTCGCGAAGCTTTCGGAGAAAGTCACCGTCCGTCATGCGCGACGATCTATCTTCCCCTTCCACCCGAGTGCAAACTCGGGCACCGCCTCGCGACGTCGCGAAATTCTGTTTGCCTGCTTCGTCCTGCAAGCCTAAGGGCGAGACTCGAGGTGCGCGATCATGCGAACGACGCGCCGGCGCAGTGCACGCGTCTGCGCGATGTGTACATCGATTTCCTCGAGCTTGGCATTCAACCGGCGAACCATCTCGTGGCAGCGTAGCCGCTTGCGGCCGCCTGCCTCGACCAGGGCGCGCGATATCTCGTCCAGCGTGAAGCCCAAAGATTGCGCCTGGAGGACGAACTCCAGGTGCTCGAAGGCGCCCTCGTCGTATTCGCGGTATTTGCTGGGCCTGCGTGTCGAGCGAACCAGGCCTTTGGCCTCGAGAAACCTGATCTTCGACGTGGCCACGCCGAGGCGATTCGCAAGCTCTCCGATTCTCATCTTGACCTTGAAGTTAACTTGAAGGTGTACACTTCCGAAAGATGAGAGTTCGACGCATGTTGGTGCAAGGCTCGAAGTTCGTGGCGGCGATGCTGATGGGCCTGGTCATCGCATTGCTCGTCAATACCCTTCGGCAGGGCAGGCGAGGGCGCTCCGCACCCCGCGCGCAGACCGCAGGCACCGTCGATGCCGCACGCGTGGCGGAGCATCTTGCCCGCACGCTCCAGTTCAAGACGGTGTCGCACGCGGATTCGAGCGAGGACGACGGCGCTCCGTTCGAGGGCTTGCAGCGATATCTTGCGGAGACGTATCCGAAGGTTCATGCGAGCCTCGCACGCGAGGTCATCGGCGGGCGCGCGCTCGTTTACACGTGGCGCGGTAGCGATCCGTCGCTCCGCCCCGTTTTATTGGCCGCGCACCAGGACGTGGTTCCCGTGGAGCCCGGGACGGAGGGCACGTGGACGCACCCGCCGTTCGAGGGGGTGGTCGCAGACGGCTTCGTGTGGGGCCGCGGTGCGATCGACGACAAGGGCTCCGTGGTGGCGATCCTGGAAGCCGTCGAGGCGCTTCTTGCGGAGCATGTCGTGCCGAGGAGGTCGGTGGTCATTGCCCTCGGCTGCGATGAAGAAGTCGGCGGCATGGCAGGGGCCAAAGCCATCGCCGCGAGCTTCGAGGCGAAGGGGATGCGCTTCGAGTACGTGCTCGACGAGGGCAGCATGGTCACGCGAGGCATCGTGCCGGAGGCTCCCTTGCCGGTGGCCCTCATCGGTCTGACCGAAAAGGGAATGGCCACCATCGAGCTTGCCGTGGACACGGCCACGGGGCATTCGTCGATGCCTCCGCCGCAAACGTCGGTGGGCATCGTCGCGCGTGCGATCGACCAGCTCGAGGCTCACCCCATGCCGCCGCGCCTTACGCCGATGACGCGGCAGCTTCTCGAGGCGATTGCGCCCGATCTGCCGTTTGGCAAGCGGGTCGTCGCCTCGAATCTATGGCTCCTCAGCCCCCTCATCGTGTCGGCCATGACTGCACACGAAGCGAGCAATGCGGCGGTGCGCACGACCACGGCCCCCACCGTTTTCCACGCCGGTGTGCGCCCCAACGTGTTGCCGGCCAGCGCACGTGCCCTGGTGAATTTCCGCATCCTGCCCGGCGACACGGTCGAAGGCGTTCTCGCCCACGTGAAGCAAACGGTGGCCGATCCTCGAATCCAGGTGAAACTGCACGACGCCTTTGCGAACGATCCGCCGCCCGTATCGTCCGCGGATTCGCGCGCATTCCGCGCCATCGAAGCCACGGTGCGTGAGCTCTTTCCCGAGGCGGTGGTCGCTCCGACCCTCGTGCTGGGCGCGACCGATGCGCGCCACTACACATCGCTCGCCGACGGCGTCTATCACTTCAGCCCCTTCGTGGTGGGCCCGCAGGATCTCCCGAGGGTCCACGGCACGGACGAGCGCCTTCCCGTGGATGGCTTGGCCACCGCGGTTCTCTTTTACGAGCGGCTCCTCCGTGAGTGACGAGAGGAGCGCCTAGGCGCGATTCGTCGGATTCCGGTTTCGCTAGTCGGAAATCACGCATTGCTGCACCGCCGCCTCGTCGTTACGCTCATTGATTGATGAAAGCTTATCGATGGAGTCTTGTCTTGGCGTTGCTGGTTGCGGTGCTGGCATGGGCGTTCGCCGTACGCCCGGCGTACGCTTTCACGCCGCCGAAAATCGCGGGGCACGTGACCGATGCGGCGGGAAAGCTTTCCGATGGCGACCGCCGCGCATTGAATGAAAAGCTCGCAGCCTATCGGGCGAAGACCAAGAACGAGATTGCCGTTTTCATCGTGCGCTCGCTGGAAGGCGAAACCATCGACGATGTCGCGTACGCCACGTTCAATGCGTGGAAAATCGGAGTTGCCGGCAAGGACAATGGCGTGCTGCTGGTCATCGCTCCGAACGAGCGCCGTGTGCGCATCGAAACCGGAAAGGGAATCGGCGACAAGGTTACCGATTTGCAGGCGAACGACATCATTCGTTCACGCATCGGGCCTCGATTGAAGCAGGAGCAATTTCGCGAGGCGATTGACGATGGCACGTCGGCGCTCATGGCCTTGCTCGATGGCAAGTCCGCGCCTTCGGCCGCGCCCACGGCGTCGGCGACATCGACGTCGACGGCATCGACGGCGGCCGCGGAGACTCCGCCTGCGGCCGCCCCGACACCACCGCCGCTCAACGAGAAAGCGAAGTATCGATTGACGTCGTATTTCACCGATGAAAACTCGCTGCTCGAAGGGGCTCTGCGCGCGTCCTACGATGCGGAGACGGCGGC
This sequence comes from Sorangiineae bacterium MSr12523, assembly GCA_037157775.1. Taxonomy (NCBI): domain Bacteria; kingdom Pseudomonadati; phylum Myxococcota; class Myxococcia; order Myxococcales; family Pendulisporaceae; genus Pendulispora; species Pendulispora brunnea. Next base: position 3,429,784 of record CP089982.1, read on the forward strand.
ATCGGTAAAGGCGGGGAAAAAGGCCATCGGTGTGCTCGTTCTGCCCCGCACCGAGGAGGAGCCCATCGGACGGATTCACGTCGATGCTTCCACCCCCGACGGAGTCATTGCCGTTTTGCTGGTGCGGCCATCGACCAACGAGGTTTACGTTCGTGATATCGCGTTTCCGGCATACGACGAGTATCGAACCGCGATGGTTGGGGTGGAGGGTGCGATCGAAGAGCAGCTGCGTGCCGGGCGTGCGGAGGAAGGCATCCGCACGGGGGTACGCAGTCTTTTGGAGCTTTCCACCCGCGATGCAGAGAAGCGTGCGCGCCGCGCTGCGGCCGTGGCGGAGCGCGCCCACAAGGAGAATGTGAGCGATGGGATCTTCCTGGGGACCCTCGCGACGTTGTTTCTAGGCATCACGGTATTGGGCATCCGTGCGAGCCGTCGCAAGCCCCAAACGAACAGCCGCGAATCCACATCGTCCTCATCCTCGAGCGAATCGTCGTCCGGCTTTTCGACCTATACGCCGCCGACACCGCCCACCTTCACGAGCGCATTCGACAGCTTTCCGTCGTCCACTTCGCCGGCCCCCACCGTCGATACTTCGCCCCGCGTCGACACCAGCTACAGCGGTGGCGGCGGGACCTCCGGCGGCGGAGGCTCGAGCGACAGCTATTGAGCTACCAGCTTTGAAGGCCCGCGCCGTATGGAAAAAGCGGATTCCCATACGTGCTCGGCACCGTTTGCCCGGCGTTGATTCGCGTGCGAATGTCCGTCCGCTCGGCGGCGGTGGCGCCAAGATCGTAGGGTAGATCCCAGCCCTCGTTCGCGTCGGCCAGCACGTCCGTACCTCCGGGCTTCAGCACTTGATCGAGGCTGCGAGGAAGTTGCCAAGGCAGCTTTCCGCGAGGCGTGTAATCGCCGAAGAGAAGGCTGGCGGCGGCCGGCCCCATTTCTTCACCGCCGCGGTAGGTGACGACGATGGCACTGGCCAGACCTTGCCAGTCGGTAATGACGTAAGGGCGGGGGAGGACCAGAAGAACGATCACCGGGATCCCTTGATTTCGGAAATTCTGGATGATCGACAATTGATCTGCCGGCAGATACGGCTGCTCTTTCACCCAATTCGTGGCGTGCGTGTACGAGGCCTCCCCCACGGCCACCACGGCCAACTTTGGCGCTGGGCCGGTGTCCTGATACACATTCACACCGGCGCGTGTGGCGCGGGCCTTGATGGCGTCGAAAATCGTCAGCGACCCATATTCCTGGTGGAAATAGCTCGTCCAAATGCAGCAAGCACTCCCGTCCGTGGCACGCGGGCCGGCCACGACGATGTTGTCGCCTGCCGCTAGACGCAGCGGGAGCACCCCGTCGTTCTTGAGCAGCGTCATGGCCTCGCGCGAGGCCCGATTGGCCAATTCCGCGTACGCGGGGGTATGGATCCGGTAAGGGCCATTCACGGGATCGCCATACGGATTCTCGAATAGGCCCATTTTGAACTTCAGCCGCAGCACGCGTCGTACCGCATCGTCGATTCGGGTCATCGGCACCCCCGCGAGGAATGTCGCGATCGAATACCCCGGTGCCCCGGGATCGGCGCCGCCCATGACGTCGGAGCCTGCATTGGCCGCGCTCACCCATGCGCCGGACGGGAGCCAGTCCGTCGTGATGAGTCCCGTGTAGCCCAAGTTCTGCCGCAGGTACGCCAGAATGGGCGCGCTGTTGCCGGCACCCGGTCCACCGGGATCGAGGTACGAGCTGCCGGCGTATCCCGGCATGATGTTCACCGCGCCCGCCTCGATGGCGGCCCGGAATGGAATCATATGGTACTTGATCGTCACGGCGTCGTACGTGATCAGCGCCTCGCCGCCCGCGCCCTCGCCGGGCCAATGCTTCACCGTCGCGAGCACCGATCGCGGATTCAACTCCGGCCCGCCCTGAAGCCCCGCCACCAAGGCGCGGACTTGCGCCGCCGCCACATCGGCATTTTCGCCATTGCCCTCCTGGATGCGCGGGTAAATCACCTTCGTTCCCACCTCGGCGAGCGGCCCGAGGATTCCGCGCGTTCCCACCTCCAGCTCCTCGCGGCGCTGCATGTCGCCGAGCGCGTAATCCAAAGGATAATCGCGCGCCGCCGCCAATGCGCTCTGCGTCGGATACGTCGTTTGATATCCATGAATGGTATCGCCCGCCGAGATGAACGGAATACCGAGCCGCGTGCCCGAAGACGCCAGCAGATACCCGTGGAGATCCTGCGCTTGCGCCGGGCCAAAATGCCAGCCTGCCCGCGGAAACGCTTGCGCATTGTAAAACATTTGAAATGCCTTCTCCTCGGCGGTCATTCGGCCCAAGAGATCGCTCACCCGCGTTTCGACGGGCAGACGCCAGTCTTCGTAGGGCTGAATGGCGCCGTCTTTGTTGAGATCACGGCAGCCATTGACGATGGGCACACCGTCCGCCACCGTGCTCACGGTGGGGAGGTACACGCTGAACGTGCGAAGGTTCGATGCCTGCCTGGCGCCGCCCCCGTCCACCGAGACGATGAACCATTGGTACGTCCACCGGTCCGGCAAATCCCATGTTGGCGTGTAGCTCGTGCCCGTGGGTTCGGCCACCTTCGTGTACCAGTCGAGCAACCGCCCGGGGGCTGCAAAGTCGTAATCCGTTCGGCTGACATTGAGCCACACTTCGTAGCGCACGGCGCCGGGCACACTCGCCCACGAGAGTGCAGGCCGCCGCGTGGTCGTGATCATCGCACCATCCACAGGGGCCGAAAGTACAAATTGTCCGAGTGTGCCCGGAGCGCGCGTGGGGCCGGACAGCATGGGCGGTGTGCTGCTCGAGGTGTCGACGGTTCCGTACACCTCGAACTCCCAAAGTGAATACCCATAGCCGGAAGCGCGTGCGGTGCCGAGCATTCGAACGTAGCGACCGGTGCCGCTCACCGCGAGGTTTTCGATGCCGCCTTTTCCGGTGGTCGTCGTGTAAATGGGATTCCACGTCGACGCGTCGTTGGAGACCTCGATGCGGTAGCCCGTGGCGTACGCCGTCTCCCAGTTCAACGTGACACCGGTGATGGTCGCGTTGCCGCCGAGGTCCACGTAAATCCATTGCGGATCGCTGAATTGGCTGCTCCAGCGGGTGTTCGTCCGCCCATCGAGCGCGGCCCCCGGCGCGTTGCCGCCCTCCCACGACGAGGCCACCACGGGCCGGAACTGCGAAATCAGGGATCCCGTGCCACCGCCGCTGCCCGTGAACACTTGGAAATCCCAAAGGGAGTACCCATAGCCGGTGGCCCTCGCCGTGCCGTACATCCGCACATAACGGCCATTCCCGCTCACGGTCAAAACTTCCGTCCCCCCCGCACCGGTCGTCGTGCTGTAGATGGTATTCCAATTCGATCCATCCGATGAGGTTTGGATCTGGTAGGCGCGGGCATAAGCCGCTTCCCAATTCAATTGAATCCCGCAAATCGATTGATTCGAGCCCAAATCCACTTGCAGCCACTGTGGGTCGCTGAAGGCACTGGACCAGCGCGTTCCCGCATTTCCATCGGTGGCCGCGCCCGCGATGAATGCATCGTTCTCTTGCGACGACGCGGTCGTCGGCCGACTCAATGCCGCATTGGTCGTGCCGCAGGCCGCGAGCTCCTTGGTTTCCGTCGCGACCTCCGACGGCTCATCCTGCGCACATTGAAGAATGGTACCGATGCACAAAACCGTGACCAGCAGGGCAGCACCACGCGCGAAGAATCGCTTCCACATAAGACGCCTCCTTGAGCTTGGACGACGAATGGCGAGCAATCGATGACGCTCGTCATTGTTAAAGTCAAGGGGCGCCGTGTACTTACTCGAACGTCAACCGCGTAGATCCTCACCCACGACCGCGCGATCGGCGATGCCCAGATGTTCCTCGATGGCCTGCTCCATGAAACACGCTGCGTGGGCGTCGAGATCGGTGGCCAATGCGATGCGCTGGCCATCTTCGAGCAACGCGTAAAGGGTGTGCGCGTGCATCACATAGAGCTGCGCCACGACGTCCGCTCGAATCTGAAAAATCGTCGTACCCCGAAGGACGAGGGGACCTCGTTCCACGCGGATTTCGCTGCGGGAAACGCATAGGCGCGTCGTCCGGAAGGCTCGAACGAGCAGAGCGTAGGCGTTGAGCGCGAATGCGCCGGCCAGGCCGAGGGCGATCGGCCATAGCAAGGCGCTCACCGGACGCCAGATGCGCATGAGGCCCATGACGCATGCCAGAAGGCCGCCAAAAGATACCGAGCCAAGAGCGGGCCACCGTGCGCGCTCTCGGTAGAGCAATTCGAGCACGGGGCCGTCGGGGGATGTGTCGGTGCGGGTCGTCACACTCTGCGGGGAGGAAATCCAGAGGCGCGCCCGCTCTACTTTCCCGAGCGCCATGTTTCGCACGTGTTGTCCGAAATCGAAGGGCGCGTGGCACGTGGGGCAGGTCCCCGTGATTCGATCCACGAGCTTCCACGGAAGCGTCCCACCACAGGCCTCGCAGGGCGGGCCGGCGCTCGTGTCCCTATCTCGAAAGGGCGAATCCGTCACCCCTTAACGCGAACCATGAATCGTCCGTCGGGGCAAGTCACCGTTTCTCGACGGCAAGGCGGATCCCCAATCCAATGAAAATTCCTCCGGCGGCGACATCGAGCGCCCGTTGCACGGCACGCCGGCGGCGTAGCCAGGCACCGATGCGGCCCGCCAGAACGCCTACGGTGCCATCGACGAGAAACTCGAAGGCCACCAAGATGACGCCGAGAACGGCGAATTGCGCCCACACGTGCCCCAAGTTGGGATTCACGAATTGTGGCAGCAAGGCCACCGTGAAGGTGACCATCTTGGGATTGAGCAGGTTCGTCATGAGCCCGCGCACGAAATACGCCTGCGCTCGTACGGGGGCCAGCGCCGGCGCAGATAAGGCCTCGATATCGAAGTTGCTTCGGTTTCGGATGCTTTGAATGCCCAAATACACGAGGTAGGCGGCTCCAATGAGTCGCACCACGGTGAAGGCCGTCGGAACGGCGGCGAACAATGCCGAGAGGCCCGCGGCGGCCAACGCCACGTGGATCGCTTCGCTGGTGGCGACGCCGCACGTGGCCAGCAACCCGGCGCGCGGCCCGCCGCGGATGCCGCAACCCAGGACGAAGAACATATCGGGACCGGGGACGATCATGGCCACGGCGGTGGTCACGACGAAGGCTGCCAAGAGGTGCGGATCGAGAATCATGGCTCTGAACCGCAGGCCATAGGGAAGGGCGCCTGGTCCGTCAATCGGCCAATCCGTCGACGGCCATAGAGCCACGCTCGGCCATCGAGGCGCCGACGAATGGCACGCGAGCTATTTCTTGCAGCGCACTTCCTGCGGGGCATCCTCTTCCAGCACGGAGCCCGTATAGAGCGCCACGCTGCCGCCGGTCTCCGCGTCCGAGCGCCATGCCGGGCAGGTGTACTTCACCGTGACGGCCGTGCCCGAGAGGGTGCCCGCGGCCAGCGCGTCGCCGTAGACGCAGGGCATGGCGCCGAGGGCGCGGCTCGATTCGCAAACGCGATAGACCTGCGGGCGGGCGCCATCGGCGACGTCGCATTGGAGCTCGACGACGCTGCCGGGATCGCAGGCCATTGGTTCGCCTTGTCGCTTCAATCCGCAATTGCGCTTCGCCCCGAGCTGTCCGCGTGTGCACGGCGCGTCGACCAAGCCGCCAGCCTGCGGAATATCCATCTTCGTCCGCACGGCATTGTTGGCATTCGCATCGGCGAAGGCATCGCACGCGATGCGCTCCTCGGTTTCGCCCTTTTCGTTCTTGAACTCGGTGGGCTCGTAAAGGAACCTGCCTCGCGGATCCCGCCGCGGGACGCCCTCGCAAATGAACCGATCGGGATTGACGTCGAACGCGAGCTCCGCCTGGCTCCGGGGCCCCGCGACCGGCGTAATGTCGATCCATTGGCAGTCGAGCCCTGCGATGTAATCATCGCCCCATCCCGCCGCGATACCTTGGTATTGGCAATTGTACGGGTGGACCAACGAGATCGTGTCCATCGACGGTGCCCCGCGCCGGCGTGCCCAGCTCGATTTTCCATTGGGAAGCTGGCGGCAAAGGAAGCTGTCCGCGGCCCTCGTAATACGTATTTCGTAAGCCGATACAGGGTCGTCTCCACCTGACGGCGGGCCCGCTCCTGCCAAAACGCCGATGGCTTGCCCACGAATCCGCCGGCGGCGCGTTCGCGCTGATCGGCGGGCACCTCGTCCAGCAGCACACCGGCCCGTCCGGTCATGCGGACCGACACCAGCGCACCCGGCTCCGACGGCGACGGATCACTGCTGCAGGCGAGTGGAAAGAACGAAGCGAGCGCGAAGACCCCCATGCAACGACGCATGGGCCGATTTGTAATCAAATGCGCGTCAAAAGTCTCATGGCCATTTGGACGTCCGTCACGTCTTCCGCGACAGGGCGAGCCGACAGGAGCTCGGCAAAACGTGGCGCGTCCTTGGGCAGCGGGCGACCGTGATCCTCGTCGAAGGCCACCACGATGCGGTGGGAAAGCCCGAACGCCGCGAACCGGCTCGTCAAAGCAGCGGCACCGAAGCAGAGGGAATACTCCAGCAGTGGTCGCACGTCGCTCGGCGCCCGTCCTGCGGCCTTCACGATGGCATCGAGCGCATCACTTCGGAGGAAGTGACGTTCCGGTGTCCAGGGATCGCGCATGAAGTCGTTGGCCTCGCGCCCGTGGCTGTTGATGGCCGCCACGTGGTACCCGGCGTAGCCTCCGCTCCCGTCGTCGATGCCATCGAAGAGACCAAAGATCAGCGTGTCCAGCTGACGATCCGCCCGCCGTGCGACGTCACGTACGGCGCGCGAAAGCTTGGCCGCGTCTTCGTCCAAATCGAGCGTCGTCAGCGGCTCGATCCATTTGGCGCCGACCCGCCGCCGTTCCCGCACGCAGATGGCCCGCCATCCCAATGTGGCGGAGCGCGCGCTCTGCGCGACGGCCACCACGTCGATGAGGGCGGCACGGTAATCGATGGGGGGCGGGCGATCCATGAAGCGCCCTACGTTACAAGACGTCGTTCGGCAATGCGAGCTGGCGCGCGAGCTCGCGCCGGCCTTTCGCGGTGACGCGCACCGCGCGGCCTTCGCCCCGGCGTGCGATCCACTCCATGGTGAAAAGATGGCGCGTGAGAAGCGCACCGAGCGGCCCGCCGAGGTGATGACGGCGCTCCGTCCAATCGAGGCAAAATTTGCCGGGTGGCCAGCGCGAGGCCGAGAGCCCGCAGCCTTCGAACCATGCGATGCCTCGCTTGGTGAGGGAGAACGCACCGTCGCGCACGCGCAGAAAGCGCGCGTGCTCGATGGCGCCGAGCCACGCGACACCGAGGCGTCCCGCGAGGTGGTGGTAACACATGCGCGCTTGCGTGAGCTCGACCCGCGCGGGGCTCTGGGGAACGCGCGCAGGCTTCGGCGGATTCAGCAGCGCCACGGCCTCGAGGGCCTCGGCCACGTCTTCACCCGCCAAGCGAAAGTACCGGTGGCGCCCCAAGGGCTCCACGCGAAGAAGGCCGCCATCGACGAGCCGCTGCAGGTGAAAGCTCGCCGTCTGCGGCGTGATCCCCGCGAGCTGCGCCAGCTCGGTGGCCGGCCGCGCGCGATCGTCCATCAGCGAGAGGAGCATGGTCACCCGCGAGGGATCGCTGACGAGCTCACCGAAGTTCGCGATGTCGAAGCGCGAGGTCAGGAGGATCGGTTCGTGGGACACGCGATGCAGTATAGCGCCGCGTCCTCACGGACACTTCGATGGCCATCGAAACGTCAGGGGAGCGCGAACGCCACCAGATAGTCGCCCGGCGGGCGCGAGAGGTACGTGCTGCCGCCCGCCGCGATCACGACGAACTGCTTGCCGCTCGGCGCGCGGTACGTCATGGGCGTGGCCTGTCCACCGGCGGGAAGATCGGCGCGCCATAGCTCTTTGCCTGTCTCGATGTCGAAGATGCGAATGCGATCGTCCATCGTGCCCGCCACGATGACCAGGCCGCCGTCCGTGACGATGGGCCCGCCCAGCAGCATGGAGCCCCATCTTTCGGAGCCGGGAATCAACTTGGCCTCCGCGAATTGCCCAATGGGCACATCCCAGCGGATGCCGCCGGAGGCGAGATCCACCGCCACCAATTTGCCCCACGGCGGCGGGGTGCACGGAAATCCGATTTCGAGCCCCCTCGGAACGCGCCGCCCGACTTTGTACGGCGTTCCAACTTGCTCGTAGATCATTTCCCCGGGCAGCGGAATGTACAATTCGTTGCGTGGAATCACCCGCACGATGTCGGCCACGCGGTTGACGCTCGTAATCAGCAATCCGCGCGCTTCGTCGACGGCCATGCCGCCCCAATGGGCACCGCCGATGGGGCCGGGAAATTGAATCGAGCTGCCGCGGCTCGCCGGTGTGAACAGACCTTCGGAGCGCGCATTGGCCAAGAGCCCGCGGCAATATTGGCGGTCCAGCAAGGTGAGGCCGAACGCGTCGTCCGGTGAGATATGCGTATCGCCCACCAGGTTCGGTGTGACGCTCGGAAAGGGCTGCGTCGGCGATGCCGCCTCCCCGGGAACGTCGCTCGCGGGCACCGGTCGTTCTTCCACGGGAAAAATGGGAGTCCCGGTATCGCGATTCAGGAAGAATAGATGCCCCGGTTTCGTTGCCACGGCAACGGCCTGGATCGCGCCGCCATCATGCGGAATCGTGGTCAGCAAGGGCGGGGAGGCAATGTCGTAATCCCATATATCGTGGTGAACGACTTGGTACGCCCAGACGAGGGCCCCCGTCGAGGCACGCAGCGCGACCAGCGAATTGGCATGCGGGCCCGGGCCCTTGCGCAATCCACCGTAATAATCGGGGGCAGGGGAGCTCGTGGGCAAGAAGACCAAGTCGCGCTCCGCATCCACGGCCATGAGGCTCCACACGTTGCCTGCGCCCGCGCGCGCCACCTCCTCGGGTGACCACGCCTCGTAGCCCGGCTCGGACGGCGTGCGCGGAATGGGATCCCACCGCCACCTCTCCGCGCCCGTGCGTGCGTCGAAGGCACGCACGACGCCGCTCGGTACATCCACCCCGGTGCCATCGAGCACGATCGAGCCCACCACGACGACGCCGTTGACGATGGCCGGCGGCGAGGTCACCCCGTAACGACCCGGCGTAACGTTCGCGAGCCCCGTCGTGAGATCGGCACTGCCGTTCTGCCCGAATCCCGTGCACCGCGCCCCGGTCATCGCGTCGAGGGCGATGAGCCGCGCATCGAGGGTGCCCAGGAAAATGCGCCGTTTGCACGGGGACGAATCCGGCGCGGCCGCGTCCTCCCAGGCCGAAACGCCGCGCGACGTGAGCCCGGTGGGGCGCGGCACCGTGATGTCGACCCCCGGATCGAAGGTCCAACGCGGCTTTCCACTTTCCGGATCGAGGGCCAGCACGCGATTGAAGCCCGTGCTTACATAAAGCGTATTCCAGAGGTAAATCGGTGTTGCCTGGAAGGTGCTTTTGTTCGGCTGGAAGATCCCTTGCGCGAGATCTCCCGTGCGGTACGTCCATGCCGGCTGCAAACGCGCCGCGTTACTTCGATCAATCTGCGCCAGCGGCGAATGACGCGCCCCGCCGGGATCGCGCCCATAGCCGGGCCACTCGCCTTCCGCTACGAGCGATGCTTCATGCTTGGAAATCGCATCTTCCGGCGATTCCAGCGAAGCCTCCCTGCAGCTCGATCCCACCCCGAGCGCGACCGCGCCCATGCAAAGCGTGCACGCCATATTCCGAAAGGTCATAGGAATACGGCGTTACTACCTTTATTATTCGAAGAACGCTACGCCCGCGTGGCTGACAATCGAGCCATCTTCCTTGTCGACGGTTTGTTCGTAGTGCAAGAGCTGCCCGTACGCCGAGCCGTTGCCATGGCCATTGCCATTCCTGGTGGCCGCGCCGGCGGCGTGTTTGCCATTGGTGCGCGTCTTCGCGTGGCCATTCGTGCTTCGCACCTTGGCCTTGAGCGAGGCCGTCCTCGCGGGGAGAGACTTGAGCAGCGCGTAAATCGGTGCGAGTCCGCACACGCGGCGCGTATCGAGATCGCGCGCCACGTCTTGCCAAAAGGCGCCAGGATCGCGGTCGAGGGCCCGCGACAACGATTCGCGATCGACCTTTTCCAATTGGGCACGTTCGCGGTCGTTCATGGGCGATGCATCGCCGAACCTCGGCCCCACGTGCGCAAGGTCCGCCCCCGCAATGAGCACCACCCGGCCCGGCCGACTCTCGACGAGGTTGCGCACCCCATCGAGAAAAGCCTCCACGTGCGTGTCCTCGGAGGGATCGCCCCCATTGGCTTGATGTTCTCCCAACCCTGCGAGAATGGGCACGATGCGCATCGGCTTGTCGCCGAGCAGGTGCTTCAAAAAGACAACCTGGAACTCCAGCGAGTGTTCTCGCTTGTGGTTGAACTGATCGGCATAAGGATCGAATCGGGCGGCGCCGGCCAATTGATCGATGGCCTCGAAGTCCGCCGAAACGGTGCCCAGCGGCGTGTCGAACGACTTGCGACAGAGCGCGAACGGCTCGCGCATCGGCGCGTGCGATGTGCCAAAGACGATGAACGTGTCCGCTTCCGGCGGCAGCCGCGACGCCAATGCGGAGTAGGCATGCCCATACCCCACCGCGCCGCGCCACGGATCGATGTGCGGGGCCACCAAGCCGACGATGCTTCGACCGTGACCATCGAGATCGTTCAGCTTGGCGCGGCCCAAGCATTTCTCGTCGAGGTACTTGCGCAGATCCTCGGCCTCGCCCAAGTACGCACCGCCCGCATGGGCTGCCTTGCGCACCGGCGCCGTCGCGAAGTCACGCTCGATGTTCGCTCGAGCTCGGTGATAGGTTGGGCTATCCAGAAAAAGCGCTTCGTCGAGCTCATCCGCGAGCTTCCGAACGAGCTCGACGGGGATATGCACCCCGGCCTCGGCTGACGCATCGCGTGCAATGTGCTCGTACGCGTGTTCCCCGGTAAATCGCGCCACCACGGGCACCAGCGCGGGCGGAATGCACGCATGTCCGGTGGCAATTCCATGCGTGTCGCGGAGGACTAGAACCCGTCCATGACGCGGATCGGGCACAACGAGTGTTTCAACGGACCGTAGGCGCGGGTACTTGGGCAATGTTGGCCTTTTCGCTAAAGTCTAACGTTTCGTCGCAAGAGGTAGAATGCCATTAAGGTCCGTCCAGCGCCCCAGTCGTTCTAGCGTTTTGCGCGGACTGAAGGACCTCCTTCTTTCTCCGATGATCACCGGGGCCGCGTACGTTTCCGCGCTCGCCATGTGGGCGGGCCAGGCGGAGGAGAGCGGCCCTCGCGTGCGAGAGTTGCGCACCTTCATCATGGGGCACTTCGGGCCGGATCTTTACCGGTTCGCTGTTGCCATTCTCGCGGTCTCCGTGGTCATGGGCGCACTGCTCGGCCTCGTGGCCCGCTTCCTCGTGGCGTGCCGCGACCGCATGGCCCGGCGTCGCGTGCGCAGCCCGTACGGACTCGCCCTCGAGTCGTTCTGCGTCGTCGCCGCGTTGCACACGGCGTGGGTCGCATGGGCCATGGCACGGCGCCCTGCGTTGTACGCCAAGTCGTTTTACATCCAGGGCGGTCTGCGCCGCCTCGTCCAGATCGTGGTGTGCGACGTTCTGGGCCCCACAGGCGTGACGCTCATCGGGTTCGCGTTGCTGCTGGTGTACCTCGCGGGGCCACGCGCCCAGTGGTCGTTCTGGCCCGGCCGCCTGCGTCGCGCCATCGGCGTCCCCGGCGCCGCCTGCATCGCCGTCCTCGCGGGCTTTCTCTTTGGCCTAAGCCGTCCGCAGCCGCCCGAGCTCTCGTTTCCCGCCTCGCCTGCGCCCGCCTCGGGCCAGAAGCCCGTCAACATCCTGCTGCTCGCGGCGGATTCGCTGCGCGCTGATCGCTTCAACGCGCGGACGATGCCGTACATGACGCAGCTCGCCGAGCATGCGACGGTGTTCGAGAAGGCCTACGTCTCCGTGCCGAGGACCTTCCCGTCGTGGACCTCGTGGCTCACCGGGCGCAGCCCGCACCACCACGGCATCGTCACCATGTTTCCGCGCTGGGAAGATCGCGCGAAGGACTTCGACGCGGCGCCGAGCCGTTTTCGCCGCGCCGGCTACCGCACCATGGTCGTGACCGACTTCGTCGGCGACATCTTTTCCCGCATCGACCTGGGCTTCTCGGAGGTGGATGCGCCCGCCTTCGACGTGGTCGAGCTGCTCCGCGAGAGCATGACCCAGCGCGAAACGCCGCTCTTGCCGCTGCTGCACACGCGCATCGGCCGCCGGCTCCTGCCCATCATGCACGAGGTCAACCCGGCCGCCGATCCCGAGCTGCTCGTCGACGAGGTGCTCGAGACCATCGATCGCGGGCCGCGCGATCAGCCCTTTTTCATGACGGTGTTCTTCGGCACGTCGCACTTCCCGTACCCGGCGCCCGCACCGTTCCACAAGCGCTTCACGTCGCCCGACTACCGCGGTCCGTACAAATACAGCAAGCCCGTGGAGCTGGATCTCGGCGCCAAAGAGAACGACGAGGACATCGCGCAGATTCGCAACCTCTACGACGGTGCCGTGGCCAGCGTCGATCAGGCCTTTGCGCGCATCCTCGAGGAGCTGCGCAAACGCAACCTCGCCGAGCGCACCATCGTCGTTCTGCTCGGCGATCATGGCGAGCAGCTTTTCGAGTTCGGCCGCAACCACGGCCATGGCGATCACCTGTTCGGCGACAAGCAGACGCACGTGCCGCTGGTCATCTACGATCCGCGTGTCAATGTCGGCCGTCGCGTCTCGCGCATCGTGCGCGACGTCGACCTGGTCCCCACGCTCTACGAGCTCGCGAACCTGGCGCAGCCGCCCGTCTCCGAGCCCCTCGATGGACGTTCGCTCGCGCCCGCGCTCACCGGCGGCGACCTCGCCCCGACCTTGGCGTATTCGGAAACGGAAATATGGTTCTCGGAGGAGGTCTCCCCGCTCAGCGCGGACGGTCTGCGCATCCCGTACCCCGACGTCGAGCAAATCACCGAGGTCGACGACCTGCACCACAGCGAAATGGTGATGCGCAAGGAAATGATGCCCACCATCGTGGCCTCGAAACACCGCATGGCCCGTGACGAGCGCTTCAAGCTCGTGTACATGCCCACCCGCAAGGGTGCAAGGTACATGCTTTTCGACACGCTGGCGGATCCGGAGGAGCTCCACGACGTCTCTGCGGAGCATCCCGAGGAGACGGCCCGCCTCGGGGCCGAGCTGCGTGCGTACATCTTGCGCGATCCGAACCTGACGATGCGCAACGGCGTGGCGGTTCCCCGCGATGCCGTCAGCTCGGCGCGACCGGAGGTTTCCGGCTTGGCGGGAACGACGTTCCACGCGGCGGTGCTGCCGCCGTGAGCTCGCACCTCGCGTCGACCTGGCTGGGCGTGTTGCTCGTCGCCTCGGGCGTCGCCGTGGTGCACCGCTATGGTGGCCGTGCCGAGACGGTTCGTGTTCCACAGGCCGATGCCGTCGCCCCCTCCAAGGCGCCGCCCAAGCCGGTGACCGCGGCCGAGGCTTACCAGGCGCGCACCCGCTTCGTGTCCGCCCTCGGCGATGCCCGCCTCGACGTGCCCAACGCCAAGACCGGTCTCTCCATGCTGAAGCCGCACTGGCGCAAGATGGGGGTGCCCTTCGTGTCGCTGTCGGACGACGCGCGCAAGCTCGGCATGAGCATCGTGCTTCGCACCAGCGCGCGCGAGGAGGCCTGGAGCACGAAGACGCAAGGCGGCAGCACCTGGATGCCCAATGCGCGCGTCTGGAACATGAACGAGGGAAGCTTCGACCAGCGCGAGGGCATCTTTGCGCCGCCGCCGGCCACGCTCGGCTACCGCGTTCGCATCCCGCCGCACGCGGCCCTCTCGTTTTCCGCGGCCATGGTCAACCGTGCCATCGACGACGGCGTCTTCACCGTGACCCTCGTCGATGCCGGCGGCACCGAGCACGAGCTCTGTTCCAAGCGCGTCTCCGCGGCCGAGTCTTCCGTGTGGCACGACGTCACGTGTCCATTGGAGCCTTGGGTCGGCCACGACGTGGAGCTGCGGTTCAAAACGTCGTCGGCCCCCGCCGAAAAGCACACGAGGCTCGAAAAAACCGAGAACAACAACGACGACCTCGGTCCCGTGCTCGCGGCGAATCTCCCGCTCCTCGTTTGGGGCAATCCCACCTTGCTGGCCAAGGAGCTCACCAACGTCCCGTACAACGTCGTCTGGATCGTGGTCGATGCCCTGCGCCCCGACGTCATTCCAAGCTTCCACGACGATGCCGACGATGCGAAAAAACGAGCGGCGCCGTACCCGCCGCTCGATGCGCTGCTGCCGAAAATCGAAGGCCTCACCCCATCGCTCGATGCGCTTGCGCGCGCGGGCACGCGCTTCACGAATGCCCATTCCGCGGCCACATGGACCCGGCCGGGCACGCTGGCCATGCTCGTCGGCGCACGCGCCTCGGAGATCGGCGTCGAATCGCTGCACTTCGTGCTGCATGACAGCGACATCGAGCGCTACTACAGCAGCGAGCCGCCCCTCATCTCGCGCATCCTCGCCAAGAACGGTGTGCTCCCGCGCGCCTTCGTGAACAACTTTTTCATGGCCGGCTACGCCACCGCGGGCCTCGACATGGGCTTCGAGCGCGTGGCCGATCATCGCTACCATACGCGCGATACCGCCGAAATCACGCGCGATACGGTTTCGTTCATTCGCGATCATGCGAGCGAGCGCTTCTTCCTCTTTTGCAATTACAACTCGCCCCACTCGCCTTGGGAGCCTCCGCAGAAGTTTCTCGATCGCGTTCCGCCGCCGCCCGCAGGTCCCACCGACAAGCACGTGCGGCGCTACATGGCCGAGGCGGCGAAGGACGACGAGGCCATCGGCGATGTCGTGCGCGCCCTCGACGAGGCCCACCTGCGCGAGCGCACCCTCATCGTCGTAACCGCGGATCACGGTGAGACGCTTTCCACGGCGCACGATGGGGTGACCTCGCTCGACGAGCTTCCGGTGCGCTTCCACCATGCGGCCGGCAACTACGAGGAAACGGGCCGCATCCCCATCCTGGCTGTTCTCCCGGGGGTCATCCCTGCCAACAAAGCCGTCACCGAGCGCGTTCGCAGCATCGACATCGCCCCCACCGTCCTCGAGGTGCAAGGCCTCACGCCGCCCACGCGCATGTCCGGCCGGTCCCTCGTGCCCCTCATGGCGGGCACCAAAGAGGACGAGCGCGTCGTTCTCACGGAGGGACGTGCCACGCGCGGTCTCATGGTGGGTCGCTACCGACTCCTCGTGCGCGAGGGCAAGGCGCAGACGACACGCCTAGGTGACAAATCGGTGACCGTGAGCGACGAGCTGTTCGACCTGGAGGACGATCCGGGCGAGCGCCATGACATCGCACCTGCGCGCCCCGACATGGTGGCCGAAATGCGGGCCCGCCTCGCCGCCGCCGAGAAAAACGTCGCGGTGGCCGGCTCCGAGCCGGTATCGCGAAAAGAAGGCAAGGAGAGCCTCGTTCCCCTGCATTTGCGCTTCGTCGGCGGCGGCGGTGTGCATCGCGTGAATGGCACGCTGCAAGCGGCGGGGGGCGCGGCTGCATTCCGCGCGGAGCCCGTGGGGATTGCGCACGAGGTCATCAAGGTCGAAGGCCCTCGCGTCGAATTCGCCTTTTCCACGGTTCCCGACGGTGTCGTCGGTTTCGATTTACGCGTCGAACCGGCCGATGCGAAGGTCGCCTGGGATCTTTACCTCGACGATAGACCGTGGCCCGCCGATCGCTTCTTTGCAGGCCCGCTGGGCCTCTGGGAAGGCAGCCTGGAGCACGGAATCACCACCGACGAAGCGCGTTCGGCCATTGTGTCGAGTGCCTTGCCGGTCATCAACTTCACCAAAGATCTCGGCTTGTTCGTCACCTACTCCGGCGCGCGCAACGAAGGCGGTGGCGTCGGCGTGGCAGGCGCCAGCGCCGAGGAGATGAGCCGGGTACTTCGAGCGTGGGGATATGCGGCCCGCGCCGGTGGATCGGGGGCCCGCGCGAAGTAAGGGTTCTCGATTGGCTTCCATTCCGCTATAAGCGCGCCGCGTTATGCGGCTTGCGACCCTGCTCAGTCCTGACCTGAAGCAGCTCCTCAGGGAGGATCCGGACCAGGTGCGCGAATTGCTCGACGAGATCCACGCCGAGGACCTCGCCGACATCGTTTCGGAGCTGGAACCGGACGAGGCCGCGCAGCTTCTCGCGCGCCTGCCCGCCGACGAGGCCGCGCCCATCTTCGAGCGCCTCGACGAGACGGAGCAGGAGGAGCTCGCGGAGCTGATGGCGCCCGAGTCGGTCGCCCACATCGCCAGCGAGATGGAGCCCGACGATCGGGCCGACTTGTTCAGCGTCCTGCCCGACGCCATCGGCGACAAGATCCTCGAGACCCTCGAACGGGTCGACCCCGAGGCCGCCGAGGCTGTCCGCGAAATCGAGAAGTGGCCCGACACGAGCGCCGGCCACTTGATGACGACGAATTACGTCTACGTCCAGCCTTCGGTTCGCGTGGAGGAAGCCCTCCAGGCCGTGCGGGCGTACTCGATCGAGAACGAGAACATCCCGATTTACAACGTGTACGCGCTCACGCCGGACGACAAAGTCGTGGGCATCGCCTCGCTGCGCGATCTCATCGTGAACCCGGGCAAGGAGCTGTTGGAGAACGTGCTCCGCACGAACATCATCAGCGTGCCGCCGGACATGGACCAAGAGGAGGTCGCGCGCCGCATGGCGAAGTACGACCTCAACGCGATGCCGGTCATCGCGACGGATGGAACGCTCCTCGGGGTCATCACCATCGACGACGTCATCGACGTTCTCACCCAAGAGCAGACCGAAGACGTGCAAAAGCTCGGCGGTATCGAGCCTCTCGACGTGCCGTACTTCCAGACGCGCTTCGGCGAGTTCATTCGCAAGCGCGGCGGCTGGCTGGTCATTCTCTTCGTCGGCGAGTTTTTCACGCAGACGGCGCTGCGCTTTTACGATCCCGTTTTCCAGGTGCTGCAGGGCGCGAGCTACTACATCCCGCTGCTCATCTCCGCGGGTGGCAACTCCGGGTCGCAGTCGTCGACCCTCATCATCCGCGGTCTGGCCGTCGGCGAGATACGCGGGCGCGACTGGTGGCGGGTCCTGCTTCGCGAGCTCGCGATGGGCCTCGTGCTGGGCGCCATCCTCGGCGTCATCGGTTTCGCACGCGTCCTGATGTACCGCGATCAGTCGATGGCCTTCGCCTTCACCATTGCCGTGACCTTGGTCGGCATCGTCGTCACCGGCTGCACCATCGGCTCGATGCTTCCCTTGGTCCTGAAAAAGATCGGCCTCGACCCCGCCACGAGCTCCACGCCCTTCATCGCGAGCCTCGTCGACGTCGCCGGCATCGTCGTCTTCGTCCACGTCGCCCGCATCGTCATGGCCAACGTCCTCGCCGCCGGCATCCCCCACGGCTCCCCGGTGCCCTAGGGAAACCGCAGAAGCAGGAACCGCCAAGACGCCAAGGCCGCCAGGATCGCCAGCTGAACCAACACTGGGCCTTTTTTTTTGTTTTTTGGCCGGGTTCTCGAGCGGAAACGAATCAACAACAAAACAAAAACCCAGACACCAGATTCGGTTCAATCTGGCGATCCTGGCGACCTTTCTGGCGTCCTGGCGGTTTCCTTCTTCTGCGGGTTTGCGCACCGGGGGCACGAGAGGCGTTTGGGTCGGCGTTGGGCGCGAGACACCGTTTCGCCGCAGATGCAGGCCCAGCCGATGATGCGTGCGGGGACGCCGGCCATGATGGCGTGGGGGGGGACGTCGCGGGTGACGACGGCGCCGGCGGCGATGAGTGCGTGGTCGCCGATGCGCACGGGCGCGACCAAGGTCGCGTTGGCGCCGATGGTGGCGCCGCGGCCGACGTGGGTCTCGTCCCAGGTTTCGGCGGGGCCGGGGGCACGCGAAAAGGCCGCGCGCGGGTGGCGCACGTTGGTAAACGTCGCGGCCGGACCGACGAAGACGTCTTCCGCCAACGTCACCCCGGCCCACACGCTCGTGTGGCTCTGGATCCGGCAGCCCGCACCGATGCGTGCGCCGGCGGCCACGAAGCAAAAGGCCCCGACGACGGCGTCTTTGCCGATGAACGCGCCCGCTTGCACCACGGCGGTCGGGTACACTTTGGCGGGCTCACCGGAGCGGCGACGGGGCCTGGACGCAAGGGAGCTCCTTTTCCGTGTGGCCATCGACCGTTCCGCATATAAGCACGGGCGATGCTGTCCGCCGTCAAGAGCGTTACGTTCCTCGCGTCCATCGCGTTGCTGGCGTGCGCTGTGTCCGGCTGCAAAAAGCGGCAAAACGGCCCTGCCTACCAAGTCGAGGACCTTGCCGTGGGCGGGGCGCACGCCTGCGCCCTCATGCGCGACGGCTCCATGCGCTGCTGGGGCAAGAACGACCGCGGTCAACTCGCCGACGGCACCCACGACGACCGTCTCCGCCCCGTGCACGTCGAGTCCCCGGGCCACGTCTCGCAAATTTTCGCCGGCGCCAACACCACGTGCGTCCTGCTCGACGAGGGCGCGAGGGTCCGCTGCTGGGGCGGTCGCGAAGGACTTGCCGCCGCGGCCGAACACCTCCACGACGTCACCCAGCTTGCTCTCGGCCCCACCTTCGCGTGCGCGCTGCTCAAGTCCGCCGACGTCACCTGCTGGAAATCGGAGCACGGCGGCCCCAGGCCCGAACGCCAGGAAAATCTCCCGCCCATCTTCGCCATTGCGGCCGGCGCCAATCACCTTTGCGCCATCGTTCGCGAAGACGGCTCCGTACGCTGCTGGGGGAAAAATGAATCGGGGCAGCTCGGCGACGGCACCACCACCGACCGCGCCCAGCCCACGCCCGTTCCCAACCTCCGAGGTGTGATTCACATCGCCGCCGGCGACGCGCACACCTGCGCCACCCTCATCGATCGCACGGTCTCGTGTTGGGGCAAGAACGACCGTGGCCAGGTCGGCGACGGCACCCAAATCGATCGGCACGAGCCCACGCGCGTTGCGGGCCTCGAATCGGTGCGCGCCACCGCCTTGGGCGACGCCCACACGTGCGCGCGCCTCTACGATGGCTCCGTGCGTTGCTGGGGAAGCAACGACGCGGGACAGCAGAACAACGGCACGCACGAGCAACGCAACACGCCGGGCATGATTTCCGGCTTGTTCGACGTCCAGCAGATCGGGCTTGGTGCGGGCACGGTGTGCGTCCGCCTCGCGGGTGCAGGCGCCTTGGTGGGCCCTGCCAAGCCTGCGGTGCGGTGTTGGGGACGGAACGATTCCGGTCAGGCTGGCGACGGAAGCCGCTCAGAACGACCGGTCCCAGTTACGGTTCGCTGGTGAGGCTGATGAGATATGTTCAACTCGTTCAATGGTAAAGTGAGGTAACCCATGGCGATCACCTATCGAAAGGCGGGGGTCGACATCGATGCGGGCGACGAACTCGTCGAACGAATCAAGCCCCTTGCGCGCGCCACCCGCATCGCCGAAGTCCTCGAGGACGTCGGTGGCTTCGCGGGCATGTGCCGCCTTCCGTCGGGCCTGGAAGATCCAGTCCTGGTCAGCGGCACCGACGGCGTGGGGACCAAGTTGAAGGTCGCCTTCATGACCGGCGTGCACGACACCATCGGGTTCGACTTGGTCGGCATGTGCGTGAACGACGTCATCACCTGCGGCGCGCGCCCGCTCTTCTTCCTCGACTACTTCGGCACGGGAAAGCTCGACGTCGGGGTGGGGGAGGCCGTCGTGCGCGGCATCGCCAATGCCTGCAAAGAGGTGGGCTGCGCCCTTCTCGGCGGTGAGACCGCGGAGCTGCCGGGCATGTACGCCCACGGCGAGTACGATCTCGCGGGCTTCGCCGTGGGCGTCGTCTCGCGCAAGAACATCATCGACGGCAAACGCGTCGCCGCGGGCGACGTGGCCCTGGGCATCGCCTCCAGCGGCCTGCACTCCAACGGCTACTCCCTCGCGCGTCACGTGCTCCTCGAGACGATGCACCTCGGGCCCGACGACGCACCCGTCGGCCTCGCCGGCGCCACCGTTGCCGAGGCGCTGCTTCGCCCCACGCGACTGTACGCGCGCCATGTCGCCGCCCTCACGCAGGACGGCACCATCGATGTCCGCGCGATGAGCCACATCACCGGGGGCGGCCTCCCGGGCAACCTTCCGCGCGTCCTTCCCGATGGACTCGGCGTCAAAATCGAGGGTACCTGGCCGCGCCCGCCCATCTTCCAGCTGATCGCCGAGGGCGGGCCGGTGGAAGAAAAAGAAATGCGCCGCACCTTCAACCTGGGCATCGGCTTCGTGGTCATCGTTCCGCCGGAACATGCATCCCGCGCGATCGAGGTGCTCCGCGGTCAGGGCGAGGAGCCCTATACCCTCGGTCATGTCGTGCCCGTCGACCCCGAGACGCCGTTCGAAGACCGCGTTCTCTGGTCCCCCCACCCCCCGCCCTCCCCCCGGGGGGAGGGAGCTTCAGGGGCCGGAGCCTGAACCATGTTGAACCTGGGCGTTCTCATCTCCGGCACCGGTTCAAACCTGAAGGCGGTCCTCGACGCCGTGGCCGAGAAGCGGCTCGACGCGCGCGTCAACGTGGTCATCTCCAACGTGGCCACCGCGCCGGGGCTCGAGCATGCGCGCGCCCACGGCGTTCCCACCTTGGTCATCGACCACAAGGCCTTCCCCAACCGCGCCGCCTTCGACGGCGCCTTGGTCGAAAGCCTGCGCGCGCACGAAGTCGATTGGGTCGTCCTCGCCGGCTTCATGCGGGTCATCACCCCGGTGCTGCTCGAGGCATTTCCCTTGCGCATCGTGAACATCCATCCGTCCCTGTTGCCGGCGTTTCCCGGCATGCACGCCCAGAAGCAGGCCTTCGACTACGGCGTGCGCATCGCCGGCTGCACCGTGCACCTCGTGGATGCGGGCACCGACACGGGGCCCATCCTGGCCCAAGCCGCCGTGCCCGTCCTCGACACGGACGACGAGCCGGCCTTGCGCACGCGCATTCTCGCGGAGGAGCACACGCTCCTTCCGCGCGTCCTCCAGTGGATCGCCGAAGGCCGCGTCACCGTGGTCCCGGCGGAGCAGGGAGGGCGCGCCCGTGTATCCGTGACACGAGGTGAAGTATGAGTGTAGGGCCGGACTACGTCGCCATTTGGATCGGTCGCATCCTCCTAGCGCTGGTGGTTTCGGCCTTTTGGATTTGGATCCTGCGCAGCCTCGGGCGCATGCTTCGCGGACTCGTCGAGTTCATCGACCGCCGCCTGCGCCGGCGCGGAAAAGGCTTCCATTTTCGTTCGGTGGAGGTCCTGGGCGTCGACACGATCATCGCCTTTTTCAAGTCGCTGATCGGCATGACGCGGGCGCTGCTGTCGCTCACGGCCACGTACCTCTGGCTCCTCATCGTCGCCTGGGCGCTCGATCCGAACCATCGCGTGTTCGGCGTCGTCGTGCAGCCCTTGGTGACCGTGCTGACGAACGCCTTCGAGGCCGCGCTGGCGTTCATCCCGAACCTGGTGATGCTCCTCATCATCTTTACCCTGGCTCGCTTTTCCACACGCTCGCTGGCGGTGGTGACCGATGCGGTGCGCCTGCGCAAACTGGAGCTCGAGTGGCTCGAGCCCGAGCTCGCGGTGCCCACGCGCCGCATCGTCACGATCCTCATTTGGATGTGCGCCCTGGTCATGGGGGCGCCGTACCTGCCGGGCAGCGAATCCAAGGCTTTTCTCGGCGTGGCGGTGATGGTCGGCCTTCTCTTGGCGCTGGGCGCGCGCAGTGTGACCTCGAACCTGCTCGCCGGCTTGGTGCTGACGTATTCGCGCGCCTACCGCGCCGGCGACCGCGTGCGTATCGGCGAGACGCAAGGGGAGGTGCTCACCTTGGGCGCGCTCACCACGCGCATCCGCACGGAGGACAACCGCGAGGTCGTCATCCCCAATGCCGTGGCGCAGTCGGGCCTCATCACGCATATGGTGTCGCGCCCGCGGTCCTTGAGCACGGTCAACCAGTTCGAGTTCGTGCGCAAAGCCGTATCTGACGTCCCGCTTCCTGCCCCGCTTCCGCAGGTGCAGCCGTCCGCGGCGCCGCCTCCGGTCGTGGAAGATTTCGTCTCACCACTCGCACCCGTTCCGCCGTCCGTGAGGAGCGAGCCGCAGCAAGAGGACGCTCCGTAAGACCATGGCCAAACACTACGACGTGGTCGTCCTCGGGGCGGGGATCGGCGCGCTTTCCGCAGCAGCTCTTCTCGCCCGGCGCTCGTGGCGCGTGCTCGTACTCGGTCAGGGCTTCCGGCCCGCGTCGTACGCCTACGACGGCCTGCCGCTCGCCCGCCGCGCTTTCAATTTTCATGCATCGCAGTCGCCGGCCTGGGGCAGGGTCATCGTCGAGCTCGCGCAATCGCAGACCTTTCGCCGCCGCCTCTCGCCGCACGATCCCGTCCTCGGTGTCCTGAGCCCCGGGCGCCGCCTGGAGATCCCCACCGACACGGCCCTCTTCGGCCGCGAGATCGACCGCGAATTTCCGGGTATCCGCCGCGTCGTGGACGAATTTTACGCCGAGCTCGCGCGCACCTGTTCTCTCGCCGATTCGGCCTTCGAGCGCGACGTCGTCCTGCCGCCGGGCGGCTTCTGGGAGCGTCGCGAAACCGACCGCGCCCTGGCATCGCTTCCGCACCTGCAGGAAAACTCGGGCGATCTCCTCGCCGAATTCTCCCGCGACCATCCCTACCGCGGCGTCGTCGAAATCGCCGCCCGTTTTGCCTCGGATCTCGCCGATCCCATTCCGCCGTTCGCGCTCGCACGCCTGCACGGTGCGTGGACCCGCCCCGTGCGCCTCGCGCGCGGCGAAGAGGAGCTCACCGAGTTCCTCGTCGAGCGGGTGCGCGCCCATGGCGGCGACGTCAACCTCGGCGAGCGCGCCAGCTCCATCGCTCACCGCGGCGGCAAGGTCACCGGCGTACTCGTCGACGGTGATGATGCCCCCACGGGCGCGCCGTTCGTCGTCTCGGATCTTCCCACGGCGGCGCTGCTCGACCTCGCGCCGGGCTTCGCGCCCTCCCGTCGGGCCATGAGCCAGCTCCCCGCGGTGCACCCGCGCACCTGGCGCTTCGTGGTCTCCATGCTGGTGCACGACCGCGGCATTCCGCAGCCGCTCGCCGCCGAGTCCTTCCTCGTGCCCGATCCGCCGGCGTACACGGTGCATCTGCAGCGCACCAAGGGCCCGGGCGACACCACGCTTCTCGTGGCCGAGGCTCTCCTGGAGAGCGACTCGCGGGGCAAAGTCGCGGCGGCGCGCGAGCGCGTCCTCGCCACCGTCGAGCAGTTCTTGCCCTTCGTCGAGCGGCACTACCTCCTCGTCGACTCGCCGCACGACGGCCGCCCCCTCTGGGACTTCCGCGAGGGCGAGCGCAAATCCGTCGACCGCACGCGCGTGCGGGCCTCGGGGGGCTCGCTCGAGGCCGAACCGATGCCCGTCCAGTGGGACGCCGACCCGCTGCAGCTTCATGGCCTGGGCGCCGAGCCGCTGCGCACACCACTTTCCGGCGCCTTCGTCCTGGGGCGCACCACGCTTCCGGCGCTTGGCCAGGAGGGCGAGTTGCTCGCCGCGTGGGGGGTGGCACGAATTATTACCCGAACCGACCGCCGCAAAGAGAGAATGCGGCGCGACATGTGGAGCAAAGTGGAGCTCGGGTGACGGACGTGCCGACTTTTCCTCTCTTCGACGGAAACGCAATCTGGGTCCTCGCAGGACTGAGCATTCTCCTCACCGCGCTCATCGCCGCCGGGCGCGCCATCCAACAGGGCGCACGGCAGCGCCGCATTCTGCGCGCCCGGGAAACCACCATCGCCGAGGCGAGGGAAGGGGAGCTCGTCATCGTGCGCGGCCGCGCGCGCGGCGGAAATCTGGTGCCGACGGCCATCACGAAAAAAGATGCACTCTGGACGCGCCTCATCGTGCGCGGTGAAGTCGCCCGCCCGGGGTTGCTCCGCGTCCACACGCTGCATCGCGAGGTTCAATCGGCGAACTTCGTCGTGGAAGCCTCCGCGGGCCGCTTCGAGGTGGAGGGCAAAACCGCGACCGTCGTCGTCGGCCCCGAGCGCATCGACCGCAGCTACACCGCCGAGGGCGCACAATTCGAGGCGCGTATCCTCCCGCTCTTTCAAAAGCACACCGACTTCGGCGTCCTGGAAGGCGACAAGGCCATCGTCGCCGTGCGCACCTTCGAAGAGTCGCTCCTGCCCGGCGACGAGGTAGCCGTCATCGGCATCGCCCAACGCACCGGCAACGACGTGCGCATCACCCCCAGCCGCGACGGCCTCTTCATCGTCCAAGGCGACGTCAGATCCCTGGCCCAGTCGGGGGCCTTGTGGCGCGAGATCCCCGATGCGTAGCCCGCAGAAGAAGGAAACCGCCAGGACGCCAGGGTCGCCAGGGGCACCAGCGGAAACGCCCCTGACCTCTGATTTTTTGATTGGATTCTCCCCCCCAAAAATCAGGGGCCAGATTCGTTTCAATCTGGCGATCCTGGCGTCCTGGCGATTCCTTCTTCTGTTGGTCCTCGCATCCTGCGCCAACGCGGGGAAGAGCGAGGCGGGGTCGCTTTCGCAGGCGATTGAGCGCTACCGGATGGCGGACAATTCGCTCAAGGGATCCATGGCGGAGGCGCTCGATCATACGCCGTGCTCGGTGGTCGACGTCTGCGAGACGAAGCGGGCGTGCCTGGCGGTGAGCGGGCCGACCTCCAGGGCACTGGCCTTGAAGCACGAGGTCGAACTCGGCCTGGCCGAGGTCCGCGCCGGAAAAATGGCCCACGATTCCCCGGAGGCGCGCGCCCTCCCCGACAAACTGGACGAGGCCGCCCGCCTCCTCGAGGAGGGCCACGCCGCCCTTCCCACCTGCGACGAAAAGCTCCAGGCCCTCAAGCGAAAGTACGGAATCTAAAGCGGACTTTGGCGGAGGGGACGGACAAATTGCGCGGTCCGTGGTAAGCCCATGCCCCATGTTCGACGCATTGGCCAATGGCTTTCGGCAGGCAAAAAACCGCCTCGCCGGTCTTACGGAGCTCAACGAGCAGAATATCGATACCGCACTTCGCGAGGTGCGCCTGTCCCTCCTGGAGGCGGACGTCGAGCTCGGCGTCGTCAAAGCATTCCTGGCCCGCGTCAAAGAGAAGGCGCTCGGCGAAGTCGTCAAGCTGAAGACCAAGACCGCCGAAGGCGGCACCATGAAGGTCACCGCCGGCGACCAATTCACCAAGATCTGTCACGACGAACTCGTCGCCTTCATGACCGCCGAAGGCCCCGCACTCGCCTTCGCGGAAAAGGGCGCCACGGGCATCATGATGGTCGGTCTGCAGGGCTCCGGTAAGACCACCACCACCGCCAAGCTCGCGCGTTACCTGCAGAAGGAAGAAAAGAAAAAGCCGCTCCTCGTCGCCGCCGACATGCAGCGCCCCGCCGCCGTCGAACAGCTGCAGGTCCTCGGCAAGAGCCTCGGCATCCCCGTGTTCAACATCCCGGGCGAGACGCCGCTCAACATCTGCATCAAAGCCCGCGAAGAGGCCCGCGCCAAGGGCCACGACGTCATCATCTACGACACCGCCGGCCGTCTCGCCATCGACGAAAAGCTCATGGAGGAGTTGGGCTCCATCAAAGAGTCCGTCCATCCCGAGAACATCCTTCTCGTCGTCGACTCGATGATCGGCCAAGACGCCGTCAAAGTTTCCAAAGGCTTCCACGACAAACTGGAACTCACCGGCGTCGTCCTCACGAAGCTCGACGGCGACGCCCGCGGCGGCGCCGCTTTGAGCGTGAAAGAAGTCACGGGCGCGCCCGTTCGCTTCATCGGCGTGGGCGAGGGCACGGACAAGTTCGAAGAGTTCCGCGCCGAGGGCATGGCCAGCCGCGTGCTCGGCATGGGCGACGTCGTCGGCCTGATGAAGGACTTCCAATCCGTCGTCGACGAGCAAAAGGCCGCCGAAGACGCGATGAAGATGCTCCAAGGCCAATTCACCTTGGACGACTTCCTGAATCAGATTCGCATGATTCAGAAAATGGGCTCGCTCAAGGACATCGTCGGCAAAATGCCGGGCATGGACGGGATGATCCCGCCCGACGCCAACCTGGACGATCGCGAACTCGTGAAGATCGAGGCCATCATCCAGAGCTTCACCGCCTTCGAGAAGAAGGACCCCTACGCGCTGGTGCGCGAGCCGGGGCGCGTGAAGCGCGTCGCCAAAGGCTCGGGCAGCACCGAACAAGCGGTGAGTGAGCTCGTGCAGAAATTCCTCTTCATGCGGCAGATGATGGAGGGCCTCGGCCAGAACATGGGCCTCCTCGGCAACATCCCGGGCGTGAAGCAGCTGCAGATGGCCAAAAACCTGAAGAAAATGGCCGCCGGCGGCGGCGGGATGCCGGGTTTCCCGGGCATGCCCGGCATGGGCGGATTCCCCGGCATGCCCGGCCTCGGTGGCTTCCCCGGAATGGGCGGCTTCCCGGGCATGGGTGGCTTTCCGGGTATGGGCGGCGGCGCCCCGCAGGAGAGCCTCACCAAGATGAAGGCCCTCTCCGCCTCCGAGCGCAATGCGAAAAAGGCCCAGCGCAAGCGCGAAAAAGACGCCCGTCGCAAGGGCCGCAAGTAGTTCCTCCCGCTCCTGCTCCCGCTCCCCCTCCCGATCTTCTTCTTTCGGGATCGGGATCGGGATCGGGAGGGGGTAAAGACGAAGCAGAGAACGGAGGAGGATCCAGTGCGCGCGAAGGGGAAGACCTGGGTATTGCTGTCAGTGGTAGCGGGGGCTCTGGCCATGCAGGCCGCGTGTGTCGGCGGCTCGAAGAGCGTCTCGGCGGAGGACAAGGAACGCCTCAAGTCGTACATCCTCGAATCCGAGCCGGCGAATATCCCGCACAAGGTCGATATCAACTTCGAAAACCGAGTTCACATCATCGGTTACGACATCGAACCTGCGCAGGCCAAACCCGGCCAGGACGTGAAGCTCACGTATTACTGGCGCTGCGACGACACGGTCGACGAGGGCTGGATGCTCTTCACGCACATCCTCGATCCTGCGACGGACCATCGCGATAATTTGGATAACGACGGACCCTTGCGGGAGCTCAAGAACAACAAACAAATCTTGAGCCCCGACAAATGGGAAAAAGGCAAAGTCTACGTCGACGAGCAGACATTCCACGTCCCCGACGACACCAAGGCGCCGGAGCTTTCCGTCCTCACGGGCGTATGGAAGGGCAATGCGCGCCTGCGCATCATCAGCGGCCCGAACGACGGCGACAATGCGGCCTTGATTGGCAAAATCAAAACGGGTGTGGCCCCCAAGCCGGAAGAGCACACGCGCAGCACGGACATTCCGTCGGTCATCGTGAACAAGCTCGCGGCGGGCGACAAAATCGTCATCGACGGCAAGGGCGACGACAAGGGCTGGCAAGGAGCGACGGATCTCGGCCCTTTCGTTGACGTGGGAACGGGAAAAAAGAACACCACGTTTCCCGTGAACGGCTCGGCGAAACTCGCGTGGGACGATGCCAACCTGTATGTCCTCTTCACGGTGAGCGATCCCGACGTGGTCGGTTATTTCACCGACAAGGAAAAGCAGAAAGACGATTTCACGGCCACCGGCCAGCCCAAATTGTGGACGCGCGACACCGTCGAAATCATGACCGATCCCGACGGGGACGGTGACAACAAGGATTATTACGAATTGCAGATCAACCCGCAAAATCGGGTGTTCCACTCGCAATTCGATTCGTACAACGCCCCCAAGCAGGAGCCCAACGGGCCATTCGGCCACGAGGATTGGGATCCCAAGTTGAAGAGTGCCGTCACCATCCAGGGCACCCTCGACAAGGCCGACGACAAGGACGAAGGCTACACGGTGGAGATCGCGATCCCGTGGGCGGCCTTCTCCAAGGCGGCGCACCACCCGCCCCAGCTGGGGGATGCGTGGCGCATGAACTTCTACACCATGCAGCAAAACGGCGGCGTGGCCTGGTCGCCCATCCTGGGGCAGGGCAACTTCCACAAATCCTCGCGCTTCGGGCGGGTGCAGTGGGGCACGGCCAACACCCCGCCCGGCGACGCCGGGACAGGCGCAGCTGCCGCCGCCAGTCGTGATGCGGGTGATGCGGGCGCGGCCGCGAAGAAGAAGCCCGCGGGCACGCCGCGGCCGTGATTTGAAACTTCCGCGCTGTCCGCGCAACAGACCCCAAACTTGATGCCGCTTCGTATCTGCCACCTCGGAAAATTCTACCCGCCCGCCCGCGGCGGCATTGAATCGCACACGCAGACCCTTGCGCGTGCCCAGGTGGCGCTCGGGGCAGATGTGCGCGTTGTCTGCGTCAACCACGACATGGGCGGAATCGACGCCACGTGGCGCGTCATCGCTTCCACGCCCACGGTCGAAGAGGTCGACCAAGGCGTGCGCGTCACCCGCGTGGGGCGCCATGCTTCGTTCTCGCGCTTCGACGTGTGCCCGTCGCTCTTCTCGGCCTTGTGGCGCGTTCGCCGCGAGGGCGTCGATATCCTGCACCTGCACGCGCCGAACCCCACGATGTTCAGCGCGCTCTCGCTCCTCGGTTCCCTTCGCCCGTTCGGCACCCTGGTGGTGACCCACCATGCCGACGTGGTCAAACAGCGCGTGCTCCTCAAGGCCTACCGCCCCGTCGAGAGCTTTTTCTACGGGCGCGCGGCGCTCGTGCTCAGCACCAGCGAAGACTACATCGGAGGCTCCGAAGCGCTGCTTCGCGTGGGCGCGAAGGCCAAAGCGCTCCCCCTGGGCATCGATCGCACGCCGTTCGTCGAGCCCACGCCCAAGGCCCGCGCCTTTGCGGAGAAGCTGCGCTCGGAACACGGCGCACCCTTGTGGCTCTCCGTGGGGCGCGTCATCTACTACAAGGGCCTGAACGTGGCCGTCGACGCGCTGTCGGATGCACCGGGCAAGCTCCTCATCGTGGGCAGCGGCCCCATGGAAAACGAGCTTCGCCAGCGCGCTGAGCGGCGCGGCGTCGCCGATCGCATCGTGTGGGCGGGGCGCCTCGACGACGAAGAATTGGTGGGCGCCTACCTCGCGGCCACCGCCCTCTGGTTCCCCAGCAACGGCCGCGGCGAAGGCTTCGGCCTCACCCAGGTCGAGGCCATGGCCAGCGGCCTTCCGGTCATCAACACGCACGTGCCCCACTCGGGCGTGGCCTATGTCTCGCGCGACGGCGTGAGTGGCATCACCATCCCGATGAACGATCCCGCCGCCTTGGCGGCAGCCTCGCGCCGTCTTGCCGGCGATGCGGACCTCCGCCGTCAACTCGGCGAGCGCGCCCGCGAGCGCGCAGCCGCGGAGTTCGACGAGCGCGTGATGGCCTCACGCAGCCTCGCGTATTACCGCGAGGCACTCGGCCGGCCTGTCGAGCCTAGCACCAAAACCACCCCGCGCGGTCGCTCCAGCGACACACGCGAAGAAGCGCTGGGCTCGCCCAAGCTCAGCGCATAGAGGCTTTTGACAATTGGGGCGCTTTCAGGCAACTGAACGCAGTGTGGAGCACGCCTGGCAGGAGCATGCCCCGAGCTCCGGCTCGAGGAGCCATCGCGTCAAAAAAAGGGAAGAGTGGACGCTGCGGGTAGGTCGCTGGCTCCTCGCCGGTGCCGTGCTGTTTCCTGCGCTCGCCCTCGGTGCGATTCACACCTCGATGCTCCTCATCACATCCGCGATGGTGGGGCTCGCCGGAGTGCTCGTCTGGATGCACGCCCCGGTGGCGCGCCCGCGCCTCGCCGCGAGCGTGCTCGTCGCCACCTGCGTCGGCCTCACGCTCTTCACCGCGTTTCAGCTTCTGCCGCTCCCGGCCGGTTTGCTCCACCTCGTG
Organism: Sorangiineae bacterium MSr12523; assembly: GCA_037157775.1. Taxonomy (NCBI): domain Bacteria; kingdom Pseudomonadati; phylum Myxococcota; class Myxococcia; order Myxococcales; family Pendulisporaceae; genus Pendulispora; species Pendulispora brunnea. Next base: position 3,459,772 of record CP089982.1, read on the forward strand.
GCGCCGCGCAATGCGGACGTCTGGTCGCGCGCGTTCTGGCCCTTGCACCTGCCGGGGCCTCGGTTCGCGTCCATCACTTTGGATCCCGTGGCCAGCGGTGTGGAGGTGCTCCGTGGCCTCACGTACCTCGTCGCGTTCCTCAGCGTGGTGCGCATCTCGGCCAGCCGGCACGGCGCGCTCTTTTGCTCCGCGATCCTCGTGCTCTCCGCCACCGTCGTTGGTGCTGCGGCGCTCGCGCACCCGGCGCTCGGGGCCGAGCGCGTCTTCGGCATCTACCGGCCCACCACGCTCATTGGCGCGCGCCACGTCGCCACCATCCTCAACGCGAACGCGCTGGCCGCGTACATCAACATTGGCTTCTTCGTCGCGCTCGGTGAAGGCCTCTCGTCACGGCCCGCCGTTCCGCGACCCGTCTCCTTGGCCTTCGCCGCCGTGCTCATGGCCTTCGAGTTCTGGCTCGCCTCGCGCGGCGGTGTCCTCGCATGCGTCGCGGGCGCCGCTCTTCTCGTCTGGATGACGCGCGTCTCCTCGCGCAGCCATCGCCATAGCGTGAAACGCGTTACCTACGCGGTGCTCGTGGCGGTGATCGTTGCCTGCGTGGGCATGTGGGTCTTCGCCTCGTCCGACGATGCGTGGAACGAGGTCTCCGATCGCGATCTCTCCAAGCTGCGCGTCTTCGAATACGCCGCACGCATGGTCTGGCACCACTTCTTCTGGGGCGCCGGCCGTGGCTCCTTCGAGAGCACGTTCCCCGCTTTCCGCGACGGCACCAACTACGTCACGTACACGCACCCCGAGAACGTGCTTCTCCAATGGGCCAGCGAGTGGGGCGTGCCCGTCACCCTGGCCGCGCTGGGCGCCATCGCGTGGGCACTGCGGCCGTCCGTGCTCTTCTCGCGCTCGCGTCCCGCGGTCGGGGCGTGGGTCGCCATCGTCACCAGCTTTTTGCACAACCTGGTCGACTTCAACTCCGAGTTCCCTGCCGTCGTCCTCGCCCTTTCCGTGTGCGCGGGATTGATCGTCGGCGGCACGGGCGTCGGCACCTTCCGCCGCGTCGATATTTGGGCCAAGCGCCCGCGTCTTCTCGGGTACGCGGTGGCAGGCGCCATCGTGGTCGCGGGCATCCCCGTCCTCGTGCACGTGAACGACGACCTGTACTCGGACCGCACCAAGCTCCACGATGCGTCCTTGAAGCCCGCCCCGCCCGACGAATTTCGCGTGCTCGCCGAGGGTGCCATCTCGAGGCATCCCTCGGAGCCGTACCTCCCGTTCTCGGGCGGCATGCGCGCCTGGGTGGCCGGCGACGAATCCGTGCTCCCCTGGGTGAGCCGCGCCCTCGAGGTCTCGCCCGTCTATGGCCCGGCGCATTTGATCCTCGCGCGCACCTTCTTCCGCGCGTATCCGTCGCAGGCGCGCCTCGAGTACCGCTACGCGATCCAACAGGCCGCCGAATGGCAGCGCGAGCTCGCCACCGAAGCGGGCCACTTGGTGACGGGCCCCGAAGAAGCGTTGGAGCTCGTTCCGGACGGTGCCCTGGGCCTCTCCGTGCTGCAGACATTGGCCTCTCGCCTTGGCGATCGCCTGCCGGCCACGCAAGCGGTCCTCGACGAAGAGATCCTGCGCCGCAAGTCCGACGCGGCCGACGCCATCGGGCGAAGGGCCCACGCGCTGCTGGCCGATCTCGCCAATGCGGACGTTTCGCCCTGGTGCGCCGAGTCCAATCGCACCGACTGCATCGAGCGGGCCATCGAGGGGGCCCGGCGCCTGCAGCAGTTGAAACCCACGCTCTGCGAGGGATACGAGGTCGAGGCCCGCGCCCGCGCCGAATCCGGCGACGTCGACAATGCGCTGCGCCAGCTGGAAGCGCGCTCGGAATTGGTCGACAACAAGTCGCAATGCCTCGACGCCACGCTGCGGCTGGCCAAGCAGTTCGATCGCTCCGCGGACATGACCGGCGTCATCGACAAGCTGGCAAAGTCGGGCTGTGCCAACGACGACCGCTGCGCCGATCTCCTGCTGTACGTCGGGCGCATCGAGGAGGGGCGCGGAAACCTGCGCCGCGCGCTCATGTTCTTCCGCCGCGCGCGCGAACGTTATTCGAGCCGCGACGACGTCGTATCCGCCCGCGCCCACGTGGCGGCGCGCCTCGGGCTTCACGCGGAGGCACTCGACGAATTCAACGAGCTCGCCAAGCGCCACCCCGACAACCCGGACTGGGCCCAAAAGGTGACCCACGAACGACAGGCCATGCTCGAGCCTGCGCGAGGCAGCCACCCGTGAGCCTCGAGTCGTGGCACATCGTGACGGGCGAGTACCCCCCGGCCCACGGCGGGGTTGCAGATTACACGCAATCGATCGCACGTGCCCTCGCCGGCGCCGGCGACGACGTCCACGTGTGGGCGCCGCCGGCCCCCGCTCCCTTTGCGCACGAGCCGGGCATCACCCTGCATACCCTGCCGGATCACTTCGGCCCGCGCAGCTTGGTGACCCTGTCCAAGGGACTTTCCGAGGCGCGCCGCGGTGCGGGACCTTCCCGAAGCACCCGCATCTTGCTGCAGTACGTGCCGCAAGCGTTCGGCTACCGCGGCATGAACCTCGCGTTCTGCGCGGCGCTTGCCTCGCAGCGCCAGGACCTGTGGGTCATGTTCCACGAAGTCCTGTTCCGGCGCGAACGAGGCCAGAAATTGCGCCTCGGGATCCTCGCCGCCGTGACCCAATTGATGGCCGCCGCGCTCGTCTATCGTGCGGATCGGACGTTCGTCTCCGTCCCGGCATGGAACGACCTGCTGAAGGCGCACGTCCCCGGTGCGAAGCCTGCGACGTGGCTGCCCATCCCATCGAACATCGCATTCGCACCCGCGCCCGATCGGGTTGCCGCGCTTCGCGCGTCGCTGTCGCAGCAAGGCACGTGGGAACTCGTCGGCCACTTCGGCACTTACGGCGGGCTGATCGCGCCGCTCGTGGAACGGGTGTTCGCGGAGCTTTTCGCGCGCCATGCCACGTGCAAGGCCGTCTTGATGGGCCGCAACGGCCCCTCCTTCGCGGCGAATTGGATCGCGAAGAACCCCAGCGTGAAAGACCGGCTCATCGTCACCGGCGAATTGTCCGAGGAAGACATGGCCACGCACCTGGCCGCGTGCGACATGACCGTGCAACCGTACCCCGATGGCGTCAGCAGCCGCCGCACCAGCGTCATGGCCAGCCTCGCCCTGGGCATTCCGGTCGTCTCCAACGAGGGGGAGCTTTCCGAATCGATCTGGCGCACCGAACAGAGCGTAGGGCTCGGCGCACTCGATGGCGACGCGCAGTTCCCGCCCATGGCCGAGTTGGTTTGCTCCCTTTTGAACGATCGGGCACGCGCGAGTGCCCTGGGAGAGCGGGGGCGCGGCCTCTACGATCGACTTTTCTCCATCGAGAGCACCGTCCGAACGTTGCGAGGAGCATCATGAAGCAGAGGAAGACCCGATGACCACGGCTGCGAATTTCCCGCGTCGCTTGCCCGCGCATCGTGCAGGACAGGCGCAAGGGCGACAGCGTGGCCGGATGGCCAAGGCGGCGGAGGCGGTGCGCGCGTGGACCGAGCCGCGGGCCTCGAGCAACTGGCTGCTCGCCGTCATCATCGTCCAATTCCTCTGCCAGGTCGCCCTGATGGGAAGCCTCGGCAGTTACCGAGCCATCGTCCGCAGCGTCGCCTTCATGGCGAGCCTGCTCTGCATCTTCGCGATTCCCAAGGCCGGCCTTCGCCATCCCGCCCGTTCGTGGTCCTTCGTCTCGCTCGGGCTCGTCGGCGTGCAAATGCTGAATCCCAATACGGCGGGCGCACTCGGTGGACTCGCGCACTGGGCGATGTACCTTGCCGTGCTCTCTCCCATTTTCTGGGTGCCGCGCTTGAAGATCGACATGGACGATTTCAAGCGCATCATCCTCGTCTTCTGGGCGTTCTATGCCTTGAGCTCCGCCGTGGGCGTGCTCCAGGTTTATTTCCCGGCCCAGTTCCAGGTCGATTCGCACGACGCGACCCAGAACGCCATGCGCGAAGGTCTGAAGATCACGCTCGCCAGCGGCGAACGCATCTTGCGGCCGATGGGGTTGAGCGACACGGCCGGCGGAGCGGCCATGGCCGGATTTTACACGTGCGTCGTCGGCAGCGGCCTGCTCCTCGGAAAAACGCGCTGGTGGGGTCGATCCATCGTGCTGACCGGCATGACCATGGGCGTGTTCTCGATTTACTTGAGCCACGTCCGCTCGCTGTTGGTCATGAGCCTCATTTGCATGCTCGCCAGCGCCGCGGCACTGGGCTTGCGGGGCAAGCCCGGCAAATTCGTGCTCTTTGCGGGCATGATCGTCGCGATCTTCGGCATCGCCTGGATCTTCGCCGTCGACGTCGGCGGCGACAGCGTGCGCGATCGCGTCTCGACGCTCACCGAGAGAAGCGCGGGCGACGTCTACTATGCGAACCGCGGGCACTTTCTGGAGCACACGCTCGAAGATCTCCTTCCGGAGTATCCGTTCGGGGCAGGCCTCGCGCGCTGGGGAATGATGGGTGTTTACTTCGGTGATTTTTCCAGGGAAGCCCCACCGATCTGGGTCGAGATTCAGTGGACAGGCTGGCTTCTCGACGGCGGCATTGCCCTGCTCATCGCCTATCCGGCCGCCCTGGTCGTGAGCCTTTGGACGGCCTTCAAAGTGGCCATCGGCCGTCTCGGCGGAGGCGTGAGCGACATGTGGATATGGGGCGGCGTCATGCTGGGCTACAACATCGGGGCCCTGGCCGTGACGTTCAACGCCCCGCTGTTCATGGGAACACCGGGCCTCGAATTCTGGATGCTCAATTGCATGCTCTTCGTGGCCGCAACACGCGCCGATCGCGCGGCCGCCGAAGCCGCTACTGCCGAACTGGCACCCGCCGCGACGACTTAGGCTTCGTCCATGAACGCGACCATGTCGCGTGCCATGTCGTCCCACGTTCGACCGCGCAGCACTGGTGCGAGCTCGCTTCGAACGCGCGCCCGCAGGTTCGGCATGTCGTCACGCCACCTGCGCAGTGCACGCGCGAGCTCGTCGGCGCTGTCCGGATCCTCCAGGAGCAGCGACGACAGCGACTCCGGATACCGCTCCGCAACGCCGCTGGCACGTGTGACGATGGCCGGCAGCTCGCAGCAGAGCGCCTCGTGAACCGCGAGGCCGTACGGCTCGTAACGCGTGGGCGCCACCAGCGCGTCGCACGCCGAGAGGACGCGCGGCACGTCGTTCCGAAAGCCCAAAAAGAGGAGCTGATCGCCCAGGCCCTGCGCCTGCGCGCGGGCTTTCCACGCGGGTAGCTCGGAGCCGGCGCCGATGACCACGAGCCGCGCGTCCCAGCTCGAGCGTGCGAGCGCGCGCCACGCATCGAAGACCACGTCGAAGCCTTTGCGTCGGTCGTGGAGGGCGCCAATGAAGGCGACGTACGGGAGGTCCGGGTGCCATCCGAGCTCCTCGCGCACCTTGCGCCGCTCTTCGTCGTTCGCCGAACGAAACTGCGCGGGATCGGTGCCCAGGTAAATCACGCGCACGCGCTCCTCGCGGACACCGACGAGCTCGACCAAATCGCGCTTCGTTCGCTCGGAGTTCGCGATCACGTGCGTGGCCATGCGAAGCGCCACCCGCTCGGTGGTGCGGCTCGTTGCTGCGTCAATCCCGGCGAAGGCGCGGCGAAATGTACCGACCGCCAAACGCGGTGTGAATGCCGCGTGGACGTAGTGCACCCAATTCACCGCCGGGAGGCTGCAGTTTCCACCATTGACCACGAACGTCGTTCGATGTCGCGCGCGTTTTGCAAACTCGAGAATTCCCGACGAAGCAAGAAAAGGCCCTGCCAACGTGTAGGAGTTTTTCGGCTTTACGACGGCGCGAAACTCCACATTTCGATTCGACGTCAATTCCGAATCAGCGCGAAAACCAATGAGCGTTACGCTTCGGCCTTGCCGTGCGAGATAGCTCGCGAGCGCGTAATTCGCTCGATCCATCCCTCCCGTCTTTACGAAGTCACCGGCGACGATTGCGTAGGTGCGCATGAGCAAGCTCGAGGAGCGATCGTGACTCGCGGTGCTTACCAGAGAAGCTCTCATTTGCGAACCGGTCGTGATCCGAAAATGGGTGGCACACCGTTGCGACGCCTTCGCGAACCGCCATTTTTTCGTGCGATGGCGTAGGATCTGTGTTTCAAAGAATTGGCTGCTTGCGTTCGAAGGAGGTCTTCCGTGGGTCTTGGTTCTGTTCGTCAAACCGTGTTGGTAACCGGAGCTGCGGGTTTCATTGGATCGCACCTCGTCGATCGATTGCTCGCCGAAGGATACGAAGTCGTGGGGCTCGACAATCTCATGACCGGCGACCTGACGAATTTGGACAACGCTCGGCGCGAGCCGCACTTCCATTTGCAGATTGGTGACGTGCGCGAGCCGCTCCCCGTCTACGCCGAGATCATCTTCAACATGGCCTGCCCCGCATCGCCGGTGCACTACCAGGCCGACCCGTACGCCACGGTCACCACCAGTGCGCTCGGTGCCATTCGCCTCGTCGAACATGCGCGGCGCCGTCGCTGCCGCGTCGTTCACGCGAGCACGTCCGAAGTGTACGGCGATCCGTTGATGCACCCGCAGCGCGAAGAGTATTGGGGCAACGTCAACTGCGCCGGCGAGCGCGCCTGCTACGACGAAGGAAAGCGCGTCGCCGAGACCATTTTGATGGACGAGCGCCGCACGCAAGGGGCCGATGTTCGCATCGTGCGCATCTTCAACACGTACGGGCCGCGCATGGCCTTCAACGACGGCCGCGTCGTTTCGAATTTTCTGACGCAGGTCCTCGAGAACAAGCCCATCACGCTCTACGGCGATGGTCAGCAAACGCGCTCGTTTTGCTTCGTCTCCGACTTGGTCGAAGGCCTTTTCCGCGCGGCCACCGTCGACGAATTCGACCCGCCCATCAACCTGGGCAACCCCACCGAATGCACGGTGGCGGACCTCGCACAGGTCGTCATGCGCGTCTCCGGGCAGAAGGTCGATCTCATCCGTCAGCCGCTTCCCGCCGACGATCCGAAGAAACGCTGCCCGGACATCTCCAAGGCGAAGAAGTACCTCGGCTTCGAGCCCAAGGTGCGCCTCGAGGATGGCATTCGGAAGACCTTCGATGACTTCAAAGCGCGATTGGCTCGCCGCAAGCCATCGGCGCCGACGCAAGGAAAGCCGTAAAACGGACGGGGGAGCCCGTGTTGACGGCGGGCGCATGTCTCTGCCATGGTTCGCCGCGTCAACATGCAGGTGGCGCCTCCCCCCACACAAGAAGAGGCACGCAGCTCGCTTCGTGTCCTGCATCTTTACGCCGGAAATTTATACGGCGGAGTTGAAACGCTGCTTCGAACGCTTGCGGAGGAGCGCGCAACCAACCCCGGGATGGATCCTGCCTTCGCTCTAACCGCGGAAGGTCGCCTTTCGCGTGAGTTGAGGGCGTCCGGTGTGACGCTGCACATGCTTCCAGCGGTGCGTGTTCGCTACCCGTGGACCCTGCTGCGCGCGCGCCGGGCTCTGCGTAAGGTCCTGAAAACCGAGCACTACGATGTTGCGGTGTGCCACTCGCCCTGGCCCCTCGGTGTTTTCGGGTCCACGCTTCGCTCCGCCTCGATGCCATTCGTGTTCTTCCAGCACGACATCGCCAAGGGAACGCACTGGGTCGAACGCTGGGCCAAGCGCAAGGTCCCCGATGCCATCGTCTCGAACAGTTATTTCACCGCGAAGTCGGCGGCCCATTTGTTTCCCGGCCAATCACCCGCGGTGGTGCACTGCCCCGTGCGATCTCCCGCGCCACCGGTCTCGTTGGCCGAGCGCGATGCCGTGCGGCGCGCTCTTCGAAAAGAGCTCGCCACGGACGAGGACTCCGTCGTCGTCCTGCAGGTGAGTCGTCTGGAGCGCTGGAAGGGGCACTCGCTCTTGGTGCAGGCCCTCGGAAAAATGCGCCCCAAGGCGCCGTGGACCGCGTGGATCGTGGGCGGCGTCCAGCGCGAGCACGAGCAGGCATATTTCGACGAACTGCGTGCACTGGGCGAACGCTTGGGGGTTGCCCCGCGCATTCGGTGGCTCGGACAACGCTCCGACGTTCCGGCCCTCATGAACGCCGCCGACATTTTCTGCCAGCCGAATCTAGGCCCAGAGCCCTTCGGCATCGTGTTCATCGAAGCCTTGGGCCATGGCCTGCCCGTCGTCACGACCTCGATGGGCGCGGCCACCGAAATCGTCGATTCGGAGTGCGGCGTATTGGTTCCACCGCGCGACGAGGAGCTTGCCTCGGCGCTGTCGAAATTGATCGATGATCCCGAGGCGCGGCGTGCGCTGGGTGCGCGCGGGCCGGCGCGAGCCCGTGATGTCTCGGACGTCAAGCAGCAGATGTCGCGCCTTGGCAACGTGCTCGCGGCGATTGCTCGGCGTGATCATAGCGTTTCCACCTGGAAGGAAGGAACTTAGGTCATGGTTGCTTGGTCTCGTCTTCGGGACATCCCGCGGAACTTGTCGCGCGCCCCCGAGGTGGCTCGCTGTGTGGCAGGCAGTTCGTCCTGGGCGTCGCTGATCCCCGGCTACCTCGGCCTGCGTGCCCCTCGCTATCCCTTCGTATTTCGGACCCGCAACGGAGACTCGCTCATCATTCACGATGGGGGCGATCTCGTGACCGCGTGGATCATCTTCTTTCGCGGTGAGTACCGCGTGAAAGCTTCCGACCGCGTGATCGTCGACGCAGGCGCCAACATTGGAGCTTTCTCGCTCTACGCGGCCCGCCTCGCCCCCGACGCACGCATCGTCGCCCTCGAGCCGTTCCCCGAGACGCGAACGAGGCTCGATTACCACATCCAGGTCAACGGCCTCGGGTCGCGGGTGGCCAGCCGATCCTGGGCTCTTTCCGGCCGCGATGAATCGCGCCAGATGGATACGGAATCGCACCTGAGCCAATCGCGCGGTCTATTCGGACGCGAGGTCGCGAATGGTGGACTGAAGGTCGAAGCCATCTCCCTTCGTACATTCTTCGAGCGGGAGTCTCTGACCAGCGTCGATTTGTTCAAGATGGACATCGAGGGCGGCGAGCACGACGTATTGCACTCGGCATCCGACGAGGATCTGCGGCGCATCCGGCGGCTTGCCCTCGAGTACCACCCGTGCGCTTCCCGCGACGTCCTGTTCGACCGCCTCCGAAAGGCAGGCTTCGTTCTCGAGTTCGACCTCGTCGACTCCCGCGATTCGGGGGTGGCCGAGTTCACGAACACGCGGACTTTTTCCAGTTGATATGTTGATACGAGGGTTATGGTCATGAATCTCGAACGGCGCGTCATCTCGGCAGCGCGTAGCGTCCTACCGACGCCCGTGTGGGGCAGACTTCGTAGCCTGCGGCGGCAGCTTCATGTGCTGCTCTTTCGCCCCCGCGTGGTGCGCCATCGCTATGGCCGCGTCGACCTGCGCGTGCAGCTCGCGGACGGCATGGGCACCGGCTGGTACGACCACGATTGGGAACTGCTGCCCGAAATCGAGCTCCTTTCACGGCACAAACTCCGCCCCGGCGCGCGCGTCTTCGACCTCGGAGCGCACCAGGCCGTCGTGGCGATGATGCTCGCGCACGAGGTCGGCGAGAAGGGCTCCGTCATCGCGGTGGAGGCGACGAAGCACAACGTGGCGGTGGCCAACAAGAACCGCGAGTTGAACGGCGTCCGCCAGCTCACCGTGGTGTACGCCGCGGTCTCGGACAAACCGGGCAAGCTCGTCATGGGCCCCGGCCTCAATGGCCAAGTCGACGACGGCAGCGGCCAGTGGGGGCGTGAGGAGGTCGAGGCCGTCCCGGTCGACGAGCTCGCGCGCCGCTACGGCAACCCCGATGTTCTCTTCATCGACATCGAGGGCTTCGAGTGCCAAGCCTTGCGCGGCGCGAAGGAAGCGCTCGCCCGCAAGCCGGACTGCTTCATCGAAGTGCACGTTGGCGCGGGCCTGGAGAAATTCGGATCGCTCGACGAGCTTCTCTCGTTCTTCCCCACGTCCGACTACGAGTTGCTCATGCGCCAGGAAGAGGACAAAGCCTTCCGTCCCTTCGATCGGACCAGCTCCGTCGTCGAGGATCGGTTCTTCCTCGTGGCGCTCGCACGGTGATTCCATGACATCCGAAGCATCCGTCCAGGAAACATCCCCCCAAGAAACATCTCCCCAGGAAACATCTCTCCAAGATTTGTACCGCACCGGCGATGCCGTGCGCCCGCAGCTGGCGGACGCGAAGCAGGCGGCTGATCGGCATGGCCCGCTCCTCGATTTCGTGAAGCGAACCTGCGGCAATGCACGGGGCTCGTTGCTCGAGGTGGGGTGCGGCGACGGATGGGTTTCCTGGCTCCTGTCCGAGGCCGGCTTCGACGTGACGGGGATCGATCTGCACGCCGAGGGGCACGTGCCCACGCCGCACGAGCGCCTCGTGTTCCGTCAGGGATCGGCGCTCGATTTGCCGTTCCCCGACGCGAGCTTCGATGTCGTCGTCACGAACCAGACCGTCGAGCACCTGCCCGATCCCGAGCGCGGCTTGCGGGAGATGGTGCGCGTGCTGCGTCCGCGCGGCCAACTCATCGTCGTCGGGCCCAATCTGCTCAGCCCTCTGGCCTCCGTCTACGCGGCGACCCGTTGGGTGTGGCAGAACCGGCCGCGTTCCACCATTTTCGTGCGCAAGCCGGGGATGCCGCGCCATCCCCTCGGCAACACCTTGCCCGAGGTGCTCGGTTTGATGGTGCGGAACTGGGCACTCATCGGTCGCAAACTGATCGAGCCGCATCCCTCTTTCACGATGCGCGAGCCCGACGTCGTCCCGCCATTTCATGGCGACAACGACGCGACTTACTTGTGCAACCCCATCGATTTGAAGCGGCGTTTGCCGGATTTCGGCTGCAAGGTCACGCAGGTCGGCGCCTACGACCGGCCGCCGGGATCGTGGATCCTCGTGGGTGGTACGTGGATCGCCGGCGAAAAGCTCTAACCGGGAGCGAAGGATGACGTTACGCGTTTTGGTAGCGGGTGGAGCCGGCTACATCGGCAGCCACACCGCAAAGGCACTCAAGGCGGCAGGGCATCTGCCGGTGGTGCTCGACGATCTCAGCACGGGGCACGAAGAGGCGGTGCGGTTCGGTCCCTTCGTTCGCGGCAGCATCCAAGATGCCGCCTGCGTGACGCGCGCCGTGCGCGAACACCGCATCGATGCGGTCCTGCATTTTGCGGCGAATGCTTACGTGCGCGAGTCGCTCGAAAATCCGCGCAAGTACTTCCGCAACAACGTGGCCAACACGGTTCATTTCCTCGATGCGCTGCTCGAGGAAGGGGTGAAGACCATCGTCTTTTCGTCGACGTGCGCGGTGTACGGCATTCCGCCGTCGCTGCCCATCGTGGAGACGACGCCCACGAAGCCGATCAATCCGTACGGCCAGTCCAAGCTGATGATCGAAGACGTGCTGCGCTGGTACGGAAAGCTCGAAAAGCTGTCCTGGATGGCCCTTCGCTATTTCAATGCCGCCGGCGCCGATCCCGATGGAGAGCTCGGCGAGAACCACGAGCCGGAAACGCACCTGATTCCGCTGCTGGTGGCCGCCGCCCTTGGGCAGCGGGAGCCCGTTCGTGTCTTCGGCACGACGTTCCCCACGCCGGACGGAACGGCCGTGCGTGACTACATCCACGTGGCCGATCTGGCCACGGCGCACGTGCGCGCGGTCACGCATTTGGCTGCGGGCGGGGCGAGTGAGTCGGTGAACTTGGGAACGGGCAAGGGGACCAGCATTCGCGAGGTCATCGCCTCGGTCGAGCGAGCCACGGGAAAGCCGGTCCCGGTGATCTATGGCGAGCCGTCGCCCGGCGATCCTCCGATCCTCGTGGCCGATCCGGCGCGTGCTCACGCGCTCGGGCATCGCTTCGAGCACGATCTCGACAGCATCGTGGCGACCGCCGTGGCCTGGGCAAAAAAGGGGACGCACCGTGCGTGATCTCGTCTCCGCGGTCTTGATCAATGGGCAGCACAACTCGGTGCAGGGGCCGCGTGCCCGTGCGCTCTTCGGGGACGACGTTTCGGTCGTCTACAAAGAGCGGGGGCGCTTCGGTTCGATTGCCCCCACGTGGTCCGCCCTGCGCGCGAGCACGTCCAGTGTCGCGCCCTGGGTCTACTGCATCGATTTGGGCTTTCCCTCGGCGCTGCTCGCGGGCGTGCGCCGCCGGCTCGATCGGAAGATGCGACTCGTCTACGAGATTGGCGATCCGATGAAGCCGCTCTTGGAGCCGCAAGCGCGCAACCGGTTCGAGGTCGAGTTCGCGCACCAGGTCGATCGCCTCCTGCCCTCGGAGGCGGACGCGCTCGTCTTCCGTGGCACGTACCTGATCGACCACTTTCGCGAGATCACCGCGAGGAAGCTGCCGCGCGTGATGTGGTTGCCCGACGGCGCGGATACCGCGCATTTTCGCCCGATGCGCGACGATCCGCGCATCGCGGAGTTGCGGCGCACGCACGGCCTCGAGGGCAAGTTCGTCGTGGGCATCGTGGGAAACATCCACCACAACCCGCGGCTGGACCTCTACTACGGCTGGGAACTCGCCGAGGCGCTCTCGCACATCGCGCGCGAGCGGCCCGAGGCTCCCATCGTTGGGGTCGTGGTGGGGGACGGTGCCGGCAAGCCCGTGCTCGAGGAGGCCTGCCGCAAGTGGGGCGTCCTGGATCGGGTCAAGCTCGTGGGGCGCGTTCCGCACGAGCAGGTGCCTCTCTGGATGAACGTGTTCGACCTGGGGCTCAGCACGCAGACCGACGATCCCGTTGGCTGGGGCCGAACCACGGCGAAGCTGCCCGAGTACCTCGCGTGCGGCCTACCGCTCCTCTGCTCGGACGTGGGCGAGGCCCATCGCTTGCTCCGCGAGACCGGGCAAACCTTGCCCTACTCGGGCAAACGCGACGCGAGCTACCCCGCGCGCCTCGCCACGAAGATCCTCGAGTTCTCCACGCGCGATCTCGACGGCATCCGCCGTCACAACCGCGATCTCGCGCTCGCCCAATTCGATTACGGCGTCCTTCGCCAGCGGCTGCGCACGTTTCTCGAGCAGTAGTCGCAACCCTTCAAATGAAAAAAGCCCGGCTCTTTGGCCGGGCTTTTTTTCGTCGTTCGCGGCGCTCGTCTACACCGACGCTGCGTCGCGGTTGTCGTCGCCGGGCGGCACGGCGTTCTCGTTGGTCGAGCCGTAGCCTTCGCGCTTGTAATAGTAATAGTGGTAGTACGAGTACTCGTGCCGCGTCAGGTCGACGTCGTTGAGCACCGCTCCGATGACCGGCGCGTCGACGTCCGCCAAGGTGCGCAGACCCTGACGGCCCAGCGCGCGCGTGGTGTAGAAGGCGCGAAGCACGAACACCGTGCCATCGACCAAGGTCGAAATGATGGCCGAGTCGGTGACCGCGACGAGCGGCGGGCTGTCGATGACGATGCGGTCGAAGGTCTCCCCGAGCTCCTCCAGGAACTTACGGAAACGCTCCGAGTGGAACAGATCCGCCGGGTTCGGCGGGATGGGACCCGCAGGAATGCACCAGAGGTTGTTCACGCGGGTGGGGCGCGCCACCTCGTCGATCGTCGCCTCGCCCACGAGCACGTTGGTGACACCATGGTCGCCCGCGCGATCGAAGATGCGATGGAGACGGGGACGGCGCAGGTCGCAGTCGATGATGCACACGCGCTGCCCCGTCTGAGCGAGCGAGATGGCGATGCTGCAGGCGACCGTGGTCTTTCCTTCCGCCGGGGCGGCGCTCGTCACCAGGATCTTGCGATGCGGCTTGTCCGGGTTGGTGAACATGAGGTTCGTGCGGATGCTGCGTGCCGCCTCGGCGATGCCGCTGCGCGGATTGTCGTGCACGACCAACTCGGCGACTTTGTTGGGGCCTCCCAGGCCTGGCCGCACCACCTTGCGCTTCTTCCCACCCTCGGCGTGCGGACCTTCCACGGCGGGAAGCATGCCCACGAAGGTGATGCCCAGATCCTGCTCCAGCTGCTCCGGCGTCTTGATGCTGTTGTCCAGATTGCTGCGCAGCCATCCGAGTCCGAGCCCGATCAGCAGACCCACCACGCCACCGACGGCGACGTTCACCAGCATGCGCGGCCGGATGGGCGACGTCGGCTCGACGGCGGCCTCCACCAGGTGGATGTTGTTGGCCTTCATCATGCGGGCCAAGTCCGCATCCTTCATGTGCTCGAGAAGCATGTTGTAAAGCTTCTCGTTCTGATCGCGCGACCGATCGAGCCGGTGGTACTCGATCTCCTTCATGTTGAGATCCACCGCGCGCTTGTGCGCGGCATCGTAGAGCGCGGCCTCGCCGGCTTCCTCACGCGTAATGACCGCGAGATCTCGCTCCACGGCGCCCTGGATGTTCTTGATCTCCGCGAGCAGGGCCGTTTTGCTCTCCGCGATCTTCTGGTCGATCGACTTCACCAGTGGGTGATTTTCACCCTTGCCCTCCGCGAGCAGCGTCTTGCGCGTGCGCGCCGCATCGACGTACGTGCGGCGAAGATCGGTCAAGTACCCGTTGGAGAGAAGTTCGGAGGCGGGAAGGCTGTCCGGATTGTCCGTGCCGATTTTCGCGAGCTCCCCGTAGCGCGCCATGAGCTCTTGCTTGCGCGTCCGCGTGCGAATCAGCGCCGTCGCGAGATCCTGCATCTCGAGACGAATCATGTTCGACGACTCGTTGATCGACGTGCTCGGCAGATCGTTGCTGCGCTTGAACTCGTGGAGTGAATTCTCGTTCGTCTCCAGGTCCTTCTTCACCTGATCGACTTGACCGCCCAACCACGTGATCGAGTCGCTGGTCGCACTGACCGCCTTCTCGAGGTTCTGATCGATGTAGGCGTTGGCGACGGCGTCGCAGAGACGCTTCGCGCGTTTCGGATCGACGTCCTCGACCTTGATGAAGACCAATCGGCTATTTTTGACGGGATCGACCGAGATCTTGCCGCGGAGCACCGCCGCCGTCTCCTCCACTGTCATGGGGCGCGCCGGCGGAGACTTCAGGCCAAAGAACGCGTAATCGTTCTGTAGAGCGATGTCCCGCACGGTCCGCTCGAGCACGCGCGACGACGTGACGATGCGGTATTGCGTCTCGTAATATTCTTGGTTGTTCCAGAAATCGGTCGTGCCGAGCGGCATCGCCGAATCCATCTTTTCGCCCAAGGGCCGAAACGCGTTCGGATCGAGCTCCAGCATCGTCTGGGCTTGATAAATGCGCGGCAGCGTTTTCGAATAGACGAGGCTAAGGCCGGTTCCCAGGAGCAAACACGCGACGATGATCGCCCATTGCTTCCGGACGGTCTTGAGGAAACTCAAGAGTGTAGCGACGGCGTCCTCGGTGTTGGCCTCGTGAGCGCTGGACTTGTTCAGGGGGCTGGTCATTGCTGTCTATTCAAGCCTCAAGCGGGGGCATGGGCCCCCGACGGGCCTCTGGTTACCACATGACGGGGGGCTAGGCGAGAAGTGCTGTCGGAGGCGGGGACCATGCTTCGTTTGCGCTTGCCTGGTGTGAGGTGCAGCGCGGGGCCCTTTCGTTCGAGCGATTGCAAACAGGGGTTTCTCTGATAGAGATCACGCGCTTTCCACTAGTTACGCGTGCATTTCGGCATGAGGAATAATCAATAATGAGCTCCACGAGCTCGTTGGGTCGGTTCTCGTCGCTGTTCACCGTTCTGTCGCTGCTGGTGCGGCGCGGGGACCGGCGGGTGCTCACGAATTCCGAGCTCTTGGGGCTCGCTGGCGTCGTGTTTCTCGGCGCGCTGGGCCTGTTCATCGAGGGTATCGGTGTCTTTGCGCTCATGTCGGCCCTCGTGGGCCTGCGCCACGCGCCGATGACCCTGGGCGCGCTTCTTGGCATGCCCGAGGTGGGCCCGTTTCGCTACGTGCCATCGCTGGCCCTCGTCGTGGGTGCCGTGGGCGTGCAGCGCGCCCTGAATCCGCCGCTCATGTTTTTGACGAACCGCTACGGCGAGCTCGTCTCGTACCGTCTTCGCACGCGCATCATCTCCTTGGCGACGGCGCTGCCCGCGGTGCATGCGGGCACCATCCCCTCGGGCGAGCTCGCGGGCGTGCTCAACGAAGAAATCAGCCGCTCGGGTCGCGCCATCACGGCCATTGCCACCGTCGCGCAGCTGCTCTTGGGCATTCTCATCACGGCCACCGTCACCTTCGCGCAGGACGCGAAGACCATGGCCGCTGCCGTTCTGGGCGCGCTTCCCGCGTTGGGGCTGTACGTCAGCCTCGCGCGCCGCACGTCGACCGATACGGGCAACGCCGTGAAAGCGCGCATCCGCGCGCAGGCCGAGGCCACGGAAGGACTGCGCACGCTCGCCGCGATCCAAGCCGTCGGCGCCGGCGAATCGCTGCGCGCCCAGCTCTCGAAGAACGCCGCCTCCGTGCGCGATTGCGAGACGAAGATCTACGCGAACATGATGCGGCTGCAGTACCTGATGCTGTTCGTCCCGCTGATGGCGGCGGCGGGCGCGCTCGGCTACGCGGCGTATTCCAGGCCGGGCGCCACGTTCGCCGAGATCCTCTTCGCGCTCATGCCGCTCGCAGGCCTCGGCTTGCGCCTCGCCATCGCCGTCCAGGTGGTCATCACGAACGCGTACGGCGTGAGCGTCATGTCCACCAGCGTCTTCCCCACGCTCCGACTCGAGCAGCGCCTCATGCAGCTGACCGATCGCGTGCGGGTCGAGGCCACGAAGATCGATCCCGAGGTGGAGGGGAAGATCCCGGCCTCCGTCGTCCTGCGCAAGGTGGGCTACCAGCTTCCCTCCGGACCGTGGCTCTTTCGCGGGCTCGATCGCACCATTTTTCGCGGGGAGCCGCTGGTCATCCGCGGTCCTTCGGGCACGGGCAAGAGCACGCTGGCCTCGCTCATCGCGGGCGTCAACGATCCGTCCGAGGGCGGCATCGAGTACGTCTTCGAATCGAAGCACACGCCGCCGAGCCCCATGCTGGTGAACTATCTGTCGCAAGATCCCGCGGTCATCGCCGGCACCTTCCGCGACAACCTCGTGCTCGGCGCACGCACGCGCCCCGACGATGCCACGCTGATCGAAGCTTTGCGCGGCGCGCGACTCTGGGACGAGGTCGAGGCGAAGGGCGGGCTCGATGCTCCGATCTTCGAAGGCGGCCGCAATCTCTCGGGCGGGCAGCTTCGTCGTCTGGGCATCGCGCGTCTGCTCACGCGAAACCGCGGCATCTGGATCTTCGACGAACCCACGGCCTCCCTCGATCCGCAGAACAGCAAGCTGATGAGGGACATCATCGACGAGTTGAGCAAAGAGATCGTGGCCATCGTCGTCACGCACGATCTCGACTTCGACCTGGGCCAGGAGCCCATGGAGCTTTTGCCCGCAGCACCGGAAGAGGCGCCGCTCCTCATGCAGTCTCAGCCTAGGGAGTCGCAGCCGATCGCCGAAGGAGCTTGAACCATGTGTGGCATTGCCGGAATTCTGGGGGTACGCCGCGAGATCGCCGAGCCTGCACTCGCGGCCATGCTCGCCGCGATCCCGCACCGCGGACCCGACGGTCATGCGATGGCCTTCTTTTCGCCCGAGGGAAACGGATCGAGCGCGACGCGGACCACGGCTGCCGGCCTCGCGCACGCGCGCCTCGCCATCATCGAGCCCACGCCCTCGGGCCTTCAGCCCATGGTCGACGACAGCGGTGCGATCATCACCTTCAACGGTGAGATCTACAATTACCGCCAGCTTCAGCGCGAGCTCGAGGCGGCCGGCCGGCCGTGCAAGACCAAGACGGATACCGAAGTTATTCTCAAGGGTTACGTGACGAAGGGCATCGAGGCGGCGCTGGGCTTGCGCGGCATGTTCGCCTTCGCGCTGCTCGATCCGAAGAAGCGCCTCGCGTGGCTTTGCCGTGACCGATTGGGCATCAAACCGCTCTACCTGTACTACCCGAAGGGCGGCGGCTTGCTCTTCGCGTCGGAGGTGCGCCAGCTGCTCGCGGCCGGCGAAGAACTGGTCCCGCGCCGCGTGTCGCCTGCGGCCATCGAAAGCTTCCTTGCGCAGGGCATGGTGTGCGGCTTCGATGCGCTCATCGACGGCGTCACCTTGCTCGGCCCCGGCGAATCCCTCGTGGTCGACTGGGAGGGGCGACCGCAGAAGCAGGTGAAATACTGGCAGCTTCCGTTCGGCGACGGCATGCACTGCACGCGCGAGCGCGCCGTGTCCGACCTGACGACGACCCTGCGCGAGGCGGTCGACTGCCACATGATCTCCGACGTCCCACTGGGCGTCTTTCTATCGAGCGGCGTCGACTCCAATGCCGTCGCGGCCGTGGCCTCGGGCGTGAGCCGCGATCCGGTGCACACCATTGCCATCGGCTTCGATCAGCCGCGTTTCGACGAGTCCGCGGAGGCCGAGGAAAGCGCGCACCTGCTGGGCACCACGCACACCACGCAGTCGCTGCACGTGGGCGAGATGCTCGGCGACATCGAGCGCGTGTTCGCGGCGATGGACCAGCCCACCGTGGACGGGTTCAACACCTATTTCGTCTCGCGCGCGGCACGCAATGCGGGCCTCACCGTGGCCCTGAGCGGTGTGGGCGGCGACGAGCTTTTCGGCGGGTATGCGAGCTTCCGCGATGTTCCGCGGGCGCGGCTTCTGCGCAAGGTCACCGACCGGCTTCGCATGAACCGCGCGCTGGCCCTGGCCGGGCGTGTCGCTTCCTCGCGACGCGGGGGCGTGAAGCTCGAGGAGCTCGCGCACCGGCCGGCGGATTTGCTTGCATTGTACATGCTACGGCGCGAGCTCGTGCTTCCGGCCGAGCGGCGCGCGCTGATGGATCTTCCGCAGGAGGCCGACCCTTCGTCCGGCCTGGAGCAGAGCGTGTTGCGCGCGTTGCGTGACGGCATGCCCTCCGATCCGCGGAATGCGATTTCCTCGTTCGAATTGCGCTCTTACATGCGCGACATGCTCTTGCGCGATGCGGACGTCTTCAGCATGGCCAACAGCCTGGAGCTGCGCGTGCCGCTGCTCGATCATCGGATGGTGGAGATCGCCTGTTCGCTGCCGGGTCGGTGGAAACGGCCCGATCCGCGGCCCAAGCCGCTCTTGATCGACGCTGTCGGTCCGCGCTTGCCCGAACGGGTGCCGCATCGGAAAAAGCGCGGGTTCACTTTCCCCTGGGAGGCCTGGATCCGCGGTGCGCTCAAGGAAAAGGCGCGTGCGAGCATCCACGCCGAGGACGTGTGGAAGCGTCTTGGCGTGAACGCGGGTGCGGCCTCCAAGCTGTGGGACCGTTTCGAGGCGCAGGATCCGCGGTGCGGTGCGCCGCAGATGCTCGCGCTCTGGGTCATGTCGGACTTCGCCGCACGGCACGGGTTGTACGCATGAGCGGCAAAAATGGCGCCCCCAACGTGCTCTTTCTGAACCCCGTCGGTGAGCTCGGGGGAGGGGAAATGAGCCTTCTGGACCTCATGTCGTCGCTGCGTGCGCTCGCTCCGCAGGCATCGCTCTCGCTGGTCACCGGCAGCGATGGGCCTCTGGTCGATGCGGCGAAAGCGCTCGACGTCGACGTGCGCGTGCTGCCGCTTCCTGCGGCCGCGGCGTCGGTGGGTGATGCGGCGCTCGCCGCCGTCTCGCCGTGGGAGCGTGCCCGCCTCGCGGTGCGCGGCTCGGAGATGGTCGCCTACGTGGCGCGCCTGGCGGGCGTCGTTCGTGCCGCATCGCCGGGGGTGATCCACTCGAACGGCATCAAGATGCACCTGCTCGGTGCCGCCGTCCGTCCGCGCGCGACGCCGCTGGTCTGGCACGTGCGCGACTTCCTCGGCGCGCGCTCGTTCTCGGCGCGCATGATTCGCATGGCGCGCCATCGCGCCGATCTCGCCATCGCCAATTCGCACGCGGTGGCCGATGATCTGCGCACCCTCGCACCGGATCTCCACGTGCGGGTCATGCACAACGGCGTGGACACGAGCCGCTTCACCCCCGAGGGGCGCAGGGCGCCGCTCGATGCGATGGCCAGCCTTCCGCCGCTCCCCGAGGGCGGTCTGCGGGTGGGGCTCATCGCCACCTACGCGCGCTGGAAGGGGCACGATGTCTTCTTCGAGTGCGCCAAGCGGCTCTTCAACCGACCCGGCCTGCCGCCGATGCGTTTCTACATCATCGGCTCGCCCATCTACACCACGGGTCGCGCGGGGCAGTACTCGTTCGAAGAGCTACGCGCCCTCGCCGAGTCCCACGGCATTGCTTCGCACGTGGGTTTCGTCCCGTTCCAGCTCCGACCCGACGACGTGTACCGCGCGCTCGATGTCGTCGTGCACGCCAGCACGCGCCCGGAGCCGTTCGGTCGCACCATCGTCGAGGCAATGGCCACCGGACGCGCCGTGGTCGTCAGCCGCGCAGGCGGCGCCGCCGAGCTTTACGACGAAGGCGTGGATGCACTCGGAGTGCCCCCCGGCGATGCCGATGCCATGGCCGAAAGCGTGGCGCGGTTGGCCACGGATGCCGTGCTGCGGAGCTCCCTCGGTTCTGCTGCCCGAAAAACGGCAGAACGCCGCTTCGCCCGCGACCGACTCGGAGCCGAGCTTCTGGCTATCTACGCGGATTTGAAGGGTTTAGGGGTTAGGGTTTAGGGTTTAGGGGAGAGAAGAGCGGGACTCGTCTTACCGGTCGAGTTTGCGTTCTTCCCTAACCCCTAACCCCTAAACCCTCTGAAGCTCGACGCAGTTCTTTCGCGGAGCCGTCACCAAAAAGCCGCACCGCCCGCGTGAATTTCTACGCGGTGTTGCGCCACGAACTCCCCGCGGTGTGTTAGGGTCCCCCGACCCTAACCGCTGTCTCCCGCGAGAAAAAACGGATGTTCAGCGCAATCATCGCTTTCTTCCTCGCGACCGTGGTCGCGGCCCTGCTCACGCCCATCGTGAGGCGCCTGGCGCTTGCCGTTGGTGCTGTGGACGATCCCACCGCACGCCGCGTGCACACGCGACGCGTGCCAAGGCTCGGTGGCATGGCCATCGTGCTGGGCTTCTTCGTTCCGCTGGTGGTGCTCTATGCGCTCGACACCCAGAGCGCACGCATTCTGTTTTCGCAACCGCGTGTGGTCGGCGGCTTGGTGGTTGGCTCGCTCATCATGGCCGGGCTCGGTCTATGCGACGACGTGATCGGCGTCGGCGCGAAAATGAAGCTCGCCCTGCAGGTCACCGCGGCCGTGCTCGCCTACGCGAGCGGCCTTCGCATCGACGGAGTCACGCTTCCGTTCATCGGGGCCATCAGCTTTGGCTGGATCGCGCTGCCCGTCACGGTGCTCTGGTTCTGCGGCATCGTGAACGCGCTCAATTTGATCGACGGCCTCGATGGCCTGGCGGGCGGCGTGGCGTTTTTCGCGTGCCTGACCAACACGGTGGTCGCCTTCATGGGCCACAACGTGTCGATCGCGCTGCTCTCGGTCACCTTGGGCGGCGCCATCGTGGGCTTCCTGTTTTACAACTTCAACCCCGCGAAGATCTTCATGGGCGACTCGGGAAGTATGTTCCTGGGATTCGCCTTGGCCGCGAGTGCCTTGTTGGGAGGCGCGGGCACGCAGAAGACGCCCACGCTCATTGCCATCATCGCGCCGCTGGTCGCGCTGGGGTTGCCCATCATGGACATGCTCTTCGCCATCGCGCGAAGGTTCATGATGCGCCGCTCGATCTTCGCGGCCGATCGCGGGCACATTCACCATCGCCTGCTCGACTTGGGGCTGACCCACCGGCGCGCGGTGCTGGTGCTCTACGCGATCAGCCTGGCCTTCACCATCATCGCGCTCGGCCTGCACTTCGGGCGCTCCTGGCAGGTGGGTGTCGCGCTGGTGGTGCTCACCACGCTCATCTTCGGCGTGGTCCGGTTCGTGGGCGCGTTCAGTGTGACGTTCGCCTCGCGCCGGGGCATGGATCCGATGGTCGACAAGCTGCGGCGCGCGGTCCCCGACGTAATTTCGCGCATCTCGGCCGCCAACCTCGACGATCTGCCGAAGACGCTCGAGCGCTTCTGCGAGGAGCACGGTCTTCTCGCCGTGGAGGCAAAGGCTCCCTCTGGCGCGCGCATGGGCAGCTTCCGCTGGGAAACCCCGACGGCCGCCGCTCGGGGCCTGCGCGAGGCGGTGTCGGCCAAGTTTGCTCTCCTCGATGCCACGTCGAATCCGCTCGAGCTCGAGTTCCAGTTCGACAGCCCCGATGGGGCCGTCGGTCCGCAGGCGGAGATCCTCTTGCAACTGGTGGCCGACGCCGTAGAAACCCGACTGCAGCGCGTGGTGCGTGCCCGCGCCGCAAGCGCCTCCGGACGGCTGCGACCGGTTTCGTGATCTGCTGACCCGGCGGAACGCGATCTCGAATAGGAGAGAGGAACCGCCAAGACGCCAAGGACGCCAAGTTTGTTTTGATATGCTGAAAATCCTTGGCGTTCTTGGCGTCTTGGCGGTTCACTTCTCTTGTTTCTTTTGAACAAAGGATGAATTCGTGACTGTTTTCGTGATCGCGGAAGCTGGGGTCAATCACAACGGACGCCTCGATTTGGCCCTCGAGCTGGTGGACACGGCGGCCCGCGCCGGGGCGGATGCCATCAAGTTTCAAACCTTCCGCGCGGAGTCGCTGGCCACGCGCAGTGCGGCCAAGGCCGAGTACCAAGAGAAGGCCACGGGCAAGGCTGGCTCGCAGCTCGACATGCTGCGCGCACTGGAGCTCGACGAGGACGCGCACCGCAAGGTCGTCGAGCGCTGTCGGGAACGCCGCATCGAATTCATGTCGACACCGTTCGACGTCGACAGCGTCGCGCTTCTGAGTCGCCTCGGCGTGAAGCGCTTCAAGGTGCCGTCGGGCGAGATCGACAACCCGCTCTTGCTTCGGGCCATCGCGCAGCAGAATACGCCGGTGATCCTGTCCACGGGCATGGGCACCTTGTCGGAGGTCGAGGGCGCGCTGGGCATTCTGACCGCCGCATGGCTGGGGCAGGGGCCTGAGTCGCTCTGGTCGGATCGAGGCGCGGCGCTCGTGGCCGAGCGTGTGACCTTGCTTCACTGCACGAGCCTGTATCCCGCGCCCGCCGAGGCGGTGAACCTGCGCGCGATGCAGACGATGCGCGACGCGTTCCAGACGGGGGTCGGCTACTCGGACCACACGCTGGGGGTTGGCGTTTCCGCGGCCGCGGTGGCCTTGGGGGCGACCGTCATCGAGAAGCATTTCACCTTGGATCGCACCCTGGAGGGGCCCGATCACAAGGCCTCGCTGGAGCCCGAGGAGCTCGTGTCGTTCGTCGCCATGTTGCGCGACGTCGCGCTCTCGTTGGGCAGCCCGCGCAAAATGCCCACCGCCGCGGAAGTGGCCATGCGCGCCGCCGCACGGCGCTCGCTGGTGGCCGCGGCGCCCATTCGCAAGGGGGAAGCCTTCACCGCGGCCAACGTTGCCTTGAAGCGACCCGGCACCGGCATGAGCGGACGCTTCTACGACGCGCTGCTCGGGCGAACCGCCTCGCGCGACTACGCCGAAGACGACTTGATCAACGAGTAACCGCGCGTCACACGGCCGTCCAGCCGCCGTCGACGAGGAGGTGCTGGCCGGTGACGTAGGCCGCCGCGTCGCTCGCGAGGTAGGCGAACGCGCCCTTCAGATCTTCCTCCATGCTCATACGCCCGAGGAGCGCGTGTCCGACGTAGCGCTCCACGAAGCGCGGATCCTGTCCGCGCGCGACGCCGCCGGGGCTGACGCAGTTCACGCGCACGCGCGGCGCCATCACGGAGGCCAAGTAGCGCGTGAGCTGCAAAATACCGCCCTTGCTCGCGTTGTAGGCGGCGGGGTTCGCCATCTTCGTCCCCTCGTAGAGGCTCCACTGCGGTGCAACGACCCCGTAGATCGAGCCCACGTTGATGATTGCGCCCGTGTGCGCGTGCGCCGACAGCGCGGCTTGCGCGCGCTGCGCCAGCTGAAACGGCGCCGTCAAATTCACGCGCATGGCGGCATCCCACGCCTCGATGCTCTGCTCTTGGAACGGTGCCGCGAAACCGGGGATGGTGCTCGTGCCCACGAAGGCCGCATTGTTCACCAGAATATCGAGCCGGCCGAAACGCTCGACCACGCGATCGACCAGCGCGGCGGTTTGCTCGCTGCGCGACAGATCCACGGCAAAGCCGGCCGCATCCACCCCGAAATCGCGCGCGAGCTGCGATGCGCGGTCGGCGGTATGCTCCTCGTTCAGGTCGCTCAAAGCGATGCGTGCGCCCGCTTCGGCAAGCGCTTCCGCGCAGGCAAGACCAATGTGACCTGCTCCCCCCGTGATCAAGGCGACGCGCCCGTCCAGGCGCAACATGTCGGCAACGCGTTTCACGCCGCGCAGCGTAAATCAAAGATGCACGAATGTGCACCATGCGATAGAAGGAGCCCCATGATCGAGCGGCGGCGCATTGCCGTTCTGACGACGGGACGACAGGACTGGGGCATCCTCCGCACCGTTTGTTCAGCGTTGAAGGAGCACCCCGCGTTGGACCTGGTGCTCGTGGCAGGAGGCATGGCCTGCTCGCCACGATTCGGCCGCGTGGTCGATCTCATCGGCGAGGACGGCTTCGACGTTGCCGCCGAATTGCCATGGACCGAGGACGCTCACGGTGCATCGCGCACCGCGCTCGAGCAAGCCGGTGATGCGACGGCCCGCGTGGGCGAGGCGCTCGTGCGGCTGCAGGTCGATGCCCTCGTCCTCGTGGGCGATCGCTTCGAAACCTTGTCCGCGGCGCTTGCGGCCACCTTGGTCGGCATCCCCGTCGTGCATCTGCATGGCGGTGAGCAAACCGAGGGCGCGATGGACGATGCCATTCGCCACGCGGTGACGAAGCTTGCGCATCTGCACCTGGTGAGCCATCCCGAGCATCGCGATCGCGTGCTCGCCTTGGGCGAAGATGCCGCGTCGGTGCACGTCGTCGGCGCGCCGGGGCTCGACAACTTGGGCCGGGCGGATCTCCCATCCCGCGCGGAGTTGGAGGCGAAGCTGGGCATCGCCCTCGAGCCCCCGCTGGTGCTCGTGACGGTGCACCCGACGACCCTCGCCCTGCAAAAAGACGAAGACGCCCGCGCCGTCGCGGCGGCGATGGAGCGCGTGCCCGCGACCTACGTGGTGACCTTGCCCAACGCCGACCCGGGCAATGAGCAAGTGCGTGCGCACATGCAGGGCGTGATCGCCAAGGTTCGCGGCGTGGCCGCCGAGGCGCTGGGCGAGCGCAATTACTGGGGCCTTCTGCGCCTGGCCGACGCGCTCCTGGGCAACAGCTCGAGTGCGCTCATCGAGGCGCCTGCGCTCTTTCTTCCCGCCGTCAACGTCGGCGATCGCCAAAAGGGACGCCGCCGCGAAGCCAACGTGATCGACGTGCCCACGGATCCCGACGCCATCGTCGCCGCGCTCGAACGCGCCCTGGGCTCGAGCTTCCGCGACGGCCTGCGCGCCGCCGGGGCCGAGGTCATCGCGCCGGGCAGCATCGGCAAGAAGGCGGTGGAGATCCTCGCCGCCACGTCGTTCGGGCGGCCGCCGCGCAAGAAGCCCGTGACGCTCTGGAAAGAAGGGGCGAAAAAGAATGCCCCGTGACCTGATCGTTCTCGGGGGCGGGGAGCACGCGCGGGTCGTCATCGACGCGGCGCGATCGCGGACGGGCGAGTGGACGGAGGTGGGGTACTCGGATCGGCAGCCGGTGCCTGCCACCGAGGAACGGCTGGGCTTGCGTTGGCTCGGTCAAGACGATGAAGTTCTTACGAAATATGCCGAGCAAGCCCTCTTCGTGCTCGGCGTCGGCGATCCCCGGCGCCGCCGCCTCATCGCCGAGCGCCACCCAGGGGTAAGGTGGGCCAATGTAGTCCACTTGAACGCCAGGGTGTCCCCGAGCGTCCAAGTAGGCCATGGAATCGTGGTCATGGCGGGAGCCGTCATCAACACGGGGGCGTCCATTGGCGATCACGCCATCGTCAACAGCGGCGCCATCGTGGAGCACGACGTGAAGGTCGGCACCTTGGTGCATGTTGGGCCCGCCGTGGCCATTGGCGGAGGCGCACTCATCGGTGACCGGGCCACCCTCGGCCTGGGCGCCCGCATCCGCGACCACGTGACCGTCGGCTCGGACGCCGTCGTGGGCATGGGCGCCGTCGTCGTGGGAAATGTCGAAACCGGAGACACCGTCGTGGGGGTTCCCGCGCGGCCTTGGAGGAAGTGAACGTACCGATGGATCTCGATGCATGCTTGCTGAACGAAGGGGTGAAGCTGCGCGACGCGCTCGTGTGCCTCAATCGGACCTCGGCGCAAATTGCCTTCGTCACCGATGCGAGCCTGCGGGTCGTCGGCCTCGTCACCGACGGTGACGTTCGCCGCGCGCTGCTCGGCGGAGCCTCGCTCGACAGCCCCGTGCGGCCTTTCGTGAATCGCAACTTCGTCTCCGTCGATGCCAACGCGAGCCGCGTGCAGGTGCTCGAATTGATGGAGGCCCGCCGCATCCACGGCGTGCCCATTTTGGACGACAAGCAGCGCCTCATCGGCCTGCATCGCTTGCATGACATCGTCCGCCACGAGCGCCGCCCCAATTGGGCCGTGGTCATGGCCGGAGGTCGCGGCACCCGCCTCGCACCGCTCACGCACTCGGTGCCCAAGCCGATGATCCGCGTGGCCGGCCGCCCCATTCTCGAGCGCATCGTCCTGCATCTCGTGGGCGTGGGCATCGAGCGCATCTTCCTGGCGATCAACTACCTCGGCGAGCAAGTCGAGGCGCACTTCGGCGATGGCCGCGCGTTCGGATGCCGCATCGACTATTTGAAGGAAGAGCAGCCCCTGGGCACCGGCGGCGCGCTCGCACTTTTGCCCGAAGCACCGAAGCATCCCGTGCTGGTCATGAACGGCGACTTGATCACCGAGGCCGATCTCGGTGGCATCATCGACTTCCATGCACTGCACGCGGGCACCGGTACGCGCGCCACCATTGGCGTGCGTCAGTATTTCCACCGCGTGCCCTTTGGCTGCGTCGAGGTCGACGGCGATCGGGTGATGGCGCTGGAGGAGAAGCCCACCTTGTCGCGCATCGTCAATGCCGGCATTTACGTGTTTTCGCCCGAGCTCATCGCTCGCATCCCCAAAGAGTACTACCCGCTGACGCAAGCCATCGAGCAGCTCATCACCCAAGGAGAAACGGTGCGCGCATACGAAGTCAAAGAGGATTGGATCGACGTGGGGCAGCGCGATCAACTGCGCCAGGCGCTGGGGGACGTGCCCCATGAGTGAGCTGGCGTCTTTGCGCGGCGCCACGGTGGTCGTCACCGGCTCCGCAGGGTTCATTGGCAGCCATTTGACCGAGCGACTCGTGGCCGAGGGTGCGAAGGTTCGCGCGGTGGTGCATTACAACTCGCAGGGCACGTGGGGCTGGCTCGATTCCGTTCCCGCCGAGACGCGTGCTGCGCTCGACGTGCGCCTGGGCGACGTGCGCGATGCCGAGTGGGTTTCGGAGACGTGCCGCGATGCGCGGGCGGTCTTCCATTTGGCCGCGCTCATTGCCATTCCCCATTCGTACGTAGCGCCGCGCTCGGTCGTGGAGACCAACGTCGTGGGCACCTTGAACGTGCTCGAGGCGGCGCGCCGCTGGGGTATCTCGCGCGTGGTGCACACGTCCACCAGCGAGGTCTATGGCACGCCCGCGGAGCTTCCCATTCGGGAGACGCATCCGCTCAATGCGCAATCGCCGTATGCGGCATCCAAAGTCGCCGCCGACCAACTGGCGCTCTCGTACCAAAAGAGCTTCGGCGTGCCCGTGGTGGTGCTGCGCCCCTTCAACACCTATGGCCCGCGCCAATCGGCCCGTGCGGTGCTTCCGGCCATGCTGACGCAGCTGCTCGCCGGCAAAAAGGAGATCAAGCTGGGGCGCCTCGACACCCGGCGCGATCTCACCTTCGTATCGGACACGGTCGATGGCTTCGTGCGCGCGGCCGTAACGCCGGGCATCGAGGGCGAGACCATCCAGCTGGGCACCGGCACGCCGTACTCCATCGAGGAGCTGTTCACGATGTCGTGCCGCGTAACCGGCGTGGACGCCAAGGTCATCACCGACGAGCGCCGCCTGCGGCCCGACGCGAGCGAGGTCCTCGTTCTGCAGTCCGATCCGGCCGTGGCCGGTGCGCGGCTGGGATGGAGCGCACGCACCTCCTTGGAAGAGGGCCTGCGCCGCACATGCGACTTTTTGAGGCAAAATCTCGGATCGTACAAACCCAATGAGCTCCACCTCTAATAAACGAATCGCCCTTTCGGAGCCGTCGCTGGTCGGCAACGTTCGCAGCTACCTCGAGGAGTGCGTCGCGACGAACTTCGTTTCGTCGGTGGGGCCCTTCGTGGAGCGCTTCGAGCGTGCCTTTGCCGACTTCGTGGGATCGCGCTATGCGGTGGCGTGTGCCACGGGGACGGCGGCCATCCATGTGGCGCTGCGCCTTCTGGATGTGACGCCCGAGGACGAGATCTTCGTGCCGACGCTGACGTTCATCGCATCGGCGAACCCCATTGCCTACGAGCGCGCGCAGCCGGTGTTCGTCGACTCCGAGCGACAGACCTTCAATTTGAACCCCGTGTCGGTCGTCGCCGAAATCGAGCGCCGGGCGAGCGCGGGCGAGCGCATGCCGCGCGCGGTCGAGGTGGTGCACCTGCTGGGACACCCTGCCAACATCGAGCCCATCGTCGACGTGTGCGCGCGGCACGGCATCCCCGTGATCGAAGATGCGGCGGAGGCGTTGGGCGCGACGTACACCGAAGGGCGCTTCGCGGGCAAGCAGGTGGGAAGCATCGGCCTGCTGGGGTGCTTCTCGTTCAACGGCAACAAGATCCTCACGTGCGGTGGCGGCGGCATGATCACCACCGACGACGAGAAGCTCGCACGGCGCGCAAAGCATTTGACCACGCAGGCGCGCCTTCCCGGGGCGGAATATCGCCACGACGAAGTTGGATACAATTATCGAATGACCAATGTGGCCGCCGCCATTGGTCTCGCGCAGCTCGAATGCATGCCGGATTTCCTCGCGCGCAAACGCGCCATTGCCGCGCGCTACGATGCGGCGTTGGCCAATCATCCGGTGCTCATGCCGGCGGTGCATGCCAGTTGGGCCCATCCGTCGTTCTGGCTTTATTCGGTGATGGCGCGAACCGGTGGCAAGGCCACGCGCGATAGGATCCTCGCGAACCTGGCCGAGGTGGGCATCGAAGCGCGCCCCATTTGGAGCCCGCTGCACACCATGCCGATGTACGAGAAGGCTGCCCGCCTGAGCGATGGCTCGGTGGCCGAATCGCTCGCCGCCTCGAGCTTCAGCCTACCGTGCTCGGTGGGGCTGTCGGACGAGGATCAAGAGCGCGTGATCGCGGTGCTGAAGAAGGAGCTTACGTAGGCCCTGTCCGCCAGGGCAGGTTCAAGAGTCCGTGCTCGATTTGTAGCTCGAGCAACCGGAACTCCCGCTCGTCATCCAGCGAGAAGGCGCGCGCCTCGGGGATCTCGAGCAACAGGTGCTTGCCCGACGTGAGCCACGAGGCGTCCGCGCCAAGGACGAAGTCCCGTCGCCAAAGATAGAGTGCCCCGTTCACACGGTAGAACGTGGGTACGTCCTGGCGGCGGCCGTACACCTGGGTCGCATCGAAGGCGCGCTCGAGCAAGCCGTCCTTCGCGGTGACGCCGACCCAGAATGGATTGAACGAGGGGCGGGAGCACGCCACGATGCCATCGACATGGGGCGGTGCCGCCGCGAGCATTTCGACCGCCCGCGCAATGTCCTCGGGCAAACGTGCGGGGCTCGTGGGGTCGAGCAACAACACACTGCCGTATTGTCGACCATCCTGCGCCTCCGCCTCACGGAGTGCGTGGGCGAGCACCGGCATCATCGGCGAGTCGTCCCGCGCGAGCTCGGCGGGACGCATGAAGGGCACGTCGCCGCCGTGGGCGCGTGCAATGTCGGCCACCTCGGCATCGTCCGTCGAGACAATCACGCGATCCACGACCGGCGCCATCTCCGCGCACCGCAGCGTATGGGCGAGCAGCGGGAGCCCGGCCAGCGGACGAATGTTCTTTCGCGGCAGTCCCTTCGAGCCTCCGCGGGCGGGGACGATGCCCAGCACCGGATGAACGCTCATCCTTTTCTCCAGTCTCGGACGGGTTGCACTTGGCCCGACGCCGACGATGCACGGGCCGCGTCGCAGAGGGCGATCGCGAAGGCGCCGTCATCGAACGACGTCAGCCGCGCGTCGAAGGGCTCTTTGCGCGCACAGGCGAGCAGGGCCAGGATTTGCTCGCGCATCATCGTATTCCGTTCGCAGCCGACGTGGTTGACGCGATCCTCGGCGCCGTTGGTCCGCACCGTCACCGTGTTGGCAACCGCGTCCCAAGCGATCTCGCCCTTTCGCCCGAAGGCCTCGATGCAACGCCGTCGAACGCGCGTCAGGTAGTCCAGCCGCGTTGCCACGGTCGCACCGCCGGCCGTTCGCCACAGCAGATCGGCGGCGGCATCGCTGGCGATGCCCAAGGAGTCACCTGCGGTGAGCATGGCCGAGACCTCCAACGGCCTTCCAAAGAGCCACGTGGCGTAGTCGATCTCGTGCACCAGATCGCGCAGAACACCGCCTTCTTCCGCGCGCGCCGCGTATGTGCGGCGATGATCCACGTTCGCCCGCCACTCCGGGAGGTACGACTGGCAGGCAACGCTCACATGGTGAACGTCCCCAATCTCGCCCAGGAGCTCCTTGAACAGGGCAAGCGCCGGATGAAAGCGCAGGTAGCAGCCGACGGCCACCGTCCGCTTTTCCGCCTCGGCGATCTCGGCAAGGCGTGCAATGCCATGGGCGGTCGGCGCGAGCGGCTTTTCGATGAGAACGTGGCATCCGTGCCGCAGCAGCAGGGCGGCGTCCTTCACATGACGGCCAGTGTCCGTCGCCACGATGGCCGCCGTTGGCCCGAGGGCCAGAGCGTCCTCGAGCGCCAAGGCCGCATGCCCCTGGGTCGCCAGCTCGTCCACCCGTTCTGCACGAGCGGGCACGGCCACGGCACGGATCCCTTCGATCTCCGACAGCACCTGGAGGTGCCGCATTCCGATCGATCCGGTGCCGAGAACGAGCACGACCAGCGACATCGCTGCGGACCGTAGCACGGTGTCGTCACGGCCAACAACACGGTGTTAAGGCTAGCGCGGCTTGCACCCAAAGCGAGCACATGCAACTTTGGAGGGCCATGAAATTGTCCCTCGAGCGCGAGGTCCTTGCGCAGTACGTGGCCCGTCAGATCTCCACCACCTTCCCGGATGGCACCGTGACGGCCGAAGCTCTGCACCGATACCACGAACGCGCCCTCGAGCGGCTCGAGCACTGCTTTCTCCACACGAGGGTCAAGTACTTCCACGCGGGCGGAGAGCCGAGCTTCAACCATCTCAATACCGACCAGTACGCGATGTACCTCTACTTCCTTTCGAACTCCATTCATCGCATGGAGGGCGATCCGGCGCTCGCGTCCAAGGTCTACGGGTTGAACAAAGCGCTTCACGCGCTCGATGTCTATTACGAGGTCGCACTCCCGGACATCTTCGCGTGGCAGCATCCCGTGGGGACGGTCTTGGGGCGTGCGAAGTACGCGGATTACTTCTTCGTGTACCAGCGATGCACGGTGGGCGGGAACCTGTCGGGCGTTTATCCCACTTTCGACGAAGGCGTCATTCTCTATGGGGATACGGCCGTCGTCGGCAAAACGCATATCGGTAGGAATACTTGGATATCGCTTGGGACGAAGATTCTCGATCAAGACATCGAGGGCAATGCCATCGTCTTTGGACGATCCCCGGACATCGTCATCAAGCGCGCAAAGCGAGACGTGGTTCAGTCCCTGTTCGGGCAGCAAGGCGAGCCGTCGCCGACCTGACCGCGCTTGCGCGTTTCGATGTCCGACTTGACGCGGCGCATGCGTGCGGCGTGCCGCCTTGCGGCCGACATCTTCCGCCAAGCTTGAGGCGTGTTCGAGAGTACCTCAAGCGGTGAGGTCGAGCCCCCGTGCGGACCAGATGCGCGAACCCGTGCAGGCACACGCTCGCGTTCCAGCCGATGTCGAACCGGCGGACCCCTCTACTGGAGTTTACGTCGCGAGTGAGCGCTCACCGGTCCAATTTTCTTAACTTTGTGTGCGCCACTCGTCTGCCCGGAGCGTCCTTCCATCGGGAGTTGACTGTTTCCTTAACCGGCCGCTACGCTCCCTGACGTTACGGTCGGGAAGGGGGGCTTAACTTGTTGAAAGAGATCACGCATTACGTTGCGTTTCGTGGGGCGAATGGTGAGCTGAGGGGAGCGGCCGGACACGACGGAACCGTTCGGCACGTCTTCACGCATCACGATGGCACCTCCCGAAATCCAAACATCTTCTTCCCGCATCATCCAAGAGCCCCTCACGGCCGACCCACCGGCCACCACGATGCTCATCGCGATATTGCAACCCAACTATGGGTAATGTTCGCCGCGATTGACCTCAAGGGAACAGCGCGGATAGCCGAAGAGGTAATTGGAAAAGCGCCCTCGGCGGAGCAGCGGGCACGGATCGCTATGCGCCTGATCAAATGGCGGGTCACTCGCATCGAAGCATTCACGGCGGGCCTCGCCAAAAGGTCGCGCGAGCTCTTCGACGACGTGCGGCTCGATTGCATCGGCGTCGATCCAGTAGCGGAAAAAAACGTCGTGTACCGTTCAACGTACCAGTAACCAACACACTACTTCTTGGCGTGGGACCCATGTTCAAAATGAGGCGTTGTAGACGATGTCATCTTCCGGAGACGTACGAGACCATCGAGTTCGATGAGGACGGAGTCTGCAATATCTGCAGGTCGACGGAGCACAAGAAGGTCATCGACTGGGGAGCCCGCAAGGAGCTTCTCGACGCCCTCGTGGCCAAATATCGGGACAAATCGGACTACGACTGCATCGTTCCCTTCAGCGGGGGCAAGGACAGCACCTTCCAGCTCTATTACCTGATGAAGGAATACAAGTTGAAGCCGCTGGTCGTGCGCTTCAACCATGGCTTCATGCGCCCCACCGTGCGACAGAATGCCGAGCGCACCCTCAAGGCATTGGGGGCCGACTTCCTCGAGTTCACGCCGAATTGGAAGCTGGTCAAGCGCGTCATGCTCGAGGCCTTCAAGCGCAAGACGGACTTCTGCTGGCATTGCCACTCGGGCATTTACACCTATCCCTTGCAGGTGGCGATTCGTTACAACGTGCCGCTCATTTTCTGGGGTGAGCCCCTCGCCGAGATCTCGCACTATTACGATTACCTGAACGACGAGATCGAGTACGAGGACGAGGCCAAGTTCAATATGTGCCGCAACCTTGGCATCACCGCCGAGGACATGCATGGCATGATCAATTCGCCGGAAGATCCGGTCGACCGGCGCGATTTCATCCCGTACACGTACCCTGCGCTGAAGGAGCTGAAACGCATTCAGTACTGCAGCGTGTGCCTGGGCAGCTTCATCCCTTGGGACTACACGAAGAACTCCGAGATCATCAAGCGCGAGCTCGGCTGGGAGACCGACGAGCTCGAAGGCGTGCCGTCCGAGATCAACGGCCACGGCGAAAAGATCGAGTGCTTCATGCAAGGCCCGCGCGACTACATCAAGTACATGAAGCGCGGCTATTCGCGTTCTACGCAGATCACCGCCTTCCACGTGCGCAACGGCCGCATGACCCCGGAGCAGGCGCTGCCCTACGTCATGAACGAAGGAAAGCGCCCGCCCTCGCTGGACGTCTTGCTCGGCTACCTCGGGATCTCCGAGGACGAGTTCAACACCATCGTCCGCGCGACCGAGGTGTCACCGTACCATCACGACTACAGCCGCACGGATGAAGCGCCGCGGCTGTGGGATCAGGACCTCTGGCACAAAGAAGGTGGTGCGGGCGACGACGAAGCCAGCCGTCCGCGCGTCTTCTTGAAGGTCGTATGATAGGCATCATCGACTATGGCGTGGGAAATCTGCGCTCGCTGCGCAATGCCGTCGACCACGTCGGTCTCGACGTGGACGTTCTCACCGATCCCGAGGCGCTGGCCAGTTGTGACAGATTGATCCTGCCCGGGGTCGGTGCGTTCGGCTCTGCGGCGGACAGCCTGCGCGCGCGCGGTTTCGAGCCGGCCTTGCGCGCGCACGCCGCCGCGGGCAAACCGCTCTTGGGCATCTGCGTCGGCATGCAGCTTCTCGCCGACGTGGGGCTCGAGTTCGGCGAACATCGGGGCCTGGGGCTCATCCCCGGCAAGGTGCGCCCGCTCGAGTCGTCACGCGAGCATCCGATTCCCCACGTGGGATGGAACGACGTGAAAAGCCAGCGCAAGCACCCGGTGTTCGACGTACCGAAGAAGAACGTCGACTACTACTTCGTGCACTCGTTCTATTTCGATCCCGAGTCCCCGGACGACGTGGTGGCCGTCTCGGAATATGGACGCATTTTTGCCACGGTGGTGGCGCGCGGAAATATCGTCGGGTGCCAATTCCATCCGGAGAAGAGCCAGGCGGGCGGCCTTGCGTTCCTCGAGCGCTTCGCCGCATGGGATGGCACATGCTGAAGCGGCGGATCATTCCCGTGCTGCTCTTGCGCGGCGATCGCGTGGTGAAGGGCAAGCAATTCACCGACTATCGTGACACCGGCAACCCGGTCATGGCCACGCGCGTGTACAACGCCCAGGCGGCCGACGAGCTGCTCTTTCTGGACATCGAGGCCACCGTTACCGGCCGCTCTCGCCTCGCAGAGATCCTCTCGCGCGTCTCGGAGGAGGCCTTCATGCCCTTCGCCGTGGGCGGCGGTATCCGCACCAAGGCCGAAGTGCGCGCGCTCATTGCGGCCGGTGCCGACAAGGTCGTCATCACCACCGGCGCGGTGGAAAGGCCCGAGGTCGTCTCCGAGGTGGCCGAAACCTTCGGCAGCCAATGCGTGATTGCCGGCATCGACGTCCGCCGCGAGGGGAATCGCTATGCCGTGTACGTGCGCTCCGGCCGCGTTCGCACCGAGTTGGAATTGCAAGACCACGTGCGCAAACTCGATGAGCTGGGGGCGGGCGAGATCCTGGTCAATTCCATCGACCAGGACGGCATGATGGGCGGCTACGACCTCGACATGCTCGCTCGCGCGGTCGAGGCCACGAACAAGCCCGTCATCGTCTGCGGCGGCGCGGGCAATTTTCGCCACCTCGAAGAAGGCCTGCGCGCGGGTGCGCACGCCGTGGCCTGCGCAAGCTTATTTCACTTCGGAGACAACAACCCACCACGGGCCCGTGCCTATCTCAAGAACGTGGGGTTTCCAGTCAAGACGGTTTAACGATGACCAATTGTCAGGAGTTGCCATGAACGTACTTTTCCTGATGACTGCGCGCGGTGGCTCCAAAGGAGTACCGCGTAAGAATCTCCGCAAACTTTCCGGTCTCTCGCTGATTGGATTCAAAGCCGGCGCCGCACTCCGCTCGAGGTATTGCCAGCGCATCGTCATGTCGACGGACAGCGAGGAGATCCAAGCCGAGGCGCGCCGGTTCGGGGTGGAAATCCCCTTTACGCGTCCCGCCGAGTTGGCAAGCGACACGGCCTCCAGTGCAGACGTGATCTGGCACGCCATGGACTTCTTCGACGAAACGGAGGGGAAGGGGCGCTTCGACGCGATCATGCTGCTCGAGCCGTCCACGCCCTTCGGGCGGACCGAAGACTACGATCGCGCGATCGAGCTCATGATGCGAACGGGGGCGAATGCCGTCGTCGGCATGCGAAAGGTCGAAACGAGCTCGGTGTTCGTGGGACCGCTGGATGCCGAAGGGCACATTCCCACGATTGTCCGAAAAATGCGCGAGTTTCGCTCCTCGCCCGGGCGCCAGGAAGTACCGACCGAGTACACGATGAACGGCGCGCTTTACCTGTTTCGCTGGGACTACTTCCGCGCGCACAAGAACATTTATCACGACGAAAATACCTACGGCCTCGTGATGCCGCAGCACGTGTCGCTCGAAATCGACGAGATGCACGATCTGGCCTATGCCGAGTTTCTCGTCGAACGCGGCTACATCGATAAGCGCGATTACATGCTTGATATACCCTTGAGTAAGGAGAATCCTCGTGAGCTCGAATACCGGTGACACGGGCCGCGGACAGCGGCTCTACAAGAAGGCACGCACGCTCATTCCGGGCGGGACGCAGCTGCTCTCCAAGCGCCCCGAGATGTTCCTTCCCGAGCAATGGCCCGCCTATTACTCACGCGCCAAGGGCGCGGAGGTGTGGGATCTCGATGGGCGCCGTTACCTCGACACCACGCACTTTGGCGTCGGTGCATGTGTCCTCGGTTTTGCCGATGAAGACGTCGATCAGGCGGTGCTCGGGGCCATCCAGTCCGGGACCATGAGCACGCTGAATGCGCCCGAGGAAGTCGAGCTCGCGGAGCTGCTCATCGAGCTGCACCCCTGGGCCGACATGGCTCGTTTCGCGCGCTGCGGCGGCGAGGTAATGGCCATTGCGGTACGCATCGCGCGTGCGGCGACGGGGCGCGACAAGGTGGCCTTCTGCGGATACCACGGCTGGCAGGATTGGTACCTGGCGGCGAACCTCGCCACCGACGCTCTGGGCAATCATTTGTTGAGC
The DNA here is from genome assembly GCA_037157775.1 of Sorangiineae bacterium MSr12523. Classification (NCBI taxonomy): domain Bacteria; kingdom Pseudomonadati; phylum Myxococcota; class Myxococcia; order Myxococcales; family Pendulisporaceae; genus Pendulispora; species Pendulispora brunnea. The sequence goes on from CP089982.1 coordinate 3,496,447, forward strand.
GGACTCGAGCCGGCGGGCGTGCCGCGCGGCCTCGCGAACACGATGTTCCCGTTCATGTACAACGACATCGAGCAGTTCCGCCGCGTGGTGGAGACCCACGGCAAGGAGCTCGCGGCCATCGTCATGGAGCCATGCCGCGCCGAGGGACCGGCTCCCGGCTTCCTGGAGGAGATCCGCGAGACGGCGAGTCGCCTCGGTGCGGTGCTCATTTTCGACGAGGTCACCACGGGTTTCCGGGTGCTCACCGGCGGCATTCATCGCAAATTCGGAGTCGATCCCGATCTGGCAGCCTTCGCCAAAGGCATGGGCAACGGCTATCCGATGGCCGCGGTCATCGGAAAGCGCGCGGTCATGGAGGCGGCGCAGTCCACGTTCATCAGCAGCACCTATTGGACGGAGCGTGTGGGCCCGGTGGCGGCGCTTGCCACGATTCGCAAGCATCGGGACAAGAACGTGGCGGAGCACCTCATTCAAGTGGGCCGCACCGTGAAGGCCGGTTGGAAACGCGCGGCCGAGCAAACGGGCCTGACCTTGCACATCGACGGCATCGACCCCTTGGCGCACTTCGATATTCAGTGTGAGCACAAGGCTGCGGTGGTCACCTTGTTCATTCAGTCGATGCTCGATCGCGGGTTCCTCGCGTCCGCGCAGCTCTACGCGTCGTACGCGCATCAGCCGGCGCACTTGGAGCAGTACCTCGGCGCGGTGACGGAATCGTTCGACGTGGTGGCGCGCGCCCTCGAAGAGGGCACCGTGGAGAAGCTCCTGCGCGGTCCCGTGAAGCACTCCGGGTTCCAGCGTTTGGCCTGATGCACCTTGGGAAAGCGCCAAGACGCCCTCCCCTCCTAAACCTTGGCGTCTTGGCGTTCTCTCTCCCTTTCGCAACATGCGCTACCTCGTAAAGGACCCGGGCGCGATTCGCTTTGATGAATTCGTCCCGTACGAGGGCACCGTCATTGCGGCGGCGCACACGTCGCGATAGCGCGTTCTCGCGAAATACATGTCCATCGTGGCGCACGAATCGATGTTCGCGCTCGAATACCGAATACGAATGCGCGAGGCGTTCTGCTGCGCGCAGTTCCCCAATCATGAGTGGACTGTGCATCGCGAGCCAATGAATCATACTCGCCCGGGCGCACGAGGATGCCGTCGAGGCGTGGGATGGCCACACCCAGATTCGTCACCTTGTTCTTCTGGAGCCATCGCGGGCAGTCGGCATGCGGCCGAATCAACCGCGAGGTGTGCTTCTTTACGCGGTACGGCAAGGAATCGGATGCGTACGTCTGGGCGTACGTTCGGCCATCGACGCGCCATCGGTGCATCGTTCTGACGAACGCGCCAAAGACCCTCTCGATTCCGTCACGGTTCGACCGGGCGGAAAATCAGTTGCTGGGCGGACGCGTCCGTCGCAGGGCCTTTTCCCATTCGATTTCCACCTGTTCGAGCTCGTAGAGCCGTAGTTGCAGTGCACGCGCCTGGGCTTCGAGCGCGAGCCACGCCGGATCGAGATAGTCGTGAAACTCGTCGAGGCGCTGATTCGCCTGTTCGAGTTGAAAGGCCGTCTTCTCGAGCTCTTCATCCAGCAGGACTTCGATGTCCATCGTGCTGCCCTCCGTGGCAGGCTTTTTCGCCATGCGGGGAATTGCCCCCGAACATTAAGATTTACGCGCGACGTTCGGTTGACATCAGGATTTTTCGTCCTGTGCGTAGTGTCCTCCGCTTGGGCCCTTGATGCAACAGATCTCGGAACGATTGCCATTGATCTCGTCCTCGGGGGGAAATTGGTACTCTTCGTCGTCGAGCGCCGCGTTCGTTGAACATCGGGGCCAAAAGCCGAATACGCGTCGATGCCGTCCGAGCGAATTTCGAAATACGAAGGTTCATCGTGTCCTATCGCGATATCGTCGATGCCATAGTTGGGTAATTCGCGAATTTGAATGAGGCTCGGAAGATTCACTCTGCACGGCCACCGCGCCGGTGGACATCGTCGGCAGACGGCGCTCGTGCGCGTTGGCGCACCCGTGCACATTGCGTTATGGTGACATGCTTCCGCTTCTGCTGGCCTATGGCTGAGCTGATTCTCGCCACCGAGCCAAGAGCACCCGCGCGTGTCGGCCGCGGTGGAGCGAACGTTTCTTCATGACGCACGAGACATGAAGATCGAAACCGGCTGACGGAAACGAGGCGCTCGTACCAATTCCCTCTGACGAAAGGGCGTCTGGCTCGACCTCGTGAATTCCATCGTTGCCTCGCTCTCCATGGCCACCCGGGATACTCGTGCGCCATTCGCACGGGTTCTTTCGGCGGCCGCCGTGCGCGAACGTCTCATTTCGCGCCTTCGTCGCGGTGTGCGCTGGCTCCGCCAGTCCATAATGCCTCGCATATTCTGCGCCTTCTACGTGATCTTCATGATCACGTCGTCGGGAAGCTTCGAGGTTTCGGAAGGACTCCAGCGGTATCAAACCACCGTCTCGTGGATTCGAGGTTCGGGCGGTGACTTGCGCGAGGTCGGCGGTCCCACCGCGGGTGTAATCGGTTCCGACGGACGTCGCTTCTCATTTTACGGCCCCCTGCAGTCCGTCGTGATGCTTCCCGTGGTCATCGTGCCCCAAGCGATCGCACCACCTGCAGGTGACAAGATCGCGAAGCTCACCATGGCACTCGTCGTGACGCCCGCCCTGTCGGCCTTCACCTTGGTGCTCCTCTTCGCGCTGCTTCGCCGGCTGCAGTTTTCTCCAAAGATTGCTCTGCTCACCACGGCCGTACTCGCGCTTTGCACGCCGCTTTGGCACTACTCGCGCACGGGGCAGGAGGAGAACCTGATTGCGCTGGCGTGGGTCGTCATCATGCACGGCCTGTTGCGAATTCACTCGAACGATCCGCGGGGCCTCTTGTGGGCGGCTGCAGGCGCCACCATCGCCGTGGCGACACGCTGGTCCGTGGCACCGGTTCTGGCCGCGCTGGGCGTAGCGGTCCTCGCCGAATGGGTGTACGCCGCTCGAATCACCACCCTCGCAGACTGGATGCAGGTCGGGCGCCGCATGCGGCGTTGGAGGCGCTACCTCGGGCCGTCCGTTCTCTTGTTGGGAATCGTGGCGTCGCTTTTGCTGACCTACAACTGGTATCGATTCGAAGATCCACTGGAGACCGGATATGGCATCTTCTTCCGGGAAAGCCATATTCCGTTCTTCGTCCCCGACGATGCTCCGCGCAACGCCGCCGCACTTCTCGTGAGCCCGCACCGTGGCCTCCTTTGGTTTTGCCCGGCCATTCTCATGCTTGGCTGGCTCGTCAAAGCTCCTCTCGATGGGTTCGTGCGCCGCCTAACGTGGTACGCGCTGGCTGCCTGGTGCACGAGCCTCCTCTTCTTCGCGAGCTACTCCAGTTGGGATGGCGGCTTCGCTTGGGGGCCGCGTTTTCTCGTATCGGATCTAGTGCTTCTTGCTCCGGCGTTCGCGTCGTTGTTCGCGCGCGGTGTGAGGTTCTATCCGCTGCTCGCCGTCTCCGGTTTCGTGCAGCTGCTCTCGGTCATGGAGTCCTCGAGCGCTGAAAATTATCGCTTCTCCGTGATGAATGCGGCCCAGCCCGGCGCATGCACGCCGTGGGTCTGCGGATGCACGCCCGTTTGCCTGCGCCTTCCCTGGGTGCTTCGTTCGCTCGCATCCGTTTGGAACGGAACGACCTTTCCCATGTTGGACGAGGGACGCCCGGCGACCAATGTCGAGGTGCTCGCGTCCTCCGACTACAACACCGTGTACTGGTGGCTCGTCCGCATCGGTGCACGCACCCACGTGGTGTCGCCGCGGTTGGCGCTCTTCGTCAGCGTGCTCGTACTCTGCGGCGCGCTCGTTTACCTCGTTCGAATCTACCGCCAAGCCGAGGAGTGACATGAGTCTTACGTCGCATCCACGACTGCTTCGAAGCGGACTTCGGCCACGCGTTCTCGAAGTCGGCGATCTCGTGGGGCCGCGCGGTCGCATTTGCATTTACGTGCCCGCCTCGGGAAATACGGGCTACTCCGATTCGGAGGCTGATGGACGAGAACGGAGAACTTGAAAGAGGGAGTTCTCCGTGCCCCTGCTTCGTTATTTCAGGCCCAGAGCCTCGCCGTGCGCATGGGCGCCCGCCACATGTTGCACGAGCGGCAGATGTCCAGATCGGCGCCGCGTCCGGCCATGTGAAGCTCCCGCGCCTTCTTCAAGGCGGGGCCGTGCCATATTTGCTCGAGCGACTCCTCGTTGAGATTGCCCACGACATAGCTTTCGTTCCAATCGTCGCAGCAGAGAACGGCTTTTCCATCGGCCCAGATGTTGAGGTCCCGGAACGGCAGCACGCAGGCTCCCGTTACGGGGATGTGCTCTCCGACTTCGAACGAGGCGTCGAGGCTTCCGGCGCGGTTGGTGAAGCCACCGATGCCCACGAAGTCGACCTTACCGTTCCACTTTTCCATGAAGGCCGGGCGCTCGTGTTCATTCTCGGAGATGCGAATGAGTCCGATCCGCACCCGCGGATAAGCCAGGCCGAGCTCACGGCGAAGTTCCATGAGCCTGTGAACATTGGCTTCGCACTGATCGAGTTTCAGATTGACGCGTATCTTCTCGAAGGTCTCGGCCGTCGCGCCATCCAGCGTGATGTTGATGAAGTCTACCTCGTGCTTGAAGAACAAGCGGATCTTCGACTCGGTGAGTCGAAACCCATTGGAATTGAGGCCGATCTCGAAGCGATGTTTCTTGGAGCGGATGTAACCAAGGTACTTGTCCACGAGCTGGTCGCGCATGGTCAGTATCTCGCCGAAGCCATTGGGATAAAGGGAGGGGACGCCCAGCTCCGCGGCTTGGTCGATCAAGCGCGTGAACAGCTCGAAATCCATGGGCCGCTGCGACCGGTCCATCTCGTGCCGAGGGCAATGGATGCACCTCGCATCGCATTGCGCCGTAATCTCGAAATTGACGGCTTGCGGCCGGCGGGGCCAGGCAAGCGACTCGATTCCCGAACGCGCCAGATCCATCGCCTGAATGGCGGGGCCGCGGATCCATGCTGGAACGTCTTGCCCATGCATTACCTTCGTCGCCATGTGCACGCCTCGCCGCAGCGTATTTTTAAGAATGGGTAAATGTCTCACGGAGAACCCTCCGTTGCGATTTGGGAGCACGGGGGCGAAACCGTCAGTCGGGAATGCTAAAATTCACTTCGCAGATGGGCGCGGCATCGCTATTGGGGCACCCAAGGGCAATCCGTCACACGAATCGAGGCGGCATGCGACGATTTCTTCTGCGCATGGAGGCTGGACCCGGCGTGCGAATATGTCTCATTAGCGGACGAATGTCCGAGGACTCGTCGCAGGCGGCCTGCGCGCGTTATCGCAGGTGCATGCCTCTTTGCGGCGGCCACGCTCGTATTCGTGTGCCTCGATGGTGATGGCGTTTTGTTATCGAGAGAGCCCATTGCAACGTGGCGCGCGGTCGCGCACGCCTTCGTCTATTCCTTTCTGGCCGTGGGCTTCCGCGCCCTCCTCCACTGGACGCGTACCGAAGGCGGCTCCCGCTTGCGATGGCTCCTTTCCAAACGGCCTGCCGTCTTTCTTGGAACCATCAGCTACGGGCTTTACATCATCCACGGCCTTTCCATTCCCATTTTGCAATTTTATCTACGACCGGCGCTCGGGGGGCTCGGACGCGGTGCGACGGTTTTTACCTGCTCGAGCGGCCCATTCTCTTCCTGCGACGCCACTTCACGGGGAAGGCGCGGTCGGTGATGTCGCCGATACCGGCGGGACGAGAAGTGCCGCGTTCCCCGTGACGACCATGGCGCGATCGATGGCCACGGGTCCATCGCCCTGGACGCGTACCCGCAGCACGTGATTACCCTCGGGCAACGTGGGGCTGCTCCAGATGGCCACATTTCCGCGCCGCGTGCCCTTCAAGCTCACGGTGGTCTCGGGGCCGCCGTCGATCGAGATGCCCGCGGTGCCGTGGGTCGCGTCGTATACGCCATAAAGGACCACGCGGTTGCCGATGAACGAGAGGCTCACCGCGTCGCCCGCGCCATTGCTCCACGAGTTGTCACCGCTGAAACAGCCGCCCTCGCACGGTCCGTGCTTCCAGCCGGTGCCCAGGTAATTGAATTGATTGACGCCGCCTCCTCGGATGGAGCTGTTGACGTCGTTCACGAATCCAAATCGGTATTCCGCATCGGATGGAACCGTACCGCCGTGGAAGGGCAGGGAGGTCACGCTGATGCGCTTGCTCGGTAATCCCGGCGCGCTGGCCGTCAAGGTGATGATGCCCGCACGCCCCAGCGCGGATTTGAGGTACACAGCCCCGCGACCTGCTTCCAATGCAAGAGGGCTCTCGCCCACCAGTGCCCCAGGACCGGCCACCGAGAAGCTGACATTCGCCGCGTTGTCTGGCACCGCTTGGTCATGGCCATCGAGCGCCTTCACCGTGACCCGGGTCATGTCCGCGCCATCGGCGGCGATGGTGCGATCGTCGATGTTCAATTCGAGCTTCGTCGCCACGCCCGGCGTGTATTGCGTCGCGGTTTCCGCCACCCGGCCGCCAATCCAGCAATCCGCGCGCAGGCTCCCGGGCGCGAATGCCACATCGTCGAACTGGAAGAAGGGGTGGGGCAATCCCGTGTACGCGTTCGGCGTGATCTTTCCCTTCGATGCCCCGTTGGCGAAAAGCTCCACCTGTTCGCAATTGCCCGCCACGTAAACCTTGCTCGCCGACGTGGGCGCCCAATAATGGTCGATGGCCACGTATGGCTGGTAGCGCGCCGGATCGCGCTGCGACGAGAACACCGAGGCCGAGAACTTGGGCATTCGGAAGATGTCCGACACGCCGTGGTAGCAAGTCTGGTCGTGGCAAGATTTGCTATCGAACGTCGTATTGTAGTCGAACGCGCACCAACCCAGCGCGCCCGAGATATTCGTTTTCTCGCCGGCCTTGCTCTGAACCTCGAGGTGCGTCTCCATCGTGCGAATCAGCGTGGCCTCGGGATCCCACGACCGATGCGGCCGGGTGTGGCCGACGGATTCGGTGATGAGCCACGGAAGCACCACGGGATCCAGCGCGGTGCTGGAGAAGTCATTGTAGGTGAAGAGATCCTCGAGAAACTCGCTATGGCTGTTGTTCTGCGCGCGAATGCCCGACGTGGGACGCGTGGGATCGAGCTGCCGCGCCCGCGCATTGGTGGCCGTGTAGAAATCGTGATCGTCTTTGGACTCGTTGATGCGCACTCCCCAGCTGATGATCGCAGGATGGTGCCGATCGCGCAGGATCATCTCCTCCACGTTGTGGACCGAGACGTCCTTCCAGGCTTGATCGCCAATGTGCTCCCAACCGGGGATCTCTTCCAGAACGAGCAGGCCGATCTCGTCCGCCCGATCGAGGAACTCGGGATCTTGCGGATAGTGCGACGTGCGCATGATGTTCAGGCCGAATTCGTACTTGAGAATGTCGGCATCCTTGACTTGCAGCCGATTGGGCGCGGCGCGGCCGATGTACGGATACTGCTCGTGCCGATTCAGGCCGCGCAACTTGAGCCATTGGCCATTGATGTAAAACTTGCCATCCGTCTTGTCGAAGCGCGCGGACCGAATGCCCACCCGAACGCTGCGCTCGTCGGTGGTGCCGCCGCCGCTCTCGATTCGCGTGCGTGCAGTATACAAATAAGGCGAGTCCGGGTGCCACAGCTGGGGCGACGGCACCACGAGATCGTAGCTGATCTCCGCGGCGGAATGGGCCTCCACGGTTTGGGTCGCCGAGCCGGTGGCCACGACCTTTCCGCGCGCATCGACGAGGGACGTGTTTACCGTGGCCGGCTTGGCTGCGTCGCCGTCGTTGCGAACCGTGGTCCTCGCCCGGAGGGTCGCTTTGTCCGGCTCGACGGATGTGGTGCTCACGAAAGGCGTGTCCGCGTGGAGTGGATCGGTGACGATCAGATTGACGTCGCGAACGATGCCGCCCCATACGTAATAATCGATCTTGCCGCCCTCGGGCGGTAGGTCCCGGCGCTCGGTCGAATCCACTTTGACGGCAATGACGTTGTCGGTGCCATCGAGCCGCACGAAGTCCGTGATGTCGAAGGTGAACGAGGTATACGCGCCCCGATGTTGCCCCACCCACGTTCCGTTGACGTACACGTCGGCAATTTTGGCCACGCCTTGAAACTCGACGCTGATTCTCTTGCCGGCGTAGTCGTTCGGGAGCACGAAGTGGCGGCGGTACCAGGAGACGGGCACCTCGTAATCGATCTTCTTGAACCCTTTGTGCGGGTGAATCCGAAAATAGGGCAGCGTAACCGGTACGAAGAAGGCTTCGCTGGATTCCTCCGCCGAAACGGCTTGACCATTTCCACTCGGGACGTCGCCGGCAAAGAGCCATTCCGTGTTGAAATTCAATGACTGCCGCGGCGAACGCACGAGCAACGATTCCGTTTCGCCGTAGTTGGATACTTCGTCATGGCCCGCGCACGCGGCCAACACGGCAGCGCTCGCCACCGTTACGAGTCGTTTCATGGGGGAGCCCTCCTTCAGAAATGGACCGGCCTTCTCGCCGAGGGATAGGTTGAAATCGTCTTATCAGGGATTGGCGACTCGTGCCATCCACACGCGTGGAGTGCGTACGCCGGGGCGGACTTCGCCGCTCACGATCACCAGATTATCGTCCCAACGCACCGCGGGTGTCGTCACCGGTGGCGGCCCTGGGAAATGGCCGATCTCTCGCCACGTGTGCGACGATAGGTCGTAACGAAGGATTTCGACGTTGTCGCCGGTATGATGATCATGAATCCACGTGATGACATCATTGTGCGCGGCGCGTTCCGGAGAGCCTGGCGGATATTGATTCATGAGCGCCGTTTGGTGCTGAATCTGATTCCATCGATCGATGTCTTTGTCGCCCCCGACCACCAGGATGTGCCCTTCGCCGAGCGCGAACGCGAGGCCCGCCGTGATGCACCAGGGTAAATCCGTTTCACGCGTCCATGTGCCTTGGCGCGGGTCGTATGCATAGACATCTCGGTAGAATTGCCACGCACCACTCGACGTTCCGCGACCGCTCAGTAGAAAGAAGCGTCCGGCCTGCGCGATGCCGACGGCCACGCTGCGCGGATCGCCAGGCCAGCGGGGCAAGATTTGCCAGCCGGACGATGGACTCATCAGATCGAGCGACCAGAAATCGCCGCCTTCGGCCACGTACACCGTGCCGGCGACGATCCCGGCGACGCCGTAGGATATGCCCCGCGGAAGATCGGGGAGCGGCTCGGTGACCAGCTCTCCGCGCATTGGGTCGAACCGCATGAAGAAGGCATGCGAAAAGAGCTCGATGCTCGCCTTTTTGGTTCCATTCGGGCCTCCGCGAAACCCTTCGCCACCGAGGACCAGCACACCGCGCGGTGTGCTTACCGTGGCTGCGTAGGCAATGCTCATGGGCAACCGCCACGTCCGATCGAGCCACGCATGGCCGCCGTCGCGGGTGCGCTGCAGAACGAAGACCTCGTCCCAATAGACCTTGCCGAGAATCGTGTCGCGGTTGCTCGTTTTGCCCGGCTCGGGAAAGTTCGCGCCGCCGGCGGCGATTAGGTAATCGCCGTGCGTGCCGGCGACCAATCCGGCCAACCCGAGCTGCCGCCAATACGGCTGTGTGACAGGAACGTGCGGCGACCAATCGACGCGATTCGGCGGCAGCGAGGGAAGCTCACGCCATGTGATCCCGTCCTCGTCGGCGTCGTCGTCGCAACCGGTTGCGCCAGCCATGGCCGATGCTGCCGAAAGGCCGAGCAACCCGAGCGCACCGCGTCGGCCGATCACGGCAGCACCTCCCGCAGCGGGATGCGCTGAAAGGCAATCGTCTCGTAAGGCCCTGCGGTGCCCGTTTCGTACAAGAGCCCGATGGTCGCGGGATCGAGCTGCACCAAATCGGAATACGCCGCGGGCAGGGCCGAGACGGAATAGACGTCCACCCACGTTGCTCCGCGGTTGCGGCTCACACGAATGCGCATCGCAGCGCGCGCATTGGGCTGCGACGGGCCCGAATAGAGGAGCGCCCCGCGAACCGGAAGCACGCTGCCCTCCACCTTGGGCGTGACCAATGTGGTCTGAACGACGTACGGCGCATCCAGCGATTCGCCGCCGTCGGAACTGTACGCGTCGACCCGGTGCGGAGCCGCGCTGCCTTGGTTGCGCGCGTTGAAATACAAAACGCCGTTGGGCAACTCCGCGACGGTGCTCTCGTTGGGGGCAATGATGCCGTCGAGCGGGCCATCCGTGAAACCGATACGCCACGTGCGTCCGCCATCATCGCTGATGATGGCATGCCCGCCGTAGTACTTGGCCTCGGTGCCCACGTCGGGTGAGCCTTCGGGTGGTGCGCTCGAATGGTTCGCCGGCACCACGATGCGTCCCGCGTGCAGGCCGCGCTGAAGTACGATGGCATGCCCGGGCCCGGTGGCGTACCAACGCCAATTCGCGGCTTTGGTGTCGGCGGTGATGTCGCGGGCAACCGACCACGTGCGGCCATCGTCCGTGCTGCGCTGCACGAACACGCGGCGGGTGTCGGCCTCCGACGCAGCACCGGACATGATTTGTTTCTCGGTGACGCGGCCGTTGCGCGTGGTCAAAAGCACGATGTCGCCATTCCAAGTGACCACCGGGCTAGGGTTGCCCGCCGTCGCCTCCCCATTGCTGGATACGACGCTCAGCGGTCCCCACGTGCACCCGCCGTTGTGCGAGGCTTTCGAAACCACGGCAATCGCGCCGGTGTCTCCCGCAGAATCGCGCCGCGCCTCGGCAAAGGCCAGCACGGTGCCAAATCGCGTCCGCATCACGGCGGGAATGCGAAAGGTGTGATACCCCTCCGTGCCCGCGGTGAACGGTACGGAGGAAACGCAGCTTCCCGCGTCGCCGGGCGAGGCTGCCGTCGCGATCGTGACCGGCGAAACGGCGCACGCGAGTGCCAACAGAATTGCGCACGGACGGGACATGCTTTCCGCCTTTCAGGAAAATTATGAATTGAAGAATTAGAAAAAATAATAGACGCCGAGCATCCACCGATGATTGCGCGCCGTCGCGTCGTCCACGAACTTCTGCGTCGTCAATTGATACGAGAGGCCCGTGCGAATCGCCGGGGTAATATCGAAAAAGACATTCGCATCGAAATAACGAGACTGCTTGTACACTTGCTTGGCCGCGTTTGCCGCGATCAGGCGCGGCATGTTCACGGAGATCCCGTGGCTATAGTTGGTCGCGAACGAAATGCGCCCGGCGGGCGGCAGGTAGTACTGCAGCCCCACCACGAAGGTGCGCCAGTGGATCGTGCGAAGCTCCCCGTTGGGATCGTAGATGACCAAGCCATTGTCGATGTCCGGCGTGTACACCGGGGCGGGGCTCTGGCCGCCTGGATTGGGAAGCTGCGGAAAGGTCACGCCGGCCGATGTCTGCAGCTGATCGCCAATGCCCGTACCAATGGTGAACGCCCCGGTCAGCGTGAGCCCATTGCCCTTTTGGTCGTCGCCCTTGGCCGGGATGAGCGGAATCATCGCATTGAAGGTGAGACCCCAGCTCGTGGTCGTGTTCACGTGCTGCGGCTTCGCCGAAAATTCGTCCACGCGCAGCGACCGCACGAGACCGGAGATCCCAATGGCCATGGGATCGACCACCGGCCCGCCCGAGCCGGGGGCATGCACGGCCTTCGCATAATTGAAGTTCAGACGAACCGCGGCTTGCCCCTCGGGCACCGCCGAATCACGCTGCGGGCGCACGGCGGCCACGCCCACGTCGATGTCGAGCGGATCGGTTCGAAACCGATGCGAGAGGCGCACCTGCATGGTGCGGAATAGCACCAGATTGGGGAAGGGCAGGTACTGCACCGACGCGGGAAAGAAGTACGGATTCTGCCCGAAGAGCGCATAGCTTTCGCCCGCGATGACGTCGACGTAGTCCGTCTCGAGCCGCAAGTACGCATGGCGGAGACGGAAGCTGCCGCTGATGAGGAGAGATGCCTCGCTGACGTTCGACGGCTGGTTGCCGAAAAAGTCGCCCTCCAGAACGGCACCCGGCTTGATGTCCATGTAGCGCGGGGCCTCCATCTTGAAACCGAGGCGGCTGTTGCGCGCGGTGAAGTGCGTGCGCCCGTGGCTGCCGCCTATGGCGTCGTCGCGCTGCAAGACCGCGGAGCCGGCGGAATCGGCATAGCTCCGCGTCGAGTCGTTCATGACGTTGAACTCGATGAAGCCGTAAATACCAATCTTCCATGCGGCATCTTTTTCGCCGATGGTGATGGTGTACGGCGAGCGCGCAAACTCGGGGCTCGCTGCGAAGCCACGCCGTTTGCCATTGCCGTTGGGGGCGGGGGACTGCGCTGCCGCATCCGGCGCGAAGAACATCGCGGCTGCCGCGGCTGCCGTGCGCGCGAACAGCCCTGCGCGCATCAACCCACCCGCGCGCGGATGCCGCGAAAATGCTCGTCGATGGCCGCGCGCAGACCCTGCTCGTCCCGATTGCGCAACGCCGTGAGAATGGTGCGGTGCCAGCGCGCCACCATCTCCGGTGTCCAATCGGCGGCGGGCAGCTCCTCGTCCAGCGAATGGAAGACGCGCCAGAAGACCCGCAGCAGATCCAAAATGAGCTCGTTGCCCAAAGGCCGATACAGTGTCTCGTGAAAGCGCCAATCGGCATCGGGTGCATATTCGCCGTGGCGGGCCCGCGCCTCCATGGCGGCCACGCATTCCTCGAGCCCTTCGAAATCGACCCGATCGTACGCGGCGAGCACGCGCTGAACGAGCCCGGTTTCCAGCACCTCGCGCAATTCCAGGAGATCGCGAATGTCCGACAGGTCGCCCTTGAGCGAGCGCGCGGTTCGGAAGGCGAGTCCCGTTTCCAATCCGGAAAGCGACACCGATCCGACGTACGTGCCATAGCCATGCCGAATATCGACGATGCCCAGTGCTTCCAGCGCCTTCATCGCTTCGCGCAATGGATGGCGGCTCACCCCCAGCTCGGCCATCAACTCGAACTCCGTCGGCAACGGAGAGCCGGGCTTGAGCTTTCGCTCGACGATGAGGTGCTTGATGGATTCCTGCAGCGCTTGCTGGTTGGCGCGGGCGCCAGGCCGTGTTTGTTGCATTTTAATGACGTTTCCGTATTATTCGTGTGACATATCACATAGGACGTCCTATGTCATGGCGAACCGGGAAGAAAAAAGCGTGAGCAAGTCGGTACCCCATGCACCCACATCCTTTCGTGAGCTCGAGGCTCCGCAGCGCAAAGCCTTCTTTGCCGCGTGGCTCGGCTATCTGCTCGACGGGTTCGACTTCATCCTCATCACGTTGGTGCTGACAGAAATTGCGAATGACTTCGGACTGAGCAAAACGCGCGCAGCAACTTTGGTATCGGCGGCGTTCGTTTCGCGGTGGCTCGGCGGGCTAGTGCTCGGCGCGATCGGCGATCGATTCGGGCGAAAGCCCGCCATGATCTTATCCATTTTCGCGTTCTCGATTGGAAGTGCCTTGTGCGGTTTTGCATGGGGCTATTGGTCGCTATTTGCATTTCGCGCCATCGTCGGTTTGGGCATGGCCGGCGAATATGGTTCCAGCACCACCTACGTGATGGAGTCGTGGCCCGTGCACATGCGCAATCGCGCCACCGGCTTTCTGCTCTCGGCGTTTCCCATCGGCACCGTGATCGCGGCGCTCGCGTACGGCGTTATCGTTCCCAACTTGGGCTGGCGGTGCCTCTTCTACATCGGCCTCGTCCCCATCGCGCTCACCTTGTATTTGCGTCGCTCGCTGCCGGAGGCCGAGGAGTGGCAGGCCGATGTGGGCAATCGCCGCAATGTCAGCACGTCGTCCATGCTATTTGCATCATCGCGGCGCCTGCCGAATGCCGTGTTGGCCATCGGGCTCGCCACAGCGCTGGTGCTGATCTTCAGTCAGCATACGGCAGGATACGGCTGGTTGCTCGCGGCGGCGGCGATTGCGGGGTTCATCGTCTTCGCCGTGCAAGTGGCCGGTCGGCTCGTGCCGGTGATGCTTGCGGTCATGGCTACGGTGTTTTGCGCATTTCTGTATTCGTGGCCCATTCAGTCGCTGCTCCCGACGTACCTCAAAAGCGAACTTGGATATAGCGCCGTGCAGGTCTCTACGGCGCTGACGTGGGCGGGGTTGGGCTACGCCGTGGGATCCTGCGTCGCGGGCATCGCAGGCGATGCGCTGGGTACGCGGCGGGCGTACGTGGTGGGGTTATTTCTTTCGCTGCTCTTCGTATTTCCCGCCTTTGCGCTGCCCGCGGGAAATGTCGTTCTGCTCTGGGCTCTTCTCTTTGCCATGCAGTTTACCAGCCAGGGTATTTCGGGCCTTTTGCCCAAATACATTGCCGATCACTTCCCAACGCGATTGCGCGCGGCGGGGCTGGGCTTTACCTACAACGTTGGCGCGTTGGGCGGCGCCATGGCGCCGTTGGCGGGAACGACGATCGCGGGCCGGGTGGGCAATCTCGGTACCGCCTTGATGATTTTGGCAGGCACGCTGACCGTGGTCGTTGCCGCGATCATTGGATTCGACCTTCCGGCCCGCATTGGCCGGGCCTTCAAAGCCGATGACGAGAAAGCGTCATCCGCGATGACCGAAAGGAATACCACTCGTGCAATGTGATTCTCGTTCTCTGCGCGGTGTCATCCCCGCGCTGGTGACACCCATCGACGGTCAGGGCGACGTGGACGAGCGCTCGCTCGAGCACTTGATCCGTTTCCAATTGGATGCGGGCGTGCACGGCATCTTCGTCGGCGGCTCCAGCGGCGAGGTCGCGCTGCTCGATGGCGCGCAGCGCGCCACGTTGGTGAAGGTGGCCGTCGGCATGGTCGCAGGCGCCGTGCCCGTGCTGGTGGGGGCCGTCGATACGGGCACACGCCGCGTGATCGAGCAGGCGCGCAAAGCGGTGGCTCTGGGCGCGGACGCGGTGGTGGTGACTGCACCGTTCTACGTGCGCCCGAACCCGCGCGAGATCGTGGAGCACTTTCGTCTGGTGCAGGCGGCGCTGGGCCATCCCGTGGTCGCGTACGACATTCCCAGTGCGGTCGGCAGCCGGCTCACACCGGACATCGTGGAGGAGCTCGCGGCCTCGAAGCTCGTGGTCGGCCTCAAGGACTCCAGCGGCGATCTGGTGACCTTCCGCGAGATCGTGCGCCGCACCCGTCGCATGGATCGCCAGGGCAGCTTTCCCGTGCTCTCCGGCTCGGAGCTCCTCGCCGACGTCGCCATCGAGCTCGGAGCCCACGGCCTCGTCCCGGGCCTGGCCAACGTCGACCCGCACGGGTACGTGCGCCTCTTTCACGCCGCGAGCACGGCGGACCGCGCGAAGGCGCGCGCCGAGCAAGATCGCCTGGCGAAGCTTTTCGAGATCATCTCCGTGGCCGATCTCGGCCGCATCGGCTTCACCGCCGGGGCGCTCGGTGCCTTCAAGGCGGCGCTGGCCCTGCGTGGCATCATCACGAACGGCGCCACCAATGTGCCGCTTTCCGCGCTGAACGAGCGCGAGCTCGAGGCCATCGCCCGCATCCTGCACGAGACCGGCCTCGCCCCCGACGTGCCGCTCCACGTCGAGGTCGCGTAATTCGGGTCGTCAGAAATAGGTTAGGCCGTTCACGATCACCAGCTGCTCGAACCCACTGTCGACGTCGAACTCCTGCACGTATGGGTTCGACGTGTTCAACGTCACGCGGCCATAGGCGTCGGTGGAGCCAGCGACGATGTTGATGGCGCCCCCGTTGTCGCTGACCACCGCCTCGACGATGTTCCCGTTGCTTCCGAAGTACGTCCATGCCTGTGTTTCGTTGCCCGCGCCGATCTCGTTGGTGCTCATCAGCCACGAGTACAAGCTCGATTTCGGAACGGTGCCCGTGTATCCGGTGGTGTTTCCGAATCCGTCGCTCGAGAAGAGCGCGTAGCAGAGGGCGGCCGGGGGATAGCCCGGAATGATACTGTTCCCCACCGCCTGCAGCCAATACTCCGTGGCGGTCACGTACTCACCACGCGCGTGACCGGGGTAGGACGCGAAGTCGGTGAACCACACCGAGAGCTCGTCGCTTCCCGAAGCGATGTACTGGGCGATTTTGCCGTTCGGCGCCGTGACCTCAGCGATCGAGCCAAACCACCACTGCTTCAGGGCCGGTGCATTTTGGTAAGTCCTGCGTTCGATGACGTATAGTTGCGACGTCATGGCCACCTCGAGGTTCAGGGTGAGCGTGGCGATGATCTGGGTCTCGAGCTGGGTCCAGTAGGTCATGCCGTTAGCCACGTCGTTCGGCGCGAGCGCGAGCATCCCGAGCTGCATCGTCTGTCCCGTCACCGGGCTCGCGTAGGGCGCGGCCCAGACTTGTTCGAGCGTGTCGTGATTCTTGCGCGCATTGAGGAGGTTGTCGTGCACCTGCGAGACGTAGAGTTTCGTCGCCTGCGACGCCGCCAGGATCATCGACTCATATTGCAATAGCGTTGGCGTATTCCCGTTGCCGCTGCTGGCGGCGGCCTGCTGCGCCACCGTGACCGCCGTGCCGATGAGCGAGGCAATGGCCCCGCCGACGACGGGGATCATATTGACCGCGGCCACGAACGCGCCGAAAAGGCAATCCGTCAGGATCTCCAGACCAGGGTCCGAAATGGGCTGTTGGGAGAACGTCGACCAAACGCCACCAAAAATGGAGAGCGCCGTGCTGGTCGCATTGTCGATCGTCGTGCCCGTTTCTTTCAGAATACGAAGCACCTTGTCGACGCTGGCCGCGTTTGCCTGCGGCAGCGTGCTGTAGCCCCGGACCGAGAATCCGATCAGTCCGCGCGACGTGGTCCACTGCCACGTCGGCCAGCCGGCACCGTAGCCCTGGTTCATGGCGACACGCATCGCTGCGTTGGCCCACACGGCAGGATCCGTCAGATCGCACAGCATGCGCGGTTGGCCGAGGGAGGCGAAGAGCTCCGCGTTGGGCGCATCGTAGAAGGAGATCCCCGGGTAGGCCTTCCCGAATACCAGGGCGGTGACGATCATCTGCGTGCTGTCGAATTCGAAGGTGGGAATACCCGCTTGGTAGCCTTGCTCTTGCGCCCACGTCATGACCAACTGCGCCCATCCTGCGATGTCCGCCGAGTTGAAGGAGGGGAGAGCCGAGATGGGGATGGTCACCGCGGTGAGATCCACGTTGTTCTCGAAAACGATGACACCCCACGCCCCGTCGCCGAGCTCCCAGGTGGGAATGGCGCCGGGGTAGCCCTGCCCGCGTGCCCACCGCATCACGGTCAACATGACGTATTGGGAAATAGGAATGGCCGTGTCGCCGGGGGCGAAGGCTTGGAGTGTGCTCGTCGGCACGTCCTGCCACTGCAGCAGCGGAACGCCGGTCGGCAGCATGGGGGGCACGGCGGTGGGGGGTCGATAGGTACGCGTGAGGGCCGCGGTCATGGCTGACACGCGCTTGGAGGGGATCGGAAGGGAGGGCGCGGCCGTGGGCTTCGGCTTCGGTGCGGTCGGCGATGTTTCGACCAGCGCGGATGATCCAACGTGTGCATTCGTCATGGTGACTTTCTCCTTGAAAGGCAGTGGGGGCGCGTGCGCGCTTGCTTCCGATCGTCGCCATGCGAGTCGCCGCCGTCATTGACACCCGTCGCCATTCGATTCGTAATGCCTGCCAATCTCGAAAGGCCGTGCATGGAACCAGAGGCGGGGCGTGTCGCGATGACGATCATCGCGGGATTTGTGTCGTTCGGCGCTTCTCGCGGTATCCCGCGGGATGAAATGCTCTCGGTCCTCGAGCTCTCACCGGGCGATCTCGCCGAGCCCGATCTCATCGTGCCCGGTGAACTGATGATTCGGCTGTGGGCGCTCTTTACGAAGCGACTCCCGAACTGCGTAGTGCCACTCGATCTGGCGGGGGCGTTCAGTCCCCGCGAGCTGGGCCTGGTCGGCCACCTCATGTGGCACAGCGGTACGTTGCGCGAGGCACTCCGGCGTTTCGTCCGCTATCAGACCATTGCGGCTCCGCACCTCGCGCTCACGGTGGAACATGGCCCGCATGTGACCGCGATCGTGTACCGACACCACATCACGTTCGTCCACCAGCTCGGGCTTCCGGTCGAATTCGGGCTGGCCATGCTCCAGCGTCAGTTCGAGCGGTTATGCGGCACCCCCCTCGCGCCGCGCGAGGTGACCTTCTCCCATGCGGCGCGCTACCCCGTCTCGCCTTACGAAGCATTCTTCCGTACCGGGGTGCGCTTCGAACAACCGCGCGATGCGTTGCTCTTCGACAACGACGTGCTCGATGGCTCCATTCGCGAGAGCGATCCGGGGCTGCTCCGCTACCTCGAGGCCCATGCGACGCGCCTGCTCGCCGCGCTGCCGCCCGTCGAGGCGCCGATCGTCAACCAAGTCCGTCGGCTTCTCTCGGTGCAGCTCGATGGGGAGCCGCCCACGCTGGCCACGGTGGCGCGCCGGCTCGCGATGAGTACGCGCACGCTCCATCGCCGCCTCGCGGCAGCCGGCACATCGTTCCAGTCGGTCCTCACGGAGGTGCGGTACACGTCCGCACTGCGCTTGTTGCGCGAAGAAACGGGCAACCCTACCGACGTCGCCTTCATGCTCGGTTACGCAGATCTGCCGAGCTTCTACCGCGCCTTCAAGCGTTGGACGGGGCAGACGCCGCAGCAGTGGCGTACGGCGAACCGCGCGCTCTAGCCCGCCTAGAGCCGGTGGATGCCGTGCGCCTCGATGCGCGGCACGTTGCACGTGGCGAAGACGTTGGGGTGCGCGTGGGGGCCTTCCGCGTAGCGCCGCAGCGCGAGGCGGTCGCCGTGATCCCATACGACGCGGAACAGCTCGTAGCCGTGGCTGCGCAAGAGTCCCGTGACGGCGGCGGCGTTGGTTCCCTGGCGCGCCAGGTGCTCGGGCTCGAGCTCGAGCACCAGATCGGGCCGTGCCTTGCTCAGCGTCTCGTGGGCCCCGCGCAAGGCCGCGTGCTCGGCGCCTTCCAGATCCAGCTTGATCGCGCGCAGCCGCGTGGGATCGATGTCGGCCAGGGCGCTGTCCAACGTCACGATGCGCACCGTTTCGCGGCGTCCTCCACCGGTGTTGGCCGGTGAAAATGAGCTCAGGCCGGCGCCGTCGCCGTCGAAGACCACGAGCTCCAGTTCGCCCTCCGCATCGGAAAGCGCGGTGCTTCGAATATCGATCCAGGAGAAGCCGCTCAACGTCGCATTGTTGGCCAAGCGGCTGCGCGTGGTCGACGCCGGCTCGAACGCCACCACCTTTCCGTGCGGCCCGACCCGCGAGGCCGCCACCAAGGTGAAGAGCCCGATGTTGGCGCCGCCGTCGATGAAGGTGTCGCCCGGCGCGAGCAGGCGCGCGAGCAGCTCGATCTCCGGCTCGCGGTACGGATACCGGTACAGCGTGAGACCGAGCGCGGTCGACAGATCGACGGCGACGCGAGACCGCCCGCCATCGTACGCAACGACGGTGCGGCGCAGGAAGGGGACGCGTTTGCGCACCAAGCTAGCGGCCACGCGCAGCGAGGTGCGTACCGGTGCCTTTCGCCAGGCGGGGTTCTGAAAGCTCGGAAGGTGCATGCGTCGATTCTCCTCGTCAGTCCGAGCTGCCCGCAATACGGGAATACAGCGTTCGCGCCCGCTCGCCACCGGCGAACAGGGTCAGCGAATCGCGCATCTCTTCGGAGAGCGTGTTGCGCATGGCCGCGTCCAGCACGGGCGCCGCATCCACCCAGAAATTCTCCGTCAGGGTGAAGGGGAAGGGGCGGGGCAGGCGGTTCATGTACATATCCGCATACGCCCAGGCGAGATCGACCTCCGATGGATCCATGCGCCCCGTGGACTTCAGCAACTCGCCAATGCGGCGCTCGAGATCCGCCTCGTCTTCCACGGTGGTGGTAAATCCTTTTTTGGCATAGTGCACTTGCGTTGCCACCAAGGCCGGCACACCGCGCATGGCCAACTCCAGGCCCGTGGTGGAGCTATAGACGACGCCCACCGAGGTCATTTTCATCAAGGCGTAGGTGTTGATCTTTTGATCGCTGTCGATGAATCGGAAATGAGCCGGCGGCTGGGGAACCGTGCGATCGTAGATCTCCCGCGCCGTTTCATTGGCCCCGAGGACGATCTCCGCCGGGTGCGACCGAATCACCACTTGGCAGTCGTTTCGCCGTGCGAGAATGCGAAGCGTCGCCTCGAACCACGCGCGCAAGGTGGAGAACGCGCCCGGTGTTCCGATGACCGCCGTGTCGAAGGGCACGTTGGGCAGCACCAGGACGACGGGCTTGCCTTCTTCGAGCGACAGCGAACGACGCAGCTCCTCGCTCGAGACCAGCGGCGAGGTTTGGTACTTCAATGCAAAGTCCTTCCACTCGGTACCCTCGCGCGTGGCCATCGACTTGGCCACCCGCTCCCGTGCGCGCTCGCTCGGTTGCTTCGGGGAAAGCTCCCACATTCTCTCTTCGAACCGATCGAACACCGGGCGGTCCAAATTGAGCATGCAGCTGAAACGCTTTTCCCAATATTCGAAGGTGACGTAATCCAACTTGGCGGCCTTGCAGGCACGAACGAAGGCGCCGAATTCGAAGATCATCCCATTGGGAATGATGGCCGAGTCGAAGCGCTCGCGCGCGAGCAGCGAACTTGCCAATCGATACGCACGCGCATTTCGCTTGAGGCGAAAGTCGTAAAGGCCTTTTTGAGGTCCGCCCGGCCCAATGTCGATCTGTTCGCGCTTGGCCAAATAATGCACATCGACCCGCGACGCCTCTTCGACGTCGGCCGCAGGCTCGCTCGCGCCGTCCTTCTCTGGCACGCTTGCCAGGTCGATGCCGCGGATGGGGCCCGACGAGGGCAGGGCGCGCCGGTAGGCTGCCGAGACGAGACGTTCGACGACGCCCTCTGCCCGCGGCTCCGCGAGCGGGACGGCCAAAAGATGCGACAGCCATGCAATGGAGACTTCCGCACCGCGGGCAGCAAGGGCGAGCCCGAGGGCGGTGCACGTGTCGAGCCACTGCACTTTGTAGGCGAAGATGACGATTTTGCGTCCGGCGAGATCTCCCGTTTTCGCAGCTGCCTGCAGGTGCGGGCCATAATTCGCGATGGCCTTGCGCACGGCGAGCGCTTGCTTCACGTACGCTTTGGCAACACTCAGCGACTCCACGACATCGCGTGCTTTGCCCTTCGTGGGAAGGAGTTGTCGAAACGTGGGGCTGCGCAGAAAGAATGAATCGCTCGGTTGGGTCATGATCGTGCCGTGTTTCCCCCTCGCTTCCTTAGCCTCGACGTCTTCGTTGGAGCAAGGAGAGTGTGAAGAGTCCGGTCAGTGCCACCGCACCAATGGTCGCACTCTGGACGGGCGTTACCGACAGATCCCACCCGCCGGAAGGTTCGGTGGCATCGTCGTCCGCGGAGGCGACGTTCCCGAAGGAGACGCCAACCGCGACGAGTGCGGCGGTGAGGAGGAGCGATCGCCACGCGTGGCGGTGGAAAATACGAAGTTTCACGAACGTGTCCCTTTCAAGCCCCCCTCGACTGCCGTGACCATGCAGAATTGGGCCAGCGGGTGCAAATCCGTCTCGGTTACAACGCGGTAACCTCTTCGATCACGTCGCGCAACGCCTCGGTGACCGTGCGCTTTGGTTGCCAGCCCAGCGCGCGCAGCTTGGCTGCGTCGCCGACCAGATATGGAATCTCCGCGGGGCGGAATCGCTCGGGCGAGACGGTGGGCTCGACATCGACGCCCACCAAGGTCCGCAGTTCACCCAGCACGGAAAGGATGGTCCTCCCCGTGCCGCTCGCGACGTTGTATGCCTCGCCGGCTGCCCCGCGCAAAAGCAAAAGCCGGTAGGCCTCGACTACGTCGCCGACATGGGAAAAATCGCGCACCGGCTCGAGATTCCCCACTTCGAGCCGCGGCTCGCTTTTTCCCGCGCGGATGGCCAGAAGCTGCCGCGCGAACGACGGCACCACGAAGTGCGCCGCTTGCCCTGCGCCCAAATGATTGAAGGGGCGCGCCACAACCACGGGTAATCCGTAGCCTCGGAAAAACTGAATCGCCGCCGTTTCCGCCGCCGCCTTGGAGGCGGCATAGGGATTCGACGGCTCCAGCGGCGAGGTCTCCGTCGCCCGCTGCCCTTCGGGAATCTTCCCGTACACCTCGCCCGAGGAGACCACGAGGGTGCGGGCTGCTGGTGCGGATTTTCGCAGCGCCGCGAGGATATTCACCGTGCCGAGCACATTCACGGCGAAAGCGCGAGCAGGATCCGCATGGCTTTGCGCCACCGAGCTGAATCCCGCCAAATGCACCACGCCTTCGGGCCGGACCTCGTGCACCGCCCGCGCGACGGCCTCGCCATCGGTGAGCTCGATGTTCATCGGGCCGGGGATTTCCGGCCCGCGAAACTCGAAAACATCGGCGCCGTCGTCACGTAGATGACGGCACAGATGCTTCCCGACGAAGCCGTCGGCACCGGTGACGAGGATACGCACGGTTCAATCTCGCTTGAGCCGTTCGATATCTGCGTCGACCATCATCTCGACGAGTTCTTTGAACCGCACCTTGGGCTCCCAGCCGAGTTGCTTTTTGGCCTTCGCATAATCGCCAATGAGCAAATCGACCTCCGCGGGGCGGATGAACGCCGGGTCGATCTTCACGTGTTTCTTCCAATCGAGATCGGCCCGGGCGAAGGCGATTTCCACCAACTCTTGCACGGTGTGCGTTTCGCCAGTGGCCACGACGTAATCGTCGGGTTTGTCCTGCTGGAGCATGAGCCACATGGCTTCTACGTAATCGCCGGCAAAGCCCCAATCGCGTTGTGCATCCAGATTGCCCAGACGCAACGTGGTGTCCAGCCCGAGGCGGATGCGTGCCACGCCGTGGGTCACCTTGCGGGTGACGAATTCCAATCCACGGCGCGGCGACTCGTGGTTGAACAGGATCCCGCTGGCCGCGAACAGATTGAACGATTCGCGGTAATTGACCGTGATGAAGTGGCCATACGCTTTGGCCACTCCATACGGCGAACGCGGATAGAATGGAGTCATCTCGCTCTGCGGCGTCTCGCGCACGCGGCCGAACATCTCCGACGACGAAGCTTGGTAAAAGCGCGTCTCCGGTGCCGTGTGCCGAATGGCCTCGAGCATCTTCGTCACGCCCAAGGCGGTGAACTCACCGGTGAGCACCGGCTGGTTCCAGCTCGTGGGGACGAACGACTGCGCCGCGAGGTTGTACACTTCTTGCGGTTTGATCTGCGAGAGCAGCGCCGCGAGTGAAAATTGATCGAGCAAGTCGCCTTGATGCAAAACGACTTTCTCGCGAATGTGCGCAATGCGCTCGAACTTCTCCTCGGACGAGCGGCGCACCATTCCGTGCACTTCGTAGCCCTTTCCAAGGAGGAATTCGGCGAGATAACTCCCGTCTTGCCCGGTGATGCCCGTGATGAGTGCGCGTCGTGTCATGATTTCACGCCGGTGAGAAGAACGTTGTCGCTGAATGCGCGGCCGCGAAAGCCGTGCGGCCAATGGCGCCCCGTGAATGGGATTCGCCCTCGATCGGTGTAGCGTACTTCGACGTCCGTAAGACGGTTTTCCTGGGCAATGTGTCGAAGATCGATTTCGACGAGCGCAGTGATGTGCGTCGGATAAAGCCCCGGAGCTTCCTGGAATGCGTGGAATTGATTGCGCATGACCAGAGAGACTTTGCTGAGAACACTCAATTGATTCGGGGTGGTGACGACCAAGCGCCCGCCCGGCTTCAACATGCGAACCAGCTCGCGGACGAAGGCCCGCGGATTCTCGAGATGTTCGATGACCTCGATGGCGAGCACCAAGTCTGCGGTGCCGTCGGCGATGGGGTAGGGGGGCTTGTCCAGATCCGCTTGCACGAAGCTGGCCCATGACTCGTGGGGAAAGCTCTCGTAGCGAACGCCGTCGCACCCGACGTATTGGCGGAAGCTGCCAAGGAGGGTGCGCGCGATGCTTCCCGTTCCACAGCCCACGTCGACGACGGTATCGTGAACGGTGTCGTGGACGTGCGAGCCATTGCGGACGACGCGATCCACGAGCCCGTGGATCGCCTCGTTGCTCGAACCGCTGGACAGTACGGCGTGTTCGACGGCCATGGTGCGTTACTGTTTCGCGACGCCCACGCCTTCGTAGACGAAGCCCTGCTTGCGAAGTCCGTAGGTCGACCAGATGTTGCGGCCATCGAGGATGAGCGGGCGGCGCAGAAGGGTCTTCAGGCGCTCGAAATCCGGGTTCTGGTACTGCCGCCACTCGGTGACCAGGACGAGGGCGTCGGCGTCCTTGGCCGCGTCGTACTGGTCTTCCACCAGCTGAATGCGGTCGCCATAGAGCGCGCGGGTGTTCTGCATGCCCTCGGGATCGTGCGCGACGATTTCGGCGCCCTCGGTGAGGAGCACGTCGATGAGCATCAGCGCGGCGGATTCGCGCACGTCGTCCGTGCGCGGCTTGAAGGTGAGACCCCAGAGAGCGATGCGCTTGCCGCGAAGATCGCCATCCATGTGCGACTTCAGCTTGCGCGACAAGAGGCCCTTCTGCCGGTCGTTCACGCGGTGCGTGGAGACGGCGAGGTCCAGCTCGACGCCGTGCTCGCGGCCCGTTTGCACGAGCGCCTGCACGTCCTTCGGGAAGCACGAGCCGCCGTAGCCCGGGCCCGCGTAGAGGAACTTGGGGCCGATGCGGACATCGCTCCCCACGCCATGGCGCACCTCGTGGATGTCCGCGCCGACCTTTTCGCAAAGGCTGGCGATTTCGTTCACGAAGGAGATGCGCATCGCGAGCATCGTGTTGGAGACGTACTTGGTGAGCTCCGCGCTGGCCGGCGCCATCCAGATGAGGCGATTCCGGTCGAGGCACACGGGGTGGTAGATGCGCTCCATGATGTCGCGCGCGAAGCTGTCGTCGGCGTCGCAGCCGAGCACCACGCGATCGGGGCGGAGGAAGTCGTTCACCGCCTCGCCCTCTTTGAGGAACTCCGGGTTCGAAACGACGTGCACCTTGTGCTTCGCGTTCGCGACGATGCGACGGGCTCGGGCGTTGGTGCCGACGGGAACCGTGCTCTTGAGAACGAGGACCGTTTCCTGTTGCACGTTGGCTGCAACGGTTTCGGCCACTTTGTCGACCGCACTCAGATCGGCGCCGCCGTCGCTGCGGGGCGGGGTGCCGACGCCGACGAAGACGACTTGCGCACCGGCAACGGCAGCCGCGGTGTCGTCCGTGAACGTGAGGCGGCGCGCTTTGATGTTGCGGGCGAGAAGCTCCTCGAGGCCCGGCTCGAAGATGGGGCATTCACCTTCCCGCAGGCGTTGAACCTTGGCCTTGTCGATGTCGACGCAAACGACATCGTTACCCATCTCGGCGAATCCTGCGCCGCTCACCAGGCCGACGTATCCGGTTCCCACCATGCAAATGCGCATCGAAAAGCGTCCTTTCGAAAAGAATCAGAAGACGTCCTACAATGGGCTCGCGCACGCCGCAAGCGGCGAGCAAATGAAGCAGACTTGAGCGTTCAAGAGCGGTCCGGACCTGAGTGCGCGGGGTGTATATCCAGGACAACACCGCAACCGTAATCGAGTACGCGCTTACCAAAGGCCCGCGTCGCGGCTTTACCGCGGCGACCCTAAGTCGCTACGGATCGCTTGTCAATCTAGCTAGTCTGGTCCTGCATGAACGCGCGGATTCGCTTTTCGAGTGACCACGCAACGGTGAATCCGAGCGCCTCGAGCTGCTTTTTCCGCTGATCCGATGCGGCCCGGGCCAGTATGCGAAGCAGCAAATGGGGGGCAGGTTTGAATAAGACGCCATGGTCGTGCATCAAAGCCCGAACCGCTCGTCTGTATCCATGTCGCGGTGCGTTCGCGAGGCGAGTGCGCACCTCCTCCCAGCGTGGCGCGCCCCGTTCGGCGAGCCAATCTGCGACGAGCCAGGTGAGGGCGGCCACCCCATGTTCGGTGGCCAGCGCAGCGAGGCGCGCGGGGTCGAAGCCCGCGCTCAGGGGCAGTAGCTCCAGATCGCGAAGGGCCCATTCGGCGGCGCCTACGATTTTGTCCTTGTAGACATTCACGACCAAGAGCAACGCGTGGTCGTGCATGTCGGGTTGCAAATGCGAAAAGCCGAAGGGCGCTTCGTGCACACTGGCCCGAGACAACATGGTTTCGATTGGCAAATTGCATAAGCCGCGCGGTCCAATATGCGCTTCGAATTCGACCATCATGCCGTCGACGTCGAAGACGATATTGCGCGAAGCGCGCGATACTTCGAGAATGGGGAAGCCTTCGCGGTGGCCGAGCGCCTCGAGGCGGGCGAAGTCGCGCGGGGTGACACGCAGGTCGATGTCCTGGATCCGGCGCTCGCTTGGGTCGTCGTAAAGCCAGCGCGCCGTGAGGATGCCCTTCACCGGTAGGGCTCGGATGCCGTCGGCTTCGCACGCACGCAACACGCGTTCGAGCACGCGGCGGGCGTGTTCGTGCTGCGACCAGATGGCCGCGCGCTCGGCGACGTCACGGTGCATACGGTGCATACGGTGCATGGTGTGCATGGTGTGCATGGGAGCTGGTCATGGGTCGTACCACGGCACGTGTGTGCGGTGCTTGTGGGTATCATTCAGCGTGGCGCAACTTTTGTTGGCGTTCGACAGAAGAGCGAAACGATTGAAAATAAGGTAGGCCATTAAGAGTAAGCGATGAAACACGACGAGGATGGCTGGCAGCTCGAGTCGGTTCCCTTCGAGGACGAGACGGATCCCAGTTTTCCTGCGCGGTTGGGGGAGCGTGCGGCGGCGCAAGGCTCGTTGAATGTTTCGGGCTCGCCGCGCATCGACCGAACTAACCCTCATTTTTTGTGGCCAGCGAAGCCGACCCAGGAGCCCGAGTCGAAGATCGTGACGAAGCCGGTGTCGAAAGAGCCCACCCAGCTAGGTTTGGGGGAGGCGGGTGAGAAAAGTCCCAAGGAGGCCGTCACGCAAGATGCGCCGGCAAGTCGTGAAGCTCCGGTGTCGAGCGATAAGCCTCCGGTAAGCTCGGCGCAGCGGGAATTGGACAAGAACCTTCTCCTTGCGGGCATCGCTCCCGCGTTGGCGCCGGACGAATCGGGGTTGCGTGAGCGGGTGAAGGAGGACGACGAGGCCCGCGCCCGGCGTGAGCGCAACGAGTCCATCGACGAGCTGATCGACGGCCTTCCGTTCGAGGCTGCGCTCCCGCGGAAAAAATCCGCGCGCCGCATACGCGAGGAAGAGGAGTCGCGTCCGCGTCGACCGCCGCTCCCTTCGCTGACGGCGCAGGGCCCCTTGCACACGGGGACGGGTGACATCGCCGCGGCACTTCGAGAACGGGCCGAGCGCGCGAAGATTTCGCGCACCGGGTCGTTGGTGCCCGCGGGCTTGACGCAAGGGCGCACGCCGATCATCGGCGGCGTCGCGCTTCTCGCAGGGTTGATCGTGGCCGCGTTCTTCGTCGCGCGCTCGACGAATCCGGCGCCCGCGGCTGCCCCTGCGGCGGCGGCAAGCGCGCCGGCTGCGGTTACCGCCGCGACCGCCGCTATCGAGAACATTCCACCGCCAGCGACATCGGCGGCCGCACCTTCGGAGGCCGAGGGTGCGGCGGTGCCCGTGGTGGTGACCTCGCCGAGTGCATCGGACAGCGCGCACGCAAACGCGAGCAACGCGGCAAACGTGACGGGTGCTGGGCGACCGCGCAATGCGAACGGCGCTCCGCATGCGAAGCGCCCGTCGCAGGGCGGCGAAGAAGGCACGGGGCTCGACACGAGCTCGCTGGATGGCCCGGGAGCCGGCGCAGGGAAGCGGCCACGCAGTGTTGCAACGCAGGAGCCCGCGGAGCCGCCCGCCTCACCCGCACCTTCTTCGGACGATAAGCTCCTGACCGGCCATTAGGTCTCCACGACGTCCCGAGTCAGATTTCGATCGATCCGGGACGGTGAGATCGCTCAAGATGGCGGCCGTGCTTCGTTTCTTATCGAGTCCTCGTCTCATTCTGGCCGGTGCCGTGGCGGCACTTCTTCTGGTCCCTGCAGCCGCATCCGCGCAGGGCAGCGGCGCGAGCCCAACGGCCATCCGTGAGGCCGAACAGCGCTTCGAAGAGGGCAAGACCCTTTTCTCGCAGCGCAAGTACGCCGATGCGCGTCTCAAGTTCGAGCAAGCGTGCGCCGTTCACCGCACGGTGAATTGCCCGAAGAATCTCGGCTTGGCCGAGTTCGAGCTGGGGCAGTACGTGGAGGCTACGACGCACTTGCGCGAGTTTTTGCAGGGCATTCGCGTCTCGGGTCCAGCCGCCGCCGGTCTCGATGCCGATGGCGTGGCTCTGATTCAGAAGAAGTACAACGAGGCGTTCTTGCGTTGCGGGCACCTCGAGGTGACTGCCCCTGCGGGCGCGAGCATCGTCGTCGAAGGCCGCAATCTCGGCACCGCCCCCCTGCGTGACACGGTCGACGTTCCGGCCGGCGAACACACCGTCGAAGCGCACACCGATGCCGGTATTTTGAGGCAAAAGGTAACGGTGGCCCAGGGCGAGGTCGCCCCCGTTCGCCTGACCGATCCCAACGCGGGGGCGCGCGTCAAAGTCGATGGGGACTCGCAGCGTCCCGATCGACCGGGGCATTCGAGCGCGAGGACGGTGACATTGGTTTCGCTGTACGGCGTTGCGGTGCTTGCCGCGGGCGCCGGCATTGGCCTGACGTTGCACGCCGAAGCCCGCAAGGGCGATGCCGACGACCGCCGCGGCGATCTGCCGAGCAACGGCTGCACGGGCGTGAGCTCCGCTCGATGCGACGACCTGCGGTCCCTGAGGGACACATACGACACGGACAAGCGATGGGCGACGGTGGCGTTCATCGGCGCCGGCGTCTTCGCCGCGGCGGCAACGGCCACGTTCTTCCTCTGGCCCAACACCGTGAGCAACGAGCGCCCCGCCGGTAAAACAACGGGTCGCACCGCCGAGGGCGGCGTGAAGGGCCGCGTGGTGCCGATGTTGGCCCCCGGCCTCGGCGGTGTGGGTTACGCCGGCACTTTTTGAGAGATTTCGAGGAACGGAGAGAGAGCGGATGCGAGTCTCGGAGAGGCGCACGGTTTCCGGCTTGAGCGAAGTCGCAGGTGCAAGGTGGTTCCGCACCGCGATCATGCTGACGGGGGTAGTAGGGGCGGGGGTGGTCCTGGGCGGAGCCGGCTGCGGCTCGGCCGATTGCAGTTTCGACGCGACGTGCCTGGACCCCAGCGACGCAAGCGCCGACGCCAGCGTGGAGTTTCCTCCCGGGTGCAATCCAACGGGAGACCTGAACGGAAACTTGGCCTGCGTTTCGGGGCTAATCGGTATTTTCGTTTCGTCCACCCAAGGCAACGACGTCCAGAACGACGGCTCCCGCGGCGCCCCCTTCCGCAGCCTCGAAAGGGCATTACCTCTTTATTCGAGACAGCGCCACCGCATTTATATTTGCGCAGGCAACTATCCGAGCAACTTGGTTATCGACGCCGCACGCAGCGGAGTCGAAATCTGGGGCGGCCTCTCCTGCGATTGGACGACCTTCACCGGGGAGCGCGCAAAGATCACCGCGGCCGATCCGAGTCGACCCGCCGTGACATGGAAGGGCGCAACCTCCGGCAAGGTGCGCGATGTGGAGTTGTCCGCGGGTGATGCGACGCAGGACGGCGGGTCCAGCATTGCCGCGTTTGCGTCGGGTAGCACGTTGGATTTCGTGCGGGTGAAGTTGCTAGCGGGCAATGGGAAGAAGGCCGCAAACGCTATATTGCAGCCGTTTACGTTTTTCACTGCGGACGAGCTAAAAGGAAACAAGGCGTCGGATTCCGGTGGCGGAGGCCAGAACAGTCGACAGTGCCAGACTCCGGCGCAGACCACGATTGGCGGAAAAGGCGGAAATTCCGGCGCTCCCGGAGACCGGGGGCTTCCCGAGGCTCCCGGTACCGGCACCCCTGGAAGCGTTACCTCCTGCGGGAGCGGTGGCACGGGAGGCGACGGCAAGAAGGGCGACAACGGGAAGGATGCGCTCTCGATCGACGTCGTCGGCACACTGACCTCCGATAACTGGACGGGGAGAGCGGGTACGGACGGTGAACACGGCCATCCCGGGCAAGGCGGAGGAGGCGGCGGGGGCAATGGCGGCAATGGCGGCGGGGGAGGTGCAGGCGGATGCGGTGGGACCGGAGGCCCCGGTGGTTCCGCTGGGGGCTCGAGCATCGCGCTGGTGTCCGTCAGTTCGCGTCTGAATCTCGTCGACAGCGAACTTGAATCCGGCGTCGCGGGCGACGGAGGCAACGGTGCGCGCGGACAGCCGGGCCAACCCATCGGCGGTGGTGGCGGCGATCGAACTGGGAATGCCTGCAATGGCGGTAACGGCGGTGCTGGCGGCGATGGTGGTGCCGGCGGCGGCGGTGCCGGCGGCATCTCCGTCGGAGTCGTGTTCTCGGGTGAGGCGCCCAAGCTGGATACGGCAACGCAGACCCGGATCAAGACGGCCTCTCAGGGGGGCGCGGCCGGCGCTGGCGGCGCATCAGGCAATCCAGGGATTCAAGGCGTCGCCCGCCCCACGCTCGCATTGTAGGGCAGGTCGTCGCCCCGCTGTTGGGGGCGAGGTCACGTTGGCAGAATCCGACATTGGCAGTCACTTGCGTCTTCGAAGTTGCATCGCGAAGCGACCCCGCCATGACGGATTCTCGACGGCCTCGCGGATTGCCGTGTGGGATGGATCTGCGCGTGTATCGGTACAACGCGTACCGATACACCGCTCTTCTTCCCGAGCCCTCGGAATCCGCCGCTCACCCGCTGTTTCCAAATGTGCCCCACCCGTCGGAGCACCCGCCGAATTCGTCGCTTAGGATGCCCAATTCCGTTTGGGCCGCGACAATGGCGTCGTACGTGGCAAGCATGGATTTCGTGCAGTAACACGTCCATCGTTCGCTCTCTTCGTCGTACTCGACACGCGTGCTGTACCCTCGTGCGCTTGCACAACGCGCGACATCATGGCCCGCTCGTTCGCTGGGCACGTCGATCATGAAGTCGATGGTCATCGGGTTCGAAAGGTCAGAGTGCTCCGCAATCCTGCGAAGTGCGTTGCCGTCGGCGTCATCCGGGAAGTTCATGCGAGGTGCCACGAGCGAAGAGTCGTTGTGAAAGCTTGTGCCAATGCTTCGGGTACGCACATCACGAACGACGATACCACCCAGAGAGGCTACCCTTCGCGCCATGTCCCAGACTCCCCCAGCGTCTCTCTCGTTCACGGAGGACCTTGCTGCGGCCCGACGTGCACGTGATGTGTGCATTGGGGGGCGAGCTTCACTCGACCGATCCTCCGCGGTACACCTTTGGCCTGTTGACCTTCACGCTCGTTTCGACGTCGGCGCACGTAGCCATAAGCTCCTACCAGCACCGCTCCGTGACGTGCCGCGGTGCCTCAACGTAGCGGCGGAGGTCCTGGGCGACTGAATGCGAATACTTGGGCGGTAGTGTACGACCGCACTGCGGAGGCCGATGGCCACAAGGTCATCGACCACGAGCCCTCGGACGCTTCGGCAGCAGACATCTTTACCCGCCTCAGCGAAATCGTCAGTAACGCGACGTCGCCTCCTGCCCTTACCGCGTTTATCGTATCGCAGCACTACTCCGATGTCTCTCGTTCCAGCTGACCGGCGCTCCCCGCGCGGTGGGCGACCGCGTTGAAAGTGGATAAGGCAGCTCTACATCGACCGCGAGCGCGCGAGCGATGATGTCGCATGGGCGCTCGACGAGCTGGCGTTCTCGGTGCAGATAGGCGGAAGGCTCCATGTCGTGAACGGGCATCTGGTCGGCTGCTCAATGTCATCAACGCCGCAAGACGGTACATCGCCCTCGCAACAACCGTCCTCGCGATTCCTGCACTATCTCGAGCTTTACGTGCCGGACCAAGTTACCGGCGAAGGAAAGAAGTATTGTGCCATTCGTCTTCGCGTCCATGTGCCCCAGGGAATGACAACGGCCACCGTGGAAGTGAAATACGGCATCCTCGACCGCTTTCCCCGTGACACGGATCAAGGAGACCTTGATACGGGGTACTTATTTCAGGGAAATCGCCTCGAGAGGGACTGGCATACGTTCAAGGGGAGAGGTCAAGGGCAATATACGAGCAGAATAGATGTGAGATCGTTCGCCCTCCAGCCATGCGGCGCGTATCGTTATTTGAATATGTGCATGTGGCTATCCATTGACTCGGCCAGGGACAGCTATGTCATGGTGCGCACTACTGAAGTCACCATCACCACGACGGACCATTTCGGCTGGCTTCCGTGTCCCACGAAATAGCTCGAAGGGGCGTGAACACTTGCAGGAAAGTTGCAAAAACGGGGTACAAGCTGCCGGCCACGCATTGGCTCCGGTAGGTGTCACGCACATTCGGTTCCATCTTGGGGTCTCAAAACTGCTCAACCGCGCGATTTGCTTCAAACGAGCAAACCGCGCGGCCATTCAAGTCAGAACCAATTCTTTCTTGCAGGGATTGTCGCCGTCTACCACCCCGACGCCGCGCAGGTGGTCCCCGCTTCCCTATGAGTGTACCTGCAGCTCGTGATCGCATTCCAACGGCAACCATCGCACCGAAATCGCATTTCGTACCAACTTACGAGGAACGGGGCGGCTTCGTCTACGCAGTCGCACTTATTCTCGCGTTCTGCCCCGCCCTGCCCGACACAGTCGCATGGTTCAAAAGCGCTCGCCTTTTCGGCACTAGCAGGAGCAGCTTGGAGCTCCGAAGCAACTACTCCATCTGGGCTGCTTGCGACCGTGCCGTCATCCGGCGAGACAC
Organism: Sorangiineae bacterium MSr12523; assembly: GCA_037157775.1. Taxonomy (NCBI): domain Bacteria; kingdom Pseudomonadati; phylum Myxococcota; class Myxococcia; order Myxococcales; family Pendulisporaceae; genus Pendulispora; species Pendulispora brunnea. Next base: position 3,529,288 of record CP089982.1, read on the forward strand.
TGCATCCTGCCACCATGAACACTGCAAGTAGCATCGTAAGCATCGCGCCAAGAATCGTCGAATGGACGGATTTGTTCTTCATGTATGTCTCCCAATTGAGGAAGGCCAGCTCACTACGACTGTCCTATACGTCACGTGTACTCTCAATTAATTCAACTTTCTATCCGTCCAATTACGCCTTTTTTTGGCAGCTATGTGGCGGGTGCTAGGACTAGCGGATAAACCGACCGGCCGAGTGTAAACTCTGTGTTTACTTTGAGACGAATTCAAATTGCGTCGATCGGATAACAAAATGCATCCAGATCCGGCCGACACTGATTGAGGCTTGGGACCAGCCGAGGGCCTCGCATCACGTGGGCGGGTGCGCCCGTCCGCGCGTGCCACACCTGCTGCACGACGTGCGACCACGAGGTTGGCTCCCCCTTCATCTGAAGGACGTGGGCGGGGCTGGTAACCGCGAACTTCTCCTGAACGTAAATGCCGTTTCCGCATTTCGGGCACGCCTGTTCGTCGACGAATGGACGCACTTCCGGGCCTAGCACAATGAATCCTGCCAAAGCCAGGCACCCTTCGAACCTGGGTATCCAACGATTGGCGGTCAACGCTCCGGCTTCGGTATCGTGGCGCTGGCCAAAGTAGTTTACGGGACCGCTTGGATATACGACGTGGAAGGATGCCAAGTGGCATTTTACGGGACGTCACAAGCTGCATCGTGTGCAACGACGGAAAGCAGACGACGTTCGAGTTCGATCAGGTGAAGGCGATGTTCGAGGTCGTCGGGATGTGGTCCGACAGGGAAGGCCGTGATGTCCGTTAGCGGGCGCCCGAAGTGCGACTTTTGCCCCTAGGGCTTGAGCGTCCCTGTCTCCCTGCACGGCGGGCACTTCTTGCTAAGCCACTGACAGGCCCGAGGCATCTACCGCTATTGATTCCCTCTGACCGGTAGTGGCGTAGGTAACTCGCCTCTGGGTCGTCCGCTCGCTTCTGGGCTGCGTCGAGCTTGGCCTCGAGCTCCACGACCCGGGCTTTGAGGGCTTCACTTCCGCAGTATGGCTCATCACCGCATCGTTCGGCCGGCGCGTGGTATCGGTTTGCGTGCGATTCACTCCGCGGGCTTGTAGAGCGATCTTCGAAGCCATCCGATGCGTTTCCTTCCGAGCACCGTTGCCACCACGGGAGCGAAGAGCAGGACGAAAAACAAGACGTCCTCGGGACCCGCCTTCTCGGATCCATCTTGGGTCGAATTGGGGTTCATGAAGATCTCACCGAACACGAAGATCAAAACGAGACCGATGAATAGGCTCGCCACGATGGCAAAGAACCACCCCATCAAATCGGGACGCACTTCTTGCTCGTTCTCGGCGGTCATCGTTCCTTCTTTTGGCGTAGCTCCGAGGGATCGGCGACCCATTCGGGTGCTACGTTCTCGATGGCGCCCCATTCCCCATACGTGACGAACTCGGGCACACGGCCGACCAAACGCGCCCGGGTTTCCTTCCAGTGCTCCCAAATGTACGGCGTCGCGAATCCCACGATCTCACCCATGCGGCACGACATCTCCCACGCGTCTTGGTAGGAAGGTTCGCCGCTGGCGCGGAGGGTGATGCGATAGTTGCCGGAGGGCACGCCCACGACGTCCCGTGAGTTGTCTGGACCGAAGTCGCGTCGCCACAAGGACACCACGGCGCGCAATCCTACGGCATCCGCTCAACCGCACGCGGTTTGTTGTTTCGACTATGCGGCGCGCCGTTTCGATATCTCCCAGCACGCAACGATCGCGCGGTCGACCGCGTCGCGCATACGCACGTTGCTGGCTCGCGGCATCTTGCCCTACATTCCTGAGGTTTTTCGCGCCCGTCGACACCCGCCAAAGTCGAAGGGCACACCAGCAAGGGCAAGCATAATACGACGGTGCAGGTTGATCAGGAAGAGAATGCGCCGCACGCCGAAAGGAGGCCAAGGGCAGTTCCTCCACCGCCCGTGGCTTCCTGAGCACGTCGCATGGGAAGTCGTTGGATCATGCCCCGACGATCAGCATCGAGAAGACGAGTCCGGGAAAATGGTAAAATCAGTCATATCTTGAGAGAGAGGTTCTCTTCCCGCCCGACGTAAAGTTTCAAAGTCATCACGTGCCACGAGTACATCCCGGGGCGTTTCTTGATCATGTTGAGGGAGATCTAGCCATGAAAGGACCCAAGGTCCCCACATTCAAAGAGATGCTGAAAAACTTCGAGCTCTCCGAAGAGGATAGGAAAAAGCTCAGCCCGGAAGATTTGGCCGTATTGGAAGAGGCCATCGCGAGAATGAAGAACGACGAAACGGAGCCGGTCGAAGTGCAAAATCTCGACCGCTACGACGCAAAGGGAATGCGTCGCGTCGGTGATGAGTATCCTCCCAACTGGGGAAAGAAGAAGTGACCGACTCTGCAGAAAACGTCGATTTCTGGTACGCCAACGCACGCGCTTCGCGGCGTTTGTTGCCGCACGAGTCGGCCTCCCTCACGCCTGGCTTGCCCGCTCCCGCCGTGCGCGAGCTCGTTACTCGGGTCGAAGAAATGGTCGCGGCGTCGCCAGAACGCGCGTTCTCCTTCGACGCCGATGGTACCGCCACTCTTTCCGCGCCCGGCCGTGGCTATGCTGCGGGCCGTTTCGCGATCCCTACGATCGCCGAGCTGCGTGCGCGCCTCGAATCGCGTCCGCGCGGCGTGCAGGGCAAATTGCGTCTGTCCGCGCTTGTCGGGACGCACCCGCTGACGGACATCGGTACCCTGCAAGCAAGTGCGCCGGAAGGCGTCCTCTTTCAGGCCGCATCGCAGTTCAACTGCCTCGAGGCGCCGGGCCCGCGCATCGTCCCCGTGCGGCACTACCTCAGCGATCCGACGCAGGGTCCGCGCGCTTCGATTTCGGCGTTCCCGGGCACGCTGCTTCGGCACTACCGCGCGCCCTCCAAGGACGGATCTCTGTTCGTACAGACTGACGACCGAGGCATCAACCTTCTCGAGGACGTCTTCGACAACACCGTTGCCGAGATCTGGAGCGGATACCTTCAAGTCGCAAACGTCCACCAGCCCTCCGAGTTTGCGGCATCCCTCGAGGCGCACTTCGAACGCATCCGTGTCGGCGTTCACGATGGTGTCGAGGTTGTCTATGGCGGAAGCTGGGGTGGTCCCGTTCCGCGTGCGCCCGAGCACCGCATTGCACAGGTTTTTACGTCGACCGTAGCCCTCGGTGGGTACGGCCCCGATCGAGGCTGGGCCGAAATTGCGGTGGCCCGTCGCCAGCTTCTTCGCGCCGCGTACCTCGGAACGATTCTCGCCGCGCTCGATCTCGGTAAGCACACGATCGTGCTAACGCTCATTGGAGGCGGCGTGTTTGCCAACCCGCTGCGCGACATCTGGAGCGCCATCCACTGGGCCCTTTCAGAGGCGGATCAATATGCGGACGGCGTCGTCGATATCATCGTCAATACGCGGGGGAAGCTCGAAGCGCAGGACCGTGATGCCATTCGACAGCGTGAAGGGGCCGTCCTTTCCTTGGGCAGCGACGGCGTTTCCGTGACGTAGAAAGTCAATTCACCCGATGATGGACTGTGGCTCGATTCGTGTCGCTCGATCCCGGGTCGCAGGAATAGGCAGACACTGTCTGCCGAATCTGGGCCGTCACAGTGTCGTTCTCGCTGCCTTGGTCCCACTGCGCGCGCCAAGTGCAAAAAACCGCTCGCGAGGAAGTTCTACGAGGCCGAAGCGCTCGTGCGAAGTGCGTTGCCGTCGGCGTCATTCGGGAAGTTCATGCGAGGTGCCTCGAGCGAAGAGTCGTTGTGAAAGCTTGTGTCAATGCTTCGGGTACGCACATCACGAACGACGATACCACGCAGAGAGGCTACCCTTCGCGCCATGTCCCAGACTCCCCCAACGTCTCTCTCGTTCACGGAGGACCTTGCAGCGGCCCGACGTGCACGTGATGAAGGCGATGCCATCCATGCCGCATTCCATACGGCATGGGCTCTTTCGGTTCGGCCCAACGACCCTGAGGCGCTGGCCATGGCCGAGTCCTTATTCGGCGATGCCGATGATCCCAGGGATCTCGTTCCGCTTGGCCCTGAGACGGCATTTGCCTTGGTGGCGCTTCGCGCCCGTGCGCTGGCCAGGATGGAGGATTACACGCAGGCGATCGAGTCCCTCCTTCAAGTCGTTGCTGCGCGACCGGACATATCCTACGTACCGTGGGCCATCGAGTGGGCACGAAAGCATGGCGAACGGGTCGATCCACGCGCTGGGGCCGAGGCCGTTCGGATGCTTCTCTCGCGTCTGGACGACTATGCCGCCGTCCTGCTTCCGTCGTTGATCGAGTTCGTGGAGGCACTGCGTACCCATCATCGAGAGCACTCCGCGCTCGCGCTCATCCACGTTCGTCTCTTGCGACAGCATGGTGAGATGGATGCGGCGCTGAACGTTGCGCAGTACACCTACACGCACAACCGGACCCCGGAGATGGCCGCCGTTCTCGCCGCGACCCACCGCGCCCGAGGCGAACGCGAACGAGCGATTGCGATGTTGCACGAGTCGCTGACGTTGGACCCCCGGTTCGCAGCCGCTTGGCTCGATTTGGGCGACATGTCGCTGGACACCGGCGACTTTTCTCGCGCGGCGAATGCCTATGAATCGGCACTCGCGATCGACGAGGATATGGGCTGGGCGAAAGCCTCGCTTCTTTACGCGCGGTATCAGCAGACCGGGGAGCGCGAGTATATCCACGAGCTCGAAGATTATGCGCACGCACACGGCGAAAACGAGCGTGCACGCGTTCTCCTGGACGCGAGCACTCCTTATGTCGGCTACGTGCCGGATCCTCAAGAATCGAGCATCCAAGCCATCTTTCAAATCTTGCGCGACATCGAATCTGGCTCGCCATTGCCCGATGCTCCGCACTGGACGTTGCGTGTAAGCGCGCTCGAAGCCCCGAGCGTGCGGCTGGTGCTCGATCAGGTGCTCCGGCTCAAGATCCCTCAGGCCAGTATTGCCTACGAGGTCGACCATGTCCCGCACCCGACCCGAGGCTGCCCCGCGACGAGGTCGAATGGGTGCTTTGGCACTACGATGGAACCGAGGCGCACCCCGGGCTTCCCCCGCCGACTTCCGATCAGGTTGCGCCGGTCGTTGCTTTGGCGTCGAAACGGTTTGCCGCATCGACATGGCGGGACGCCGCCCGCACCATCGCCAAGGACTTCCGCCCCCACGATGCTGCAGTTCTGCTGGCGCCAATGGTTCATCCGCCACTACCGGAAAGTGGTTTGCCGCCGTGGAGGTGGATCCCGCGCGTGCAGCTTGCGTGTGCGTACATTCTCGCTTGCATCGACGATGGCTGGGAGGGGTCGTGGCGTCGGCGTGCGCTCCTTTCACTGGTAAACGGCCCCGCCGATTGGGTCTCCGCTGCGGGAATCGCAGTCCTCGCGGAAATTGCTCGGGACGAAGCCGAACAGCGTGAGTCGATACGGGAGTTGCTGCACGAGTTATTGGCCACCGGGCGCCCTTCGGCGGGCTATTGGTGCCTGGAGGCCCCGTTGGTGTTTTCCCTATTGCGGATTCCTGGCGAAACGAAAGAGACTCGGATGCGACTGCGCGAGCGGACGCTCGAATTGTAGAAGTCGGCCCTTCCAAGAAGCGAAAGTTCTGGCAGTGTGCCTCGATAGCGATGGGCGTACCCTCGTCGGCTTTGGGAGCGAGCTCGGGCCGGGTGGTCGCCCACATGAGGGCCTGCCTCAAAAAGTCGCCTTGATGCCCACTTGAATCCACCGCGGTGCATTGGGGCGTGCGCCGAAGGGGCGTCGCGAGACGATGGCGTGTTCGTCGAAGATGTTGCGGACATTGGCATAAATCGAAATGCTCTCGAACAAGCGGAACGTGGCGCTGGCGTCGAACACGAGCAGCGAGTCGGTGTGGAGCACGTTGTCCAAGGCCGCGCGGCCGGCTTGCTCGCGCATTTTCGCGACGTAGTTCATCGAGACGGCGCCGGAAACGCGTTTGGTGTCCAGGCCGATGGATGCATTGAGCTGGTGGCGCGGTACGTAGGGCATTTCGTCGCCGCGCACGACATTGCCGAAGATGGGATCTTCGGAGCGGAAGGTGCGTAGAAATTCCGATCGCGTGAGCGTGTACGAGGCCCGCACCGGCAGCTTGATGTCCGCGACCACCGGCACGTCGTGCTCGGCATAGGCTTCCAGCCCATAGATGCGCGCGCGCCCCGCGTCGAATTGCCGATCGAGATTCTGCTCGACGCAGCCACTGGAGAGTGTGCAGACGTCGGTCAAGTTGGAATAGTCGTTGTAGAAGCCGATGACCTCTGCGCGCGCGGCCCCTTTGACGAATCGCGCACCGGCTTCGTAATTGACACTCGATTCAGCGTGAACGTCGGAAGGGCTGCCGGGAGGCGGCGGGCTGAATCCGCGATGAACACCTGCGAGCACGCCCAAGGGCGGTAAAATCGAATAGAACACACCCGCACCGGGCAAGAGAACCTGCGTAAGTCCGCGCGTCGTTTGGTGGGTGGCGCGGTCGGTGAAGCTTCCTCGAATGGCTTCGACGCGCAGCCCCGGCGTGACGGTGAGTTTCTTCCACGTGATGGCATCCGTGGCATGAATGGCCAGCGCCTCCGAGGACGCCTCGTTGAAGGCCGTCACCACCGTGGGCTGGGGAACCGGCACCAACGTGCCTCCGCTCATGGCGAAGGCATCCTCGCTGTGCCGGCGCTCCACCCGATCCTGGTGAAGCCGAATTCCATATTCGATTCTGTGCGAGACAGGCCCCGTTCTGGGATCGTATTTCACGCGCATCTCCACGCCCTGGGAGACGAAATCGCGCTGATTGGGGCCAATCAAGATATTCTCGCTCGAGCTCGCGCCATCGGCCCCATTGAGCACGGCGTCGTAGACGGCGTTGCGTGGGTTCGTTGGATCGGTCAACACCCCGAACAGATCGGCGCCGCGAAACCCGTTGACCTTGCGCCAGGTGCGCGCCAAATCGTAGCGATAGAGGGTCGTGGTTACCGCAATCTCGCGCGCGGGGGTGAACACGTGGGAGACGGCGATGCCGGTTCGATGCCACTGCATGCGGTCGAGCGAGCTTGCGGCATAGCGTCGGAATGGGTTCTCGCGAAAATCGCGGTCGCTCAATCCGAGGTACGTCTCGTTGGAGACCTCGTCGGAATAGGTGAGCTTCAATCGAATCTCGTTGCGGATGGCGGCGGTCGGGTCGACGACGTAGTAGCCTTTGAACATCCACTCATTGCGTGCGAATCCGGTATCGGCGCCGTTCGGGAGCTCTTTGAACCCGCTGTTTCGAAGGTGCACGCCTTCGACGAGAAACCCCACCTTCTCGTTCCCGCTGCCGACGTATCCGTGCAGCTTCCCGTAGCCGTATTCGCCGGTCGCTGCATCGATGGCCCCCGATGTGGTTTGCGGTATCGAGCGCGTGATGAAATCGATCGCGCCGCCCACCGTCTGTGGTCCGTAGCTGATGGCCGCGGGGCCTTTGATGACGCGTACCGCCACCATGCGGGACATGATGGGAAAGTAGTAGGCCGCCGAGGCCGAATAGGGCGCCGGCGCAAACGGAATACCATCTTCCATCAGCGCCACCTTTTTGCTCCGGTCGGGATTGACGCCCCGCAGTCCGATGTTGGGCCGCAACCCGAATCCATCTTCTCCGCGTGCGTAGACACCGGGAACCTGTGTGACGATGGCGGTGGGGTCGTCGTAGCGAAACACCTCCAGCCGCTTTTCCTTGATGACGTGGGCCGATCCTGCCGTGCGCGCCACCCGTGTTCCCGCGACGGTGATCTCTTGGGGTTGCGCCGGCTTTGGCACGTCTTGCGCGCGTGCCGTGCCGGCGGCGAGCAACGGAGCGAGGAGAAAAAAGGAGCGATGGAGCATTCGCTAAATGGGCCGGATGTGCGGTGGGGGTTCGGTCGGACCAGGGAGAATGAATGCGCGCCGTCCGATGCCATCCGGTATCGACGCGAGATCGACGTCGGGATCAATCATGCGCCGCAGCCTGCGCCCATTGAGCGAAACGAGGGCGTCGACACGCACCTCGACGGGGCCCTCACCGCGCGCTTCGGCCTCCTGCCGCACGCGGTGGGCCAGCTGCAAAATGAGATCGGGCTGCCCGGCCATCTCGCGCTCCTGGAGTGGCGTCAGGATCGCGCGCGGGCTCACGTGCCAAACGCGCCCCGTATTCTTGTTGCGCACGACGAACGTGACGCTCCCATTTTTCTCGCGCACCATCACGCGCCACGAGAACCGCATTCCTTGCTCGTGCCAGCGTACCCCATCGCCGTAGGCCAAATACCGCAGCGGCATGACGAGTTGAACGAGGCAATGAAGAGCGGCCAACGATAGGGCGATTTTGCGACCGCGCGCCCACGGTGCCGGAGTAGGGATGGCGGTGGGGGCGGCCGGCGGTTCGGTGCTGCGACCCAGCCACCGCCGTGGCCAATCCGGCGGAAAATACACGAGCGCGGAAAGCACCATGATGACCGGAAACATCCCAATTGGGAAAAGCAGGCGGGTCATCGCATGAAACACGATGACCAAGCCGAATGCCGCGAGACGCGTCCGCCGCCAGGCGAGAAACCAAACGATGAACGTATCGAACAGAAATCCCGCCCAGCTCATGGCGAGTGGCACCCCAGGCCACGCAAATACCGGCCCAATCCAGGGCAGCCCCGTTTTCGAACCGAGCCAAATTCGCAGGGGTTGCGCATGGATCAACCAATCGGCATTCGCCTTGGCGAGTCCTGCAAAGGTGTAAACGACACCTATCTGGAATCGAAGCAGATACAGCCACCCAGCGGGCACCTCGGCGAGCGGTGCTTTCCAGAGCCATGCATCGACGGAAAACGCGCGATGGGCCGGCGACACCGCCAACAGCACCCCGAGCAGCGCCGCCAAATAGTAATGATTCAAATAGGTCGCGACATCGACCAATTGTAGATAGGAAAACCCAAGTGCGAAGAGAATGGCCGTAATTCGAAACGCCAGGCCCACGGCCACGGAGGCCGCGAGCGCCGCGAGCACCCAGAACAGGGCGTGCATCGCGCCGGGGGCGAGCGGCTTCACCCAGGCGAAGCCCCAGTATTTGAAGTGGAACGCGGGCGAGACGAAGAAGTCGTCAATCCAGCCGTACGCGATGAAGCGCAGCATGCTGACGCACATCGTGATGCCGAACAAGAAGCGAAACGCGGCCAGAAATGCGATGTCGACGGGCCGAAACAGCCGCGAGCCGAGTTCGTCGAATGTGCGCGCGCCTCGGTTCATGGCTCAATCGTTGTCTCCCTCGCTGCCCTTGGGGAGCTCGAGGTTCAGGACGGTGACGAACTCCGTTTTCAGCAAATCGGTGAGCGTCTTCACCGCGCGGTGGAGCGCCTCCACCTTGGCGGGCGACGATTCCAAGGCCTGCTCCAGCGACCCATCCAGCGCGTCCGCCGCGGCTTGCGTGCTCGCCAGCATCGCAATCATGCGATCGGCGAGATCGGAAGCGCCGACCGCGCGCAGCCAATCGTCGAATCCTAGCCCCGCACCGTTGTCGCCGCATCCTTGGAAGAGCCGGCGAAACCCGATCAAATTGGCCGTGATGTTCTCTTTGGAAATGCGCGCATAGCGCGACTCGACGGCCTCCGGACAGCGGCCCTGCGTGCAGTCGTTCAAGCCGAGGGGCTTTCCCAGCTTGTCGTCCTTTACCTCCTGCTCTACGTAGAACAAGGCGTCGCTCAGCGCATTGAAGGCGTCTTGAGGAGTCGCAAACGTGGCGCTTCCCGCGCCGGCGGCGGTGAGCTCGTGGAGAAAGTTGCCGCCGGCGGGATCCCATGCCGCGAGCAAGGCCGCGACGTGCCCGCCGATGTTGTCGGCAATGGCCGCAGCATACCGCGCTTTGCGGCGGCCGATTTCCTCGGGTCCCAATCGATTCCACGACCCGAGCGCATTGATGGGCGAGCCGGACGGACACGCGTTGTCCGTCCCACCGTAGAACGCGAGGAACTCGAAGCCGCCGAGCCCTCGCGTGCTGATGAGGGAGGTCGCGAACTCCGGACGCGCGTACGTTTCGTCGACCAGCTGCTCCTCGATGGTGCAGCGATGAAAGAGCGGCCAACTGTAAATCTGGTCGCGCAGATTCTTTCCGCCAGGATCGCCGGAGCGCGCCGCCGGTCCTACGCGAAACACCTCCGCTTGCTCCCACGTGGCCATGGCGGCGCGCCAGACTTGTTGAACGGCGGCTCGACGTGCGTCGCTCGGATCGTCGCGCCATTCGGCGGCAGCATCGCGCAATGCGCGTGCGGAGCCTTCGAAATCGCGGTATCGGCCGATGGCGCATTCTCCCGCCGCCTGGAGCAAGGCTCGCTTGTCGAAGTCGCCCGAATCGGGGGTCGTCCCGGCGGGAGGCGGCTTGCTGCCGCCGGATCCCGTATAGACATTTTCGTCCGGCGGCGCCTTGCGGCACCCGGCGTTTGCACCGAGCACCGCAAGCCCCACCGATGCCGCGCACGCGGCCACGGCCCACGCGATCCGCAGGAAACAGCGCACGGCCATCTCCTTGCGATCAGGGAACGGGAACCAGGAGCAGGAAGGAGTCCTCGTTGCTGCCCGTCGGCACGGCGCTCGAATAGCCGACGATGGCGAGCTTCTTTTTGTCCGGCGAAAGCGCAACACCCCAGAAGACATCGCCGGTGCCACCCAGATCGTAGAGCTTGCGACCCTTCGGCGCGAAGTTCGTATCGGGCTGCCCATTCGCGGTGAACACCGCCGTCAGCGCCTCGCCGACGTCTTTCGTCTGCTGGCCATTGCCGACGACGAAAATGCGATTGTCCGGCAGCACGACCAGATTGCGTCCTTGGTCGACTTGGTTGTTCCCATCGAGCGTAGCCTTGCCCCCCGTGCCGTAGGTGCCATCGAGCTGCCCATTGGCCGTGAGCCGCAGCGAAACGATGTCGTTGGGATTGGTGCTGACCTCGCGCCCGTACCCGACGGTGACGAAGTTCGTGCCTTGTTGCACGATCGCATACGCCTCGGTCACCGATCCGAGCACGCGGCTGAAGACGCCATTGGTCCCAAAGCCGTTATCGAGCGCACCCGCCGGTGTGAGCTTGAACACGGTCGGTACGACGGTTTTGCCATCCGTATCGGGCTGATAGCCCGTCGCGACCATCGAGCCATTCTCGAGTAGGGTGACGGCCCGAGGGCTGGCCGAACGCCAGCCGCCGTCGACATCGCGGTCCGGATCGTAGGTGAAGACGCCGGAGCCGCCTTGCCCGAAGGTGTCGTCCAACTTCTTGCCCTGCGGATCGACCTTCACGACGGCAAAGTCGCTATCGGTGCGTGCCGCATTGGGATCCGCCGTCCTTTGCGAACCGGTGACAATCAGGCTGCCATTCGGAAGCGCCGCGAGCCCCCATTGCGAGTCGGCGGTGTAACCTGTGCTCGAGCCACCGTCCGGCAGGGTCGTGGGGAATTCGACACCGTTCTTCAGGTTGAACGTTGCGACGCCGCCGCTGCCAAAGGCATCGTCCAGCGTTCCGTTCATTTTGAATCGAACCAGTGCGATATCTCGGTCACGCGGGTCCACACCGGCATCGGCGGGCAACTCGACCGTTGCTGCAACCACGAGGCGATCTTCCACTCCGCCATCGGCCATGGGTGCGCGCTGAATCACGAGTCCGCGCGCCACCTCCCCATTTTTGCCGACCACGATGTTCTTGCGCGCCACACCATTGGCCCCAGGCCCACCAAAGGACGTATCGGGATCGCCACTCGGAAGAATCTTGACGACCGCCGTCTCGAAATCGGCATTCGGCCCCGTCGCCGCGGACACGACGCCCACTGCATAGATATTGCCCGCACCGTCGAATGTGACGTTGAGCAACCGATCGGTGCCATCTTTGGAGAGCTGCAGCTTCTTCGGCTGCGGCCCCGGATCCGCATCGCCCTTCGCGTCGGCCCCCGCGTCCGTCCCCGTATCGGGCGTTCCCGTATCCGGCCCGCTGTCCTGCTTCGCCGCGACGGGATCGTCATCGCCGCAGCCTTGAACGAGCCCCACCGCGAACAGCGCCGCCAGAACCGCTCCCACCGAACCGCGCGCCAGCCACTGCCCCACCTTCGTCCCACGTTCCGTGCGCATCGAAGCTTCTCCCCCCGCAGGCACCCCACCCGAAGCGCAGCAGTGCCGCAAGCAAAAGTGAAAACCACTATCGCTATCGAGAAGGGGAATCTCATGGGAACCACGACGCTGTCAAGGATCGATCGAGCTGCCGATTGAACCGAAATCGGCGCCCTCGAACATGGCGTTCGTGGCGATGATGTAGTGAGATATGCAGGACCCCGGTAACAAGTCGGATTGAAGGATCGATGTCTGAAACGACTCAACGCAGTTCGAGACTTGAACCGGACCGCGCGGATGTTTGGCGATAGACCTCGAATGTCATGCCTCAGGCGGAGTGCGCGCGATCGCGATCCGCGAGCGTGGAGGCGCCGTGATGCCGAACGGAGGACCATGCGCGGTGCGGGTTCTCAGTCACCGGCGATAATCGCATTACGGAGCCCTGCTTGGGGAGGGCGACATCGAGATATTGATCTCGACAGCGCGCACGGGTGAACGCTCCACAAGTGCAGCACCAAAGTGCTCCTACGTGCTAGCTGGTCCTAACGTATTTGCTGAACAACTATCTTGACGCTCACCGGTGAGCGAGGCCCCATTGTGGCGCGTGCCTAGCAAGCCTTCGAGCCGTCCGAGTATCGCCTTTCGGCATCCGGCGTAGATAGGTGCCCATTTTTCCAGACCCACCCGGCCATGGGCGCACAGTGCCCGAGGGTCGGCGAGCGCCACCAACCCGAGTTGCTCACGACGATATGGCGCCGGGGGGAGCTCTCCAATGGCCATTGCGGTCTCATGCAAAGCACGCGCGACTGGCGCTCCGCCGGCATCGATGCAAAACACCAGGATGTCCCATGCGAGTTCCGCATGTTCGGACTCGTCTTGTGCGATTCGCGCGAGCACCTCACGGACAGCGGGATCGGTCGCATCCTCCAATCCGGCGCGTGCCAGCTCCGCGCTGTAGGACTCCAAGAATGCACCGTCGAGCAGCGTCTCCCTCGCCACCGCGATAAGGGCACGTTCTCGGTTTCGCGGACGCTTTCTCATTCCAGTGTTGAGGTCTGCCATTGCCGCTGGACCAAGCGGATGTCCCGCATATTCGCTCGCCAGAGCAAAGCAGCGCTGCGCATGATCGATCTCGTCGAGCGCGCTCTTGTGCGCGCGGGCGAGAAGGTTTGGCGGTGCACCCAATGCGGCGAGATCCCAAGCCACCTGGGAAAACGCCGGCACGCTCGCATGCTCGCCCTTGGCATCGTGCAGCCAGAGCTCCGTGAGCGCATCCCGCGTTGCAGCATCGAGCGCCGCGGCATTCGGCCGCGACCCCTTCGCCCATTCCATGGAGCGGTGAACGTCCGCCGTCACCGGTCGACCTCGAACCCGAAGACTTCTCCCATGCGCCATTCCTGCTGCCAAGAAGGCCACGAACGCCACGAGCGCCGAGATCCCAAGCGTAGTGACCGATCCAATTCCGCCGACGATGAAGAAGAGCAGAGCCGCGCCATCCCCGCCACGTGGTACGCCCAGCAACCGCGCCCGGGTTCGAAGCATTTTGACCGTGATCCCCGCTGCGGCGGTAATCAATAGCTGGAGTCCCGCGAGAAGCAATATCGCATTGAATCCAACGACGGCGCGGTCGGTGAACCAATAATAAAGTAGGCCCGTTTGGAGGACCCAAACCGTCACGGATGCCACCCCCAGGACAAAGCTCCAGTTCCTCAACCGGATGAGGCGTAGGCAAGCAGCAACGGCATGCACATAGGGATCGAGATCCGGCCGCACCGCCAACGCGCGTTCGGTGCAAAATGCACATAGCGGCCGTTGAGTGCCCTGATCCGAGACATATTTCCTGCAAACGACGCATGCACTCATTACGGTTCTCCCGTTGCCAATATAAGACTATACCTCGCTCGTTCCTCCAAACCTGACGAAGCCGGGCGTACTCATGCAGCGCGGCTGCGGCGTCTCGACTTGGCGGCCCATCGAAAATTCTCGACGTCACGAGGAAGCGCGTGCAGATATGCAGCTTAGGGAGAGTGGCCGTGCGTCGTGAGCGTCACGGTGGATTCGGGCTGCAAGCGGGCGGTGACGGATCCAGCGGGCAGGTTTGCTTGACCTTCCGCTTACTGAACGAGACGTATGTTTTACCATCGAAACGCCACGTCCACTCGTCGATGGGCGAACAACAGCCCGCCGGCATCACGTTGAGCGCCCGTAGATCGTGTAGCCCGCGCGAGCGGGTGCGGAGCGCTTTCGGAGTCCCGAAGGGGCCGAGGAGATCGCCAACATTCAAATCGCAACGCACGAACTTGTCGATGCTGTTCGCGCGGGCTGGGTTCGCATCAAACCGGTCGTAACCTGCGGCCGTGAGCGCAGCCTTGATCGGGCTCGCAGGTTTGCGCATGCGCAGAAGGTTGGCATAAACGCGAAAGAGTTTGTTGCGAACTGAGATAGGCCAATTGTAATTGCGAAAGATCATCCAGCGGCCGACTGTGTTGATCATGCCATGGATGCTGTTTCCTGGCATCACATCCACACCGGAATCGGTGAAAAGTCGAGACCAGACGACACCATCGGTAAAGCAGATCGCTGGCGGCTTCGTCCTCGCGCGCACGACGATCGTCGAAGGCCTGCGGCAGCAAGTGGAACAACGGTTCGCGGTGCATATCCCAGCGGGAGACACGTTTTGCGACGGGCCCTTCGGGCGGGGCGAGCCAGAAACGCCATTCGCGGAGGAAAGCGTCCCGGATGATCCACTGATTCGCGCCCCAGCGCATGGTCCGACGCTACTGGTCCGAAGGGGCCCGAGCAAGAGCATTCGCGGTCCCCTTATTGCGCGCGTCCACTCGGTGTCGACTTCGATGTCGCCTTGAGCTCCTCCTTCCTGGGCAACGCGCGCCTCTCGATGCGTTTCAACGACGGCCGTATGGGCCCACGCTCCACATCCGCCCTTGCGAGGTTTGTCTGTCCGCAGAGAGCGTCCGCACGCCGGCAGACACGGACGGTCAGCAGGCGCCCATTCTGCGTGCGCAAAGGGCGACGTTGTCGTGCGTACCGTTCGCGAAAGTCCCCGTCACGTTAATCACGCTCTGCGTCTTTCGTCGAACCAACTCCGGCGTCCCGTATCGAGAATGTATCTCGCGCGTCCGGCGCTCCGCTTTCCGGTAGTCCGGCATCCGACGTGCGCGGGCCGAGGCACTCGATGTCATCGAGCCAAATTGGGTCTATGTGCCCGCCTCCCGTCTCCTTGAGCTCCATAGTTACACACGTTCCAGTGACGCCGATGATCTCCGGCTTATTCTTTTCATCCAGCTGAAATCCTACTCGGTGCACGAATTTCCAGTTGCTGCTCATATGGCGGATATCGTACGTCGTGCTTTCACGACGAGGATCTTTGCGCTTCCAATCGTCGGGGGGAGGAATCGGTTCCCAGGCGCGTCGCACCTCGGAGTCACTGCTCTCGCGATGCAGTTGGAAGCCATTGACTACGAGTTTTCCGCGGAAGGATTTTCGCGGGCGAATATCTATCGCACGCGTATTGAGCACCAATGCCAACGAGCGGACACGCCGCTGCTCCGTCGGACCGGAGCCAAGGACCGCGAAGATGCCGAGCTCGTCCCAAACTTCGGTGCCGCCCGCACGCTCGACATGACGGGATGGGCCCAAGAGCCGCGTCCAGTCGGTAAGCGGTGTGTCCAGTACGATCTGCGTGCCATTGATGGTGATTTTTCCCGCGTCGATGATCACGCTCGGCTGCGCACTGTCGATCGGCGGGGGTTTGTTGCAGAAGATACCACCGGTCACCAAGCCAAGAGCGAGTGCTTGAACGAGGACGCGATGCTTCATGGCGCTAGTACAAGTAGCCGTGAAATTGAACTTCACGAAACTCCATGTGGTCGCGTACGAAATTGATTTGCAGCGCTACGGCGTCGGGCGAATATACGAAATAGTCCGGATAGACAGCGGCCATGCCACGGCTCGGATCTCCGTGCGGTAGAAAGAGATAGACCGGTAACAGAAGTATGTATGAGATCCACGACTGATGTTTGAAGTACTCGACGTGAGCAGGGACGTCTTTCATTTCGTCGACGGTCTTCTCCAGTTCGTTCCAGCCTTTCTTGAGCACCGCGCCTTCGACGACGACCCGTCCGGGGAAACCGTGGTGCGGTTGTCCGTCCGAGAGGTATCGATCTTTGTACCGGGCGACGAACTCCGCGCGCTCCCCGGTTGTAGGAAAATTAGGCGAACTACGCAGCATCTCCTCCCGTATGTCGGCGTATCTATCCGGCCGATCGGACCCGTCATTCCAGATGGCGTCCCAGCGATCGAGGTCACTCATGCCTGCATCATCGAAGCCCAGAACTGTCACATCCACGCGACGGACAACCCCGCCGGACGCGCTCTTGCTTACCCAGAGACGCAGCCCCTGATCGTCCCATGTGAGCACGTCGCCACTTTGCAACGTGCGCGACGGGGGCCCAAGAGCGCCGAGCCAGCTATCCACCGAGTCGAACATGCGCAGCTCGTGACCATGGTACCGAAAGACGTTTCCGTCGACGACGAGCGCATCCTGCACGTTGCTCCGTTGCCCCCCTGAGGAGTGACAGCCCGCGAGGGCGAGGGTCGCCACGGCGATGCGGGCCAACCTCCGCGGGCGCCGGAACCAGGGTGTGCACCGTATGCGATCCATTACGAAGCCTCGGATTTGGGGTAGGGGTCAAGCTCGGGCAGCAGTGCGAGCATCCCTTGCATGAGCTTCTCGTCCTCGCCCAAGGCATCGTTGGCAAGTTGAGCGAGCTTCCTTCGTTCATCGGCGTCATGCTTCTTGAACGTCGCGAACGAGCCCTCCAAGTTCAATCTTTCTCGGATCACCCCCGGATTCTTCTGCGCAAATTCTTTGATGATTTGCATCAATTCCGCGGGTAACCGAGCCATCCCCGTGCCGTTCATAGATATATCGTTGGGGTGCACGATGTACGCAAGCGCCGTGTCCACGGCTCGTTCAACGGATTCCCCATCTTGCCAAACTCGCCGCATCGCACGCCCCACTTCGCAGACGGCTCTGATCGCACACTTGGCAGCGACCTCGTGAACAGGATTTTCTCCGTGGTCCTTGCTCAGCATACTATGCGTGGGGTCGGTGTTGGTCGAAGCGTCGGGATTGCGGACATCTTTCTCGAAGTCGTCTTCCTGGATCGCCATTGCTTTGAGGAGCTGCGTACAGGCGAATGCAAGCCTGCGCTTCACTTGTGTGGCAGGCGCCATCGCGGCTCCCACGAGCAATCGTTTGAACGCACCGCCAAGATCATCCGGCATTTCTCCGTCTTGCCGCTTTCCTTTCGGCGCCAGCATCTGATTGACGATCCAGTGTTCCCTCGGATAAATCATCGAGAGAAGGTCTATCCAAGAGGGATCCTGGTTGCCGGGAGGTAGATCGAGTTTTTCGAGTATCATTTCGGAAAGGCTAACCACCGTATCCGCTAACCCAAACATGCCGGTGACCAGTGGGAAGCGCGTGTCGGGATTGGGGCCGCCCGGCCGCACTCGAACCTCGCTCTTGAGTCCGACCCACGGAAACACGGGGGGATCGTTCGGGATTACGCCTTCCCTCTGGAGACGAATGAGTGCGAGCTCGATGAAGTTGGAGTGCGCGAAGAGATCCTCGAGCGGGTGGAGTGCTTGGCCCAGCAAACGATACCGCTCCGGATCACTTGCCCTGGCTGCTTGGCGAAGCGAATCTGCAATGAAATTCTTGGTTTTGGCTATATATGCCTTAATCCCGAATTCATCGATAGCAGTCTGGTCGTCCCCGACGCCAGGAAGCCCCTTCGGGTTATCGATATGCTCGTGTGCCACATACCAGCCGAGATTCTTTTCGGTCACTTTCGCATAGGGACGCAGGCCCGGAAAGTCGTGCCGTGCCAGGAGATCGACGAGCTCCGTCAACATTGCTCGCCCAGTCCCCGGCACGACGACGCTCTCACCCGCCCATAGTACGTCAAATGCCTTTATCGTGACAGGCGTTAGGAACTGCGAATTGTCGCGAAGCCAATTACCAAAATAGACCTTGTCCCGGACGCGCCGGTCAGATGCGTTTGAATAGAAGACCGGGTCTGCCTGGTCTAGCCCCTGGTCCTCGATGCTTCCATGGGTAAACAGCGAGTTGTGACGCGGCTTGGCCGGTTTCCCCAGCCCACCCGCACCGAAGCCTTCGACAGTCTTTGCCTTGCCCCCTTCTTTGCGCCCCGGCTCTTCCTTGTATTCCTTCAGGGCGCGGTGAAACGCGGGGTAGTCCACGCGCAGAGGTGCGCCCGCGCCGTCTCGCGTATGCATTCCGAACACGACATGGTCCTTCTTTGCGTGATCGATTCCGGCAATTGCATACGCAAACGTCGCGCCCTCTTCGCCAGGCGCGTCATCCTCGTTGGGTGGCTGTGTATAGTCACGCCGCAGTACGTTGTCGACGTGATGGCCAAACTCATGCAAGAGCACCAGAAATAGCTCGGCAGCGTCGCGAGGATTCGTCTCGGCGGACGTGGCGAGATCGTGTGATACGTGAATTTCTCGCGACTTGTTGTTGTACGAGCCGAACTCCCCGCCCAGACTCCCCGCCGTGGAGAGGACGATTTTCGCATTCGGGAGAGCCTTTGCGCGGAGATTCCGATGAAGCGTCAGATACGATTCGGGGGGAACGTCGCTGCCAAAAATTGCCATGGCCCAGGCCGCGAAGTCGTGGGCTTCCACGAGCTCCGCGGCGCGTTCGAACAATTCGATGGCGTATCGGCTTTCGAGACGGGGCGGAGGTTTGTGCACTCCCGCCGTGTCGTTCAGCGCCGATGATGCTCCAATCTGCACCTTGTCGGCGACACGGACGAGCGAGTCGCTCCCATACAAGCCGATCTCCTTGGCGTAGATCCGAGCCGTTTCGTCGAGGCGCAGGGTAGGGCCATCGCCACGGAGTTTCAGCTCCTTCGAGATTCCCTGAATCGCGTGCGAAAGCAACGCAATGGTGTCCGGTGTGAGGCGAAGTTCGGTTTTGCCCGAACGCAGGATCAACGTCTCATCCGCCTCGAGAACCATCGTCTTGGCGCGGCGGCGGTAGATTCCATCTACCACTGTCATGTAGCTTCGGCCTGGCTCGTCGGGCTCTCCGACCGACATGACGTGTTGACGACCAATGTTGACGACCTCTTGATCTGCAATCACGGTGCGGCGTTCACCTGCGACTTCGACTTGGCTGTCGCCAAGCACGGTGTGCTCTTGGGAGCCGCGGATCGTCTCCGTCGAATTGCCGGTCACGTCCATCTCGGTCGAGCCGCCTACTTTGGTCTTTAGGGCACCGCCCACACCGTCGATGCGATCGCGCGCCACGGCACGTCGCTCCGTGCCGAGCACGCTCGTACCGAGGTCCTTGTCCACATGGATATTCCTATGACCTTCGACGTGCTCCGCCGAGTTACCCTCGACATGCGTGTTCGAATTGTTGAGTACGTGCACATCGAGATCGCGCGCTGCGCGAACGCGCATTAGTTCAGCGTCTCTTTGATCGCTGATCGAGATCTCGCTCCAGTTGCCATTTTCCGGGATCGTCCTCGAGAAGAGGCCGATCTTCTGCTGATCCGTGTCATGCGCGAACGGAAGCTCGTTTTCCTTGTCGTAGAAGCATCCCTTCACGAAAGGGCGTTCTCCTTGCCCCTCGATGAAACCGATCCAAACCCGCATCCCTTCGCGCGGAAGGCATTGCATTCCATAGCCGTCGCCCGCCCAAGGCTGGCTGACCGGAACCCAGACGGCAGTGTCGTGCTCTTCATAGGCGAGGTCGCGGAAGTTGCCGCCTCCGTCGTCGACGACCTCCCAATCGAACCGAATGTGCACATATCCGTACGCATTCGTATCGAGATGGGCCGTCATGCGCTCGCCGCGAAGGGCCACGACGCGTGCGAGCTCGTCCGAGAGCTTGGGCCGTGGCATTCGCGGAGGTATGGGGCGAATCCGAACGGGAGCACATTGAAAGGAGTTTCGGTAGACATGCTCGTCGGCGGATGCCGGGTCGGCCACGCCTTTACTGACCATGGCGGTGACGGTGTATTCGGTGTTCAATGTGCCGACGGGATGGCCTGCAAGCCGGAATCGATAACCAGCTGCGAGCCGCCGGCACGTGCTCTGCCCGGAACCTTCGATGCGCTGTACGCGGAGGCGATCGAGTTCGATATCGATGCGCCGTTGCTTGTCGCCATACCCACGCAGATTCGGATCGAGCTGGTACAGCTGCTGAAGCAGCATCGAAGGAGCGATCGTGGGCGAGTCGATGTCGAGATCGAAGCCAGCGTGGGCGACGAGCGATGGCCCCTCGCGGACCATGGAGGTGATGGACCCAATCGAGAGTCCAGCGCCCAAGTCATAGGATGGCGTAGCGAGGTCCTTCTTGGCGACGCCTGCCCAATTCTTCGACGCACCCACTTCGCGGTCGAGCATGCGGATCTGTTTGGGGCGGAGGCGCTTCTTGAGCCCGAATTCCAAGATTCGTTCTTGATCGTTCGCGCCGCCGGCCTCGTCGTCGAATACGATCTCGCCGGCCGGATTCGCATCGACCATGTCTCCGAGGGTGTCGCCGCCGATCTTGGTGGCGAGGTCTTTCAGGGCATCGCCCACCAGCTCGTTGGCGAGAGCCATGTCCTGTACGGCGGGGAGATGGCTCGACTCGTCGGTGAAGACGAGCGTCGTGAGCATCTTGGCCATTGCACCAGCCTCCTCGACCGCCGCGCCCACCGGGCCGCCGACGACATCCGCCACCGTGCCGAGGGCGCCTGCGATGGCGCCAGCACCGGGCACAAGGCTGTCGAGCGTCCCCGATGCATGCTCGAAGCAGAAAAAAATGCCCGCGTCCGAGAGCACACGGCGGAAAAATTCGTAGTCGGACTCCTCGCGCTGGTAGGCGAATAGGATCACCGGATACTCATCTTCTTTGATGTGCCAGTGGCATTCGCTTGGCGCTATTTTGATGTCCGCCAGGACCTTCTCGATGATCTGTTTCGGCGTTTGGAACTGGAAGTAGCGAATCGACCTGCGTTGCGTGAGAAGCCACAACTTGGGCACGATGGTGATGCGGTAACGCTTGCGCGTCGTGGCCCGATCGCCCGGCGGCGGGCCGAGCGCCTCGATGCTCTCCACGATTCCCTGAATGAGGCGAGGCTCGTGCTCGCCCGTGCCTTTGATGGTGAGGCATGCCGGTTCGCCGTCGGCTGCGGCGTTGAGCATCTCCATGGGAAGGCGGCTCGTGCAGGTGACCGTGTACACGTAGAGATCGTTGATGTACTCGGCGCCCTCGAATTCGAGCACGCGCAACTGCCCCGTCAAAAGCGGCCCCGCCGTAAGCTCGAACGGGTCGTCCGCCGGACTCCCCTCGGTGAGGCCACCGAGAACGTCGTCGATGAGGGCTTCCGGGTCGAAAGGCAGAGGCAGCATCGGTTACCTAACTGTGGTCAATTTTCGCGTCGTTGCGAGAAAGAAGGGGCGGGCGGGAAGAGGCGCGGGAGAGGCAAATCTACCGCAATTCGTGGACCGGCAGCACACAATGCTCATCGGCCGATCTGACCTTGGCACTTGCATGGTCATCTTTTCGAGATCTTTGGCACGCGATCGAAACGCGATTGCGTAAACAGAACTGGCGAGATGCGCAGACCAGTTTGACTGCCGAGAAAAAGGTACGCATCGGTTGCATCGGGGGCCGCAACCGACTTGCCTACGACGAGTACGTCGTCGCACCCATTGCCATCGACGTCGCCAACTGTCGAAACGCTGACCACACTGCCGTCCTCCTCGACCGTGGGGCCGCGGAATGGATCGAGGCGAAGTGAATCTGCGCTACCCCGAATCAGTCGAAAGTCGCTCCTCGAAGATTCGAGTCCGACGATGATGTCGTCATAGCCATTGCCGTCTACATCGGCGGTCACCAGCCCATGGTACGAAGGCTTGGTCATGGCAGTCTCCGTCCACGTCACTCGCCGTGTCACGGCCTGCGAAAGGAGTATTCCCGGACCCCCGAAATAGATGGTCACGACGACCTCCTTTCGGCCTCCCTTCGTCGCTACCGATAACGATACGGCGTCGGATGCACCATCGCCATTTGCGTCAGCCGAGGCGATGTGGGAGTCAGTGGACTGATCGTGCGCGCTGCCAGGTATTTCCAATGTTCCGCCCGATACGAAACCGTGGGAGGCGCCTCTCAGCAGCGTGAGGGAGCGTGTTGCGCGGTCCAGAATGAGGAGGTCGTCATAGCCATCGCGGTCCATGTCACCGACGGGTTGAATTTCGTCCGCGGAGGCGAGAATGGGTGAATCTACGTGCTTCTCGAACCCGCGACGTGAGCCCAATCGAATGGATCCATTCAGCAGAACGTCCGGATATCCATCTCCGTTGGTGTCCCCAACGGCCGTAGCCTTGCAAAGGCCGTCCACCGAGCAGGGGCGCGCCTCCGATTCGGGTCGGAACCCATTGGGACCGCCCCGCAGAACCATCTCGTTGAGCGCCGCGTCTCCGAAGCCGTCCCGATCGATGTCGCCCAATGGTCGGAGTGTCTTCCAGTCGTGACATCCTCCGGATTGCCCTTGAAAGACGGTAGGTGCATCACAAAGGGTCGCATTGATCGGCTCGAATGCCGACGGCAAGACTCGGTTACCGCGGAGAAGCGCTCCACCCAGTACCAGGTCAGCAAATGTGTCACCGTTGACGTCGAGCCCACGGGCAGATGGGGCGGCATGGCCTGGCCCTCTGCCAACAATGAAATACCATATCGGGGTGTCGCTTGCCGCCTTGCTGGAAGTGATCCTCCAATACCAGGGCCCGGGCACGAGGTCTTTCGTGAGTGCTACCTGACCGTTTGCTCCAACTGGCACACGTTCTGGTGCATCGCATGCGCGTGAGCGGCACAGCTCGACGGCCACCCCTGTTTGCTCGTTCGCATCGATTCGAAGCGTGGGCCGCGTCGTTCGGAGTACGGTTCCAGAGACCGGAGATAACGGACGCGGAACCGAGGCCGCATTCTCCGATGGTGAGTTGGGCGCTGGCATTGCTGACATCGACGGCGTCGGCCTGGAACCGGGAGGGGTCGCTCGAGATCGACACGCCGTCAGAGCGAGCGTGATAAGTAGAATGCTCCTTGTTCGCCGTGTCACGAAGCATTCCCTCAGTCGGTGAACGTGGATAGTTTTAGCGCGTGCGACATGAAGAGCGTGGGGACCATCTGATGTACTTGGTCGTACGCTGGAGGAACGTTGTCGAAGTCGCCGAGTTCCGGCCGCACGACAACCTCCTTCACCATGTCGGCCCAGAATCGGTCGGCGGGACAATACAGCAGCGTCGATGAGGCCGTGTCCTCCTCGACGGCGTTCGAAGGTCCACTGGTAATGCCTGGATTTGGAAGCAGAGCGCGGAGGTTGACGAACCAATCCCTGCTTTGCGTGTAGATTCGAAGTTTTCGACCGTCCGCCCCATTTCGGAACCAGTGGCGCAATGTGCCTGCAAGCTCTTGAATTCCACCATGCTGGAAAAGATCGAGCCCATAGACTTCACGCAGATGTTGTCGATCGAAGGGACCGTAAGAGCTCTCGAGCACATGTCGAACCGCTGCGCAGCCAGCGCTGAATCCAGAGACGGCACAGTGGCCGACGGGATTGATTGGAAACGAAATTCCATCCATCCGCTGGAGCCAGTAGTTGACCTCTTGCAATAACCTCAGAAGCTCGGTTTGATTCGGAAGCGATCCGAAGGACTCGGAAGCGCTTCCGACTGGGAAGACGAAGACACATCGCTTGCCAGACACGAAATGCTGATTCGCCATGGCTTTGCCTACGTTGTGCACTTGCCGGTAAAGAACGTAGCGGGCGACCAGATCGATGTATTGCGCACTGAAAGGATATGCGCCAGTGAACTTCGAAGTCGATGGGTGAAAGAAGATGTGATACGGAATCGAATTGCCGAAGGGGTCTTTTCCATCGCGTTGAAATTGGACGAACATGCGCGGAGGACGATAGATCGCGATGAGCTTTGGCACCGTTGCTCGGTGTGCGAAGAACAGTTTCCCATCGGCAAGTTGCTGATTCCTTACCGTGTGGCGTAGGCGGCCCCATCCCGTGCCTCGCGGGTTTAGAATCGAGGCGTCGAGGTCGCGGATGTGGCCCCGCTCCGGCGATAGGTGGTCGGCTGGAAAGACTTGCTCGACTTGGGCACGGGCATCTTTGAGCTGACCGAGCACGATATTCAGAACGACATTGGCGTCCGCACCTCTTGTGTGAGCCTCCAGGTTGCGGGAATTGATTTCCTGAGGGCCGTCCCAGTTCAGCACGGGAAGAGGCCCCTGTTGGACACGAAGCCTCTGTCTTGCGGGCCAGAATCCGGGATGTTCGACGTTCACCTCGAGTGTCGAGGTACCCTCGGGAAGCTCGATCTCGAAGACACCGGGTTGGCGAGTCGGTGTCATTGGCCGCGCAGCTCCGCCATCGACCGAAATGGCCGCATTCTTTGCAGCAAAGGCGGCATAGTTGACATCCAGAACACGGACGATGAAGAAGGTTTTCATCGGTTGCCGTCTCCTCGCTTCCCGTCGCCCGGCGCCGAGTGATACTCGGGTAGTTGCTCTAGAAGGTTCTCCGGCGAGGTCTCGGATGCGACTCCGTGTAGTGGCGTAAATCCGAATAGCGGGATCCTCATACCGCCTTCTGAGAGCTCTCCACGGTATCGAATGCCCGGCTTGACGGCCGCGAACTCGATGATTCGCATACTGCCGACCGAAGTGCCTGCACTCACGGAAGAACGTAACGTATCGCTCTCGTCCTCGCTGAAAAGCGTAATCGTTGCCCGCTCGGTCCATTGGTGTCCGGGCCCCACTTCGATCGCATAGCGAAATACGAGTGGCGTCTCTTCCGACGAGGTGCTCTCCTTACGATCGGGCTTTCGCCGTTTGTCGGATTTCCCCTGTCCAGGCTCGTCCCCAGTAACGGATGTGCGCTCCCGAGTATCTGGGATGCCCGACGGGAGGATCTCGAGGCGGTCCTGTCCCGCGGTGACCGCGCGAATCGTTCCGCCTGCCGTGCATACGCAGAAGGATTGCTCGGTCAAAGCAGGAACACCGTTGATCTCGAACAGCGAAGTCGCCCCGGACCACCGCGAGGTTGCGGGCACGCACCCTTGCCCGGTGGCGCTGCACGTGCCGAAGGAGGGAATGTTGGTCACTGGAGCGAAATCGGCGACTGTTGCGATGGTTGCTTTGGAGACGAGA
The DNA here is from genome assembly GCA_037157775.1 of Sorangiineae bacterium MSr12523. Taxonomy (NCBI): domain Bacteria; kingdom Pseudomonadati; phylum Myxococcota; class Myxococcia; order Myxococcales; family Pendulisporaceae; genus Pendulispora; species Pendulispora brunnea. Next base: position 3,554,700 of record CP089982.1, read on the forward strand.
CCGATATTCGTGGGCGGGACGGAGAGGGCAGATGTCTTGGAGCCGTGTGTGCACTGGAGCTGTGCGCCGTCGACCAAGAGTTTCACCTGTACACTCCGATAGCGTCGTTCATGGTCCGTCCTCTACGAGTTACTCCCGTGCCCGAATTTGAGCCGAACTACTGCGAAGAGTCGAACCGGAAGGGAGTGCCTTTTTTTTGAGCACGGTCCAGCCGCTGGACCTGCAGCTGCAGAGTTTGATTGCCTCCTGCAAGATCTTAGGCGTCGGGACGAGGCGACGCCATGGGGCCATCGAGAAATTCTCGACGTCGCGACGAACGGCCTTCAGGCGCCGTCACCGCAGGCGACGTTCTTCGTGAGCAGGGCAATGGCCTCCGCGTCGGCCACGTCGCGTCCCAAATTCAACAACCAGCGGAAGACCCGATTCGCGAGAAGCTTTTCGCCGCGCTCGGTGAATAGCCAGACCGCGTGATCGCAGGCGCGAGAGTACACGGCCACGAACGCTGCACGACGGGTGCTTTCGCTGGCATCGTGAACGTGGCGCTCACATAGCTTGCGAAGCGTCAGCCAGGCCATCCACTCCTCGGCAATGTGGAGGCGTACGTTGTCCGTTTTACGGCGCGCGAGCTCCTTGATCGCGGTGTCGATTTCATCGAGTTCGCGCCGCCTTGCAGTCTGCGCTGCCATCTCGAGCACGTAGCTCGAGGCGAGCATTGGCGTGGGGACGCACCGGACGTGGGCCGCGAGGTCCTGCCCCACGGTTTCGAAGACCTGTTGCAAGATCGCGTCGCAGGCGGCTCCCGTCTCCATGGCGAGCGCACGTTTGGCCACGAGTGCGTGCGTGGTCGGCGCCTCGCGCGCGCGGTTCCAGGCATGCGCCGCTGTCAGCAATCGCGTGCGCGAAGGAGCGCGTAGATAGGCAGCGTGAGCGTCGAGGGCGATGTCGAGCGGCTCGATGTCGAGTGCCTCCGCGGCATATTCCTGGACCCCGTCGCGCACTGGCCACAGTGCACGTCGCAGCAGGGGCCAGGTGGCCCGTCGATGCGGCGCAACGAGCCACGCGAGCAAAGTGCGCACGCCCGATGGCGCCTTGGCATGACCTTCGAATCGTGCCGCGATGGCTCCCATCAACCATGGCCAGCGAAGGTACCGGCCGCGCTCGAGCCCAAGCGAAACGACAGTGCGCCAGTCACCCCGTCGTGCTGCATCCGCGACGAGCCACGTGCGTGCCGCGCGGAGGGCAACGCGTGGGGTCTCACGCCCGTTCAGATCGTCGACCCCCGCAAGAAGCAGACGCGCCGACTCGGCCTTTCCGCGTGCGGCGGCAAGCAATCCGGCGGCGGCCAGTGATGTGCCCTGCCAATTAACTTCCTCGCTGAGGCGAGCCTCGAGTTGCGTCAGCGTTTCGTCTGGCAAAGTGCGCGCGCGAAGGCCCGCCAAAATGCCGAAGAGCGCGGCTGTACCGCGGATCTCCTGGGTTGCGTACACGGGAGGCAACGCACGCGCGACGGCGCAGGCAACCCGCGGAAGTCCGAGCGGGATGATGACGCGCGTGAGGACGAGCGTCGGAAAGCACGCCGCCAGCGCGAGCAGCACCACCGGCCCGAGCGCGATGGCGTTCCTCGGGTCGCGGGTGCGCAGAACCATCACCGTCGCAACCGAGAGCACCAACACGAGCACGGACAAGCGAAGCAAGACGAGGGGCGCGAGGTCGTTTGCCTTACCATGACCTCGACCGCGCAGGGCCGCGGCCGCGGCCGCTCCCGCGATGGCACCGACGGGGATCATCCGCGCCTCCAGCCGATGGCCGCCATGGCACTCTCCCACCGAAAGGCGGCGGGATCCGCCGCCGCTGATTCGGCCGGTCGCGAGAGCGGCATGCGTGCCCAAATCTCGTGTGCGATGCGCCGTTCCGGATTGCGGAGCTCGGCCATGGCGGCACGAACGCGGTGCTCGGTGCGTTCTACGTCGCTCTCGAACGGCGTCCGGTAGGTGCGCGCCGCTGCATGACCGAGCGCCAGAAGGCCCAACAACTTTTGACCCGCACGTTCGACGTCTGCGCGCGAGCAGTCCGGCGCGAGGCCGAGCACGGCGAAGGGATTGTCTCGCCAGCGCAAGGCGATCTCGCGAACGGGGTCGGGCGGTTCCGGAGCGAAGGCGTGGGGCAGGATGCGGCGGCGACGCCGCGCGAAGTAGGTGAGGCGGCGAAGGGTGACGTCGCTCGGAATGCACGTTGGTGGCACCCGCGTGAGAACGAAATCGGCGAATACGTCGAGACCTCGGCGTGCCAATGGGATGACGGTAGCTCGCCCGCTTCGCCAGCTGATGACGAACATCCAGGCATTGGAGTGGATGCGCATGACCTCGTTCCAAGCGTGGCGTGTGGGCTTTCGCAGAACGAGCACCTCTTCGAGCCCATCCTCGTCCACGCGAGCGTGGGGCCGAAATGAGAAGATCATCAGATGTACCGCATGCAGCCCGAGAAAAAGCGCGACCACGATGGGCAAAACCTCGGTTCGCGGGCGCTTGTACATGGCCCAAGTCATGCCGAGGAACATGGCGAGGACTGTCAGCGCCATGACGCGCGCTCCCCAGCCGCAACGAAGTGTGCCGGCCCGGCCCATTGGCTCAGCGGACACCGGACGAGAACCCCAGGCGGCGGCTCGTAGCATCCGCAGGCAAAAGCGTGCGCAACTGGCGCACGATGCGCTCGAGTGCAGTGCGATCGTTCTCGGCGAGCGCACGCCGTCCTTCTCGCACGAGGGTGGATGCCCGTGGAAGATCGGTCGAATCCGCGATGCGTGATGCGACGCTCTCGAATTGCCACTCCCATGCTGCCGGGTGCCTGTAAAACGCCGCGGACCCAAGGTGTAGGGCCGTCGCGAGGTGGCGCTCCGTCTCGCGTACATCGCGAGCGGCCGCGGCCTTTTCGATCGCCGAGAGGGTCGTCTGCAGCGCTTTGCGCTCGTCCGGTGTGGCATACCGCGCGCTCCAACCGAGGGCCCACGCAACGCTCTCGCGTACCGATTCTTCGAGCATCGGCCACGAAAGCTCGACATCGAGGTCGGCCAGGGACGCATCGATTTCGAGGAGCATACGGCGCGCCTTTTCCGCGGCATCTGCATCGCCGCCGCGCGCACGTTCGATGTCGCTTGCGAGTTCGGCGAACACTGCATCGAGCTCACCGAGCGTGGCGATGGCCTTCGCCCCCATCCCGCGCTTCATCGCATCGGACGTGACCTCGCGACCGCGTGTGCGAAGCGCCGTGGCACGCTCCGCGAGCTCTTCGACCGAGACGTGCGGCGCAATGAGATGCGCGACATGGTCGAACGTCTGCTCCAGCGCGGGTACCCGCGCGGTCGCCGACAGGCGCCCGCCCCGATCGAGGTCCAAGGTGAGCTCGACGAGCGACCCCGCAGGCAGAGTCGCTTTGATGTCCGCGCTGGGAATTTCCAGCGTCCCGACGAGGCGGCACAGATGCGCGAACGGAAACTCGCCCTGGACGATGGGGACGTTCAGGGCAAACCCCTCCAGGCCACGGGAGACGACTTCGACGGTGTGCAACGCGAAGGTACGGCGCATCGGAAGGGGCGAGCCACGCTCGAAGTACAGCTGCACGCGATCACTGGCCAATGCCACGCCGATCGACCGCGAAAGGGGCGGATCGCTGATGGTCACGCCGTGCACGATGGCGAACGACGATGGCTGCAGCGCAACGAGCTCTCCCGACGCCGTCATGGCTTCGACGCGAAAAACGTTGGGCCGGCGCGAGGCCAGCTGCGTCTGAATGGCGAACACGCCCTCGACATCCACCGGCTCGGGAGCGCTGGTCCACTTGCCGTCGGCGCGGCGGAGTATGACGCGCCACGCGGTGGACTCGACTTCCTCCAGCAGCTTCCCCACGACGAACGGCGCCAGATCCGGTGTCATGGCCGGAAATTGCAGCCACACGCGCGGCCGGTCTCCGGCCGCCGGAGCATCGGGTGCTTTCGCTTCGAGCTGGGCGGTGCGTGCAAAGAGGGCTGCTCCTTGTGCAACGAGGGTCATCGGATCGAGCCCGTCGCGAAAGGGAGCGCCGAGGCTCTCGGCCACCCGAGCGCGTAAAAGTGGCATGACGGTCGGACCGCCCACGAGAACGATTCGGCCTAGGCGCGGCGCACCATGGGCGGCAAGAAGCCGCCGGCAAACGGCAATGGATCGATCGACGAGCGGGGCTGTCCGCTCCTCCAGAATGTCACGTGGCAGCTGGACGTCGATGTCGATGGTGTCCCCGTTCACGACGAAGAGCGCAGGCAGCACGATGTCGGCGATGGACGTCCGAGCCAGCTCGATTTTGGCCTCTTCGGCCGCGTGACGAAGTTTTCTCAATGCAGTGCCATGCGCGGCATCTGCCAGGTCGATGGTGATACCCCGAGAGCGCTTCAGTTCGGCGAGCACCCAATCGACGATGCGTGTGTCGAAGTCGCGGCCGCCGAGGAAGTTGTCGCCGTCGTGGCCGACGACGCGCAATAGGCCATCTTTCGTCGCCAGAAGGGTCACGTCGAACGTACCGCCGCCGAGGTCGTAAACGAGCCAGTTCTCGTCGCCTTCCTCGGCTGACCAGCCGGCGGCGATGGCCGACGCAACCGGCTCTTGGATCATTTCGACGCGGCGGAATCCGGCGAGGCGGGCGGCTTCCGATGTGGCCTGGGTCTGCGCCAGCTCGAAGAGCGCGGGCACGGAAATGACCGCGGTATCCGGTGCGAAGCCAAATTGGTCGCGCACGTCGGCGCGGATCGATTGGAGCACTTCCGCGGCCAGCTCCTCGGGGCGCTTGGTGACACCCGCAGCCGCGAACGTCAGCCGGTGCTGCGTTCCCATCAGCCGTTTGAACTCGGCACGCGTGTTTTCGGGATCACTCTCCAGGAATCGTCGGGCCCGCGCACCCACGGTCACGGTGCCGCGCCCGTCGATCCGCACGACGCTCGGCGTGAGAACGCCGCCTTGGGCATTGCGGACCGGCGTCACCTGCACGCCGTCGAAAACCGCGGCCGTTGAGTTGGTGGTTCCCAGATCGATGCCGAGATACAGAGATGAATTCGCGGTCATGAGGATATGCCGGAGAAAGAGCTCGGGCCAGAGCTTGCACGAGCGCGAAAGGCTCGGCAACAGTGTCTCACTGTGGGGTTCCCGCGCAACGGGATGCTATCGTCCTCACCGACTCGCGTGCACTGCACAGCCGTAGTACCCAAGAAAGAAAGGACGATGTTTCGCCACCTCATCGAAGCAGCGCTGAACGAGACGGAACGGGGCTTCCAGGGGCTTGCACGCCGGTACCCGCGGCTCGAGCCGCTCCTGGCGAGCGACGAGCTTCGAGCGTTCGCGCAGTGGGTGGCGTTTGCCCTGGCGTCCATCGATGAGCAGCGGCATGACGACCATCAGGGCATGCTGCGCGCTCTCGTTGCGCAAGCGTTTCCCCAGTGCCTGCGCCCGCGGCCGTCTTCGACCATCCTCCAGTTGGCGGCGGACCGTTCGCATGCGGGGGATCTCCTGGGGACCGTGTTCCGAGGGCGTGCGGGGGCGCTCGAAATGCCTTTTCGCGTGATGTGGAGCATCACGCCCACGCCCTTCGAAATGGCCGACGCGCGCGTGGAGCGCATTCACGCGAAGCTGCAGGTGCTGCGCATCACCCTCGTGGGGCGCGAGGGCATCGTGCTCGGGGGCGTGCTGCCCGAGCGCGTGCGCTTTTTCGTGCATCCAGGTGACGAGGCCGATGGGCGTGGCGTGCGCACGGCGCTCGACCTGATTCATGCATTGCGCACCGCCGACAACCTCGAGGTCGACGCCTTCGATGGGGAGGGGAACGTCTCCCATATCCGTCTTCCGGCGGGCTCATTGCGTTGGGTGCGCATCGATACCGAAGAACCATCGCTTCTTTCGGCGCCACGAGGTCGATTCCGTTCGAGCACTCTGTTGACGGATCTGTGCGCCTTTCCGGAAAGCTTTTCCTTCTTCGAAATCGACCTCGGTCCGGTACGCTCCCCAAAGACGACGCGCATCGAGCTCACCTTGCCCCTTGCGCGGGTCGTCGACGCCGCATCGAGCTTCCATCGCGAGAATCTGCGTCTTTTCTGTGTGCCCGCGACGAACGAATACGTCGCGCCCATCGAGCCCCTTCGCGCGGAGCGGGGGCCGGAGTGGGAGCTGCTCGTTGCGCAGCGACCGCACGCCGAAATTCTCCATGTGCGGTCCATTCATACCGAATCCGCGCGAGGGCGATTCGACGTCGTCTCGCTCGAAGCGCCGGATAGGCCGCTGACATTTGCCGCAGGTCATCATTATTACCTCCTCAAGCAGACGATTGCGCGCGACGAGTCGCGTACCGAAATGCGGCTCACATTTGCCGCTCGGCAGGGCTTTCGCGCGCCGGCACCCGCGGCCCTCACGCTGGGAGAGGTCCTTGCGAGTGATGGTCTCCGGACGGAGTCGCTCGGGCTTCGCGACATTGGTGGGCGCAACATCACGCGGGTAACACCTTCGCACCGTGCGATTTTGCAAGGGCTCGCGATGCGCATGAACGCCTTCGCGCGCATGTCGCCGCACCGATTTGCGGAGCCGGCCCATTTGCGCGAGTTCGTGCGCCTTCACGAACCGCCGAACCCGAGAGAACGACGCATTCGCCTGCCCGAGATCCTCGAAATGCACCACGAGCGAGAGTCGCGCATGCAGCCCGGTGCGGAGTGGGAACAGGGGGATCACTTTCAGCTGACGGTCGACGGCTCGGCGAGTGTCGGCGAGATGTGGCTTCTTCGGGAGATCCTCTCGCGTGCGCTCACCGAAAGGCAGAATCGATTGCGATTTTCGCGGCTCACGCTCGAGCGGAGCGGCACCCATCCCACCAAGGACTTTACGAACTACGATGCCCGAGAGGGCGAGCGCCATGCGGCGCCTCTCGGCTGATCGGCGCAAACGGGTTTCGATATGACGGCAACCGAACAATCGCTCATCTATTTGGAAATCAAAGGCTCGAAGCAGGGAGAATTCAAAACGGACGACTCCCAGGCTCGTGCAGGAAAGACCGTTTGCCTCGCCTTTGGTCATGGCATCGACGTTCCACACGACACGCAGGGCAAAGGGCGCGCGGTGGTTCGGAACAAGCCCGTTTGGGTGATCTGCGAATGGAATCCCGTGGTGGTTCAGTGCCAGCAAGCGGCATGGGACAACGAGGAGCTGAAAGAAGTCGTCATCAAGCGCGCCCGCCGCGACTCCAATGGCAACGAAATCGTGTATGCGACGACCACCCTCACCAAGGCCACCGTCGCCAAATTCCGTACGCTCTCGGGGCCAACTTCGAAATGGCTCCCCGGCAACCATCCCGATCTTGCGCGCATTTCCTTTTTGGCCAGCAAGATCGACGTGACCTTGCACACGCCGGACGGCGACACGAGGGCCCATTACGATCGCAAAGAGAACAAATCGTGACCGTGCTCGGGCTCATCGCCGGAAGGGAGCCTCCGCCCGAGCCGTCCTCGATTCGCCGGGCGGTGGCCGAGCTCGTGGCCGATATCGAATTATTGCTGGGGACCCTGCGTGGTTCGATGCCCGGTGACGTGGACTTCGGCGTAGGGGACGTCACGGGAACGTATGCCTCGGGCGCCGAAGCCGTTCGCGCGTGGTGCTTGGAGACCCAGGAGGCGCTTCGGCGGTATGTTCCGCGTCTGCGGCATCCGCGTGTGATCCCTGTTTCAGGCGACGCGCTCGACCTCGTCTTCCGAGCGAAGATCCACGGCTCGCTGATCGTCGAGGGACGCGCGGCGCCGTTGGAGCTCGAGCTCACCGTCGACCCGCAGCGTTCGTGGAGGGTTCGCTAGTGGCGCGGTTTCCGCAAGGGGCGGTGGCGGCGCTCACACGAGCGGCGGAGCACTTTGCGCGCACGCACCCTGCGCTCTTGGGCAACCTGGGGCGTGCTCCCTCGAGTTTGGCGCTCGATCGCGTGCGTCGTGGCGTCTATTCGCTCGCCGCATCCGTCATCGAGCGGATCCATCATTTTCAAGCGGATAGCCATCGGGCCCTGGCGGAGGTCGTCGCTGCATCTTCCACGCGCCCATTTCCGGCGGCCACGATCGTGGAGCTCTCTCTTTCGGGGGCAGAAGCGAAACAGAGCGTGCCTGCGCATTCCGAAATCACGTCACCGGACGACCCTGCATGCCGCTTTCGACTGGTGAGCCGTGTCGACTTGGGGGCGTGCCGCGTGGAGAATGCCCGAGCCGGCGGGCGCCTCGTCCAGTTCGACCTTGCCGCGACGTCGCACGCGCCCCTGCAAGACGTCGTCGGCGATGAGCTCCGCCTTTTCGTGGACGGGCCGCGCGAAAAGGCGCTCTTGCTCCTCATGCACGTCCTTGGCGCCACCGACCGCGTCGAGGTGCAGGCATCGCAGGGTCCTTCGAAGCAGGCCGAGGGCGTCGAACCGTATGGGTTCGACGAAGGCGACGTGCTCGCGCCCGAGCCCGACGGGCCTATCGTGACCGACGCACTCGTGCAGGAGTATTTCGTCTTTCCGGAGAAGTTCATGTTCTTCGTGGTGCGTGGCCTCGCATCGGCGATGCGCAGCACGGCAGCGCCCGTGCGCAAGGCGACGGTCACCATCCGCCTGAATGCACCGTTGCCCGGGGACCTGGAGCTCGGGCCCGATGCGCTTCGTCCGCACTGCGTGCCCGCCGTGAACTTGTTCGAGGCCACGTCCGAACCGCAAACGTTCGGCCCGGGCAAGAGCACGTTTCCGGTGCGGGTGGCCGGCCTTCCCAGGCGGCGCGGCGACGTTTTCTCCGTGCTCTCGGTGACGGCAATGCCCTGCAAAGGGGCGGGAGAGATTCCACTGCCGTCGCTTCGCCGATTTCGTGCCGGTGATTTTCACGATGCCTTTCCGTACGCGTATTCGACGCAGCGGAAGTCCTCGAGGCCGGACCTTTCGCCCGAGCTCTTCATGACGCTCACGAGCTCCCGAGGGACGGAGCCTCTCCTGGAGCCGCACGTCGTCTCGACCCGGCTGCTGGCGACGAATGGTGCGTGCAGCCTCTCCGTCGGCGAGCTCACGGAACCCGGCCACGGTTTTCCGCGCGGGGTGCGTGTGCGAAACATCGTACCGACATCGCCGCACGTGCCGGCGCTCACCGGATTCGATCTCGCGCTTCGAGCATTCGCCCGAGGAGCGATTCCAAAGGGAGATCCGTGGTTTGCGCTGCGGACCTTTCTCGCGTCGCTCCTGCCTCCGGAGGGCGTCGATCCGCAAACCGTGCGTGCCAATCTTCAGCGCATCGAGGCCATCGAGGCCTTCGATGTCCGACCTTGCCCCAAGCCGCCCACCCCGGGGCGAGGGTACCTCGCGTCGCTCATCCTGGACGAGATGCCGTTTCGCGGGCTTGGAGACGTCGCGCTCTTTCTGCGCGTGCTGCATCGCACCCTCGACGCCCAGGTTGGGCTCAATGGCCTCTATCGCTGCGAGGCCCTCTGCCGAAAGTCCGGGACGCGGCTCGAATGGCCCACGCGCGAGCCCGCACCGCGCGCGCATCGGCATCCGTGCCCCGAATACGAGCGAAAGGCCAACCGAGAGGCCGTCGCCCGCATATCCTCGCGCGGCAAGACCTCGCACCTGGCCGTGGAAACGATTGCGCGCACGGCGGCACGGTATGGATTCTTCGAGCTGGCGCGCCTTCTCGAGCACACGACGGCGACGGAACTCGAGCGCACCGAGCGGATCCAATTCACGCAGCGACCGAGTTTGGCCTTTCCGGCAGGCGAGGTCGCATCCGTTGCCCAGGCAGCGAATGACTCGCTCCAGGTCGAGCTCAATTTTCTGGGGCTCATTGGAACCAGCGGGCCGCTTGCCGCGCAATTCTCCGAGGAGGTTCGCTACGGCGACGACGAAGGCGCCCTGCGCGCATTTTATGACGTGATCCATCACGCGCTCGCCGTCCGTCTTTACGGCGCCTGGAAGGCGAGCACGATCGAAGGCGGTTTCGATCTCGAGGGCGGCGATTTGCAAAGCCAAGTACTGCGGTCGGTGGCCGGCATCGATGCACCATCGGCACTGGACGAAGAGCCTCTGGCGCCGATGTTGGCCTTGGGCCTTGCCGACTACCAGCGCGGCCAACCGCACGATATCAACCTGCGTGCGGCGGAGGCGTTGCTCCAGCACCTATTGCCATGGCCCATTTCGCTGGAGGCCAACGTGCACCGCCTCCTGCCGCTCGGCGACAACGAGACCGCGCACCTTGGTGGCCAATGCTCCCGGCTCGGCGTCGACTTCGTCTATGGCGAAACGCGCTCGGATCGTGAAGGGGCCGTCCGGCTGCACATTGGGCCCGTCGACCGCGCGACCCACGAGAGCATGATGCCTGGTGGCGACGAGTATGCGAAGCTCGAGCGCCTCACCAACCGTATCTTTGGGGCGAAGGTGCTGGTCGAACTCGAGGTCCACCTCGGCGCCGACGACACCCCGCGCTGGACGCTCGGCGGCGGAAGCGCGCTGGGCATCGATACCCGATACACGATTGCCGATGAAACCGTTCACGTTCGTGCTCCTCTTCTTCCCGAGCCGCACCAAGCGCGGTGCGAGTTCGTCCCGATGATTGCGTAAGGTCCACCGTCATGGCAATGAAACCCGCTTGGCCTCTTGGATTGTCGATTTGGCCCCATCACTTTTCCAATGCGGACGCCTACCACGAGGAGTGCGTGCGGCGGGCGGTCGCTCGGGTGGATGGGGATGCTTGGGGCGTCGACGAAATCGATTGGGACGTGCCTGCGTTGTCCCGCGGCCAGCTCGTGTTGCAGCACCTCGAGGCCACCTTGGAAGATGGAACGGAAATTCGCGTCGGGGTAGGGGAGGGCGCGAAGGCGCTGAGCATTCCCCTTTCGGATCTCGGGTCGAGAACATCGCTTCGCGTGTACGTGGGGCTTCCCATCGCGCAACCCGGCGCGCCGAATGTCGATGCCGAGGGGGCAACGCGTGCGCTTCATCGCTACGCGCTCTCGACGCACACGCTGTCCGATATCGCCAACGGCGGCAAGACGATCGATGCGCAGTGGCTCCGGCCCAACGTCTTTCTCCTCACGGAAAACGACCGTCTGCACAGCTACGACGTCGTGCAGTGCGCGCGTCTCATTTTGGATGAGGCGGGCAACCCGATGCTGGATCGCTCGTTCATTCCCCCTGTATGGCGAATTCGCGCCTCGACCTGCTTGACCGAGCGGCTCGATGCCCTGCTTTCGGATCTGGTCGCGCGCAAGACGTGGGCCGACAGCTGGAAGACCAGCGAGGCCTTTGCGGACAGGCGCATCCTTCTGCGCTCGCTTTTGGGCGGCTTCATCGCCGACGTCGCGGATCTTCGCAGCCGGCGTCACACGGCGCCCCACGATGCCTACGCGTGCCTCGTGGAAATTCTGTTTGCGCTTGCGCCGTTCACTGCGACGGGCGAGTGCCCAGAGCCACCGCCGTTCAACCACCGAGAGCTGGATACGACGTTCTTGCCGCTCTTCGAGGCCATTGCCGAGGTGCTGCAGAGCATCGGGCAGGCGCGCTATCGAACCATTGCGCTGGTTCCGACGGAAAACGACGCATGGCTGCTGCGCGCCGATCTGCACGAGCCGGGGATCTTCGACCACGAGTTCTTCTTGGCGATCACGGGAAGCGATCCAGGCCACCTTGTCGAGGAAGCCCCGAAGCTTCTCAAAATTGGCGCGCTGCACGACCTCATGGAAATGCGGTATGCCGCCGTTTCCGGTGTTCCGTTGGAACGGCGGGCGCGCCCCTCCGGTCTGCCCGAATCGAATGACACGGTGTATTTCTGGCTCGACAAGCGATCCGATGCCTTCGTGGCTGCCATGCGCACGGCTTGGATGGGCATTTATTGCCGTCAGCTTCCCGGGGTCACCCGCATTCACCTCTACGCGGTGCAGCCGGGTGACGCGACATGATCGAGCTCGATTCTCCCGAGACCGTTCGTGGCGGCATCCACGGCGAGGAATCGAGCGACGGATGGCTCGCCCCGCTCTTGGCGTCCCAGGTTCGCATCGACCGATGGATCGCGAAGATCGACGCCATGCTCGGGGAGCAGTTGGACGCCATTTTGCACCATCCCGAGTTTCAATCGTTGGAGGCGGCATGGCGCGGTCTCGAATTCGTCGTCAACCGCATCGAAGCGGGACGGGGCATCCAGGTCGCGATGTGGAATTGCTCGAAACAGGAGCTCTCGGACGATCTCGCGGATGCTGCAGAGCGCACGAAATCGCGATTCTTTCGCACCGTGTACGAATCGCATTACGGCCAGCACGGTGGAGTGCCTTTCGCTGCGATTTTTGCGAACTTCTCCGTGACGGCGGCCTTCGACGACGTAGCCTTGCTTCGCGGGATGGCCTCGGTGGCCGCCATGTCGCATGCGCCCGTATTCGTCGATGCCCATCCGAGCCTGTTCGCTCCGTCGAAGCGTGGCAATGGGTCGCCGGAAAATGCCAGCTTCGAAGAGCTCTCGGCGGCCACGGATCTGGGCGCCATTTTCGAGGGGCCCTCGTTCATCAAATGGCACGATCTGCGCACGAGCGAGGATAGTCGCTATTTGGGTATTCTCCTCCCGCGCATGCGGCTTCGTTCGGCCTACCGCGACGCCACCGAGTCGGCGGAAACCTTCGTGTACGACGAGACCATCGCCGCGCATGGCGATCATCTTTGGGGCAGCGCCACGTATGCATTCAGCCTCCGGCTGGCCGAGAGCTATGCGCGCGATCGGACGGCGATGAGGCTGCTCGACACGTTCCTCGCGGCACCTCCGGTGTTCGAGGCCCACGAGGTGATGGGCGATGACGCGTGCAAGCCGCCCGTGGAGGTGCTCTTCTCGCGGCGTATCGAGGAAGCGCTGGCGGAGCTCGGATTCATTCCTCTGACGTGCGATCCGGTCGACGGCTCCCTGCGGTTCGCGAGCGCGAGCAGCTTGCAAATGCCGAAGACGTTCGGACGCTCCGATGGAGGCGAGCAAGCGACATTGAATTATCTGCTCGGTACGCGAATTCCGTATTTGCTGTTCGTGTGCCGTTTTGCCCACCAGCTCAAGGTGTTCCAACGTGAGAAACTCGGCGGTCACCACACGCGCGAGCAGCTTCAAACGCAATTGACCGCGCAATTGAGACGTTATGTCGATACCAAGGACAATCCGTCGGCCGCCACCCGGTTTCAATATCCGCTGCGCGGCGCGAAGGTCGAATTGGTCGACATTCCGGGACAGCCGGGCTGGTACGGCATGAACGTGGTCATCCGGCCGCACATGCGTTATCGCGACGCGGAGTTCGAGCTCGACGTGACCGGGAGGATCGACCGGCGATGACACCGCGCAAGCCCTTCTGGCCGCCCACGCTGAGCGTCAAGCCCGCGCATCTGCAGGCCTCCGACACCTACGCGGAAGCTCTTTGCGCACGCGGCTTTCGCCGCCTCGCGCCCGACGCATATGGCGTCGTTCACATGGACTACGACGAGGGGGCGCTCGCCCGCGGCGATCTCGTGATCCGTCGCCTGGACGTGGTGTTTCCGAGCGGGCTCGAAGCCTGGTTGGACGAAGATTCGTCTCCGCTCGAGGCCAATGTCGCAACGCGCCTGCACGAGCTGTCCTCGTCCGTGCTCGTCTATTTGGCGGTGCCGCGGCCCATCTTGGATGGGCCCAACATGAGCAAGGACGACGCAAGCGCGCGGTCGACGCGGTACGTGGGCGATCTGGACGCGAAGATCCCCTGGATGCGGCCAAAGCTCGAGGTGCTCTTCCAGGGGGATGCGCTGGATCGGTATGAAGTGCTGCCAATCGGCCGCATCGAGCAGGTCGGCTACTCGTATCGATTCTCGGATGGCGTGTGGCCCATCGTGTTTCACGCTCGGGCATGCGCGCCCCTCGTGGCGGAGCTCGGTCGTGTGCTCGCCGCCCTCGAGCAGCGACGGCGCGAGCTCGTCGAGGCGCGCCACGAGCAGCCGTTTCATCTCACCACCTCGATTTCGGCTCCCGGGTTGAACCTATTCGTTCTGTTGAACCGGCACCTGGGCGCGTTGCAGGTTCTCTCGAAGCAGCGCACGGCGCGTCCGTATGCCGTTTACCGGTGTTTGCGAAGCTTGTACCTCGCGCTCGTTGCCTTCGGACACGAATGGGAGCGCCCTCCCGCGTACGAGCACGACAAGCTCGCCGAGGCGATCCCATGGCTCTCCACGCGCATCGTGCGTTTGCTCGACGCCGTGGGACGCGATCCGTTGACGCGGCTCTCGTTCGAGCGAGGCGACTACGCCGATATGTTTTCGCTCTCCTTCCAGCGCGAAGACCTCGTTGGAAAGCGCCCGGTGCTGGTTGCCACCTGCGACGACGAAGCCTTTCTCGAGCGGATGCCCCGCATCATGAAAATGGCCGCTCCGTTTGCGCTGCAGGAATGCATGCGGCTTTCGCTTCGCGGCGTGCGGCTCGAGCTCGACGTCGATCCACCGCCGCAGCTCCCGCAGGGGCCACACATTGCCAGCTACCGCATCTGGGAGCGCGAACGCTTGACCGGGCGCGAGCCGGATCTCCGCCCATATTGGCAAGATATTTTAGCCTGCCGGACCGTGAGCGTTTACGTGCCGGGCGCCCCGCCGAGCTTGAAGCTCTTTCTGTATGGGATCGATCGGGAAATTTTCTGAATCTACGATAGTGCGATGAGCTTTCCTGCGGCGCGCACGTGAGCGACCAGGTGCGGGTCGCCTTCGCTGGCCGTGACGGGGGCGTCGGACGGAAGGCCGAGATGGCGCAAGGCTGCGAGAAGGGCGCCCCCGCGCGGGTGGAATAGCTGCAGCGATTCGAGTTGGCAATTCGACTCGGGCATTGCCGCAGCGGGATGCCCGCCCTGCCACTGGATGAAGGTCGGAAAGATGCCGTCCCGCAAAAGCGTGCCCTCGCGCGGCACGGTGATGCGCCACCGCAGATCTCCGCGCGACGCCTCGACAATGGCGCCCATGTGCACCGGTGCCGTGCGCGCATCGCGCTCGATGTCGTCCGTCCGCGCGACCCAATGAACGAGCGCCGGGCCTTGCTCGAGGCGCGCTTGCATTTCCGGCGAATCGAGCCCGAACCAGCGCGGCCGCCCAGGAGCCGGTGCCTCGGGATCGATCGCGAGCACCTCGAGGTAGCTCTCGTCACCGAGGCGGAGTACGCGGTTGTGCGTGCCCATGAGCGGATGCTTGCCCCCGCCAGCCGGCGTCGCGCCCAGCCGAGCGAAGACCCAATCTGCACCTTCCTCGAGGGTGCGCGCAGCAAGGATGAGATGATCGAGTGCGATCATGGCCCCAGCATGGACGCACGCGCGTGTGCGTTTCAAGGGGGTATCGCGATCCCCATGCGAGAAGCTCATTCCACGGGTCGTCCGGGAGCGGGAAGCGCACTGCAGTGTATCCGCGACACATGGCGCAACGGGGGGACAGGGTATTCGCGATTCGCGAATCGCGAATCCATGGTGCCCCCTCCTCGACCTCGGTTGCCGATGCTGACGGCCCTGGTTAGTCGCAGGTGGTCGTGCCACCGTTGTTGCGGATATCGGGAAGGCCCCCATAGCCATGTGCGCGCAGCCGCTCGAAAACGCGGTCGGCCTGGCACATGGGCAAGCTCGCGTTGAACGCGATGGTCAGATGGCCGCCGAGCGAGACGAATTGGCCGAGGGCATCGAGCTGGGTCAGCGAACCGTTCCCACTGATGTCGAGGTTGCCGGCAATCTTCCCGAGCGCCTCGAGGCCCGTCAGATTTTGGAGCGCCGAACATCCTTTGATTTCGAGCACTCCGACCTCGGTGAGCGCCTCGAATCCCTCGAGCTTCTCTAGCGCGATGTCGTCGAGGATGCTCAGGTGCGACATCGACCGAAGACGATGCAGCCCATCGAGCCTGACCAACTTGGGATTCGAGGCGATGAGAACCGAGTTCACAGACCATTCGAGCGCGTTCAAACTGCCGATCTCGATCAGGGCGGGGTTCTCGGTCAGCGTGATGCCGTCGGACAGTTCTCCAAGTTTGTCGAGGCCGCGGAGGCTCTTCAGGTCCGCATTGCCCCACACGGAGAGAAAGCTCTTCACGGACGTGAGATTCGTGAGGCCCGTCAGATCGGTGAGCCCCTGCGAGGAGTTGATGGAGAGAGTCCCTTTGATGGAGGTGAGTTGCTCGAGGCCAGCCAGGTTCGAGAAGCCGAGCGTCCCCGTGATGGTCGCGAGACCTTCGACCTTCGTCAAACCGCCAAGGGCCTGGAGCGATGTCAGCGCGGGTAGGTTGCCGAGATAAATGGTTCCAATCGAGCTCACGTTCTTCAAATCGAGTTCCGCGAGCTTCGGATTGTCCGCTATAGCGAGCTCGCCGCCGATCGCGGGTGCCTGTGAGAACGCAAGGAACTGCGTCAGCACGGGGTTGGAACGAATGGACAGATTGCCCAACGTGTGGACCGCGGCGAAGCCCGAAAGCCGTTCGAGCACCGCGTTCGACGAGAACGATACCGTGCCCGTGACCGTGGTCAATGCAGGCATGTCATCGAAGGCCGTCAGTGCATCGTTGCCCCCGACGAGTAGTTCGCCATTGATTTTCGCCAGCCGGGAGAACCCACCGACGTGCTTCAGGCTCTTCTCACTGCCGATGCGGAGACCCCCGACCAGGGTGAGCGAGCTTGGGCCGATCCATTCGGTGATCGCATTGCCTGCGACGAGAAGCGAGTCACCGACCGTCTCGATTGCCGCGAGCGAATCGATCCGATCGAGCGAAGCATTGTCCTTCACCCACAGCTGCCCTCCGACGGCCGTCAAGGCCTCCAAGCCGTGCAGTGACGTCAATCCAGGGTTGAACGAAATATGTAGATAGCCGCCCACGCGCCGCAGATGGGCGAGGGGAGCCAGGTCCGTGAGGTCCGTGGCACCCGCGATCTGGAGGCGGCCGGTGATCTCTTCGCAACGTGCGAGTGCTTCGAGCTGTGCGCGTGACGTAACATCGAAGTCGCTCGCACACAGGGTGCCCAGATACTGCGCCGTTTCCACCTCGCTGGTGGCATAACCCTCTTTGCAGGTGAGCGCCTGAACGATGGCGTCCCCCGTGATGATCGGGATGGTGCCATTCGCGGAAACCGTATCCGGGCTGTCGCAGGTCGGCGGTGCCGTGCCATTCACGCTATAATGAATGACGGCGCCCCGCGTTTCGCTGGTGATGGCGATCGGAACGGGGTTGTGCGGATCGTACGATCCGGGGGGCGGATTGAATGTCGGCTTGATGGCGCTGAAATTGTAAGTCGCCTCCATTTCCGAGGAAGTGACCATGTCCTTCTTGCATGCGATGGCGCGAATCTTCTGCCCCGACTTCGAGATCGGCACCGGCGCCGTATAGGTGACGACGCCCCGTGCGCAGCGGGCTTGGGCGTCGCAGGAAGGGGCCGAGCCATCGAGCGTGTAGCAGAACGCGGCGTCGGCCGTGGCGCTCGTAAACTGCACCTCGACGTCATTGGAATAGTCGCCGGCCTTGGGCTCGAATTGAACCGGTTCGACGACGCCCGGCGGAATGTCGATGAAATACGCTCCCGAGCGAACGGCGGAATCGCCGAAACCGGTTTTGCGGGCAATGGCCTTGATGGTCGTGGTTTTCGCGACGCCAATGGGCGACGTGTAAATGGGCGACTTCGAATCGGGCGTGCTGCCGTCCAGCGTATAGTGAATCGCGGCGCCGGCCGTTTCCGTGCGCAGCGTAATGCTTGGAGGCGCATTGAAGATTCCGGGCGGCGGATTGAACTCGGGAGTGGCCGCCGCCGGCATCGCATCCGGAAGATCGGCGTCAGCGCGGGCGTCCTGCTGGGGTCCGGCATCGGTCAGGGGTGGCGGCGGAATGATGACCCCCGCGTCGCCGCTGCATCCCAGGAGATTGGCGACCATCATCAACGTGGCGGTCAGGCCAAAAAGGGCCTTCGCCAGAGCAAGCCTCGTCATGTTCTTCTTTTTCCGTTTCGCAGGAGGACCAAAGACGGGAACCGCGTTCCCGATTTCAATTTGTGGACGACGGATTTTTCCGTCACCAAAAATCGACGTGACAATATGCGATAGTGGGAGGCGTTGTCGGTTCAACCCTCGCGCTCGTAACCGGAGTCGCCGTTGACACCTTTGCCCTGCGCGCCACAGACTCCCGGGCCATGGATCTCTGCGATATGGAAGCGGTCGAGCTGCGGCGACGCATCGCCTCGGGCGAGGTTTCGCCGGTCGCCCTCGTGGAGAGCTGCATCGCCCGCATCGAGGCGGCCAATGCCTCGGTCAATGCAGTTACCGTGACGGCGTTCGAGCGGGCGCTGACGGAAGCGCGCGAGGCCGAAGCCGCCGTGCAACGTGGAGATGCCCTGGGGCCGCTGCATGGGCTGCCCATCGGGATCAAGGACCTGAGCGAAACCGAAGGCCTGCGGACCACCTATGGTTCGCCCCTCTTTGCGACCCATGTGCCGGCCGCCGACGAGCGGGTGGTCGCGGTGTTGCGACAGGCTGGCGCCATCGTGCTGGCAAAGACCAACACGCCGGAATTTGGCGCGGGCGCCAATACGCGCAACGAGGTATTCGGCGCCACGCGCAATCCATTCGACCCGCGTTTGACGTGCGGTGGCTCCTCCGGTGGTTCGGCGGCGGCGCTGGCCTGCGGGATGTTTCCCCTCGCCACCGGCTCGGATCTCGCGGGTAGCCTGCGGACGCCCTCGGCGTTTTGCGGTGTGGTCGGCTTTCGCCCGACACCCGGCCTGGTTCCGACGGAGACGCGTGGCCACGCGTGGTCGCCGCTTTCGGTCGACGGGCCCATGGCGCGGACGGTGGCCGATGCCGCGCTGCTGCTCTCGGCCATGGTGGGCGACGACCCTCGCGATCCGCTGTCGCTCGCGGTGGATGGCGCGCGATTCCGGCAGCTCGACGCCGTGAACCTGGGCGGGCTGACGGTGGCGTTCACGGAAGATCTCGGCTTTGCGCCCGTCGACGATCGCGTGCGTGCTGCGTTTCGCGCCGCGCGGAAGGCGCTGGAGCCGCTCTTTGGCGGCCGCACGGATTTTGCCGTGGACCTAGGCGGTGTCGACCAAGCCTTTGCGGTGCTCCGGGCCGTGACCTTCGTCGGTGCCCATCGCGAGAAGGTGGAGTCCACTCCGGACAAGGTCGGTCCCAACGTTGCCGCCAATGTCGCGGCGGGGCTCGGGCTCGGTTTGCGCGATGTGGCCGAGGCGGCGAACGTGCAAACACGTGTGCTGCGCGACGCCGACGCTTTTCTCGCCAAAGTGGACGCGGTCATCTGCCCCGCGGCCGCGCATCCTCCCTTCCCATTCGAAGATTGGTATCCCGCGACCATCAACGGCGCCCAAATGGCGAGCTACTTTCACTGGTTGGCACTTGCCTATGGCCCGACCCTCGCAGGTCTCCCCTCGGTGGCATTGCCCTTTGGCCGCGACCCCACGGGCTTGCCCTTTGGCCTACAAATCATTGGCCGCCGCCGCCACGACCACGCCATCCTCTCCGTGGCGCACGCCATCGAATCATGGGCCGCCCAAAACGGCTTCGGCCGCCCCGTCCCTTGAGCACGGCTCTTATGCCGCGCAGGGCGTTGGGGGCGCGGCTCCGGCCATTTCGATGAGGGCGGGAGTGGGCGTTCGGCCGAGTGATGCCAATCGTTCCAGCAATTCGGCGGCGTGCGAGCGATCGTGGTCCAGCATGCGGCAAACGAGATCGGCCAACGTGAGCGAGCCGACGCCGTCTTGCACGGCGGCGCGCGCCCACTCGTCGGGTCGCACCCGTTCGAGGCGACGCAGATTCGCCGAGCGTGCGGCGGCGAAACGCGTGAGGGCGGTGTCGAGATCGCGCTCGCGGTAGCGGCGGACTTTGGCCTCGTGATCGCCGTCGAAGTCGGGCAGGTGGGGAAAGTCCTCCTCGAGCATGCGCGCCATGCGAACGGCGAATGCTTCCTCCTCGAGATCGGCCAGATGCCACGCATGTTCGACGACGGACAATCCGTGGTTCGGTGCCGCGAGGCGCGCCTCCTCGGCGGAAATACCTTCCACCGATGCACGCAATTGCGCAGGCCATGCTTCGAGCTGGGCAGCAAGCTCCCGTGAGAGTCCAATCATCGCGTTTTCCTTTCCGTTCCCTCCTTTCTTGTTCGCGACCTCGCGAAACCTGACGGCGTGCACGAAATTCGTTTCCAGGCGTTGCCCGATTCGCCGAGCACGCTTCACGATGCGGGTTCGCCACGCATATACGACGTCCGCCGACACACCAAATTGCGACGTGGCATCGTTGACCGGCTTCTCCTCGAGGAAGAGCACGCGCAAAAAGGTTTGGCCACGCGGCGACAGCTCACGGGCGACGCGCTCGAGCACGGCTCGCGCCAATTGTCCCTGGGCATGATGCGCCTCCGGTGCGGGCCCCGGCTCGAGCCATGCTTCGAGCTCCGCCGGATCGGCCGCATCGTCCGTCCAAGGGCTTCGCCGCCCGCTGCGAAGAATCGCCCCCACGTGACGTTCCGCCACGAGCCCGACGAAGCTCGCGAACGACGAACCGCGCGCGGGCGACCACGTGCGAAGGCACTTGCCATCCTCGGCAAAAAGGACGGCAAAAACCTCCTGGACCATGTCCTCGACGTCCTGCCGAACATCCCTCCGATGGGCGCGCGCGCGCCGTCGAAAGAGCGCTCGTCGAACATGGCCGTGAACGATCGGCGTAAGCTCCTGGACGAACGCCCGCCGCGCACGCGGGTCTCCCGTCAAAATGGGCTGGAGATCGCTCGGATGAACGATGTTCATGCCCACCGAGATAGCACATTATCGCGTGGATGCGTGGATGCGTGGATGCGTGGATGCGTGGGGGCGGCTATTCCATCGGGGCGCTCGGCGGTTCCTGAGCAGCGTTCATTCGAGCGAAACCCAGTGTGGACCACGCGAAGGACATCCGCGATACGTCGTAATCCGGCGCCATGCTGGTGCGCGGCGTGGGTTCACAGGCATCGGCCCCGAGTCGCAGCAGTTGGAGCAGCCGCGCGTCGTCGAACCACTTGCGGTATGTGCTCGACGCTTCATCGGGCTTTCCGATGCCGAGCGCGAAGGCCTGCAGGCGCCCGAGCAGCAAAGGATCGACCTCGAGATCGGAAATGAAAAGCGGCCAGCGGAGCGCGATGGCGGTAAGCTTTCCAATTTGCGGCAACGTCATGGTATTGCCATTGCGACCGAGATTGTCCAGCGCGAGACTCCCAGTTTGCCACGCGAGGAATGCGCGCAAGCGAAACAAATTGAGAAACTGTTTGACCCGGCGTGGATTGAAATCCAAGGCCGGGGCGAGCGCCAACGTAATATCGTGAATGAGGGGTGAGTCCGTCGAAACCGCTGACGCGAAGCGCTCCGACTCGGCCGCGGTGTGCACCGGAGACCGTGGTGTTGGTGGACTCGAATCCGGGATCATCGTCGTACCGGTTACCGGGACGTGATGACCATTTGGGCGGGGGCGCCTCGTCGTCGATAGATGCCAAAGCATGGACCGGGTGTCGGCTTCGGTCGGACGCGGCAGCGCAAACGGCAATTGAATGAACTTCTCGATGAAATCGAGCCCGAATGCGACGCCCCGCGGATTCATGTACGACAGTAGCGGCGCATATTTCGCAGCAATGCCGGCCGCCACCTTTTCGCGGTCCATACCAATGATGAAGATGAGTTTCGGCGCACACGCGGTCATCAGATTGAGCGCTTGCATCAGATCCACCGCGGTGGGCACCTCGCACCGGTCGACGTCGTCGATGAAGACGTACACGCGCCGATCGCCGATGTACGCGTCGACGATTTTTCCAAAGTCCTCGTGGAATTGGTCCAGAAAGGTCGAGCGGCCTTCGTAATCGGGTGAGAAAATATGCTTCTTCAGATCGATGGGCAACGAGCCTCCCACGAGGCCTTTGATGCGGGTCATGGTCAGGATGGCCACGGCCAGCGCACCGGTCCATCCGCCGGCCACGATGAATTTGCCCGCGAATCGCTGGAACGGCGCACCGTCTGCCTTGGCCATGGCTTCGACGCCGAGATCGTGGGCGAAGGCCCAGTGCTGGTAAAAGAACGCCACCAGGGCGAACAACATGAGCACCGCGGCCACGCCGAAGAGAAGTGCACGCAGCACCTCGAGCCGCACGTCGCGCCATTTCACGCGGCGCACGAAGAGCATCACGTGCCCGAGAAAGCGCTTGAACCAAGTTTGCTGGCGCGAGACCTGGTGCAGAAACTCGACGGCAAAGGTCGCCCACATCTCTTCGTGCTTGGCGTGTTTCCAGGCATCGAACCACACCACGAACGGCAAGGGTTCCGTCGAGCCATTTGGTCGCCGCAAGAGCTCCTCCTCGAGCTGCATCATGAACGACGACTTGCCGCAGCCCCACTCACCCTCGATGCTCATGGTCAGCGGAGGCTTCGTCTCGAGGTGCCGCAGAAAATCCGCAATGGCACGTACGCTCGGGCGAAAGCCCATGGAGTCCTCCACCGTGGCACGATCGCTCAGGGCGGAGCGTTGGATGGAGTGCCCGTCGGGGCGCCCGTCCGGCGGCAAGATGCCATACCAAGGGGCGAGCAGACTGGGATCGTCCAGGGAATCGGCCATCCATTGGAGAAAAGGCGCTTTGAGTGACGAAGGGGGCAGCCCGAACTGAAGGAACAATTCCGAGCTGGACTCTCCCGAAGTCAGCAACGCTGCGACGAGATGGCGCAAATGCACGCGGTAAAGGCCGGAGGTTCGCCGCGCAATATCGCGGGCACGCTGGAGCAGCAGGTCGGCTTGCTGTGGATTGCCTCGGCCTCGGGCATCACGAAGTGCGACGTAGGTGGATTCGCTCGTGGTCGCGGACACCTGGAGCCAAAGGAACCGTGCTGCCGTGGCTTCCTCTTGCGTGCGTCCGAGCTCCGTGAGTGCGAAAAAGAGATCGCTCACGGAGGGGGCTTCGTCGGATCCGGCCAACCCCCGTGCAAGCATGAGCACCCGCTCCACTCCTGCGCTGACAGTCACCTCGGCCATCGGAGCAATATACGATGTTCATCGATGTAGGTACGACCTCACGAAGGCTCGACCCGCCAGCTTCAACCGCCGTTCACTTGCCCGGCGCTTCACATCTTCTTTGGCGGAGGCTCGAGTGTGGATCTCTGGCTTACCGCCGGCGCTCCGCCACCTTCCAGGTGGCATTCGCGATTCGCGAATCGCGAATCCATGGACCCCCTCCGACCTTGCCGTCGGAGACGCGGGGAAGCATGGCATGAGCACCCGCTTTGGGGCGGGCAGCAGCTAGCCCTAGCTCAACGCCAGCGAACCGTGGCGTGTCGCTTCCGAGCACCACCGAGTGCACGATTGGAGAGCTCGCTCAAGGGTTCATTGAAGGGCTCATGATCGACGAATGGGTCGACTTTCACTTTGGTGCCTCTATCGTAGCCTCCATGGCCACCGTAAAGCTTTGGACCGATGAAGAGGTTGCGGCCGATCCGCGCGTCAAGGCCGTGTTCGACGACATCCGCACCACACGCAAATCCGACTTCGTGAACAACTTTTGGCGCGCGCTCGCCAACCAGCCCGCCGTTCTCGAGCGGATATGGGCCAACCTCAAGGAGATCATGGTCGCGCCCGGCGCCCTCGATCCTCTCACCAAGGAGATGATCTACATCGCCGTCTCCGCAGCCAATTCGTGCGCCTACTGCGCACACTCCCACACGGCCGCAGCCCGCGCCAAAGGCATGACCGAGGCGCAGTACGGCGAGCTCCTCGCCATCGTGGGCATGGCCTGTCAGACGAACGCCCTAGCCAACGGCATGCAGATCCCCGTGGACCCGGAGTTCCAGATTACCTAGGGCAGGCGAGGGGGCGGCGCAGTTCGGTGGCGCGGCGGGCGGTGACGGAGAAGGGCTTTGCCGCGCCCCATTGATCGATCACGCTCTGGTAGGCGTCGCACGCACCGGCGATGTCGCCGCTTCGCTGTTTGGCCATTCCTTCCCACAAATGGGCACGCACATTGAGGTAGGGAAAATCCAAACTGATGCACGCGGCTGCGCCTTTTTCGAGGAGGGGCGCAGCGCGTGTGGCGTCGTCCGCCTCCAAATACAGTTTGCCCTCGTACGAGTTGAGAACACCTTGCAAGTTGATATTCGGCGAGCGCACGGCCTGGCGATGCTCGATGGTCGGCGCCTGGCGCACCGCCTCGGCGGCATCGATGCCCGAGCCGGCGGCTGGCCCCCAGCGAAACACCCAGCGCTCGACGGCATCCAGCCGCGTCTCGTTGGCGTGCTCCCAGGCGTCCGACAGAGCGCGCCATTGATCCAAGCCGATGCGGCCCGCCCGAAGCTCCGTCGCGAACAATTGCGGCTCGTAATACGCCGTTCGGATGACGTTCAAATCCGTTTTGACCCACGCATCTTTTCGCCGCAGCGTCTTTTCGGCGAGGCTCGCGGCCCGGCTCTCCTGGCCCGTCTCGAGGAGCGCATCGATGGCCGTCAGCGCGGCGCGCCAATGGGACTCTTCGGCGCCGGATTTTGCGGCCACCCGCTCCAGTTCGTCGGACAACGTCAGCGCCTCGTCGAAGCGACCCCTCCACGCGGCCCATCGCGAACGCTCGAAGAGGCTCACCTCGGGCCGCTTCTTCGGCGGAAGTCGTTCCCAGCGCAATTGCATCGCCTCTTCCACGGTTTCCGCCGGGCTTCGCTGCGACGCAAGGCTGATGGCGAGTTGCCGATAACCCAATGTCTCCTCGCGGTCCCACGAGATCCATCGCCGCGCTTCGGCGACGGCATCCGCACAGCGACCGCGCCGCCGCAGCGCATACACGCGGTACTCCATGCAATCGACCGCCGCCGGCTCGAGGGCGAGGCACTGATCGAGCGCGATCAATTCCTCGTCGAGGCGTCCGAGTCGCGCGAGAAACCGGCCGCGCATCGCCCACGCGTCGGCGTAGCCTGGGTCGATTTTCAAGGCCTCGTCCACCCGTGCCAGCACGTTCTCGAGCGCCTTTCCGCTCGGTGCCAGGTTGAACATGCGCGCCGCATGAAGGTTGCGAAGCTCGGCATCGCCCGGGAAGAGGCGCATGGCCTCCTCGAAGACGCGCACCGCGTCCTCCTCTTGCGCGGTGTCGCGCCCGACGACGAAGGTCCACGCCTCGAGCACCTTGCGATCCCGCTCCGTCAGCCGATCGCGCACCCCGAAGGCGCGGTGCAGTTGTTCCTGTTGCTTCGGCAACGGCCAGAAAGGTTCGCTGGTGACGAGCAGACGAAATTGAAGCTCGGGGCAGGCGGGATCGGCCTTCGCAGCCTCCTCGAAGAGCTCCAGCGCGTGGCTCCATCGCGCGCTCCGAAGCGCTTGCAGCCCTTCGCGGTAGCCATCGACCGCGGGTGTCGTGCACGCCGGCGACACGGGCAGCTCGGTGATGGCGGTGTCCGCCGGCGGCGGCAAGGCGGCGATGGGCTGCACGGGCGCGGAAGCCGAGCGGCGATGATGCACCACGAGCCCTCCCGCCACGAGCAACGCGAGCGCGATCAAGGACCAGCGTGCGCCGCTTCGTCTCTTCTTCGCGCGCGGTTGCGTCTCCGGCACGCGGCCCAGATCCTCGAGGATGCGCTCGAGCTCCTCCCCGACCTCCGCGGCGGACGTGGGCCGGCTCTCGCGGTCTTTGGCGAGCAGCCGCGCGACCATGTCATCGAGCGCACGCGGCACATCGGCGCGGTACTCCGAGACGCGGGGTGCATCGTGCAGCAGCAGCTTCGCCAGCACGGTCACGGTGGCCGTTCCCTGGAAGACCTCGACGCCCGTGAGGCACCGAAAGAGCACGCACCCGAGCGAAAATAGGTCGGCCCGCCCATCGAGATCGCCATCGCCGCGTGCCTGCTCCGGGGCCATGTAGCCGACGGTGCCCATGACCACGCCGGAGGTGGTCAGGTCCGTTCCCGAGTCGGGCTGCACGATCCCGAAGTCGGCGAGCTTGGCCTGCTTCGGATCGCCCCCCACGAGCAGCACATTGCTCGGCTTCACGTCGCGGTGGATGATGCCGCGCGCGTGGGCCGCCTCGAGCGCCCCGGCGAGCCGGTGTCCAAGCTCGACGACCTCGCGCGTGCCGAGCATCCCGCCATCGGCGTGCGCGCGCTCCAGCCGCATGCGAAGGCTTTCGCCCTCGATCCACTCCATGGCGAGGTAGGGCCGGCCGCCTTCCGTCACCCCATGGTCGAAGTAGGCGACGATGGCCGGGTGCTGCAAACGCTGCAGCGCTTCGGCCTCGCGTGCGAAGCGCCGCAGCGCCGTGTCGTCCGTGCCGTGCAGCACCTTGAGGGCGATCCGGCGCTGCGTCGTGCGGTCGATGGCCCGAACGACGATGCCCATGCCCCCGCGCCCTGCCTCCCGCTCGAGGAGGTAACGACCTGCGAACAGGTCATCGGTACGTAGCGTCGCTGGCTCATTCCCCATATTTCGGCTCGCCGTCGCGACACGCCAGGGTACCAATGGGTGCAGTCGATCTGCACCTGCGACGGTGCCGTCTATTCCGCCAGTTCGTCAAAGATCGCGACAGCGCGCGTCCAGCCGGCCGATGCTCCGCGGATCTTCACGGGGAAGCACGAAATGGAAAAGCCGTGACCGGGCAAGCTCTCGAGATTGTGCAGCTTCTCGAGGTGGCAATAGCCGATGTCCCGGCCTGCCTTGTGGCCCTCCCAAATCAGCGACGCATCGTGCGTCTCGCCGTATTTCACGGCGGTGTGCACGAAGGGCGCATCCCAGCTCCACGCGTCCGTGCCGGTGAGGCGCACACCCCGCTCGAGCAAGTACAACGTGGCCTCGCGCCCCATGCCGCATCCCGCGCTCACATAGTCGTTGTGACCGTAGCGGCTGCCCGCCCGTGTGTTGACCACCACGATCTCCAACGGCGAAAGAGTGTGTCCAATGCGTGACAACTCCGCCTCGACATCGCGCGCCGTCACCACGTACCCATCGGGGAAGTGCCGAAAATCGAGCTTCACCCCCGGCTGGAGGCACCAATCGAGCGGAACCTCGTCGATGGTGATGGCCCGAGCACCGCCATCCATCGTCGAATGGAAGTGATACGGCGCATCGAGGTGCGTGCCATTGTGGGTGATGAGCTCGACTTTTTCGACCGCCCACGCCTCACCATCGGGCAAATCCGCCTGGGTGAGGCCGGGAAAAAATCCCAGCAACTGCGGTGCCGATTGCTGATGCGTAAAGTACGTAATTTTCGGCACGAACGGGGGCGGGTCGGAGATGACGTCGTTTTCGAGAAAGATGGATAAATCGACGATGCGCCGCATTCGACGGAGCATAGGGACGTCAAATGCGGTTCGTCGAGGTAGGTGCAATCGATACTTCCGTTTATTGCGCTCGAGTCAGTTGAGCTTGGAACTGCGCATAAGTGACATTGAAGTGTCGGGTTCCGGCCATGTTGCCGTGCCCACCCACGAAGATCCGATCCGGCGTGTTCAATCCGAGCCGCACGAGGGCATCGTTGAAGCCAACCGCCCGCTCCACGCGCGCGGGAATGAGCTCTCCCTCGGTGGGATTGTAAAGGTCGCTATTGAAGAGGATTCCAGGCGATCCCGGTGCGGTCACATGAACGATGAGCATGTCGGCCGCATGCGATGACCGAACATGGTACGCGGTCACGTTTCCGATGGTGAGCGAGCCCTCCGATTCCACCGGGCGCAAGGTTGGAACGATGTCCCTTCGCGCACTGAGATCGTCGGGCTCGATGGTGTGTGCACTCGTCAAGATGTCGCGCATGAAGGCTTCGCTTTCCCGTGCCACGACCACCGCAGCGCCCCGTGCCACGAAGGTGCGGAGCCCTGCCGAGTGATCGGCGTGGTGGTGCGTCATGATCACGTTCGAGATGGGGTGGGCCGCCAGGCCACCGGGAAGGTTCGCATCGATCCAAGCGAGCAGCGCTTTGCTGCGCGCCTCATCGAGCGGTGCCTCCACGAGGACACTGCTCGTCCCCTGGTCGACGAGCATCGAATGATGGCCGGTCCCGACGAGGTGGTACACGCCCGGGCTTAGTTGGACGCCCACCACGGTCTCGTGCAGCGGGTCCACGAAGGAGTTGAGCCCCAGGCCCGCGAACCGCTGGAACGATTGCGCATTCCGCAGGCCGAAGTCCGCGTGGTCCTCGAGAAATTCGGTGCCCGGCGCATCCGGAAATGCAAAGAGGCCCTCGTCCAATGGCGCGTTCACCTGGATGTTCGCGCGGTCTTCGACCCGCACCGTTCGATGGTCCACGGCGACGGAGACCCGTCGCGGGAAGAAGAGCCCACCGCTCGGCTCCCACCGCTCGTACCTGACGTCGACGTCGATGTCGCCGCGCAAATGGTCGCTCTCGACGGTGGAAAGCTCCGCGATGCGCCCGGCTTCGTCGAGCCGCAGCGTAAAATCACGGACGCCTTCGGGATCGCTCACGACGATGCGCCGGAACGAGCGTCCGTCCCGCGTCTCCACCCCCTCGTCGCGCACGTCCTGCGCGGAGCGTTCGCGCAAGAGGAGATGCGGATTGGTGATCAGCTGGTGCCGGCGCGTGGCCGACCACCGTGCCGAGGACATGGGCGCTCCGACGGTGCCGGCCGGGCCTCCGAAGACGGACTCGATGCCGCGGACGTATCCACGTTGGCCGGACACGATTTCGCTGTAGTCGCTGGTCGCCCCGGGCACGATGGCGCGATAGCTCCGCGTGTACGAAAGGCGCATTCGGCCGCCAGCCACGTCGATGCGGCCGGCGAACGTGAAGTCGCTGGCGGGGGTCGGATCGGCGCCGGGCTCGAACCCTTCGTCGTACGCCGAGTGCAGTCCTGCAGCATCGATGGACAATGTCCGGAGGGATGCCAACGCCGTCGCACCGCCGAGGCTCTCGGTGAGGCGCGCCAGGGGCGCGTCGGGAGTGTCATTGGACGATGTGGAATCGCCACAATGGAGAAACGGGGTTGCAAGTGCCAAAAACAACATGCGCCGAAGCGATGACGTATTCATCATGTCGAGGAGATGGTTCCGCCGGGCGATCGCGACCATGACCGAAAAGTTGGAATGACTGTCCAACGGTGTGGACGGTGGGGGGCCGAGCGGCCATGTTAAGGTCCGTGCCCCCATGACGATTGCGGATCTCAATGCCGTATCCATTTTCGTGCAGGTCGTCGATTCGAAGAACTTTCGCGCGGCGGCGCGCACGTTGGCCATGCCCAAATCCACGGTGAGCCTCCGGGTGGCCCAACTCGAGGAGCGATTGGGCACGCGTCTTTTGGACCGCACCACGCGCACCGTGCGTCTGACCGAAGAGGGCCGCGCGTATTACCTGCAGGTGGCCCCGGCCCTGGCGACGCTCGATTATGCAGAGCGCAGCATGGCCGATCTTCGATCCGCGCCGGCGGGGCGATTGCGCCTGACGGCGCCTTTCGAAATGGGCCAATACGTATTATGCCCCATCATCATCGATTACATGCGCCGCTATCCCGCGGTGGAGTTGAGCGTGGATCTGACCGATCGCCGGGTCAATCTGGTCGAGGATGGCATCGATCTGGCCGTGCGCCGCGGTCATCTTTCCCACTCGTCCTTGATTTCGCGCAAGCTGGGGAGTCCCGACGATCTGCGTCTGTATGCGAGTCCGCATTATCTGGATCTGCGCGGTGAGCCGAAATCGCCCGAGGAGCTCGGTGACCACGATTGCTTGGTCATGAGCGGCCGCCAGGAGCCTGCGCGATGGAAATTCCGGCGCGGCTCACAATCCGTTGCCGTCGATGTCCGCGCCCGCGCCACCGTGAACAGTTTCATCGTGCTGCGCGATCTCGCGTCCGCCGGATACGGCATCACCGAGCTCCCCGATTACGCGGCAGCCTCCGCCGTGTCGTCGGGCACCCTCCGCTCCGTACTCGACGATTTCCGCCTTCCGCCGCTTCCTTGGTATGCCCTTTATCCCAGCTCGCGCAACGTTCCGCCGAAGCTGCAAGCCTTTCTCAATTTGCTCACCGCCCACTTCGCCGCCGTGGAAGCGGCCAAATCGAAATAGAATAAAGCCCTTACATCGGCAGCACCACGTCCACGGAACCGCGTGCAGCAGAAAAGACCATTTGCTGCACCGTAATTCCCATTTTGACATTGCCGTCACAAAGCACCGCCAGGCACGATTCCGGGTCCATGGGCACCATGGCACGAACGAGTCGCTCCGCGTGCGCGTAGCGCCCGGTCGACGTGGCCGCCAATTCCGTCGTCGCCGCCGCCGAAGAGGAAGAGGAGGAAGAGGAGGGAAGAGCACGGTAGTCGTTGGCGACGAAAATGGCTCCGTCCTCGGGCCCTCGAACCGCAGCCCGCGTCGGCGCCCGCTCGATGACCGCCATTTCGCCCGCACGGGTGCCCGTCACCAAGAGCAGGCTATCGGAAGCAACCGCGGTATCACGAAGCGTGGCCACTGCTGCATCGAAGGTCTCGGCTTTCTCGAGCACGCGACGCAGGAGCAGGGAAATAGGAGGCGCCAACTCCGGAGGATCGTCGCTGAGGACCGCGTTGAGCGTCACGGCGAAGCGTCCCGGCGCCACGCCGCTCAAGCAGCCCACGAAGCCGGGCCAGCCCACAGTGCGGTAAAGCGGCGCGCCGTTGCCGCGGCGAAAGTTCACGATGAGCGTGCTCTTCGCAAGACGCCCATCGGCATGCGTCCAATCGAGGTTTCGCGCATGGAGAGGCGTGCCATCGGCATCGATTCCAAAGGCCGTGCACCCCATGGGGCCCGCAAGAAGGACCTTGAGCGCATCGTAGTAGAGGTTCACCAAGAGCACCTCGTCCTCGCGCACATCGAGGGCGCGGGCCACTCCGCGCATTTCGGCCACGTACTCCGGGTCGACGAAGTCGTCGCGGTAGCTGGCAAGAAAGGACGAGAAGGCATCGAGCCCGCCGAGATCGCGCAGGTAGAACCTCAGCAGCTCGCGTGCCTCCCGGCGCCACGTCGAGAGCCCGTCCCATCGCTGATCCGGCGGCCGATCGAGGTCGACATTCAATTCGGGGATATGCGTCATGGCATCTCGCTTGCTACGTGCCCATGCAGGCGACCAGAAAGCACCGGTCGTGACGGAACGTGTCGCGGATGATCCATTTGGTTCACGCTCCGCGCACCCGGAGGGAACGTATCCGCTTGCCGGGAGCGCCGGCAAGACCCTCACTTATTTTTTGCAACCCGACTTCAGGGTGGTCATTCTGCGACAATGGACAGCCCGGCCGATGTCTTCGGTGCGATTCACGAAGACCTTTCGTTCCAGCTTACGATCACCGACCTGGATACCAACCTTCTGCGGGTTGCATCCTTTCGTGCGGTCGAGGAGCTCTCGGTCCTGTTCCAATACACCATCGTGGTGGGAATCGATCCGGAGGACATCGCGAAGCTCGAGGAGGCTTTGGGGCGCGATGCCACCTTCGTCATCGAGCGCGACGACAAGCCGGTGCGTCGCGTGCGCGGAATCATCACCGACGTGAGCCCCGATGGGGCCTTCGTCCGAAAGAGTCAATCGCGCGTGGTTCTCACCCTCGAGCCGCGCCTTGCGAACCTTCGTTACAGCGGAGGATTTCGCATTTTCCAGGAGAAAGCCGTTCACGAGATCGTCACCGAGCTCTGTCAAGCCGAGCAAATCGAGTGCCTTTGGTACGTGCGCCCGGTGCCGCAAAAGCGCACCTATTGCACGCAACTCGACGAGAGCGATTTGGAGTTCATTACGCGGCTGGCCAGCGAAGAGGGAATGCATTTTTATTTCAAACACGACGAGGACAAAACCTCGGTCGTATTTTCCAACGAGCCGCGAGGGTACGAGCCCGTGGCGCCCGACCTTTCGCTTTCCTTCAACGAGACCCAGGGCGCCGTCAGCGACGAGCACGTGCGGAGCATCCAGCGCACGCAGCGGGTCCGCGTCGGTGCCTTCGAGCACCGCGATTACAACTTTCTCGAGCCGGGAAAGTCGCTGATGTCGCGCGTCGAGACACCCGGCAAGGAGACGGCCGGGAATTCGCACAAGCGCGAATGGCGCGACTACCCCGGCCGCTTCATCGACAAAGATGGCCCGGGAAAGGCGCTCGCCCAGCAACGGCTCGACGAGATGCGCTCGGATGCCTTCGTCCTCGTGGGGAGCGCGTATTCTCCGCGGTTGGTGGCGGGTGCCACCTTTTCCGTGACGGGTCATCGGGACGAAGGGTTCAATCGGTCCCTGCTCCTCACGCGCGTCGAGCTCGAAGGCAGCGTCGAGGGAGCGCTTCAAGACGTGGGCGGTTTTCGGGGATCGCTGGGCCTCACCTCGTTCGTGGCCGTTCCGGCGGAAGTCCCGATTCGTCCGACGCGATGGCGCAAACCGCCCAGCCGCATTCAAAGCGCACGGGTCGTTGGCCCGAAGGACGGCGACCCGTTCGTGGACGATCGCGGCCGGGTCAAGGTCCAGTTTTTCTGGGACCGCGACGGCAAATTCAACGAGAACAGCTCGTGTTGGATCCGAATGATGACCCCCGTCGCGCACGTCGACGAGGGATTCTGGCAAGCCCACAAAGTCGGCTCGGAGGTCATCGTCGGGTTCATCGACGACGATATCGACCGCCCGCTCATCATGGGCGCCGTGTACAACGCAATCCAATCGCAGCCGCATCCACTGCCGTCGCAGGTGGCAAAAAGCACCTGGAAGACCAAGAGCATCCCGGGCAATGCGGGGTTCAACGAAATTACCCAGGACAACACGGCAGGTAACGAAAACCTGTTCATGCATGCGCAGAAGAACAGGAGCACCGTGGTGCTCGCCAACCACACGGAGACCGTCGGCGCGAACCAAACGTCGACGATTGGTGCGAATCA
Organism: Sorangiineae bacterium MSr12523; assembly: GCA_037157775.1. Classification (NCBI taxonomy): domain Bacteria; kingdom Pseudomonadati; phylum Myxococcota; class Myxococcia; order Myxococcales; family Pendulisporaceae; genus Pendulispora; species Pendulispora brunnea. Next base: position 3,587,551 of record CP089982.1, read on the forward strand.
GACGGTGACGGTGGGCGCGAGCCAGACCGTGACCGTGGGGGCCGCGCGCTCGGTGACGGTGGGCGCTGCGCACACGGTCAGCGTGGGGGCGGACGAGACGAACAGCGTCAAAGGCAAACGAACCGAGACCGTCGACACCGGCGAATCGGTGACGGTGAAGGCCGGGCGCTCCCACACGATTTCGGGCGGCGATACCCTCGGGGTGACCGGAGACCGGGCGGTGACCGTCAGCGCGAAGGATTCGCTGAAAGCGCTATCCAAAGAGGACGTCGTCGATACCACCTTCGACCTCAATGCCGGAACCTCCATTACGATTCACCATGGAGGCGATTCCACGCTCACCCTGAAGGCGGGGGAAGCGACCTTGAACACGACGAGCAAAATCGTCCTTTCCAATCCGTCTGGGACGATCACACTCGGAGGCGGCAAGGTCGAGATCGTTGCGGCGAGTGAAGTATCGCTCGGGGCGGGGGCCGCAAAGCTGTCGCTCAAATCCGACGGTACGGTCGCCGTGAGTGGTGCGAAAGAGGTAGGCGTTGCGTGCAACTCCTCGTCGGTGAAGTTGGAGCCCGCGCAGGCGACATTCAACGGGGCGAAGGTCAACGTCACCGCGACGGGCATGATGGAGATATCCGGCGCCCTCATCAAGATCAATTGAAGGAGCGTGAATATGACTCATCCCGTCGAAGAGTTGAATCACGTTCTCGGTTCCTTTCTGGAGCAAAATGACTACTTCGTTCTGCTGCTGACCACACGCGACGAAGAGATCCCGCTCGTCGTTCGAGGGATCGACGCGCTCGATGGGGAGTCGCCGGCGGACGTGTTCTTCATCGATACCACCCCGCTGCGGAGCGCAAAGCAATATGCCGACGATGTCGTGCGCAATGCGTGGACGCAACTCGCCGAGGTCAACGAGGAGCGCCTTTCCAAGGGGCTGCCGCCGCTCGCGGAAATTCCTCCGGGGTGCTGGGCAGCCGAGTGGACTCCAACGCAGCGGCTCGCGATGCTGATTCATCACATGTCGTCATGGCTGCCTCCGGAAGGCGATCATCGGCTGGTGGTCGCCTTGCTCCCGTCGGATATCGAGGATCGTGACGCCCACGCGCAAATCCTGGGTGGGCTGGTGCCCTTCAACGGGTACGAGGATTGGATGCGCGGCATTCGCATCGTCGTTCGCGACGATGGCGCGGCGCCCTTCGCCGAAGCTGCCCTGCGAAAGGCGGGCGTGAGGAGCGTGCTTCTCTACACGACACAGGTCACCGTTGGCGCCATCGCCGACGCCACGGCGCGTGAGGCGGAGAACCGGGAGCTCCCGCCGGCCCGCCGGATCAATGCGCTCTTGCAATGCGCGACGTTCGACGTGGCACTCGGTCGATACGAGGCCGCATTGGAAAAGTATGGCACGTTGTATACGTTTTACGACAAATACCAAGTTCACGAAATGCGGGCACTCACCGTCCAAGGTGTGGGCGACGTCATGAGTCGAATGGGGAGGCTTCCTGCGGCGCGCGACAAGTATTTGCAAGCGTTGGATATTGCCAGCGACGCAAAGTCCGTTACGCAGATTCTCAACTTGTGTGCGGCCATCGGCGATATCGACGTGCGTATGGGATGGCATGCCGAGGCCGTGAAGAGTTACGGCATTGGGGCAAGCGCCGCCGAGAAGACCGGCAACGGATTCGCGCGTGCCGACTTGCTGGAGAAATGCGGGGTGGCGCAGGCTACCAGCGGCGATCTGCGCGGTGCCGCCGAGGCGTGGACGGCGGCGGCCAACGTGGCCCGTGACTTTTCCTACGATCCGCGTCTGCAATCGGTGCTCGAGCGGCTACTGGAGCTGTCGCAGCGTGCCGGGTACCACGAGCTGGCGGCCGGCTACGCCCGTGAATTGCAAGAGGTGCGGCAGCGTCTCTCCAATGGAACGAGAGGTCAGGCATGAGTCAAGGTGGTGAGGGGCAAGCGTGGCAGGCACCGCCGCCACTCATGCAGCAGGAATCGGGAAACGCGATCACCAACGCCGTAGCCGACGTGGTCGATCAGACGGCCGCGCCTTTTCAAAATTTGTCGAACCCCAACGTAGGGGCATTCGAGAAGGCTCAAGGCGTGGTGGGGGCAGTGGCCGGCCTCGCGCAAGCGCCCACCGCCTTTCTCGACGATGCCTTTGCGCGCGCGACCAATTCCATTGCCAAAGCATTGCCGTCGTTTCCGGCGGCCACCATGGGGATGCCCGTTTTGGGCATACCGCATACGCACACGCATCCGCCCGCCATGCCGCTTCCGTTGCCGGCCATCGGCGTGGTGATGACGTCGTGCCCGACGGTGCTCATCAATGGATTGCCGGCCGCGCGTTCCGGTGACTACGGACTCGGGCCCACGTGCGGTTCGGTGGCTCCCGTGTTCGAGATTTTCACCGGCTCGAGCAAAGTCTTCATCGGAGGCTCGCGCGCCGCCCGCATGCTCGATCTGACGCGCCAGTGCATGCCGGGACTTCCGCCGGCTGGCCGCGCCGCAGCGGCCATGTCCAAGATGCAAAAGGCGGCCAGCATTGCCGGCAAGGTGGCGGGTGGCGTCGGCGTTCTTGCGCAAGCCATGGGAATTGCGGGGGCCATCAAGGGCGCCGTCGACGCCGACGGAACCGCGGAGGATGCCGCACGCGATGCGCAGGAAGCCAGCGCGGAGCAGGCCGCCGAGGCCGCGGGGGCCGCCGCATCCGCAGCGGCGGATGCGGCAGGTGCAGCCTTGGCCGCCGCGATGATGGGGGCCGACATCGCCATGGGCGCACTGCAAATGGCCATGGGGGCGCTGATGGGCAAGGACCCGGGCGCGCCACCGTGCATCGGTGCCATCTTGATGGGAATGCCCAATGTCTTGATTGGCGGCTTTCCGATGCCTAGTTGGAGTGACATTGCCAAGGGCCTGAAGAAGCTCGGGGCAGCGTTGAAACGCGGGCGGCGTGGTGGAGCGAAGAAGGGCAAATTGTTTTGCTTCAAGTGCATGTGATGCAATGAGAAATCTCATTTACCTCGATTACGCTTCACTGTTCCCTCCCGTCAGGGAAGGGTTGGATGCCATGCGCATGGCCGCAGAATCATCATGGGGCCAACCGCTGTCGCTTCACGCTGCGGGGGCCCGCGCACGCTACGCTCTCGACCATGCGCGCCAGGAGGTTTCGACCTACGTGGGGGCGATGCCACACGAGATCGCATTCGTTGGAAGCGGTCGGGAAGCACTCGCTCGTGCCTTTGACCTGGCCATTGGCCAGATCGGGGACGGCGGAACCATCGTCTCGAGCCATCTCGAGCACCCGTCCGTTTTGGCCATGGTGGAGGAAGCCTCGAGAGCGGGGCACCCCGTCCACTGGTTGGCACTGCCGGGAGGAGTTCCAAATGGGGACGACGTGTTGGCTCTGGAAAAGGCGTCGTTGGTTGCGCTCTCCATGTGCAATCACGAATTGGGAACCTTCCTCGACGTTGCCGCCCTCGCTCCCAATGCGGTCCGCCTCGTCGATGCCGTGCAGTCTGCCCCATGGATTTCACTCGACTCGTTGAACGACGACAAGACGTTCTACGCCTTATCCGGTTCGAAGCTCGGCGCCCCCATGAGCGTTGGCGTACTGCGCGTACCGACGAAGATCTATTACGCAGAACGTGAAAGAGGCTCGAGCATCGAGGGCGACAGCCCTCCCTGGCTTACCGCTGTCGGCCTCGGAGCGGTATGCGCAGTACGCGGCCCGCGCCGCGCCGACGCGTTGCGCCGAGCCCGCGAAGCATGCGACAGGCTTCGCGCTGGATTGCTCGAAGTGGATGCCAACCTCCTCGTCAATGGCGACGAAAAGGCGCGTCTGGGTACGATCCTGAACGTCTCGTTTCCTGGGGTATTCGGAAAATCTCTCGTATCCGCGCTCAGCCTCGAAGGTATCTGCATCAGCCACACGGCGGCCTGCCAATCACGTCGCAGCGACGTCTCGCCGGTGGTTCGCGTGGCGTATCCTGACGTTCCGGAGCGTGCCCAGGGGGCTACCCGTTGGAGCGTCTCGGAAGACGTCACCGAGGACGATATCGCATGCGCGATTCGTACGACGCGAGAGATCTTGCGCACCGAACGAAGGGACGCGCCATGACGGGGATTGGAAGACGTCATGGGCGCGTCGCCGTGGGCCACCCCGTCGACGTCGCGAGCGGCACCTTTTTCGACACCCAGATCGATCACGTTTCTGCCGGCATCGTGCCCTTGTCGTTGGCTCGTACGTACAGCACCGACTTCATCAAGCAGGAAAATTTCGGTGCCGCCGCCGCCCACGGGCCGACTCTTCCTTTTGGCCCGGGGTGGCGCGCGGATTGGCAAGCAGAGCTCCGGAAAACCCTCGATGGCTTTACGTATACGACGCCCGATGGGGCGACGTTCGCCCTCGTCAACCCTCGAGCTGGAGGCTTCAACGTCACGGGTCGGCTCGTGGATCCGGCATTGGGAATCGAGCTTCGACGGATCGATGATCGACGGGTCATGCTCATTGGCTTCGATTTGACCCGGAGTCGCCTCTCGCTCATTTTCGACCTTTCGTCCGACGGCATCCAATACAATTTGGTTTCGGTCATGGCGACGAAAGACGCTCGTCTCGACGTCTATCGCGACACGTCGGGGCGTGTGGTGACGCTCCATCAAACCCGCGAACGTCGCCAATACGAGATCGCCTACGATGGCGACCGCGTGATCGGCGTGCAGCTCCGATTGGCGGATCAAAGCAGCCGACTTGCGGCCAGTTACGGTTACGACGCACAAGGGAGGCTCGTCGAAGTTCGTGATGAACGCGGCGTCGTTCGAACGTACGCCTACGACGACCTTCATCGCATCGTGCATGAAGCGCAACGGGGGGGCACCACGTATACCGTGCGCTATCGGTCCGATGGTCGGTGCATCTACGTAAGCGGCGGGAATCGTTATCAAGAACGCACCCTCCGATACGACGTGGAGAGCCGTCAAACCTGGGTCTTCGATAGCCACGGTCAAGCCACGCATTATCAATGGAACGAGCATGGTCAGGTGATGCAGACGACGTCACCCATGGGAGTCCAAACGCGTGCGGAGTTCGATGACGACGGCCGGATCGTTCGTCAGACGCTGCCGTCGGGCTCTCTCGTCGAGTACGAATATGACGAGACGGGAAAGCGCGTGGCAACGCGCTTTCCCGGCGGACGTGAAACGCGAATGTACCATGACGATCAACATCGTCTCGTTCGCATCGAGGAGTCGACCGGTGCCCGCCTGCGCTACACCTACGACGAAGACAACAATCCCATTGCTGTCTACGTGAATGATCTGCCGCCCTGGCAATACCAATACAACACGTTCGGCGAAACGACGGAAATTCGTGCTCCGTCCGGCGCTGCCGCCTACGTGACATATGACGCATATGGCGGCGTGAGCGCGGAGACCGACTATGACGGCAACACGTGGCAATGGGGCCGCGACGTGTTGGGGCGCGCGTTATGGGAAACGGACGCGCTCGGGAGTGTCCGCCGCATCGAGTATCTCGATGACTTCGGGTCCATGCGACTGATCGAACCCGATGGCCGTGTTCTCGAGCGCCACGTCTCCGCAGACGAACGCACCGTCGTGATGCGCCTTCCTGGCGGGGCAACGACGTCTCTTCAGTTCAGTTCGTGCGGACAGCCCATCGAGCTTCGGGATGCCGAGGGGGCCATCACCACACTGACCTGGGGCTCGGAGCCCGGCGAGCTTCTCACGATCGAGAACGCCAATCGCCAGCAATATACCGTCACGTACGATGCGGACATGCGGATGGTCGAGCGTCGGACGTTCGACGGTCGCCACATTCGAACCGAGTGGGATCGCGATCGCGTTGCGGCGACCGTGGACACCATGGGAAACCGTTTCGAGTACGAGTACGATGAACGCGGGTATTTGATACGCCGTCTCGGTCCCGAGGGCCTCACCGAATACGCGTACGACAAGTACGGAAACATGGCGAGTATCGAGACACCCGAATCGAGGCTCCGCTTGGAATGGGACGATCAAGGGCACATCATCGCCGAGGAGCAAGATGGGGTGCGCGTAGAGCGCAAACTCGATGTCATGGGACAACCCATCGCCCACGTGACACCGTTCGGCGAGATTTCGCGATTCACATGGACTCCTGGTGGACAATGCGTCGACCTTCGATATCGCGACACGACGATCCATTTTGGATGGAATGCGCTGGGGCAAGAAACGAGTCGCTCGCTCCCGGGCGCGGGAGTCTTCGAGCACGTCTACGACTCGTGCGGCCGGCTCGCGGGCCAAGCTTTTCGTCGTGAGGGGCAGCCGGATGGTGCTCCGTCGTTCATGCGGCAGTTCGCGTACGACCAGCGAGGCTATCTGGCAAGCATCGAGGATTCGCTTCGCGGTCGCAGGCGACTGCTTCACGACAATCGTGGTGATCTGGTCGGGGTGGTTCGCGACCAGGGGGCGAGCGAGTTTTACGAGTACGACCTCGCGAGAAATCGCACGCTCCAAGCGAACACCGATCGCGGGGCGGAATTCGCACGAGCGCTCGAGACGGCTGGCTACCACGCGCTACTTCAGGTTCTCGGCGGTATTCCTGCCGAGTCGTTTCGCTCCAGTTATGCACCCGGCAACCGTCTCGTGACCGTCGAAGGGGTACGGAAGAAAATCGAGCTGACGTACGATGCAAACGGGCAAGTTGTATCGAAGTCCGTCATTCGCGAAGACGGCAAGCAGGACCTTTGGCAATACGAGTGGAACTCTCGAGGCCAACTCGTCGGGCTCGAGGACCCGAAGGGAGGCCGCTGGGCATATCGCTACGACGGGTGCGGACGCCGTATCTCGAAAAAGAGCCCAACCGGCTTCGTCTGGACCTACGTCTGGATCGGCGATCTGCTCGTCCATGTGCTTCGCGACGGCGAGCTCGGTGAGACCTATGTGCACGAACCCTATGGCACCTGCCCGATTTTGCGCGATGACGGGGCCGTCCACTACATTCTGCCCGATCAAGCACAGGCGCCCAGTGAAGAAGTGGACGCTGCCGGGACATTGACGTGGGCGGCTCGAAAGGACACGTGGGGTGACGACTTCTCCGATTGCGGAACGAGCGGCGGCGAGCCGTTTTTCGGTCAATGGTACGACAGGGAGAGCGGCCTTCATTACAATACCCAGCGCTACTACGATCCCGAAATCGGGCGATTCTTGTCTCCCGATCCCATGGATATCCAGACCGGATTGCATGCGTACCTTGGAACCTGGGATCCGTTTACCCAGTACGATCGCAATGGCCTGGTCATTACGCCGCAATCGTCTACGCGATACGGCGGTCCTTACACGAATGACCAAATCGACACGAGTACGGTCAATCGGGCGCCGATAGGCAACCAAAGCCGCGTAAAAGATACGGGCAAGGCGACGATCAACAGCGGACCGGATGCGGGATCGGAGGTAAATCTCCAAGGCAACACGCTGTGCTCCGTGAGCCAGGGACAAGGCGAGCCCAAATTTCATACGTTGAACGGCACCAACAATACGCACAACAAGCAGACCGGCCAAACGAACAAAGACGCGAGAACGAGACCGACGGGGATGGATCCAGCCATTTCACCGGTAACGTGGAATCACGCGGAGATGCATGCATTCAATGCATTGTTGCAGGGAAATGCTCCCGGTATCGAACGAGGCGGTGAGCCGATCAGGCTCGACATCAGTCGCGCGCCGTGCACACAGAAGAACGGGTGCGATGCCTACATAAAAAGGCTGGCAGCCCAAGTTGCAGAAATGTACCAGACTGACGTCATCATCGACTGGCCACCCCGAACGAAGAACAAGCCCCGAATGAAGGTGTCGTGCCCAGCCACGTGAAATCAGCTCGGCGAATGCTTTGCCGGATGCGACGCCAGGAATTCGAGGAGTGCGGCCTGGCTGTTGGGAAACCCCCATTCCGATAGGATCGTTCCCATGTAGTTGTTGCTTCCCTCGAGCCACGCTTCGTCGAATGACGCGAGCGTGGTCAGAGCACGCCGTTGAAGCGGAGTGAGACCGCCCGTCCATCCTCCATTTCGCTGGAGTTCGTAGCGAAACTTGCTATCGATGGCGGCGGGCGAGATTAGGTCGTCCATGGCCGCTCGAATCGCCAATGCGTGGCCCGGCTGGGCAAGAAACGCCAACGCAAGCATGTACCTGGGATACTTTGCACGTAGTCTTTTCTGGTATCGTGGCTTCAACCTCTCGAATTCGGCGTTGAGCAACGCTTCATCGTGCGAGATGAGCAGTGGCCTCCAAAATGAATTGAGCATGGCCCACGGATACCAATCATGGGCTTCCACGACGGTCCGATGTTCGTCCGTGGGGATGGCGTCTTCCTGCTTTGCGAAGTCCCGCAAGACATCGAGTCCCTCCTGAAGGGCAGACGATCTGGTGCGCACGAGGGAAAAAGCCGCTGCCATACGGAGATTGGCATCGCCGGACGACAGATAGGGTTTCAGCTCTCGTTCGGACAAGGGTGCAACGTAACTAAGGCTGAGAATCTGTGCTGCTTTGATATCGGCGACGGGTTCTTTGGACCATTGCTTGCGCATGGCCGCCGTGAAAGGCTCGTGCTCGTCGAGAAACCACGGCGCCACGAACGATGCCCACCGTCGTTCGTTTTCGTCCGTGCTTCGGACCAACGAAGCCAGCGATGGAATGCGCTGGGCGATCGCATCGTAGGTCGCGATGCCCGATTCCATGTCTGCAGGCGTTTGCTCGCCCGCGCGCACGCGCGCTTCGAAGGCCAAACGCAAGAGCGCGCGCGAGCAGCCGGTATCGATCCATTCGTCAGGGGACGAGTAATCCACGCTGTTGCTCATTCCAGCCGCCAATGAGATGAGCACCCTCAAAATCGCACCGCGTGCCGCCGTCCCGGGATCTTCAACGAGCTCGAAGATGAACGGAATTGCCGCAACGGTTCCGGGAAAGCGGCGGCCATAGTACAAGAGTACGCGATAGAGTTCGTCGATCGCATTGTCTTGCTCTTCACCGGTTTCATCCCGAATCGTTCGCAAAAGCTTGGGGACCTGAGGGCGTGCCCGATCGTGCTCGTACCGAAACTCCTTCCAGTTGACCTTCAGAAGGTCTTTCAGCAAAACTTTGCCGGTGCGACGGGTGGCCATGGGCCAAGGATGAACGCAACGGCAGCGGGACGGAAAGGCAAAAATGCTCGACGACTTGGACAAGGTGGACTGGAACGCCGTGGAGCACGCCTACGGCCCGGCGGGAAACATCCCGGCCCTGATCCGCTCCGCTGCGGGCAACGATGCCGTCGCGTCGAAGAAGGCATGGGACGAGCTGTGGTACTACCTCTTTCATCAAGGCACGCGATTCACGGCCTCCGTGGCGGCCATTCCCTTTCTCCTCGAGATCGTCGGCCACCCGCGCACCCTGCGTCGCCGTGATGGGATCATGCTTCTCGTGCACCTCGCAATCGGCTATCCGGAGTCCGCACTCGGAAGCGAAGGGTACACCGAGGCTTTCATCGCGCAGCAGACGTCGGAGTGGATCGCGTCGACCCCCGAAGCGACGGAGGTCGCCCAGTGCGAGCTTCATTGCTACCGCGCCGTTTCACGTGGGGTTCCGATCTTCGTCTCACGGCTGAATGCGCGCTCGTCTCCGATTCGAACGCGCGCAGCGTTCGCGTGTGCATGGTTTTTCGATCACGCGTCGATGAGCGTCCCGGCCATTCGTAAGCAGGTTGCGCGCGAAACCAACGATGCGTCGCGCGCGAGCATGCTTCTCGCGTTGAGCTATTTGAACGCCATCACCGAGGCCGACGTGGGGGATGCTCTCGCCGCGCAGCATCCACCGCTCCTCCGGCGCGCGGCCGCCGTTGCGCTCGCACGACACGACGAAACGACGACGGATGCAGCGGCTGCGGTTCTCGCGGAAGATTACCGCGCGCGGTCGAGGCCAACGCCGGGATGGTTTCCCTGGCAGGGGCTCGACCGCTACGCGGACGATTGCGCCGTGGCTCGCAATCCCTCGTTGCCGCCCAGGAGTGGAGCATGATTCGTCATGCGTGTGGCTTGCGCGCTTCCACGAGAAACCGCGTCGTCTGCGCCACGAACGAAGCCGGGGACCATCCATATCACTCTGCGAAGAAACGCGCGCAATCTCGCCCCACCACGTGGTCACCGGATGGCGGCTCACCACGAGGTCGAACGCGCCGTCGGCGAAGGGAAGGGGCGGTACATCGTCATCGGCCACCACCGCGATGCCGCGCGGGTGAAGCAATGCCGTCGCACGTGCCACGTTGGGGGGCCATGCTTCTGTTGCGATGGTCAGCCGCGGAAGCTTCGGCACACCTGCGAGGACTTCGCCGCCGCCGGTTTGGATATCGAGCGCGGCCGATGCCCGTAAAAGTCCCACCCCTCCACCGAGACACGCTCCGCCTCCGCGACGAGATCCTCGAATGAGCGCGTCATTTCGCGAGTATGGCCCAAAGATTGCTCAGTCGCTACGCTCGTGAAACACTTGGCCTTCGCCGCCGTGTGCTGCATCTTCGCTTGTGGCGGTGGCTCGTCGGGTGAGCCGGGACCTCAGGATGCGTCGCCCGACGCGGCGAACGACGCTGGCACGCCCGCGTGGGACACGGGCGATGGCGCGACGTCGGGTGGCTCGCAGCTTCTCGATGGACTCGATCCGACGAATGCCAATTACAAGGCCATCGGGCGGTTTCACGGCAGTTTGACCTGTACGGCGGTGTTCGTCCAAACCTCGGCCAACAATCCGGCGGCACCGGCCTATGCCCTGACCAGTGGCCACTGCCCGTCCATCCTGGGGGCCAATGACGTGACCCTCGATGCCGAACCGGGGTCGGATTTCGAGGTCGTGTTCAACTATTTCGCCAATACCGAGCAAGCTCGAGTGCGCGTTCCCGTCACACGGATCGAGCATGCCACGATGAAAGGGCATGACCTGGCGATCCTGAAATTGGCCCGTACCGTGGGCGAACTTGGCACACTCGGGATCGCACCGCTCGCGATCGCACCTTCGTTGCCCGCGGCGGGCGCGCCCATCGACGTCGTCGGGGCACCGCTCGACACGTCGCAGTCGGACGACTTCTTGCGTCGTGAGCGCTGCATCGGGCGCGCTTCGTCCGTGAACCTCGTCGAGTTTCACTGGCACTTTTTCGATGCGCAGCCCAACGACTGCATCGACATTCGCAGCGGCAGCTCCGGCTCTCCGGTGTTCGCGCGCGACCGTGTCCAAATTCACGCCTTGATGAACACCACGGCACGCGGCTCCGAGGGGACCACCGATTGCTACGCCAACCGCCCCTGCGAGCTCACCGCCACGGGCTACGCCGTTCGTCCGGACGCGAGCTACGCGACGCCCATCGTGGGGCTCGGCGGCTGCTTCGACGAGCGCGGCTCGTTCAACCTACGCCGCGCGCAGTGCCCTCTCGACGATGGCCGGCAGCTCGAGGTCCAGGGCGGCCCCCTCGGAGCGAACCAGCCTTACGTCATGGATAACGGCGTTCGCCGCCGTCTGCGGTGGGACCGCTCCGTCAAGCACACGGAGTTTACGCACTATCGATACAAGACAGGCCCCGCCCACGCGACGAATTGCCGCGATCTCGCCGGCTATGGTGCGCCCATCGCGCTCAATGCAAATAGCGTCATCCGCGACGACGTGCCCGAGGCCGAAGGCTTTTACTATTTGTGCCTTTTGGGCGGACGAAGCCCAACGCCGGATTCGACGTGGCAAAATCCGCGCTTTGCGCGCATCGAGCAGGTGCAAATCGATACCACGCCGCCCCAGCGCCTACCGGGAACGCTCGTGCACGACTTCGATGGGGGCGGGCTGCGCGTCGAATTGCTCTTCTACCCGCCGGAATTATCGCAATACCGATACAAGGTTGGTCCGCCCGCGAGCACCGATTGCGCGCAGCCGGATGGCTACGACGATTACTTGCGTATCGCGATTCCGATCCTCCGCGAGGAGTTTCCCGCGAAACTCTGCATCGTTGGCTACGACGAGGCCGGAAACGTGGCCCCGCCGTTCGCCCGCACCTTCGAATAGCGTTTATCGCCCGGACAAAAACGGCAATCGCTGAAACACCGGCTCCGGCGTGTTCTTCACGATGGGCATGATCGCCCGCCAGAAGAACGGAACGTACGCTTCCGCGGTGCCTGCATCCATGGCGGACACGATGGAACGGGCCACCCGCACCGGCTTGCCGAAGAGCGAGTGCTTCGCATGGTCGCGCGTCATGGGCGTGTCCACGGGCCCGAGCTTCAAGGTCGTCACCGGCACCCCCGCGGCGTACAGCCGCGTGCGAAGCCCTTGCAGGTACACGTTGAGCGCGCCCTTGGCCGCGCCGTACGTGTAATTCCGAGGCCGCCCGCGGTCGCCTGCCACCGACGTGATCACGCCGATGCGCCCGTGCCGCGTGGCCTCCATGTGGTTTGCCAGCGGAATGAGCAGCGAGACCACGCTGGTGAAATTCACGCGCAAAATCGCCTCGGCGTCCTTGAACGAGCGCTCGCTGGCCAGCTGATCCCCGAGATCGCCGTGGGCAATCAACGCCGCGTCCACACCGCCCAACGCGGTAATGCATTCCTCCACCAGCGCGGCATTCGCGTCCAGGTCCCCGAAATCCGCCACCCGCGTGGTGACCTTCTCACCCAAATGCGTGGCCACCTCGGCGAGCTTTTCCGCATTGCGCGCGACCAAATGAAGCTGATCGCCGCGCTCGGCGTGGATCTTCGCCACCTCGGTGGCAATGTTGGACGTGGCCCCGAAAATGAGTACGCGCATGGTCAAAACCCGATTTTGCGCATCACGAAGCGTGGCAGCCAGCGAATCACCAGCATGACCAGCGCCCAGATGCCCGGTGTGTAAATCATCGGTTTGCGTGCATCCATCGCACGGATGACGTCGTTCGCGACCTGATCGGGCTCGCCGGCGAACGGCGGCGGTTTCAGCCCCGCGGTCATGGCCGTTTTCACGAACCCAGGTTTCACGCAAAGCACGGAGAGCCCGGCCGCGTGGAACTTGTGATCGAGCGCCTCCAGGTACACCGAAAGCCCTGCCTTGGCCGATCCGTAAATCGCCACTGGCTTGCGCCCGCGATCGCCCGCCACCGAGGAGAACACCGTGAGGTGCCCGCCGCCGCGCTCCAGAAGGCGCTTTCGTGCGTGCTCGCAGAAGACCACCGTGTTCGCGTAATTCACCGTGACCAGCCGGCGCGTGAACTCGATGTCCGCCTCCAGCTTTTCCTGCGTGGCGAACAACCCCGCGGTGACGATGACCGCGTCGAAGCCTGACAGCGCGGCATCCGCGGCGTCGAGCGCGCCGGCGAACGTCTCCGGCTTCTCCAGATCGCAAACGGCATACCCCACGTCGACCCGCGAAGGGTGACGCGATTTCAAATCGGCCGCGCTTCGCTCGAGCTCCGTGTCGCCGATGCCCAAGAGAAATACGCCGTCGCCGCGCTCTGCCAGACGCTGTGCGATGGCGCGGCCCATGCCCGAGGTGCCGCCCAGAACGATGGCCTTCATGCGGGGTCTCCAAAGAGGCGATGCGATTGTGCGCTGCGGAGCCGTCGCTTGGGATCCCACTTTTCGCGTGCGGCCAGGAACTTCGGCAAGCGTGGCTCCATCGCAGCGAAATGCTCGGCGCGCGTAAAGCCATCCTTGGTCAAGTAGATGCGGCCACCGGCCGCGATGACGAATTCGTTCAAGCGATCCACGATTCGTTGTGTGTCGGCCGAGATGGCCATGTCAATGGCGATGGACGTCCCCTCGAGCGGAAACGACAAGAGGCCTTTGCCTTCGGGGCCGCAGTCCTTGATGACGCACAAGGGCGATGCGCCGCCCAACTTGGTCATGAGCTCCATGAACTCCCGAACCGCGCGGGGACCTGCCGCTCGCGGAAGCACGCATTGGTATTGCGTGAAGCCGCGCGCGCCATAAACGCGATTCCAATGCAGCACGGCGTCGAGCGGATAAAAGAATGGCTCCGTGCCCACCACGCCCGAACCGCGATGGTCCATGTGCTTCCAATAATAGGCAAAGTTGAAAGCCTGCACGGTCAGCGAATTGATCGCCCAATTGGGAAACTCGAAGGGCAGCGTCTTGTTCCGCGGCAACGGGGGAGGCTCGGCCTTGGCTTCCTCGGGCGTGGCCCATCGACCGGCCATCAAAATGCCCCGGCCCAGCGAGGCACCGCGGATCAGACAATCGATCCAGCCCACGGTCATCGGCCAGCGGGGCGCGGCATGGCCCAGGGCGGCGATGAATTCGTCGATGTCGCCCACGCGCTCGCTCTCCATCCAAATCCATGGGGAGGAGATGCGGTGCATTTTGAATTCCACCTCCAGAATGTGCCCCAAGAGGCCCATTCCACCGATGGTGGCGTAAAACAAATCAGGATTCTCGGTTTCGCTGCAGGTGACGATGTCGTCGCTCGCCAGGCGCATGCGCAGGGAGCGCACGTGCGCACCGAAACACCCCTCGATGTGGTGATTCTTCCCGTGCACGTCGCTCGCCACCATGCCACCCACGGTGACGAACTTCGTCCCTGGGGTCACGGGGGTGAAATACCCCCGCGGAATGAAGAGGCGATTCAAATCGGCCAAACACAGCCCCGCCTCCGCCCGCAGAATGCCGGTCTCCGGATCGAACGCGAGAATGCGATTGGCCAATCGCGTGGCCACGACCTTGTCGCTGGCATTGGCCGGCAGCGAGGAGTCCCCGTACGAGCGACCCAACCCGCGGCAAAGCACGGCACCGCGGGTGGCCGCCTCCAGATTCTCCGAGAGCTGCTCGTGACCCGGAACGGGCACCCGGCCCCAACCCGATAGCGTGGATTGTCCGTTTGCCGGCGAACCCATGGCTATCCTTTGAAATTCGTGAGCAGCCGCTTGGCCTCGGCGGGGTGTTGCTTGCACTCCAGCAGCGCGCGCAGGATGAGCGGCACCACGATGGTGGCGTCCGATTCGATGACGAACATCGGAGTCTCCTTCGTGAGCTTGTCCCACGTGATCTTCTCGTTCGGCGTCGCGCCCGAATACGAGCCATACGACGTCGTCGAGTCGGAGATTTGGCAGAAGTACGCCCACGGCTTCACCGGCTGATCCAGGTCGTACTTGATGGAGGGCACCACACAGATGGGGAAGTCGCCCGCGATGCCACCGCCGATCTGGAAGAAGCCGATGCCCGGGCCGGTGGAGAGCTCCTGGTACTGGTCGTAGAAGTGCGCCATGTACTCGATGCCCGACTTGGCAATGCTGGCGCTGCACTCCCCCGTCTTCACGTGCGAGGCGAAGATGTTGCCGAAGGTCGAGTCCTCGTAACCCGGGACGACGATGGGGAGCTTGGCCTTCGCGGCGGCGAGGAGCCAACACTCGTCGGCATTGCCCTGGTGAAGCTCGGTGCCAATGGTCTGAACCAACTCGTAAAAGTACTCGTGCCAGAAACGCCGCTCGCCGCGCTGGCTGGCGTTGGTCCACATGGGGACGAGGTACTTTTCCACCGCGCGAAACGCTTCGTCCTCGGGAATGCTCGTGTCCGTCACCCGGCGCATCCGCGCCTCGAGGATCTTCGTGTCATCCTCTTTGGTGAAGTAGCGGTAGTCGGGGAAATCTTTGTAGCTGTCGTGCGCGACCAGACGGAAGAGCGACTCTTCCAAGTTGGCGCCGGTGACCGAGAGGCCGTGGATGAGACCGGCCCGAATGGCGGGGGCCAACGTGATGCCGAGCTGCGCCGAGGACATGGCCCCGGCGACGGCCCAGAACATCTTTCCACCTGCTTCGATGTGCCGTAAGTACCCGAGCAGCGCATCACGCGTGGAGCGAGCGTTGAAGTTCTTGTAATTCGTGAGAACGAATTCGAGGATCGGCAGGGAGGGCGTCGAGGAAGCGGGCGTCGTCATGATGGTCGTTCGTGAACGCTCTGCGGCGCGAAATTGTGCCGCGAATCACGGGCTTGGTAGCACGGCGCGTCGTACCGCGGTAGGAGATTGATCCGAGCCCGCCCAGGAAAGCCCTGGTCGCATGGAGAGCATGATCGCCCGATCAGGCTTTGCGTCGCGGCGCTGCCTTTTTGGGCTCGGCCTTGTGGCCATGGCCGTGCGTGTGCTCGTGATCGTGCGTGTGCTCGGCCGGTGCGGCGGCCTTCGACTGGCGCTGCCACGCGGGCTTGTGCGGCACGTCCGTGAAGAGCTGCAGTCCGCCATGGATCACGCCGCGGATGGCGATGATGCGATCGGCCACCGCCTGCAGCTGGTCGGCGTGCCCCCGCACCATGATGACCTCGAGGCAGCGATGATGATCGAGGTGCACGTGCGTGGTGGCGAAGATCTGCGTGCCCAGCTCGTGTTGGATCTCGGTGAGCCGATCGTTGAGCTCGCGAACGTGGTGGTCGTAAATGATGGTGAGCGTTCCCACGGCCTCGGCGCCCTTGCGAAGCTGCGTGCGGGTGACCTCCGCCCGCGCCAGATCGCGGAACGCTTCCGAGCGCGAACCACCGCGGGCCTCGACGACTTTGTCGAAGGCCGTCAAAAGCGACCCCTCCATTGCGATTCCGAACCGTACGAGATCGTCTTTCATGTCGCGGGCGAGTGTACCTCGTCGGCGGGCGCGTGAATCGGGTAGCACACTCGTTCAAAAATGTGCTACTCGCGCCTTCCGTGGGCTCGAAGGCGATGAAGCTGCTCGGGGTGGCCGCGTGGGCGTTCGCGTCCGTGGCCCACGCGCACGACATCGATCCGCCCAAGCCCAAGACGCAAACGCCGGGCGCGTGGCCGGGCGGTCACGCCGAATCACACGACGTTCTCGTGCCCGTCACATTGACGGTGTCCGTCGCCGGCACCGTGCAGGGCGTCATCGTGGAGGAGGGCATTTCGCCCGAGTTCGATCGCGCAGCCATCGCCGCCGCGAGCACGTGGACGTACGAGCCCGCCCGGCGGAATGGCCTGCCGGTCTCTGCGCGGGTGCGTGGGGCCGTGCGCTTCGTGAGCACGCCGCCGCCGGTGGAAAAGCCGGTGCCTCCGCCACCGCCGGCGCCCACGGAGGAGGGCGCGAGCGTGCAAGTGCGTGGTACGCCACCGCCGCGCAGCGCCTCGGCCACCGTGCGCGGGCGCGATGTCATCGAGCTTGCGCCCCACCGCACGGCGAGCGATCTCCTGCAGCTCGCGCCCGGTATTTTCGTGACGCAGCACAGCGGGGAAGGGAAGGCGCACCAGATCTTCCTGCGCGGCTTCGACGCCGTTCACGGGCAAGATTTGGAAATTTGGGTCGGTGGAATTCCCATCAACGAGGTGTCGAACATCCACGGCCAGGGCTATGCGGATCTGCATTTCGCGATGCCCGAGGTGATCAAGGAGATCCAAGCGACGCCGGGCACCTACGATCCGCGGCAGGGCGATTTCGCGGTCGCGGGCTCGATTCGCATGCGCCTCGGCTACGACGAACCGGGCATCACCGCCACCGGCACCTTGGGCTCCTTTGGAACCAAGCGGCTCTTTCTGGCGTACCATCCGCGGGGCACCTCCGACGAGACGTTTGCGGCGTTCGAGGAGTACTCCACCGACGGCTTCGGCCCCAACCGCGCCGCGCGCCGCGGTTCGTTCATTGCGCAGGCAACACACGATTTCGGCAAAGGCTTCGAAGGCCGCGTGCTCGCCACGACGTACACCGGCCGATTCGATTCGGCCGGGGTCGTTCGCCTGGACGATATTCAGAACGGCACGATCGACAAATACGGATTGTACGATCCGAAGCAGGGCGGCTATTCGAGCCGCACGCAGGTGCTCGCCGAGCTGCGTCAGGATGGCGAGAGCTCGCACTTCAGCGTGGCGCCTTTCGTGGCCTTTCGCTCGCTCACCTTGCGCCAGAATTTCACCGGCTACCTGGTGGATAGCCAGCGGGGCGGTGCGTCTCGGAACGATAGCGACAATACGCAGCAGATTCACGAAGACATCATGGTGGGCGCGACCGCTTCGTATCGGAAGACGGTGAAGCTCCTGTCCTCGCGCGATGCCTTGGAGGCCGGCTTTTACGGCCGCACGGACTTCATCGAGCAATCCCAGCGGCGCCTTTCCGACGTGAACGATCTTCCCACGGAGACGATGGTCGATGCCAAGGTGCGCGGGACCAACGTTGCGGGCTACCTCGATGCGTCGCTGTTTCCGATTCGGCGGCTGGCCCTTCGCGGAGGGATCCGCGCCGATGTGCTGTCGTATTCCACGCAAGATCGCGTGCCGCCCGCCTCGGATCCGACGGCCACGGCGTCGCAGGCCCGCGCCGCGCAGGGCGCGCACCTCGGAAAAAAGGCCACGGCCGATTTTCTGCTTTTGCCGGGGCTGCACGCCTTGGCGAGCTACGGCGAGGGCTTTCGCTCGCCGCAAGCGCGCAGCCTTTCGGAGGGAGAGCGCACCCCATTCGCCGAAGTGACCAGCTACGAACTGGGGATTCGCTACGCCGACGGAAATCGATTCCAGGGCTCGCTGGCGGCATTTCATACGCGCCTATCGGAAGATCTCGCCTTCGATCAAACGACCGCGCGCAACGAGCGCGTTCCCGGTACGCAGCGCACCGGCATCGCGGCGGAGCTCACCGCGCGCGTCGATTGGCTGACCACGAGCGCCAGCGTGACGTACACGCGCGCCGCGTTCACGGGATCGGATGCACAATACAAGGAGGGCGATCTGCTGCCCTACGTGCCGCAGATCGTCAGCCGCGTGGACATCGGTGCCAAACGGCGCCTCGCACGCGTACTGGGGCGCGATCTGGAGGGGCGCATCGGAATGAGTTTGGAATCGCTCATCCGGCGTCCGCTGCCGTATTCCGAATTGGGCCACGACATTTTTCTCGTGGATGCGCGAGCCGGGTTGCGTCTGAAGGAGGTAGAGCTCGGGCTCGACGCGTTCAATCTGCTGGATGCATTTTGGTACGACGGTGAATTCGTCTATGCCTCGAATTTCGATCGAGGTAAACCCGCCCAACTGGTGCCCTTTCGTCACGTGACGGTGGGGGCGCCGCGCTCCGTGTTTCTGTCCCTGACTCTGCATATTTGAGGATGCCATGAAAGCTCTCTATTTCGCACTCGTGATTGGCAGCACGGCGTTGGCCGGGTGCTCGAGCTCCTCGGACACGACCACGGGCAAGCGCATCGTGCTCGACACGAAAATCGCCACCGATCCGCCGGCGACCCAAGCCTTCGCCAATTCGCAGGGGTGGAGCATTTCCTTGCGCAAGGTCGCCCTTTCGGTGGGATCGCTGTATTACTTCGATGGCGCGACCATCTTTTCGTATGCCGCGCCCAAGCGCAAAACTCCGCTGGATCGCATCGAGGAGTTCCTTGGTATCGGCATCGCGTATGCGCACCCGGGGCATTACATTCCGGGCAATGCCAAAGGCCAGATGTTGAACCCCTCGTCGGTCGATCTGGTGGGGGGCGCCGTGTCGCTTCCCGTAGGAGACGGCGTTTCGGGCATCGTGCGGTCCGCCACCTTTGCGTACAATGCCCCGCCGACGGGCCCCCAGGCGAGTGCCCTCGGCTCGCACGTGGTCGTGCTCGAGGGAACGGCGACCAAAGGAAGCGACGCGCGCATCTTCCGCGCGGAGATCGACGAGGCGGACGTGGTGAATACGAAAAATGCCGCGGCCATCGAGGGATGCCCTTTCACGGAAACGGATATGGAAGGCGATGGCGTGGTCACCGTGACCATCAAATTGCCACTTTGGTTCGATCAGGTGGAGTTCGACAGCATCCCGGCCAGCGCGGACGGTAACCCCGTGTTGATGCCCGCGGAGGCCATCGGACGAAAAGAGCTCGTTCGCGGAATGAAGGCGGGCGATGGATATGTGTTTTCGTACTCGGAGAAATGAACCATGAATACCATGTTGAGAGGTACCGCGCTGGGGCTCGGTCTCGCGCTGGCAGCGTGCAGTAGCTCGGACTCGAACGACAACGATGGCTCGGGCAGCGTCGCGTTCAGCACGTGGGGTGAGGATTACATCGAGAAACGAATCCCGTCGGAGTCGGTCGCGGATGGCTGGACCATTCATTACAACAAGTTCCTCGTGGTCATTCGGAACATCAAAGTTGCCGACGGTGGCGGTGCCGTGGGCGCCGAAATGAAGGAATCGAAGTTGTTCGATATGACGACCAGCGGCCCAAAGCCCATCGTGACCTTCGCCAATGTCGCCGCCAAACCGTGGACCCACGTCAGCTACGAGATTGCGCCGGCCGCCGCCGACACCGTCATTGGCGCGGGGACCGATGCGGACAAGCAGCTCATGGTCCAAAGTGGCTACAGCGTTTACGTCGACGCCGTGGCCACCAAGGACCAGGTTACCAAGAAGTACACGTGGGGCTTCAAAACCGTGACGCTCTACGATCGCTGCAAGGGCGAGCTCGCGGGCAAGGACACCGACGGCGTGGTGGTCACCAATGGCGGCACCGACACGCCGCAACTGACCATTCACGGCGACCACCTCTATTACGACGACCTTCAGTCCAAGGACGCCAAGGTGCGCTTCGGTTTCATGGCCGATGCCGACAAGGACAATGACGGTATCATCACATTGGACGAATTGTCGAAAGTGAAGCTGGCAAGTATTTCCACCAAAGACATCCCCTACGGCACGGGAAGCGCGACCGGCATCAACGACCTTGGCGCGTTCGTGACGGCTTTGTCGCGCACGATTGGCCACTTCCGTGGTGAAGGGGAGTGCTTCGCCTCGGCCAAGTGATCCTTAACCGGACGAAATCAACATGGAGTTGACACTTCCCCCAATGATCATCGCGATTTGACGATGTGCGTTCGCGGCACGTCGCGTGCTTCGTCCTTCGCTGCTTTTTCTTCTCCGTTGGCGGGAGAGGGAATCCCTTCGAAAGGACAAGTCCAATGCGTACTTTGCTCGCGACATGTATGGTGATGTTTGGTCTTCTCGTCGCAGGTTGTGCAGCGGAGACGTCCGGCGATTCCAATCCGGGCTCGCAAGGCGTCGGTCAAGATTCGCAGGCATTGCAGTCGGAATCGGGCGAGGCCGAATCGGTGAATGCTCTTGGATGTACGCCGGGGCAACGGCGCAAGCGCGTAGATGGTTGCTGCGGCAATTCCACGCGCTTTCAGCACGAGTTCTGCACCGGTGCGGGGATTTGGGAGTCGACGGGCGTGACCTGCGAAGGCTCCTGCAGGCAGTAACGCTATAGGGATGACCGGGCGAGCGCCGCGACGAATGCGCTCAGACTTCGCGGCCGCTCGCCGGTGATCGCTTCGACGGCCGGTAGCTCGGCGGCCTCGCCCCACGCGAAGCGTGTGATGCCGGGGCCGCCGCGCGTGCCCGTGCGCCGGACCGACACGCCTTTGCCCTGGGGCCATCGGAGATAGCGCGGCCGGTCCGCCCGGTGCCGCCGATGTATTCGCGATAGCGGACGGTGCGTCCGGCACGCGCTTTCACCACGAGAACACCGGGCCGCCTGCTCGTAATGCCCCACAATGGCAGATTTGCCATTGAGGCGTGGCGGAAATGTCGTCCCTGCCGCATAGGGAAACGCGACGACGGCGTCATCGGCAAAAAGCGAATACCATATTTCGGGCTGCGTGGTGAGGGTGGCGAGGTGTCGCTCGAGCAATTGCAGCGCTGTAGGATGCGGTTCGTTCATGCCGTAAGGCGTACAGCGGGCGAGCATGCCGCACGTCCGCACGAGCGATCCGCGCGTCCGTGCTATCCATGGAGCATGCAGCTCCGTCACTTCGAGGCCGCCCAGATCACCCTGGGGGACCGATGGGGAAAGCGCCGAGCGCGTGAACCGTCGAGCACGCGGCCGTACTGGCAGGTGCGCGGGCATGCCCTTCTCGAGGTCGGCGGCCGCCGCGTTCAGCTCGAATCGGGCGATTTGGCACGGGTGGCCGTGTTGGGCACGCCGCTCGGGCACATAGGCCGCGCCACGGGCGAGAGTCCCGCGCGCTTCCGAGCCCGCGCCGCCATTTGCAAGGAGCAGCGCACGTGGCGTACGTAGCCGGCGCCAACGGACGACTCTACGTGGTCCGATGGACCACCGCGGTGACCTTGCCCGACGTCGATCAACTCATTCACGAGCTTCCCAAGACCCGCCGCCAAGCGGGGGAGCCGCTCGTTGCACTGTCGATCATCACCGCGGGCATCGGAATTCCCGACGGCCAAACGCGCCGCGTGATGCTGAAACATCAGCACATATGGTCGGACAATTGCGAAATGATCTTCGTCGTTCTCGAGGATACCGGTTTTGCAGCCACGCTGGTCCGCACCGTGCTGGCCGAGCTTCTCCTGGTCACGAAGCGGGGCATCGTCAAAGTCTTCTCCAGCGTGGACGCCGCCATCGTCGCCATGGCCATGCGCCTCCGGGAACAACCCGGCACGCTTCGTCGCCGCATCGAACAAACGGGCGCCCTCGAGTAAGGCCCTCGTCAATCCGCGCAACGTAGATTGCGAAGTGTGAAATACAGGTACAACCAATCACTGGGCGCGCGGTAGCAGCCTTCGGCATTGGTCAGCCGCGCGACGATGGCCGACATTTCCCAGCCATCCACCTCGTCGGCGGCGTAATCGGCTAGCCACAATGGAAGCCAGTCCCGCTCACGCCCGAAATCGCGCGCACGCTGGGCACCCAGCGTGAGCCGCGGCTCGGTGCTCTCGTTCGCCCACGACCAGAGCCACGTGTTGCTGCGCGTCGACACACTGCCGACTTTCTCGAAATCGGCGAGTACGGGGGGGCGGTCGGCGAAGGTAAAGGTAAAAAGGCCCGTATCTTGGTCGTAGTGCCAAGTCTTGGCATCGCGAATACCGAATTGGGCATGCATCGCATCCTGGCGGCGCCCGAGCCACGCGCTGCTTTCCGTCACATAGGTCACATAGTTCTCGGAATCGCCCTCCGCGCGGCCCAGTGCCTCTTCGCCCCCATCCTGCCAAACGAACCAAGGTTCGCCTCGGCCCTTTCGTACCGCATGGTGGCCGCGCGGCATCTTCGAAATGGCGTTGAGCGTCGGGTCGCGGGCGACCGTGCACTCCAGACACGCGATGTGGATCCGGTCTTCCACATCGCCGTCCTCGCCATGGTCGCCCCCGCAGAGGAATTGCCAATCACCGTCATCTTGGTGAAAGACGTTGCGAGCATCGATTCGCCCCTGCACCACGTTGTCGCACGTGAAAATGCGGAGATTGCGTTCCTCCGGAAAGAGGAAAATATCCGCCTTCAAATGCCCTTGGTCGCCCGCGCCCATCGGAGATTCAGCGCTCCAGACTCTTCATGTAATTTCGCCACCCGCCGAAAGAGGTAATCTCGCGGTGTCCGCCCGATTCGAGTTCGCTCCGGCGCAGGATCATCGAAAAGGAAGAAGAGCCGTCGGCAAGTTTGATGATGCCGAATTCCAATTCGGGGGGCTCGTTCGGCAAAAGGTCGTCGCGCAACGTTTCCTCGGGAACGTCGTACACCTCGCCCTCGATGCTCGTATCGACGGAGGCGTCGGGGTAAAGTCCGGGAAAGGTGTCGCGTACCGAGAAAAAGCGATAGCCGGGGGCGGTGCGGGTCTTCATGACCAGCGGGGCGCCTTTGAGGTGGTGATGGAAGGGGCCACCTTCCATGGCTTGACCATTGAGGAACATGCGTGCCATTTGCGGCAAGCTTATCGCGTGCTCGCCCGCGGCAAAAGGGGAGGCACCGGCGACCCGCCCATCCACGCCAGGGCGCTTTCCAGCTTCGCGTGGGCGCCCGCCTCGACGATGTCGCCATGTGCCATCACCAGGCGGTCGAAGTCCCAAAGCAGCAAATCCCGAGCGCTCTGCGCAGCAGCGGCCCGGTCCTTGATCAAAAATTTCCACACCCGGCTCTGCCCGAGTTTCTTCCATACGCCGACGAGGCGCAGAAAGAACTGCAGCGACAAGCCCGGCGATGCGTGGACGTTGAAGACCAAGTCGGACACGACCAACGTCCGCGAGCGCGGATGGAAGAAGACGTGCTCCGCCAACGAAGGTGCTCCATCGATGCGACGCACCGCCACCGTTCCATCGAGGATCGGCCCCTCCGATGGCAATGCATCGAACAAGATGCCTTTGCTCTTACGCTCGAG
Organism: Sorangiineae bacterium MSr12523; assembly: GCA_037157775.1. Classification (NCBI taxonomy): domain Bacteria; kingdom Pseudomonadati; phylum Myxococcota; class Myxococcia; order Myxococcales; family Pendulisporaceae; genus Pendulispora; species Pendulispora brunnea. The sequence continues at coordinate 3,611,650 of CP089982.1, forward strand.
CCCGGCCGGGCCGAACACGCGTGCGTTGGGCCAGCGCGCGATCGCATCCCGCAAGAAAAGGTGGTGCATGCAGTTCGGCGCCACGATGCTCGTCACCTTGCCCAGGCGCGAAATCGCGCGCGCCGTCTCGTCGTCCATGGCCAGCGGCGAGTGCACGAGCAGCTCGTCCCCCGTGAGGCGCAAGATCGTCGCCCGCGCCGGCATGCGCATGCCTCCGCTCAATCGAATGTCGCGCTCGAGGGTCCATAGATCGTCCGTGATGGTCCGCAGCATGTCGCGCCTCCGTGTCCAGATAGTCAAGCACGCCTGACTATATTGTCAAGGTTCCTTGACCATTGCCGCGAGCCCGTCGTATCCCCATGAGGAGATGCCCACGGATGCGTACCGCAAACAGCTCGAGGCGGAGAAGGCTCGTTCCACGGTGCAGCTTCTTTTCAAGGCGGCTCGCCTGCTCAACGAGCGCGCCATCGAACGCGTGCGCACGCGCTCGGGTCAACCGGTCCGCGTCGCGCACACGGCGCTCTTCCCGCACATCGATCTCGAGGGCACCCGTCTTACCGATATTGCAAAACGCCTCGGTGTGACGAAGCAGGCGGCCGGGCAACTCGTCGACGAGCTCGAGGCGATGGGCATGCTCGAGCGCGTTCCCGATCCGGCCGACGCCCGCGCCAAGCTCGTTCGCTACAGCAAACGCGGGCAAAAAGCCCTGCTCGATGGCCTCGCCGTTCTTGCCGAAATTGGCGATGAGATGCAGTCCATCATCGGAGCTTCACGCATGACCGCGCTCCACGAAGCCCTCACGGCCATCGTCGCCAGCTCGAAAGAGTAGGGAACACGACCGCGCTTCGGGTACCCGCTTTGCATCGGCCTCCCGACCGGAGGAGACCATGCTCTACCAACTTCGATTCGCGGTCTCGACGATGGCCGTTGCGATGGTGGCTTGCAGCAGCACCCCACAGCCCGTGGGCACCACCGAGACCACTGGGGCCGCATGGATGGACATCGACGGTGCGGTGCACGCGCTTGCTGCCGCGCGTTGCGATCGCCAATCTGCTTGCAACCGCGTCCCGGATCGCAATGCGTGCGTCCTCGAGGGCCACCGAGCGACGCAGACCGAGCTGGAGACCCGCGGCTGCTCAGGCGCCATCGAGCACCGCGCCTACGAGGAATGCCGTCAGGCCCTTGCGCAGGAGCCGTGCGGCGACTCCCGCGCGAGCATTCCTCAGGTAAAAGAATGCCGCGCCGAAAAGCTCTGCGTCCGGCTGCAACGGGGCTCGCTCGGAGGGTGAGCTGGCCTATGATGCGCGGATGGGAATCGACGCCGTAGCCGTTCTTCGAATCGCCCCCTCGCGCCTTCACGCGGAGCTCGCACCAGCGCCGAACGCGCCCACGGCGTTGCCCGATCTTCTCTTTGCCGGGAAGAACGGGATACCCGTGCGCGTGCGCCCGCTCGCGGACGCCGTGAGCATCGTCACCGGTGCGCCCTTCGCGACGCCGGGCGACGAGCTCGCGCTCCTCGTGCGGCAGCTTCTCGGGCCGCTCGTCGACGAGCACCGCGATCCGCGCGGCATCTTCGTCGTTCCCGACGTGGCCGCGCGCGGTCCGAGCACCGAGACGTACGAGGCATTGGTCGAGCGCGTGGGCGATGCCGGCGAGTGGACCCGAGTCGTGCCGGACGGCTACGTGCCCGAGCGGCTGCGCAACGCGCCCGCGGGAAGCTTGGACGCGGCCCTCGGTGAGATCATGGGCGCGCTGGATCCCGCCCTCGTGCAGCAGATGACCCGCGCCGTCTTCTCCGGCGATCCCCAAGCCTTTGCCGATGCGCAGTCGAACCTCGAAAAGGCGCTCCCGCAAATAGGTGGAGTAGGTGGAATGGGTGGCCTCGAGGACGCGGTGAAGAAACTGATGGGCAACGTTCCCAATGCTCCGCTGCCCGGGCAGGTCCCGGTCATGCCGGCGATGCCCGATCTCTCCTCGGACGAGTTCCAGGCCGCCCTCAAGAAGGCGCAGGAAATGATGGCCGAGAATCCGGATCTGGAAGCGCTTCTTGGCGAGCTCCAGGGCAAGCTGCCGAAGTGACGGGATCGCCCGGCTAAAGCGGGCTCATACATAAATCGCGCGGTTTTTGCGCGCAGAAAAACGTCCGACGGGACCTTGTAATACTAAACGTCCAGTTTATGTTCTCCGTGTGTGAAACTGAACGATCAGTTTCCAAACAGAAAGTCGGAGAACCGTCATGAAATCGTTCCGCGTTGCCTCGTTGGTCGCCACCGTTGCCGTTGGTCTGGTTGGTTATTCGACGCAGGCCTTTGCCGAGTCGCCGTCGTCGACGAACTACGATCCTTCCAGCTATTACCAACCTTCCCCGAACTCGCGCCCGCTCGCCGTGCAGCCTCCCGTCAATGTCACGGGGCAAGTGGGGCAGGTGGGCGATGGCGTGCGCGTCCCCGCGAAATCCGTCTCCGTGGCCCGCGTGGCGAGCTTCGACCCGTCGAGCACGTACCAGCCTTCGCCGAACTCGCGGCCGCTCGCCGTGCAGCCTCCCGTGAATGTGACCGGCGTCATCGTCGACGGCGTCCGCTCCGAGAAGCCCGCCGCCTACGTGGCGAGCTTCGACCCGTCGAGCACGTACCAGCCTTCACCGAATTCGCGGCCGCTTGCCGTGGCACCCCCGGTCACCGTGACCGGCGCCATCGTGACCGGCACCAAGGCCGCGGCCGCCCCGAAAACCGTGGCGAAGCCCGTGGCTCCTTCGCGCCCCGTCGTCTTGACCGCGCCGACCAGCGCCATCACGCCGGCCAAGATCGAGAACACCTCCACCGTGAGCCTCTATCAGCCTTCGCCCAACGCCCGCCCCTTCGCGTTGACGTTCCCGACGGTGGTGGCCATGCACAACGAGAAGCCGGTGGCGGGCACCTATGTTGCGTCCACCGCGAGCTTCTACGAGCCTTCGCCGAACGCCCGCCCTGCGGTGACGCGGAGCGCCAGCATCCAGCTCGCGAAGACCTCGGTCCACTGAAGGAAAAAAGCCCGAAAAAAATTTCCGAAGCAAAAAACTGTACGTATAGTTTCTATAATCGCCAACCCTCAACCCGTGTCGTGATGATGGCCAAGAACGCATCCAGCATTGCCCCGCCCGAGTCCAAGCCTCGAGGACGTCAACGCAGCAGCGAGTGCGAAGCCGCCATCCTGTCCGCAACAACGGAACTGCTGAAGAAAAAGTCGCTGCGTGAAGTGACGGCCGATGCCATCGTGCAGCGCGCCGGTGTGAGCAAGGCCACGCTTTACAAGTGGTGGCCCAACAAGAACCTGGTCGCGTTGGACGCGTTCCTCGCGAACATGCGGATCAACGTGGGCATCCCCGACACCGGCTCCGCCGTGGAGGATTTCAAGCAGGTGCTCGAAGCGGTCATCCACTTCTACACGAGCCCCGCAGGCAAGACCTTCCGCCAATTCGTGGCCGAGGGCCAAAGCGATCCCGAGTTTCTCGAAGTCTTTCGCCAACGGTTTCTCCGCACGCGGCGCCAGGAGACGAGCATCGTCTGGCAACGCGGTGTCGAGCGCGGCGAGATCCGTGACGACGTGGATATGGACATCGGCATGGACCTCATCTTCGGCCCCATGATTTATCGCCTGCTTTCAGGCCACGCGTCGCTGGATGACGCGCACGCGGAGGCCATGATCGAAGTCGCCTTCCACGGCCTCCAAAAGAAGAAGACAGGATAGAATTTTACAGGTTCACACCAGCGGGTATTCGGCTGTGGTCGAGCTGGTTTATGCTCGCGCTTCCTATGAGGAAGCTACCGTTTTCGATTCTCGCGTTGGGTGCGTGTGTAGCTGCGGCCGCTCTGGGGGCGTGTGCCTCGGACGATACGCTCGTCCATGTCCCACCGACGACCGATGCAGGCACCGACGCCACGGTGACGGCCGATGCGGGGACCGATGCGGGTCCGGCAACGCTTTCCTCGATCAAGCACGTGGTCGTGATCTTTCTGGAGAACCACAGCTTCGACAACTTGTACGGCAGCTATCCCGGCGCCGAGGGCCTTGCCGCGGCCGGGACGAAAGGCGTGCAAGTCGATGCGACGAACACGCCGTATGCGAAGTTGCCGCAGAACGATCCCAACATTCCGGATAACCGGATCGACAACGGGCCGTTCGACTTGACCAAGTACGTGCCCAACGACAAGCAGACCACGAACGACGTGACGCATCGCTTTTACCACGAGCAGATGCAGATCAACGCCGGCAAGATGGACTCGTTCGCCGCGTACAACGACGACAGCAAGGGTCTGGCCATGGGCTTTTATCCGACGGCCAGTCTGCCCTTCGTGCAATTCCTGAATACGATTTCGTCGCAGGTCACGGTTTGCGACCATTTCTTCCACGCGGCGTTCGGTGGCTCCTTCTTGAACCACATTTGGCTCATCGCCGGCGCGACGCCTTATTTCGAGGGCGCGCCTGACTTCATGAAGGCGCAAGTCGACAGCAACGGGCGCATGACCAAGGATGGCATCCTGACGCCGGATGGCTATGCCGTGAACACGGTCTTTTCGGTGAATCTACCGCACCCGACGATCGACGAGACGAAGACGCGGTATCTGCCGAACCAGAAGGCGAAGGACATTCCCACGATTGGCGATCAACTGAGCGCCGCGGGCGTGGATTGGGCGTGGTACTCGGGCGGATGGAACGATGCGATCGCCGGCAACGCCGATCCGTTGTTTCAATATCACCATCAGCCGTTCATCTATTTCGAGAACTACGCCGATGGCACCGCGGCCAAGACGCAGCACCTGAAGGACGAGGCGGATTTCATCGCCGCGGCCAAGGCCGGGAAGTTGCCGGCGGTGTCCTTCGTGAAGCCGGTGGGCGTGGACAATGAGCACCCGAAGTACGCCAACATGGTGCGTGGACAAACCCACACCGTCGATTTGATCAAAGACGTGATGGGCAGCGCGACCTGGAACGACACGGCGATCATCGTCACCTACGACGAGAACGGCGGCTTCTGGGATCACGTGGCGCCGCCCACGACCGACAAGTGGGGCCCCGGCTCGCGCATTCCCGCGGTCATCATTTCGCCCTACGCGAAGGGCGGCATCGACTCCACGGTCTACGACACGACGGCGATTCTCAAGCTGATCGAGAAGCGCTGGGCTCTGCCGGACCTCAACGCGCGCGTCGGGGGCCAAGCCGATCTGTCCGCCCACGCCTTCAAGTTCGCGAATTAGAGGGGACCGCGTCTCTCTTAACGAGCGTACACCTCTTCGTCATCCTCGTTGCCCACGCCCACGAGGGCATCACCCTCGAAGCGGGCCAAGAAGCCTGGCGGCAAAGCGAGGACACGAAGGGCCGCGGGCCGCAGCCGAAATAGGGCAGCCAGAGGCACGATGGCGTAGTTCGCGGGGGCGTGGTCCTGGGGACCATTTTCCGCCGAGCCGAGGTACCAGCCCGAGTCGTTCGGCGAAGAAGGCTCCTGTCGCACCATGCAAAAGCGCTCTTGGTCGAGAGCCTCCTTGAGCACGGTGATGGTTTGGTCGATGCGGTAATCGCAAGGCTCGACCCCGATGATGCTGGTCACGCGGAGTTGTGCGGTGAGCAGGACCAGAGCCCCACTCACGTCTGCCATCCACGCTGTCCAAATGTCCTCCGCCCCGGGGGCCGCTCCCAACAGATAATCGGGCTGACGAACCTCCAGCCCACTTGGGGTCGGGCTGATGCGGAAGGGCAATCCACCGAAGAAAATGGTGGCGTCTGGCTTGGCATCGAGCTCGGCCAAAGTGTCGAGGAACGCGCGCGCTTTGTCCTCGAAGTCCGACCGGCACGTCAACGAGACGAGGTGATTTCCCAGCCTTGCGCGGTATGTTCCCAGTTCGTCATCCACGTTCGAGCCACCTCCTCCCGGTGATCTGTCGACCCACGCGCGCGTCGAGTTGTGCGAAAATCGGCCACCATGGACGCGACGTTTTGGATCGACCGATGGGCAGTGGGGAAAATCGCCTTTCACGAGGGCAACGCGAACACCTACCTGTCGCGCCACGTCGAGCGGCTTGGTGAGGCACGGCGCATCCTGGTCCCGCTTTGTGGCAAAGCGGAAGATCTCGCGTACCTCGCCGGACGCGGCCACCACGTCGTCGGCGTGGAGCTCGTCGAGGATGCAGCACGCGCCTTCTTCGCCGAGCACGGCGCCACGCCCGATGTCCGCCCGCGCGGTGCTTTCACCGCGTATTCGGCGGGCACCATCACCATCCTGGTGGGCGACATGTTCGCCACGACCCCCGAGGTGCTCGGTCCTGTCGACGCACTCTACGATCGAGCGGCTCTGGTAGCGTTACCGCCCGACATGCGCGCCCGCTACGCGCGCCATCTCCGCACCCTCTTGCCGTCCGGTGCACCGGGCCTGGTGGTCACCCTCGAGTACGACCAATCGCGCATCGATGGCCCCCCCTTCGCGGTCCTCGAAGCGGAACTGCGCGAGCATTACCGCGGCCTCACCGTCGAATTCCTGAGCCACGGCCCGAGCGTCGTGACGAAGTTCCGCGACGCCGGCATCGAGGGCAAGGACCGCTGCTTCTTCGTTCGCTATTGAGGCACACAACGATGAGTCGGTAGATCTCATCTGCCGATTCTCACGCAACGTCGAGCGAGCCCCGGACGACTTGGTTGCGGATGCAACGAGCCGAACGGCCACAGACCGCCTTTAAAGGCAAACGGCGACGAAGACCGAGTCTTCGTCGCCGCATGCATAAGTCTTCTTTCGAAAAGCGGAAATCTAGGCGATCAGAACTCGCCCTTCGCGTCGTTCGCCGCACCCTTGACGGCCTTGCCGAGCTTCTTGTAGGCGCCAGCGACGATCAGGAGAATGGCAACGAGGAGGAGGCCGTACTCGATGGCGGTCGCACCCTTCTCGTCCTTGACCAGCTGCATGATGTCTTTGTTCATAGGAATTCTCCTGGTTATCGTCGTTTTTTAGGGGGGGTACTGCGTCGTTGCGTGCTTCAGGAGATAGCTATTACACGCTCCGTGCCAGGCATCCGGACGCGAAATTCTCGAGAGATTTGCACGCAAAGCCCGAAAAGGCTGGACCGGGAGGGGTTCATTGAACGGCAAACGTGGAGGAATTGGGCGCGCGCTCGCGCGTCTGGTCATCGGCATACTCTTCGTCGTCGCCACCGGTCTCGCGGGCTGCAAAGCCTCGCTCGAGCCCGCGCGCGAGCTGCCGGCCGCCGCTCCGACGCTGGTGCGCCAGATCGTATTTCCATCAGGGCTGCGGGTTGTCGCCGAGCGAGATGCGACGTCGCCAGTGGTGGGGATCTTCCTGGTCGTCGGCGCAGGCTCGTCGAAGGATCCGGTGGGCAAAGAAGGCCTGGCCCACCTGGTCGAGCATCTCGCGTTTCGTTCCCGCCCCTTCGGGCGCTCGAGCCTTCGTCGCTTGCTAGAACGCGCCTACGCCGCCGACTGGAACGCGCAAACCACGATGGACGCAACGCTTTATAGCGAGCTTGGTCCGGCATCGGCCTTGGAGGAGCTGCTCCGGCTCGAGGGCGCTCGGATGCTCGCGCCAGTCGCGAACGTGACACCGGACGCATTCGCCCTCGAACTTCACGCCGTGCGCGGCGAATTGGCGGCACGCAACGAAACGGGTTTTTCTGGCGACGTGCTCGCATCCTTGCAACGAGCCGTATTCCCCGCGGGGCATCCGTACGCGCGGCCGAGCCTCGGAACGGAGGCGAGCCTGGGATCGATTCAGGAAAGCGATATTGCCTCGTTCATTCGCGCGCATTACCAGCCCGGGAACATGACATTGGCCATCCTCGGCGACATCGATCTCGCAACGATCGATCGCACGCTGGAGGGCGCGCTTCCTGCCGAGCTGCTCCATGCACCGAGTTCCGTGCATCGCATGCCGATTCCGGCGCAAGCCTCCGAGCCGCCCGCACCGCCCGCACCGCGTCTTTCGCATGCCATCGCACCGGCCGCCCATCCCGAGCTGTGGGTCGCTTGGTCACTGCCCCGTGCTGTCGATGCAAACGTCCATCTGGCACGGATGGTGGCCGATGGAGCCGGCATGCATTTCTACGCGAACGAGGATGACATCGCATCCATGAGCTCTCGGCTCGTTCCCGGCGCGGAAGCGTCCATGCTGGTCCTTCGCGTGGAGCTTCGCCGAGGGGAGAACCTCGACAAGACCCTCGATCGGGTACTCGAGATGGCGAAGGACGGCGGCGGCGAGGACGACGACGTATTTCGCCGTCGCAAGGAATTGGCGCTTGGCCAATTGTTCGAAGGAGAGGACCTGGTTCGCCGCGGGAAGGAGCGTGCCCTCACCACGCACTTTACCCAGAGTCCCACGACATATGGCAATGGCATCGACACATTGGTCCGGCTCGAGCAAGGCGCCTTCCTCGGATACGTGCGAAAGTACCTGGCGCCCGAGCGCGCCCGCGCCGTCTATGTTCCCGCAGCGCCCGATGGCGGCATCGCCGCGGCGAGACCCATTGGCAAGTACGCGGTGGGCGACGAAGATTTCGGTCCGTTGCCGATCGACGAGGCCCGATTGCGCGAGCTCGCGCCCGGTCTCGGGGCGAGCGCCTACCGGCGCATGTCGCTTCCGAACGGCCTCGATGTCATCATCGGCCGCCACGGCGGGTTGCCTCGTGTGGCCGTGCACTTCTTGCTCCGCGGCGGATATGCCACCGCGGCGCAACCGGCTACCGCCTACTCGGCGTTGGTGCTGGCATTCTTCGCCCACCCTCCGTCGGACGAGTCGGAGGTTCGACCGCGCGGCCAAGTTGCATTGGACAAGACGTACTTCGCGTTCGAAGGTCCGGCAGGACGGGTCGGCCCCATGCTCGCAGGGATGGGGCACCAAGTCCGAGACGCGAAGATCGACCCGCGCGTTCGAATGGCTTTGGACGGCCGGCGAGAGAGAGAGAGTTCCGAACTGATCGAACATCGTCGATTCATGAGGTCCCTCCTGGCCGCGACGAACGCCCACGGCCTCTGGCCAACCGACGACGAGCTTGCAACGTCGACCCACAAGGCCGCACAGGACTGGCTCGACGCCGTGCAGGTGCCGAACAATGGCACGCTGATCGTCATCGGCGACATGGACCCTACCGAAGTCGAACGACTCGTGCGAACGGAATTCGGGGGTTGGGCATCCGGCTCGAAGACCGCCTCCGTGGTTCCGCCGGGCTCACGCCGAGGAGGGCTCCAGGTGGTTGCATCGGAGGAAACGAGCGCACGGCAGTCGCAAGTGCGACTTGGTTGCATTCTTCCTCTCGCCACCAAGGCGTCGGATCTGCCCCGGCGCGATGTCGTGGCCCGGCTCGTGGAAGCTCGGCTCGCCGAAGTCGTCGCCGCCAAGTCGAATGCGCTCACCGACGTCGTTGCAACCGCCCACGTGCTTCGCGGCGGCACGTCGTACCTGGACGTCTCGACCGCGGTCGAACGAGACAAACTCGCGACCACGCTTGCGGCGATGAAGGAGGCATTGCGCAACCTCGCCGAAGGACCCCTCGACGTAAATGCACTCGCATGGGCCAAACTGCGTGCCGCACGCGCGCGCACCTTGGCGTACGGGACCAACGGCCAGGTCGCTTCCGCCGTGATGGAGGTGGCGAATCTCGGTTTTCCCCTGGAGAGCCTCGACCTTGCGGCACGCTACATTGCCGAGACGACGGCGAAGGACGTCCAGGATGACGTTCGCGCCTGCATGACGGAAGGCTTTTGAACAAAAGCAAAACGGCGACGAAGGAGCCTTCGTCGCCGCGTGCAAGTGAAGCGAAAACCTAGATGATCAGAACTCGCCCTTGGCGTCGTTCGCAGCGCCTTTGACGGCCTTGCCGAGCTTCTTGTAGGCGCCAGCGACGATCAGGAGAATGGCAACGAGGAGCAGGCCGTATTCGATGGCCGTCGCACCCTTCTCGTCCTTGACCAGCTGCATGATGTCTTTGTTCATAGGAATTCTCCTGGTTGTCGTCGTTTTTTAGGGGGTAGGTACTGCGGGTGCTGCGTGCTTCGGAGATTGGCTATTTTTAGGTATTACACGGTCCGTGCCAGCTGCCCGCGTGCGAATTTCTCGAGAAATTCGCATGCAAAAGCTCGAAAAGGCTGGACGAACATCGGTTCATTGAACGGCAAATGGCCGAGCAACACGGATTCGAGACGACAAAAAGCAAAACGGCGACGAAGAAGCCTTCGTCGCCGTGCGCATGTGAAGCGAAAAGCCTAGATGATCAGAACTCGCCCTTCGCGTCGTTCGCCGCACCCTTGACGGCCTTGCCGAGCTTCTTGTAGGCGCCAGCGACGATCAGGAGAATGGCAACGAGGAGGAGGCCGTATTCGATGGCGGTTGCACCCTTCTCGTCCTTGACCAGCTGCATGATGTCTTTGTTCATAGGAATTCTCCTGGTTATCGTCGTTTTTTAGGGGGGGGTAGGTACTGCGGGGTGCTGCGTGCTTCGGCGGCCCTTAGTACACGCTCCGTGCCAGCCCATCGGAGGCCGTCCCGCGCGCGATCTTCGAGGAAAATCGCCTATCCCACCCCACCCGCCGTGAACCGCGCCCCGTTCATTGGGGGGTCGGCGAGGATCCAAGAATCGCGAGCGCGGCGTCGTGAAGGCGGCCGTTCGACGTCAACACCGAGCCGCCCAGGCGGTTGGCACCCGATAGATCCGAGAACGCTCCCCCGGCTTCCTCGACGATGACCTTGAGCGGCGCCACGTCCCACGGATTCACGATGGCCTCCGCGGCAAGATCGATGGCCCCTTCGGCGACCAGGCAGTGCTGCCAGAAGTCCCCGAAGGCGCGCGTCTCCCAGACGGCATCGACCAGGGCCAGGTACTTCTCGCGCGAGTGGAACTCCACCCACGAATTGAGGTGCGTCGTCGACAGGTACGCATCCGACAGCGCCCCCACCGCCGAGACGGAGAGCTTGCGCGGCTCGCGCTTCTCGTCGGTCTGCTTGCGCGTCCAGGCGCCGTCGCCCAACGAAGCCCACCAGCGCTGGCCGAGGGCAGGGGCGCTCACCACGCCCACCACGGCGCGCCCGCCGTCGAGCAGCGCGATCAACGTGGCCCACGCGGGCACGCCGCGCAGAAAGTTCTTCGTCCCATCGATGGGGTCGAGCACCCAGGTTCGACCTTCGCCAATGCTGCCGCCGCGCTCCTCGCCCGCAACCGCATCATCGGGCCGCTCCTTGCCGATCAGGGCCCGAACGGCGTCTTCCACCGCCAGATCGGCATCGGTGACCGGCGTCCGATCGGGCTTGCGCTCCACGCGCAAATCGGATGCGCGAAAACGGGTACGGGTCACCGCGTCGGCCGCATCGGCCAAGCGCAATGCGAGATCGAGATCGCTTGCATAGGAAGTCATGCGCGCGATGGTACAAAACGAAACGGCGGCGAAGGGAAATCCTTCGCCGCCGCTAAGCTTCAAACGAGCCCTGCTCTAGCCGGCCAGAGGCCAGCGGTCCATCAGAACTCGCCCTTCGCGTCGTTCGCAGCGCCCTTGACGGCCTTGCCGAGCTTCTTGTAGGCGCCGGCGACGATCAGGAGAATTGCAACGAGGAGGAGGCCGTATTCGATGGCGGTTGCACCCTTCTCGTCCTTGACCAGCTGCATGATGTCTTTGTTCATAGGAATTCTCCTGGTTGTCGTCGTTTTTTAGGGGGGGTAGGTGCTGCGGGTGCTGCGTGCTTCGGAGAATAGCTATTACACGCTCCGTGCCAGGCATCCGCGCGCGAAATCCCCGGGAAATGTGCATGCGAAAGCCCGAAAAGGCTGGACGGACATCCGTTCATTGAACGGCAAATCAACGAGCGCGGTTACTTCGGTGTGCCTTGCGCGGATCGCGCATGGGACGCAGATCCGCGGACATCATGGCCCAACTCGAGATCGACCTATTCTCCGACATCGTCTGCCCCTGGTGCTTCATCGGCTCGCATCGGCTCGACCAAGTGCTCGCCTCGGAGGAGGACGTGGTGGTGAATTACCGCACGTTCATGCTCGACCCCACCATTCCGCCGGAAGGGGAGAGCATCCGCGACCGTCTGCGCCGCAAGTACGGTGTCGAGCCCGAGCGCGCCTTCGCGACCGTCGAGGCGGCGGCCCGCGAGAGTGGCCTCGTCCTCGATCTGTCGAAGCAGACGAAGATCTACCGCACGGAGGGCGCCCACACCTTGCTCCGCCACGCCGCGCCCAAGGGAACGCAACGCGCTTTTGCGCGAGCGCTCTTCGAGGCGCACTTCGTCGAGGCGCGGAACATCAGCGACATCGACACCTTGGCCAGCATCGCCACCCGCCACGGATTCGACGCCGACGAAGCCGTGCGCCTCGTCCGCGATCCGGAGGAGCGAACGCTCACGCACCAAGAGGCCCGCAACGCCAGCGACGGCGGCATCAACGGCGTCCCGTTCTTCGTCTTCGACGGAAGGCTCGCCGTCTCGGGCGCGCAAGCCGTCGAGGTTCTGCGCGCGGCCATCGACCGCGCGCGTGCACCCGCACAAAAGGCAAACGGCGCCGAAGGCCCATGAGCCTTCGCCGCCGTTTGGCAAAGTCTTTCTTAGGAAGCGATCAGAACTCGCCCTTGGCGTCGTTCGCAGCGCCTTTGACGGCCTTGCCGAGCTTCTTGTAGGCGCCGGCGACGATCAGGAGAATGGCAACGAGGAGCAGGCCGTACTCGATGGCGGTTGCACCCTTCTCGTCCTTGACCAGCTGCATGATGTCTTTGTTCATAGGAATTCTCCTGGTTATCGTCGTTTTTTAGGGGGGTACTGCGGGTGCTGCGTGCTTCGGAGGGCACCTAGTACACACTCCGTGCCAAGCCCTTCTGCGCGGGATTCTCGAGAAAAATGCCCCCGCAGGCCCTCCAGACGTGGACCCACCTCCGTTCATTGGGGGGTAATCGACGATCCAAAATGGGCCTATCGTCGCACCCGATGCGCCCTTTCACCGTCTTGTCCTCTCGTTCACGTGCGGCCCTCCTCGGCGTCCTCTCGTCCGCACCGTTCGCGTTTGCCGCGTTTGCCGCGTTTGCCGCGTTTTTCGCGTCCGGTTGCGGAGGCGCTTCCCCGGCGCCCTCCACACCGTCCGCGCACGGCCCGTCCACCACGGGCACGGGCGCCCAGGACACCGTGGCGCAAGCCCCGCCGGTGGCCGCCGCCGCACCGGTCGATCTCTCGACCTTGCCCAAGCAGCGCGCCATCGTGCTCCGCGCCGCGCGCCTCTTCGATGGAAAGGCCGACCGCGTCGTCGAAGGGGGCGTGGCCCTGCTCGTGGAAAATGGGCTCATCACGCAAGTGGGAAAGACGGTGACCGCGCCGGGTGACGCCGAGCAGATCGATCTCGGGGACAGCACCTTGCTGCCCGGTTTCATCGATGCGCACACGCACGTCACCGCCGAGGCGAGCGACAACTTTTACCGCGACAGCTACCAGTTCCTGCACCGCTTCCCGGCCGAGCAAGCGTTTTACGCGGGGGCCTCGGCGAAGAAGCTTCTCGATGCAGGCTTCACCACCATCCGCGATCTCGGCGCCGAGGAACTTCTCGACGTGGGCGTTCGCAACGCCATCGAAGCGGGCCTCACCCCGGGCCCGCGCATGCTCGTCGCCGTGCACCCCATCGGCGCGACGGGCGGTCACGCGGATCAAGATCCGTATCCGCCGGCGCGCATCAAGGAGCTCGGTGTTTACGAAGGCATCTGCAACGGCCCCGAATCATGCCGCGCGGCCGTTCGCGAGCAGGTGAAGTACGGGGCCGATCTCATCAAAGTCATGGCCTCGGGCGGCGTCTTGTCACTCGCGGACGCCGTCGATACACCGCAGCTCACGCTGGAGGAGCTGCGCGCGATCGTCGAGGAAGCGCATCGCCTCGGCAAGAAGGTCGCAGCGCACTGCCACGGCGACAGCGCCGCCAAGCTCGCGGTCACCGCGGGCGTCGACTCCATCGAGCACGCCTCGTTCTTGAAGCCGCCCACCCTGGCGTTGATGAAATCCAAGGGCACCGTGCTCGTGCCCACGTTCCTCGCCGGCGCGTACACCGGCGGCAAGTTGGACAAGTTCCCTCCGCCGATTCAGGCCAAGGCGAAGGCCGCGTTTGCAGCCCATGCGCAGATGTTCAAAGATGCCATGCGCGCCGGCGTCATCGTGGGCTTCGGCACCGACTCGGGCGTGTCGCCGCACGGCATCAACGCGCAGGAGTTCGCCCTGATGACCGAAGGCGGCATGAGCCCCGCCGCAGCACTTCGCGCCGCGACATCGGTCAACGCGACCTTGCTCGGCATTTCCGCGCAAACGGGATCCCTCGAAAAGGGCAAGCTCGCCGACGTGGTCGCGGTGCCGGGCAATCCGCTCAAGGACATCAAGCAGACCGAGCACGTTGCGTTCGTGATGCGTGCCGGCAAAATCTACAAGCGACCGGAACGAGGAATGTAAGCCGTGCGCGGCTACTTAACTCGACACCGGGGGCTCACCCACAATACTTGAACGCATGTTAACTTTGCAGAACGGCCGTCGCGCGCGGAGTGTGCTCGCGCTGGGCGCTGCCATCTTCATCTTGGGCATCACCGCGGCCGCGTGCGACGAGTTCATGAAACCGCGTCGCTACAATGGGCCGACGGGCAATCCTTTTCCCGATGGCGGCTACAGCGATGCTGGCGATGCAGGGCCTTACGATCCGTTCGCTTGCCAGGCCTGCGTTCAGCCCATGTGCAATGTGCAACAGACGTACTGCAATCAGAGCACGACCTGCCTGAACCTTCAGCAAACGATCCTTGCGTACTGCTACGACTACGATCTGGTGTGCGCGCAGAATTACATCAACCAGGCTGCGGGTGATCCGCAGGGTCAGCAGCTGTATGTCAATTTGCTGAATTGCGAGCGCAACTACACGTGCTCGTCGTGCCGTGACGAGTGCCAGCCGCCCGCCTCGTACTGCCGCTGAACGTGATACGTTGTAATGATGTCGATCGACATCAATCTTCTGACTCGCGCACGTAGTGCAGCGAAGGCCGTTTCGGAGCTGTCCCCACGCCGGACGTATCCTTCTCGGCGTGGAGACGGATACGTCGATGCTGTAAAGCCTAAAGCCGGTACGCGCCGATGATGTCCGAGTAATCGTCGGTCCAGACGCGCATGCCCTCCTTCGCGTGGACCTCCTGGTACCCGCGCTGGACGAGCGGCTCGAGCGTCGCGGCGTTCTCGGACATCACGAGCCAGGTGGAGGGCTGGAGCCCGTCGTCGAGCAGCTCTTTGCTCGGCGACAGAAGGCTCTTGCCCACCAGGTGCAGCGCGCGATCGCCCGCGACATTGGCCATTACGGGGCCGAGTCGCAAAAAACGATTCGAAATGTGGAACGCGAGAAGCCCATCGGGCTCGAGTTTGCGCTTGTACAAATCGATGGCCTCGCGCGTGAGCAAGTGAACCGGGACGGCATCGGAGCTGAAGGCATCGAGCACGATGAGCGAGAACGACGCATCCGCCGCCTCCTCGATGCGCAGGCGTGCATCGCCCACCTCGACGCGCAGCCCGCGATTGTTGGGGAACGCGTCGGACAGATACGTGAAGAGGCTCGGCGTCTGGGCGACGCGCACGACGGCGGGGTTGATCTCGTAGAAGGTCCAGGTTTGCTCGGGCTTGGCGTACGCCGCCATGGTTCCCGCGCCGAGGCCGACGACGCCGACGGAATGGAGCCGATCGCCGTAAGCCTGGAACACGTCACCCAGCGGTCCGCGGCGATGGTAGTAGGCGAGGGGATCGCGCCGTCGCTCGGGGGCGGTGAACTGGATGCCGTGGATGATGTTGCCGCTCGAAAAGACGTGGAAGCCTTTGTTTTCGGCGACGCGGATGACGCCGAAGAAGTTGCGGTCGATGTACAGAAGCCCAGACATAGCCCCGGTGTGCAGGCCGGTCGCGAGCAGGATGGCCCCGATGCCCAACGCAAAGCGCGGGACGTGAATGCGCGAGGCGTAATTGAGGACGAACGGAATGGCCACGGCGAGCACGTAGAGGGGTGAATCGGTGAGGTCGCGCTTCTCGCCGAAGTAGAGGACGGCGAAGAGGAGCGCCCCGATGCCGATGGGGATGACCGCATCGAGCAGCCGTGCGCGCGCCGACGGTTCCTTCTTTTTGGCGACGACGCGGCAGAGCGCGGCGAGCACCAAGGCGATGGGGAACTCCATGGCGCGCGAGAAGAACGTCGGTGCGACGACCCCATTGAGAAGCCCGCCGAGGGCACCGCCGATGGAGAGCCAGAGGAAGAAGTCCGTCAGCTCGCTCGCATCCGGGCGCAGTCGGACGAGCCGCACATGGCAAAAGAGCGCGACGAAGAAGAAGGTTGCAAGATGCACCAAAATGGTCGACCACGCCCCGCCGAGAACGCTGGCCGCCACCGACAGCGTGAGCCCGATGACGATGGCGCGGTCGAGAACCGCATCGCTGAAGAGCTGCCGGTTGGCGAAGACGAGGATGAACGTCACCAAATAGAGCAAGAGCGGCAGCACCCAAAAGAGCGGAATTGGTGCCACGTCGGTGGTGATGAACGTGGTGACCCCCATCATGTACGTGGACGGCACGAACGCGAGGGCAGCCCACGTGAGCCGCGAGCGCCAGCGGACGCGCTGCCTCCGCTCCGACGGCGTCTCATCGGGCCGCGGGGTCGATGGCGCAGGCTCCGGATCACCCGGCCGGCGCGGCATGAGCAGCGGCAGGGCCGACATGGCCACCAACACGACGAAGGCGAAATACCCATTGTGCCAAACGGCGAATTGGCGCCTCAATCCGACGAATGGCTCGATGACGAAGGGATAGGCCGCCAGTGCCACCACGCTTCCCGCGTTGCTGGCGGCGTAGAGCACATAGGGATCGCGCCCGGCGCGTTTGGTGGGATGCGAGGGATCCGACGGCGGCAGCGCGGCGAACCAGCCTTGAAGCAGCGGGCCGCTCATCGAAAGAATGGCGAACGCCGGCCCCACCGTGCGCGCGAGCAAGATGAGAACGGAGAAGGTCGGGTTCGTGTCGTGGTTCCAGCTGCGCACCTGCTCCGAGTCGACCACCGCCGGCAATGCGAGCAGGGGCAGTCCTATCAAAACG
Organism: Sorangiineae bacterium MSr12523; assembly: GCA_037157775.1. Lineage (NCBI taxonomy): Bacteria > Pseudomonadati > Myxococcota > Myxococcia > Myxococcales > Pendulisporaceae > Pendulispora > Pendulispora brunnea. Next base: position 3,628,745 of record CP089982.1, read on the forward strand.
AGCTGGACGAGCGCCTGCTTCCGGGCACCGAGCCAGCCCAGGGATGCATGTACATACATGTATCCAGCGAGCAGCAGCGCCTGGAAGAAGAGCATGCAGGAGATCCACACGGCCGGCGTCCCGCCGAGCAACGGCGTGATGGACTTGGCGACCATGGGCTCGATGGAGAAGAGCAGAAACGCGCTGGCAAACAGAGCAAGGGCGAAGCGGAGCCCGCGCTTCGAGTGCCGAGGGTCCATGCACGCGCCTTAGCCAGGGGCATGCCGTCACCGTGGGCGCGCGCAATTCTCAGTGTCAAAATCCGTTGCTCTGGCATCCATCCGCCGCGTCCGATTCGCGCTTCGTGATTTCTCGGACGCGTGATCGACAACCGGGCGTTCGGCGTGTTGGCCATTCGCGCGCGCCGCATGAACGGCGCGTGCGCCATGGTGGATCGACATGGTCTCTGCGGCTATGTGCGCGGAACCATTCGACCATCCAGCCGGACACCCGGCGTGGGTTTCGGTGACTACAGCCCCGAGCCCGGAAGCTTTTTCGTCGGGGTGGCCGAGCCGCCGCCACCCGAAGGACGCGGCGTATCGCGATGGCGATGCGACCGTTCTTCGGCCGGAGGCGCAGAGGTGGCGGAGCTGGCGGAGCTGGCGGAGACCGATGGTGCCGCCGGCGCACCCGCATCGACGGTGCCGACGTTCTCGATGGCGCCCGTGGTCTTCGCGGGCTCCGGAGCCGTCGTGGCCGATGCCGCAAGCGCGGAGGGCGCCGGTGCCGTCGCGGTCACCGTCGTCTCCGGCGGCGGCTTCGGGTTGCGGGCAGTGAGCTGGTAGATGCCGCCGATGGCGAGGACCGCACCAATCGCCGAGCCGGCGACGACGATCCAAATCACGGGCCCGAGCCCTCGCTTGGCCCCCTGCGTCGCCAGGCGACCGGCATCGTGAGGCCCCGTTGCATACGACGGATTCGCCGGCATGCCCGAATGGGCGAGGCTTCCCTGGCCGGCCTGGCCTGGGTGGTTTGGCTGCGGCAACGTGAGCGTCCTCGGGTGCCCCGGATCGGACGGCGCATCGACGGAGCTCATGATGGCCGTGCCACTTCGCTGCACGTCGGGCACGCCCGGCGGTGCGTACGTCCCCGTGGGCGCGTTGCGATCGACGGAAGCACCGCTTGCGGGATGCGGCGACGGCGGGCCGCGGAAGCTTGCCGCAGGCACGGGGGTGGGCCCACCGATGGTCATCGGCGAGGCCGCGGCATTCTCGTGCGTCTCCCCCGCGGCGGGCGGAAACGCACCCCCGCCGGAGCCATTGCCCTCGTCGAACTGGGTCGCCGCATCCGCCAGGCCGGCGGAGGGAGGGCGCACCGGTCCCGCGCCCGAGGATCCGGCCCCGGGAATCGAACCGCCAGCCCCGCCAGATGCCGAGTAGGCTTGCGGCTGCGGATAATCGCCCGTGCCGTGCCCGGACGCGCGCACACCGCTGCCGCCCTCCGAGCTGCGAAGCGGCTGCGGAGAAGGCTGCATCGCGGGGGCCGCACCTGCCCCAGGCCCCGCTTTGGGGGCCGCACCTGCAAGCGCAGAAGGATACGGCGGCGCGCCGCCCACGATGAGGGGCGCACCCGCCGGCGGCGGACTCGCTCCTCCACTCGCAGGCCGCGAGAACGACGCTCCGCTGATGCCCGGGCCACGCTGTTGTGCGCCCGGATCCGTGGAGAGATGGAACGGATCGTTCACCGTCTCGACCTGCGAGAGCGGCGCCATCTCCAGCGCGCCTTGCTGCGACTTGCGGAACCGATTCAACTCGGCGGCGAAGGTGAAGGCGTCATGCTGCCGATCCGCCGGATCCTTCGCCAGCGCACGGCGCACGATGTCTTCCAGCTGCCGCGGCACGCGGACGTGCCTCGCGATGGGCGGCGCGACCGTGTTGAGGTGCGCATGCGCAATTTCCGCGGTGGACGACAGATCGTCGAAGGGCCCGTAGCCGGTGATGATCTCGTAGAGGCAAAGCCCCGCCGCATAAATGTCCGTCTGCGCCGTGATGGGGCGCCCCGAGAGCTGCTCCGGCGCGGCGTAACGCAGGGTGCCGATGAAGCGATTGTGCCCGGTCTGCGTGTGCGTCTCGGGATCGGCCTCGGTCATGATGCCGAAGTCGAGCAGCTTGGTGACCGTGGTGCCGTCCGCGTCGCGGTGGAGGAAGATGTTCTCCGGCTTCACGTCGCGGTGGATGATGCGGTTTTCGTGCGCATGGTACAGCGCGTTGAGAAGGTCGATGCAGAGACGGCACGCCGTGTCGACGTTGAGTCGCGTCTTGTTGTCGAGCACCGTGCGGAGCGTGTGCCCGTTGAGCTTTTCCATCACCAGGTAGGTGAGACGCAGCGAGTCAGCGGTGACGTCCGCCGTGATGACCTGGACGATGTTGCGGTGCTCGAGCCGCGCGAGGGCCCGTGCCTCACGGCGCATGCGCTCGGCCAAATCCGCCCGAGAGGACAGCGATGCGTGCAGGGTCTTGAGCACGTACCGCTTCTCGATGTTGGTGTCCTCGACCTCGTAAACGGTGCCCATTCCGCCCGCGCCGAGGCGGCGAATGACCTTGTACTTGGTTCCAGGAATGAGAATCCCGCTGGGGTATTCGAAGTTATCGGTCATCCGTGCGCCTGCTCTGCTCCACCACCGTCCCCCTGACTCTTATTCGGCCGCTGCTTCGTTTTCTTTCGCTTCGTTCGCCTACTTGACGGAGTGCTGTGGGCAAAAAGCTGAAATCGAGTCGGTTCTCCTTGAGTCTTCCTTTTCTATCAGCTCTCGGGCCGTTCCGGCCACGCGTGCTTCGGATATTTCCGAGAAAGCTCCTTGCGGATCGAGGGGTAATGCCGCTCCCAAAAGCCCTTGAGGTCGCTTGTCACCTGTACGGCGCGCTGGTTGGGCGCGAGGAGATGAACGACGAGGGGGACCTTCCCGCCACCCACGCGCGGCGTTTCGTTCATGCCGAAGAAGTCTTGGAGGCGCGAGGCGATGTGCGGGGGTTTTTCCGGCTCGTAGTGAATTTTGACGCTTCTTCCTGCCGCCAACGTGATGCGCTCGGGGGCGAGTGCGAAGATGCGCGCCGTGGGACCCGGGCCCAGGTGTGTCTGGATGGCATCCACGAACGATGTCGCACGCAGCTCAGCAAAACTGCGTCGCCCCGCGCACTGCGCGAGCAAGACCTGGCGCAGGAACGCATCGTCCACCCGCGGGATGGAGGCATCGACGGTCTGGGCGAAACGGGCGCGCGCCACCCACGCATCGAGCGCCCCCTCGGGAGCGAATCGCGCCAGGCTGGCCATGCCATCGGCGAGCACGGCTTCGGCAAGTAGCTCAGCCGCCTTTGTGTCGTCCGGCCGATTGGCCGGCGATTCATCGAGAACAAGGCCTTCATAGCTCATCGAGCTCACCGACTCGACGCGCTCCGAGGCGCGCACGAAGGTCGTGCGGGTGCTCTCGACGATGCGATCGGCGAAGAACTCGATGAGCCAATCCGGCTCGATGGCGCTGGCGATGCGCACGGACTTGTCGTCCGCATCGACGGCGACGAGCCACGGGGCATCGCGCACGACGCTCGCCTCGGAGAGCTCCGCGCGGCCTCCGCCGGACATGGCCAGCGTCCTTCCGCGCACGCGCCGGGCAACGCGATCGGGGTAGCCGGCGAGCACGCACTTCAGCAAATCGGTGTCAGTTCTGCGTTGAAAGTCGGGCGTCGCGAGCGACGCACCTCCGGGCTCGCTCTTCTTCGGCCGGCCGATGCGCCGCAGCTGTTTGTGCGCGCGATCCACGGCGAACGTGGCGCCCGGATCGAGCCCGATGGCGCGCACGATGTTCGGCGCGAAGCGCGTCTCTTGGGCCTCGCGAAAGAGGTCGCGCATCTGCAAAAGATCCGAATCCTCGGTCGCAACGTCGTGGGCCGGATCGCGACCGAACCCGCGATCGAAACGGGCGCGCCCGGCCGTGCGCACATCGCGCTCGCCCAAGAGCGCGGCGAGCACCGTGGCGTCGTCGAAAACGCCGCGCTCCTCGGCCTCCACGAGGAGACGTGCGGTTCGCGGATGAAGGGGAAAGCGCAGCATGCGATGGCCAATGGGCGTCACATCGCCCTTTGCATCGAAGGCACCCAGGCGCGTGAGCAGCTCCTCCGCCGAGGCCAGCGCCGCCGGCGGCGGTGCATCGAGCCACGTCAGATCGCGGTCGACCTTTCGCGCGCGCAACTCGAGCAAAAGCTCCGCCAGATCGAGCCGCGCAATCTCGGGCGGTTGATGCTCGGGGCGGCGTTCGAAGTCGATCTTCGTGTAAAGCCGCACGCACACGCCGGGGCGCGTTCGTCCGGCACGCCCCGCGCGCTGCGTGGCGGATGCGCGGCTTACTTTTTCGATGCGCAGCCGCGGCAGCCCCGACCAGGGATCGTGGCCCATCACGCGCGCGAGGCCACTGTCGATGACCGCCACCACGCCGTCGATGGTCACCGAGGACTCGGCCACGTTGGTCGCGAGGATCACCTTGGGCCGATCCGCCGGACGAATCGCCCGATCTTGCTCCGCCGGCGAGAGATCGCCGTGGAGCGGCAGCACGAGCAACCCGCGCTCCGCCGCCAGCTTTTCCAGCGCTTCTTGCGCCCGCCGGATCTCGCGCGCGCCGGGGAGGAACACCAGCGCGTCGCCGTCCATCGGGAGGGCCCGGATGGCGGAGGCAACCTGCAGCTCCAGTGGCCGATCGTCGGCGCCGGTGGCGTGCTCGATGCGCACATCGAACCGCTTTCCCTCCGAGCGAAGCGATTTGCAGCCGAGGAACCGCGCCGCGGGCTCCGCATCCAACGTGGCGGACATGAGCACCAGGCGCAGATCCGGCCGCGAGGTCCGCTGCAGGTGCCGCAGGTAAGCGAGCGCCACGTCGCCGTGGAGATGGCGCTCGTGAAATTCGTCGAGCACCACCGCGCCCACGCCGGCGAGCTCGGGATCGCGCACGAAGCGCCGCGTGAGGATGGCCTCGGTGACGAAGCGAAGGCGCGTTTTCGGGCCCGTCACGTCCTCGAACCGCACCTGGTAGCCTACGGTTTCGCCCGCCGTCTCACCGAGCTCCTCGGCCACGCGCCGCGCCGCGAGCCTTGCCGCCAGCCGGCGCGGTTCCAGCACGATGATCTCCCCGCCCGACGCGAGAGAGGTGGGCGAGCGAGGCGACGGGTGTTCGAGAAGCGCCCGTGGAACGCGCGTCGTCTTACCGGCGCCGGGTGGCGCCTCGAGAACGAGGCTCGACTCCTCGTCGAGGGTCCGCACGATCTCGGGCAAAAGTGGGTCGATTGGAAGCGTGGGAAGCGAATGCACGGGCAAGCGTTTGTGTATAGTGTGCTCGAGGATGCGACAAAAGCAGAATGTCCCGCTCGCGGGGCATACCACCCTGCGCCTGGGAGGACCGGCGGCGCGTCTGTTGGAAATCGAAAGCGTGGACGAGCTCGCGACCGCCGTGCGCGATCTCGATGCGCGCGGCGAGCCGGTGCTCGTGCTCGGCGGCGGCAGCAACCTGGTGGTCGCCGATGAGGGATTCGCCGGCACCGTACTCAAGTTGGCCTTCGACGCCGTCGAGGTTTCTCCCGACGAGGTAACCGTCGACGCGGGCGCCAATTGGGATGGTTTGGTCGCACGCGCCGTCGACGAGGGATGGCGCGGGGTCGAGTGCCTCTCGGGCATCCCGGGCTCGGTGGGCGCGACCCCGATGCAGAACGTGGGCGCCTACGGGCAGGAGGTGAGCGAGACCATCTCCCGCGTGCGCGTGCTCGATCGCACCAAGGGCACGGTGTCGTGGATCGCGAACGAAGACTGCGCCTTCGCATACCGCAGCAGCCGTTTTCGCGGGCAATCGCGCTACATTGTCGTGCAGGTCGCTTTTGCCTTCCCGCGCGATACGCAGAGCATGCCCATTCGCTATGCCGAGCTTTCGCGCGCCTTGGGCATCGCCGAAGGAGAGCGCGCCCCGCTTCGCCAGGTGCGCGACGTCGTGCTTCGCCTGCGCGGTGCCAAGGGCATGATCCTCGATGCGAGCGATCCGGAAAGCGTGAGCGCCGGTTCCTTTTTCGTGAACCCCATCGTCGATCCCGCCGCCGTCGCGCACATCGAAAGCACCGCGGGCGCAACCGTCCCGCGCTTTCCCATGCCCGACGGCACGGTGAAGGTGCCCGCCGCATGGCTCATCGAGCGCGCCGGCTTCACCAAAGGGTACGGCCGCGGTGGTGTGAGCATCTCCCGTAAGCACGCCCTTGCACTCGTTCACCGCGGAAATGGCAGCACACGCGAGCTTTTGGCCCTCGCCCGCGAGGTCCGCGACACCGTCCAATCGCGCTTTGGCGTCGAACTGTCGGCCGAGCCAATCATGGTCGGCTGCGCGCTATGACGTGTCAGATGTGTTAGACAGCCACACCATGCGTCGTTGGGCACTTTCTTTGGCCTTTTGCTGCGCGGTTGGTGGCTGCAAGTGCGGCCGTGACCGGCCTTATACGCCGTATGCGATCGACGAGGCGGGCACCGCGGCTGCGCCGGCGGAGGATGCCGGCGGTGCGGCCAGTGCGGCGGAAACGGCGGATGCCGGCGTGACGTTCGCCGAGCAGCCCGGGATCGTGGCGCCGCCGAACACATCGCAGTGGGAGCTCGAGGGTCTCGTGCTCACGGCGCCGCCCGAGATGATCTTCGTCACGGCCCTCACGCGCGACTTCGACGGCGACGGCAACAAGGATGCAGTGGCCGTGGTGCGTGGGGCGACGGCGCCCGAAAAGGCCCAGGTGGTGCTCTACCAGGGGACGCCGGGTAAGCCTCCCACGGCGGCGCCCGTGGGTGGGCCGCTGGCCTTGGGCAATGCACCGTGCGAGGGCGCGCCCAAACCGGATCCCAAGGCCGACAAGGACAAGGACAAAGACAAGAGCGAGGGCGCGAAGCGGCTTGCGCTCATCGGACCGCACTCCGTGGTCATCGAGCTGTCGAACCGGTGTTCGCCGCGGTGGTTCGGCATCGTGTCACTGGCGGCGCCGGCGCGCGTGCTCTTCTCCACGACGATTGCCGATCCGCCGAGCGCGCCCACGTTGAGCGTCGAGGCGGATGGCTCGGATCGCGATCACGATGGCGTCGACGACGTGACCTTGCGCGTGACCCTCGAGGGTGGCGCGCCCCCCTTCGAGCCTGGGCCGAAGGTGAGCGCCGTGCTCCGCTGGTTCGATCGGCCCGCGGGCATGAGCCGCGATCCCGCCGAGCCCGACGCGTCGCTTCGCGTGCTCGCGAGCAACGCGGCCACGCGTGCGGCGCGCGCGAAGGATGCGCCCGGCGTCCCCATTTTCGTGCGGCAACTGCGCGCGCTCTACGGTTCCATCTGCAGCGAGGGCGGTTCGCCGCGCATGAGCGGCGTCTCCTGCGGAACGAGCCGCGCCCTCGAGGAGGGCGGCCTGGCCGAGGTGCGCGCGTACTCCGTCATGGGCGATGCGCTGCGGGCCATCTCGGCGCTGGATCGCGCCCAACGCGCGCCGGCGGCGCACACGCCTGCGCGCACCAACGACGCGCAAGCGTGGATCACGCAAGCCGCGACTCCGGCGACCAATGCGAACCTTCGCGTCGTGGCCGCCGTCCCGCAGATCGAGCGCTCGAAGAGCCCGGGCTGGGGCGCCTTGGCCTTCGAACCGAGCGGAAAGCTCCTGGTCCGCACCCTCGCGGGCGTGGTTCGCGTCGACCCGGTGCAGGGCGACGAGGCCGAAGCCGGCGACGTGCGCACCTGGAGCTCGCGCGTGGTCTCGCCCGACGGCACCTACCGCTTCATCGAGGCGTACAGCGCGTGCGATGGCGTCGCCCTTCACGCGACGCTCGCGCCCACGGGCGATGCCGATCCGCACGATATTGCCCTTCCGGTGGTGCCCCCGCTCAGCGCGCGTTGCGCCGCAGGGAAGGGGGAGCCCGCACCGGTGATCCCCATCGCGTGGGGCGCGGCGGGGCTCGAGGCCGTCGTAGCCGGCGAGCCGATCCTCATCGCCGCCGACTACGCGCGCGCCAGCGCCCTCTCGGTGCCGCTCGATCAACAGGGCCCGCCCGGTTCACCGCGTTCCCCGAACGGGAAAACGCTGGCCGTTCCCACCGTGCAAGGCATCGTCGTGCGCGGCGCCGGCAAGCCGCGATTGTTCCGCGCCAAAGAGCTCGATGGTGGCTACGGCGAGCTTCGCGACTGCACCGTCAGCGACGATGGTGCCCGCGTCGCCTGCGTGCGCGGCGGTCGCGCCTTCGTCGGCGTGTGGGACACGGCGTCGCCCTAACGTTGCGCCTTCTTGTAGCGCGGTTCGTAAAGTTGCGCTTTCACGTTGCCCGGCATCACGAAGTGCGTGACCAGCCCGTAGCCGCGATCTTCGATGGCCCCGAGAAAGTCGACCCCTCGACCCTGCAGCTCGCGGACCGTTTTGGCGATGTCGTCGCAATAGAACGAGACATCGTGCGTTCCCGACGGCGGGCTTCCCGGTTCGTCCGTTGGATGACAGGCAACTTCGGCCTCCGGCACATCGAAAATGAGCCATCCGTCCCCCACGTCGGTGTGCCCGAGCGCCAGCTTGTCACGCAGAAACGCGCGCAACTCGTCGGCCTTCGATGAATAGAACATGGCATGTACTCCGCGAATCATCGGTATCGTTCCTCTCTGGGTTGGTAGCCGTGGTGCTCAGATCGAAATGGGCGAGGCGAACATCCAGCGGTGGCCTTCGGGGTCTTCCGCGACATAGCGGCGGTGGCCATGGGCCTCCCGAGGCTCGGAGACGATCTTCGCGCCGGCGCCGCGGGCGCGTTCGCAGTGCGCGTCGGCGTCGTCGACCATGAGGTAAAGCCCCTGCGTACGGCAGCCGGCTTGCTCCGGCGTCTTGGCATCGTCGCTTTCCGACGGCAAGCCCACCATGACCAGGCCATTGCCCAGCGTCAGTTCGCCGTGGACCACCGTATCATTGGGTCCGGGTATCTTCATGCGCACCGAAAAGCCGAAAACCCGCACGAGCCAATCGAACGATCCGGGCTTCGCGTAATACAGAAACGGGCAGACGCTCGGGTACGAAGGCTCCGTCCGCGTGAGCTCCGTCACTTCGACGTCGAACGCACCCGCCACCGCGGCGAGTGTTTCCGCGGACATCGTTCCTTCCTCGGCCCGTTGCACGGTGCGCAGCGAAATGCTCGCGGCTTGGGCCAAATGCTCCTGCGTCCACGCTTTCTTCTCACGAAGGCGGCGGATTTTCTTTCCCACTTCGAGCTGGTTCATTCATCGTCCTCGTCCATGGTTCTACTTACGGGCTGCCGTGTTGGCTACGTCAGGAGCACGACAGATTCCCGCCATGCGTAACGCTTCGGCCGTAAAAGCATGGTTCCCCGCCATCGCGATGATGCTGGTGTCCCTCATCAGCTACATCGACCGAAACACGCTGGCGATCCTCTCGCCGACGATCCTGCGTGAGACGCATCTCAGCGTGGAGCAGTACGGGCAGATCATCTCCGCGTTCTCGTTCGCGTACATGATCGGCAACCCATTTTGGGGCCGCGTCCTCGATCGCGTCGGCGTGCGCCTCGGCATGGCCGCGGCGGTCGCGGTTTGGACCGCGGCCTCCACGTCGCATGCCATTGCCGGCGGGCTGTTCGCCTTCGCGGCGGCGCGCGCGGTGCTCGGATTCGGCGAGGGCGCCACGTTTCCCGGCGGATTGCGCACCGTCGCGCAAACCTTGCCCGAGCGCTCGCGCGGGCGCGGCATCGCCGTCGCGTACAGCGGCGGCTCGCTCGGTGCCGTGCTCACGCCCATTCTCATCACGCCCGTGGCGTTGGCCCTCGGCTGGCGCGCCGCGTTTCTCTGCACCGGCGCCATCGGCGTGGCGTGGCTCGTTCTCTGGGGCTTCGTGAGCCGCGCGGAAAGCGTGCGCACCCGTCCCGAGCCCGCCCCCGTGGAGCGTCCGCGCTTGCGCGATCCGCGGCTCTGGGGCTTCGTCGCGTCGTACGGCTTCGGCGGCGTTCCGCTCGGATTCGTCACCTACGCGGCGCCCATCTATTTGAACCGCGCCCTCGGGCACGACCAAGCCGCGTTGGGCAGCGTTCTCTGGATCCCGCCGCTCGGCTGGGAGATCGGTTACTTCTTCTGGGGCCACTACATCGACCGCGGTGGCGCCCGTACGCGCGAACGCCTCGTGCCGCTCATGGCGCTGCTCGGGGTATTGAGCCTGCCGCTCGCGGTCATGCCGCTGTTCAAGAGCGCGGCCATCGTCCTTGCGGGGCTCTTTTTCGCCATGTTCATCGCGGCCGGCTTCGTCGTGGGCTCGCTTGCGTACGGCACGGGGACCTTCACCACGGGCCACGCCGGCTACATCGCCGGCCTCGGCGCGGGCGGATGGTCCGCGCTCATCGCGGTGATCATGCCGCAGCTCGGCCGGCTTTTCGACCGCGGCGCCTACGGTACGGCCTTCGCCGTTGCAGCCGTGGCGCCGCCCATCGGTGCCGCGCTCTGGTGGGCCCTCACGCGCGCTACCGCTGCTACCAGTAGCGGAGCGCGTCGCGGTACATCCCTTCCAAATCCGTGAGCGAGATCTCGCGCGGCGCATTCTTCAGCAGCCGATGCTGCGGAAACGCACCCTTGGCCAGCGCGGCGATGTCCGCCTCCGCGTAGCCGATGGCGGAGAGCCCGTTGGGAATGCCCGTCGCTTTCATGAGCCCGAGGATCGTGTCCGCGAGCAGCCGGCCCGCCTCTTCTTCCGACGCGGCATTCGCATCGTTTGAGTGCGCGGCCCCGAGCATCGACGCGGCCTCGTGGTGCCGCTCCGGACAGGCGCGCGCGGTGAAACGGAACACGGCCGGCGAGTTCAACACCACCGACATGCCGTGCGGCACCAGCGGCTTTTCCGGGTAACCCTCGGAGCGAAAGCTCTTCACCAGCCCCGACACCGAGTACGACATGCCGTGCGGCGCGTGACAGCCGGCATTGCCAAAGCCGATGCCCGCCAAGGTCGCCGCAAACATCATGCGTTCGCGCGCCTCGTGGTCGTTCGGGTCGTTCACCGCCCGCACGATGTACTTGCCCGTGAGGCGCATCGCCTCCGCGCACGCCACGTCGCTGTACGGATTGGCGCCTTGCGACGCGGGCCGCTGGCGCGGCTTTTCGGGCTTTGCGCGGCGGGTGTAAGGCAGGGCCGTGTACGACTCCACCGCGTGCGAGAGCACGTCGAAACCGCTGCACGCGACCACCATCGCCGGCAACGTCGACGCGACGTCGGGATCCACCAAGCCCAATGTCGGCCGAATCCGCCGCGAGACGATGCCCGTCTTTGCGTGCATGGCCGAATAGTCGAATATGGCAATCGGCGTGCACTCCGAGCCGGTGCCCGATGTGGTGGGGCACGCGATGAGCGGCTTCAATGGGCCGGGCACCGGCTTTCCGCGCCCGATGGGCGGATTCACGTACTCGAGGAGATCGGCAGGGTAGGTCGCATACAGGTTCGCGGCCTTGGCGGTGTCGATGACCGAGCCCCCGCCCACCGCGACATAGCCGTCGAATTGGCCATCCGTTGCGGCCTTGGCTGCGGCCAGGAACGAGGTATCCGTCGGCTCGATGGCCACCTCGTCGTAAACGACCACGTCGATGCCCGCCTGCTGCAGGGCCTCGCGCACCACGGCCACGTGCTTCGTTTTGGCGACGCCGCGGTCGGTCAGCAGCATGACCCGCGTCATGCCGAGCACCTGCGCGTCGTCGCCGATTTCGCGCAGAACACCCGGCCCGTACTTCACCGCGTTGGCATCCACGGCAAAGGCCGTGTCACCCGTGACCGTCGGCTCGTAATAGTGACCGCATCCCATGCTGGCCTCCTCGTTCGAAGTGCGATGTTCGAAGCTCGAGCGAGACTCTACAACGAATCGAGCTTGTCTTTGCCGAGGGCCGGTGCCCAGGGCAAAAGCTCATACTGCGCAATGCCCTCGAGGACGTACGGATCGCCATCGCGGACTTGGTCCAACGTGGCCTGCACGGCATCGTCCGGCACCCGCAGAAGAAGGGCACCGCCCGATCGCGGATCGAAGGGACCCGACGCGAGCAAAATGCCCTTGTCCTGCAGAACCTTGCAATAGGCGCGGTGCCGGTCGACGACTTGTTGAACGCGTTCGAGGGGTTGGCGATAGCGAATGAGGGCGATGGCGTACATGCGATCGCTTATAGGGCGTTTGCTCTCAATTGGTGACCTGCATGGTGCCTTTCATCGTCTGATAATGGCCCGGGTACGTACAGATGTACGGGTACATGCCGGGGGCCGGCGCGGTGAAGGTCACTTCCACGGTGCTTCCGGGGGCGGAAAGGGGCGTGTGCGCGATGATGTTTCCGTCGTTCGCCCGGACGTAGCCCGCGGCCTGGCCTGCTTCCATACCGGCGGTGGCGACCGCGGCTTCCGTTCCCGGCTTCACCAGAACCCAGTTGTGCGTCATCGCCGGCGTGGTGCCGTTGTTCTTCAGCACGAGGTGCACTTGGGTGCCGGTCTTCACAGTGAAGCCCTGAAGGTCGTACGCCATCGTGTCACCGACCGAGGCGATGTTTTGTTCGTGCGTGCTCTTGCCACAGGCGCTGGCCGTCAAAGCGAGCACGATGCCTGCGAGAGGAAGGATAGCTTTCATGCTTCATCATGGAGACCCCGCAGAGGCCAGGGTCAAGGTCTTTTCTACTTGTGCTTTCGCGGCTGCAGAGAATTTGCCCAAGCACGCCCGCAACTGATATGCGGCAGCGAATGCTCCTGCCCGGCCGATTGCGCACGACGACGTTGGGCGATCTTCTGGGCACGATCTACCGCGCCCATGCGAGCGGCACGCTCGAGCTCACGGAAGATCGCGGGCGGAGCCATCGGATTCACTTCACCGAGGGCCGCGTGATCGCCGTCGAGATCGACGGCGCGTCCGTTCCCGGCATCGGGCTGCGGCAAAAGCTGGTGCAGCGCTTGAACGTGCTCGAGGCTATCGCCGATGCCCAAGTTCGCTTTCGTGTGGCGCTGCGTGCACCCGCGACCAAGCTAAACGATCCTCTGGATCCGGCCGACTTTCTGCGCGGCCGCCGCCGTGCACGCGATGCCTCGAAGACGCCGCCGCCTGCCTCGACCCGCCAGGTTCAACCTGCGCGGCAGGTCTCGACCGAGCGCCACGCCGCGCTGCACTTGCTCGGTCTGTCGCAATACGCCGATGCGACGAGCATCAAGCAGGCGTATCGCCGTCTGGTGCGCACATACCATCCAGATTTGCACCCGCAAGCCACCGACTCGGAACGCCGCTCACTCGCCCAGCGCTTCGCCGCCATCACACAGGCATACCAGCGCCTCGTCGCCTAAGCGCCGAGCGCACCGCCTCGTCGCCCGAGCGCACCGCCTCGTCGCCCGAGCGCCGAGAGCATCTTCTTCAGCGATTTTAGCTTAGCGATTCTACCTTTAGCGACTTTAGCTTTAGGATTTTTAGCGACGGCTCGGGCATGGAGCGCCGGCTTCCAGCCGGCGGTCCGCCACCTTCCAGGTGGCTCGCCGTTCGCGCCGCCATGAATATGCCGTCATCCCACGTTGAGGTCTGTCCGGGATGCATGAGGCATGTTGAGGCGAGAAAGCCCCGTAGGTTGGCCACATCGTCGGCCGTGCCGGAGCGGTCCCGCGGACGCGAGGAAGCATGGCATGAGCAGCCGCTTTGGGGCGGGCAGTGGGGCGGCCTAGCGCTAGCTCATGAACATGCCGCCGTCGACGTTGATGGTCTGGCCGGTGATGTACGAGGCGGCGTCGGAGGCGAGAAAGAGGAGCAGGTTGGCTACGTCGTCGGTCGTGCCGGCGCGGCCCAGTGGGATGCGCGAGACCCATTCGGCCATGAGCTCCCCGGGGGCGTAGTTGCCGAGCAGCTTGCCCCAGGCGCGGTCGTTGTAGTCCCACATTTCCGTGCTGACGATGCCCGGGCAGTAGGCGTTGACCGTAATGCCGTCCTTGGCCAGCTCCTTCGCGAGGCTCTGCGTGAGGCCCACCACGCCGAATTTGCTGGCGGCGTAGTGCGGTGTGTAGATGAACCCTTGGCGCGCTTGGCCCGAGGCGGCGTTGAGGATGCGCCCGCCCTCGCCTCGAGCGCGCATGCACTTCGCCGCGGCCTGGCAGCAGAGAAAGGTGCCCGTGGTGTTGACGGCGAGCACGCGCTCCCAATCGGCGAGCGTGAGATCCTCGAGGCGGTGGATCGTGATGATGCCCGCATTGTTGACGAGTACGTCCACACCACCCAAGTCGGTGCGCGCCTTCTCGAAAAGGGCATTCACGTCGTCGGGCGAGGTGACGTCGGCCACCGCACTGGCTGCGCCCAGCTCGTGCGCTGTCTCGCGCACGGCCGGATCGCGATCGGCGAGCAGTACTTGCGCGCCCTCGGCCGCGAAGCGTGCGGCGATCCCGCGGCCGAGTCCTCGTGCCGCACCCGTGACCACGACGACTTTGTCTTTCATGTCTCCTCCATGCGGTAGCGCGAACGCGCGAGTGCCCGATGCCACGCGGCGAGGCGCGCACGGCGGCTCGTTTCGGCTTCGCGCGGGGTGTAGACCCGGCGGGCGCGCGGCATCTCTTCCAGATCGGACCAGGACCAAATTCCGGCCGTGAGCCCGGCCAGGTGCGCCGCGCCCAAGGCCGAGAGATCGACGCTCTCGGCGCATTGCACGATGCGGCCGCTCGTGTCGGCCTGAAGCTGCATCAACACGGGATTCGCGGCCGGCCCGCCATCCGCGAGCAAGGTCGTGACGTCGTTCATCGTGGCGACGACGTCCTCGACTTGGAACGCGATGGACTCGAACGCGGCGCGTGCGGCCTGCGCCACGCCGGTGCCCAAGGTGAGGCCACTGAGCAGGCCCGTTGCGGAGCCGTCCCACCAAGGTGCTCCGAGTCCCGTGAAGCCCGGCACGATGTGCACGCCGTCGCTCTGTGCCGTGGCGGCAAGCTCGGCGAGCTTCGCGGGCGTGGTGCCGGCAAAGTTGGCAAGCCACATCAATGTCGCGCCCGTGGCGCGGATGTTTCCCTCGAGCGCATACGCCGGCGTGCCCGCGTCCCACGCGATGGTGAGGCACATGCCCCCGGGGACCTCCGCGTGACCCTCGGGCAAGAGCCCCATCACCGACGAGCCCGTGCCGTACGTGGCCTTCACCTGCCCGGGGCGCCATCCCGCATGTCCAAAGAGGGCCGCGTGCGAGTCGCCCATCACCGCCGCAATCGGCACCTCGTTCAGGGCCGGGTGAAGACCGCCGGCGGAAGGGAAGGGGCCTTGCGACGGCGCAATCGCGGGCAGCACCTCGATGGGAACGCCGAACACGTCGAGCAATGTCGGATCCCACCGGCGCGCGCGCACATCGAGGAGCTGCGTGCGCGCGGCATTGCCCACCTCGATGAGGTGCTGCGCGCCGCAGCGCCCGAGAAGCCACGAGTCCACGGTGCCGAGTCGCAACTCGCCGCGGGCGCTTCGCGTTCGCGCGGGATCGTAATGGTCGAGCAGCCAGCGCGCCTTCAGGGCCGAAAACATCGGGTCGAGCGGCAACCCGCTCACCGCGCGCACCTGCTCGGCCACGCCCTCCGAGCGAAGCCGCGTGCACTCGGCCTCCGTGCGTTGGTCCTGCCAGCTCAACATCGGCCCCAGCGGCGTGCCGCTCGCGCGCTCCCAGAGCACCAACGACTCGCGCTGCGTGCTCAGCCCCACGGCGGCGACGCGCTCCACGTCGTGCCCGTTCAAGCACGCCTCGATGGCATCTTTCACGGAGCGATGGATCTCCTCGGCCGACTGCTCGACCCAGCCCGGGGCGGGATGCGCTTCGCCAATCTTCACCGACGCGCGTGCCACCACGTTTCCATCGCGCCCCACGAGCAGCGCTTTGGTGGCGCTGGTGCCTTGATCGACGGCGAGGACCAAGTCGCTCATGCGGCCAACAACTCGCGTACGGCCCGCACGATGCCCTCGGCGGTAAGTCCGAAGTGCTCCAGCAGAAAGCCGGGGCTTCCCGTGGGGGCGAAGACGTGCGGCACGCCGAGGATGCGCATGCGCACCGGGCAGTGCTGCACCACCGTGCTGGCGACGGCGGCGCCGAGGCCCCCGCTTACCGTGCCCTCCTCCGCGGTGACGATGCCGCGCGTGGTGCGCGCCGCTTCCAAAACAGCGCCTTCATCGAGGGGATCGATGAACGGCATATCGATGACCCGCGCGTGCACCCCTTCTTTGCGCAGGTGCTCGGCGGCGGACAGCGCGCGCGACACCATGGTGCCGGCAGCGATGACCGCGGCGTCGTCGCCATCGGTGAGACGGATGGCGCGCCCCGGTTCGAACGGCGCATGGGCCGGCGTGGTGACGGGAACCTTGAAGCGCCCGATGCGCAGGTACGCCGGGCCCGTATGACCCGCGGCCCAGCGCACCGCCGCACGCGTTTGAATCGGGTCGGCGGGCACCACCACCGGCAGATTTGCAATGGCCCGCAGCCAGGAGAGATCTTCGATGGAGTGGTGCGTCGGGCCGAGCTCGCCGTAGGCCATACCGGGGCTCATCCCGCATAGGATGACCGGTGCTTGGCTGTAGGCAACGTCGGCCTTGATCTGCTCGAGCGCGCGTCCCGTGAGAAACGGGGCGGCCGCGCACACGAAGGGGATGAAGCCGCCGTTGGCCAGTCCGGCGCCGACGCCCACCATGTCCTGCTCGGCGATGCCCACGTTGATGAGTCGATCGGGAAATTCCTCGCGGAAGCCGCCCAGGTTGCTCGAGCCGACGGAGTCGTTGCACACGGCCACGATGCGCGCATCGCGCCGCGCCAGGGCGAGGAGCTCCTCGGCGAAGGCTTGCCGGCAGTCGTACGTCTCGCTCATGAGCCGGTCTCCTGCAGCTCTTCGAGCGCGGCGATCACTTGCGGGGCCGTCGGCACCTTGTGGTGCCACTCCACGCGGTTCTCCATGAAGGAGACGCCTTTGCCTTTCACCGTATGCGCAATCACGGTGAGCGGCTTGCCTCGGCGTGGAAGGTGCCGAAAGGCGTGCAGCAGGTCCACGTGATCGTGCCCATCGACCTCGCGCACCTCCCAGCCGAAGCTGCGCCACTTGTCGGACAGCGGATCGAGCCGGTTCGTCTCCTCCGTGCTCGCGCCTTGCTGCAGCCGGTTCCGATCGACGATGGCCGTGAGGTTCGCCAGCTCGTAATGGCCCGCCGCCATGGCCGCCTCCCAGTTGCTGCCCTCTTGCAGCTCTCCGTCGCCGAGCACCACGAACGTCCGCCGCGCCGAGCCCTGCATCCGCGCCGCCAGCGCGCATCCGACGGCCACGGGGAGCCCATGCCCGAGCGGCCCGGTGTTGGTCTCCACGCCCGGCACCTTCGTGCGATTCGGGTGCCCATTCAGTGCCGACAGCGGTGCCATGAACGTCTCGAGCTGCGCCGGCGCGAAGTAGCCACACGCGGCCAACGTCGCGTAGAGCGCCGCGGCCGAGTGCCCCTTGCTCAGAATGAACCGATCGCGCTCGGGCCAGTGCGCGTCGTTCGGATCGAGGCGCAGCACGGCCCCGAACAAGGTCGCCAGAATGTCGATGACCGACAGATCACCCCCGAGATGCCCCATCCCGGCGCGCTCCACCATGCGGATCACGGTTCGTCGCAGCTCGGTCGAGGATTGCCGCAGCAACATTTCCTGGTCGGCAGCGTTGGCCGCCAGCAGGGCCGCACGCCGCGCTCGCCATGCTTCGATGGCGACCGGATCGGGTTTCAACATGGGAACCTTTGTTGTTTGAATATATATTCAATATCGAATGAATTATCACTCCAACCTTTCCGCACGCGCGGCTTGCTGTCAAGAGCACATGAAATCGACGGCAAACCGTTGACGTCAGGACATCCGGCCGGTACATTCTGGAAATCGATTCACTAACGAATAAATATTCAAGTGAATCCAGAGAGGCGAAGCATGAGCAACGCGGGACAGTCCGACGCCTTCGCAAAGCCACGGCCAGGCACAAGCACGTCGAGCGCGTCCTCGACCTGGGCGTGGAGCTCCCTGCTCGGCGGCTCGCGCGGGCCCGCCATCGGACTCTTTTTGCTCTGCGTCGTGCTGTCGTTCGCGACGCCCTACTTCCTCACGTTTCGCAACCTGCTCAACGTGTTGGACCAGGTGACCATCCTCGGGATCCTGGCCGTGGGCGGCACCGCGGTCATCGTCATCGGCGGCATCGACCTCTCCGTGGGCGCCGTCCTCGCGCTCGCGATGATGGTGCTCGGCTGGCTCTCGCACGACGCGGGCCTCTCGCTCGGTCTCAGCGCGGTGGCCGCGGTGCTCGTGGCGGCGCTCTGCGGCCTGGCCAATGGCCTGAGCATCACCTTGACCCGGCTGCCGCCGTTCATCGCGACCTTGGCCATGATGTCCATCGCGCGCGGCGTGGCCAACGTCATCACCGACGGCAAGCAAATCGTGGGCTACCCGTCGTGGTTCTTCAATTTGTCCTCGCACCGCTACCTCGGGTTTCTCTCGGTAACGGGCGCGTTTCTCGTGCTGCTCTACATCGCGGCCTGGGCCTTCATGCGCTACCGCGTCGAGGGCCGCGCGCTCTATGCCCTCGGCGGGAGTGCCGAGGTGGCGCGCCTCTCCGGCATTCGCGTGAAGCTTCTCACGGTCGGCGTGTACGTCGTCGCGGGCACCTTGGCCGGGGTTGCCGGCGTCGTGCTGGCGATGCGCCTCGACTCGTCGCAGCCCAGCGCCGGCAACGGCTACGAGCTCGATACCATCGCCGCCATCGTCATCGGCGGGGCGAGTTTGCGCGGTGGCGTGGGGCAGGTGGGCGGCACCATCGTCGGGGTGCTCATCATCGGTGTGTTGCGCAATGGTTTGAACCTGCTCGGCGTCTCGCCCTTCGTGCAGCAGGTGGTCATCGGCTTCGTCATCGCGCTTGCCGTCATGTTCGATGCGCTCCGGCAGAAGTCACCGGGGCGGCAGACTCATTGACCAGAGAGGAAACCGAAACCATGTGGGTACTTCGACGGCGGCACGTGGCCGCAAGCTTCCTTGTTCTCGCAGCTTCCCTCGTGAGCGCCTGCAAACACGGCGAGAGCGGCGGCGACAAAAAGGTCACCCTCGGCCTTGCGGTGGCCAATCTGCAGGCGGACTTCTTCAACCAGATCAAGACCTCCGTCGAGGCGGAGGCTGCGGCCAAAGGCGTGGCCGTCGTCGTGGCCGATGCCAAGGGCGATGCCACGACGCAGGTGAATCAGATTCAAGACTTCATCACCCGGCAGGTCGACGCGATCATCTACATCCCCGCAGGCGCCACCGCCGCGGGCGTGCCGGTGAAGGCCGCGCGCGATGCGAAGATCCCCGTGGTGACGGTGGATCGCAATCCGCCGGACCAGCCGGGCGACTCGTTCATCGCCACCGACAGCGTCGCGGCTGCGAAGGCGCTCGGCGAGTACGTCGTCCGCGTGACCGGTGCCAAAGGCAACGTGGCCATCTTGCAAGGCCAGATTGGCACCACCCCCGAGATTGCCCGCGACACCGGCTTTTCCTCGGCGCTGGGCCAAGCGCCGGGACTTCGCGTGATCGCGCAGCAGTCGGCCGATTGGGACCAGGACAAGGCGTTCTCCGTCGCGCAGAACATGTTGCAAGCGAACCCGCAGATCGATGTCTTCTTCGGCCGCGCCGATGCCATGGCCCTCGGCGCGGCGCAGGCCGTGCGGGCGGCGGGGACGAACCGCACGGTGAAGATCGTCGGCTTCGACGGCGACGTGGCCGGCCTCAAAGGCGTTCGCGACGGTGTGATCGATGCCACCATGTGCCAGCAGACGCAAAAAATGGGGCGCATGTCCGTCGACACGGCCTTGGCGCTTCTGCGCAAGGAGTCGGTGCCCAAAGAGCAACTGCAGGACGCGTTCTTGGTCACCAAGGACAACGCCGCGCAATACCTCGAGAAGCACCCCTGATGTTGCGCGTACGCGGCGTCTCCAAGCGGTTCGGGGCGACGCAAGCGCTCGCCGAGGTGGACTTCGACGTCGCGCCGGGCGAGGTCGTGGCGCTCCTCGGCGAGAACGGAGCGGGCAAGTCGACCCTGGCGAGCATCGTGGCCGGCGTCCTCCCGCCCGATCGCGGCACGATGACGTGGCAGGGCCGCGCCTACGCACCCTCGTCGCCGCGCGAGGCGCAGCGCGCGGGCATCGGGCTCATTCACCAGGAGATCCGTTTGCTCCCGGATCTGACCGTGGCCGAAAACGTCTTCCTCGGGCGCCTTCCCGCACGCCGCGGCTGGCTGGATCGCGCCACGATGAACCGCACTGCGCGCGAGCAGTTGCAGCGATTGGGGCTCGACCTCGCACCGGACCGGCTCGTGCGCGGCCTGTCGGTGGCCGTGCAGCAGCAGATCGAGATCGCCAAGGCGCTCACCTTGGATGCCAAGTTGCTCATTTTGGACGAGCCCACCGCCGCGTTGGGCGGCGAGGAGACGGAGCATCTCTTCGAGCGCATCGAGGCGCTGCGCAAGGGCGGCATGTCGTTCATCTACGTGAGCCATCGTCTCGAGGAGATCGCCCGCATCGCCGACCGCATCGTGGTGCTGCGCGATGGGCATTGGGTCGCGTCGCACGAGACGGGCAAGGTGCCCATTCGGCGGCTCGTGGAAGAGATGGTCGGCCGCAGCCTCGAGCGCATTTTCCCTGACTTTGCGGCACCTGGCGAGCGTGAGGTGCTGCGCGTCGCGGGGCTTTCCGGTGCGGGCTTCCGCGATGTGTCGTTTCACGTGCGGGAAGGGGAGGTGCTCGGCATCGCGGGCATCGTCGGGGCCGGGCGAACGGAGCTGGTTCGCACCTTGGCGGGCGCGGATGCCGCGGTCTCGGGCGAGATCCACCTCGAAGGCCGCCCCTTGCGTTTGCGCGGTCCGCACGACGCCATCGAGGCCGGCATCGTGCTCGTTCCCGAGGACCGCAAGACCGAGGGCCTGCTGCTCGACCGGCCCGTCGCCGACAATGTCGCTTTGGGCAACCTGGATCGTATCGCCGCCCGCGGATGGCTTGGCCCGCGCCGGGTTCGTGGCTTCGCGGGCGAGGCGACCGGTCCGTTTCGCATCAAGGGAAACGACGCTCAGCCGGTGGGAACCTTGTCCGGCGGCAACCAGCAAAAGGTCGTCATGGCCAAATGGCTCGCCCGGCGCCCGCGCGTGGTGCTCCTCGACGAACCCACCCGCGGCATCGACATCGGCGCCCGCGCGGCCATTTACGACGTGATGGCCGAGCTTACTCGCGCGGGCGTGGCCGTGATCGTGGTCAGCTCCGAGCTCGACGAGGTGCTCGGCCTATCGCACCGCGTGCTCGTCTTGAGCCGCGGGCGGCAGGTCGGTCTTCTCGATCGCGCCGAGGCATCCAGTGTCACCGTGATGGGACTCGCCACGGTATGATTCGACGTATGAAGCGAGACGAACCGACGGCGGTCGCCGCCGTCGCGCCCCGCCGGCCCAACCCGCGCGCCCCCGCGTCCGATCTGTTGCGCCTGCTGACCAAGGTGGCGCGCCTTTACCACGAGCGCGGCATGCGTCAGCCGCAGATCGCGCAGCAGCTGCACATCTCGCAGCCGCGCGTGTCCCGTTTGCTGAAGCAGGCGGCGGACATCGGCATCGTGCGCACGGTGGTGGTGCCGCCGGGCGGCGTCTACACCGATCTCGAGGACGCCATCGAGCATCGTTACGCCATCGACGACGTGGTCGTGGTCGAGACCGACGGCGACGACGATGAAGACGTGATTGCCGCGTTGGGCGGCGCCGCGGCCGTGTACCTGGAAACGACGCTGACGGGCGGCGATCGCGTGGGCCTTTCGTCGTGGAGTGCGACCTTGCTCGCGACGGTGGAGGCCATGCGCCCGCGACCGCTGCAGGTGGCCGAGTCGGTGGTGCAGATCATCGGCGGTGTGGGCAATGCCAAGGCGCAGGTGCAGGCCACGAGGCTCACCGGTCGCCTTGCGGAGCTCACCTCGGCGGTCCCCGCGTTTCTCCCCGCGCCGGGCCTGGTGTCCTCCAACGCCGCACGCGCCGCCCTCGCCTCCGACGAGATGGTGGCCGAGGTGATGAGCGCATGGCAGCGGCTCACCATGGTGCTGGTGGGCGTGGGAAGCCTCGAGCCTTCGCCGCTGCTCCGTGACAGCGGCAACGCCATCGCCGCCCCCGAGCAGGAGGCCCTGCGCAGCCTTCACGCGGTGGGCGACATCTGCCTTCGCTTTTTCGACGAGAACGGCGCCTTGGTGAAATCGCCGCTCGACGAGCGAATTCTGGGCATCTCGGCCGAGCAATTGCGGCGCATTCCGCGCCGGGTGGGGGTGGCCGGCGGGCGCCGAAAATACGCAGCCATCCGCGCGGCGCTGCGCGGGGGCTGGCTCAGCGTTCTCATTACGGACATCGGCGTGGCGCGCCGCCTCGTCGAAGAGCCCGTGCAGGGGGTGCGGGCCTAACCCGTAGCCCGAAGATTGGAGTCTTTCTCGTGGAGGAACCCCGACCATGACCGCACCGTCCTTTCGCCTCGATCAACGTGTCGCCTTCGTCACCGGTGCCGCCAGCGGCATCGGCCAGCGCCTCGCCCTTGCGCTCGCGGAGGTGGGCGCGGACGTGGGCTGTTTCGACCGCCCCGGCACGGACATCGAGGCCACGGTGCAGGCCATCACCGCCGTGGGCCGCCGCGCGATCGCGCTGGAAGGGGACGTGACCCAAGCGCGTGACCTCGAACGCGCCGTTTCGGTGCTGGAAGAGCGCCTTGGGCCGCTGCGCCTCGCCATCAACAACGCGGGCATCGCCAATGCGGCGCCGGCCGAGAATATGCCGCTCGAGCAATGGCAAAAGGTCATGGACGTCAACGTCACGGGTGTCTTCCTCTCGTGCCAGGCCGAGGCTCGCGCGATGTTTCGCCACGGGCAGGGCGGGGCGCTGGTCAACATCGCCTCGATGTCCGGCACCATCGTGAACCGCGGCCTTCTGCAAGCGCACTACAACGCCTCCAAGGCCGCCGTGATGCACCTGACGAAGAGCCTCGCCATGGAGTGGGCTTCGCGCCGCATCCGCGTAAACAGCATCAGCCCCGGCTACACGGCGACCCCCATGAACCGCCGCCCCGAGGTCGCCGACCAGATGAAGCAATTCGAAGCCGACACGCCCCTAGGCCGCATGGCCAGCGTCGACGAAATGGCCGGCCCCGCGATCTTCCTCCTCAGCGACGCCTCGAGCTTCTGCACCGGCATCGACCTCCTCGTCGACGGCGGCTTCGTCTGCTGGTAACGGCGCTAGGCGTCGCGGCGCCGAGAGAGAAGATTCACAGGGAGACGGGGAGGCGGGGAGTTTTTTTGGTTTTCAGTTGGCTCCGTTGGCCAATTGAAAACCAAAAAAAGCCTCGGTGCGCGGTGGGATTCGCGCCGTATCCCTCCCCGCCTCCCCCCCTCCCTGTGAATCTTCTAGTGCATCAAATTGAGTTGCGCGAGTTGCAACCGGCCTTCCGGGGCGAAGTGCGAATCCGGGAATCGCCGCAATAGCGCGCGCCACGTGTTTTTGGCGTCGTTCCAGGCCTGAATGTCCATTTGGCAGAAGGCCAGTTGGTGAAGGGCGTCGTCCTGGATTTCCTTGTCGGGGGCGTTTTCCGAGAGGTGCGTCAGCATCGGAATCGCATCGCGCTGCCGGCCCAAATGACGGTAGGCGTCGGCGAGGCCCAGCTGCACGCTCGACGAGATGGATGAGTCCTCCTTGTACTTCAGCGACTCCTCGTAGAGCGTCGCCGCCTCCTGCCAGCGCTGCACACGGGCCTTGTCCACCGCCTGCTGGAACTGCAGCAGCGCCAGCTCGTTTTTCGCCTTTTCCACCGCATCGGTGAAGGCAGCCGTCTCGGCCTTGGACAGAGGCTCTTTCTTGATGGCCTCCCACTGCTCGACCACCTCGGCGCGCTTGCCTTGGCGAATCAGCTCGAAAAACTGCGCCGCCTTCACCTCGGCGCGGGCGCGGTCCTCGTCGCGCTTCAAAATCTCGCGCGCTTCCTTGCGCAGCCGCTCGTTGTCGGCAGCTTTCTGCTCGATTTCCACCTTGATGGCGTCCACCCGCGCATCCCAGGCGAATTTCAGCGCCCCAAGCACCACCACCACGAACACCACGTACGCCGTCGCGCTGTTCAAGGTCAGGCGCCGTTCGTAGGTCTGTTGCCGTTTGGCGATGGACTTGATGTCCGCGCTGAGCGCGTTCGTCAGGTTGTTCGTCTTGATGACGAGCCCGCGCGATTCGATGATCTCGCGCTTAATCTCCCGCAGCTCCTCGTCGACCTCATGCATCGTCTGGTACCAGCCGGCGCATTTAGCACGCTTTTCTATGAAATTTGAGCGCCAGGCGCCTTGCAGTGTGGCGTGTTCGCGTGCTACCCCTCGCCCGTCTCCCATGAGCTCGACCACAGACATCCGCAAAGGTCTTCGCATCCAAATCGACGGCGTCCCGTACCACATCGTCGAGCACCAGTTCGTCAAGCCCGGCAAAGGGCAGGCGTTCACGCGCTGTCGCGTGAAAAACCTGGTCAACGGCAACGTCATCGAGCGCACGTGGAAATCGGGCGAGTCGGTGGAATTGGCCGACGTCGAAGAGCGGAAGATGACCTACTCCTGGGAGGAGGCCGACACCTTCGTCTTCATGGACACCGCCACCGGCGACCAGATCCACGTGGAAAAAGACAAGGTTGGCGATGCCGCCCGCTTCCTCGGCGAAGGCCTGGACGTGGAGGTCACCCTCTTCAACGGCAGCGCCATCGGCGTGGATCTCCCCGCCAACGTCATCATGCAGGTCGTCGAAAGCGAGCCTGGCATCAAGGGTGACACCGCCAGCGGCGCCACCAAGCCCGCCAAGCTCGTCACCGGCGCCACGGTCAACGTTCCGCTCTTCATCAAAGAAGGCGAGTGGATCAAGGTCGACACGTCGACCGGGCAGTACCTCGAGCGCGTCAACAAGTAGCCCGGTCTGCTGGCCAAACGTCGCCTGGCGACGAACAATGTGAGGAATGCGGCATCCGGGGGGTGTGCGTTTCCTCGCATTTTTGGCGGCCTTTGCAGCATCCATTTCGACCAGCGCGCTGGTCGCATCGTGCAGCGATTCCTCATCGCCTCCACCCGTGGTGGACGCGGCGTTGGATGCCGCGGTCGATGCGAACGAGGACGGGGCCGTAGCCTTGGGGCTGCCGTGCGCCGTCGACAACGTTCTCGCGCGAAATTGCCGCAGTTGCCACTCGAACCCGCCGCAGTTCGGCGCGCCCATGCCGCTGGTCACGTGGGAGGACCTGCAGGCGACGTCGCCGGCGGATTCGAGCGCGAAGATTTACCAGCGCATCGGCGTGCGCATCCACAGCAACGACGATCCCATGCCCAAGCCGCCCAACCCGCGGCTGGGCATCGCGGACCTCGCCATTCTGGACGATTACATCGCCACGAGCGCCCCGCGTTCGGGCAATTCGTGCACGACCGTGGGCGCGGACGGCGGGCCGGTGCCGCTGGGGTGCACGCCCGACGTGCACATGGTGCCAAAGGGCCGGTGGACCATGCCCAAGGATCGGCCGGACGAATACGTTTGCTACGGCTTCGACATCACGCAATCGACCAAGCGCCACGGCATCGCCTTCGCGCCGAAAATCGACAACACGCGGCTGGTGCACCACGTGGTGCTCTTTCAATCGGACGATCCGGTGGACACCACACCGCACCCTTGCAGCCCGGTGGGATCGCTGGCGTGGCGGCTCGTGTTCGGGTGGGCGCCGGGCGGCCAGAACCTGCTCTTGCCACCCGAGGCGGGCTTCCCGCTGGAGGGCACGAGCCATTACGTGGCGCAGATTCACTACAACAATGCGACGGGCGCAGAGGGCCAGAGCGATGGCTCCGGTTTCGACCTGTGCACGACCTCCGAGCTGCGCCGCTACGACGCCGACGTCATGGCGTTTGGCTCGCAGAACTTCGAAATCCCTCCGCAAAGCCGGCACGACATCGGGTGCACCTTCACGGTTCCGTCCTCGTTCCAAGAGGTGCACACGTTTTCCGTGATGCCGCACATGCACAAGCTCGGCAGGGCGCTGGTCAACACGCTTTATCCAGCGAACGATCCGGCAAATCCGGTCGATATGGGGGCGCAATCCGCATTCGACTTCAACAACCAGGTCTGGATGCGCATCGACGCCACCCTACGGCCTGGTGACCTCGTCAAAACCCGTTGCGCTTGGACGAATACGACACAATATGACGTTTCCTTCGGACAAAACACCGAGGATGAGATGTGCTACGCCTTCACCATGTACTATCCGCGCATCGACAGTTCGGGGTGGACCTGGGCACTCCCCGCCGCCGCCGCGCGGTGCAGCAAATCGGAATGACGCCATCAACGTGACTGGAGAGCAAAGAAATACGTGACGGAGATCTACGGTAACAAAACAGGTCTCTCGCCCGCGGCGGTGCGCACGTTGGAGCGCATCTACCGGCGGCGGGTTCCCATCGAACATTTGACCACGCCGGAGCTGGTTCGCTCCCTGGTCGACGCTTCCGTCGAAACCGGGCGCCAAGTTGGCGCGCTGGTGCATCGCTCGGGGCAGGTCGACTACGTCGTCGTGGGCGATGCCGGCAAGTTGATGCTGCCTGACATCGGGCGTCTGCGCGCCGCCGAGGGTCGCTTCCGCGGCCTGCGGTTGATCCACACGCACGTCCGCGGGGAAGCCCTTTCGCGCGACGACTTGGTGGACCTCGTGCGTATGCGGCTCGACTTGGTGGCGGCCATTCAAATGGCGCCGAGCGGGGATCCGCGTTCGATCATGTACGCGCACAACGTGCCCGGCAATCCGCCGTACCGCGAAATCGGCCCGATGCCGCTGTCCAAGGTGGACGTGCACGTCGGCCAATTGATGGCCGATCTGGAGCGCGAGTTTTCGACCTTGTCCGGCACGCGCGCCGTCCGCGCCAAGGACGGGCGGGCCATTCTGGTGCACGTCTTCGACAAGAGCCGCTCGCCGGGCGGCGCCGGTATGGCCGAAGTGTCCATGCGCGAGCTGCGCGAGCTGGCCTACACCGCGGGCGTCGAGGTGGTGGACTCCATCGTGCAAGGCCGCGAGCACATCGATCCGAAGTTCGTCGTGGGGCGCGGGAAGCTCGACGACATCATTTTGCGGGCCGTGGAGCTGGACGCCGACGTCCTCGTGTTCGACCGCAATTTGACGCCGGCACAGGCCTCGGCCATCGCCAAGACGAGCGATCTCAAGGTCATCGATCGCACGCAGCTCATTTTGGACATCTTCGCGCAGCGCGCGGAGGGCCGCGACGGCAAGCTGCAAGTGGAGCTCGCGCAGCTCAAATACAGCCTGCAGCGCCTGGGGCAAAAGGACGACTCGCTGTCGCGCCTCACCGGCGGCATCGGCGGACGCGGTCCCGGCGAAACGAAGCTCGAGATCGGGCGCCGCCGCGCCAAAGAGCGGGTCACGCACCTGGAGCACCAGCTCAAACAATTGGCCAAACAGCGCGAGCAGCGCCGCCGAAAGCGCACGCGCGAGGGCATCCCCATCGTGGCCATCGTTGGGTACACCAACGCGGGCAAGAGCACCTTGCTCAACACGATGACCGGGGCCGACGTTCTGGCCGAGGACAAGTTGTTCGCGACCTTGGACACGCGTTCGCGCATCCTCAAGGTCGGCTGGGCCGGTTACGGCGACCGTGAGGTCGTGCTGACGGACACCGTGGGGTTCATTCGCGATCTGCCGAAGGATCTCTTCGCCGCCTTCCGCGCGACGTTCGAGGAAGCGGCCGATGCGGACGTGCTCCTTCACGTGGTGGACGCGTCGGATCCGGACAAGGAAGGTCACATCCAGACCACGGAGAACCTTCTCGCCGAGCTCGACCTCGATGGGATCCCGCGCATCCTCGTCTACAACAAGGCGGACTTGCTGGAGCCCATCAATGCCAAGGCCATGCTTCGTGCGGCGCGTTCGCACGAGGAGGCGGAGGTCGTGATGGTGAGCGCGACGCAGCGCGAAACGACCCTGCCGTTGATCGAGTCCATCGCGCGCAAGCTCGAGGGTCGATGGGATGCCAGCGCCAAAGGTGGGTGGGCCAATGCGGCGGCTCCGGTGTCGGAAGAACTCGAGGTTTCCCCTGCAGAGGACGGCACGGAGCTCTTCGAGTCATCGCATCTGTCCCATCAAGGGAGCCTGCACGAGATGCTGGCGGCCGCCGGAAAGCGTACGCGCCGCGTCAGCGTAAGCTCATGATTTCTGGCGGAGGATGCGGTACGAACGCTCCATGAGTGAGCCGCGCATCGTGCGTGCCCCGCGGGGCACCGAGCTTTCGTGCAAAGGGTGGATTCAAGAGGCCGCGTACCGGATGCTCCAGAACAACCTCGACCCCGAGGTGGCGGAGCGTCCGGGCGATTTGGTGGTCTACGGCGGCACCGGCAAGGCGGCGCGCACGTGGGAGGCGTTCGACGTCATCCTGCGCGAGCTGCGCGATCTCGGCAACGACGAGACCTTGCTCGTGCAATCCGGCAAGGCCGTAGGCCGCTTCCGCACGCACCCGGACGCCCCGCGCGTGCTCATCGCGAACTCGAACCTCGTGCCCAAATGGGCCACGTGGGACGAGTTCCGCCGGCTCGAGGGCCTCGGTCTGACGATGTACGGGCAGATGACCGCGGGCTCGTGGATCTACATCGGCTCGCAAGGCATCCTGCAGGGGACCTACGAGACGTTCGTCGCGGCGCGCAAGGTCTACGCGAAGCGCCATCCGGGCAAGACGCCCTGGGTGCTCACCGCGGGCCTCGGCGGCATGGGCGGCGCGCAGCCGCTGGCCGCGACCATGGCCGGTATGTCCTGTCTCGCCGTCGAGGTGGACCCGTCGCGCATCTCGAAGCGGCTCGAGACACGCTACGTGGACGTTCGCATCGACGATCTGGACGCGGCACTCGCGCGCATCGAGGAGGCGGACAAGAGCGGCACGCCGGTGAGCATCGGGCTCTGTGGCAACGCCGCCGAGGTCTTCCCCGAGCTCGTGCGTCGCGGCATCGTTCCGCCGCTGGTGACGGAGCAGACGAGCGCGCACGATCCGCTCAACGGCTACGTGCCCGCGGGCTTCTCGTTGGAGGAGGCGGCCAACCTGCGCAAGGAAGACCCCGAGGGCTACGTCGAGCGCGCCAAGGCCGGCATGCACGACACGGTGGAGGCCATGCTCGCGTTCCAAAAGGCGGGCGCGGAGGTCTTCGACTACGGGAACAACATCCGCGCCGGCGCGACCGATGCGGGCCTCGCGAACGCGTACGACATCAAGGGCTTCGTCCCGCTGTACGTGCGCCCGCTCTTCTGCGAGGGCAAAGGTCCCTTCCGTTGGGCTGCGCTCTCGGGCGATCCGGCGGACATTGCTGCCACGGACGAAGCGGTGCTGTCGGTGGTTCCCGGTGACGAGGACCTGCGCCGCTGGATCACCCTGGCGCGTGAGCGCATCCAGTTTCAAGGGCTGCCGTCACGTATCTGCTGGCTCGGATACGGCGCACGCGCCAAGGCCGGGCTGCTCTTCAACGAATTGGTTCGCACGGGCAAGGTGAAGGCGCCCATCGTCATCGGGCGCGACCATCTCGATTGCGGTTCGGTTGCATCGCCGAACCGCGAGACGGAAGGGATGAAGGACGGCTCGGATGCCATTGCGGATTGGGCCATCTTGAACGCGCTGGTCAACACGGCCGCGGGCGCGAGCTGGGTGAGCTTCCACCACGGTGGCGGCGTGGGCATCGGCAATTCGCTGCACGCCGGCATGGTGGTCGTCGCCGATGGCACGAAGGAGGCGGCCGCCCGCCTCGAGCGCGTTCTCACGAGCGATCCGGGCATGGGCGTCATTCGCCACGTCGACTCGGGCTACGAAGAGGCGGCTCGCTGCGCCGAGGCACATGGCGTGCACGTACCCCATCGCACGCGGTAGCTGCGTCGTGTTATGGCATCTAACGTGTCGAACGGATCCAACGTGGCAAACCTGAACAACTCGAATGGCGTGACGGGTGCGACGGGCGTGGCGAAGTCCATCGTGGTGGCCACACATGGCCACTGCTTCGATGGGCTTTGCTCCGCGGTGCTCTTCACCCGGCTGATGCGGCATTTGCATCCGGGGCAAGAGCTCCGCTTCGAGTACCACTCGTCCGGGTACGGCCCCGGTCAAAACGGGGTGGACCCGAAGCTCCTCGTGGGCAACGAAAACGCGATCCTCGACTTTCGCTTCAGCGCGCACCCGTCGCTCACGTGGTACTTCGACCACCACGTGAGCGCGTTCCCGAACGAGGGCGACCGCGAGACGTACGAGGCCCACGTGGCGCGGGTGAAGGGTTTGCCGCCGACGGCACGCCGGATGTTCCACGACGGCGGCTACACGTCGTGCACCAAGTTGATTGCGGACGTGGGCGCGAGCGTCTTCGGGCTCGATCCCGAGCCGACGCGCACCTTGGTTTCGTGGGCCGACATGATCGACTCCGCGGCGTTCCCCAATGCGGAGATGGCCGTCTCACGGCACGAGCCGGTGCTTCAGCTGATGACGGTCGTGGAAAACAAGGGCAACGATGCCTTCCTGGAGATGATGGTCCCGCGGCTGCTCGAGCAGCCGCTCGAGGACGTGGCGCGCGCGCCGGACGTGGCCACGGCCTACGAGCCCCTCCGCGCGGCGCACGAGTCGTTCATCGAGCTGGTGCGCAACCACGCGCAGCCGATGGACGGCGTCGTTCTGGTGGATCTGACGGACCAAGTCATCGACGTCGCTGGCAAATTCGTCACCTACGCGCTGTACCCCGAGAGCCAGTATTCCGTGCTGGTGACGCGCGGCAAGACGAAGTGCAAGCTCTCCATCGGCTACAACCCATGGTCTCCCGTCGCACGCGACCACAACATCGCTTCCATCTGCGAACGCCACGGCGGCGGCGGCCACCCCGTCGTCGGGGCCATCTCGCTCACCGCCGACCAAGTCGACCGCGCCCGCTCCCTGGCCCGCGAAATCGTCGCCGAGTTGCAAACGCCGGAAGCAGATCTCGCCTAGAGGCTCAGGGCCTCAAACTCAAACTCAAACTCAAACTCAACCTCTGCCTCGCACTCGCACTCGCACTCGCACTCGCACTTAACCTCTGCCTAGCGTTTCGCGCTGGAACGTTCGCTCACCGTGAACGTGGCCCCGCACTCACTTGAACAGCGCTCCGTCCGATGGAGATCGAGGCAGAGGTTAAGTGCGAGTGCGAGTGCGAGTGCGAGTGCGAGTGCGAGGCAGAGTTAGAGGCGGAGGCAGAGTTAGAGGCGGAGGCAGAGTCAGAGTCAGAGGCTGGAGCGCAGTGGCTAGTCGCAGTCCACCGGGAATGGTTGCAACCCCGGGGGTTGCGGCTGTTGGAAGATGTCGCGCGGCAGGGGCGGGTTCCAGGTGACCTCGTCGTAGCGAAATAGGACGTCTTCCTCGAGGCCAGGGACCTCCACGTGCACGCGGCGCGGGAGCTCGGCGGTGCAGACGGCGCCGCTCGGTGGGATGGGGGCGTCGATGCCCTCGGGGTCGACGCGCGGCTTGGCCATCGCCGTCGAGGTGTGGCCTTCGAGCTCGGCGCGGTAGAGAACCAGGCCCTGTTGCCGCACGATGACCTCGAGCACGCGCATCCGCTGCTCGCTCCACGGCTTGCCCAGATCCTCGGGGCGGGGCGTCATGTGAATCTCCTCCGTCGTCGAGTTCTTCCCCTCGAACGTCACGACGTAATAGCCCTTGCTGCTCCACGCGATGCGGCTCGTATCCGCGAGGCCCGCCCGCGCGCCGTGCACCAGCACCGGCGCTTCCCCGCGCAGCAAATCCACGAGCACGGGCCCGGGGACCGGCACCGACGTAAGCCGGGCGATGTTGCACGCCTTCGCGGGGCCCGAGTAAAAGCGCTTGTCGCGCAGATCAGCCAGCGCGAAGCGGCTGCCGTCGCTCGTCAACGTGGCGACGTTCACGCCGAATGGGCTCACGATATCCATGCGCAGCCGAGCGGGCACGGCGACCATCATCAGAAGGTCCGCGCGGATCCGTTTCACCGGCCCCTGCTTGCCGAAGTGATCGATCTTCGCCTTGGCCTGCACCGCCACGCACGAATCGGTCGTGGCGTGCATCCGCGCCACGGCGGCGTCCGCGTTGGGCAACTGCGAAGCGGGCGGCGGGGCGCTCGCACAACCGAACGAGGCCAGCGCGAGCGAAGCCAACGAAGCCAGCGGAAATGACGCGGGAACCAAGGGGAGGCGCGGGGTCATGAGCTGCCGGCACCGTACCACGCCGGAGGTCCGTCGCTCGCGACGGCCGACTTTCGACGCAGCGGGAGTGCTAAGAAGAGCGGGAACCGATGATCTCGCCGCTCGATGAAACATGGCGTTCTCTGCTCGATGACGTGGCCCGCGAACGAAAATGGCCCACCTCGTCCGACGTAAAGCGGCTTGCCTCCAATGTCCGCGCCCTCTCGTCGGCGTACAACGATGGCGCCCAGGCCCCCGCCGCCCGCGCCCGCAGCGCAGATGCCCTTGGTGCGAGGCTCCTCTTTTCCTTCCCGCGGGACGTCCCCAAAGGCGCGGCCGCCGTGCGCGAGCTCCTCTCCGCCGGGCTTCTCCGCATTCCCGCCGACCGGCCGCTGCGCATCCTCGACGTGGGCGCAGGCCTCGGCGCCATGACGTGGGGCATCGTGCGGGCGCTGGCCGGCGCCGGCCAAAGCGGCGCCGTCGAAGCCTTCCTCGTCGACGAAGACCCTACGGCCATCGAACTCGCCGCGCGCATTTTCAAGCGGCGCGCCGGGGAAGGGAACGTGCGCATCACCGCGCGCTGTACCTCCGGAACCGTGGACGATGCCGCCGCCCGCACCGACGCCACCTTCGACCTCGTCATCGCCGGGCAGCTCTTGAGCGAGCTGCATCGCGATCGCCCCGATCCGGAGCGCGTCACCCGCCACGTCGAGCTCGTCCTCTCGCTTCTGAAGCGTGTGCGTGAGCACGGCGCCCTGGTCATCGTGGAGCCCGCCCTTCGCCCGCGCACGCGGCATCTGCACGCCGTGCGCGATGCCCTGATCACGCCGCCCCGCCCGGGGGTCACTTTGTTTGCGCCGTGCCTGCACGCCTCGGCGTGCCCCATGCTCACCAACCCCGGCGACTGGTGCCACGAGGACCTTCCCGTGAACCTCCCGGCATGGCTCGTCGACGTCGCCCGCGGGGCCGGCCTGCGCTGGGAGGGGCTTACCTACAGCTACCTCATCTTGCGCCGCGATGAGGCCCAGCTCGCTGGAAGCCTCGTCCCCGCCCAACCCGACGGAATGCGCCTCCGCGTCGTGTCCGACCTCATCGTCACCAAGGGCAAATGCGAGGTCTTTTTGTGCAGTGAAGCGGGGTCTCTCGTCCGTCCAGCCCGCCTCGATCGCGCCCACTCGGAGACGAACGCGAGCTTTCGTTCACTGGTTCGTGGCGATCTCGTCACCATTCAACCCTTCAGTGAGCGGCGCATCGAACGCGAAACCTCTGTAAAGAGATGCTCATCATGATGCGCGGCCTCTACGGGATGTTGGATCTGGGAACCTTGGATGCGCAGCGAGTCGCCCCCGTCGACTTCGCGAAGCAAATCCTCGCCGTGCGGCCCGCGGCGTTGCAGCTTCGCGCCAAGGACTTCCCGCCCCGGGAGATGCTCGCGCTCCTGCGCCTTCTCTTGCCGCTCTGTCGCCGCGCCGGCGTGCCGCTCGTTTGCAATGACCGCGC
This sequence comes from Sorangiineae bacterium MSr12523, assembly GCA_037157775.1. Lineage (NCBI taxonomy): Bacteria > Pseudomonadati > Myxococcota > Myxococcia > Myxococcales > Pendulisporaceae > Pendulispora > Pendulispora brunnea. The sequence goes on from CP089982.1 coordinate 3,662,489, forward strand.
GGACCTCGCGGTCCTTGCCGGTTGCGACATGGTGCACCTCGGGCAAGACGACGCGCCCATCGACTTCGTCCGCCGCATCTCGCCCGGTCTGCGCGTCGGGCTGTCGACGCACAACCTCGAGCAGCTCGCACGCGCCCTCGAATCGCGTCCCGCGTACGTCGCCTACGGGCCCGTCTTCCCCACGAGCACCAAGCGCAACCCGGACGACGTCGTGGGCATCGAGGGCCTGCGCGCGGCCTCTGCGCTCGCGCGCAGCCATGGCACGCCGCTCGTGGCCATCGGTGGGATCACCCTCGAGCGTGCGCCCCTCATCGCGCCCTGGGCCGATTCGGCGGCTGTCATTGCGGGCCTCTTCGACGACGTGCGAACGCCGCGCGAGATGGCCGTCGCCTTCCACGCCGCGCTCGGCGGCTGCGCGGCGGAGCCGGCAACGGCCGGAGTGTAATGAGCCTCATCGCCGCGGCGCTTCTCGTTGCAGGTGGCGCGTTCGTCGGCGGATGGCTCGCGCGGGCCACGCGAAAGGTGCCCGAGCTTCCGAGCCCCGAAGGTGAGGGCGATTCGGACGAAGCGAACGACGGCCTGGGGGCACCCAAAGTCGACCCCTTCGCAGCCTTCGGGTGCCGGCTCGGGGACGTCGTGCTCGCGAGCGACGGCGAAGAAGCATGGCTCGAGAGCGCCATCGTCTTCTCCGAAGAGGTGCCCGTGCTCGTCCTCTTCCTCGCGCCCAACGCCGGTGCCGATCGCGCGGTGCTCGTCCGGCCGAAGCCGCACGAAGATCTCGTCTGGCTCACGGCGGCACCGCACATGGCCGAAGCCTCGAACTGGGGCCCGAGCGAGGAGCCGCCCTCCTCCTTGGTGCACCACGGTGAGCGCTTCGAGCGCCTCCGCCGCCTCCCGCTTTCGGCCGAGCGGCACGGACCCTCCGCGCCGGATCTCGGTGACGTCGTATTATTTGCAGAATACAAGTCGGCAACGGATCGCCGCCTGGTCGCCATCCTCGCCGGCACGCGCGTTCTCGTGTGGGAAGGGCGCATGCTCGGCCCCGGCCTTTACGAGGTGCTACCGAGTCAGTCTTCGTAGGCGGCGCCGGCGCACCACGCCGAGCCACGTGAGCGCGAACAGCCCCGCGAACCCGCCCGTCGCCGTCGAGCCACCGCTCGACGAGCAGCCACCCGACGAGCCGCTGTCGATCTCTTCGTTTTCGCCGTTCCCGCCATTGCCGCCGCCCGCATCCGCATCGCCGCCCGGCGTCCCGCCCGCGTCGGTGCCCGGGCCCGCATCCACGGCCTCGCCCTGAATGGAAATGTTGGCGCAGTGGTAATAGAAGCAATTCGGGTCGTGCTCGCCCATGAACTCGAGCACCTGCAAGGTGCACTTGGTGCACGTCACGTTGGACGGCAGCACCACGCGCATCGTCTGCGGTCCGCGAAACGGAGCGTCGTGCACGAGCAGCCCATCGCCCAACACGGGAAACTTGGGCTGTTTCTCGATGTCGGCGCTCCCGCACGGCGACGAGCCCTCCGTCACCTTCGGATCCTTCGGAAGCTCACTGGGAGCGTTCACCGCGAGGGCCACCCGGTAGTGCCCGGGGTGAAAAACCGTCTCGTTGATGGAGATGTCGACCGCCTGCCCCGGCCGATACGTCGTCACTTGCCCCGACGGCGTTCCGGTGTTGCTTCCGCAGGGCCCAACCTTTTGCGGATTGCCCTGATCGTCCTGCACCAGCGACGCCGCGGGTGCATTCAGGTGAAAGTGGGCCTGCGCCGCGGGCGCCACCACCGTCATTCCCGTGCCCGCGACCACCGCGAGCGCACGCGCCCGAAACGTCCCGAAATTCATTCACACACTCCTCATGCGCACCATCATGGATTCCACCGCCAGCTGCGCAGAGGCGTTGGCATCCACATCCCGTGCCGCCTGCAGGGCGAGGGCATAACGTGCTGCGGCGACATCGGCCTGACGGTCCCCGTTGGCCGCCGTGGTGCGCGCCCGTTCCGCGAGCCGAACGGCTAGGGCAAATAGCGCTACCTCTAGGGAATCTTTGTTCTTTTTCGCCTCCTCGGCCAGCTCCAAGGCGATGCCCATGTCGGGCGAATCCAGTGCGGCGAGCGCCTTCTCCACGAACCGCTGGCGCTTCCCGTTCTCGTCGGGATCGGCCAGGGCCAGTGCCGTGGCCATGCTGCCATTGGCCAGGCTGGCCATGGTGCGCGCTTCCTCCGCATCCACGTTCCGCGCGGCGAGAAGCTCGGCCACCACCCCATCGGGCAGCGGCGCAAAGCGCACGCGCAGGGTGCGCGACCGGATCGTGGGCAGCAGCGTGTCCGGCTTCGAGCACAACAGAATGAAGTGCGTCCCCCTGCCGGGTTCCTCCAGCGTCTTCAAAAGCGCATTCGCCGCGGCGATGCTCAACTCGTCGGCGCGCCGGATGATGAACACCTTCGCCCGGCCTTCGTGCGGCGGAAACGCGGCCCGCGCCAGCACCAAGGTGCGCACTTGGTCGATGGAAAGCTCCGTTGCCTCCGGCGTGCGCCGCCCGATCTGCGCTGGCTCGTACAGGCCGCGCTCGAGCACCATCACGTCGGGATGCACCGGTTTGCCCGATTTCGGAATCACCCGCTTGCACGCGGAGCATTCGCCGCACGCATGCGGCCCGCCCTCACGCCGCTCGCAGACCAAAGCTTGCGCAAGCCCGAAGGCCGCAAGCTCTTTTCCCACGCCGTCGGGTCCGTCGAACAGGTACGCATGGTGGACGCGTCCGTTGGCGAGCGCCCGCTCCAAGGTGGCGATGGCGGTGGGCTGGGCTTTTACCTGCAAAAGAAGGGAAGGCGACGACGACGTCATGGATCGGATGGACCGTAGCCCACCGGATCCATTCAGATCCACACGCATCCGCCACGGCGCAGCGTGAGTGCATACTGCACTTGGAATTCCGGGCATCGGCCTGAGGAACGCGCGTTGCTAGGCACGCAAAGCGATGGTGAAACGCCCGCTCCCGCCGCGACCCTCGGTCAAGTTCCCCCCGCGTCCGAAAAAGAGGCTGCCAAACGACGTGGAGTCGGCGCCTACGATCGAGCTCGATCCGGACATCGACATGAGCGCCGAAGATTGGGCGACCTATGTCGACAAAGAGCCGTTCGCGCTGGCGCACCAACGCCCGCCACGCGCCGCCGAAGGGTGGGCCACCGGCAGGACGGCCATTTTCTTCGAGGCCATCGACGATCTTTTTGCCACGATGCATGCCCTGCCGCATTGCGAGACCACTGCGGAGGCGGCGAGCTTTTGCCTCACCGCGGTGCTGCGGGCGCTTCCATCGCGCATTGGGCTCGTGCAGATCTACGATCCCGAGGTGCAGCAGTTCGTCGTGGTGTACGCGCAAGGGGAAGGCAGCGAGGACCTTCTGATGATGCGCACCGAAGAGGCCGACCCGCTCATCACGCAGGCCATGACCCAAGGCGCACCACGCTCGTTCCACTACGAGGAAGGCGGCACCACCGAGGAGCGGCCGGCCAATCGCCACGCGTTCTTCGGCCCCGTGCGCAGTGTTCTCGTGGCACCGGTGAGCGACAAGGGCCGCTACCTCGGCGTCATCGAGCTTCTCGACCCGGCCGACGGCTCCTACTTCGACGCCCGCGCGGAGAACACGCTGTCCTATGTGGCGGGGCGCTTTGGCGAGTTCCTCGTCCGAAAAGGGGCGACCATCGGAAACATCGTGGGCCCGAGCGCACTGGCGCGCTCGGCAATGGATGCCGCGATGAGCTAACCTCGAGGGTATGCCGTCGTCGGTTCCGTCGAAGATTCGAAAGAAGATCGAGTGGTTCTTTCATCGCGCGGAAGGGGCCTTTCTCTCCGACGCGGTGCTCGCGGCGGAGGGCGCGCACCTCGAGCCGAAGGAGGCGCGCGCGCGTCTGGCCGATAGCGGCGAGCATCTTCAGGCGATGGACCTCGTGGGGCGCTTCGAGCAGCTCGAGCGCGCGCTCGACGGGGATGCCGAAAAACGCCGCGCGTACGTGGGCCAATACGGGGCCGCCGGCGTTCAGTGCTTTCGGGCGGGCACCGAGACGCGCATCTATTGCCTCGCCGTCGAGACGTTTCCAAGGCACGTCAACAACGTGTACGTCGTGTTGGAGCCGGGCTCCGCGCTGATGCTCGACTGCGGCTCGGATCTGCCGAGTTCACGTCGCGACCTCGCCCTGGGCTTTGCCGTCATGCGCGATCTGTTTCGCGAGGACGTGCGCCAGGAGGCCCTCGATTGGTGCGTCATCTCGCACGCGCACTACGACCATTTCGGCGGATCGAACGCGGTGAAGCGCGAGACGCGGGCGCACTTGGCGGTGCACGAACTCGATGCGCGCGTGCTCTCGTGCTTCGACGAGCGGCTCGTCGTCGTTTCCAAGGACATCGACGTGTACCTGCGCCGTGCCGGCATTGCCGACGACGCACGGGCCGTGATGCTCGGGCTGTATACGGCGCACAAGACCCTCTTCAAACCGGTCCAGGTCGACCGCGTGCTGCGCGATGGCGACCAGATTGGTCCTGGCTACCGCGTGCACCATGTCCCCGGGCACTGCCCCGGGCTCATTTGCTTGCAGGTGCACGATGTCCTTTTGACCAGTGACCATGTGCTGGCCCGGATCACACCACACCAATTCCCACAAGCGATTACGCCCTTCGCGGGGCTCGAGCACTACTTTCACAGTTTGGCGAAAATTCGCAAATTGGAAGGCATCAACTACGCGCTGGGCGGCCACGAAGAGCCCATTTGGGATCTGCGCGCGCGCATCGATGCGATGGCCAATTTCCATCGGCAGCGTCTCGCGCGCGTGCTCGAAGTGTGCGACGCACCGCGCACGGTGCTCGGCGTGGCCGAGGCGCTTTTTGGGCACCAGGAGGGGTATGGCTTTCTTCTCGCCATCGAAGAAGCAGGTGCCCACGTGGAGTACCTGCACGATCTCGGAAAGCTCCGCATTGCCAACTTGGACGAGGTGGCCACCTCGCGCGATCCGGTCATCGAATACGTCGCGCGCTGATCTTCGATTGGGGTAAAGCTGATGAAATGCCCATCCCCAGATCTCCGCTTTGGTTGCTCCTCGCGTTCACCGCCCTCCACGCGGGTTGTTCGCCCGCGCAGGCTGCACCGCCACCGGCGAGCCCTCCGACCACGAAGTCCGCACCCGTTTCCAAATCGCCCTCGGCCATCGAGCGCATGCTCGTTCCCGGCCCCGAGACCGAGCAGCTCGCCCGCCGCGTGGGCACCTGGGACGTGGTGATGACGTTGCGCACGTCCCCGGAGGCCACGCCGATCGTCATCTCCGGCATGATCGCCGAGCGCACCATGACGGGGCTGTATCTGCAGGAGACCATGAAGCCAGCGCCCGGCTCGAAGGTGCCGGACTTCCGCCGCATCGATTACCTCACGTACAACAAGCTGGAGGCGCGCTGGCAGTACATCTCGATGGACACGCGTGCGCCCATCGGCATCATGGCCGCGCGAAGCTACGGGGCCACGAACTTCCCCGAGGTGACCGTACACTTCGACAATTTCGCCATCCCGGGCTGGGGCCAGGAGCTCGAGGGCAAGTTCATGCGCGCCCGCCACGTGACCACGCGCGAATCCGACGACCGCGACGTTACGCGCCAATACTGGACCCCCGTCGCCGGCGCCCCCGAATGGCTCGCCGTACAATACGAGTACACCCGCCACCGCTGACGTCGTAGAACGTGACGCGCATGGCTGTTCTTGCGCGTGTGCTGGAGGCGCGGCTCTCGTTGGTGCTCCTCTTCCTCAGCGTCCTCGTCTTTGGTTACGAGGTATCGCTGGGTAACGCGAACGCAGTGCCCGTGCTGCTCGGCGCGGGGGCCTTGGACCGGTCGCATGTCTTGGCGGGCGAGTGGTGGCGCCTTGGCTCCGCCATGTTCGTGCACGTCGGGCTCCTGCACCTTCTGGTTTACGTGTCGGGCTGCTTCGGATGCTGCGTCGTGGTCGAGCACGATTTGGGCAAGGCGAGGTTCGTTCTCGTGTACCTCGCGTCGGGCATCGCCGGGGCAGCGGCCAGCGTCATCGTGGACGAGAGGGTCTCGGCGGGCGCCTCCGGCGTGTGTTGCGGCATGATCGCGGCGATGTTGATCCTGCGGCAGCGCGAGCTCGGATCGTGGGGGGCACTGTTCCGGGACACCTTTGCGCGGCTCGTGCTCGCAACTGTGGCCTTGGGGTTCGGCATCACATCGCCGTTCATCGTCATGGATCATGGGGCGCATGCCGGTGGGTTCGTCGCGGGGGCGATGCTCACCTGGGCGCTCACGGCGTCGGCGTTTCGTGTGCGCGGCACGATCCTCGCGCTCGCGGCCATCGCGATGCTCGTTTTCGCGGCCGTGCGACCTTGGTGGAAGCCTCGCGAAGCCCCGGAGTTCTTCGCGTACGCCTATCTAAGTGGCGAAGTGTCGGACGATACGGGCACGACGTACCCGATCCACTATGCCCGCGCGCGTCGCTTTGCGCAGCGGGCGTGCGATCAAGGCGGCGCCCTCGGCTGCGAGTACCTGGTGCGCATCTACCAGGAGGGACTGGGCACCCCGAAAGACGATGCGACTGTACTTCACATCCTGGATCGGAGCTGCGAACGAGGCGACAGCCAGGCTTGCTACGAGCAGGGCGCGATGCTGGCGAAAGATCCCGCCGCCACCCAAGCGATCGACCTTTTCGAGAAAGCCTGCACGTCCCCGCGGCAGCGCGTGTGGGCCGCCTGCGTGAGCCTTGCGGAGTACTACCGCGTTGGCCGCGGCCGCCCGAAGGATCTCACGCACGCCCGCGCCCTGGTGCAGGAGGCGTGCGACGTTGGCTACGAAGATGGATGCGCGGGAACCATCTTCATCGATGCCTGGATCGCTCCGCCGGGACCGGGGCGCGATGCAGGCATCGAGAAACTGCGGGCCATGTGCAAGGAAGAAGGCTCGTGGTCCTGCCGATGCTTGCACACGGCCGAAAAATGGCCTGGCTAGCGACCCTTGAACGAGGCGGGGCGTTTTTCGAGGAAGGCGGCCATGCCTTCTTTCTGATCGGTGGTGCCGAACAACCAGGAGAAGCCCTGGGCCTCCAGCTCGTTTGCCACCGGGAGCGGCACATCGGCGCCGCGTTGCATCACGCGTTTGCACTGGGCGATGGCCAGCGGGCCCTTGGAGGCGATCTTCTCGGCCACCGAGCGCGCTTGCGTGAGCAGCTCGCCCGCCGGAAAGACCGCGTTCACCAGGCCCATGGTCAAGGCGCGGTCGGCGGTGATCATGTCGCCCGTCATGCACAGCTCGCGCGCGCGGGCGATGCCCACGCGGCGGGCCAGACGCTGCGTGCCGCCGAAACCGGGGATGACGCCGAGGTTCACCTCGGGCTGCCCGAATTTCGCGGCCTCGCTCGCGTAGAGAAAATCGCACGCCAGCGCTACCTCGCACCCGCCGCCGAGCGCAAAGCCATTCACCGCGCCAAGGATGGGGAAGTGCGCGCTCTCCATGCGCGCCAGCACCGTGTGCCCCAGATCGGAGAAAATCTTCGCCTCCGACGTGCCCATGGTGGACATGGCCGCAATGTCGGCGCCGGCGGCAAAGGCCTTGCCCGCACCCGTGAGCACGGCGCAGAGCACCGTTGGATCGTGATCCAGATCGCTCCACGTCCCGTACAACGCCGCGAGCAGCTCTTGATTGAGCGCATTCAGCTTGTCCGGGCGATTCAGCGTGACGATGGCAACCCCACCGACCCGCTCGACGAGAACGACGGAGCTCACTTCTTCGCCTCGCTGTAGTCGTGAAAGCCGCGGCCCGATTTGCGACCGAGCCAGCCTGCGTTGACCAGATTGCGCAACAACGTCGGCGGGCGGTACTTGTCGTCGCCCAAATCGCGGTGGAGCACCTCGGCGATGAAGAGCACCGTGTCGAGGCCAATGAGGTCCGCCAACTCGAGCGGGCCCATGGGATGGTTCAACCCGAGTTTGGCCCCCGTATCGATGTCCGCCGCCGTACCGATGCCTTCCTGAAGCGTAAAACAGGCCTCGTTCAGCATCGGGATGAGCATGCGGTTCACCAGGAAGCCGGGGGCGTCTTTGCTGGTGATGACCGTTTTGCCCATCTTTTCCGCCAGGGCGAAAATGACGCTGTACGTCTCTTCCGACGTCTGCACCGCGCGGACGATTTCCACGAGCTTCATCAGGGGAGGGGGATTCATGAAATGCATGCCGATGACCTTGTCCGGCCGCGAGGTGAGCCCGGCGAGCTTGGTCAGCGAAATGGACGATGTGTTGCTGGCGAGGTAGGCGCCCGGGGCGAGGGCCTCGTCGCAGCGGCGAAAGAGCTGGCTCTTCAGATCGAGGTTCTCGGTGGCTGCCTCGATGACGAGATCGCAGCCTTTGAAGCCCTCGGGGCCGCCGATCGGCGTGATGCGCCCGACCAGCGCATTCTTGTCCTCCGCCGACATTTTCCCTTTTTCCACCTGCTTGGAGAGGATCTTCTCGATCTTGCCCTTGCCCTTTTCGGCGACATCGAGCGAAACGTCGGCGAGCTTAACGTCGAACCCCGCGGCCGCAGCCACTTGGGCGATGCCGCTTCCCATCTGTCCTGCGCCGAGGACACCGATGAGCCGAATCTCTGACATGGGTCATGCTCCTTTTGGTCGAAGTGGTCTCCGCCGGGTGTACCACACCCTCTTCAGCGTGTGCTTCCTGGCGTGCTTCGTCGCATCCTGCGCACGTCCCTCCGCCGTGGACCGTGCCCGGGCCCTCTCGCGGCAACACAATGATGACGAGGCCGTCCGCGTTCTGGTGGCGCGGCTCAACGAGAAGCCCGACGACCGCGCCGCGCGTCGCCTGCTCATTCGTGTGTACGCGTCCCAGGGCGATCTCGGACGCGCGCGTGCCGAGATCGACGAGTTGCAACGCCGCTCCCCGGCGGGCGATCCGGCGCCGCTCATCGAGCTCGGCCACGCCTACGAGCTCGCGCACCGTTTCGAAGAGGCCCTCGGCGCGTACGACGAGGCCGCGAAGATCGCGCCGGCTTCCCCCGACGGTCCGCGCGAAGGCGGCATGCGCGCTGCACGTTGGGGCGAGGTGGAGGAGGCGCGCCCGCGGCTCGAGGAAGCCATCGCGCGCGGGGCACGCGATGCCGAGACATGGCACGCGCTCGGTCTCGTCTGCGTGCACCTTCGCGATCTCCCCGCCGCCGAAAGCGCGTACCAAAAGGGACTCGCCGCCGATCGCACCGGCTCCGCGAACGCCCTCGGCCTCGCGACGGTCGCCGTGATGCGCGGCGAAGCGGCGGCCGCCCTGGCGGCGTACGACATCGTGCTCGCACGCAGCCCGCGTTATGCCCCAGCGCAACTCGGCCGCGCCTGGGCGCTCATCCAATTGAAGCGCCGCGACGACGCCGAGCGCGCCCTCGACCGCGCCGCCGAACTCGGTGCCTCGGCGGCGCAAATCGAGAAGCTTCGATCCCTCAACGTTGGAGGGAAATGATGGCTTCAGTCGTGCGCGGGCGCTGAAGTCGAGCCGCGGCAGCGGGAAAGACCCGGCGAGGCCGGCGCGCTAGTCCGGTTTGCCCGCGACAATCGCCAGACCTCATGGCGTCCTTTGGTCGAGGCACCGGGCATTGCGCCGGTCCCGCCGGTTTCGTCCCGCTGCCGCGTTCAGGCATGACCGAGTTTGCAGCCTGGTTCGTCGAGTCATTCCGTTAGCTCAGCGCCCTGAGCACCTCCTGCGCCGCGCGCTGGCCGGATTCGACGGCGCCGTCCATGAAGCCCGTCCAGCGCGTGGCGGTCTCCGTGCCGGACCAGTGAATCAGCCCGATGGGATCGCTCACCGCGGAGCGGTATTGAATCAGCCCGCCGGGTGCCTGATTGCACGTGGGCCCGCCGCCGGCCCACTCGTCCAAGTTCCAGAGGCCCTCGTAATAGCCCTGCAGGCCGCCCAACGGTGCACGCGCCCGCGCGCCGAAAAGGCGGCCCATGTCGTCGAGCACCTTCGCGTACCGCTCCTCGCGCGTGCGCGCCGACCAGATGCGCGCCTCGTCGCCCTCGATGAATCCCATGAGCACACCGGGTGAACCCGATTCGGGGTACGGCGTATTGTCGAAGGTGACCCGCACCGCGCCCGAATCGCTGGTGGCCTGCCCCGCGAGCCCGTCGTCGCGCCAGAACGGTCGCTCGTAGACGAGATTCACCTTGATGACGCTGGCCATGGGAAACCGCTGCGTGAGCTGATCGCGCAAAAAGCCGCGCGGATGCAGCGCCGCCAGCGGCGGATCGTATGCAATGCGCCCCGCGAGCGACGGCGGAATGGCCACGATCACGCGCTTCGCGGTGACGGTGTATCCATCGCCCGCGACCTTCACCTTGCCATCGGCGTGCTGGATCCGGCGCACGGGCGCATTCAAGTGCAGCCGATCCCCGAGTGCCTCCGCCATCGCGATGGAAATCCTCTGGGAGCCGCCCACGAAGCGACTATCCTGCCCGCCGCCCGCCGTGGTGAGCAGGTTGTCCAACCCGCCCGCCGAGGCTACGTAAAAGAGCCATCGCAACAGCGACACCTCGCGCGGCTCCGTCGAAAGCACCGACTGCACGGCCAATTGCACCGCGTGGTTCGTCGGCACGTCCGGCCCGAGCCCCGGCGGCAGCAGCGATTGGCGCATCCACGATTCGACCGTCATCGAGTCCCACTCGGCGGCCTTCGGCGCATTCCACGGTGCATCGAGCGGCACCTGTTTGGCCAGCTCATTGAAGGCGGTGAGCGCAATGATCAAATTCGGTGTTCCCAAATCGAGCGGGACGCGCGCCGCACTGCTGTACGTGGTGCGCAAACCCTGCCCGTAATTGACGTAGTTCCCCTCGTTGTACGTCTTGAAGGTCCCAATCCCGAGTTCCGCGGCCAAGTTGTAAATCTTGTCTTGCGGCCACGCGCCCTGGCCGGGCAATGGCCCGACGAATTGCCCGCCCAATTCGATCACGCGATCCGCATGACCATTTCGCGCGAGGCTCTGATTGAGCGTGCGTCCGCCGACCCGCCCGCGCGCTTCGAGCACCAACACCGAAAGCCCCTGCGCCACGAGAGCGCGTGCGGCCACGAGCCCCGCGATGCCCGCGCCCACCACGACGACGTCACACTGAAGGTCCCCGCTTGCGAGGCGCGATGCCTGCGCGAGGGCAGCATCGTCCGAGTCCGATGATGAATTGTCATCACTGCAACCAAAACCGAATGCACCCGCCGCTGCCGCCATCCCTCCGAGGATTGCGCGCCGGCTCACGTCCCTCTTCGTGCCCATGCTGCCTCCCGTTCAAGAAGCTCGCCGCAAAATAAGCGACTAGATGACCACGGCTCCGTTACGAGCGTCGACTTATCTTTGTGTGCACGTGCAACTATCCAATTCGCGACCGGACGAGCTCACGAACGCGCTGCACGTCGAAGGGCTTCTCCAGCATCCGTTGTGCGATGGTTTCCGTGGCCGCGAAGTCCGTGCTGCGTCGCGTGAAGCTCCCGCCGGTGACGAAGATCATGCGGTCGGCAAGTTCCTGCCGTTGCTCGCGCAGGCGCTCGTAGACGTCCATCCCGGTCACGTCGGGCATCATCAGATCGCACAGAATCAAATCGAAGCGGTCGTCCTGCGCGAGCAAATCCAGGGCTTCGCGGCCGCTGCGCGCGGAGACGACGTCGTGTTCGTCCGAGAGCGCGATGGCCAGCGAAGGCCCCAAGGCCGGTTCGTCGTCGACCACCAAGATCCGACCGCGGCGCGTACTGGCCGGTGGTTCGGTCTTGTGGACCGTCCGATGGCTCGGTGCGTATCGCTGTGGGATGGTGCACGTCACGGTGGTCCCGCGACCCGGTTCGCTGTCGACGGCAATCTCACCGCCCAGCGCCGTCACGATGCCTTGGCAGATCCAAAGCCCCAACCCCGTGCCCACACCGACGGGCTTCGTGGTGAAGAACGGATCGAAAATGCGCCCGAGCGCGCTCTCTGGGATACCCGTGCCGGTATCCGAGACCGCGACCACCACGCGCTCGTCGGCATCGAGGTACGTCCGCACGCGAATCACATTTTCGTTCGCACGCCCCTCGGGAATCGCCTGCGCGGCGTTCACCAGCAGATTGAGAAACACCTGCCCCAGGCGCGACTCGTTGGCCTCCACCGGCGGTACGTCGCCGTACTCTTTCACGAGCTGCGCGCGATGGCGGATCTCGTTCCACGCCATGTTGACGGAGGCATCGAGCACGCGTGCCACGTCGATGGGCGTCATCGACTCCTCGTCGGCGCGCGAGAACGTTTTCAGATCGCGCACGATGGTGCGCACGCGCTCCGAGCCTTCGCGCGCGAGGTCCACCATGGCGCCAATCTGCGCGAGCCTCTCGGACAGCTCGTAGGCATTTTCGTCCGGCGGATCGCCGTACATCTCGAGCCGCTCTTCCTCCGCCGCGCGCAAGAGCACCGCGAGCTGCGGAATGCGCCGCGACGCGAGCACATCGAGGTTGGCCTTCACGTAGGCGAGGGGATTGTTGATCTCGTGCGCCACGCCCGCGGCCAAGGTCCCCACCGAGGCCATGCGGTCCGATTGCAGAAGCCGCGCTTGGATCAATTTGCGCTCCGCCAGATCGCGCTGGAGGCGCTGCTTTTCCGTCATGTCCTCGAAGAACGCGAGACCGAGCTCCACGGCGCCGTGCTCGTCGCGCACGGGCGACGTCCTCAGGACGACGTTCATGAGCTCCCCTGTCATGGTCGTGCGGTATGGGCCTTCGTAGCGCCCGTCTTCACCGTCCCACACCTTGCGAAGCGCTGGCAGCAGCACGGGATCGCGCATCGTCGACAGCTCGAACCCCACGACGGGTAGGTCGTTGTTTTTTTCGCGCCACAGGCGGAGCAGATAGGGATTCGCCTCCGTGATGCGGAGCTGCCTGTCGTAGAAAAAGGCCCCCAGTGGTACCTGCTCGAACAGGCTCCGATACCGCATGCTTTCCTCGAATTTGTCACCTCGCGATGACGCGGTCCAGATGCATCGGATTCGCATTCGAAAAGTGCGAAAGGTGCTAGAAAGGTACGGGTGAGCGCTTTCATTCCGACGTTGAAAACAGGTCGTGCCCACCCCCATCCCGAGCCGCTCAGCGGGAGCGCATTTTCTGCGGTGGAGCTGATGCCGGGCGACCGCACGGTGGTGATGCTCGATCAGCGTCTGCTTCCGCGCCAAGAGCGCTACGAGAATTTCCAGCGTCCCGAGCAGGTGGCCGACGCGATTTCGACGATGAAGGTTCGCGGTGCACCGGCCATCGGCATCTCCGCGGCATACGGCCTCGTGCTCGCCGCCGTGGTCTGCGACGGCCCGCGCGATGCGTTTCTGGAGGTCATGGCCACAACCGACGGCATGTTGCGGCGCACGCGCCCCACCGCGGTGAACTTGGCGTGGGCGCTCGATCGCATGCACCGCACCGTGGTGCGCATCGCCGCCGAGGCGCCGAGGGATCGCGTCACCGCCTTGGCGGCCGAGGCCCGCGCCATCCATGTGGAGGACAAGCTCGCGTGCAAGAAGATGGGCGAGCTCGGCGCCGCCTCGGTGCGCGACGGCTCGACGATCCTCACGCACTGCAACGCCGGTGCGCTGGCCACCGGCGGCTACGGCACCGCGCTGGGCGTCATTCGCGCGGCACGTGACGCCGGCAAGAAGATCCGCGTGCTCTCTGCGGAAACGCGTCCGCTGCTGCAGGGCGCCCGCCTCACCGCGTGGGAGCTCCACAAAGACGGCATCGACGTGCAGACCATCACCGACTCCATGGTGGGCTCCTTCATGGCACGCGGCCTCATCGACCAAGTCATCGTCGGCGCCGATCGCGTGGCCCGCAATGGTGACGTGGCGAACAAAATTGGCACCTACGGCGTGGCCTGCCTCGCGCAGGTGCACGGCATCCCCTTCGACGTGGCCGCCCCCTGGAGCACGGTCGATCTCGCATGCCCCGACGGCGCGAGCATCCCCATCGAGGAGCGCGGCGAGCGCGAAGTTTCCCACGTGACCATCGGCGAGTTCGAGGTGCAGGTGATGCCCGACGCCGTGCGCGCGCACAATCCCGCGTTCGACGTCACCCCAGCGCGCCTCATTCGTGCACTTTACACGGAGTTGGGCACGGCCTCGCCGCTCGACGCGGCCTCTCTCTCCAGACTTACTCCGCCCCCGCGAGCAACTTGAGCAACAGCGCGCGCAACGTGCGCCGCTCTTCGTCATCGAGCCCGCTCATCACTTGATCCACGGCGGCGTACACGGCCGGCGTGTGCTCCTCCACCCAGGTTCGTCCCTTCGGCGTCACCTCGACGAGCTGCCGGCGGCGATCGTTCCGATCGACCTTGCGGCGGATGAGCTTTTTCTGCTCGAGCTCCTCGATCAACCGTGAGAGCCCGGCAGGGTGCTGTCCCGTGCTCTCGGCGATATCTTTCTGCGCGCTGGGCCCGTTGCGCACGAGGCAATTCAGAATTGGCCACGTGAAGACCGACTCGCCCCTAGATTCGAGCGTACGTGATGCCGTGCGCCAAAGAACCTTCTTCGTTCGCACCACGAGACGGTGCAATTCCTCGGCGAGAAGAACCGACGGCGGTTGTTGTGTCTGCACGGATTGCGCGGTTTGCACGATTCGACTGGGGTCTGTCATGGCTGGGGCCGGGACTCGTGGATGGTTTGGCCTGTCGGAACGACGGCCGATTCTAACCGAGAAGTAAGCCCTCCACTTACGATGGATCCAAATAATTGCTTTCGCAACCGTTGCGGAAACAACTACCCGACTCTATGCATCGTGCAACCCGATTTTATCGGGGTTTTTGCCCCTTGCGGACCCTACCATGTGGATAGTTCGACTCGCGCTTCGGCGCCCCTACACGATCGCGGTTTTCTCCTTCGTGATCCTCCTGCTTGGCTCGCTGTCCATCACACGGATGCGCGCCGACATCTTCCCGACGATCGACATCCCGGTCGTCCTCGTCGTGTGGAACTACCCGGGCATGTCGGCCGACGACATGGAGAAGCGGGTCACGTTCCTCAGCGAGCGCGCCTATTCCGCCACCGTCGACGGCATTTCACGCGTCGAGTCGCAGACCATCAGCGGTACCTCGCTCATCAAGCTCTACTTCGAACCTGGTGCGGACATCGGCGGCGCCATCGCGCAGGTGAACGCGGTGTCATCCACCGCCACCCGCTTGATGCCACCAGGCATGCAGCCACCTGCCATCATCCGGTACAACGCGTCCAACGTACCGGTCGCGCAGATGACCGTGTCGAGCCCGACGCTCAACGAGCAACAGCTCTTCGACTACGGTCTAAACTTCATCCGCCTGCGCCTCTTCACGGTGCCCGGATTGGCCACGCCCGCCCCGTACGGCGGTAAGCAGCGCCAGATCATGGTCGACGTCGACCCCAGCCTCACCGCGGCGCACGGTCTGTCGCCGCAGGACGTCGTCAACACGGTCCTTCAGTCGAACATCATTCAGCCGGCCGGCTCGGCGCGCATGGGCGAGACCGAGTTCGACGTGGCGATGAACAACAGCCCCGATGCGATCGCCGACTTCAACAAGATGCCCATCAAGACGGTGGGCGGTGCACCCGTGTTTCTCGGCGACGTGGCCAAGGTGCACGACGGCTTCGCCGTGCAGAACAACATCGTGCGCGTGAATGGTCAGCGTGCGACGTACTTGGCCGTCCTGAAGAAATCGAGCGCGTCCACCATCGCGGTCGTCGATGCCGCGAAAGACCTCATCCCCGTCATCAAAGCCTCCGCGCCCGAGGGCATGGAGATCAAGCTCGACTTCGACCAGTCGACCTTCGTGCGCGCCGCCATCAAAGGCGTGCTCCACGAAGCAGTCGTCTCGTCGGCGCTGGTCTCGCTGATGATTCTCTTCTTCCTCGGCAGCTGGCGCAGCGTGATCATCGTCTCGACCTCCATCCCGCTGGCCATCTTCGTGGCACTGCTCGGCCTGTACCTGACCGGTCAGACCTTGAACATCATGACCCTCGGCGGTCTGGCGCTGGCCATCGGTATGCTCGTCGACGACGCGACCGTGGAGGTGGAGAACATCCACCGAAACCGCCACCTCGGTAAGCCCCTCACCGTGGCCATCCTCGATGGCGCCTCGCAGATTGCGACGCCGGCCCTCGCGGCCACGCTCACCATCTGCATCGTCTTCTTCCCGGTCGTGCTCCTGACCGGTCCGGCGAAGTTCCTCTTCGTGCCCCTGGCGCTCTCCGTCGTCTTCTCCATGTTGGCGTCGTACCTGCTCTCGCGAACCTTGGTTCCGACGTTGGCGCGGATGCTCATGGACAAAGAGCCACTGCACGCGGACGGCAATGGCGCGTGGGATCGCTTCAACCGATGGCGCGATCGCGGTTTCGATCGCTTCCAGGCGGCGTACACGCGGTTGCTCCAGGTGGTGCTGAACCATCGCAAATTCACCCTTGGTATCGGTGTCGCGGTGGTGCTGGCCACGTTCCCGCTCGCGCGCATCGTCGGCACCGACTTCTTCCCGCAGGTCGACGCCGGTCAGATGCAACTGCACGTGCGCGGTCCCTCGGGCATGCGCATCGAGGAAACCGAGCAGCTCGTCTCGCAGGTGGAGCAGACGATCCGTGAGGTGGTCCCGCCGAAGGATCTGGCGAACATCAACGACAACATCGGCATGCCCACGTTCTACAACCTGGCCTTCGTCCAGACCGACAGCGTCGGTGGTCAGGATGCCGACGTGCTCGTGTCTCTCAAAGAGGGGCACGCACCGACGCCGATGTACCAGAACAAGCTGCGCTCGGAGTTCGCCAAACGCTTCCCCGGCGTGCACCTCTACTTCCAGCCGGCCGACATCATCAGCAAGGTGCTGAACTTCGGCTTGTCGGCGCCGCTCGACATCGAGGTCGAGGGCCGCGACATGGACAAGTCGATGGAGATCGCCAAGAAGATCCAGCAACGGATCAAGGAGATCCCCGGCGTGGTCGACGTGCGTATCCCGCAGGTGTTCGACCACCCCGCACTGCAGATCGACGTCGACCGCGAGCGTGCGGCGCAGATGGGCCTGCAGCAGCGCGACATCGCGAGCAACATGCTCACGTCGCTCAGCTCGAGCTCCCTCGTGTCGCCCTCGTTCTGGGTTAGCCCGCAGAACGGCGTCAACTACTCCGTCGTGGTGCAGACGCCCATCGATCGCGTGAGCTCGGTCTCCGAGTTGCGCGGGATGCCGCTCACCACGGGCAACCACACCATCCAGGATCCGGGCGCGGCGCCGGGGGCCGACGATTCGCAGCCGGGTGTGGCACCGTACCTGGGCGCGCTCTCGCAGGTGCGGCCGACGCAGACCAAGTCCTTGGTCACGCACGATGCCGTTCAGCGTGAGGTGGAAGTCCAGGCTGGCGTCGAAGGTCGCGACCTCGGTAGCGTCGCCGCCGACATTCAGGCCGTGCTCAAAGACGTGGGCAAGGACTTGCCGAAGGACATGAAACTGAACCTGCGCGGTCAGAGCGAGAGCATGAACTCTTCGTTCTTCAGCCTGGGCACGGGTCTGATTCTCGCCGCGGTGCTCGTCTACGTGCTCATGGTGGTGCTCTACCAGTCATGGGTGGACCCGTTCATCATCATGTTCGCGGTGCCGGGCGCGCTCTCGGGCGTGCTCTGGATGCTGGCCATCACGCACACCACGCTGAACGTCGAGTCGCTCATGGGCGCCATCATGTCCGTCGGTGTGGCGGTGTCCAACAGCATCCTCTTGGTGAACTTCGCCAACGAGGTGCGCGAGGGACATGACATCGGGCCGCTCGCTGCGGCGCTCGAAGCGGGCAAAACGCGCTTGCGTCCGGTCCTCATGACCGCGCTGGCGATGATCCTGGGTATGATCCCGATGGCCCTCGGTACGGGCGAAGGCGGTGAGCAGAATGCACCGCTCGGCCGCGCGGTCATCGGTGGTCTGCTCGTGGCGACGTGCACGACGCTGTTCATCGTGCCTCTTATCTATTCGCTGTTGCGCCGCAAGGCGCCGACCAAGCACAAGCTCGACGAGAAGTTCGAGGCCGAGGCCCACGAGAAATACGAGCCCGCCCTGGTCGGTCATTCCGTGAGTGTGGAAGGGAGTCCTTCGTGATGTCTGCCGAATCTGCTGCTCAAGCCAATCAACCGAATAAACCCAAACGCAATACCGCTTTTCATATCGGGGGAATCGTCCTGGTGGCGTTGGCGGTGCTCGGCGTCATCACCTTCGCCGTGCGCAAGCGCTCCGCCGAAGCCAACGAGCGCAATGCACGGCAGGCCGAAGCTGCCGAGGGCGTGCTCGTGCAGGCCGCCCCCGTGGCGAAAACGCAAGCCGGTCGGAGCATCACGCTCACCGGCGAGGTGTATCCGATGCGCCGGGCCACGCTCTACGCCAAGGTGAGCGGGTACGTGCGCGAGGTCCGGACCGACAAGGGCCAGAAGGTCCACGCCGGTGAGGTGCTCGGTGTTCTGCAGTCGCCCGAAACGCAGCAGGACCTGTTGCGCGCCCAGGCCGACTTGAACAACCGCCAGCTCGTCGAGAAGCGTTACCAGTCGATGGTCAAACAGGGCCTGGTCACGCAGCAGGCGCTCGAGCAGGCCACGGCGGATCGGGGCATTGCCCAGGCCGAGCAGCAGCGGATCGAGGTGCTCCAGGGCTACCAAGTGATCCGCGCGCCGTTCGACGGGGTCGTGACCGCGCGTTACGCCGATCCGGGATCGCTCTTGCAGGCCGCGACGGCCTCGCAGGCGGCACTACCGCTGGTCGAGATTGCCGACATGGCCAAGGTGCGCGTGCGCGTCTTCTTGGCGCAGAACGAAGCGCTGTTCGTGCACGAGAACGATCCGGTCACGCTGTGGACGGACCAGTTCCCCGACAAGAAGATCTCCGCCACCGTCACCCGTTTCGCCCGCGATCTCGATCCGAAGACGCGCACGATGCTCACCGAGATCGAGGTGGACAACACGAAACAAGCCGACGGCGGCCTCTACCCCGGTGTCTTCGTGCGGGTGAAGCTGGATCTGAAGACGCCGCCGGCGGTGACCATGCCGGCCGATTCGCTGGTGATTCGCGGCGGCAAGTCGTTCGCCTTCGTGGTGCGCGACAGCAAGGCCGTGCTGGTTCCCGTCAGCGCCGGCGACACCGACGGCATCAACGTCTACCTCCGCGAGGGCCTGAACCCTGGGGATCAAGTCATCCTGCATCCCGGCGACGAGGTCATCGAAGGCGCCAAGGTTCGCGTCGCGCAGAAGGAAAAGATGACCGCGCTGAACAAGCCTTGAGATCGTAGCCATTTGCTACGGCGTGGCTTCCATCGCCGTTTTCAACGACCACGCGGGCTGCCTGCGTGGTCGTTGTCGTATGGGGCATGCGCTATGCAGCACGTCGGAGGATGGAAAATCCGAAACACGTCAAAAGCGATTTGAAGGACGTGCGGCCCGACGAAATGGCCAATACTGGCGGGAAAAACCGGTGGGGCGAGCAAGGCCGGCAGGGCGAGCGGTCCGATCACGTCACGAAATCGGTGCCCGAGGGCGACAACGAACAGCGCGGTGGTCGCGAACGAAGTGAGCGGCGCGGTGGCGACGCGGTGGGGCCCGCACGCGGGAGCCCGCGGCACTAGGGGCCCGTCATGGTTGCGCGATTTAAGAATCGCGCCGAGGGGGGGCGGCGCTTGGCCGCCAAGCTCGAGCACCTTGGCCCGATGAATCCGATGGTGCTTGCGCTTCCGCGGGGCGGGGTACCCGTCGGCTACGAGGTGGCGCGGGCACTTGGGCTTCCCCTCGACGTGTTCATCGTGCGCAAGCTGGGCGTGCCAGGGCACGAAGAGCTCGCGATGGGCGCGGTGGCGTCGGGCGGGATCCGCGTCCTCAATTCGGCGCTGATCGCGGAGCTCGGCATTCCGAAGGAGCTCGTCGAACGTGTCGCGGAAAGGGAGATGCGCGAGATTGCCCGCCGGGAGACGCGCTACCGCGATGGCCGCCCGCCGGCCGACGTGCACGACCATCTTGCGATCCTGGTGGACGACGGACTCGCCACCGGGGCGACCATGTTCGCCGCCGTATCCGCCGTGCGCGCGAGCGGCGCGAAGCACATCGTCGTGGCGGTGCCCATCTCATCGCCGGACACGTGCTCGCAGATGCGTCAGCACGCCGACGAGGTGATCTGCGCGATGACGCCGGAGCCGCTCTACGCGGTGGGCCTCTGGTACGAGGATTTCACCCAGACCACCGACGAGGAAGTGTGCGCGCTTCTCGCGCAAACCGCCGGCGCGGCCGATACGGCCCATACGAGGAGAGCGGCATCATGAACGACGAGGACGTGCTGCTCGCGCGCATCGGCGATGCGCGCTTCGTCTTGCTCGGCGAAGCTTCGCACGGCACGCACGAGTTCTACAGCGAGCGGGCCCGCATCACGCAGCGCTTGATCCGCGAGAAGGGCTTCGACGCCGTGGCGGTGGAGGCCGACTGGCCCGATGCCTACCGCATCCATCGCTACGTGAACGCCGCCGGCTCGGACCAAGATGCCGAGGAGGCACTGCGGGGCTTCGCCCGCTTTCCCACGTGGATGTGGCGCAACGCGGACGTGCTCGACTTCGTCGGCTGGCTGCGCGATGAAAACGAAGGCCGCGCCCACAAGGTCGGCTTCTACGGCCTCGATTTGTACAGCCTCTTCGGATCCATTGCCGAGGTGCTCCGCTACCTCGACAAGGCCGATCCCCCGGCCGCGGCGCGCGCCCGGGCACGATATGCATGCTTCGATCACTACGGAGGCGATCCGCAGGTGTACGCCTACGCGGCGGGGCGCGACGTGAGCGCCTCGTGCGAACGCGAGGCGTTGCTGCAGCTGCTCGAGCTGCAGGCGCGCGCGCTGGAGTGGACCCGCAGCGACACGGAGCTCTTCGACGCGGAGCAGAATGCCCGTCTCGTGAAGAACGCGGAGGAGTACTACCGCCACATGATGCGCGGCCGCGTCTCCACCTGGAACCTCCGCGATCGGCACATGATGGATACACTGCGGGAGCTCGATCGCCATCTCGCCAAGTCGATGCATGGCAAAAAGCCGCGCATCGTCGTTTGGGCACACAATTCGCACTTGGGCGATGCGCGGGCCACGGAGATGGGCCGCCGCGGTGAGTGGAACGTGGGGCAGCTCGCGCGCGAGGCTTACCCCGGCGAGACGTTCCACCTGGGCTTCACCACGTACGAAGGCACCGTCACCGCGGCCTCCGATTGGGATGCGCCCGCCGAGCGCAAACACGTGCGCCCCGCACTGAGCGGAAGCTACGAGGAGGTCTTCCACCTCACGGGCATGCCGCGTTTTCTCTTGGTTCGCGGGGGCGGGCACGATGCGCTCTGGCATGGGCCGCGGCTGCAACGCGCCATCGGTGTCGTGTACCGCCCGGACACGGAGCGATGGAGCCACTACTTCCACGCCGCGCTGGCCTCGCAGTTCGACGCTGTCCTCCACATCGATCGCACACGCGCCGTCGAGCCGCTGGAACGCACCGCGACATGGCACAGCGGGGAAGTGCCCGAGACGTATCCATTCGCTGTCTGAAGCTGTCCAACCACGAAAGGAGAAGCACATGCAACCGACGGTTCGAACGCCGGGCGACAAGCGTCCCGAAACGAAGCAGCTCGTCACCATCCGTGCCGGCATGGCGCTCCTCGAGGGGGAACTCGCCGTGCCGCAAGCCCCGCACGGCCTCGTTTTCTTCGCGCACGGCAGTGGAAGCAGCCGCCATAGTCCGCGCAACCGCATCGTGGCGCAGGCCCTTCGCAACGATGCCCAGGTGGCGACGTTGCTCTTCGACCTGCTGTCGCCCGACGAAGAGCAGATCGACGTCCGCACCGGGAGGATGCGCTTCGACATCGACCTGCTCGCGCGCCGCCTCATCGTGGCGACCGACTGGGCGCGCGGCCGACGCGAGGGCGAGCGCATCGGCTACTTTGGAGCGAGCACGGGCGCAGCCGCAGCCTTGCTCGCCGCCGCCGTGCGCCCCAACGACGTGGCCGCGGTCGTTTCACGCGGCGGGCGGCCCGACTTGGCGGGTTTCGCCCTGGACAGGGTGCGCGCCCCGACCTTGCTCATCGTCGGAGGCGAGGATTACCCGGTCATCGACATGAATCGAGAGGCCATGGCGCACCTGCAACACGTGGAAACACGCCTCGACGTCATTCCGCGCGCCACGCACCTCTTCGAGGAGCCGGGCGCCCTCGGGGAGGTCGCACGCCGCGCGGCCGAGTGGTTCCGACGCCACATGATGCCGAAGCAGTAGCATTTGACGGTGTGGCACCCGGATACTACCTTCGCAGCGTGTCCGCCTCTTCTTCCGAGCCCGCAGGTAAGCCTCCGCGTTTCGCCCCCAAGCCTCCGTGGCTCAAAGTTCGAGCCCCCGGCGGTGAATCGTACGGGCGCCTGAAGGAAACCTTCCGCGAGCTCGACCTTCACACGGTGTGCGAAGAGGCGCGCTGCCCCAACGTAGGCGAATGTTGGTCCGAGGGCACGGCGACCGTCATGCTGCTCGGGGACGTGTGCACCCGAGGCTGCCGCTTCTGCGCGGTCACCACGGGCGATCCCCGCGGCGCCGTCGACGTGCGCGAGCCCGAGCACGTGGCCCGCGCCATCGCGCGCCTGGGCCTGCAATACGTCGTCATGACCATGGTCGACCGCGACGACCTGCTCGACGGCGGAGCCTCCCACGTGGCCCGCACGGTCACGCGACTCCGCGAGCTGCGGCCGGACATCCTCATCGAGACCTTGCTCGGCGACTTCGGCGGCCACCTTTCCTACGTGGACATCACCGTCGATGCGAAGCCCCACGTGTGGGCGCACAACATCGAGGTCGTCCGCCGCCTCCAGCGCCGCATCCGCGACGTGCGTTGCAGCTACGAGCAATCCCTCGCCGTGCTCCGCCGCGTCAAAGAGCGGGATCCGGAGCGCATCACCAAGTCGAGCATCATGGTCGGCATCGGCGAAACCGACGACGAGGTCGAGGAAACCTTGGCGGATCTTCGCACCGCCGGGGTCGACCTGGTGACCATCGGGCAGTACCTGCGTCCGACGCCGAAGCACGTTGCCGTCGACCGCTACGTCACACCGGAAACGTTCCTCCGCTTCGAAAACAAGGCGAAGGAGCTCGGCTTTGCCTTCTGCGCGAGCGCGCCGCTGGTTCGAAGCTCGTACAAGGCCGCCGAAGTCTTCGTCAAAAGCGTGCTCCGCCCCGGCGATCCCGAGGCGGCGAAGAAGCTTCTCTCCGAGCGCCTCGCGGAAGCGCAAGCCGCCGCGGCCATCATCGATGGGCAGAGCGCGACAGGGGAAGCACCGCGCACCGTGAGCGAGCTTGCGGCCCGCGCTGCGGTCTCCTTGATCCCGGCAACGAGCTTGGTTCGAAGGGCGCCCTCGGAGGTCTAACGACGATGCTCGCCCCCAAGATTGCGGCCGCGTCCCTTGCGTGGGTGGTCGCGTCTTGCTCCTCGTGCGGACACAAAGAGGAGAAGGTGGGCGTCGTCGTCGGTCCACCGCTGACCATCGACCGGGATGCAGGAGCCTCCACTCCGTTTCCCGATCTCGATGCGGAGGCGCCCCACGGTGCGCCGGTGACCGCGACGTTCATCGATTTGACCGCGTCCGGTGCGCCCATCTCGGTGCGCACGTGCGAACAGGTCGTCGTCAGCGCGGTGCAGGGCGAAGCCAACGCCGACAACGAGCGCCTCGCCGAGGGCGATTTCCTCATTACGCAAGGCGAGGGGACCCTCACCGTGAAGGGCGCGAAAGGTCTCGCATTGGTGGCGGCCGTGCGCACCGATCCCTGCACCCCGCGTAACCCGAAGGAGGCGCCGCCGCCGCTTACGCACCGCATCGTACGCGCCAACGCTGCCCCCGAATTGACATGGGGCGGCGGAAAGATGCACGCGCACCTCGACGTGGAAAGCGAGCTGACGGGCGCGTACGTCGGCCGCATCGCAGGCGCGGCACCCATCGCAGAGCATGCGCACGACAGCTCCTGGGAAATCGTCTGCACCGTGCAAGCTCGCGGCACCTTCACCCTCGATGGCCAAACGAAGCCGGTGGGCCCGCGTCAGGTGCTCATGATCCCGCCAGGCGCGAAGCACTCGTTTGCGCCCGAGGCGGGATCCACGCTCTCCGCGATACAATTTTACTGGCCCCGCGGGCCCGAGCAGCGCTTCCGCGAACTCGACAAGAGAGATCGCCAATCTGGCAAATCCGGCAAACGCTGAGCCGTCGCGTGAGCCGCACATGAAAAAGTGTGAGGGTCCCTACCGTGAGGCCCAGATCCGGCGCACACTTGCCACGTAGGGAGATTCCATGAGCAAGACTTGGCAGATTCCGGCGTTGGCACTCCTTTCGGGCGGCTTGTTCATCGCGGCAACGCCTGGCCTGGCGCGCGCCGAAAGCTACGAGGTGAACAACGGAGCCGACCTCGATCCCGCCACGCAGGACGTCTCCGGCGAAATCGCGGTCGACCTGCGTGACGATGCCACCGAGACCGACATCTCGGATCTGGCGCGCCAGTACGGCCTGGCCTTGCGCCCGAACAGCATCTTCAGCGGGCCTGAAAAGCTCGAAATCGCCAAAGTCTCTCCCGCCGACGAGGCGCGCCTCCTCGAGCAGCTCTCCCGCGATCCGAGGGTCGAGCACGTCGAGCCGATGGCCATCTACCGCACCTCCTTCGTCCCGAACGATCCGCTCTACGCCGAGAAGCAGTGGCACCTCAAGCGTGTCGGCGCCGAAAAAGCCTGGGAGTACGGCTGCGGTGAAGGCGTCACGGTCGCGGTCATCGACACCGGCGTCGCCTGCTACGACAAAGGGCCCTTCTCGCGCGGGTCCGATCTCGCGGGCACCCGCTGCGGCGATGGGTACAACTTCGTCAACGACACGCCCGAGGCCTACGACGACCAGGGCCACGGCACCCATGTTGCCGGCACCATCGCGCAGACCACCAACAACGAAAAGGGCGTCGCCGGGCTTGCGTACTGCTCGCGCCTCATGCCCGTCAAAGTCCTGAACCGCTATGGCTGGGGAACCTTGGCCGACGTGGCGGAGGGCATCCGTTACGCGGCCGATCATGGCGCGCAGGTCATCAACATGAGCCTGGGTGGCCCCTCCTCGGTGGGCATCCTCAAGGACGCCGTCGAGCACGCGCTCTCCAAGGGCGTCATCGTCGTTGCCGCCGCGGGAAATAGCGGCAAAGCCGTCGGTTACCCCGCCGCGTACCCCGGCGTCATCGCCGTGAGCGCGACCGATCAAAACGACAAGATCGCCTGGTTCTCCTCGCGCGGTCCGCAGGTGGCCATCGGCGCCCCCGGCGTGGCCGTCACCCAGCAGACCATCTGTGAGGGCGGCCGAAACAAGTGCGAAATCTTCGGCACGTTCAACGGCACCAGCATGGCCTCGCCCCATGTCGCGGGATCCGCGGCCATGCTCGTCGGCCTCGGCGTGACCGAGCCCGGCGCCGTCCGCCGCGCGCTCGAGCGCGGTGCCACACCGAAGGACGAACCCCAGCTTTACGGCGCCGGTGTGCTCGACACGGGCAAGTCCATCGTGAATGCCTATTGGACGCACGTGGCAGCCCGCCTGGCGGCCTTGTTCGCGGTCTTCCTCCTCGTGTCCCGCCGCATCAAGAAGGTCGGTGGCGAGGTGGCCTCGGGCCCGGGCGTGCTCTTTGGCGCGCTGCTGGCAGGCGTCGGTCTCCTTCCGTTCGCGCCGCTGCTTGGCCTTGCATCCCATGCGGGCCCGATGCGCTGGTTGGTCGAGCTAGCCATGCGCCCCCTCGGTGAATGGGACCTCGTCCTCGGCACCAGCATGCACCGCTGGCTTCCGCTGGCCTCGGCCCTGCCCACCATGGCACTCACGGCGTTTTTCTTCGGCGCCAAGCGCCTCCGTCCCACCATTGGCGGCTTTGCCGTAGGCTCGGCGGCGCTGCTGACCACCGTGGCCATCTTCGCCGACGTGGCCTTCCCGCTTGGGGGCATTCTCCTCCGCGTGTGGACGGTGCTGAATGCGCTGGTGTGCGTGTGGGTTGCACGCATCACGCTGGACAAGAAGGCCGCCTGAGCGAGGCTTTCTCCCCGTACACGTTCCCGTTCCCGTTCCCGTCCACGAAAAATCCGGGCTCGGGAATGGGCCGAAAGAGCGGGAACGAGAACGGGAACGTGTACATGTACGGGAAGAGTGAGCCGCTTCGGTTTGATCGAACCCCCGCCATGTGAAAAGCTCTACTCATACATGTCGCTCAAAATCGACCAGGATCACTCGCGTTTTCGCAACATCGTGCGCGGGCGGATCCGGCAAAATCTACGGAAGTATATTTCGCAGGGTGAGCTGATTGGTCGAAAGGGAAAGGATCTCGTCTCGATCCCCATCCCCCAGATCGAAATCCCACGCTTTCGCTACAGCGATCGGCAACAGGGAGGCGCCGGGCAGGGCGACGGCAACCCTGGTGATCCCGTCGGCGGCGATCAGGGGGACGAGCAGGGCGAGGGCGGGCGCAAAGCGGGAGAAGGCGCCGGCGAACACGTCCTCGAGGTCGACGTCACCCTCGACGAGCTGGCCGCCATCCTGGGCGAGGAGCTCGAGCTCCCGGACATCCGGGACAAGGGCAAGTCGAAGATCATCAACGAGAAGGAGCGCTACACCGGCATCCGCCGCGTTGGCCCCGAGTCGCTGCGCCACTTCCGGCGCACGTACCGCGAGGCGCTTAAACGGCAGATCTCGATGGGCGCCTATTCACCGGAGCGCCCCATCGTCGTGCCCATCCCGGACGACAAGCGATTCCGCAGCTGGAAAACCGAGGCCGAACCCGTCGCCAACGCGGTCATCATCTACATGATGGACGTTTCCGGCTCGATGGGTGACGAGCAAAAGGAAATCGTCCGCATCGAGAGCTTCTGGATCGATACGTGGCTCCAGCGCCAATACAAAGGCCTGGAGAGCCGCTACATCATCCACGACGCCGTCGCGCGCGAGGTCGATCGCGAGACCTTCTTCCACACGCGCGAATCGGGCGGCACCATGATCTCGAGTGCCTACAAGCTTTGCGCGCAGCTCATCGACGACCACTATCCGCCCGAAGAATGGAACATCTACCCGTTCCATTTCTCCGACGGCGACAATTGGTCGATGGATGACACGCTCCACTGCGTCGAATTGCTCAAGCAGAAAGTGCTGCCCAGGGTGAACATGTTCGCCTACGGCCAGGTGGAGAGCCCCTATGGATCGGGGCAATTCATCAAAGATCTGCGGGATCACTTCTCCAAGGACGAGCGGGTCATCACCAGCGAAATTCGCGACAAGGATGCCATCGTAGGAAGCATCAAAGAATTTTTGGGCAAGGGAGCCTAAGGAAAGGCGCACGAGACATTCATGAGCGAATTTGCCCTCAAGACGGCCCTGCCTCAGTACCTGCGCGTCGAACAAGAGAAGATTCAGAACCTCGCCGCTGCGCAGGGGCTCGACTTCTTCCCCATCGTTTTCGAAATCCTCACGTACGACCAGATGAACGAAATCGCGGCGTACATGGGATTCCCCAATCGCTTTCCCCATTGGCGATTTGGAATGGAATACGAGCGACTGGCGAAAAGCTACGAATATGGCCTTTCGAAGATTTACGAAATGGTCATCAACAACAACCCCTCGTATGCCTATTTGCTGGAGGGTAATTCGCTCGTCGACCAAAAGCTGGTCATGGCCCACGTGTGCGGCCACGTCGACTTCTTCAAGAACAACTACGCCTTCCGCTCCACCGATCTGGATACCGGCGGAAAAACCACCGATCCGGCGAGCCGGCCCAAGGATTACGATCCCAATCGCCGCTGGATCGACAAGATGGCCAACCACGGCGCGCGCATTCGCCGGCACGTGGCGCGGCAGGGCATCAACAAGATCGAGGAGTACATCGATCATTGCCTCTCTTTGGAGAATTTGATCGACCCGCACGCGCCGTTCAAAGGCTCGGGCCCTTCGCGCGATCCCGATGCGGAGGACAAAGCGACGGAAATTCCGAGGCTGCGCGCCAAGGAATACATGGAGTCGTTCATCAACCCCGAGGAATACCTCGAGCAACAGCGCATCAAGATCGAGGCCGAGAAGGAAAAGGAGAAGAAATTCCCCGTCCGGCCCGAGCGCGATATTTTGAAGTTCCTATTGGACCACGCGCCCCTGGATCGGTGGGAGCACGACGTGCTCGAGGTGGTGCGCGAGGAAGCGTATTACTTCCAGCCGCAGATGCAGACGAAGATCATGAACGAGGGGTGGGCCAGCTATTGGCACTCCAAGTTGATGACCGAGAAGATCCTCGATGCCTCGGAGATCATCGATTACGCGGACCATGCGGCGGGCGTTTTGGCCACCAGCAAGGGCCAGCTCAATCCGTACAAATTGGGTATCGAGCTGTTCCGCAACATCGAAGAGCGCTGGGATCGCGGGCAATTCGGCAAAGAGTGGGAAGAGTGCGACGACCTCGCGGCGAAGAAGAATTGGAACCTTCGTCTGGGGCTGGGCAAAAAGAAGATCTTCGAAGTGCGTGCGCTCTACAACGACGTCACGTTCATCGACGAGTTTCTCACGCCGGACTTCGTGCGCGACGCCAAGATGTTCTCGTACGCCTGGTCCAACCGCAACGAGCGGTACGAGATCGAGACGCGCGAATTCAAGGCCGTCAAAGAGAAGCTTTTGTTCCAGCTCACCAATGCCGGCAATCCGTTCATCTACGTGGACGATGCCAACTTCGAGAACCGTGGCGAGTTGCTCCTGCGCCACGACCACCAAGGGCTCGATCTTCGGGCGGACTGGGCGCGTGAGGTGTTGCGCAGCCTGGTGCGCATTTGGAAGCGGCCGGTGAACTTGACCACGCAGGTCGAGGCCAAGCCGGTGATGATGCGCTACGACGGCCGAGAGCACACGACCCGTCATCTTAGGCGTGAGTGAGGGGGGGCGCGAATGAAGGGCGCGAATGAAGGGTTCGCGGGCGTGTTCTATCCGACCGATGGTTGCTCTATAACTTCGCACGTGGGCTCCTTCGTCCGCGACCCTGCGCATTGGCTGTACAAGTTCTCGCCGGACCAGTGGATCGCGGCGTCCTTGCACGAGGTGCGTGCGGCGGAGGCGGCTTTCAAGATGCACAACAGCCGTGCGGGCCTGGCGGGAGCCAAACGCGCGGCTGGCATGGCCCTGAACGCGGCGCTCATCCTCGAGCCGAACGCGAGCTGGGGCCGCACCTACTTGGACCATCTGATGGCCCTGTCGCGCGATGCGACCGTGCCGGAGGCGGTGCGCGCGGCATGCTTGGTGCTGCTCGAAACTCCGCTGCCGGGCGGCCACGTCGTCGCGCTGCGAACGGCGCGTTCGAACGAGCGCGCGCTCGAGGCCGCACGGGATGTGATGGCGCATGCCTACGCGGTGGTCAAACGGCATGCCGCGCGGGCTGCGAACGAGCCAGGCGAACCAGAGAAAGAATGAATCGAAATCGTTTGCATTGGGAGGTGGCGGCGGTGGCGGCTACCGCGATGGCCTTGGCAGCCGCATGCGGAGGGGAATCGAAGCCGGCGGAATCACCGGCGCCGGTGGCGGCCCCCGTGGAGCCGCTGCCAGTGCGCGATGCGCGGGAAGCGATGTCCGAGGCCGACGCCGGCAATGGCGCCAGCGCTCCCGCAGAGCCGCCTGCGCCAGCGTACCCGCCGGCACGTGCCACCACGATTCCGTTGGCCGCCGCGAACAGCGACGACCCCGTGAGCCGCCTGCTGCTCGACGGAGACGCCGCCTTCGAGCGCGGCGACGTGGCGGCCGCGGCCAAGCAATACGAGGCGGCGCGTGCGGCCGCGCCCAAGCGGGGCGCGCCCCAAGTTGGCATGGCACGTGTGCGCATTGCGCGCGCCAACGTGCCCATGGATTTTGCAGCAGGGAAGGGCAACAAGGAGCTCGCCGCCGCGGTCAAAGAGTTGCGGAGTGCGGTGCGGCTCGAACCGTCGCTCGGTGTGGCGCAGGTGGAGCTCGGACGTGCGCTCTTGATGATGGGCGATGCCCCCGCCTCACTCGAGTCACTGCGCCGTGGCATCGTCCTGTCGCCGAACGAGCCCGAGGCGCACGCCGCCTTGGGTGTCGCTCTGTTGGCTACAGGACGTCAGAGTGAATCGCTGCCCGAGCTCGCGCGCGCGGTGGAGCTCGATCCGGGAAGCGCGCCCCGCCGCGGCAATTACGGCACGGTTCTCTTGATGGCGGGCCGCGTGAAGGAAGCCATCGTCCAGTACGAAGCGCAGGTAAAGCTCGCCGACGGTGATCCACGCGCGCACTCGGACCTCGGTTCGGCACTTCTCTTCGAAAATGATTTCACGCGTGGCGTGGCCGAGCTGAAGAGAGCCATTGCGCTCGATCCAAAACGCGCCACGTTTCACACGAATCTTGGCTACGCGTACCAGCAGCAAGGGCAACTGGCCGAGGCAATTGCCGAGTATCGGCAGGCCATCCAGTTGGACGATAAGCTTGCAAGCGCGTGGATCAACCTGGCAACCGCGCTCGCAAAAGATCCGAAGACACGCGCCGAAGCCCGCGCTGCGCTGGAAAAAGCGCGTGCCATCGATTCGACGGATCCACGGGTGAAAGCGAATCTCGAAGAGCTCGATGCATTGGAGAAGAAGGAGAGAGGAAAGCGGTAAGGCGACTATCGCGGTGTCGGATCGAGACCGCCAAGTCAAATGGCGTCGCTTGGTTTGCATGTGAGCCGAAACGTCTTTCGGCTGCGTTTGACAGCATGAATCTTCGCAGCAACGTGGCTTGACGTGCGCCTCGCACCCCTCTTACCGTGCATCGTCAGTAGTGACGGGAGTTGAAAGAACGTCACCCTCCTCTCGCAGCACGGCAGGCACGAGAAGCGTGAGAAGCGCGAGAAGCAGGGGAGAGGAAGACGCAGAGGGAGGGATACCATGGCGCTCGGCAAGGTGAAGTGGTTCAACGACGAGAAGGGCTGGGGCTTCATCAAGCAAATCGACGGTCCCGATGTGTTCGTCCACTACTCCCAAATTGCGGGGGATGGGAGGCGCGTCCTTCTCGAAAACGAGATCGTCGAGTTCGAGGTTCGTGAAAGCCCGAGAGGCCCGCAGGCGCTCAACGTGGTGAAGCCACCCGGGTTGTCCTAACTGTCGTTTTGCATACAAAAATCGTTTCAAAGGCCGAGCTCGCATGGCGACTCGGCCTTTTCTTTTGGTTTGTGCGATCTATACCTGTCGTCACAAGGCAATTTTGCCGACAAAATGAGGTGAGCCGTGAGGATAGCTTCTCTGGTGACGAATGGTCGACCCTTTCTCGGCGTGCGTGCTCCCACGGGTGATGCGTTCGTCGACGTGAGTTCCCTGCTGGAGAGTGCGCCGCGCGATCTCGGCGCATTTCTTCGCACGTCAAAGGCCGAACGCGAGATGCTCGAGCGCGTCGTGCGCGATGCGCGCGAACTCGAGACGCGTGCGCGTGTGGCCGTCAAAGACGTGACGTACCGCCCGCTGCTGGGCGGCGGAAAAGTGCTCTGCCTCGGCCTCAATTATGTCGATCACGCGAACGAGAGCCCGTACGAGCCGCCGAAGTATCCGGTTCTCTTCGCGCGTTTTGCGACCAGCTTCGTCGGTCACGAACAACCCATCGTTCGCCCCTCGCTCTCGACCCACTTCGACTACGAGGCCGAGCTGGTCGTCTTCATCGGTCGCACCGGACGCAACATCCCGCGCGATCGCGCGCTCGAGCACGTCGCGGGCTACAGCTTGATGAACGACGGATCCATTCGCGATTACCAAATGCGTACTCCGCAATGGACCATCGGCAAAAACTTCGACCGCACCGGCTCGCTCGGCCCTGAGCTGGTGACGCCCGACGAGTTGCCCGAGGGGGCCCGCGGCCTCCGCCTGCGCGGCCTACTCAATGGCAAGGTGATGCAGGAGGCCACCACCGCGCACATGATCTTCGACGTCGCGCACACCATTGCGCTTCTCTCGGAGGCGTTGACGCTCGAGGTCGGCGATGCCATCGCGATGGGCACGCCCGGTGGCGTGGGCTTCGTGCGCAAGCCGCCCGTCTTCCTGACGCCCGGCGACGTGTTCGAGGTGGACGTGGAGCGGCTGGGCACGTTGCGCAACCGGGTCGTGGACCAATCGGAGCTCGAGAAATCATGAACCCCGCCGCCGTGCACTCGCTCCGCCGGTTCGCACTCTCCGTTCCGGATCTCGGGCAAGCCGAACATTTCTACCGATGTTTCGGGCTCGACGTTGTCCCGCTCGAGCGCGGCGGTCTATCCGTTCGGACTGCGGCGCACGGGCGCGAGGTGGCGCGGATGCACCACGGCCCGCGCAAGACGCTGCACCATCTGAGCTTCGGCGCCTTTGCCGGCGACGTCGACCGCATCGCGGCGCAGGCGCTGGAGGCGGGGGCGCGCGAGCTCGAATCTCCGGCGGAAGGCGAGCCTGGCCGCTGGTTCGTCGACCCCGATGGTCGCTTGTTTCATGTCACGGAGGACGAGAATCGCTCCCCCAAGGGGCGAAGCACCGAGGAGCTCATCGTCCACGTTGGACCCAACGCCGCGCCCGAGCGCAACCTCGAGGTCCGGCCTCGGCGGCTCGGGCACGTGATGCTCCTCACGGCGGATGCGGGGCGCACGGCGAATTTCTACGTGCGAGCGCTCGGCCTGCGTCTTTCCGATGCGACCGAGGGCATCGTCTCCTTTTTGCACCATCCGCATGGGAGCGATCATCACGTGCTCGCCTTCGTGCAGTCGTCCGGGCCCGCGGCGTTTCATCACGCGAGCTTCGAGGTGCCCACCGTCGATGCCGTGGGCATCGGTGCGAACCGCATGGCGGAACACGGCTACAAACAAGGTTGGGGACTCGGACGGCACTACGCGGGCTCGAACTTTTTTCACTACGTGCGCGATCCGTGGGGAAGCTTCGTCGAGTACTTTTGCGACATGGATTACATCCCCGCTGGCACGCCGTGGGAACCGAGAAAGGTGGCCCCCGAGAATTCGCTGAGCTCCTGGGGTCCCGACGTACCGGACTACTTTCTCGTCAATTCGGAAGCCTAATCCATGGTTGCTAGTTTCTCCGAGCCGACATTGGCCACGACCTTGGTCGACCGCGTGCGCGCGGACATTTTGGCCGGCGCCCTTCGCCCCGGGGAAAAGCTACGTCTCGAGCATCTGGCGGCACGTTACGACGTGGGAAGGAGTCCCCTTCGCGAAGCGTGCGGCCGTCTTGCTGCCGAGGGCCTCGTGGTCATCGAAGACCAACGCGGCTTTCGTGTGGCGCCCATCTCGCGGAAAGATTTGTTCGATCTGACGCGCACCCGGCAGCAAATCGAGGCGCTGGCCCTGCGCGATAGCCTCGCGCATGGCGATCTCGATTGGGAGGCGCAGGTGACCGGGGCGCTTCACAAGCTCGAGCGCACCTCGTTCACGACGCCGGAGGAGCCGGGCGCGCTTTCGCCCGCATGGGAAAGCGCGCACCGTGCCCTTCACGATGCCCTCGTCGCTGCGTGCAGGTCGGCGTGGCTTCATCGCTTTCGGACCGTCTTGTACGATCAGAGCGAGAGGTACCGGCGCCTTGCCGTCGAATACAAATGCGACGGACATCGCGATGTGCTGGGCGAGCACGCGGCCTTGGCGCGTGCCGCCCTCGCGCGCGACGTCGAGCGCACCTGCGCGCTCATGACCGAGCACGTGGCGCGCACGACGGATCTCGTTCTCGAGGCGTATCCCTCGCTGAATCCCTAGAACCCATCAGCGAGCACGATCCTCGAACGGAAGAGGGAAAACCGCCAAAACGCCAAGAGCGCCAAGACCTGAAGGGGTTGTGAACAGCATTACTGGATGCTCAGCACATAGAATCTCTCTTGGCGTTCTTGGCGCCTTGGCGGTTCCCTCTCCCTTCCGCAGGTTCGCGAATCGCGCTCGCCTATTTTAGTGCGGGGGCAAGGCGCTGGGGTCCATCCAGAAGTGCTCCCAGATGTGCCCGTCGGGATCCTCGAAGCCCCACCCGTACATGAAGCCCTTGTCGTCGGGCTCCTTGTAGCGGCGCCCGCCCGCGGCAAGCGCCTTCTCGACGAGGGCGTTCACACTTTCGCGCGAGTCATGGGAGAGGGCCACCAGCGCTTCGCTGCCCTTCTTCGCATCCGCGATGGGCTTGTCGATGAAGGTCTGAAAGAACTTCTCGACGAGCAGCATGACGTAGATGTTGTCGCCGATGAGCATGCAGGTGGCATTCTCATCGGTGAACTGCGGATTGAAGGAGTATCCGAGCTTCGTAAAGAATTCGACGGAGCGCTTCAGATCCTTGACGGGCAGATTGACGAAAATCTGGGTGGCCATGACGGTGGTTCCTTTCCTGACTTCACCTGTACGTCGAACGGGCGGGCACCTCTTCGACACGGCGGTGAATTTTCTTCGAGAAAGGCTCCACCCGGCCCAAATTGGCCAAATTGGACCGCGTTACGCCCAGGCGGCGTGCGGCACGTCCGCGACGCGGAAGGTTTCACTCTCGGGTTCGAGGATGTGGGACTCCACCTCGCCGAGCATGCCCTTTTCGTCGAATTGGTAGACGTTGAAGCTGGCCATGCGCTCGTGCGCCTCGTGGTGCAACGACGCGCTGGTGGCGCCGACGACGTGGAGCTGTCCCGCGCGGGTGGCGAGCGGCCTTTGGATCCGCCGGTGCAGGTGGCCATGCAGAATGAGGCCGTGAGCGAAGCCCTGGACGTGGGCCGTGAGGTCGTCGGCGTCTTCGAGTCCTTCCATCAATGTCTTGAGGCGCGACGGTGGGTTCTGCACCGGGTGATGCAGCAGCACCACGGGCGTGCGCTCCTTGACCTGCGGGTGCGCGAGAATGCGCGCGAACGCGTCGAGCTGGGCGCTGCCGATGCGGCCGGCGGCGACGAAGGGCAGGCGAGGGACCGCGCTGGAAAGGCCAATGATGGCGAGCGGCCCGCGCAGTCGCACGAACGGAAAGCGCCCCAGGCCGATGTCCACCGCGAGCTCGGGGAGATCGCTCTCGACGAAGGGCCCGAAGTAGCGCATGAACCGGCGCGTGCGCAGCGCACCGCGCGTGTACAAATCGTGATTGCCCGGGACGACGCTCACGTTCTTCGGGTCGAGCCCGAGTGCCTCCTGCAACAGCGCACGCGCCGCCTCGAACTCGGGCTCGAGCGCCAGGTTCGTGATGTCGCCCGTCACCGCCACGTGATCGATCGACGTGCGGGCGATCTCGCGCGCGATGGCGCGAACGTAATTGGGGCGGTGGATGTGCCCGCGCTTGAGCCGCAGGTTCGCGTAGCCGGAGAGGCGCTTGTTCAGGAAGCGATACGGCGAAATGCCGGAGAGCGACAAAATGTGGAGGTCGGAGAAATGGGCAATTCGCATGGCGTGTTAACGAGGATCCTTAGCGCATCGAAAGCCGATGTGCGGCCCGCGGCCCAAAAAGCTGTACGTGCGGTACGTGGCGCGCATCCATGCGGCCCCATGCTGGTACGATCCGCCGCGCACGACGTGGTAGGTGCCGTTTTTCGAGCCCTTGGGGTTGGTCTGCGGCATCGGCGAGTAACCAAAGCCGTTCTCGTCGTCCTCGAAGAGATCTTGCACCCACTCGGATGCGTTGCCGCTCATGTTCAGCACGCCCTCGGGGGTGGCGCCGTCGGGCAGTGCATCGACCGGGGCAAGGCCGGTGTAGCCATCGGTCGCGTCGGTTTCGTCCGGGGCGAAGGCGCCGTGGTTGCAGAGGTGGGCGTTGTAGAACGAGCCCCAGGGAAAGGCGCGGCCCATGGTGCCTCGCGCGGCGAATTCCCACTCGGCCTCGGTGGGGAGCCTTCCGCCGGCCCATTCGCAGTAGGCCGTGGCGTCTTCCCAGCGCACGAACGTGACCGGCAAGTCTGGGCGATCGAAGCGCGGATCGCCGGGCGGAAAGCCCGCAGGGGTGCAGGCGCCCGCGGAGACGCAGCGTTGGTAGGCGCCCACGGAGACTTCCGTGCGATCGATTTCGAACGCGGAGAGCGTCACCTGGTGCGCGGGTAGCTCCGCGCGGAAGGTTCGCTGCAACTGGATGCTGTCGCACTCGGCGCGCCAGATTTCCTTGCGGCACATTTGCAGGGCGCGCGTCAGGTCGAACCAGAGCGAGCCCATGACGAAGACGCCGCCGGGGAGGCGCACGCGATCGGGCGGCGGCGTGCGAAGGGCGTGCACGCCGACGGCAGGGGCGGAGCGGGCTGCCGTATCGAGCCCGCCCCACCATGTCTCGGGACGCACCGGCGTGTCCGGCCGGCGGGGCGCCAGCACCCCGATGAAAATGGGAAACGCGAGTGCGGCGCCGAGCTTGAACACCGGGATTTACCCCGTAACGATGCGCATCGGGTGCTCGAGCAAGCTGCGCAGCTCGGCCAGGAAGGCCGCGCCCACGGCGCCGTCGACCACACGGTGATCGCAGGAGAGCGTCATCGCGAGCTTCTTGCCCGGGACGACTTGCCCTTCGCGAACCACGGGCTCCTCGCGAACCTTGCCCACGGCGAGGATGGCACCCTCGGGCGGGTTGATGACGGCGGAGAAGGCATCGATGCCGAACATGCCCAGGTTCGAGATGGAGAAGGTGCCGTCCTGCATCTCCTCGGCCTTGAGCTTCTTGGCCTTGGCGCGCCCGGCGAGCTCGCGCACCTCGCTGCTGATGGCCACGACGCTCTTCTGGTCGGCGTTGCGCACGACGGGGGTGACGAGTCCTTCCGGCACCGCCACGGCGACGGAGATGTCGATGCGCTTGTGCACGAGGATGGCCTCGGGGGTGAACTGCGCATTGCACTCGGGCACGCGTCCGAGGGCGACGGCGCAGGCCTTGACGAGAAGGTCGTTCACGCTGACCTTCGCCGGCTTTTCCTCGGTCTTTGCCTTCTTGGCCGCCGCCTCGAGCTCCGCGTTGATCTGCTCGCGGAACGCGACGAGCTTTTCGACGTCGACGTCGATGGTCAAGTAGAAGTGCGGGACGTTCTTCTTCGACTCGGTGAGACGGCGCGCAATGGTCTTGCGCATCATCGACAGCGGTCGCACCTCCGGCTCGGCATATCCCGGAGCGGCCGGTGCCGCGGGGGCATGCACCGCGTGGCCGTTGGCGCTGGCAGGTGCAGCCGCCGGACGCGAAGCCATGGTGTCGAGATCCTTCGCGACCA
This sequence comes from Sorangiineae bacterium MSr12523, assembly GCA_037157775.1. Taxonomy (NCBI): domain Bacteria; kingdom Pseudomonadati; phylum Myxococcota; class Myxococcia; order Myxococcales; family Pendulisporaceae; genus Pendulispora; species Pendulispora brunnea. Next base: position 3,699,677 of record CP089982.1, read on the forward strand.
CGCGGCCGCCGGGGCCGGAGCCCTGCGCACCTTGCAGATCGATCCCGCGCTCACGCGCCGCACGCCGCACGTACGGTGAGGCGAAGATGCGCCCCGCCGAGGCGTGCGCCCGGCTGCGGCCATTGCCTTCGCGCTCGGTGCGATCCAGTGCGGAGCCTTTCTCGCGCGGAACCGAAACCGGCGGCGGGACGGGCCCCTGCGCCTGCGCTTGCTGCGGGACTTCGACGCTCGCCCCTGCGGCCGCTGCAGCTTTGTCGGCTGCTGCGGGCGCCGGTGCTGCGGCAGGCTTCTCGGCGGCAGGCTTCTCCGCCGCTTTGTCGGCTGCGGCCGGCGCGCTCGAGCCAACTTGCGAGAGCAGCGCCGAGACGTCTTCGCCGGCCTTGCCGAGGATCGCCACCGGCTGGCCCAACTTCACTTCGGCGCCGTCGGCAACGAGAAGCTTCAACAGCACGCCCTTGTCGAAGGCGCGAAACTCCATCGTGGCCTTGTCGGTTTCCACCTCGGCGAGCAAGTCGTCGACGTTGACCTCGTCGCCTTCTTTCTTGTGCCACGCGGTGAGGACCCCTTCCTCCATGGTCGGGGAGAGCTTCGGCATATCGAGAATTTTGGCCATGATCTCCTCGTGTCTCCTCAGGCCTGCCCGCGATAGAGCACGCGCTTCGCCGCCGCGATGACGCGGTCCGGCTGCGGAATGCAAAGTTGTTCCAGTTTGGCGTTGTACGGCATGCCCACGTCGAGCGTGGTTACGCGCAACACCGGAGCATCGAGCGCATCGAACGCCAGACGCTGAATGCGATCGGCCACTTCCGCACCGACGCCGCCGTAGGGGAATCCCTCGTGCACGACCACGCAGCGGTGGGTCTTCTCCACCGAGTCGACGATGGTGTCCTCGTCGAGCGGACGGAGCGAACGCAAATCGACGACCTCGACCGAGATGCCTTCCTTCTCGAGCGCCGCCGCCGCTTCCATCGCCACCAGCGTCATGCGCGAGTAGGCGACCAAGGTCAGATCCGTGCCCTGGCGCACCACGTTTGCCTTGCCGAACGGAATCGCGTCTTGATCGTCGGGCACGTCGCCCTTGACCGAGTAGAGCGTCTCCGACTCCATCACCAGCACCGGGTTGTCGTCGCGGATGGCGGCCTTCATCAGCCCCTTCGCATCCGCCGGGTACGCCGGCGCCACCACCTTGATGCCCGGGATGGTCGCGTAGAAGTGCTCCATCGCGTGGCTATGTTGGCTGCCCACCTGCTTCGCGCTGGCGTTCGGCCCGCGGAAGACGATGGGGCAATTGAATTGCCCGCCGGACATCTGCCGCAGCTTGGCCGCGTTGTTCAAAATCTGGTCGAACGCGACGGCGGAGAAGTTCCACGTCATGAATTCCACGATGGGGCGCAGGCCCACCATCGCGGCGCCGATGCCGATGCCGGCGAAGCCGCCCTCGGCGATCGGTGTGTCGATGACGCGCTTGTCGCCGAACTTGTCGAGCATTCCCTCGGAGACCTTGTAGGCGCCTTGGTAGTGCCCCACTTCTTCTCCCATGAGAAAGACGCGATCGTCGCGCTCCATCTCCTCGATCATTGCTTCACGAAGCGCTTCTCGAAATCGAATGTTCCGGGCCATGCTTTTTCTCGTCTCGTCCTACGTTTCGTAACGAATCTTTCTCGGGGGTGTGGGGCGGCGGAGCCCCCCACGACCTGAGCAGTCTCGGTGTGGGGCGGCGGAGCCCCACCACCGGACTAACTCGCGAAAGGACCGTCGTACGTCGTTGCTTCGAGCAGCGACGGGTCCGGCTCCGGGCTCTCCTCCGCGAACTTCACCGCGGCCATCACCTCGGCTTCCACCTCGGCCTCCAAGGCCTCGATGCGCTTTTCCTCGTAGCCCTCGCTCAGCAGCTTGGCGCGGGTGCGGATGACGGGATCCTTCTTCTTGCGGTCTTCGAGCTCCGCAGCGGTGCGGTACTTGGCCGGATCGCTCATCGAGTGACCGCGGAAGCGGTACGTGCGGACTTCCACCAACGTCGGCATCGACGTTTCGCGCGCGCGGTCGACGGCTTGGCGAATGCGCTCCTCGACTTCGAGCACGTCGTCGGCGAAGAAGCGGTCGCTCGGAATGCCATAGCCGACGGCCTTCGAGGTCACGTCCTCGACGCTCATCGTGCGCGACATGGGCGTGCCCATCGAGTACTCGTTGTTCTCACAGATGAAGACGATGGGCAGCTTCCAGAGTGCCGCCAGCGAGACGCCCTCGTGGAAGCCGGCAATCGACACCGCGCCCTCGCCGAAGAAGCAGAGGGTGACGCGTTTGTCGTTGCGGTACTTCGAGGCGAAGGCCACGCCCGCAGCCAGCGGGATGTGACCACCGACGATGCCGTAGCCGCCGAGCATGTTCGTCGCTTTGTCGAACATGTGCATCGAACCACCGAGCCCCTTCGAGCACCCGGTCCCCTTGCCCCAGAGCTCCGCCATCAGCGCATTCGGGCTCATGCCCTTCGCCAGCGCGATGCCGTGATCGCGGTACGTCGTGATGACGTAATCGTCGGGTTGGAGAGCCGCCATGGCCCCGACGCCGACCGCCTCTTGTCCGATGTACAGGTGGAGGAAGCCACCGATTTTGCCCTGCGCGTACGCGCGCGCAGCCTCTTCCTCGATGCGGCGGATGAGGAACATCTGCCGATACAAGGCGACCAGGTGTTCGATGCCCGCCCCGGCCTTCGGGGCCTGTGTGCCACCGGTGCCACCCTTGGCTCCGGGCACATCGCGAGGCGATGCAGATTCGACGGATTGAATGGGATGGGTGTGGGAGTTTGTTTGGGCCATGTGTCGGAGGTGTTAGGGGGCGGCTAGAATTGCCGACCGATGGTGAGTAGTCCGCCCCCGTCTTTCGTGGGGCCAAAACCGACGTACAAAGGTGGTTTAGTAGAAGACGGAAGATTCCAGAAGGCGTTCGCGGCCGCGGCGTCGTGCCGCAAGTACTTCTTTGGCGAAAGTAGTCCGACGAGCAAAAGTGGCAAGCCAGGACCGAAGAACAATAATCCCCATACCACGTCGAACGCCGTCTTAGTGTCTCGGTGCGTATCGCTCGATTCCATTGCCACGATGCCGAAGAGCCCGATGCCCGAGAGGATCGAGCCCGAAATCAGGGGTCCTAGTCGAGGTTTTGTTTCGAGGTGGTATCCGGCTGGGATCGGCTTATCCGAATCGTAAGGCATGGTTTCTGGCGCCAAAGCTGGCGTTTGCGGCGCGTTTTGCGGGGACTTCCAAGCATTCCAGGATTGAGCGTCAAGTGGAATCGGTTGTCCGTTTCGCTCGATGCGCGCGATACCATCCCATCGAATGGTCGCGTTCTGTCCTTGCGGGAGTTGAATGACTGCGGAATCCCCGATTCGAAGTTCCGTTAACGTGCCGCGCACCTGCTGACCGTCTTTCAGGTAGACGACGTCGGCGCCAGCTGCCGGGCCGGACCATGTGACACCAGGAGACCCAGACTGCGGCGGCGCTGCGGGAGGCTGCGCGCCAGGTCCCGCTTGCGGGGCCGTACTTGCCTGTGCATACGCGCTCGAGACCGAGAGAAAGACCATGTGCAGGGCGAGAAATCCGGAAGCCCACGCTCGTTTCGCAGACCCATCTCGATTCGCCCTCCCATGCCCTTGCATTCCGTATTTCTCCCTCGTCCTAATCATCTTGCGTGAAGTTCGGTTTCCGCTTTTGCGCGAACGACAGAGCACCTTCGATGATGTCGCGACTGCGAATGGCATACTGCCCCAGCTCGGCCTCGATGCGCAGCCCCTCTTCGAGCGGCCGCCCCCATCCCATGAGCGCGGCCTGCTTGTCGGACCGCATCGCTCCCTGTGGAAGCTCGCAGAGTCGTTGCGCCAATTCAATGGTCCGCACACGTGACGCGCCGCGTGGTACAATCTCGTTGGCGAGCCCTATACGGAGCGCTTCGTCGGACTTGATGAATCGCCCCGTTAAAATGAGCTCCATCGCGCGGCCCATGCCCACGATGCGTGGCAGCCGCTGGGTTCCGCCATCGACAAGCGGAACGTTGAATCGGCGGCAGGCGACTCCCATTTCGGCGTGCTCCTCGACGATGCGGATGTCGCCGAGGCACGCGAGCTCGAGTCCTCCGGCGAGTGCGTGGCCGTTGATGGCGCAGAGGATCGGCTTGTAAATGTCGGTCTGCCGCGTGTAGCCGAGGTAGCCCTCGCCGTGCGCGATGAACTGCCGCATCTTCGACGGCGATGCATCGAGGCCGGGCCCGAGCTCCGCGATCGCCGTGAGATCCGCGCCCGCGCAAAACGCTTCTTCGCCGGCGCCGGTGAGGATGGCGACCCACAGCGCTTCGTCATCGCGAAAACGCTTCCACGCCGCCGTGAGCAATGCGGCCGTTTCGCCGTCGACGCAGTTGCGCTTCTCGGGGCGCGAAATGGTGATGACGAAAATATGATCGATCACCTCGGTGAGGACTTTGCTGCTCATGGCTTCTTTCCCCCATGTGGATTCCAGCACGCCACGCGGTGCCCGCTGCCCGGCGTGAGCTCGTCGAGCGGCGGGATCTCTTTGTCGCACGTGCCCTTCACGATGCGCGGGCATCGCGGATGGAACGAGCAGCCCTCGGGCGGTGCAATGGGGGAGGGCACGTCGCCTTCGAGCACCAGGCGCAGTCGCTTCTTCGCCGGATCGGGATCGGGCACCGCCGCGAGCAGCGCGTTGGTGTACGGGTGCAGGGCGTTCTCGTAAACCTGGTCGGCCGGTCCCTGTTCGACGATCTTTCCGAGGTACATGACCGACACGCGGTGGCTCACGTGCTCGACCACGCGGAGATCGTGCGAGATGAACAGGTACGAGAGGCCGAGCTCCTCCTGCAGCTCCATGAGCAGGTTGATGATCTGCGCCTGAATCGACACGTCGAGCGCGCTGATTGGCTCGTCGCACACGATGAACTCGGGCTGCACGGCGAGCGCGCGCGCGATGCCGATGCGTTGCCGTTGCCCGCCGGAAAACTCGTGCGGGTAGCGCCGGAGCACGTCGGGGCGCAGTCCCACCTTTTTGAGCAGGTCCACGACCATGTGCGTCTCGTCGGAGCGCGAGGCCGCCAATTTGTGAATGCGGATCGCCTCCGCCACGATGTCGTGCACCGTCATGCGCGGATTCAGGCTCGAGTACGGATCCTGGAAGATGATCTGCATCTTGCGCCGGAGCGGACGCATCTCCGCGGCCGTGTAGTTCCCGATGTCGCGCCCGTCGTAGACGACGCGTCCGTAGGTCGGTTCGATGAGCCGCAGAATGAGGCGCCCGAGCGTGCTTTTGCCGCATCCGCTCTCGCCGACGAGCCCCATCGTCTCGCCGCGCCGCACGCGAAGGGAGACGCCGTCCACCGCGCGCAGGAGCTCGGTCTTGCGGGCGAGCAGGCCGCTGCGCACGGGGAAGTACTTGGTGAGCTTTTCCGTCGCTACCAAGGTGCGCGGCGTCTTTTCTTGCCCCGAATGCTCGTCATCGAGGCGTTCCGGCGTGGCGGTGGTCATGCACCCACCTCTTGCCAGCGGATGCACCGCGCAAATTGTTCCTCACTACCGACGGGGAGAAGCTCCGGTTCTTTCTCGCGGCAGGCGTCGATGACCAGCTTGCAGCGGTCGGCGAAACGGCACCCGCTGGGCAGGTGGCGCAGATCGGGCACCATGCCCTCGATGGTCGGCAGGCGCGCGAGGCGGGCTTGCTTGTCGCGCGGGCCCTTGCGTGCGGCCAGCCGCGGGACGCTCGCCATCAGGCCGTGCGTGTACGGATGCCTCGGCCTGCCCAGCACCTGGCGCACGGGCCCGCTCTCCACGATGCGCCCGGCGTACATGACGATGACGTGTTCCGTGTATTCTGCAATGACGCCCAGGTCGTGCGTGATCAGCAGGATGCTCATTCCGAGCTCGCCCTGCAGCTGGTGAATCAGCTCGAGGATCTGCGCCTGAATGGTGACGTCCAGCGCCGTCGTCGGTTCGTCCGCGATGAGAAGGGCAGGGCGGCAGGCGAGCGCCATGGCGATCATCACGCGCTGGCGCATCCCGCCCGAGAGCTGGTGCGGGTACGCATCGACGTTGGTGTCCGGCGACGAGATGCCCACGTGGCGCAGAAGCTCGCGCGTGCGATCGTAGGCTTCCCGGCGTGACACCTTTTGATGCAGCAGGATGGCCTCGACGATCTGCGCGCCCACCGTGTAGACGGGGTTCAGGCTGGTCATCGGCTCCTGGAAAACCATGGAGATCTCGTTGCCGCGCACATCGCGCATTTCGCGCTCGGTCAGGCGCAAAAGGTCCATGCCGCGCAGCTCGATGGAGCCGGACTCGATGGTTCCGGGCGGCGATGGGATGAGCCGCAGCAGGGAAAGGGCCGTCACGCTCTTGCCGCATCCGCTCTCGCCGACGACCCCCACGGTTTGCCCGGGGCCGATGTCGAAGGAGACGCCGTCCACCGCCCGCACGGCCCCGTGCTCGGTTCGAAAGCTCGTCACGAGGTCGCGCACGCGAAGCAATGGGGGCGTGGAAAGCGCCATGATCCGGGCGACTCTACCTCGTGATACGTCTTGGCCCAACGATGAAGCTTCGAGCTTGCCTGCTTTGCCTGGCGTCTCTCGCGTTCGGGGTCCTGGCCGGGTGTGTTGCCCGCCCGCGCATGTGCGTAGCCTCGAGCGAGTGCGGCGCGCGGCAATCGTGCGTGGTGGGGCGCTGCCAGGATTCCACCGGCGTGCCGCTGATTCAGAAGAAGGAGGTGCGGCGCCTGGTTCTCGAGCCGGTGGCGATTGGCTACGTCCAGCGCGGTCGGGCTGCCAGCGAAGGCGCGCTTCCTCCGATTTTCACCCTGGGGCGCTCGGCGGGCGGTGATTCGCGCCTCTACTTGCGCTTTGCCGTTCCGCCCGCGGTCGCCAAGGATACGGCCATTTTGGAGGCGTACGTGCTCTTGGATCGGTCCCTGGCGGTGCAGCCCGATCCGACGCCCATCGTTCTTCACGCGGCCCGGGTGGTGACGCCGTGGGATCCGCGCTCCATCTCGTGGTCGTACCAACCGCGCATCGAGGATGCGTCGGCCGGAGGCTCGCCGGCCACGCGCGTGGTGCCTGCCGCCCGCCATGTGGTGCGGGTCGACGTTCGTGACATCGTGCAGCGCTGGCGTTCGCGCGACGCCCGCGACCAGGGCATCGTCATCGTGGCGGACAACTCGACCGAGGTCGGAATGGCGTTTGCACTGGCTTCAGGTGGGAGCTCGGGTGGGAGCTCCGCTGGGAGCTCGGGAGCGGGGAATGCGGGGGGAGGCTCAGGTGCTGAGGCAGCGGACTCCGCACCATCGATGTCTCCGAGGCTCGAGCTTTACTTGGCGCCAGAGCCGGCCCGCTAAGCCCGGTTGAATGGGACTTGACGCGCCACCGTCGAATCGCCGAGCCCGATCGGACCGGTCGACGCCGCGACCAAGCCGATGCACTCTTAGCCGTTTAGAAAGGTATGCCGATGCGACGAGAAGTGACAAAACTAAGCGCAAGAACCATGAAACACGCTCCCTCCCTTAGGATGGCGCTCGGCGGCGTGGCCGTCGGTGCCGCGGCGACGTTGGCCATTGCAACCGGCTGCAGCAAGGACAGCGAGGCTGCCCCCGCCAACAAGACCGTCGAGAAAGCGCCCGTCGAACAAGTTGCCGCCGGCAACCACATCGAGGGCAAGAACTTCAAGCTCGACGCGACCCCGGAAGGCGACTGCAAAGCCGGGGCGACCTGTGTCCTGGTTCTTCGCCTCGAGGCGGCAGGCGGCTACCACGTCAACAAGGAATACCCGTACAAGTTCAAGGCGGCGGATCTCGCGGGCATCGAGTTTCAAGGCACCGACGCCGCCGGCAAGAACGTGTTCTCGAAGAACGCCGGCGACTTCAAGATCGATGGCGAGAAGACCGCCACCTTGCGCGTCAAGTTCAAGCCCAGCGCCAAGGGCAATGTGACCATCTCGGGCAACTACAAGATGAGCGTGTGCTCCGAGAAGGACTGCCAGATCGAGGCGCAGGACATTTCGGCTTCGGTGCCCGTCAAGTAGGGCACGTCGCGCTTAGGTCAGCACGGCTTCCGCTGCGCGCTCCGCGGTCCTTGCATCGTCCGCGGAGCGACCGATCCCTAGCGCAACGGCGCGGATCGTTCGAAGGAGATGCGCGGGCTGCGTGGCGGAGTAACCCATGTGGCCCACGCGGAAGTACTTGGCTTTGTTCTCGGGATCGAGCCCGCCCGCAACGATGGCGCCGTTCGCAAGGATGCGCGGAATCGCCGAGACGTCGACCCCGTCGGGGTAGCGGATCGCGCTGAGCGTGTTCGCGGTGATGTCCTCCCGCGCGGGCACCAAGGTGAGACCCAGCGAAGCCCAGGCTGCGCGCATCGCCCGCGCGGCACGCTCGTGCAAGGCAAAGCGTGCGGCCATGCCCTTGCCGTCGGCGAGGATCTCCCCGAGGCCCACGGACAGCGCCATGATGAGCGGCGTGGCCGGCGTGGCGAAGTAGCTCGGCTGGCCCGCCTCGTAGGCGCGCATGATGGGAAGCCACGCATCGAGGTCCATCGACAACGGCGGCGCGTGCGTGAGGCGAGCGCGCGCTTCGAGGGCGCGCTCACTGAAGACGAGCAATGCGAGGCCCGGCGGCAGGCCGATGGCCTTCTGCGAGGCGGTAAGGTAAATGTCCGCGCCCCACCCGGCCATGTCGAAGCGCTCTGCCGCGGTCGCGCAAACGCCGTCGACGATGGAGAGCGCGCCATGGTTGCGCGCAAGCCCGACGAGCGTCTCCGCATCCGCGCGCACGCCCGTGGACGTGTCCACGTGGGTGACGAAGACGGCCTTGAAGGGGAGCTTGGCCTCCGCCGCACGCGCAAGCGCCGCCGCGACCTCGGCGGATGCGGGCACTTCGCCGAAGGGCGCCGAGACCACCGTGACCTCGACGGACCTTCGCCGGAGCATCTCCGCCATGCGCGCCGAGAAGTACCCCGTGTGCACGACCAGGGCGCGATCGCCCGGCTCGAGCGCGTTGAAGACGGCGATATCCATGGCCAGCGTGCCGCTTCCCGACACGATGAGCGGCTGGCTCGAAGGGCCCGAAAGCCAAACATCGCGCATGCGGCGAAGCGCTTGGCCGAAGGCTGCGATGACGGGCGGCGCGAGGTGGCCGGGCGGCGGACCGCTGGCGGCTTCGCGCACCGCGTCGGAGATCTCGATGGGCCCGGGGATCATCAACAGCGGTCGTTCGGACATGCGCCGAGTATAGAGGGGATAGGGTGTAGGGGTTAGGGGTTAGGGAGTGGAGGTCTTCACTCCGGATCCCTGACTGCTGACCCCGACCAATTCCGCCCCTCCGTCGGAGCAGCAGCGAAAGCCCGTCGAGTAGTCGTGGTACGTGAATCCGTGGGCGATGGTGCGGTAAGCGCAGCCCGTGCCGTGCTGGTCGATGTCGAGCCAGTAGCCGCCTTGAAAGGTGCCATTTGGGTCGGCAGTCCACTCGTGCAGGTTGCCGACCATATCGTAGATGCCGTAGTCGTTCACGCACGCCGGGAAGTCGCCGGTCTTTCCCACCGTGTTGTCGAGCTGGTTCAACCGCGGGTCGTTGAGCTCCGTGAGGAACCAGCCGCGCTTCATTTCTTCCGCGTGAAAGACGAGCATGGGCGCGGCGCCGCGATCGTGGCATGCCCCCGGCTTGCGCGTGGGACCATACGGAAAAGCGTAACCTTGGCTGCCCCCGCAGGCCGCGCGCCACTCGACGGGGTGGCACAATCGCTTGCCGGCGGCCTCGCACGCCGCGGCCGCTTGTGCCCCGCTGATGTACGCCTGCGGAATCACGCCGGGAAGGCTGCGTGCAGTGTACATGTGTCCGGCTTCCGGGATCTCGTAGTGCGGGTGCTGCTGCATCGAGCCATCGATGGCGCGCTCGAAGAGAGAACCCTCGTAGCGGTCGACGCAAAAGCGACCCGCGACGGGCGCCATGTCGCTGGGGCACGTCAGCGAGGCGCGCGGTGGCGGGAGCCGGCCATCGTCGACGGGGTGAAACTTCCCCGGTGCGAAGCGCGCGATGACGTTCTCGATGGTGCCCGGCGCGCCCGCCCGCGTGCGACGCGTCTTCGCGGAAAAGGCCGGGGCGAGGTCGGCGAGCGCCGTGCGCACTTGCTCACGCGAGGCCGGTGGTGCCTCCTCCGGCGTGGCCGCGTGCAGTTCGGAGATGGCGGCGCCGAGAAAGACCACGAATGCGGCCGCGATCCCGATGCGCCGTGGGAACATTCGCTTAAGCTGCTACATGTGCCCGCCGCTGGCGAGGACGATTTCGCCGTTGATCATCGTATTGGCCGCCGACCCGATGAAGACGATGGCTTTCGCGACCTCCTCGGGCTCCGCCAGACGCCCGATGGGCGAATTTTTGGCAATGTGCTCCATGACCGCGGCCGGAATGACGCTCTGCATGTGGTCCGTTCGGGTGGCGCCGGCCATGACGACGTTGGTGAGGATGCCGTCGGGGGCGAGCTCCCGATAAAGCGCCCGCGTGAGGCCATGCAGCGAGGACTTGGCCGCCGAGTAGAAACCGGAACCGGGAATGCCATGAATGGCCAGGCCGGACGAGACGTTGACGATGCGCCCCCAATGCCGTTTGCGCATCGACGGCAGCACGGCCTGGATGGCCGCGAAGTGACCCTCGGAGTTGGAGCGAAAGACGTCGTGCCAATACGCAGCCGGCACTTCCTCGAAGGGCGGAAGCTCGCTCGGTCTGCGCGAGCCCCACTCGACGGCATTGTTGACGAGGACATCGAGCCGGCCCCATTTCGCGAGCACCGCATCGACGGCGCTCCGCACCGAATCCCCCGATGCGAGGTCGAGCGGAACGATCAGAGCTTCCCCTCCAATGGCGCGAATGGCCCGCGCGACCGCCTCGGCCTTGTCTTCGTAGCGGCGGTAGGTCACCGCCACGCGCGCCCCCTCGCGCGCAAAGAGCTCGGCCGTCGCGCGGCCAATGCCCTGCGAACTTCCCGTGACGAGCGCAACGCGCTCGCTGAGTCCTAGGTCCATGCGGACGCTCCTTTCCCGCAGCGTGCAGACCGCCCGGCTGCACACCTGATATGTAGCCGGCTAAGTAGTTCCGCGGTCGGGGATCGTCAAGGCGTCGACTTGACCGAAGTGGGAACCCATCCTGAAAATGAGCCGCGACATGACTCCGCTGGAAGAGCAAGTGACCTTCGCAATGATCCGCGCCATGAAAGCGCACTTCCGGCGCACGGCACCGCGTCTTGCCGAGCTCGGTCTGCAGCTCGGGCAGGACATGCTTTTGCGGCTGCTCTGGGAGAAGGACGGGCTTTCGCAATCGGAGCTCATCGCGCGGCTCGGGGTGGAGCCGCCCACGGTGACGAAGGCCATCGGCCGGCTGGAGAAGGAGGGCCTGGTCACGCGCCGGCGCGATCCGGACGACGCGCGCGTGTCGCGGGTCCATTTGACGCCGCGTGCAAAGCGGCTGCGCGATCCGGTGATGCAGGTTTGGGCCGACATGGAGGCGCGCGCCCTGGCCGGCCTTTCGGAGGAGGAGCGCCATACGCTGCGCGCGCTATCGCTTCGTGTGCGCGCCAATCTGGAGGCGCCGGACGAGTGAAGCCCGGCGCTAGCCGTCGCTTTTGCCGAAGTAGCGACTGGGCGGCACGCCCAGGGTGCGCCGGAACATGCTGGTGAACGCCGCGGGGCTGTCGTAGCCCAGTTCGAGTGCGACCGTGGTGACGGCTTCGCCGCGCGCCAGGCGCGGGAGTGCGGCAAAGAGGCAGGCCTGCTGCTTCCATGCGGCGAAGCTCATTCCGGTTTCCGCGCGAAAGAGGCGCGTGAAGGCACGGCGGCTCATTCCGAGCTCGGTGCGCACGCCGTCGATCGTATCGTGCGGTGTGGGCTGCTCCAGCAAGCGGCTGCAGGTGCGCGCGAGCCGCACATCGCGCGGGAAGGGGAGCTGCGGCGGCAGCACGGCGGGGAGGCGCCGGATCTCGTGGAGCATCAGCGCCATGAGCAGACCATCGCGCCCATCGGGATCGTGGGTGAGCGGCACGTCGACGGCCTCGAGCAGCAGGCTGCGCATCAGTGGCAGCATGCCCAGGACTTGGCACGTGCTGGGAAGGCCCGCGCTGGCCTCCGGCGAGAGAAAAATGCTGCTCGTGCGCAGCGGGCCGAGACTCATTTGCACACTGTGAACTTCCCCCGCGGGCAGCCACACCGCGCGCTCCGGCGGAACGACCCAGGCGCCATGCTCGGTGGTGACCATCATGGCGCCCGACGCGCTATAGAGGAGTTGCGAGCGCCGGTGCGAGTGCGGCTTCACCACGTGATGGGCGGGGTAGTCGTTGCCAATGGCAATGATGGCCTGGGGAAGCGTATCGAAGGCCTCGACATAGGTCGCATTCCTCATGGCCCACTCGCGATATCAGTTGACCCAAGCTCGCCGGCAAACCCCATGGAACGCGGTATGTTGGTGCTCGGGGAGAATTTGCCAAGCAGGCCAAGATCGCTTGCACGAGTGAGCCAATGACCGAAATCGCCGAGACGGCGCTGCCCGAGCCAGCAAGTTCCATCGAAGTTGGACCGGGGGCCGCTTCGAAAACGTCCACCGAAAGAACCGTTTTCACCGTTCTGTCCGCCATTAGCTTCTGCCATCTGCTCAACGACATGATGCAGTCGCTGCTGCCGGCGATCTATCCGATGTTGAAGGAGTCCTACGATCTCAGCTTCGGCCAGATCGGTTTCCTTACGTTCACGTACCAGTTGACGGCGTCGCTTCTTCAACCGGTGGTCGGATTGTATACGGACCGACATCCCAAACCGTATTCGCTCGTCATCGGTATGGGCTTTAGCCTTTCGGGCCTTTTGCTTCTGGCCGTGGCCAATCAGTACGGTTTCTTGCTGCTGGCGGCTTCGCTGCTGGGCACGGGCTCTTCGGTGTTTCACCCGGAATCCTCGCGCGTGGCGCGTATGGCGTCGGGCGGGCGGTATGGCCTTGCGCAATCGGTGTTTCAAGTCGGTGGAAACGTGGGTTCTGCCATTGGTCCGCTCCTGGCCGCGGTGATCATCTTTCCGCGCGGGCGCTCGGCGGTGGCCTGGTTTTCGGTTTGCGCGCTGCTGGGCATGTTCCTTTTGACCCAAGTGGGCCATTGGTACAAGGGCCGGGGCGTGGCCCCGCGAAAGGTCGCCACTGTGGCGCGTGCGACGCTGCCGCCGCGCAAAGTGACGTACGCCATTTTGGTATTGCTCGCCCTCATCTTTTCCAAGTTCTTCTATATGGCGAGCATCACCAGCTATTACACTTTTTATCTCATTAGCCAATTCCACGTATCGGTGCGCGCGGCGCAGATGCACTTGTTCTTCTTCGCCGGCGCCGTGGCCGTGGGCACCATCGTGGGCGGGCCCTTGGGCGATCGCTTCGGGCGCAAGTACATCATTTGGGCATCCATTCTGGGCGTGCTGCCCTTTACCCTGATTTTGCCTTACGCCAATCTGTTTTGGGTGGGCATCCTCACCGTGCCCATTGGCATTATCCTCGCTTCGGCATTCCCAGCCATTGTCGTATACGCCCAAGAGTTGATGCCCGGCAAAACGGGCACCGTGGCGGGCCTTTTCTTCGGTTTCGCCTTCGGCATGGGCGGCGTCGGCGCCGCGGTTCTAGGCCAATTGGCCGACATGACGAGCATCACCTTCGTCTACCGGGTTTGCTCGTTCCTGCCTCTCATCGGCCTCCTCACGGGATTGTTGCCCAACTTGGAAACGAAAAAGCGGTAGTTGCATTCGTGGGTATGCCTTCCTGCCGCGGGTGAACACGCGTAGGCTGGCGCCCATCCCGATGGCGAAGGTGCCCCTCTGGTCGAAATGGAATGTAGGCGCTGGGCTCGTTCTGGCGTGTGCCGTGGCTTATGGGGTGTGCTCGAAGCCACGCGCAGCCGTCGAGGTCGCGACAACGACCGCTTTGGCGCTCCCCAGCTCGACGTCTTCGCAGGACGCGGCAGCGGCGCCACTCGTTCCCCTCGACGGGCCGCTTCGCCCTGCACTCGATGCCATTTCGGACGGCCGAGGTGGTGCGCTCATTCGTGTACACTTCGATTGGTCGCCGCCCTGCCAAGTTCCGGTCGTTTATGACGTGACGAAGCAAGGGCATGCTGCGCGGCTGCGTATGAATGTCGCGCTGGAGAAACGAGGCAGCGATCTCGTCATGAGCATGAAAAACATGTCGATGATCCGTTACGACGATCAGGACATGACGCGGCCAGAGGTTGCCCGTGCACTCGCGCCTGTGACCGCGCTGATGGCCGTGATGCCGGAGGCGATCATCAGTGCGAAAGGGGAATTCGTCCGCGTGCACGAATTGGATGCGTACGTGGAACGCCTGGCCGATACGTTCGAACGAGCCAACGATCCGAATCTCGTCAAGTTGGCGCGCGTGGCACGAATCCCGACGTTCAAAAGCATCCTCGAAGGGGAGTCCCGCATGCTTTGGGGAAACTGGGTCGAATCTTGGCTCGATGTTTCCCTTCGTCCCGGCACGGAGGTGAAGGGGATGACGAAGAACGTCGTGTATGGCCGCTCGCTCGAATGGCCTTTCTCCGTGCAACATCGGGGAGCCGTTCGCGAGGCTCCTCAGCTGTCACTGCTATCGACGAACGAGAAGATCAAGGGGAAAGCCGCGGAGGCGCTGCTCGGAAGCGTCACGGCGAACCTGATCGCCCAGCTGGACGCGGCCGCGCTCCCGGCCGATTTCGCGGCGGGCATTGCCATGGATCGATCGAACACGGTTGCACTCGACGTTGCTCGAGCTCGTCCCCATCATGCACGGTACGAGGTGAAATTCATGGCAGGCAATGTCTCGGGCACCGAGATTCGTGATACGGCGTTCGACTGGTCCCATGCCACGGGCTGCGGAACATGAACAGCTCGAACCTTAGTCGTGTACTTCCGTATCTGAAGGCGGTCGTCCCGGAGGACGATCCTGCCCCAGTGATGACCCTCTCCTCCGAGGACTCCTTCGTGGTGCGCCCGCTCGTCGGTGGTCTTCTGACGACTTACGTCATCGATGAGGGAGATCGGTTCGTCTATGTGCAGGAACGGCATCTCGCCGCGGAGGGGCTTACCCGAGACGATTTGCACGAGCGGGCGCTCGCGAATCTGGGCTCGCTGCTATCGCAGCATGGAGTGCGCGTGCACCCGCACGGCAAGATCTTTGCGCTCATCGTCGACGGTAACTTGGAAGCGACGCTGATGCTGTTGGACAAGTTCTGGGGAGCCATGGAACGCCACGTCGATGCGGAGGAGCTCCTGGCGGTGGCGCCGGCCCGTGATGTCCTTGCGGTAGGTCCGCTGGGGGTGGATGTGGCAGCCGAGCTTCGAGAGGTGGTCACGCGCGTTCGGGGCGGCGACCACCTATTGAACGAAGATCTCTATCGGCGCTCGGCGGGGGTATGGCACGTCGAGACGAAGTTCTAACCGTTTGCCGGTTCGTTCTTTCGGCTGAAGAGCTTTTTCACGAAGGCGGCGATGCCGGCGAGGACCAGCACGATGGCCTTTTTGCCCGCGATGAGGGCGGCGATGATGACCTTCCAGAACTTCGCCAGAAGGCCGATCTTCACCAGCTTTGCGGCGCCCAGGCCGGCGCCGCCGAGGACCAGGCCCGCGAGGCCGTATTCGGCGACTTTGTCGGTCTTTGCGTCGAAGGCCTCGTAGCGCGCGGCCGATGAAAAGGTGGTCGCTTTGAGAAGCGCCGCGGCCTCGGGCTTGTAGCCGGCGAGAAGCTCGGGGGCGGTGACCAAATTGATGGCCACGTAGCCGCGACGGCCCAAGATGCGCGTGTTGAAGTTGACCGATTTGCCCTCGTCGTCGCTCACCGACAGGGCCCACACCAAGTGGTGCAGCGATTTGTCGTACTGGGGAGGCTCGCTCCAGCCATCGACGTGCCATGCCTTGAAGCCCTTTTCGAGGCGCTCCTTGTTGCCTTCTTCGGTTCCTTCGCGGATGGCCGAGAGCAGCTCGTCGGCGTCGATCTTTTCGTCGTCCTTGATGTAGCCCTCCGCCTCGTAGCGGATCGTGACGAACCACTGGGCCTCTTCATCTTTGCTCGCGACGATGCCGAGCAGGTTCTCGTTGTGAAAGCTTCCGTTCTTCTCGAGCATCTTCGCCGCGGGGCCGGGCGGCAGGTACACGTCGGCCTCGGGGAGTGCCAGCTTCAAATCATGCCCAAGGTCGATGTCCCTCGGGCCGGCCTGCCACTGGACCGGAGGTTTTTCCCCCGATTCCTCGGCAAAGGCGGCCCGCGGCCACGCCGCGACCAGGGCTAGCAACGCGACGAAAATCATCTGCACCATGGGAAATGTCCCTCCACGAGGAGCCTTATCGGCCGCCGATCCGTCCAAGTTGCGATCTACGGATGGCGCTTGCGCCACCTTCCTCGGTATTCGCGTCTATTTCGCGTACGAGATGAACTCGAGCAGTGAGCCATCAGGATCGCGGAAATAGACGCTGGTTCCGTGACCGCGGGACCCAAAGCGGGCCACGGGCCCCACCTCGACGGCAACTCCGTGTCGCGCCAGGTGCTCCTGGGCCTCTTCGATGGGACCGGCCCACTCGAAGCAAATGTCGCTCCCGCCCGGCGGCACCGGAATGCGCGCGACCGGGGCGCCATGCAGGCCGGCACCCCGCACATTCAATTGCTGTTCGCCAATGCGGTACATCCACCCGACGGGGCGCTCGATGAGCTCTGCATCGAGCACGTCACGGTAGAACGCGTTCGAACGCTCCCAGTCGGAGACATGGATAACCACATGGTCGAGCCGGATGCGTCCCATGCTCCGAGCATAGGGGCTGCGGCCATCGGAGGCCCATAGCCAATTTCAGGTCGTACCTTGGAGGCGTGCTCTACTTCGTGTCGTACGAGATGAACTCCAGAAGCGAGCCGTCGGGATCCCGGAAATAGACGCTCGTCCCGTGGCCGCGCGCCCCAAACCGCGCGACCGGCCCCAACTCGACGGCAACCCCGTACCGTGCCAGGTGCTCTTGGGCGCCCTCGATGGGGCCTGACCATTCGAAGCAGATGTCGCTCCCACCGGGTGGCACCGGAATGTGCGCCACCGGTGCGGCGTCCACGCCTGGACCATGCACATTGAGCTGCTTGTCCCCGATGCGGTACGCCCAGCCAACCTTGCCGGCGATCAGCTCTGCATCGAGGACATCGCGGTAAAACGCGTTCGAGCGCTCCCAGTTGGAGACGTGGATCACCACATGATCGAGCCGTATGCGTCCCATGGGTTCGACATTAGGGTCTCCTGCCGCGGGAAGCCCATGCCCCATTTCGCGTACCACCTTGCATGGCTTTTCATCCGCGTCTCGTTTCCTCGCTCGCCGTTGTCGCCACGGCGGTTGCCATCGCCTCATCCGGTTTCGCCGAGGCTCCCCCGGCGGGCGTGCTCGATGTGCATATCCGTGTCAGCAACACTTGCCGCACGCAGGCTACGCCTCCGTCGTACAGCGTCTCGGCCGGGTCCACGTTCACCGTCGATTGGATCAACGACGCCGACAGCGAATACCCCGTGAACATCGACAAGATCGATCGCTTCAACACCGTTCCAATCGTCCTCGGGCTCGAGCCGGGGCAGAGCTACCACGATGACATTCGCGCATGGTGCGGCCAGTACACCGGCACGTTCTCGTTCCGAATCACGAGCCCGTGCGATCGGATCTACATCCCGGTCGATTGCAACGCGCAACGCGCTGCTGCATCCGGAGGCGGAGCACCTGCTCCATGACGAGCTCGTTGCCCGAGATGAAACGCGCAGCGTACCTGATCAACACCGCCCGCGGAAAGAGTGCGACCGCGATGCCGTCGTGCGCCGGGCCATTCCTACACCCGGGCGACGCGACGAAAGGCTCGGAGGACGCGCCCCGTTTCAAGAAAAATTGAAGCACTCCTCCGTCGGCATCATTGGGGCTAGTATTTTGAAGCACCCATGACTGACGAAAAGAACGAGCTTCAACCCGGATCGATCGCGAACGGGGACTTGAGCGCCGAGATCCGCCTCGTGGCGGAAAACGTAGAACGCCGCTTCCAGACGGGCCGGCGCGTTCTTTCGTTCGCCGAGTACCTCGACCTGTTCGCGACCGATCCGGTGCGCTATGCGCGCGACGCGAGTCGCTACCTGCGTGACGTGTTCGACCACTACGGCACCACGAAAATCGAGCATCCGTGGGGCAAGTTCACCCGCTACAACCTGTTCGACATGCCGTGGGACGGCGGCGGCCCGGGCAAGCCCCTTCCGCGCGGCGCCCTCATCGGGCAGGAGCCGGTTCAGGAAGAGATTTACCGCTCGCTGTCGAACTTCGCGCGCGAAGGGCGACCGAGCCGGCTCGTCCTTTTGCACGGCCCCAATGGCTCGGCCAAGAGCACCATCGTCGGCTGCTTGATGCGGGCGCTGGAGCATTATTCGACGCTCGACGTCGGTGCGCTCTACCGCTTCAACTGGGTCTTTCCCTCAAACAAGACCGTGCGCGGTTCGCTCGGCTTCGGGAAAAAAGCGGAGAGCGGCACGACCGACACCTTCGCCCACCTCGCCGACGACGAGATCGACGCGAAGCTCCTCGTCGAGGTGCGCGACCATCCGCTGTTCCTGTTCCCGCTGGAGGAGCGCAAGGTCCTCTTGGAGCGGCTTTTCTCCGCCGCGGGCGAGCCGCCGAGCGACTGGATCCTGCGCGGGCAGCTCTCGCACAAGAGCCAGCAGGTCTTCGAGGCGCTTCTCTCGAGCTACGGCGGCTCGTACACCGAGGTGCTCAAGCACGTGCAGGTCGAGCGCTACTTCATCTCGCAGCGTTACCGCACCGGCGCCGTCACCATTGGCCCGCAGATGAGCGTGGACGCGGGCGAGCGGCAGATCACGGCGGATCGCTCGCTGGCGGCGCTTCCGGCGTCGCTGCAGGCCGTCACCTTGTACGAGGCCAAGGGCGAGTTGATCGAGGCGGCCGGCGGCCTTCTCGAGTTCAGCGATCTCTTGAAGCGGCCGCTCGATGCCTTCAAGTACCTGCAGCTCTCCGTGGAGACGGGCGAGGTGGCGCTGACGCAGCAGAACGTACAACTCAATTGCGTCATGATGGGCAGCGCGAACGAGCTCCACCTCGACGCGTTCCGCGAGCACCCGGAATTTGCCAGCTTCCGCGGCCGCCTCGAGCTGATTCGCACGCCGTACCTGCGAAGCTATATCCAGGAGCAGACCATCTACGACGCGCACGTCGCGCCCCAGGTGCAGTGCCATGTCGCGCCGCACGCGACCATGATGGCGGCCATGTTCGCGGTGCTGACGCGCATGCGCAAACCGAACCCCGATCGCTACGGCCGGCAGCTCGGCGCGGCGCTTTCCAGCCTTTCCGCCGTGGAAAAGCTGGATTTGTACGCCACGGGGCGCATTCCGGAGCGGCTCGACACCGACGCCCAGAAGACACTGCGCGCGAACGTGCCCGACGTCTTCGACGAGAGCGATCCGTACCCCATCTACGAGGGCCGCATCGGCGCGAGCCCGCGCGAGATGCGCGTGGTGCTGCTCGATGCCGCGCAGTCGCCCAAGTACAAATGCCTTTCGCCCATCGCGGTGCTCGAGGAAATCGAGAACCTTTGCCAGCGGCGCGGCGAGTTCGAATGGCTGCAGCAAGAGGCCATCGCCGGCGGCTACCACGACGTGCGCGCGTTCCAGGAGGCGCTGCACGGCCGGCTTCTCGATAGCTGGGAGCACGAGCTCTACTCGACCAGCGGCCTGGTCGACGACGAGCGCTACGCCGAGCTTTTCGAGCGCTACATCCAGCACGTCAGCATGTGGGTCAAGAAGGAGCGCGTCCGCAACCGCGTGACGGGTGACTACGAGGAGCCCGACGAGAAGGTGATGCGCGAGGTGGAGCGCCTGCTCGACGTGAAGGGCGAGCCGCAGGAGATGCGCAAGCAGATGATCAGCGCCATCGCGGCGTGGGCCATCGACCACCCCGGACAGAAGGTGGAGCCCTCCATCGTTTTCCCGCACCACTTGAAGCGCATGCGCGACAGCATCTTCGGCGAGCGGCGTCCGGCGGTCGCGCAGCGGGCCCGGGATATCGAGCGGCTCGTGCGCGACGAAGGTGCCGGGCTGGACGATACGCGCAAGCGCAACTCGGAGACGACCATCGAGCGCCTCATCGCGCGATTTGGCTATTGCCGAGAGTGCGCTGCGGATGCGATGAGCGTTCTGGTACGGCGCCGCTTCGGCGACGTTTCCTAGACTCTCTCGCAGTTTCTCCTACATGAGTACGGTGATCACCCCGCTGGCGGCTGCGGCTGCGCCGAAGTTCGTCTTGACGCGCGAGGTTCGCGCGCTGGCCGTTCCAGCCATTTTGCATTCGCTCCTGCAGACGATGGTCTTCGTCGTCGACCGGATCATGCTGGGGCACCACTCGTCGACATCGCTGTCGGCGATGCAAATTGCCGGCACCCTGGAGTGGTCCGTGTGGAGCGTCTTCGCCGCCTTCGAGGTGGGGACCATCGCGCGCGTTGGCTTTCATGTCGGGGCAGGGGATACCGAGCGCTCCCGGCGCGCGGCCGTCTCCTCGCTCCTGACGGCCTTCGGCATGGGCGCGCTGCTCGCGGTTCTATCGCCGCTCTTTCTATCGCGGCTCGCGATCCTTGCGCCCAAGTCGTCGCCCGAGGTGGTGCTCGCCGCGCGCGACTACCTCGAGGTGGCCATGGGCGCTTCGCCCGTGGTCTTCGTGGCCACGGCCGCCATCGCGATTCTGCAGGCGGGCGGCGACACGCGAACGCCGCTGGCCATCGGCATCTTTTCCAATTTGGTGCACATTGCACTCAATCGCGTGCTCATTCTGGGCGGCCTGGGGCTCCCCGCGATGGGTACGCGCGGCTGCGCCATCAGCACCGCGCTCACCTTTGGGCTCGAGTCCGTGCTGACGATCGGCGCCCTGCTGCAGCTGCGCACGAAACGTCGAATTTCCCTGCGCGGGCCCCTCGCTCGCGCCGCGGACTATGTGTTCGAGGCAAAGGACATGGCGCACGTGGCCGTGCCCTCGCTGTTGGAGCGCATCCTCTACCAGACGGGGTTCATGTGCTTCGTCGCCATCACCACGCGCCTGGGCGATCCCTCGATGGCCGCGTACCAAGCCTTGATGGCCATCGAGTCCATCTGCTGGCTCTCGGCCGATGGTTTCGGCATTGCCGCCGCGTCCTTGGCCGCGCAGAAGCTGGGCGCGCGAAGGCCCGCCGAGGCGGAGACCAGCACGAAAATCGCCGCGCGCGATGCCATGTTGCTCCTGAGCACCTACGGCGCGGCATTCGCGCTGTTTCGCGTGCCCATTTTGCGTGCGTTTACATCGGATCCGCTGGTCATTGCCATCGGGGCGGGGGCGCTGCCCGTGTTGGCGCTGGCGCAGCCGTTCATGGCTTGCACCATCGTTGCCGGCCAGGCGCTGCGCGGGGCAGGCTTCACACGCGATGTATTGTTCATCAGCGCCTTTGGCTCGCTGGTGGCGCGCCTCGCTTGCACGTGGCTCTTCGCCATCACGTTGGACCTCGGCATGGTCGGCGTGATCATCGGCTCCACCTCGGACTGGCTCGCGCGCTCCGTGCTGCTGGCCCTCGTGGGGCGCAAGCGCGCCAAAACGGTGCTCGCTGCAGTATGAGGTAAAATACGACCGTGACTGCACTCGTCGATACACATTGCCATCTCGATCCAGGCTATTTCCCCGACGGAGGCGATCTCGCCATCGCGCGGGCGCAAGAGTCGGGCGTCTCCGGTTTCGTCGTGGTGGGCGTGGGGCAAGATCTCGCGCCGGCACGGCATGCCGTGGCACTGGCGCATGCGCGCGGCGACCATGTGGCCGCCGTGGTGGGCATCCACCCGCACGATGCGATCACCTTGAATGATGCCTCCCTGGCCGAATTGCAAGGGCTCGCGCGCGATCCCGCCGTGGTCGCGGTGGGCGAAATTGGACTCGACTACCATTACGACCACTCACCGCGTGAGGTACAACGCGCCGCGTTCGCGCGCCTCGTCGGGCTTGCGCGCGAGGTGAACAAGCCCATCGTGATCCACACACGCGAGGCAGCCAAAGACACGCTTGCCATCCTGGAGGCCGAGGGCGCTCGCGACGTGGGCGGCGTGATCCATTGCTTCAGCGAGGACCGCGCCTTCGCCGAGCGCGCGCTGGCGCTTGGGTTCTACTTGTCGTTCTCGGGCATTGTCACCTTCAAGGGCGCCAAGAGCGTGCACGACGTGGCGGCGTGGGCGCCGGAAGATCGCATCTTGGTCGAGACCGATAGCCCCTACCTCGCCCCCGTTCCACTCCGCGGAAAATCATGTGAGCCTGCGTACGTGATCCACACCGCGCAACGCATTGCCGAGCTGCGCAACGTTGATCTCACGCGCATCGCCGAGGTCACCAGTGCCAATGCCGCGCGTATCTTCCGCCGGCCTTTTCCCACATAACGGATCGTTTTGCGCGATCGTTGGCGCGCCGCTGGCATCCTTTTCAGAGCACGCGCATAATTTACCTGCGCGCCCGCTTCGATGCCTCGATCGCCGCTCCCCCCAAAAAACTCCAAAATGGTTCAGCCCCTTAGTTGGGGTGCCTCCATCGTCGTCCATGTCGGGATCGCCTTTGGCGTCGCATGGCTCGCGTATCGCACGCTTCACGCGCAGAATGTGAACGCAGCTGAGATTCCACCCGCCGACAACACGGTGGCGGTGGAATTGCCCGTCGTGTCCGAGGGCACGCTGGTCGAGGAGGAAGTCGTCATCGAGCAAGAGGGGACGCTGCCGCACCCCGCGGGCGGCGCCTCCGTGCCGCGCATCGACGATGGCCACGCAGGCCACGGCGGTACGGGGCGCGTTGCCGCGCCGGCGACCCACCTGAGCGATCGCGATGAGAAGCTCGCGCTCACGCCGGATCTCGTGAGCCACTTGGATCGCGATCAGCAGCAGCGCCTGCGCACCGCGCCCGATCGCGCGTCTTGGGAAGATCGCCGTTCGACGACGCACCCGATGGAGCTCACGTTCCTGGCGTCGGGCACGGGCGATCGCCCCGAGCGCAGGGTTCCCGCCCCGAGCGATCCCAGCTCGGGCGCGCGCTGGGCGCACACGCCCGAGGTCGCGGGGGCACACCTCGGCGCGGAAGAGCAGCCCGTCGGGCCGGAAGCGCAGCGCACCGAGGTGGGCTCCGCACTACGCGGCTCGCGGGAAAGCTCGCCCGGCATTGGGGTCGACGACGGCCGCATCGGCCCCGATCACCGGATCTCCGCGCATGTCGCCTTGGGCCGCCCTTCGGTGACCCTGGGCCCCGTGACCATTCCTGCCACCGAGCACTCGCGCGAGCGCGACGACGTGGACAGCGACCAATCCGTCGCGCGCGCCGTGCAATCCATCGTGCACGCGAGCACGGCGGGCGGCCTGACCGGCGAGGGCAATGGCGGCACATCGGGCGGCGGTGCACCGGGGGCGGGCGCGCCCACGGGCATCGGCTCCCACGCGCGCCCGCTGGGTATCGGCGAGGGCGACTACTTCGACCTGGAGACGAGCGATCCGCGCCTGATGCCGTACTTCCGTCGTCTGCGCGCGAAGCTGGATCCGCTCTGGGCCAACGCCTTCCCGCGCAGCGCGCTGCTCGAGCTCAAACAGGGCATGGTGATCTTCGAGTTCGTCATCGAGCGCGATGGCACCGCCCGCGTCACCTGGCCGCCCATCCGCCCCAGCGGGATCGACGAGTTCGATCGCAACGTGGCCGCGGCCATCCGCAAGGCCTCGCCCTTCGAACCGCTGCCCCGCGAACTGGGCACGCGGCTCCGCGTCCGCGCGCCCTTCAGCGCGAACAACCCGATCGTCAAATAGTAGCGCCTACCTCGTACAGGTTGACCTTGTACGTCTCGACGATGCGTCGATTGAAAAGGCGAACCAAGGGTAGCATCAGCCGGCGAAAGACGAAGGGCAGCTTCGGCTTGATGGGCTCCTGCGGATTGGCGAACGTGCGCGAATCGAGCAGCCGCAATCCACCGCCGAAGCGCTCGACCTCGCGCGGATCGTCACAGGCCCAGGCGAACCTCGCCTCCATGTTCTTCATGACGGCGTGCTTGCGCTGATTGTTCACCATGTACGCACCGGCGGTGTCCAAGGCGATGCGCGAGCTCGGAAACGCCTGCGCGATGCGCGTCACCGCGCGCTTCACGTCGGCGGGGTTCAGGTACATGAACACGGCCTCGATGACGAAGAAATACGGGCCGGGGGCCGCTTTGACGGCGTCGAACCACGTCTCTTCGAGCACCGAGGCGGAGAGCTGCTTGCGCCGCTCCGAGTCGTCGAAGAACTTCTTCCGCAGCTCCATCGAGTCGGGCAAATCCATGTCGAACCAATGGACCTTGCCGTTGTCGAGCCGCTCGAAGCGCGTATTGAGCCCCGCGCCGATCTCGATGACCGTGCCGGAGGGATGCTCGACGAGGAATTGCTTGATCCACTCGTCGAACATCGCCGTGCGCAGGACGGAGCCGAAGAGCGTCATGTAATTATCGAATTTGCGAAAGTCGTAATCGATGGATTCCACCATCTCCACGGCCTTGCGATCGACCAAGAGGCCGCGCTTTTTCTTCGACTCCACCGCGCGCCCGTAGAGCGGGATGAGCAACGTTTCCTGAACGGACCCAAGCGACACCGCGTGCGTTTTCATGGATGTATTCGTCACCATAGGCCGGTCAGATGAAAATGCAAGTCAATTGCGTCTACGTGAGTGCGCGCTTCGATGGGGCGGTGCGCCGGCGTGCCACGTCGATGCCGCTGCCGATCGGCAACGCAACGGCATCCATGTCGTTCTTGCTGCGGACGAGCTTTTGATACTTCACCGCATCGGGGCGTGATTCGGACGGAAAAAGCATGTTGTCGGCAACGACGATGCCCTCTTCGGCGAGCTTCGGATGCACCATCTCGAAGCAACGCTCGTAGAGGTCTTTCCAACAATCGATCAACACGAGGTCGAGTGGCCCGGCGAGGGAGGGGAGGTTGTCGAAGACATCGCCCACGTGGAACTCCACGTAACCGTCCAACCCGACGCTGCGCAGCTTTTCCTGCGCATGTTCGACTTTGGCGCTGGAGAGCTCGAAGCTATGGACCTTACCGCCCGTGAGCCGCACGGCGTCTGCCAACCACAGGCTCGAGTAGCCATAGGATGCGCCGATCTCGACGACGCATTGCGCCTTCGACGACTTGACCAGGGTGTGCAGAAGCTGCCCCGTGTCGGGCCCGACGGGAATGAGAAACTCGTCGATGCGCTCTTCCAGTTCCTGGCTCGACAACCCCCGCAAGACGTGGGACTCGGCGGCCGCACGCTCCTCGTACGACGCGAGAAGCTTCTGAAGCTTCGGATCCATTCGACACCTCCGCGTTGGTCTTGTGCGATCGCTTTCCCTTAAGTCAACGCGCCGCGCTTGAACGCAACGGCGGCCACGTCGCGTTCGAGCTCCGCTTGGCGGCCCTCGCGCTGGGCGTCGGTTTCGAAGCGGATCGCGGCCATGTCCTGTACGGTGGCCTGCGCCACGGCCTTTGCGGCGTCCGAATCGAGCAGGCCGCATCGTTGAGCAGCCACGGCGGCGCCAACGTAGGTGTCGAACAGGTGAATTTGCTTTCCCGCGAGCTCCTGACGCCGTGCTTCGGGTGTCGCTACGACGTCGTGGATGAACACGGCCTGCACCCCGGAGCTTGCCGCATCGGCCAGGAGCATTTCCCCGAACGCGATGTCGCCCTGTCCACTGTCACCGACGAAGACGAAGCGATGGTGCGGATACAGTGCCCGAAACTCGATGAAGTTCTCGTACTTCTTCGCGGCGATACGGTCGTTGCCAATGAGGTGCGAGAACGAACCACAGAGCACTGTGCACTTCGCGATGCCGCGCGCGCGCAGGGTGGCAATGGCCGCATTTTCCACGAACCCGGCGCGATCGCCCGGGCGGGCCGAGACGAACACGAGTCCACCGCCGAGCGCCTCGTAGAAGGCGATCACCCCCGGGTAGACGGTCTTCTTCGGGTACCGCGCGTCTTTCCAATTGGCGTAGAACGTGTCGTCGATGTCGCTCAACACCTTGAAACGCCGTGCCGTGGGGGTGGCCGTGGTCGTGCGAAAGTGCGCCAGAATTTCTGCGCGCACAGCCGCATCGTCGATGTCGCGGTACACGAGCTGGTGCAGATCGCGGTAATTGGCGCCATCATCGATGGCGTCCTTCAGGGCGGAAAGCGCATCGCCCGTGGTGGCGACGAAGATGTCGCGGACGAACGACTCCTCGGCGCGGCCGGTGCGTCCGCGTTGCAGTGCATCGATGAGCTGCGCGCGCGCCGGGACATCGAGCGCCGCGAGCGCGTCATTTCGTTCGACCGCCGACGCCGCGGTGAGCATCGCGAGGATCTTCGCCACGTCCATTGGACGATAAGGCTAGCTCAGTTTAGCGCCGGTCGCGCCGGTCACTCTTGGCGTAGCCGCGGCCTTGCCGGCGCTCCGGCGGGCGGGCGTTGGGCCGCTGCGGCTTGGGAGGCGGGTACGTCCGCCCATCGTCCGGTGGCACGAGCGCCCGCGGCCCGTGCCCAATGAGATCCGCGCGCCCCGCCTTGCGCAGCGCCTCGCGCGCCATGGGCCAATGGGTGGGATCCCAATAGAAGAGCAGCGCCTTCATCATCTTTTTCTCGCGCAGATCCGTGGCCGTGTACACGGGCTGCATGGTGAGCGGGTCGATGCCCGTCCAGAACATGGTCGTCGCCACCGCCATCGGGGTGGGGATGAAGTCCTGCACCTGGCGCGGGCGCATGCCCCGCTTCTTGAGGTAGAGCCCCAGCTCGACGGCGTCCTCGAGGGTGGAGCCCGGGTGCCCGCTGATGAAGTAGGGAACGAGGTACTGTTCTTTGCCGGCTTCTTCGCTGGCTCGGCAGAACGTCTCGGCGAAGCGCTCGTAGCTCCGGATGGGGGGCTTCTTCATCTTGTCGAGCACGTTGTCGTCGTGGTGCTCGGGCGCGACCGAGAGCTGCCCGCCGGTGTGATGCTGGGCAAGCTCGCGCACGAACTCCGGGCTGCGTTCGGCGAGATCGTAGCGAACGCCGCTCGCGATGAAGACCTTCTTGATGCCCTCCTGCGTGCGCACCTTCTTCATCAAATCGATGAGCGGCTCATGATCGGTGCGCAGGTTTTCGCAGATGCCCGGGTGCACGCACGAGAGGCGGCGGCATGCGCTCTCCGTCTCGTCGTCCTTGCAGGTCATCTTGTACATGTTGGCGGTGGGGCCGCCCAAGTCGGTGATGGTGCCGCGGAAGCCATCCATGCGTGAGAGCGCGCGCACTTCGCGCAGGACGCTCTCCTGCGAGCGGCTCTGGATGATGCGCCCCTCGTGCTCGGTGATGCTGCAGAAGGTGCACCCGCCGAAGCACCCGCGCATGGTGACGATGGAGTGCTTCACCGTTTCGTAAGCCGGTACGGGATCCGTGTAGCTCGGATGCGGCACGCGGGTGAACGGCAGGTCGTACAGGCCGTCCATCTCGGCCTCGGAGAGCGGCTCTGCGGGCGAATTGAAATACACCGCCTGATCGCCGTGCGGCTGCAGCAGCGGGCGGCCGTTGTGCGGGTTCGTCTCGTATTGAAATTGCCGCGACATCTTGGCGAAGGCCTGCTTGTCCTCGCGCACCTCTTCGTACGAGGGCAGGACGACCAACTTGCCGTCGGTGACGAAGCGGCTCTTGTTCTCGAGGAGTGGCTCCCACGCGCGCCGATTGGTCAGCACGTGCGCCGTTCCGCGGACGTCGCGCAGGTTGGAAACCGGTTCGCCGGCGGCGAGGCGGCGGGAAATTTCCCAAGCGGGCCGTTCGCCCATGCCAAAAACGAGAAGATCCGCCTTGGCGTCGAGCAAGATGGAGCGACGGACTTGGTTCGACCAATAGTCGTAGTGCGCGATGCGGCGGAGCGAGGCTTCGATGCCGCCGAGCACGATGGGCAGGCCCGGGAAAGCCTGTCGGCACAAGTTCGAATAGACGATGGTCGCCCGATTGGGCCGCATGTCGGCGCGCCCGCCCGGCGAATATTGGTCCACCGAGCGGACCTTCTTCTGCGCCGTGAGCTTGTTGAGCATCGAATCGAGGTTGCCCGCGCTGATGCCGACGAAGAGCCGCGGTCTGCCCATCCGTGCGATGTCTTCCGGCGAGCTCCACTTCGGCTGGGCGACGACCCCAACGCGGTACCCACGCCCCTCCAGAAAGCGCGCCACCAGCACCGGCCCGAACGCGGGATGGTCGACGTAGGCGTCCCCGGTGACGATGAGGATATCGAGCTCATCCCAGCCGCGCGCCTGCATCTCCTCCCGATTCGTGGGAAGAAACCCCGCCGTACGGGGAGTGCGGGGCGAACGCGACGGCACGCGAAGAGGAACCAGTGTCATGGGCGCGCGAAGTGTAGCCGCTTGGGGCGCCGGGCGCACGGAGCGTATGCCGCACGCCCTCGCACGGTAGAGATCGCCTCGATCCATCGAACCCGAGGAGCCCTCCCATTCAATCGAGCATGGGGGCGCGGAATGATTCGATAACGATGCAATACCTCATTCCCAGATGTCTGACGCGGAATGCGCTGCGCTGGCGCGATAGCCCCATAACGCCGACTTGCGACGTCGGCAGGTCGAGCGCCGTCACTCCGAGAGGTGCGTTGGCGCGCGCGGGCGAGTATTCGGCGTCGATGGTCGTATTGACTAATCGATGTTCGTGTCGACGATTCAAAATGAGCTTGCGAAATGCGGTGTGGAACTCCGTGTTCTCCTGAACGGGTTTTTGTCCACGTTGACGCGATCGAACTCTCGCATACATTCGAACGCTTATCGCAAGAAGGGCTAAAGGATCGCGCCCACTTTGCGTAATGAAACTATGAGATGGAAGAAAAGTGCTTGAACGATGTGCATGAGCCGCAGTATTGATGTATAGCTAAGAAGACGGCATATCCAATGAGTGCCGTCGGGCGCCGCAGCGATGCGGCCCTGATACCCGTGACGTACGATGGTCGAGCAGTCCTTCTTGGGCATGCGCCGGCACGCGCGAATTTCGCAGCGCCGGCGAATTTTGCCGTGAAGTCGTGACCGCCGAGGCGAACGTTGCGAGGTGCGTTCGTCACGTATCGATGTTGCAGCACGTGTAGCTGCGCGTTGGGGGGATATTTCATCAACCCGGAGTGGAGCTATCGGTATCATCATGAAATCTACTTTGCTCGTCGTGGGCGATCGCTTCGTCGCTCCGCGAATGCCGGAAAATGTCATTGGTTTTTCGGCCTTCGTTGCCAATTTGCGAGAAGATCGTTCCAATGAAATCGTAGGCGAGCGACACATTTACATCGGGCAGGGGATCAACCCGGCGGAGGAGCGAGCCCTGCGCAGCGAAGTGCTGAATTCCGCATTTTCGCAGCAGATCGTCCTTCACGATGGTGACTCGGAAAAGGTGGCGCGGTCGCAGGTGCACAAGCACCAGGAAGAGAACATTCTCATTGCCGGCCTCGAACCGATTGGCGAGCACGAGTTCAGCGCCAAATTGAAAGTGGATGGTGACAACGAATTGGTCCTGGATCACACCAGCGGATGGCATATTTCCGGGATGGTGATCCTGGAAGCCATGCGCCAGATGGCCATGGCGGTCACCGAGCGATATTATGCGGACTACGCCAACGAGGGCGGCGGGCGCGGATTTGCCATTCAAAGTTGGGATACGAAGTTCGAGAGTTTTTTGTTCCCACTCGATTCCACGCTGACGTGCAAGACCGAAGTGACAGGCACTTACGGGAAGCGCGTGTCGTTTCGTGCCGAGCTGTCCGTTCTGCAGTGTGGGCGCGTTTCGGCCCGCGCCGCCATCGAATACACCGTCATGGATGGCGAGGTCATGTCCTCCATCGAGGCCCGGCGCGCGCGCGAGGTCGTTCGTCAGCTTGCGAAAGGCTCGTCGCTGGTCGAAACGGAGCAGCTCGCGACGGCCGTATGAGACCCGAGTCTCTCTTCGTCTCCGGCATCGCCGCCTACCTTCCACCCATCTTCTCCGCCGCCGAGGCCGCGGAGAGGGGCTGGTACGACGCGGATAGCTTTCGTGCGGACGGCTGGACGGGAATTGCCGTCGAGAGCGAACTTTCGCCGGCCGAAATGGGACTTCGGGCCTCCCAAGGTGCCTTGGCCCGATGGGGAGGTACGCCGGAGGAGATCGACGTTCATTTCCACGCCACCCTCCTCCC
Source organism: Sorangiineae bacterium MSr12523 (assembly GCA_037157775.1). Classification (NCBI taxonomy): domain Bacteria; kingdom Pseudomonadati; phylum Myxococcota; class Myxococcia; order Myxococcales; family Pendulisporaceae; genus Pendulispora; species Pendulispora brunnea. Next base: position 3,729,951 of record CP089982.1, read on the forward strand.
GCAGGGGCCGCACCTCTGGCACGCCCACAATTACATCGAGCGGAACGCCGTCAAGCGCGGCGTACCGGGCATCGAGCTGCGCCAGGGATGTACGGGCATGCTCGCCGCCTTCGATCTGGCCGCCTGCTACCTCGCCATGCCGGGTCGGCGCGCTGCGCTTCTGAGTGGAGCGGATAACTTTTCCGCGGATCCCTGCTTTGGAATCGATCCGACCTTTCGATGGCGCTACGCCGAGGGCGGACGCACCAACCGTGGGTCGGTTTTCGGCGATTCGGGCGCGGCCCTGGTGTTGTCGAACCGCGCAGGCTTCGCCCGCGTGCTGAGCATCGTCTCGGGTGCCCTGTCGGAGCTCGAGGAGCTCTATCGGGGCGACGACCCGCTGTTCCCGCCAAGCTACAGCGCGGAGCATCCGCTGCGTTTGGGGGAACGCTTCGCCGAGTACGAACGCAAGCATCCGGGCGGCGTCGCCGCAGCGCTGCACCGGCTCAAAGAAATGCGAACGACGATGGGCCGGGCTGCGCTGGCCGAGGCTCGGATCGCGCCCGAGCAGATCACACGCGTGGTGCACATTTTCTCGGGAACGGAGCGATACGTCCAGCAACTGCTCGAGCCATTGGGGATCGACCCGGCCCGCGGCGTGCTCGAATTGGGTCGCGGTCTCGGGCATCTGGGGGTCAACGATACGGTCGTCGCGTTGGAGCATCTCGTGACGACCGAACAGGTCGGACCCGGCGACCACGTGATGATGATGGCCAACGGGACCGCCGGGGCAGTCTCCTGCGTGGTGCTTCGCATCGAGGAGAGGCCGAGGTGGGTGGCATGAGCGCTCAGGAATGGATCGCACGGCTCGAAGCAGGGTGGAAAGCCCTGGATCCGGAACGCATTGCGGCGCTCTTCACGCCCGACGCCGTCTACCATCAAGGTCCATTTGGAACGCCGCACGTCGGCTGCGAGGCGATCCGCAACCATTGGATCGGAAGCCTCTCGCGACAGGTCGATCCCAAAGTTTGGTTCGGCAAGCCGATTGAATCCGAGGACTGCGCCTCCGTCGAGTGGTGGTGCATCCTGCACGATCCGGTGACCCTCACGCCACGAACGGCCTCCGGGGTCGTCACCCTGCGGTTCGCACCGGACGGCCGCTGCACACGATTTCACGAGTATTGGCACGCGGTTCAAGACACGTCCTTGGAACCGCCCGAAGGTTGGTTTTCATGAGCGCATCCGATTCCACCAAGCGGCTCCTGCAAGCGCCGCGTCTGTTGTTCTTCGTTGCCATCGCCCTGCTTCTCGCCGGCCTCGCCGTGCAGTGGAGCGAAGGGGCCGGTCTCCACACACTGCCGCTGGCCGCCATTGCCGTGTACCTCGGATGGCTTCTGTTCGAAGTGCCGGTCACGTTCCAGGGCGCCACGCCCATGAAGGATTCGCGGACGCTTCTCCCCTACGCATTCTCGCGACTCGCGACGGTGGGCGCGTGCGTCCTCGTGCCGTCGAGCCGGGAATGGACGCCGGCGGGCGTTGCAGGACTGACGCTGTTCGTCGGTGGCATCGTCATGCGCGAGATTGCCATCAAGACATTGGGGCGATTCTATTCGCATCACGTGACCCGAAAGGGGGACCAGGTGGCGGTCACCACGGGGCTTTACCGCTTCATCCGGCATCCGGCCTATTGTGGAATGCTCCTGGCGCACGGCGGCTTTCTCGCCATCTTTTTCAATCCGATCGGCGCCGCGTGCGCGGCCCTGCTCCTCGTGGCGGTGCTCTACCGCATTCGCGTCGAGGAGCGCGCTCTCTGGGATATGCCCGGATATGCGCAATATGCCGTTCGCAAAGCACGATTGTGTCCGGGGGTATGGTGAGCTCCACGTTGACCCTTCTGGTCGGAGACGGGCCGGAGACGCTGGATCCGATCCTCGTTGGAAACAAATTCGCCCGTCTCGAGCGCATGCGCCGCGCGGGAATGCGCGTTCCCGATTTGTTCTGCATTCCGGCGGCCGTCTTCGATGCGGCGCTCGCCCTCGTGCGCGTGTCGCAACCGCCGCTTTCGGCGGATCCGGGCGAACGGCAGGCCTGGTGCCTCGCCATGGCCAAAGGATTGCGCGAGTTGACCATTCCTGCGGACTGGGCCGAGCCGCTGCTGGCCGCGTTCGATACCCGATTCGGCAAGGGCGCACGGGTGGCCGTGCGCGCGTGTGTGGTGCCCGATCCTGTCGCCGAACGTGATGGACATGCCGCCGCCGAAGACAGCGAAAGCGATCCGTTCGCCGGAATGAGCGACAGCTTTCTCTACGTCACGCGTGACCAGTTGCTCCGTCGCATCGCGGAGTGTTGGGCGTCGGCGTTCACCGAGCGCGCCGTCCAATACCGCGTATGGCGCGGCCTCGATCCGACGCGTGCGCGCGTGGCCGTGGGCGTTCAGCACATGGTCGAGGGCACCCGCTCGTTCGTCGCCTTCACGCGGGACCCTCGCAATGGAGACCGGTGCGTCGTCATTGCAGCGGCGCACGGCATCGGCGAAGGCGTAGTGCAGGAGAAGGCCGACGTCGACCACTTCTTCGTCAGCGAAAACGGCGTCGAGTCGGAGCTCGTCATCAAGCGGCGCATGGTCGGTCGTCCGCGCGACGGGGGTGGGGGAGAGCTCTCGATCCTCCCCGTGCCAAGGGAGCTCGCGGAGGCGCCGGTTCTCACGGAGGCCGAGGCCGGGCACGTCGCCGTTCTGTCGCGTCAGGTCGAGTCGTTCTTCCAAGGCCCGCAAGACATCGAGGGCACGATCACCCCGGACGGCGTCATCCACCTCGTGCAATCGCGTCCGATGGTGGTGGCCAAGCGCGGGGCGTCGAAGCGACTCTATTGGTGCAATCACAACATCACCGAGAGCTATCCCGGCATCTCTGGGGCACTGACGTATTCCCAGGCCCAGGAGTTCTACCGCCGTGCCTTTGGAGATCTGTACGGTCGCATGGGCGTCCCCCAGCGCACGATCGATGCCAACAAGCACCGTCTGGAGCAGATGGTGGCCTTCTTGAATGGCCGCATCTACTACCGCCTGGATGCATGGCAGGCCCTTCACGGGCAAATGCCCATTTTCGAATTGGTTCGCCCCTTGTGGGAGGAGGCCATGGGCATCGTCGGCCCCGCGCGGGAAGAGCCGCGTTGGTCCAAGGCGCGCGCGCTCGCGGCCCTTCCGGGTGCGATGGCCCGCATGCTCCGCCATCCATACCAGGTTCGCGCATTCCTTCGCTGGTGGGACGAGCTCATGGACGGAGCGGGCGATCTCTCCGGGCGGACCCCGGAGGAACTGATCGCGTTCTACCGAAGCGTGTGGGCACAAGTTTCGGTGCGGTGGGGCGTCACGCTCACCAATTCCGTTTATCTCTTGCTCGAGCTTTTGGCCCTTCGCTACCTGTTGGGAAAATGGACCAAGGCCGATCGCCGCCTGCTCGTGGGGCTTCTGATCGGAGGCCCCCCGAATCGCTCGCTTCGGGCCGTACGAGGAGCCATCGCCCTGGCGGAGCAATTTGCCCAGGAGCCTCGCCTGAAAGCGGCCATTCTCGATCGATCCGTCGCGTCGAATCGTCTTTGGGACGATTTGATGACCGAGCGTTACGGCGCATCGGTCAAGCAAGCCCTCGAAGAGTACCTCGCGAAGTTCGGTGACCGTGCCCTGCACGATTTGAAATTGGAAGAGCCCACCCCGCGGCAGCAGCCGTGGATGCTGCTCGAGACGATTCGACCTTACGTCGAGCAAAAGCTGACGGTCGCGCAGGTGGAGGCCGACGAACGGCGCAGTGCGGCCCAGGCGCGTGAAGAGCTGGCGCAACTTTGCCCGGGTCCGGTGCGGCGGATGGTGTTGCGCGGGGTGGCCGCCGGCGCACGCAAATTCATTCGCATGCGCGAAGATACGCGCTTCTGTCGGACCCAGCTCTATGGGCTTTCCCGCGAAATTCTCTGGTCCCTTGGCGATGCGTTGGCGAAGGCAGGACGACTCGACAGCCGCACCGACGTGCACGACTTGACCATTTCGGAAGTGCTCGGGGCCTTCGACGGCACTTTGGCGGGCTCCGATCTCCGCGGGCTCGTGGCGCTGCGCCGATCCGAGCGCGAGAAATACGCAAACCGCGCACCGAGCGACGTCCTCTTGGAGACCGAGGCCGACGTCCCGCTCGCGAGCGCCCTCGAGCGCGCGAGTGCGGTTGGAACTCCCGCCATCGGCGGCGCATTGCATGGCCTGGGCTCCTCGGCCGGCGTCGTGCGGGCGCGCGCCAAGCTGGTTCTCGAGCCCAACGTCACGGCCGATGCGTGCCAAGGATCCATCCTGGTCGCACGTGAAACCGATCCGGGGTGGCTGTTTCTCATGATGGCCGCAAAGGGCCTGGTCGTCGAGCGCGGCACGCTCCTGTCCCATACGGCCATCACGGGGCGTTTGCTCGGAATACCCACCATCGTTGCGGTGCCCGATGCGACCAAGCGCATCCCCGACGGTGCCATGATTGAAATCGACGGCGGGACGGGCACCGTCCGCGTCATCGAAAGCCCTCCTTCCGCACCATGACTGCCTGCCCTCATTTCCCATTCGCCGACCGACCCGGGATGGCGCTGGACTCGGAGTACCTCCAGTGCTTTCGCGAGCAGCCGCTCGTGCCCGTTCAATTGAGCAATGGCCGGCAAGCCCTGTTGGTCACCCGGCACGCCGACGTGAAGCGCGTCCTTTCCGATCCGCGATTCAGTCGCGAGGCATGGGCGGGGGGAACCCTGATGGCCAGGGACTCCAAGTCGCTGGCCTTGGCCACCAGCGACGCGCCCGTTCACACGCGGCGCCGCCGCGCCGTGCAGGCCGCCTTTGCTCCGCGGCAAGCAGAGATGGACCGCTCGCGCATCGAGGCACTGACCGAGGAGCTTCTCGACGCCGTGGAGGCGGCCGGCTCCCCCGTGGACCTGATTGCCACGTTCACGTTGCCGCTGCCCTACTCGTTCACCTGCGAAATGCTCGGCATACCCAAAAGCGATATCCCGCTACTGCACCCGTGGGTGGACGTGATGATGTCGGCCGGTCTCTTCTCGCGGGAGGAAATCGCCGAAGCGCAGCGCAAGATGTTCGGCTACTTCAATGAACATCTGCGTATCAAGCGAGAGCTCCTTGCGGCTGGTGCGCCGGCCGACGATCTCCTGACCAAGCTCCTCGCCATGAGCGGCGAGGATCGGCTCACCGATGAAGAGCTCGTGGTGATGGGATTCGGGCTGATGATTGCCGGTGGCGAGACCACCATGAATCATCTCGCCCTGGCCATTTACCACTTGCTCCGCCACCCGGAGTTGGCCGCTCGTCTGCGCCAAGATCCGGCGCGCATCCCCTCCACCGTAGAAGAACTGCTGCGCTGGGTTTGGTTCAACGCCACCGGTGGGCAGCCACACGTCGCATTGGAAGCCGTCGACTTGCCGGGAGGCCGCATCGAAGCCGGCCAAGTCGTGATTCCGCTCATGGATTCCGCAAACCGCGATCCCGCCGTGTTTGGCCACGATGCATTCGATCCCGACCGTGCGCCGAATCCGCATTTGGGCTTCGGACACGGCAGGCACATGTGCCTCGGCGCGTCCCATGCTCGCGCGGAGCTTCAAATTGCGCTTGCCGCGCTCCTGCGTCGCTTTCCTAACTTGGAGCTCGCGGTTCCAGAGGAAAAGCTCGAATGGCGCTCCGGTATGTTCATTCGGGGCTTGTGGAAGCTTCCCGTGAGGTGGAGCAAATGATCGCGCGGATTGGACGTTACGTGGCGGGGAGTTACCCGCCCATCATGTCGGTGCTCTTCGCCATGGCGTGGACGTACGGCGTGAGTGGCCTTTTCGCGGTCGTCGACCATCAAGGCCCGTCCCATTGGCGTCCGAACATGGGCACTGCCCTCTCGGCCATCACGCTCATGTTGGACCTTTTGTTGATGCGTGTGATCGACGACATCCGTGATCTGGAATACGACCGGGTGCACGATCCAAAGCGGCCGCTCGTGCGAGGTGTCGTCCGGATTTCCGATTTGGCCGTTCTGTATGCGGTCTTGTCCGCGATCATCGTCGTACTCAATTGGAAGCACGCGGGCCTGGGAATCATCGCCGGCCAGCTCGTTTATGCGCTGATCGTGTTGTTCGTGTACCAGCGTTTCCGTTGGCCCAACGGCGACAACTTGCTGCTCACGCTGCTCGTGAGTTGCCCTGCGCAACTCCTGGTCCACGGCTATCTCTATGCGGGCTACCTGCAGGCGGCAGGGCATTCGGCGGACGCGTACGGATTCTTGGCCATCGCCATTGTATTCATCGCCACCATTCATCTCGAGGCTGCGAAGAAGATCGTCCGCATTCCTCGTCCCGGTGAGCGCACGTACGTGAACATCTTCGGTCTCGACGGCACCGTGCGCATTGCCATGTTGTGTCCATTCGTGTCGGTGGCGCTGCTCTTGGTCGGCGCAGCGTCGCCGTGGTCCGTGGCCCGGCTGCTGCTGGTGCTGGCGCCGCTGGCCCTTCCCCTCGTGGCGTTTCGCGAATTCCGCCGGCCCAACGAGCGCTGGCCCGCCAAGTACGCTGCGCTCTACGTTCTGTCGGCCTTCGGTGCTTTCGCGTGCACGGGCGCGTTTGCGGGCGGTCTCGGGGGGGGCCGATGACGTTGCCTGCGATTCTATTGCTCGGCGGCAGCGGCTTCGTGGGCCGCGCGCTTTTGCGGGAGTTCGCCCGCGTCCCGGAGGGCGCGGTGCGTGTCCGCGCGCTCTTGCGCCGTATGGATGCCGTGCCCGATCATCCCTTTTTGGAAAAGGTCAGCGGCGACATCGAGCATCCCCCGGCGGATCTCGAACCGACGCAGCCGTACGTGCTGGTGCACTTCGCGGTCAAGCAGATGGACAAGGACGGCAGCGGATATCTCGGCACCAACGTGCACGCGACCGCGGCACTGCTCGAGCGATTGGGCCCGAGGCTTCGCGGAATCATCTATGCGAGCTCCATGTCCGTCTATGGCCAAGGCGAGCAAGATGGCATCGACGAGTCGGCCCCGCCGAGCCCCGACACAGCGCTCGCACGAAGCCGTCGCCTCGCCGAGGAGCACATCGAGGCGTACGCACGGCGCGCCCGCGTACCGTCCGTGCTGCTTCGTCCGCGATTCGTCATCGGCGAGGGCGACCGATTCGTCATGCCGGCGTTCGCGCAACTCGCGGCCAAGAACATCCAGGTGGGCTCGGGCTCCCAGCGCTATTCGGTCATCGACGTCGACGATTATGCGCGCATCATCGTGCGCTTGACCGAGCATCTCGCCCAAGCGCACCAGGAAGGGAACCCATTCCACGTCCCGCTCCACGTGGGTTACGCGCGTCCGGTGACCTTTGCCCAGATCACCGATGCATTGCGAGACCAGGCCGTGCGACGCGGGCTCCGCTGGCGTATCCCCGTTTCACCGCGCGCCTTGCGCTTGTTGCGGCGCGTGCCGTCGCCACGCGCAACGCAGATGGCCACTCGCCTGGAGCTGCTCGGTCTCTCCCACTGGGGCAATACGACCGCGCTCGAAACCCGGGTCGGTAATGACATCGTCGGAAAAGATCCATCGAGCGTCCTTCTCCGCGCCGCGTGTTTCGTGCGCTGAGTCTCTTGATTACAAGTGAAGGTGCGAGGCGCGGGTCAGCAGGCCGGCCTGAAATGCGCCGGCCAGTGCCACGGCGGCGCCCACGGCGAGGGCGGCGATTCCCCCAATGAGGCATACCTTGGCGGTCTGCGTCGCCGAACCGAGCAGCTCGTCACGCGACTTCGTCGAGAGGATCAAGCTGCGCCATTCGGGCGCTGCGATCGAATGCGTCGCCGTCACCCCGCACGCGTAAAGCTGCGGCACGAGCGGTAGCACCGTCTCGCGAACCTCGAACCTGGCTCCGCTGGGGACCGAGGACGTCGATATGCGGTAGTCGCCAAATACGAGCTCCGACGTAAACATCCCCGGTTCTTTGATCTCGCTATAGGAAGTCGTTTCGAAATCGCCGCCTCGGGTTGCATCGATCCACACGGGGCCGCTGCCATCATCGACGGCGAAGTGCGCGGTCTGCTGGATTCCGGCGAGCGTCTGACTCCGCTCTTGGTCTCCCTCCTTCCACCGCGCCTCCGCGCTGATGCTGTAGTGGAGGCAACCTGTACGCGTGACCGGTGAAGACAGCGGCTGCTGACAGAAGACGCTCCCTTGTACGCTAATGGCACCGTTCGATGCCGCCACCTGCGCGCCGCGCTGGGCGGCATCGCCGGTGCGCACGAGGGGGGCGCCGGAAACTCGCCCTGCCTTCATCTTTTCGAACAGGCCAATTCCGAGCGCCACGATTCCAAGGAGCAGCACGCCAACACCGACGATGAGCAACATGAGCTTTCACCTCCCGCATTTCGCATCTGCTCGTGACGTATCACGACCAAAAGGCGGAATGCGAACGGCAGGTCGGCGCCTACGGGGCGGTACTCCAAAATTCGCGACGTCGCGACGATGAGCTATCTCGACAGCGTGTACCGCCGGGGCGCAGCGAAACGGTTCACTGTACCGCTAGATCCGGTACACGATGTACCCGTGATGTCGCTCTTATCGGGAAATCGCGATATCCGAGGGGGCGTGGTGTCTGGCACGCGCATTGTTAGGAGATGACAATATGAATAACACCACGGGATGTACCCTGTTTTTAGGAATGCTCGGACTCGTCATGACCCTCGGTGGATGCACCGCAGAGTCGACGGACGGGAACGAGGCACAGTTGAGTGACGCACAGCAGGGGGAAAGTGCTCATTCAGTGAAATGGGTAATCGAAGGCTCCAACGAAGTGCTGGACGTTGCCCCAGCCGCCGTCGACATGGTTTCATGTACCGAGTCATTTCGAAATAGCTGCAACGGAACCATATTGTACGTGACCCCCAATGGTAACTGCGTAAAGGCTACCGCGGATAGTTGCCAACGTCGAAACCACACTTGGACGGGGTTCGTACAATGGGGACCGGGCGAATGTGGAGGCGATATTTCGAACAACGACGGTAACCTTATCTGCATCAATTAGCGCATTTCGCCGCGGCGCGAGCTGTTTTTCCGGTGGGTCAGTACAGGCCGGCGCGGATCATCGCGGCCGTGCTCTCGAGGCTCCGCACCCCGCGCACGCACTCGCGCAGAAGGCGCAGCACCTCGCTGTCACGGTGCTCGCTCCAACGATGACGTGTCTCGTCGACCTTCGGCGGCGGCGCCTCCTGCGGTCCTGCGCCCTGCTCGATGACGTAGTCCGCCATGGCCGCCGAGGTGGTGATGGAGTAGAAGGTCGCCGGCTTGAATGGGATGCCGAACACGGTTTCGGCCCTGCGTGCGAGACGGATGTACTTGAGCGAGTCGAGGCCGAGCTGCCGAAACGGCCGATCGGCCTCGAGCTCGCGAGCGGCCTCGCCGAGCTCGGGCACGAGTACTTGCTCTTTGAGCATGGCCACCACCTGCTCCTGCGGGGACATTGCAGCGGTGGTGGGGGGAGGTTCGGCGAGGATCTTCCCGATGAGCCCTGAGAGAACCTTGCCCTCGCCGAGCTCCGTGAAACGCGAGACGCCGGCTTCACGCAAGTACCGAATGCTCTCCGACCATCGTACCGGCGCGGTGATCTGTTCGGCCAAGAGGGATCGGAGCGTATCCTTCGTGTAAGGCCGCGCGGTGACGTTGGAGATAACCGGCCTCGACAGCTCGCTGAAGTCGACCGATGCGAGGTGCGACTGGAACGCATCGCGCGCAGCCTTCATGTGTGCCGAGTGAAAGGCGCCGCTGGTTCGTAGCGCCACGAAGGCCTTCACGCCGTCCACCTTTTCGAAGATGGGCCTGAGGCGCGCTAGCCCGTCGCGCGGCCCCGAAAGCACGAACTCGTAGGGCGCGTTGTAGTTCGCAATGGTGACTCCCTCGGCGGCATGCTGATCGAGGACGTCGGTGATGGCCTTTTCGACGGCTCCGACGACGGCGGCCATTCCACCGCCATCCAACTTGGCCATGAGCGCGGCCCGCCGTTGGACGAGCTTCAAACCCGTTTCGAAGTCGAAGGCACCGGCGGCAAGGAGCGCATTGTACTCGCCCAAACTATGGCCCGCGAAGTAGTCCGGAGGCTCGGGGTTTCGTTCCAGTTCTTGGAGATGATGGAGCGCATTGACGACGTAGATGGCTGGCTGGGCAAACTCGGTTTGCAGGAGGCGACGATCGGGATCCTCCACGCACAGCGTTTCAATCGAGTGCCCCAGGATGGCGTCGGCTCGCTCGACCAGCGGTCGAAATCGGTCGAATAGGCCCTTGCCCATCCCTTTTTTCTGGCTGCCCTGGCTCGGAAAAACGCAAGCGCGCATCAGGGAGCTCCGTTCGTCGAACCGCGCGCCCATGAAGGCTGCTCGATGAGTTGCACCACGGCGCACGTCCAGGTAAAGCCGGCGCCCACGCCCATCAGGAGGCAATGGTCGCCGGGCTTCAATGCATTCGTTTCCACGAGGTGGCCGAAGCCAGCAACCTGATCGCCGGCCCCGATGTGGCCGAGTTTGCGTCCCCATGCCCAGGTCGTCGCGGACTCCGCGATGTCGAGGGCCATGAAGTATTCGCGCTGCAGCACGAGCCGGCCGGCGTGGGGAATGACGAAGCGGGCCACGTCGCGGAACGTGATTCCTGCATCGCGCAGAGCTTGATCCACCGAGTTTCTCAGCCCGGTCCGGAACTTTCGGGTGAACTCGTCGAGCTCCACGTCTCCGAGGTATTGCAGCTTGCGCAGGCGGAGATCGACGGGGACCTTGGGATCGTTGAAGGTCGTAAACGGGGCATTGCCGCGATGCAGACGCTCGAGGCTAGGGTCCGACACGGTGACGGTGCTGAGGACTCGCGCAAACCCGCCGCGCTGGCTGAGGATCATCGCCGTGGCACCATCGGAGGGGACCGTGCCGATATCGCACTTCCAGCGGTCGATGACCGGCAGGCAGCATTTGTCGGCGGTGGTCACCAGCGCCGCACTCCGCTCCGGCGAGCTTTGGAGGTAGCACGCGGCGAGCTCCATCGACGTCATGGATCCGTTGCATTGATTCTTCACCTCCAGAGCGAGCGCCGAGTGCGTGCCCAGCGCTTCGCGATGGATGTACGACGCCGTGGTGTAGAGCTCCAGCCCCTGGAAATAGAGGCTCGCGTGCAGAATCAGCGAAACGTCCTCGGGCCGGATGCCCGAGCGAGCGAGCGCGCTTCGGGCTGCGGTGACCGCCATGTCCGGTGGCGTCTCGGTCGTGGCCTCGCAGACCGACTCCAACCCCGTATCCTCCGCCTCCTGCGGATCGTAGCGGCCGTCCGCCACCGCATCTTCGACGCGGGTCAACGGCGGGAGGTACGTGCCAATGCCGGCGATGAATAGGCGCTCGATCTTCACGGGATGCTCCTTCGGTACGTGGGCAGGAAATTACAGAGTGGTAAGTAAAAGGCCGGCGACGGCATTCGGTGTGGGGTAGTCGAAGGCCAAGGTGGCCGGTAAGGTGATCTCCGCTCGGCGGGAAAGGCGATTGCGCAACTCGACCATGGTCAGCGAGTCGAGACCCTGCGCTCGCAGCGCCTTGTCGGGTGGCACGGCGTCGGGACCGGAGAGGCCGAGCACCGCGGCAACCTCGTGCCGAACCATCTCGAGGAGCTGTGGCAAACGCTCGGACTCGGGCAGAGTCGCCATGGCGTCGCGCAGCGAGGCTGCTTTCGGGGCACTCTTCGCAGGCGCTCGCCGTCGCGGTTGCACGAGCGTGCGCAGCATCGAGGGTGCCTCGGCATCGCCGAGGGCGTGCTCGAGCGCGCCGAGCTCGAGCCGCACGGGGACCAGATTGGCCTCGGGGCGCGCGAGTGCCGCGTCGAGGAGGCGCAGTCCTTCCTCGAGCGAGAGCGCACCGATGCCCTGGCGGCGCAGCCGGCCCAGATCGGCCTTGCCGAGGTGCGCGGTCATACCGACCCCCGCCTGCTCCCACAGTCCCCACGCGAGGCTTTGGCCTACGAGGCCGCGTCGCTGCCGTTGTGCGGCCATCGCGTCGAGGAAGGCGTTGGCCGCGGCGTAACTGCCCTGGCCTGCGGTACCAAGAACCCCGGCCACCGAGGAAAAGAGCACGAACGCCGAAAGATTCATGCCCTCGGTCAGCTCGTCGAGGTGCAGCGCGCCCGCGACCTTGGGCGACATCACGCGGGCGAGTCTCCCGACATCGATGCCTTGGACGAGCCCGTCGTCGAGGACACCGGCCAAGTGGAAGATGCCTGTCCAGGGATGGGAAGAATCGACGCCCGCGAGCAGCGCGGCCACCTCCGCTCGTTGCGCCACGTCGCAGGTCGCGATGCGGACGCCGAGGGCGCCCGCCGCTTCGAGATCGCGCGCGAGAGCTTCGGCGTGAGGGGCATTGGCTCCCCGGCGCGAGGTGAGCACCACGTGACGCACGCCGTGTACGCGCACCAAGTGCAAGGCGAGTGCGCGTCCCAACTCGCCCGTACCGCCGGTGATGAGCACCGTTCCGTCGGGGTCGAGGGGGCGCGGCGCGGACACGTCCGCTTTGACCGGGATCAGGCGGGGGATCCGCGCGCTGCCAGCCCGCAGCACGACTTCCACTTCGCGGGTGGCGAGGGCTCGCTCGAGGAGCGCGGGATCCGATGGCGCTTCGGGATCGAGATCGATCGCGCGAATCACGCGCTCGGGTTGCTCGGCGCGCGCGGTGCGGAGCAGGCCCCAGAGAGCACTCGTACGGAGCCCGCCACGCGTCACCCATACGAGCTCGGTGTCTCGGAGCTGCGGATCCGCGAGTACGCGCTGGAGCGAGGTCAGGGCATCGACCGTGATGCGTTGGGTCGCCTCGAGGGTGTCGGCCTCGTCGAACGAGGAGGTTACGTCCATCACGAGTCGCTTGGGCGATGCAGCGCCCGACTCGAGCGCCGCCGGATCGGCGAGCTGCAGCGGCTGGAAATCGATGGCATAAAGGTGTTTCGAATCGAGCGCCTTGGTCTCGACGCGAGCCCGCTGCAGCGTAATGCCGCCCACGCGCGCCACCGGCACACCGGCGCCGTCGGCCAGCCACATCGTTGCGCGTGCGGTGTCCTCGCCGTGTTCGAGCTCGGCGCGGACACGCAACTCGGCGGCGCCCGTCGCATACACGGCGACGTCGCTCCAGACGAAGGGGAGGAGAGGGGCCGTCGCGGTCGCGTCCCCATCGAGCAGTCCTGCGACGAGCACGTGCAGCGCCGCATCGAGGAGGGCCGGATGAAGGTGGTATTCGCCCGCGGCACCGCGGACCGACTCGGGCAGGCGCACGTACCCGTAAAGCACGTCGCCGCGCCGTCCCAACTCGGTGAGCCCTTGAAAGGCGGGGCCGTAATCCAGGCCACGGGCACGCGCGCTCGGGTAAAAGTCGTCGAGATTGCGGGCCTCCACGCCCGAGATGGGCCAGGTGCGAAGCTCCTCGAAGCCTGCATCGGTGGCCGCGTCCGTGCGTTCCTCGAGCTGGCCGCTGGCGTGATGCCGCCACGCCTTGGGATCCGGCGTACCTTCGAGCTGGCTGTAGAGCGCAAACGGACGCCGCCCCCGAGCATCGGGTGCGCCCGCCGTGGCCTGCAGACGGACCGCGGCCTCGGACAGGGCGAGAGGTTCGAGCAGGGTCAATTCGGCGATGCGCTTCGCCCCAACGGTCTGCGCCGCCGACAGCGCGAGGTCGAGGAGCCCAGCGCCGGGCACGAGCACGTCGTCCAAGGCGACATGGTCCCGCAGCCAGGGTTGTTCGCGGAGCGAGAGGCGGCCGGTGAACAGGTGCTCGTCGCGGCCGGCGAGGGCGGTGGCCGCGCCCAGCCATGGATGGCGTGTTGGAACCAATCCGGCAGCTTGCATGCTCTCGCGCGGCCGGGGAGCCTCGAGCCAGAGGTGCTGGCGCTGGAAGGCGTAGGTGGGCAGGTCGATGGAGCGCGCGGCGAGGGGCTCGAAGGCGCGGGGCCAATCGACGCCGTAGCCTTGTACGTGCAGTTCCGCGAGGGCACGCCAGAGTCGTTCGAGCCCACCCTGCTCGCGGTGCAGGCTACCCACCACCACGGCTCCGCGTTCCGAGCCGGCATCGGTCAGGGCCATCGACAGCACGGGGTGCGGGCTCACCTCGACGAAGACATCGTGCCCATCGTCGAGCAGACGGCCGAGGGCCCGGTCCATGCGCACCGGCTCGCGCAGGTTCTTGCACCAGTAGCTGCCATCGAGCTCGCGGCCCGAAACCGCTTCGCCCGTGACGCTGGAATAAAACGGCATACGAGCGCCAAGCGGGGCGATGCCGGCGAGCTCCTCCCGCAACCGCGGCATCAGCGCGTCCATGTGGGCGCTGTGCGAGGCGTAATCGACGTTGATCCTGCGGGAGAAGACGTCGGTATCCGCAAGCGTCCGTAAAAGCTGCTCGACGGCCTCCACGTCGCCCGCGACGACGGTGGAGCTCTTGGTGTTGACCACCGCGATTGAGAGAGCTTCGCCATAAGGAGCAATCAGGTCGCGGACGTGCTCGACGGGGCGCTCGACGAGGGCCATGGCCCCAGGGCGGGCGGATTCGCGGACGGCATGGCTGCGTGCCGCGACGATGCGGGCGCCTTGTTCGACGGAGAGCGCGCCGCAGACGACGGCCGCGGCGACCTCGCCTTGGCTGTGGCCCACGACGGCGTCTGGGCGCAATCCGAGCGCCTCCCAGGCGGCGGCAAGGCCGACATACATGGCGAAGAGCGCGGGCTGGACCCGATCGACGCGTTCGAGATCGTCGTCGTCGCGCAAAAGGTCGAGGACGGACCAACCGGTGAGAGGCCGAAGAGCGCGGTCGCAAGCGTCGATGGCAAGGCGAAAGGCGGTGGACTGCTCGAGCAAGGCCTTACCCATGCCGCGCCACTGAGCGCCTTGACCCGGGAAGACGAAGACGACCTTGTGGCGAGGAGAGGCCGTGCCTTCGACGACCGCGGGGTGTGCGCGCCCTTCGGCGAGCGCATGAAGCGCTTCCACCGCCTCCGCCACCGAGCGAACCGTCACCGCCGCGCGCGCCTCGAAATGCGTGCGGTACTTGGCGGCCGTGTGCACGACGTCGAGCCAGCGGGCGTCGGTGTGCTGGGCCGCCCACCCCATCCAGCGACGTGCTTGCGCCCGAAGCGCACGGAGATCCGTGCCCGAGAGCAGCAACGGGTAGGCTGCTTGGTTTGCCGTCTCGCCGAGAGGTTCGACATTCCGCGATGGCGCCTCCTCCAGGATCGCGTGTGCGTTGGTGCCACTGATGCCGAACGCGCTCACACCCGCTCGCCGCGGGCGCTCGCCGCGGGGCCATGGCCGCGCGTCGTGCAGCAGGGCGAGTCCGCTGCCGGCCCACGGCACGTGCGGGCTCGGCTCCTCCGCGTGCAACGTCTTGGGCAACCGGCCGCGCTCCAGCGCCAGCACCATCTTGATAACGCCAAGGATGCCGGCGGCCGCCTGCGCATGGCCAAGGTTGGACTTGGCCGACCCGAGGTAGAGCGGACGGGCGGCATCGCGTCCGGGGCCAAAAACCTCGGCGAGGGCGCCTGCCTCGATGGGATCGCCGAGCACAGTCCCGGTGCCGTGGGCCTCGACGGCGTCGACGTCCGCCGGGGCGAGCCGTGCGTCGGCGAGGGCATCGCGCAGCACGCGCTGCTGCGCCAAGCCGTTGGGAGCGGTCAAGCCCTGGCTCCTGCCGTCTTGGTTGATGGCCGTGCCGCGCACCAGGGCCAGGATCCGATGGCCATCGCGCTCTGCGCACGAGAGTCGTTCGAGTACCAGCACGCCGCAACCCTCGGCCCAGCTCGTACCGTCGGCCTTCGCGGAGAAGCTCTTGCAGCGACCGTCGGAGGCGAGCCCTTTGAGTCGGCTGAACTCGATGAACATCTGCGGGGTGCTCATGACGGTGACGCCACCCACGAGCGCGCGATCGCACTCACCGCGGCGCAGCGCGGCGGCGGCGACGTGCAACGCCACGAGCGACGCGCTGCACGCCGTATCGATCGTGAGCGCCGGGCCCTCCAACCCCAGGGTGTAGGCGATTCGACCCGAGATCACGCTCGAGGCATTGCCGGTGAGTTGGTAGCCGTCGATGGCGTCGGCGTTCCACCGGCGCCCGGTATCGTAGTCCGAGCTCATCGCGCCGACGTAGACGCCGGTCTTGCTGCCGCGCAGTGCCTCGGGCACGAGGTTGGCGCGCTCGAGCGCCTCCCACGTCAGCTCCAGCAAAAGACGCTGCTGTGGGTCCATCGACTGGGCCTCGCGCGGGCTGATGCCGAAAAACGCCGCGTCGAATCCTTCGACTTCGCGCACGAAGCCACCTTCGCGCGTGACGTGGGCGTCCCACGCCAATCCGTCGAGATCGCCCCAGCGCGCCGGGAAGGGGCCAATGACGTCGCGACCTGCGTCGAGTACGTCCCAGAAGCCCTCGGCATCCTCGATCCCTCCCGGCAGGCGGCAGGCCATCGCCACGATGGCCACGGGATCGTCCCCGTTCGTGCTCGGGACGCGCCGCTTGCGCAGCGGACGGGCGACGTTGGGGACCGCCGCATTGCCTGCGCGTTCGAGCAAGAGTCCGGCGATGGCGCGCGGGGTCGGGTAATCGAACGCCATGGCCGCCGGTAGCGTGACGCCACTGCGTGCCACGAGCCGATTGCGCAGCTCCACGACGGTCAGCGAATCGAAACCCTGCGCGCGCAAGACCCTGTCCGCCGCCATCCGGCTTGGGTCCGGCAGGCCGAGCACGGCGGCCGCTTCGGCCTGCACGAGGCCAACCAGCCAGGGGAGACGTTCGGATTCGGGCAGCGCTAAGAGTTGCTCCCGCAGAGCGGGACCGCCCGCGGACGCGGTGTCTTCTTCGACGTCGGTGTCGAGCCAGAGGTGCTGGCGCTGGAAGGCGTAGGTGGGCAGGTCGATGGAGCGCGCGGCGAGGGGCTCGAAGGCGCGGGGCCAATCGACGGAGTAGCCTTGCACGTGCAGTTCCGCGAGGGCACGCCAGAGTCGTTCGAGCCCACCCTGCTCGCGGTGCAGGCTGCCCACCACCACGGCTCCGCGTTCCGAGCCGGCATCGGTCAGGGCCATCGACAGCACGGGGTGCGGGCTCACCTCGACGAAGACATCGTGCCCATCGTCGAGCAGACGGCCGAGGGCCCGGTCCATGCGCACCGGCTCGCGCAGGTTCTTGCACCAGTAGCTGCCATCGAGCTCGCGGCCCGAAACCGCTTCGCCCGTGACGCTGGAATAAAACGGGATCCGAGCGCCGAGCGGGGCGATGCCGGCGAGCTCGTCCCGCAATCGCGGCATCAGCGCGTCCATGTGGGCGCTGTGCGAGGCGTAATCGACGTTGATCCTGCGGGAGAAGACGTCGGTATCCGCAAGCGTCCGTAAAAGCTGCTCGACGGCGTCCACGTCGCCCGCGACGACGGTGGAGCTCTTGGTGTTGACCACCGCGATCGAGAGAGCGTCCCCATAAGGAGCAATCAGGTCGCGGACGTGCTCGACGGGTCGCTCGACGAGGGCCATGGCCCCGGGGCGGCCGGATTCGCGGACGGCATGGCTGCGTGCCGCGACGATGCGGGCGCCTTGTTCGATGGAGAGCGCGCCGCAGACGACGGCCGCGGCGACCTCGCCTTGGCTATGCCCCACGACGGCGTCTGGGCGCAATCCGAACGCCTCCCAGGCGGCGGCCAGGCCGACATACATGGCGAAGAGCGCGGGCTGGACCCGATCGACGCGTTCGAGATCGTCGTCGTCGTCGCGCAAAAGGTCGAGGACGGACCAACCGGTGAGAGGCCGAAGAGCGCGATCGCACGCGTCGATGGCAAGGCGAAAGGCGGTGGACTGCTCGAGCAAGGCCTTACCCATGCCGCGCCACTGAGCGCCTTGACCCGGGAAGACGAAGACGACCTTGTGGCGAGGAGAGGCCGTGCCTTCGACGACCGCGGGGTGTGCGCGCCCTTCGGCGAGCGCATGAAGCGCTTCCACCGCCTCCGCCGCCGAGCGCACCGTCACCGCCGCGCGCGCCTCGAAGTGCGCCCGCGCCGTTGCGAGCGAGTAGGCGACATCGGCGAGTCCCACGTCAGGCTTGCACCGCAGGTGTTCGGCGAGCCGCGCAGCATTTCGTGCGCGCGCCTCGCGGCTCGTTCCCGAGATGACCAGGGAGACCGGCCGCGAATCGCTTGCCGGTCGCATCGGCACCTGGGCGGGCGGCGGCGCCTCCGCCAGGGCAACGTGCGCATTGGTCCCCGCAAAGCCGAAGCTGCTGACGCCCGCGAACCGACGTCCGTCCGATGGCCATGCCCGGCGCTCCGTCACGACCTCGAGCTTGTGGGCCACGAAATCGATACCCGGACGAGGCGTTTGGAAATGAAGACTCGGTGGAAGCTCACCATGATGCAGCGACAGCGCCACCTTGAGCAGGCCCACGATGCCCGACGCCGGTTCGAGGTGTCCGAAGTTCGTCTTGGCCGATCCGATGCAGAGCGGCGTGGAGCGCCCTTCCGCGAAAACCGCACCCAGCGCGGAGGCTTCGATCGGATCGCCGACCGGCGTGCCCGTGCCGTGCGCTTCGACATAGGCCACGTCACGCGGCGAGATCCCTGCATCGTGCCATGCGGCCCTCACCACCTCGGCCTGGGCGTCGGCACTCGGCGCGGTCAGTCCGTTCGACGCGCCATCGTTGTTGACCGCACTGCCGCGCACCACCGCGTAAATGCGATCGCCCGCGGCCAGTGCATCGGACAGCCTGCGCAACACCACGATTCCGCAGCCTTCGCCGCGCACGTAGCCTTGCCCGTCGGCATCGAAGGCGCGGCAGCGCCCGTCCGGGCTCTGCGTGCCGAGCTTGCTCATCGCCACCGACGCGTGCGGGTGCAACATGAGGTTGACCCCACCGGCCAGCGCGAGATCCGACTCACCTTGGCGCAGGGACTGCACCGCGAGGTGCACCGCCACCAGGGACGAGCTCGAGGAGGTCGCGACCGTCATCGAAGGGCCACGCAATCCCAGCGCATAGGCGATGCGCCCGGGGATGACCGAATTGTCCCAGCCCGTCGCGGAATGCACGCGTATCGCGGTCGCATCTCCGCCGGTCAATAGATGGTACTCCTGCCACATCGCCCCGACGAAGACGCCGGTGCGCGAGCCCGCGAGGCTCGTCAGCGGGATCCTTGCATCTTCCAGCGCGGCGCACGCGACCTCCAGCGCGATGCGCTGCTGAGGGTCCATCTGCTTGGCCTCGGTCTTCGAAATGCGAAAGAAATCCGCATCGAATCCGGCGACGTCATCGAGAAATGCGCCCCATCGGGTCGACATTTTTCCGGGTGCTTGCGCGTCGGCATCGACCCATTCCGAAGCATTCCACCGGCCAGGCGGCACTTCCCGGACCGCGTCGATGCGCTCGCATAGCGCGCGCCACAGTGCATCGGGTGTATCGAGCCAGGGCGGCAGCCGGCAGCCAATGCCCACGATGGCGATGGGAATGCTGGATTCGTCTCTAGCGTGCATCGAATTCTTTCGCGGAATAGAGCTCTTCACAGACTTGGGTAATCGCCCGGAGTGGCCCGTCTTCGTACAAAATCGTCATATGATTGGTCGCGTCGATATCGAGCATTCGAAGCTTGGGCATCTCCCGCTGCCAATCTTGCCAATAATTCACCCGATCGAGCGAAAACGTCTCGCCCCGTACCGTGAAGTACGAAGCCAGCGCGCCGAAAAACGAACCGCGCGCATTACGGAAGTACGTGCACTCGACATCGTTCGGACGGACGAGTGGTGCAATGACGTAATGGCCGACGCCATAGGCGACTTGGACGTCGACATTTCGCTGGATGAATTCGACGATCGCAGCGTGAGGCATGGACAGCCCCCGCTGGACGCCGAGGCGGGCAAGTGCCTGGACGAATTCGTCTTGGTCCAGCGAATCGTCGATTTCGTTTTGGTGAATCAGCCGACGAGACACCTTCGCGAGGTCTTTCCCATCGGCAGGCCAGAGCAGAATATTGGCAACTTGCAGCGCTGCGTTCTTCGACAAGGCGTGCCCGCGGGCATTCGATTTCGCGCCGCCGGTCGGATCGGGCGAATCCACCATGACCAATGTGCTCACATCGTGTCCACGAAGCTGCAGCTGCCTCGTGATCTCGTAGGAAATGATTCCCCCCAAGCAGAAGCCCCCAACGTCATAGGGACCATCTTTTTGGACGGATTGAATGATATCGATGTAATACGATGCCATCTCCGGGATACCCTCGATGGGAGCATCCTTGGTCATGAAGCCTCGGGCCTGGATGGCATAGAAAGGTCGCCCGCTCCTCTCGGCGATCGTTCGAAACGTCTCCACGCCGCCCAGCCCTCCGTGGATCCAGAACACGGGGCGTCCGGAGGTGACGCGGTTCAAATGCACCAGCTCCGGGTAGGAGCTCAGGGTTCCCGTCCAGCGCGCTCCGTCTCGGGCGACGCTCGCCATGCGCGAGATGACGTCGTCCAGGCTGTGGTGCGCCTGCAGCCACGCCGGCTGAAAGCTCGGAAATGCGCTCCGGACATGGCCCAGCATGGCCACGAGCAGCAGCGAATTCATCCCGTAATGCTCGAGGGGCTTCGTTCGATCGATGGCACCGGCATCGAGCCCGAGCACCGATGCCGTGAGGCTCACGATGAACCATTCCGGGCTCGCCGCGACATCGCCCTTCGAGGCGGCCGGTGTGGGCACCGCGCGCGGGGGTATGCTCCGCATCGAGGCGCCTTGCCAGCAATTCACGCGCTTGAAGGGATACGTCGGCAAGGGCACCCGTGTCCTGCGGGCCCCCGCATGGAGGACGCTCCAGTCGACCTCCGCCCCCGCGACCCAATCTTTGGCCATCGCGCCTTCCGCCCCCGCGCCGTACGACACGGGCTCGCCGGCCAAACGCGCCGAGAGCCGCTCGATCACCTCCGCCGGCGTGGATCCGACCACCGCCGCGCGAACGTCCATGGCTTCGCGCCCCCGCTGCAGCGTGTAGGCGACATCGGCCAAGTCCACGTCCCGACCGTCGTTCAGCCATGCCAGCAGCAGCTGGATGCGCTCCTGGAGCCCGGATTCGTCCTTGGCGGAGAGCGGAAGGATCTGCAGGGTCGGCGAGGTGACGCCGGCCCTCGGCGGGGCATGCTCTTCGAGCACCACGTGGGCGTTGACGCCGCCGATGCCGAAGCTGTTGATGCTGGCCCGGCGCGGCTGCGCGCGGCCATCCGCGGTGATGGGAGCCGGCCATGGCATCGTCTCCGTGGCCATGCGAAGGCGACTACCGGCAAGCGAGATGTTGGGATGGAGACGCCCGAAGCAGGGAATCGCGGGGATCGTGCCATGTCGAAGCGCGAGCACCACTTTCATCAGCGCAGCGAGACCGGAAAACACCTCGGTGTGCCCGATGCACGGCTTGAGCGTGCCCACGTAGATGGGGGACGATCCGTTTGCCGAATAGCTCGCGTGGAGCGCAGCGATCTCCGTGCTGTCGGCGATGGGCGCGCTCATCCCGTGCGCTTCGATGTACGAGACCGTGCCGGGGTCGACTCCCGCCTCGCGGTACGCTTGCGCGATGGCCGCCTTCATGCCGCGAACGTTGGGCGCCGTGAACGACACCCCTTTGCCGCCGTGGCCGACGCCGGTTCCGCGGACGATGGCGTAGATGAAATCGCCGTCGTCGATGGCCCGTCGCACGGGCTTGATCAGGATGGCGCCGGCGCCCTCGCCCCGAACGGTGCCTTCGGCGTCTTCCTGAAACGGGCGCACCTTGCCGCGCTTGCTCAGCATACCGGCCGATTGAAGCTCGGCGAACCCCGAGGGAGACGCGATCAGATTGATGCCGCCCACGATGGCTTGGGCGCATTCCCCGAGCCGGATCGATTGGATGGCCCGATGCAGCGCCACGAGCGAAGAAGAGCACGTCGTCTCGCAATGCTCGCTGGGCCCGTGCAAATTCAACGCATACGAGATGCGGTTGGGGATCATCGACGGTGACGGGGCGCTGAGGACATTCGGCGCGCCGCCGAGCGCCGGGCCCTCGTGCTGGTACTCGCTCGAGCCCGCGGCGATGAAGACACCCGTCGAGCTCTGGCCGAGTTCCCTCGGTGTGTAGCCGGCGTCCTCGAGGACGTTCCACGCGGCCATCAGCATCAGGCGCTGCTCCGGCGTCATCTGCCGGGCCTCGGTCATCGAAATACCGAAGAACAGAGGATCGAACTCGTGGACCCCCGTCAGAAACCCGCCCCACATCGTGTCGGTGCTTTCACCTTCGCGGCATCCGGCGGCCCAGTCCTCGCGATCCATCGGCGGCGTGGTGAGGGTGCTCTGGCCCCGTGCGACGACGTGCCAGAAGGCCTCGATGTCCGAGGCCTGGGGAAACCGGCCGCTCATTCCGATGATGGCATATCCCTCGGAGGCCAGAGGGAGCTCTCGTTCGGGGACGCTCGAGACCACGGTGGCGGACGCGATGTGCTCCCGAAGCGCGTCGACGGTGTTGTGTTCGAACATCACCGTAATATCGAGATCGGTGCCCAATACCTCGTTGATGCTTCGCGTGAGTTGGACCGCCAGAATCGAATCGAGACCGTACGTCGAAAACGGCTCATCGAAGCGAATGCGCTCCCGATCGATGCGCAGCGCCTTGGCCAACTCCGATGCAATCGTCTGCTCGATACCGTCTTTCAACGTACTCCGCGAAGCAACGCCATTCGCGATCGTGGCCGCCGTCGTCGGCGGGACCGCTCGGGAATTCTCGGGCCGCTCCACCCGGCCGTCGCCTTCGGCCAGGATGATTTGCTGCCCCAATTCCGCCGCATCGAGGCAGGGGAAGACCACCCCCGTGTATCCCTCGGCCTCGAGTGCCCGGCGCCAGTTTTCGATCGAAAGCCCGGGGCATCCGGTGAGCCGCAGCTCCGCATCCTCGTAGAGCCACCATCCTTCGAGCAAACCGAACGTCAGATGGTTGACCAGGTTGTTGGCCGTAAGCTCGTTCAGCAGCAAGAGGCCGCGCTTCGCGAGGAGCGATTGCGTATTTCGCAGCGTACGCCGGATGTTCCTGGTGGCGTGCAGCACGTTGGCCGCGATGACGATGTCGTAAGCCCCGGCATCGATTCCCTGCTCGCGCACCGAGTTTTCGATATTCAGAATGCGAAATGTCAAAAAGCGATTCGCCGGCCCGTAAGACTGCTCCGCATGATTCAAAAAGGCTTTGGAGATATCCGTATAACAATACTCGCCGACCGGCAGCCCGCTTTCGCGGAGCGCCCGCAGAACGACGGTACTCGTGGCGCCGGTGCCGGCACCGATCTCGAGAATCCGCGGTGCCCGCTTATCCAGTTGCCGCAGGTGCTCGACGACCTTCGCCGCGAGGACGTCATTGAAGAACGCCGAGAGCGGAATGGTGTTGTATGCATTCTGCACCAACGTGAGGGACGAGTTCGGAAAGATGACCTCCGTGGCCGCCTTCTTTCCCGTGAGGATATCCGGCAACGCGCGGAGTGTGGCCTCGAGCAGGGTATGGGTCGCGGCCAAATCGGGGTTACGAAGCCAGCGGACCTTTTCCGTCTCCCAGCGGCGCCATAGCTCGCTCGCGGTCTCTTTGGGGGCACCGATCCGGGTGAAGTTCTCGCCGCGCCGAACGAGATAACCTTCGAGCTCGAACAGACGAGCGCACTCGCGAAACCAGCCGCTGTACATGGGAAGGACGGCGCTGGTCGAGGTGCGCGGCTCGAAGGCTCCCAGTGAATCCAGGTGCCACCAGGTGAGATCGATCAGCAGTCGCTTCATGATGGGTCTTTCGTCGACATTTCGTTGGTGGCGCACTCAAATGGCCAGTGCGGCAAACTCCTTCATTCGCTCTTTGACCTGAGGCAGCCGGCTCATGGCGGTTTGGCTCGCCCCGGTCTCCGCGTGGCTCGACGCGGGGGCCAGATCCATTCCGCGGGTGTTCAACGCCGGAGAGAACTTCATCAGCGTCGTTTGGTTCATGTCGCTGGCGAGCAGGGTCTCCAGGCCGGCCATGAGTTCGTCGCGCTCGATGAGGGCAATGCCTTTGGCACCGACGTTGTTGAAGCAGTAACCCAGGTTGATGACCTTGGACGAGCAGCCGTAACGGCGCCCGGCAAAGGCCGCAAAGGCGTCCACGAAGGTGCTGGCCGCGGCGTAGCTCCCCTGTGCCATGGCCTTCAGGTAGGAGTTGATGGACGAAAGGAACAACGCGAAATCGAGCGATGGTCCTTGGAATTCCTCCGTCGCCCGGACGGCCGCATCCATCTTGGCGCGCAGAACTTCGTGGAGCTGCGCCTCGCTGGATTTGGCAAGACTCCCGCTGGAAAGCGAAAGACTCGCGTGAATCAGCCCGTTCACGGCCCCGAAGCGCCGCGTGATCTCCTGGTGTGCGCGCCGCAGGGAGGCGGCATCGGAGGCATCGGCCTGCACGTAGCAGGGCGCCGCCCCCAAGGCTGCGAGCGCACGCGAGGATGCCTCGATGCGCGCGTCCTTCTCCCTTCGACCGAGCCAGACGATCCGAGCACCGTACCGGCGCATCATGTGCTCGCTGATGGCAACGCCCAGGCCACCGGCGCCGCCCGTGATGACGATGACGGCTCCCTTGCGCACGGCGGCCTTCGACGTGGCCGGCGATGTCACCGTCGCAAAACGCTGCGCATACCACTGGTTGTTTCGATGAAGTCGCGTATTCCCATTCGGCTCTGGGCCAAGCGTCAGCACGGCGCGCAGCGACGCATCGTCATAGTCGCCGAGATCCGCAATACGCAATTGCCAATTGGGATATTCCTTGGCCAGCGACCCTGCGAGGCCGGCAATCCCCGCGTGGGTCGGGTCGGTTCGCTCGCCGTCGCGCAGTGCGTGGGCGCGGTGGGTGAGCACGGTCCAGCCGAGCGTGCGCGCGCCATGACCCGCGCCGAGGAGCGCTTTCAGAATGCGAAAGACCTGCAGCACACCGCGGGATTGGCCACCGAGCAAGGCTTCCGCAGTGGGAGCCTCCGCGGCTTCCGGTGCCAGCCAAATGAGATGATCGAGCACCGGCATCGCTCGGAGGGTCCGTTCGACGGCGTCCACGCTGTCATCGTCTCCGAGCGGAAGAACGCGGGCGTTGGGAAGCATCTGGGCCAGAGCATCCCGCGCCGCGCGCGTCCCGCCGAGGATCGCAATGGATTGGGAGGGCTCGGGCCAGCTGGCAACGATCGGCTCCGGTGAGGCCTCCCACACGGGCAACAACGTCACGGCCGGCGATGCGCTGGGTTTCGCCTCGGCGGCAACGGGCCGGCCGACCGCACCGCGGATCATCACGCACACCACGCCTTGCTCGTCGGCGATGTCGATGTCGATGGACTCGCCGGCGCCGTGCCGGATCCAGGCCCACATGGTCGACGCGCAGGGCCGCACGATGGTCACCTTCTTGAAGGCGAAGAGCATCTTGCCCGGAATCGGTTCCCCATCCACGCTCGTCAGCAGACGCACACATTGCATGGCCGAGTCGACGAGGACCGGATGCACGGTGAAGGTTCGCAGCGTGCTCGTTGCCGCATCGGGCAGGCGCAGTCGCGCGAGAACGGCACCCTTCGTCGTGTAGAGCTCCGCGCATCCGTGGAAGCTGGGCCCGTAGTCGATGCCCAGCGCGCGGTAATCTTCGTAGAATCGGTCGATGCTTGGTGCGGCGGGCCGGAAGGCTTTCCGCATCTCGGGGATATCGAGCCGGATGGAGTCGACCTTTTCCGCGGCGGCAATGGTGCCTTGGCAATGGGGCGTGTCCGCGCGGCCCGCCTCGCGGCTCAACACCTCGAACCGGGTTGCCCCCGAGGTGCTCCGAAGCTCGGTGCGCACCTCCACCTCGTTCATCGAGACTCCAAGGGGACGCATGAAAACGACGTCCTCCAAGGAGACAGCGCCCTCGCGGGTGCCACCGCCCCATGCGGTGCAGGCCAGCTCGAGGTACATCGCGCCGGGCAGAATGGCGGAGCCTTGCACGCGATGATCCCGCAGGAAGAACTCGTTGCCCGTGAGGGTCATCGTTGCTGGCTCGCTCGGAAGCGGGGAGGCCTTCACGGCAACGTGGCCTTCGGGCAACCAATACGAGGTCCTCTCGAAGGGATACGTAGGCAGCGACACCCGGTGATGGTTCTCACCCGAAAACAGGTCCGCAAAGCGCGGCGTCTGGCCCTCGAGGTAGCGAGCGGCGTATGCCTGGAGCTCCGACGGCGCATTCGACGTATCGCCCATGGCCTCGCCCGTGAGGCGTTCGCCGAGCTCGCGCAGATCCATGACGATGGCCGCCCAACGATGCTCGAAGTGCGCTCGTCCGAGCAGGAGCGTGTAGCTCACGTCTGCGAGCTCGGCGTCGGGATTTCGACGGCAGTACTCGGCGAGACGAACCCTTTGGTCGCGGAGCGCGGCGCTCGTTCGCGCCGAAAGCGCGATCAAGTAAGGCCGTGGCGCGCGGGGAGCGCGGCGCCGTGCGGGGGCTTCTTCGATCACCGCGTGAGCGTTGGTTCCGCTCGCACCGAGGGATGTGATGGCCGCGCGGCGCTTGCCTCCGCCGTCGGCCGGCCAATCCCTCACGTCCGTGTGCACGAAGAAGGGGCTGCCCTCGAGCAGGATGCTCTTGTTGGTCGCCTGGTGGTGAAGCAGCGGCGGCATCTTCGCGTGCTTCATGGCCAGCAGAATCTTGATGATTCCGAGGACCCCCGCCGCCGTCTGCGCGTGGCCGATGTTGGCTTTGCTCGATCCCAACGAGCAGAATCCGCGCTTGTCGGTAAAGTGGCGAAACGCACGCGTGAGCGCTTTGAACTCGACCGGATCACCCAGCTTCGTTCCCGTGCCGTGCGCCTCGATCATCTGAATGCCCTCGCAGTCGATGGCGAACTCCTCGTAGATTTCGCGAATCAGCTGCTCCTGCGCGCCGGCGTTCGGGGCGGTGATGCCGTTGCTCGTTCCATCCTGGTTGATCCCGATCCCGCGGACGACACCATGGACGTTGTCACCGTCGGCTTCTGCCTCGCCGAGCCGTTTCAGAATCAGCGAGCCCACGCCCTCTGCCGGTACGAAGCCATCGGCAGCGTCATCGAACGAGCGGCATCGTCCCGATGGCGAGAGCATGCCCGCACGCGAGCCGGAGACGTAGCCCTTCGGCGTGCATTGAACGAAAACCCCGCCGGCAATTGCCATATCGATATCGCCATTCCATAGCGCCTGGCAGGCCAGATGAATGGCAACCAGAGAGCTCGAGCACGCGGTATCCACGGTCAATGCGGGACCGTGCAAATCCAAATAGTAGGCAATGCGCGAGGGCACCAGGGAGCCCATGTTGCCCCACAGGGCCTGCGCGGGATAATCGGTACGCGAGCCCACATCGAAGTAATCGCCGGTGGTGCACCCTGCATAAACCCCGCAGCGCGGGCCCTTGATGGCCTCTCCCGCGTATCCGGCGTCCTCGAGAGCTTTCCACGTTTCTTCGAGGAAGAGCCGCTGCTGAGGCTCCATGTACTCCGCTTCGAGGCCGGAAATATTGAAGAACAAGGGATCGAAGGATGCAATGTCCTTCATGAAGCCGCCGTGAACGCACCGGCTCCCGAGCGCGGTGAGATCCCATCGCTCGGCCTCGGTCACGAGATCCGTGCCCGCCTCCAGGTGTTGCCAAAAGGCTTCCGCGTCATCCGCGCCGGGAAAGCGCCCGCTCATGCCGATGATGGCAATCGGCTCCTTGCTCCGCGGGCGCTCCTGCACCGGCTCGACCGCGATGGCGGGCGCGCTTTCCTGCGCCGTGCCGGTCGAAATCGAAGGCCGGTGCTCGGCGAGGATGAACGCCGTCAAGCGATCCACCGTCGGGTGATCGAACAGCACGGTCGTATCCAAGTCGATGCCGAGCGCCCGATTGAGCTCCTCCACCAGATTGACGCCGGTGAGCGAGTCCAGCCCATAATCGGCAAATGGCCCATCGTTCTGCAGCTCGTCTCTGCCAAGCTTGAGTGCGGCGATCAGCGCTTCGACCACCGTCCTTCGAACGACGCCGTCGACGCCGTCCCCCGTTTCGAGCACGGAGCGGCTCTTCGCCGGCGCACGATGCTCTCGTTGCGGTGCTTCGCGAAGTGAACCGTCGGCCCGGCCTACGATGATTTGCCATCCCAAGGCGTGGGCGCGCTCGGCGGGAAACTCTGCGTGCTGGAATCCCGCATCACGCAGCACCTTCGACCACGAGGCGGGGGAAAGCGCCGGACCGCCGGCGAGGCGCTCGCCATCGGTGAATCGCCACCAGCCTTCGAGGAGCCCGAACGTCAGATGCGCGAACAGCCCATTTTGCGCGAGCTCGTTGAGCACGATCACGCCGCCGGGCGAGAGCAGCGCCCGGGCATGCTCGACCGTCTCGACGATGTTCGTCGTGGCATGCAACACGTTGTTGGCGAGAACGATGTCGTAGCATCCCGTCGCAATGCCTTGCGCCGAAGGGGCCTTCTCCGCATCGAAGCGCTGGAATGTGAGGTACGGCAGGCGCGCGCCGAAGCGTTTTTCGGCGGCGATCAGGAATGCTTTGCCCAAATCGGTATAGCAGTATTCGGCAATGTCCGCCTCGTAGGGCTTCAATCGCTCGAACACGTGCTCGCTGCTGCTGCCGGTGCCGGCGCCGATCTCCAGGATGCGGATCCGCGGGCGCGGTCCGCGCTGGCGGAGGCTCTCCACGGCCTTTTGCACGGCGGTGGCCGTGGTGGCGTGGAAGTAATCGAAGACCGCATTCTTCTTGTAGATGGTCTCGACGAGCTCGAGCGACGAGCCGGGAAACATGATTTGCGTGGCCGGCGTCATTCCGGTGACGATCTCCGGAATGGCTTCGAGCATGCGCTCGGCCAAGAGCACGCGAGGGCCCATTTCGGGATCGGTGCGGTAGGTCCGTGCCCACTCCCGCCATGCGCGCCAGGCCTGGTTGGCATGGAGCGCAGCGGGGCCTTTGGTGAGATAGTCCCCATTGCGAACGAGGTAGCCGCCGTCCACGAGCACGTCGACGCAGTGGTCGAGCCACTTGGCGAAGACTTCGGCAATGCCATGCCTCACGCGGAGCCCCGCACATGGCTCTCGCGCCTCGAACATTCCCAGCGCGGAGAGCTGCGCGAACAGCACCCCGCGAAGATGCGCGTCCATGTCACGCGTCGCTTGCTCTTGGCGCGCAAGGAATCCGTCGATGTCGCCGCCCGCGGTTACCTCGAGAAGGGCTTGCGCTTCGTCCCTCAGCGTCGTCCCGAGCGGCACCAGCTCGCTGGAGCTCGTCGTGCCGCCGAGCCAATAGCGCTTCGTATCGAAGGGATACGTGGGGAGGCTCACGCGCCGCGGTGTCTCGCTTCCGTACGCCGCCCGCCAATCGAGCTCGACCCCATGGATCCAGAGCGAGGCCACCTTCTTCCACTCGTGCCGCTCGAGCCACGCGGTCTTCAGCGCCGCGAGCTCGTGATCGTCGCCGAACAGCGCCGCGAGCTCGCTGCCGCTCTGTCCCACCGTGCCCGTGAACGCGCCATCCGGCAGCTCGCCGGCGACGTACGCCGTGACCTTCTGCTCGAGATCGTTGCAGTCGTGTGCGAGGAAGGCCACGCGACTGGCCATGGCTCGCCGGCCGACCTGCAGCGTGTACGCGAGCGCCGTCAGATCGTCGCTGCTGCGGCGATATTCGGGCATGTGCTCCAGCAGACGCCGCGCAACCATGCGGAGACGATCGGCGTCCCGTGCGGAGAGCACCACGAGGTGCGATCCCGAGTCCAGCGGCTCCATCGGGGCGGCCCATCGAGCCTGTTCCAGCAGCGCGTGCGCGTTGCTGCCGCCGATCCCGAACGAGCTCAATCCTACCCGGTGCGGCTCTGCGCTCTTTGGGTCGAGCGCGAGGTTCTCGTCGGCCACGAAAAACGGCGATGCGTCCCAATCGATCGCGGCGTTGTCCTTGCGGTGGTGCAGCGTCCTGGGGATCTCGCCATGGCGCAGGCTCAGCGCCATCTTGATCAAGCCGGCCATGCCCGCGGCGCTGTCGACGTGGCCAATGTTGCTCTTGACCGATCCGATCCCGCAGAAGCGCGTACGGTTCGTGCGGTCGCGGAAAGCCTCCGTCAGCGCGGCAATCTCGATGGGATCACCGATCTTCGTGCCCGTGCCGTGAGCTTCGACGTACGCGATGGTCTCGGGATCCACCCCCGTTTTCTCGAGCACCTTGCGAATGACACGAGCTTGTCCCTTGGCGCTGGGGGCGTGAAAGCCAGCCTTGTCGCCGCCGTCGTTGTTCACCGCAATGCCGCGGATCACGCAATACACATTGTCGCCGTCGGCCAGGGCTTCGCGTGCGCGCTTGAGCAGCACCACGCCCACACCTTCGCCACCGGCCATGCCGTCGGCGTCTTCGTCGAACGTCTTGCACCGGCCATCGCTGGAGAGGTTCAGGCCCGGCTGGTGGACGTAGCCCAAGGTCATGGCCGAGAAGATGGTCGCCGCGCCGACCAGCGCCCGATCGGCTTCGCCGGCGAGCAGGCTTTGGCAGGCGAGATACAATCCACTCAAGGCCGACGAGCAGTTCGTGCTCACGTGCATGCTGGGGCCCGTCAAACCCAGCTTGGTGGAGATCATCGTGGGGATGCTTCCACCCTGCGCGAACGTCCACGCCACGTAATGCTCGGCGCTCTCCAGGACGCGGGGGCCGGTGACGCTCTTGACGAGGCTCGGCAGCAGCATCTGGTAAAAATTGGTGCTGGTCGACATGAAGACGCTCGTGTTTGGCGCGTCCTCCGGACGATGCCCGGCGTCCTCCAGGGCCTTCCAGGCATGGAGCAACAAAAGCCGCCCCTGCGGATCCATGAACTCGGCATCACGCGGCGAGATGCCGAAAAACGCGGGGTCGAATTCCGCCTTGCCGTCGATCTCGGACCGCTGGGGAACGAAGTTGGAGCGACCGACGAGTGCCTCCGGGACGCCCATCGCGCGGAGCTCTTCGGGCGACCACGAGCGGACGCTGTCCTTGCCCTGCCGCAGATTTTCCCAATACTCGCCATGATCCTTCGCACTGGGGAATTGGCACGACAAGCCAATGACCGCGATCGCACCGTCGAGCAGCGGCGCGTCTTCGCGGGCGTCGAAAGAAGGATAGGCGGAAGGGGGGGACTTGCGCGCCGGTGCGTCGTTCCGCACCGTGGTCGTGGCGCTCCATTTCGACGCGAGGTGGCGGCACATCGCATCGAGCGAAGGATGCGCAAACAGATCGGTGACCGGGAGCTGGCAACCGAATGCCTCGTTGATGCGTTCGATGGTGACGACCGCCGTGAACGAATCGCCGCCAAGGTCGAAGAAGCCTTCGTGGCGATCGAAATCCTCACCCCCGAGTGCCTGCCCGAAGATGGCCCGAACCCGGCGCTCGATCGATCCCGTATGCCACCTTGGCCGTGGCGCCGTCCGCGCGGGTCCGCCTTTCTCGCGCAGCGCGTTCTTATCGACCTTCCCATTGGAGGTCAGAGGCAGCGACGCCAATGGGAGCAGCTCGGCGGGAACCATGTAGGCCGGGAGGGCCTGCTTCAGATGGGCGCGCAAAAGCTTGGCGTCGATGGGCTGGCGGCTGGTGAAATACGCTGCGAGCCGCTGTTCATCGCCCGCACCTTGGAGCACGATCGCACTGGCCGTAATGCCCGGAAAGGACTCGATGGCGAGCTCGATCTCTGCGGGCTCGATGCGAAACCCGCGGAACTTGATTTGCTCGTCGCGTCGTCCCAGAAGCTTGATCTCGCCGTTGGGGAGCCGGCGCGCGCGATCGCCGGTCTTGTACATCCCGCGACCGGGACGAAAAGGGTTCTCCACGAAGCGCTGGCTGGTCAGCTCGGGGTTCTTGGGATAGCCCAACGCGATCCCGTAACCGGAGATGCATAGCTCGCCCTCCACGCCGACCGGGACGGGCTGCAGGTGCGTATCGAGAATGTAAATCTGCGTATTGGAAACAGGTTTGCCAATGGTCACCGACTCATCGTGACGAAGGCGTTTCCCCGCCGAATACTGTGTGGCTTCCGTCGGCCCATAGAGATTCCACGCCACCGCGCCAGTGGCGAGCATCTGGTCCTTGAGGCCGTCGGACAGCGCTTCGCCGCCCGAGACCATGGTGACCTTCTCGTCGTTCCTCCATCCGGTCCGGAACAATCGGTTCCACGTGGAGGGCGTGGCCCACATGAACGTCGGGCGCACCTGCTCGATGGCCCGCGAAAGCAGCGCCGGATCGCGCACCGTGCTGGAATCCGCGATATGCACATGGGCACCGGCCGCGAGCGGCAGGAGCAGCTCCGTTGCGGCCATGTCGAAGCTGAACGCCGCAATGGCCAACAGCCGATCGTGCGCCGACACCCCGAGCTTTCGCATGGTGTGGACGAGAATGTTGGTCAGTGCGCGATGCGGTATGGCGACGCCCTTGGGCCGCCCCGTGCTGCCCGAGGTGTAAATGACGTAGGCGGCGGCCTCCTTCGCATGGATCGGCGGCGCGGCGTCCTCGCGCAAATCCACCCGCAAATCCGCCGGCGAATCCATGAGATGAATGCTCACCCTCGATTCGAACGCGGACAATCTGTCTTTCGTTGTGCGCTGGGCAACGACCCATTTGCACCCGCTGTCCTGAATCATGAACGACAGGCGCGAGGGTGGCGATTCGGGATCCAATGGCAGGTATGCCGCGCCACATTTCAGGATGGCAAGAACGGCGGTCACCATATCGATGGATCGCTCGACGCAGATCCCGACGCACTCGCCCGCACTCACCCCATGTTGGCGGAGCGCCAAGGCCAGGCCGGCGCTTCTCTCGTCCAGCTCGCGGTAGGTCACCGTTTCCTCGCCGAACGTGACCGCCGGCCGCTCGGGGCTCGACGCGGTGTGCTCGGCAAAAAGCTCGACGCAGCTTCTTTCGACGGGGTAGTCCTCTTCGGTCTGGTTCCAATCGACGGTGAGTCGCCGATATTCCTCCGGCCCGAGCATGTTCAATCGACCGGGGACCTCTTTTCCGGCCGACGCCACGATGGCATCGATCAATTGGTCGAAATGCTCGGACATCCGTTCCACGGTGTCGCCGGAGAAGGCCGCCGGGTTGTACTTCCAGTGAAAGACGAAGCCTTCGTTCGGAATGACTTCGAGTGCAAGATCGTACTCGCCGCTTTGGTGCAAGCCGGACACCATCTCGAGGCTCAACGCGTCTCGGATATCTTCCCGCAGCGCGCTCACCCTCTTCTCGAGGGAGAAGTTTTGATAATTGTAACCGACTTGAAATATGGGTGATCGCGCATCGAGATCGCGCGCACCCAAATCGCGCACCATTCGCGCAAAGGGGTAATAGCCGTACTCGATGGCCGTCAATACGGTCTTCTGTACGCGGCGCGCATAGCTCGAAAAGTCGTTCTCGGGCGATAACGTGCTCCGGATCGGGATGGCGTTGACGAAATATCCAACGACCGAGTCGAAACGGGCCTGCGGGCGGGCTGCCGCAGCCATTCCTACGACGATGTCCTCCTGCTCGGTGTAGCGGAGCAGCAAGGTTTTGAACACGGCCAAGAAGAAGATGCCGTGGCTGATATCGTTTTCTCGGATGAAGGCATCCACCGCGCTGATTTGCGCCGGGGAAAGCCGGCTGCGATGCACCTCGCCCTGGTGGGGGGCATCGATCGGCAATGCCTTTTCGAATGGCAATCCCTTCAGCGGAACGATTCCAGCCAGCTCCTTCTTCCAGAATTCGCGCGCCGCCTGACACTTGGGGCCGTCGAGGGTCTCCCGCTCCCATTCGACGAATTCGCTGAAGGATGCGGATTCAACATCGATGACGGGCACCTGGCCCGTGACGAGATCTCGGTATGTCCTGAACAAAGTGTCCAGGACGGTGCCCAAGGACGTTCCATCGATCACGATGTGATGGACCACGAGAAGGATGTGCACGGGGCCATCATTTCGTGACAGCACCGACAAGCGCACGAGCGGCCCGCGCGCCAGATCGAAAGGCGCTCGTGCCCTGTTCCTCAGATATTCCAGCAGTCCGTCCTCATTCACGTCAGAAACATCGACGCGTTCGACGCGGAAAGTTCTGGGATCACCATGGGATAGGCACGGGTTGCCTTCGCTTTCGCGGACCGTTGCCGTCAGAATCGGGTGTCGTGCAAGCGTGCGATGGAAGGCAGCCTCGAGTACGGCAACGTCGACGCGGGGGCACGAAAAGCAGACCGGCACGTTGTACGCGTACATGTCCGGCTCCATTCGCTGGAGAGTCCAGAGGCCGCGCTGCCCCTCCGAAAGCGGCCTCTCGACGTTGGCCTCCAGCGCAATGAGCACGTCCGTTGTCGACAACACACCCGATTCGTACCGTTGCAGAATTTCTTCGAGGGTCATCCTCATCCTAGTCATGAATAGGGCGGTTCGCCGACGCCACGGTTCGATGCGCGCATCGTCTCGAGATGAATGCGCGGCAATGCACGGCGCGCCGCACGCCGTGAAACCGCGCCATGCATATGGAGTGAGCTGCCGCAGAACTCGAAAAAGCCCACAGCATGGTCCGTGCACGCGCACGATCCGAGAGACCGCAAGCGTGTCCTGAGATTGTGATGCAAATAGTGGACAGGGTCGGTGTCGTCAACTGCGCGACCGTCGATTTCCTATTGGCGAGACCGTCATAAGCTCATGTCGTTTCTCTTGGTCTATTCGAGAATTGCGTTTCTCTCTATTTGTACTTTCGCGCCACGAGCATGAACTATTTCTTCCAGCCGATCCGGTTGCGTTCAAGTGTTGCAGCCGTGGCGTGCGTCGTTCGCCGGCGTCGTCATTTGCCTGTCGCAAGTGGCGAATTGCGCCAAACTGAAGGTCCACCCCTGGAACGACGCACGTCCACTGCTCCGTCACGGCGAGCGCGCGTGGCCGCGCTTGGTCACGACGATAGTGTGAATTCGCACTTCACTAATGCGTTTCGATGAATTCGAATATCGCGCCCAATACGAATCGTGACTTGGACCGATCTTCGCCGTAATTCGACCTTACCCCAGCAAGCGGTCAGTACGCCCAGATGGCCGGTACATAACGAAAAGCGTCGCCGGCAACCGCCACGCGGCCGAGGGATGGGAACGATAGGTGACTGGCCATGAACAGCTCACCGGTCGCCGCAGCCTCCCGCAAGAGACGAACCCGGACGCGGGTAGCGTCCTCGGGTTCATGGTCGAAGGCGTTCTGCCACTCGGGGCACTCGATCCCGACCGGGACCAGGGCATCGGCGGCGAACGTCAGCCGCTCGCCGCCAGACGCCACACGGACGATGCTGTGCCCGGGGGTGTGGCCACCGGTTCGAGTTACGACGACCCCCGGCGCCACCTCGTGCTCCTTGTCGAACGTCCGCAGCTCGCTTCGGTACGCGTCCAAGAATTTCCGGGCGCTCGACCGAATTACGTCCTGAATCCCGCCAAACGTGTTGTGGGAGAAATCGGGCGCCGCAAAGAATTCCACGTCGGTGCCCGACACGTGGACCCGCAGGTCCGGACGAAGCCGACTCCTCAGTCGCTGGTCGATCAGCCCGCCAATATGGTCCATGTGGATGTGGGTAGCCACCACGTCGGTCACCGACGCGGGATCGATGCCGGCGCCCTCCAGCCGCAGGGCCAACCGCCCGGCCCGCGTGGCGTCCGGCATCTCCGACCCGACCCCAGAGTCGACGAGTATGGTTCGGCCGGCGCTACGCACGACGATGATGTTCAGCCCCCAATCGATGGGGTCCGGCAAGAATTTGTCGCGCAGCACGGCGTCCCGAGCGTCCGGCTCGACGTTGGTGCCCAAGATGTTGGCGGCTATCGGCATCGCCCCATCGCTGATCACCATCACGTCGATCTCACCGATCCGCAGCGCATAGCGCGACGGGACCAACTCGTTACCGGGGTGTGATTCGTGGCCCAAGCACATGTTCGACTCCTTTTTCAGGCGCCGAACGTAAAGCCCGACCATCGCGCGTGTAGGCCCACTTCGCGCAAAGCCCATGTGCCACGAGCACCCCCGCGAAATAATTGCATACTGCAACCATCACGCCCCCGACGACCGCGAGACATGCGCCGACTCTTCGACGACGAAGTCGTTCAAGCGCCGAGAGGCGCCGCGAGCAATCGATGCGGAGCGACAAAGGGGTCGACCGTCACTGTACGGAGCGAAGCGGAGTACAGTTACGGCGACGAATGGCGAAGCAGTGAGGCCCTAACCTGTGCGTACGCCATTACTTCTGGGGTGCCGGGGAGTCGACCGTCTGCTGTACGGAGCGAAGCGGAGTACAGCAACGGCGACGACCTGAAAATGGCTCACACATCGTGTGGGCAGGGTGCCGGAGAAGGGAGTCGAACCCCTGACCTAGCGCGTATGAAACGCCCGCTCTAACCAACTGAGCTACTCCGGCGGAGACGGCGGCGAAGTATCGTCGCCGCCACGGCGCATGTAAAGCAGATTTCTTCAGGCGAGGCGAGAGAAACGTCTCAGAATTCGCCGAAGAGATCTTGGATGCGCGATTCGAGCGCGATGGCGATCTTGTAGAGGGACGAGATCGATGCGGAGGATTCGGCGCGCTCGATTTGGGACAGGAGGGAGACGCTGAGGCCGGTGCGGCGGGACATCTGCTTCAAGGTCAGATCTTTTTCCTTGCGCAGATTGCGGATCGTGTCGCCGATGACCCGGTGCAGTTGCTCCTCGGGGGTGCGGGCAAGACCCTTCTTGCGCATCACGCGGCCGAGGACCTCGCGGAACTCGTCCACGTTGAACGGCTTCTTCAAGTAGTCGACGGCGTCGAGCTTCATCGAGGCCACGGCGGTCTCGAGGTTCGGGAAGCCAGTGAAGATCACGACGGCGATGTCGCTATCCAGTTTGCGAATGCGGCGGAGTACCTCGATGCCATCGAGTTTCGGCATCATCAGGTCGAGCACGATCAGGTGGTAGCCACCTTGACGAACCTCCTCCTCGACACTGGAGGGGTCACTTAGGGTTTTGACTTGGAAGCCATCTCGCTCAAGGAGCGTCTGCATGTATTCGCAGATGGCCTTGTCGTCGTCGACGATGAGAATGCGTACGGCGGGAAGCTCGGGGGGTGCCATGGCATTACAGTATGGCTAAACACACGGCGAATGGAAGGCCGTAAATTTGGCCGTTCGAACGAAACCGTTCTTCCTACAGCGTAAACGTTTGCCCTATCTCGACGCACATGGCTCAAGGCTCGGGTTTGGCGCCATCGGCGAGAGCTTCGGCGCGGGCGCGGAGGAGGTGAGCGATAACCTCGTCGATGCCTTCACCTTGGTTGCAGCGCGTGAAGACCACCGGTCCGCCCTGGCGCATCCGATTGGCATCGCGAGCCATTACCTCCAGGCTCGCGCCCACGTGCGGCGCCAGATCAATCTTGTTGATGATGAGCAAATCGCTCTGCGTGATGCCTGGGCCGCCTTTGCGGGGCACCTTGTCGCCTCCGGCCACGTCGATGACGTAGATCGTGTAGTCGACCAGCTCGCGGCTGTACTGGGCGGCCAGATTGTCGCCGCCACTTTCCACGATGAGCAGCTCGGGTGTGATGTCCTGCATCAACTGCGTCAGCGCATCCAGGTTCGGACTGATGTCCTCGCGGATGGCCGCGTGCGGGCAGCCGCCGGTTTCCACCGCCCGGATTTGCCGGCTGGGTAGCGCGCGGTGGCGCTCGAGGAACTCGGCGTCCTCACGCGTGAAAATATCGTTCGTCACCACACCGAGCCGCATCTGGTCGCGCAGACGCAAACAAAGTTGCAGCACGAGCGCCGTCTTGCCGCTTCCGACAGGGCCGCCGATGCCCACGGTGAAGGCGCGCTCGGCGAACGAGCGCGTTCGCTTGCGCGGGCCCTCGTTTGCCGTGCGGTCGCGGAAGAGACCCGGGCCGTCCCAATGCTCGTGCGTGTGCCCGTGCTCGCCGTGTTCGTGGCTATGGGTATGGCTGCCGTGCGAGTGCTCATGGGGATCGTGCATTCTTCTGCTCCTCGCTCACGATTGGAAAAGGCGGGCGTAAAGCCCGTCGTGCAAGGCCGAGCATGCGTCGGCTAGGGGGAAGGTTTGCGCCGCGTCCTCGGGCTGGAGGTCCGCGCACGATGCGAGGACGCGCTCGAGCAGATCCGCCCGCGCAGCCTGAAGGCGCTGTGCCTCCAGCGGCCCGACGATGCCCAGGCGCACCGCCGCGGACAGAATACCGCGCAACGCGGTGTGCAGGTACACGGAGCACGCCTCCCGTGCGTCGAGCCCCAATGCACCCAGGGTCACGCCGAACACGGGGGCGTAGTGCATGGAAAGACGCATCGAGTGGCCCCGCAGCCGTTCCGCGAGTGCCCGCACCGCGTCGTTCTCGTCGAAGACGTCGCGCGCGGTGGCCCAGAACGCGCGCCCTTGCGCCCGACTCGCGCGGTTGGCCACGTGGTTGCTCAATGTCGCGTCGGACAGTGCGTCCAGCTCCACCAGGTCCCGCCCCGCGCACGCCGCCCGCACGAAGGGCAGGGCGAGGCTTCCCGTTTGCCACAGGCTCGGGTCGAGGTACGCCTCGAAATCGCGCACGGCGCCGAGCTGCCATGTGGCCTCGAGCCCGCCGGAGTGCGCGAAGCCGCCCGCGGGAAATGCGCTATCGGCGAGCTGCCATACGAGCCATGGCGACGTCATGGTTCAAAAGAGCGAGTACAACCGCCCCAGCGGAACGACCTTCGCGGGTTTCGCCGTGAGGAGAACACCGTCGGCGAAGACCTCGTACGTCTCGGGATCGACCCGCATCGCCGGCAGCGCATCGTTGAGCACCATGTCGCGCTTGCCGAGACCGCGGCACCGCTCCACGGCCACGGCGCGCTTGCGCAGCCCTAGTTTGCCGAGCCCGCCCTCCGCGAGCGCGCGCTGCGACACGAAGGTCAACGACGAGGCGCCCACCGCGCGGCCCATCGCCCCGAACATCGGCCGCATGTACGAAGGCTGCGGCGTCGGGATGGACGCATTGGGATCGCCCATCTGCGACCACGCCACGAAGCCACCCTTGAGCACCAGCTCGGGCTTCACGCCGAAAAAAGCCGGCCGCCACAGCACCAGGTCGGCCCATTTGCCGATTTCGACGGAGCCAATCTCGCGGGCCATTCCGTGCGCGATGGCCGGGTTGATCGTGTACTTCGCGATGTAACGCCGTGCGCGCAGATTGTCGTTCGCGCCGCTTTCCCCGGACAGCCGACCCCGCTCGCCCTTCATCTTTGCGGCGGTCTGCCACGTGCGGCAAATGACCTCGCCCACCCGCCCCATGGCCTGGCTGTCGCTGGCCATCATGCTGAGTGCGCCCAAGTCGTGCAGCACGTCCTCGGCGGCAATGGTCTCGCCTCGGATGCGGCTCTCGGCAAAGGCGACGTCCTCCGGGATGCGCCGGTCCAGGTGATGGCAGACCATGAGCATGTCGAGGTGCTCGTCGAGCGTGTTCACCGTGAATGGGCGCGTCGGGTTCGTCGAGCTGGGGAGCACGTTCGGCTCCCCGGC
Source organism: Sorangiineae bacterium MSr12523 (assembly GCA_037157775.1). Taxonomy (NCBI): domain Bacteria; kingdom Pseudomonadati; phylum Myxococcota; class Myxococcia; order Myxococcales; family Pendulisporaceae; genus Pendulispora; species Pendulispora brunnea. Next base: position 3,769,461 of record CP089982.1, read on the forward strand.
GACGCGCAGGATGTCGGGCGCGTGCCCGCCGCCGGCGCCCTCGGTGTGGTACGTGTGGATCGTGCGGCCCCGGAAGGCGGCGATGGAATCGTCCACGTAGCCCGACTCATTCAACGTGTCGGTGTGGATGGTCACCTGCACGTCTTCGGCTTCGGCCACACCGAGGCAGCAATCGATGGCCGGCGGCGTGGTGCCCCAGTCCTCGTGCAGCTTGAGCCCGATGGCGCCGGCGCGAATCTGATCCACCAAGCCTTCCGGCTGGGACGTGTTGCCTTTGCCCGTGAGCCCGATGTTCACGGGAAGCGCATCGCACGCGCGCAGCATCATCTCGATGTTGCGCACGCCGGGCGAGCACGTGGTCGCGTTCGTGCCCGTGGTGGGGCCGGTGCCGCCGCCCACCATCGTGGTCACGCCGCTGGCGATGGCCTCGTCGGCCTGCTGCGGGCAGATGAAATGGATGTGCGTGTCGATGCCGCCGGCCGTGAGAATGAGCCCTTCGCCGGCGATGGCGTCGGTCGTCACGCCGACCAGCATGTTGTCGCTCACGCCGGCCATCACGCGCGGGTTGCCCGCTTTGCCAATGCCGACGATGCGGCCATGCTTGATGCCGATGTCCGCTTTGAAGATGCCCGTGTAGTCCACCACGAGCGCGTTCGTGATGACCACGTCCAGCGCCTCGGAGTCACCGATGCCGGCCATCTGGCCCATCTCGTCGCGCAAGACCTTGCCGCCGCCGAACTTGCACTCGTCGCCGTAGACGGCGAAGTCGCGCTCGACTTCGATGACGAGACCCGTGTCGCCGAGCGCCACGCGATCTCCGGTGGTTGGACCATACATCGCGGCGTAGGCACGTCGATCGAGGCGGCTCATGATTTTTCCCCCAGGCTAGTGCCTGGAAGCATAGGGATCCACACCGCACATTTCGGCAATGTTTCCGAGGCGGACACGGATTTCACGCAGCACATCCTCCGTGCGCTCCGCGGCCACGCGGGCCACGACGCCGTCGCCGCGCGCCAGCTTCGACGGTGCGTAGAGCACGTTGGTCCGCTCCCGCGGTGCGAGCATGGCGGCCATCACATCCGCGGCTCGCGCGCCGATGGCGACCACGGTGGCGTACGCATCGACCCGGCCGAAGCGTGCGGCAATCGGGCCATGCCGCGCATCGAGCACGGTTGCATCGCGTAGCAGGGGCTCGCCGCGGTCTACGTGGATGCGACTTGCCAACCGCTCGAATGCCCACCGCTCACCGTAGGCTGCCCGGCCCGAGGTGAAGGCATCCACCAGCACCAAAGTACCGGCCGCGCCCAAGGTGACCACCACCTCCGACTCGTACGTGGAGCCTGCGAAGCACGCGACGGGATCGGGCAGCGCCACCAAGGTTCCCTCCACACGAGCGTGCAGCACCTGCCGCGTGCTTCCGCGGTACGCCTTGGTGGAGGCCTGCGTCGTCAGGAGCAAGGTGGAGCCCTCTTCGACGTCGATGGCGAGCCGCAGCGCATCGCCGCGCACCAGGCCTCCGCCGAGGCTCGTCACGCAAACCCAGGCCGCCGTAGGGCCCTTCGCGTTGGACGCGTACGGCGTCTTGGGCAACAAAAGCCGCAGGGGACTCTCCGCGTACGCGCGCTCGAGCACATTTTTTCCGCCGCGGAATGCCGCGACCACCCGACCTCGACCCGCGCGATCTTCATCCATGCCCGGGGCGGCACTTTACCTCCTGGCGGATCCTGGCTCCGACATTTTGCGATGCTGCTCGGCCTTGATGGCCTCCGGAACGAAGCGTTGCGCGACGGCTTGAAGCTTGGTGCCCCGGCTGGTCGCCGCGAACACGCGGTCCTTGCCATCCATGAGCGCTTCGAAGCCTTGCTTGGCGACGTCCGCGGGGTGGTTCTTCTTGCTCTCTTCTGCCACCTTCGTGTCATCGAGCCCCGCCCGATGGGCGAAGTTCGTGTCCGTCGGTCCCGGTACCATGGCGGTGACGCTCACGCCGGTGTCCTTCAATTCGTGACGGAGCGAGGCTGCGAAGGAGAGATCGAACGCTTTCGTGGCACCGTACACCGCTTCGAGCGGCGTGGGCATCGAGCCCGCGATGGATGCCGTGATGAGGATGCGCCCTTTGCCGCGCGCGACCATGTCCCTCACGATGCGCTTCGTGAGGTGGACGGTCGAGACCACGTTGAGCTGAATCATGCGCAATTCGTCGCGCAAAGCGGTCTCGCGTGCGAAGTCGCCCGCGACGCCGAAGCCGGCGTTGACCGCGAGGGCATCCACCGGCCCGAACTTCTGCGCCGAGGCATAGAGGGTCTCGACCCCGTCGTACTCCGCCAAGTCCGCCTGCACGGCGTGCACCCGATGCGTGAGCTGGGCGAATTCCATCGCAGCGGTGTGGATGTCCTCGTGATCCGCGCACACGACGAGGTCGAATCCGTTCGTAGCAAATTGCTTCGCGAGCTCGTACCCGATGCCCTTCGAGGCACCGGTCACGATCGCAAGCGGCCTGCGTTGCGCCATGGTTCCCATGCCGCGTCGCTATGCGAGAGGCTTGCCACCCGTGACGCCGAGGACCTCGCCATTGACGTAACGCGACTCATCGCACGCCAAAAAGACGAACGCCGGCGCAAGCTCCGCAGGCTGGGCCGGTCGCTCCATGGGCGAGTTTCCGCCGAACTTGGCGATCTTTTCCCCTTCGAACGACTGCACGATGAGGGGCGTCCACACCGGCCCCGGCGCGACGGCGTTCGCGCGGATGCCCTTCTTGATGACCTCCTGCGCGAGGCCCTTGGTGAAGGTGATGATCGCGCCCTTCGTCGAGGCGTAGTCCAAAATGGGCCCGCTCGGCAGGTATGCCTGGATCGAGGCGGTGTTGATGATCGTGGCGCCCGCCTTCATGTGCGGCAGGGCGTGCTTCACGATGTGGAACATCGCCAGGATGTTCGTGCGGAAGGTCCGTTCGATTCGCTCGGTGTCGAGGTCCTCGAAGGACTCCACCGTTTCGCCTTGGAAGGCCGCATTGTTGACGAGCACGTCGATGCGCCCGAAGGCTTTCACCGTCTCGTCGACGACCCGCCGGCATTCGTCCGCGCTGGCAAGGTCACCGGGCAGCAGCACTGCCCGCTTGCCCGCGGCCTCGACGACCCGCGCGGTCTCGCGTGCATCGTCGTGCTCCTTCCAATAGCTCACCGCGACGTCGGCGCCTTCGCGCGCAAACGCCAGCGCGACGGCTCGGCCGATGCCGCTGTCTGCGCCCGTAACGAGCGCCACGCGTCCTTCGAGCCGGCCATGGCCCTTGTAGCTTTCCTCGCCGAAGTCCGGCTTGGTCCGCATCACCGACTCTCTCGCCGGCGCGTCCTGCTCCTCTTCCCGAAAGGGCGGCTTCTTCCCCGCCGTCTTCGGATCCCGCATCGTAGAAGGCTGTCCCATAGCCTCCCGACGCTTCAAGAACGATGCCGGGCCGGCCAGAGGCCGGCGGACCGCCGGCAGGATGCCGGCGCTCCATGCGGCGAGCGAACTACGTATGCTCGCTCAAAAAGACAGTAGTCGGGGCGAGAGGATTTGAACCTCCGACTCCTCGGTCCCGAACCGAGTGCGCTACCAGGCTGCGCTACGCCCCGTGTGAAAGCGACTTGCCTTATGCAGGGCAGCCGCGATTTCGTCAATGGGATAATTTGATCAGATCGTTCCTCCCGCCCCCGAGCCTGGATTTCTCGAGGATCGGGGGCGGAGAGAAACGTCGGCCTAGGCGGCGTGCAGCCTGGCGTTCTCGGCCTGGGCCAGGCTCGCTCCGCCGGTGTTGGCGCTCGGCGGCACGTAACCTTGGCGCCAGGGGCCCCGCCAGTAGCGAAGCCAGAACAGGGTCGCCGAGAACGTGGTCTCGCCGATGAACCCGAGCCACCCGCCCAAGGCGCCGAGCCCGGCAAGCTTCCCGAGCACGTAGGCCGCGGTCGGAACGCAGGTCCACACCACCGTGACGCCGATGATCGCGGTCACCCGCACGTCCTTGGCACCGCGCAAGGCGCCGCGAAGGACGATGTTGACCGCATCGAGCACCTGGAAGACGGCGGCCACCAGGAGCAGGTTGCGTGTGATGCGGATCACCTCGGGGTCCGTCGAGAACCCGTGGGCCAGTGCCCCACCGAAGACCGCGAAGAGCACCCCGCAAACGGCCATGAAGCCGATGGCGAGCTGCAAAGCCGCCCAGGTGGCGCGGTCCGCCTCGTCGAGGCGCTTCTCACCCAGAGAGCGCCCCACCAAGATGCTCGCCGCCTCGGCGATGGCCACGCCCGGAAGAAACGAGGTCCGGATCGTTGCCATGGCAACCTGGTGGGAGGCGATCTCGGCGCTGGCCAAGGTCCCCAACACCGCCGTGAACGTCGTGAAGGCGAGCGTCTCGGCGCCGAAGTGGATGGCCGTGGGCATTCCCAGATCCCACACCCCGCGACAGGCTTCGCGCAGGCGCAGGGTGCTCGGGGGACAGCGCTTCATGTCCCGCAGGAGCAGAGCGCCCAGCATGGCGCACTCCAGGTACTCCGACGTGGCCGTGGCGAAACCCGCTCCGCGCACGCCCAGGGCCGGAAGGCCCCAGTGCCCGTAAATGAGCCCGTACGCGAAGAAGCCGTTGAAGATGTTGGCCACGATGCCCACGATCATCGGCGTACGCGTGTCGCCTGTCGCTTGGCGGTGCTGGTACAGGGCCACCAACACCGTGACGCCCACGGAGCCGTAGGTCACGGCCGAGAAGAAATCCCGTGCCGGGGCAATGAGCTCGTGGTCGACGCCGAGCGCCCGCAGAAGCCATGAAATGTCGCGCCCCAAGATGAACAGCGCCACGCCGATGCCGACGGCCATCAAGATGCCGGCCTGCGCGTAGCGTATTCCGTCTTGTGGACGGCCTTCTCCCACGGCGTGCGCGGTCTGCACTTTGACCGCGCGCATCGCTCCGAAAACGAGCGAGTAGCCAACGTACATCATCATCGTGGCCAGGCCGACGCCGCCCAGTGCTGCAGGCCCGAGCCCGCCGACGAGCTTCGTGTCGACGAGTCCGAGCATGGTCTCGGCGCTCATCGCGATGACGATGGGCCAGGCAAGCTTGAACAGTTCCGCACGCGTGCGTGCTCTGGCGCTTACCTGGGCGGCTGCGGTCGTGGAAGAAGGTCGCCCCGCGCGCGCCAGGAGCCGGCGCACGTGAGCGACCCATCGTTTCAATCGATAGCGTTTGAAAAGCGAAGTAAACATGAATACGTTCCTCTGGAGCCCGCTAGCTTGATTCGCCTAAGCGCGGGCTCCGAAGAACGCTCTCGGCGACGGTTTCTCCGTCGCCTCTCTCACGAAGCGACGGGGCTAATCTTTACGGCAGGCGCTAACGCATGGCTGATATACAGCCGCGTCGCGCACAGTGGTAAAGGCCGTCACCTGAGACATAGTGAATGAACGATGTCCGATATATGCGATTTCGTCAAGGCGATAATCGCGAATAGTTTACGCGAGATGCTTTTTCAAAAACGCAATCGTGCGATCCCACGCAAGCTTTGCGTTTTCCGCCGAGTAAACATTGGCGCGGGTGTCATTGAAGAACGCATGATCGGCGTCATACACGTGAAGCTCGATCGATTTGCCGTGTGACTCGAGCTCGCGCTTCACCGCCTCGGCCTTCTCCGGCGTGACCCATTGATCGTGTTTGGCCACGTGCGTGAGGATCGGAGCCGTGACCTTGGCGTAATCGGCCTTGGGCGGGATGCCATAAAAGGGCACCACGGCGGAGAGTCCCTCGATCTGCGTCGACGAAACGAAAGAGAGTGCGCCGCCCATGCAGAATCCCGTCACGCCCACCTTGCCCGTCGAACGCGGGTGCGCCTTCGCGTAGGCGACGGCGGCGGCGATCTGCGTGACCGCGCGTCCCCAATCGAGCTTGGTCATTCTCTCCGACGCGCGCGCTTCGTTGGTGAGCGGCACCTCTTCGCCGTCGTACAAATCCGGCGCGATGGCAAGGAATCCCGCTTGAGCGAGGCGCGTGGCAATCGAGCGGATGTGATCGTTCACGCCCCACCACTCCTGCAGAACGACCACCGCCGGAGCTTTTGCGCTTCCCTCGGGTAGGGCGAGGTCGCCCTTTACGGTTTCGCCATTCTTCGCTGCAAATTCAACGCGTGTGGTCATGGCCCTGCCTCCTAAGGTTTTGCTGCCGACTTGCCTGGTACTGCCGACTTTCCCGGGTACTGCCGGGCCAAGATAGAGGTGCGCATGCTAAGACGGAAGCCATGAGGATGCTTCTCGTCGGTGCGTGCGTGTCGAGCATGATCTGGTGCAGCATCGGATGCAGCAAGTCGGATGAGGCGCAGGTGCCCGCCGGCGGCGAGCTGAAGGTGGAGGCCAACGAAAAGGGCTTCACGCCCAGCGCGATCTCCGTCAAGAAAGGCGCCCCCTCGCACCTGGTATTCACCCGCACGAGCGAACACACGTGCGCCACCGAGGTGGTGTTCCCCGATTTGGGCATCAACAAAGAGCTGCCCTTGAACAAGCCGGTGTCGATCGACATCCCCGCCGATCAGGACAAAACGCTGACGTTTGCCTGCGGCATGAACATGTACAAGGGCCAGGTCGTCGTTAAGTAAGAACGGCGCGCACGCTTTCTTCGACGATGCCGAGCAGCTGCGTGAGCTCGTCGTTCGAAATGGTGAGCGGCGGCGCTACGTACACGGTGTCGCCCAACGGCCTCAAGTAGGCGCCGCGGCGCCGGGCCTCGTCGTACACGCGCCAGCCGATCTTGCCGAGGTAGCCCTCGCCGAGATCCGCTGCGCCGATCATGCCGAGGCTGCGCACGCGTGCCACGCCCGGGATCTCGGCGATGCGCGCGAAGGCGCGCTCGATGAGGAGGCTCTTTTCCTTGGAGCGCTCGATGAGCTTTTCCTCGCGGTAGATGGCCAGCACCTCGCGCGCGAGCGCCGCGCCCAGCGGGTGCCCGCAGAACGTGTGCCCGTAATAGAGTGCGCGGTCCTTCGACCCGCGGAAGCCGTCGAAAACGCGCTCGCTCGCGAGCGTCGCGCCCATGGGAAGGATCGACGAGAAGGCCTTGCCGAGGCACATGATGTCCGGCGCGATGCCCGCGTGGTTCACGGCCCACATCGGGCCGGTGCGACCATAGCCGGTGAACACTTCGTCGTCGATGAGCATCACGTCGTGCCGATCGGCCAGCGCGCGCAGCTCGCGCAAGAACGCGGCATCGTAGATGCGCATGCCGGCGGCAGCCTGCACCATCGGCTCGATGATGATGGCCGCCGTCTCGTCGGCCTTGTCGCGGAGCAGGCGTGCGATCATGTCGAACGCGCGCGCGTGCGCGTTGGGGGCCGGCACGGGCACGCGCACGCACGTGAGGCCGATGTCGCCGACCACGCGACGAAAGACATCGAGCCCGCCGAGGCTCGCCGCGCCCAAGGTGTCGCCATGGAAGGCGCCCTCCAGGGCCAGTGCCCCGCGCTTCTTCGGCGCGCCGTTCTGCACGTACATCTGCAGCGCCATGCGAAGCGCCACCTCGACGGAGCCGGATCCGTTGTCCGTGTAGAATACACGCGTTAATCCCGGCGGGGCGATGGCCACGAGCTCCTCGGCCAAGCGCGCCGCCGGCTCGTGCGTCGTGCCCGCGAGCGAACAATGGAGAAGCCCTTGCTCGGCCTGCCGCTGCATCGTCGCCACGAGGCGCGGGTGCGCATGCCCGAGCGTCGCCACCCACCACGAGCTATTGCCGTCGAGGTAGCGCCGGCCGTCCACATCTTCGAGCCACGAGCCCTGGGCACGCGCAATCACCAGAGGATCGCTGGCCGTGTACTCGTCCATCGCGGTGTAGGGGTGCCAGACGTGCGCCTTGTCTCGGGCAACGATTTCGTCGCGGATCATGCCCCGCTTAGTAGCACGATCACACGATCAGGAGAGCGAACCGCCACGCAGCTTGGCCGCGCGCTCCAGGTCGGCCTGGTTCACGTCGTCGGCCCCGGCGGGCAGGCACACGGTGACCGTGGTGCCCTCGCCGGCGCGGCTTTCGATGAGCAAAAACCCGCCGTGCGCCTCCACGATGCGGTCGACGATGGCCAGGCCGAGCCCGGTGCCGCTGGGGCGCGTCGTGAAGAAAGGATCGCGCGCGCGCAGCCGCACGATGGTGTCCATGCCTTCGCCGGTGTCGCGGATGTGAACGGCGAATCCATCGAAGCCGTCGTCCTGGCGCCGATCGACATGCAACGACAGCGTGCCGCCATGCGACATGGCCTGCACCGCGTTCTCCACCAGGTTGTCGAACACTTGGCGCAGGAGGCTCGAGTCGCCCCACACGTGCGGGTTCTCCACGTCGTACTTCGTCGAGACCTCGATGCCCTTGGCCTTGATCTTCGCGAGCTGCAGCGCCCGATCGAGAAGATCCGAGATGCGAATCTTCGACTTCTGCACATTGACCGGCCGCGCATACCGCAACAAATCCGACACCAGGCGATTGAGGCGCGTCGTCTCTTCTTCCAAAATGCCCAGCAAGGTCGTTTGATCGTCGCGGGGCAGGGTGGGCCTGCGCAAGCCGGCGACGGCGTTGGTGATCACGGCCAGCGGATTGCGAACCTCGTGCGCCACGACCGCCGCCAATTCGCCGACCACCGCGAGCTGCTCTTTGCGACCGAGCTCCTCCTGCGCGGAGTGGAGATCGCGGTACGACTTTCGAAGCTCGCGCGTCGTGTGCTCGAGCTCCTCGGTCCGTGCCTCGAGCTCCCGGCTCACCGCCGAATAGCGGAACGCGTAGGATCCGGAGCCGCCAATCAAGAAGGCGAGAAATCCAAGGCGCCCGATGCCCGAACCACCGAGCGCGCCGGTCGACACGAGGGCCTCGTGCACCATGGTGAGAAACAGCAGGAACATGCCGGCGGTGACCGGCAGCGCGTCCTTCATGCCTTCGAGGTAAAGACGCGCCATGCGGTAGGTGGCCACGCCCACCCCGCAGGCGAGGAGCAGCACGATGGTGATCCCGGGCGCGGTTAGCCGGCTTTGGAAGAGCGCCGACCACGCGGAGATGTCATCTTGATGCTCCACGACGTTCGCCACATCGAGAATGCACGCGACGAGCGCGGCGCCGTAGGCGAACCACAGCCATCGCCGGGTCTGCGCCACACTGGCCCGACGCTCCGCGTGATGCATGACCGCGAGCAGCCCGATGACGACGCAGGCGAAGCCGAATCGGCCATCGTGCGGACCGGCGTGGGAGAGATGAAACAGCTGCGTGAGCGAATAGCCAAACTGCGAAAACGCGACCAGCGAGAAGAACGCAAGGTCACTGGTCCACGTTTCACGCGACCAGACGAAGACCGAGTACAGGCCTACGAAGGCGTATATCGCGAGACTGCCGCACAGGGCGCCGAAGGTCCAATCCAACTTGGCGGTACGATAGCCGGATTGTCTCTTCCCGTACACGTTCCCGTTCCCGTGCCCGTCCACGAAATGCCATCGGGAAGGGGAACGGGAACGTGGACGTGTATGGGGCGCTGCCGCCCTACTTCTTCGGCGCCGGCTTGGTCGAATCGGGCTTCGACATATCGTGGCCGGGCATCGGCTCTGCTTGGCCTTCGTGATCGATCTTGATCTCGCGCGACACGCTGTTCCATGCACCGGGCACGGGCTTGTCGTTCTTGTCGACCAGATCGAGCTTCACCGTGTAGGTGCCGTTCTGGAGATTATCCAGGTAGTACGGCGTCCCGAACTTGATGACTTTGGCCGTCAGATTGCCTTCGATTCCAGGCCCGCTCACCGCGATGTTGACGTGATCCTTGTCCTCGGAGAGCACGTCGTTCAGCAATTGGAAATCGATGAGGACATGGTTCGCCATGTCGCCTTTGTATTCGCCCTTCGGACGGCTGTAGATGAGGAAGGGCTTCTTCACGTCGACGGCCGGTGCGCCTTTCTTGCCGACGTAGAACTCGACGACGTTGAGCGCGTCCTTCGTCTTCACCGACTCGTGATTCGCGCGGCTCGGGAACGTCGCGAGCACGTGCTGGCCTTCGGTGAGAGGCTCTCCCGCGGTCAGCTCGGACAATTTGACCGGCGCCTTCGGGTCGTAGATCGCCTTGTACGGCTTGTGATCGAGGATCAAGTGCACGTGCGAGCTGCCCGTGGCCGTTTGCCAATTCTTCACGTCGAGCTTCACCGCGAAGTCGTTCGCCTTGTCGGCGGCGATGACTTGGCCCTTGGTCGGCGCCGTCACCTTGGCCGTCGGCAGGGGCGCGGCCGGATCGGGGCTGGCCGCACCCGCGGTGAGCGTCACCGGCGGCGCGGGCGGCTTCTCCGGTGCCGCCTCTTGCGTGGCAGCGGGCGGTGGCGTGGTGGCGGCCGCAGCGGCCGGGGGCGGCGGCGGAGGTGGAGGCGGTGGAGGGAGATTGTCGCTTTCTCCGCCGCATGCGGCCAGCGCGAGCGCGAGCGCCAGCGGGACTGCGGAAAGCGCTGCAAGATTGAGGGAGGATTTCATGGTCGGCTCCTTGGTCGGGGCCACGATCGCTTTGCACGCGTCCTTTCGCAATTGGAATTTGGATGGCACAGTACGGCCGATGCTCGGCTTCCGCTTTCGCGAAACGATGCGCGGTACGTACCACTTGCTCGACGCGCCACTCGACGAGCGCGCCATGGAGTTCACGCTGACCGCGCGCACCAAAGGCTTCCGTCGCTTCTTGCGCGAGCAGGTGGCGGAGATCGAGGGCGAGGTGACCCTCGAGGGCCTGGCCACCAACCAGCCGCTCTCGGGCACGCTTTCGTTCAAGCTTCAAGAGAAGCGCCTGCCGTACGGCTTCTCCTTCAAGGACGACAAGGGCAAGGTCCGCCGCGTGCGCGGTCAGAAAGACTTCTCCCTCATCTACCTTGCCGACTCCATCTCCACGTTGCCGCTGACGCTTTACGACGATGCGGATCGCGAAGTGGGTCGCGGCCTGGTTCGCTTCGATCTGCGCGGCGACACGGGCAAACTCTTGCGCTCGTTTCGACTCAGGCTCGCGCTATGATGCGCCGGACGATGGATCGACTCACCGCAGATAGCAGCGTGCTCGTGGTGGTGGACGTTCAAGAGCGTCTGGCCGCGGCCATGCCGACGGACACGATGGCGCAGCTGGTTCAGAACGCCGAGATCCTCTTGGAGGCGGCTGCGCGTCTGCGCATCCCCGTGCTCGTGAGCGAGCAATACAAGAAGGGGCTCGGCCCCACCGTGAGCCCCCTGAGGGAACGGCTCGCGGGCATGGGCGTCGAGCCCATCGAAAAGATCGACTTCGACGCCTGTGCGGAGCCCGCATTCGCACGCGCCCTCACCGGGACGCATGCCCGTCAGGCGGTGGTGCTCGGGATGGAAGCACACATCTGCGTGTTCCAGACCGCGCGCGAGCTTTCGCGCCGGGGCTACACGACCTACGTCGTCGAGGATGCCGTCGCCTCACGCCGCGAAGAGAACCGCGCCGCGGGTCTGTCACTCGTCGCCCGTGCGGGCGCCATCCCCACCGTCACCGAGGCGGTGGCCTTCGACTGGCTCGGCCGCGCCGGCAGCGAAGACTTCAAGGCCATTTCACGCCTGGTGAAATAGCGGTGAAATAAGGAAGAAATTCACAGGGAGACGGGGAGGCGGGGAGTTTTTAGGGTTTGCAATGCCCTCACTAGGCCATTGGAAACCAAAAATCTCCCCGCCTCCCCGTCTCCCTGTGATCCCTCTTCTCTGCCGGAACAATTTGTCCCAGGGCCCTGTCATGGTGGCAATATGGCAGAAATGCAGGGGCCGGAAGCGAGCGAACCGCCGAGCTCGGTAGCGACCAACGACGGTGACATCACGGTGCTGGTCGTCGACGACGAGCGCTCCAACGTGGAGTCGTTGCAGAAGATCTTCGTGCGCGAAAACATGCGCGTCCTCTCGGCCTTCGACGCCAAGCAGGCGCTCGAGCAGGTCCGGTCCCACCGCATCAACGTCGTGCTCACCGACTTGATGATGCCGGGCACGACCGGCCTGGAGCTTCTTCGCGCGGTCAAGCAGGTCACCCCCGAAGTCGAGGTGGTGCTCATGACGGCGTACGGCTCGGTGGAGGCCGCCGTCAGCGCCATGCGGGAGGGCGCGTACGACTTCGTCGAGAAGCCGTTGAAGCGGCTCACCATCGTCAAGAGCGTGCGCAAAGCGGCCGAGAAGCAAAAGCTCGTCCTGGAAAACCGCTCGCTCAAGAACGAGATCAAACGCCTCACCACGCGCGAAATCGTCGGAAGCTCCCCCACGTTGCGCCGCGTGATCGACGTGGCCACGCAAGCCGCACCGAGCATGGCCACGGTGCTCGTCCTGGGCGAGAGCGGCACGGGCAAAGAATTGCTCGCGCGCTACATCCACGACCGCAGCGCCCGTGCCAAGCGGCCCTTTGTCGCGGTCAACTGCGCGGCCATCCCCGAGACCATCCTGGAGAGCGAGCTTTTCGGCCACGAGCGCGGTGCCTTCACCGGCGCGACCGGCAAGAAGGAAGGGCGTTTCGCCAAAGCGGCAGGGGGCACGCTTTTTCTCGACGAAATCGGCGAGCTGTCGCCCCAAGTGCAGGTGAAGCTGCTGCGCGTGCTTCAAGAAGGGGAGTTCGAGCCCCTCGGTGGGGATACGGAAAAGGCCGACGTGCGCATCGTCGCCGCCACCAACCGCGACCTGCTCGCGGAGGTGCAGGCGGGGCGATTTCGCGAAGACCTGTACTACCGCCTCAATGTCATCGCCATCACGGCGCCCCCGCTGCGGGCGCGGCGGGAGGACATTGCGCTGCTCGTGGATCACTTCCTCGGGCTGTACGCGGCCAAGAATGGCAAGGCGCGGCTCACTGTGTCGCGGATCGCGCTGGACAAGTTGCTCGACTACCACTGGCCCGGCAACGTGCGCGAGCTGGAGAACGTCATCGAGCGAGCGGTCGTCCTTTCGCGCAGCGACACGTTGACGGAGCACGATCTCCCCGACGCCATCGCGCATGCCGCGCCACCCACGCCCACCGCGCTGACGTTTCCCATCGGCACCCCGCTCGAAGAAATCGAGCTGCGCGTCATCAAAGAGACGTTGCGTCATACGAAGGGCGACAAGTCCGTCGCCGCCCAATTGCTGGGGATTTCGACCCGCACCATCTACCGCAAACTCGACGGCGTCCCGGAAGCAGCCGAGGGGTAGCGTTCTCATTGACACTTTGTCGCGCGCCCGGCGCTCAACCCGCTGCCGGCGCCAAGGTGTCGAACGGCCGCGATGCCGGCCAGGGAAATATTGCGTGAAACCCCGCGTTCGTGGGATGGCATGGCACTCGCTAGGCGTCTCTTTGGCGGAGTCTCACGAATGGCGGTCGACCAGGTTCTCAAGCGCAATTTTTGGGCGGTGATTCTCGTACTCACTGCCGTTGCGGCGTTTTTTGGCGCGAGCGGGGTTACGCAGATCATCGGCATCGGCCTCGCGGCGGACGAGAAGCAGCTTTCCACCCCGCCGCTGGCGGCCAAGAGCCCGGCCCTCGTTGCCAGTGCGACAGGCGGGCATTCCACCAGCGCGGATCCCATCCTCTCGCGCAACCCGTTCGATTCGGTGACCGGCCCGCTCAACAAGGTCGTCTCCGAGGAAGGGCCGACCCCGGGGCCGGATCTCAGCGATCCCTATTCGGCGCCGGCGTGCGACGGTGTGAAGGTTCTGATCATCGCGGCGTCGTCGGACGAAAAATGGTCCTTCGCGGCGCTTAGCTCCGGTGGCGACAACGCGCCCTCGCAACTGCGCCGGAGCGGCAACGACTTCAACGGCAAGACCGTGGAATTCGTCGGTTGGGACCGCGTTTGGCTCACCAGCGGCGGCACGCGCTGCCAAGCGCAGCTCTTCAAAGGTGACGAGCCGGCCAAGCCCCCGCCGCCGCCCCCCGTGCCATCGGCCCCCGTGCGCGGTGGCGCACCGTCCGTCAGTCCGGACATCGCGAAGGGCATCCAAAAACTCAGCGCGACGGAGTTCAACATCGATCGCGGAGTGGTCGATAAGATCCTCGAGAATCAGGCGGAATTGATGCGCCAAGCGCGCATCGTGCCCGTGCAGGAAAACGGCAAGGTCGTGGGTATCAACCTCTTTGGCGTGCGGCCCGACACGCTCCTTGGCCAGCTTGGAATGGAGAATGGAGACCGCCTCCAAAAGATCAACGGCTTCGACATGGCCAGCCCCGAAAAGGCTCTCGAAGCGTACGCGCGCCTCCGCATGGCCGACCACTTGACCGTGAGCATCAACCGCCGCGGGCAGGATGTGAATCTCGATTACAACATCAAATAGTCCGCGAATATTTTCCTCGTTTTTTGCAGTGCGCTCGTGGGAATTGACTGGAGTCCGAGAATGAACCGTGCGTCGAATGGGAACCTTTTGCAGATGAGGCCTACGACGGCCGGGAGGCCGGAGTGAATGTCACTGAAACCGAAACCGATGGCCTGATGCGAAAAACGGTCGTGACCGTGGTCACGATGTTGGGAGGTGCCGTCGTAATTCTCGGAACGGCGAGCCTCATCGCGCTCTTCGCCACCAAGTTGGCGGTGGGCAGTAGCCCCACGGCGCAAGCCACGCCCGCGGCGCAAGCCGCTGCAGGCGATGGGAAAGTTGGTTCCGCAGGGGCAGCCGGTGTACTTCGGAACAAGCCCCAAAAAGCCCCGAGTGCGGGTAACGAGATCTGAAATTCCATCGAGATGAGAAAAAGACTTTCCCTCCTTGCGGCGGTATCCCTAGGTACGCTCATTTCGGGCGCGGTTCGTGACGTTCGCGGTCAAACTCCGCCTACTCCTCCGCCGCCAACCAGAGCGCAGCCTCCTGCTGCCACCGCGGCTCCTGCGGCGCCTCCTGCAGCCGCTGCGCCTCCAGGTGCAGGCCGTGCGGCGCTCCCCACGGCTCCTGCGGCTGGCGCGAAGGGAAAGCCGACCGAGTCGCCGGCTGGTAAAGCGCAGGGCGACACGGACAAGCTTCCGCAGTTCGATTCGGCGATGGAGTTCGAGCCGCGGAGCCCCAACTACCGCGTGTCCTTCTCACTGGAAGATGCGGACCTGCCGGAGCTCGTGCGCGTCATCGGGCAGCTCACGGGCAAGCGGTTCATCTTTGGCGGCAAGGTGCGCAACATCAAGGCGAGCGTCTACTCGCCGCAAAAAGTCACCGTGGCCGAGGCCTACCAGGCGTTCCTGTCCATCCTGGAGACCAATGGCCTCACCGTCATTCCGCACGGCCGCTTTCTGAAGATCGTCGAGACGGCGGGCATCGCGTCGCAGTCCACACCCACGGTCGGCCCGCAGCAGGGCGCCCCGGTGGAGGATCGCTACGTCACGCGCATGCACCGTCTGCGCAACGTCAACGCCGACGAGGTGGCGAACCTGCTCGGCAAATTCAAGAGCAAGGACGCGGACGTCTCCTCGTACAGCGCCGGCAACATGCTCATCCTCACGGACACGGGGACGAACATCCGCCGCATGATGTCCATCGTGGAGGAGATCGACGTCGGGGGCGCGGGCGATCAAATCTGGATGGAGACCATCAATTACGCGTCCGCGGCGGACATCGCCCAGCGCGTGAACGAGCTGTTCGACATCAAGAGCGGCTCGAGTTCTCCGCCACCTCCGGGCCCGCGCGGCGCACCACCCCCGGCGGCAGCCAGCAGCGGTGGCGGCGGTGCGGGAGGGGGGGATCTCCACATTTCGAAGATCCTCCCGGACGAGCGCACCAACAAGATCATCATCGTCGCGACCGAGAAGGCGTACCTGCGCATCCTCGAGATCATCAAGAAGATGGACGTGCCGCAAACGACGGAGGGCGAAATCCACGTCCTTCCATTGCAGCACGCCGACGCCGTCGAGCTCACCAAGACCTTGAACGAGATCATCACCGGCACCGGCGGCAGCTCCGGTGGTGGCGGCGGCGGTCAGCAGGGGCGGCGGGGCCAGGAGCAAAGTGGTGCGCAGCAACAGGGCATCTTCGAAGGTGGTGTCAAAGTCAGCGCCGACAAGGCCACCAACTCGATTGTCGTCACATCGTCGATGCGTGACTACGCGTCACTGCGCGCGGTGGTCGACAGGCTCGACCTTCCGCGTCGCTCCGTGTTCATCGAGGCCGTCATCCTCGACCTTTCGATCACGCGTTCGAACCAACTCGGGTTCAACTTCCACGGTGGCGACACCTTCGGCGAGAACAGCGACGGTCTCGTTTACGGCGGTTTGAATCCCATCAAATCGATCGGCCTGCCCACCGCCAGCCCCGAGCTGCTCCAAGGCCTCGCACTCGGCGTTCGCGGACCGGCGATTCCGGGCTCGGAAAACCTGCTCGGTACCGGCATCACCATTCCGTCGTTCGGCCTCGTCGTTCAAGCGCTCGCCACGGCGACGGACACCGACGTTCTCTCGACGCCGCACATCCTGGCCACGGACAACCAGAAGGCGATCATCAACATCGGCGAGAACATCCCGCTGCAGCAAAACCTGAGCCTCCCGTCGTTCCCTGGCCTCGGCGGCACCAATCCGCAGCAGCAGGCCGGCGCGCTCGGTGCCTTGGGTGGTTTGGGCGGATTCGGTGGCTTCGGTGGTACCGGCGCCCGTCAGGACGTCGGCACCAAGCTGACCATCACGCCGCACTTGAACGACTCGAACGAGGTGCGCCTCGAGCTGAACGAGGAAATCAGCGAGGCGAAGTCCGCCGTCGGTACCGCCGGCGTGGTTCCCATCACCAAGCGCAATGCCGAGACCATGCTGGTCGTGCAGGATCAGCAGACGGTGGTCATCGGTGGTTTGATGCGAAATCGCCTGACCCACTCGGAGGAAAAAATCCCGGTGTTGGGCGACATACCCGTACTGGGTGCGCTGTTTCGCTCCACGAAGAACGGGATGGAAAAGACGAACCTCATCCTCATTTTGACGCCGTACATCATCCGCGAGCAGGCGGATTTGCGTACGATTTACGAGCGCAAGATGGAAGAGCGTCAACAATTCCTGGATCGCTATTTCGTATTCAGCGACGACTCGGATTACCAGCCGCCCAAGGACTATTCGCGCACCAACGGGCTCGTCGAATTCATTCGTCAAAGCTACCGCGGTGTCGAAGAGCGCAAGAAGCTCGACGATCTGTTGAAGCCGAAGGAGCTCATCACGCACGAGCCGAGTGAGCCGCTGGAGATGCCCGCCTCGCCGCGCACGCCCTCCACCAACCCGGCGCCCGCCACGGCTCCGGCGCCCTCCGGTCCGATTCACCCGGGCCCCGTTCGCAGTGTGCCGCCGGCCACGCCCACACCTTCGCCGGGTGTGACGGTCACGCCGCCGACCCGGCAGATCAACCAGGTGGAGCGCTAATGGCCGAAGAGCGCTTCATGGGCGAGCTCCTCGCACGGCGCGGTGTGGTTCCGCCCGAGCGCCTCGAGGGCATTTTCGCCATTCAAAAGGAAAAGGGCGGCTCGCTCATCGACTTGCTCGTCGATGCGCAGATCACCGACGAAGCCACGGTGGCGCGCACCTTGGCCGACGAGGCGGAGCTCCCGTACGTCGACCGCATCGAGTCGGAGAAGATCCCGACGCAGCTCGCCACGCGCGTGCCCATCACCTTCGCCAAGCAGCACAAGATCGTGGTCATCCACGAGGACGAGCGCGTGATGCACGCCATCTGCGCCGATCCGTTCGACACCGCGGCTCTGGACGATCTGCGCTTGCTCTTCGGCAAGCCCGTGGAGGCGCAGGTCGCGCCCGGTGAGCAGGTCGTCGATGCCATCAACCGCGTCTACGAGCGCGTCGCCGGCGGCGGCGAGCTCGAGACGGACGAAGCCGACGTGTCCGAGGACGACGCGGCGAGCGACATTCTCGACAGCGACGACGAGGCGCCGGTCATTCGTTGGGTCAACTCCCTCTTTCTCCAC
Source organism: Sorangiineae bacterium MSr12523 (assembly GCA_037157775.1). Lineage (NCBI taxonomy): Bacteria > Pseudomonadati > Myxococcota > Myxococcia > Myxococcales > Pendulisporaceae > Pendulispora > Pendulispora brunnea. The sequence goes on from CP089982.1 coordinate 3,787,337, forward strand.
GCGATGAAGGAGAGGGCCAGCGATATTCATATCGAGCCGGAAGAAAAAGAAGTCTTGGTCCGCTATCGCATCGACGGCGACCTTTACATCAAGCGCCGCGCCCCGCGTGCCTTCATGAACGCCATCGTCTCGCGCATCAAAATCGAGAGTGCGCTCAACATCGCGGAAAAGCGCCTTCCGCAAGACGGCCGCATCGCCAAAAAGATCGCCGGAAAGAGCTTCGACATCCGCGTCAGCACCATCCCCACGAGCCGCTCCTACGAGCGCATCGTCATGCGTCTATTGAACAAATCGAGCGTGCTCCTCGATTTGCCGGACCTGGGATTCTCCCCGCGCGATTACGCGCTGATGGACGGGCTCATTCGACGTCCGGACGGCATCATTCTCGTTACGGGACCCACGGGTTCCGGAAAGACGACCACGCTCTACGCGTGCATCAACCGCATCAACCGGCCCGACTTGAACATCCTCACCGCGGAGGATCCGGTCGAGTACGAGATTGGCGGCATCCACCAGGTGCACGTGAACCCGAAAATCGGGCTCACCTTCGCCAGCGCGCTGCGCGCCTTTCTCCGCCAGGATCCGGACGTGGTCATGGTCGGTGAGATCCGTGACAAGGAAACGGTGGAAATTGCGATCAACGCATCGCTCACCGGTCACTTGGTGCTCTCGACGATCCACACCAACGACGCGGCCGGCGCCGTCACGCGTATGGTCGACATGGGCGTCGAGCCGTTCCTCATTCGCTCCAGCGTCATCGGCATTCTCGCGCAACGCCTCGTGCGCGTGCTCTGCCCGCACTGCAAGGAAGCGTACCCCGCAGAGGACTTCGAGCTGGAGGAGCTGGGCATCGACCAAGGGCGCATCCGCCTGCGCAAGTCGCGTCGAAACAATACGCAATCGCGTTATTTCCCGCGCACGGCGACCGAGCCGGACATTCTCGACATTCCTGCGGGCACGCGCCCCACGTTCTTTCGCCCCAAGGGCTGCTCGCGTTGTGCGAACACCGGCTTTTCCGGCCGGCGCGGTATCTACGAGCTTCTCATGATGGATGATGCGGTGGGCCCGCTCATCTTGAAGAACGCCGACGCGCAGACGTTGAAGCGCACGGCCATCGAGCAAGGCATGGACAGCTTGCGCGACGACGGCGCACGCAAAGTCTTGAACGGCCTCACCAGCGTCGAGGAAGTGCTCGCGGCCACGCAAGAAGACGTCGGCGTGGGCGACGATGGATCCACGGTGTCGGCGGGGGCAATGCCCGTCGCTGCGGCGAGGTAGCGCATGGCGGTTTTCGAGTACCGGGGACTGCTCGTCGCATCCGGCAAACAAGTGCACGGCGTGCGCGACGCCGACAATGCCAAGGTGCTACGCGGGTTGCTCAAGCGCGAAGGCATCCTCCTCACCAGCGCGCACGAGGAGACGGCCGCGCACGCGGAGGGTCGCAAGAACAAGCTTGACCTCTTCGCCTTCTTCCGCCGCGTCAGCATCACCGACGTGGCCATGATGACCCGCCAGCTGGCCACGTTGGTCATGGCCGGCATTCCGCTGGTGGAGGCCGTCGCCGCGCTCACCGATCAAGTGGAAAAGCTGGAGTTGAAGCGCGTCCTCACCCAGGTGCGCGACCGCTTGAACGAAGGTATTTCGCTGGCGAAGGCGCTGGAGCCGCACCCCAAGATTTTCCCGCCGCTCTACGTGAACATGGTCGCCGCCGGCGAGGCCTCGGGCACCCTCGAGACCGTGCTCGAGCGCCTGTCCGACTTCATGGAAGGCCAGGCCAGGCTGCGCTCCAAGGTGAGCTCCGCGCTCGCGTACCCGATCCTGATGCTCATCATCGGCACGGTGCTCATCGCGGTCATGATGGTGGCCGTCGTGCCGAAGATCACGAGCATCTTCGCCAGCCTCGACCGCGCGCTGCCTTGGTACACCTCGCTGCTCATCATGGTGTCGAACGCCCTCAAATCGAACGAGATGGTGGGCTTCGTCCTGATGCTCTTCACCATGATCGCCATCCGCAAGGCGTCGACCGCCCCGCAGACGGACGAGAAGGACAAGCCGGCGGGGCCCGCCGTGAAGAAATCGCTCGGGCCGGCGGCCTTCGTGGCCATGGGCCTCGGCATCTTCATTCTGCTGCTCTTCTTCTACGTCGAGTCGGTGGTGTCCTTCATCATCGGCCTCGGGTTGGGCTTCCTCGTGGGCCTCGCGGTCTCGCGCCTGCTCAAGTACATCGCCACGCCGACCGGCAAAGTGTGGAAGGACTCGTTCCTCCTGAAGCTGCCCATCTTCGGCGCGCTCTTCCGCATGCTCGCGGTCGCGCGTTTCTCACGCACGCTCGCCACCTTGCTTCAGAGCGGCGTGCCGCTGCTCAAGGCCATGAACATCGTGCGCAACGTGCTCGGCAATGCGCGCCTCGAAAAAGTCGTGGAAGAGGCCACGGGATCCATTCGCGAGGGCGAGTCGATCGCCGCGCCCCTGCGGCGCAGCCGCGAGTTTCCTCCCATCGTGACCCACATGATCGCGGTCGGCGAAAAGAGCGGCCAGCTCGAGCAAATGCTGGAAAACGTAGCCCGCGCTTACGATACGCAGGTGGACACGCGCGTGCAGGCAATGACCAGCCTGCTCGAGCCGCTCATCATCGTGTTCATGGGCGGCGGCGTCGGGTTCATCGCCTTCTCGATTTTGATGCCGCTGATTCAGATGAACGACTTCGTGCAATAGAAGGGCAGTAAAGGAGAGGGAGTCAAGGACGGGTGAGTGTTGCAATGGCGCGGCGTAGAGAATCGACGGTCTTCTTCCCCTGGGAGAAAAAGCGGGGTCTGCTCGGTGTGGTCGGGCGGGCCCGCGGCCGTTTGTTGCTCTCCATCGTGGCGCTCATCGCCTTCGTCGTTCTGGTGTGGGGCAGGGAGGAGCACGCTGCAGCACTGCGTGCCACACGTGCCACGCTGACGACGACCACGCGCGCGGTCACCGCGTATCGGGCCGATCACGGGGGGAAATGTCCGGCGTCACTGTCGGATTTGGTGGCCGGCGGCTACACGCGCGACGTGCCCATCGACGCCTGGGGTCGGCCCTTGCGGCTGACGTGCCCCGGTCGTCGCGATGCAGCAAGCTTCGAAGTGTCGAGTGACGGTCCCGACGGGTTGCCAGGAGGGCTCGATCGGGTGGAGTAATCGAGGGGAACCGAGGAGTACTTTCTCGGCTTCACGGGTTTTTCAATCCAAGGAGTGCGTTCGATGAAATTGTCATGGTCCGAGATTATCCGTCACAGCCGTCGCGTGAGCCGCATGAGCCGAGCATCGCGCGAGCGCGGTGTGACCCTCATCGAGATCCTGATCGTGCTCGCGATCATCGGGCTCATTGCGGGCGGTGTCGCCATGACCGCGATCCCCAAGTTCCAGGACGCGCAGAAGCAGACGACCCGGCAGAGCGCGCAGGTTCTGCGTCAGGCCGCCCAATTGTGGCGCACCACCGGCGGCGGCGACTGCCCCACGGTCGAAGTGTTGAAGCGCGACAAGCAGCTCGAGTCGTCGTCCAAGTTGAGCGACGCGTGGGATCAGCCGTTTAAGATCCTCTGCGACGATGACGAGACCACGGTGGTGAGCAACGGCCCGGACAAAAAAGAGGGAACGGCGGACGACATTCGCGTGCCGGCGCCGGAAGCCCCCGCGAAGTAATGCAACATGAGCTGCCCAATCTCCACCAGCCAACCGCGGAAGTTTTCGCTTCTTCGTGCCGCGCGTCGCGGCATGACGTTGGTGGAGATCCTCATCGTGATGGTCATCATCGCGCTGATCATGGGCGGCATCATCATGGGCTCGGGCCAGGTGTCGAGCGCGCGCCTTCGCGCATCGAGCAGCTTGATCACCAGCGCCATCAAGACCGCGTACACGCGCTCCAATGCGGTCTCCAAGAGCGTGCGCTTGGTGTTCGACTTCGAGGAGAACACCTTGTGGCTCGAGGAGGCGAGCCGCCCGATGGTGGTCCAATCGAAGGACCTCACCGCCACGGGCGGCGCCGAGCCGGCAACGGTCGCGGAGCAGGCGGCGGTGGCCGAGGGCGAACGCATCGTCAAAGGCCCCATGGCGCCACGTGCTTCCTTTCGCGCGGTGCCCGCCGCGGATTTGACCTCGCACGAGCCGGGCGGCAAACGCTCGCTCCCGCGCGGCATCACGTTCCGCGAGATCCAGACCTTTCACGATGACCAACCGCGCACGGAGGGGCGTGCATATCTGTATTTCTGGTCGGGCGGACAGACCGAGCGCGCATCGATTCAAGTGCGCGTGGGCAAGTCGGACGAGGATGCGCAGACGCTGACGCTTCTCGTCTCGCCGCTCACCGGCAAGGTCACCATCGAAAAGGGCCCCGTCGCGCTGAAGCTGCCGACGGACGACAAAGAGGCTTCCGAACGCGAGGAGAGCTCGTTTTGAGGCGGGCTGTCGCGATGAAGCGAGGCTTCTCGCTGCTCGAGGTCATGGTGGCGATTGCCATCTTGGGTCTCGCGCTCAGCGTCATCCTGTCGGCGCAGGCTGGACTGACCACGAGCACCCGCCGCGCAGCCAACATGGCCAATGCCGTGGAATACGGCCGCTGCAAGATGACCGAGATGGAGGAAAAGCTCCTCAAAATGGGCTACCCCGAGCTCGACGATCTGCAGTCGCTGGTGCCGTGCTGCAACGACGAGACGGACACGATGTACACGTGCGATACGCGCGTGGAGAAAGTCGTTTTGCCCAACCCGCCGTCGAACACCCTGGGCGGCGGTGATGGCGGCTCGGGCGGTGGCGGTGATGGCGGCTTGGGCGGCCTTTCGAACTTGGCGAGCGCTGCCCAAGGCGGTTCGTCGTCCTTGCCCTTCGTGCTCAATCCGGCCGGTGGCGCGGGGTTGAACCTCAATATGGACGCCGGCATGCAGGGCCTCGGCAGCGCGCTCAATTCCGTGGGCGGCGCCGATGGCTTGATCAGCATGGCCATGGGCATCGTGTACCCGTCCATCAAGCCGCTGATGGAAGCGTCCATTCGGCGGCTGACGGTGACCGTTCGTTGGAAGGAGGGCTCGACCGACAAAGAGATCACCATGGTCCAGTACGTGACTAATCCGCAGCGCGGCAACTTGGGCGGGGCGCTCGGCTTCGACGCCGGCACCGGGCTCGTTGGCGATGGGGGAGTGCCCATCCAATGAAGCGCGGACGTTCTCGCGGCATGACCTTGCTCGAGATCCTCGTCTCGCTGGCGATCTTGGCGATGATTTCGCTGCTCGTCTATGGCGCCGTCGACTCGCTGAGTCGCGGAAAAAAGGCGGAGGCGCTGCGCAACGAGCGCTCGCGCCAAGGTCGCTCGGCCATATTGCGCATGGTCCGCGAGCTATCGAGCGCGTACATCTCGCAGCACACGCCGACCAACTTGGCGATGCAGACGCGGCAAACGATCTTCTCCGGCAAGAGCAGCAGCCAATACGACCGCCTGGATTTTACCGCCTTTGCGCACCGCCGCACGGAGGCCGATTCCAAAGAATCGGATCAATCCGAAATAGGATATTTCGTCGTTCGCGATCCCAATCAAGACGGGAAAATGGATCTCGTGCGGCGTGAGCAGTTTCCCATCGATTTGGATGCCACCAAGGGCGGTATCGTCAATGTCCTTGCGGAGGACGTCGAGTCCTTCGAACTTCGCTACCTCGATCCGGTGACCAGCCAATGGGTCGAAACATGGGATACGACCCAGGCGCAGACGGGGCAGGGTGGACGGCTGCCGTTCGAAGTGCACATCAAATTGGTATTGGCCAATCCTCCGCCCGGGGTCGAAAAAACGTACACCACCAAGGTGGTGATCCCGATGCAGCAACCCCTTTCGTTCGGGATACCGCGATGAGCGCGCATCTGGCAGCCCTGGCACCTGCTCGCCGCCGCCGCGCCAAGCAACGCGCCCGCGAGCGAGGGATTGCCCTCATCATGGTGCTCGGCGCGATTGCCGTGCTCACGGTCATGCTGGCCGAGTTCCAGGACGAGACGAGCACCGAGCTCGCCGCGGCGCTCGCGGATCGCGATGGCGTTCAAGCAGAGTACATGGCCCGCAGCGCCGTGAACCTTTCGCGGTTGCTCCTCGCGGCGGAGCCGACGATGCGCACGGCGGTGGCACCGCTCTTCATGATGATGAAGAAAACGCCGCCGCAGCTTCCGGTATGGGAATTCTCCGATCGCATCCTGGGCGCGTTCAACGACCAGGAGGGCGCGGCCAGCTTCGCGGGATCGGTGGGCGTCGATCTTTCGGCGGGCAAGAACCTGGGCATGCCGGGCGGCCGATTCGAAATCTCGATTGTCGACGAAGACTCGAAGATCAACGTCAACCTGGGCGCGGCCAACGACATGGCCCACCTGCGCCTCGCGCGCGAAATCATGGGCCTCATCGCGCCGCTGCAGTATTCGCCCATGTTCGAAAAGAAGGACACCACGGGCGCCGTGCACGATCGCCTTTCGGTCTGCGCGGCGATCATCGACTGGGCGGATCTCGACGAGGGAATGTTCGACTGCAACGTCCAGCAGACGGCCCAAGCGCGCAGTGCGGGCGTCGAAGATGCGTACTATCAGCTTTTGCCCACCAAACCGTACCGGCGCAAAAATGCCCCCTACGACTCGCTCGACGAATTGCGCATGATCCGCGGCGTCAACGAGGACTTCTGGGCCACGTTCATCGACCCCGAGCCGGACAATCCGAAAAAGCGCATCATGACGGTGTGGGGGCAGGGCGCGGTGAACGTGAACACCGCCAATGCGCAGACCTTGCTCGCCATCGTGTGCTCGGGTGCTCAGGCCGACACGGCCATCTGCAACGACCCGATGCAAGCGGCCACGTTCCTCACGGGCGTGACCATGGCCCGCGGCCTCACGATGGGTGCGCCGATGTTCGGCAACGCCAATGACTTCATCAACACGATGAAGGGGCAAGGCCAAATGGGGCCGCTTCTGACCACGATGGGCATGAAGCCGGTCAAGTTCCAATCCGATGCGGAGTTCGGAAAGAGCATTTCCACCGAGAGCAAAGTGTTCTCGATTTACACCGTCGGCGTCATCAAAGGGTACAAGCGGGAAACGCGGACTTCGATCCACGCCGTGGTCGATTTTCGCAGTGCGCCGCAGCTGACGGGGACTGGGCAGCAGCCTGGCGGCACGGCTGGTAACCCCCCGCCGACCAACCCACCCAACCCGGGCACCGGATCGCAGACCCCGAACACCAACAATCCCGCGACGCAGCCGAGCACCGGTGGACAAGTCGTTTACTTTCGAATCGAATAATCAACGAGGAGCTCTACGTTCATGCCCATTTGGCTCGGAATCGACATCGGAAAAAGCGCCGTCAAGGTGGCGGCGATCCGATCGAGCTACCGCAAGACCGCCGTCGTCGGATTGGGAAGCGCCGACATCGTGGCGGAGGTGCGCGATAGTCAGTTCCTCCAGGCCCCGCCGGTCCCTGGCAGCGCGGAGCCGTCCGCCGTGGCGGAAACTCCCTCCCAGGACCAGATTGCCCAAGAGGCGGTCTCCCGCGCCATTCGCGATGCGGTGACCGTTGCGCTCTCGGGCAAGCCGGGCACGGGGGATGGCGTGGCGGTGGCCATCGACGGGGTGAAGGCCATGTCCCGCGTGTTGCCCATCCCGTCCAGCGCGCAAAAGCAGCTCGCGGAGGTGCTCCCGTTCGAGCTCGAGGCGCAAGTTCCCTTCGAGCTCGAGGGCTCCGTCTTCGATTACCGCATCCTTTCCGCGCTGCGCTCCCTGCCCGGGGCGGACCCGACGACGCTCCCGGTTCTCGCCTCGGTCGCGCGCATCTCGGACGTGCAGGCCCGCATCGACATCGTCAAGCAATCCCTCGGCGTCGAGCCGGAGCGGGTCGGCGTGGGTCTGCTTCCGTTGGCCAACTGGGTCGCGGTTTCGCCGGCGCTCGCGGAGCCAGGCCCCATCGTCGCCATCGATCTGGGCACCGACTCGAGCGACATCCTCATCTTCCGCAACGGCGAACCCGTCTTCACCCGCACCGTGTCGCAAGGTACCTCGGGCCTTCCCGAAACGGCGCCCAAGCTTGCCCGCGAGATCCGCATCACCTTGGCCGCGTACCGCGCCATCGGCGGCGATCCCGCCACGCGCGTGTTTCTCTGCGGCGGCGGCGCCTTCGTCTCGGGCGCCGAGTCGTTCCTCTCGAACGAGCTCGAGATCGAGGTCACCGCACTTCCTCCGCCGCCCATGGAATACGAGGTGCCGCAGCCCGATCAACTGCGCCAGCTCGCGCGCTACGCCAAGGCGCTGGGCCTGGCGCTCGGCCTGGGTTCGCGCCCGCTCGGGCTCGACCTGCGCAAAGGTCCGCTCGCCTACGAGCGCGGCTTTGGCTGGCTGCGCGAGCGTGTGCCCGTGCTGGCCGGCCTCGCGGCGGTCATCGTGGTGAGCTTCTTCTTCTCCGCGACCATGCAGCTCTACGCGCTCGGAAAAGAGAAGGACACGGTGGAGGCGGCCCTCTCGTCCGTGACCAAGGAAGTCCTGGGCGAGGAGACCAGCAGCGCCGAGCGCGCGAACGAGCTGCTCTCGCAGCAGACCGGCGGTGAAGACGATCCCATGCCCCACGCCGACGCCTTCGACGTCATGGTGCGTCTGTCCGAGGCCATCCCCACCTCGATGACCCACGACATCGAGGACCTCGATCTCACCAAGGGGCACGTGAGCATCCACGGGCTCGTCGGCTCCAGCAACGACGCGCAATCGATTGCCACCTCGCTTCGCAGCGACCCATGCTTTTCCGATGTGCAAATCAAGCGCATCGACCAAGCCATCGGCAAAGACGACCGGAAGAAATACGTCCTCGAATTCGATTTGAAATGCCCCGAAGATCAAAAAGGCGGCGGCAAAAAACCGGGGGCCCAGGCCTCTGCCAGCGCATCGGCCGCCAGCTCGGCGAGTGGAGGTAAGTGATGGCCCGCCCGCTTCTCGACCGACTCAATTTGAATCCGCGCGAGCGCAGGCTCGTCGGCATCCTGGGCATCATCCTGGTGGTGCTCGTGGTGATCGGCATTCCGGTGTTCGTGCAGACCACCATCATGAGTCGCCGCTCCGAAGTGGCCGACACGCGCGCCGCCCTCGATGCCGTGCAGGCCGCACGCGGTCAGCTGCGCGATCGGCAGGCGAAGAAAGACGCCGTCACCAGCCGCTACGCCAACAAGGCCCCGCCGCTCGCGGGCTTCCTCGAGCAGCAGGCCAAGGCGCAGAAGATCGACCTTTCCGACTCGGTCGACCGCCCCGAGGTCCCCATTGGGACGGCGAAGAAGTACACCGAACGCAATACGGTCGTTCACATCAAGAAGGCCGGCATGCTCGCCATTGCCAAGTTCCTCGAGAGCATCGAACGAAGCGGCCACCCCATTCTGATTTCGCGCCTCCAACTCCGTAAGCGCGTCTCCGAGCCCGATTCGTACGACATGGAATTGGGCGTTTCGGCCTTCGACCGAAATGCGCCGCCGCCGAAGAAGGAAAAGGAGAAGGAGGAAAAACCGTGAGCCCTTCCACCTCCGGCACGTCCGGCGAGACGAGCCCCACCAAATCCGCGGGAAAGGCCTCGCTCCGGCAGCGCATTTCCACGTTCATTCCTCCGGCCCTCCTCAAGGACGAGTGGAAAGAGCGATTCCAAAAGTGGACACCGCGCATTGGAATTCCGCTTTTCTACCTCACGTGCCTTTTGATCTTCGCGTCGGTGACCTTTCCGTACGACAAGCTGAAAGACAAACTCGTCGCCTCCTTCAATGCCAGCCAAAAGCCCGGCGCAGGCCAGCAGGAGCTGCACATCGACGAGATGACCTCGAGCTTCGTCACCGGCGTAAAAATGAAGGGCGTTCGCCTCCTCAGCCTGGCGACCGAACCGGGAAAGCCTCCCGTCGAATTGAAGATCGACCAGGCCAAGGCTCGCATTTCCGTTTTGCCTCTGATCATTGGCCATCGAAACGTCTCGTTCCATTTGGACGCGTTCGGCGGTGAGGTGGACGGCGTCTTCGAAGAGGCCGGCAAAGACCGCCACGTCAACGTGGAGATTTCGGCCGTCGACCTCAAAGCCATCGAGCCCTTGGCGGCCGCATTGGGCCTTCCCGTCGAAGGAAAGCTCACCGGCACCGTCGATTTGTTCATGCCCGAGGGCAAGGCGGTCAAGGGCAGCGGAACCGTGAACCTGGCCGCCTCCGAGGTGGCCGTGGGCGATGGTGTGGCCAAGATCAAAGCGGGCATGCTGCCCATCACCCCGCCGAAGGTGGCGGTGGGCGATCTCTCGTTCGTGGCCGAGGCGAAGGAAGGCATCCTCCGGGTCACGAAATTGGCTGCGTCGGGCAAAGATGTCGACCTTAGCGGCGACGGACGTGTTCAAATGCGGGAGATGGCCACCGAGAGCGTCTGCGACCTCAATGTGAAGTTCAAAATATCGGACGGCTTCCGCGGCAAAAACGATATGGCCAAGAGCCTCTTCGGCCCTCCGGGGTCGAGCTCGGGGGCCCTCATCGAGATGGACCCCAAGGTCAAACAGGCCAAGACCTCGGACGGGTTCTATGCGTTCCACGTGCGCGGGCAGCTCGGACGTCCGGACTTCGAACCCCGTGGCGGCGGGGGAGGGGGCTCGACGCCGCCGTCGGGTCTCTCGGGCAGCAAGGGGGTGACACCGTGAGCGTCTCCAACATGCCGCCCGCGATGGCCGTGTTTGCGCGCCTCGTGGGCGTGATTCACCTGCCGCCGTTGCCCGGCAGTCCGCTGGCGTCGCTGCCGATGCGGGCCATCGTGGAGCGCACGGTGGAGGATGCGCGCGTGCTCGAGGGCGCGGGCTTTCACCTGGCCATCCTGGAGAACTTCGGCGATACGCCGTTCTACCGCGAAAAGGTGCCCGCGGTGACGGTTGCCGCGATGACCGCATGCGCAGCCGCCGTTCGCGCGGCGCTTCCCAATTTGCCGCTGGGCATCAACGTTCTGCGCAACGACGCCGACGCGGCCCTGGCGATTGCCTCGGTGGTGGGGGCGATGTGCATCCGCGTGAACGTTCACACGGGCGCCCGCGTCACCGATCAAGGCGTCGTTCAGGGCGACGCCGCGGCCACCTTGCGCACGCGCCGGGCGATCTCCGCCGAGGCGGTGAACATCTGGGCCGACGTGCACGTGAAGCACTCGGCGCCGCTCGCCGCGCGCCCCATCGCGGAGGAAGCCTCCGACTTGGTGACCCGCGCGATGGCCGACGCCATCCTCGTTACGGGCTCCGGCACCGGCAAGGCGATCGACCCGACGCAAATCGCCTTGGTCCGCGCCGCCATCCGCAACGTGCCGCTCTACGTGGCCAGCGGCACGCGCCCCGAAGATCTGCCGGCCTTGGTCGAACACTGCGACGGCGTCATCGTCGGCAGCGCCCTCCGCGCAAACGGCATCGCCGGCGGCCCCGTCGACATCGCCTCGGCGACGACCTTCGCCAAATCATTCCGCGCCTTGTTCCCGCGCGACTCCACGACATGATCCGTCGCGTGAACGGCTAGAAGATTTTTTACATGAAGGCGGGAAGGCGGGAAGGTTTTAGGGTTTGCAATTCCAGCAATGGGATCATTGCAAATCAATGAATCCTTCCTGCCTTCCCGCCTTCATGTGAATTTCTCTCTCTCTTTAGAGTCCAGCGTCGCGGATGCGGGAGACGACGGTGCGGAAGAAGGCCAAGTGATCGAACTTGGATAGCTTGTCCGGGCCGTTGACGGCGAATTGGCCGACCTCGCGGAGATGGTCGGCGGGCACGCATTGGAGGAATTCGCCCCAGCGCGAGCTGTCCACCGTGACCAGGCCGTCGTTGGACTTTATGCTCCATCCTTGTAGGTACACGGTGCTGGGGAACAGAACGATGGGCACCGCGTCCACGTGCCACACGTCGTTCGCGTAGGTCGAATTGTCGCAATCCGACAGGCCCACTTGCAGATTCGTGCGGCCGCCGTAGCTCGAATAGCGCACGCGCGAATCGTTCTTGTACTTCGGATTGAAGACATTGTTCATGTAGTCTTCACTCAGCTCGGTGAGCTGCGCGCGAATGTGCGGATCGGTTTGAAGCTCGTACACCGAGATTTGCAAGAGCTTCAGAATGGCGCCGCTCACCGCGTCGAACACGTCGTCCGGCACATTGTCGGCGAGGCCCAGCACCAAATCGGCGACTTTGCTTCCGCGGTGCGGCGTGGCAATCGTCGTCACCGAGGCCACCTTGTTTCCGTAGCCGAGGCCCTGCGGGCTCACGAGCACCCGCGCATCGAGCCCGCCTTGGCTATGGCCGATGATGTTGACCTTCTTGGCGCCCGTCTTGGCCAGAATCTTGTCGATTTGATCGGCCACGTACTGCGCGCGCACCTCGCTCGTGTCGTACGGCGGCGCAATCGTGGCGAAGACCTGCGTCTCACCATGCTTCGCCAGATCGTCCTTCACGCCGTTGAAGTAGACGACGTCGAGCGGCAAATTCTTGAGCCGATCGAAACCGCCCATTCCGTGAACGAGCACGATGGGATAGTGCGGACTCGATACGGCATCTTCGGTGGTGGTGCCGTCGTCTCCACGGCCATCGGCCGCACAGGCGAGCATCGTCGTCGTCAAACCGAGGACCGAAAGCGCACGGACGAACGAAAGAACGGACATAGCGGCTCACCTCCGATTAAGGGGCAGCGTGTGCAGCAATGGGCGAGGTCGCGGATGCTGAATGAGGACTCATTCTTTATCAACGACACCGTCGCGCCGAGCTCGACGATTTGTGGGAGGAAAAACCACTTCCCACCGCCGTCGAATGGCAAATTGCACTATCGAAGGACAATGACGCGACAATGACCTATCGCGTTATGTCCCAATGACGCGATAATGACTTATCGCGTTATCAAAATTGGCCGCTTACGCCTGCGCTGGCAATGCCAAACCACGGCTCGACGCGAGGTGCCGCGGCGCGGGTCGGCGTCGAGGGCGACTTCCCCAGAACGAGGGCCAACGTTCCGACCGCGAGCCCGGCGCCGCCGACGATGAACGAGACCGTCGAAACCGTGGCCCACGTTTTCGTCGACGACAGCTTGTCCGCGTCATCGCCCGTGCACGTGTTGCCCGGCGGCTTGTTGCACGAGTCACGCAGATCGCCCGCATTGGCCAAAACCACGATGCCCGTGATCGCACCGAGGGCCACCCCGGCAGCACCCACGCCAAATCCCGCATACGCCAGGTAGTTCGGCTTGCGCGGCTCATTGTCGGGCGGCAGCACGATCGCCGGCGCGGTGGCCACGGGCGAGGGCGCCTGCTCGGGCGAGCCGAGCTTCAACGTCACATTGCGCGTCTCGCGCTCGAGGATGTCGATCTCCATGCGTGCCGATGCATCCCCGGCCTGAGCGGCAATCACGTGGTGCCCAGGATTGACTTTGCGCCCCGTGCCCGGCGCCGGCTCCGGAATCGTCGTGCCGTCGAGGGTCAACGTTGCCGGCAAATCGGCATGCCGCCCGAACTGCGCGACATGAATGAGAATCGTCGGCGTGCGTCGCTCCAGATCTTCCTGCAGCGCCTTGGCATTGTCGCGGGCCACGGTGAAAGGACGCGGCTCGTTGCGCTTCACCGGATAGTGCAGCACCGCGGCAACCATTTCCTGCGCCTCCAGGAACCTTCCCAGCGCGGCCTGCGTCTTGGCCACCTCGAGGCTGGTCGTGGGCACGTGCATGATCGCATCGGCTGCCTGAAAGCTCTTGAGCGCCGCCTCGAGATCGCCGCGATCGCGCTGCTCTTCGCCCTCGCCCATGAGGGTGCGCGCCATGTCCTTTTCCGCGGGCGTCGGCTGCGCGTGAACGAAGCCGGCCGTCACCATCGAAAGCGCAAACGCCAAGAGCCCCGGTACGCGTGTTCTAAAAGCCATAATCCTTCTGACCTGGACGGGTCGCCGTTTTGGCGCTGGCCGACGGCTTGGTACTCGGAGTCGGGCGAGGGGCGCTCGCCGCAGGCGCCTCCTTCGATTCTTTCGTCTCCTTTGTAGCCTCTTTCAGCGGCGGCGCCGCGTCGGTGACGAACGACGTCGGCTCGGGCGCGGGCACCAAGGACGGTGCCCGCTCGGCGATGGTGAGGGCCGGCTCCGGCGCCACCGCCCGTGGCTCGGGCGCCTTGGTTGCCTCGTCCTGCGACCCACGTCCGCGAAACAGCGACGATGCCAGCGCGACCACGATGATGAACGACGCCGCGCCGAGCACACCGAGCCCCACCGCCCAAAGCTGCTGCTTGCGCCCCAGCCCTCCGAGGCTCTCGGGCCCCGTGGGGGTCGACGACGGCGGAACGCTCCCAGAGAAGGGGATCACGGCCGAACGCAGGGTGCCCGAGCTGACCTGCGAAATCGGCTCCTCTTCGTCCGTCTCTTCGGGAGCTTCCGCGCTTTGTGCGTCTTCCTCGACCCCTTCGGGCGGCTGGCTCGGTATTGCCGGTGCCGTTGCCGAGATCGGACCGCTCGAGGCTCCTCGCACACTCGGCGGAACGCTCGTGGGCTGCGACGCGCGCTGCGGCGACGAGGACCGCGCGCTGTCGCTCGAGTCACCCTCCACGGTTTCGGGCGTGAGCAACGCCTGCACGCGCTTGCGCTCCGCGCTGGCGGCCAAGGCTAGCTCCACGGCCTTGCGCCGTGCCTCCGCGCGCTCGCCGAGGTGCTCGTGCACGAACGCCGCGACATCGCCCGCCGTCGTGTGACAGCCCGCCGTGATCATCAGCGACTCGATCGCGCGTTGCAGCTCGGCGGCCGTCTGGATCCGCTCCTCGGGATCGTGGGCCATGGCCTTGCGACAGAGCGCGTCCATCTCGGGTGGAAACGTGTCGGGCAATGGCGGCGGCGGATCGCCGCTCGTGAGCAGATGCAACGTCGCCAGCTGGTTGGCGGCGTCATAAGGGGGGACGCCCGCCAGCAGGTAATACATCACCGCCCCGAGCGCCCACACGTCCGAGCGCCGGTCGACCGATTTGCCGACGGCTTGCTCCGGCGGCATGTACTGAATCTTTCCCTTGAGAAGCCCGGCGCTCGTATCCGCTGACACGCGATCGCGTGCCTTGGCGATTCCGAAGTCGATGAGCTTCGCCGCGCCGCTGACGCTGACCAAGATGTTCTGCGGCGACACATCGCGGTGCACCACGCCGAGGTTCTCGCCCGACGGGTCGCGCAGCTCGTGCGCAGCATGGAGACCGGCCGCGATGTCCGCGACGATGCGCAGCACCACGCCCATGGGGATGGCGACGTCTCTTTTGCGTACGGCGCGGTGAAGTTTCGACAGCGAATCGCCATCGATCCACTCCATCACCAGGTAGAGCACCTCGTGCTGCTCCCCGAGATCGAGGATCTGCGCCACGTTGGCGTGCTCGATCCCGGCGGCGATGCGCGCCTCGTCGAGGAACATACGCTCGAATCGGGGGTCGCTTGCGTATTGCGGCAGAATCGTTTTGACGGCGACCAACTTTTCGAAGCCGTGCTTGCCGTGAAGACGCGCAAGCCACACCGATGCCATGCCACCATGTGCAATGGGACAGAGAAGCTCGTAGCGATCCAGACGATAGCCGGGCTCGAGGTGTGACCGCTCCCCGCTCAGGCTCACGTTCTACGTATCGCGTGAAAGCCACGATCGAGCAAGCTTCGTACGACCTCGTCCGCAGCCAAATTGGAGGCGCCCCCTTCACCTTGTGCGGGCAGGCGTGCGGGCGCCTCACCCCTGGTCTATTCCTGCGTAGATGTGTGCGTTGACGTGTGTGAACGCAGAATCGCCGCGACGGTTTCTGGGGCTAGTGCCCGCGCGCGCTCGCGCAGTCGAAGCAGCAGCGAATCCCGATCACGCGCGTGCGCGATGGGCGCGGGCTGACCATTCGATGCCGGCGGCTCCTCTTCTACTGCAGGCGCAGGCGGTGTCGGCTCCGGCTCTCGCTGCGCAACCTCGAGCCCCGATAGCGAGTGCACGGAGTCGGCCTGCGTGACGTCAGGGTTCGAGGCGGCCGGCTCCACCGCCTCAGGAGCTTCGGCTGGCGGCGGAGGGAGCTCGCTTTCGGACATGTCCGACATGGAGGCCCGCAGGGCGGCGCGGGCTCGCTCTTCACGGATCAGCGCGGCGCGGTCGACGAGCGCCTTCGTCTTCTTGTCGAGGCGCGTGAACCGCAAGGTCAACCCCGACAGATGCTTCAGCGGCACCCCCGCTTCGGGATCCGTGGGGCCCTTGTACGCAATCACGCGGCCCTCGCCGCGCATCAGCGGCGTACCGTTCGCAAGCGTGACCTCGAAGCGCAGAATCACCCCTTGCGGGCGCGATTGCGCACCGATCAGCGTGACGCTCGTCCGGGTCAGCGTGTCGATCTCGTGATCGAGGAACTCGTCCTCGTTCGCGTAGGGACGCGTGACACGGATGGCGACCGGCTGTCGAACCTCGGCGGCCACGAGGTCAGAATAGAGAGAAACGGTGGCGGCGCCAAGGACGCGAGGGCCCATTAAGGAATTTTTTCCTGTAACCTCCCGCGCCGTCATGGCTAAGCGCGTGTTGGTCGTCGGGTCCGGTGCGAGGGAACACGCACTGGCACGGGTTCTTTCCTCGCCCGAGTGCGAGATTCTCTGTGCGCCGGGCAACGCCGGCACGGGGCTGTCGTTTCGCAATGTCCCTGTAGCGGTGGACGACATTCCGGGCATCGTGGCCGCCGCCGAGCGCGAAGGCGTCTCGCTGGTGGTCGTCGGACCGGAGCTTCCGCTCACCCTCGGCCTGGTCGACGCCCTCGCCGAGAAGGGCATTCCCGCCTTTGGTCCTTCGAAGGCGGCCGCGCAGTTGGAGGGCTCGAAGTCCTTCATGAAGCGCTTCTTGAAGCGCCACTCCATCCCGACCGCCGACTTCGCGATCTTCGACGACGTCGACGCCGCCGAGGCTTATGTGCGTGCGGCGGCGCGGCCACTGGTGGTCAAGGCCGACGGCCTCGCCGCGGGCAAGGGGGTCACTGTAGCGACCACCCCCGAGCAGGCACTCCTGGCGGTCCGGCAAATGATGCGCGACAACGCCTTCGGCGACGCCGGCAAGACCGTGGTCATCGAGGAGCTGTTGCCCGGTGAGGAAGCAAGCTTCCATGTCATCTGCGACGGCGAGCGCGCGGTGCCGCTTCCCGCGGCGCAGGATCACAAACGCGTCGGCGACGGCGACACGGGGCCGAACACGGGAGGCATGGGTGCCTACGCACCCGCACCCGTCGTCACGCCCGAGGTCCACGGGCGTGTCATGCGCACCATCGTGGAGCCCACGTTGGCGGGCCTCAAAGCGGAGGGGACGCCATTCCGTGGCGTACTCTTCGTCGGCCTCATGATCGAGGCCGGCGTGCCGCGCGTTCTCGAATTCAACGTCCGCTTCGGCGACCCCGAGACCGGTGTCTTAACGTCGCTCTGCAGCTTTACTGGAGGAGGATGGCTCGGCCTGCTCAACGGTGCGGCGCACGGCCAATTTCCCCCGACGCAACTGGAGTGCGAGGGCGCCGCGCTCTCCGTCGTCATGGCCGCCGAGGGCTACCCTGCCAAGGTGCGCAACGGCGACGTCATCACGGGCCTCGAGAAAACGCCGGAAAATGAGCACGTTCACGTGCTTCACGCCGGAACGACGCGCCGCGAAGACGGCGCCATCGTCACGGCTGGCGGAAGAGTCCTCAACGTCGTCGGGCGCGGCGCCACCTTGGAGGAAGCGGCCTCCCGAGCGTATGCCCAGGTGGACGCCATAAGCTGGCCCGGCGAGCACCACAGGCGCGATATCGGAAGCCGCGCTCTGGAAAAGACGTAAGCCTCTTTGGAAAAGAGAGGGACCCCCCTCGAGATCGGGCGTGGCGTTGTGTTAGAGCCAAATTATGGCCGATATCGCACCGCTCACACCGCTCCGCTACGACCCCTCGAAACTCGTATCGGTCGCGAACGTCGTGGCCCCGCCGTACGACGTCATTAGCCCCGAGCAACGCGAGGAGCTCGCGAAGCGCGATCCGCACAACGTCGTCCAACTCATTCTGCCCAAGGATGCCGCCGGCGGCGACACCGAGGGCAAATACGAGCACGCTGCTTCGCTCCTCCGCCGCTGGCGCGAAGAGAAGGTGCTCGTGCGCGACGACGTCCCCGGTTTCTACCGCTACGACCAGTCGTTCACCGCACCCGGCACCGGCAAGAGAATGAGCCGCAGCGGCTTCCTCGGCCTGGTGCGCCTGGTGCCGTTTTCGGACCGCATCGTGCTGCCCCACGAGCGCACCCTGAGCGGCCCGAAGGAAGATCGCCTCAAGCTGTTTCGCGCGACGCGCACCAACTTGAGCCCCGGCTTCATGCTGTACCGCGACCCGCAAAAGGAGCTCGATTCGGCTCTGTCGTCCGGCAAGGAGCTCTTTCGCTTCGCCACCCCCGACGGCGTCGAGCATGCGCTGACCAAGGTCGACGATCGCGAGGCGCTTTTCACCATCGTGCGGAAGATCGCTCAGTCGTCGCTCCTCATCGCCGACGGCCACCACCGCTACGAGACCGCGGTGCGTTATGCGCAGGAGACCGGCGCGCAGGGCGCCAGTGAAAACGGCTGGCACATGGTCTTCTTCGCCAACGGCGACGACCCGAATCTCGTGGTCTTTCCGACGCATCGCCACGTGCACTCGCTGCCGTCGTTCGACTTCGCGGAGCTGCTGCGAAAAGCCGCCGACACGTTCCAAGCGACGGTGTTGCCCAAGGGCACTGCAGCAAACGTCATCACGGACACCCTCGCGGACTCCGGCAAACGTGCGCCATCCGTTGCGGTCGCCTCGGCCGAAGGAGACGTGGCCGTCCTCGCATTGCGCGCGGATGTCGACCTGGAGAAGCATCCAACATTGGGCAAGCTTCCGGAGGTCTTGCGCCGCACAGATGTGGCCTTACTTCATTCAGGTATCCTCGAGCATGCGCTCGGCATCACGCGCGAGGCGCAAGCCGCCAAGACCAACCTTTGGTACCCGCAAGATGCAGCCGCGACGCTCGCCGATTTGCGCAACGGAAAAGGCCAAGCCCTCTTCCTGATGAACGCCACCCCGGTCGAGGCCGTCCGCCGCGTGGCCGAATACGGCGAGGTCATGCCGCAGAAATCGACGTTCTTCTATCCCAAAGTCCTCACGGGGTTGACCATCCATACGTTGGAGCCGGACCGCACGGTCCACGTTCTGCGCTAGTTAATCCGTGGGCCCGTGGCACGAGCCGCAAGCCGTGTTTAGCTTCGCGAATATTGGAACCCAGTTTGCAATACCCCGAGGTCAACGCATCGGATGTTATCCTTGACCATGAATGAAATGAGCACCACCACGAGAGGTCAATATGACTGAAAAGAAAGCCCCGCCGCCGCGTGCCCCGCAGGATGAGGACGTGGTCCAGTTTGGTGACGTGCTCCCGGTTCTCCCCATCCGGAACGCGGTACTTTTTCCGGGTGCGGTGGCCCCCTTCGACGTTGGCCGCGAAAAGTCCGTGGCGCTCGTCGAAGATGTCGACAACCTACCGAGCCCCGTCATTGCCATCTTTGCGCAGCGCGATCCTTCGACGGACGACCCAGGCCAGGACGACCTACACACGGTCGGATGCGCGGCCCGCGTCCTCAAGGCGCTGAAACATAGCTCGGGCAACTATTCGCTGATTTTGCAGGGCCTTTCGCGCATCCGGCTCGAGGATGTGGCGCAGAGTTCGCCCTATCTCAAGGCGAAGGTGCGTCGCCTCGACGAGACGGGTCTGGACGACGACGA
This sequence comes from Sorangiineae bacterium MSr12523, assembly GCA_037157775.1. Taxonomy (NCBI): domain Bacteria; kingdom Pseudomonadati; phylum Myxococcota; class Myxococcia; order Myxococcales; family Pendulisporaceae; genus Pendulispora; species Pendulispora brunnea. The sequence continues at coordinate 3,807,085 of CP089982.1, forward strand.
GGCCGAAGCGCTTTCGATGAGCCTGCGCGACATCGCCAAGCAGGTGATTCAGCTCATGCCGGAGCTTCCGCGCGAGGCGGGTTCGCTCATCGATTCGATCCAGGCGCCGGGCGCCTTGGCCGACTTGGTGGCCGCCAACCTGGACGCGCCGGTGGAAGAAAAGGCGCAGCTGCTCGAGACGGTCGACGTCAAGGATCGCATTCGCAAGGTCCTGCGCCTGCTGACGCGCCAGCTCGAAATCTTGAAAATGCGCGAGCGCATCAACTCCCAAATCAAGGAGGAGATGGGTAAAAACCAGCGCGAATACGTGCTTCGGCAACAGCTCAAAGCCATCAAAGAGGAGCTGGGCGAGGACGATGGGGATCAGGGAGATCTCGACGGTCTCGAAGACCGCATCGCCAAGGCCAACCTGCCGAGCGAGGCCGAGCAGGTCGCCAAGAAGCAGATCAAGCGTTTGCGCAACATGCAGGTCGGCTCGGCGGAGTACACCGTCGTGCGCACGTACCTGGACTGGATCCTCGACTTGCCATGGCACAATCAGACGCCCGACAACATGGATATCGGGGCCGTCCGCAAGGTGCTGGACGAAGACCACTACGGTCTCGAGAAGGTCAAGAAGCGCATCCTCGAGTACCTGGCCGTCCGCAAGCTGAAGAAGGACAAGAAGGGCCCGATCCTCTGCCTCATCGGACCGCCCGGCGTCGGTAAGACGTCGCTCGGCCGCAGCATTGCGCGGTCGCTCGGCCGCAAGTTCCACCGCATTTCACTCGGCGGTGTGCACGACGAAGCGGCCATCCGCGGTCACCGCCGTACGTACGTCGGCGCGCTGCCCGGGCAGATCATCCAGGGCATGAAGAAGGCGGGAACGATCAACCCGATCTTCATGATGGACGAGGTCGACAAGATCGGTCACGACTTCCGCGGCGATCCCGCGGCGGCCTTGCTCGAGGTTCTCGATCCCGAGCAGAACAACACGTTCGCGGACCACTACCTGGAGATCCCGTACGACTTGTCGAACGTCATGTTCGTCGCCACGGCGAACATTGCCGATCCGATTCCCGCGCCGCTGCGCGATCGTATGGAGATCCTCGAAATCCCGGGTTACACGCGGCGCGAGAAGCTGGCCATTGCGCGCCAGCACTTGATCCCGAAGCAGATCGAGGAGCACGGCATCACGCCGCAGCAGCTCGAGATCACGGATCCGGCGGTCGAGATCATCATCGACAACTACACGCGTGAAGCCGGCGTGCGTACGCTCGAGCGGCAGATCGCGAGCGTCATTCGCGGTGTTGCCGTGAAGATCGCCGAGGGGGACAACACCCCGCGGAAGATCGAAACGGAAGACCACCTCCGCGAGTTCCTGGGTCCGCAGCGCTACACCAGTGAAGTTGCGGAGCGCACGGAAGAAGCGGGCGTGGCCACGGGCCTTGCTTGGACGAGCGTGGGCGGCGAGATCCTCTTCATCGAGGCGACGCGCATGTTCGGCTCGGCGAAGCTGCAGCTCACCGGCCAACTGGGCGACGTCATGAAGGAGAGCGCCCAGGCCGCCCTGAGCTACGTGCGCTCCAACTCGGAGAGGTTCGGCATCAGCAAGGACTTCCTCGAGAAGAGCGACATCCACATCCACATCCCCGCCGGCGCCATGCCGAAAGACGGGCCGAGCGCGGGTGTGACGATGTTTACCGCGTTGGTGTCGATGCTCACCGGCGTCCGCGTCCGCCACGACGTCGCGATGACCGGCGAAATCACGCTGCGCGGACGGGTGCTGCCCATCGGCGGCCTCAAGGAGAAGGTGCTGGCGGCCCACCGCGCCGGCATCAAGCGGGTCATCGTTCCCGAGCGCAACAAGGCCGACCTCGACGAGGTCCCGGCCGAGGTCAAAGACTCCCTCGAGTTCGTCTTCGTGAAGAAGATGGAGGAAGTCCTCGACGCCGCCCTGGAAGAGAAGCTGGTGCCCAAGGTCGAGGAAAAAAAGGAAGCCCCAGCGGCCCCGACCCCGAGCAACTGAGGGTTTAGGGTTTAGGGTTTAGGGAGAGAGGAAGCGGGTTGCTTCCCCTGGCTCTGGACCCTTTCCTTTTTGTGCTTCCCCTAAACCCTTCACCCTTCACCCTAACCCCTTTTCTTTTCGCGTTGCGTCGGGTGAAGTAGCGCGCATGAAAACGGTGCGGCTCGGGCTACTCGGTTGTGGGACCGTGGGCGGGGGCGTTGTTCGGCTGATTCGGGAAAATGCCTCGGTTCTGGCGACCCGCGTCGGGGCTCCGCTGGAAATTGCCAAGGTGCTCGTTCGCGATCCGAACAAGGACCGCGTGCCTGGCCTCGAGCGCGACCGCATCACGACGGATGCGGCGGCGGTGCTGGACGATCCGTCGATTGACGTCGTCGTGGAGGTGCTCGGCGGGGTGGAACCGGCCAAGGGCTACGTCGAGCGGGCCATCGATTCGGGTCGCAGCGTGGTGACCGCGAACAAGATGCTGCTCGCGGTGCATGGGCCCGAGCTGGTGGAGCGCGCCGAAAAGGCCGGCGTCGACCTGGCCTTCGAAGCCTCCGTGGGCGGCGGCATCCCGGTCATCCGCACCTTGCGCGAGGCGCTCACCAGCGATTCGGTGACCCGGCTTTGCGGCATCGTCAATGGCACGTCGAACTACATTCTCACGCGCATGCGCCAGGACGGGATGCCCTTCGCGACGGCGTTGAGGGAGGCGCAGGACAAAGGCTACGCCGAGGCCGATCCGGGGCTCGACGTGGACGGGGGCGATGCCGCGCACAAGCTGGTCGTGCTGGCCATGCTGGCCTTTGGCGCCCGCGTGCCGCACGAGGCCGTGTACACGGAGGGCATCCGCGACATCGAGCCGATCGATCACGAGTTCGCCGCGCGCTTTGGCTACACGGTGAAGCACTTGGCCATCGGCCAGGTGCGCGAGGTGCACGGCAAAAAGAGCGTCGAGCTTCGCGTGCACCCGGCGCTCTTGCCGGCGCACACCACGCTCGCCAACGTGAACGGCGTGCTCAATGCGATTTTGCTCGAAGGGCGCGCCCTCGGACCGTGCCTGCTCTCCGGGCGCGGGGCAGGGGATCTGCCCACCGCCGTGAGCGTCGTGGCCGACGTGGTGGATGTCGCGGGTGCGCGTCTCAGTGGTGCGGGCGGCAGGATGACGCGCAGCGTGCGGCTTGCGGAGACGCACCTCGCGCCCATCGACGACGTCGAGTGCGCGTACTACCTGCGCTTCCAGGTCTTCGATCGACCCGGCGTCCTCGCGCACATCGCGGGCGCGCTGGCCGAGGAGAACGTGTCCATCCTGGAGATGGTCCAGCGTGGCGGTGGCGATGCGCGCGGAGAGCCGGTGCAAGTCGTCATGATGACCCACGTCGCGCGCGAAGGAGCCCTGCGTCGTGCGCTCGCAGCTGCCGCGAAGGGCGGCGATTACATCGCCAAGCCGACGCACGTCCTTCGGGTCGCGCCTCTCGCGTAAGTCGCGTAAGTCGCGTAATTCACGTTGTTCGCGTCGCCGCGCGGAACGTTGCCCAAGGGTGTGACGTTTCCACACCGACGCGGCATCGCGAGGTGGATTTTTCTATCTCGGGCCGCTACCCTTGAAAGCATGGGTAGTAGCTCAGGCACCATCCAACCGGGGAACGAGGACGGGCTTTCCTTGCCCCCGCCTCCCGTGGAAGGCCCTGGGCGTGCGGTCATCGAAGCGCACATCCTGGCCGTTTTGCGCCAGCATCGTGAGCGCATCATGTCCGAGGTGGTGGACATCCTTTCGCGCAGCCGCCTGGCGCGGGTCGTACGCGAGGCCGGCTCGGGCGCGCAGGCCACCACCGGCCTTCTGCGCGCGCTCGAGGAGCAACTCGAGGGGCGCAAGACGCCCACCCGCGTCTTCTGGTTGGAAACGCTCTTTCCCAGTTTGATGGAGCGCGGTGTCACGTTGGTCGACATCGCGCGCGTCTCCACGCGCATTCACATCGCGCTGGTGCTGCTGCTCGTCTTGGAGCTTCCACCCGAGCTGCGGCGGGCCGGCGGGGAATGGCTCGGCACCTTCTTCAGCGGGCTGCAGGCGGACATCACGCGCGAGTGCCGGCGCTCTTCTGAACCGCCCGCAAGCGGCTCATAAATCGATCTGCTCGGCCTCGGGGATGTTCTCGTCGCCCAGAAAGCGGCGCGCCATCTCGCTGAAGGAGCGCGGCACGTCGGTGGCGAAAAGGCGCATCGAGCCTGCGCGTTCGCGCGGCGGCGCCAAGAGGCTGCGGCTCGCCAGAAAAGACCGCGTTTCCGCGGCCACCGTGGTGGCGCTGTCGATGACACGCACTTCGGGCCCCATCATCGCGTGCGCCTCCTCCTCGATGATGGAGAAGAACAGCGGGTAGTGCGTGCACCCAAGGACGATGGCATCGACACCGGCGCGCGCCAGAGGCTCCAAATAGCGGCGCACCGCGAGGCGCGGCACCTCGCCCTCGACCCAGCCTTCCTCGGCGAGGGGAACGAGAAGGGGAGCCGCCTGGCCGAACACCTCCGTGCGCGTCGACAGCGTGGTCACCGCGCGCGTGTACGCCTGCGAAAAGATCGTTCCCGGCGTGGCCAGAATGCCCACGCGCCCGGTTTTCGTCGCCGCCACCGCGGCGCGTGCCCCCGGCTCGATCACACCGAGCACCGGCAGATCCAAATCGATGCGCAACTGCTCCGGCGCCACCGCGCTCACCGTATTGCAGGCGATGACGATGGTCTTCACCTTGTGGGAGACGAGCTGGCGCGCGCACGCGCCGGCGTACTTCACCACGGTGGCGGCGCCGCGGGTGCCGTACGGAACGCGCGCGGTGTCGCCCAGGTACACGATGTCCTCGTGCGGGAGCACGGCCCGCAGTGCACGCACCACGGTGAGGCCGCCCAGGCCGGAATCGAAAACCCCGAGCGGTGCCTCGTTCCCGGCTCTCACTGCAGCATGACCCTCGCGAGCACGGCGCAGCGCACGGCGACGCCGGCCGCCACCTGCTCGAGAATCACGCTATGCGCGCCATCGGCCACGGCGTTGTTGAGCTCCACACCGCGGTTGATTGGCCCGGGGTGCATCACCAGCGCCTCCGGCTTGGCCAGGCGAAGGCGACGCTCGTTCAGGCCGAAGGTGCGCGCATACTCGCGCGTCGTCGCCATCACCGCGCCGGCGAGGCGCTCGTTCTGGATGCGCAGCATCATCACCACGTCGGCGCCCTCGATGGCATCGTCGAAGCGGTCGAACACGCGCACGGTGGGCCCGAGCACGGTGGGATCGCGCGGCATCATGGTGCGCGGTCCGCAGAGGCGCACCTCGCTGCCGAGGGCACCGAGCAGCAGCGAATTGGAGCGGGCGACGCGCGAGTGCAAGATGTCACCGCAGATAACGACGACCAAGCCATCGAGCTTCCCCAGCCGCTGACGAATCGTGAACGCGTCGAGCAGCGCCTGCGTCGGGTGCTCGTGCGAGCCGTCGCCCGCGTTGACGATGCTCGCACGCGTGTGCCGCGCCACGAAGTGCGGTGCGCCCGAGGAGGCGTGCCGGAGCACGATGGCATCGCTGCCCATCGCCTCCAGGTTTTTCACCGTGTCGAGCAGGGTCTCGCCCTTGGTGACGCTCGAGGACGACGCGGCAATGTTCACCACGTCGGCCCCGAGCCGCTTTCCAGCGAGCTCGAACGACGTGCGCGTGCGCGTCGACGACTCGTAGAACACGTTGAGAATCGTCTTCCCGCGCAGAACGCCACGCGTCACGAGCGGATCGTGAGGATGCGCGTACCGTGTCGCTTCATCGAGAAGGGACGTAATGTCGTTCGCGGAGAGCCCATCGATACCGAGCAGATGGCGCATGATCGGGGGGCCTTTTAGCAGAGCCTCTCCCCCTCCGCCGCTCCTCAATTGAGGTAGCGCTTATCCTTCGGCGGGCGCCGCTTGCGAAGCTCGTCGTCCGCGCCGCCCTGAACCACGCGCAAAAGCGGCGCACCTGCACGCCGGGTGGACGCGGTCGTGGTCTTGCTCTTACCCGAGGCCGGCGGGCTCAACGGAACGGGAGGCGCCCCGGCCTGGCGCCGCAGCAGCGCCAGCTTGATGCGCAGGTAGGTCGCGCGAATCACCGAGGGCGTGCCGCCCAGCAGCATGCCCACGAGGACCCCGCCAAATGGCGAGAGCATCCCCTCGGGCACGCCCCCGGGATAGACGAGGCCCAGCGAGCACATGGCAATCGTGAACCAGAAGAACTGCCGCCCGCTCACCGGGATGAGGAAAAACAGCCGTACCGTCTGGTGCGCATTCAACTTGGACCAGGCGATGGCAATCGCGGAAATGGCGGCGCTGCTGCCGAACATCATCCGCGGGTGAAGCATGGCGGGGCCGCCTGGAATCGCTCGGTCGACCGCAATCGACAAGAGGAAGCCCGAGACCATCGCGATGAGGACGAAGCGAATGAACCGCCACGTTCCCCAACGCCGCTCCAGATCCGGCGAGAGGAAGTAGAAGGCCATCAGCGTGAAGAGCAGGTGCCCCAACGCCGCCGGCGATGTCAGAAGCCCCGCGGTGAACAGCCGCCACACCTGACCGTCGAGCACGCTGTCGCTCGAAGCGGTGAGGGCCAGAAACAGGCTCTGCCCGCCGGGCAGATAGCTGTACGCGATGGCCAGAGAGATCCCGAGAATCGCTACCACCAGGAGCAGGACCTTCAAGCCCGGGCCGGGGCGAGGTAGTGCCAGAGTAACCCTCTCGTCCATTGATCTTCACTCTAATGTCGCCATTGTCGATCGCAAAGTCAGCATGAAAATACGTAGCAAGTTGCTACGCCGCCGCGGCGTTCTTGGCAGGTGGTGGTCGGCATGTGGGGCCCACTCAGGCGGTTTTGCCCGCGAGGCGGGCGAGGAGCTCTTTGCGGGCGGCCCCGTAGGGCGGCATGACCTGAAGTAGGCCCAGCGTGACCTGCTCGGTCATGGCGCTGATCCCCGCCTGCGTCGCGGGTGGCACGTTCACCGCGTAGCCGCGCTGCAGGGCATCGGTGGCGGTGGCCTTGATGCCGACTTCGGTCAGGCAGCCGGAAAGAACCAGCGTATCGCAGCGCAGCTCGTCGAGGACCTCCTGCAAATTGGACGCGGAGAATGCACTGTACGTGCGCTTTTTCACGACGCGATCGCCCGGCTGCGGTGCGACCTCGGGCCAGATGTCGTTCCCGCCCGAGCCGCCGACCGCGTGGACGCCCCACAGGTCCAGGTCCGGATCGTCCGGCTCGTGCTCGTCGACGATGTAGACGACGGGCACCCCTTGGCTGCGGCATTCGCGCAGTTTTTCCGCCAGCGCCGGCACGATCTCCCGCGCCCGGGGCACTTCCAGAATGCTGCCCTCGGCCAGATGATCATGAATCATATCCAGCACCAGGAAAGCCGATCTCGACCGGGCTGCCAGCTTGGCGCGAAAGCTCGACAGGACCCGGTTGCGGAGATCGGGACTGGGGGCGCGGGGGGCGGGGCTACTCGCGACGGTGCCGAGAGCGAACGAGGCCAGGGTGCGTTCCACCTCGAGGTAGGCGGTGCGCTCTTCCTCCGTGAGCGTGCCCAAGTATGCGGCCGTGAGCGGTTCGGGACGTCCCGCGAGGACGAGTTGTAGCAGGCGGGCATACCGATCACTCACGAGGCACCTCGAACACTCCCAGCGTTCTTTACCACTACGCTCGACGGCTCATTTTGGACCGACGCGAGGAGCGCTTCCCGCAACGTGGCGATGGCCCGGGCCGCCCGTGATTTGACGGTCCCCAACGGCACGCCGTGAAGTTCTGCGATCTCGCTGTAGGAGAGCCCTTGGAAAAAGGCCGCTTCGAGCGTGAGCCGCTGGTCTTCCGGCAGGGCCCCGAAGGCCTCTCGAAACTTTTCGTTCAATGGCAGAAAATCGAGAGGCGGCGCCTCCGCCGTCTCCGTTCGCGCCTCCGCGCGGACCGCCTCCCGCACCCGTTTGAGGCGATTCTGCCGGCGCAGGCGGTCGATGGCGAGGTTGCGCGTGATGGTCACGAGCCACGTACGCAGACGTCCGCGCGCCGGATCGTAGCGGCGTGCCTGTTCGCAGAGCCCCATGAAGGCGTCGTGAACCAGGTCTTCGGCCTCGGCGCGGTCGTGAACGATGCGCAGCGCGATGGCCAGAAGCGCATCGACATGGCGATCGTACAGCGACGCAAGCGCGTCGACGTCGCCCTCGGCGACACGAAGGATGAGCGCTGCGTCGAGCGATTCGGACGGATCCGCGTCCACCACGCGACGGTTATATCACTGCACGGGATCGCACGTGGCCGTCGTCGACACGAACGGCGCAACCGAACCGCGGCAGGTCGTGCGACCCAGCGACGGCGGCGGCGCTCCGGCGTCCGCCGGTACTCCGAGCAGTTCCACGTCGATCGTGTGATCCGCAGGGGCCTTCACCCGCGTGAAGCGCACCTCGTTGGGGCAGGGGAAAAGCGTGCCTTGGGCTGGCGTCGTGCCGCCATCGCCTGCGTTGCCGGCGTCTCCTGCATCGGACGGTGCGGCATCGCCTGCGTCTTTGGAAGCGTCCGCGCCGGCATCCATGGGCGGCGGTTGGGCTGTAGGAATCCCGCGAACCGATGCACGAACCGACGCCGCACCGGCGTTGCAACCGGCGGGCGTGCCATCTTGCCGGGTGAACGAGGCCGGCAGCACGATGATGCCGTCGCTTCCTGCGTCCCGGAGCGGCTCGCAGACGGCGACGACTTCCACGTCCGACTGCTGCGTGGTCTGGCAGTTCGTGTCCCAGGTGAAGGTCAGCGTGCGTCCGGCCCAGAATCGATCGAGCTGGTGATCGGTGTTGGTGACTTGGTTCACCACCGCAGCTACGGCGCTGCCATCGCCGAACGTCTTCGCGTTGAAGGCGTAGACGTCGACATTGAAATCCAAAAAGCCGCTGTCCGACTGGGTGAGCGCTTGGAACACGCCGTCGGCGAAGCAATCGTACGTCGCGGCGGCGCGAACGAGCCCGTCGGTGTCCGTCACGACGGCGGTGTATTTGTAGACCTGCGTGTCGCCGGTGCCGCATCCCTTGCCGGCGGTGATGACGTCCGACCGGATTTGAATCCCGGTGATGGGGTCGATCCCGGGAAGGGTGGTCGTGTCCGTGCAGGCGACCGCCAACACGGAGAACGCGAGGTACATGGAAAGCGAACCAATAAGAAGGAGCAAAAAGCGCAGCCGCACGAGCAGAGCTCTTACCACGCCTCTCCCGCGGACCAAGCGCCGAAAACTACCTTAGAGGCCGCAGTACGACTGAATTTGCGCCGAACAGTCCGCATAGGTTCGCCCGTAGGATCGCGCGCGGACCGTGCACGTGCCCCGCCAGCAGACGTCCTGGCCCAGGTAGCCCGTGATGTCGAAGGTGTAGGTATAACCGCCGTTCAGATTCTCGAAGCGAATGGGCTGCTGACAGCCTGCCGTGGCTTGCTCGCCGGTCTCCCAGGCGCGCACCGTCCAGGAAAAACCTGGGCCTTGGCTGCAGCGGTAGCCGATGTTCGTCGTTTCCTCGAACTGAATCTCGGGCTCGTCCTGCCAGGGGTCGACCGTGCAACCGAGGCCAGCGAGTGGCGCCAGAAAGAGCCCCAGCAAGACCGAAAACCGCGGAAAAGCGTCGACGGGCCATCTTGCGACGTATCTTCCCGCGGCGTTGGGGCTGCGCCAGCGCAAACGCGAGCGGAGGCGAGCCAACGCGCCTGGTTGCCGTCGAATTCTCCCCGGAATTGACATCTACGGAAGGGGCGGGGCATGGTGCGGCCATGCTCGGAGAAAAACTATGCAATCGGTAGCCGGCGGCGCGATCCATGCCGTTCACGCGTTCGCCGCGGCGGTACAGGCTGGCGGTGCCGGCGGTGGCGGGAAGCCCGACGCGCCCAAGCTCGATCCCGTGCAGCTCGTCTTGCACGCCTCGGCGCCCGTCAAAGCGGTGCTCATCGTGCTGGTCGTCTTCTCGCTGTGCTGCTGGGTGGTCATCGGTGCCAAGTTTCTCCATCTGCGCCGCGCCCGCGCCGAATCGCATCGCTTTTTGAAGACGTTCGACGCGGCCCAGAACTTCGATGCGATGGCCAATGGGCTGGCGGCCTTCCGCGGCTCTCCGTTCGCGCGAATTTTCGCCACGGGCTACGACGAGATGATGCGCATGACCGGCGGCCAGCGTCAGCGCCTGGGCGACGCCGAGGGCACGCACGTCGAAACGGCCACACGCCGCGCCGCTGCGCGCGAGGTCACGCACCTCGAATCGTGGATGACGCTCTTGGGCACCATCGGATCGACGGCGCCCTTCATCGGCCTTTTCGGCACGGTCTACGGCATCATGGACGCGTTCTTGAGCATCGGGAACCAGCAGAACGCGAACCTCCCCGTCGTTGCACCGAAGATCGCCGAGGCGCTCATCGCGACGGCCATCGGCCTCGTCGCCGCCATCCCGAGCGTCATGGCATACAACTACTTCGCGCGTCGCGTGCAGGAGCTTGCCGACAGCCTCGAAGGCTTTGCCGCCGACGTGGCCGCGCGCGCCAAGCTCGGAGGCATTTAGACCGCCATGGCCATGGGTGCATCGGCAGGCGGCGTTGCTGGCCGCAGCCGCCGCATGGGCGGTATGAACGAGATCAACGTGACGCCGCTCATCGACGTCATGCTGGTGCTCTTGGTCATCTTCATGGTGACCGCACCATTGCTCACGACCGGCGTCGAGGTCGATCTTCCGAAGGCCAAGAGCGGCCCGATGGTGGCAGACGACACGAAGCTGCTGATCATCGTCACCGCCGACGAGCACGTCTATTTGGGCAAGGACGAGATCACCGGCGCGGTCGAAGATCGATTGACGAACAATGCGCGTCTGAAGGAGGAGAAAGAGGTCTACATCCAAGCGGACGAGGGCGTAAAATACGGTGCCGTTCTGCGCGTCATGGCGGCTGCGCGCACCGCAGGCGTCGAAAAGCTTGGAATGATCACCGATCCACTGGAAGTTAAGTAACCGAAGCGAAAGGTGTTTGTGCGAAGCGTATTACGCACGCGCAATTGAATTCTCATGGCAACGCGGTTGGCTTGGAGGACGGCGTACGAGTCGGACGAGGTGGCGCTAGGCATTGCGCTGGCCATCGCGCTGCATGCGATTCCCATTGCGGCCATCATCCTCAAGGCCATGTACCCATCGCTCGGCGAGGAGGAGAAGCCCCTCGTCGAGAAGCCCGTGGTCGCGGCCAGCTTGCTGAAATTGGGCAAGCCAATGGATCCATTGAAGCTGCCCGATCGCATCGTGCCCCGCGCCCGCACCGCGCCGAAGCACGAGATCGTGGCCTCGCGTGAAGAAAAGAAAAAGGACATCCCCGACGCGGGGCCGCCGCCTCCGCTCGCGCAGGAGTCGGACATCACGCGCCTCGTGAACAAGAGCGATCCCTTCGCGGAGGACGCGGGCAAAGATCGCCCCGAAGAGGGTCACGCGGCGGGTGTGAAAGAGGGCCAGGAGACGGACCCGAACAAGGTGCGCGCGGGCGACATGTACGGCGCGCTGCTGGGCAATTTCTTTCACGAGCGCTGGGCCATTCCCACTGTGATTTCACAGGGAGAGGCCAACAAGCTTTGTGTCACCTTCCAAATCAGCATCGATCGGCGGATGAGCATTTGGCACATGAGGAGTGAACCCGTTCGAAAGAGCGGCAACGATTTGTTTGATGACTCGGCGCGATCGATGCTTCAAAAACTGCTCGACGATCGAACGCCGTTGCCGGAGCCACCCCCCGAGGTGGCCGAACAGTATCGTGGCCGTGCACTAAATGTTGGACTGACCGGGAACCCTCATGGAGACTCGTCCAAATGCCGATGACTGACCTTGTCTTTTTGAACCTGCCGAAGAAGAGGACATTGTCCTTCATGGCAGCAGCCGTCGCAGGTAGCTCCTTCCTGTTCGTCGCCGTGGCCGATCTTCCCGCGCACGCGCAGCAGCCCGCCGGCGCCTCCAGCTCACTGCCCACCGTGTCACAGCCCACGGGCGGTACCGTCACCACGATCACGGTGTCAGGAGGTAACCGCTCACTGTTCAAGATTGCCGTTCCGCCTCTCGTGGGTGAACGCGACACCTCGAACACCGTGGTGGACGTGGCGAGCAAGGATTTCACCCTGTCGAGCATTTTCCAAGTGCTCGACCCAAAGAGCTTCACCGCGAACTTGGGCGCCGAGGGCACGGGCATCGACCCCGCGAGCTGGCGCAACATCGGCGCCGAGGGTGTCGTGAAGGGCACGAGCGCCATGCGCGGCAGCACCGTGCACCTCGAGCTGCGCCTCTTCGTCGTCTCGCGCGGCGCCGAAGCCGTGTTGAAGAAGGAATACGACGTACCGGCCAGCGGCGTGCGCGGAGCCGTGCATCAATTCTGCAACGAAGTCGTGAAGTGGTTCACCGGCACCGCCGGCAGCTTCGGCACGCGCCTCGTCTTCAGCGCCACCACCGGCCGCGGACAGAAGGGCATCTTCTCCGTCGACAGCGATGGCAACGGCCTCTCGCGCCTGCAGACCGTGTCGAACGTGGCCCTCGCCCCCGCGGTGGGGCCGGGCGGCGTGTACTACTCCGCCGGCATGCCCGACGGCACGTACCAACTCTTCAAGGTGGGCAGCTCCACCCCGGTGGTGAAGAACCCGGGCCTCATCTTCGGCGTTGGCTTCGGCGCCGGCAAAATGGCCTTGGTCGTCTCCAACAGCGGCCAGAGCGACATCTTCCTGGGCGGCCCCGACGGCAGCGGTCTGTCCAAGGCCACGCAGGGCGGATTGAACACGCACCCCGCCATTGGCCCCGGCGGCCAACTGGCCTACGTCTCGAACCAAGGCGGCAACCCGCAGATCTACGTCGACGGCAAGCGCGTGAGCTGGCGAGGCACCTACAACATGGCCCCCGTCTGGTGCAACGACCCCGAGGGCGTGCGCATCCTGTTCATGGGCCGCGACGGCGCCACCTGGGACATCTTCAGCGTCGACCCCAGCGGCAGCCCGTCCAGCATGAAGCGCCTCACACAGGATCAGGGCTCCAACATGTACCCGGCCTGTTCCCCCGACGGCCGCCAGGTCGCCTTCTTCTCGACCCGCGGCGGTCTGTACTTGAGCAACAACCAGGGCATGAACCAACAGAGGATCTCGACCGCAAACGGCGAGAGCCTCCGTTGGGAAGGGAACTAGCTTCCGATTCAGTGCGAAGGATCGACGACGCGCCCGGCAAAGAGCAGGGCGCCCGTCGGAACGTCGCGCACGAAGAAGAAGAAGGGCCGATTGGCCTTGAAGGTCTTCACGTTGGTGGGCGGCGGGGGAGCGGAGGCATCGACCATGACGACCGCCGTCGCCGCGGCCGCCTCCGTGCCCTTCTCGTCGACCTTGACGAAGGCTTTGTGCACGACTTCGGACATCACCAAGGGGTCGCGATCCGTCATGCCCGAGAAATCGGCGGCGCCCTCGTTGAAGGCTATGTCCAATCCCATACCGGAGAGCTCCTCTTTTAGCTTCGTGCTGGCTCCCTGGATCTCGAACTTCGGAAGCGACAGATCGACGGTGGCGATCGACAAGTTCGAGGTGATCTTCCGATACGCCGCCGCGTCGAACTTGAGCTCGAACGTCGCCCAGGTTCCCTCCTTCGGCAGCACGACGACCATCGACGTATCTTTGCCGCCGTAGGGCAGCTCCACCGCCTGGTATCCGTCCTCCTCGAAGTAGGGAAAATCCGTCCGTTGCTTCATGGTATCGACGCGCGTCGATGAACCATCTGCGCGGACGAAGGCCTCTTGCGACGTGGCACTCGCGGGGAACGGAGTATTCCACGCTGCATTGAAATAAATGGCATTGACGAGTACCAGACGGGTCTCCTGCTTGATGACGCCCTCGGGCAATAGCTCGTTGATTCGCCCCTCGGTCTCGTCATTCGTCCATTGGTTGATGATCCGCCGAGACTCTTCGGTCGCTGAGATGAAGTCCGTGAGGCGAATTCCTGCGCCATAGTCGCGGGCCAATACATCGAGGAAAGGTTGTCGGAAGGTCGTGGTGCGATTTCCCCATATCGAATTGGTTGCGCGAAGCCGAAACAACTTCCCGTCGGCGCCCTTCGCATCACGGCCGCGGGTGGCCAGGGCAAGGTCGAGCGCGTTCATCGCATCGTGGAACTTCGCCGGCGTCGCAATGTGGAGCACACGTTCGAAAGCCTCCGCGGTGCTTCCCCGTGCGCCCGCATAGGTCATGGCGAGCGCGGCGGAAATGCTGTGTGGCGAGAAAAAGAGGCTTTCGTTCGGGTTCTTCGATGAGAGCTTGCGGTAAAGCTCGAAGGCGAACGCTGCGTTGCCTTGGGCAGCGCTTTCGATGTCTCGAGCGTTTGCTTGTGGTTCCAAGTTTCGAGGCAACTCGGATCGAGCGACGTCGCCGTTCGAGCCGTCGCTATCGCTGCTGCTGCCGCAGTGGATCGAAGTGACGCCCGCAGTAAGCGCGAGCGCCGTGAAAGAGAGATATGGCAGAAGGCCTCTCATGGAATCGCCACCTCGAGCAACGCGCGCGCCATGCTGATTTGTATCGAGAGAACGCGATGGGTGTGCCGTGCGAGGCGTGCCACCTTCGTCGTATGCGCCAGCGATCGTGGCACATCGTAAATTCGCACAACTGATCGGCGATTCGGTCGACGTGTCTCGCGATGGCTGGCACCCGGCGGTTCTCGTCGCCAGACGATAAGTGGGAATCCGATGATATCGATATCCATCGGATCACGGTGCCCCAGGCCAATTGGCAAGTTGCCTTTGGCAGCGAACCCTAGCGGCCGCACGGGTGTTGCGGGGTGGAAAAATTTGAACGTAGCGGACGGAACGCCGTTCTTCGAGCATCGTACCACCGTTGCCTGAAGCAGGGTTTTCACGTCGAACAACTGGTCGAACATCGCTGCCCAGCGAAAATCCGCGCAACTCGCCGCGGTGGTGGCCGAAGTTATGAACAACACCCGTCAGTCCGAGTCCCCAAGATTCACGCAGTGGAGGAACTCTGCATGGTCATGTCGGTGTTCGAAAACGCGGTTGATGAGCTTACGTACACCCTCCGCGCGGGAGAACTCGACGAACGAGACCTGGTAGTTGCACGGTTCAAAGGCTGCGAGCGGCTCTCGGAGCTTTTCGTCTGGCAGATCGATGTGGTGGTCAAAGACGAGAAGATTCACACCATCGAGGAGCTTCTCGGACGAGCCGGCGAGTTTCGAATTTTGCGACACGATGAGCCGGTTCGCATCGTGCGCGGCATCGTGGCCCAGATTACGCCCCAAGGCACGACGAGCAAAGGCCGGCAGCATCAGGTCACGGTGACCCTCGTTCCCGCGCTGGCCGAACTCGATTACATCACCAACTCGCGCATCTTTCAGGACCAGAGCGTCCGGAAGATCGCCGAGGACCTCGTCCAGCGTTACGGCATCGAGCTGGTGTGGCGCCTCGAACGGCATCCGCAAGCGCGCACCTACTGCGTGCAGAAGAACGAGACCGACTTCGAGTTCCTCGCCCGCATCTTGGCGGAGGAAGGAATTCACTTCTTCTTTTCGGACGACGACAAGAAGAGCACCGTGATCTTCATCGATGCCCCGCGCGGATACGCGGCCATCGATGGGGACGCGAATCTGCCCTACAGCGCCACGGGCGGCGCCGTAAGCGTCGACCACGTCGCCAATATGGTGCGACGGCAGATGATCCGTCCCGGATCGGTCGCCCTTCGCGACTACAAGTTCGAGCGCCCCAGGACGGATCTCACCACACGCGCCGAGGTGCGCGAGCCGCATCACCACGGCAACCGCCCTGCGCGCGAGACGTATCTTTACGCGGGCGACTACGACAAGGTCGACCCCGACGGTGCCGGCATCGTCCAGCGGCGCCTCGAAGAAGTGCGCAGCGACGCGTCCGTCTTTTCGGGCAAAAGCTCCTGCGTGCGCATCCAAGTCGGCCGCACCTTCTCGCTTTCGGGCCACGACGACGACGCGTTCAATCGCTCCCTGCTCGTCACCGACATGAACGTCGGCGGTCATCGCGCCGGCATCGCTGAATCGGGTGCCGGCGGTGGTCCCGCATTCGTAGCCCACTTCAGCGCCGTCCCCAGCGACGTCCGATTGCGCCCCCCGCGAAAGCCCAAACCCGCCGCCGCCCCCGAGTCGGCCCTCGTCGTCGGCGGCGAGCCGGGCAAACCCTTCATGGACGAATTCGGTCGTGTGAAGGTCCACTTCTTCTGGGACCGCTTCGACAAGCAGGACAAGAATAGCTCCTGCTGGCTGCGCGTCATGACCCCCGCCGCCGGCGGCGACCGCGGCATCTGGTTCCCACCCCGCGTCGGCGACGAAGTCGTCGTCAACTTCTTCAACGGCGACATCGACCGCCCCTTCGTCGCCGGCGCCATGTACAACGGCGACAACGACCACCTGTATCCGCCCGGCCAAACCGTCACCAAGAGCACCATCCGCACCCTGACGATCCCCGGCGGCAAAGGCTTCAACGAGCTCACGTTCGAGGACAGTGCGGGTGGCGAAGAGATATATCTGCACGCGCAGAGGGACCGGAAGACGGTCGTTCTACACAACCACAATGAGACGGTTGGCGCGGTACAGTCGACGACGGTCGGCGGATTGCAATTCATCACCGTGGGGGGCATGCGCAAGAAGACCGTAGGGGGCGAGGAGCGGACCTCGGTCGAGTTGAATCGCACGGAAGAAGTCGGGCAAAAAGAACAGATCACCATCGGGATGGGGCGAGAGCGCATCGTCACGAAAGGCGAGGATTCTCTAAAGGTATCTCTCGGCAATCGAGTGGTCACCGTCAGCAACGGAAATTACGTCACAACGGTCTCCGACCTAACCTATTTGGATACGAAGAACGCCGAAACGGAATGTTCGGAAGATTATCAGACGAGGGCCGCGCGCACCGTCATGTTATCCGAGACCACCGGCGGCGCTGGTTTCAAGATGAACGGTGGTGCCATGGATGCTGTCGGTCCCACAGGTGTTACCGTGACGAATGAATCTCAGAATATCCAACTGAAGGACAAGAAGATTACCTTGCTTGCGACAGACGAGCTCCTCTTGCAATGCGGAACGTCGTCCATTTCTTTGAAGAAGGATGGAAGCATTGCGATCAGTGGTGCAACGTCGATTTCCATGACTTGCTCGTCGTCGAACGTCACTCTGGACAAGACATCGGGAAAGCTCGAGGCAAACAGCGCGACCCTCTCGGCAAAAGGAACGTGCGTCGTGTCGGGCGGTTTCGTGAAGATCAATTGAAATGCGGCTCATCGAGAAAGTGCAACGCGCCCTCGCGGACTTCGCGGAGCAGAGCGAGGCGACGGTCATGATCGTGCGCTCGCACGATGAGGAGCTATTGCCCGTCGTGCGCTGCCTGGAGGGCATCGATGGGGCACCACATTTCGTTTACCTCGACCTGAACCCCGTGTCCGGAACCCTCGTCGACTATGTCGATATCCTCATTGCCATGGTCCTCGAGCGGATGGACACCTTGCGCGCGGAGGAGGCCCCCGACGACCCCACACTGCCGGAACCCTCGGACGCGTGTTGGTCGCATCGTGTCGATCCTCTCGTTCGGCTCCGAATGACGTTCGCGCACTTCGCGTCATGGTTGCCCGAGGACGATGAGACTCATTTGGTTATCGCGATCTTGCCGAGCGAGATCAAGGATCCGCATGTGCACGCCCGAGTCGTGCAAGCTCTGCTTCCTCAATCGGGCTTCGAACCATGGATGGCGCGTGTCCGCTTCGTGCTGCGCGATGACAAAGCGAACTCGTTTCTGACTCAGTCCGCCCTGAATGCACGGTCGCCTGGCGTCGTCCTCTTCGAGACATCGCTCACGCAAGGCGACATCATTGGAGAGCTCATCGAGGATGCTTCGAATCCCGAGTTGTTGCCCGGTCAGCGTGTTCAGGCGCTCATGCAATGTGCCATGGTGGAGGTGAGCCTCGGGATGCTGACCGAGGCGATGGCGAAGTTGCGTAGTCTGTATGCGTACTACACGCAATACAATGTCCCCGAGATGCGCGGGGTCGTGCTGCTTCAAGTTGCGGAGGCGTTCCGCCGCGCGAATGCGCCGGAGCGTGCGCACCATGCGATCATGGCGGCGCTCGACATCGCGACTTCGCACTCGGATCTCACATTGATGACCAACTCGTCGCATGCATTGGCATTGCACTCGGCGGGACAAGCAAACTACTTGGAGGCCGAGATGGCATGTGCCGTTGGCTGCGTCTCCGCGAGGGCGCTGCACCAGGACGATCTTCATGCCGAGTTTCTGCTCCGGCGGGGCGACGCCCGCGCAGCGCAGGGAAACTGGGCTGGTGCCCTGGAGATGTGGACTACATGTGCCAACGAGACGCGGGATAAAGGAAACTACAATATGCTTTCCGATGCCCTTGGACGACTTCACGACTACGCGTCACGAACCGGGCATCGCGACATCGCGGCAGGGTACGCCGCCGAAATTCAAGAATGTAGAGTCATCACCGGAGGTGCGGGATGATCATCTCCGCCGAGGGTAAGACCGGGCAGACCGTCAAGGTTTGGAAGGATAAACTCGCCGCCGCGAAAGCAGAGAATCCGAGTTGGGGCATCATTGACGATATTGATCCGGGCTTCTCCAAAGCACTCGATGTCATCATCGATCCGCCCGTGAGTCCTACGGATACGCCGCTCGATAAAACGAAGAAGACAGTCGACCGCCTCAAGAGCGCCTACGATCTTGGTATGAAGATTGCGGATATCGCGACCCAGACAGGCAAGTGGTGGGAGGGGTATGTCGACGGTATTGCCGGCAATGCGATCGACCGTTTGCTCATGCTCAACCCCGTCGCGCAGTTCGTGGGAGGCCTGTTCCAACTGCCGGCAGCCAATGTGGGGGCGGTGTTCATTGGTATGCCGCACACGCATCAGCACCCGCCGAGCTGGGTGCCGCCAGCAGCACCCGTGCCGCTGTTCAGCATTGGTCAAATTGCGACGGGCTGTCCGACCGTGCGCATTTATGGGATGCCTGCTGCCACGACCGACGATATTGGGTATGCCATCGGCTGCGGGAGCCTGTCGCCGTTCTTCAAGATCTTCACTGGTTCGAGCAGCGTGAAGATCGGTGGAAAACGAGCCGCACGCGCTGGAGATCTCGTCAAGTACTGCCAACCATCGTCGCCTCCGAAACCTGGCGATCCGCCCGTGCCCAAGAACGGTAAAGAGGCATTCATTTCGGTGGTCAAAGACAAGTTCCTCGTCAAATCGAGCAAAGGTGACGACCCGAAACTCGTCAAGTGGAGAAATAAATGGACGACGGGGCCGACCGCTGCACTGGGAGCGGCGTCGGCGGCCTATGAATACGACAAATCGAAGAAGGCCGTGCAGAAAGCGCGTGATGAGGCCAAGGCCAAGCATGAAGCCGCCGCCAAAGGAGATCTAGGAGCGCAATCCGAGGCGGTCGCCGCCGACGAAGCGGTGGAAAGCCAGGAGGCTGCCATTGCTGCGCAGAACGAGGCGCGTGTCGGGGCGGCGGAGACTCTCGTGATGGACATTCTTCGTGGATCGCTGGACAAGCTTCTTGGAAAGGATCCCGGCACGCCGCCTCCGTGGGGACAAATCGCCGTTCCGACGCAATTGAGCGTCACGATCGGAGGTTTTCCCATGCCTGAAACCGCCGTTCTCGTCGGTATGGGACGCGGATTCCTCACCAAACGAGGCGCGCGGTGGGCGAAGGCTGCCAGGTTCAAGACGGCGAAGGCCAAGATTGTCGCCGCACGGGGAGGGCGAGAGGCACGGACGCCCGCCGAGAAGCGCGCGGATGCGCGGGCCGCACTTGCTCTCATGAAAAGAGAGAAGGAAGCCGAAGCGTTTGCGAAGAAGCGTGAGGAACTAAAGACTACGAGCATTTATGCCAATGAGTCAGACCAGAGGAAGCAGGCCTTCGACGATATCAAAGCGAAGCGTACCAAAGAACAAGCCGACAAGAAGGAGGCGCGGGACAAGAAAGCGGCGGCTCGCCAGACAGACATCGACAATACGAAGCTGCTGATCGCACAAGACAAGGGAACGACGCCCGACAAGGTGAGTGACAAGCAGGCGGTCGAGGCGATTCGCGTTCGCAACGAGACGAACGATCCCACGCTGAAGCCAGCCTACGATAGGGAGCGAGCGCGCGAGGCCGTCGAGAGTCAGGCTCGAGAAGCAGCCGAGAAGGAGGCCAAGGAGACGGCCTCGAAGCGTGCGGGCGAAGCGGTCACCAAAACGAAGGCTTGACATGTGAGGGCCCATACGTTGTTCAGACGTGGTCATTCCGCGACGAAGCTCACGCCGACCGCTGCACGGCCTGCAGTGGACGTGGCATCCGGCGAGGTCACGGATTCAGCCACTGACTTTTGCCGGAACGCGCTCCTTCCGCTCTCATTGATACGGCATTATTCCTCGTTCTTCGGGCGCCGAGAGCTCTACGTAGCGGCATGGGGACGCGATGATTCTGCGCCGTTCGGAGCGGGATGGCGCGCGGATTGGGACCACCGGCTGCAGCAGACCGTGCACGGGTTCATCTACGTGCGGCCGGACGGCCAAGAGATCGATCTTCGAGCTCGCGTCGATGGTCGGATGGTGCATACGGGGTACGGCGTCGAGATCGAACGCGCCGATGCGAACGGCGTGCGCATCGTCGACTTCAAACGTGGGCGTGCGCGTGTCACCCACGTGTTCGCGTTGATGGGTAACCAATGGCGCCTGCATTCCATCGAGTACCGCGGTCCGAACCGGATTGAAGTCGTTCACGATGCTCACGGTCGAGTCATTCGGCTCGAGCATGCACGTTCTCGAAGTGCATTGACTCTGACCTATGTCGACGATCGTATTGCCCTCGTCGAGTTGATGACCCCCGATGGCGGGCGGCACTTCGCGGCTGGGTATCGGTACGATGAGCAAGGTCTGCTCGTCGAGGTCCAGGACCGAGGCGGGCGCGCGGTCACGTATGCGTACCACACGAATCGTCTCCTCGCCCTGGTGACGAAACGGGAGGGTGCTGTCTTTTACGTCGAGTATGATCGCGAGGGCCGATGCACGCGCGTCAGCGGAATGGACGGGTACCATCTGCGAGATTTCCGCTACGATGCCGTCGCCCGCCGCACCATGGTTGGCAATGCGTATGGCGAGGTCTGGACGCATGAACTCGATGCGGTGGGGCGCATCATTGCGACGACGTCTCCCTTGGGACGTCGGTCATCGTTCGAGTTCGATGCCATGGGCCGCCTCGAGCGCGCGGCGGATGCCGCCCAACGGATCACCACGTGTGAATATGACGAGTTGGGGCGTCTCGTCGCTTATCGCCGTCCGGCTGAATCGCGGTTTTGGGTCTACGACGACTATCACCGCATTATCGCGCACAGTGATGCTGTCCAGGACATTTGTGCGGACTACGACGGGACTCACTCTCTCGTTTCGATTGAGCTAGACAGTGGGAGCTGGGAGCTAACGTACAATGTTCACGGAGAGCGCACCTCTCTCAGAACGCCGTTGGGTGCTACGCAGACGAACCTTTACGACTCGTTCGGCAATTTGGTCGGCGAAAGTGACTTCAATGGCAACTTCGTCCGCTACGAGTACGATGCTTTTGGTCGATGCACGAGGGTCATCGACCCTCTCGGTGGGATCGAGGAGCATGTTACTGACGAGCTGGATCGGCCCGTCGCATCCATTCACCGGAGCGGAACGACGTCTCGGGTCGAGCATACGCTGAATGGGCGTATCACGCAGGGAATGACGGGGATGCATGAAGCCCTCCGCCACGATCTATACGGTCGCGCGCTCGAGCACGTCGACGGGGAAGGTTTGATCGGGCGGTTGCAATGGGGAAAGGAGCCTGGTCAGATCGTGGAGGTGCACGATGCGGCAGGGCATCGTGAGCACTACTATTACGATGCCGATGACCGGATCGTCGCATTGCACACGCTCGATGGGCGACATGTGCGCGTAGAACATTCGGACTTGGGCATGGTCTCCGTCGAGGTGCGGAGCGATGCACCCATCAGCGGCGAGCGGCCGGGCATTCGGACGGATTTCGAGCTCGATGATACGGGTCGCGTGATCCGCGTATCGAGCGGCGGTCTAGAAAGGCGCTTCGAGTATGACGAGGACGCTTTTCTCACGTGGGCCGAAACGAAGGACACACTCGTCGAGCTCACCTACGACTCGTCTGGCCGATGCGAGCGAGAGATGGTGGCTACGCGGGCCAATGAGCCTTTGCACCCCATGGTCGTCCAGCGCGGATTCGATGCGCTAGGAAGCAAGGTTCGGATCGGGTGCACGGATGCACCAGATGTCAGCATGGGCCGGGACCAGAATGCGCGTGTTTGCAGCGTTCGAGTGGGCGACGTTGCCGTGCAATATGTATGTGACGCAAACGGTGCGGAAGTCGAGAGGGCGTCGCTCGGTGCGCGCCTTTCCATGAAGCGCGACCTCGGAGGTCATGTTACCTCGTACATTTACGAGGTCGCAGGCGTGGAGCCCGTCCGCCTCCAGATTTCGTATGATACGCGAGGCCACCCGTCATTCTTGAGTGTCGCCTCGAAGGGCACGGAAAGCGACATGATCCTCCGCTATGACAGCCGGAGGCGTCTTCGCGCTATCGTCCGACGCGGTTCGGACCTTCCGAGTGAATTCTTTGCGTACGATGGAGAAGGCCATTGGGTGTTTCATGCCCGTACTGGTCGAGGTGATGAACTTCTTCAAGTGCTGGAGACCAATGGATGGGAGCGCACGATGGTCATTGCTGCGTATTATGCAGAAGAGAGCGCGACCGCCACAGTGTTGGCGGGTGGTCGTCTCGAGACGATGCGTGTTGGTGGCGTTTCCGTGCACTATGCATGGGACGAGCGAGGACGCGTCTACGAGAAGCGAGTTCTCTGCGGTGATCGAGAGGACGTGTGGGGCTTCGAGTACGACGCCTGGGACGCACCCGTGCGCGTCCGAAGCCCGCAAGGAGGAATTTTCGAATATCGATACGATGCATTCGGTCGTTGCATCGAGCGAACATCATCGACGGGTGCAGCCGTTCGGCTTGTCTGGGACGGGCAATACATCCTTCACGTTTTTACGGGCGGAGTGCTCACGGAAACGCGTTTATCTTCCGATGATTCGGGCGAGTTGCTTCTACGGTGCCTCGGTGATGGTAGAGTCGATATCCGATCCGACGCGTTTCGCGAGCTCGAAGAACTGCTTGCCGGTGATGGTTCCGTAGGTCCACCATCGACGAAGCCGACGATGGCGCAATCATTTTATGATCGCGAGTCGTTGACAATCATTGGGCTAGGTAGGTACGTTGACGTCGAAACTGGGTATCATCTCACCTGGCAACGCGGTGAACCTCTCGCGGGTTTGCCTGCGTTTCCGAGGGCGCGCCCAGACCCGATCGTTCGCGTCGTTTCGGACGGAATGATGCTGCCTGTAGAGACGTCGTCCTCAGGACGAGATGCGTTCATGTCTTCTGCCGTACGCTCAATCGTGTCGCGGTAACCACATTCACGACTTGACCGAGGAATTTATCATGGAAGCAACGACCTACGGTGGTGCGGCGGCTGCTGCGCAGGGGACCCCTGCAGAGGGGGTCCCGATTCCGTGCGAGCGGTGTGCAGCTCCCATGCGAGAGGAGACCTCCGACGCCGCGCAGGGCAAGATCACCGTCAAGTGCGGCTATTGCAATTCGCGAGAAGAAATGCCAGCCGACGCTGCCGAACGAGTGATGGCCTTACGGGCTCGCCTCAAGGAGATCAAAGCAAAAGACGATTACCTCAACGCGCCTGCTCTTGCCATGGGACGGCTCTACGTGGTGTACCGCAAGTACATCCTCATGGCGATGGCCGCAATCGTGGTGTTTTCGGCGTTGGATGCGCCCGAATACATCAGAAGATTTCGTATAATCTTGGATCCAGCTACTGGGACTCCGATCGACGTGCAGCAGGAGATCGTGAACCAGCAGATCGTTTTTTTCGTGATGACTTCTGGAGCGTTGTTTGGCGTCGGTTTTGGCTATATTCGTCTACTGCGCGCGTATCATAGGGCCATGCTGCCTCGACTTCGGGCGCGTGCACCGCTTCAAGTGGGATCGAGTGCCCGATGCCGATGCTGCGGAGCAGACCTTCCAGCGAGCATGGAGGCGTTCGTCGCGTGCACGCATTGCACGGCGCAGAATCTTCTCACAAAAGAGCTCGTGAGGAACCGGATGGCTCTTCTGCAGAAAGAGATTGAAGATTACAAGGCGCGAACCCACGAGATGGTCGAACGGACGAGTAGGTCGGTAGCTAACTACCGTACGTACTTGTATCCATCGATCTATGCTGCCGTGGGCATATCGGCGACGATCGGCATCGCCATCCGCATCGCCATTTGGAGTAAGTACGGTATCTGAGGGCATGCCCAGATCGCCTCCGTCGAGGCCGAGCTGCCGGTACTTCGGCTATGAGGCCGTACGACTTGACTTGGCAATGTGGTGACCAGCCGTTCATCCCTACCGCACTAGGACGAGCAAGGGGGCACGGTGTCGACGCGATCCTCGAGCGCGGAGTGGGCGCTATCCTGGATGAAGAGTCGCTGGCACACAGTTCCTTTCAGTCGACGTCCGCCGCTGCGATCTTTTTGCGCTAATGACGATTATCGTGTGAGCGCGGCTTTCAGAATGGTCTTTACGAGCAATCCGAGAAGTTGGAAGAGAACGGCACCGGCCACGAGCCCGATGCCGTAATACCATCCTACATTATCCGCGACGGTGTCGACCCGTTTCTCCGTTTCCGCCTTGGCACGGGCTTGATACTCGCGAATCTCCTCCTCGAGAAATTTTACTCTATCGCGGATGAGATCGTCCGAGACGAGATTCTGCGCAGAACAATGTCGGCATGGGGCAAGTACACCGACGGGGGAGTCGAGCTCTCCACCACAGCATCGGCAACGTGCCCGGAATCCTGGTTGCATCGGCGCACGGGCTTTCATGCTTGGTAGCTCGGACATGATATAAAGCCGGCGAAGATAGAATATGTGCGCGATCGCGAAGCCAAAGAGCGCGCCGACCTCCGGGCGAAATATCGTCGCGCGAACGGCATCCGAAATGAGCTCGACGCGGGTCGCGTGCGAGTGCTCCGGATTCGCTGCGAGCTCTCGTATCTGCGAGAGTGCCGAGGGTAAGAAAACCAGCGGCGGAGCGACTGCCGCGGCGAGATATAGCCAGCCGACACGGTTCCCGATCCAGGTAGCCCGTCGCGGTGAGATCTCTTGATCCCGCTGTGCGTCCCTGATCTGCTGTAAGCGTGCACGGAGCTTTTGCACGCGCGGTCTCATTCTGCGGGGCAATCCCTCCCGTAATCCACAATACGGACAGATGACCATGACAGCACCGCGCTTTTCTCCCGGCGCCTCCTCCCGCATCGCTCCCCCACAACGACGACACGGTATCGGAATTCCTTCTGCGGATTCCGCGGCCGGCGAGCGTTCGGACGAGGCAGCGTCAGTAGGTTCCATTTCCACGTCGACCATCGTTACCATGAATGCGACGCACTTTCCCAAGAGGTCGAAAATTCGCGACGTGACGACGGGTGTCTGCCGGGAGAAGACTCCGTACGGCGCCGATGCTAGTTTGATAGGGAAGCTGGCTTGGGGCTAGCAAACCCCCTTCACGGTCCGCCATCGGGCCCCGTGGGAGGAACGCCGGCGTCATTGTTCGGATGACCCTGTGCCTCGGTCCAACCGGGGCACCAGTCGATGGTCCCTCTTTCGAATCGACTGATCGCGCCTCCTTCGCATGTGCTCGAGGATTCTTGATCGGCGGTGGGCATACCCAGATCGCCTCCGTCGAGGCCGAGTTGCCTATACTTGTCGGCAATGAGGCCGTGCACTTCGTGTGCGCCGTGCTCGAGGTTCCACAATATGATGCCGTATTGGAACTCACTGATACGAGAGCCGTCGGAATGGCTATCCGCTTCGCTTGCCCGCGGGGAGCCGAGTACGCCTCGGGTTCCGGAATAGGCGACCCACTTTTCGCAGATTTCGCCGTAGACGCGATGGCTCGGTTGCCCGTTTACGAAGTGGACGTAGTTGCACCTTCGTGCATCGCCGGAGAGCATCGCCTTGAGCCATCGATTCCAGGTGTCGCCGGGGGTTCCGTCGCGACCTGACTCCTGCGTGGGCATGCCGGCCCAGGATTCCGTGTAGCCGTTCCAGGCCGTGAACGAGAGCCCCGATTGACCCAGACCTCGGATCGCGCCCTGATCGTTGCGCCAGATATCGTCATTGCCGTAGACGTACGGCTCCCCGAAGATGGTGGCGTTGTATCCTGCGGTAATGTCGAGAATGTAGGGAATGCCCGTTGCGATCCATGCTTTCGCCTCGTCGTGCTTGGCCCAGAAGCGGTCCTCGTCGGGGCCATCCATATGCAGAATTTCACTCAAGAAGGGGCGTATGGCGAGAACTTCGCGTGTATCTTTCAGAATGGCCCCGGCTCTCTTCGGCACGAGGTAGTAGGTATTCGCGCTCGCGCCATCTGCCGGGGTCGCATCGAGTGTGAACCCTACGTCGACGCCCGTGTCGCCTTTGACGTCTTCGGCAAGCTGATGAATCCACGATGCGAACGTCGAATCGGCATCGGGGTCGGACGCGGCGATGGCCTTCGAGCAAACGTGCATCAGGAGAACGGCGTACCGCGGCTGAAGTTTGGAGTCATAAATCTGTGCCCATTTCGATGGCCACTTGGGATTCGCCGGCGAGACGATGTATCGATTCACCAGATCGTCGATCGCTTTCCGAAGGTGATCGTTTCGGCCGAAGTCTTCCGGAAAGCGTACCTGCGGAGAATTTGGCGTGGCCGCGACGTCTTCGATGACCGGAATGATCAAGATGTCGCGTTTCAGCGCAGCATCGAAGAGTTCGTCCTGGGCGTACGTGGACGTTTGCATGGGCGCGTAGGGAGCCCAGTTGTCGCTCCCGCGTGGGCCCCACGTGGACATGTCGATCACGTTGAATCCAGCCGAGACCAATTCGTCGAGCGCGAAGTCTTGATACGATCGACGCTCCGACCAATTCAAATGCCGCGAATCGGCCGGATGTACGGTGTAGTAGTGCCTGTTGTCCACCGGGCTGTATTCGTAATATTTGATTCCATTTTGCCAACTACCCGCGAAGAAGAACGCGCTCTTCATCGCGGTGCACGAGAATGGGGCGCTTGCGAGAAGCCCATGTTCGGTACAATCTTCGACCCGCGCCGAGAGGTTGGCGGCGTTCTCTCGGCCCAATGCGTCAGGTAGCTCCTGGCTGCAAGCATAGGTGAACGCGATGAAGACACCGAACGTCGCGCAGCGTGAGCGTGCGGAGAAACATGGCTTCCACGTCATGAAGGATCCCCCGCTCGTTGATACAAAGGAACGAGCTGGTCCACCAGGCCATCGCTAGGGCTTGGCGGCTATTGCAACCTTTTTGTCCCGTGCCGTGTGGTGGGGAGTGGTGTGATGTTGCCTGGTGTGCGGCCACTTTCAGGTTGACGACGAGGCTTTCGTTCACCTGCGCTGCCCTTCCTCTTTCGAATTGGGTGAGAGTCACAAAAATAGGAGTGCAGCTCTCAAGAACTCGCGCAACGTTTGGCGTGGCTGGTCGATGAGCACGTTCGAAATATGAAACGCTGCGGGACGGCCCTGATTTCCATGTCCCGCTTGGCTATCATCTGGCACGATGATCGGCACGTGCTAGTCGTTATTCGCCGCTACGGCGGTATGGTCTTGGAATTGCGTTGCTGTCGCCTATGCGAACCATTGCAACGAGTACTTGCCTTATTTTGACCTGGATGATGTCTGCCTGCTCCTCTTCGGTCGACGACCCTCCCGTGATCTGGAAAGCCACGAGCGAACGCATCGAGATACGGAGCTTCGGTTTCTGGCAGGGATCATCAGGGTACGATCAAACACGGGCCAAGCTTTCCCCGGCGCAGCTCACTGCGCTGGAAGGGCTCCGCGTGATTCCCCACCCAACGGGAGAATCCGTGGACGCGACGAGCTACCGGGTGCGCGTCACCGACCAGGATGGATCCGTGGTCGAGTATCGAGCTGCCCTCGACAACAAAGTGGACTCGGACGAAGGCCCGGGCGCATTGCCTGCGATCGATATCGAAACGCTCGCTCCCTTTCTAAACACATTCCAATGCATGAGCGCGACGGAAACGCGCGGCGACGCGGTGCCGACCATCCACGACGACTCGGGATGCCTTCATGGCATTTTCGTGCCCGATGCCTGCAAAGACATTACGCTGAAATGGCAGAGCGCCTCGGCGGGGGATCATCGGCTGGAACTCGCTCGGTGCTTCGATACAACGCGCATTCGCGTGCTGTCCGAGGACGGCACCATCGAGCTGGGCGCTGGCGCCACGGCTGTTGCGCCAACGTGCGCCAGTCTCGACGTTCACCTCCAACAGCCGGGCACGTACCGTGTCGTGCTCGAGAAGCGCAACGGGGCAGGGTGCAATGCAGGCGGCGGCGCAGGTGACATGATGTTGCGCGTCCGATGACGTTCGTCTCTTCTCGAGTACAATGCACGAGCTGAGGATCCATGCGATTGACGTCTTTGCTTCCATTGGCTTTCATTCTCGTCCCCATGTTCCCTCTGGCGGCGTGCCAGGAGGATCCGGTCTCGCCGCCCCCTCCACCCGACGGAGGACCGCCTCCGCCTGACGGGGGACAACCTCCGCCCGATTGGGAAGATCCGCCGGACCTCACCGGATGCGTCGACCTGACGAAGCTTCCAACGTGTTCCGAGGATGGGTGGTGCTGGGTCGACCCGCTGCCGCAGGGATTTCGAATCCAATCCATGCACGGTATAGCGCCCAATGACATGTGGGCCGCCGCGAGAGCCGTCCTTCATTGGGATGGCAAGTACCTCCGACGCACATACTTCGACCCCGCGATGGATTTTCAGGGCGTCTTTGAGACAGGGCCCCACGAGGTCTGGGCAACGGGCAAGTCGACGCGGGAGAGTGGGGTAGGGGCCATCGTGCGTCTACGAGACGGCGTTCCCGAAACGATGCGGGCGACGCCGTGGTATGTCATCTCGGGAACGGGTCAAAATGATCTCTGGTTTGGCGGTGCATCGAAGACCAGTCATTGGGATGGCAGCAAGTTCACGGATTTCGCCATCCCCGACGATGGAACCGCCCTGTCGCTCGACGCGACCGGAGAGCAACCCTGGCTCGTAGCGGCCCATGCAATCGTGCCACGCGGTACGTATACCAGACTTTACTCCTTTTCGAACGAGAGATGGGTCCCTCGGAGCGAAGTGCCCTTCAATCCGAGTGCGGTGCACGTCTTTCCTCCGAACGAGGTGTGGGTCAGCACCCAAGATGGCGTAGGAAAGCTCGGATCGCCACTCATCCATGCCAACGTGCCATTTTATGGATATGGCGCGATTCAAGGCGCATCTTCAAAGGACTTCTGGGTGACCGGGCGCGATGACTCGAGCGCGCGCACCATGCTTCATTTCGATGGTACGTCGTTGCAGCCTTACGCGTATCCAGGCGCTTCGTCGCCGACGTCCATGTTCTTCGGCGGACCGGGCTGGGGTTACGTTGGTGATGGTCGCGGCGAGCTGCTAAGGCTTCGCAGAGAATCCTTCGTACCGGTCACGCGCCCACCCATGCCATCTATTTTTGGAGAAATATGGGGAACTGGCCCAAATGATATATATATCGTCGGCGAGATCTCGGCACTTTCGCGGCGCGGTGTGGCCATTCATTGGGATGGTTGCCAATGGAAGGAGGTCGACTTTGGCCTGGGTCCGCTGGGAGAGTTCTCGGATGTATGGGGCAAAGGGGATGAAATCTGGATCGTAGGTCACGACGCCCAGAAAGGCTTCCTGCTGCACAAAGACGCATCGGGTAAATGGACTCGCCTGGCAACACCGCAAGACGCCCCATACGAGTCCGTTTGGGGGGCCGCCTCGAACGACGTGTGGTTCGGCGGGCCGACGTTCATGCATTGGAATGGTTCCACGTTCGAGACAGTGCCCAAGCCATCTGGCTCTTCCTCGTTCGGCGAACTGACGGGTTCCGGAAGCGACGATATCTGGGCGATCGCGCGCAGCCAGGATGCACCGCTCTACCACTACGACGGGCACGCGTGGACGCAGCAAGTCGAGAAGTACATCGAGCTGGTTGCCCCGGTTGCAAAGAACGACGTCTGGGGCTGGAGCGGTTTTCGTCGCACGCTGCAGCACTTCGATGGCCGCAAATGGACCCCCGTCGAGCTGCCCAACGACGATCCCAAGCGCGACGTGTTCGGGATCTGGGCAAACGGACCGAACGATGTTTGGATTGGCGAACAGCTGCATTGGGACGGGACCGCGGTTCGCGCCGTAAACAGCGACACCGACGCCCATCGGATGTGGGGTGATGGGAAGAACACGTGGTCGCTGTTGAGTGGTGGGATCCGGGTGCGTCGAGGACCGGGCAACACGTCTCGCTAGTGCGGATTGGGGCGACGGAGAGGTTCATCTTGGCCACGGGGCCTCGATGTCCTCTCCTTGCCCATTTGCGGCCGGACATCGCGATCAGGGGCGCGACGAGAGCATCCGCGCCGCAAATGGCATGAATTCGAGCGCGGCTATCGGCCACCGCGTGTGAGAAGTTTCTCGAAATAATTCGCTGCATCGTATGACCGTACGATCACGAGTGAATCGAAACTCCGTTCCTTCTCGCGTATATCCCTGCGAAAATTTAGCTTGGCCCGTCGCTTGCTAGACGTTCTTGACGTAAGGATCAAATGACTGCGCTTATATCTCTATCTTCCTTAATCGCTGTTTGACGCGACGACGCGCGCTTGCCGTTCGATGAACACAGGTTGAGGTTTCCCTGCGATTGACACCGAAATGCTGAATCGCTCGAGCTCAATGCTTCGATACGATCCGCATTCGCAGGCTCGAGGAAACGCAATCGCGCTGGACGCGATGCAGATTGCCTCGTGGCCGATCTGTTTTGCGAGTCCAATAAAGTTCGGCTTTTTCTTGATTCCACCGCAAGAGCTCAGGAGCCATGCGACTAACGTCTTTGCTTCCATTGGCTTTCATTCTCGTCCCTATGCTTCCGTTGGCGGCGTGCCAGGGCAACTCGGTCTTGCCGCCCGCTCCGCCCGACGGAGGACCGCCTTCGCCGGATGGGGGAGAGCCTCCCCTCACGGGGTGCGTCGATCTGACGAATCTTCCGACGTGTTCCGAGGACGGCTGGTGCTGGGTTGACCCGTTGCCTCAAGGTTTTCCGATCACATCCATTCACGGGCTAGCACCCAATGACGTATGGGCAGCCGCGGAGGCCGTTCTGCATTGGGATGGCCAACAACTCCGACGCACTCACGTCGACCCCACGATAAACTTCCAGGCCGTCTTTCAAACGGGGCCCCGCGAGGTTTGGGCAACGGGCTGGTCGACGCGGGAGCCTGGGGCAGGGGCGATCGTGCGTCTGCGAGACGGCGTTCCCGAAACGATGCGGACGACGCCGGAGGATGTCGTCTCGGGAACCGGTTCGAATGATCTCTGGTTTGGCTACGGATCGAAAACCACCCATTGGGATGGCAGCAAGTTCACGGATTTCGCCATCCCCGACGATGGAAGTGCCGTGTCCCTCGATGCCACCGGAGAACGACCCTGGCTCGTCGCGAGCCATTCAGGGCAAACGCCACGCGACCCTGGGCATCGCGTACTTTACTCCTTTTCGAACGAGAGATGGGTCTCGGGCCAAGGGTTCTTCGATCCGAGATCGGTGCGCGTCTTTCCTTCGAATGAAGTGTGGATCAGCGCCTTTGGTGGCGTAGGAAAACTCGGCTCGCAACTCATGCAAACCGACGTACCGTTTTTTTCGTATGGCGCACTTCACGGCGCGTCTTCAACGGACTTCTGGGTGCTTGGGCACGACGATTCGAGCAAGACCACGATGCTGCACTCCGATGGCGTGTCGTTGCGGCCTTACGCGTATCCAGGTGCCTCGCTGCCAGCCTCCATTTTCATCGGCGGTCCTGGTTGGGGGTTCATCGGTGATGAACGCGGAGAGCTTCTTGGTCTCCGCGGAGAGTCCTTCGTACCCGTTACGCGCCCTCCCGTGCCGCATGTGGTACGGTATGCAGTTGGAGGGGCGTGGGGGACCGGCCCAAATGATATTTATGCCGTCGGCCAGTTGACGGCGCCTTCGTGGCACGGTGCCGCTATCCATTGGGACGGTTGCCGGTGGAAGGAAGTCGACTTTGGGTTTGGCCCACTCGGAAAGCTCTCGGACGTATGGGGCATCGGGAATGAAATTTGGGTCTTGGGAGAAGACCCTTGGATCTTGGGGCAAGAGCAGAAAGGGTTCTTGTTGCACAAAGACGCAGCGGGCAAATGGAATCGCCTGGCAACACCGCAAGACGCCGGATACGAGTCCGTCTGGGGGACCGCTCCGAACGACGTGTGGTTTGGCGGGCCGACGTTCATGCATTGGGATGGCTCCACGTTCACGACTGTCCCCCAACCACCTGGCTTACCGCCGTATCCCGCGCTTGACGACATGACTGGCTCGGCGCCTGATGATATTTGGGCGCTCTACCACGGAGATATCGCGCCGCTGTTTCACTACGACGGCCGCGTGTGGACCCGCCAACTCGAGCAGTTCATCGACGTCATTGTCTCCGTTGCAAAAGACGATGCGTGGGCTTGGAGTAATCATCGTCATACGCTGCTACACTTCGACGGCCGCAAATGGACCCCCGTCGACTTGCCCAATGGTGCTCCCAACATTTACGCGATGTGGGCAAATGCGGCGAACGATGTGTGGTTTGGTGAACACTTGCATTGGGACGGGACCGCTGTTCGCGCCGTAAGAGGCGACGCCGACGCCTCGCAGATGTGGGGCGATGGCAAGAACACGTGGGCCCTGACCGGCAGGGGTGGAATCCTGGTGCATCGAGCACCGAGCAGCACGTCGCGCTAGCGCGGGTGGGACGAGGAGAGGTCGATCTTGGCCGTCCGGCCTTCGATGACCTCTCCTTGAACCGAAACTCCGCTCGTTCTCGCGCGGATCCATTGCGGAAATTGGCTTATTTCATCGTTTGCTCATTGTGAGAATCAAATGATCGTGTGTGCGTGCTTGACTTTATTGTCCGCCATTCCGTGCGGCACTGCGTGCTTGCTAGTTCGATGAGAATATGCTCGAGCTTTAGAGCGTTGACCGCATACGCAAGCGCGCTCGCCTTTGCCACGGCGAGCACGATTGCCGTCAGTCTCCTGGAGACGCCATTAACGCAACCAATCGCCATATTTGCGATATTGTCGAGTGTCGCGGCGGGGGCACTCTCGTGGCGCGCTTGTCCGCCCGAAAACGAACCGCCTCGAACGAGACCTCCTGGACTCGCCTTATCGACCGGCATGGCGATCTTTGCTGCCTTTGGGGTCGGGCTCTATGCGTTGTCGTGGGTCGCTGCATGGAGCAAGCCCGATCTGTCGTGGGATGGCAATGCCTATCATATCCCGACCATCAACCTCTGGTATGGGCGTGGATACATTCATTGGATTCAGCCCGTCTACGATGAGGGGGCTTCCTGGCGATATGTCATCAACGATCTGTTCAATGGCTATCCGAAAGGATTCGAGGCGCTGGCCTTTCTCTTGTGCCGGGCGTTCGGCTGCTCCAATCCAGTCAATACGTGCAACCTGATTTTTCTTCCCCTGGGCGTCCTGAGTATCACCGCCATGGCCGAATGCCTGCGTGTTTCGAGACCCATCGCCTGGGTGTGCGGACTCGCATTCTTGCTCGTCCCCGTAAATGTGAGTCAAGGACCGACGACCTATGTCGATTCGGCACTGGGGTCGTGCATCGCCACGGCATGCGCCGCCACGCTGCACGCCTGCTCGCATTATTTGCGGATGCGTGGTCGTGCCACGGCTCCTTGGAAGACGCTCGTTCCGTTGGGGGCCAGCTTGGGCCTCGCCATCGGGATCAAGGCGACGGGGCTTCCGCTGTCGCTTCTATGCATCACCGCGGTCGTTTTCGGCAGCGTCGTTGCAACCTTGAGATCCGGTGACACGCTACGACTTTCGACGGCTCACCGTGTCCTGCCCTATCTGATCGGCGTCGTTGCAATGACGCTGGTCGTCGGCGGGTATTGGTACGTACGAGATTACATCTACATGAAGAATCCGCTTTATCCGGTGGAGCTTCGCGTGGCGGGTCACGTCGTGTTTCCCGGGAGACCATTGAACGAGGTCATCGCGGAGGAGAACAACACGCCCGCTCTCATGGCTCATTGGCCTGATTGGAAGCGGGTTGGGTATACGTGGCTTCAGGGAATCCACGCCGATGGTTGGCCCCGATCCATCAGGTACTACGATGAGCGTGAGGGAGGACTCGGGTTTCTCTGGCTCCTCGCCGGCGTTCCGGCGGTCGTGTTGTGTGTCCTCGATAGCGGTCGAAGTCTCGTAAGGCGCGGACTGCGCGGTACGGACGATGCGAATCTCCTTTTCTTGTTGCTCCTTTGCGTCGTCGGGCCGCTGTTCGTTTCCGCGCCCATGCATTGGTGGGCGCGATATACGGTGTGGCTCCACGCTGCAGGGTTGGTCGCATTGTCACTGACGCTCGAGGCTTTCCGTTCGAGCGCGAGGCTCTGGCCGCGACTCTCTGCAGCGGTATGGGCCATCGTGATCGGGGCGGTCGCGATGGGGGAGGCCAGCTACACCTTTGCGTGGGCCGCAATGACTCCGCACTTCGTCGGGCCGCTGCGCAATCCTACGAGCTTGCGCGAATTCTTCGCCGCGCTCACGGATTACGACAGAATGTACATGTTTCCGTTCATCCAGCCGATCGGGCAGGCGGCACTGAGCCATCCCGGTGCCGTGGCGATCAACATGCCGGGTCCCAGATTGGGTGGGCTCATGGGCATGATTTCCATGCCCCTCGGCGCAAGGAAGATCGTTTTCTTGTCCGAGGAAGTTGCGGCGGACCCCGTGCGGTTTCGCCAATTGCGTGAAGAGCAAAAGATTCGTTACGTCTTTTGGTGCGACAAACCCATCCTTCCGGGGTTGGCCGAGTTCACGAGCAACGAGCGCGGACCTCGTTGGGAGTATCAACCCGACTATTGGTACGTGCTCGACGTAGGCCCGATGCCGTCCGCGGCGGATGCGAACGAGCTACCAGCAGATGATGATGCGCCGCGCGCTTCGAGCCAGGGTAATTGAATGCACACCGACACCCATGTGAAATCGGCCGGCATATCCCGGAAATGGCTGCGCCCCGTTGTGGCCATCGTGGGCTATGCGGTCATTGCGTATTTGGCATTCCGTGCCATGGATCGCACTCGCATGGCCGAGGGCTTCGCGCTCTTGCGCCCGCAGCATCTGGTGCTCCTTCTCGGCATAGCCCTTCTGCACATTGCGGGACGAGCGTTTCGTTACCATCGTCTATTGCTGCGAGCCCGACCCCATGCGACGTACCGGTGGGCCGACGGATTTTTGATTTTTCTCATTGGACTGAGCACATCAGCGGTTACACCGGCTCGCGTGGGCGATCTCGTCAAAGCCAAGTTGGTGCGGCCCTTCGGCATCGGAACCAGCTCCGGAGTCGGCTTGGTGATGATCGAGCGCGTGCTCGACCTGCTCGTCATGTGCCTCACCATCGTCGGCATGGGCATGGTTCTTTCGGATCGACCGGCAAGCGGAGCCTGGTCGCGGACGGCCGCGTTGCTGCTCGTGGTGTTGATCCTCGGGCCAGTGGCCATCGGTCACCACCCGATCCGAGGGTGGGGGATCCGCGTCGCGGCACGGGCGCTTCGCGCGGTGCGGCCATCGCTCGCCTCGAAGGTCGAAACGACGTCCGGCGAGCTCTTTGGCGTTTGGGATACGGTATTTGCGTCGCCGGCGACGTTTGCGGTGTATGTCGCCTCGTCCTGCGCGGTATGGGCCCTGGATTTTTGCAAGCTCTGGCTCGTCGTGCGAATGCTGGGTGGGCAAGCCTCGCTCGCGGTTTGCTTCTTCATCTACCCGGTGTCGCTCCTCGCCGGCGTCCTGACGCTCCTTCCGTTTTCAGAAGGCGTCGTGGGGGTCACCGGTGTGGCGCTTCTTTCTTCGATCGGGCAAGTGGACAGCTCCACGGCGATCCTCGCCGTCGCCTTTGATCGGAGCGTGTCGAGCATTCCTCCATTGGTGCTCGCAGGCGCATTTGCCTTGGCGTCCCGCCGGCGGGCCCAACACGGGAGCCTGCGCGAATGATTCGGCACGGCCGGACGTTCCCTACTTGACGGAAGCTCTCTTGTCGAGCGTGCTGTGCCACGCATGAGCAATGCGAACACGCCGCAGTGGGTCCGAGTGTCCCGCGCTTTGGCGCTCCTCGTTGGCGTCGTCCATCTCATCCTCTTGCTCTGGGTCATCGCCGAGCGGCGACGCTACGGCATCGAGCTCGAGTGGATGAGCGGCGGGGTCTCGGATCACATCGAGCGCATTCTCATGGGTAAGCCGCTCTACGTCGCCCCGAGCGCGGAGTTCATTCCATATATCTATCCGCCACTCCACCTCTGGCTCAGCGCAAAACTCGCGGCTTTCACGTCCATCGCAAGCGCGTCCGTGTTGGTCTCGATTCTGGCCACTTGCGCCACTGGGGCGTTCGTCCACCGCGCATCGCGAAAGCTGGGGGCTGGATCGTACTGGGCCCTGATTGCGGTTGCACTTTTCGTTGGTGCCTATTCCATCACGGGATACTGGTACGATTTGGATCGCAGCGACTCCCTCGCGGTGGCGATGCTGACGGGGGCGCTCGTCGTGGCGCTCGGGTCGGAGACCTCCATGCGTATGGCCGCGACGGGCGCGCTTCTCGCGGCCGCCTTCTTCGCCAAGCAACCTGCACTCGTTTTCTTCGTGATCGTCGTCTGCGTACTCGCGCTCGTGCGACGCATTCGCGCAGCGATCGCGATCAGCGTGGGCTGGCTTGTCGTTTGGTGTCCCGTCGTCGCGATCTTGACGCTCTCCACGGATGGCTGGTTCTGGTTCTATTGCCTGAAAATGCCGGCGGCGCACGGCATCAGTGCCAAACTCATCACGCTCTTTTTCGTGATCGATGCCACGGATGCTTTTGCAATCAGTGCCGCGGTCGTCGCCGTTTTGGTGAGATTCGGGCAGTCCATCTTCGAAACATGGCGGAAGAAAACGGCCCTTCCGGACAAGGACGATGCCCTCTCGTTTGCCTTCGTATTGGCTGCATTCGTGGCCTCTGCGACGAGTCGGCTGCACGTCGGAGGTCATCGAAACGTTTTGATGTTTTTCACCACGTTCGGATCCATCGCGTTTGCCGTCACCGGTAGCCGGCTCACCGCTCGAGAAGATTCGTCGCCCCTCGTTCGCGGATTGTTGGCAGGCGCTGCGCTCCTGCAGCTCGGGCATTTTTTGTATGATCCCGGTGAGGCAAGCCCGTCGAGCCGAAACGCGAGCGATGCGGCGAGCGTGGAGGCTCGAATTCGCGAGCTGGAAAAAAAGGGTGATGTGATCATGCCGGGGCGGGGGCACGTCACCGCGCGACGGCACTTCCACTTGATGGCGCTCGTGGACGTTTTGCGCGCGGGGCTTCCCATTCCCGACGACCTGGCCAAGGCATTGCGTGAACGGCAATACGTTGCCTACGTCATCGACGACTTCGACGAGTTGACGCTCGAACTCTGGTTGGGCCATCGAAGCGACGAACTGTACGACCTGGTCACGAGCAACTATTTCGTCGCGCAAAGGCTCGATGATCGGGCATCATTTCCCGTCATCGGGTGGAAAGCGCGTCCCTCGTGGATCCTTCGTCCGCGCCGTGTGCCGTTGACGGGATTGCCCATCGCGGCACTCGAGCGCCGTCAACGCATCGAAATCGGCTTGGCCGAAATGCGGATGCGCACCGTGCAAGCCGGGGCAGGTAAAGCCGATGACGGAGACGACATCGAAGACTTGGCGTCCAAGATCGATTCAGAGCGGGGGGGCGTGACGTCGGAATGAAACCCGCACGATGCGCCCTTCCGCGACGGCATCGGGCGCATGCAACGCCGTTCCGATGCGGAAGATCACGTCCTCCAAGGGTCGCAGGGCCAATTCTTCCTCGGCCTCTGCGCCGTTGACGCGGACACGCCCGCGGTGCGTGGGGGCGTCGTAGGACATCTCGATGTGAACCAGTGCAGGTGTCGCCACGTCTCCGATATCGCGGTAGCGGCCTTGCCCATCCGCGGCGAGATGGCCATTGATGAACGCCTTGGCTCCTTCCGCGCCCCCGGATATGCCGGCATCGAACACGCGGAAGCTCGGCTCGTGGCCCAGATTGGCGACGCCCAAGAAGATCGACGCATGACGGAGGTGCGTGACCTCGACGTCTGCGGCGATGGAGAACGATTCCAACGTATGCGTCGGCCCCGTGAGCGTGAAGCCACTGGCGCCCTGATCGATCGCGGCCACCCGAAAGGCGAGGCCATGGCCCGTCTCCATGGTCATCCGGGTGCGTCGCTCGTCCGCGCGCGTGACCCGCCACGATGCGGGATCGATGACTTTGCCGTTGAACGTATCGTCGACGTCGACGAAGCGCGTGTCGGGGTCGATGGGCTCGAACGCGATCTCGGACACCTCTGCGTCGATGGGGGTGGTGCGCTCCCGTGCGTACACGCCAAAATAGGGCCGAACGCGTGTGCCATCTTCCCAGAACACCAGGTGCGAGGCCACGGGGACGCCATCGACGCGCAGGAGCGCTTGACGGATGTCCGGGCTGATGCGGACGTCGATGTCGTGCCAAGCATCCGCGGCGTACGACGGCACGCGGGCCTCGGCGAGGACCTGATCGCCCTGCGCTTGCTTGCCAAAGGCGCCGAGATCTCCGACGAGCCGGAACACGCCGGGCGCGTCGCCGTTGGCCAAGCCGAATCGAAGCGTGCGCGCGCTGGGGCCTTCGGTCTGGAGCCCCAGCGCGACGTCGAAGCCGCCTTGGCCGGTCGTTCGAAGGCGCATCCGCAAACGGAGATCACCCATGCGAATCGGCGCGCCGATGAATTCGATGTACGACGCCGGCCCATTGGCGTCGGATTGCCCCGTCAGATGGAGCGCGCCTGCTTCGATGCGCTGCGAAATGCCTCCCTGGGAACGAACCTCGAACGAGCGCGCGAACTCCACCGGGGACGAAAATCGCTCGACCACCGGGGCACGAAGCGCCCGCGAGAATACCAACCACGACGTGGCGTGCGCGTAGAGCACGTACACCGCAAGGCCGGCGGAGATCGCGAGGAGCAGTCGCGCGAGTATCGTCCGAAGGTTCGGCATCATCTGGCCATGGCCCGACGCAGGCTCACGCCCCAGCACCCGAGGCATGCCATCAGTGGGACGACCAACGAAAGATACGCGGGCAAGCCGACCAACTGCCCCAGGTTGTAGCTGACGTCACGATGGGCGCCGGTTGCATAGGCATCGATCCAGTTGCTCGCAAGTTCGCCGCGCACGAGGGCGGGCAGGACGTAAGAATACAAAGGGTTCGTGCGGCCCGGATCCCCGAACGGGAGCATGGGAGTGACCGCGACGATGGGCAACATGATGAGCATGCTCACCAGAATGGCGAGCCCCGCGACCAAGGCCTGCCACCGTCCACGATCCGCGAAGTACGCGATGGGGAGGATCATGAATGGCAAAAGCGGCACGAGATGGCGCGGGCCCACGGCCAGGCCACCATCCCACGCGTAGTAGGACGCTGCGAAGGTGACGTGCAGGGCGATCAGCGCAAGCATGGACTTGCCCGCAGCTCCTGCAGTCCCCGAAGTGCCCCTTCGAATCCAGTCGCCGAAGCCGGCGAACATCAGAACCAACCAAGGGCAATAAAAGAATAGGCCTCGATAGGCGCTGACGGAGATGCCCCAGAGCCCCTCGCGCGTGGGGATTCCGATGCCGAACAGCCCCGAGCTCGTATGCGAGCGAAAAACAGGCTCCACGACGAACTGGTACGGCAACGCCAGCGGAGAGCCGTAACAGAGAAACGCATACGTCGCGTGCAGGGCAAGCGCAGGAACTGCCCCGGCGAAGACCCACCCGACGGTGGTGAGCCATCGGCGCGGAGGCGTATTCGCCAGCAGCGAGCAGCCGAGCACGATGGACAGAAAGGCCGTCGGATACTCCACGATCCACGCCCAAGAAATCAGTGCCCCAAAAAGCGCGAGGGCCCCGCGCGATCTCTCCGTTCCGGTCCCCTTCAAGAGAACGCAGAACGCGCCAAGCACCAGCGCAGCGGAGAGCTGATGCCCGAAGAGCATGGTCGAATAGGCAAACGCGGATGTTCCCCACGCATAACCCACGACCAGCAATGTCGCGGTTGGCGTGCTGATCGAAAGGCGCTCCGCAGCCCATCGGAGCAAGGCCGCCGCGAGCACACCCGGCACGACCGCGAACAAGATGACCAACACGTGAAGCCGCACCGCTCGCACGGCGGGCCGATCCGGATCGAGGTGCGCAATCTTCTCGGCCCCACGCATGAGACCGTAGGGCACGACGGCCAGCAGCGAGATGCCCGGCGCCTTGTCCGAGTAGTACTTCCCTTGGAAATATCCGTTGTCAATCGAGAGGGTATGATAGGGTGTGATATCCAAGGCGTGCCGCTCGACAATGGAGCGTGTGAGCGCGAGACGAACGTTCGTGTTCATGTCCCCGCCTTGATAAAAATATGCGTACGTCAGGGCGATGACGACGAAGACCCAGTTGCGGAGCGCCCAAGCACGCATCGGGCGTAGCTATAGCGAACCGAGCGAAGATTCTCCAAGCTTTCAGGTCTGCGCGCATCTGCGGTGTCCTCCGGCAGATGGCGTTGGAGCGCCAGGGATCCCCCATGACCCGACGATCGTGTTTCCCTCGATGCTCATGTGATGTAAAGACCTCCCGACGTGGTTACCGGAGAGGTCGTTGCCAAGCTGGCTGAGGAGCGTATTCGCATCGTACTCGGCGTTCTTCGAACGTACGCGTTGCGCGTCTGGAACAGCGATCGCCTTTTTCTTCTCGCGCTGACGGGGATGAATCTTTTCCTCGCGCGTCGAACCTTCGGGCGAGGCATTTGGGTCGATAACGACTCCATCTGTCACTACGCCTATCTCCGGCACCTGATTGAAGACTTCTACCCCGCAACGGGCACGTACATGGGATGGAGTCCCAAATTCAATTTGGGAATTCCATATCTCCTCTACAACACCCCGCCTCTGCTTTACGTCGTGACGGGGGCGACGGCGAAGATACTCGGCATCAGCGCCCTGGCTTCGTTGAAAACGTGGATCGTCGCCGCCTTCCTCTCCGTACCGCTGCTCGGGTATGGATTGGCCTGCACGTTCGAGGACGAGCCGGGCGATCTACCGAAGTTCACGGCCCTCACGCTTAGTCTCTTTTCCTCGGAGCTCTTCGGCCTCGAATTCTATTTCAAGAATGGGATGCTGAATCCCGCCTTCGCGGTCCCGCTGATGATGGGAACGCTCATCGCGTTTCGTCGCGCGCAGCGGGCGCCCATGCCGCGTGCCTTCATGCACCTCGCGTGGGGATCGGTGGTCTTTTGCGCCTGCGTGATGACGCATTTGCTCACCACGTACATGATGTGCCTGGCCCTCGCGGCATTCGTGGTGGGCGCAGGGCCGCGCAAAATGGGGAGCAGTGCCCTCATGATGGGCGTGCTGGTCGCCACCGGCATCGCGATCAGCGGCGAATGGCTGTATCCAAGTTTGAAGTTCGCCGCCAAGACGGATGCGGCCTATACCTGGACCCGTCCGGCCTTCGACACCGTTTCGGATTGGTTCGAGGGCAGCCTCATCTCGTCCTACCGGGTTGGCTTCTTCTCGTCGTTCTTCACGTACAGCACGTGCGGCATGGTGGCCATCGTCGCGGGCCTGGTGGGCATCGTCGAGCTGGTTCGCCGGCGGAATGGCGCCGTAGCGTCGTGCCTGATCACCTTCATTTTGGCCTTCTGGGTGGCGCTCGGTCCCGAGATTCACTGGCTGATCGATCTGCTGCCCATGTACCAGAATCTGCTCTGGTACCGCTTCATCACCCTGGCCATCCTCGCGTGGCTCTTCGTGGCGGCCTATGGCGCTTGGCGCTTTGCGAATCGCAAATTCCGCTACTACCCGCTGAACATGGCCATCCTCGCCGCGGGGGCGTTCTGGGCGTTCTTCGTGATGACCCAGCGCGCGGTCAAAGTGTACACGGCGGAGGAGTTTTCGCGCTTCGAGCAGAGCGTCGAAGAGGTGGCCGGCTGGCTCAAGGAACACGGCGACAAGCGCGGGCGCGTCTTCGGCGAGTTCTTGGGACAAGGGGCGGTGCAACCCCCGAGCGTCAACTACGTCCGGCACATGATTCCCGTGCTGTCGGGCTTCCGCGAGATCTCGGGCTGGATTTACGAGAACAATCCCGCCAGCCAGGTTTTGCAGAAAAAGGGGCCCTTCTGGCACGTTCCCTTTCCGGTCATCGATGAAGCGGAGACCTATGACGTCAAATACATCGTCGCGGGCACGCCTCACTTCATCCACGCGCTGAGCGAGGATCCGCGATGGCGGAGCGTGATGGAGACGCCGGACATCGTCTTGTTCGAGCGCGTTGGCTACGAGCCGCGCATGCTCACCGGCGAGGGGTACGACTCCAGCGTGACCGTGGACAAGTACTTGCCGGGCGGCGGGTACGAGTACGAGTTTGCCGTCACGCCCGTTACGTCAGCGGGGGGCCAGCACGGACGGCAGCTCGTGGTGAAAACCAACTTTTCACCGACGTGGCGCGCGTGGCTCGGAGACCGGCCGCTCGAAGTGCGCGAGAATCCCGATGGCCTCATCATCCTGGATTTGCCCGAGGCCATCTCCACCCCCGCGAAGATCAAGTTGGTCTGGGACATCAGCGATCTGCGCGCCAAGGGCCGCAAGGTGACCTTGGCCGGTCTCTCGCTGTTTCTGCTTTTGCTGGGTATCGGCTCGCTGAAGCGAACGAAGATCTTCGAACGCATTCCGCAGGCCATCCCGCAGACCCTCGGCACCGCGGGGCTCGTGCTCGCCACGGCAGGTTTTGCCTGGCATGCGCGCCATCTCGATCTCTCGAGGATCGGGCTCGGGATAGCCGATGGTCTTTCGGCGACGAGCGATCCGAAGAAGCTCGACGTGGGCTCGTACCACGATGAGCAGGAGTCGTATCCCGTTCACGTGTTGGACGAGGCTTGGGGGAAGCGTGAGCTTGCGGCCGACGGGCAACCGTTCCGTACCTTGAGTACCCAGAGCAAGGTGGCCATCTACGCGTTGTTCGACGAGGACGGCGGGCAGGATGGGCTGCTCGTGGCCGGGCAGCCGGCCGGCGCCCCCATTCAGGTCGAGTTCGTGGAACCTGCCGGGGGAACCACCGTCTGCAAGCTTTCGGGCAGCGTGGGGACCGAGATCGCCGTGCCGCCATCGTGCCTCGTGCGCGATCCGCATTCCGATGCGCCGGGCGTCGAACGCTTTTTGCGCCTCCAGGCCGATGCTGGAACGGCACTCAAAGTGGAGCGTGTCGAGGTCAAGAATCGCTTCGTCTTCGTTCAAGCCGAGAGCTTTCGCAATGTCGCCCTCTCGAAGGGGCGGCCCGCTTTCTATTCTCTGGGGCCGGTCGATCACTTCGCGTCCAACGGCTCCCTCATGGTCGGCGACGCCAAGCTGGAAGAGCCGATTTTGCTTCGTCGTGAGGTCGATCTGCCGCCAGGGGATTACACGATGTGGGCGTGCATCTTCGCGGTGCACGAGCGTTTCCGCGCGACCCGCGGAACGGTGAATTTCGATTTTGGTAGCCAGCACGTGGGCGCGGTCAATGGCGTTGGCATCCTGCCGATTCCGTTCTGGAGCCATGATGTGCAGTTTGGCTGGGCCAAGGTCGGAGACCTCGTGTCACATGGCGGGACGGAACGGATCTCGTTGAAGGTGACCAAGAAGAAGAGCGACCTTGCGGGTCTGTTCGATCTCGATGTCGTGGCCTTCGTGCCCCGGGCGCAACGCGAGCAACACGCGCAGCTCGAGCCGCGCAACTAGCGACTAACGGACGGCGCCGGGCGTCGCTGCGGCGTCCCAACCCGTCACGCGTGCCAGCTCGGCCAGCGCAATGTCGTAGTCCACGAGCGCGTACAGGTGATTGACGCGGGCCTCGAGGTAAAGCTGCAGCGGCTCGGTGAGGGCCGCGGTGTCCTTCGCTCCGCGTTCCACCTCGCCCTGTACCTTCTCGAGCCACCTCTTGGTGACGCCCTCGGCATGTCCGAACCGGTCTTCGCGCTGCCGCGTCTCGAGCACGACGCCGTAGGCGTTCTCCACCTCGACGGCCACGCCTCCGAGCGCGAGCCGCTGCAGCGCGCGCACCTCTTCGAGCTGCGCGGCTGCGAACTCGATGCGGGCCAGTCCCGGTAGGATGTCCGGCGTCCACTGCACCCTCAGCAGGGGACCGCCGAAATAAAAGCCGTTGCTGTTGAAGGGGTTGAAGACCCAGCCGTTCTGAATCTCGGCATTGCGGGCGATGTTGATCCCGGCGCCGAAGCCCAGCGCGATATCCGGAAACAAGCGCGCCTGCGCGAACTCGAGCTGCGCGCGGCGCGCCGCGATGCCGGCCCGTGCCTGGTTCGTATCCGGCCGATACAGCCGCGCCGCCGTGAGGTACGTCACGACGGGGGCGACGTCTCCTTCGGGGCGGCCGAGCGGCGCGTGTACGACGTCGAAATCGGTTTGCACACCGGTCATGAAGCGCAGCGTGCTCATGGAGACGGTCTCGCGCTTTCGGGGATCGCCTGCGCGCCACTCCAGGGTGTCGCGGTAGATGTCGAGTCGCGCGCGCGATCCTTCGTCGACACCGGG
Organism: Sorangiineae bacterium MSr12523; assembly: GCA_037157775.1. NCBI lineage: Bacteria > Pseudomonadati > Myxococcota > Myxococcia > Myxococcales > Pendulisporaceae > Pendulispora > Pendulispora brunnea. The sequence continues at coordinate 3,851,938 of CP089982.1, forward strand.
GTCGCCGCGTTCGAGCTTCTCGGTGATCGACGCGAGCACCTTGTCGATCTTGCTCGTCATCTCGACGTACGTGGCGCTCATGTCGCGTCCGAGCATCACGCCGTAGTACGCCCGTCGCACGTCGGCCCGCGTTTGCTGGCGGAATTTCTCGCTCTCCCACTCGCCGGCGCGAACTTGCGCCTCGGCGGCGCGGCCGATCCAGTCGATCTTCCCGAAGGTGTAGAGCGGAATGCCGCCGCTCAGGTTCATGCGGAACCAAGGATTGAAGCCGTCGGCAAAGCTCGTATTGAGCGCGTTGGAGGTGGCCGTCGTGTAAGGCGCCGCTCCACGCGCATCGGCGATGCTGGTCAGGCTCGCGCCGCCGCTCCACTGCCAAAAAGGCGTCCAATGCGCCTCGTCGAGTTGCGCGCGGAAGCCATCGATGCGCGCGCGCGCCGCCCACAGATTCGGGTGGTTGCGCTCCGCGAGCGCGAGGCACTCCGCCAGGGTGTACTGGCGCGGCTTGGAGGCGCCCGGTGCAGCGGTCGCGGTGGCGGCCGGCGCAGACTGCGCTGCGAGCAGGGAACCGCCTGCGACGAAAGCAGCAAGAACGAGAGAAAGAGCGCCACGCATCCGAGCCATCCGAGCGCGCGGAATCCTAGTACGGTGCGCGGGCACCGTACCAGAGGGCTCTTCCTCGTCTTCCTGGTCTTCGCGTCTTTCGCCGATCTCAGCCTTCGGCCAGGAGGCGCTCGATCGTCCGCGTCGTCATCGTCCCGTCGATCATCTCGCGGTCGTTCAGGAGACGCTTGTGAAGCTCGATGTTGGTGCGGATGCCACCGACGATGAACTCGTCGAGCGCGTGGCGCATGCGCTCGATCGCCTCCGCGCGGGTGGGCGCGTGGACGATCAACTTGGCCAGCAGCGAGTCGTAGTGTGCCGGGACGCGCCAGCCGCCGTAGACGCCCGAGTCGACCCGCACGCCGGTGCCGCCCGGCGGGTAGTACTCGGTGATGAGCCCCGGCCAGGGCGCGAAGGTACGCGGATCCTCGGCGTTGACGCGGCACTCGATGGCGTGCCCGCGCAGCGGCCAGTCGCGCGTGTCCGGCAGATCCAGCTTTTCGCCGGCGGCGGCGCGGATCTGCAGCTGCACCAGGTCCAAGCCCGTGATGGCCTCGGTGACCGGGTGCTCGACTTGAACGCGTGTGTTCATCTCGAGGAACGAGAGGTTGCCCTGCTCATCCATGATGAACTCCAGGGTGCCCAGCGAGCGGTACCCGGTTTCGAGGATGGCCTTGCGGATGACCTCCGCCACCTCGGTGCGCTTCTCCGGTGTCATCGCGGGGGAGGGGGCCTCCTCGATGACCTTCTGGTGGCGGCGCTGCATGGAGCATTCGCGCTCGCCCAGGACCCAGACGCCGCCGTGTTGGTCGGCCAGCACCTGGAACTCGATGTGGCGCGGCCGCTCCATGAACTTCTCGAGGTACACGTCGGGGTTCTTGAACCCCGTCTCCGCCTCGTGGCGCGCGCTGGCGAAGGCCGCTTCGACCTCGGACTCGCTGCGGACGATGCGCATGCCGCGCCCGCCGCCGCCGCCCGATGCCTTGAGGATGACCGGGAAGCCGACCCGCTTGGCCTCCTCAATCGCGTGCTTCGCGTCGCGCAGCACCTCGCTGCCCTGGAGGAGCGGCAGGCCGAAACGCACCGCATTGGAGCGGGCGGTGACCTTGTCGCCCCAGGCGCGCATGGCCTCCGGGGAGGGGCCGATGAAGGTCACGCCGCACTTCTTGCAGAGGCGCGCGAACTCGGCATTCTCCGACAGGAAGCCATAACCTGGGTGGATGGCTTCGGCCGCCGTGATCTCCGCGGCGCTGATGATCGCAGGGACGTGCAGGTAGCTTTTCGTCGCCGGGCCGGGGCCGATGCACACCGCGCGATCGGCGAAGCGCACGTGCAGCGCGCGCTCGTCGGCCTCGGAGTACACGGCCACCGTTTCGATCCCCAGCTCGCGGCAAGCGCGCATGATGCGGATCGCGATTTCGCCGCGGTTGGCGATGAGAATGCGCTTGAACATGCGCCCCTCAGGCCTTCTGAATGCGGAAAAGCTTCTGCCCGAACTCGACGGCCTTGCCGCTCTGCACGAAGATCTCGACGACGGTGCCGGAGCAGTCGGCTTCGATCTCGTTCATGAGCTTCATCGCTTCGACGATGCAGAGCGTCTGTCCGGGGCGGACGACGGAGCCTTTTTCGACGAAGGCAGGCGCCTCCGGGCTTGGGGCGCGGTAGAACGTGCCGACGAAGGGGCTCGTGATGTCGACGGTGTCGCCCGTGGCCTCGGACGATGCGGCGTCCCCGGCCTTGGCAGGCACAGGAGAGGCCGATGCGAGCGTCGCGGGCGAGGCAACCGGCGCGGCCACGGCGTAGGCCGTCGGCGACACCACGTGACCACGCACGATGCGCAGGCGGACCTTTTCGTCCTCGTGCTCGAACTCGGCGATGTCTTTTTCGTTCAGTACGTCGAGCAGCTCGCGCAGCTTATCGATATCCACAGTCACTTGGACCTCCCGCCGTCGTTGGACCATATTTTCAACGAAGTGACCAGGCCCGCGAGCGCCAGCAGGTAGCTTTCCCCTCCAAACCCGGCCACTCGGCCGAGACAAGCCGGCGCGACGCGCGAACGCCTGCGAAAGCTTTCACGCGCGTCGGGGTTGGAGAGATGGACCTCGACGCACGGGATGCCCGTGGCGCGCAGTGCGTCGTAAATGGCAATCGACGTGTGCGTGTAGGCTCCGGGGTTGAGCAGGATGCCGTCAAAATGACCGGGGGACTCGCCAATCCACGTCACGATGTCGCCTTCGTGGTTGGTTTGGCGCCCGACGAAGCTGCACCCGAGCTCGCGTGCGCGGGCATCGAGGCGCGTATGGATGTCGGCGAGGGTCTCCGTCCCATAGATCTCCGGCTCCCGCGTGCCGAGCAATTGGAGATTCGGGCCCGAGATGGACAGAATGCGCAAGGTGCTCGAGCCGCTCTTGCCTGGCTTGCCTGGTTTGCCTCGTGGCATCAGAGTTCGGCCAGGAGCTTGGGCGCGGCGGCACGCATCAAATAGCGCCCCTTGCCGAAGTTGCCGTTGGGGGCGATGGCCAGGGCCAGGAAGTACGTATCGCCGAGCAGGCGGATGACCGTGATCATCTTCTCCGTGCCCACCGAGATCTCGTGCGTCGATCCGGCCTCCACCATTTCTGCGGCGCGCTTGATTTGGCTGAGCACCACGCCGAACTCGATGCCGACGGTGTTGATGTCGAACGGGGCGCCGTCCTTCGTGTAGCTCTCGACCGCGATGCCGCTCGAGTCCATCAAGATGCCCGCGATTCCCCCATCCGTCTGCTCCACGATGTCACGCAGCGCTTCTTTGAACATGCGCCCAAGGTAAAAGGGAGGGAGGTTGCGGGTCAATCACGGTGAATGTCGTAACCTTGACCAGCGCGAGAGTGGCGGTCTAACGTCGCGTGGCACGCGGGCCAATTTCGGCCGAGCTTCCTCCCTGTTTTGACGTTGGCGTTTAGCTCTCATGCGTTCCAAAGCTGGGGATCCTCCCCGCACCATGGCCGAAAAAATCTTGGCCGGTCGCGCCGCGGGACCGGCTCGGGCCAAGCACGAGGTCGACGTCAAAGTGGACCAGGTCGTGCTGGTGCGCGACCCCAGGCGTGCTCTGGCCGAGGGCGTTGCCGCCGGGCTGAAAAAAGCCAGCCCTGAGGTTTCGATCGCTTACGACACGGTCTGTGTGCGCGACCCGTCGTCGCCGGCGCCGCTGGCGACCGAGGCGCTCTCGCACGGCCTTTCGGTCGCGCGGGCCGGAGCGGGGTTTCCGGCGCCGGTGCACCTCGAACGATTCGGCTCGCCTGCGCGCTTGGCCGTGACCGACGAGCCGCGTCTCGCCGCACTCGGCGGCGTGGGCATGCTGACCTGGGCCGTGCCGCCCGCCGCGTTGGGGCATGCGCTCGCGCGCGGTCGTGTGAAGCTTCGTCCGCCGCGCAGCATTCAGGTGCAGCTCACCGGCAAGCTGCGTCCCTTCGTCGGGGCGCGCGACGTCGCGTTCGAGTGGATCCGCCGCGATCTGGCCGGAATCGTGCAGCGCGTGGTGGCCTCGAGCGAATCGCCCGTGGTGCTCGAATTCGGCGGACCCGGCGCGCGGTTTCTCTCCGTTGCGGAGCGGGCCATCCTCTGCGCGGTGGCGCCGCAGGTGGGCGCTGTCGGTGCGCTGTTCGGAAGCGACGAGCGCACGGAGGTCTTTCTTCGCGACGAGCGCCGCTCGAAGGCGCACCGTTCCCTCGCGCCCGATGCGGGGGCGCCCTTCGAGGAGGTCGTCTCGCTGGATCTCGGCGCGGTCGATCCGCTGGTGCGGAACGTTGGTTCCGCAAGCTCCACGGGTTCCATTGTTCCGGTGCGCGAGCTCGCAGGAAAACCCGTGTCACAAGTCCTCCTCGGCGGCGACACCGGTTCGACCCTGCGGGAGCTCTTCGTGGTGGCCACGTTGCTCAAGTCGAAGCGTGTGCCCAAGGGCCTCGATTTTCTGCTGGCCGCGCCCTCACGGCAGATGCTCGAGGTGCTCGCGGAATCGGGGGCGCTGGCGGATCTCATCGCCACCGGCGCACGCCTGGTCGAGCCGGATCCGCGCATTGCCACGGGCCTCCTCTATCCGCCGCCCGGCCCGGGACTCAGCCTCACCACGTGCGAGCCCGAAGGTCCGGCCAACGTCGTCGTGGCCTCGGCCGAGACCCTCGCGTACGCGGTTGCTACGGGAAAAATAGGCGATCCGCGCGCTTTCAAGCGCCCCGTGCGCGTCACCGTTCCGCGGGTGCTGCCGACGGACGACGTCTTCGTCAGCCGGTAGCCACCCACACCTGTCGAGGAATGTCCAGTGATGTCTAGCTAGACGTAGGGATTCTTCTCGTGCCCTCGCGCTGCCGTGCGCGCGTTGGAGAACGCCACGTAGAGAACCTGCCCATCCCTACCGCGCACGATCTCTGCGGGGGAACGGCGCTGCGAAACCACGTTTTCATGGGCTCCCAGCATGATGACCAGGCGCTGAAAACCTTCGCCTCCCAGGTCGATTCCGACCAAGTGACCGCTCGAGTCGAGCAACAAATCGACGTTGCCCTGGAAGCGTTGATGAATCTCTCCGGTTTGGCAGACAACCCGATACGTATCGGAAGCGCCATCGTACGAGGTGGCCACTGCGCGCTCTTCACGAACCATATGCCAATGCTACGATGAGGGGCGGAATGTCGAAAGCGCGGCTTACACGTCAGGAGCTAGGCTGGCTGCTCACCCAAGAAGCCGCCGGCGCCGCAGAGCGGTTGCGCATGGGGGTGCAGGTCCTCAACGCATCGGGTGCCGCGGCCGCCGCCGAGCCGGCATCGCTCGATGCCACCTTGAACGCGCTCGATGACGCGATGAAGATGCTTTCATCGCTGCACTCGCGGCCTTCCGCGGTGCGTGGGCGTCGCGGACGCATCGATCTCGCCGCGCTCATCTGGGAGGTGGCCCCCGAGGCCCGCGTCTCCATCGAGCCAGGCAGCGGGACCGAGGTGTTCGGCGACGAGGCCGAAATTCGCCGCATGCTGCACGTGTTGGCGGGGCAGGGGACGGGCGGCGGCGCCGCCATCACCATCCGGCGCGAAGAGGACGAGGTGCGGGTCGCCGTCGTTCTGGGCCCGGACAGCTCGGTCACCGCCGACACGGAGCGCGCATGGATGAGCCGCATGGCCGTCCGTTACGGCGGCCGTTACGAGCTCGAGGGCGGGGCCGAAGTGTTGAGCCTTCCCGCCGACGGCGTGTCCGAGCGCAACGAGCGCGAGGCGCTGCGGAAAGAATTGGACGAGGCGCGCAAGCAGGGCGAAGCCTACGCGCGCGAGCTCGCGCAGGTCTACACGCAGGAAGCGGTGGCCGGCGGCGTGCCTTCCACCGTTCCCCCTCCGCACCCCTCGGAGCCGGCCGCCGAGCGGCTGGCCGCCCTGAGCCGCTTTTCCGCCGGCGTCGCGGCCGAGCTTCGATCCATCTTGTCGCCGGCCGCGCGCCAGCTCCCGGTGCGTCCCGCGCGCTCGTCGCAGCCGCAGCTGGGGCAAGTCGTCGGGCAGAGCTCTTCCTCCATTGCGCTCGCAGAGAACCCCGAGGAGCGCTGGGAGGTCGTGCGGCGTGCGTTGGTGCGGGCGCAGGACTTCGTCGGAGGCCTCGCGCACCTCGGTGAGTTGGACAGCGAAGAGCCGCACACGGATGTCGATCTGGTGGAGACCGCGCGCTCCGTCGTGTCGGCGCTTTCCGGTCGCGCAGATCGATCGGGCGTGCTTCTCCACGTGAGCACGCGCCTCGAGGGCATCGCGGCCCCGGTTTCGCACGAGCGCGGTCGCGTGCTGGCAACGGATCCGCAAGCGGGTCTCGTGGATGCGAAAGACAGCGAGCGCGCGCCCGTTTCCGAGCGCAGTCGTGGCGAAGAGCTTCCGGTGCGCTCCGCACCCCGCGCCCTGTCGGTGCTGCTCCGCGAGCTCGTGGGCCAGGCCATCGCCTCGTCGCCCCGCGGTGCAAGTGTGACCATTACCATCACGAACGCCGAAGCCGACGGACCGCGCATCTGCGTCGAAGATGCAGGTGCCCCGCTCCCCGCCTCCGCGCGTCGCTCGTTCGTTGGGCTCGACATCGAACCGGGCACGCACGGCCGTGCGACCAGCGTGCCCCTTTACGTGGCGAACGAGATAGCCGGTTGGTTGGGCGTCTCCCTGGAGCTTGCCGATGCCGAAGCCGGCGGATTGCGCATCATCGTCACTTTTCCGAGGGGAACGCTAGCGCGCTGATACCTGAGTCGGCGATAATCCCCGAAATTTCGATGCGTATCCTCATCGTGGAAGATTCGGATTCCGTCAGCAAAATGATCGAAGCCCTCGTCAAAGGGCGCGGCCACGAGGTGCAAACGGCGGCCTCGGGCCCGCGTGCGCTCGAATTGGCCATTACCACCGAGCCAGATCTCGTCCTGCTCGATCTGCATCTTTCCGGCTCGTACGACGGCTTCGAAGTGTGCCGCCGCCTCCGCGCCGATGCGCGTACGGAGGCGGTTCCCATCGTCATCATCAGCGCCTTGGACGACAGCGAATCGAAACAGCGCGCCCTGGAAACCGGCGCAAACGCATATTACACGAAGCCTTTCAGCCCCATGGCGCTGCTCAAAGAGATTGAAGGCTTCCAGTCTCGAATTGGTTAGTAACCGCTAACAGCGATTGCTAAAGCTGGCCCAATAGCTTTTTGGCGCGCTCGGAAGCGAAATCCATCAAGCCTTGCGCCTCGTCCGACGGGATTTTCAATTTCTCCACCAATTTGACGAGAAATTGGCGTTCGGCTTCGCCCTGTTCGCCGTCGACGTAGGACAGCAAAACCGCATGTTGGAGGAGGATTCGTCGATCGTCGGCCGATAGCTCTTGAAGCTCGATATCGTCGAGGGTCTTCTTTTCTTTGGCGTATTCGAGAACCTGTGTTCGTTCTTCGTCCGTCGCGTTGAAGGCGACCAGCAGTGCTTCCAGTGTGGCTTCTTCTTTCTCGGCAAATACGTCGTCCGCCCACGCCACCGGGACCAGTGCTTTGATGATGGCCAGATCTTCCTCGTGCATCCCCTTACTCCTTCGAGAGCTATCCCTGCCTATAGCACTTACTTCGCACTGACCCGGGCCTTTCGTGCAACTTCGCCGCCCGGCGGCGATACCTCGACGAATTCGTTCTGCCCGATGTGCAAGCGTTTCCGATAGGTGGACGGTCCGGCTACCAAGATATCGACGTCCGAATCACACGCGAGTTGGTCAATGATGGCCTCGGGCCCGAGGCCCGCAAGAAGCCAAATTTCCGCGCTGCGAGGCGTTGAAACGATATGTACCGTGCCCGGCGCGCCATGGCCACCAACCTCGCTGCCCGGCTCCCCCGGCGGCCACGGGTCCACGCCGGATTTGGCACGCGCCTTTTCCAGTTCAATGGTCATTTCATACCGTGGCTTGCCGCTTCCCGCGTCCCACGGCGCATTTTTCGGGATTACGGCGCGTTTCGGCGCAAAGCCATCGCCCGTCGCCACGAACTCCAGGCGCGCACCGACCGGCATACGTGGCACCTCGAGCGGTGTCTGCCCTGCGCGAACCAGGAGTTCCGCACGGGGAAGAGCGTCGGTGATGATCACCGTGGCTTTGCACGGCCTTGGAGGGCGCGCGGAGGGCGCCGGCTCGAGGGCGGCTTTTTCCGCCGGCAATGCGGGCGGCGTGCGTGAGCCGGAGCGCAGGATCCAAGCGAGAATGGCGGCCCCCACGGCCAATACCGCCACGGCCGCCACCACGAGTCCAATCCGTCGTGCAAAGGGCGCTTGCCGCTTTTGCCCTTGTCCGGGCGGGGTCAGCGCCTGCCCGCGACTGGAAAGGGGCGCCGGTGCCGGCGCGGGCACACGCGCCGAGGAGACGGGCTCGCGCGTGCTCGTTGGAAACGCGCCCGCGGGCGTGCGCGCCGAGGCCGGGCCCGCAGCCGACACGGGAAGGGGCACGGAGGCCGGCTGCAGCGGGGGAGGCGTGGGGGTGAGGCCCGCAATTTCCTTGAGGTCGCGCGAGACGACGGCGTCCGAGCGCGGGCCCTCCACCTCGAAGGCCGACAACAGGCTATCCACCTCGTCCCGTGGCCTCGACCTGCGCCCATCTTGGCTGCGCGGTCCCGTGTGTCCCGGATACGACGGCTGCGAGCCCCGGATGCTGCGCCGCTGTTGCGCATCGGGCGGAATGGAAGCATTGCGGCCGACGCCCAAGGTGACCCGCTTCACTTCGCGCGCGAGCCGGGCCAATGCGCGCCGCCCGGCGGCCCGGTTCACCGGAACCAGCGCGGCCTCGAGCTCTTGGGCCAGCGAGGCGATGCCCGCGCCCGCCTCTTTTTTGGCCGCTGCGTCGAGCGCGGGCGTTTGCGAGCCACTCGCCTCGAGCAGCCGCTGCAGGAGGCTGCGGATCGACTCCTCGGCTTTGTCGTTCGTGGCATCACTTCGCTTTTGGCGAAACACGAGGGCCACGGTGCCTTCGTCGCCGATATAGACCTGGCGCGGATCGACTTCCCCGGGGGCGCCCCCGGCGCCTTCGGCGATCTCGAGCGCGAGGTAACCCGCGAGCTCGGGGGCCAGAGGCACACGCTTGGCGCTCACGACCGCGAACACCTCCTCTAGGGTGATCGAGGATTCGAGCGGACCGCTCATGTGCACATCCCTTACTGTCTTCAGTCTTCAGGCTTCGGTAGCTGACGGCTGAAGAGCGACCCGGGGCCGTTCTTGACCGTTCAGCCTGTCGGACGAACGTTCCGACTCTCGTAACCGTCGAGCAGTTTCTCGACCGAAGCGAGGTTGTTCTCGATGGCTTCTTGGACGATGGAGGTCATCGTCTGGCTCGAGCCTTTGAGCGCCTCGTAATACCGCTGGCGTTCGGTCGAGTGGACGATGGAAGGCGGATAACCGCTCCGGAGAAGGAGCAAGTTCATGAACAGACGCGCCACCTTTCCGCTGTCGAGCTGGAAGGGAAAGACGCGCAAAAGATCGTAATGCGCGCGAGCTGCCACGCGCACGCCGGTTCGGGTGCGCCGCGTTTCCGGGTCGTTCACCCAATCGATCACTTGCCGCACTTTGTAATTGATCTTATCGGGCGGCGCATACTCATGGAAATAGAGACGGTGCTGCGGAATGTCCTTCCGGTAACGCACCGTTTTTACGTCCCCTTCCTCAGGATGGAGGGTGACGTAGATTTTCTTTACGACGTCGACCGTGATGGGCAGACGGCGGCGAACCGCATAATCGCGAATGAAATGCAGCGCCTCGCGATGCCGGCGAATCTCCTCGCAGACCGGCTGCATCCCCGAGTCGGCCGTGATGGCCGCATTCGGGTCGATGGCCGTCTTCAGCTCTTGGAAGGTGTAGACCACCCCCTCGAGCGCACTGTCGTGGTAGATCCACGACATGTCGAGGTTTTCCCGATAAGCCAGTTGGAAGTCCGCATCCGCCTTCTGCAGCCGTTCTTCTAGCAGTTGGGTGCGTTCTTCCACCGAAAGCGCTTTCGGCGGCGGTTCCGGGGGGGGCGCGACAGGTTTTTTCTTGGCTGTATTTTTCGTAGGCATAGGCCGGCCGGCGCCAGCGGCTGAGGCAGGTTTGGAAGCGAATACAGGCTAGTCGGACGGTACAAGAGAGGTCAAGGATTGCCCCAATGTTGGTTCAACTCCAGGTTCGAAACCTCGTTCTTATCGAAAATCTCGTGCTAGAGCTTCGCGGCGGTTTCAACGTCCTGACCGGTGAGACGGGCGCCGGTAAGTCGATGATCATCGACGCTTTGTCCCTGGTTTTGGGCGGTCGGGCTCGTGCCGACCTCATCCGTGCAGGCGCCCGAGAGGCCGAAGTCGAGGCGCTCTTCGAGATTCCTGCAGGATCCCGAGTGCTTGCCAAGCTGGAAGCGGCCGGGATCCCATTCGATGGTACCACGGGTGGGGGCGTCGCCTTGGTGGTGAGGCGGCTTCTGCAGTCGGAAGGGGGCGAGAGCCTTCGGACCCGGGCCTATGTGAACGGGCGCCTCTGCACCGCGGCCCAGCTCGCGGAATTGGCACCGGACCTTTGCGATATCGCCTCGCAGCACGAGAGCGTGAGCCTGACGGATCCGGCCACCCATGTGGAGTACCTGGACGCGTTTGGCAAGCTGGACGCCGCTCGGGATGCGCTTGCCGAGGAGGTGGATGCCCTTGCCGCCGTGGTGAAGGAGCTCGAGGCGGTCCGCGAGTCCGAGCGGGGGCGGGCGGAGCGGGAGGACTTCCTCGCGTTCCAGTTGCGCGAGCTCGACGAGCTTTCGCCCGAGGCGGGGGAGGAGACTTCGCTCGACCAAGAGCGTGCGCGCCTTCGCCATGCCGAGCGCCTCACACAGGCGACGGCCAAAACCGCCGAGCGGCTCTACGAAGGGGAGGGCGCCATCTGCGACGAGCTCGGGCGGCTCGCGGCGGACGTCGACGGTGCGGCGTCGCTCGATGGGTCGCTTGCACCGCTGGCCCGCCAGATCGAGTCGGCGCGCTCGGAGCTGGCCGATGCGGCCCGCGCGCTGGCACGCTACGCCGAGGGCGTCGAGGTCAATCCGCAGCGCTTGGCCGAGGTCGAGGAGCGGCTCTTTCGCTTGCAAAAGCTTTTGCGCAAACATGGGCCCACGACGACGGAGCTTCTGGCCCATCGCGATACGTTGCGCCGTGAGCTCGATGGGCTCGAAGGCTCCAGCGCCCGCGCCACGGAGCTGGAGTCGGCCCGGGATGCGCGCCTCGGCAAGGCTTCGTCGCGGGCGCGCACGCTCTCGCAGAAACGGCGTCAGGCCGCGGAAAAGCTGGCCGATGCCGTGGGGCGTGAGCTTGCGCAACTCGGCATGGGGCGCGCGCGCGTGGTCGTCGAGGTGGCGCCCATCGCCACCGGCTCCGCCGAGGCGGCGCTGCAAATCGACGGCGCGCGTCTCACGCGCAGCGGAATCGATCGCGTCGAGTTCCTCATTGCGCCCAACAAGGGCGAGGAACCGCGCCCGATGCGCCGCATCGCCAGCGGCGGTGAACTCTCCCGCGCGCTCCTCGCATTGAAGCGGGTCCTCGCCGAGAAAGGCCCCGCGGGCCTCTACGTCTTCGACGAAGTGGACGCGGGCGTTGGCGGTGCGATCGCGGAGGTCATCGGCCGATCCATCGCCGACGTGGCGCGCCACCGCCAGGTGCTCTGCATCACGCACCTGCCGCAAATCGCGGCCCTCGCCGATGGACACCACGTCGTCGGCAAGAGCGAAGTCAAAGGCCGCACCCTCACCACGGTGCGCCCCTTGAGCGAGAAGGAGCGCATCGAGGAGGTGGCCCGCATGATCGGCGGCGTCAAAGTCGGCGAGGCCGCCCGCCGCGCCGCCGAGGAAATGCTCGCCGCGCGCAAATAGGATTACGTCCAGGGATCGATGACGGTGACCCCGACGCTGCGGAAATCGCGCGTGTTGCGGGTCACCACGCTCAGCGCGCTGCGAACGGCGGTGGCGGCGAGCAGGCCGTCCACCGCGTGCAGCGCGTTGCCCGATTCTTTCGCACGCGCGCTGTAAATGCCCCAGAGAGCCGCCACCGCTTCGTCCACGGGCAAAAGCCGGTCGCGGTACGACGTGCGAAGCTCTGCGAGCCATCGTTCCAAGTTTCGTCGCTTCGGCCCTGGGCCAAGAAGCTCCACGCCCCGAATCAACTCGCCCACTGTGAGCACGCTGAGAAACAACGCCTCGTCGGGCTGATCGTCCAGCCAAGCCACGAACCCCGGATTGGGCTTCGGCGCCGCCAGCTCCGAGATGGCGCACGTGTCGAGCAGGTAGCTCATAGATCGACGTCGCGATCGCCGCCGGGATCTCTACGGAGATCCAACTCGCCCAGCTCCGAAGGGGCGGAGCGAAGGAACGCCTTGAAGGACCTTTTCTTCTGCCGAAGCGCTTCGTAATCGCGCACGCTCAGAATGACGGCTGCGGCGACGCCGTGCTTCGTCACGATCTGAGGGCCTTCGGTCTGGCTGCGCTCCAAGACCTTGCTGAACTCGGCCTTGGCCTGCTGCAGCTGCCATTCTTGTCGCGCGAGCAATGCCATGCTGACTAGTCTGACTAGTCTGCGGCGTCCCGTCCATCCAGATTTTGCCGGTTCAGACCGCCAAGACGGCCGAGAGGTTCTCCGAGAAGCGCAGCGGCTTCTGTCGCTGCGTGAGGACTTCGCAGCCGTCGCGGGTGACCACGACGGTGTGCTCGAACTGGGCCGAGAGCTCGCCGTCCACGGTGCGGACGGTCCACTTGTCGTCCGCGTCGATCTCGACCTCGTAGCGGCCCAGATTCACCATCGGCTCGACGGTGAAGATCATGCCGGCCTTGAGCCGCTGGCCGTCGCCACGCTTGCCGAAGTGTTTCACCTGCGGAGGCTCGTGGAAGCGCCGGCCGATGCCGTGACCCACGAAGTCGCGCACGACGCTGCAGCCTTGCGCTTCCACGTAGCTCTGAATGGCGTAGCCGATGTCGCCGAGGCGTGCGCCCTCGCGCACTTCGGCGATCCCAAGCTCCAGGCCGCGGCGCGCGGTCTCGACGACCAAGCGCGCTTCGGGGCTCGGCGTGCCGATGTAAAACGTGGCCGACGTGTCGCCGTGGAAGCCGTTGTAGAGGGTCGTGACGTCGACGTTGATGATGTCGCCGTTCTTCAGGACCTCGTTGCCCGGGATGCCGTGGCACACGACGTCGTTGAGCGAGGTGCAGACGCTCTTGGGAAAGCCCTTGTAGTTGAGCGGCGCGGGGTAGGCACCGCGGCGGATCGTGTCCTCGTGAACGATGGAGTTGATCTCTTCCGTGGTCATTCCAGCGCGAAGCTTCTCGCCCACGAGAACCAGTGTCTCTGCCGCCATCTGTGAGGCGATGCGCACGCCTTCGATTTCTTTTGCGCTTTTGATTTCTACACCCACGGTAACCCTCGGTCTTTCCTATAAGGATCGGCTACGCGTCGAGGTCAAGACGCGCGCTCCAAATTTCCAGGCCCAACCAGCCCATCGGATCGCTATTTCGATGCGGTTCCTTCACCGAACGCGGCGGCGGCACGAACGGCATCCACGACGTCTTTGTTGTCGGGTGCGGCGTGAAAGTGCAGCTCGGTATCTCCGTCGGGCCGGACGAACTCGCGCACGAAGACGACGAAGATGCGGCCGTGCAGGCGGTTCTGGAAGTTCTTGACGATGTTGGCCGCAGGGCTCGTGCGCTCGATGCGCAGGTTGAAGTTTTCACCCGACGGCGGATGCTCACCTGCAATCTTCTCGACGGGGCGAAGCCCCAAGTCGTAGCGAGCGTCGACTCCATCGTTCTTCGCGGTGACGGTGTCGACGCGAGCACGTACGACAGCATCCCCCACTTGCGTACGTTCACGTAGCACCGAATCACTGCGCGGATTCGCCTGCGCCTGACTCAGGCTCAAATCGATGCCTACCGCACGCGGCTCGATATCATCATCAAAGAGCTCCGTGGCGTGGCCGGAATACGCGGGCAGCGGGCGGGTGCCTTTGCTCGCACCAGAAGCAGCACCGCCACAGCCGAACATTCCGACGGAGGCGATGCCCAAAGTCAAGAGGATCGGCAAGAAGCGCATGGGAGGGCTTTTTACATCATTTTTCGGCGCCGGCCGTCGAAGTCTTCGAGAGCGGCCATTGCATCCAAAGAACAGCGCGTTGTTTGGTCCCAAACCAGCGCAATGCTAGTCTTGGTGGGGCAGGCGCCGCAGGCGGCCGACCCACTAGATACAAGAGGGCAGGGTTTTTCATGAAGCATCGTCTCCTTTTCGCCGCCGTCGTTTGCGGGGGTGTGGCTCTTTCGCTAAGCAGCTTGGCTGCTGACCACAAGGCGAGTGCCGCTGCTGCTGCCGCCGTGGAAGCTCCGACGGTGTCGTCGCTGGCGCCGCAGCTCGAAGGCTTCCGCTGGGGCATGACCCGCGCGGACGTCATCAAGGCGCACAACCAACTCAACGGCGTCTTCGATCGTGAGTACAACCCGCTGCTCATCAAGATGCAGCCGGGCGTGCGCATGCAGGCGCTCGAGTCGGAGCGTGAGACGAGAAAGTTGCAGTTTGCAAAGAGCCTGCACGAGTTCAAGGACGTGCCGAGCGGGTTCGATGCGACGGGCCTCAAGGGCGAGTACAGCTACCGCAACAATGAGTCCGCGCTGGTGCTCGAAGGGGCAACGAAGCGTCGGTTCTTCTTCTTCGTGGGCAGCGCGCCGGGCGAGCGCCTCTGGAAGATCTACGACGAGGTGAAGCTGATCGACGGCGGCTCCCTGGGCAAGACGTACCAGGAAGCCGTTTCAAAGATGAGCGCCAACGTGTCCGTGCAGGGCAAGGCCCGCAACGCCGATCCGTCGCGCTGGTTGATCCTTCCGTACACGGAGTGGCAAGACGGCTCGACGCACCTGCGCGTCGTGGACCGTTCCAGCGAGCGGCTCGTCGGGGTTGCCATGGAGGAGCGCAACACCTTCCGGAACATCTCGGCCATGCGCCCGAACAAGCTGGACGATCCGATGGCGCTCGATCCGAGTATCCAATTGGTGACCAAGGGCGGCATCAGCGATCCGAACGCCAAGCCGGCGCCGGGCGCCGGGGCTGAAGCCAGCGTGAAAGCCGGGGCCGGAAAGGCCGCCGCCAAGAAGAAGTAAGCTGGCCTCTCTTTCAGAAGCCCCTGCGGTAGGTGCCGTGGTATGCTCGCTGGCAAACAGCGTGCGCGCATCGGTGAATGCCAAGACTCCCCCAGCACCCGCCATCCCGGCAAACAAGTCGGCTCTCCGCGAGCCGGTCGAGAAGTTGTGTCGCGATGTACTTGCGCCACTCGTTCACGCCGACGGGGGCATTCTCTTCCTCGTCAGCGTGACGGCCGAGGACGTCCACATCCACCTCGGGGGAGCGTGTGCCGGTTGTCCCGGTGCGGCCATCACGCGCGACCGCATGCTGGAGCCCGCGATCAAGACGCTGCTCCCCAAGGCGCGCCTCACGGTCACCACCGGCTTTCGCGTGCCCGAGGGTGCGCAAAAGTTCGACGTACCCTGAGCGGCGGTCCTTCATTTCGCACGATCGTTCGAACGAGCTCGCAAAGTGAGGTCGGTACGCGGTATCTTTGCGCCGCACCGACCGCTTCGGCGGCGTGTGCGAGGTAGGCGTGGCGACCCGGTATCGGCTGCGATTTCTTCTACAGGAGTTCGACCTGGCCAGGGGCGCGACCCTCATCGGTCGCAGCGCGGAGTGCCACGTGACGATCGAGGATCCGCTCGTCTCGCGCCAGCACGCCAAAATCGTCATCACGGGTGACGAGGCCATCTTCGAGGACCTGGGAAGCCGCAATGGCGTGAAGGTCAACGGCACCGCGCTGAAGGGATCCGTTCGTCTCAAGGATGGCGACCGCCTCCGCATCGGCACGCAGGAGCTCGTATTTTGCGAGGTGGAGACGGGCATCGCACCGCCCGCCAAAACGACGGGGTTTCTCCGCTACTGCGCAGCGTGTCGGCTGCCGTACCCGCAGGAGCTCGCGGCATGCCCCGCGTGCGGCGCCACGGAGCAGACGGACGAAGATACGTTGAGCGGGCAGTTCGGCGCCTCGTCGAAGCAGGCCGCGTGGAGCGTGCAGCTCTTGGTCGAGGTGACGGAGAAGGCGCTGACGTTGGGGCGCACGTCGGACGCGGTTCGCATGCTTCAGCGGGCGAAGGTGCAGCTCGAGGAGCGCGTGGCCTCCGGTGGCGCGGCACCTGCGGATCAGATCGAGGGGCTCGTGCGGTCCGCGATGCGCGTCGCCTTGGCGGCCGAGGATCCGGGTTGGGCCTCGTGGGCCCTGCATCTGTATGACGAGCTGCGCCTTTTCCCTTCCAGTGCGGTCATCGAGGCCTTCGCCGAAGTAGGCCGAAAATACCCGAGGAAATTGGCCAAACCCGCCGAAGCTCTTTTGACCGCGCTGCGCGGACGAAGCGGGGCGGCGCCGCAAGCCGGGGCAAGCGTGCTTGCGGAATTGGAGCGCCTGGTTGCCTCGCTGGGTGAGCTAGCGGACGAGCAGGGAGGCGCGGAGGACGCAGATCCGGAGAGCGATACCCCGAAACCGGCCAATCCTAACCTATCCTGAGGACACCCGTTCGTGGCGTTCGCTCGCGGTGGAGTGTAAAAGTAACATGCAAGTCGGCAGGATGGGCGGAGCCTAATGCAATCGTCGGTTGGGTGGCAGAGAGCGACGAGGCCGAGGCGGGAGCGAGGAGCGCACTAGCGCGATGCGTTTTCGTTTGCGCTACCTGCAGCACGACTTCGAGCTCACCGAGGGAGAGTTCGCCGTCGGCCGCAATGCGAGCTGTCAGCTTTCGCTGGACGATCCGCTCGTTTCGCGGCGCCATGCCCTGCTTCGGGTATCGCCCACCGGCGTCTCGGTGGAGGATCTGCAGAGCCGCAATGGCGTGTTGGTAAACGGGCAGCGCATCGAGGGCACGGTGGCGCTGGCCGCGGGGGATCGCATCCTCATCGGTTCGCAGGAGATGACCTTGCTGGCGCTGGATGATCAGCCGGCCCGCGGCCGGTTGAACATGACGTTGCCGAAGATCACGCCGGCAACCCCTGTGGCGCCCGCTCCCTCGTCGCCCAATCTACCTGGGGTAGCAGCCGGAGCGGCCGGGCGAACACCGCTTCCGGGGCCGAGTCCCTCGGGCGAGTTCGAAGGGACGCGGCCCACGCCGGCGGCCGCGAACCTCATTGCGAAGATTCACTCGTCGACGACGGAGCCGGGAGGAAGGCCGCTGCCGGAGGATCGCGCCTCCTCGCCAGGGTTGCCGCTCCCGGTGCCGGGGCGCATCGGATCGTCGCCGGGTACGCCGATGCGCGCGGTGACGACGCCGGGGAGCGGACGCGTGCTGGAGGCGAATCCGCTCTCGGCGCCGCGTACGCCCGTGTCGGGTCCGACGATCACGGGGGCGCAATCACGGCATCCGCCGCCGTTGCCGCTCGGGGGAGGCTCGGGCGCGACGCCGGAGCCCGAGTACGAGCTGACGATGATCCGCCGCGCGGACGCGTTCACGTTGCTGACCGGCGTGGCCGAGAAAGCGCTTGCCATGGGGCGCGCCGTCGAGGCGGAGCGCATTCTGGCGTCCCCGTTGGGCGATGTCATCGAGGCGAGTCGCGCGGGGAAAAAGATCATCCCGTCGCTGGTCGATCAAGCGGCGCGCTTTTCGGCGAAGCTGGCCACGGCCACGGGCAAAGGGGCGTGGGCGGACTACGTCATCGAGCTGTACTCGGCGCAGAAGCGGCCATGCCCCGCGCCGGTCATCGACGAGCTGTACAACGCGCTGCGGCGGGTGACCGCGATCGATCTGCAGCGGCTGCGCGAGTACATCGAGGAGTTGCGCTCGCGGCTTTCGACCTTCGGCCCGGCGGAGCGCTTCCTGTTTCAGCGCCTCGAGGGCTTGGAGCGGCTTGCGGCGTTACGCTGATTGAGCTGACCGGCACTGCGTTCGTGGTAATCCTGCCAGGCGAGGCTGTGGCTCGCCGAATATCGAAGTGCTTCGCGAAGCTCGGGATCTTCGACGAGGGCCAGCGAGGCTTCCAGATCGCGGGGCACGGGCAACGGCGGCGGAACAGCGCGGGAGATGCGGCGCTCGGGCGGACGCTGGGGCGGCTCGAGGGGGGCCACGCGAAAGCGAAGCTCGGCGACCTCGACCCCGGCATCGCGCAGGCGTGAGATGACCGAGGCGGCGAGCATGGACAGCTCGCTGGCCCAGACGCTGGAAGGGACGCGCACCGTGAGGACGCCGCGTTCGAGCGACCACGGCTTGGCGCGATCGGCGATGCGAAGGCCCACCGCGCGGGTCCACGTTTGCAGCGGGATGGGGGCCTGGCGGCGGGCGAACCGGCTGTCGCCTGCGCGTTCGAGCACGGTCTCGATGCCCTCGGGCTCGCGCAGCTTGGGCCTTTTCCGGCGACGGTTCATGGGGGGAGTCTAGCCTTTAACGTGCTTGGGCGCTCGGGCGCTCCAGGGAAAGCTCCCCGTCGGGCGCGAGCGGCTCGAAGCAGGCGCCGCGGCGGTCGGCGATGCCCACGCGCAGGTAGCTGCCCTCGAAATGAAGGGCGTAAGGGGCCCGCGGGCGGGGTGTGGGGCTCGTGTCGGGGACGACGTAAACGTCCACCGCGTGGGGCGAGCCGCTGGCCGAGGCCACGCTGGCTGCGCGGCACTGTTGCGCCACGGTGCCGGAGCGATCGGCCTGCGTGCAGCGTTCGAGCGCGGCGGTGTCTGGCCCGCTGGGCTTGCGCCAGAGGACCGCGGCCGCGGTGGCGCGCACCAAGTCGTTGCTGTCGTCGGCCAAGAGCGTGCGCTCGAGGGCGCCGTCGCCGCAACGCACGCCGGAGGCTGCGAGGCCGGCGAGGGCGTTCACGCGCACGTAGGTGCGGGCGTCGCGAAGCAGCGGGCAAAGCATTCGGACCGCGAGTTGGGGGGCGCGCGTGCGCGCGGCAATGCGGCCTACGGCGGCGGTCGCGTTGATGGCGGTATCGAGATCGGCCGATGCGATGGCCGCACCGAGGGCGTCGGTTCCCGCCTTGTCGGCGCCGTCGCCCAGCGCTCCCATGGCCCACGCGGCTTGCGCGCGCACGCTGGCATCGGCATCGCGCAAGAGGCCTCGCGCGAGCGGCTCCGCGGACGCGCGTGCGTGCACGGGAAGCACGGTGGCGATGGTGCGCCGGTCGTCGGCATCATCGGCGCGGAGCAAGCTGCCGAGGGCCCGCACGCCTGCGGGGAAATTCGAGCGGCCGATGGCCAGAAGCAAGGCATCTCGCTCGGGGCCGGCGGCGAGCTCCAACGCACGCGAAAGCCGCCCGATGGCGTTCTCCGAGGGCACGCGCGAAAGGATTCCGCCGAGGGCGGTGAGCACGGCGGCGCGGTCGAGCTCCTCGCCGGCGTCCATTTTGGCGAGCAAGGCTTCGCGTGCCTTCTCTTTGCCCGCGTCGCCCAGGGCCACGGCCGCGTGAAGCCGCACGGTGGCATCGGTGTCGTTGAGCTTCTCGAGCAGGGCCTCGTCGGCATCGGCCGGACCGAGGGTGCCCAGCGCGTCGATGGCGGCCAAGCGCAGCGCAGGGAACTTCGCGTTGGCCAAGCTGACCAGGATGGGCGCTGCACGTGGAGCGCCGGTGCGACCGAGGAGGCTCGCCAGCGCGGCGCGCTCGTCCAACGTGAGGTTCACATTGCGAAGCGCGGCAGCCAACGGCTCGACGGCGCGCCCATCGGGCTTGGAGGGATCGAGCAGCGCCTTGGCCGCGCGAGCGGCCTCGCTGCGAACGAGCGGGCTCGCCGCGCCCACGAACTCGAGTACGACGGGCACGGAGTCGCGCGTTCCTGCACCGGCGAGGGCGTGAAGGGCGGCGGCGCTGGGAAGGACACCGCGCCGCATGGCCGAGACGAGGGTGGGCGCCTCGCCCGTGGCGCGCAGCTCGCCGAGCACCCATGCGGCGCTCGTGGCCACGTGCGCGCTCGGGTTTCCTTTGAGCAACGCCGAGAGCTCCGGGATGGCAGGCTGCCCCGCGGCGACCAGCGCTTGCCGCGCCGGCGTGCGTTCCAGCCCGCCGCCAGCATCGTCGGCGACGCCCAGGGTCGCAATCAGCGCGCGCATCGCGTCGCGGGTGCCGATGCGCCCGAGTGCGGCCAGCGCCGCTTGCCGCAGGGCCGGATTTCGATCCGTCGCGAAAGGCGCAATGGTCTCCACGGCCTCGGGCGCGCGCAGGCGCCCGAGCGCGTGCAGCGCCTCGATGCGCACCTCGTTCGTGTTGTCGCGCAAGGTGAGGATCAATGCCTGCGAGGCGCGCGCATCGCCCAGCTCGCCGAGGGCTCGCACCACGGCCTGCCGCACTTCGACGACCGAATCTTGCACCTTGCCCACGAGCGGCACGACGGCGCGCTTGTCGCCGAGACGCGCCAGGGCGCGGGCAATCTGGACGCGCACCTGCGGGCTGGCATCGTCGAGGCGCCCGAGCAGCGGTGCCACGGCATCGGGCGAGGCTTGCGCCCCGAGCGCGTCGGCCGCCGCCGCGCGCACCGCGGCGTCGGCATCGCCCAGGCCGCGCGCGAGCTGCAAAATCGTGCGCGCGTCGGGCAGGGCGCGCGCCACCTCGCACGCGGCGATGCGCAGGCGCGCCTCGCGATCGCCGAGCCACGGCAGCACCGCGAGCGTCGCTGGAACCACGCGCAAGCGCACCGCGGACTGCGCGGCCGCGAGTTTCACCTCCACATCGGGATCGCCCAGGGCCTGCAGCACCAGCGGCGTCCCACGCGCGCGCCCCAAGGTCGAAAGCTCCTGCGCCGCCATGCGCCGCGTGGCCGCATCTTGCGCCGTGAGCGCACGGGCCACGCGCTCGGGCACGTCGGGCCAGACCACCGCCGATGCCGGCGCGGCATGTCCCATCAGGGCCAGTACGAGCGAAGCAGTGACGACCGAAGCGAATCTCACGATAGCCCTCCACGGCGGCGCATGAACCAATGGGCTCCGAGAAGTGTGGCGGCAAGAAGCGTCCACGTCCACGGCGGTGCGACGGGCACCACATGCCGCTCGGCGCTGACCACCGTGGGCTTGGGCAAGCGGATCGCGCGCACGTCGTCCGCAAAGGCGAAGGTGCCGCCGGTGGCGGCGGCGAGCGCGCGCAGCCGCTCGGGATCCGGCCGCGAATCGGCCCATTCATCGCCGCCCGCCTCGCACGCGAAATCGCGGCGCGTGGTAGGCCCCGAGCCGAGGCGTAGTCGCGCGGAGTACCCTCCCGTCGGAAGCGCCGGAAGCGCGATCTCGAGCGGAGCATCGCCCTCGCCGAGCGGTTTCTCCACGTGCACCGGTGCCGTTCCCGACTTGTCGAGGCGCGTGACATCGAGCACCACCGTCTCGCCCTTGCCGGCGCGCCCCGCCGTGCGGATGCGCAAGGTGGGGGGCACGTCCGCGATGCACCCCTCGGGAAGATCGACCTGCGCGGGCTCGAAGCGCGGATCGCGCATGAGCCAACCGAGAAGCCCATCCCAGAGCGCGCCATGGCCGCGCCCTGCCGTGCGCGCACCCAGCTCGGAGAACTCGAAGAGCCAGCCCCCGTCGATGCCCAAGGCAATGGACCTGCCGTCGCCTTCGTCGCCGATGGCCAACACCGGCATGGGCGCGCCCGATTTGGTCGCGCGCGTCGGGTGCGTCCAGAGCACCACGCCCCCGGGGCGCACGTCCCCGAGCACGTTGGCGCCGGGCATGCTGGGCAGCTCATCGCCAAGAATGGCGCGCAGAGGCCCCAAGACGGGCGCGGAGCGACCGGGCTCCGTCCACGCGGGCACGAACGGCGCGGTGTCGGCAGCCGTGGCCCCCGGGGCACCATCGAGGGATACGGGCAGCACCTCGCCGAGCGGCGTGCCGGCGTAGCCTCCGGCCACGAACGAGTTGGGCCCTCCCACCATGATGAGCCCACCGCCCGCGCGCACGTAGCGCGCAAGCGCGGGAAGGTGCCGCTCGAGGCCGTAGGGCTGCGCGTCGAAATCTTGCAGCACGACCGCGTCGAACGAGGGCAGGTGCACGCTGAAAAGCTCGTCGACGGGGAAGGGGATGAGCGCGAGATCCTCCTGCGAAGCGCCCGGTGTATCCGCCGGGGTGCGCAAGATGAAGAACGCCACCACGTCGACCGACGCATCGCTCTTGAGCCACTGCCGAAGCGCGCGCACGTCGTTCGTGGGCTGCCCTGCCACGTGAAGCACGCGCACGCGCTCACGGGCCACGTTGAGCGTGATGAGCCGCCTGTCGTTCTCGGGGATCGCATCGCCCGTCGGCGACTCGATGCCCACCTCGAGGATGCGCACGCCGGCGCGGTCCAAGGTCACCGTGAGATCCACGCTGGCCTTGCCATCCTTCACGTCGGCAATGCCCGAGGCCAGCAGCGCCGGCGGCCCATCTTCGCGCAGCTCCTTCGCCGTGACGGTGAGCTTCTCGCATGCGAGCCCGCCGCTGCATCCGATGTCCACGCGCAGCGGGAGCGGCACGTGCGCGACGGCGGCGGTGGCATTGGCCACGCGGCGCACGCTGGCGTCGGGCAGCTCGTTGCGCGTGGTCGCGATGGTGTGAATCGGGGCATGGATGGCGTTGCCCAGCTCCGCGAGCACCGGCTTGGGCGCGTCCTCCTGCGGCTCGTCGAGGCGCCCATCGGAGACGACCACCACGGCCGACGGCCGCTCCTCCGGCATGGCCGCGAGGGCCCGAATGGCCGAACCGAGATCGCTGCGCAGTCCACGCGCCGTTTCGCCCGTCGCGTTGGCGAGCGGCTTCGGTGGTCCATCGGCGAACCCCAGCTCGAGCACGCGCGCATCCGGCGCGGCCTTGCTCAGGGCCGCCACCACCTCATCGCGCGTCTTTTGCCGCGTGCGGCCACCCTCCGACGCGAGCGCCATCGATCGCGACGTATCCGCCAGCACGACCACGCGCGCCCCCACCACGCTTTCGCGCGCGGCAATCCGCACGGGGCGCATCACGGCGAGGGCCAGCGCGCCCAGCGCCAGCACGCCGGTGACGAGGATGCCGATGCCACCCCGTTCGCGCCGCCGCATCTCGATGACGAGGAGCACGAGGCTCGCCGCCGCCAAAATGCACGCGACGACAATGGCCCACGCCGGTAGATCGTTGCTCGTAGCGAGACGCGTGGTCGGCATCGATCAGGGCTCGCTGTGCGGCGAGAGGGCGCGCCGGCGCATCAAGAAGGGCGCGTGCACTTGGTCGTCTTTGTAGTTCGAGCAAAGCACGTACATGGCCACGTTCACCGCGAGGCGGATCGCCCGTTCGCGCTGCACGTCACCGCCGGGAATGACGGGTTGCTCCCACATGCCCGTGGGCCCGCGCGCCAAGGCGCCGCCCAGATCGTGCGAGGAGAAGATGACCTGCGCCGAGCCGCCGCGCACGATGGCCTCCAGCGTTTTCGGCCCGGCAATGCGCCCTTCGGCGCGGCGAAGCAGGTAGAAGGTGCGAAACACCACGTGATCGGCGCCGATGGTGATGGGCGCCGAATCCGGCAGCACCCGGGCGATCTCGCGCCGCGCGGAGGTCCCGAATGCCCCGGGCGCGCCCTCGTTCGAGACGCCCGCATCGTCCACCAGCATGACCCCGCCCAGTGCGAAGAAGCGTCGCAGCCCCGCGATTTCCGCCGATGTCAGCGCCGGGACGGCCGCATCGCCGCTCCAATAGAGGAAGGGCCCGTCGGTGATGGTTGCATCGCTGGCATGCACCAGGCTCGGACGAAGCCGCGCCGGTGCACTCGTACGCTGCACGAGCTCCCACGACCAGCGGCCCGGCGCCGAAGGCCGCGCGGCGTTGGTCTGCGATCCCGTGAGAAGGATGCGCGGGTCGAAGCCGCCGGCGTCGCCAAAGGCGCGTGCAGGCTGCGGGATGAGCAACGCCAAGCCCACCACGGTCAGCATGAACACGACGACAAGGTACGAACGCCTCACTGCCTTCTTATTTCCAGAGCGCGGGGCGGGAATCAATCGAAGTCGTCCACGCGCCAAACTCCCCCTTCGCGCTTAAGTCGGACATGGTGGCCGCCGACGACGTTGACGTTGGCGGAATCCCCCGAGACCTGCACGGGGAGCGTCTCCGGATGCTCGAGCCCGCCGACGAGGGAGCGTAAATCCTGCTCGATGGCCGCGCGGGTTGCCGGTGTGAGCACCCGCATCAATCCCGCGTAGCTGCGACGCGCCACCACCCGTCGCAGCTGGTCCAGCGCCTCCTCCGGCGTCCGGGCCCCGCCGGGGACTGCGCCGGCGCTGGTGATCCAGAATTTTCCGTCTTTCAGCTCCAGCGCCGTTTCTTCCCCGTCGCGGAAGCGCAGACGTGCCGTGGCCTCTGCGCGCGTGTCCTTGGCCCCGAGGGCCTTGGCCTGCTCGGTGAGCTCCGTCCGTTCGCTGGCCACGAGGCGCTTCACCTCATCGCGCGAGCGCGCCTTTTGGGCCGATTCGGTCATCATCTCGTAGATCGCGTCGCCGTTTCCCTTGGCCGCGGCCTCGGCGTAGGCTTTGGCGGCGTCCTTCGGATCGGGCACGCTCCGGCCGAGGCATCCGCAGGGCAAGGAGATGAAGACGAGGAGGACCGCGGGCGAAATCTTCATCGGCGCGCTCTAGCCAATCACGATCTCGAGGCCGAAGACATCGCGAAAGAGACCGGCCTTGGCCCGCACCGTCCACTCTTCGAGCTCCCGCTCGTGATCGCCGTCGATCTTGAGGACCACCCGGCCCTTGCCGCTGTCGATGGTGGCCCAGACGTTGCGCACCTTCCCGAGGTGCTCGCGATCGAGTGCGTCGGCGATGCGCAACATGGCCGCGAGCGCCCGCACCTTGCCCCGCGACTCCTTGTCGAGGTCACGGAAGTTGGGGTGGGACGGATCGGGCCCGCTCTTGCGATGGTAGCGCGCCACGTTGGCGATGATGGACCGCTCGTCGGGCGTCAGGCCCATGATGTCCGAGTTCTGGATCAAATAGTAACTGTGCTTATGGTGCCCGTCGTAACGCACGAAGTCGCCGATGTCGTGCAGCAGCGCGGCGGCGCGCATCAAGAGCCGGTCCCGATCGCTCAGCTGGTGCTCGCCGCGCAAGTCGTCGAAGAGCCGCGCCGCGAGTCGAGACACGTGCGCGCCATGGGCTTCGTCGAACTGGAAGCGCTGGCCGAGCCGCACGCACGCGCCGAGCACATTTTCCGCCTCGCGCAGCACGTCCCAGACTTGGAAATGCTTGTCGACGAGCTCCTCGAGGATGCCTTCCTTGAGGCCCACCTGGGGCGTCACGATGTAGCTTGCACCCAGCGACTCGGCGATGCGCAGAAAGATCGCCGCCGCCGGTACGATGGTGTCCGCGCGATCGGGCCGCAGCCCGTACGTGCGCGCCCGCTCCGCCGGGGACATGGCGCAAAGCTTGGGAAACAGCGCGCGCATCTCCGCGACGTCGGCCGCGATCTCGCCGGGGGGGCGCTCTTTGGCGGGGCACAACGTCGCGAGCGTCTCGATGTTGCCGCCCGTTCCGACCAGGGTGAGCGCATCCGGCCCGCCCGCCGGGGACGCTGCGGCCGCGAGCCGTGAAAGTTGCGGGCGCGCCTCCACCAGCGCGCGATCGACCGCCTCCTGCACGATACGGGTCATCTCTTTGCTGACCGTGGTCGCGTCCTTCATGAACGCCTCGAGCAGCCGCACGCTGCCGAGCGGGAGCGAGATGGAGAAGCTCGATTGCCCCTTGTCGAGCACGGTGAGCTCGGTGGAGCCGCCGCCCACGTCGATGAGGAGCACCCGCCGGTCCTCCAGGGCGAGCCGGCGCGTCACGGCGAGTTGGATGAGCCGCGCCTCTTCGACACCGTAAATGATCTCCAGCTCGATGCCGGCTTCACGCCGCGCCCGCTCCACCAATGTCGTCCCATTGGCAGCCTCGCGCACCGCGCTGGTGGCCGTGGCGCGGTAGGCGACGACCTTGGCCGCATCCATTTCGCGGCGAAATTCCTTGAAGGCGGCGCACGCCCGCCCGATCGATGTAGGCGCAAGTTTCCCGCTCAGGAATACTTCGCCGCCCAGACGCACGGGCGCGCGCACGCTCGCCACCTCGCGCCAGGCGCTATCCGTCGGCAGGAGAGGCAACTGCACCCGTCCGCCCGCCCCCCGCGAAGGCCCCTCCGCTTCGACGATGCGAAGTCGGATGGCGTTGGAACCTACATCGATGGCAGCAAAGGAGGGCATCGTCGTCGGAGCTTATCAGCCTTCACCCGAGGCGGCCTAGGCGATGGACCGCGTACCCGAGCATGGCCCACCCCAGAAGAAGGATCGCGCCGCCCGCCGCCCGCGCGAAGGTGGACGCGATGGCGAGGCCAGCGAATGTGCAACCAAGTCCCAAGGCCATGAGTAGGCGCGCCCGCGATTCCAAGTCCGTATCTCTCCGCTAAAGCTCACTCCGTAACACGACTATGCCGGTATCCGGACCGAGTTTCGGTGTGCGGGCCGCGGCATATCCAAAGTCGCGATCGGTGATGGAGACCACGCCTTGGTGCGGTCCGGACGCCGTTTTCGTCACCAAATCGGCATCTTGGAGGGCTTTCTCGTCGACCGCGGGCGTTTTGGGCGCGCCGTAAACGCCGGTGCGATCGAAGAGCGCCACGTAGAAGACGGGGAGCTTTCCTGTTTCGTTTTCCTTACGAAGTTTCTCCGATAGGTCGTGGCGAAGTGTTTCCTGGAGATGAAATGCGAATCGGCGGTACGCCCAGCCGGTCACGTACACACCGAGGAGCTTTCGCTCGTCCGATTGAATCGGGACAGCAAGAATCCAATCCCGATCGGGCGGGTTTTGCGCCGCCGTTTCCGGGAATGCCCCGGTCGTGGACACCGGACCATCTTTGGACTTCGCCAGATCGGGAAAGATGCCAAAAAGGTTCTTCTCGGCCATCGCGTCCTGCTCCAGGTTGTTACGAATGGCCACCCCGCGTTCATCGGTGATGGCGAAGAAGGTCGACTTGGCCAGATTCAGCGCCGGCACCTCACGGCGGACCTTGGTCAGCGCCGTCCGCACCCCGGCGAGGTCATCGCGAGGCGTCTTCCCCGGCGACCAAAGCGTTGCGAGCTTCTTGGCGCCATCCGGCATTCCACGCTCCACCTCGTCGACGTCCTTGTTGGTGAGTTGAACCAAAGACGCCACATCCTCCGAGGCCTTCTGAGCGCTGTACTTTCCCTGATCTTTGCAGCCCGAGAGTACGAGCGGCGCGGACGCGAGGGTTGCCGGTAGAAAAATGCCGAGCGGAAGCGCGAAACGAAGCATTTGCATGGTCTCAACCTAACAAGAATTTCAGTTCTGCTACTCGGATGACAACGTAGGACCCCCCCCTGCCATCCGAATCACTGGAGAGGTCATGTCGGTGCATCTCGGCAGATACGAGGTACGGGCCAAGATCGCCGAGGGTGGCATGGCTACGATCTACCTCGGCAAGCTCGTTGGCGAGGCTGGATTCGAACGGCCGGTCGCGCTCAAAGTGATCAAGGACGAGTTTTGTCTCAATCGAGAATTCGTGAACATGTTCCTCGACGAGGCGAAGATTGTATCTCGCCTGTCGCATTCGAATATCGTTCAGCTCATTGAGCTCGGCAAAGAGGGCCACCGCCTCTTCATTGCGATGGAGCTCCTGATGGGGCAATCGCTCTGGAGCGTTTGGGACGCCTGCCGGGAGCGGAATATTCGGTTGCGCTACGACGTCGTATCCTGGATTGGCGCTCGGGTGGCGGAAGGCCTTCATCACGCGCACGAGCTGCGTGATGCCAAAGGCGAATTCGTCAACCTCGTTCATCGCGACGTGAATGCGAGCAACATCTTCATTACGTACGACGGCCAAGTGAAAGTCGTCGATTTCGGACTGGCGAAAGCGGCCGGGAGGATTTCCCGCACCGCCGCCGGAATCGTCAAAGGCAAACTCGCGTACATGTCACCCGAGCAGACAGTAGGCCGTTCGCTCGATCGGCGTACGGATGTTTTTGCGCTCGGTGCGACGTTATGGGAACTGACGGTGGACCGGCGCCTGTTCAAAGGCAAAGACGATGTGTCCACCCTTACTGCGGTAAACGAGGCACGCGTTCCGGATCCGACGAAGCTGGTTGCCGAATACCCGCCCGAACTTTGGAAAGTGCTGCGCACGGCGCTGGAGCGCGACAAGGAGAAGCGTTTTCCCACTGCGCTGGAAATGGGAAAGGCGCTGGACGAGTGCTCCTATCTGGAAGGCCGCCGCGTGACGGCGGAAACCATCGCCGAAGTGATGGAGGCGTTGTTCGAAAATGAGCGGCGCCGCATGGCGGCGTGGGTAGCCGCAAGTGTTCCAGGCGAGAGCGCTTCTCATTCTCATCCCGTGCGCGCCAGCCATGCCAACCATGCGAATGCGCGTCCGGCACATGACGATAAGCCGCGCTCGTCCCAGCGCCATCCCACGGCAAATGGCGTCTCTGCGACAGCGGAGCCAAATGCCGCAAATGCCACCAGCGCAACGAATGCGGGAAATGTGGCAAACGTAGCCAACGTGGCAAACATGGCAAACGTGACGGGTGCGACGCCGCCCGCCGCCAAAGACGTTCCTCCTGCTTCGAATCTGAAAGAGGTTCCGGCGACAGCAAGAGCGAATACCAAAGCGGAAAGGTCACTTCCACGAACGATTGCTCCACGTCGCATCACGACGTCGGCGCCACCGCCGGGTGCGTTTGCTCCGCCCGCTTTGCGCAAGTCGATGGCCTCTACTCCCGATACGGGGCACGAACGCAGCGAGCGACACGATCGCCACGAGGACGAGTCCTCCTCTTCCATGATGAGTTCCCAGGTGGGGCCGTCTACGGTGCAGCGAGCCATGGGAGGCGACGCCTCTTGCGCAACCTTTTCGCTCAAGTTCTCCTATTTCGATCTCGACGAGCTGGCGGCGGTGCTGGTGGGCCTGGGAGCCGTGGCGTTGGCGATTGCAACGGCCGCTGCGATACTCTGGGATCCGTAAAAAGGAACTTCCGATAGCCAGGTTGACCGTGCTAGACGGGTCTCCCCATCAGGGCAGGGGCTCGTGGCTTGGCCGCATACGGGCAAATTCATCCCGGACGCCAAAAAAGTCGCGAGGCGGTCGTGAAGAAGTCCTGGAAGTAGTTGGCGTAGTTCTGGTAGTCATGTATGTAGCTGGTTGAGGCAGGTTACGCACTGGACCATTGGACCTGGAATCTTCTGACGAGTCGTTTCGAGCCGAAGTGGCGGAATTGGTAGACGCAGCGGATTCAAAATCCGCCGTTCGCAAGGACGTGAGGGTTCGAGTCCCTCCTTCGGTACCGAAAGCTAGTGCGAAAGAGAACGAAAGCAGTTGCCGCGAGGTGACTGCTTTTTTTATGCCCGGCGTTCTGGTTTTGGAGGGCTCCGCCGCGCCAAGCCCCCGAGAATCGCGTTGATGAAAGTGCGAATGCGGTTCGCGACCGTGGCCGTCGAGTCTCCCCGGTAGCTCGTGTTGCCATGGCCTGGTGTTGACACCGTGTGGACCAGACGGCGCGTTGACCAGTCTCGTGTCACCCGGTGTTGGCTGGCCAGCGCGGTGTTTCCTGACCCGGTGTTTCTCGACGCACATTCATGACGCTGAGCGGATATCGCATAACCGGGCCCATAAAACTGACTCGCGCCGCCAAGGTATGTATTCACTGGCGTCCCAAAAGCACCTGGGCGAACTACCTGTCAGCTCCCTAACGCCAGTTCGGAGACAGACGAGATCACGAGACTAGAGTCATTTGAAAGGACTCAATCCGAGGAAATCGGGCTCGTGCCGAGAGTGGATGCATCTGTAAAGCCTTGTAACGATTACGCGTCCCGTCAGTCGAAACCGGACAAAGCACCAAATACCCGACACGGCCGGCAAAACCAGACGAGGCCGGACGAGCCGGAGCGCGAAATCCGGCAATTGCCCGACATAAGGGTGCTGGCTGGGTGAGTGCGGCATCAACGTGGTGCGCAATCGGCCGCGACGACACCAAAGTTCATGAAAAGTTTTGGTAGTCCGTCAAATTAGCTAATGACAATTGGGAATCCCCGAAGCTATCCTGCCGGAGATCGCCTGTTCTAGGTCCGCCGTCGAAACAACTTCGCCGGAAACGTACTAAGCCCAGCGCTCGCTCCCAGGTTTCTTTGGCCAATCAGGTCTATCGATGTCATCGCGGGATCGCCGGGAGCTTCCAAATTTCCAATCACGCGCCAACACCGCTCGAAGGGGAGTCGCATGAGCAATCTACGAAACACCATTTCAAGCCTCGCGAATGATTTTGCCCAAGGGGTTCTCGGTGCCATCCGCCGCGCCTCGCTCGAAGAGATTCTCGACGAGCCTGGACGCGGGGGTGCACGTCGCGGACGCCTTCCTGAATTGGCCGTCTCGGACGAAGCGGAAGCGTCGGACGATGGCCGCGCGGTCCGCCGCGGTCCGGGTCGCCCAGCAGGTAATGGCGGTCGCGGTCGCGGTGGGCGTCTTCGCCGTCGTTCGATGGACGATTTGGCGGAGCTCTCGGATCGCATCGTCGAGTTGCTCGAATCGCATCCGGAGGGGTTGCGCGCAGAGCAGATTCGCGAAGCGCTCAACGTCCAGGCCAAAGAGCTTCCGCGTCCGCTCAACGACGCACTCTCCGCCCGTCGCATTGGCAAGAAGGGCCAGAAGCGCGCCACCACGTACTTTGCCCGCGGCGCCGGTGGCGGTGGTGCGGGGGGCCGTCGTGGCGCCCCCAAGGCGTCGGCCAGCCCGGGTCGTCCTGCGAAGAAGGCACGTGGCGCCAAGCGCGGTCGCACGCCCAAGGCCGTCGCGGTTTCGCCCGCCAACGGAGCAGCAGCCACCGCCGCGGCCTAGTTCGCGGCCTCGTAAGGAGCGGCCCTGGCGGCCGACGGGTCCGCTGGCCGCTGGTCGGATTCAGGCGCAAAGTTCGGGTCGCCTAAAGGCGGCCCTTGGCGCAGGAGGGGCGGCGTGGTAAAGCCCCGCCCCGTTTCCTTTTTTGTAGCGCCGGCACGTTGCCGGCTCCCCACCGGCAGTTCCGCCGGTACCATTGGAGAGAGAATTTCTCATGCCGAGTGATGCGATTCAGTGCAAGCCGCTCGAAGTGGTCGTGAGTGACCGCGGTATCGAGCGCGCCATCAAGATGCTCAAGCGAAAGCTCGCTTCCGAAGGTGTGCTGCGCGAGCTCAAGATGCGCCGCCACTACATGAAGCCCAGCGTGAAGCGCCGCAAGAAGCAGGCAGAAGCTGCCCGCCGCCGTCGCAAGCGCGCCAAGATGGACGCCGCTCCGCCGAAGTAGAGAGAAGTCTTCTCGCTAGATTGCTCGAAACCTGTCTTTTCCAGGAACGGCCCGCAAGCGGGCCTGGCTACGGCAGGTTCGAGAGGCTTTTAAAGAGTCGGAGTTTGTGGGATGGGGCGTCTAACATCGTCGTCGTCAGTGGCGAGCCTTGCTACCAAGGCGGGTAGGGAGGCGGCGTCGCTGGCCCGTCCGCCCTTGCAGGATTTCTTTCCTTTGTATGTGCCCGGGCCGCCGCCGGTCGATCAGGTGGCGGTCGAGGAGCGCGCCAGCTCCCTGGCGAAGCGGTCCATCAAGAAAGGCGCGAAGGTCGCCGGGCTCAAGCTCGCCATCGCCATGATGGATCTGACGACGCTCGAGGGCAAAGACAGCGCCGGCAAGGTGCGTGCTCTCTGCAACAAAGCGTTGCGTCCATTGGAGACCGACGCGAGCGTTGGCCCTTGTGCTGCGATATGCGTCTATCCCAACCTGGTCCCGGTCGCGAAGCGCGCACTCGAGGGCTCCACGGTGAAGGTGGCCAGTGTCGCCACGGCATTTCCGAGTGGCCAGTCCCCGCTCGACATCAAGCTTCAAGACGTGCGCCGCGCCGTGGAATTCGGCGCCGACGAAATCGATATGGTGATCGACCGCGGGGCGATGCTCTCCGGCCAATACGCCAAGGTTTACGACGAAATCGCCGCCACCAAAGAGGCGTGCGGCGCTGCGCATTTGAAAGTGATTCTCGAAACCGGCGAGTTGGGCTCGTACGACGTGGTTCGACGCGCCAGCGAAATCGGGATTGCCGCCGGTGGGGATTTCATCAAGACATCGACCGGAAAAGTTCAGCCTGCGGCGACACCCCCCGTCACCTTGGTGATGCTGGAGACGATTCGCGATCACTATTACGCCACCGGTCGCAAAATCGGGATGAAGCCCGCGGGCGGCGTGCGCACCGCCAAACAGGCGCTCCACTACTTGGTGCTGGTCAAGGAGACGCTGGGCGACGAGTGGCTCACGCCGGATCTTTTCCGTTTCGGCGCCAGCGCACTTCTCAACGACGTGTTGATGCAGCTCGAGAAAGAGCGCACTGGGAACTACCAGGCCGCGGAAGACTTCTCGAAAGATTAGATCCGGAGAAATACATGAAGTCCGAGCTGACGAAGCGAGAGGGAGCGGGCAAGCTCGCCAAAGCGCAGACGCGCGATATGTCGTCATCGCGCCCGACCAACGCCGAGCCGGCGCTGGTTTTCGGTCGCGCGTGGGATTATGCGCCGGCGCCAGAATCCGCCGATCACGTGAAGATCGCGCCACGGTACGGGCTTTTCATCGGCGGCAAATGGAAGGCGCCGCAGAGTGGGAAATACTTCGCCACGATTAGCCCCAGCACCGAGCAAAAGCTCGCCGAGGTCGCGGATGCCAACGGGCGCGACGTCGACGACGCGGTGCGTGCCGCCCGAACCGCCTACGACAAATACTGGTCGAAAATGGGCGGGGCCGAACGCGCGAAATACATCTTTCGCATCGCGCGCGCCATTCAGGAGAAGGCGCGCGAGCTCGCGATTGTAGAATCGATGGACGGCGGAAAGCCGATCAAGGAATCGCGCGACGTCGACATTCCCCTCGCGGCAGCGCACTTTTTCTATCACGCGGGTTGGGCCGACAAGCTTGCATATGCATTCCAAGGCCGGCGTGTGCGGCCACTTGGCGTAGCGGGGCAGATCATTCCTTGGAACTTCCCGCTGCTCATGGCCGCGTGGAAGATCGCGCCGGCGCTGGCGTGCGGCAACACCGTGGTGCTCAAGCCCGCCGAAACGACGCCACTCACCGCGCTGCTCTTGGCGAAGATCATCGAAGAAGCCGAGCTCCCGCCGGGCGTCGTCAATGTCGTAACGGGGGCAGGAGAGACCGGAGCGGCGCTGGCATCGCACGCCGACGTGAACAAAGTCGCGTTCACCGGCAGCACCGACGTCGGGCGCAAAATTCAGCGAGCCCTCGCCGGCACGTCCAAGCGACTCACCTTGGAGCTCGGCGGAAAGGCCGCGAACATCGTATTTGCCGACGCGCCCATCGATCAAACGATCGAAGGGATCGTGAATGGCATCTATTTCAATCAAGGGCACGTGTGCTGCGCGGGATCTCGCCTCCTGGTCGAGGAGAGCGTGCACGATTTGATCGTAAAAAAGCTGCGCGACCGGATTTCCACGTTGCGGCTCGGTGATCCGCTCGACAAGAACACCGACGTTGGCGCCATCAACTCGAAGATGCAGCTCGAACGCATCAAGGAATTGGTGGACGCGGGCAGCAAAGAAGGCGCCGAGCGCTATTCGTCGGCCTGTGCGTTGCCGTCGAAGGGCTATTGGTTCCCGCCGACGTTCTTCACCGGCGCGAGCCAATCGAGCCGCATCGCCCGCGAAGAGATCTTCGGACCGGTGCTGACAGTGCTGACGTTCCGCACGCCCGAAGAGGCGCTGGAGAAGGCGAACAACTCGATGTACGGCCTGTCGGCGGGCATCTGGACCGACAAGGGCGCGAAGATCTTCTGGATGGCGCAGCGCCTCAAGGCCGGCGTCGTTTGGGGAAACACGTACAACAAGTTCGATCCTTCGTCGCCGTTCGGCGGATACAAGGAAAGCGGGTTTGGTCGCGAGGGAGGCCGCCAAGGGCTCTCCGCTTACGTGGAGGTCGGGTGATGGCCGCGCGCAAGTCCGCCGCTACGAAGGTGAAGTCGAAGGGAAATCGCATTTCCCAAGTGAAGGCGACCAACGGCACGAGTTTGGTCCAGGTTGACGAGGTGGTGCTTCCGGTGCGTCTGCGCATTGCGAAGGCGTACAAAATGTACGTGGGCGGCGCCTTCGTTCGCTCCGAGTCGGGGAGGTACTTCCAAGTGAAGAGCCACGAAACGAGCATCGACGCGGATCCGTCGGTCATCAACATTCCGCGCGGCTCGCGCAAGGACGTCCGCGACGCCGTGCTCACGGCGAAGAATGCCCAAGAGAAATGGGCGGCCCGCACGGCCTTCAATCGCGGGCAGATCCTTTATCGCCTCGCCGAGGTGATGGAATCGCGCCGCGATGAATTGATTTCCTCGCTGGTGCGCGGCGGCGCGACTGCGGAAAAGGCGGCGGCAGAGACGGATGCGGCCATCGATCGCTCGATCTATTACGCGGGCTTTTGCGACAAGTTCCAATCGCTGGTGGCCTCGTCCAATCCCGTGAGCGGGCCGCACTTTGGATTCAGCGTGCCCGAGCCGATGGGCGTCGTGGGGGTTGCGGCCCCGGAGGCACCGGCGCTGTTGGGGCTCGTCTCCACGGTGCTTCCCGTGATCACCGGTGGCAATACCGTGGTGGCCATTGCGTCGGATCGCGATCCACGGACCGCGATCGTCTTCTGCGAGTGCCTCGCGACCAGCGATTTGCCGGGCGGCGTGATCAACGTGCTCACCGGGCAGGCCGCGGAGATGGCGCCGGTGTTGGCAAAGCACCGCGAGGTCATCGCCATCGATGCGTGGACGCGTGATGCGGAGCTGCGTGCGACGCTCGAGCGCGAGGGCGCGGGCAGCATCAAGCGCGTGAAGACCCATGCCTCGCCGTCCGAGCGATTCTGGCTCGAGGACGGCGAAGGGCAGGGGCTAGGATGGATCGAGCGGTTCCTCGAGACGAAGACCGTCTGGCATCCGGTCGGCGTCTAGGCGCCGTCAAGGCACGAGTACGGTGCCGACGCTGCCGGGATCGGCAGCTTCGCGGGCGAGATCGCCCGGCTGGAGGCGTCCGACGATGTGAACGGCGCGCACGCCGGCCGCAATCGCGGCGAAGGACTCGTCCAGCTTGGGGATCATGCCCTTGGTGACGACGCCGTCGGCAATGGCCTTCTTGCCGTCGGCCAGCGAAAGACGCGGAATGCGCGAGGTGGGATCGGCCACGTCGCGCAGCACCGCCGGAACGTCGGTCACGAGGAACAGCGACCGTGCGCCCAGCGCAATGGCGGACTGATTGGCCACGACGTCGGCGTTGATGTTGTACACGTTGCCGCCTTCGTCGGCGCCGAGACAGGCGAGCACCGGAACGTAGCCCGCGTCGAGAAGCAGCGAGAGCAGCTCGTGGCGCAGTCCGGTGACATCGCCCACGAAGCCGAAGTCGATCGGATCGGGCCCGCCGCCGCTGACGACACGCGGCGGGCGCTTCACCGCGCGAATGACGCAGGAGCTCGCGCCATGAAGGCCCACGGGGCGCGCGCCCGCCGCAACGAGCGCGGCGCAGAGGTCGACGTTTACCTTGCCGGCGAGGGTCATCTTCATCACGTCGAGCGTGGCCTCGTCGGTGATGCGCCGGCCGCCGACGATGTTTGGCGTCTGGCCGAGTTGCTTCTGCAGCGCCGTGGCTTGTGGCCCGCCGCCGTGCACGAGCACCACCGGGGTGCCCGCCCGCGCGAGCGCGGCGACATCCGATGCAATCGCGCCGAGGTAAGGCCCCGCGATGACGTCGCCGCCAAGCTTCAAAACGATGGGCGCCACGCTCACGGCCAGCCGCCCGGATCTTCCAGGGTGAGCCGCTCGTCGAGGCCGAGGATCAGGTTCATCGACTGAATGGCCTGGCCGGCGCCTCCTTTAATGAGGTTGTCCGTCGCGGCAAAGCAGGCGACCACGCGCTTGCCATCGCGAACCTCGCCTGGAACCACGGCCACCTCGGCGTAGTTGGTGCCTTTGACGGCGGCGACCTCGGGCAGGCGCTTCGACGGCACGCGGACGAACGGCTCGTTGGCGAACGTCTCCGCGAAGGCGGCGCGGATCTCGTCCGGGGAGACGCTCTCCTTCACGTGTGCAAACGACGTCGCGAAGATGCCGCGCGAAAGCGGCGCGCTGACCGGCACGAAGCGCAACGCCACGTCCTTCGCGCCCGCATCGCCGAGCGTCTGCACGATTTCCGGGATGTGCTGGTGATCGAGCGGCTTGTACGTCTTCAGGTTGTTCGCCCGCACGGGGTGGTGCGTTCCCGCGCTGGGCACGACGCCGCTGCCCGAAGAGCCGGTGATGCCCACGACCTCGACCTCGCCCTCGAGCCATCCCCGCCTGGCCAGCGGCAACAGCGCCAACTCGATGGTCGTGGCAAAACATCCCGGCGACGCCACGTAACGCGCCGCACGAATCGCGTCGCGATGGAGCTCGGGCAGGCCGTACACGAAGGTGCCCGCGAGCAACTTGGGGCACGGGTGCTCGGCGCCGTAGTAACGCTTGTAAACGTCTTTGTCGCGAAGGCGGAAATCACCCGATAAGTCCACCACGCGCGCACCCGACTCCATGAGCTCGGGCATCTTCTGCGCGCTGACCTTGTGCGGGAGGCCGAGGAGCACTACGTCCATTCCTGCTGCGGCCTCGGCGGGGGAAATCCCTTCGAATCGCAGATCGGTTTGACCTTCCAGGTTGGGGTGCGCCACCGTGACCGGCTCGCCAATGAAGTCGACCGACGCCACGCGAACGAGCTCGACCTCCGGGTGCCGCAAAAGTCGTCGGATGATCTCCGCTCCACCGTAACCGCTACCGCCAATGACGGCGGCTTTGAATCGCTTTGCCATGCGCGGAGCCTAATCCAACTTGTTGGAGTCGTCTCAACGCAACGTTCGAGGGGACGGGTAGGGGCTAGCGATCTCTTGGCCGTCGAGCAGCGGCAGCGAGACAAGTCCGGCGAGCCCGGCGCCCTTGTCCGTCTCTGCCGCGAAGATCGCCAGGCCCTATGGCGATCCTTTCTCTCTGTACCGA
The DNA here is from genome assembly GCA_037157775.1 of Sorangiineae bacterium MSr12523. Classification (NCBI taxonomy): domain Bacteria; kingdom Pseudomonadati; phylum Myxococcota; class Myxococcia; order Myxococcales; family Pendulisporaceae; genus Pendulispora; species Pendulispora brunnea. The sequence goes on from CP089982.1 coordinate 3,889,034, forward strand.
ACATCGCGCCGGTCTCGCCGGTTTCGTCCCGCTGCCGCGGTTCTTGCACGGCGCTCGTTCGAGACCGCGCACCTTCAATCGAAAGGTTGCCTTACCGGGAAGTTTTACTCCCAATGATGAAGGTCGGCATCATGTGCTCGAGCTTGGGCTCGATGGTTTTGCGATCCGCCGTTGGGTACACGAGCTGGAACGTGGCAAATCGGTCCGTCGTGGTGACCGTGCGCTGAAAAAACGATTTGCCGTGGACCGTTCCCGCGAGCGAAAAGGCATTTGCCGTTTTTTCGGTTTTGGCAGGAAGGATGGTGCGACCCGTCTCGGGCTCGTCGGCCTTGTCGTGTTCGAACATCGAGTCCAGCGAGGTGCCCGCCTGCAGGTAGCCACCACGCATGGTCAGCTCGAGTTCCCCTTTGCGGATGGCGCCGTCGACGGCCACGATGTCGCGAAACTCGTTGGGAATGCACAGCGAGTAACCCACGTTGGTGTCGACGTACGGCACCAGCCCGGACGAGCATGCCATGGGCGCAGACGGGGCCGGTGTTGCCGGAGCCGGGGCCATGATCGGTGCCGCGCTCGCGGATGCGACGGGTGGCGGCGCCGAAGGCTTGGGCGGTGCCGCCGAGGACGAGGCGACGGGGGTCGCCGCGCGTGCAGGCGGCGAGTCCGCGGGCGACCGAAAGGCGAACCACACGACGCCGAGGGCCGCGGTACCTGCGAGTGCGATCCACAGGAAGGGGTTACCCTTGCGCGGCGCAGGTCGCGCCGGCACGTCGACCGATGCCATGGCCGTGCTGATCGAAGGCTCCGGCTTGTGCACGTCTACGCGCGTCGTATCCGGCACGCGCAGCGACGCCACGGTAGCCGCCAGCGGATCGACCGGAGCCCGCGTGCGGGCTGCTGCTGGGGCCTCGGGCAACGGATCCACGAGGGTCGCGCCCTTTGCCGCGAGCACCAGCGCGTCCCAGAAGTCGCCCGCGCTCGCGTAGCGCTCCTTTGGGTCGACCGCGAGCGCGCGAAGCAGCACCTGCTCGACGGCATCGGCCGCCGTGCCTACGTCGATGTCCAGCGCCCGCAACGTGGGCCGGTGCTGCACATTGCTCGATGCCACGAACAGCTGTGCGCTGTCGCCTTGCATCGCCGAGTGCCCCGCGGTCATCTCGACCACGATGAGCGCGAGCGCGAACACATCGGTCCACGGACCGGTGGCGCCGAAACGGCGATCGAACTGCTCTGGCGCACCGTAACGCGGCGTGAAGGCATGCAGCGACATGCCCGTCGCCTCGTGCGCGCGCTGGAGATCCGTGGATTCGCCGATGACCTTCGCGATACCGAAATCGACGACCTTGATGATTCGCTTGCCCGCGACCGTGCACAGAAACAGATTCGCCGGCTTGATGTCCCGGTGCGCGATGCCCTGCGCATGCGCCGTGGCCAGCGCGCGTGCGGCAGGTTCGAGCAACGCCAAGGTCTCTTCCAGGCTGCGCGGCGGCAGATCCTTTTTCGATCGCGCGCGAAGGTCGTCTTCGAGCGACTCGCCGTCGAGCCATTCGAGCACCAGGTACGGTGTCCACGTGCCGTTCGGCGACGTGGTGGCACCGACGTCCAGCGCTTGCACGATGTTGGCATTCGCGCGCGACAGCCGATGCAACAGCTTTCCCTCGTCGAGGAACGACTGCAGAAAGCGCTCGCGCTCTTCCCCGGCCAGCTTGCGCGGAATCTTGAGGCACTTGATGGCCACCGCGTCGTCGAGGCCCTTGTGGTGCCCTCGATAGACGACTGCAAATCCGCCCTCGCCGACGACCTTCTCGACGTCGTAACGCCCCTCGAGCGCGTGACCGATCCACGCGAACGGATCGTCCGGATCCGACGTCATGGGCGATGAAGCTCCTACGACCATGGGCATCTCATACCACGGCGCCGTTCAGATCGGCCGCGATGCGCTCGGCAAAGCTGCGGTCACTGCCGCGTGCGCTCGCCGCCATGCGAAAGAGGCCGCCCGGGTACGTTTCTGCACTCCAGGGTACGCCTCCATTTTTCCAGAGCGGCTGCCACGCTACATAGCCGTGCCCGGGGGCGAACCAGCGGTTGCCCTCGCGCCATGCCGATCCGGTGCGGTACGCGAGCACGAGGCTCGTGCCGCCGTCGCCGGACAGCGACCACGGCGCGAACCCGCCGACGTCACCTTCGCGGCGAAGGTTCGTCGCATCCCCGACCCAGGGGAAGATCGTTTCGAGGCCGAAGGCCGTCTCCCAAACGGACGTCATCTCCGCGGCAACGTGCCAGGTGAACTCCAGGTCGATGTGCTCTTCGCCGAAGGTGAACGACCAATCCAGGGTGACCGGCTCGTCGCCCATCGGAATGCCCTTCAGCGTGAGGCGCGAACCGTCCGCACTCTGCTCGACCTGCGCCGGTGCGCCCGGCCGATCCGTCGCGCCGAAAGCCCCCACCGCGAGGTACGGACCCGTCGCGCGAAACGACGACGCGAGCAGCTCCCGCGGTTCGGCGTCGGGAAATCTCGCCATGAAGGAGCGCAGCGCCGCCCGGGGCGAAACCTGCACGATGGCACGGTACGCGGGACGATTCACCGTCACGTATTTCACCGCCTCCCAACGCAGCCGCGCCAGGTAAACGCCTCCCTCACCCCATCCGGCGGCGCTCGCGAACCAGGTTCCATCGGCATCTTGCACGACCTCGGCGGCATGCGATGGAATCGTTCCCACGCGATGCGAAGGCTCGAAGTGAAACGGGTCGCCGCTGAAGTACACCGCCGTCGACGAATACGCATCGCGCGGCCCGATGAAGAGGTAATACCCGCCGTCTCTTTTCACGACGAACGGCGACTCCGTCGGGCCGCCAAAAGTTCCACTCGAGGGATCGCGAAACGCGATGCGCCGCTCCCCGAAATGGCGCAAATCCGTGCTCGTTCGGTATGCGACCACGTGCGCGCCGCCTGCGGGCTCGCTCGTGGCCGTGTAATACATCACCCAGCGATCGCCGACGCGGATCACCATCGGATCGCGCGCATCGAAGCCATCTTCGAAGAGGGGCTCGGGATGTCGCGTCCACGTCCAGAGGTCGTTCGACGTGGCCAGGCGGATGCGGTAGCGCGTGTGGTCCTCGGCGCCGGCGCAATAGAACATGTAGTACGTGCCCTCGTGCAGCAGGACGTACGGCGCCCAGAGCAAGCTTTCGCCGTACGCCGGATCGGCGACCAACGCCGGAGGCTGCTTCTGCCAAGGCCCGCCGGTCAGGGATGCCGACGTCGCATGGGCGAAGGATTTCTCGTCGAGCGGGGCAGCAGGCTCCGGGTGCGTGATGCCGAACAGATGCCACGTGCCATCCGGACCTCGGACGAATGCGTGGTCGTTGATGTACCAAGGCTCCGATTCTCCGACGCTCGGATCGTAAATCCGGAAGAACGGATCCGACGTCACCTCGTACTCGTTCGAGCAAGTCATGGATCCATGGTAACGTTTGTCCCGTGGCTGCGAACGAACGCGCGGAAGAAGCTGCACGCTGGCTCGAGGGTAAGACGACGGAGATGGAAGAGGCGCTTCGCCCTTTGGTGGAGCAAAATTCCTTCACCGACAACGCGGAGGGTGGCCGCATCGTGGGGGCGCGTCTGCGCGAGCAGACCTTTGCCATCCCTGGCCTTCGCTGCGCGGTGCATCCGAGCCAGCGCTACGCGGATCACCTGGTGTTTTCGAGCGAAGGTGCCGCCGGCGCTTCGCCCATCGCGCTGGTGGGGCACCTCGATACGGTGTTTCCGCCGGGGACCTTCGAGGGCTACCGCCGCGATGGGGCGCTCGCGCGCGGTCCCGGCGTGCTCGATATGAAGGGTGGGCTCGTGGTGGTGGCCTTCGCGCTGCGCGCCGTCGCCGAAACGGCGGGCCTCGATGCGATTCCGGCCCTGCGCCTCGTCATCGTGGCCGATGAAGAGGTGGGCTCGCCCGAAGGCTACCGCGTGATTCAAGACGCCGCGCGCGGTTCGGTGTCTGCGCTCGTCTTCGAGGCCGGTCGCAAGGCCGACGCGATCATCACGCGCCGGAAGGGAACGGCGGGCATCACCGCGATTGCCTCGGGCAAGGCCGCACACGCGGGGGCCAACCACCGCGATGGGGTCAACGCCATCTGGGCACTGTCGCGCTTCATCGACAAGGCGCAAGGTTGGACGGACTACGATCGCGGCATCACCGTCAATTGCGGCAAGATCGGGGGAGGGCAGGGCAAGAACACGGTGCCCGACCACGCCGAGGCCCTCTTCGATGCGCGCTTCGTCACGAATGCCGATGCGGATCGCCTCATGGCCGCCTTTCACGAGGCCGCCGCCGAGGCCGGGCGGGACATCGCCGGTGCGAGCGTCCGCATCGAGGGTGGCATCGCCCGCCGCCCGCTCGAGCGTACCGACGCCAGCGCGGCGCTCCTTCGGGCGTACGGTGACTGCGCCCGCGCTTCCGGCTTGGGCGACGGCGAGGCCGCGCTCATCGGCGGTGGCTCGGACGCGAGCACCACGGCGGACATCGGCATCCCGTCCATCGACGGACTTGGTCCGCGCGGCACCGGCTTTCACACGAAGGACGAGCTCATCGAGGTCGACACTCTCGTTCCCAAGGCGCAGGCCCTCGCGCGGTATCTCCTTGCCGTGTTGGCGGTGCTCGTCCTCACCGGCTGCGCGCACGCAAGGACGCCCGAAGAGGAGCCCACGCCCGAAATCCGCGTCGTCCCGGGCGCGGCGTCGCGCTCCCTCTGGATAGGCCATTCCTTGGACGGCGGCGCAGTGGACGGCGGCGACGCCGGCGACGCGGGCTGACGCGGCGACGTGCTAGCGTCCGGCCGCCATGGCCAAAGCGAAAGATAGCGTCACGGTTCTCGCGTACGCGAAGTGCTCCACCTGCATCAACGCCCTCAAGTGGCTCAAATCCCACGGGATCGAGCCGCAGGTGCGCCCCATCGTCGACGAGCCGCCCACTTCGGCCGAGTTGGCCAAGTGGATCCCGGCCAGCGGCATCGGCGTGCGCAAATGGCTCAACACGAGCGGCCAGAGCTACCGCGCGCTGGGGAAGACCAAGTTCGACGCCGCGTCGGACGCCGAAATCGCGCGGTGGCTGACCGAAGATGGCAAACTCGTCAAGCGTCCCGTGCTCGTGAAAGGCTCGCAAGTGCTCGTGGGCTTCCGTGAAGAAGCGTACGCAGAGCTTTTCGGATGAATCGGGCTTGCGCTTATGAGCGGTTCGACTAGCTTGGCGCCCGCTTCACCGCATCACGAGAAGCACGGGGCGTAGCGCAGCCTGGTTAGCGCACCAGACTGGGGGTCTGGGGGTCGGTGGTTCGAATCCACTCGCCCCGACTGTAAAAAGGTCGGGTTCCCTTATCAACGAGCCAAGCAGCGATTCGGTCATGCGACCGAATCCTGCCGGAACTCGGTGGCCCGGCACGATGCGGGGGGCGCGGAGCCCACGCCGACTTCGGCAACGATCTCGCGCAGCACCGCGCCGTTGTAGTGGTCGCGTACCTGCGCGTAGATGCAATTCTTGATCGCGCGTGTGCCAAAGCGGCTCTTCTCGATGTCCGCGTCCATGCCGAGGTGCACCACGCGCTTGCCGCGTTTCCTCGCGCGCACCACCATTTGATAGAGCGCCTGCCGGTACGCGCCATGACTGAGCACGTAGCGGTAATCGAATCCGCACAGGAACGGTGCGTAGTGCTCGCCATGGACATGGGCGGCGTACCACGCGATGGGCAGGCCATCGGCCGGACCTCCCGCCGATGCAGGCAAGCGCAACGTGACCACCTCCCACGCCGGTGACGCGAGAAATGCCGCCACCATGTCCTCGGGCAACTCGTACACGTTCAACCGGCGCTTTCGCGTCGCGACGTTGCGGTAAAGCCGCCACAAGTGCGCCTGCTCCGCGGCGTCGAGAGGCTGGCGTTGGTCGCTGCCCGCGCCGTGGGAACGCACGTCGAACAGGGCGGCGCGGTCGATCTGCAGGCGCAAATGCTGCCGCTTTCGCTTGGAAAGCGTGGCGGCGAGCTCGTTCTCGTCCTTCCAATGGATCTCGAGCCGGTGCGAATCGAGCATCGGCATCTTGACGAAGCCGCGGTCGAGCATGAACGCATCCATCTCCACATCGCCGTCGGGCATGTCGCGGAGCATGAACATGTTCGCCTGGGCGGCCTCGTATTGCTCGTGGCCGAGGTGAAGCATCCAATCGAGTGCCGCCCGCCACGGGCCGCGCCGGTCGAGGTAAATATGGTTGCCCTCGGAAAGGGGCGAGCCGGTCATGATGACCTCGGACGAGAGAAAGTGCGGCTGGCGCGCGCGCCGTGCCTCCACGGCCTCCGACACCTCGGCGCGCATCAACATGTCGTCCTTGTTCAGGCTTTGCGTGAAGTGCGTGACGCAAACGGGGTTTCCGTTCTGCTCGCGGATGACCACGTACCAGAATTTCCAATTGTGCTGAGGTTCCCGCTGATTCGAAAAGAGCTTCTCGGCCGTGGCCATGGCATCCCAACTGCAGGCGCCCACGCCTCCGAGCGTCCCGTTCCACAGCGTGCGATCCACCTCGTGGATCGTGCGGCTCACTTGCACCATGAGCGGGGCGGCCATCGTGACCGGCCGCCGTGGCCGCCGGGATGGCGCGCGCTCGTACGCGCTGCTGCGCAGCGACTCCGAGGGGACCGCGTGCTCGAAGAGACCATCGAGCTCGCGCCGTGAGAGACCCTCGCGCGCCATGACGTCCGGCACGTGCCGGGCGAGCGCGGAGACCACGCGCGCCACATCTTCCGGCGTATGGGCGCTGGTCAGTGCGAGCCGGATGCCCGCCCGCTTCATGGGCACCGAGGGATAAATCGACACGTTGACGTAAAGGCCTTCGGCCATCAGCCGCTCGGCCACCGCAAAGGCCACTCGGGGTAGCCCGAGTCGCATGAAGAAAATGGGCGACTCGTTCTCGACCAAGAGCGGCAAGCCGGCCTCCTTGATGAGGCGATTGCACAGGTCCACCCGATCGCGAAGCTCGTTCTGGCGCTTCACGATCTCCTCGGACAAGTGCACGCGCGCCGATGCCAGCGCTGCGCCGAGCATCGGCGGCTGCAGCGGCCCCGAAAAGAGCATGGGTCCACCGCACATGCGCACCCGCTCGCGTTCCTGCGGATCGGTAAACACCGCCACCGCGCCACCGGCCGCGAACGCCTTCACCATCGAGGTGACCAGCACGATGCGCGGACTCAGGGGCATGCGCGACAAGAAGCTGCCGCGCCCGTGCCGGCCGGCCCAGCTCATTCCATGCGCATCGTCGACGTAAATGCGCACGTTCGGCGCGATGTCCAAAAGCTGCTGCAGGAGGCGAACCGGCGCGAGATCGCCGTACATGCTGTAGACGCCATCGCAGGCAAACCATACCGTGCGCATGCGTCGCGCGAGCCGCGCCACCAAGTCGCATGCGCGTTCCAGCTCTCCGTGGCGCACGACCTCCACGCGCGTGCCGGCTGCGCGCGCCATGGTGGCGCCGACCTGCACGCTCTGGTGCACTTGATGATCGAGGATCAGCGCGTCCTTCTCACTGGCCAGCACCGGAAGAACGCACTGGTGACCCAAGGTCGTAGTGGGAACGACCAGCGCATGCCCGTCGAAAATTTGCGAAAGCCGCGCTTCGAGCTCCTCGTATGGCGGCGCCGAAAGGTACCCGCGCGACGAAGAAAACTGGGTGCCATATCGGTCGACTGCATCGTGCACGCCCTGCACCAGCGCAGGATGATTCTCCAGCGAAAGGTACGAACACGACGAGAATGACAGCAGATGGCGTCCGTTGACGGTGACCTGCCGTTCCATCAGCGCATCATCGGTGCATTGTTGAAAAAAGAGCTTTCGCCGGCGCGCTTCGCCGTGAATCTCTTCGACGATCTGCAAGTGCTCGGAAGCTTCCATGCTCGGCTCTCGGTAAGCGACAGCGTTTTCGCTGTGGCGAAAGAATGGAGCCCCCCATCGATCCACCGACTATTGGACCGATGAGGTGACGAGTCGAGTGGACTTATTCAATAAAAAGTGAACTGCAATATGCCCAGTGTCGCTCCAACATCGATATTTCGAAAATCGCAATAATGATCGAACGGATGTTGGTTCGGTGGACGAGTTGCCGTTCAGAGTCCAAACCGCCTCGTGCTGGCTCACTTCTCTCTACGTAAAAGCGGAGTCGCCCCCTTCGATCAAAGAAGCTTGAGGAATGCGATGATGTCCGAAGCTTCTTGATCGTCGATCTCGAAGTCGGGGTTCTGCAGTCCGACGGCGGTGATGTGGAAGAACCGCTGGTAGTGCACCATCATTTCTTCCAGCGTTTTCGCCGAGTTGTCATGGAAGTACGGCGCGGTATTCGACACGCCCCAGAGCGTAGGAATCTTGAAAATGGACGCAGTGCTGCCGGGGTTGATGGTGCACGCCGCCGGATCATCGATGCAGGGATCGCCAGTGATGATGGTCCTTCCCGGGTCCGGAGAGCGAATCGTCCGAACGGTGTGATCGGGCATCTCGAAATGGAACGTGTAGGCCGGGTAGCCGTTGGCATTCAGCTCGCTGGAGAAGTTGCCCGCGATGCGCCGATTGGGGCCTTCGATGGGATTGAACACGTTCGTTGTGTTGAGCAGTGGTCCGCTGTGGCACATCGCGCACAATCCGTCGGGGGCATTGCGCTGTTCGAAAAAGCGACGCCCGCGGCGTTGTGCCGGCGTGGATCCGTGCGGCAATTCGGGTGGGGGCCCGCCCTCGGCGTAACGCTCGAGCTGCCGGCTCGTGAACAGCGTTCGTTGAAATGCGCTCATCGCCTCGGCTTCGCGCTGCGTGGGCAACCGACCCGGCTCGTTGTGCGTTTGCACGGCGGCGATGGCTTGATGTGCAAGGTCTGCGTTTTCGCGTCCGTCGTACATCAAATGATCTTCGAAGGTGATGTTGCGCACGGAGGGCACCGCACGGCGAAGCACCACGACCGTGCGTCCTTGCGCGTCCTGGTAGACGTTGTCGTCGCGTTCGTCGACGGTGACGTTGGGCGGTAGGACGAAGGGAATGCGAAACGTCGCATCGCGAAGGAGAAGGGAGTAGTCGTTCCCCTTGCCGTCGTTGCTGTCGATGCTTCGAAAGAGCGGGTCCTTCGGTCGATGCCGATACACCCTTTGCACTTGTTCGGGGTCGATATCCGTGACGTCACGACCATCGCGGCGATGACAGCTCGCGCACGTGCGGCCGTTGCCTGCGAAGGTCTCTTCGTCGAAAAGCTCCTCGCCATCTGGCGGGTGCGACGGTCCCGCATGCCCAGGCCCCGCTTGCGGGGCCGGTCCTGCATGAAGATTAGCGAGGGCGGTAAGGGTTACGAGATATGGCAAAGCTAATTTGAAAAATCGACTCAATCTGAGCAATGGGAGGCCTCATTCGGGAATCCAGGGCTGCAGCTCGGATGGCGCGAGCAGGACGCCATCTTTCTCGAGCAGGCGTCGCAGCCCATCTTTCGCGCTCTTCACCTCCGGGGGAAGACTCTCCAAGGCCATGTCGATCGTTTCGCAGGTGCGAAACGTCTTTGCGAGCCCCATGACCGTCAGCAGGGCACGGTTCGCCGTGCGAAAAAGGCTCGCCGCCACACCGGTTCCTTCGATGACGCTGAACGCGGTGGAGCAAAGCTTGAGGCTCGGGGTGCCATGTTCCTTGAGGGCCGCACGCACTTGCGGGCCGGGGAAGGGTAGCCCTTCCGGAAAGTCCATGACGAGCACCAGCGGGACGCGCAGTCGCTCGTGGCGGTGATGCATTTCACGCCGAAGCGCCAACGCATCTTCGATCTCCACGGTCGTCCAGACGACCACGCCGACTCGATCGATCCAATAACTCCGGTACATGGGTATCCCCGCCAAGCTCCCCCATTAAGCAAAACGATCGAGAGTGTAACGTTTGGAAGACGAAAACCAATACCGACTCTAACGGTTTAGCTTTGAATGTTTTGGATAACGAAGTGACATCGTCCGCGATAATCGCATTACCTCTGATCGTGCCAAAGGAGCATATCCAGTGTCCCGGATTCGCGGAGCCATGGTTGATCGTGGGGGCCGGGGAGCACGCGGAGCGTATGACGGATGGAACGCTTGCCCAGTTCACGCGCGAGGGCCTCGTTTCCGAGGCGGAATGGATCCCGTGAGCTGGTGGCAAGGTACACATCGCGCGGACCGACGCGGGCCATCGCCTTGGCGAATCGCTCCGCGTAGCGCGCGGCCGATGATTCCCCGATCGCGCTTTGGACGCCGCCGCAGGCATTGAACGCTTCGGGTCGGCGTAAGAAGATTTCCAACGAGAGGTATCCCCCGAGGGAGCAGCCGTCGATTTCGGTGGCGCTTGCAGGGTGGCCGGTTGCGTCCGACTCCGCGCGGGCGCGCGGCACCACCGTCTCGACGATCCATCGCGCCACCTCGTCGAGCGGCGTATGCGTCGCGTGCACGTTGGGCAGATACGGGCAGGCGATGACCATCCCTCCGAACGGCTTTGCGCTGAGCTGCACATTGATCTCGGCGAGGCGCGCATCGGTGATGTCCTCGCGCCGGGACGTGCGCACGACCGGCGGATGACGCAGTCGCGCATAGGCCGTTCCCAACCCGTAGCGCTCGATCCATGCGTAAGCGCCTGCGCGCTCCTCGGTCGTCTCCCCAAGGCCGTGCAGAAGAACGAGCAGTCGTGCGGTCCCTCCGGCGCCTGCATCGCTGGCGCCTGCATCGCTGGCGCCTGCATCACGCGCCCCTGCATCACGTGGCGGCTGCTTCGGCAGAAACAGCGTCATTCGTTTCGAAAAGGTTCCCGGAAGGCGAATATCGCGCATCTCGAGATCGTCAGGCACGGTCACCCCGGCCAACGCGAGCCCAGCGAGCTGACAGAATGTGCGGCGCGCAATCACGGTCGAGGAACGATACTTTACGCTTCTGTAGTCCGATATGAGGCGTAAGGATGTCGATCTTTCTCGTTCGAACGTACTTGTATCGTTTTACGCACGTGCGTAGTCTCTCCATGCTTCGCCATAATTCCCGTGTCGTCGCGGACGATTACGGGCAGGCGCGTGTGACCGAGCCCCGCGTGCGGGGCCATGCATGACAACGAAATAAATCGCCAAGCGAGCCTCAAAAAGGAGGTCCTACATGTCGTTGCGTTTCCGTGTATTGGGCGCCGTTGGATTCGTTCTTTCATCGTGCCTTTTTGCATGTTCGTCCTCGCCTTCTTCTTCTTATGCAGCGCCGCCCGGCGAATCCGAAAAGGTCGAAAGCACGGAGAGCATGGTCACTGCAGCGACCATCGAGAATGGAGAAAGCTCGCGTGAGTCGCGGCATCGACACCACCATTCCCCGACGTTGGTTCAATTCGGAACACTCGATCAACTGAATCGCGCGGTTCTCGACGGTCCCGCAACGGCGAAGGACGTAGCACGCAACGGCGATTTTGGCCTCGGCACGTACAACGCACTCGATGGCGAGATGATGGTGCTCGACGGCGTCGTTTATCGATTTACCTCCGACGGTGTTCTGCGCGTCGCCCACCGGAACGATCTCGTGCCCTTTGCGGCCGTCACCGACTTTCGACCCGACTCGCATTACGTCGTCCAGTCCCCACTGGCGAATTACGAAGCATTGCGGACATTCGTGACCAATGCGGTTCCCGACCAGAACCGTATGTACGCCCTCAAGGTGCACGGCTCATTTGCAACCATCAAGACGCGGGCGCCGCGTCGACAATCGATTCCCTATCCGACGCTCGCCGAGGCGGTGAAGACGCAGGTGGAATTCACGAATACCAACGTCCGCGGGACCATGGTCGGCTTCCGGCTGCCCACCTACCTCGGCACCGCGAACGCTACCGGTTACCATTTTCACTTCGTGTCGGATAACCACCGCGTTGGCGGCCACGTTCTCGAGGTGTCGGTCGATTGGGCGACCGTGGAAGTCGAGGCGCTCGATCGCCTCGAAATGACCGCGCCGATTCCCGAGGAAGACTGACGTTATCGGCGGGAGGTTACATTACAAATCAAGCTCGTCGCTTGAATCGAACCGCGGTAGCGGAATAATCCCGGCGAGCGCGCCCTCGTCCACCGCCTGCTGCGAGGGTCGCAAAACGTGGTGGCGACTCTCGCCTGTCAGCACGGGCACCGCGGCGGCCCCGCCGCGATTGTCACGCTGCCGCGGTTTGACATTCGACGAGCGTTTCGGTTCGGAACGTAACGTCCCGCAGTAGCGTTAGGGGCTTGCGATGGGCTGCCGTTTCGAGTGATTCTCCGGGCGTGCGCCTTATCCACGTTGCTGCCTTCTCGGCCCTCTCCCTCGTCAGTGTTTCGGCTTTCGCGCAGGCCCCTGGGACACCAGCATCGAGTCCAGGGGCCGGCGACAAAGACGCCGCCCGCCGGCACTACGATCACTGCCTCGAGCTGTTCAACACCGAGGCGTACGACTCGGCGCTGGCGGAGTGCGAGAAGGCCAACCAGCTCGCCCCCAGCTACAAGATTCTCTACAACATCGGCCTGATCCACCGCGAGTTGAACGACTTCGCGCAGGCGCTGAAAGCCTTCGAACGTTACCTCTCCGAAGGCGGCACCGACATCGCCGACCCGCGCCGCGCGGAGGTCGAGAAGTACGTGTCCCAGCTCAAAGGGCTGGTCGCCAACCTCGATGTCCGCGTGAACGTGCCCGGCGCCGACGTTTCGGTCGACGACGTCCCCGTGGGGAAGGCACCGGTCGGCCGCATCCGCGTCAATCCGGGCCATCGCAAGGTCACCGCCACGCGCGAGGGCTACGCGCCCGTGACCAAGGTCGTGAACATCGCGGTTGGCGAGAATGGCGACGTCGAGCTCAGTTTGACCAACCTCGGGGCGTCCGCGCCCAAGGGCGCACTTGCCCCAACGCCGGTCGAGCCCACCGAGCCGAATCCGTGGGTCACCCGCGCATGGGTCGGATGGGGCGTGACCGGAGCACTGGCCATCGCGGCAGGCATCACCGGCTTCGTGGCGCTCGACAAATCGAACAAGCTGTCCGACGCCCGCAACGCGCCGGATCCCGATCCGAGCAAGATGGATTCCCAGAGCAAGGACGTGAAGACGTTCTCGATCGCGTCCGACGTTCTGCTCGGCGCCACGATCGTCGGCGCCGGCGTCTCCACCTGGCTCACCGTCAAAGCCGTCACATGGAAGGGCGAGGGCGCTGCCAACAAGGAAGCGCCCTCGGTCAGCCTCGGCGTGACGCCCTTTGGGGTCGTCACGCAGGGCAAGTTCTAGCGTCGACTAGGGGCACTTGGCAGGGTCGATGTTGCCCTGCATGCTGCCCACTTTGGCGCTGTAGTAGTAGCCCGAGTTGTTGAAGCCCGAGCTATTGTTGTTGATGCACCAGACCTGGACGTCGCACGGCGCATCGCCGGTCTTCGTGTCGAAATCGAGCGGGCCGGAGGCGCCGTTGAAGTCGATGCCGCCGCCGGTCCCAAGGGTATTGAGCGCCGAGGGGATCTTGTTCAGGCCTACGTCGACCGTACCCGTGTTGGGAGGCACGAGCTTCGCGAAACCCTGCGCAATCGCGGCGCCGGTGAGGGAAGTCTGACCCGCCGCCGCGATCCCATACGCCGTGAAATACAGAGCGTCGTACGCGAACGGCACCAGCGGAACGAAGGGAACGCGTGTGGCCGTCTCGTAGCGAGACCTCAGGGCGTTCAGATTCGCACCCTCGGTTTGCGCGACATGCCCGAGTACCCGATGGCGAAACTCCGTGTTCTGACCGACCAGATCGAGGAGGGATTGTGCCTGGAAATTCGAATTGGCCAGAAGGTACCGTGGCCGATAGCACTTGTTCGTGCCGGTGCCGCAACCCGGCTGGGTCCACTTCTCCTCCGCCGGCTTCATGATCTTGGTCACGACCTCCGCGGTCGATCCGGCGGTGATGACGATGTGGGGCCAGAACGTCTGGCGAATGTCTCCTGCGAAATCCGCGTACTTCGCCTCCGAGTCGTTGGGATTGAGGAGCGGATCCCCGTAATCGTAATTCTTGAAATAGTCCTTGTTGGCCGTCTCCAGCGCTTTCGCACCATTGAAGGTGAGATTATTGACCACCTCGGTCGCAATGGCGCTGCCTGCAGCATCTCCACGGTGGACGATGGCCACGCGGATCTTGTCCGTTGGCTGCAGCGCGAGGTCGTTCCTAATGGCGGCCTCCAATTTTTTGACCACCTCGGGAACGACCTCACCTTGAATGATGTCGTTCGGTACCATTCGCCACACGAGGCGAGGATCCGCACTCGGGAGATCGGTGACCAGGGGACTGGTGGACGCCGGCGTTACCAGAAGCACCTTCTGCGGAATGGTGACGTTTTGCGCGACCTTGATCGTCGTCGAGCTGTAAAAGCCTCCGAGAATCGCCGGCACCTTCAAGTCGTTCACGAGGTGATTGGCCGCCCTGACCGGATCCGAGTTGGCCGGCGCCGCCGCGTTTTCGTCGCAGTTCACCAGCACCAAGGGCCGGCGGCCACCGCCACTGACCGCCGGGGGAAGGCCTGAAACGCCATCACGAAAATCCTGTCGCGCGAGGTTGTAGGCGGCCTCCATCGCCTGGCCAATCGGGCCCGCCGTTCCCGTTCGATCGAGGATCGTTCCCAAGATGATCGCATTGTCGTTGGCCAAGTCCGCCGGATCCGCAAGGTAAGCGGGGCACTCCGCCGAGGTGAGCTTCGCGCACGTGAGATCCGATTTGCGGCACGTCCACGGCTCGCCGGGGTGGGCGTCGAGGCAGTCTTGGTTCTTCTTGCAATCGCCCCCGACCTGGCCCGAGGTGACGCAATAATGGGTCGACGTGTTGCACGTCGCATTGGCAAAGGCAGGTCCGCGACGGGTGCAATCTGCGGTGGTATCGCACTGCGCCGTCGCGGAGTCGACGACGAACGAGCAATTGAAACCCACGATCGCCAAAGCAAGTACGAAGACGCCGGTAACAAGCCTGCGTCGCCCAATCATGCGCATAGTCAACCTCACCGGATTAAGTGTCATTTCCACGGATCCGCGGAATCGAGAGACGTCTTTGGCTGGCGCTTGCGTGTCGCAGGCGCGGTCGAAGAAGGGGCCGCCGCCGCGGCACTCTGCGTCGCGGACGGGGCAGGCTCGGGCGCTGCCGGTGTAGCTGCGGAGGCGGAAGGCGTACTCTTGCTCTTCGAGCGCGAGGGCCCCCGGCTCGGCGCATCCTTCTTCGCAAGTGTGTAGGCCATGGCCAGCTCGTCGCGGTCGAAGACGACGTAGTCCGACTCGGGCTTGAATCCGGGCGCGTCGATCTCGAGGCGGTGCGATGCACCGTCGCGTGTCACCTGGCCATCACCGGAAAACGACGTTCCGTCGAGGCGAATGTTCGCCGTGGCCGGCGTTACCGTGACGCGAAGATGCGCCTTGTCCGCCGCGGGCTTCGCAGGTGGCGGCACCGCGGAAGGCGCCGCACTCGCCACCGCGACGGGTGCCGGCGCTTTGTTCGCCGCGGAGGAAGATGGGCCCACCATTTTGTACGCGGTGAAACCCAGCACCGCCGCCGCAACGCCGAAAATCGCCCCCACGGCATGCCGCCGAATGGGAGAGGGCGGCGTCGAGGCGCGCGCGGGATGCGAGGCGAACGGCGAGGTGCTTCCGCGCGAGCTGGACGAGTGGGACGAGCCCGATGCTGTATTCGAGGGGCTGCTCGGAAGCGCGCGCGCGCCGGAAAGGCTCGGTATCGAGGGCCCCGAGTTCGTCACCGCCGAGTGCCCCGTTGCGAGCACCGGGATCTCCGTTCCCGAGAGCCCCTCGCGCACCCGCTGATCGATGGCCGCGCGCACGATGGCTCGCCGCTCCTCGAAAAGCTGACTCACGAATTGCGAAAGCTCGCGCGGCTGCACGTGCGCGGTATGCGTTTCCAGCGCCTCCATCATTTCCGCGGCGGTCGCGAAGCGCTCCTCCGGCCGCCGTGCGAGGGCACGCTGGCAAATGGCGAGAAGGTCGGGCGGTGTGCTGGGGGCAACCTCGGCGATGCTCGGGATATCGCCCTTCGCCAGCTGCATCAAGACGTCCGTTTCGGCCACGTCCTTCCATAGGCGGCTGCCTGCGAGTGCGTGCCACATCATCGCTCCAATGGCGAATATGTCGGCGCGGCGATCGATGGGAATGCCCAGTGCCTGCTCCGGCGCGATGTAGCGCAATTTGCCCTTGAAGGTGCCACTTCGCGTTTCGTTCTTCGAGTCGGCCGCTTTGGCAATGCCGAAATCGAGCACCTTGACCACGCCCTCGTAGGTCACGAACACGTTGTGCGGTGTCATGTCACGATGAACGATGGCGAGGGGCGTACCGTCGAAACCGGCCAGTTCGTGCGCGAAATGGAGCCCTCGCAGCGCTTGGGCCAGAATATGCAAATAGAGCGGCAGCGGCAAACGGCGCCCCTGTTCCGAAAGGCGACGGGTGATGTCGTGCAGCGTCTGCCCCTCGAGGTACTCCATCGCAATGTAGTGCGCGCGCCCATCGAACCCGATGTCGTTGGTCTGCACCACGTTGGGATGGTTGATTCTGGCCGCGATGCGGGCCTCCTCGAGCAACATGGGGAGGAACTCCGGATCGCCGGCAATATCCGAGCGGAGCTGCTTGAGCACCACGAGCTTGTTGAAGCCCCCGAGCCCGCGGCTGATGGCAAGGTAAACCGTTGCCATACCGCCTCGCCCTAGTTCGAATATTGGCTCGTACCGAGCATCCGCGGGGAGCGGCGCTGCCTGATCGATCAATGTTCACCCCTCGGCTGCATGCTTCTCCTCCCCGCGCTCCACCGGCCACCATAAAGCAAGACCGCCAAATTGGAGTGGCCTTTCCGAGCGTGCTTGCATGTGGGTGACGGCGAAGTAAGTTTCGCGTTCACCCAACCTGAAATATTCCTGCAGCCTGTGTGAATCTTGCAGCTTGTGCGAATGGAAACCTGCCGGTAGCGTTTCGTGCCCGTGACGGGAGTCGTGGCCAACGAGCTACCAGCAGCGGGCAAGTATCGTCCAATACTCGAATTGGGCCGCGGTGGAATGGCCGTCGTGTACCTCGCGGTGGTGCGAGGGCCTGCAGGCTTCAATAAACTGCAGGTCATCAAGCAACTTCGCCCCGAGCTCGCCGGCGAGCCGGAGCAAGTGGCGATGTTCCTCAACGAGGCCCGTGTATCGGCCAGAATCAACCACCCCAACGTGGTGCAGATCAACGAGATCGGCCGCGAGGGCGAGGCCTATTTCATGGCCATGGAGTACGTCGACGGGCAGACGCTCGAGCGCATCTTCCGTGCCGCGAAGGGCGACATCCCGTTGCGACTTCATTTGAAGGTGATCGCCGAGGCCCTCGCCGGGCTGCACATTGCCCATGAGCTGAAGGACTTCAACGGCAGCCCCCTCGAGATCGTCCACCGGGACGTGTCCCCGCACAATATTTTGGTCGGCTACGAAGGCGAGGTGAAAGTCCTCGACTTCGGCATCGCCAAAGTGGCCGGCTCCCGCTCCGAGACGCGCACCGGCGTGTTGAAGGGCAAGTTCACGTACATGGCCCCCGAGCAGTTCCTCGGGCAGAAGATCGATCGCCGCACCGACGTGTTCGCGGCCGGCGTGATGCTCTGGCAAGCCGTGACGAAGCGGCGCCTTTGGGGTCGCGAGGTGAACGAGATCGAGGTCTACCGGCGCGTCGTCGAATCGCGCATTCCACGTCCGCGCGAGGTGAACGCCGCGGTTCCCGCCGTGCTCGATGACATGGTGATGAAGGCACTGTCCACGGATCCCGCCGCTCGTTACCAAAGCGCCGACGAGTTTCGCGCGGCCATCGAGGATTACCTTGCCGCCGAGCACGCGCACGCCACACCGCGGGAGCTCGGTGCTCTAGTGAGTACGCACTTTGCGGACGAGCGGCGGGCCGTTCGCGCGGCCATCGAGGAGCGCATGCGCGGTGCAGCCGCGTCGAAGGACGGCGTGCCCAGCGTGCCGCTTTTGCAATCCCTGTTGCCCACATCGATTCGGGACGAGCGTTTCTCGTCCTCGATCATCACGGGGCATTCGCAATCGCTGTCCGAGGCGCCGTTTCTCGTGAGCCATCTTCCCGAGCGCGCGCCGTGGTACCGGTCGCCGCGCGTGCTCGGCGTGGTTGCCTTGATGGTCGCGGCCTGGGCGGTCGTCGCATGGCGGAGTCGTTCTTCCGCCGGTGCCAAATCCGTGGAAACGGTAGCGGCAGCGCCGTCGTCATCGTCGAGCGCGGCGGCGCCTTCGTCGGGCGTAGTGGCACCCGCATCGACTTTGACGGAGCTCACGGTTCGCGCCGAGCCGCCCGGGGCGAAGATCTTCGTCGATGGCATCGAGGTGGAGCAAAACCCCTTCACCGGGAAATTCGTCCGCGATGGGGCGAGCCATCGCGTGCGGGCGGAGGCGTCGGGGTTCGCGTCCAAATCGGTGCGGGTGGAGTTCTCGTCGGAGACGGCGGCGGTCGACCTTGCGCTGGAGCGTCAATGGGCTGCTGCCCCAAAGCGAGACAAAGGTGATCGCAATGCGCCGCAAACGGCGGCGGTCGCCCAGCCCGCGCCCCCGACGAGCGCGCCCGCCTCCTCGAGTGCGGCGAAGCCGGGGGCGGACGATCCGTGGGCAAAGCGAAAGAAGCCTGCCTTCGATTCGTCCGACCCGTGGAAGTGATCACCCCGTGGCGGGTGAGACGGGGGAGATGATGAGCCGTTGCACGAGGTCGACGCGGTTGGTGACATCGAGCTTGCGATAGAGCCGCCGCACGTACGTACGCACCGTGTTTTCGCTGAGGTTCAACACGGCTGCAGTGTTCACGCAGCTGTATCCATCGGCGAGCAGCCGCGCGACCTGCTGCTCGCGTTCGGAGAGGGACGTGGGGATTGTCTGAACCGGCACCTGCAAGTGAGTCTGCGTCTGCGGGGGCGGCGGCACGTGAAGTGAGCGCTCGCGCCGCAGATGCAGCACGTGGGTGTGCAGCATGGTGAGCGAGGACAGCGCAGGTCCAATCTGCTCGAGGTGTTGGACATCGTTATCGTCGAAGCGGACATCGTCACTTCGTCGCGCGAGGCCGGCCATTCCAAAGAGTGAATCGCCCAAACGTAAATAGAGGAGCAGCGCATTCCCATTCGACGGAACGAGGGGATACGCACCTTCGAGGAAGGTGGGAGACTCGGCCAGCGTGGTCGCAGCGATGCAGTAACGCGACGTAGTGTAAGCAAAGGCAATGGGAAAGCGAAACGTGTCGGCCAGGGCCTGCGGGCACTGGTTCGGGAGCTCGGTGAAACTCCCGTCGACCGAATGCAGTCCCTCGACGTGGCCTTCACTTTCCGCCGAGGCGGCGAAACAGAAGGCAATGGGCGCTCGTACGGCGTGTCGCAAGGCGAGCAGGATGTCTCGCCGAATATCCGACTGCATGGTTTCCTATCTCCATCGTGGGCTCGTCCCACGCGAAAATGCGTCAGATTTCGACTGCACACGCAATGCCATCTCGCGACGGCGCAATCGCCGGCCGGCCATAAGGATCCCGCGCGGTCTTACGTATGGAAGCAGGGGGGGATGGTCCTGCGCCGGTCCCCCATGTTGCGGGTGTTGCACTGTTGCACCCTGTTGCGCTGGCACTGGGGTAAGCATTTGGCGCTCCCGGCCGGTCCACCGGGAAAAAGCGGCATATTTGGGGAGGTGCAACACGTGCAACAGCAGCTCAACAATTGTTGCACCCGTGGTATCTTCCGTTGCCGCGTGATTGCCCGAAATTCTGGTAGCTCGCTCCGCACCTGCTTGTCGCCCAATCGGGCGACGTCGATGGCGTACACCTTGCTCTAAGGCCCGTCGCTCCGGTTCGATGCTCCGAAACGCGCGAACAAGCAGCTTTTCCCGCCCAAGGTGATACTGCGCGCGTTCAGGACGCGAGTCCCTCAAGCCGGTTTCTAGGTTTCCAGTTTTTCTGATTGCGAAGTGGAAAGGGAGGATCCTCTCATGCGACATCTCTATTCGGTATTTGCGCTCGCCACGTCCTCGGTCATCGGCCTCATGGCCTGCGCGAGCGAAGCTCCGCAAATGGACGACGACGAGACGCAAACGCCCGGTCGGATGATGCGCCTCTTGGGTGGGGGAGGGGATGAGGAGAAGTCCAATGGGTTGCCCGCGGAAGCGCTAAAGCCCGCGGCATACGATCTCAGTGCTGTGCTTCGACAACAATTGTGGAAGGTGCCGCTCGGAAAACTCCAATCCTTGGCGGACGAGCCGACGGCGGAAGGTGACGCTATCCGGAAGGCGCTGAAGACGAAAGAAACGCGCGCGCTGATGCGTTACATCGTTTCGTGCGCGCTCCCGTCCGACGAAGTCCTGAAGTACGATCCGCACGATGGAACGAACGTCGTTTGGCGGGGTGGCCTCGGTCTTTGCTCCGAGTGGCTGACCAATGATGGTCCTTCGTGTCGAGATACGGTTTCTTCATGCGTGGTCGCTCGGACGAATGCCTTGGCGGCCCACGTTCCCGTCTCCATTCGTGGTCCCGCAGGATTCCCGTTGGAGCTTTCCAAACGAGTCGGCACGCAACGCAATTATCGCGAGAAGGTCGATGCATACGACGAGAATGGCATTCCGATCGAGAGCTTTCAGGCCTGCTCTGGCGGTGAGAGCTACGGAGATGTAACTCGAAAGTGCGGCTGGCAATCGCTCTACGTGGGGCGGTGCCAGGCTGGGAGCACGCTCACGATCACGACGCCTGACAGTTATTGCGCAACGGAACCCGCCGTAATGGTGCGCGCTTGCAAAGGTATCTACGGTTGCCAAAGCGGCGCGCCGAACCCCGCCCACCCCTATAGCGCGGCATACCCCGATGCATCGCCGGGATGCGCGAACGGTAAGGGGTCGAAGCTCTCGTTCAAGTGCGAGCCGAATGGTCCCAAGATTGCTGGGGTTCAGACAGGCTACTTCAGCTTGATGCTGGCTCCACAGGATCCCAAGGAAGCGGTTGACGCAACGTCGGTTCCTCTTGAAATCAATGTCGCGGGCGCCCCGTCCTCGTCACTTGCCTATCCCGCGACCGAGGAGCAGGTATTCACATGGCCCGAGGGCGGCTTCTATGGGGATCTCTCGTACAACGCGACGGAGAATGAAAAGAAGCGCCGGCTGGGAACGGAGACCCTCCACGGGAAGATGTATGCATGCTTTAGCGGTATTTGGCAGAACGGCACTGCGCAGCTCAATGAACGCATGTGTGCCAATCCATTCCCGCCCGCGAACCAAAAATGCTTCCAATATGCACCTGGTGCCTGTTACGCGTCAGCGGGTGATCGTTGCGCGGCCGGTGCGCCCGTTCCGGGGCCGGCGTACGACGATTGCAAGGAAACGCAGCCCATTGCGAGCGTTTGGAAGGAGCCGATTACCATCTTCCTCAATGCACCGTGCGATCTCGCCAGCAAGCGAGGTGACGGGTGCGCGGTGAAGCAGCGCTAAACTCGAGCGGCCGTTCACCGAGTGCGGGCTAGAAGCTTTCGCATTTCGGTAACGGCCGGCACGGTTTCGTCGGCGACCGACCACGCTTCGATCACCTTTCGAGCGAGCTGCCTTGCTCGCTCGAAATCGCCGTGGGCGGCTGCGCGTCGCGCGGCACGAACGTCGGCAGGCGCGGCTCCGTTGTAACGGTTGCCACCCGATTCCGCTGCGACGGACTCCAACCGTTGCACGAGTTCCTCATCCCCGGAGCGCTCCAAGGCGTCTTCCATGGCTCCGGAAAATACTCTTGCGAAAAGACCAGGATCGCGAAGGAGTGGCTTCCACACCTTTGCGGCGGCTAGAAAGTCGCCGCGGGCATAGCGTTCCGCTCCCTCGGTCGCCGCATCCGTCAACGGAAGGATCCCTCCGGACAAGTGACTACGGAGGGCGCGAAATCGTGTGAAGCATCGCTGCGACACGCGTGGCGATGCGCGCATGCAGATGGCCGGAATCCGCAAAGGCACTGTCACATTGTCGTCGAGTGGCGACGGGTCGGGATCCAGGAATCGCTCGACAATAAGATCCGCGGTCTCCGCGGCCCTGCCCAGCACGTCGCCGATTTCGAGGGCATGCCAAGCGATCTCGAACCGCTGGACATGGACCCACCCCGTATCGTCCGGTCTAATGTCCATGGCACGTCGCGCACGGGCCAAGGCTGCCCCAAAGCGGGCTTCACTTGCGTCGACCTGCACGAGGAGAAGATCGCTTTCGACTTTGAGAACGGGGTAGCTGCCGGTCCCCATGGAAAGCGCCATCGTGCGGACTTCTTCGCGCTCACCTTGTGTAAGCAAGTTGTTCGCAAGAACGTCCGCGACATAAGCGTTGTATGGCGCCAATGCATAGGCTCGCCGCGCGTATCTCGTTGCAAGTTTAGGATCGCTGCCTCCAAAGGCCGACGCAATCCAGCCGTTCTCTTCCCAAGGGACCCAGGCTTGTCTCGCATCGATGACACTATCGATGCTGGCGGTATCCCGAGCCACCGACAGAAGCTGTCCCCACGGTGCGCAAAAGCCACCGAGAGGATTTTTCGGGTCGGCCTGGACCGCCAGGTGCGCGAGATCCGATGCTTGTTTGGGATCCGAGCCCTGTACGAGACATGACAATGTTGCGGCGAGAACTGAGCGCCCTAGCGAAGTTCGCTCGTGCTCGAAGTCGGCGCGTAACCGGGACATCAGATCCGGATCGGCGATGCGAAGGGCCGCGTGCTGGTACCGCGCACGTGCCGCCAGCGCACCGGATGAGAGCGTCCCGCCGTCAATGGGGG
Source organism: Sorangiineae bacterium MSr12523 (assembly GCA_037157775.1). Classification (NCBI taxonomy): domain Bacteria; kingdom Pseudomonadati; phylum Myxococcota; class Myxococcia; order Myxococcales; family Pendulisporaceae; genus Pendulispora; species Pendulispora brunnea. Next base: position 3,911,812 of record CP089982.1, read on the forward strand.
GTAGGGCTACCGCCTGCGACGGAATGCCAAGCGTGTAGGCGCATCGCCATCGTTCGCTGGCTGCCATTTCCGAGGCACCGCTACTCGGTATTGCGAGCTTCGCGCATTCGTCAGACAGTGAGCCGGCGTTCTGATGGATCGCCATCGTAACATCGAGAAGGCCGAGTGCGGAGTCGACGTCTTTGGCGCGCGACCATTCGACGAACGAGGTATCCAGCTCGCGTGCTTTCGGGAGCAGGCCAGGCGAAACCAGCGGCTCCATAGCCTGGCGCACGGCCTCGTAGAGCGCGCGCCCCTTTCCATCGGAGTGCCCGAGTTCGGAGCCATCAGGACGTCGCAGGACCAGCGTGATGTGGAACCCTGCCGGTTCCTTCGTCACCGCGCCGTCGACGGCGCGGTGGCGCGCTGCTTCGAGAGAGCGTTCCCGCGCGTCGGCCTGCCCATACGGATCCTTTGGAAAGTGATCCACAGGTTGGGCCGGCAGCGACAAGAGCTCCGCCGGCACCAGCGTGCGCGACGCGCTTCCACCCAGGATGATTCTTGCTCGTTCGCAGACGGTTGCAGCGGCCGCGGCGCCTAGCCAACCCGAGGGTTCTGGAACGCCTGATGCCTCGAGAACCGGACACGCGAGCACCGATGTCTGCGCCGCGAGCGGCGATGAGGCAGCCGGCGGCTCGGGCGCGCGGTGCAATGCGAAGGTCAAACCCGCGGCGCTGGCAATCGCCGCAGCGCTTGCGATCCATACCCATCGACCTTTTCTTCGGACATCGACGGTGGTGCTTGGGCGGTGCGGTTTTGCCGTATCCGTGACATGAGGGGCGGCCGAAAGCTGTGAGGCATGTGCACTCACGGCGGGATCGCTCGGCACGATGCTAGCGGTCGCCGTGGGCGCCATCCACTCGGCGTCGTCGCCGGCGACCTGGGTCGGATCACCCACGGAGTCCGGCGGCGCGTCGCCTGTGGGGGATACCGCCGCGGGCGGCATGGAAGTCATGGCGTCGGGCAGAGGCTCGAGCCCCAAGGCAATCGCGAGGGTGCGCACGGCTTCACCGGCGCTCGCGAAGCGGCGGTCCGGATCGACGTTCGTCACCGTGGCGAACCACGCATCGAACGACTTCGGGAGCTGCACTTGATGATTCGAAGCGCGGACGGTGGCCGGATCGATGGGCCCGTTTATCGTTGCTAGCGCGAACGCGACCAAGTTGCTCGTGTGCGCAAATTCATCGGAGAAGTACGCCTCGCCGACGAGCAACGTGTACGCAATCATCCCGAAGGCATAGACGTCGGCTGCCGCGGTGACCTTACCGCCGCGGCACTGTTCCGGGGACATGTAGAGCGGCGTACCCGCGATGGCTGTCGTTGCTCCAGCGCCGGCCTCGCTGATGAACTTTGCAACGCCGAAATCGAGCACCTTGACCCGCGGCTTGCCGTCGGGGCCTTCGGTCAAGAAGAGATTCGCAGGCTTCAAGTCGCGATGTACGATGGACGCGTGGTGCGTCCGATCGAGCGCCATCGAGACCTGGTGCAAGTACCGCAGCGCCTCATCGGGCTCGAGCCGCCCGACCCGCTTTAGGCGACGGCTCAAGTCCTCGCCGCGGAGCCGTTCCATCACGAAGAAGGGAATGCCCGTTGGCTCGTCCACGCCGGCGTCGAGGACATCGACGATGTATTCGCTACCGACGCGGGCCGCGACCTTGGCCTCCATTTTGAAGCGCTCGCGCATCTCCTCGCGCTCGACGATGTGCGCATGCATGATCTTCAGCGCGCACGGCCGTTCGGTCTGGAGATGCACCACCTCGTACACGCTCCCCATGGCGCCCGAGCCCAGACGGCGGACGATGCGGTAGCGCCCTGCGAATAGGGAGCCTCTTTGCAGACCGAGCGACATCTTTAGGTCACGGAAAGCGTGGAGGAGGTCGTGGAAGCCCCTAAGGACGCGTCTGGCATGACGGCCAGCACTCTTTATACATGGATTTTACGCCAGGGCACGGATCTGCTGGCGCTGTTGTGAAGCTTTTTTCGAACCATCAGTGAAGCCGGGCAACGAGCCGTCGCATCTCGGCGACGGCGGGGACGGGTTCGTCGGCTACGGACCAGGCTTCGATGACTTTTTGGGCGAGCTGTCGCGCACGAGCGGAATCGCCCCGCTTCGCGGCTCGTCGTGCGGCTCGCACATCCGCGGGAGCCGCGCCATTGTACTCATTGGCGCCTGAGCTCATCGCCATCGTTTCAAGACGCGCCACGAGTTCGTTGTCACCAGTTCGCTCGAAAGCCTCTTCCATTGCATTCGAAAGCACCTGCGTGAAGGGGCCAGGTTCGCGAAGAAACGGTCTCCATGATTTGGCGGCGCCCGCTAGATCCCCACGCGCGTATCGCTCTGCACCTTCGGCAAATGCGTCGGTTTCAGGCACGATCCCGACGGAAAGACGGCCTCTCAACTCCCGAAATCGGGAAAAGCATCGCTTCGATACCGATGTGGATGCATTCGCGCAAATCGCTGGAACTCGCAACGAAATGGATACGTAGTCGTCATCGAGGGGAGATGGTTCCACGTCCAGAAATTGCCGTACGAGGAGATCGGCCATTTCAGCAGAGCGACCGAGCAGCGCGGCGACTTCGAGGCCTCGCCAGGCAATTTCCAGGCGCTGCACGCGAACCCATCCCACGTCATCGGGGCCGACGCTCATGGCCTGCTTGGCCCGCTCGAGCGCGGCACCGAATCGCGCCTCGCTTCCGTCGACCCGCACTAGCAAAAGATCGCTTCCTATCCTCTGCACCGGATAGGTGCTTTCGGCCATCGAGAGGGCGATTCTTCGAACTTCTTCGCGCTCACCTTGCGCGAGGAGGTTGTCCGCGAGAACATCGGCGATGTACGCGTTGAACGGCGCAAGCGCCCAGGAGCGCCTTGCGAAGATGACGGCGCGATTCGAATCGTCTCGACGTAAAGCTGTTTCGAGCCATGCGTTGGCATCCCATGGAACCCACGCCTGGCGGGCGTCGCCGATGGAAATACCGACCGCATCCCGCGTGAGGGTGACGAGCTGTCCCCATGGCGTGCACCATTCGCCGAGCGGATTCCTCGGTGAAGCTTGAACCGCGAGTCGTGCGAGGTCTGCTACTTCAGCGGGGGCTGACCCCTGGGTGGTACATGACAGCGTGGCTGCCAAAACGGAACGGCCGATCGGTGTTTGCTCCGCCGCGAAGTACTGACGGAGCTTCGCGGCGACCTCCGGCGTCGTCGCCTTTCCCCTCATATGTTCAAAGCGCGCCCACGCTGCCAATTCACCGGGGGAGAGCGTCGCCCCGGGGGTGGGCGGATGCTCCGATGGTGGGTGCACACCAAGGGTGTACGCGCATAGCCACAATTCGATGAATGCCATTTCTCCAATGGTCGCATCGTGTGTTGCGAGTCGTCGGCATTCGTCCGCGACCGTCCCCCCGTTGTGCCACATCGCAAACGTCGCATCTCGCAGCGCGAGGGCACCGTCGATGTCCGTCGCCCGAGACCATTCTGCCATCGTCGGATCGAGCGCAGGCGCCTTCGGCAGGTGTCCCTGGGCAACCAGAGGATCCATGGCTTGCCGTACGGCTTCGTAAAGCGCGCGTCCTCGACCCTCGGCGCGTGTGAGCTCCGTTCCATCGGGGCGGCGAAGGATCAACGTCGTGCGAAAGCCTCCTCCTCCCGAGGAAGTGAAAGGCGACCCCGGTTCCTTCATCACCTGGCCGTCGATGTATGCCGCCGCGACACGACGGGCCGCTTCCAAGGAACGCGTCCGCGCGTCGCCATCGCTGTAGGGGTCCTTTGGAAAATGTGCAACGGGCTGCGCCGGCAACCCGAGTAATTCCGCCGGAATCAAGGTGCGCGCGGAATCTCCGCCGAGAATCACGGCGGCGCGCTCGCATACGGTGGCCGCGGCCGCCGCGCCCAGCCAGCCCGTTGGCTCGGGGACGCCCGAAGCCTCCAGAATCGGACACGCGAGCACGGACGACGGCGCCGACAATGGCGATGGCACGTTGTGCGTAGCTCTAACGCGCCACCATCCGAATGGCGCGGCCGCAGCCGTAACCAGCAATGCGGCGCCCAGTGCAAGCCACCGACGTCGCCTCCGGTGCGACACCACCTCGGGCACGATCGCCGGCCGCAAGCTCGCCGTGATCGTCGGTCCCAGCGGTGCCTCCCGCGCAGGTCGCGCCCGCGTCGGCAATTCCGTCTTTTCCGTCGATGGATCGTACCTCGCGGTCACCAACTCGCGCGCAATCGTCTCGCGCACCCGCTTTTCGATCGCCTCCATCGGTTCGCCGAGGGCGGCGGCCAAGGCCTCGTGCAGCGCATCGCGCATTTCGCCCGCCGAGCCCCATCGCTCCGCGGGCGCATAAGCCAGTCCCTTGTCTACGCACTGCACGATGCCCGGAGGCAAGCCCGCGTCCACCTCACCAAGTGAACGCGCATGCCGCGTGGCTGCCGCGGCCAACTGCGCGAGCCCGCTGTCCGCGTGGTGCACGTACTCGCCGGTCAGCAATGCGAACATCGTCGCGCTCACGGCCCAGCAGTCGCTGTGCGGACCCACGGCGCGGTGCTCGCCGGTGGCCTGCTCCGGCGGCATGAACGCGGGCGTGCCGACCATGTGACCCGTCAACGTTGCCGTGCCGTCGAGTTCCGTGCGGCGCGCGATGCCGAAGTCGAGGACCCGCACCCGCCCCGTCGACTCCACGAACAAATTGTCCGGCTTGATATCCCGATGGACGATCCCGTTCGCGTGCGCGCTTGCCAACACGTCGAGGACGTCCGACATGAGCAGCCCAGTCTCCGCGAGCGACAGCCGTCGCCCGTTTCGTTCCCACCGTGCGCGCAACGTCTCGCCTTCGAGGAGCGGCATGATCAGAAAGGCGCACCCGGTTTCGTCCAAGTCATCGTCCAGCACCGTGACGGCGCCGGGGTGGCCCACCTGATTGGCCATGTACGCCTCGCGGCGGAAGCGCCGGATGGCGTCCTCGTCGTCCAAGAACATATCGAGCAGCACCTTGATGGCGACGCGATGACCGTTGCGGTGTGTCGCCGCATAGACGGCTGCGGTTGCTCCAATGCCCACGAGCCGCTCGATGCGGTACTTGTCCTGGATCGTCGTGCCGATGCGGCCCAAGGCCCGCTCGGTTACTGCCTGGCGCGAAAAAGACAATCCCATTGTGCCGGCCCCGACGGGCTGAATCTTCGGGGCTGGCGCGGATCTGTCAAGAACCGCAGCGCATTCCCCGTCAACCGGGCGCGGCTGGGGCAGAATGAATGAATGCGCATTCAGTCTTGCGTCCGACCTCCAAATTGCGTCATCTGATGGCCACTCACTTCGAAAGGGATGTCATGAGCAAGGCGATCCGACGTACGGCCGTCATCGGCGCAGGTGTGATGGGAAGCGGCATCGCCGCGCATTTCGCCAACGCGGGACTCGAGGTCCTGCTTCTGGACATCGTTCCGCCCAACCTCACGGACGCGGAAAAGAAAGACACCAGACCTGGGGGCGCGCGCAATCGCTTTTCGGCGGGTGGCCTGGAGAAGGCCATCAAGTCCAGGCCTGCCGCGTTCTTCCACAAGTCGAACGCGCGGCTCGTCTCGGTGGGCAACACCGAGGACGATCTCGAGAAGCTCAAGGACTACGACCTGGTCGTCGAGGCCGTGATTGAGCGGCTCGATGTGAAGCAGGCGCTCTTCGCCAAGTTGGAGAAGATTCTCCCGGCGCACGCCATCGTGGCGTCGAATACGTCGGGGTTGCGCATCCACGACATGATGACCGGCCGCACCGAGGCGTTCAAAAAGAACTTCCTCGTGATGCACTTCTTCAATCCGGTCCGCTACATGAAGCTCCTCGAGCTCGTGGCCGGTCCGGATACGGATCCCGCGACGGTCGAGCGCATTCGCCGCTTCGGCGAGGATGCTCTGGGCAAGGGCATCGTTTTCGGCAAGGACACGCCGAACTTCGTGGGCAACCGCATCGGCGTTCACGCCATGATGGCGGTCATTCACCAGATGCTGCAGGACGGACTCACGCCGGAGGACGTCGACAACATCACCGGCGTGCCGCTCGCGCACCCGAAGAGCGCGAGCTTCCGCACGGGCGACCTCGTTGGGCTCGACACCTTCGTGCACGTCGCGCAGAACTGTTTCGACTCGCTCACCAACGACGAAGACCGCGCGGTGTTCGAAGTCCCGGCCTTCATCCGCACCATGGTCGAGAAGAAGTTCCTCGGCGACAAGACCAAGGGCGGCTTCTACCGCAAGGGCGCGAACAAGGCGATCGAGACGTTCGATCCCGTGAAGCTCGAGTACCGCCCCAAGGGTGGCGACGAAGGCATCAAGGGCGTCACCAAGAGCGTCTCGAAGATCGAGGACCCGAAGGAGCGCGTTCGCAAGATCGTCGCCGACCCGGGCAAGGCCGGTCAGTTTGCCTGGAAGGTCGCCTCGCGTTCGCTCGCGTACTCGGCGCGCCGCATCGGTGAAATCGCCGACAGCGTGGTCGCGATCGACGATGCGATGCGCTGGGGTTACAACTGGGAGCTCGGGCCCTTCGAGATGTGGGACGCGCTCGGCTTTGCCGAGACGGTGGACCGTATGGAGAAGGAGGGCATCAAGCTTCCCGACTCCGTGAAGAAGATGCGCGCGAGCGGCGCGACGGGCTTCTACAAGGACGACACCGTCTACGATTTGCTCAAGGGCGCGTACGTCAAGCGCGAGGTCGATCCGCGCAACGCCACGCTCACCATTCTCCGCCGCGGTCAGGCGCCGGTGCTCAAGAACGACGGCGCCGAGGCGTGGGATCTCGGCGACGGCGTGCTCGGGCTCACCTTCAAGACGAAGGCGAACAGCATCGATCCCGACGTTATCTCCATGCTGTCGCAAGCGGCCGAAAAAGCCGAAAGCGACTTCCGCGCGTTGGTCATCGCGAACCAGGGCGAGTTCTTCTGCGTCGGCGCGAACCTGCTCCTCGTCGTGATGGCCGCCAGCCAGAAAGAGTGGGGCCAGATCGAGACGATGGTGAAGGGCTACCAGGACGCAACGCAGCGCCTGAAGTACGCGCACGTGCCGGTCGTCGCGGCGCCGTACAACATGACCCTCGGCGGCGGTCTCGAGCTTTGCTTCGGCAGCGACGCGGTGCAGGCCGCGGCCGAGACCTACTCGGGCCTGGTCGAAGTCGGCGTCGGGTTGATCCCTGGCGGCGCGGGCACGATGAACATGCTCTGGCGCGCGCTGGAGACGATTCCGGAAGGAACCACCGTCGTAACGCAGGAGTTCGTCACGCAGACCTTCAAGAACATCGCGCTCGCCAAGGTGGCGACCAGCGCGGAGGAAGGGAAGGCGCTCGGTTACTTCCGCCGCACGGACGGCGTGTCGTTCGACCGCGCGCGGCAGCTCACCGAGGCGAAGGCGCGGGCCATCGGCATGGCGGAGGCGGGGTACCATCCGCCGGTTCCGCGGGCGTACACGCTCCCGGGCGAAAGCGGCATCGCCACGTTGAGCATGATGGTCGACACCCTCCAAGCGGGCGGCTTCGCCAGCGAGCACGATGCGAAGATCGCGCGCAAGCTGGCCGTGGTGCTCTGCGGCGGCGCCGGCGGCGCGTCGCGCGAGGTGACGGAGCAAGAGGTGCTCGATCTCGAGCGCGAGGCCTTCGTGAGCCTCTGCGGCGAGCCGAAGAGCCAAGAGCGCATGCAGTACATGCTCATGAACAACAAGCCGCTGCGGAACTAGACCTGCGCACCCACGCGATTCACTTTTCGAGAGAGGCAAACATGGCTGATATCGTCATTGCAGAGGCAGTTCGTTCCGCGGTGGGGCGCGCGCACAAGGGTTCGCTGGCGCTGAAGAGGCCCGACGAGCTCGCGGGCGACGTGATCCGTGCACTCCTGGCCCGCGTTCCGCAGGTCAAGCCGGAGCTGGTGGAAGATCTCGTTCTGGGCTGCGCCATGCCCGAGGGCGAGCAAGGTCTGAACGTGGCGCGGCTCGCGGGCCTGTTGGGCGGGTTGTCGCAGGATTCGTCGGCGATGACCATCAATCGATTCTGCTCGAGCGGCCTGCAGGCCATTGCGCTCGCAGCGGGCGCGATTGCCATCGGGACGAACGACATCGTCGTCGCCGGCGGCGTCGAGTCGATGAGCATGGTGCCGATGACCGGCAACAAGCTGAGCGCGTCGTCCGAAGTGATGGAGAAGTTCCCCTCGGCGTACACGCCGATGGGCATCACGGCAGAGAACGTGGCGGCGAAGTTCGACGTGTCGCGCGCCGACCAAGATGCGTTCGCGCTGAAGAGCCAGCAAAAGGCCACGGCGGCGCGCGAGGCGAAGAAGTTCGAGGACGAGGTCGTGACGGTCCGCGGGATTCGTTACCAAGGCAACGATCGCGTCACCTTCGACTTCCGTCAGGACGAGTTGATCCGCCCGGAGACGACGGCGGAAGGTCTCGCGCAGTTGAAGCCGGCGTTCAGCGCGAAGGGCGTGGTCACTGCAGGCAACAGCTCGCCGCTGTCCGATGGTGCGGCGGCCGCGCTGGTGCTCAGCAAGGCGAAGGCCGACGAGCTCGGGGTCAAAGGCCTCGGCTACTTCCGCGCCTACGCCACCGTGGGCGTCGACCCGGCCATCATGGGCATCGGCCCCGTTCCGGCGGTGCAGAAGCTTCTGCAGAAGACCGGAAAGAGCATCAAGGACATCGACGTGTTCGAGGTGAACGAGGCCTTCGCCAGCCAATCCGTGTACGTCCAGCGCACCTTGGGCATCCCGGAGGAGAAGCTCAACGTGAACGGCGGCGCCATTGCCCTGGGCCATCCGCTCGGGTGCACGGGCGCCAAGCTGACGGCGACGGCCCTCTATGAGCTGAAGCGCCGCGGTGGCAAGTACGCGATCGTGACGATGTGCATTGGCGGCGGCATGGGAGCTGCTGCGCTGCTCGAAGCGATCCGTTAAGGCTGAGTCGCGCACCTGAGGCGGGGCGGAAAGAATCGACCGAGGTCATCTTTTCGCCCCCGCACTCTCGCACCCACCCGCCGCATCGAAGGTAGGGGCAACCTCCACCCCGCATCATCAATGATAGCCTTCGATCCGTATGGCTCGCTGTACAGGCACGCGCTCTTTCCTGCGTGGGAGGCGCTCATGGGGCGACCTACGCTCGCGCGCCTGCACTACCTGGAACGCACCCAGTGGCTCTCCCAAGACGAGCTGGTCACGAGGCAGATGGCCTCGCTCGGCCGGCTCTTGTGGCACGCCTACGACAACGTGCCCTACTACCGGCGCACGTTCCGTGAGGCCGGCGTCTCACCCGGCGACGTTCGGACGCCCGACGACATTCGGCGTCTGCCGCTCCTGAGCCGCGCGGAGGTCCGGGAGTCGCTCGCCGAGCGTAAGAGCACGGCGCCGCCGTTCCCCACGATTCAAAAGACGACCAGCGGCAGCACCGGTACGCCGATCACCATCGCGTACGACGAGGAGAGCGAGCACTGGCGGCAGGGCATCAAGTGGCGTGGCTACGGCTGGGCACATTTCCGGCCGGGCGACCGCGTGATGCATTACTGGGGTCCGCCGCAGATCAAGCCGCCGTTCTCGAAGCGGGCGAAGATCACCGTGGACCGCATGATGCGCCGCGAGCGCTACGTCGACTGCGTGGCGCAGGACGAGGCGGGGCTGGCCAATGCCGTGGAGACGATCCGCCGCTTCAAGCCGGCGGTGGTCATCTCGTATTCGCAGGCGGGGGGCAACCTCGCGCGGTACATCAATCAGACGCAGGCGAAGGACTGGGGCACCATCCCGTTCATCTGCACCGCCGAGCAACTCTTCGCGCACGACCGCGTCGAGATCGAGAAGGCCTTCGGGCCTAGCGTCTTCGACTCGTACGGCGGGCGCGAGACGATGCTTCTCGCGATGGAGTGCGACGCGCACGAGGGCCTTCACGTGAGCATGGAGAACATCCTGCTCGAGGTGCTGGTCACCGACGAAAACGGCAAAAAGCGTCCCGCTCTTCCCGGCGAAACCGGGGAGGTGGTGGTGACCGATCTGCACAATTTCGGCGCTCCACTGATCCGCTACGCCAATGGCGATCTCGCGAAGGCGATGCCCGAGGGTCACTGTTCCTGCGGCCGCGCGCTCCCGCGGATCCGTTCCGTGGAGGGTCGCAAGGCCGACACCTTGATCGACGGCTTCGGCGGCCAAGTGCACGGCATGCTGTTCCCCGTGCTCATGCTGCCCCTCGCACGCGCCGTTCAGCAGTACCAAGCGGTGCAACACAAGGACCGCTCGATCACCTTGCGCATCGTTCCCTCGGCCAACTTCGACGACGGCGCCCGCCGCTTCATCATGGAGAGCCTCCGCCGCACCATCCGCGGCGTCCCGATTGCGCTCCATCTCGTGGACGAAATCCCGGTGACACCATCGGGCAAACGGCGGCCGGTTATCGTGGAGACATAGACGGCGCAGAAGAAGGTAACCGCCAAGAGCGCCAGGGGGCGCCAGGATCGCCAACGGAACCGACGCGTGGCCCTGATTTTTGATTTTCAGTTGCCCAACTTGGCGAACTGGAAAACCAAAAGAATTGCTTTCACCCCTGGCGATCCTGGCGGCCTTTGGCGTTCCTGGCGGTTACCCTCTTCTGAGGGTCAGCCCACGCCTCGCAAGAGCACCATCGTCACGAAGGAAATCGCGGCACTCAAAGGCAACGTCAATATCCACGCAATGACGATATTCCCGGCGACGCCCCAGCGGACGGCGCTCACGCGTTTGCTGGCGCCCACGCCCATGATGCAGGCGTTGATGCAATGGGTCGTCGAGACCGGAACGCCCAGGTGGCTCGCGGTCAAAATCGTGAGCGCGCCGCTCGTCTCGGCCGCGAAGCCCTGCAAGGGCGAGATACGGATGATCTTCGTCCCCATCGTCTTGATGATCTTCTTACCGCCCGCCATCGTCCCGAGAGCAATCGCCGCTGCGCAGACGAGGATGACCCAGTAGGGGACCTCGTTTGCCTTGCCGTGCGGCAGGACCCACTCCGGAATTCCGGTGTGGTGGCCCTTGGCCATGAAGGCCAGCAGCGCCAACGTGATGATGCCCATCGACTTTTGCGCGTCGTTCGAGCCGTGCGACAGCGCCATCAGGCACGCGGAAACGAGCTGCAGCCTCCGCGAACCCTTGTGCACGAAATCCGGGCGCATGCGGCGCACGATCCATAGAAGCGCAATCATCACGAAGAAGGCGATGAGGAAGCCCAGGGTGGGGGACACCACCAGCGGCACAATCACCTTCTCGACCAGCGCGACCCAGCGGAAGGCGTGAAGTCCCGCGTGTGCGGTGACCGCGCCGGCCAGGCCGCCCACGAGCGCGTGCGATGAGCTCGAAGGAATGCCGTACCACCACGTGATGAGGTTCCAGATGATGGCACCGATCAATGCGGCCAAGACGACCGTCTGCGAGACCACTGCGGGATCGGCGAAGCCCGAGGCGATGGTCTTGGCCACCGCGGTGCCCGTGACAGCACCGACGAAGTTGAAGATGCCAGCGATGAACACCGCGGTGCGAATGGGAAGAACCCCGGTCGAAACGACCGTGGCAATTGCATTCGCGGCATCGTGAAAGCCGTTGATGAAGTCGAACACGACGGCCGTGACGATGACGGCGATGAGAAGACTCAGCATGATTCCGTCAGCTTTGCTTGACGGCGAGATTGGCCAGCGTTTCTGACACGTACTCGCAGTAGTCGACCGCGTTTTCCAGCTCGTCCAGCACCGTCTTTTCGCGCAAAAGCTTCTTGGCGTCGATTTGATCCGAATGGAAAAGGTGGCTTATCGCCTCGCGGTAAATGACGTCCGCCTCCTTCTCGATGCCGCGCAGCACGCGGCACTTCTCGAGAAGCTCTTTGTAATCTTGCGTGCGCAGCATCGGAATGGCTTCCGTGAGCACGCGGGTGCACTCGATCAGCTTGTCGATGAGGGCAATCATCGGCTCGGTGGGGCGCGGGACGCCGAAGAGGTCGCACGTACGCGCGGCCGCATTGGCGAGATCGGTCACCGTGTCGAGCTGCGAGGAAAGGCGCTGCAGGTCTTCGCGATCGATCGGCGTGACGAAGGTCTTCGCCAGCGCCTCTTCCATCTCGTGGACGATTCGGTCGCCCGTGTGCTCGGCGGCCTGCACCTTGGAGCGCACGCTGGCGACGGTCGAATCGGGATTGTGAAACTCGGCGAGCGCCGTGGCAGCCTCGGAGGCCACCTTCGCTTGCCGTTCGAGAAAGTCGTAGAAGTGATCCTCGCGAGGGAGGAGCCATCGCACTACGGATTGGAGGCTCATGGCGCGTGAGTCGACCCGGAACGGTGCCTTCGAGTCAAGTGAGAAGGTTCTTTCGGAAAGCCTTGGCCGCTTGGATGGCTCGGTCGGCATCCGGCGCATGGGTCACGAAATGCCCCATTTTTCGGCGGGGTTGCGCGTCGCGCTTGCCGTAGAGGACCACGTCGATGACCTCGGGAAATTGGCGCAAGCTCGAAAGATCCAAATCGCGCCGCCCTTGCGCCAGCCATACGTCGCCTAGCAAATTGCCCATGCAGAAAACGCCGGGGCCGACCAGGGCGGGGGAGGAGACGGGCACGTCGAGCAGAATCCGCGCAAGCACGTCGTACTGGCTCGCCGTGCACGCATTGCGTGTGACATGCCCCGAATTGTGCGGCCGCGGTGCGAACTCGTTCACGTAGACGTGGTAATCGCCGACGTTCACGCTGCGCCCCGTCGGGCGGCCGGGCTTGCGCGACACGAAAAATTCGGTCGTGAGCAAACCGTGCACGCCGAGCGCGCGCGCCGCATCGATGGCGATGGCCTGCAGCTTCTCGGACAGCTCCGGCGGAATACGCGCCGGGACCACCGTGAGATCCAGAATGTGCTCACTGTGCACGTTCTCGAACACGGGGAACACGACTTCTTCGCCACGTGGCGACCGGCCCAAGATGACACTGGCCTCGAGCGCCAAATCGATGGCCTCCTCGAGGAGGTACACGCCGTCCGGTGCGAGCTTGCTTGCAATGGGCTCGAGATCCGCGGCCGTGGCCACGAAGGCCTGCCCTTTGCCGTCGTAGCCCCCGCGCACCGTTTTGACGATGAAGGGGAACCCGAACGAGGGCGCGAGCCGGAGAAGCTCGTCGCGATTGCGCGCGACGGCGAAGGCCACGTGCGGCAGGCCGGCCTGCTGGAGAAACGTCTTTTCGTGCGCGCGGTCCTGCGCCGTCTCCAGAACGTGCACATTGGGAAGGAGCTTCGTCGTGTCGAGCGCCTTCAGGGCGCGCGTGTCGATGTGCTCCATCTCGTAGGTGACGGCTTCGCACGAGGCGAAGAAGCGGCCGAGCGCCTCCGCATCGGTCCACGCTGCGTTGACCACCTCACGAAACCGCGCGCAGGCAGGGGCAGCAGGTTCCGGTTCGTAGATGCACGCTTCCGCACCGAGGTCGTGAATCGCCCCCGCGAGCATCGTCCCGAGTTGACCCCCACCGAGAACGCCGATTCGTTTCATGGCTTCTGTATTTTCGCGTGGCCGTCCAAGGCACGCGCTTCATTTTCCTGACGATAACGTTCGAGCCCATCGCGAACGCGCGCGTCCTCGAGGGCGAGAATGCGCATGGCAAACGCCGCCGCATTGGTGGCGCCGCCATTTCCAATGGCAAACGTCGCAGTGGGGATGCCGGGTGGCATCTGCACGATGGAGAGCAGGCTGTCCAATCCGCTGAGCGCCTTCGATTGCACCGGCACGCCGAGCACCGGAAGCGGGGTGAGCGCGGACACCATGCCCGGAAGGTGTGCTGCACCGCCGGCGCCGGCGATGATGATTTTGAGCCCGCGCCCGGCAGCGTTCTTGGCGTACTCCACCATCCGCTCGGGTGTGCGATGTGCGCTGATGACTGCGACCTCGTAGGGAATGGCGTGCGCGGCCAGCAAATCGGCCGCGTGCTTCATCGTCTCCCAATCGGAGTCGCTCCCCATGATGATGCCGACGAGCGGGTGAGTCATGGCGCGCTGACTACACGAATTCACCACCTTTGCCTAGCCGGCGGGGGCCGAGTTTCGTCCGAGTCGGACTGCAGCGCCCGCAGGTTCTGAAAGGAAAAGAGCCCCATGTAGACGATGATGAGGATGTACCCGGTTCCCAGTTTCACCAGGACACCGGTACCGATTGCGGCCGCGACCACGGCCGAGATGATGTGCGCGGCCCGGCGCCCGCCGCCCTTGGTGAGCGCGGCGAAGGTGTGGGCCATCACATTGCCGCCATCCAGGGGGAGGATGGGCAGAAGGTTGAACAGGCTCCAGACGACGTTGATCCAGATCATGTCGGACGCGAAGAGAAGGATCGCGAGCGCCTTCATGGACTTTCGCGCCTGCGCCTCCTGGATCCATTCCCTCAACTCGTTGAACGGAATGCCGGCTTGCCAGAGGACGACGAAGGTGAGGAGCCCGAGCGCGATGCCGGTGAGCGGCCCGGCGAGGCTGATGAGGACTCGCTTCCACGAAGGAAGATGGTTGCCGTTCTGCCACGAGGTTGCCCCGCCAAACGCGTAAAGCTCGATGCTCGGAGCCAGGCCGAAGACCTTGCCCGTGAGCGCGTGCCCCAGCTCGTGCAGGAGGACCGAAATGAGGACCGCGAGGATCCACACCACGAGGCCTACGGGGTCGCTGTTCATGCCCAGCAATGCCGCAGTGAACCAGAACGAGATGTGGATCCGAATGGGGATGGAACCGAGCGCGAACGACAGCATGGAGAACCCTTTACCAAGCGCGGCCTGTCCGTGGTAACGACGAGGGCAGCACCTATACCTTAGCCACGCTTTTCAGGGATGCTGCTGGAGGCCTGTGTGAAGATCACGATTCGAGAGCATAAACCGGGAGAAAACATTCGGCCCTTCATTCAGGCGGGGCACGAGGTCTTTCGGGGAGATCCCCACTGGATTGCTCCACTGAATTTCGAGTTGCGCGACCGTTTGCACCCCAAGAAGAACCCGTTCTTCTTGCGCGCCGACGTGACATTTTTCACGGCATGGCGGGGATCTCAGCTCGTCGGACGCTGTTCGGCTCAGATCGATCGGGAACATCTGCGGGTGTGGAAAGACGACACCGGTTTCTTCGGTTTTTTCGACACCATCGACGATGAAGAGGTCGCTACTGCCCTCATCGATGCGGCGTCCAATTGGCTGCGCCGTCGTGGGATGAAGCGGATGCGCGGGCCCCTGTCGCTCTACGTCAACGAGGAAGCGGGCATCCTCATCGAGGGCTTCGACGCGCCGCCGGTGGTCATGATGGCCCACTCGCGCAGGTGGCAAGCCCGCCTCGCCGAGTCCGCGGGTTTGAAGAAGGAGAAGGACCTCATCGCGTGGAAATACACCGCCGGCGAGTTTCCTGCACGCGTGCTTCGCGCCTGGGAACAGGTGAAGGCGATGCCCGAGGTGCGCCTTCGCTCCGTCGACACGAGCCGGATGGATGATGAGATCCGAAACGTGATGGAGATCTACAACGACGCCTGGCAGGGCAAATGGGGCGTAGTCCCCGCGCTGCCCGAGGAGGTCGAGAAGGTCGCCAAAGATCTGAAGTTGATCATCGACGAAGATCTGGCCTTCATGGCGGAGATCGACGGTCGCGCGGTGGGCATGTGCATCATGCTTCCAAATTTGAATGAAGCGATTGCCGATTTGAATGGCAAACTTCTTCCCCTCGGGTTTGCGAAGTTGATTTGGCGCATGAAGGTGAAACACCCCATTTCCACGCGGCTGATGATGCTGGGCATTCGCAGCGAGCTCCGGCACGTGAAGAAATATGGCGGTCTATCCGCGGCAATGTACGTGGAAGTTGCAAAGCGCGGCATCGCCAAAGGCTACAAATGGGGCGAGCTTTCGTGGACGCGCGAAGACGATGGCCCCATCAACGTGGGAATAAAAGCGATGGGGGCGACGCCGTACAAGAAGTATCGCGTTTACGAGAAAGCCATCGTCTAAGGTCGAACGAGGTAAAAGGGATTGAGTGTCCCCGAGGGAGAATCGCGCCATGTCGAAGTCGTTTTCGTATCTAGTTTGTTTGCCATTGGCCTTGGCCATCACTTCGACCGCTTGCAGCAGCAGCGACGACGATTCCCCTTCGGGTCCCGTGTCGTTCCGAAACAACGTGGCACCCATCCTCCAAAATAGCTGCGCCTTCTCCTCGTGCCACGCGGCGGGCACGACGAACGGAGTTGTGTTTGCGGGCGATCCCGCGGCCGTCCGCACCAGTTTGGTGAACGTGAAAGCGCCGCAGCTTCCCACGATGAACTTCGTGACCCCGGGCGATCCGGGCCAAAGCTACATCATGCACAAGCTCGACGGCGATCAGAAGCAGTTTGCCGCGGGATGCAGCAGCGAGCCCGATTGCGGTTCGCAAATGCCCCTCGGCCAGCCGCAGCTCCCCGAGTCCACCCGCAATACGATCCGCCGCTGGATCTCCGAGGGCGCCGCGGACAATTAGTCTTCGGCGGGGGGCGTGCTGCGGCCTGTAACCAAGGTGAGGTGGTAGCTGTCCGGTACGCGATCGCCGATGGGCTCTCGCGAGAGGAGCCAGGCCGAGGGGATCGCCGGCGCGCAAAGGCAGACGATGGAGCCCACGATCGCGCACAAGGTGTCGCGATCGCCCTGGGCGGAGACGGTGGACCACAAAGCCTCGACGTAATCGTCGAGGTGCCGTGCGGCGCAGAAAAGGGCGAGGGGAACGGTGTCGGCGGACAACGTTTGCGCGCCGTTGCCCAGCTTGCGCACGGCGAAATCGATCGAAGCGTTGGGGGCGAGTTGCGCGGCTTGCGCGATACCCCGCGCGGTGTCGCCCTCCGGGGTGTAGCGGAGAACGGCTTCGAAAAGCGCATCGCGCTTGGGGGCTTTGCGCATGCGCCAGGCGGTGGCCGCGGCGACGGCGACGGCGATGGCACCGGCTTGGCCCTCCGGGTGGGCGTGCGTCACCTCGGCGGAGGCACGCGCCTCGGCGACCACGGTTTCCAGATCGTCGGCGAAGTAGGCGCCGACCACCCCCGCACGGGATGCAGCCCCATTGCCCATGGAGCCGAGGCCCTCGAAGGGCTCACGCACGACCCGACGCCAGGGCATTCCTTCACCGATGGCGCGCAAGATACCGTGCACGGTGGCTCCGTAACCGCGCGCAGGATCGGCCTGGTAGCGATCGGCGAAGCGATCGGCCAGCGCGTCTTGGTCGATGCGACCGTAGCGGTCGAGCACTTGGACGATGGCGAAGGCCAACTCCGTTTCGTCCGTGGTGTCCCACGTGGGGCGCGGCAACGTGCGTGCGGCAATGCGGGCCCGAATCACATCGACATCGCCGAAGAAGCGCTCACCGAACGCATCACCGACCGAAAGGCCGTCGAGCGACGCCTCCGCCCTACGCACGCGCGCGGCGTGATCGGCCGGTAGCTCGCGCTGAAATCGCCCCATGAAACGAGTTTACAACAAGTGAATGCGCACTTAACGGGAATCGAGCAAGCTTCGCGCAAGTGCCGGTGTTCGATCCTTGCGGCGCCAGAGAACGGCATCCATTGCGTAGTGGGTGACTTGCGGTAGCGCGAGGAGCGGCACGATGACGATTTGCCAAGCGGCGGCGAGGGGAACGTCGTCGTCGCTGCCGCCGAATAGCCAGGCGCGATCGTGCCAGACGAGGCGGTCCCAGAGCATTTCCTCGATGAAAGCGAACGCGAGGAGCGTCCCGAAAAATGCGCCGACGCCTGCGCCGATGATGCGCGATCCGAGCGCGTTGGGCCGCTCCTCGCGGCGCGCTCGCCCGTAGTGCCAAAGAAGCACCATGTACGGTACCCCGTGAAGGATCACGTTGGTGGCCGTGAAGTCCAAATCGCTGTCGGTGGCGCAAATACCGACCCACCAGCAGATTGCCGTTGTGGTGATGACGACGCATTTGCCCAATGCGATTTCGCGCTTCGCGAGCAACCTCCACGCGGTGCGTGTGAAAAAGACGACGAGCAACGTCGCGTAGGCCGCCTTCAACGCCGGAAGATAGGCGCGCAGCCATGCGGCGGAGGCGAAATCACCTGGGACGAACCATTGGAACGCGCGCGGCAAGGATGCGTGCCACACGAGCAACGGCACGCAGGTCGACGCGTAGACGACCGCTTGCTCGAGTCGGCGCTCCCAGAGTGCGTCTTTCGGTCGGGCGCGATGCTGGTAGATGCGCACCCATCCCACCTGCTGGCGAACGAAATGAAAGACCGCCAGGTAGGCAAGCGTCCGCCAGAACGCCATCGGCGAGATCCAATGGAGAACGGTAAACACGATGTATCCAGTGATGGGCAGTCCGGCATAAAGCACCTTGCGTCGCTGCCACTCTTCGCGATCGAAATACGTGCGAAAGAGCGTGGCCCACACGTGCGCGACATCGATGGCCAAGACGAGGGCGACGTAGGACCACTCCGGCAAGCGCGCCTGGGAAATTCCCGATGCATGCCCCAGCGCCACCACCGCCAGGGCCAACACCGCGCTGCCGCCGAACGCGGCGAGATCCGTGCGAGCGCCCCAGATCCACGGTCCAACCTTGAAGTTCAACGGATTGTCTCGGTCTTGAGATTTCGTTGCGGTCGAGCAGCGGCAGCGGGACAAGTCCGGCGAGGCCGGTGCCCTGTTGCTCGCTGGTGGTAGGATCGCCAGGCGTGATGGCGATCCTTCGATTGTGAACCGCATGTCGCGCCGGTCCCGCCGGTTTCGTCTCGCTGCCGCGGTTTTCGCATGGCGGTAATGCGGTAGCCGGTACGTGCGGTCGAAGGGAGCGTCATTTTGCGCTACCCGTACAGGCTCGTGAAGGTGCGCCCGCGCTCGCGGAGGATCGCTTCGGCGGCGTGAACACCCCAGTATTGCGCCTCCTCGAAGAGGCCAATGCCCGATAAGTCCGAGTGCGCAAAGTGGATGCGGCCCAGCGGCTCGGCGCGTCGTGCGCGCGCGCCGGACCAGAGATGCCCCACGCGGGGACGCGCCATGGCGTGTCCCCAGCGGAAGACATCGATGCGCTCGATGTATTTGGCGAGGTCTTGGTGCGCGCGCGCAAGGTCGGTCACGATGACGTCGCAGCACGCAGCGTGATCGAGCGCGAGCAGGCGTTCGCGCCCTTCGCGCGGCGACGAGCCGGTGAAGGGGTAGTAATACGTCCACACCGTGGGGCCGTAGTCGCGCAGCCCCTGGTGGGTGGCCACGACGTAGCCCAGCGACGGCGAGTCGTAGATGACATTGTCCCAGGCCATGGGAAAGCCGCGCGAGGAGGGGCGGCCTTTGAGGTGCACGTTGGCGACCATCCACGCGCCGTAATCCAGCTCGCGCAAATGCTCCGGCGGATGCTCGCGCCAGGGACGAACGACGTGTGCGGCCGTGAACTTTGGCGCGGCGAAGACGACGTGATCCGCGCTCCATGCGCGTATCTCGTTGGTGGTCGTGTCGAGCACCGTGAGGTCCACACCCGTCTCGTGCGGCGCGAGATCCATGACCAGGTGCCCCACGCGAAGCCGTTTCCCGGTGACGCCCGCCAGGTGCTCGACGAGTCGCCCATTGCCGTTGGGCCATGACAGCAAAGGCGCCGCGGATTCGCCTTTCCCTTGCGCGCGCGAGGCAAAGTAAAAAATGCCGGCCCACGCGCTGGTGCCCTCGGCCAAAAGGCCGTAGTCGTCGCGGCACGCGTAGTCGACCCACCAGCGAAGGCGCGGGCTGGTGAAGCCCCGCGAGGCGAGCCAATCGCCCATGGAGAGGCGATCGAGCGCGGTCAGATCGGCGTCATCGCTGCTTCGGGCCAAGGGCAGGGTGAAGGCGCGCCGTCCCGAGCCGTCGCGCAGGTCGACGAAATGGTCGATTTCCGCCTGAAAACGGCGAAATTGCTCCAGATCGGCCTCGCTCGCACCGGCGCGAAGGTAAAGACCCTCGTACCAGCGATCCAGATAGAAGACGCGCTCCTCGGGCGCGCGTACCAGCTGTTCTTCGGCTGCCACCGGCGCGCCGTGCGCATCCGTGCCCACGATGGCGCCGATCTCGCGCAGCACCTCGACCATCGCGCGGTTTTCCGCGGAGGGCATGGGCACGTAATGCGCGCCCCAGGGGTAGGTCACGATGGCGTCGTCTCCGTACTGCGACGTGCCGCCCGGGCGCCCCTCCAGATCGAACACGACGAAGTCGGTCATGCCGAGCCGCTCGAGCCGCCACGCGGCCGAGAGCCCGCTGGGACCTGCGCCGACGATGGCCACCGAGACGCGCGTCTTTTCTCCCGTCGTGGCGGCGCCTGCGGCCGCGCGAAGCTTGTGCCCGATGTTCATCGAGGGGCCGCGGATGCTGCCGGCGATGGGCGGCGGCGGCGATTTTCGGCACGCGGAGGCGGCCACCGGCACCGAGAGCAGTGCCTCCAGGATTTGCCGCCGCGTCAGTTCCATCGGCGCCACTCGTGTTCGTAGTACGAAACGAGGATCTGATTGTTCAACTTGTTGATCTCGACGCCCTTCTCCTCGGCCATGTCGGGCGAAAGCACGAAGAGCGCCTTCATCGAAGCTTTGTCGAGAAAGCGCAGCCCCGAAAGCCGCGGCCGCTCCGGCGCCTCGAACGGCTCGCGCTTGGCGAGCACGAATCCCCACTCCCCGAACGAGGGAACGGCCGCGTGGTACGGCTTGGCGACGAAGCCGGCGGCCTCGATGGTCTTGGCAATGCACCAAAACGATACGCGCGCGAACAACGGCGAGGTGGCCTGCACGACCAACGCACCGCCGGGAGCGAGGTGCTGCCTCACGAGGTTGTAAAAGCGCGTCGTGTAAAGCTTGCCCAGCGCGAAGTTGTTCGGATCGGGAAAGTCGACGACGACGATATCGTACTTCTTGTCGGCCTTGGCCAGCCATACCATCGCATCGTCGTGCACGACGTGCATCTTGGGATCGCCGAAGCTTCGCGCATTGAGGTCGCGCAAAAGGGGCAGGGTGCTGGCAATCTGGGTCATCTGCGGGTCGATGTCGACCAGCGTGACGTCCTCCACGTCGGGGTAGCGCAGGATCTCGCGCGCCGCGAGCCCGTCGCCGCCGCCGGCCACGAGCACGTGCGCGCGCCGCTCCGCAACGGCGAACGCCGGGTGCACCAGTGCCTCGTGGTAGCGGTATTCGTCGGCCGACGCGAATTGCAGGTTGCCGTTGAGAAAAAGCTGAAACGAGTGCTGCGAGCGCGTCATCACGATGCGCTGGTATGCGGTCTGCCGGGCGAAGATGACCTCGTCCGCGTAAATCTGGTCCTCGGCCGCCGCGGTGATGCGCTCGGCCTGGGTGAAGGCTCCGAGCAAGATGGCCGCGATGATGAAACCGCGCACCCGCGCGCCGCGCATCTCGGGCCCGCCGCCCACGAACCAGGTGGAGGCGATGCCCACGACGGCATTGAGCAGGCCGAAGGCGAGGGAGGTGCGCACCAGGCCGAGTTTCGGCACGAGCAGCAGCGAAAAGAGGAGCGAGCCGACCAAGGCCCCGAGGTAGTCGAACGCCAGGGCGCGGGCGATGAGCTCCTTGATGACCACACGCTGCCGCAAAATGCGAATGAGCAGCGGAAGCTCGAGCCCCACCAAGGTGCCCACGACCACGACCACGCTGTAGAGCACCACCGAAAAGGCCTTGGTGTGCGCATACGCCAAAAAGAGCACCGGCGCCGAGGCACCGCCGGCGAGCGCCGTGGAAAACTCCACCTCGACGAAGGCACGCGCCAGCCGCGTATCGATGAATCGCGACAGGTAGGCCCCGAGCCCCAACGCCGACAGGTACACGCCAATGACGATGGAGAACTGCGTGATGGAATCGCCCAGCACGTACGAAGCCACCGCACCGGCCACCAGCTCGTAAACGATGCCCGCCGTCGCAATGACGAGCACCGTCGCAAACAAGAGCCAAGGCTTCGGCGTTTCGTCTTCCCCCTGCACCGCCCCTCCTTCGGGGGAGGGCGCCGAAAAGCCTTCACCGAGATCCATCGTCTATCCGTGAATCGCGGCGGCGATGATGATCGCCAAGCCGAGCATCACCGAGCCCATCAAAATGCCCAGGGCGGTGTTCTGATCCTCCTCGATCTCTTTGCGAATCGAGAACGGGGAGAGCCACTGAAACACCTTGAAGGCCAAAAGAAACATCACCAGCCCGATGCCGCTGAAGACGAGCGATGTCACGACGGATTGAACGATGGCCATCGTATTCATTTGTCATTTCCCTCCGCCGGATCCCGAATGCCAAAAGCTCCACGAGCGGTAGCCGCCCGGCGATTGCCGTACGTTCGGCGCGATTTGTGTTTTCTGGTGGCTCGAAAAATCGTACCCGCCGATCAAGACGGTCCCGTAGCCGAGAAGCAGTACGCTGCCGAGCGCTCGCATCAAGTAGTTCATGCCGTTGCCTTCTTCGCCGTGAAGATCCACAGGACGATCAACACCGCGAAAGATCCCATGACATAGCCCCAGGGCAGCGCCCCGCTCACCAAGGTGACGCGCATCGGCTGACACGTGGCCGGCACCTTGCTATCCGGCTCGACGCGCAGCACGTATTGGCCTTCGGGAACGCGCGAATACCAAATTGATTTTTCCTCGTCGGAGAACTCCACCGAGTCCTCCCAGACCTGCCCGGTATCCATGTGCACGAGCGCGACGTCGGCGGTGATCCAGCTGTCGTCGGCATCGAGGCAGGTAAGGCCCGGGGCCAAATTCAGTTTGAGATTCTTTCCGCCGTCGATGCGAAAGGGCTCCGAGAAAAAGGCCTCGCTTTTGGCCAGTTCGGGTGTCGCCAGCGGCTTCTTGATCATCTGCACCACGGGCACGCGTTGATCGAGAACCGCTTTCCCGGACGAGAGCACGCAGCCCGCCATGCTCACGGCGAACCACAGTGCGAACAGCACCAAGAAGAACAGATTCGATGACTTGGCCCGTTGCGCAGCCGGGGAGGCCTTGGGCGCTTTGAACTCCGAGGGGAACGCTTTGCGCAGCTCGTCGATGCCCAGCGGCGTGGACACCGAGAATTGCACTTCGTCCTTCGTGGACTCTTGATTCAGTTTCACGCCGCCCGGGCCGTGAAACTCGTAGGCCATGACGGCTTCGCCCTGCTCCACGCGCCAATAGAATTCGCCGAGTACGTAGTCCACCACCGCGTGGACGCTTTGCGCGTGCTGGTAGACCTGGCCCCGAAAGCCAAAGGCGGTTGGCGACGTTTGCCGGAGCTCGCCCGCTTGAATCGGCACGATGTGCTGCCACGCGCCATCCTCCTCGAGAAGAAAGACGAAGGAGCTCGTTGCCG
Source organism: Sorangiineae bacterium MSr12523 (assembly GCA_037157775.1). Lineage (NCBI taxonomy): Bacteria > Pseudomonadati > Myxococcota > Myxococcia > Myxococcales > Pendulisporaceae > Pendulispora > Pendulispora brunnea. The sequence continues at coordinate 3,935,105 of CP089982.1, forward strand.
CGACGTAGAGCAGGTATTCGCGCCATCCGTAGCGCTCGCCGTCCACCACCGTCGAGCGCAGCATGTAGCCGAGCACCATCACGTCCTGCCCGCGAAGGTTGCCCTTTGCACCCAGCGCGATGGCGGGAGGGATCGGCGGCAGGGGCAGGGGCTTCAACGCCACCAGCGCGCCCTGGTTCACATCGCAGAGCATCCCGCAGAATTGGCACGCGATGCGCTCCGTCGAATCCGGCGCGCGCAGCGGAAAATTGCCTCCGCAGTTCGGGCACGTGAGCGATGTCACCTGCGTCTGCGGCGCCTCCGTCACCGGCGCGCCCGAGCTCAGCGTGAGCTGCCGCGGATCGACCTCGCGGCCGAAATAGAGATACGCGGGCATGCCCTGCGTGTCGTAGTCGATGGTCGCGAAGGTGCCGCCTGCCCCCGAAAGGTCCGCGTAGGGCTCGACCTGGTTCGGCACCATGGGGAAGGGAAGCTCTCCCTCCGCCGAAACGAAGCGCCGTTGCCCGCGCTCGACCACGCGAAGCTCCGGCATGTTGGGCACGGGGAACAGCACCCCGGGGTTTGCCTCCGCGTACGACGGCGGCCGCACGGGCAGTTGATGCGCATACAGCGACGTCGCCAGCCATCGCCCTTGCGCATGCGACAGCCAGGACCATCCGCCCTGATCGAGCTCGATGTAGATCTCCTCCCAAGGGGCGCCCGGCGCCTGCACCCGGTCGTACTGCACGCGGCCGGCGACGCGGAACGGGCGTCCCTCGATGGTGCCGCGCGCTTCGGTGCCGAAGGGCGTCGCCATGGGAATCAGGTCGGCCACCTTGCCTGCGGAGCGCATGTCGCGATCCGTGCGGACGATGACGAAGCGGCAGAATTTGCAGATCTGCGTGGGCGCGGAACCCGACGCGAACTCCACCGGTGCCCCGCAGTTGGGGCATGGGCCTGCGCGAAGAAGTTGAACCTGGAAGTTCACGCGGGCACCGAGCGTGCGATTTCCCGCACCTGGACGTGCGTGGCGCCAAAGGCTTCGCGCAGCGCTTTTTCCCACGCATACGGCGGGCGCGTGCGGCACGAGTACAAGTTCACGGTGAGCGCGCCATATTCCGGGAAGGTGTGCACCGCCAAATGCGATTCGGTGAGGAGCACCAACGCGGTGATGCCTCCCTCGCCGGGAAATTTGTGCGTGCGATGCGGTGGAAGGCTGGTGAGCTCCAGCGCGCGCATCGCGACGTCGAGAAAATGGTCCACGGCTGCCGGATCGCGCAGCCGTGCGGGATCACAGCCGCCTGCGTCAACGATCCACTCCGTCCCCAGGCCGCTCACATGATGGGAGCCTTCGAGCATCAACCGCCGCGGATGCTACCAGGCGGCGGGCGAGAGCTCATCCCCCGAATGCGCACACCGCGCATCTTCGCCTCGAACCACGGCGTGGAATGACCGCAGCCAACGCAGATCAAGCGATAGAGGCCCATGGCACCATCGACCGCGACGGCCATTTGATTGTCGTCCCGGGAACAGATGACCGGCTTTCCTTCTTTGAAGGCCGACCACAGGGCGGTCACGTGCTCTTCGTTCATCGCCTCGCTCGAATCTGCGGCCCTTACGCCGTTAGCCATATTACTCTCTTTTTTAACACTGGAATACAACGAGCGGGCGTGCGAAATGGTGAGAGTACCATGTCTCGCACCGTCCTTGTCGTCGGCGCAACCGGGCGTCTCGGGGTCGCCATCGCGCGCGCACTCGTCAAAAGGCAGAGTCGCGTCGTCCTCACGGCGCGGGATCCGGACAAGCTGGCGAGCCTCGCGCACGAGCTCGGTGGCATTTCAGGAGGCCCCCCTCCCGCCGTCGTTTGTGCGGATTTGACGCGGGAAGATGCGGCCCCGAGCATCGTCGAGGGTATCCGCAAGGCGGTCGGGCAGGTCGATGACATCGTCCTTGCTTGCGGCCCTTTTCCGCGAACCCCGCTGGAGACGCTCCGCCGGGAAGACCTGCAGCACACCCTCACGGTTCACGCCATCGCTCCTCTATTGCTGGTGCATGCATTGAGCGCGGATCTGGCAGCGGCCCGCGGTGCGGTGGTGGCGCTGGGGGACGTCGGGACGTCCAGGGCGTATCCGAATCACGTGGCCTACATCACGGCCAAGGGGGCGCTCAAGTCGGGTCTGCGCGCGCTGAGCGTGGAGCTCGCGCCCGATGTTCGGGTCAACATGTTGCAGCTCGGCATCGTGGCCGATCCCGAGGCGGATGCCGACCCGCTCCGGACGCACCGCCTGGCCGCCCGCTCGTCCCTGGGGCGCTTCGGCACGCCGGAAGAAGTCGTGCACGTCGTCCTGTCCCTGCTCGACGCCACCTGGGCGACGGGCGAGACGTGGAACATCGGCCGCTGAGCGCTTCGAGCGTGAATCGCCTTACCGTCGTCGTCCCTTGTTACAACGAAGGCCGGCGTTTGGACCCGGGTGGCTTCGGCGAGCTCACCGCCGCGTCACCGGATATCTCGCTCCTCTTCGTGAACGACGGCTCCTCGGACGACACCGAGGAGAGGTTGCGCGAAATCGAACGAACGCGCCCGAGCCAGATCGGCGTTCTGTCTCTCTCCAAGAACGTCGGTAAGGGCGAGGCCGTGCGTCGGGGCATGCTTTCGGCGTTCGACGACGGTCCCGATGCCGTGGGCTACTACGACGCGGATCTCTCCACGCCACCGTCGGAGCTTTTGCGGATGTGGGACGTGTTGCGCGACAAGGACATCGCCGTCCTGCTCGCAGCGCGCGTCGGCCTGCTGGGCACCGCCATCGAACGCCACGCCTTCCGGCACTTCTCGGGTCGCGTCTTCGCCACGTTTGCCTCGATGGCTTTGAACCTGCGCGTCTACGACACGCAATGCGGCGCCAAGCTGTTCGCCGCATCTCCCGCCTTGCGCGCCGCGCTCGCCGATCCGTTCGTGTCGCGATGGGCCTTCGACGTCGAGCTACTCGGCCGGCTGCTCACCGGCACGGAGCACATCGCGCCGCTCCGTCAGGACGAACTGCAGGAGCTCCCGCTCCAGGCCTGGGCCGACGTTCCCGGTTCGAAGCTTCACATCGGCAGCATGGTGAAGACGACGAGCGAGCTTTTGCTCATCGCCGCCGATCTGGCCCGCCGAGCGCGACGGAGAAAACGCAGCTAACGCGGTTGCCGCAGGGAATAAACGGAGGTTTTCGTAGCGCTACTGCGTAGATACGTCCGCTGTAGCGCGGCGGAACAATCGTCATTATCCTGACCTAGGCAAGCTGCGCCTGAAGGAGACAACGACGATGGGTGTGTTCGATTTCATTAAGAACGGGGTGCGCGAAATGATGATCGCGCGGCCGGACAACATGAAGCATCTGATTTGCTTCAAGCACCCCGACCAGAACTTCCCCATGTACTCGCAGCTCACCGTCGACTCGGACGAGGTTGCAGTCTTCTTCAAAGACGGTCGCGTCGTCGGCGTCCTCCCTCCGGGCCGTCACACCTTGCAGACGCAGAACATCCCGTTCCTGAACAACATCGTCAACAAGTTCACCGGCGGCGACGTGTTCATCTCGGAGATCTTCTTCGTGAAGACCACGCCGATCTACAACGTTCCCTTCGGCGGGAACTCGGGGAAGACGGCCGATCCCACGCTCGGCGTTCTCGTGACCCCACGCTACAACGGCTTCATGAGCGTCGTCGTGGCCGATCCCGTGCAGTTCGTCGTTGCCTATGCCGGGCAGGCCGGAGGTGCTGACAACGAGCGGTTGCTGATGTGGATCACGGGCCTCTTCTTGAACGGCGTGAAGCAGACTTTGGGCGACTTCGCGGTGAAGAGGAAGCTCACGTTCATCGATCTCAGTGCGTACACGACCGAGTTTGTCCAGTCGTTCGTTGCGAATAGCCAGACCATGACCAATACGGGACTTCGCCTCCTGGAGGTTGGCCGCTTCGACATCGTCTTCGACAACGCCGACCAGAAGAAACTCGACGACGCCTACGCCATCGTTGCGGGCCAGCTCGTTGCCGCACGGGCCGAGGTCGAACGTGAACGGATCGCAATCGGAAAGGCCGAGGCGCAGGCGAAGCAAAAGCAGTTCGAGCTCGATCAGAAGTACAACCAGGATGCGCGCTACGTGCAGAACCTGGCCGGCAATTGGCAGAACTATGCCGCGGGGTCGGCCATCATGGGGGCCGGCGAAGGCATGCGGGAGCACGGCGTGGGCGATGGGCTCGCGGGCCTCGGCGCGCAAGTCGCCATCGGGGCGAACGTGGGCGGCGCCATGGCGGGGGCCTTTACGAACCAGCCGCAGTTCGCCGTCGGTGCACCGCAGCAGCAGGCGCCCACACAAGCGCCCCAGCAGCAGGGAGGCGCAGCCACTTGCCCCAAGTGCGGCGCGCGCCAGCCGCAGGGTAAATTTTGCCAAGAGTGTGGAACCTCGCTCGCGCCGCAGAGGAAGTTCTGCACCGGCTGCAGCCAGGAGCTCATCCCGCCGACCGTGAAGTTTTGCGGCAACTGCGGAACCTCCACGGCCGCACCTACACAGGCCTCAGGCGGGTAGCGAAGCTCCTCGGGTGAAGAGGACTGATCCGCGGTAGACTGTGCAGACGTGATTCGATACGCGGTCACAGTGGCTCTCGCGCTCGGATTCGCCGCCCGCGATCCGGGATGCGGGAGCACCACGTCCTCATCCAGCGATCTCATTGGCCCGTGCACGCGGGACCGGGATTGCCGGGGGGGCCTCGTGTGCGATCGCGGAGTTTGCATCAAACCGCGCCCGAGCGGCGACGCAGGAGAGGAACCCGAGGCGGGCACGGCCGACGCCGGGGAGGCGGACGCGACTGCTTTTGACGTGTCGGACGAGCGCGGGAAAGCTCGATAGGTTAAAGTCATGGGAAAATTCACACCGCTCGGCTAGCTCGGTTAGCCTTTCCTCGCCGTGGCCAAGCAACAACTCTTGCTCGTCGATGCCGATCCGCGCAGCACGCGGGTGCTGGAAGTCAGCCTAAAGAAGGCCGGCTACAGCGTCACGACTGCCTCCGACGGGCTCGATGCCATTAGCAAGCTGGAGGTCTCCACACCCGACTTGGTGCTCTCCGATACGCGCCTCCCGCGCTTGGACGGCTACGCGCTGGTCCGCCGGCTGAAGGATCGCGCGGAGTGGGCGAGCATCCCGGTGGTGTTTCTCACCAGCCAAAAGTCGGTCGAGGACAAGATTCGCGGCCTCGAGTTGGGCGTCGAGGACTACCTGACGAAGCCCATTTTCGTGCGCGAGCTCTTGGCCCGCGTGAACCTTTTGCTCGCGCGCCGCACGCACGACAACATCACCACGCGCAACTCCATGGGCGGCCGAACCCGATTCACGGGCTCGATCCAGGACATGGCGGTGGTGGACCTCTTGCAGACCTTCGAGGTCTCGCGCAAGAGCGGCGTCGTTCACCTTTCGAGCGACAAGCAGCAAGCGCACGTCTACTTCCGCGACGGCAAAATCGTCGACGCGAACCTGGGCAGGCTCCGCGGCGAAGAGGCGATCTATCGCATTCTGATCTGGAACGAGGCGGACTTCGAGGTCGAGTTCACCCAGATCAAGAACGAGGACATCATCGGCACCTCGACGCAGGGCATCCTCATGGAGGGCATGCGTCGGGTCGACGAATGGACTCGGTTGCTCGAGCAACTACCGCCGCTGTCCACGATTTTCGAGATCGATCACGCGCAGCTTCTCGAGCGTCTGAACGAGATCCCCGATGAGTTGAACGGGATTTTGCGGCTTTTCGATGGCCATCGCTCGCTGATGGACGTGGTGGACGAGTCGCCCTTCGAGGATCTGTCGACGTTGTCGACCATTTCGAAGCTGTACTTCGAGGGGCTGCTGATTCACTTACCTGATGCGCCCGACGCCCAGGAGGCGCCGGAGCACGATACCGAGCCTTCGGGTGACGACTCCGTGGTGCCTGCCGATCCCGCGCTGGCCGATACGGCGCGGCCGCCGCCATCGGCGGTCGAGGAAATGCTGGTCGTGCCGGGGCCCGACAGCCTGACGCCGCCCCCCGCTGCGTCGAAGGATCTGGCCCACCTGTTCGTGGCAAAGGCGAACGAGGAGAAGGCCCCCGAGGCGGAAGACGACGACGAGGAAGAGAACGACGACGAAGGCGCCGGCGACGAGCACGAGGAGACGACGCAGCCCGAGGTGCCGGTCTCCAAAGCGAAGCTTCGCGCGCTTTTGCAGGAGTCGCCGCCGGACGATCCGGATGCGACCGCGCCGCTGGGAAGGTTGCGCACGGTGCGGCCGGCCGACGATGGGCATTTCGTCCTGCTCAAGCGCGGCTCCCAGGGGCCTGGTGTAGCGCAGCGCGCACTCGGGCTGGCGCTGGGCGCCGGCGCGGTGGTGCTGCTCGCGATGTTGTACTTCCGCTGGCAGGACTCGCACGAGGACAAGACGGCCGAGGTATGGCCCGAGGCCACGGCTGCCGTGAGCGCCACGCCGCCGCCGGCCATCTCGAGCGCGGTGACCACCGGATCGAGTGCGGCGGTGATGGTGGCCGCGTCGGCCTCCGCCGCGCCCGTGGCGGCGCCCACGGCGTCGGTTCCTGCCCCTGTCGCAGCGTCGGCGTCGGCTACATCGACCGCGTCGGCAGAGGCGAGTGCGGCTCCTTCGGGCGAGGCCGTGCCGCGCCGGCGCCATCGCGCGGAAGGTGCTGCGGGCGAGGCCGATGCTGCGACCGCGACCCCTGCCGCGAGCGCCTCGAGCGGACCTGCGGCGGCGGCCACGGCTTCCGGTCCGCCGCCCACGGGGACGCTGACCCAACAGGCGCAGCGGATGCTCGAGCGAAACAACCCCGCGGCGGCCGTCGAGCTGGCACGCAAAGCCGTCAATGGCGACCCGTCCAATGCCGAAGCCTGGCTGACCCTTGGCGCCGCCTACGATGCCATGGGCAACCACCCGCTCGCGCGCGGCGCCTACAAGAGCTGCGTCGACAACGGCCAGGGCCCGCGCGTCAGCGAGTGCCGCGCGCTCAATTCCATGCCCTAGCGCGAGTCGCCGTTGCGAATCCGCGGATCCAGCACCGCGTAGAGAACGTCGGCGAGCACATTGCTCAGAACGATGGCGGTGGACGTCACCAGCACCGTGCCGAGGATCACCGGCCCGTCGCGCTCCAGGAGCGCCGTGACACTGAGGGCGCCGATGCCCGGCCAGCGGAAAAGCGTCTCCGCCACGACGGTGCCGCCCACCAGCGCACCGAAGTCGAGCGCCACCAACGTGACGATGGGCACCAGCGCATTGCGAAGCGCGTGCACGAGCACCACGCGATACCATGGGGCGCCCTTCGCGCGCGCCGTCCGCACGAAGTCCAGCTGCAACAGCCCGATCATCTCGTCGCGCACGAGCCGCGCATAATACGCCGCGCCGAGAACCCCGAGCGTGAGCGCCGGAAGAACGAGCGACACGAGATGCTCGCCCGATGTCTGACCGAATCCATCGAGCGGAAGCCATTTGAGGCGATAGGCAAAGACATACTGCAGCCCGATGCCGAGGATGAACGCAGGCGTGCTCACCGCGAGCAGACTCAAACCGATGATCCCCGCATCGGTGCGCCCTCCTTTGCGTCCCGCGGCGAGCACCCCGGAGAGTACGCCGAGCAGCACCTGCACGAGCAGCGCCGCCCCGGCGAGCATCAACGTGCGAGGAAGCCGCTCCCCGAGGATCGTCGTGACCGGGCGTCGAAAGAGATAACTCTTGCCGAGGTCGACATGAAAGTGCCCCCACGCGGCACACGATGCATGCTCGGGCGGCGGTTTGCTGCCAGCGGTTTCGCTCGGGCCTACATGCGCGAGCCGCTTCATGAACCGCGCGTACTGCGTCACCATCGGCTGGTCGAGCCCGAGTTGCTTGCGCAGCCTCTCGACGTCAGCGGGGCGTGCGGCAGGCCCGGCGATCATCCGCGCCGGATCGCTCGGGAGCACATTGTTGATGAAAAACGCGAGCGTCGTCACCGCCCACACGACCGCGATGGCCCAAACGAGTCTGCCGGCGAGGCGCTTCAACGGCCCATCTCCTTGCGGATCTTCCCTCGGAGGGGCGGCCCCGAGAGAAAGCCCAAGGCCATCACGTTCTTCGCGCGATCGATCCACACCTCACGCGCATCGAAACCCCACGCCGGGTGCACGCGGTAATTGCGCACGTACGGCTGCCGCACGAGGGTGAAGTTGTGTTCGTACGTGAAGGCCCAAGGCGCATCGTCCCGAACGATCGCCTCGGCGCGATCGAGGAGCTTTTGCCGCTGCACCGGATCGAGCTCATGGTGCGCCCGCTCGACGATCTCGTCGAACGCCGGGTTCTTGTAAAAGGCCGAGTTGCTGGCGTCCTCGTCGTTGATCTGCTTGGCGGTGAACAGCGATTCGTAGAAATCCAGGGCATCGGGATAGTCCTGCGTCCAGCCCTGCATCGAGAAGGGAACGGATTTTCGCCGATGGGAGAGCGACAGATAGGATCCGAAGTTGACTATCTTGATGTCGATTCGAATACCGATTTTCGCGAGATCCTGTTTGAGAACCTGCGCCGTGTATTCCGGAAGGCCAGGGCGGTATGCCAAGTATTCCACGTGGGGCTCGTAGCCACCGCGCCCCGTCTCCGGATCGTACGGATATCCCGCTTTTCGCATGTGCTCGAGCGCTTCGGCGAGATCGTATTTCTGCCCTGGAACCTCGGGATTGAATCCGGGCACGGCACGGGGAACGGCATGCGTGTGCACGGTCAGGTCGCTCGCTTTGAGCGCGCGGTAATGATCCCGATTGACGGCGCATGCCACGGCGCGCCGCACCTCGACGTTGTCGAAGGGCGGCATCTCCGTGTTCATCGCCTCCCCTTGAATGGTGACCGACGGCTCGCGAAACGTGAAACCGCGCCAACGCGGGTCGGTCCAAAAGCGCGATGAATCGGCCGTCACCAGGTCGCGCACCACATCGAGCTCGCCCCGCTCGAATTTGAGTCGCTGGGTGTTCTGGTTCACCGACAAAAGAAGGTTGATCGCATCGACATGGACGTCAGGGCGGAAGTAGCCATCGTGCCGCATCAGCGTGAGGCTGCGTCCGTGGTCCCATCCACCGGCAAGAAGCTTGAACGGCCCCGCGCCGCAAGGAGACCAGGTGTCGCTGTAACGATCGCCGGCGCTCTTACAGGTGGGGCGCATGCTCGTCAGCGTCATCAACGGAAGGAACGTGGCGTCGGGCTTCGACAGATGAAAGGCCACCGCGTAGCGTCCCACCACCTCGACGCCGGTCAGGTGCTCCGCGCCCTTCGTGGTGAACTCCTCGTAGCCGACCACGTTGTCGTAGAAGCTCGAAAAGGGATTCGGTGCGCTGGGATGCAGGGCACGCTCCACCGAGCGCTTCACGTCGTGGGCCGTGAGCTCCTCACCATCATGGAAGCGCACATTTTCTCGGAGAAAGAAGGTGTACACGAGTCCATCGCTCGACGTTGCCCAGTGCGTGGCCAGGTCCGGGACGACGTTGGAAGCCGCATCGGTGTCGACCAACCCGGCGAAAATCAGTCGAACCATGCGCGCCGAGAGTTCGTCGCTGTTCACCGGATCGAGCGTGCGAATGTCGCCGATGCTTGCAAGATGCAACGTTCCACCCCGCTGCGGGGGCGCTTCTTCGCCGCTTGCCGCAGGGAAGGGCGTGGCGAGGCGCTCGCTGCAGCCGGTGCACGCGATGACGGCGCCCGCGATGGAGATGACGGCGCTAATCCTGCCGAGGATCGAGCGCATCGCGCAGTCCTTCCCCGAGAAGGTTGAACCCGAGCACCGCGGTCAGAATGGCTGCCGCGGGCGCGAGGACCAGCCATGGTGCGGCGGCGTAGACGTCCTGCCCTTCGAACAGCATGCGCCCCCACGTCGGCATGGGCGGCGCAAGGCCCACGCCGAGGTACGAGAGCGCGCTCTCCGCGAGGATCATTTGCGCGGTGGCCAAGGTGGCAATCACGATGAACGTGCCCGCCACGTTGGGCAGGACGTGGCGCAGCAGAATGCGCGGCGTACTCTGGCCGAGCGCGCGCGATGCTTCGACATAGGCAAAGCTGCGGATCTGCATCGTTTTCGCACGAAAGAGGCGCGCGGCGCTGAGCCACCCCGTCAGGCCGAGCACCAAGAGCACCGAGGTGAGCGTGGTGCGCTCCAGCGCGGCGCCGATGGCCATCACGAGAAGGAGAAACGGAAAACAGAGCCCCACGTCCACGAGGCGCATCAGCAAGACGTCGATGTTGACGCGCGGCCCGCGCGCGAGCCATGGGATCCCTCGTCGCTCCGCGAGCGTCCCCACGAGTCCACCGAGTGCACCGAACCCGAGAACGGCGAGCGGTGGCCCCCAGGTGCCCTTCGAGATCGCCAATGCAACGGCGCCGGCAAGCGCCGCGAGACAGGGCCAAGGCACCCGCATCCCGGGCGAGCCCTCGTAATAGCCCGCGACGATGCCCACGGCCCCGCCGAGCAACGTCGAGATGACCGTCGCGGCGAAGGCGATGGTCAGTGAAATGCGTGCCCCGAGCGCGAGCCGGGCCAGCTGATCGCGGAAAAGCCGGTCCGTGCCGAGAAGAAAATCGCGGCTCGGCGCCACCGGAAATCCCGTCGCGCTGGAGTAACCGTGCGTGAAGTCGCTCGCATACGGATCGTGCCCCGCGACCCAGGGCCCGAAAAGCGCAAACCCGATCAGTGCCAACGTGAGCGCAGCCCCGATCTTCGCACCGCGATGGTTCCAGAATCGAGCTTTCGCACGAGAATCCAGCACGATACCGGACTATACCCACAACTTTCCGCGGTGAGCGATCTATCGACGGCGACCTACCGTGAGAGAAATGACGTCGTGATGTCGGCAAATGCGTCGGGCGATTCTTCCGGCGGGGAGTGCCCGCACTCGAAGACTTCGTAGCGGGCGCTTCGCAGCTCGCGCGCGAGCCTCCGCCCTTGCCCCACCGGGAGCGTGCGATCCTGGCGACCCCACACGAGCAGCGCCTCCGCAGTCACCCGGGGCAACAGCGCCACGAGCGGGCGCGTGTCCGCCATCGCACGCAACGTTGCGAGCGCAGCCTCGCGGGCCGCCGGCGCATTGAAGACGTCGAAGTGATGATCGACGCGGTCCCAGGGAATCTTCGCGTCGGGCGCGTAGACGCGATCCTTGAAGTAGCTCCGGAACACGGTTCGCCCGCAGAGCTGCTTGAACGCGAAGGGCCCCACCACGGGCATGTTGGCCAAGCGCGAGAGCAGGTCGACGCGCGGTGGGTACACGATGGGATCGACCAGCACGAGTTTGTCCACCAATGCGTGGTGGCGCGCTGCGAGCGTGAGGGCCACGGAGCCGCCCATTCCATGGCCACAAATCGAGATCGGCCCGAGGCCGAGCGCCGCTATCACATCGACGAGCGATTCGGCAAATGCCTGGAACCCGTAGGAGTAGCGCGCGGGCGGCGGTTTCTCACTTTGGCCAAATCCTGGCAAATCGGGCGCGATCACGCGAAAGTGCGCTGCCAACTTCGGGAGCACATCCTCCCATACGAGACGACTCGAAAGACATCCGTGCACGAGAAGGAGGGCAGGGGCATGGGCCTCACCCGCTTCGATAAGTCGAACGCGGGCCCCGCGCGCACTCACGTCGCGCGTGACGGAAGCAAAGGAGCTCGAATGCATGAGTTGAGGAGCAGCCACGTCCGGCGAACATAGCCGAAATGGGCCTCGTCCGCGCGAGGCGGGAATGGACACACATGGACACTCATCCACGCCGTCCAAGCCTTCGTGATCCTTCCTGATCTCGATGTCGATCTGCTGCTTCGAGAGTCGATTTGCTATGACATTTTCTGTCACGGCATGGAGCTAACTACGCGACTCCCTTCCATTATGGAAACATTGAGAAAAAAAGGTTGGAGAGGCGTTGACCGTAATCTTCCGCCTGCCATAGAGTCGCCGGCGTTCGATACGTGACGGCAGTTACTGGCTGGAAACGCTGCTTTAGGTAGAAGTTTCCCTCGAAGCTTCTCTGCAGCAGCCTCTCGAAACAGCCCGCGTAGGGTGGGGACCATTGTCGCAGTTCAGGGCGAGCGAACGCATCGGCGCATGTGTTTCGATTCATTGGGACGCGCGTCGAGTGTGACCGACGACTAGGAAATGGTTTTGGTGCGTGTTGCTGGCGCGCCAATGGGACCACGTGCGGGCCTGAGGCGGCCTCGCATGTGGAGGGCGGGGGTGCGTCTGCCGTTCGTGACCTGCGAGCGGGCGTGACGCGGAATGACCGGGAGGAACGACGAATGGACTCGAAGAATCTGCAAAACCTGACGAGCGCACATGTTTTGCGTGACGACCATCGCGGGCTCCCCACCGAGGAGAGCACGGCGGCTGGTGAGGGCACGATGGAAGCTGCGACCGAGGGAGCCCTCGCGCGCGCGCTGTCTCCGGTAGAAAGTACGGAAAGCGAACAGGTCACCCGCGAGCAACGTCGCTCGCGTCGCAAGCGCGCGGTGCGTGCGCGCACGATCAGCGTGAAGCGCATGACGAAGCGCGAGCTCGAGATCGGGCGCCTTCTCTATCCGGAGACGGAATCCGTTCCGCATCCGACGACCCGCGCGGAGTGCGCCAGCGGCATGCGCCCGTGCCCGTTCGTCTCGTGCAAGCACCACTTGTACTTGGACGTGTCGGCCAAGACGGGCGCGATCAAGCTGAATTTCCCCGATCTCGAGGTCTGGGACATGACCGAGACGTGCGCGCTCGACGTCGCCGATCGCGGCGGCACCACCCTCGAAGAGGTCGGCGCGATCATGAACCTGACCCGCGAGCGCATTCGCCAGGTCGAGGTCAAAGGCCTGGCCAAGCTGGAAGCGCTGCGCGAGATGTCCGCGCTCCGCGACTACGTGGACGAAGGTCCCGTCGGCAAGCGCCGCCTTCCCGTGCTCGCCAACCGCGAGGAGGAAGAGACCGAGGAAGAAGAGGACATGGACGAGGACGACGACGTCAGCGATCAGGCAGACGCGGACTCGTCGAGCTCCGAATCGGACGACTTCGACGTGGAAGCGTTCGCCAGCGCCGACGCCGAATAACCCCGAATATCGTGATTAATCACGGCTTGTCGCGATAAGCGGACGGCGACCATTGACCGGGGCGGTGAGAGACGATAACGGGCGGGCATGCCCGTCCGAACCGCCCTTCTCTCCGTTTCCGACAAAACCGGTCTCGTCCCCTTCGCGCGCGCCCTGGCCGATCGCGGGGTGACGCTTCTCTCGAGCGGGGGCACGGCCCGTTCGCTGGCCGACGCCGGCATCCCCGTCGAGACGGTGGAGAACTACACGGGATCGCCCGAGGTGATGGACGGCCGCGTGAAGACGCTGCATCCGCGCGTCCACGGCGGCATCCTCTCCCGCGGAGAGCGCGACCGCGGCGATCTCGAGCGGCTCGGGGCCCGCGAGATCGACCTGGTGGTCGTCAACTTGTACCCCTTCGAGCGCGTCGCCCAGTCGAGCGGCTCGAGCCACGAGGAAATCGTGGAAAACATCGACATTGGCGGCCCGTCGATGGTGCGCTCCGCGGCGAAGAACCATGCCCGCGTCACCATCGTGTGCGATCCGCAGGACTACGAGCGCATCCTGGCGGAGCTTGCCGCCCACGGCGATGTGAGCCAAGCCGTTCGCTCGGAGCTCGCGGCGAAAGCGTTCGCCCACACGGCGGCCTACGACGCGGCCATCAGCGGCTACCTGTCATCGCGGCAGGCCGACGGTTCGCGCGAGCCATTCCCGCGCTACCTCACGTTGCCGTACGAGCGGGCGTATTCGCTGCGCTACGGCGAAAACCCGCATCAGAAGGGCGCTTTTTACGTGGAGCGCGGTGCGGCGGCCGGCTCACTCGCACGTGCCGAGAGCCTCGGCGCCGGTGGGAAAGAGCTGAGCTTCAACAATTTGGTCGACGTCGAGGCGGCGCTCGATGCCGTTCGCGAGTTCGACGCGCCGGCGGCCGTGGTCGTGAAGCACACGAACCCGTGCGGCGTGGCCGAGGCCGATTCCTTGGTCGCGGCCTACCGTGAGGCGCGCGAGGCCGATGCGGTGAGCGCCTTCGGTGGCATCGTGGCACTGAACCGCCCCGTCGATGCCGACACCGCGGCCGCGCTGGCCGAGACCTTCCTCGAGTGCATCGTGGCCCCCTCGTTCGAGCCGCGCGCCCTCGAAGTCCTGCGGGCGAAGAAGAACCTGCGTCTTTTGGCCACGGGCGCCTGGCTCGGGGCCGATCACGAAGCACTTCAATACAAGCGCGTCGGCGGCGGCCTGGTCGTGCAGAGCCGCGATGCCAGCGCCAAGGGCGAGGTGGAGAACGGCAAGGTGGTCAGCCGCCGCGCCCCCACCGCGGAGGAGCTCCGCGGTTTGAGCTTCGGCTGGCGCGTGTGCAAGCACGTGAAGTCCAACGCCATCGTCCTCACGCGCGGCACGCGCACGGTGGGCGTGGGCGCCGGTCAGATGTCCCGGGTCATTTCCGTGCAAATTGCATGTGAAAAGGCCGGCGACGGCGCCCGCGGAACGGTGCTCTCGTCCGACGCGTTCTTCCCGTTCCCCGACGGGGTGGAGGCTGCGGCGAAGGCTGGCATCACCGCCATCGCCCAGCCGGGTGGCAGCGTGAAAGATCCCGACGTCATCGCCGCCGCCGACGCACTGGGCCTCGCGATGGTGTTCACGGGCGTGCGTCACTTCCGTCACTGAGCACCTCGGTTTCGGGCCTCGCAGCCTCAGCCTCAGCCTCTGCCTCGATCTCGCACTCTGCCTCGCACCCGCACTCGCACTTAACCTCGCACTCGTAACTATGGGCTGCGAGGGACCGCCACGAATACAACCTCCAGTTGTCGTCGGCTTGTCGCACCCGCGAGTGCGAGTGCGAGTGCGAGTGCGAGTGCGAGTTAGAGATTGAGGTCTGAGGTTTGAGGTTTGAGGTCTGAGGTCTGAGGTCTGAGGTTTGAGGTTTGAGGTGGCTCGCTCACACCTTCACGGCGCGGGCGAGGCGCTCGAAGCTTCCGCGCGTTTCGGTGTCGAGGTAGCGCCGCACCCATTCGCGGAGGCCCTCGTCGGCGAGAACGTCGAAGCCATGACGCTGGAGCAATTGGCCCATCGTCTCGGGCGTGTAGAGTGCACGGAATGGCTCGCCGCTACGGCGTACGAGCCAGCGCACGGCCTGTGCGCCCGGACCTCGCTTGTAACGTTGGCCGTAGGTGACGCACAAAGTGGAACCCCGCGCGGCCAGTTGCTCGAGGACGGATAGCGTGCGTTCCACCGCCTCCGGAAGCAGGTACATGGTGACGCCTTCCCAAATGAAGACGCTCCTTTGCGCCGCATCGTGGCCGGCTTCGCGCAATCGCTGCTCGAGGGCATCGCGCTCGAAGTCGACCGACACGAAGCGCACCTCCCGCGCGAAGCTCGGACGCTCTCCGATTTTCTCGCGCTTGTAAGCCTGGGTGGCAGGGTGGTCGACTTCGAAGACGACCGCCTCGCGCAAACTCGGCAGACGCCACGCCCGCGAATCGAGGCCCGCACCCAGAACGACCACCTGGCGCGCACCGCTTGCGACGGCATCGAGCACGGCGTCGTCGATGGCGCGCGTGCGCAAGGACACGTGGTTGAAATGGTACGCACTGTAGCGGGCCGCCACGTCCTGCACGCGGCTCCACAGCGAAGGAAACCGTTCGACCAGCTCGAAGGTGAACGCATACGGTTGCGGGACCAGATCGCGCGCGACCGGATCCGGTGCATCGGGCCCATTCGACGCGGGCGCCAACCCGCGCAGTGCCGCCACCCACGCCGCCGTGTAACTCGGTTTTCCTTCGCGCATGCGCGAAGTGTAAGCCTGCTAAACTAGACTAGGGAACGACTTCGACCGTCTTGCCGTCGAACAAGTCCGCTCCGACGATTTTGACGATCTTCTCGTTTCCTTCGAGGCCGCTGGAGATCTCGATGGTTGCGCCGGTGTCGCGTTCGATGACGATGGGCACGAGGCGGATCTTGTTGTCGTTGTCCACGATCGCCACCCGCACGCCCTTGGCGTCGCTCAGAATGGCCGTCGACGGCAGCTCGAGGACACGGTGCGGGGTGGGCAAGGTGAGGGACACTTGCGCGTACATGCCCGCCAGCAGCTCCCCCGTGGGATTGGCCACGCGCACCACGGTGTTCATCGTGCGCGATGCCGAGTCCAGTGCGCCGGCCGCGCGCCAGATGGTGCCCTCGAACGCCTTGTTCGGGTATTCGCGGACGCCAACCTTCGCGTTGAGCCCCGTTTTCACGCTGGGCGCCACGTCCTGCGGCACCTGCACGAACACGCGCATCGGATCGGTTGCGGCGATCTTGAACAGCGGTGTCGTATTGCCCATGGCGACGAGGGCACCGCGCTCGATGGTGCGCGACGTGATGGTCCCATCGAACGGCGCCACCACGCGTGCGAACGACTTCAACTGCGTCAGGCGCCGGATGTTCGCCTGCTGCGCCTCCACGTTGGCATGCGACACGCCCACATTTGCCTCGTCGACCAGCGATTGCGCCCGCCGCTGCTCCAAATCTTGCTGCGAGGCCAGCCCCGCCGACGTGAGCTGCTTGTAGCGCTCGAAGGTGCTCTTCGAGAAATCGCGGTTGGCATTGGCCTGCGCGATGGCCGCACTGGCTTGGGCCAATTGCGCGCGCGCCTGTTCCAACTCTTGATCGAGCTCCGGCGTGTCGATCTCCGCGAGGAGCTGGCCCTCTTTGACCTTGTCTCCGATGTCCGCCACCCAGCGCCGCGTGTAGCCATTGGCGCGCGGGTAAATCACCGTCTCCTCGAGCGGCTGCACGCTGCCCGGGAGCAGGATCGCCCGATCGCTCGCCGACACCTTCGCCGAGATGACCGCCACGCGCGCCGAGGTTTGCGCGGCGACCTTCGTGCTCTCCTCGAGTGCGGCCCGGGCCTGGCGCTTCGGCAGATACCCGAGCAAGAATGCGCCGCCCATCACCACCAGCGCACCCAGTGCCAGCGACACCACCCGCGTCTTGGTGAGCGTGGCCGGCTCCGGCAGCGCAAACCCAAGCGTATCCGTGGTCTCGGTTGTCTCGGCTGGCGGCGTTTGCTCGCGGGCTTCGTGATCGCGCGGGCTCATAGGTTCTCCAAGAGCGGCTCGGGCGTGGCCGGCGTGGCTTTGCGCAAAAGGCTGTACATCACGGGAACGAAGAAAAGCGTGGTGACCGTGGCGAGCAAAAGTCCTCCAATGACCGCTCGTCCGAGCGGTGCATTCTGTTCACCCCCTTCTTCCAATCCGAGAGCCATCGGCAACATACCGATGATCATCGCGAGCGCCGTCATCAAGACCGGGCGAAGTCGTGTCATCCCTGCGGCGAGCGCGGCCTTCGCGGAATCGTAACCAAGCTTGCGCTGGTCATTGGCGAACGTCACCACGAGGATGCTGTTCGCGGTGGCCACGCCCACGCACATGATCGCGCCCATCAGCGCCGGCACGCTCAACGTGGTCCGCGAGAGGAAGAGCATCCACGCGATGCCGGCGATGGCGCCAGGCAGTGCCATCAGAATGATGAGCGGATCCAGCCACGACTGAAAGTTGACCACCATCAGCAGGTACACGAGCACGACCGCGAACAGCAGGCCGAAGGCAAGCCCGCGGAACGACGACTCCATGCTTTCTACCTGGCCTTTGATGCGCACCGTCGTACCCCTCGGCAGATCGGGCTTCATTTTATCCACGATGCGCGAAATGGCTGTTCCAACCGAGCCAAGATCGGCCCCGTCCACGTTGGCCTGCACATCGAAGGTCCGCGCAACATTGTAGTGCGTGACATTCTGCGCTGCCGAGCCGCGCTTGATCTGCGCCACGTTGGACAGCAGCTGCGTGCCGCCTTCGCCGGCGCCGGCAGAAAGCGGCGTGGTGTGCAGCGCGTTGAACGAGTCGACCTGGTACTGCGGTGTCTGCACGGCCACGGAGTACTGCACACCGCGTTTGTCGACCCAAAAGCTGGGCGAGGTTTGCGAGCTCGACGACAGCGACACCAGCAGATCGCCGGCAACGTCGCGTTCGGTCATGCCCAACTGGGCCGCCATCGTGCGGTCCACGTCCACCTTCAGAATCGGTGCACGCGTCACCTGCGCCAGGTGAACGTCGGCAGCGCCGGGGATGGCCTCCATGGCATCGGCAATCTTTTGCGCCACGCCGAAGGTCTGCTCCTCGTTGCCCGGCGCACCGACGACCTGCACGTCAATTGGCGCGGGCAAACCGAAGTTCAGCACCTGCGTGGAGATATCCGGCGCCAGGAAGAAGAACGTCGAATCCGGGTACTTCGCGCGCAAGGTCTTGCGGATGTTGCGCACGTACGCCGCCGTGGGCTCGTGTTCCTTCTTCAGCGCGATGAAGATCTGCCCGTCGGCCGGCGAGATGAGCGCGCCCTCGCTCAGCGACAGATTGATACCGCTGTTGGGCACCCCGATGTTGTCGATCATCGTCTCGATCTCGTGCGGCGGTATGACCGTGCGGATCGTATCCTCGATGCGGACGAACTCCTTTTCCGTCTCCTCCACCCGCGTACCGGGGACGCCGCGCACGTGCAGCTTGATGAGCCCCGCGTCGACGGTGGGGAAGAAGTCGCGCCCCACCAGCGGGAAGAGCGCGCACGAGAGCACCACGAACACGGAGAAGCCGCCGATGGCCAGCTTGCGGTGCGCCAGCGCCCACGCGAGCCACGCGCCATAGAAGTCGCGCAGCTTCTCGAAGCCGCGATTGAACTTCGCGAAGACGCCCGTCGCCTCGTGCCCGTGCATGTGCTCCTCGGCCTCGCGCGCGAGCAGCCCTTTCATCAACGTGGGCACCAAGGTTCGCGATAGGAAATACGAGGTCATCATCGCGAACACGACGGCCATGGCCAAGGGGCTGAACAGCGACTTGGCCGCGCCGGTGATGAACATGACCGGCACGAACACGATGCAGATGCACAACGTCGAGACGAACGCAGGAACGGCGATTTCCGAGGCACCGTCGACGATGGCCTGGATCAGCGGCTTTTTCATGCCGAACTGACGGTGCACGTTCTCGATGGCCACCGTGGCGTCGTCGACCAAGATGCCCACGGCCAGCGCCATACCGCCCAGGGTCATCACGTTCAGCGTCTGCCCGAGAAAGCGCAGAATGACGATGGATACCAAGATGGAGAGCGGAATCGAGATGACCACGATGATGGTGCTGCGCCAGCTCCCCAAGAACACCAGGAGCATGATGGCGGTCAGCCCCGCGGCGATGGCGGCCTCTTTGACCACGCCGCTCACCGCCGAACGCACGAACACCGATTGATCGAAGAGCAGATTGACCTTCAAGTCCTTGGGCAGCTTGGCCAACGTCGAGGGCAGCACCTCGCGGATGCGCGCGACGACGTCGAGCGTGCTCGCACTCCCCATCTTGAGAATGCTCATGAGCACCGACTTCTTGCCCTCCACGTGCACCATGCTGGTCTGCGGCGCGTTGCCATCGCGCACGTTGGCCACGTCGCGCATGTACACGGTGGTGCCGCCGGGCACGGTCTTCACGGGCAGGCCCGCGATCTGCTCGAGCAGCTCGGGGCTGCTGTTCACGTTGACGGGGTATTCGTCCTCACCAATTTTCGCCGTGCCGCCGGGCACCACCAGGTTCTGCTGACTGAGCGCCGTGTTGATGTCACGCGGCGAGAGCCCCCAGGCGTAAAGCCGCTGGGGGTCGATGTCGATCATGATCTGCCGCTGCTTGCCGCCGTAGGGCCAGGGGATCTGCGTGCCCTGTACGGTGGCCATGTCGGCGCGGACGAAGTTGATGCCGTAGTCGAAAAGCTGCTGCTCGCTGAGCGAATCGCTCCCCAGCGCCGCCTGCAAGATGGGCACGTTGGACGCGCTGTAGCGGATCACCAGGGGAGGGAGGGTGCCCTGAGGCATCTGCCCGATAATAGTTGCCATGGCAGCAGTTGTCTGCGCCGTTGCACCATCGACGTTCGCGCCAGGCTGGAAAAAGATCTTCACGACCGCCACGCCCTGGAGGGACTGGCTTTCGATGTGCTCGATGTCGTTGACCGTGGTGGTCAACATGCGCTCCGAGTTGCTGACGATTCGCTTTTCCATCTCCTCGGGCGAAAGGCCGCTGTAGCGCCAAATCACCGAAATGACGGGGATATCGATCTCGGGAAAGATATCCGTCGGCATGCGCAGAATCGTCACCACACCGAGGATGACGATGAGCATCGACATCACGATGAACGTGTACGGGCGTTTGAGAGCAATCCGAACGAGCCACATGGCGCTTTTAAAAGCCTCTTCCCTGGTCTAGCTGCTCCTCTGCCACGAAGACGGCAACGAAGACGCCGCTAGCGCAGAAAAACTGGGCTGAGGTATGGGGTCGACCCCGGAAATCGTCCAACATTTCGTCGCGATGTGAAGGGACGGCCACGCGGGTGCCGCGAGCGGTCGAATCCATGCAGCGAACGGTCATCGCTTCGGATACGACTCCGCCATGAGCGTTGCGTTCGTGACGGGTGGATCGGGTTTCGTGGGGCGGGCATTGATCAGCTACCTCGTGGCGCGAGGGCAGGAGGTGCGCGCGTTGGCCCGCTCCGGGAAGGCGGCGGAAAGCGTGCGCGCGGCCGGGGCCACGAAGGTGGTGGAGGGCGATCTCCGTGGCGGCGACGCGGTCCTTAACTCGATGAAAGGTTGCGACGTCGTCTATCACGCGGCCGCGTTTACGCAGGATTGGGGCAACGACGACGAGGCGTGGGAAGTAACGGTTCGCGGGACGGAGAACATGTTGGAGGCCGCGCGACGTGCGGCCGTGCGCCGATTCGTGCACGTGGGCACGGAGGCCGTGCTGGTCGATGGGGCACCCATCGTCATGGCCGACGAGCGAAAGCCGCTTCCGGAAAAGCCGATTGGCATCTACTCGCGCACGAAGGCCGAGGCCGAGCGGCGCGTGCTTCGTGCCAATGGCCCCGATCTGGAGACCATCGTGGCGCGCCCGCGCTTCATTTGGGGCAAGGGAGATACGACCCTGTTGCCAAAGCTCATCGAGGGCGCGAACGCGGGCGTGCTGCGCTGGGTGGGCGGCGGCACGTACCTCACGTCGACTTGCCACATCGACAACGTGTGCGAAGGTTTGGTGAAGGCGGCGGAACACGGTCGCCCGGGCGAAGTGTACTTTCTCACCGACGGCAAGCCGGTGCAATTCCGCTGGATGATCTCCTCGCTGCTCGAGTCGCAGGGCGTGACACCGCCGTCGAAGACCATTCCGTACTGGCTCGCGCGCACACTTTCGCGAACCACCGACGCACTGTGGCGGGCGCTTCACCTGCGCAGCCGTCCGCCGCTTCCGTACCAAGCCTTCTTGCTCGTGGGGCACGAAGTCACAGTGGACGACACGAAGGCGCGAAAAGAACTTGGCTACGAAGGCGCCGTTTCCATCGAAGCGGGACTTCGCGCCATGCGTGGCATGCAGGTGTGAGCGCGGCGGACTCTTGCGCGAAGCACGTCTCTCTGTTTCATTGAAAATATTTGGGGGCGTGCGCGGTGTACATCGTGGCAAACAAAGTGGGGCGGCTCATCGAATTGACAGTCGAAACGCCCCTGTCCGTCGACGAAGCGAATCGCGCCTTCGTCGAAACGCGCAACCTCGTGCAAGTCGTGCGAACCAAGGTGGTGACGGCCTGCGATCTCATGGGCGCCGACATCTTTGCCCCGGAGGTGTCGGACAAGCTGACGCATCTCATGCGAAGCGACAACCCGCACGTCGAGCGCAGCGCCTACCTCGTGAGCGACGCGCCGACGTTCAGCCTTCAATTCATGCGCATGATCCGCGAAGCGGGGAATCCGGCCCGCCGCATCTTCCGCCGCCGCGCCGAAATGGAATCGTGGCTCGCCCCGGTGCTCACCCCGGAAGAACGCGAACGCCTCCACGCATTCCTCGATGAACGAGGCGTCGCGCGGATCAAGGGGTAAACGCCAAGCCCTATCGCACGTGCGACTGGCGCACTCCGTACAAGGCGAGGCCGGCGAAAAGCCCGACCATCGCGACGACGACGAGCATCTTGATCAGCGTGAAACCATTGTGGATGTGGCGCATGGTCGTTACTCGCGGAGCTTACCAATGACCGGTTTGGTATCACCTGCGGCAACACTCACTTGAACGGATTTGCGAAGGCCCTGTTCGGCATTCACGAAGACGACGGTGTGGTTGCCCGGTGGTACGGAGATACGAACCTTGGGTGTACTCCCAATCGGCTTTCCGTCGAGGACCACAGACGATGCCGGGATCGAATTGATGTTGAGGAACGCCTCACCCCCAGACCCCGCTTGCTGCCCTGGCGAGCTGTCGGACGCTGCGCTCGCAGCCGCATTCCTGTCGGGCAGCATCGTCGGCCCCTCGAATCGCTCCTTCGCGGGCGGTGACGCGGGCGCGGGGCGCGGATTGGCGGCGGCGAATTGCGGAAGCGGCACCTTGGGCTCGAGTTGGACGTTGAATGTCTTCTCGGCCTGGCCATCGGCAAAGCTAATGGGCTGTCGGTAATCGGAGAACCCGAAGCGAGACGCTTCCAAGTTCCATGCCTTGTTCGACGTATCGATGTCGACCGAAATGGGGAACGTCGGCAAATCCCGTCGATCGGCTCCCGAGACCAAATAGACTTTGGCCCCTGGCGTGCCGAGCGTAATCGTCACTTTGCCGCGAAGGACTTTGAGCGACAGCGAGCCAAGATCCTGCATTTCATCTTTGGCGAGCGTGACCGTGCGTTCGAG
This sequence comes from Sorangiineae bacterium MSr12523, assembly GCA_037157775.1. Classification (NCBI taxonomy): domain Bacteria; kingdom Pseudomonadati; phylum Myxococcota; class Myxococcia; order Myxococcales; family Pendulisporaceae; genus Pendulispora; species Pendulispora brunnea. The sequence continues at coordinate 3,957,869 of CP089982.1, forward strand.
CGGCTCGTAGCGTTCGTTGCCGATGATGCGGATTTTGTGCTCGCCCGGCGTGAGGTCCCGCACCTCTTGAGGGAGCAGTCCCGCCTCGCGCCCATCGACGAACAGCTTCATCCCGGGCTGGTTGGCCGCCACACGGACGCCCGTCGTGGGGCGCGATGCATTCGATGCGAGCACCACGTCGACGGGCACCTCTTTGCGTGACTCGGCAACGACCGCGCGCTCGCTCACCGAGCCGTCGGCGCCCAGCACCTTGACGTTGTGCGTGCCCGCGCTCACCCCCTCGACGAGGCAGGGCGAGGTGTCGCACTGCTTCTTGCCGTCGAGAAAGATCTCCACGCGGTTGTACATCATGCCATGGGGATCACTCACACGAACCGCGACCTTGCCCGTGCGCGGGAACAGCACGATGAGCAAGGTGGTGCCGCTCACGACGAGCAACGCCGCGGCGAGCAATACGAAGAGCCATGTGCGGTTTGGCGGCGGACGCACCAGCGCCGTTGGCTCGTAGCGGCTCGTGGGCGGAGGATACGGCGGCGCACCGTACGTGGGTGCGGGGTTCGTCGAAATGGGCCCGGAACTCGAGGCGTGCTGCGGAATCGCCTGAATCGGCAGGGGCGTCGCACGCACACGCGGAAAGCCCGACGATGGCGGCGGCGCCTCGCTCGGCAAAGGCTGCGAGAAGGGGCCCGGCGTGCTGTACCGGCGCGAGGGCGGCGGCGTCATGTAACCCGACGTGACGGGCACCGCGCCTGCGGCTGATCCTGCTGATCCTGCTGAGGCATAGGGCATCGGCGGAGGCGGCGCCGTCGTCGGTGGCGTCTGATGGAACCCACCGCGCTGCGTGACGGGCGGCGGAACTGGAGGCGGCGGTGCCGGCGTGAGCCGTGGAACCGCGCTGCGACGTTGCGACGGCGGGCCCTGCACTTGTCCGCTCGGGCGATCGGCGTTGTCGAGCACGTTGCTCGCCTCGTGCTCATCGTCCCAGTCGAGGGGCAACGTCACGCCTGCCTGCAGTGCCTGCCGCTGCTGCGTGGAATAGGCCGAGGCCGGATACGCGACATTGGTGAGCGGCGTCGATGCGGAAAACGGAACCGCAACAGGGGTGAGATCCGACGACGTCAACTCACCTGGTGCTCCAGCAGCATGCACGCCGAGCAACGTCCGCTTGCCGATCGCCGGCGTGAGCGGCAGATCGCGCGCCGGCGAACGCATCACCACGGGATTGGACGGGCGCGGCGCATCGCTGCGCGTGCGGCCCAGCGGCGGTGACGGAGGAGTCGGAGGAGGTCCGCTCGGGGCCGATCGTCGCGGTGGCTCCTGCTTTACGACGAGCTTTCCGCCCACGGTCTCCATCGGAGGGAGTCGCCCAGCGGCGATGGTCTCGTCCTCCGAATTATCGTCCTCGACTTCTGATGACATCTCCGTGATCTCCTGGGACCCAGTGGACATGGTACCGCCCTGGGCTTTCTCAGGCCATCCGATGCGCTTTGTCCTCGGGCCGGTGCTCACGGGTCCGTTCGCTTCCGGTGCCTCCGACGGCGTATCCGTCAACTCGGGAAAGAGATGGCGCATGTAGGCGGCTACCTCCGCGCGTGACGCCACTGCACCTTTGGCCATCGCCACGGATTGCAGCTCCCTGTAGAGCTCCTTGGCCGAGCGCTGGCGCTTCTCCAGATCGGTCGCGAGGGCGCGCATCACCACGCGGTCCAGCTCGGGCGGCGTGTCGCGCCGGATGGTCGACGGTGGCGCCACCATGGCCGCCTCTCGGATCTTCTGCAGGATGACGAATTCGTTTTCGCCATCGAAGAGCCGTTTCTGCGTGAGGAATTCCCAGAGGCAGACGCCCATCCCGAAGACGTCGGCCTGTGCATCCACCTCGGCGCCGCACGCTTGCTCGGGGCTCATGTAGCCGAAGCTTCCTTTGATGGAGCCAACCTGCGTGCGTGAGATCTTGCCCTGGGCTTTGGCAATTCCAAAGTCGACCAGTTTGACGTCGCCCGTGGTGGACACGACGATGTTCTGCGGACTGATATCGCGATGAACGATCGAGGAGGGAAGTCCGTTTTCGTCGCGGCGCGAGTGCGCGTAGCTGAGGCCTTCACCGATGCGCGAGAACACGTAAAGGATGAACGGCAGCGGTATCGGTGCACGCTTTTGCGTGGACCGTTCGAAGACCGCCCGCAGATCCTTGCCGTGCACGTATTCGAAGGCGATATAAAAGCTTCCGTCGACACGGCCAAAATCGAGCATGCGCGCAATGTGCGGATGCTCCAGCCGCGACACGATGCGGGCCTCGTCTTCGAAGAGGGTAATGAATTCTTCGTCTTCGGCGATATGCGGAAGAATCTTTTTCAGCCCGACGAAATGGCCATATTTCTTGTTTCGGGCGCGAAACACCTCGGCCATTCCACCGGAGGCAATCCGGGCGAGCAGGGTGTAGGGGCCGAAGGCTCGTGGGAAACTCAACGCATTCCTTTTTACCTCGGGGCGCCCGCATCCAAAAGGGGAACGGCGCTCCCCTGTGAACTCGGAGATCGCGGTGCCCTCTTATTGAAATAACGCACCCGCTGCATTTGAAGCGGCTGCCACACTGAAGGTCGGACGATGGGCGTTGTCGCGAATTGCGGGTGCGCACCCGCAGTTTCGCCGCGAACGAGGCGTGCCGTGGCAGCAATTTCCGCCGTGGGCTCGCCTGCGATATCCAGGTGACCACCTGGAAACGCATGTGCGTCACCGGCGATGGCGAAGCGTGTCCCGCATCCGAGTCTTGCAAGAAGTGCATCGATTGCGGCTGTCGTTTCCGCATCGGGAGGCCGTGCCGGATCGAGCTCGATCCACACGAGCATTCCTTCTTCGTCATCGATGCCGGCGAACGTCCGCGCGTCCGTCGATGGCGTGATCGATTCGCCGCTCGCAATGAGCACGCCGTCGGAGGGTGCATTCGGCAGAGCCTGAAAGAGTCCTTGCGAAAGCCAAATGCCCGTATGGGATGACGGCGATGAGGGCGATGAGGGCGTGCGCGCGGGGTGTGCACCTGAAAAGGACACCACGGTGGGGGTCTGTTCGGTGGTGCCTGCGCTCGCGGCGGCACGCACGGTGCGCGGATCGATGCGGAGTACACGCACCTTGACGTCCGGCCGGTTCGCGAGGGGCCGCACCCACGTGGTGGCCATCGCATATGGAAAGCCGTGCTGCGGTAGGCCTTTCACGCGCCATGTGCCTTCGCCAGCGGCGGCGGGTGTGATCGCCGGCGCAACATCGGGCCCTGGCAAGAGCGGGCGTCGCGTCAGGTAGAAGAAGTCGCGCTCGTCGCGGTGGATGTAGCGCGGGAAGTTCATATGGCCCATGCCTTTGACCATGCGCCGCGCGCGCACGCGGAAATCCGGCATCGATTTGAGCGAGCCCTCGAATTCCCAATCTTGCTGGAGCGGCCGCCCGAGTGGCGTCAGCGCATCCTTGGGCTGCGCATTGTAAAACTCGAAGCCCGCGTGGCCGGTGTTCATATCGAGGTGCATTCCGAATGCACAGCGCGCGGCCAACATGCCATTGGCCAGCACGTCGGCCGAAATGTCGTTGCCCCAGAAATAACCGACGAAGTTTTCCTTGGTGAGACACAGTCCGCTGCGCGTGGTGTGCACCTCGTCCGCCCAGCCTTTGGGCGTGCCGCCCCACCAGGTGCGTCCCCACGGGTTGAACCGATCGTCCTGCACCAGCGCGGTGAGGTTCTGCCGGAATGAGAGCACATCGTCGCCCACCTCGGCGTTCTCCGGCCAGGCGCCGAAGGCCGTCGAGCCGTCCTTCATCTCGAGAACGGTGGCCGCATAGGGCTTGGGCGGGAGATAGAGCGCGCCGTCGGCCTGCATGCCGTACTCGCCGTGCATCGCTTGGAAGCCGCCGTTGAAGCCCGCCACGAGGTGGTTCCACACCTCGGGGGTGCGCGGCACTTCGCCGGTGCCTGCTTCGCCGGTTGCGCTCACCGGCTCGACGGTGCCGGCCTGCATGTGCAGCGCAATCTGCCGCGGGTCCCACAAGGTGACGTACACCCGCGTCTCATGGCGCGTCTTGTCGGCGCGCACGAACGAAGTGACGAAGGGCGAGGGCACGCCGGGGCTCTGGTGGATGAACGGGTCGCGTTCGAGCGAGATCCACTGGCCCTCGCCGGGAATGGGTGGCGTGATGATGGGCTTCATCGGCGTGGGCGGCCACCCGAGCTCGGGATCGGTGAACACCGGCTGGTGCTGCCCCTGGTTGATGCCCGCGAGATCGCGTGCGACCTCTTGCTCCGTGGCATCGGGCGAGATGCGGGAGCGCACGCGCATGACCCAGTCGAGGGCGGTGAAGGCGACGGCCTTCACGACTTGCATCTTTTCCTCGCCGAACCAGGGCATGGCGCGCACGCGGTCGACCGTCCACGTGAGAAGCCTGCCCGGTGCGGCCTTCACGTCGGGGCGGGTGCGGATCCATCCCGCGCCCTCGACCGTAGCGCCGTGAAGGGCATCGATGACGATGCGCCGCTTGTCGGCGACGGCGGTGAGCTTTCCATCGCCTGCGAACGACAGATCGATCTGACCCGCCGGAGGATCCAGCTCGAAAACTTGGTGCACGACCCCTGACGTTTGCCCCGTTTGCTGCAGATTGCTCAGGGAGAGCTGCCAACGCTGCAGTCGGGTGAAGTCCGTGTATTCTGCAGGCGATTGACCAGCGAGATCGAAGACGTGCACGTCTTTGACGACACCATCGAGCGACGTGGAGGTGGCGGCGAAGGTGCGTCCGGAAAACCGCGCGAGGACCGGGCGCGATTCATCCACGCCCATCGAATGCGTCAGATTCCAGAGCGAGCCTACGTCGAGCAGGGCACCCTCGGGCGAGAGCCGAGCCTCGACGAGGTACAGATCATTGGGCTCTTTGGCGAGGTGCGCGCGGACGAGCGCACGTGCGCCCCCGAGCATGGCGCCCTCGATGCCATCTGCACCGGTGACCCACGCGATGTCCGCCTCTTCGCATGCCAGCCCGCGCGTCGACAGAACAGTGATGAGCGCCGCCGAGCGGCTCACCGCCTTGGGATCGATGGTCTCGCCACGCGTGGACGCGAGCAAGGCGGCGAGCGCAAGCGCGTACGGAATGGGGCGCGCGTACGCTTTCGTGAAGCCGATGCGATTGCGCTGCCGAGGGCGAACGGCGGGCGCGGAGTCCGGACCAGATAGAGGCGGTTTGGAGAGCGACGCGACCAACCCCTCTTCTTCTAGCCCGCGAGCGCGTGCATTGGCAATTGAGCCAACTTAGTTGGCAAGGCTGGGAACTTTGGGTGCGATCGCCACCGTTCCCAGGGAAAACAAGGCTCGATCTGCAAAGAATGCCCGGGCTCGAAATGTGCTACCTAGTTTGCACCATGGCGAGGCTTTCTTTGCAGCGAATCGTGCGTCGGTTCTCGGCCGCGTTTTTCGCACTCCTCGTCGTTCTGGCCTTGGTCGCGTGCGCGAGTCCGACGTTGCCGCTGCCACCGCCCGCGATCCCGTCGATCGCCCAAACCGGGGAGGGTCAATACCGACTTCGCTCCGAGCACGGCGTGGAGCCCAACGCCATCGTGGTGATCATCAACCACAACAGCACACTCTCCGGCGACGACCGCGTGGACGGCACCGAGGCCGACGCGCAAGGCACCTGGGAAGCGGTCATTCCCGCGCACGCAGGCGATTTTCTCGATGTGAAACAGGAGTTCGGAACGATGAGCTCCCCGTTGACGACGTTCCAGATCCCGCGCTGAACGCGGCGGGGATTAGAACCGAACGAGGCGGCGCATGGTCACGCACCGGGCGAGACCGATGACCGTGCCCACGGTGACCAGCACGCTCGCAATCGCGACGGAGCTGCCAACGGGACCCATCATGGTGAAGAGGTTGTCGAACATGGTTGCACCCCTTTGGGTTGAGCCAGAATAAAAACTGGCCGCCCAGTATCTTTTGGCCGATTGACCAAAAAGTCAACCCCTTGCACTGCGGTGCGTCAAAATTAACCGCACTGTCACATGACGCAACTGAGCCGGTGGGCACCCGTTGAAGAGGGAAACCGCCAGGACGCCAGGGTCGCCAGGGGGACCAAGGGAAACGGATGTGTTAAATGTTTGATTTTGTTGGTTTTTGTGAAAACCAACCCACAACCCTATTGAGTCTTAACAGTGAACCCCTGGCGATCCTGGCGCCCTGGCGGTTTCCTTCTTCTGCGGGTTTTCAGCAGCTCACAGCTCGAACAAGGAGAACGCCACGATCTCCAGCGCGCGCAACGTCTCCTCTTCCTCGGTGGGATCTTGCGGATCGAATAGCTGATGCATGCAGAGCCCATCCAGGGATGCCATGAGCATTCGAGTGACCACCGTGGGGGAGACTTTTGGCCGGAGGCCCAAAGTTTGGAAGCTGAGCATGAACTCCGCGATGACTTGCTCGCGCGTTGCTTGGATCATTTTTCGGACGGCACCGCGCAGGTGTGTGTCGTGGACGGCCTGGGTCATCAGGTCCATCATCACGCGGATCTCGGGGCCGCCTTCGCGGCGGATGGCCCATGCTTCGCGAAGCAATCGGCGGATGCGTTCCGTTGGGGCGCCGCCCAGATCCCAGGCGACGCGGATGCGTGAGCGCACGATCTCGGAACAGTGCTCGAGCACCCGCGTGATGAGATCGTCCTTGTTCGCAAAGTGGTAATGCACCACCCCTTTGCTCATGCCCGCGGAGTCGGCGATGTCGCTCACGCTCGTGCGCGCAAATCCCTGGTTGGCCAAGGCACGCACCGCCGCCTCGACGACGGAACGCCGACTGGCCTCGCTCTTTTTGTACGACGAGCGCGCGCTCATTTTTGGCCGATCGGCAATATCATGCATGGAAAATGGCAGGGTCGCACAAGGCTTGTTGTGCGGCGCATGCCTTTTTCCAATGACGCGATGCGGCGATGTTCGTTAGCGCCACTCGGTGGTGGGCGATGCGATGGTGGCGGGGGCCTCGAACATCTTCAGCGCGATCTTCTTTTTCTTCTTGGGCAAAGCCGGCGTGTCCGTGAACGACTCTTCGTCGATGACGTCGCCGACCAGATCGTAGTCGCTGGCTTGGGAGATGCGAACCCGCCGAATTTGACCGGCGAGCACTTCCGCCCCCGACAGGTAGACCTGCCCATCGATTTCGGGCGCCTGGCCAGCGTGGCGGCCGGCCATGACGAAGTCGTGCTCTTCGCTCTGGCCCTCGACCAAGACGTCGAGCTCCTGGCCAATGCGGGCCTTGTTGGCCTTGCGGGCGATGCGGCGCTGCAGGCTCATGAGCTTGCGGTATCGGCTCGAGGCAATGCGCGCGCTGACCTTGTCGTCGAAGCCGTAGCTCTTGCAGCTCTCCTCGTCCGAGTAGCGGAAGACTCCGACGTGCTCGAACTCGGCCCAGGTGACGAAGTCGCAGAGCTCTTGGAACTCGTCGTCCGTCTCGCCGGGGTGGCCCACGATGAAGGCCGTGCGGAAGGTGAGGCCCGGGATTTCCTTGCGCATGCGCTCGACCACGCGGCGCTGGCGATCGATGCCGTGGCCGCGCTTCATGCGGCGAAGCATCGCGTCGGCGGCGTGCTGGAGCGGCATGTCGACGTAAGGCACCACGCGCGGGTGGTGCCCGAGCAGCTCGATGAGTTCCGCGTCGATGGTCTCGGGGTACAGGTAAAAGAGGCGCACCCAGCGGATGCCCTCCACCTCGGCCACGCGCCGCACGAGCGCGGCGAGCGAGCCGCGCGTCTCTTTGGAGAGATCGCGGCCGTAGGCGATGGTGTCCTGCGAGATGAGGTTGATCTCCACCACGCCCTGCGCGGCGAGCTGCTCGACCTCGCGCACGACGTCGTCGATGGCGCGGGAGCGCTGCTTGCCGCGAAATTCCGGGATGGTGCAGAAGGAGCAGACACGGTTGCAGCCCTCGGCGATCTTCACGTAGGCGTGCACGCGGTTGCCGGTGAGCACGCGCGGATCTTTGGCGCTGACGACCCAGTCCGCCGGGTGGCCGACGAGCATGCGCTCGGCCCCGCCGCGGAGCACGTCGCCGAGCTTGAGCATGTCGCTCGAGCCGAGGAAGTGATCGACCTCGGGCATCTGCGAGGAGAGCTCGGTTGGGTAACGCTGGGAGAGGCACCCGGTGACGACGAGGCGCTCGAGGTTGCCGTGCTTCTTCAGCTCGGACATCTCCAGGATGGTGTCGATCGACTCCTTCTTGGCCTCGCCAATGAAGCCGCAGGTGTTGATGACGATGGTCTCGGCCTCTTCGGCCTCGGCCACGACTTCGTACCCGGAGGAGCGGGCAACGCCCACCATGACCTCGCTATCGACGCGGTTCTTCGGGCAGCCGAGGCTGACGAAGTACACGCTTTTCCGCTTCGAGTCGGTCTCCGTTTGCTTTCCGCGCGTCTTTCCCTGCATTTGCGAGCGCTCCTCGTAGCACGCTGGCCCGGGTGGAGCACCTGGAACTGCGTTTAACCCATCATCTGGGTGAATCGCTCGAACAAATACAGAGAATCGTGCGGTCCGGCGGCCGCCTCGGGGTGGAATTGGACGCTGAAGGCGCGCAATTCGGGGACCGCGATGCCCTCGCTGGTGCCGTCGTTGAGGTGCACGTGCGTGCGCTGGGCGCGGGCGGGGAGCGAGTCGAGGTCGACGCAGAAGCCGTGGTTTTGCGTGGTGATCTCGATGCGGCCGGTGGTGAGATCCTTCACCGGCTGGTTGGCCCCGCGGTGGCCGAATTTGAGCTTGTACGTCTTGCCGCCCAGCGCGCTGGCGAGGAGCTGGTGCCCGAGGCAGATGCCGAAGATGGGAACCTTGCCGACCAAGTCGCGCACCGTGGCGATGCCGTATTGAACGGCCGCGGGATCGCCGGGGCCATTGGAGAGGAAGACGCCATCGGGCTTGAGCGCGAGAATCTCCGACGCGGGCATGCGCGCGGGGACGGCGGTGACCTTGCAGCCCGAGTCGACGAGGCAGCGCAGGATGTTCTTCTTGATGCCGTAGTCGATGGCCACGATGTGGTGCTTCGGCTCGTGCGAGGCGACGACGCCCGTGACCGGATCGGGCACCTTCCAGCCGCCGCGGCCTTCGGTCCAGCGGTACGGCTCGCGCGGGGAGACGACGTCGACGAGGTCGAGGCCGTTCATGTCGACGGCCTCGCGGGCCCGCCGCACGAGAACCTCGGGAGCCTCGGTGCCGATGGCGGCGTTTTGCGCGCCGTGGTCGCGCAGGTGGCGCGTGAGCTTGCGCGTGTCGACGCCCTCGATGCCCACCTTGCCGTGCCGTGCGAGGTACGCGTCGAGCGACTCCTCGGAGCGCCAGTTGGAGGCGAGGGGACTCAGGTCGCGCACGACGAAGCCCGCGACGTGCACGCGGCCGTCGACCGACTCGCTGTCCTCCGCGTTGACGCCGACGTTGCCGATTTCCGAGGCGGTCATCACCACGATCTGCCCGGCGTACGACGGGTCGGTGAGCACCTCCTGGTAGCCGGTCATCGTGGTGGTGAAGACGGCTTCGCCGGTGGTCAGGTCGCGCGCACCGAAGGGGCGCCCGGGAAAGACGGTTCCATCGGCTAGAGCGAGGTAGGCGCGCTCCGTGCTCATCACGATCCCCCGTTGAAGACGATGTTTCCAGCCACCAAGGTCATTTTCACGCGTCCTTTGACGTTTCTGCCCAAAAATGGGGTGTTCTTCGACTTGGAGCGTAGACGCGATGCTTCGATCGTCCAGCGCTCTTCGGGATCCACGAGGACCAGATCGGCGCGGGCGCCCTCGCGAATGCGCTTGTCCGGCAGGCGGGCGATGCTCGAGGGCGCATGCGTCAGCGACTCCACGAGGCGATTCAGCGGCAGAGCACCCTGCTCGACCAGGCCGAGCAAGAGGGGTAGACAGAGCTCGAGGCCGATCATGCCGGGCTTGGCCTCGGCGAACTCGCAATGCTTGTCGAGGATGCCATGCGGCGCATGGTCCGTGGCGACGGCGTCGATGGTGCCATCGGCCAGGCCTTCGCGCAGGGCCTGCACGTCCTGCTCTTCGCGCAGCGGCGGATTGACCTTGCAGGCCGTGTCGTAGAGGCCCACGGCCTCGTGCGTGAGGAGCAGATGGTGCGGCGTCACCTCGGCGCTGACCCGCAGGCCGCGCGACTTGGCCTCGCGCAGCAAGCGAACGGTGCCCTCGGTGGAGGCGTGGGCCACGTGGTAGCGGGCACCCGTGTACTCTGCAAGCATCAGGTCGCGCGCCACGATGATGTCCTCGGCGACGCGCGGCCAACCGCGCAGCCCGAGCTTCGTCGACACGGAGCCTTCGTGCATCTGCGAGCCCTCGGTGAGGGCGTGATCTTCGGCGTGCTGAATGACCGGCATGTCGAACACGCTGGCGTATTCGAGCGCGCGGCGCATGACCGAGCTGCTGGTGACGCAGCGGCCGTCATCGGAGACCGCCACCGCGCCGGCCTCGCGCAGATCGCCCATTTCCGTGAGCGCTTCGCCGCGCTGGCCCATGGTGATGGCGCCGATGGGGTGCAGGCGCGGGCCGCCGACCTCGTGGGCGCGCGAGAGCATCGCCTCGGTGACCATGCGGCTATCGTTCACCGGCACGGTGTTCGGCATCGCGCAGACGTCGGTGAAGCCACCGGCGGCGGCGGCACCGAGGCCGCTGCGGATGTCCTCCTTGGATTCCTGGCCGGGCTCGCGCAGGTGCGCGTGCAGGTCGACCAGGCCGGGCAGGAGCCACGCGCCGGGCGGCGGGGCGATGACCTGGGCCCAATCGGCCTTGGCTGCCTCGGCGCCGACGTTCGGGCCGAGGCGAACGATGCGGTCGTTCTCGATGACGACGTCGATGATCGCATCGAGAGACGACGAGGGATCGATGGCGCGCACATGACGAAAGACGATGAGGCGTTCCACGTGGTTCCTTTGGCTCGGCGCCGTCATATCACGTCTCGTTATGGACGCGAGTCGCTCCCCACGTGGAATCTTCGCTCGATGAGCCCGGTGCGGCAACTCCGCACGCGAACCGTCAGGAAACCGCGTCCGGAGACGACCCAGGAGACGGTCCGGCGGGAGACATTTCCGCGCGCATGCTGCTGGACCACGAAGCCGAGCGACGCGTCGAGGCCGCGGCCCCATCCTTCGAGATGGCCGACGTCGCGGCGTGCCTCGTGGGGCGGGGTGACCTGCAGGCCCTCTTCGGCGACGGCCTCGGCGTCGAGCGGTGCATTGAACGGGAGGCCCTTGGCCGACGCGAGCACGAAGGTGGGCAAGTATCCGCGGTTTTCCACGGTGATTTCCACGCGGTAGGTGTCCTCGCCGAGGCGCGTGATCTGGGGCTCGCCAAGGACGATGCGCGGCGCGAGGGCGGCCACGCGGAAAAGGGCGGCCGCCTGGTTGGTGCAGATTTCCGCAAGGCGCTCGTACGGTGGATTCTGGATGCCCACACGCGGATCGCGCCCGCCGATTTCCACCTCGCCGAGCTGCGGATGCTGGAAGGTGCGCCATGGCCGCAGGATGCGCGACTGATTGTGCTCGCGATCCCAGCGCGCAATCTGGACGAACTCCTCGCGCGAGATCTGCGAATAGCGCAGGATGAAGGGCCGTTTGCGCTCCAGGCCGACCTGCGCGAAAAAGTCCCAGAGCTCGCAGACGTACGCAATGGCGCCGCGCTGGTGGTAGCCGAATGCGGCGAGGTCGCCGTGCAGAACGGTGTCGGGCGAGTAGAGGAACTCCTCGAACACCGACACCATGGGGTAGCCCGTGAACTTTTCGCACCACGCACCGATCTGCTGGTAAACCGCCAGATCGGAAGGGTTCATCTTCTTGTCCGGGGCCGTGCCCAACGGACGCAGGAAGGCGCCTCCAAAGGTATGGAGGTTGAGCCAGGCGAAGATCTCCGGGTGCTCCGAGGCGAAGGCGACGATGGCGCGCGATTCGGGCTCGCTGGTGGGAAAGGCGCCAGCCCCCGCCTGTTCGGCATCCGGCACCCACGACCAGGGGAAGTTCCGATTGAGATCCGTGTCGGTGTCCGTCAGGTAGCCGGGATCGGGGATGGTGACACCGTCGAAGGGCTCGATGATGCCCTCGGGGTACATCTTGTAGAAGGGGCCCTCGTCTTCGAGCTGGCGCGGGAGCATCAGGCCGGGGAAATCCTTCGACTCGACGAATTCACCGGTTTCGTCGCGCTGGCGCATGGCCAAGGTGAGACCATCGCCGTCGAGATCGCGGTAGACCCAGTGCGGGATTTGGTGCCGCTCGGGCCGGCGGTTGCGCGGGTTGGAGCGGACGTAGCGCCCTTCGGTGAGCACGGCCTCGGCGCCGTCGGGCGACATGCGCGGGAGCACGTAGAAGAGAACATCGGTCGCAATGGCTCGGAGGTGCGGGGGCAGGCCATGCGGATCGCGCTGATCCGGTGGGGTGAGGTGCATGCGGATCACGTCCTCGGCGATGGCGAGCGCCACGCTGGAGCCGCACACCTCGCCCGCGTGCATGTTCCCATCGACCCACACGGCGGGGCGCACGCGATCGGGATCGGGGCCGATGATGAGAAGCCAGAGATCGCGGCCCTCGAGCGATTTGCCGATGGATTGCACGCGAACCAACTCCGGAAAGCGGAAGGCCCACGCGTGCACCTGCGCGGTCAAAAAGGTGTAGCGAAGGTAGCTCTCGCGAAAACCTCGATAGAGCGAATCGAGAATCTGCAGCGGGTTGTCGTCCACGGCCGCGGACTATAGCGCCGGTTTCTGTCTACGCGGCGAGAGGCCTTTCTCACGCGTGAGACACTTCGGATCGGCGCGTCGCGTTTTTCGTCGAGGTTTCGGCTGGCCTTGAACGTGCGTAGGGGCCGGTCAGGAGGCCTCATGACCGACTCTTCGTTTTCGATGCGGTGCTGTGCGACGTTCTCGCGGGTTTGCCTCGTTTGCCTTGGCGTTGCCGCGTGCTCGGATGGCGCTGCGAATGCGGGCCATGGCGCGAATGGTGAGGTGACGGACGACGACATTCGCCGGCCCCGCGATGCGGGTGCCCCGGATGCGCGCCCGACCGACGGCGGCTCCACGCCTGCAACGTGGTGGCAGCCGCGCAGCGACAAGCCGATTCACTGGCACTGGCAGCTGTCCGACACCTTCGTCTACCCGCGCGACATGTTGGCCAATGTCACCGTGTACGACATCGACGGAGAGCTGACGCCTGCATCCACGGTGGCCAGCCTTCATGCGGCGAATCCGAACAACAAAGCGATTTGCTACTTCGATGCCGGCGTGTGGGAAGATTTCCGTTCCGATGCGAAGGACTTCCCGAAATCCGTCATTGGGAATCCCGACGAAGGATGGGACGGGCATTATTGGCTGGATATTCGTCAGATGGATATCCTCTTGCCGATCATGAAAAAGCGCATGATCAACTGGTGCAAGAACAAGGGATTCGACGCCGTCGAGCCGGATGAAACCGAGGTGTGGAGCAACAACCCGGGCTTTCCGATCACCAAACGAGACAATGCGGCCTACCACAAGGCGCTTGCCGACATGGCGCATTCGCTCGGGCTGTCCATTGGTCTGAAAGGGAACAACACGGAAGCCGTCGAGCTCGAGCCCTTGTACGACTGGGCTCTCACCGAGGAATGCTGGGAATTCGATGAATGCCGCTTCTTCAAGGATAGCTTCGCCGCGAAGGGCAAAGCCGTCTTCAACGTGGAATACAAGAAGGCGCCCAACTGCACGAGCGCGAACTCGTGGAGAATCAATTCGTCGCAGCGCGATCTTCAAGTCACTGGGCCGAAGAACGCGAAATACGTGTACAGGCCCTGCGTTCCCGACAGCCGCAACACGTGGTGACTGAGATCAACCCTCGTCGTCGGACGTCTTCCCGAGACCGAGGCGGTTCAGCATGCGGTACATGGTCGGCCGCGCGATGCCGGTGCGCTCGACGGCCTTGGTGACCACGCCGCCGCTGGCCTTGAGTGCGTGCGTGAGGTACGCGCGCTCGAAGCGTTCGACCAAGGTCTGCTTCGCCTCGTGGAAGGGAACGTCGAAGAGCTCCGCGTCCGGTGTGCTCGCCAGCGCGGGCTCCGGATCGAAGAGCCGCCGCGGGTTGGCGGCGCCGAAGAGCGCGTAGCGATCGATGACGTTGCGCAGCTCGCGCACGTTGCCGGGCCACGCGTAGGAGGACAGCAGGGCGGCGAAATCCGGCGGCAGCTCGGCCTGGGCATCGCGCGTGGTGCGGCGCAGGAAGGAGAGGGCGAGGGGAACGATGTCCTCGCGCCGATCGCGAAGCGGCGGGACGACGACGCGCAGAACGGCGAGGCGGTAGAACAGATCGATGCGGAACTCGCCTCGATGCACCGCCTCGCCAAGGCGCCGGTTGGTGGCCGCGAGCACGCGCACATCGACGGCGCGCGGGCGCCCGCCGATGGGCCGCACCTCGCCCATTTCCAGCGCGCGAAGCAACTTCGGCTGCAAATCGAGGGAGAGCTCGCCGATTTCGTCGAGAAAGAGCGTGCCGCCATGGGCCTGCTGAAAGACGCCCTCGCGCGGGCGTTCGGCACCGGTGAAGGCGCCGCGCTCGTGGCCAAAGAGCTCACTCTCGATGAGTTGCGCCGGGATGGCTCCGCAGTCGATGGCGACGAAGGGGCCCTCGCTCCTCGTCGAGTGCGCGTGAACGGCACGCACGAGCACCTCTTTGCCGACGCCGCTCTCGCCCTCGAGGAGAATGGGCGCCTCGGAAGATGCGGCGCGCTCGAGCAGTGCAAACACGTTGCGCATGGCGGGTGAGACGCCGAAGGCTTCGCCGAATCGCTCTTTGTCGCTGAGTTCGAGCTCGGTTTCGCCGGTGTCGAGGCGCACGGCGAGGGTGGTCGCCCCGAGGACCAACGTCGCATCGGCGGAAAGGGTGACCTGCGTGATGCGCAGGGCACCGCAGAAGGTTCCGTTTTTGCTGCCGCCATCCGTAACGACCACACCGAGGGGCGAAAGACCGAGGCGCAGATGCTCGCGCGATACGGTGGTGTCGCGCAGCCGAAGATCGCAGCCTTCGCCCTTGCCCACGACGAACACGGGCCGGTCGACGCGGGCGCGCCTTCCGGCATCGGGGCCGGCCACCACCTCGAGCCAGGCGGCCCGCACCCGCACGGAGGAGCCCGTGGAACGGAGTGCTGCGGTTTCGGAGGAGGAAGAACTCATTTCCGGGGTGTCGATGGCGCGAGGAGCCAGAGGGTTAGACCCACCCCCGCCGCCACGAGTGCGACGCCGAGGGACACATTGGTGGCAAGACGCTCGCCGTAGAACGCATCGCGCGTGCCGTTGGTGGGTGAATCGTTGAAGTCGTCGCGTGCACCCATCGTGCGAAATCCGAACACGGTGGCGGAGGCGAGTGCCGCACCGGAAACGCCAAAGGCGATCCACGTGGCCGTGGGCGGATGCTTCGCGGACGCGGGCTCTTTGGGGATGGAGACGAGAGGTGGCGGGGGAGGCGGTGCGGACGTGGCATCCACGAGCAGGGTCTCTCCGAGGCCCACCGTGATGGGAAATCGTCGCGGGCTGCCGGCATCCGTGACGGTGATCACGTGCGAGCCGGCGGCCATGCGTTTGCGCGCGGGAAGCAAGAACGTGGGCCCGCCATCGAGCGAGGCCAGGCTGGTCGGGTTGCCGCGAACATCGACGGTGGCCACGCGCTGTCCGAGCGTCTCGAGGCGGGTTTTGGCCTCGTCGCGGTAGGTTGCCGCGGCGTTGCGATCGGCAAGGACGCGATCGCAATCGGTGGTGGCCCGCACGGGATCGTCGGCACGCGCCCAAGCTTCGGCGGCGTTCAACCAGGCGACGGGGTGCGGCTCGTACTCCGCGGCTTGCTCGAACGCGGCCGCTGCCGCGGTGAACTCGCGCCGTGCGAATGCGGCGCGCGCTTGCTGGAAGCTCGCCGATGCACGCTCGTGCGCCGTCGGCTCCGCCCGAACGGGGGCGGTGTGAAGGAGAAGTGCGGCTGCCAGAAGAGCGGCGCGGCGTTCAGTGCGCATAGGGGTTGCTAGAGAACTTCGGCGCCGGGGCCCGCGTTCGCCGCGGCGTGGCCGACGGCTTTGCAGTCGGTTTTGCAGAAGCAGGCGGCAACGGGGGTGCGGCATCGGCGGTCGCAATCTCGCCTGCGACGGAGACCGGTGCTGGTGAGTCCACGACAGGCGCGGGAGACGCGACGGTCGCGGGCATCTGCGGGTGCGGCGCCAGCGCGAACAGCGATGCCGCCACGGCCAGCGCACCACCCAGCGCAAACGCGGGCCAGGTTCGACGCGACGAGGGCCGCGGAAGGCTCGACGTCGTCGGTGCATGCGTCTCGTCGGCATCCGCCGCCGGTATCACCAGGCTGCCGACGACCTTCGACGAGAGATCGATCTCGTCGGCCCGCGCGGCGCGCTCCATCGCGTCGGCGAAGTGTTCCGCGGAAGGGTATCGCGCGCTGACGTCCGCCGCGAGCGCCCGGGCCACGGTCTCTGCGATCGCTGCGGAAATGTTCGGACGGTGCGCGCGCACGTCGGGAACCTGCGGCGTTTTCGAGAAGAACGCCGATGCCTCGATGCCCTGAAAAAGCCGCTCGCCGGTGACCAGTTCCCAGAGCACCACGCCCAGGGAAAAAATGTCCGCACGCCGATCGAGCATCCCTCGCTCCGGTGCGCGGTACGCGCGCTTGCCGATGATGGCATCCGCCTCACCGTGGCCCGCATGCGCGAGGCCAAAGGCCTTCGCGATCCCGAAGTCCGCCACCTTGGCCACGCCATCGACGCCGACGAGAATGTTGTGCGGCGACACGTCCCGGTGCACGAGCTCGAGTCGATGCCCCGCCTCGTCCCTGGCCTCGTGCGCAGCATGAAGTCCGCGCGCCACGTCGATGCAAATGCGCAGCGCCGCACCCAGCGGCAGCGGCTCCCGCGTGCGCGCTGCGAGGCGCTTCACGAGCGCAGCCACCGACTCGCCCTCGACGAGGGGCATCGCTTGGTAAACCGTTTCGCCCTCTTCGCCGAGGTCGAGCACCGGCAGCACGTTGGTGTGCCGCACGTGCGACGCGAGGCGCGCCTCGTTGAGGAACATGGCCCGAAACGCGGCATCTTTCGCGTACTCGGGGCGGATCATCTTGATGGCGAACACCTGGCGAAAGCCAAAGCCACCGCGCCGCACGGCGACCCAAACTTCGGCCATGCCGCCCGCACCGAGGAAGGACACGAGCTCGTAAGGCCCCAAGGTGCGCCCTGGCTCGGGCATGCTGCTCGGGACACCTGCGCCATCTTCGCTCCGGGGACCGTTGGGCCCCTGAAAGGTCTCCGTGCGCTCCTCCACAGCTTCGTTTTACTGTAACTTCAGGGCATGCGCGCGGCCTTGTGCTCCATCGTTCTTGGAGCCATCGCGGTCGTCGGCACGAGCCTTGGGGCGTGCCTGATGACCATCGACGAGAACCGCATCCCTGGCTCGGTAGCGGACGCCGCATCACGGGTGTCGCTCGCGTGCGGCGATGGTGCCTGCACCTTGGCCCGTGCCGTCTGCTGCGCACGGAACTTTGGAGATACGGATTACCGCAACGGCTATTGCACCGTGGTGAATCAGTGCGAGTCGGGCGACTACTTCACCTGCCAGCGCACCCGCGATTGCCGCGAAGCCGGCACCGTCTGTTGCACCGTCATGGACCGCGGCTCCTTCACGCACACCGAGTGCGCGGCGAGCTGCAAGGGGAGCATGCTGTGCGAGCCCGGCGTCGACCGCTGTCCGGATGGAAAAATGTGCACGCCGAGCCAGGGGTTTCCCGGGCTCGGCGAGTGCATCTAGTTGACGTGCGGGTTACGAGCGGTACGTCGCCGTGGCTTTGTAGTGCAGCACGCGACCGCAGGTCGTGGTGCGCACGCTTCCGTGGCAGACGTCTTCGCCTTCGAACTTCGTGCTTCCTCGGCGGAGCCCGGCCATCACCGCGTAGGTGATGTCGTGCCCACCGTCTTCGCAGTCGCGCTCACCGCAGACCAACGCGAAGAGGGCAGGGGCGCTCTCCACGACGATGCGGCGAATGTACGTAGTTTCCGGGTTGGTGGTGTTGCCGCGCCGTTCTTCGATCTCGAGCTTCAAGGTCTCGAGGGTCGGAACTTCCGCGCGCAGTCGGGGTGAGTCGTCTTCGCGCTGCTTACGAGCCTCGTAGCGCAGCGACGCCTCGTTCCCGCGACGGTGCATCACCAGCGGTTCCGGCGATCTCCGCCGCCGCCTCCACCGCCGCCGCGGCGCGGGCCGTCGAAGCCGCGACCGCCGCCCCCACCGCCACCGCCGCCGCCTCGCGGCGCGCGCTCTTCCGCCTCATTGACGCGGAGCGGGCGGCCGTCGACCAAGGCTCCGTTGAGGCTGCCGATGGCTTTTTGTGCTTCCTGCGGTGAACTCATGGTGACGAAAGCGAACCCGCGGGAGCGGCCCGTTTCGCGGTCGGTCACGATGTGCACGTCGGTCACGGTGCCGCTTTCGGCGAACACATCGCGCACCGATTGCTCCGTGGAGTGGAAGGAAAGGTTGCCCACGTAAAGTCGATTGCTCATCTCGCGTCCCGATCCGTCACGGCTCTGAAAAAACCGCCCCCGGACTGGGAACGGAACCACCCGTCTGACGAGCCGTGCAGATCGGAGCGGAGGGCACGAGCCGAGAAACCGTCTCAGCGCGTTCCCACGGTGACGTCACCAGATGCAAGAGCCAGCCGATCCCAAAGGAGAGAGAGCCTCGTCGTGTGCCGGAAACGGAACGTGAGGAGAAGGAACCTAGCACCCTCCGATGCATCTTTCCACCCCGCCCTACCTCGAGGCCGAGATGTTCGGACATCGCGCAGATTAGGGGCAGGTATGCGCAGAATTTTGGGTGGCTTGCGAGCGGGACCCGGCAGTGGGTACTTGCTGGCACTGGCGTAGCCCGACCGATCTCGTACTTTGGGGGAACAAAACGATGAACCCGGTCGATCCGAACGCGAACCCCTACGCCGCTCCCCAAACCGCGCCTGCGTATGTCCCGGCCCATGGCTACGGCCATGCGCCATCGCCTGCATTCTACACGTACCGCGAGGGAGATGCCGTGGTGCATCCGCGGCGAGCGTGGCTGCCAGCGGTGTGCATGAAATGCGCGCGCGTCGACGGTCTCGTGACGCGCGATCACAAGTTTCAGTACACGCCGCCGTGGACGTATGGCCTCTTCTTCGCGCTGGGCCCCGTTGCGGTCCTCATCGTGATGGCGCTCCTGCGGAACAACGCAAGAATGCCGATCCCCCTTTGCGCGCCGTGCGATGCGCGGTGGCGAAAGACGACGATCGTGCTGTGGAGCACCGTTGGCTTGATGGTCGCCTTGCCTCTTCTCGCCATTTTTGCGGCCGCTGTTTCGGAAGTTGCCGGCCAGGTTTTGCTGGCTCTGTCCGGCGTCGCTCTGGTCGCGCTCCTCGTGGTCTCTCTGGTGGTCGTGCGCCCCGCGCAGCTCCGCGCGAAGAAGATCGATCACGCGCACGTGTGGATCCTCGGCGTGCACCAAGACGTGCTCGAACGGCTGCCTTCGCAGTTCGTGGGCTAGATGGGAACGTTACCCGCAGCGGCTTAGTTCGGCCGCCGTTTCGTCCGGGATCGCCGGCGACTCCGACGACGCATCGGCGGCGACCGGCTTGAGCCGCTCGAAGCTTTCGCGCGTGGGCCGCGTTTCCGAGTTGGCGGGCATGCATGGAATGAACGGAGGGATCTCCTCCACCGTGAGCACCAGCTCGAGGACGCCGGTTCGCATGGGATTGCGCATGAAGTCGTTCATGAGCGCCTCGAGCTCGTCCAAGGTGTGCGCCTTGCCGACCCAGAGCCGCTCCTCCGAGCCAAATCCGCGCGACACCTCCGCGATGTCCACGCGCGAATACGACACGGCCTCGTAGCGCGATTCGAAGTAGCGATTCTGCCGCGTCACGCACATGCCGTGCATCGCGTTGTTGAAGATGACGAAGAGGATCGGCAGCGCGAGGTCGACCGCCGTGTGGATCTCCTGCCCCAAGGTGAGGAAGGCTCCATCGCCGGCAAAGACCATGGTGCGGCTCCCCGGAGGCGAGCCAAGCTGCGCCCCGACGGCACCCGCAATGCCATATCCCATCGCGCCCATGCCCAGCGCAATGACCGAGGTCACCCCCGGGGGCACGGACAGCATGTGCAACGCCGCCGCCGCGCAGTTCCCCGCGTCGTAGAGGATGGCGCCCTTCTCGGGCAGGTACTGCGACAGACTCTCGAGCGCGAGACTCTGCAGCAGAGGATTCTCCCGCACGCCCGACGCCGGGGGCGCGGGCACCGACGCCGGCGACGGCGCCGGCACCGAGACGAACGACTCCTGCACATAGCAACCGAGGCTCGGCACCTTGAAGGGCGCCATGTTCAGAAGCTGGTGCAGCCGCTCGAACGTCGCCCCCAGGTCCGCCTCGATGGCGCACGTGAGAGGCTCCGAAAGCGACCGGCGCAGCTCTCCCAAATCCGCCGAAATGGCGACCATCTGCTTGCCGACCAGCGACGAAAGCTCGTCGCGCGGCGACCGCAAGGTCGATCGAGGAGGACTCTGCGGACGGTTCCCTTCGTTCTCCGGCAGGAACGGCCCTCGGGTCATGACATCGAGCGAGCACCCGGCGAGAAGGAGAAGGTCGCACCGGTCGCGAATGAAGTCATGGACGGACGGATGTCCGGCCATGCCGACCACCCCGAGGTAATTGGGATGGTCATTCGGGAACTCGCCCCGCGCGCCCATGGTGGTGGCAACGGGAATGTCGATGGCCCGCGCAAACTCGAACAGCGCCTGCCGATTCCGCGTCCGCTGGGCACCCTGGCCCACGAGCATCACGGGCGCCTGCGCCTGCCGCACCAACTCGAGAGCATCGCGCAGTTCGTCGAGCCGTGCCTCCCGCGGATGAACACGGGCGTTCACCGAAGCGACGAACTCCGCCACACGGTCGGGAACCTGGGCGACGAAAATCGAGCGTGGAAAGAGCAACGCGGACGGTCCCGGACGGCCTTCGAGCGCGGCCACGACCGCATCTTCGAAGTTTTCCCAGAACCGCATTGGGTCATCGACCCGCCGAGTAAACTTGGTCAGCGCCGAGAACATGCGGACCGCATCGACCGTGCGCCCAATGCCCGAGGAATCCTGGAACGCGCCTCGCCCCTCGAGTCGCTTCGGAGGCTGCCCCACGATGGCCAGGAGCGGGACGGAGGACTGATACGCCTCCGCGACACCGGCCACCAGGTTCATCATCCCGCCGCCCGAGGTCGCGCAACACACGCCGAGCCTGCGACTTACGCGCCCGAAATAATCGGCCATGCAGGCTGCACCATCCTCGCGCTTGGCGAGAACGGACGTGAGCCGCCCTCGTCCGAGACGATGGATAGCATCGTGCAGATGCTCGATGTTCGCACCGCTCACCCCGAAAACATGCCGGACATCGAGCGCAAGTAGCCCTTCGACGAGCGCGTCGGCCAATTCCACAGAGCGCAGCTTGCCTGCATTCGTAAAGCAGTCAACGAATTGATGTGCGATTCACGTCGTGGATGACGAATAGACATCAGCTGACCACAGGAAACGCGCCAAATTTTGTGGCGTTGGCGCATCCAAAGCGTTGCCTTGGCAACGATTGGGGTGCACGGGATTTGTCCTGACCCACGGGGGGTCCACCTTTCGACCGCCGGGAAGGCCGAAATCGCCCGAATCGGGACACAGAACGAGCAAATACACGCGAAAGAGAGCAAAGATCACACGAGTGCTTGACGAAGCTCACCCACCCCGGGTAAACGCCGGTGGGTCACGCGAAGGTGGCGGAACTGGCAGACGCGCTGGATTCAGGTTCCAGTGGGGTAATTCCTGTAGGGGTTCGACTCCCCTCCTTCGCACTCAGGGTAGCTGGTCCCCGTCCGCGGGGACCGTCCCCACCAGGGCGATCTAGCCCACGATGCAGCAAGCCCGCCGGCTGGAACGGCGATCTTTCGCCCGGACGCCACTTGAGGGCGGCTTCGGGCGTCGCGAGCGACGGGTGGTCGAACTCGAGCGAGCGTAGACGTCAGGCGAGCGCCCCCTGTTCAAGTCGGAATCGGGGAACAAACCACGGTCGAGGAGGAACGTCGATGGCGAACGACGCAAGGGAAGGGCGTCCCGAGCAGCCCCAGCTTACGGATCCATATAGCACCGGGCTCCTCAGCAAAGACTACCCGAGTGAGCTTGCGCGCCTGCGGGCGGTGGAAGGATGGGCCGATCCACAGTCCATCGCATTGCTTCAATCTCTTCCCATTCGACCGGATTTCCGCTGCCTCGAAATGGGCGCCGGTGCTGGCTCGATCGCTTATTGGTTGGCTGACCGCTGCAGCCATGGACGCGTGGTCGCCGCCGATATCGATCCGCGTTACCTCGACGCGCGCCGCTTTCCGAATCTCGAGATTGCGCAAACGGACTTGATTACGGACGATTTCCCCAAAGGGCACTTCGATCTGATCCACGCGCGCTTGACGCTGTCCCATATTCCCCAGCGCGACGACATTTTGAGCCGCGCGATCGGGTGGCTCAAACCAGGGGGGTGGATCGTGGTCGAGGACTACTACGTACCCCCCGTGAGTGAAATGTCGTGTGAGCCGATGAGGGTAGTGATGGGCGCAGCCATGGATGCGTTCGCCGCACAGGGGACGGACATGCTATGGGCGCGCAAGATCCCGGAGCGACTAATCCGGCTCGGCGTACAGGACCTCCGACTCCTGACGCAGCCACTGACGATCGGAGTGGGGCTTCCTTCCGAGGCCGTCTGGCGTCTTAGCTTGGAGCAGTTCTTCCCATCGTTCCTCGAGAAGGAGCTCTTGACGGAAGCTGAAATCGCAGCATATCGGGCGTTGACCCCATTGGATGCCATCGATCTGCTCTGGTTTGGGATTTCGGTCGCTGGCCAGCGTCGCTGAGCTCTCGCGGATCGTTCCGCGGAGCGCGTCTTCTCCGGGTTCAGCTTGTGCTGCGAATTGGACGATCCAGGCCGCACTGTAGGCGATTACATGATGAGCACGCTATCCTGGTTTCGAATCGCGGCGGAGCAAGACACGCGGGGGTGCTATGGGCAGGGCCGCTGGCGTGGGATACATGTCTTTTCGGGAAGGATGTCCGATCCTCACGGCGTGCTCGCGCATTCGAGAGGGGCAGTGATACGGTCCGGTTCTGGAGGGAAGAGGGCGAAAGGCGATGGCGGAGAGCGTCTCGACACCGAGTAGGACGCATTCCTTGAGGGAATCGGCACCGAGCACCGCGGGCGACGGCCGTGCGCCTATTTCCGAGCGTCAGGTGAGTCGGGCTGATGAACCGGACGAACCCGAGTTCAACCTTCGCCTGATGTGGCCGATTGCTCGATACATGGAGGATCACGGCGGCCGGGAAGAGTTGGAGAAATTTGCTCGGTCGTGTGGCTTGGAAGCGGCCGATTTCGAAGGCAAGAATCGCTGGATCTCTTGGGAGAGATTCGAACTGCTACTGGCCAATACGCGCGCCATCGTGGGAAACGATGAGAAGTTCAAGGCCGCGTGCACCCACCGGATGATCGAAACGTACGGACCGATACGTTTCTTTTTTTGGGCGCCGACGCTGGGCCTCATGTACCGCACCATCGAGCTCTCGAACCGATTCTACACATCGGTCGGAGACTTCAAGCTCGTTGCTCGCGGGCGAAATTTCGCGCGGATCCGGTGGACATCGTCGCGTCCGGAGAGTCGCCTAGTTTGTCTCTCTCGTCAGGCGCACCAAACCAAATTACCGACTTTCTTTGGTCTGCCAGAAGCGATGGTACGTGAGTATTCGTGCATTGCGCGTGGCGACAGTTGTTGTGAGTACCACTACTACTGGTACGGCCGCCAATCGGGCATTTTTGCGTTGGTGGCCTTCGCCGTGGTGGCACTGGTTACGATGTACGCTGCGCCAGGCCTTCTTGGAAAGCCCATCGGGTGGACACTTCCGCTTTTGGCGGGCGCGCTCGCTCACATGTACGAAATGTATCGGAGCGACCGCGCGGACCGTGCAACCCGCGAAGAGGTAAGCCAAGGCTTGCGGCGCATTGCCAAGGAGGAGGCCGAGGCTCGTCGCGAGATGGTTCTCCTGCAGCAACGGCAACGCGAATGGACCCGCATGTTGGAAGAGGAGAATGTCGAGCGGTCCGCTCTTTTGGCCCAGATTGCCGAGCGCGTGGAGCGGATGCAAGACGCACGCGAGAAGACGCTACTTGGCTTTTCGCACGACTTGCGCAATCCGCTTACGGCGATGCAATTCTCTGCTGATTATCTCAGAGATAACCCACAGAAGCTCGACGAAGAGGGAAAGCTCGTCGTTCAAGATCTCACGAGTGCGATCTCGCACATGCGCAGCATGCTGGGAGATCTCATGTCGGTCGCGACGACGCAGCGCGATTTGATCACCCTTGCGCCCAAGAGCATCGACGTCAGCGGTTTCGCCGAACGGTTGCGGCGACGTCTGCGTGCGCTGGTGCATGGTCGCGAAGCCGTACGGGCGACCGTGACGGTCGCGAGCGATGCGCCAAGCGCGATCGAGATGGACCAGTTGCTCCTCGATAGGGTGCTGGATAACCTTCTAACGAATGCTGCGAAATACACGGATCGTGGGGGGATCACCGTCGAATTGAGCGGTGTACCTGGGTTCCTGCTCATTCAGGTGAGCGATACGGGGCGAGGAATCAAGCCGTCCGAGCTAGAGCGGACATTCCGTGCTGGCGGTTCGGATCCGCGGACGCGCGCGAAGAACAGCTATGGCGTCGGGCTTTCCGTGGTCGTCCAGCTTCTCGCGCGGATCGGGGGGACGTTGGAGGTCATGTCCAAGCCCGGAAAAGGTACGACATTCTGGGTCCGCTTCCCGGCCAAGTTGGAAAATGAAACTCGCGCTCGTGCAATTGAGAATGATACAGGCGACCTCGTCAAGCGCATCGTGACGATAAGAAAATCGGATGCCTAGCCCTGCGGACCGCTGCGGACTTGGGCATCTTGACGCCAGACGGCGCGGCGGGTGATCCTAGGAGAGGCTGAGAAATTGCGATGTCCACGCCGTCTCCTCGCAGATCAAGCTCGCAACGTGCGTTGGCACGAATCGGGACGGTCGTTCGCAATTATCGTATCGAGCGATTGATCGGTATCGGGGGAATGGCGGCAGTCTACGCGGCAAGCGAGCCACAAGGTGGTCGCGTGGCCATCAAGTTCATGCACGAGCATTTTCGCGACGATGCCAGCATGATGCATCTCTTTAGCCGGGAGGCGAACGTCGCCAATCTCGTGGGGCACCCTCGGGCAGTACCCGTCCTCGACTGCAGTGTCGATGACGATGGTTGCGCTTATTTGATCATGCCGTTGCTCGAGGGCGAAACGGTTCGCGCGCGGTGGGAGCGCTCGAAATCATGTCTTCCACTGTCCGAGGTAGGCGTGATCACGTGGGATGTGCTCGACGTGCTCGCAACTGCCCACGCCCGCGGTATCGTTCACCGGGACATCAAGCCCGAGAACTTGTTCATTCTTACCACTGGGCAAGTTCACGTGCTCGACTTCGGGATTGCTCGGCGCATTGATCGTGACGGGAGTGCAACCGTCACCGGCCACATGGTCGGCACGCCGGCGTTCATGCCGCCGGAGCAAGCACTCGGAGACCGAAAAGCCATCGGCCCGAGCAGCGACTGTTGGTCCATGGGGGCTACGGTCTTCGCGCTGTTGTCCGGAGAGCTCGTGCATGTTGCCGACAATGCACATGAGCACCTTGCCGCAGCTGCAACGCGGCGCCCTCGCTCTCTGGCCGACGTCGCGCCGCAAACGCCTGATGGTATCGTTCGATTCGTCGACAGGGCACTGGCGTTCGAGCCGTCTGGTCGATGGGGGTCGGCACGGGAGATGCGCGATGCGTGGCTGGAGACCATCGAAAGCGCTTTGGGCGAGCCGGCCACCGCGATCGCGGAACGTGTTCGTGCAGCATGGATCGCCGAGCTGTCTCAGGAAACAGCGCCCACTCGCGTGAAGGTGTCGACGCAGGAGGTTGCGCGGGTGCCAGTACCGGCCCCCACATGGAGTCGATACGTCCAACCGGACGTCGAGGTCCGAGCCTTCTTGCCCAAAGGGTTCGGTCCCATGACTCCTACAGCTAGCCTAATCCTCGCTAATCATGGCTTGGGCCAGTTCACCGACTCGGATTGGTTCATTCCGGATATACGCGCATGGTGGCCGATGGAACCTTATATCGCGGTTTTTCACGAGCTCGTGAATGCCGTCGGCCCAATCAAAGCTATCGATCTTGGCAAGCGCCTGATTGAGTACGCTACGTTCCCTCCGGACTTCGAGGCCAAAGGGGTTCACGGAGCTCTCGCGCTTTTCGATATTGCCTATCACCTGAATCATCGTCGCGGTGATGAGTTATTGTTCGATGTCGAATCCGGCCATATGATCGACATCATTGGACATTACCATTATCGGGGGCAGCTCGATACGAGCCATTCCGCCGTCATGGAGGCAGAGAACCCCTATCCGTGTGAATTGGATCAGGGCCTCATTCTGGGATTCGTACGTCGATTCCACCCACACGCCGTTATCGAGCACGGGCCGGCGGGATGTCGTAAAGATGGCGCTGAAAGTTGCACCTACTATCTTACGTGGTGGTGAGTAACAGGAGTCCGAGCCTTGATGTCGACGTCGTCTCCACGCTGGTCGAATGCGCAACGCGCCTTGGCGCGGATAGGGACGGTCGTCCAGAACTGCCGGATCGAACGATTGATTGGCATTGGAGGTATGTCCGTCGTGTACGCGGCCGTTCGGCCAGACGAGCGTCGCGTCGCAGTCAAGTACATGCTCGAGCGTTTTCGGGACGATCCCGACATGCTTCAGCTCTTCATGCGCGAGTCGAATGTTGCCAACTTGGTAGGGCACCCCGGTGCCGTTCCCGTGCTCGACTGCAACATGGACGAGGAGGGCTGCGCGTTCCTGATCATGCCGTTGCTGGAGGGCGAGACGGTTCGTGTGAGATGGGAGCGTTCAAGCTCGCGACTTCCGGTAGAGGAAGTGCTGGTCATCATCTCCGACGTGCTGGACGTCCTTGCAAGCGCGCACGCGCGCGGCATCGTTCATCGCGACATCAAGCCTGAAAATCTCTTCATCACCGGTGAGGGAGAATTGCGCGTGCTCGACTTCGGAATCGCGCGGCGCATTGACCGCGACGGCAGCGCAACGATAACCGGGTACACCATCGGGACTCCCGCTTTCATGGCACCCGAGCAAGCCTTGGGAACACGCGTGGCAGTAGGCCCCGCGAGCGATTGTTGGGCGGTCGGTGCCAGCATGTTTTCTCTGTTGTCGGGTGAACTGGTCCACGTTGCCGAAGGGCCACAAGCGCAGCTCGCCGCAGCGGCGACGCGACAGGCTCGATCTTTGGGCGATGTAGCTCCAAACCTTCCGCCCGCGTTGATCCGCTTCGTCGACAGGGCACTCGCATTCGAGCCCAAGGATCGATGGTCGACCGCTGCCGAGATGCGTGAAGCTCTGCAAGCGGTCTTCGAAGTCGTGCTGCGCGAATCGGTGGAGGATGTGGCCAAGCGCGTTCGCACCAAATTCGCCGCGGAGTTGTCCCAACAGACGGCTCCCACGCACCTGTCTCACCTGCGCCGGAAGGTGAACCCTCGGCCTCCGTCGCGGCCTTGGACGCGGTTCCTTCATCCCGACGTTGAGGTGACCGCGGTACTCCCGAAGCTTTTCGGCTCGATCACCCCGACGGCAAGCCGCATCCTCGCAGAGTACGGACTCGGTCAATTTTCAGAGACCGGGTGGTTCATCCCCGATACACGAGCATTCTGGCCGATGGAGCCCTACGTCCTCGCGTTGCACGCGCTCATGGCGGCCGTGGGCCCGATCAGGGCGATGGATATTGGCAAACAGGCCGTCAGCCATGTCACGCTTCCACCGGATCCGATGATGAACAATATCCACGCATTTCTAGCGTCGCTCGATATCGCTTATCACCTCAATCATCGACGTAACGGCCAGCGTCACTTCGATGTAGAGTCAGGCCACATGGTGGACGACATTGGGCATTATCACTATCGCGGCAAGCTCGATTCGGAGCAGTCTGCGGTAATGGAGTGCGAGAATCCGTATCCATGTGATATGGATTTGGGAATTATCTTGGGGTTCGCGCGGCGGTTCGAGCCCCGTGCCGTCGTGGAGCATGCTCCTGGCCCGTGTCGAAACGAGGGGGCGGATAGTTGCGTGTATCACGTGAGTTGGTGGTGATTCTTAACCTGTAGAACCGCAATTGGAATCCGTCTTTGTGTTAATTTGTCACTCCGGTCGCGCGTCGATGCTGCTGCCACAGGTCTCGTTGGATACCTCGTACGTGTGCGGCGTCCACCCCACACAACGCCCTGTACAAGCGGTCTGCGGATCATAATCGCACCTCGAACCATCGCCTCTAAGGCAGTTCAGTTCGCGGCCACAAGATTGCTCGTTCCCACACGCCTCACCTTCACGTGGTCGCGCGGCGCACTGCTTGGTCGTCGCGTCGCAGGAATAATTCTCAAAATCGGCGCATTCAATGGAATTTCTGCAAGTCTCTCCCGGCGCTCGCAATGTGTTGCAAATGCCCAGCCCATCAGTGCTTCCCGTCACGTCGCAATAGGCTGCGGATGGCTCACACCGGCGATAACCGTCGTATTTGCCATCTGTGAGGGCTGGACCGCAAGGCTCTCCAATCTGCGATAGTGTGAATTGATAGCAATTGCCAACCCAGGAGCCACCTTGAGGGCCCGAACTGAAATCGGGGCGCAACCACCCGCAGCGCGCGCGCGCTCGTTCCCCCGATCTTGCGCAATGCACATCGTATGTGCATCGCTCTCCAGGATTGAGCGGACCACTTAGCACATCGGCGCATGCGGCATCCACAGCGCGATCTTCAGCTGCGGTGGTCTTCGGAGAGGCCATGCCGTCCGAGCACTGAGCCGTGCGTGCACGGACGGCATCCGCGCACGCGGTTGCTGCCGGACCATCATAGATCGCCGGGTATGGGCCTGGCTTGAGCGGTAACCACGAACCCAGCGGGGCGCCTTGCAAGCACTTCTCTTGATTAAAGACGATCTTTGCGCTTTCGCAGCAATTGCGGAGCGAATCGCAGAACGCGGTGCGAAGGAGCTCCGTCGCCGTCCTTGCGTCCATCGGCGTAGCCTCGTCGGAACTCGAACAGCCTTGAGCTCCTACGGTCAGCCCCATGGCTAACGAGATGGCAACGACACCAACCTTACGACTGGAACGTACCATATTATCCGGCGGGGTATCGTATGGGTAAGTTGCATATTTCTTGCGCCAGCTCATCCGGAAGATAGTTCGGGAATTCTTCGATAAATTGATGGACGTCTTTTTGTAGCTGACGGAGTGAATTGATTTGCGACTCTCCTTCGTATCGCAAAGTGTCCTGACATCGCAGCCGCAGCCATTCGAGATCTAGCCGTGGCGCCCCGGGTACCTGCTCGAGACTGGATAGATGTGACCTCAGTCGCTCCAGAGAATGACGGATGGAAGGCATGGGATTCCTTTCGGAAGGCACTTAGTGGGTGTCACGAACCATCCATTTGATACCATCTCTCTCCTCTTTGTAGAGGAACCGTGTCCCCACGTGGCGTCCAGCAACGTCGAGGGAGGTCCAGCCACTGTACCCCCCAGGGCCTCTCCCCGTCAGCAAGTGCTCGTTTCGCGCCGCGAGCCGGGTCGCGGCTGCGGCATCCCCAGTCCGGCGGGCCTGCAGATCAGCCATAATGTCGAAGACTTCACCGTGCAATGCCTTCGGGACGCCGTCAAATGGATGCGGTGTTGAGCCGGCAGGGCGATCTGGTCGAAGTGACGGGACGAGCTCCTCGACTGTTGGTCCCCTACCAGAAAGCGGAATCTTTGCCGATCCGGTTTCGTCCGCCACAAATTCGGCGAAGGTTCGGGTGACCAATCGCCGCGTGACAGCTCTACCGACCGCCGTGAGCCCTCCGGCCGCGATGTCAATTGGATCGAGTGCCGGTCTCTCCAGAGGGCGATCAATGCTTGCTGTGTACCTTGCGAATGCGGCGTTTACGTTCGCACGCGCGATCGTGCGCGCCTCCATAAGCCCGATGGGCTCCCATAGAGTATCCAGATGAATGATGCGCAAGTCCTTCGGTGGCGCACACCATGGATTTTTGCCGCACTCCCTCCACCACGTTGGGTCGCGTGCAAGTTCTTCACGCGTAAGCGTGCTTTGAGTGAAGACTGCCTGGTCTCGATCGGTGCGTTTGTACAATTGCACCTGGATCGGTAGCAATCCGGAGACGAGTAGGTACGTTCCGCCACCGGTTTGGGTCCATCCGAGCGATTGAGCCTCCGAACCTGCGAAGAAACTACTCCAGCCCAAGTCCCATCGGGTATCTCCCCCGATGCAGAAGTCGCATGCGGCGAGTCCATTGGGATCTACGAGCCGCTGAGGCGATCCGAGGACATACGCGTACGGGTTCAGATCGCTTTCGAGTTTATGCACGGTCAGCGGGTCTGCGCTCGCCCATTGCCCGAGCGCGGGTATATAATAGCGTGCACCGAAGTAGGTGAGACCGACTCCGACATCGTCCTCCTTGCCCGTAAATCGGTAGTGTTCTCGAAAAGCCTTCCAGCGCTCGGGGCGATAGTCACTTTCCGTCTGGCCATAGGCGAGATAGGTGGTTCGTTCGACGAGCTCTCCAGTCCACTTGTCAATGACGGAGCTGGTCGATCCCATGGGATCGGTTAACTCAAAAAATACGTGCTGAGCACCGCCGATCGATCCCTGGACTGGGCCAAGCGGCATATCTTCATCGTACACGACGCGCGCCAAAGAATTGCCATTTGAAATCAAGTATAGAGTGACCGTATCTTTGTTGCGCTTATAGTCGCCGTTTTGAAATGGTGCATTGTCAAGACGAAGCGTCGGGAAAATTTCGCTTGAATACGTTCGCGAATGAGTTTGCGGGTCCTCAACGGACTTCGTGACGCGCGTACCTGCCGAGTCGTACGTATAATGAAAGTCGGCCCCGCGGTCGCCGCCACCCGGGATGGGTTCACGCTTGGCGCGCACCATCTGTCCGACCTCGTCCCAATCGTAGGAGAAATTGATGTCGACCGAATTGCCATTGGGGCCGAGCTTTCGGAGGAAGAGCCCAACGAGATTACCCGTTCGATCATAGGTGGCTTCCGTGCGGCCGGTGAGCCCCACCGCGGAAGCTGCCCGATTGGGGCCATCCTTGGCCGGAGTTCCATAATTTATAGAGCCTACGGAGCGGTCGTGAAAGGCGTGGCTATCGTCATCCGACTTGATGAGATTGCCTTGCCAATCGAAGTCGTAACTTTGCCACTTTACCCGCTTTGTCTGGGGTCCTCCCGGTATCGGTCGTGTGTCGCCAGCCTTGGCCTCGGCGGCGAAAGGTGAAACCTGCTTGTCGTCGGTGCCCCCGTAATCGTAGTCCACGCGGCGAAGCTGGTTCAGATCGTCATAGCTCATTTGCTGCGAGACCGGCTTCGCTCCTTCCGGCCATTCCGTCGCGGTACGGTTATCGCTTACGCGTTTCGGATTGTCCGCCGCGTCGTAGCTGAAGGTCCAGTCCTGGAGAACCTTTGGCGTGCCGGCTACCGTGGTGGCCATGCGTAAGAGGCGCCTTTGCTCGTCCGGCTCGTAGGTGATCGCTGGGCTCGCTGTTTCGCCATAGTCGACGCGAAGAACAAAGCCGTCCGCGCCGACCTTTCTTCCTAAGACAATGTTTCCATAACTGGAGCCAACGGTTTTCGTGGTGCCTCGTTTCGAATAGGTGGTGACCACCATATCGTTGCTAACGAGCCATCCAGCGTCGACCGGGGTGCCGTAAAGCTCTTGCACTTCCGTGGAGCGTGCGCCGACGGAACGCGCCTTTTCTCGGTCTGCTTGATCGTACGACGATGCAGTGCGGTACCAATGTGGCGCGTACTCTCCGCCTGGCTCGGCGGATGGCGGGCCCCCTCCTCCTCCGAGGGCTTGGTCCTCGGGATCGGGTAGGGCGAGTCGTCGCTCCATGACCGTGATGCGCCCGCGGCCATCGTAGGTGTACCTCGTGTGTTGCGCCCGGTCATACGATGCGGCGAGCTTTCCAGCGAAGAGGGCAGGGTTCCCAGCTGCGTCGCCTTCGGGCCTATCGTAAACGAACAGGTTTGTGACGTGGCCGTTGTATGGACGTTGGGTCCGAAGGCACGGCGAGTACGTTTCCGAGATCAGACGCCCGGCTCCATCCCATTCCGCATTCTTGCCACATCCGCGGGCATCGCTCGTTCCGACAAGTTCGTTCGAATCGTTGTAGGCGTAGCGCCATGCCCTAACGTTGGCGGTGCCACGGTTGATCGACGTGTTCGGCTCTTCATTTTGGACGAGGCGCCCCCATGAGTCGTACCGCATCTCCCGTACGTAGGTATCGGCACCCGCGCTGTGTGAACGCCTGACCGCCTTCACTTCACCCGTAGGCAGATAGGTTGTCTCGGTCGAAATCGTATCCGCCGTCCCATTCTGATTCGTGGTACGGAACGCGAGCCTCGTACGTCCGTGCCCATCCTGCACGGTTCGCGTCGGATGCGGTGTTGCCCCCTGCACTAGGTCCGCGGCGTCGTAGCTCTCCTGGGAGAGGGCGTGATACAGGAGCTTACTTCGTGGCTCGTTCGCAAGTCCGAACGTATCCGTGACGCGGCCGAAGGGATCATAGACTGTGCGGGTCGAGGGCGAGATTCCGGCGGGCGGGGTGGCGCTAGCCGGATCAACCGGGGCAAAGTACGGTTGGAACGTGCGGACGACGAAGCCTCGATTGTTCCTCTCCACCTTGTCGCTCACGATGTAAGGCGCTTCGTCGCCCGCGGACGTGTCGGCTTCGGAAACACTAGCTGCGATCTGGCCGAATGAATCCGTGTACGTCCAGGTCGAGTGGTAATGCAGCTCGCTGTTATCGTCGTTGTCTCGCTTTTCAACGCGCACGCGCTGGTATGGCCCACCGGCCACGTCGACGTAAGTAATCCTCACGGAGGGATCGCTCTCCGCGAGCACGCCAAGCTCGGCATTTGGCTTGTAACTGGCGGTCATCCGACCGAGACCGTCATAGACTGCGGTACTCTTTGCCCCAGTTGGCGCGATGGTTTCCGTCGCAACTTCGAGGCCACGATCGTACAACGTAGTGGTCGTGAGGCCCGCGCCTCCGCATCCACGTGTGTACACCGTTTGGGATACCGGGAGTTGGCCGTAGGCGACGTCGTAGCTCGTATCGGTGCAACGCACTCCGTTTCCGCTCTTCACGCGAGTCTGATTGCCGAACTCGTCGTAAGTGACCTCCGACAGAAGGAGGTTTGTTCCGTCTTGCGATGCATCTGCGGGCAGCGGCGCAACTGCGGCGGAGTCTTGATGGAAGCGCAGAAGTGGTATCGTTCCCGTTAGATCGCTGAATGTTTTTACCGTGTTTCCGGTGGCGTCGTACTCAAAGTGAGAATGCCGCAAATTGGTGCCGCCGGACGCGTCCCGAACATAAGTGTCTTTCGGTCGCCATAGCCATCGAGAGGTGTCGCCCGCAGGAATTGTCCAGTCCGAGGCATTCACGATTGGAGAGTCAGGCGTCACGACCGGGTCGTACGATGTGGCGACGCCCGAATCTGTGGCCACCGTCAGATTCCCAAAGAGATCGAGCTCCTGCGACGTCCGAAGTACGACGGCACGACTCTGAGAATCGATCCTATCGCGCCCGCTCACGGTTAGCTCGTCGGAGACGAGATCGGTGACATCGATTTCACGGCCGTCGCTGACGTAGTTTGCCGTGTCAAAGATCCAAGTATCGGTCGATTTCGTGTAAACTCTCCGAACGCCCCGGCCATCCAAGCCCGTATAGAGCTTGTCCATCTGGTAGTAGCCGTGGGCCAGCGACGCGTGCTTTACTGGGCTTCCCCCCGATTGATCGACGGTGACGGGCAAACCGCGAATGGCTGAGTGAGGGTCGTCCACGCTTTCCGGGCAGGGGACCTCTTTGCCACCACTATCTTGGCAGCTCGCGATCAGATAACGGGTATCCGTGATGCTATAGCCGCCGCCGTCGTGCACGGCGAGCGTGCGGACTTTTCGGAATCCTGCGAACCTAGCATCGCGATATCCGTAAACTGGCTCGCTGTAGTCGTAAAACGTCTCGAACGGTCCGCCGGTACTTTGTACATCCCCGTTGCTCTTCGTACTGATGGTGTTGACTGGGGTAATGAAGGTAGGTACTCCCGGCACGATCTTCGGCGTGTCGTAGATGATCTTCGTAATTGCTCCGAGACCGTTCTCGAAGCTTTCCAACAGTCCGGTCGGTTCGGGCGCCCCCCAGTCGACTTCGATGGTAACGAGTTTTTGATATTTGGCTGAGTCCGATGTGTCCGTAATAACTGTGATGAGTTGCGTGCCTACTTGTCTCTCACTTGGAATGAAGTCGAGCCGCATCGGCTGATACCAGCTGCCATAGGAACCTCCGGGGCCAGGCACTCGGTAAACCGCGGCCCAATTGGCGACTCGATCCGGCGTGATCCGAATGTCGGCCTGCCAACTAAGACCATTGGCCCAAGATATGTAGATGCCCAGCTCAGGGTTGTGTACTTCCTCGTAGTCGTTGTTTCGAAGCTCGATCTTGTCGGCTAAGCCATCGCCGTTTAGATCTTGGAAGTACACGGGATATTCGGTGAGCCACTGGTGCACGCCCGTCCGGCCGCCAGAAATACTTCGTGACGCACCGAACCGGCCATTTCCCAGGCCATATGATACTGACCAACGTTCCTTGTAGAAAGTGGAACCCGGTTCGACGGCTTCCCATTCACGTCGGATTGCGTCGGGGATGCCATCCCCGGACAGGTCCGCGTAAAAGGGTGTTACTTCGGCTCGCGGGCTCGGGCCTGGAGACTCATCAGGTGGAATGCACGCGACGTTGGGATTGGCGGGCCCGCGCGCATATGGGATAGCTCTGCCTGCCTCATCTCGCGTCGAGAAGAAATCGCACTCGCGGATGGCAAATGTGTCGTTCGGATAATGTTTTACGACCGCTGTGTGAGCATCGGGAAGGCCGTCTCCGTCAATATCTCGTATGTCGCCGCCGCCTTGCGCGTTAATATTTAGCCAATCGTGGTTTGGGAGCACGTGCGGGGTTCCCACCCAAGACCACGTGTCTGCGCCAGAACCCGTAGCCTTTGGTGAGTAGACCGTGTAGTTTCCTGCC
This sequence comes from Sorangiineae bacterium MSr12523, assembly GCA_037157775.1. Lineage (NCBI taxonomy): Bacteria > Pseudomonadati > Myxococcota > Myxococcia > Myxococcales > Pendulisporaceae > Pendulispora > Pendulispora brunnea. The sequence goes on from CP089982.1 coordinate 3,993,136, forward strand.
GAATCGGGCTGGCCGGAGGTTCCCCACATCAAAATATTGACTTGACCGTCATTGTTCCACGGCCCGAGCTTACCCCAGGTCAACATCGACCCGAAGTCGTGCGGACCACCCTGGATGTTCATGTTCTGCTTTTCCCAGCCGAACCCGGTAGCAAGGCCCAACGTATTGGGAGAGGTCGCAGTGGTGGCGATCACATCAGGCCTGCTGTCTGCGTTAACATCCGTGAACATGACCGCGTTCTGACCGGGACGATCGTTGAGAAATTGCCGCTCGAACAACGTACTATTTACGAATGTTGTACTCGGGACGGCGCGACGTCCAGAGTACGTCATATTCGCAATGGATCGTGTTTGCGTCACGCAGTCTGCGTTCGGAATGTTGAGGCTATCGTCTTCTCGAATCTCTGGGCACGCTCCCGTCAAATGTACCGATCTCAGCCACCAGCCAATTCTCCCCCGGTGTTCTCGGTCATGTAGGTAAGAAAGTGTGTATCTGCGAATGAGATGTCGTTTGGTCTTTTCGGGGTTTTTGAAGTCGACGCTCGTGACATCTACATGTTCGAGATGTGCCGCACGACGAGCGTGCCAGACCGCAGCGTCAGGAAAAAGCTCTCCCTGCTCGGGCGGAGCAAGGTTGTACGCAAGGCGCGTATGGTGCGCAAACTGCTCGAGTGGGATCTCGGCAGGCTTGTCCGTCCTCGCGCTGGCAGGCGGAGTGTCGAAAATGTCCGTGAGGTAGCCCATAGGGCTATTGGAGATTCTCTGCCATCGATACAGGACGACATTAGAGCCGCCGTTTCCCCATAGGCGCACAAGATTCCATCGAAAGACGGGAGGGGTGTTGCTGTCGTGCAATCGGTCGAGATCTGCGCCGCTATCATCGGAGGGGTTGTCCGACGGAACTCCGAACTCTGCCACGATGCCGGATTTGCTGTAGGACTTCCAAGTGCGATGGTCCTGAGACCAAAAGTAGCGGACCGAATCATCGACGCGGGTCCGAAAATAGAACCACCCTGACAAAGCTTCCGGAAGCTGTTCGCCGGGAAGCAGTGCTTCGTTACGGAGACATTTACCGGCCCACGCCGTGCATATTGGAACTAGTTCGGTGCCGTTGACGGTGAATCGATCGGTGATGTTCGGAGAGCCAACTGCCGGATCATTGTAGGTAGGGCCGCCACCACGATTCTCGCGTTCGATTCTTGGAATGGGAAGGTTCCAACCTTGCCCAATTTCGGTGTCTGAGCCAAGGGACGAATAGGCTAGTCCGAGGCTTGGTTGCGCCTGTCCCCGAGCGCGCGGCAGCTGAAAGGGGATCGATGCGGTTGCCGCACCAGTTGTTGGCGAAACGCCGAGATCTCCGGCGCGATTCTCGTGTGCCGTGGGCGCTCCGAGCGACGCGGGAAGAATAGGACGGTCACCCGGGGGGCCTGCCGCGAGGAGAGCCGCCTTATTCGTGTCCGTCGTCTCTCCAGCCGCTCCCGCGTCGGCAGTGGATCCTTGAGATGAAACGCTCTGCCCGGGATCCGCGAGCGCCGAGAATGGTGCGAAGGCGACAATGGCCCCTGCCAGCGCGTAGATGGCGCAATGAGCTGCAAAGTGCGACATCAATCGCGAGCGCCGGCGAGGCAGGGCAACGGTCGAAACGGCACGGCGGGTTCTTTTCATAGGACCTAACTCACGGATGGAGGCTTGACGGCGTTGATTCGAAGATCGGGACGCCTATCGGCACGTCCGGGAAATCTGTGCTTGGGCGGCGCGGCATTGCGCGGCGAGCTTGTTGCGACCTGCGGGATCCTTGGCGGCAATCTTGAACGCACTGCGTGTGGCCTTGGCTCGCTGTTGCGCGACCTCCGGGCCAACGGCGCTCAAGCAATTTCGCTCAGCGGCCAAATAGGCCTGGCATTCCGCTACGAGATCTCCGTCATCGTCATCGGCCCCTGCCGAGCATCCCGCGGAGCTCACCAAGGTTACCAGCAGGCAAGTAAGAACCCCGAACGCGTACTTTGTCATGGAGGCTGCTCCTCTAGAAACTGTCCGCCATGCCTATACGGCGATGAGAAACGGAGACTGCGTTGAGGGCGCAGTGAAAGGTAGGGTGTCCCAGGGCGCGTGTTCTTGTGATTGAGCGAATGGGAGGCCCACGCGATTACGCCGACGAGGAACGAAAGGCATTGTCGCGAGTTAGTTCGACCCTCGAGTGGAACTGTTGCCCAAAATGCGACCGCGCTTGCGCGGCTAACGGATAGTCAGCGCGAACACGCAGGAGCCGACGGGAATGTCCGGCGGACGGCACATAGCTGGCCACTCTGGGCCATGTCGCCTCATGTGCGCAAAATGAGGGCTGCGCTCGGTGCATCGAGGTACTGGCGCGAGGCGCGGGAGGAATCCGAAGGCCCATTTCGTCATTGCGTTCCCCCGTGTTTTCCCGCGCCGGAAATGCGGAAAGGCAAATTGAGCGTCCCCCCCAAGAGGGTGGTGGTGGAATTAGCCATAGTGGAGGGGGCGCTCGGTTCGCCTCCTGAGCAAGCGATGGGCCATCGGCGGATTTCTCGGGGGTCTTAGCGAGGAGGTGTGTAAGGGAGACGGGCGGAGAATCTTTGCGTGTCTCTTTTTCGGACGCCGGCCTGCCCCATGGATCGTACGGAGCTCGGACGGTCTGGCCGAAACTGGGCGATTTGCCGGATGGCTACCCGTCCGAAATTCGGACGCTGCTCACTTCTTGTTCGGATAAAGCCGTGCCCGCCGAATCCCGAGCAATGCCGCGGCGCGCGTCTTGTTGCCGCCGCTGCTCCTCAAAGCGGCTTCGCGGTTCATCTCCTGGAGCCGCTCCTCGTTCATCGGTAGCTCGATGTGCGTCGCTCGGGCGTCACGCGGCGCTTCGAAATGGACGGCCGCAGCCCGGGCGACCACCAGGGGAAAGTCCGTGACGTCGATGACGGGGCCATCTCCCAGGACGAGGGCGTGCTCGATGACATTGCGCAGTTCGCGGACGTTGCCCGGCCAGGGGTAGCGACGAATGGCCTCGAGGGCCTCGGGCGAGAATCCCGTGATGCGGCGGCCGCTGCTGGCGGCGAAGTCGCCCAGGATCTGCTCGGCGAGAAGGATGACGTCGTCGCCGCGCTCGCGCAGGGACGGAACGGTGGTCTTGATGACGGAGATACGGAAATACAAATCTTGGCGGAAGCTGCCATTCGCGATCATCTCTTCGAGATCGCGGTTCGTGGCGGCCAAAATTCGCGCCTGCATGGGAATCGACTTCGTCGAGCCGAGGCGCTCGAATTGTTTCGCTTCCAATACGTGAAGCAATTTGGCCTGGCTCGCGAGGGGCAATTCGCCAATTTCGTCCAAGAAAAGCGTGCCGCGTTCGGCGGCCTCGAATGCGCCGGCCTTGGAGGCGACGGCGCCCGTGAATGCGCCGCGGCTATGGCCGAACAATTCGCTTTCGATCAGGTTCTCCGGAATGGCTGCACAGTTGAGCGCTCGAAACGGTTCCGTCTTGCGAGGACCCGATTCGTGAATGAGCCGTGCGACGAAGCTTTTGCCTGCACCGGTCTCGCCCAGCAAGAGAACGGTGGCATCCGAGACTGCGAGTCTCGGAATCATGCGGACGACCTCCTCCGCGCTGGCTGATGCTCCGAGAAACGCCCGCGCGCTGCCGACGGCTTGGCGGCGGTAGGTTTCACGCTCGTCTTGAACTTGATGCAGCGTTGCAATTTGTGCGAATCGCGAGGAGCAAAGGGCCGCTGCGATGACGAGTAGTCGACGTAGGGAATCCTTCACCTGGTCGACGGGCACGCGCGTCGTGAATGCGAGCCAACCTGTCGGCGCCCCGTGGGTGGGGACGAAGATGGTCGTCCCATTCCTGTCCGCCTGCGCCTCCGGAACGGGCTCCACCTCGCCGGCGGACGGTGGCGGTCGGTTCACGGCCAAGATTTTCGCGTCGTCGCAACCAAGTTGTCCCTTGGCCCAGCCGTCGAGGGCCGCCTCGAGCTCCGCAACGCTGACTGCGCCGCCGATGGCGCTGTTGAGCGCGAATACGGCTGCGAGGCCTCGCACGTCGGTGGCCTGGCCGCTGAGCAGGGCGGGCAGGTTGATCGTCGTCCCGTGGTAGTCGTGGATGCTCGGGAGCTCGGCTTCACCCGAGGTGCCGGCCACGACGATCACCGTTTCACCCACGACGATGGGCTCACCGATTCCAACTTCCGCCTCGAACACCTCGCGATCGTGTACGAGGAGGGGGGTCGCACCGTCGCAGACGCGCACGTAGGCGCCACCCTGCGTTGCGTGCACGTGGAAGTGATGTCGCGACACACTGCGGTCGCTGAGTACGAGGTGGGCCTCGCGCGACCTCCCGACCGTCTTTACCTGCTCATGAATGATAGCCTGCGTTCCGGCATCCGGGCCGCGGGCCACCACCAAACGTGCACTTGGACCAGCTTTCACGAGGCTGGGATACCACACAGTCGTGTCTCACTCGAATTCCGGCCCGCTTAATGGCGGTTCCGGCACCTGCGTCGAAACCCACCGCCAGCCGCCTTGACGCACCTACCTTGGTCCTGTGAAGTTCTGCGAGGGCCGATGCCGACGCCGCCTTCCCGTTCCGCGAGTTCTCACCGTGCGCTCGCACGCATTGGGACAATCGTCCAGAAATGCCGCATCGAGCGGGTGATCGGGATGGGCGGCATGGCCGTTGTGTACGCTGCGACACGGGACGACGGAGTGCGCGTCGCGATTAAGTTTCTTCTCGAGCACGCTCGCGACAACCCGGACATGGTGCGGCTGCTTCGTAGGGAGGCGAACGTGGCCAACCAAGTCGGGCATCCTGGCGCGGTACCGGTGCTGGACTGCAACGTGGACGAGGAGGGCTGCGTGTTCCTCATCATGCCGTTGCTCGAGGGTGAGAGCGTGCGTGCACGGTGGGAGCGTGCGGCCTTTCGCATGCCGCTCATGGAAGTCGGGGCGCTTGTGTCAGATGTGCTCGACGTGCTCGCGAGTGCGCATGTGCGCGAGATCGTTCACTGCGATATAAAGCCGGAGAATCTCTTCATTGCTTCGGAGGGCGATACGCGTGTGCTGGACTTCGGGATCGCCCGGCGCACCGATCGCGATGGAAGTGCCACAGCGACGGGTCAGATGATCGGCACGCCCGCGTTCATGTCGCCCGAGCAGGTTCTCGGAACGCGCGATAAACTTGGTCCCGCAAGCGATTGCTGGGCCGTCGGAGCGACCATCTTCTCGCTGCTGTCCGGTGAGCTCGTCCATGGCGCGGAAGGTCCATCCGCGCAGATTGCCGCCGTCGCAACGCAACGCGCGCGCTCAATTGGCGATGTGCTCCCGAGCCTTCCGCCATCCGTGGTGCGGTTCATCGACAAGGCCCTGGCGTTCGAGGCGAAAGACCGGTGGCCATCGGCGCGTGAGATGCGCGAAGCATGGCACGCGGCTGTGGAAGGTGCCTTCGGGGAGCCCGTCGATGACCTCACCATGCGCGTTCGCGCGCAGTTCGCTGCCGAGTTGTCACAGGAGGTGGAAGCGACTCGCGTCAACCGTGCGCCTTCGACGGAAAAACCAAAATCGACGATTCCGACGTCACGTTCTAGCTGGCACAGATTCGTGCATCCGGACATCGAAGCGAGGGCACGCATCCCGCAGCTTTTCGGCGGGATGACCGACTCCGCCAATCGGGTCTTAGCCGAGCTCGGCCTCGGTCAATTTACCGAGGCGGGGTGGTTCATTCCCGATACGCGATTGTGGTGGCCCATGGATCGTCACGTCGCCGCGACCCACGCGCTCATCGAGGCCGTCGGTCCCATCAAAGGGATGGACATCGGCAAGCGGGCCGAGAAATTCGTCGATCTCCCGCCGGATCCGATGATGCACAACATCTACGCGACCTTGGAAGCCATCGATGTGGCTTACCATCTCAATCATCGAAGAAACGGTGAGCCGTTGTTCGATATCGAATCAGGTCGCATGGTCGAAGGTATTGGGCATTACCATTACCGAGGAAAAGGCGACACCGATCTATCCATCGTGATGGAGTGCGAAAATCCGTATCCCTGCGAGATGGACCACGGCATCATTCTGGGCTTTGCCCGACGCTTCCAGCCGCTCGCCGTCGTGGAACACGTCCCGGGTCGCTGCCGCAAAGACGGGGCCGATAGCTGCGTCTACCACGTCAGCTGGTGGTGACCTGACATGGCCGCGCGTGGCCGCGGACGAAAATAGAGCGCCCCTCCAAGAGAGGTGGTGGAATTGGTCATAGTGGAGGGGCGCTCGCCATGGCCTTGAGCAAGGGCTGGACCAGCCGCGTTTCACCCGGGCCACGCCGTGAAATCGCGCACTTTGCGCCGGCGCGCCAAGCCGGGTGTCCGCTTTTCGGACGGAGCCCCTCGGGTGGCCGTCCGGATCGAAGACACTCCGTCGAATCGGGCCGACATTTCGCGTCGAAAAAGCGCGCTGTCCGAAAACCGGACAGCCCTTATTTCTTGTAGAGCCGCGCCCGTCGGATGCCGAGCAGCGCCGCGGCGCGCGTCTTGTTTCCCGCGCATCGGCGCAGGGCCGCCTCGCGGTTTCGCTCGTTGAGGCGATCCTCGTTCATTGGCAGCTCGACCCAGCCTCCGTCGTTCTCGTCGCCCAGCACAGCCGGCAGCTCGCTGGCCTCGATGCGCGCACCGTTCCCCAAGGCGAGGGCGCGCTCGATGGCGTTGCGCAGCTCGCGGACGTTGCCCGGCCACGGGTAGCGCTGCAAGCTTTCCAAGGCCGCCGGCGAGAAGCCTCGTACGCGGCGTCCGCTGCTCTCGGCGAGATCCGTCAACATCCGCGTGGCGAGCAGCGCGATATCGTCGCGGCGTTCACGCAGGGGGGGAATCTCGATTTTGAAGCCGGAGATGCGCGAATACAGATCACCACGAAATGCGCCCGCCGCGATCCTCTCCTCCAAGTCGCGGTGGCTCGTTGCGAGGACACGCGCATCGAGCTCCTTGGCCTCCAGAAGGTGAAGAAGTTGGTCCTGGCTGGCCAGCGGCAATTCGCCAACTCCGTCGAGAAGAAGCGTGCCTCGTTCCGCGGTCTTGAAACCGCTCTCTTTTCCATTTTCGACGATGGCGGCGCAATTCACGATGCGAAGTGGCTCGTTCTTGCGGGGCCCCGATTCGTGAATCAAACGCGCGACGAAGCGCTTTCCAACGCCGACTTCGCCGAGCAATAGCACGGCCGCATCCGAGATGGCGAGCCTCGGAATCGCGTGGGCGATTTCTTCGGCCCCCGCCGACGTTCCCAAGAATGCGCGCGCGCTGCCAATGGCTTGCCGTCGAAAGGTGTCGCTCTCCTCCTGCACCACGCGAAGCTTTGCAATTTGCGCCCAGCGCGCCCCGCAGATGGCGCCTGCGAGGACGAGCAGTTCGCAAAGTGAATCCTTCGCCCCATCGACGGGCGCGCTCGTCGTAAAGGACATCCAACCTGCGGACGCACCGTGCGCGGGGACGAAGATGGTCCCGCCATCCGCTCCTGTCCGCACCTCCAAGACGGCCTCCTGGTCGCGTCCGTTTGGCCATGCCGCTTCCATATCGAGGAATTTCGCATCGTCGCAACCGAGTTGCGTTTTTGCCCAGCCGGCGACCGCCGTCTCGAGTTCTGTGACGGTGTTCGCGCCCCCAATGGCCCGATTCAGCGCAAACACTGCCGCCAACTCGCGAACATCGGCGGTCGGTTTGCTCAGAAGGGAAGGCAGGTGCGGGGTCGTTCCATTGCCGACGCGCGCATACACATCGCGTCCCAGTTCGTGAAGGTGGAAGGGTTGTCGCGACACGACCTATCGCTGAGCACGCGGCGTGCCTCGCCGTAGACGGTCTTGATCGCCCACCGCGCCTCCCAAGCCGGAACGGCCCCTTCCGTCTGCGGAACGAATCCTTCCCCAAGGTCGGGACGGCATGGCTTGACGCTCGCCCGGAGCGTGGCCCATCCTTGGTGGCCCAGAAGGCTCCGATGTCAGTGTTTTCTCGCTCGCAGCGTGCACTCGCACGCATTGGAACGGTGGTCCACAAGTGCCGAATCGAGCGGCTGATCGGCATTGGCGGAATGGCCGCGGTCTATGCGGCGACCCGAGACGATGGCCAGCACGTGGCGATCAAGTTCCTCCTGGAGCGCTTTCACGAAGACGCCAATATGGTGCGGCTCTTCAGCCAAGAGGCCAATGTCGCCAACCAGGTGCAGCATCGCGGTGCCGTGCCGGTGCTCGATTGCAGCGTGGATGAAGAGGGCTGCGCGTTCCTCATCATGCCGCTGCTGGACGGCGAAACGGTGCGTGCGCGATGGGAGCGCTGCGACCAGCGCATGCCGCTGGCCGAGGTCGGTGTGATCGTGTCGGATACGCTCGACGTGCTCGCGAGCGCGCACGCACGTGGCATCGTTCATCGCGATATCAAACCCGATAATCTGTTCATTGTCTCGGACGGAGAGCTGCGCGTTCTCGACTTCGGAATCGCTCGGCGGAGCGATCGCGATGGGAGCGTCACCTTGACCGGTCACATGATCGGTACACCCGCGTTCATGTCACCCGAGCAGGCCATTGGCGATCGCCGAGCCGTCGGGCCTGCGAGCGATGCATGGTCGGTGGGCGCCACGATGTTCACCCTTCTGTCGGGCCAATTCGTGCACGAGACCGAGAGCAGCGCCGGGCAGCTTGCCGCGGCAGCGACCCGTCAGGCCCGTTCACTGGGAGACGTGGCTCCGCATTTGCCGCTTTCGATCGCGCGCTTCGTCGACAAGGCCCTCGCGTTCGATCCCAAGGACCGATGGCCTTCGGCGCATTCGATGCGCGAGGGATTGCACGCGAGCCTGGAAGGCATTCTCAACGAGCCAATGGCGACGATTGCCAGCCGCGTGCATGCGAAGTTCGCAGCCGATTTGGCGCACCAGACCGAGGCGACCTATGCCAAACAGTCGTTGCGGCAGCAGGACCTGAAATCGCATGTGCGGACTCCGGTTCGCCCCTGGATGCGATTCGTTCATTCGGATCTCGAGGTGAGCGCTTACCTGCCGAAGTTCTTCGGCGCCATGACGGGAACGGCGAGCCGTATCCTTGCCGACCACGGACTGGGTCAATTTGCCGACACCGGCTGGTTCGTTCCCGATACGCGTCCCTGGTGGCCCATGGAGCCCTACGTTCTGGTGCTCCACGAATTGATGGACGCGGTGGGTCCCATCAAGGCCATCGATATTGGCAAGCAAAAGGTGCAATACGTCCACCTCCCGCCCGATCTCGGAGTGCACGATATTCACGCGATGATGGCCGCGGTCGATGCCGCATACCATTTGAACCATCGCCGAAACGGTGAGCCTTTGTTCGACATCGCCTCAGGTCGCATGGTCGACATCATTGGCCACTATCATTACCGCGGTCGATTCGATACGGAGCAGTCCATCGCGATGGAGTGCGAAAACCCGTACCCGTGCGAGCTCGATCTGGGCATCCTCCTGGGCTTCGCGCGCCGCTTCGAACCGCGCGCCGTCGTCGAGCATGCTCCAGGGCCTTGCCGCAAAGAAGGCGCCGAAAGCTGCACGTACCACGTCACCTGGTGGTGAGCGATGGAAAGTCTTTGGGCTCCAATACCGGGCCGTCGCACAAAATGAGCGCGTGCTCGATGACCACGCGCAGCTCGCGGACGTTGCCCGGCCACGCGTAACGACGGAGTGCGTCGATGGCTCCCTCGGAGAAGCCGCATGCGCGGCCGGCGCCGCTCGCCGCGAGATCGTCCACGATCTGCCGAGCGATCATGGCGATGTCCTCGGGGCGCTCGCGCAAGGGCGGAATCCTGTGCGTCACGGACGAAATGTGAAAATACAAATCACGACGGAACGACCCTTCGTCGATCAACACGGCGAGGTCGCGCTTCGTCGTGCCGATGATTCGCGCTTGCAATGGGGTCGAGTGTTCCAGTGCGTGAAGCAGTTTTGCCTGATCGGCCAATGGTAAATCGCCAATCTCGTCCAAAACGAGGGTGCCACCCTCCAAGGCATTTTCCAAAATGCCGTCCCTCACGGCGGCGCAATCGACGATTCGCAATGGCTCGTTCTTGCGTGGTCCCGATTCGTGAATGAGGCGCGCGACGAAGCTTTTGCCGGTGCCGCTCTCGCCAAACAAAAGAACGGCATAATCCGAGATCGACAGTTTCGAAATGGCTCGGGCGACCTCGCGCGCGCCGGTCGATACACCGGCGAACGTGCGTGCGGTGCCCTCGACCCTCCGTCGGTAGGTGTCCCGTTCTTCCTCTCGCTCCCGCAGCACGGCCATTTGCGCAAACCGAGATGCACACAGCGCGCCGGCAAGGACGAGCAATCGATGCATCGAGTCTCGGACGCGATCCGCGGATTCGTTCGTCGTAAACACTATCCAGCCGGTTGGTGCTCCGGGGCATGGGACGAGGAGCGCCAATCCGCCATCGCGTGACTCGATAATGGGCTCCTCCGCCATGCTCGCAGAAGGAGGCGGCCTGTCCGCTTCGTTCGCGTCACCCGCCGTGCCAAAGGTCGCGCCCGTGCATGCCAGATGCACGCGCGCCCACCCATCCAATGCCGTTTCCAGCTGCGAATGGCTCTCCACATTCGCGATCGCGCGATTGAGGGCAAACACCGCCGCGAGCCCTCGCGCCTCGGCGGCATCCCCATCGAAAACGGCGGGGAGATTCATCGTTGTCCCGCGGTACGAGACGGGGCCTGCCGCGGCGTCCTCGTCGAGAGCGCGAACGACGACCATTACGGTATCCCCGACGACGATGGCATCGCCGATGCTCACGTCGGCCTCGAGAACCTCCTGCTCGTGAATCAGCAGCGGTGCCGCGCCTTCGCAAGCACGCACGTACACGCCATGTTCGGTGGCGTGAACGTGAAAATGATGCCGCGATACCGTGGCATCCGTGAGCACGAGATGTGCCTCGCGCGAGCGGCCGACGATTTTGACGTGCTGATTCACCACGAGCTGCGCGCCCGCATCCGGACCGCGGGCCACCACGAGCCGTGCACTTGGACCCATGCTCATGCCCATACTCGGGACAGTGGAATAGCACATAAAGGACGACAACCGAATGGTCCGTCCGAAGAAACGGACTAGCGCGCCCCTTTCACGGGCCGTACAAGATGGGATTCAATGGCCCCTTCGTCGTCAGGCTCGTCGGCGTCCAAACGTGCACTGGCGCGCATTGGATCCATTGTTCATGAGTGCCGCATCGAGCGGCTGATTGGCATCGGCGGGATGGCCGCCGTGTATGCCGGTACGCGCGAGGACGGCGAGCGTGTGGCCATCAAATTCCTCCTCGAGCGCTTCCAGGACGACCCCAACATGGTGCGTCTTTTCAGCCAGGAGGCGAACATTGCGAACCAGGTGGACCACCCCGGCGCCGTCCCGGTTCTCGATTGCAGTGTGGACGACGATGGTTGCGCCTTTCTCATCATGCCGTTGCTTCAGGGCGAGACTGTGCGCGCCCGATGGGAGCGTGCGAACCTTTGTCTGCCGGTCGCCGATGCCGGCGTGATCGTCTCCGATGCGCTCGACGTGCTGGCCAGCGCGCATGCACGGGGCATCGTCCACCGCGACATCAAACCGGAAAACCTGTTCATCTCCACCTCGGGCAACCTTCGCGTGCTCGACTTTGGAATCGCGCGCCGTTGCGATCGCGATGGCAGCGTCACCATGACCGGATACATGATTGGCACCCCCGCCTTCATGTCGCCCGAGCAGGCGCTGGGGGCACCGAATGGCGTCGGGCCAGCCAGTGACTGCTGGTCCGCAGGGGCCACGCTCTTTTCGCTCTTGTCGGGTCAGTTCGTCCACGATGCCGCGACCGCCGGAGCCCAATTGGCATCGGCCACCCGGCCGCCGCGGTCCCTCGCCGATGCCGCGCCGCATTTGCCGCTATCCATCGTGCGCTTCGTCGACAAGGCGCTTGCCCTCGATCCAAAGGACCGATGGCCGTCGGCGCGCGACATGCGGGAAGCCTTGCACGAGGCCTTCGAGGGCGCGCTCAACGAGCCCATGGAGGTCACGGCACCCCGCGTGCGCGGGAAGTTCGTCGCCGAGCTCGCGCAGAAGACCGAGGCCACGCGCGTGAAGCTGCCGTCGCGCCAGAGCACGCGATCGCGCGGGCCCGCGTCGCAGCCTCTCTGGATGAAGTACTTGCAGCCTGACGTCGAGGTGAGTGCGTTTTTGCCCAAGTTTTTCGACACCATGAATGCCACGGTGAGGCGAATCCTCACCGAGCATGGGCTGGGGTATTACGTCGAGACGGGCTGGTTCATTCCGGACGCGCGGCCGTGGTGGCCCATGGAGGCGTACGTCCTCGCGTTGAATGCGATTGCCGAAACGCTCAGCCCCATCAAGGCCCTAGACGCCGGAAAGCGCGCTGCCAAATACGTCGAACTTCCGCCCGAGCCGATGATGCAGAACATCCACGCCATGTTCGAGTCGATGGATATGGCCTATCATCTGAATCATCGCAAAAACGGCGTTCCCATGGTCGATATCGAATCCGGTCGCATGGAGGACGGCATTGGCCACTATCGCTACCGCGGTAAGCTCGATACCGAACAATCCGTGGTCATGGTGTGCGAAGAGCCGTATCCCTGCGCGATGGATCACGGCATGATTCTCGGCTTCGCGCGGCGGTTCGAGCCCTATGCCGTCGTCGAGCACGGGCCCGGTGGCTGCCGCAAAGATGGCGCGGAGAGCTGCACGTACCACATCACGTGGTGGTGATTCTCTCGTTGGTCACGTGAGCACGTGCACCAAAATGCCAATCAGGACGCACAAGAGTAAGCTCCCCGCGAACAGAATGGCGCAGCCCACGCCGGTGAGGCCCATCAGGCGCGAGCCGGAGCTCACGCTCGAACCGTGGGCAATGTCCCTTCGCAACGATTGCTCGCCCTGAATGACGGGGAGCACCGCCCGGAACGATTGACCGTCGCGCGTACCGTCGATGCGCACGGCAAGTTGGACGCGGCGCGGGGTGGGGTCCTCCGAAGGCCCCGGGCGTTCGACCCAGGTGACGGCTTTGCAGCGCGGGCAGTGCACGCTCGGATCGTTGGGCGGTGTGGGCGTGCCGCACGCGGCGCATCCCGCGGCGATGCCCGCGCGATCTTCGAGCACGCTGATTCGGTATTCGGCTTGAAGCGCGGAGCCGGCCGACACCAGCATGAAGGGCTCGGGCCACTGATCGATGATCAACGCGCCGGCCGTTCCTTCCACGGGCGTCTGGCAGTGAGGGCAGGGGAGGCTCATGGCCTGGCGCGACGACACGACGAGCGCGGAGCAGCAGTGCGAGCATGCGCCCAACGCCACGCCGACGGCCCCGCGTGCCATCGCCACGCGGGCGCTGGCAAACCAACGGAACAGTCGGTTTGCGTCGAACGCGACGTCGAAATGGGCAGGCTGTCCGTCGGCGCCAAATGGGACCGAGTTGGTGAGGCCGCACGTAGGGCAGGCGACGGAAATAGGGAAATGGGGCGGATCGCCGAGAGGCTTTTCGCAAGCCTGGCATCGGGCTCGAACGAGCGGCATGGGAGGCGTCAGCCTATCTCAGATAAGGTCAAAAGTTACAGTAGAGCCCGGCTCTTGATGTGAAGCGTCAACGCACACGTTTCAACAATGATACCGTCAGAGACAGCATGGCCACGGCCCCGCGGATGTCCAAAGCGATCGCGAAACCCTCCGCCAAGCCGCCTTTCGCGAACAAGGCGAAGGCGAAAGCCAACGATGCGCTCGGCGAAGCGTTGGCGCGTCACGGTGAAGAACTCTTCGAGCGCGTGCGCGCCGGTGTGCGTGGACTTGCACTGGGCCAGGAACACTCCGCGTTCATCGACTCGCTGATCGGCCGAGCGTACGCCGGCGCCGAGAAGCGCGTGGGTGCGTTGAGCAGCTTCGCGGTGGCCGCCGTGGGAAGCTACGGGCGCGGCGCCGTCGCGATGGGAAGCGATGCCGATGTGCGTTTGCTCACCGGTGGACGCAAGGCGCGCGCGGCGGCGGAAAAATTCGCGCAGGCGTTCCTGTATCCGCTTTGGGACACGGGATTGCCCGTCGGGCACCAGGTCGTCGACATCGAAGACGCCCTCGCGCTCGCGCACAAAGATCTCGCGGCGGCGACGACGTTGCTCGACGTGCGTCACGTGTGCGGGGATCGCGAGCTGGTGGAGCGCCTGCTGGCCCGCGCGTGGGACGGCATGTTCGCGGAATCCGCGCTCGGCGCCTTGGTGGATCGCCTCGAAGAGGAGGTGACCGCTCGGCATACACGCTTCGGTGGGTCGCTGTACTTGCTCGAGCCGGAGGTGAAGAGCGGGGCAGGCGGCTTGCGCGATCTCGACGTGGTGCGCTGGGCGGCGCGCGCGCGTTTTCGCGTGCCCACGCAGAACACGTGGCAGGAGCTGGTGCGGCTCGGTGTGCTCGTCGCACGCGAAGCGGCGGAAATTTCAGGGGCGGAGGAGTTCCTCTGGAACATCCGCAACCTGCTGCACGCCTACGCAGGGCGCAAAATCGATCGACTGACCTTCGACGCGCAAGAGACCATGGCCGTCGAGCTCGGGTACGCCACGGCCGCCGACGGTGAGCCTTCCCCGCGCGAGCGCGCGACCGGTGCCGAGCGGCTCATGCAGGATTACTACGTGCACGCACGGGTGGTGACCCGCGCGCAGGAGCGCATGCTCGAGCGCGCCCGCCCGCACAAGCGCCGCGCGAAGCCGGTGGAGACCGACGTGGGCCACGGCGTGCGCATGTTCGACGGGCAGCTCACCATCGCCGGCATCAAGGAGCTCTACGACGAGCCGGCGCTGGCCTTGCGCGTCTACGCCGCGTGCGTGCGCATGCGCGCGCCGATCCTGCCGTTCGCGCGCGAGGCCATTGCGCGTGCTGCGGCCGATCCCGTGTTTTGCGAAGCCTTGCGCGCGAGCCACGAGGCGCAGCAGATCTTCGTCGATCTGATCTGCACCGTCGCCGAGGTACCCACGCGCCGCGGTTCGATGGTCGGCGAGCTGCACGATGTCGGGCTGCTGCTGGCGATGATCCCCGAGTTCTCGCCGGTCACCGGTCGCGTGCACCACGACGTCTACCACGTGTACACGGTCGACGTGCACAGCGTGGCCGCCGTGGATTGCCTCTCGGCGCTCGCGCGCGGAGAGCTTGCCCACGTGCACCCGCTGGCGAGCCGCCTGGCCGCGGAAATCGCGCGCCCGAAGCCGCTCTTCATGGCCACGCTGCTGCACGACGTCGGCAAGGGTTATCCCGATGCGAGCGGCTCGCGGAAGAACCACTCCGTGAGCGGCGCCGAGCTGTGCGAAGTCATCCTGCCGCGCCTCGGCGTTCGCGCGGAGGACGTCGCCGAGGTGCGCGCGTTGGTGCTGCAGCACTTGGCCATGTACCACGTGGCCACGCGGCGCGATATCGACGATGCGGCGACCATCGAGGAGTTCTGCCGCTTGGTGCGCGGGCGCGAGGGCTTGCGCGATCTGTACCTGCTCACGGTGGCGGACATCACGACGACGTCGCCCACCGCGATGACCTCGTGGAAAGCGCGCATGCTCGAGGAGCTCTACATCGCGTGCGCGGCGCATCTCTCGGGGCACATCGGCTTCGACGAAGAGCGCACCCGGCGCGTGCGCGAGGTCGCGCGTCCGTGCTTCCAGGGCCCGCCCGAGTTTTTCGACGCGTTCATCACGAGCATGCCCGAGCGCTATCTTTTGGCGAACCAGCCCGAGTCGATCGCCGCACACGCGCGCATTGCGCTCGAGCGCGACGGCCGTCCCGTGCATGCGGGCATCATCGAAGCGGGCGAACACTGCGAGCCAAAGGAGACCGCCGGCGGCGACGTGGCCGAGCTTTGCGTCGTCGCCGAGGACACGCCCGGTCTCGTCGCGCGCATCGCCGCCGTCATCACGGCGGCGCGCCTGGAGTTCGTCGAGGCGCAGGTCTATTCGAATGCCGCGGGCGAGGCCGTGGACATCTTTTGGGTGCGCGGCCGCACCGACGGCGCGGAGGGCGTGAAAAGGGCCATGCCGCGCCTGCTGCGCGATCTCGACGACGTGTGCCGCGGCACCATCTCTCCCGCGGAGCTTCTGCGATCGCGCATCGGCACGGCATCGCCCTGGCGCGAGAGGCCGAGCCCCGCCGTGCCGACGGACATCGTCATCGACGACCGCGCTTCCCCGCGCCACACCGTCATCGAGGCCTTCGCCAAGGACCGCCCTGGCCTGCTCTACACTCTTGCGCAGGCGCTCCACGAGTTGGGGCTGACCATCGTGCTTTCCAAGATCAACACGGAGGGCAACAAGGTGGCCGACGTCTTCTACGTCAACGAGCTGGACGGCTCGAAGGTCGCCCCTGGCGAGCGATTCAAGGTGATCAAAGAGGTACTTGCACGCGCAATCGATTCGGACGTATCGGACAGACCCAGTACCGCCGGCACCGGCCGGCTGGTGGCGGAGCAACCTCCGCAAGAGCAACAAAGGAACGAGGAGGCGTGAGATGAGAGCGTTCGGGGTGCTTGTCGTAGCTTCAGCGGTGTCTCTCGCAGCATGTGGAGGTTCCAAGAAGGACCCCGCCACCCAGGCGCAACCCGCATCTTCGGCGAAGCCGGTTGCGACCGCAGCTCCCGCTCCGGCGGTCGCACCGCCGACGAGCGAGGAGGCCTCGTTGGGCATCAAATCCTTCCAGAGCGGTGACGTCCCAGGTGCGAAAAAGCACTTCGAGGCGGCCGTGAAGAAGAACCCGAAGGACGCCGACGCGCTCTATTACCTGGGGCTCGTCGCCGATCAGGCCGGCGACAAGAAGAGCGCGGAGGAGAACTACCTGGCCGCGCTGCAGCAACGGCCGGATCTGGACAACGCGTACGTCAACCTGGGTGCACTCTACATCGAAGGAGAGCGCATCAACGAGGCGCTCTTGATCACGCGCCAGGGCCTGCAGAAGAACCCGAAGCACCCGGGATTGCACTTGAACCTCGGCGTGGGCCTGGCCACCAAGGGCGACATCGCCGGCGCCACGCGCGCCTTCGAGGAGGCCACGCGGCTCGCCCCGGAGGATCCGGTGTTCCAGGTGACGTATGCGCACTGGCTCGTGGTGTGGAAGCGCACCGACGAGGCTGCGGCAAAGCTTCGCTCGGCGCGACCGCTCGCCGAGAACAACGTCGATACCCTGGGCGCCATTGCCAAGGAGATGCGCCTTGCCGGTGCGGCGGCCGACTGTGTGCCGACATTGGACAAAGCCATCGCCATCAAAGATAGCCCCGAGTTGCGGTACGAGCGCGGGCTCTGCAAGGTGGCCCTTCGCGACGAGCCGGGTTCGCTGCTCGACTTCCAGATGGCCGTGGCCAAGGCACCGAGCCATGCCGATCCGCATTATTGGCTGGCCGGCCGGTATGCCGTGCTGGAAAAATGGAAAGACGTCATCAGCGAGTACGAGGCCTACCTTCGATTGGCGCCGAACGGTCCTTTTGCCCGGACCGCGCAGGAGCGCATCGAGCTGGCCAAGCAAAAGAGCGGCGGCGCGGCCGGAGGCAAGAAGACGCAGCAGGGAAAGGCGACGCCGGCGCCAAAGAAATAGCCACTAGCCCCGAGCAGTCCGGATGCGTTAAGACGGGCGGTTTGCTAGCGTCCTTCCCATGGACGTCGTCAAACATTGGATCGACAACGAGGCCGTGGACGGGGGGGATCGCAAGGGGGACGTGTACAATCCCGCCACCGGCGAGAAGACGGCGCAAGTCGTCTATGCCTCGCGCGGGGACGTGGATCGCGCCGTCGCCTCCGCGAAGAAGGCGCTCGAATCGTGGGGCAAAGCTTCTCTGGCGAAGCGGAGCCGCGTGCTCTTCGCGTACCGCGAACTCGTGGAGCGGAACAAGGAGACCATCGCCAAGATGCTCACGTCGGAGCACGGCAAGGTGCTCTCCGATGCGGGTGGCGAAGTGCAGCGCGGTCTCGAGGTCATCGAGTTCGCCTGTGGGATCTCGGAGCTCGCCAAGGGCGAGTTCAGCGAGAACGTCTCCACGGAGGTCGACAGCTATTCGATCCGGCAGCCGGTGGGCGTGTGCGCCGGCATCACGCCGTTCAACTTCCCCGCGATGGTGCCGATGTGGATGTACCCCATCGCGATCGCCTGCGGGAACACCTTCGTCCTCAAGCCGAGCGAGAAGGATCCTTCGGTTACGAATTACTGTGCCGAGTTGCTGAAGCAGGCGGGCCTGCCCGAGGGCGTTCTCAACATCGTGCACGGCGACAAGGTCGCGGTGGACGCGCTGCTCGAGCACCCGGATGTCGGGGCGGTGAGCTTCGTCGGCTCGACGCCGATTGCAAAGTACATCTATGAGACCGGCACCAAGAACGGCAAGCGCGTTCAGGCCCTGGGCGGGGCGAAGAACCACATGGTGGTGCTGCCGGACGCGGACATGGATCTCGCCGCCGATGCAGCGGTGAGCGCGGGCTATGGCTCGGCGGGCGAGCGGTGCATGGCCATCAGCGTGCTGGTCACGGTGGGCGACGCCGCCGACAAGTTGCTGCCGAAGATCCGCGAGCGCATGGCGGCGCTCAAGGTTGGCAACGGCCTGGATCCGGCGAGCGAGATGGGGCCGCTGGTCACGAAAGAGCATCTCTCGCGCGTCGTTTCCTACGTGGAAAAGGGCGTGGCCGAGGGCGCGAAGCTCGTCGCCGACGGACGCACCTTGAAGGTCAAAGGCCACGAGAAGGGGTTCTTCCTCGGCCCGTGCCTCTTCGACGACGTGCGTCCCGAGATGAGCATCTACCAGGACGAGATCTTCGGCCCGGTTCTCTCGGTGGTGCGCGTGCCCACGTACGCCGATGCGGTGAAGCTGATTCACGAGCACGTCTTTGCCAACGGCGTGGCCATCTTCACCAACGACGGCGGCGCCGCGCGCAAGTTCCAGAGCGACGTGCAAGTCGGCATGGTCGGCGTGAACGTGCCGATCCCCGTGCCCATGGCGTACTACTCCTTCGGCGGGTGGAAGAAGTCGCTCTTCGGCGATCTGCACATCTACGGCCGCGACGGCGTGCGCTTCTACACGCGCAACAAGGTGGTCATCGCGCGCTGGCCCGATCCGAAGTTCCGCGGCGTGAACCTCGGCTTCCCGCAGAACCACTGAGCCGCGTTCAGATCCCGCGGACCACGAAATGGCGCTCGGCGCGACGTTCGCCGAGCGCGAGTAGTTTGCCCGCGGGATCGAACCACGCGTGCACGGCGTCGGAGACGACGCCCGAGATGTTCTCGTTCGCGACGGCGCGGCCACACGCCGCGTCGCGCGCGCCTTGCTCGTTCAAATGCGCCACCGGCATCGCGCGCGCGGCCGCCGTTTCCAGGGAGAGAACCCGCTCTGCGAGATCGGGCGCGTCGAGGATGCAGGCTTCCTCGACGGTAAACGGGTGCGAGCGCGTCCGGCGAAGCGATGTCACATGGCCCACCGTTTCGAGCCGTGCCGCCACATCCCGCGCGAAGGCGCGCACGTAATAGCCTTTCTCCACGGTGAGCCGGGCGGAGAACTCGTTTTCCCCCGTGCCCAGCACCTCGATGCTCCGCACCTTCACCGGGCGCGCAGCCAGCTGGAACTCTTTGCCCTGACGCGCCAGCTCGTGCGCGCGCATTCCCTCGTGGTGGATCGCCGAGACATTGGGCGGCACCTGTTCCAGCCGCTCCACCTCGCGCGCGATGGCCTCGGGCAATCGCGCCGCAAAATCCGCGGGGACCTCCCGGCGCTCGGTCTCCGTTCCATCGGCATCCAGGGAGTCCGTGGTCACGCCCAGCTTCACGGTGACCTCGTACGTCTTGTCGGCCAGGGTCAAATACGGCACCAACTTGGTCGCCGTCCCGATGGCCACGACGAGCACGCCCGTGGCCATCGGATCCAGCGTCCCCGCATGGCCGACGGCCCGCGTTTTCAGCCGTTTCCGAAGGCGTTGCACCACATCATGGCTCGTCACGCCCGCGGGCTTGTCGACGATGAGGACGCCGCGAACACTCAACCGAGCGCTCAACCGAAGAACACGGACTTGCGATCGCCGAGCGCCTTGTCGAGCATCTCCTGAATCGTCGTGCGCACACGTTCGGCCAGGCGCCCCACGAGAAGCTCGTCGTCGGCGGCCTCGGGCCCGTAGCTCGCGACGTCCAGCAGCTCGCCGAAAATGATCTTCCACTTCGTCGGCGCCGGCGCGAGGCCTGCGGGACCGAGCAGCGGAAACGTCGGCGTGACGGGGATGTACGGCAGCCCCAAGGCGCGCGCGAAATACTCGACCCGCAGCAGCATGGGGTTCGCCTCTTCGGCGCCCACCACCACCACCGGCACGATCGGCGTGTTCGTGCGAAGGCAAAGCTTGATGAACCCACCGCGCCCGAAGCGCTGCAGCCGGTAGCGGTCGCGGTAAAGCTTGCCGATGCCCTTCACGCCCTCCGGAAAGACCGCGACGAGCGCTTCCTGCCGAAGCAGCCGCTCGGCATTTTCCTGGCATGCGCGCACGGCACCGATGCGGTTCGTGAACGAGCCCAGGAAGGGGAAGTGGAAGATGAAGTCCTCCGCCAGCCAGCGCACATCGCGGTGCTGCGGATGCTCGCGCTTCACGGCGGTCTTGATCATCGCGCCGTCGTACGGGAGCGTGCCCGAGTGGTTCGCCACCAAGAGGCAGCGCCCCTCCGCCGGGATGTTGCCCGCGCCGATCGTCTCCACGCGGAAGTACCGGTCGTAGAGAAAATCGAACAGCGGACGCACTTTGGAGTCGTAGACCGGATCGTAGCCGAAGTCGTCGATCTCCTCGGAGCGGTTGCGCATTCCGAGGCGGCCCCATTTGCGCAGGTAAAAATCGGTCGAGAGCAGCTCGCGCGCGGTGTCGAAGACCGTGGGCTCCTGATCGGGGCTCGCGAGATTGCGCACGGAGTTGCCGCTGTTCAGGCTCGTCACGGTGGGCACGGGATCCGTGTCCTCGCCATTGGAGCCGGGGCCGCTTCGCAACTCGTCGTCATCGTCATCGTCGACGCTGGGCAAAACGTGGGTCGACGCTTGATCGATCATCGCGTCGAGGTGCGCCTCGAGCTCGCGGATCTGCGCCGCCACCAGCTCCGGCTCCTCGGGACGCGGCCTTCGCGCGGTCGGCGTTTGCTCCTCGCCGTCCTCGTCCTCGTCGTCTTCTTCCTCGGCCGAGTCGGCAAAATCCGAATACTCGCCGAATTCCAGGGTCTGATGACGCAGGGACGGAGCAGGCGGAAGCGACGAAGGAGATCGCGGGATGAATTGCACCGACTCCGTCGACGCCTCGTCGTCCGGTGGCAAGGTCGCCGCCGACCCGTGCGGAATGGGCCCGCGCAGCGGCTTCGCGCCCGTGCGCATCGCCTGGCGCTCGTGCGTGATGGCCGGATGCTCCGAGGTTCCGTGCGGCTTGTGCCGGCGCCGTTTCTTCGGATGCGCCTGTGCCTGAGGCTGCGGCGTGCCGTTCGTTCCGTGCTGGTGCTGGTGCTGCTGCGGTGCCGCCGATTGCCCCTGTTGCTGCGGCCCGCGGGACTCACGCGACTGATGCCGTCTCTTGCGCGTCATGCCACGTTCTCCTGCAGCAGCTTGACGTCGCGCAGTCGTTGGGCGCTCACGAAATCCAGCAGCGCTTCGCGGGTGGTGTAAGCCGGGCGGAATCCCATTTCCTTCTGCGCCTTCGTACCATCGGCGACGCAGAGAAAGCGCAAATACTTGAGGAACGCCGGGGGCACCTCCGCCACCTGAGCCAACCAGCCCAGCGCGCAGATGGACTCGGCCACCGGGTGCGGGATCGGCAGGGCGATGCGTCCGGCCAGCTTGATGACGGTGCTGAGGGGCAGCACCCCGTCGCCGACGATGTTGAACGTACCCGGCACGTCGCGGTCGATGGCCAGCTTGAGCGCGGCAATCGCGTCGACCTCGTGCAGGAACTGCAGCAGCGGATCGAAGCCCATCATCGTGGGCACCATCCGATGCGCGAGGTAGCGCGTCATGTAGTTGTGCACCGTCGGGCCCAGCAGGGGGGCCATTCGCAGGACGGTCACCACCGACCCCGGCGAGCGCCGCGCGAACTTGCTCGCTTCGGCCTCGGCCTCGACCTTGTCGACGAAGAACGGCTCGTGCCGGTCGGCCCGGAGCGGATGCCGCTCGGAAAGAAAATTCGGGTTGGACGGATGTGCTCCGTACAGCAAGGTCTGAGACCACATCACGACCTTGCGGACCTGCGCATGCCGCGCGGCCACCAGGACGTGCATCGTCCCGACGCTCTCGAGCTCGTGAGCCCAGGCGCTCGCCGGCGTTGGGTTCGCCAGAAACGCCAGGTGAACCACAATGTCGGCACGTTCGGCAGCGAGCACTTCCGCAAGCCGGGCTTCGGCCGTGGGCTGGGTGAAGTCGACCTCGTAACTACGGGTCTTTTTCCCGGCTGTGGAAGGCGCCTTGATGTCGATGGCGACGATGCGCTCGACGCGCTCGTCCTCCTCCAACAAGCCAATGACGTTCGTGCCCAAGAAAGATGCTGCGCCGGTCAGAGCCACGACCGGACCGCCTCGGCTGTCACGCAGAGCGGTCTTGCGGCCGCTTTCCCGCGGGCGGGTAGCAGCGGAAAGCTGTCCAGATTTCGAATCGGAGGCCATCGATTGGAGCGCCATCGGTTGGTGGGGGGTGGTCCGAAAGTCGCGGAACGACAGTAGTACGCCGCGGCCGAAGTTGGTACTTCGTTGCATAGCCCGTGGTGCGATAATCTTCCCGGGAACGTGGGCAACTCGAGCCATGCCGTGCCGCCCCGGCTCGGGCCGTACGAGCTCATTGAACGCCTTGCCACGGGTGGCATGGCCGAGGTGTATCTGGCGCGCCGGGCTGGACCGCGCGGTTTCCAGAAGCTCGTCGCGGTCAAGCGCATCCTTCCGCAGCTGGCGCGCGATCCCGACTTCGTCGCGATGTTCGTGGACGAGGCGCGGGTGTGTGCCAACCTCTCGCACCCGAACATCGTCCAAGTGTTCGACTTCGGCGAGCAGGACGAAGAGCTGTACATGGCCATGGAGTACGTGGACGGCACGACGGGCGCCCGCCTGATTCGCGCCGCCGCGGCCCGCGGGGAGGAGCTCCCGCTGGAGGTGTCGCTCCACGTGGCCCTCAGCATTTTGCGCGGCCTGGAATACGCCCATGCGGCACGCGATCGCAAAGGCCGGCCCCTCAACCTGGTGCACCGCGATGTGTCGCCGGGCAATGTGCTCATCGATCGGTCGGGCGCGGTGAAGCTGACGGACTTCGGCATTGCGCGCGCCTCGGACTTCGAGCGGCGCACCGACCAGGGGCAGCTCAAAGGCAAGCTCGGTTACATGTCGCCGGAGCAGGTGACGGGGCGCGAGCTCGACGCGCGGAGCGATCTGTTCACCGTGGGCATCGTCCTCGCGGAGCTGGTGACCTTGCGCCCTCTTTTCTCGGGCGGCCGGGAGCTCGATGTGCTTCTGCGCATCCGCGACGCGGATCTCGGGCCCATCGATCGAGCGGGCTCGCTTTTGCCCGACGATGTGAAATCGGTGCTTCTGCGCGCGCTCGCGCGGGACAAGCTGCTGCGCTACTCCAACGCGGCCGTCTTCGCGGAGGCCATCGAGGAAATCATCCGCCGTCGCCGTCTGCAGGTCGGCCCCGCGCGGCTCTCGGCATGGATCGAACGGCTCGGTTTGATCGATGGCCCCGATGTCTCCAGCGACAACGAGCCAAGCCGTCCGGGCACCGCCATCCTCGAGCCCGACGAGGTGGTTCGCAACGATCCGCGTGGCGATGGCTCCTACGACAGCGGCGGCTCCTACGAGGTGGCACCGCAGATTTACCGGGTCGACTTGGGCGACGGCACAGCGAGCCAGCCCATGTCGTATCCCCGGGTCATCGAGCTGTTCGCCACGGGCGCCATCGGCAGCCGTTCCCTCGTGGCGCGCGAGTCGGGGCGCTTCAAGCCGGCGCTGCACTACAAAGAGTTCGCGCGCTTCGTCACGAGCCCGGCGTTGCGTTGGGACGACGACGCCGACGGTGCCGAAAAGAGCACGCTCGATCGCGCCACACTCCCGGCGTACTTGTTCCAATTGGCGCTGGAACGGGAAACGGGGGTGCTGGTCTTCCGCAACGAGGAGAAGCAGAAGAAGATTTTCCTCGTGGAGGGCGCCCCGGAGTTCGTGGCGTCCACGGATCGCCGCGAGCTGCTCGGTGAGCACTTGGTGGCGACGGGTCAGGTGCTGCGGATGGAGGTCGAGATGGCGCTGGCCATGCTGCCGAAGTTCGGCGGGCGGCTGGGCGATGCGCTGGTGGGCCTCGGCGTGCTGCGGCCCATCGAGCTTTTTCGCGCGATCCACGATCAGACGCAGATGCGCTACATGGACGTTCTCGGCTGGCCGGACGCGAACATCAGCTTCACGCGCGGCGCGCGCTCGCACGAGGAGACGTTCCCCCTCGGCGTCGACCCGTTCGAGCTCATCGCGCGCGGCATCCGCGAGGGCTATCCGGTGGACGAGCTCGCGCAGCTCCTCGGCCCGATCGAGGACGACGTTCTCGAGCGAGTGCCGAACCCGCCGGTGCGCATCGAGGTGCTGCGTCTGCCCGAGCGCGAGTCGTACATCTTACGCAAGGTCGATGGCACGAGCTCGCTGCGGGCGCTCATCGGGCAGATGACCAACTTGAAGATCGCCGACGCCGACGATGTGATGCGCGCGGTGTTCGTCGGGCTCTCGTGCGAGGTTCTGCGTTCGATCCGGTGGACGGCGCTTCATCCCGACAGCGGCATCCGGCGCTCGGGTGCTTCGAAGGTGCGGCTCGGTCGATAGCGGTGACAAGGGCGATGGCCGCGAAGCACCTGGATCGCCGGACCAGCGCGGCCGATGAATGGAGTGCCCGAGAACGCCCAATTCGCAGCACGAAATGACGCAGAGGCCCGATGGCACGGATCATGGTCATGCCGTGGTTCATGGACTGGAAAACCCTTCTTCTCACCGCGACGTTGGGGATCGCAGGTGTTTCAGCGATGGCCGCATGCGCCTCGGGAAACGACAGCGGCACGTCGGACACGAACGATGCAGGCGGTAAGTCACCGCCACCAGGTGGTGGGGGAGGAGGTCGTCCGGGCAATCAGCCGCCGCCGGGCGGAGAGAATCCCGGCCAGACCGAGGACGCGGGGACGGAGACGGATGCGGGCGTCGAAGATGGAGGGTCGCCGGGCGGAGGCGGGGTGTTTGCCGACGCCCCGCCGTACGTGAACGAGACCGGAAAATCCTCGCGCAATGCCGGGCACGCGAGCGGCCTTTTCGGCAACCAGAACCCCGCCGGCCGCGGGTGCTTCGAATGCCACGACGGTGCCAAGGCCCCTGCATTTCTGTTCGCCGGCACCGTGTATTCGGACGTGGCGGGCAAGGTACCCGCGAAGGCCGTGGAGGTCCGCCTCGTCGTGAACGGCGTCGCGGCGAGCACGCATAGCGACGCGGATGGCAACTTCTTCTTCGCAGGACAGCCGAACAACGGCGGCGGTCACGTCGGCGCGCGCGACGCAACGGGCAGCGTGCAGATGAACTCGTCGCCCTTCAATGGCAATTGCAACGGATGCCACAACGGCACCTCGCAGTCGCGCGTGCACTATCCCTGAGTGTTCAACTCTTTCCGATAAACGGGGTAGGGCGGCTCCCCGGCGACGTGCGTGTATCCTGCATCGATGTAGATCTGCTCCGGCCCCATCCACACTTCCTCGGGCCGGAGCTCGTCGTGGGATCGTCGCGGGTACGCTTCGACGGCGCGCCCGCCCCACGCGCGTACGGCGTCGTCCGCGCCTCGAACGAGGGCGCGGGCCACGCCCTTTTCGCGATGCTCCGGGTGCACGAGAAAGCACCCGATGCTGTAGACGCCTTCGTCTGCACCGAGATCCAGCGCCCCGTAGACGCGGCCTTTGCGCAGCTTGGTCACGCTCGTGCGCGGGACGAGCTTCATCCAGCCGACGACGGCGTCGCCGGCAAGCGCCACCAACCCGCGTGCGGCCGGATCGCCTGCGAGCAGCGCTTGCTCGTGCTCGTTGCGGTTCACGTCGGCGGAGAAGGCGGTGCGTGCGAGCCAGTCGTTCGTCGTGCCGATGAAATGCCAATAGCGGCAGTAACAGGAACAGTGGCACGCCTCGAACAGGGCGGCCCACCCTTCGAGATGGGCCGCATCGAGCGGGACGACGCTCACCATGTCAGGAGGCCTGCGGCGGCACCAAGCCCGGCGAACGCGCCTCGAAGGCGGCGGCCACCGAAAACATCTTCGATTCCTCGAGCCAGGGCGCGACGATCTGCAGGCCCACCGGGAGCCCCGATGCCGTCGGTTTGGCCGGGACGCTGCAGCCCGGAATGCCCGCGAGGCTCGCGGGGAGCGTGTAGACGTCGTTCAAATACATGGCGAGGGGATCGTCCACCTTCTCGCCCAGGCGAAACGCGGGTGTCGGCGACGTCGGCGAACAGATGACGTCGACCTCGCGGAACGCCTCCTCGAAGTCGCGGCGGATCAAGGTCCGGACCTTCTGCGCCTTCAAGTAATACGCATCGTAATACCCCGCCGAGAGCACGAAGGTGCCGAGCAGAATGCGCCGCTTCACTTCGGTGCCGAAGCCCGCATCGCGCGTGGCGCCGTACATGGCCTTGAGGTCGGCTTTGCCCGGCCCCGAAGGCTCCACGCGAAGGCCGTAGCGAACGCCGTCGAAGCGCGCCAGGTTGCTCGAGGCCTCCGCGTCCGCGATGATGTAATACGTCGCCAAGGCGTAGCGCGTGTGCGGAAGCTTCACCGGGCGCACGACGCAGCCTTCGGCCTCCAGCTCGGAAATGGCCGCGCGGATGCTCGCCTCCACCTCGGGATCGAGCCCCTTGGCGAAGTACTCGGCGGGGACGCCGATGCGCAGTCCTTTGACGGACTTGCCGCACGCGCCCTCGTAGTCGTCCACCGGCGCGCCCAGCGAGGTCGCGTCCTTCGAATCCTTGCCGGAGATGACCCCGAGCACGCGCGCCGCGCCACGCACGTCCGTGGCGAAGGGGCCCACTTGATCGAGGCTCGACGCGAAGGCGATGAGCCCGAAGCGCGATACGCGCCCGTACGTCGGCTTGATGCCCACGGTTCCCGTCAACGCCGCGGGCTGCCGGATCGAGCCACCGGTATCGCTTCCCAGCGTGGCGCTCACCATGCGTGCTGCCACCGCCGCCGCGCTTCCGCCGGACGAGCCGCCCGGCGTGCGCTCCGGATCCCACGGATTCTTCACCGGACCGTACGCGCTGTTTTCGTTCGACGAGCCCATCGCGAACTCGTCCATGTTCGTCTTGCCGATGATGATCGCATCGGCCGCGCGCAGCCGCGCCACCACGGTCGCATCGTACGGTGGGACGTAACCCTGGAGGATCTTCGACGCTGCGGTGGTCACCACCCCGCGCGTGCACAACGCATCCTTGATCCCAATGGGAACGCCGGCGAGGGGGCCCAGTTTCTCTCCGCGGGCGCGCTTTGCATCGACCGCGCGTGCCTGATCGAGCGCGCTCTCGTGCGACACCGTCAGGAACGCGTTCAACCTGCCGTTCTTCGCCTCGATGCCCGCCAGCGCGGCCTGGGTCACGTCCAGCGCACTCGTCTCGCCCGAGCGAACCCGTTCGGCGATCGCAATCACCTCGTCGTGGCTTGCCATGGGTCAGTTCTCCACGAACGTGGGGACGGCAAAGCCACCGTGGGCCGACTGCGGCGCCTGCGCCAGCGTTTCGTCCCGCTGCAACGAAGCCTCGACCGCGTCGCCGCGCAACTCGCTGCGCTCCAGTTGTACGTACGCCGTCGGCTCCACGTTCGACGTGTCCAGTTCGTTCAACTCTTCGACGTACCGCACCATCTCGGCGAGCTCGCGCGTGAGGCGCTCCGTCTCGTCATCCGCCAAAACAAGCGATGCAAGCTGAGCAATGTGCTCCACCTGCGCGCGATCGATGCGTGTCGTCATAGGATTGCGCGCAGCGTATCACACGAGCTAACGCGCCGGCGAAGGCGTTTGCCCTTCGAAAATCGGTGTGCCGGCGTCGTGCTCCTCGTACTCGGGCGGGGGGCCCTTCGGCATGGGGGGCGCCCCTCCGCATGCGGCCGCCAGGGCAGCCAACGAGATCAACGCAAGGAGCACGACGGCGATGCGATGCATGTCCGCCTGATTAGCAGCTAGTGAATCCCTTCCGCCACCTTCGCCAAGCTCGCATTGAGCGCCTTCTTCGCAATCGGGTCGAGCGCGGTGCGATCCCCGACGAAGTGGAACGTGCGGCTCGTGTGCACCAAGGAGGCCTTCGGCGCGAGTGCGGCGGCCGGGGAGGAGGTCTCCAGCTCGTAGAACCCGCCGAGCGACGGCTTTCCGGGATCCGTCGGCCCGTCGTTGTAGCTGTTGACGACGTCGCCGCCGTAGGGGGCCTTCTGCTTCTCCCACATGCTGTTCACGTAGTCGTTCGACTTCGGCTTGTCGTACGAGACCACCGTGAGAAGTTTGAGCGACTCCGCATAGCTGCCGAGCACGTTCTTCGCGCGGGAGGGGCCCAGGCCAATCTTGCTCCGGTGCTGCCCGTCCGCCTTGAAGCGCAGATACCCATCCTTGGAGTCGTTCGCCAGGCGATCGGCGGGCACCTTGCCGAAGTAGCGATCGTTCACGACCTCACCCTTCGCCGCGGCCTCGAACGGCACCACGACGTAGGCATCGGGCGCCGGGTTGAATTGCCCGAGGATCCACACGCTGAGAAGCCCGGCCTCTTTCGTCCACGGCTTCGCGCCCGTGTTGGTGATCTTGTTCGTCGTGGAGAAGCCCACCCACTTCACGCCCTCGCCGGGCTTCGTGCCCGCGAGTTTCTCCACGTCGCCTGCGCTCAGCAGATCGATCGTGCGCTCCACCTCGAGGGAAAACTCCGTTCCCTTGTAGTTCTTCAAGGTGAGGTTGCGCTTGAAGACCACGCGCGTCGGCGTCTTCTCGGCAACCGTCCACGCGCCCTCTTGCAAGGCCGCGGGCGTTTGCCACTTCGTCAGATTGAACTCGGAGCCCGGTGCGAAGAAGAGCGCGAACTGCCCGCCCTCGGGGCCGAGCCAAAAGCGATCTTCGCCACCGTAGTTGTCGAAGGCCGCCCCGGTTTTCTTTTCCTCGATGAACTTGTGGTTCACCCAGCCGATGCTCTTCTCGGTGCCTCCGACGGCGCTGGTCATCACGCGGCCTTGGTACGTGGGCGAGATGGCCACGCGTCCGCCGTTGGGCGCCTCGAGCACCTCGACGGTGCCGTACTTGCGCAGAAATTCCACTTCGTAGTCGAAGGTGCCCTCGGCGGCCGAGGTCTTTCCCGACGAATCGGGCCCGACGGGCTTCGGTGCGGGGGGCGGTGGGGCGGACGCGGTGGTCGCCGTTTCGGGCGCCATGGCGGGGGTCGTCGGGGGCGGGCTGGAGTCGCCTCCGCATGCCGCGACGGCACGGACCGCAAGAGGGGCGAACGCCAGCGCAAGAACCAGAGAAGAGGAGGGGACTCGCATGATGCACGCTACGGTAGCCGCGTCCGCCATCTCCCCTCAAGCCGGTTGTCACCAGTTTTGCTTGACTTCGAGGGTGCGCTGCGTCAGGGTGCCGCCGCTATTTCCGCCCGAAAGGGCACCCACTCCTCACGCTCTTCATGCGCAAATCCGTGGCCCGGTGCGCTGGTTCTAGCAAAACCAACGCTGGCCTCGGGCGAAGAGCGGCGGCTCAACCGAAAGGAAGCGCTCTCAATGACCCAAGAATCGATCAACGCCCAAGGTCTGCCCCAACTCCGCGGTGATTTTCCCCTCCCGCTCAAGGCCCTGCTGGACGCAGGCGTCCACTTTGGGCACCAGACCAAGCGCTGGAATCCGAAAATGCGCCCGTACATCTACGGTGCGCGCAACGGCATCCACATCATCGACCTCGACCAGACGGCCCGCCTCTTCCAGCGCGCGTTCAACTTCGTGCAAGAGACCGTCGGCCGCGGCGGCCACCTCCTCATGATCGGCACCAAGCGCCAGGCGCAGGAAATCGTGCAAGAGGAAGCCACCCGCTCGGGCTCGTTCTACGTCGTCAATCGCTGGCTCGGCGGCACGCTCACCAACTTCCGCACCATCAAGCAGGGCCTCGATCGCATGCGTCAGTTGGAGCGCATGAAGGACGACGGCACGTACTTGCAGCTGCCGAAGAAGGAAGTGTCGCGCCTCGAGAAGGAGCGTGAGCGCTTCGAGAAGTACGTCGGTGGTCTGAAGAACATGGGCTCCTTGCCCAGCGCGGTCTTCATCATCGACCCGGCGAAGGAAGTCATCGCCGTGCAAGAGGCGAAGAAGCTGCAGATCCCGCTCGTGGCCATCGCGGACACGAACTGCGATCCCGATCTCATCGACTACCCGATCCCGGGCAACGACGATGCGATCCGCTCGATCCGCCTCATCACCGCCCGTCTCGCCGACGCGGTCCTCGAAGGTGCGCAGCGCCGCAAGGACACCGTGGGCCGTGAGGGCGAGGAGCGCGGTCGCGCTCCGGCAGCCGACGTTTACCAGAGCGGCCGCCGCGGCGGTGAGCGCGGTGAGCGTGGTGACACGCGTCGCGACGGCGGCGCCCCGAACTGAGGAAGGCTGGGGGGCGGCTGACGTGAACGGCGCCCCCCGCCCCGTCTCGAAATTTTGATCGATCACCCTCCCGCAGGGGGGGCATGGAGATTCGGAAGATGGCCGAGATTTCACTCGCATTGATAAAGGAACTACGTGAGCGCACCCAAGCCGGAATGAGCGACTGCAAGAGCGCGCTCGTGGAGGCGGAGGGCGACCTGGAAAAGGCCATCGAGGTCATCCAGAAGAAGGGTCTGCTCAAGGGCCAGGCCCGCGCCGGCAAGGTCGCGACCGAGGGCGAAGTGCGCACCTGGGTCGAGGGCGACGGCACGCGCGGCATCATCGTCGAAGTCAACTGCCAGACGGACTTCGTTGCCCGTGGCGACGACTTCCGCAACTTCGTCGGCAAGGTCGTGGAGCTCGCGCAGTCGGCGCAGCGCCCCACCGCGGCGGACGCCTCGGCGCTGCTCGCGACGAAGGTGCCCGGCACGGACGACACGCTGGACACGGTTCGTCTCGCGCTGGTCGGCAAGACCGGTGAGAACACCGTCGTTCGTCGTTGGGACGTGCTCAAGGCCGCGAGCGCGAACGAGCTCGTTCTCGCCTACGTGCACATGGGCGGCAAGCTCGCCGTTCTCGTGCGCGCCGAGGCCCCGAATGCGGCAGGCCGCAACTCGGCGGACTTCAAGCAGTTCGTCGAGAACGTCGCGATGCAGATCGCGGCCATGAGCCCGCTGGTCGTGCGCAAGGAGGAGATCTCCGAGGCGCAGGTGGCGAAGCAGAAGGAGATCTACGAGGCCCAGCTCCGCGAGGAAGCCAAGCCGAAGCCGGAAGCTTCGTGGCCCAAGATCATCGAGGGCAAGGTTGCCAAGTGGTACACCGAGGTGACGCTGCTCGGTCAGGACAACGTCTGGGCGCCCGAGAAGGGCACCATCGACGCAGTCCGCGCCGAAGTCGGCAAGGCGCTCGGCGGCGAGGTGAAGGTGCACGAGTTCGTGCGCTTCGCGCTGGGTGAGGGCATCGAGAAGAAGACCGACGATCTCGCGGCCGAAGTGGCCAAGATGACCGCCGGCTGAAACGCCATTCGGGATCTCGAGTGAAGCTCTGCGCGGTCAGCGTGGATCTCGACGAGATCCCGAATTACTTCCGAATCCACGGGCTCGGGGAGCCGGGCCCGTTGTCGAGGCATGCTGTCTACGACGTCGCCATCGATCGCTTGCTGGCGATGGCGGCCGCAGGTGGCATGCCTTTGACTTTGTTTGCCATTGGCTCCGATCTAGCGCGCCCCGAGTCGGCGACGAAGCTTCGCCAAGCGCGCGAAGCCGGCCACGAGATGGCCAACCACACGCTGGATCACCGCTACGATTTGACGCGCCTCGAGCGCGCGGAGATTGCTCACCAGATTGGCGCGGGTGCCGATGCCATCGAGCGGGCCACCGGCGAGCGGCCCGTCGGCTTTCGAGCGCCGGGCTACACCATCACCGACCAAGTGTTCTCGGTGCTGCGCGAGCTCGAGGTGACCTACGACTCCTCGGTGTTTCCGTGCCCCGCGTACTACGCGGCCAAGGCGGCGGCGCTGGGCATGATCCGGCTGCGCGGGCGCACGAGCCACTCGGTGCTCGACACGCCGCGCGTGCTCACCGCACCGGTGCAGCCCTACCGGGCCGGCGTTCCCTATTGGAAGCCGGCGCAAGAGGGGGTTCTCGAGCTGCCCGTTCAAGTGACGCGCGGCTTGCGGCTGCCGGTCATCGGCACGTCGATCACGCTGGCAGGGCCGGCGCGCGCACGCATGCTCACGCGCATGTGCGTTGGGA
Organism: Sorangiineae bacterium MSr12523; assembly: GCA_037157775.1. Classification (NCBI taxonomy): domain Bacteria; kingdom Pseudomonadati; phylum Myxococcota; class Myxococcia; order Myxococcales; family Pendulisporaceae; genus Pendulispora; species Pendulispora brunnea. Next base: position 4,025,545 of record CP089982.1, read on the forward strand.
TGCCGCTGGTCAACCTGGAGCTTCACGGCATCGACGTTCTCGATGCGGGCGACGGACTCGATGCGCTGCTGCCGTACCAGCCCGACGTGCGCGTGAGCCGCGAGCGCAAGCTCGAATCGCTGCATGCGGCGTTCGATACGCTGCGCAACGCCGGCTATTCCTTCGTGACGTTGCGCGAAGCTGCGGCCGCATTCTCCTAGAGTTTACTTCTTGCGGGCGTCTAGGCTGAGCGGCCCGGAGCCGACCTGCGTGATGAAGAGCGCTGTGCCGAGCATGGAGATGTTCTTCATGAACATGGCCATGTGGATCTGCTGCTGCATCGGGTCGGTGAAGGCCCAGAAGTTGTGCAGCGAGAGGGTGACCGGCACGAGGAAGAGGGCAATCAGCCACGCGCCCCACTTGGCCTTGTAGCCGAGCGCAATGCTGAGGCCTCCGACGAAGGCAATGATGCCCGACAGCGGCACCGCGACGCTCGCGAGCGGAACGCCGGCCGCGGCCGCGTAGCCGATGGCCTGTGCCGAGAAATGGTTCGGGCCCGACATGAGGAAAATCAGGGAGAAGAACACGCGGCCCACCGGAACGAGGTAGCGCTGTCCCGTGCTCTGGGCCGCGGCATCGTGGTTCCCGACGCCTTCTGCGATGACGTTGTTCATAGGCCGGAAGATGGTACGTTGCAATTTGTGCGACAAGCGGCCGCTTCGAAACATCATGTTGCAGAATCTGAAACACTCGTTGCCGACGTGTTGGACCTGCGCGCCTTCTGCCTGGTGGCGGATCTGCGCTCGCTCACGGCGGCGTCGCAGCTTCTCGGCGAGAGCAAAGCCACGGTGAGCCGGCGCATTGCGCGCCTCGAGCAATCGCTCGACGTGTCGCTCTTGCGCCGAAGCCCGCGCCTGGTGGAGCCCACGGACGATGGTGTGGCCTACCGCCAGCGCGTGGGGCAGATCCTCGAGCTGCTCGGTGACGCCAACACAGCCGTGCGTCAGTCGCACGCGGCGCCGAGCGGCAAGCTGCGGGTCACGGCGCCGCCCGAATTCGGCAGCGTGCTCGCTCCCCATATTGCAGCATTCAATCGGCGGTTTCCCGAGGTGCTTCTCGATTTGGTCATCGCCCAGAAGCTTCTCGATTTCGAGAGCGAACACCTCGATGTTGCATTTCGCGTGCATGCGAAGCTGCCCGACTCGCCGCTCATCGCGCACAAGCTGTTCGACATCGAGGGTGCCACCGTGGGCTCGCCGGCCTATTTCGCCGAGATGCCTGCCCCCCGGCAGCCCGCCGATCTGACCAAGCACCGCGTCGTTTTGATGCAGTACGAGTGCGCGCAGCATCCCTTGCCGTTTCAACGGGCAGACGGCAAAGGGCCCGTCACGGACATTCGTTTGCAGCCGAGCATTGCGGCCTCCGACATGAACTTCGTCAAGGAGCTCGCGCTCGCCGGTGCCGGGATCGCCGTGTTGCCGATCAACTCCGTGCGGCGTGAGCTCGAGGAGGGCACGCTCGTCTGGGTGCTCAAGTCGTACCGCCTCTTCGGCGCGGCCATCTACCTCATGCACCAAGGCGGGCGTTTCCTACCGCCCAAGGTGCGCGCCTTCCGCGACTTCGTGCTCGACGCCTTCGCCGCCAAAGGCCGCCGCGTCAATGGCCGCTAGGGTGTAAAGCCGACGAGCTTCCAGAGTGCCGCCGGGTCGTAGGTGCGGCCTCGCGTGATCACCGTCGTGATCTTGCGGATGTCGTGGATATCGCGGAGCGGATCGCCGGCGACCACGATGAGATCTGCGCGCTTGCCGGGCTGGATGGTGCCCACTTGGCCATCGAGGTGCATCACCTTCGCGGGGAGACTCGTCGCCGCTTGGATGGCCTCCATCGGCGTGAAGCCCGCCTGCACGTAGAGCTCGAGCTCGCGGTGCAGCGAATGTCCCGGCACCGCCTGATCGGTGCCGGCGAGGATGGGCACGCCCGCACGGTGAAGCTCGCGCACCATCGCGAGGTGCTTCTCGAAATAGCGCTCCCGCAGCGGCGTCAGCTCGTCGGACGGCGCCTCGATGCGCATCACCGCGAGCTCGCGCGGCAGTTTGGCGAGGCCCGGTTCACGCTGGGCGAGCGCTTCGCGCGTATGGTTGCCCAGTTCGTAGAGTGCCACCGTATCGTCGAGAAAGGCCTTCTTCGCGGCAAACGTGCGAATCACCTTTTGGAGAACCGGGCCCGAAAGGTCTGCGTCGGCGATGCGTCCCAGGCGCGCGGCGGGCGAAAGGTTGCGCATCTCGCCCGGCTTGTAGAGCGGCGAGAAGGGATAGCTGATATGGCTGATGCCGTCGTAGCCCGCCTCCAAAGCTTGCACGACGTCCATGCCCTCGGGGACGTGCCCCACGACGCGCATACCTCGCCGGTGCGCCTCGACGGCGATGGGCTTCACGAGAGCAGGGGGCATGCTCGAGTAGATCTTCACCTCGGGGCAGCCGGCCTTCTGCAGCCGGTCGAGCATGGGGCCGATGTCCTCCGTGCTCTTGATGCGCAGCACGCCGAGCGAGCGCGGGCCCTCGCCGTCGACCAGGCCATCGACGATGATCTGCGGGCCCACACCTTTGCCGCTGGCAATGGAGTCGCGCGCGCCCGTGATGAACTCGAGCACATTGCCCATGTCGCGGATCGTCGTCACGCCCGCCGCGAGGTACGCCGCGCTCCACTCGACTTGCTCGTAGTGCGCGTGCATGTCCCAGAGGCCGGGAAGCACGGTCTTGCCGGTCACGTCCACGGTGACCGCGCCCGCGGGAATCTTGGTGGACGAGCGCGGTCCTGCGGCGACGATCTTCTCGCCATCGTACACGACGACGGCATCGTTCACCGGCGGACGCCCGGTGCCGTCGACGAGCTGCGCACCCACGAGTGCCACCACGCGGCCGTCGCGCGGAATGACCGCGCCCTTCGCCGCCTCGCTGAGCCATGCGACGCCGTCTGCACCGGCGCGGGTCAAGAACGTCGGCAAGAGCCCGATCATGTCCTCGCGCACCGCTTCGAACAGATCGAACTCGGCATCGCGCGTCATCACCGCAGCGACCTTCCCAGCATCGTCGAGCCAAGCATCCTCGCGTCCCCAAACGAGGTCGCGCACGCTCACGTGCTCGAGGGTGACCTTCTTTCCCTCGAGGTCGAACGTCTCCTTGCCGCGCGATTCGATCGATGCCGTGCCCTCCGGCACGAGGGCCACCTTGGCCGGCCGCCCGGCGCGCGCCCATCCGCGGAGCAGCACGTCTTGCATCAGGATGGGGGCGTAACCATTGGCGATCGCAAACGGCGCCGGCACCGAAACGGTCTTCGGCTTCTCCGCCAAGCGCGTCACGGTGAAGCTGTCTTTGTCGCGGACGACGCTCTCGTCGATCCACATCCCGCGCGCGGTGCCGCCCCAGGTACGGTAGCTCCGCGGCGTGCCGTCCGGCGCGAGGACGACCGAGCCCGTGAGCGGGACCGTGATTCCTCGATCTTGGAACGCGAAGGCCGCCTTGCCCTCGACGTCGCCGCCCTCGCTCTTCGTGTACGTATCGCGCTCGGTGCCGACACGGTTCATGAACTTGTGCAAATGAAAGACGGCGATCTCGCTGGGCTCGTACTTCGCCGCGCTCTCGCGCTTTGCAGGCACGGGCGCCGATTCGACCTTGGGCGGGACCGCTGCGGGCGGGGCAGGCGAAGGGGCACTCTGGCACGATGCAGCTAGCACCATGAACAATGCGCCGCTGGCGCGCAGGCGAGAAAGCGATGAGTCTTCCCTCATCGCGCGAATGTATCCGAAGTCCGCGCTACAAAGTCGTGCCGAGCGGGGAGGGGCTGCGCCGTTTGCGGAGGGTGCCTGCGACGAAGGATTCCAACACGGGGGCCATGTTCTGCGGGATGTTCGCATCCCACTCGTCGGCGCTGATGGCGTCCGTAGGGCGGGCCGCAGCGTCAATCTTGTAGAAGTAGGGGACCGCCTCCGTGTACATGCGCATGCTGGAGAGCTCGGATTCGAATTCGTCCACGTCCACACGGACGATGTCGACCGTGGAGAGCGCCCGCTGCATGCGGCGATCGGAAAGGGACGAATCGAACTCGTGCGACGCCGAAGAGGCCCGCGCCGCCGTCTCGACGAGCACGACCCGGCCCTTCTCCTTGGCCTGGGAAAAAGCGTCCATCAGTTGCCGCTCGAGCGAGCCACTGCCGCGGTGCGGCTCGATGACGCGCAGCGCTCCCCGCGTGACCGTGGTGGAGCTCTCGTTCTCGCTGCCAGCGCTTGGCGCGGGCGAGCCATACGGCGGTGCGCTGTAGGCCGGCGGCGGGGTGGCCGAGCTGATCGACGGCGACGAGTACACGGACATGCCGCCCATGACGAGGGGAACGACCACCATGAATAGGATCGTGCCCACCGTCAGCACCGAGGTGAACGCGCCGAGGACGATGCCCGCATTGGCCATGCCCTTGCCGCCCAGCGCTCCGCCCGAGCGCGCAATGTCGCGCCGTGCGAGCAGGCCCAGGACGACGGCAGGGATCCCCGCCAGGATGCCCATGCACGAAATGCTGAGCACCCCGAACACCAGCGACGTGACCGCCTTGCTCTCGTTCGGGATGGGTGCGCCGTAGTACGGGTAGGGTGCTACCGGCTGCCCATGCGCAGGATACGAGGGATACGAGGCCTGTTGCTGCTGCGGAAAGGACGGATAAGGACCGTACTGCGCGGCTCCCGTGTAAGGAGGCGGCCCGTTCCCATCCCCACCGGCAGGAGCCCCTGGCGGCGGAGGAATCGGCGCTTCGGGCGGGGACTGCATGCCTTCAATATCTGTCCGGATGACGTCCGGGACAAGGTAGGTGTGCGCTCAGTCCAGTCGATAGATTTTTCGCGCAGTGCCGGCGAACACGGCATCGCGCTCCGCCGCCGACAGTTCCTCGGTCCATTGCTTCGCGGCCGAGACGACCTCGGCGTACTCGGCCGCGAGGAGACAGACCGGCCAGTCCGAGCCGAACATCATGCGCGAAGGCCCGAATCCTTCGAGTAGCGTATCCACGTACGGGTGCAGCGAATCCACGGTCCAGGCGCCCCAATCCGCCTCCGTCACGAGGCCGGAAAGCTTGCACGTGACGTTGGGGTGGGCTGCCAGCTTTCGCACCTGGGCGGCCCAGGGCTCGCGCTGCCCCGAGGCAATCGGCGGCTTCGCCCCGTGGTCCAGGATGAATCGCGCCTGCGGCATCGCCGAGACCGTCCGCTCGGCGGCGGGCAACTGGTGCGGCAGGATCAAGAGCTCGTAGACCAGCCCGGCGTCGGCCACCGCCGCGATCCCGCGGCGCACATCCTCGCGGCAGAGCCACTCGGGATCCGGCTCTCCCTGAACCGGATGTCGGATGCCGCGAAGCGCCGCCCCGCCAGGGCCCTCGAGCAAACGTTGCAGATCGTCGCGCACCGACGGCGCGGTCAGATCGACCCACCCCGTCACGGCGGCCACGAGATCGCTCGATGCGGCCAGCGCGAGAAACTCGGGCGTCTCCTCGGCGATGGGAATGGTTTGCACGAGCACGGTCGCCGTGACACCCGCCTGCGCCGCGTGGGGTGCCAAGTCCGCGAGGCTGAAATTGCGACGGATTTTTCCGAGCGCTGGCGTGATCCATTCCTGATCGCGAACGCCGAGATCCCACACGTGATGGTGTGCGTCGATGATGGTCGTGCTCATGTGCGCACCGGTGCATCCTGGCGCAGAAGGCCGCGCTCTTTCAGTTCGTTCCACAAGGCGGCCGGCACGGGCGCCTCGATCATCTCCGCATCGGCGACGATTTGCGGCGCATAGTGGGCGCCCACCACGACGGACGCCACGGCCGGGTGCCCGAGCGGGAACTGAATCGCCGCCTGCGGCAAGGTCACGCCGTGACGCTGGCAGATCTCGGCCATGTGGCGGGCGCGGTTCAGAAGCTCGGCCGGTGCATTCGCGTAGTTGTACCGGGCGTTGTCCTGCACCGTGGGCTCGGCGAGGATGCCCGAGTTGAACACGGCCGCCACCACCACCGAGACATGGCGCTCGCTGCAAAGGGGCAGCAGCTCGTCGAGTGCCGGTTGCTCCAGCAGGGTGTACCGCCCGGCGACCATGACGAGGTCCACGTCGGTCTCGCGCACGAAGCGCGCGGGCATCTGCCACTGGTTCATTCCCACGCCAATCGCGCCGATCACGCCTTGGGAGCGAAGCTCGGCGAGGGCAGGGTAGCCCTCGCGCACGGCCTGCTCCCAGTGGTCGTCGGGATCGTGCAGGAGCACCACGTCGACCCGCGACAGGCCGAGTCGCTCGAGCGACGACTCGAGCGATCGCCGCACTCCGTCGCGGCTGAAGTCCCACACGCGCTTCGAGGTTGCCAGCACCGCGAAGCTCGCCTCCGCGAGATCCGTATCGTTCGGCCCCGCACCGGGATTCGGAACGAGCCGCCGCCCCACTTTGGTGGACACGGTGAATTCGTCGCGCGGTTTCCCGGCGAGAAAGGCCCCGAGCCGCTGCTCGGAGAGCCCCAGCCCGTAGTGCGGCGCCGTATCGAAATAGCGAACACCGTGCGCCCACGCCGCCTCCAGAGCCTCGCGGGCATCGCCGGGCGAGACCTCGAAGTACAGGTTGGCGATGGACGCCGAGCCGAAGCCCAGCGCCGTCACGTCGACCGTGGTTCTTCCAAGGCGCGAGGTCTTCACGGTGGTTACTTCTGCGGGGGCCGCAGCCGCAGGCCGTACATGCCGCCGTCCACCGCGAGGATCGTCCCGACGGTCGCGCGGGATGCCGGGCTGGCCAGGTAAGCGATGGCGCCTGCCACTTCGTCGGCCGACACCAGCCGACCCGTGGGCTGCCGCGCATTGAGCGCGGCGCGCTCCGCCGCCGGATCCGGGGCCTGATCGAGCAGCCGCCCGATCCACGGCGTATCGGCCGTGCCCGGCGCCACGGCGTTCACGCGGATGCCCTCGCGCACGTGATCCGCCGCCATGGCCAAGGTGAGCGCGTACACGGCGCCCTTGGTCGCCGAGTACAGCGCGCGCTGCGGCAGCCCGGCCCAAGCTGCGATGGAACAGGTGTTCACGATGGCCGCAGCCTTCGACTTGCGCAGGTGCGGAAGCGCCGCCCGCGACACGCGCACCATGCCGACCACGTTGACGTCGTAGACCTTGTGCCACTGCGCATCGTCGTTGGCGGCCACGTCGCCGATGGCGCCGACGCCCGCGTTGTTGACGACGATGTCGAGCTGCCCGAAGCGCTTCACCGTCGCCTCGATGGCTTCGCGCACCGAGGCGTCGTCGGTCACGTCGCAGCGCACGCCGAAAAGCGGTTCGCTCACGCCCTCGGGCTGAAGATCGAGGCATGCGACTTTGGCCCCGCGCGCGGCGAGCCACTTCGCGGTCGCGAGACCGATGCCCGACGCTCCGCCCGTGACGACGGCCACCAAGCCGTCAAACTCTGCGCTCATCGTGTAGCCTCCTTCCATTCCGGACCCTCCGGGAAACGATACCGCTCCACGGTGGCCTCGAACATCTGTGCCGAGAAGCCCGGCGCCGTCGGCGCGACGTAGCGCCCATTCTTCATCAACGCCGGATCCACGAAGTGCTCGTGCAGGTGATCGACCCACTCGATGACCCGATTTTCCGTCGTTCGCGAGACCGCGACGTAGTCGAACATCGAAAGATGCCGCACCAATTCGCACAACCCCACGCCGCCCGCGTGCGGGCACACCGGGACGCCGAATTTCGCCGCCAAGAGCAAAATGGCGACGTTCTCGTTCACGCCGCCCACGCGCGCGGCATCCATCTGCAGCACGTCGATGGCGCCCAGCTGCAGGAGCTGTTTGAACACCACGCGATTTTGCACGTGCTCGCCCGTGGCCACCTTGATGGGCGCGACGGCCTTCGCCACCGCGTTGTGCCCGAGCACGTCGTCCGGTGACGTCGGCTCCTCGATCCAATAGGGCTTGTACGGCGCGAGGGCTTTCATCCATTGCACCGCCGCGCCCACGTCCCATCGCTGGTTCGCATCCACGGCAATGCGCATGTCGGGGCCGGTCACCTCGCGGGCCAGCTTCATACGGCGCACGTCGTCCTGCAGATCGCTGCCGACCTTCAGCTTGATCATCGCGAAGCCATCGGCACTCGCCTGCTTGGCGCGCGCGACAAGCTTCTCGTCGCTGTAGCCGAGCCAGCCCGCCGACGTGGTGTACGCCGGGTAGCCTTCCGCCAGGAGCCGTGCCGTCCGTTCCGCGCGGCCTTCCGCGCCCGGCCGCAGAATGGCCAGGGCTTCTTCCGGGGTGAGCGCGTCGGTGAGGTAGCGGAAATCGATGAGGCTGACGATCTCCTCCGGGCTCATCGATGCAAGGAATTGCCAAAGCGGCTTCTTGGCCCGGCGTGCCGCGAGATCCCAGGCCGCGTTGACCACGGCGCCGATGGCCATGTGCATGACGCCCTTTTCGGGACCGAGCCAGCGAAGCTGCGAATCGCCAATCAAGGTATGCGAGAAATCCGCTAGATCCGCTGCTGACTCGGGCACCTCGCGGCCAACGACGTGGCCGCCGAGCGCGCGGATGGCGGCCACCTGCACGTCATTGCCGCGCCCGATGGTGAATGCCAGCCCGTACCCATTGATGCCGTCGCTGGTGCGCAACACCACGTAGGCCGCCGAATAATCGGGGTCCGGATTCATCGCGTCGGAGCCGTCCAGCTCGCGCGACGTGGGGAATCGAACGTCGAAAACCTCGAGTCCAGTGATGCGGGATATCATGCTTGCCTGAGAACTTGGCGTTGTTTTCCGAGCTCGCGAATCTCGAGCTCCATCACGTCCCCCTCACGCAAATACGGTTTTGGCTCCGGCTGCCCCAGCGCGACCCCTGGTGGCGTGCCCGTGTTGATGACGTCGCCCGGCCGCAGCACCAGGAATTGGCTCAAATAACGCACGATTTCGGCCACCGGAAAGATCATGTCCGACGTGGACGAATTCTGACGGACCTTGCCATTCACCGAGAGACGCAATTCGAGCTCTTGCACATTGCCCACGTCGCTCGCGGGCACGAGCCACGGTCCCAGCGGATTGAACGTCTCGCACGATTTGCCTTTGTCCCATTGGCCGCCGCGCTCCAATTGGAACTCGCGCTCGGAGACGTCGTTGGAAATGGCATATCCGGCAATGCATCCGAGGGCTTCCTCGTGATTGGCCAGGTACCGCGCCGTTTTGCCGATGACCACGGCAAGCTCGACCTCCCAATCCGTCTTTCGCGAGCGGCGGGGAACGAGCACCGGATCGTAGGCGCCCACCACCGTGCCCGGATCCTTCATGAAGAGGACAGGCTCCGTGGGAATGGGCGCATTCGTCTCCTCGGCGTGCTGCCGATAATTGAGCCCGACGCAGAGAACCTTGCTCGGCCGTGCGATGGGCGCACCCACCCGCATCCCGCTTCCATCGCCCGGATCGTCGAGCTGCGAAAGCTCGCCGCGCTGGAGCGCCGCACGCACGCGGTCGATACCGCCCGACTCGAGGAAGCCTCCATCGATGTCCTGCGTGAGCGGCAATAGGTCGTAGAGGACCTTCTCGTGGCGTACGGCCGGACGTTCGTGATCCGGCGGCCCAAGGCGCATGAACTGTAGCGGCACGACTGCTTCTCCTGTTTTCTTCGTGGTTAATTCGTACTTCGTGGGTGCTGCGCGCTCGTAACGCGCGAAAGGCGCTCGATGTCGACGCCCGATTGCTCGATGAATTTGCGCGCCGTCTCGTTGTCGCCTTTGACGAGCGAATCCGGCGGGCCGGATGCGCAGATCTCTCCGCTGATGAGGAGCACGGCTTGATGCGCAATGCGAAAGCAGCTCGCAATGTCGTGCGAGATGACCAAGCTGGTGACGTTGAACCGCTCGCGCATTTCCTCGATGAGATCGTCCACCAGACGGCTGGTGAGCGGATCGAGGCCGCTGGTCGGCTCGTCGTAAACCAAAATCGGCGGCTCCAGCATGAGCGCACGGGCGAGACCGACACGCTTGCGCATACCGCCCGACAGCTCGCTGGGAAACAGCTTTTCGACTTTGGGGTCGAGTCCCAAAATTTGAAGCTTCTCCAGTACGCGCTCGCGAATTTCTTTTTTCGAGAGCTTCGTGTGCTCGACGAGCGGGAAGGCGACGTTTTCCATCACCGTGTACGAGTCGAGCAACGCAGCGTACTGGTAGACCATTCCGAACTTCATGCGGATGCGATTGAGCTCGCGCTCTCCCATGCCCGCGATGTTCTCGCCGTCGATGAGCACTTCGCCGCTCGTCGGCTGCTCCAGCGCGACGATGTGGCGCAGGAGTGTCGTCTTGCCCGCGCCCGACCCACCGATGATGACGGTGGTCTCGCCACGGCGAGCGGCGAGGTTGATCCCTTTGAGGACAGGCCGGTCGCCGAATGTCTTGGTGACATTTCGTAGGACGACGAGCTCATCGGAACCGGGTGGCGGGGTCACGATCTTCGTCATAACACGCGCTCCACAAACATCCGATGATTAATCGATGCCTTTGTTTTGGGCCCCTCGAGGGCCGTGTGCGGGGACGGGGGAGCTGCTACGGTGGGGACGCCATGACCGGGAATCATCTCGAAGCCATTCTGAAGCAAGCCTCGGCGAAGTTGGACAAGGACGGATTTCTCGCGCTCCCCGATGGGGCCGCCCTCACGCTTTACGTCGCCCATGACGGGGCGAGCCTCACCATCCCCAAGGTGGACGGGGTGCGCCTTGATGGCGAGCTCGTGTACGCCCGCACCGTGAAGCGGGAAACGTACACCGTCGTGCAGAGCGATCTCTTCGCACTGGCCGTCGACGGCGCCGTCGGCGGACAGCCTGCGCGCCGCGCCGGTTTTGCCTGAGACGCTGCTCTCACTGTTGAGCTGGCTCGTCGCAAAGCTCCCACCTATCGCCCATCGAGCCCTGGGCGCATGCCTTGGTTTCGTCGCCGGCAGCGTGCTGCGCATCCGGCGAAACCACGTCGAACGCGCGATGGCCGCGGGCGGGATTGCCGATCCCGCCCGCGCCGCGCGCGGCATGTACCGGTCGCTGGGCATCAGTTTGCTCGAGTTTCTATGGCTCGCCGGTGGCGATGCCGCGCGGCTCGATGGGCGCGTGCACATCGACGAAGCTTCACGCCGTGCACTCGAGGGGGCGCGTGCGCGTGGACGCGGCATCGTTTTGTCGGCGACGCACACCGGCAATTGGGACCTGGCCGCGTGCGCGATGGCGCGCCGGATGCCGCTGTTGGTCATCACGAAGCGGCTCTCGATGCGCGCCCTCGACCATTTCTGGCAATCGACCCGAGGCCGCTACGGCGTCCGGCTGCGCGAGGCGCGCGGGGCGATGGAGGAGGGGAGGCGCATGCTGCGCGAGCAGGGCGCGGTGGCCATGATGATCGACCAGGTGCCGCTGCATCGGCGTCACGCCGTGCCCGTCGAGTTCTTCGGGCGATCTGCTTTTGCCGACAAGGCCCCCGCCGCGCTTGCTGCCTCCGCAGGTGCTCCGTTGGTGGTCTCGGGCGCCTTCCGCGACGAGCACGGTATGCACCACCTGGTGGTGCTCGACGTCCTTTTTCCGGACAAGGCCGGTCCGGCGTGGATTGCGCAGGCCACGCGGACGTCCACGGAGGCCTTGGAGCGGTTCGTGCGCGCGCACCCCTCCGAATGGCTGTGGCTTCATCGGCGGTGGAAGGGGATCCCGCAAGAGCGCCCGGGCGACGATAGAGAAGATCTGCGCCTTGTAGTAGAACCACGGGCATGACCGATTCGCTCGTCATTGCCGGTCGCACGTTTCAGAGTCGGCTGATCGTCGGCACGGGGAAATACAAGAGCACCGAAGAAACGGAGCTCGCGCTCGACGCTGCAGGCGCCGAGATCATCACGGTGGCCCTGCGCCGCGTGGACCTGAAGGACAAGTCGAGTGGCTCGCTGATGTCGCTGCTCACGCGCCGCAAGGACTGGACGCTGCTGCCCAACACCGCCGGCTGTTACACCGCCGACGAGGCCGTGCGCACGTTGCGGTTGGCGCGGGAGCTCGGCATCGCCAGCCTGGTGAAGCTCGAGGTCATCGGCGATCCGAAGACGCTCTACCCGGACAACGAGCAGACGCTCGAGGCTGCGCGCACGTTGATCAAGGAAGGCTTCACGGTGCTTCCGTACTGCATCGACGATCCCATCGTGTGCCGCAAGCTGGAGGATCTCGGCTGCGCGGCGGTGATGCCGCTCGCGGCGCCCATCGGCAGCGGGCTCGGGATTCGCAATCCGCACAACTTGGCCATCATTCTCGAGCACGCGAAGGTGCCGGTCATCGTCGACGCCGGCGTGGGCACGGCGAGCGATGCGGCCATCGCGATGGAGCTCGGCTGTCACGGTGTGTTGATGAACACGGCCATCGCGCACGCGAAGGATCCCGTGTTGATGGCGTCGGCCATGAAGGAGGCGGTGAGCTGCGGGCGCAAGGCCTTCCTCGCGGGCCGCATGGCCAAATCGCGCTACGCGAACGCATCGAGCCCGACGGCTGGCGTCATCGAGTGATGGTTCGCGCTGTCGCTTTCTCCGTCGCTCTGTCGTTCGGCATCGCGCCGTTTCAATGCGCGCACAAGCCGGATCCCAACATGCGCCGCGAAGACACCGCGGGCGATGCGCTCTGGGCCTTGGCGGAGAACTTCGGCGCACGCCACAACGAGCAGGCGCAGCGCGAGACCTTGGCGTACCTCGTGGAGAAGTATCCCTCGAGCCGCTACACGGCCGCCGCGAAAGAGGAGCTGGCGCGATTGGGCGGTGCTCCCACGTCGACTTCGTCGTCGTCTGCGCCGGATGCGTCCGCCCGCTAGCCAGGATCGTCAGATTGGCCAGGTTCGCCTGGCCAGCCGGGTTCTTCTCATCACGGATCCATCGTACGCGGCCGCCCACGTCGACGCGGTCGTCGCCGTCGTTTCCGGTGCACTCGGGCCGCTGTTCGCCGTGCAATTGCGCGACAAGGGGGCCTCGGCGGGCGACCTTCGCATGCGCGCCGTCGCCTTGCGTGCGCTCACCCGTGCGGGTGGCGCGTCGTTCATCGTGAACGGCTCACCGGAGCTTGCCGCGGAAGTCGGCGCCGACGGCGTTCACCTGCCTGGGTTCGCGCAGGATCCCTCGATCCTCGGGCGTGCCCGCGCCATTGTGGGGCCGTCGGGCACCCTCTACGTTCCCGTGCACACGCGCCACGAAGTGCTCCTCGCCCGCGACGGCGGTGCCGATGCTCTCCTGGTCTCGCCCATTTTCGACAGCCCCGGCAAGGGCCCGGCCCGCGGCGTCGCGGCGCTCGCGGAAGCGCGTGCGCTCGCGCCTCTTTCGATCTACGCCCTCGGGGGCATTGACGCATCGCACGTAGCCGCATGCCATCGCGCGGGTGCGGATGGGGTCGCGATCATCCGAGCTCTTCTCGATGCACCCGATCCGGTCGCAACAGCCCGCGCGCTCATTTCCCCCTGGACGAGAACGGCCCAGCCCAGCCCCTGAAAGGCGGCCCGGCCCGTCGACAACCCGGCCAAATCAGTACTAAAACATTCCCCGAAATGGCGACGTACGACGAAACGCTGGTGGGGACCACGAACATCCTGAGCAAACACGTGGAGCTGGATCGTCCTATTCGTCCCGACGACGACATCACGAACGACCTAGGCCTCGACAGCCTCGCCGTGATGGAAGTGGTGGCCGACATCGAAGATCATTTCCAAATCAACATCCCCGAGGAAATGCTCTCCAAAATCACCACCGTCGCCGACGTCGCCCACGCCCTCCACGAACTGCAAAACGCAGAAGCCGCCGCCGACGCGAAATAGAGATTCGCCGAGTTTTTGCTCGCATGAATCGATAAGGCGCATTGTTGCGCCATGTCGAGCAGTCCTCACGATACGCTCTTCAAGGCCGCATTCGGCCGGCCAGACATTGCGCGGAGCGAGTTGGAGTTCCTTTTGCCCCCCGCGCTTCGTGCGAAGCTGGATCTCACGTCATTGACGCTGCGCCCGGGGTCCTTCATCGATGAGGACCTGCGTCACCTGCACTCGGATTTGCTCTACGAGCTGCGCACCGTTTCCGGCTCGCCGGCGTTGCTGTTCGTCCTCATGGAACATCAATCGAAGTTCGATGCGCACATGCCCTTCCGGCTTCTGCGCTATGCCGTGCGCGTCTGGGACAAGTGGCTGGTGGACCATCCAGGCAAGGGGAGCAAGCTGCCTCTCCTTATTTCCGTGGTTTTGCATCACGGGGACGAGGGGTGGCGTGCAAGTCCGGAGCTTGCCTCGATGTTCGATGCGGACGCCGAGACCCTCGACGCTACACGGGATTACGTGCCGCATTTCCGATTCGTGGTCGACGACATTGCGTCGCTCTCCCTCGAAGTATTGGCCACTCGGACGATTCACGTTCTCGGAAGGCTGGTCCAAATCGCATTTTGGACGTCGCATTCGGCAGAGCGTTTCAAGGAAGCAATGCCGCTCATGCGTGAGCTTGCTGCAACGACGAAACGAGATGCCGCGACGCGGATGCTTCTGACGCAGCTCTATGTGTATTTGCTCCGCGTGTTGGGAGACGTGGACGCTTCGCCAGTTTACGATAAACTTCTCGAAATCGCTGGCCCTGAAGGAAAAGAGGACGTCGTGACAGCTGGGGACCAACTCATTGCACAGGGGCTCGCCAAGGGACTCGCCGAAGGTCAGGCCAAGGGTTTTGCAGAAGGGCGAGCCGAGGCGTTTCGCTGGGCCCTTTCAAAGTTTTTGGAAGCGCGCGGGGTAACGCTTTCCAAGGCGGGGCGGGAGCGGCTTGAGGCGTGCGACGATCCGCAGCTGCTTGCGCGCTGGTACGACCGTGCAATTGTCGGTTCGACAGAGGACGAGATCTTCGCCTGAGCCCTGGGATGGCGATGATGTGCGGATGACTTGCTGTTTGGTGGGAACTGATCGTACGTTCAGTCTAACCCCGGATGGCTGCTGTTGCACGTCTTTATGCCGTTCTTGCCGAGATTGGCTCGAAAGCCCAGTTTCTGGCGGTGCTGCCGGCGAATGGGCCGGCAGGGAGGGGGCTCGATTGGGCGCGGTTCGAAAAGCTGCTGCCCGATGAAGGGCTGCCGCGGGATGCGGTGGTCGAAGTGGCTTCGGCGCGCGCGCTCGGTGGTGGAACCGGCGTGGCCATTCGGGCGGTGCGGACGGCGCTGGCCAAGGATGCCGCTGCGTTTGCGGCGTGGGTCGATCCGTATGGGGCGCTGTATGGGCCGGGGGTGGCGCGGGCAGGGGTCGATCTGCGGCGCCTCCTCGTCGTGAGGCCGTCGCATCAAGACGTGGGAAGGGCGGCCGTCAAAGTGGTGGGCTCCGGCGCGTTCGAGGTCGTCGTCATCGACATGGCGTCGCTCGAGGACGTGCCGCCGCAAGCACAGACGGCGCAAAAGGCTCGACGCGGGCGACGGCCGCTTCCGCCCGAGGTCATGGTTCGAAAGCTCGCCCTGCTGGCCGAAAAGCGAGGGACCACCGTCCTTCTCTTGAGCGACTCCACCCAGCCCCGCGAGCTGCCTTGGCCCGTGGCCCTTCGCCTCGAACTCGAGCAACGCCCCCACGAGCTCTCCGTCCGTGTCGCCAAAGATCGGCGCGGGCGCGTGACGACGACGCCCACCTGGATCCCGCTCGACGAAGCGGAAGACCTCGCGCCCCCGCGCACTGCCCGTCGAAATCGCCGCCGCCCGCGCGGTATGGGCGCCGCTTCCCCAACCGCGGTGCCGGACGCGCAGCCCGCCTCCACCTCGCCGGTGCCCAAGTACGAGCTTGCTGCTCACGTCGCGCAAACCTCCGAATCGAAAAATCGCTCGAAACGCTTCGTCGCCATCGCCTTCTCGCAATTGCGCATCGAGATTGCGCGCGCGAATGCCACCGATACCGCGGGCCCATTGGCCGTGGTGATCGCCCACCCGAACGGCAGCGTGCGGGACGAAGCGTCGCTGCTCGGAAATACGCGCATCGACGACGTCTCCGACGAAGCGCGGGCCCTGGGCATTCTTCCCGGGTTTACCGTAGCGGCGGCGCGCGCTCGGTCGCAGGCTCTCTCGGTGCGCGTCGTTTCGGCGGCCGCGGCGGAGCGCGCCCTCGCGCGCGTGGCGGAAATGGCGCTCGCCTTCGGAAGAAGCACCGCATTTTCCGCCGAGGAAAACATGGTCTTCGTCGACGTGACCGGCTGCGAGCACCTGCATGCTCGAGACGAGGACCCCTCGGGGGCGCGCATCTTGGCGTCGCGGCTTCAGGAGTGCATCCTCGAGCTCGGCCACGCTGCGCGCATCGCGGTGGCGCGTGGACCGCGCATGGCCGCGGCCTTCGTCCGGCGCGCTTCCTCCGCTTCCTCGAAGGAGCCCGTGCTCGACACGGACGATGAAGCCTTTGCACGGCTTCCCATCGACGCGTTGCCGCTGGATGCCGACACCCTCGATTGGCTGGCCAAACTCGGCCTCTCCACCATCGCCGACCTGCGCGCGCTGCCGCCTTCCGAGCTTGGCCCGCGTCTTCCGAGCTCCTGCGCCCGCGACATCATGGCGCTCCTGCGCGGCGAGGACGAAACACCCATCGTGCCGTACGAGCCTCCCGAAGAACCCGAGGAGTGCGCCGAGCTGGAATACGGCCTCGAAACGAACGAATCGCTTCTCTTCGTCGTCAAAGGACTCTGCGAGCGCTTGAGCGCGCGCCTCATGGGAAGAACGCGGTGCACCACGCACCTCGAGCTCGTTCTCCGACTCGATCGCGCGCTGCTTTCGGACGCGGACTCTCCGCGCGTGTCCTTGCCCATGCGCCTTGCCGCACCGATTCGGACGCCGGCCGAGTTGATGGCCGTCCTCCGCGCCAAGGTCGAATCGTACACGCTGGCCGCGCCCATCCTCGCCGTCACCTTGCGGGCGACCAAGCTCGTGCCCTACGAGTTTCACGCGCGGGACCTTTTCGTTCCCGAGGCGCGCGCGGAAGCCGAGCTCCCGCGGCTCGTTGCCGAGCTTTGCGCCGATCTCGGCGATGCCCGCGTCGGCATGTTCGAATTGGAAAATCGCTGGATACCGGAACAGCGTGCACCGAAACTCGTACCGTTCTCAGGATTTCCTCTCCTCGAAAGGCGCGATGCACGGCTCGTCACCCGCGCCATCGAGCCGGTGCGCATGCTCACGAAGCCCATTCCGTACACGGGCCCCGTGCCGCGGGACTCGTTTCTCGCGCGCAACGAAGCGCAGGAATGGTGGCGCGCGCCCAAGCTGCCGCCACCCGGATCGGGCCACGACGATCTCGCCATCTTCATCCCGGAGCTCGGCGCGGTGGCCTGGGTCGTGCGCGATCGCCAAACGAAGCGAATGCTCATTCGGGGGTACATCGAACATGCGTAAAGAAGGAACGCACCCGCCGATCGACCGACCCAAGTCCGGCTTCGTCGAGCTCTGGGCGCGAACCAATTTTTCCTTTCTCATGGGCGCCACGCCCCCGGCCCGCTTGATCCATCGCGCCTCCAAATTGGACTACGACGCCATCGGCATCACCGATCGCGATGGCCTCTATGGTTCGGTGCGCGCCCTCGAGGCGGCCCGCAACGAGGGCATGCGCACCATCGTGGGCTGCGAGCTCACCGTGGAAGAAGGCGACGACACCTTCTGCACCTTGGTCGTCCTCGTGGAAAACCATGTAGGGTACACCCATCTTTGCCGCATCCTGACTCGCAGCCACCATCTCCACCCGAAGGGAAAAGAGCCCGCGGTACGCCGTCATTCGCGATGGGGAGAGCCGCTCCCGAAAAACCTCTACGCGGGCCTCCCGTTTTCGGACATGGCCGACCACACCGAAGGACTCTGGGCGCTGGTCTCCCCCGATGCATCGCCGGAGCTCGCGGCGAAAATCAAAGAGACCTTCGGTGCCCGCGCCAGCATCGTCCTGCATCGCCATCTCGACGGTGAAGACCGGGCCCGCACCCGCGATGCGCGGGCCATGTCGCAGCGATTCGACATGCCGCTCGTGGCCAGCAACCGCGTTTGGTACTCCGAGCCTCGGGAAAAACCGCTCCTCGACGTCCTTCACTGCATCCGCGAAGGATGCACCCTCGACCAAGCCGGGCGCGATCTCCCGCGCGGTGCCGAGGCGTACCTCAAGTCGGAAGCCGCGATACGTCTCCTCTTCCAAGATGCGCCGGAGGCCATCGCCCGCACGCGCGACATCGCCGATGCGTGCACCTTCAACTTGGAGGACTTGGACTACCAATTTCCCATGGGCGCCTACGCGGCCTCGGGGGAAAGCAGCGACGAAACGCTCCGCCGCCTCACCTACGCGGGCGCGGAAGATTATTATCCAAAGGGGATACCGCCCGCCGTGCGGGAGCAAATCGAGAAAGAGCTCGCGATCATTCAGAAGATCAAAAAAGCTCCGTATTTTCTCAGTGTTCGCAGCATCGTCGAAATTGCACGGGAAAAGAACATTCTCTGCCAAGGCCGCGGCAGCGCAGCCAACAGCGCCGTTTGCTATTGCCTCGGCATCACCGCCGTCGACCCATCGCGCGCGAATCTGCTTTTCGAGCGGTTCATCTCCGAAGAGCGCAGCGAGCCTCCGGACATCGACGTCGACTTCGAGCACGAAAAACGCGAAGACGTCATTCAGGAGATCTATCGCATTTACGGACGCGATCGCGCGGCCATGGTGAGCGAGGTCATTTGCTATCGAGGCAAGTCCGCGCTGCGCGAAGTGGGAAAGGTGTTCGGCTTTTCCCTCGAGCAGGTGGACCGCCTCGCGGGTGTCGTTTCGTGGTGGGACAAAGTGAAGGAGGTGCGGGAGGCTCGATTGTCGGCTGCGGGCTTCGACCCGAACGACGAACGCGTCCGCTGGGCCATCCGATGCGCCACCGCCATTCAGGGATTCCCGAGGCATCTCTCGATTCACGTGGGCGGCTTCGTCTTGTCGGCGGAGTCGCTCGCGCACGTGGCGCCGGTGGAGCCTGCGACAATGCAGGATCGCACCATCATTCCGTGGGACAAAGACGATCTGGACATCCTTGGCTTCTTCAAAGTCGACGTGCTCGGCCTGGGCATGCTGACGGTGATTCGAAAAGCGCTGGAGCTCGTGCAAGACCGTGACGAGCGCGTTCGCGCCGACACGAACATCCTCCGCCTGGCGAAAATCCCGCCCGAAGATCCCGCCGTGTACGAAGCGCTATGCCATGCCGATACGGTGGGCGTCTTTCAAATCGAGAGCCGGGCGCAGATGTCCATGCTGCCGCGCCTCAAACCGAAAGAGTTCTACGATTTGGTGATCGAGGTCGCCATCGTGCGGCCGGGGCCCATTCAAGGCGGCATGGTTCATCCTTATTTGCGCCGCCGCAATGGCCAGGAAAAGGACGACATGCCGCACGAGGTTTTGCGCCCCATTTTGGAGCGCACCTTGGGCGTGCCGCTGTTTCAAGAGCAGGTCATGCAAATTGCCATCGTGGGCGCAGGCTACAGTGCGGACGATGCCGACAAACTCCGGCGCGACATGGCCGCGTGGCGGCGGAGCGGCCAATTGGAAAAACACGAGGAGCGCCTTGCGAAAGGGTTTGCGAAATGCGGCATTCCCAAGGACTTCGCCGAGCGATTGTACAAACAGATCCACGGATTCGGCGAATACGGATTTCCCGAGAGCCACGCGGCGAGTTTCGCGTTGCTCGTGTATGCGAGCTCGTGGCTCAAGGTGCATCATCCAGCACCGTTCGCGGCGGCGCTCATCAATAGCCAACCCATGGGCTTCTATTCGCCGGGCACCATCTTGCAAGATGCCCAGAGGCACGGCGTCGAGGTGCTTCCCATCGCCATCGATGTAAGCGATTGGGACTGCACCTTGCCATCGGAAAAAACGATTCGTGTCGGCCTTCGCATGGTGAAGGGCCTCGGCGAGGCGAGCGGCCGGCGCATCGTCGAAATGCGGCGGCAAAAGCCTTTCGAGAACGTGCACGATTTGGTGGCGCGGGCCCAATTGAATCAGCGGGAGCTCGAGGTGCTCGCCGAGTCGGGGGCGCTCGGGCCCCTCGTCGCGGGGCCTGCACGTGGCGGCGTTCGCGAGGCCATGTGGCAGGTGCGCGCGCCGCGCACGAATGGCCTTTTCGCAGGCCGAACGGGGAAACGCCAAACGCCGACTTTTGCGCCGCTCTCGCGCGGCGAGCAGCTCTCGCTGGACTACGGGCGAACGGGATTTTCCGCGACGGACCACCCCCTGGCGCTGCTCCGCCCCAAGCTCGCGCAACGCGAGGTCAAAAGCTCGCGCGAGCTGATGGACACTCCGCACGGACGCGCGGTGAAAACTGCAGGATACGTCATTTGCCGGCAGCGCCCTGGAACGGCCAGCGGCGTGGTGTTCATCACGATGGAAGATGAATTGGGATTCATCAACTTGCTGCTCTGGACCCGCGTTTTCGACGAGTACCGCCATATTGCCACGACGAGTCCGCTACTCTTGGTGCGGGGAAAACTCGAGCGGGAAGGGGAAGTCGTGTACGTGATTGCCGAACATATGGCCCCCCTCTCGCTGCCGCGAGGAAAAGACCCTATCAGTCATTCCCCCTTTCCCGGCAAAAGCCGTGACTTTCATTAGGGAGAGAACGATGCGTCACCATTCCATTCTTCCAATCCTCGCCTTTGCTGCCACAGCTTGCGGTTCGCCTTCTGCGCCGCCGGCCACGCAGCCCGCGGCCCACGCTGCAAGCACCTTTTCCGCCCCTGCGCCGGCCAAGCCGGCCAAGCGCCCCCTCGAAGAGCGCATCACTGAATTGCAGAAAGAGGCGCTTGCCTCGCACGCGGCCGTGGACTTCGTGCGGGCCATCACGCGAGAGGTGGGCGCGCGCCAAGCCGGATCGACCAACGACGCCAAGGCCGTCGCCTGGGCGGAGCAGCGGCTCACGGCGGAGGGCTTTACCAACGTGCATCGCGAGCGCGTCATGGTTTCGCATTGGGAGCGCGGGCCCGCGTCGGGGGCCGTCGTCTCGAAGGGCAAACGAACGCCGCTCGAGCTTCTCGCGCTCGGACGCAGCGGCAGCACGCCCCAGGGCGGGCTCGATGCGCAGGTCGTGCGCGTGGAGTCGCTGGAGGCGGCCAAGGCGCTCGGCCGCAAGGACCTCGCCGGCAAGGTGCTCTTCTTCGACGTTCCCACCGCTCGCGCAAGGGACGGCTCGGGCTATGGGCATTCGGCGGGCGCACGCTACGCCGGCTCGCAGGTGGCGGCCGAACGCGGCGCGGTGGCCATGGTGATTCGCTCCATTTCGCCCGATCCGGCCGTGCCGCACACGGGAACGACGGGCCAGGCGGAGTTTCCTTCCGTCGCTCTTTCCGGCACGAGTGCCGATGCCCTGCGTGACGCACTCGCCAAGGACCCCAAGGCGAAGGTGCACCTCGACGTGACCGCGCGCATGCTGCCCGACGTCGAATCGGCCAACGTCGTCGGTGAGATCCGCGGCAGCGAGCGCCCGGACGAAGTCGTCCTTTTGGGCGCGCACCTCGATTCGTGGGACGTGGGCGAGGGCGCCAGCGACGACGGCGCTGGCTGTGCCATCGTCGCCGAGGCCGCGAGGCTCACGGCGAAATACGCCCCGCGCCGCACCGTGCGCGTCGTGTTCTTCGCCTCCGAGGAAACGGGCGGCATACCCGGCGCGACGGCGTACCCGCTCGCGCACCAGGCGGAGCTGGAGAAAATCGTGGTCGCCATGGAGGCCGACGCCGGCGAAGGTCGCGCGTACGCCTTCCGTGCCGAAGTTCGGCCGGAGCACGTGCCTGCCGTCGCGCACATCGGCTCGTTCCTCGCGCCGCTCGGCACGGAATACGATTCTCATGCCGCGGGGGCGGGGACAGACGTCGCGCCGCTCCGCGACAAAGGCGTTCCCGTGTTTCAGCTTCGCCAGGACATGACGAAGTACTTCGATATCCACCACACGAGGAACGACGTTTTCGAGCACATCGACCAAGAGGCGCTCACGCAGGCCACGGCCGCCTATGCCGTTACGGCGTACGCCACCGCGGAGCTGGACGAAACCTTGGGTCGCGCTCCCGAAGGACCCAAGGCACACTGGTGAGCGCCATGCGCTCGCTCGCCGCCTCGCTCTCGTTCGCGCTGCTTGCATCCTGCACGCATTCGTCGGCGACGCCCCCGACTCCCCTAGCTACACAGGGCGGCGAGGGCGTACGGTCCTCCCTCGACGAGCGCATTGCGAGGCTGAGGGACGATGCGCTTGCCTCGCACACGGCGGTGAATTTCATTCGCGACCTCACGCGCGACGTGGGGGCGCGGCCTGCGGGCTCGCCGAACGATGCGAAGGCGGTTGCCTGGGCAGAAAAAAGGCTCGTCGCCGAGGGCTTCGCCTCGGTGCACCGCGAGATCGTCACGGTCAAACATTGGGAGCGCGGCCCCGCGGCGGGGGCCATCCTTGCGGCCAAAGGAAGGAAGCTTCCACTCGAGCTGCTGGCGCTTGGCGGCAGCGCGGCCACGCCGGCGGGCGGGCTCGATGCGGAGGTCGTGCGCGCCTCGTCGCTCGCAGAGGCCGAGGCCCTCGGGCCAAATGCCCTCGCCGGCAAGGTGCTCTTCCTCGACGTTCCCACAGCGCGCGAACGCGATGGCTCCGGCTATGGCCGCTCGTGGTCGTCGCGCGTTCTCGGATCGCAGGTGGCAGCCGACCGCGGCGCGGCGGCCCTCATCGTGCGATCGCTCGCCACCGATCCAAGCCATCCGCACACGGGCAACACCCATAGCCGCACCTTGCCGTCGGTGGCCGTATCCGGAACGAGTGCGGACCTTTTGCGCGACACCTTGAAGCAGGATCCGAAGGCGAAGGTCCACCTCGAGGTGGCCGCACGGACCTTGCCCGACGCGGAATCGGCCAACGTGGTCGGCGAAATCCGGGGGCACGAACGCCCCGACGAAGTCGTCCTGCTGGCGGCGCATCTCGACTCGTGGGACGTCGGGGAAGGGGCCACCGACGACGCTGCGGGCTGCGCCATCGTCACCCAGGCCGCGCGCCTGCTCGCCAAATATGCACCCCGTCGCACCGTGCGCGTCGTCTTGTTCGCCGCAGAGGAAATCGGCGTCATGGGTGGCACCGCCTACGCGCGCACCCACGCCAACGAGGTCGAGCACATCGTGCTCGCCATGGAGGCCGACGCCGGCGAAGGTCGCGCCCTCGGTTTCCGCGCCCGTGTCCCGCCCGCCCGGGCCGTGCCCATCGCGCGCATCGCCTCGTTCCTCGCGCCCCTCGGCGTCGAAGCGTGGCCCGGCGATCCCGACGAGGTTGGCGCAGACATCCAGCCGCTGCACGAAAAAGGCGTCCCCGTCATTCGCGTGCACCAAGACATGAACGCGTACTTCGACGTGCACCACGCCAAGAGCGACGTCTTCGCGCACATCGACCCGGCCTCGCTCCCGCAGGTCGTCGCGGCCTACGCCATCACCGCGTACGCGGCCGCGGAACTGGACGCTCCGCCGCGCCGCTAGAGGCGCGCCTTGTACTTCTCGCCCCAGTCGCGCATCCCCACGAGAATCGGCTCCACGCTGCGACCGAACGGCGTGAGCTCGTACTCGACGCGTGGAGGGATCTCGGGAAACACCGTGCGCTTCACCAAGCCGTCTTCCTCGAGCTCGCGAAGCTGCAACGTGAGCATCCGCTGCGTGCAGTTCGGAAGGTGACGCCGCAGCTCCCCGAAGCGCTTCTTTCCCTTGAGCAAGTGGAAGAGCACCACGCCCTTCCAGCGCCCGCCGATGACGCTCAACGTGGCCTCCACAGCGCAGCCCGTGGTGCGGTCGTCGCCGCGCGTCTTCCGGCGGCCGCCCTCATTGGTATCATTTTGGGTAGTACCGACCAAACTTGTACGTACTTGCACAATGTATCTATAGCCCCGAAATTCGCGCTATGAAAGCCTACGAACTTCAGCCCAAAGAAGGATTCGACGCCCTCACACTCGTGGAGCTGGCGGAGCGCAAAAGCCGTGTGCTCGCCCCGAACGACATCCGCGTTCGCGTTCGCGCCGTTTCCCTCAACTACCGCGATCTCGTGATTGCGCGCTCCGCGGCGCAGCGGAGCGAACCCATCGTCCCCACCTCCGACGGCGCCGGCGAGGTCCTCGAGGTCGGAAGCGCCGTCTCCCGGTGGAAGAAGGGCGATCGCGTCGCGGCGAACTTCTTCCCCACGTGGATCGATGGCGAATTTTCCGGCGAGCATCACCCCAAGGCGCTCGGCGGCGGCCAAGACGGCATGCTCGCCGAAGAGGTGGTGCTCCACGAATCCGCGTGGGTTCGCATCCCCGAGCATCTCTCGTTCGAGGAGGCCTCCACCTTGCCGTGCGCAGGCGTCACGGCCTTCAATGCGCTCTTCCGCGCGGCGAGCCTGCAGGCCGGCGACACCGTGCTCGTTCAAGGCACGGGCGGCGTCTCCATCTTCGCGTTGCAGTTGGCCAAGGCTGCCGGCGCGCGCGTGATCCTCACGTCATCGAGCGCCGACAAACGCGAGCGCGCGAAGCAGCTCGGGGCCGACCATGTCCTCGACTACAAGGCGAACCCGAAGTGGGGCGAGGCGGCCCTCGCATGGACGCAAGGCCGCGGCGTGGACATCGCCGTGGAAGTCGGCGGTCCGGGCACCTTCGATCAATCGGTGGCCGCCCTTCGTTACGGCGGCACCATGAGCCTTCTCGGCGTGCTTACGGGCACCAAGGGCGAGGTGAACACGTACGCCCTCTTCCACAAGACCGCGCGCGTCGCCGGCGTCTACGTCGGCTCCGTGGCCATGTTCGACGCCTTCAACCGCGCCCTGTCCGCTTCCTCGATCAAGCCGATCATCGACCGCACCTACGCGTTCGACCAAGCCCGGCAGGCGTACGAGCACCTCGCCAGCGGGCAGCACTTCGGCAAAGTCGTGATTCGACTCTGAAATTTCCGGCTGAAATTTCCACGGTGGCTGGCGCGAAGAATCAGGGAAATGAACACGTTCAGCCACCAGCCCTACCGCGACCAGTACGCCTCCAACGACAAGATTGCCGTCCTTCTTGCCCACGGTGGAACGTTCGTTGCGTGGCTGCTCGCTCCGCTTCTCGTTTACCTGATCAAGAAAGGCGACTCGAAGTACGTCGAGTTTCACGCCCTGCAGTCGCTCCTTTGGTCGCTCACCGGCACCGCCGTCAGCGTCGTCACGTGCGGGCTTGCCATCCCGGTCTTCATGGTCTTCCACGGCATCGCAGTGTGGAGGACCTTGCAAGGCGTCGAGTACGAGTACCCGCTCGTGGGCGAGTTCTCGCGCAAGCTCGTTTACGGCTCCTGATCGCGAAACAGGTGTGCGCGCGCGTGAATCAGCTTCGTCGTATCGACTTGAAGCGCCACCAGCATCGAGAAAAGCTTCCGATACGTCGCGTGGTTCGCGGCCAACTCGGGTAGCGCCTGCGCGAGCGCGCGCGCCGCAGTGTCGTGGACGACCTTTTTGCCCATGTCGAGCGCCTCGAGGCGCCCCGTCTCGTGAGCCTCGGAGTCCATGCGCGTGATGATTTGCAAATATTCACTCAAGATGTGGGCGGTGATCGCGAAAGGAATGGTCACCGCCTCGCGGAGCTCGCCCTCGTCGTCGAGGAATTCGAGCTCCGCGGCGTCCGGGCTCACCTTCGCAAGAACGAAGTAGCCGGTGTACTTCGGTGCCAGCTGACCATCCTGCACGAGATCCTCGATGGTCGCGCGCCATTCGGCGCGCCGCAGGGCGGTGGCCTGGTTCCAGAGCTCTTCGTCGACGCGGATCTCGCGGATGGTCATGGTCGTCCTTTTTCTGATGCTCGCTACTTGCGGCTGGCCAGCGCCAAACGGATCCCGAGCGCGACGAAGACGGCGCCGGTCACGCGATCCATGATGCGCGAAAGGCCCGAGCTTGGGTCGAACAGCCGCCGCGCCGAGCCCGAGAGCCATCCTACGACGGCATTCACCAGGGTGCCGGAGATGCAGAACATGGCGCCTAAGATGACGAACTGCGCGGCGATGTGGCCGCGCGCCGGGTCGACGAACTGAGGAACGAAGGCCAGAAAGAAGATGGCCACTTTGGGGTTCAGCACATTGGTGACGACACCTCGGCCGAACGTGCGCGAAAGCTCGACCTCAGCGTCCGCGGTCTCCGAAAGGGCGACGGTTGCAGCGTTCGCACGCGTGGCCAGCAGCGCCTTCAGGCCCATGTACACGAGGTAGGCGGCGCCGAGGTATTTCACCACGGCGAAGGCATGGGCCGACGAAACGATCAGCGCCGAGAGCCCCACCGCGGCCAGTGCCGTATGGACCAGGCCTCCGACACCAATGCCCAAGGCAGCCACGATCCCGTTGCGCCGTCCGCCTTTCACACCGCACGCGAGCACGTAGAGCATGTCCGGTCCAGGTGTGACGTTCAGCGCGAGCCCAGTGAGGATGAAAAGTACGAAAAGGCGCGGTTCGACCATGATGTCTTTCTCATCTGTAGCAAAATCTTCTTAAAATCTTTCCAAGACCGTCTTGCGAGGGCCCGCGTCACATCGAAAGGTAAATGAAGATGCCTTTCCGCGACGACCTGTCCGCCCTGGAGACACGCCGCGCAACGCTCGAGCGTGAACTCTCGGAGATTCGAGAACGAAAGCGCGAGCTTACGGGGCTCGAGGAACGCGAGAAGCAACTCGAACGGCAGCTTCAAGAGGCGCGCGCCGTTCTGGCCGACATGCCCGGCGCCTCGCCCCCGGTGCCAAGTTTGCTCGACAACGTTCGCGTGGCGAGTCCATGCGATGCACCGTGGGATGAGATGGAGGGGAACGGGCGCGTTCGTTTCTGCCTGCGATGCGAGAGGAACGTCTACAACCTCTCGGCGATGCCGCGCGAAGAGGCCGAAGAGCTTTTGCGCTCGCGCGGGGATCTCTGCATCCGGCTCTATCGCCGCGAGGATGAAACGATCCTCACCTCGGATTGTCCGGTCGGCCTGCAGATGCGGCGCTCGCAACGGCGCCGGCTCGCGTTGGTGGCGCTGGGTGGTGGCCTGCTGGCCACGGGGGCGGGAGCCTTTGCCGCCGCCGAGAGCCAGGGCGAGATGCAACTGCCCCTCGAGCCCATTCCGGAGACGCAGGTGCTGCAAGGGGGCATGCTGCCGCCGCCAACGTTTACGCTCACGGACGATCCGAATGCCGACGAGGTCGCGCCGACCCACCCCAATGGGAAAGGTTCGGGTCGCCCGCCGATTCTCATGGGCCGCCCGCGTCCGCATACGGGCAAGTGACGGCGCAAGTGACGGGCTGACAGCGCGGGTCATGTTGGGCTAGTGCTCTAGCTCGACGGAATGCCCGAATTGCCGGACGTCGAGATGGCGAGGCGCGATCTTCAGCGATGGCTCGCCGGCGCGGAAATCCGCAGTGCACGCGTGCTCGACGCCTACATTGCTCGCGGTACCTCGCGCGCCGCCTTTGCCCGGACCTTGCCGGGGCAGGCCGTGCAGAAGGTGACCCGTCGCGGCAAATGGCTGCGCATCGAGCTCCGAGACGGGGCACGGGTCTTTTCGCACCTCGGCATGACCGGCAGCTGGATCCGCCTCGACGCGGAGGCCGCGGCCCCGCGCTGGGAGCGCGCCCGGTTCGAAATCGAGCGGCGCGGCCGCTCGGCCGTCGTCAGCTACGTCGATTCGCGGCGCTTCGGGCGCCTCGTCCTCGCCCAGGACGACATCGCCGAATGGAGCGAGCTTGGCCCCGATCCGCTGGCCGGCGGGCTCGAACCGGCGCACCTCGGCCCCGCGCTGGCTCGCCGGCGCCGCGCCATCAAAGACGTGCTCATGGACCAGACCGTCCTGGCCGGGATTGGCAACATCCTGGCGACGGAGGCCTTGTGGATGGCCCGCATCGATCCACGCGCCGGGAGCGACACCCTCGGGCCCGCCCACATCCGCGCGCTGGGCCGCAGCCTCCGCGCCGCGCTCGATCAGGAATTGGGCGACCGCATGCGCGGCAACCCCGACGTCTTCTCGGTGTACGGGCGCGAGGGCGAACCTTGCCCGCGCTGCAAAACGGCGCTCGTGCGCATCGTGCAGGCGGGCCGCAGCACGACCTTCTGCAGCCAATGCCAGGGGCGTCGCTAGCGCATGAAGAAGAGGGAAGGGGCGTTGCGGGAGGAGGACGTCGTCGAGGCACGCCGCGAGGTGCCCTCGGTGCGCTGCGAGCGCGGGGACGGCGAAGCAGGGACCGCGCGTTGCGGCGGCTCCGGCGCGGTCACCACGTCCATTTTTTCCGAGGCTTCCACCACGTCGCCCGGCGCGGTCGACTCGGCATGCGCCGTCGCCGGAGGGCTCGGCTCGGCGGGCAGCTCGAGGCGCAGCGGTTCGGCGTTGGCCGGCGTGGAGGGCTCCATGGGCGCGCGCCCGAAGAACGCGGCCAGGGCCATCGCGGCGGCGACCAACGCCACCGAGAGCGCCGCGCGCCGGCGATCCCACTTGCGCTCCATGTGGGCGATGCGCGTCGCCAGCGGCGTGAGCGCGTCCGAATCGAGAGGCCGGTTGGCGATGGCGCGCGCGAAGGCATCGGCCATCGCCCGCGCGGAAGAGAAGCGGCGCGCCGGATCGGTCGCGAAGGCGATGCGAAACCAAGCATCGACGGTCTGCGGCAGGTCCGGGCGCACGCGGGTGGGGAGCTCGAAGGTTCCTCGCGTGGCCGCGAGGAAAATCGCCGTGGGCGTATCGCCGGGAAACGGCATGCGCCCGAGGAGCGACTCGTACGCGAGCACCGCCAGCGCCCATAGGTCGCAGCGGCGGTCGACGCCCTTGGGGTTCACGAACTGCTCGGGGCTCATGAAGAACGGCGTTCCCAGCACCTCGCCATCTTCGGTGGTGCGCCTCGGCGCGGTGTCGCCACGCACGTCCTTCGCGACGCCGAAGTCGAGCACCTTCACCACGCGTTCAGGCCCCTGCAAGAAGACGTTCTCCGGTTTGATGTCGCGGTGCACGATGCCCAGCTCGTGCGCCTTTTCGAGCACGCTCGCCACCGTGAGGACCACGGACACGACATCCTCGGGCTCCAGAGGCCCATGCCGCTCGAGATACCGTTCGAGGTCTTCTCCCTCGAGGTACTCCATCACGATGTACGGCATGCCGCCTTCGAGCGACGAGCACCCGAAGTCGAGGATCTGCACCACGTTGGGGTGGTGAATCTGCGCGGCCGCACGCGCCTCGCGCGTGAAGCGCTCTTCGGCCGCCGTGGGTGCGGTCTGACTGAGGTACGTCGACCGTGACATGAACTTCACGGCAACGGGCATCTCCAGTGCGAGGTGCCGTCCGAGCCACACGCTCCCCATGCCGCCCTCGGCGAGACGTCGCACGAGCTGCACGTTGTGCGTGACCAACGCGTCTGGTCGAAGGTCCATGGTGTGGGCAGCCGAAGAGCAACCCACGTGCCTTTATTCCCCTCGACGGAATCGACCGCTTCACCGTCGTTTTTGCGACGGTGCCGTTCACGATTGCGGTGGCACCCGCGTGCCAAAATGCCACGTCAGGTACCACCCGAGGTCATTTGCTACACGGACCCACCATCGTCAGGTGGCGTGTCAGGTGGCAGGCGCTTCCATGGGACCCAGATCCTCGCCGGAGAGCACGAAAAACGCCTCGCCGTAGCTCTTGAGGTACTCGAGGGCCGTATCCATGTCCTCTTGCGTATGGCCGCGGGTGACGTTGAGGCGCAAGCGTTGCTCGCCCTGTTTGACGCCCGGGTACACCACCGGAACCATGAAGATGCCGCATTCCAGCAACGCCATGTGCATGAAGAGAGCTTTGCGATCGTCGCGGCACATGACCGGCATGATGTGGGTGTTGCTCAAGCCGAGATCGAATCCCGCTCCGGTCAGCTTCTCACGCATGTAGGCAGCCTTCTGGTGAAGCTCTGCCACGAGCGCCGGACCGTTGTCCTCCAACATGTCCAGGATGGTACTCGCCGCTGCCACGACCGGGACGGGAAGGGCTGCGCTGAAGAGGAACGAGCGCGCGAAGTGCTTGATGTGCTCCACCACTTCCGTGGTGCCCAGCAGAATGCCGCCGATGCCGCCGAACGTCTTGGAGAAGGTCGAGATGACCACGGGCACTTTGCCCTGCAGGCCCTGCTCTTCGAGGATGCCCGTGCCGCGCTTGCCCAGCGTGCCCGTGCCGTGGGCATCGTCCACGATGATCGGCGCGTCGTAGCGCTCGCAGATCTCCACGAACTCCTTGATGTGGGCGCGGTCGCCGTCGAGCGAGTAGACACCCTCGACGATGACCAGCGCATTCTTGCGCTCGCGCGTCTTGAGGATGCGCTCCAAGCTTTTCGAGGAGTTGTGGTTGAAGAAGCGAATCTCCGGGCTGCGCCCCGGCACACCCGCCGCGAGGAAGCTTCCGTCGAGGATGCACGCGTGGGAGTAGCTATCGAGGACCAGCGTGGTGTCCTTGTCGGCGAGCGACACGATGGTGCCGAGCATCGCCTGGTAGCCGGTGGTGAAGAGAAGGCACTCTTCGAATCCGAACCACTTGGCGAGGCGCTTCTCCAGCGCCACGTGCTCCGCCGTGGTGGCCTGCACGCGCGAGCTCGAGAGCCCGCAGGCGTAACGCTCCACCGCCTTGATCGAAGCTTCTTTCACCTTCGGGTGGTTCGTCAGCCCGAGGTAGTCGTTCGAGCTGAAATTGACGACGGGCCTTCCGCCGATGGTCGTGCGAAGACCGCCGGTCTCGAATTCCTTGTAATAGGGGTAAACTTGTTCTTCACGCGCCTGGCGCGTTTGCGCGAGGCCAGCATGCGCCTTTTCGTCTATCCAGCTCACAGGCCGGTAATTGCCATGGAATCCTGGCTTTCGCCAGCATCAACAGCAGCGTAAAGGCTTACTCGCCCGACTCGCCCTGCTCTAGCCGCGCACGGCATCACGCGGCGCGCGCATCACCACCGCGGACGCGTTTCCGTAATAGCCAATCGACGTAACCAGCACGTGGTGCACGTCTTTCGGGGCGCGCCCCGCCACGATGGGGGACGGTGTTGCGCCGCCAAACCAGGCGAGCGCTGCGGCCATGCCCATCGCGCCGCCGGCGCCCAATGTTTCGCCGAGGACCGACTTGGGGGCGGCGATGGGCACATCGCCCAGCACGCGCGAGATGGCTGCAATTTCCGCCTCGTCGTGGGACTTGATGCCCGAGACGCTGCTGGCCACCACGCTGATGTCCCCGGGCTCCACGCCCGCATCGGCAATGGCGATGCGAATCGCGCTTTCCATGGCTTCCTCGGAGGCGAAGATGAGCTCCTCGCCCTCGGGACCGTGGAATGCGGTGCCGTAGCCTATGACCTCGGCGCGCACGTTGGCTTTGCGCGCGCGGGCGTGCTCGAGCGGCTCCAAGACGAGGAGCGCGGCGCCCTCGCCGAGGCGCGTGCCCTTGCCCACGACGCCGAGCCTGCGAAACGCGAGATACAGCGCCTCGCTCATGGCCTCCGCACCGCCCACGAGCAAAGCGTCGGCGCGGCGGGTCTCCAGGTAAATGTCTGCGCACGCAACTGCGTCGAGCGCACCGCAGTTACCGTCGGAGACGGACACGTTGAGCGCGCGCAGGTCCTCCCAGATGCTCACGTAGCCGCTGGCGCTGTTGCTCACCGTATTGGGGAACTTTGCCGGGTTGATGTACCGCGCATCTTCGAGCTGGGCGACGCGATCGAGCTCGGTAATGGCCTCGAGGCTGCCGTACGCGTTCGAGCAACAGATGCCCACGCGCTCGGGGGACGATTGCACGTACACGCCGTCGCGTTTGAACCCGGCGTCGTGCATGCCCAACCGCCCTGCGACCACCAGCAACTTGGTCAACCGGTCGAGCGTGCGCAGGCCCTTGTCGCCGAGGTACTTCGTCGGGTCGAAACCCGGCACCTCGGAAACGGTGTCTTGCGCATTCGGGTAGTTCGTCGCGTCGAACGACTCGATGGGGTGCCGCGGAGCATTGGCCAGCGGCGCGCCCTCGGACAGCGCCCGAAAGAAGGTGTCCTTGCCGACTCCGACGGCGGAAACGACCCCGAGTCCGGTAACTGCGCGCGGCTTCAACGTCTCACCCTTCTTTGCTCTTGCTTGGCTTACGACGCCGCAGCGAGGGCGACTTCTTCCTCGCGGGGATCGCAAATCGGCGGCTCGGGCAGGACGCCCGGGACCGCGAAGCACGTGACGGCGTTGTAGCCACCGAAGGCGAGCGAGTTGTTCAGCACCACCTTGGAGCGTCCCTCGCGGGCCACGTTGGCCACGAGCTCGACGTTGCACTCCGGATCGGGCGTCTCGTAGCCCAGGGTTGGCGGGTAGATGCCCGTCTCGAGGGTCATCACGCAGGCAATGGCCTCGAGCGCGCTCGCCGCGCCCATGCAGTGTCCAATCATGCTTTTGACGCTGGAGATGGGCACACGCCGATCGCCGAACACGTCGTTCATCACCTTGGCCTCCGCGGTATCGTTCGCGCGGGTGCCGGTGCCGTGGGCATTCACGAAGTCGATATCGTTCGACGTGAGGCCCGAACGCGCAATCGCCTGGCGCATGGCCACGATGCTTCCCGCCGCCTCGGGGTGGGGCCGCGTGATGTGGTACGCATCGCACGAAAGGCCGTAACCGCCGACCTCCGCCAGGGCATGCGCCCCGCGGCGAACGGCGTGGGCTTCCGACTCGAGCACCAGCACGCCCGCGCCCTCGCCCAAGATGAGCCCCTGCCGATTCAAATCGAACGGCTGGCAACGATTCTGCGCCATGGCGGCAAGCCGCACGAAGCCGCTGTACTGCAGCTCTTGAAGGATTTCCGCCGCGCCGCTGATGACGACGTCGGCCCGGCCCGAGCGAATCAAATCCGCAGCAAAGCCAATCGCGTAATTGCCCGCCGCGCATGCCGCGGGGAGGGTGAGCACCATGCCCTGGGCCCCAATGGCCCGCGCCACGTGAATCGGAAGCAGCGTCGATCCGTATTTCGGCAAGAGCGCGCGCTTCACGGCCTGCGGGCCGCGGTGGATCCAGCGATGGTCGAGATCCGCGATGATGCTGGCCTCGCCCATGGTCGTCCCAAGGACGACCGCCGTGCGGCCGCCTTTGAGGTGCGGCGCGCCGATGTTCGCATCGGAGATGGCCATGCGGGCGGCGGCGAGGGTCATCGCCGAGCATCGGCCCGTGCGGCGCAATTCGGCCTGCGTCAGGTGGTCCTTGGCGCGGAATTGCTTTACTTCGCCGGCATATTGCCTGCCGAGTCCGCTGGCATCGAAGGACTCGACCGGCGAGATTCCGCTCTGTCCCGTTTCGAGCGAGCGGAAAAACTCGTCTTTGCCAAGGCCGATCGAGCTTACGACGCCGACGCCGGTGATGAAAACCCGCGGGGCGCCTCCAGCGTTTGCCCGCTGGGGCTCGACATGGGGTAGGTTCGAGGGTCGGTTCGTCACGCGCAGCTTATAGCTCCCGGTCCGCGACATGAGCAATCTCCGGACCTGAAAAAATGACGCGTACAACGCTACGCGTGCGCAGGTATTTTCGCTCGGCGGCTCGCTTGCATGCCGGCCAGTCTCGCAGTAAGTGCGGCGCTGAATCCCTCGGCGTCGAACTTGCCGATGGCGACCAGGACTGTCGAATGCAAAGCCCCATAGCTCAAAACCAATCTTCGTCGTACCGCCCGCGGTTTGTGGCTCCTACTCTCGTGGAGGCGGTTCGTTCGCTTGGCGGCGATGACAAGCGGGGTTTTGTGTTCGTGCGCCCCGACGGACAAGAGCGTCTGTGCTCCTTTTCAGAAATCAACGCGGAAGCAACGCGCCGCGCCGCGCATTTGCTCGCGCGAGGGCTGAAAAAAGGCGACCGCGTCGCGCTCGTCATTCCGGACAGCGACGAGTTCGTCCTGTCATTTTTGGGCGCCATTTACGCGGGCATCGTACCCGTGCCGATGTACCCGCAATTGTCCTTCAAAAACGTCGAGAGCTACCACGACACGGTTGCGCATATTACGCGCGCGTCGGGCGCTTCGCTGCTGTTGACGACGACGGGCACCCGTCCGTTCGTCGAGCCGGTCAAGGACAAGGTCGAGGGGCTGAAAAGCATCGTCTCGGTGACCGAACTGGAAGGTCCGGCGCCTGGCGCGATCGACCATGTGAAAATTTCGCCCACTGATCCCTGTTTCTTCCAGTTCACATCTGGGAGCACCTCGCGGCCCAAGGGCGTGGTCGTCACCCATGGCAACCTCGCCGCCAACAGCGAAGCCATCATGATCCACGGTCTGGCCAAGGACTCGTCGGTCGACAAGGGCGTGAGCTGGCTGCCGCTGTTCCACGATATGGGGCTCATCGGGTTCGTCATCGCCCCGCTCTTCACGGATATTCCGGTCGTCTTCTTGCCGACGGCGAGTTTCGTTCGCGCCCCCCGCGTATGGCTCGACACGATCCACAGGCACCGCGGCACCATCACGTACGCGCCGAACTTTGCTTATGCCTTGGTGGCCAAACGTCTAAAGGACAAAGACGTGCAGGGCCTCGACCTTTCGTGCATCAAAATCGCAGGCAGCGGCTCCGAACCCATTCAGGCCAAAACGCTTCACGACTTTGCCGAGAAGCTGAAGCCCGCCAAGTTCGATCCGCGCGCCTTCTTGCCGTCCTACGGCATGGCGGAAGCCACCCTCGCGGTCACTTTCGTCAAGCACATGACGGGCATGCGGGTCGACACCGTCGATTCGCTCGCACTCCAGCAAGGCAAAGCGACACCGCCTCAAAATGGCAAAAACGACGGCGGCACCGGCCATCAGGAACTCGTGTGCTGCGGCCATGCCTTCCCCGACCACGAAATTGCCATCGTGGATGAACATGGAAAGCGCCTCGGCGATCGCGAGGTGGGGGAGATCATCGCGCGCGGGCCAAGCATCACGCCCGGTTACTACCAAGAGCCGGAGCTCACCGCGCAGTCGTGGAAGCAGCACGACGGCGAGACGTGGCTCCACACGGGCGACCTCGGATACATGATCGACGGTGAGGTCTATATCTGCGGTCGTATCAAGGACATCATCATCATCCGGGGTCGCAACTACTACCCGCAGGACATCGAGTGGGCAGTGAGCGAGCTCCCGGGCATTCGCCGCGGAAACGTCGTGGCGTTCAGTGTCGATGTCGATGGCGAAGAGCAGTTGGTGATCTGCGCGGAGGCTTTCCAGAGCGACGCAGCAGGGCTGTTGGAACAAATTACTTCCACGGTCGCCGGCCAAATTGGCCTTTCCGTTCACAAGGTCGAAATCGTCCCGCAGGGTATGTTGCCCCGCACGTCGAGTGGAAAGCCGCAGCGTCGCAAGACGAAGCAGATGTTCCTCGAAGGGACGCTCCCCCAGGCAGGTAAGGCGGGTCGGGCGAATGCGGCCAGCCCCTCGGATTCGAATGGCGGTGAAGGTGTGCAGGACGGCGCCCAGTAAACTGGCGCGGCGGCGCAT
Organism: Sorangiineae bacterium MSr12523; assembly: GCA_037157775.1. NCBI lineage: Bacteria > Pseudomonadati > Myxococcota > Myxococcia > Myxococcales > Pendulisporaceae > Pendulispora > Pendulispora brunnea. The sequence goes on from CP089982.1 coordinate 4,060,959, forward strand.
AACCGTCTACGCATCTCTCGAAAAAGAGAGCAAAAAGATTACGCATGCCAATAGCTTGTCCTTTCGCATCAAAAGACAGCTAAAACGTTCATCCACCCCAACGGCCGCATCGCGATTCCCGCGCGTGGCTCGCGTGGCCGGAGTTATCGGAGAAGGAAAACAGACATGGCGTCAAGTCGGGTAGAGCTCCTGAAGTTGTTTGCGCAGACCGCGACCGAGATCGTGGAGAAGGAGTTCACCAACATCTCGGAGTCCACGGTCATCAGCGAGCTCGGGATCGACTCACTGGGAATGCTCGAGATCGTCGGCTCGATGGAGCGACAGCTCAAGATTCAGCTTCCGGACGAATCGCTCGCCGGAATCCAAACGGTCAAAGATTTGATCGAGCTGGTGGAACGAAAGCAGCAAGGGGTTTGAGCCTGCCAGGGTTCGAGTTAAACGATTCGAGCAAAAGAGCGCGCTTTCGAACGCCCGTGCTCTGCACCTTCAAGAAGTCGGCAGGACGTCATGAACGTGGAGACGGCAGACGGGTACTTATGGGCGGAGATGCACTAGGGAGCAGGGTGACGTGAAAGATCCGACCAAACATCACGAGCGACAAGAACGCCTTTACCGCATGTACAAGGAGTTCTTCGACAAAGCGGAGCGCGAGCGTCGGTGGAATCCCCTTCGCGACGTTCCGTACGATCGCATCAGCGACAACACGCCCGAATCGCTCATCACGGTCGCGGAGACCTTCTGCGCCGTCGAAAGCTTTTTGCCCGACTACGTTTCGCAAGGCCTGAACGTCGTCCGTCCGTACTTCGGTCAAGCTTGGTTCTCGGCGAACTGGGCGTACGAGGAGTCGAAGCACTCCCTCGCACTGATGGAGTACCTGATGCGGTCCGGCCGGCGGACCCCGCAGCAGATGTTCGAGCTGCAGAACCGTTTGATGGAGGTCTCCTGGAAGCTGCCGTTCCACACGGCCCGCCAGATGACCATCTACGGTTGCTTCCAAGAGATGTCGACGTTCGTCATCTACGTGAAGCAAGAGCAGCGGGCGAAGGCCGCCGGCGATGACTGCCTCGCCGCCATCTTCCGATTGAATGCGCGCGACGAGATCGCGCACTGCCGCTTCTACGAGGACGTCGTCAAAGTTCTGCTCGACGAAGATCGTCACGGCACGCTCGTGGACATTTCCCACGTGGCAAAAAACTTCGAGATGCCCGGGGTCGGCATCGTCCCGAACTACGACGACCGCATCGCTGTGATGCGCGAAGAGGGAAAGGTCGACCGAGCGGTCTTCTTCCAAAAGGTATTTTTCCCTGTCTTGAAATATCTCGGTGTCACGAGACAAGAGCTGCAAGAGGCAGCTTGGACCGAGCGCGATCGCATTCAATGCGTGTCCGCGGCCGAGTGAATCGAGTGAGCGTTTACACGACTATGCGATTGAGCGACTGAGCGACTGAGCGACTGAGATAGAGCGATGGCGAATGAGAATCTGAAGGAAGAACTGCGGGCCCTTATCTCCGAAATCTCCGAAGTGGATGACATTCCGGACGATGCGGCTTTCAAGGACCTCGGCATCGATTCGATGATGGGTGTCGAAATCGTCGCGGCGATCGAGCGGCAGTACAAGATCAAGGTGGACGATACGGAACTCCAGGAGATCACTACACTCACCAAGTCGTACGAGCTGGTGAGCGGTAAGTTGGGCAACACCTGATCTCGATGTCGCGGTAGGTGGCGTGGTTCGGGTACGGGCCCCGAACGATGGCCGAAAGACCGTGAGCTGAACGGTCTCAAGTAGAAAGAATCTGAACTGTTTTTCGCCCGTATCACCTCGATTCGCATGGAGCGGCCATGTAGAATCGTGCGGGTGACATCGGTCGGTAAGTACACGTTGCTCCAGGAGCTCAACGATCGCGAAGCGCCGACGTACGCGGCGCGTTGCGCGGGGCTGGATGGGGCATCCGAGCTGGTCGCGATCGAGCGATATGCGACGGACATCGCAGCGGACGCCGAGGATGAAGCGTCGCTGGCAGAGGCCGCGCGCGGCGGCCAGATCCTGACGGAGCTTTACCATCCCAACCTGGCCTCGGTGCGGGACGTGGTGGCCTCCTCGGGGGAAGTGCTCGTCGTGAGCGCCTTCGTCGACGGCGACAGCTACGGCAAGTTGATGCCGGCCGGTCGTGAGAAGAGCTTCGATGCATTTCCCTTCGCGTTGAAGCTGGCGATTGTCTCGGACGTCATCGAGGGCTTGGCCGCGCTGCACGAGTTTGCGCGCGCGCACGATACGATCATCGTGCACGGCGGCGTGACACCACGGAATGTCATCGTGTGCGCGGACGGGCGAGCGCGCCTCGTGCGCGTGTGCAACTTGTTCCCCGAGCAGGTGAGCCCGGCGAGTCCAACGCTCGGGTACATCGCGCCGGAGCTTTTGGACCCGACGCGGCGGCCGGAGCCCAGCGTCGACGTGTTCGGGGCGGGGGTGATGCTCTGGGAAGTGCTCGCGGGCAAGCGGCTCGCGGTGCAAACCAATGCGCCGTTGCTCCTGCTCAAGGAGTTCGACAAAGGTCCGCCGCGGGGCATTCCGCAGGAGGAACTGAGCTGGGCGAAGGCCTTCATCCCCATCGTCGAGCGCGCGCTTTCGTCTTCGGACAAGCGCTACAAGGACGCCGAGCAGATGGCCCGCGCGATGCGTGCGGTGTTCGCCGCTGCGGGCGAGCAGGTGAAGACGCGCGCCACCGTGAAAGACGTGGCCGAGTTCATCGAGGAGGTCTCGGGCGATCGCATCCGCGAGCGCCGGGCGGAGCTGGGCTTCAGTGCACCGCTGCCGCTCACCGCCTCGCGCGCGACCATTGCGCCGATGCGTTCGCGTCCCTCGCTGCCGGAGCTCCCGTCGCTAGGGTCGGTGCCCTTGCCGCTGCCGCCACCGCCGGCGCGCATCTACTTGCCGTCATTGGTCGACGAGGACGAGTTCTCCTCGCGCGGCCGGATCGCGTCGGCGTCGCCCCTTCCGTCCTCGCTGCCTCCGCGGGATCCGTCGATGGATCAGGAAGATCTACCGGCGATGGATCAGGACGAGAACCTATCCGCGCTGGCCCCGATCGTGTCGCCGAACGACACGCTCATCATCGACGAGAAGTCGCGCGAATCGTTCTGGGTGGGCGGCGATCCCACGGACGAGCGGGAAGCCATCAAGGCGAGCAATCCGCCGCCCGGCTTCGACGACGGGGAGCGCAAATTCGAAGATGACGACGAAGACGACGACGGCGCGGTGAGCGGGACGGCCGAGACCGTGCTGCACCGCACGTCGCAGGGAAAGCTGGAAGCGCGGGAGAAGCCTGCCCCTGCGCCTGCACCCGTGGTGAAGGCGGAGTCCTCCTTTCCGCCGCCGGCGCCTCCGCCGCCGCGGCAATCGCTCTTCGAGGATCGGCGCGAGCAGCGCCGGCCCGTCGTTTGGGGTGGCGTGGTGTTGGCCGTGGCCGCGGCCCTGGTGTTCGGGTATGGCCTCGGGCGCGGGCAGAAGCCGGCCCCGGGACAAGCTGCGGCACCGGTGACCAATGTGAACGTGGTGCCCGTGGCATCGGCTGCACCCGCACCGCCTGCGCGTGTGAGCGCCGAGATCACGAATGCCGAGCCGGTCGCACAGCCTGCGGCCGCGGAGCCGGCGCCCTCCGGGGAGCCCGAGGCGGCGAAGGATGCGCCCGCCGCGGCAAAACCGCAGCCCGCGACGGAGATCGAGCTCGTGCCGGAGGGGGCACGCTCCACGGCACGCCGTCCTCGCCCCGCGGCAGGTCACGCCGGTGCGCGTCCGTCGCCTTCGGAAGGATCGGCGCCCTCAGGAGGCTCCGCGCCCGCCGCGCCGGCGGCTACTTCAACGACTTCGCCCGCTCCCGATCCGAGTGCATCGCAAGGACAGACGGACGGGCGGCAGAAGTTCAACCCCCAGGGGATCTAGCTAGAGCACCGAACATGTTGACTCCCGTCGGCTTTCTTCGGATTTCCTTCGCCTCGCTGCGTTGCTCCTCCTCACCATGCTGGAGCATGCCTCGTCGTCGCGCACCTGTCGCGTTGGCAGGCTCGAAACTCCTTGAAATCCTCGGTCCGTCAACATGCCCGGTGCTCTCGTCACGGAACTGAAAACATGCGTTCTTGCTTTCGTTGCCTTCGGCGGCTGACAGCCGCCATGCTCACCATGATTGCGCTCACCGCGGGCGCGGCAACGGCGCATGCCGATGGAGTTCCGCCCGCCGCCGCCTCGCCGCTCGAACGCGAGCAGGCCCAATCGCTCTTCTTGAAAGGGAAGGAGCGTTTCGATCAAAAGAATTACCGCGAGGCGCTCGACTCATTCCGCGCATCGCTCGCCGTGGTGAACAGCCCGAACACCCGCCTTTACGTGGGGCGATGCTTGCAGAACTCGGGCGATCTGCTCGGCGCCTACATCGAATTCGGGCGTGCGGCCACGGAAGCGCGGGAGGCCTCGGCGGCGGATGGCCGCTACAAGCTCACCGCGAGCGAGGCTGCGGCCGAGCGAGATGGCATTCAGCCCGAGCTCGGGTTCGTGACGATTCAGCTCAATGGCGCGGACGATGCCACGCTTCTTCGCGTGGCCGGGCAGAAGGTGCGCGGAACGAGTTCGGAAGCGTGGCCCGTGCTGCCGGGGCCCGTGGAAATCGTGGTCGAGCGCCAGGGCATCGAGGTGGCCCGCCGCTCGGTGACGGTGGCCCGCGGCGGTCGCGAGAGCGTCCAAATCGACGTGCCGCCTGCGCCTGCACCCGGGGGGCCGCCAAAGGAGAACGCGGGGGACTCGGGCCAGACGCTCCGCACGCTTTCCTTCGTGGCCGCGGGCGTGGGCGTTGCGGGTTTCGCGACCTTCGCCATCGCGGGGCTCAGCGCCAAATCGACCTACGATGACCTCGACTCCCGATGCGGGGGCACACGTTGCCGCGACGATGTGCGCGACGACATTTCACACGGCAACACCATGCAAACCGTGGCCAACATCGGCCTCGTGGTGGGCGCTGTCGGCGTGGCCACGGGCATCACGCTCTTTGCCATCGGGCAGAGCAAAAAGAACTCGAGCAGCACCGCGTTGACGGTGACGACCACCGGCACCGGCATCTCGATTCGCGGTGCACTATGAAAGCGCTGCGAAAGCATCGACGCCTTCTCGCGGCCTTCGCCGTCTTCGGCATGCTCGCCGGCGCGGCGTGCACCTACGACTTCCACGCCTTCGATCCCCTCGATGGAAACGGATTCGACGCGAGCCTCGATCATTCGACGGGCAACGACTCGGGCCCGGGCTCCGAAGACGCGGGGCAGGACGTCGACGCCAACCTGCCCACGTGCAGCGCGAAGCCTCCGCCCAGGTGCCTGAGCGAGGCCGGTGCTTGCGGGAGCAACTGCACGGCGACCAAGGAGCGTTGCCGTCAGAACTGCCCGCTGCTCAACCCGCGGCCTTGCCAAGCCGAGTGCGACAACGCGGAAGTCTCCTGCAAGGTCGGTTGCCGCAGCACTTGCACCGAGTGCACCCGCGACGCAGGTTGCGAACAGGGTGACGTCCGGCGCTGCGACGATGCGGTCAACGGCCGCGACGCCGGCCCCGACGCCTGAACAGCGCCCGATCTCGGAGCGCTAGAAATGCGCAAGGTCACGGTCGAGGAGTCGTGTCAACTTGAAGCCACGTCGTGCTGGAACCGCGGCAGCGAGAACAAACCGGCGTGACCGGCGCGATGTTTCGTTCGGAATGACAGTGTCGCCATGCGCTCTGGCGACGCTGACACCCGAAACGGATTGAGGCGCCGGGCTCGCCGGTCTTGTCGCGCTGCCGCGGGTCGACTGCAAAGTACAGGCAGGGCTGCCACAATCCATCGACTTTTGCGGTAAACTGCGCGGCCCCATGTCCGACCGCTTGCCTGAGATGTTCGAAAAGGTGCCCCAAGAGCTGAATTTCCCGAAGGAAGAGCGGGAGATTCTCAAGCTGTGGAAGGAGAAGCGGATTTTCGAGCGCTCGCTCGAAGAGAGCTCCCAGCGTCCGCCTTGGGTCTTTTACGAAGGCCCGCCCACGGCCAACGGCCTGCCGCACAACGGGCACGTGCTCACGCGCGTGATGAAGGACATTTTCCCGCGCTACAAGACCATGCGCGGCTACCACGTGGCCCGCAAAGCTGGCTGGGACACGCACGGCCTGCCCGTGGAGGTCGAGGTCGAGAAAGAGCTGCGCATCCACGGCAAGGCGGCCATCGAAGAGTACGGCGTCGAGCCCTTCGTCAAGAAGTGCATCGACTCGGTGTTCCGCTACACCGACGAGTGGGCGAAGATGACCGAGCGCGTCGGCTTCTGGGTCGACCTGCCCGACGCCTACGTCACCTACCACCGCAGCTACGTCGAGAGCGTCTGGTGGGCGCTGTCCGAGCTCTTCAAGAAGGGCCTGCTCTACCAAGGCCACAAGGTCGTCTGGTGGTGGGCCCAGGGCGGCACCGCGCTCTCGTCCGGTGAGGTCGGCCTTGGTTATAAAGAGGTCGACGACCCCAGCGTGCTCGTGCGCTTCCCGCTCACGGACGACGTCAAGAAAGACGGCGCCGTGCTCATCCCGAAAGATGCCTCGCTCTTGGTGTGGACGACCACGCCGTGGACCTTGCCGTCGAACGCCTATTCCGTCGTCCATCCCAAGCACACCTACGTCGTGGCCCGCACGGAAGCGGGCGCGCGCTACGTCCTGGCGAAGGACCTCGTCGAGGCCATCGGCAAGAAGCTCAAGACCGAGCTCACCGTGGAGCGCGAGTTCCCGGGCGTCCATGTGGTGGGTGCCCGCTACACGCCGCCCTTCGACCTCTACAGCAAGACGCTCGGCACGAGCACGCCGTACTGGACCGTGATGGCCGCGGATTACGTCACGCTGGATACCGGCAGCGGCATCGTCCACACGGCGCCGGCGTTCGGCGAGGACGACTTCCAAACGCACCGCAAGGTGCTCGAGTCGCTTTCGCGCGAGCAGGCGGAATCCCTGCCGCTGCTTTGCGCCGTGAAGCCGGACGGCACCTTCATCGACGAGCTCACGAAGTACGCGGGCCGCTGGGTGAAAGACTGCGACAAGGAGATCCAAGAGGAGCTCAAGTCGCGCGGCCTCTTGGTCCACGCCGAGCTGTATCGCCACGATTATCCATTCTGCTGGCGCGCGGACTCGGACCCGCTCATCCAATTTGCGCGGCCCGCCTGGTACATCCGCACCACGGAGAAGATCCGCAACGCCATCGCGAACAACCGCACCGTCGAGTGGCTGCCGGAGCACATCAAAGAAGGCCGCTTTGGCGACTTCCTCGCCAACAACGTCGACTGGGCCCTGTCGCGCGAGCGCTATTGGGGCACGCCGCTCAACATCTGGATCAACGACAAAACCGGCGCCCTCGAGGCCCCTGATTCGGTCGACGCGATCCTGAAGAAGAACCCGCGTGCGTTCGACCACTTCGAGGAGGCGCGCAAGAAGGACCCGTCCCTCAGCGAGCACCTCATCGTGCACAAGCCGTGGATCGACCAGGTAACCTGGCAAAATCCCGGTGAAGAGGGAACGTACCGCCGTGTGCCGGAAGTCATCGACTGCTGGTTCGACTCCGGTTCGATGCCCTTTGCGCAGTGGGGCTACCCGCACAAGGGGCACGACCAATTCGCCAAGAGCTTCCCCGCGGACTTCATCTCCGAGGCGATCGATCAGACGCGCGGCTGGTTCTACACGCTGCTCATGATCTCGACCTTGGTCTTCGACGAGGAGTGCCAGAAGCGCCTCGGCCTGGAGCCGCGCACGTACCCGCTTCCGTACAAGACGTGCATCGTTCTCGGGCACATCTCGGACAAGGAAGGGAAGAAGGAGAGCAAGTCCAAGGGCAACTACACGCCGCCCGAGGTCATTCTCGACTCCGTCAGCATGGACTTCGGCGTGCTCGATGCCGCCGACCCCAAGCTCGGGGTGACGCCGGCCAAGGGCACCGCGTACATCGCGCGCGAGGACCTCGAGGGGCTCGATCTCAAGGCGGGCGCCGTCGTGCGTGTGTACCGTCCTGACGGCAAGGGCGAGCGTCTCGAGCTGAAGATCGAGATCGGCAAGAAGCTGCGCCGCCGCATCGTGGTGCTGCATCCAGACGACCGCGCGAAGCTTGGGGTGAAGCCCACCGCGAAGACCGACGTACAGCCCGTAGAGGTCCCCCGGCTCCCGGCCGAGGAGCGGATCACCGTCGAAGATCCCTCGTCGTCGGCGCCCGGTGCGGACGCGTTCCGCTGGTTCTTCTATGCGTCGAACCCGCCGTGGAGCAACACGCGCCACTCCCTCTCCAACGTGCGCACGTTGCAGAAGGAGACGCTCATCAAGTTGCGGAACGTGTACTCCTTTTTCACCATCTACGGCAGCATCGATCGCTTCGATCCGGCGGCACCGCGGCCGGCGCTCTCCGAGAGGAGCGAGCTCGATCGGTGGATTTTGGACCTGGTCGGCTACACGACGAAGAACGTCCGCGACAAGATGGACGCCTACCAGCTCTTCGAGGCGACGAAGTACCTCGTGGAGCTCGTGGACGCGCTCTCCAACTGGTACGTGCGCCGAAGCCGCGACCGATTCTGGAAGAGTGGCTGGGACAACGACAAAGCGAGTGCTTATGCCACGCTTTACGAGTGCCTCGTGCAAACGGCAGGCTTGCTCGCGCCGTTCGTGCCCTTCGTTTCGGAGGCGATGTACCAGAACCTGGTCGTCCGCCCGGCGGTCATCCAGGGCAAAGGCGACTCGCTGCCGCCGAGCATCCACCTCACGTCGTATCCGGAGCCGCCGGCCACCTTCGACGACGAGCTGCGCTCCACCATGTACGCCGTGCGCGATGTCGTGAGCCTCGGTCTGCAGGTGCGCACGCAGGCCAAGCTCAAGGTGCGCCAGCCGCTGCGAAGCGCCAAGGTGATCGTGAGCGACGTCGGGTTGCGCAAGCGCCTCGCGCGCTACGAGGCGATGATCCGCGAGGAACTCAACGTGCTCGGCGTGGAGTTCGTCGAGGACTCCCAGGTGCGACAATACGTGACGTACAATCTGAAGCCGAACTTCCGCAGCCTCGGCCAGAAGGGGCTCGGTAAAGAGGCACAGACGCTCAAGAAAGTACTTGCTGACACGTCGGCGGAAGATGCTGCCGCCCTGCATGCACAGGTCGTGGGAACCGGCAGTGTGGTCATCTCCGGCGTGAGCTGCTGCATCGACGATCTCGAGGTCGCGTTTACCACGCACGAGGGATTTTCCGCCGCCGGCGATCGTGTGGGCGTCGTAGTCCTCGAGACGACCCTGGACGACGAACTTCGCGATCTCGGATTTTTGCGCGAGGTCCAGAGCCGCGTGCAGGCTGCCCGAAAAGATCAGGGGCTCGAATACACCGACCGCATCAAGCTGTGGCTGTCGGGTGGAGAGCGACTCGCGAAGATTATCGCGACGTACGGCGATGCGCTCGCGAAGGAAGTCTTGGCCGCCGAGGTCCAGGTCGACCAACTTGGCAAGAGCAACCGGCAGCGCGACGAGGTCGATATCGACGGCGAGACGGTCGGAATCGCCATCGAGAAAATCGGCTAGCCCCCTGGGGATCGTTCGACGGTCCCCTCGGTCTCTCTGATATCGTGCAAGGGTGGGGAAGGGGAGAGAACAGGTTGCACTAGCGGTGGTCGCACGAAAGCCGCAACTGGCGCGCGCCGAGGTGATCGACAAAGCCACGCGCGCGCGCTTCGAGAGCGAGATCGAAGGAGCGCTCAAGAGGCGCCCTCCGAACGAGGCCAAGTTGGCCGGCGCCCTTCGCGCCATCGCTCCGTACAGCGCGAGTGTTCGCAACGCGATGGCCGAGGCCCTGGGCATCATGGTGCGCCGGAGCGCCTTCAAGCGCGAGCTGTACGCCGCGTCGCTGCGCTCCCTGGCGGATGCGGACGACAAGCGCGTGGCCTCGCTGTTGCGGACGGCGCTCGGGGGCGAAGATGCCGGATCGAGCGCCGCGCTGAGCGCGGCATGCTTCTGCACGGATGCATCGCTCGCACCGGCGCTGGGAAAGCTCGCGGCGGCGCGGCAATCGCATTTGGCCTTCGGCGCGGAGATTGCGCGGGTGACGCGTTCCGAGTCCAACGGCGCGCACCTCACGTCGTTGGCGCCGATGATCAAGGAGAGCCACCGCATCGCGCTCTGCACGGAAATGCTGGTGCCCTTGGCGCGGGCCAAGCCCGTGCCGCTGGCGATTGCTCCGGCGCTCAAGGTCTTGCGCGGGGCCGAGCGGCACCTGGGGCGCTGGCTCGTCATGGCGGAAGTCGCGGCCAAGTCCGGCGATGCCGGTCCGGCCGAGGAGGCGCGGGAGAAGTCCAAGGTCGGCCCCTCCAGTGCGCGGGCGGCCTGGTCGCTGGTGTTCTGGGCGCTGACGGACGCCGTGCAGCCGATCGAAGGAACCGTGGCGCCGCCGGAAACGCGGCCGACGGTGGAGCTCATTGCGCGGCTGTCCGACCGGCCCAGCGCCGATCGCGATACGACGTTTCTCTTCCGCCTGGCACGTGCCCGGGCGACGTTGTGCCGTCCCATGCTGGAGGCGTGCGTCAAGGCCCTCCCGCTATCCGACGAGGTAGCGGTTCGCGCGGCACTTTACCTCGCGCGCGACCACGGCCGGGACGATCTGCGCCAGGCGCTGGTCGATGCGGCCCACGGCGATGGCGCGGGCCCTCGCCGCGAGGAGCTGCGCGGGTTGGCGACGGCGGCGCTGTGGGATCTGGGAATGGCCGACGTGGCCGTGCCCCTGGCGGAGGAACTGAGCGCCTCGAAATCCATTGGAAACGTGACGTGGGGCGCGCTCACGCGTGCCGCCTCCGTAGCGCGAGCCCGGGTGCTGGCGAACCCAAGCGGCAGCGACGGCCATGTCTCGGGTGTGACCCCGACCGCCGAAAAGCCTCTCCTCCACGAGACCGCGGTGCGGTGGATCCAGTGGGGGTGGCTCGAGTAAGCCTCGGCAGGCACGCGCGTACCAGGCGAGTACGGGGCAAAACTGGCAAGTGCGGGGCAGGTGCTGGCCAACTGACGGGGGCCAGCTACATTCCTAGAGAATGGCATCGTCGCGTGGACTGGGCTTGCGCGCCGCGTTCTTCGGGATCGCAGCGTGGGCCTTCGCCGCGCAGGCGGATGCTCTCGTTGGCGCCGTGGACGACGACGTGCAGGTCGTCTTTCGTGATGGTGCGGGCAAGGACATCGACGTCGCGCGCGAGCATGCTTCGCTCGAGCGCACGCCACCGGAGCGTGCCCCGGCGACGGCCGACGCGCACTACGACGATCCCGATGCGTTGCGCGTGGTGGTCGCCGCCGCCACCGCCACCGCGCCGGCCCTGAGCCTCGAGTCGATTGCTGCGTCGGGGACGAAGCTCGACCGCCTCCCGGAAATCGCGCTCGAGCCCGTGCCGTGCGGTGCGCAGATGTCCTCGAAGCTTCACTGCTTCGCCAGCGCGCCACTTCGTTTCGTGGTCGACGAGATCGACCGCGCCCACCCCGTCGTGGAATCGCGTTCGGTGCGCGCCGAGGTCGGCGGCGCCATCGTGGTGTCCGGCAGGGGGCGCAAGCTCACGACGCTTCGGGTGGCGGGCCCGCGGCAATCGCCGGTGGGGCCGATTCCGCGGCTGCGAGCCACGTTGCGGCCGTTCGTCCTGCGCAACGTTCCCGGCGGCGGCCCGGCCATCGGCAGCACGGATGCCGGGGCGATTGCGGCGCTGCGCACGGAGCTCGCGTTGGCGTCGGCCGTGTGGGGTCAGTGCGGCGTGACGTTCGGCCCGGCGCAGACGCTCGATGTGCGGGTCATCGATCCGCCGCCCTCGCACCTCGTGGCCTTCGGCGACGACATGGGCCTGCCTGCCGGTGGCGGGGAGGTGCGCGTGCGCGCCCTCGGGCGCAATCTGGTGGTGCAGACGCGCCCGCGTGACTCGGCGGACCGCGTGGCGCGCCAGTTTGCCGAGGCGGCGACCCGCGCGGGCCTGGTGGCCGTGGTCTCCCCCAATGCGCGCATCGGTCCGGGTGCCATGGGCAGCGTTGACGTGTCGCTCCGGCGCAAGGGCGGCCAGCTGGTCGCGGCCGAGCTGATCGCCGCCACGGATCCCACGTTGAGCGTGCGCGTCGGGGCCGTCGATTTCTCCGACGGCCTGCAGCACTTCGGCGACATGGACTCGATGGCGGGGACCTTGGAGGAGCGCACCCTGATCAAGGCCCTCGACGACGGTGATCCCACGACCATCGAGCTCATCGTGATCCCGCAATTTGCCGGTGGCGGCCGCATCGGCGAGTCGTTCATCCAGAGCGATCTCTCCAGCGTGCGCAACGTGGTGCTGCTCGATCGCGCCGGCATCCGCGCACGCCGCAGCAGCCTCACCCTGGCCCACGAAATGGGCCACGTGCTCATGAACATCCCCGGGCACCCGGACGATTACGGCATCGATACGCCGACGTTGCTCATGGACTCGGATGCCTCCGACGCCTCGCCCTTCGGTCCGCGTCGGCTCACCGTCGACGAGTGCGCGCGCGTGGTCCGCGAATCAGGCCCCAAGGCGAAGATCCCGCTGCTCACCGAATGGCCCCTGGGCCCCCTGAAAGAAACCGGTAAGTAGTGCTCCCGCTGTTCGAGTGAAGAAATTCACATGAAGGCGGGAAGGCGGGAAGGTTTTTGAGATGGGTGGGAGCGCGAGCCCTCCATTCAAAAAGCTCTTTCCTTCCCGTCTTCCCGCCTTCATGTGAATTCTCTCTTCTTTACGCCGTTGCCACGACGCGGCGGAGTAGCTCCAGGGCGACGGCTTTGCGCGTCTCGCCGCTGGGGCCTACGCATGCGGGGCATCCGTCGGTGCAGGGGCACCGCTCGATGAGTCGCAGGGCACGCGCCACCAAGGTCTCGCGCTGCTCGAAGATGCGCTGCGAGAGACCGGTTCCACCCGGCACGTGCTCGTACAGGAACAAGGTCGGGTTGTAGCCCGCCGCCGGCCCCCCGCGTGTCTTTCGCGGAAGGGAAACGGTGGTGCCCTCGGCGCCTTCTTCCTCGTGCGCATCGCCGAGGCTCGTCCCGAGATCGCGCGGATCGCACATGAGCGCCAACGTCGCCACCGTTTCCAGCGCGATGCCGATGCCGCGCAGCGCATCGATGGCCGCCGCACGCCCCGCGGCAATCTCCGCGCACACGCGCTCGGGTACGGTGAACCAGAAGGCCGTCGTATGCATCTGCATCTCGGGCAGGAACACCTCGCCGTAGCCGGTGTTCTCGTGCGTGTAGAACTTGATCTTCTTGTACCCGACGACCTTCTCCACCACGCTCACCTCGCCCCAGCCGCTGGGCCAATCGGACGTGGTCGTCGCTGGACCGAGGGCGCTCTCCTCGAGGATGGAGATGTTCGTGTACGTCATCGCATCCGTCCAATAGTCGGGCTCCACTTTGCGGACGAACGCCTTGTGGTTCTCGTAGTCGAGCTTTTCCACCTGCCAGCACTCGCCATCGTGCTGGTAGATGGCCTGCTCGTGCAGCATCGTGTGCGACCCTCGCCAGTCGAGCTCCGCGATGGCCTTGTCGCGGGCGACGTCCACGATGACCACGTTGTCCCATCCCACGCTGCGCAGCGAAACGTTGTTCGCCGGGTACGCGTCCGCCGCCCAATGGAACGTGCCGCGTGCCTCGTGCAGCACCTTGCGCTTCGCGAGGAACTCCAGCGCATCCACCGTCTCCTCCGAGGTGAGGCCGCCAAAGCGCTCGCCCCGTGCGAACGGCAGCTCGAAGGCGCCGCACTTCAAGTGCTGGATCAAGATCTCCACGTTGTCCGGGTCGATGCGCGCTTCTTCGACCGGCGCCCCGAGCAGGTACCCTGGCTCCCGCGCGAGGTACTGATCCACCGGCGCGCTCGACGTGATGAGCACCGCAATGGAAAGCCCGCCGCGCCGCCCCGCACGCCCGAAGCGCTGCCACGTGGCCGCCACCGAGCCCGGGTAGCCCGCGCAGATGACCGCATCGAGCTCCCCGACGTCGATCCCGAGCTCCAGCGCGTTCGTGGCCACGATGGCCAATAGCTCGCCCGCGCGGAGCGCGCGCTCGATCTCGCGCCGCGTCTCGGGCAGGTACCCGCCGCGGTAGCCCATGATGCGCGACGGATCGACGTCCTTGCCGACGCGTTCGCGCAAGTAGCGCAGCATGATCTCCACGTTGTTGCGCGAGTGCCCGAAGATGAGCGTGGGCACTTTGGCGCGCACCAGATCGGCCGCGAGCATGACCGCCTGCTTCACGTAGCTCGCGCGGATGCCCAGCTCCGCGTTGACCACCGGCGGATTGAACAGGAAAAACCGCCTGTCGCCCCGCGGGGCGCCGCTTTCGGACACGAGGGCCACGTCGTCCACGGGAAGGCCGAAAAGCCGCGCTGCGTGCTCGCGCGGGTTGCCGATGGTCGCCGTCGCACCAATGAGGATCGGTCGAGAGCCGTGAAAGGCGGCAATGCGCTGAAGGCGCCGGAGCACGTTGGCCACGTGCGAGCCGAACACGCCTTTGTACATGTGCATCTCGTCCACGACGACGTAACGCAGGTTCTGAAACGTGCGCGCGAAGTTCGCGTGGTGCGGCAGGATCCCGGTGTGGATCATGTCCGGGTTGGTCAGCAGCACGCGCCCCCGCTCGCGTGCGGCCCGCCGCGCATCGCCCGGTGTGTCGCCGTCGTAGACGATGGCCGGGCTGCCGAGCCCCGCGTGGGTCATGAGCTCTTGCAAGCTCGCTTCTTGATCGCGCGCGAGCGCCTTCGTCGGAAATAGGTAGATGGCGCGCGCATCTGGATCCTCGCGCAGCTTGGAGAGCATCGGCAGGTGGAAGCAGAGGCTCTTGCCGCTGGCCGTCGGTGTAGAGACCACCACCGCGTGGGGACGATCTTGTGGAGCGCGCGCCAACATGAACGCGCGCGCTTGATGCGTGTACAATGCACCAATCCCGCGCTGCCGCAGCGCACCTTGCAGTGCGGGGTCCAGGTCCTCGGGGAAGGGAACCGTGTGCGCCTCCTGCCCGGAGAGATGCTCGTCCGCGCAGAAGCACGGCCGCACCATGTTGCTTTTCAACCAGCGGTCGAGAACGGAATCGACCCCGCGTTCCTCGGACCAAGCGGCAGCACCCGAAAACGGCATGGCGCGATACTAAACAAATGTATCGTGCACCTCAACTTAACGAAGCGCGACCGGGTTGATGATGGCTTGGGTCGTCCCCGTGTACTTCGGGTGGCCCAGAACGAAGAGGAACTCGTAGGCCTTGTCGCGGGCCAGTTCCGAGGTGCGGATGTTCTCGAGCACGTAGATGCCGTTTTTCGCAATCAAGGTCTGATTCACCTCGAACGTGCCCGCACCCGGCTCGCCTGGAACGACCTCGACGGCCCATGTGTCGGCGCCGATGGCCACGATGCCCTTGCTGACGAGAAAGCGCGCGGCCTCGCGGTTGATGCCGGGGCAACCTTCGAGAAAGCGCTTGTTGTCCTTGCCCATGAGGCCGAGCCATCCCGTGTGAAGGAGCACGATGTCGCCTTTTTGCAGGGTGACGCCCTGTTGGCGTGCGACCGCCTCGAGGTCCGCCGCGCCGAAGGGCGTGCCTTCACGAATCATGTCGGTGCCCAGGTGCGCGGCCATGTCGAGCAACACCCCGCGCGTGACGAGCGGTGGCAATTTTTCGAGCCCGAGCTTCTTCACCCCGTGGATGGTGAGAATGTCCTGCTCCTTGTGGCCGTTGTAATAGACGTTCTCGATACCGACGTGCCCGAGGCCATTGAGCTGCGTGCCCACGCCCATCCAGCCTTCGATCATCTCGTCGTTGTAGGTGAGGCCCTTCGTGCCGATGCCCTTGCCGGCTGGGTTCTCGGGCTGGGTCATGTACACCTGGAAGGTGCGGTGCCCGTAGGCCGGTGTCTGGCTGTTCACCTCGATGCCGAGCGAGTACGACTTTCCCGTGGTCACCAGCTTTGCAGCATTGCGGACCAACGCCGGGTCGAGGCGATTGGCGGCACCGATTTCATCGTCGGGGCCCCATTCACTGGGGCCGGCTTGCAGCACGTCCTCACGCGGCTCGTGGAGCGCGGCCTGCGATTCGGAGCAGGAAAGGGGAGCCGCGATGGCGGCGAACAGAGAAGAAAGCCCGATGAGCGTGCGTGTTTTCATGCCGCGAGAGGATGGGCCGGCCCTTCGCGGTGCGGGAGCTTGAGAAGATGCCAACGGCGATGGCATTTTTGCCAAACGTCATGAACTGGGACGATTTGCGGTATTTGCTGGTGCTCGCGCGGGCGACGACGTTGGCGCGTGCGGCCAAAGCCATTGGCGTCGACCAGAGCACGGTGCGACGGCGGCTCGAGGCGCTGGAGACCGCGCTCGGTGGCGCGCTGGTCGATCGGCGGCGCGAGGGGTGGCGGCTCACGCCGCTCGGGGAGCGGGTGGTGGAGCATGCGCTGCGGCTCGAGTCCGATGTCGCGGAGATTGCGCGGCTGGCAGGTGCCGACGACGATCGGCCCGAAGGCCAGGTGGTGATCACCGCGGGGGAGGTGCTCATGGCCGAGTTCGTGGTCCCCTACCTGGGCGATTTCGGCGCGGAGTACCCCAAGGTGACGTTCGACCTGCGCGTGAGCAACCACGTGCTCGATCTCGCACGCGGGGAGGCAGATCTCGCGGTGCGCATCGTTCGTCCCGCGGAGCCGGCGTTGGTGACGCGGCAGGTGGGAACGCTTGCCGTGGGGCTTTATGCCTCGCGGAAGTATCTCGAGGGGCGCCTTCCCGTTGATGCGGGCGATCTTCGTGGGCATCGCATCGTCACCTACGATCGATCGCTGGCCCATTCGCCCGAGGCGACGTGGCTTGCGTCGCGGATCGATCCCGAAAAGATCGTGGCGCGGAGCTCGAGTCCCTTCGCGATGATGGCGGCGGTGCGGGCAGGGCTGGGCATTGGGCCGCTGTTGTCCGTCTTCGCGGAGCGCCAGCCCGAGCTCGTGTGCGTCGTGCCATCGGATACCCTGCCGCGGCGGTGCGTGTGGCTCGTGGGTCATCCCACGTCGCTGCGCACGTCACGCGTGCGGGCCGTGTGGGAGCACTTGGCGGCGGCGTTCGAACGCGAGGCTACGCCGACGGAAGCTTCTGCCCGCGCATGACCACCTGGTAGTCGCGCACGGCAAAGCCGGGGAGCTTGCGGACATCCGACACCTGCACCGCGTCCCAGGGCACATCGTGGATTTTGCCGGTCACGTCATCGATGAAGTGATGGTGCGGCTCGGTCTTCGGATCATAGACGAGCCTGCCTTCCGCCAGGATGAACTCGCGGAGCAGCCCTTTTTCCACGAACAAATTGAGCGTGTTGTAGACGGTTGCCCGGCTCAGCATGGGAAAGCCGCTCCGCACGTTGTGCCAAACCTGGTCCGCCGAGGGGTGTTCCTCCGTGCGGAGCACGTATTTTGCGACCGCCACGCGCTGGGCCGATGGCTGAATGCCATGATCGCGCAGAACGTCGACGACATCCGGCCCCAGGCCCTGATCACCCTTTTCTTGAGGCTCCGCAGGCTTCACACCACTTAGACTGAGTCCAAAAGTCGACATAGTCAATGAGATGCGCACTAGTCGCGCGCATCGAAATTGCGTATCTATCCCGCGGCCTGGAATTCAATGGACGAAACCACCACATCAAGCACCACCGTTGCCGACGCCCCGGCGGCGGACACGAGTGCGCCCGAGGCGCAGTCTCTCCAGTCTCTCTCTACGCCCGCTTCTCTTGAGAGCTTTGGGGCCGCCGCCGAGGTTGCGCCGGATGTTCCGCGGCTCGGTGTGCCGTTCGGCTCATCGGGGGCCATCCCCGGCGCCGAGGGTAGTGGTTCGCCGTCCTACGTCTTTCTCGCGATTGTTTCGGTCATCTCGCTGGTGGCCGACGTGGCGACCAAGCTTTGGGCGGAGCGTACGCTCGATGGGTACCCCGGCATCATCCACGTCTGGGAAAACCACGTCGCGTTCATCCTCGCGAAGAACCGCGGTGGAGCGTGGGGCCTTTTGCAGTCGACGAGTGAAAACGTCCGGCGGCCGTTCTTCCTCTTGGTTTCGGCCGCGGCCATCGCGTTCATCGTCACCTTGTACCGGCGCCTTCAGCCGCGGCAGCGCGCGCTCAAGTGGGGCTTGCCGCTGGTGCTCGGCGGCGCGCTGGGCAATGTGTTCGACCGCATCCGCTACGGCCACGTCATCGACTTCATCGACGTGCATGCCGTCTACAAGGGGCAGGATCATCACTGGCCGACCTTCAACGTGGCCGACATCGCGATTTGCGTCGGCGTGGCGTTGATGGCCATCGACATGTTCTCGGCGCGCAAGCCGCGCCGTCATGAGGTGGAGCCCATCTTCGTGGCGCCGCCCGCACCGGTCGAAGCTCCGCCTGCGCCCGTGGAGACGGTGGAAACGGCGCAGGAACCCGCCCCGCCGGAAGCGTCCAAGTCGGCGGAGTGACGAAAACCCCGTGCGCCCGGAGCTCTTCTCGCTCTTTGGGGTGGGGTTTCCTGCGTACTTCACGCTTCTGACGACGGGCTTTCTCCTCGCCACGGCCCTGGCCGCGCTCTGGGCGCGCCGCATCGGCGAGAACACCGACGTCATGGTCGATCTGGGCATCGCCATGCTCATCTCGGGCGTGGCCGGTGCGCGGCTGCTGCACGTCGTCGCCGACGGGTACTTCTGGGACTACGTGCACCTGTGCATCGACCCCTCGAAGGTCGATTGGCCCTTTCAAAAGGCCGAGTGCATCTCGGCCGCGCGCGGCGGCGTTTGGGATGCGGCGCGCGGCGTATGCCATCCCGGCACCACGGACTGCTTCGCCTGGGCGAAGTTCTGGGCGGGCGGACTGACCTATTACGGGGGCCTCATCGGTGCCTCCGCCGCCGCGTGGTTCCTCTTGAAGCGCGATCGCTTCCCGTTCTGGAAGGCCGCCGACATGGCCGGCTTCGCGGTGCCGCTCGGCCTGGGATTCGGTCGCATGGGGTGCCTGCTCGCGGGTTGCTGCTATGGTGTCCGCACGGACGCGCCGTGGGGCCTCTCGTTCCCGCCGCGCAGTCCTGCCAGCGAGGGTCAGTTCAAGGCGCACGTACTCGACAGCTACGCTTCGTGGAGCCATCCGGTGCACCCGACGCAGATTTACGAGTCGGCGGTGTCGCTGGGCATCGCGGCGTTTTGCCTCTTTTACGTCCACCCGCGCAAACGCTACGACGGGCAGGTGTTCGCGGCGTTTTTGTTCCTGTATGCAGTGGCACGCTTCATCATCGAGTTCTGGCGGGACGACGACCGCGGCGGCATGCTGCACCTGTCCACGTCCCAGCTTCTCGGTATCGTTCTGGCACTCGCCGCGGTGGCGGTGCATCGAGGGAGGTCCAGGTGGCAGCGCGAATTCTCGACGGTAAAAAGCTAGCGGAAACGGTGCGGGCGGAAGTGCGCGAGGGCGTGGCCGCCTTCAAGGCGAAGTACGGGCGCGCGCCGGGGCTCGAGGTCGTCCTGGTCGGCGACGACCCTGCCAGCCAGGTCTACACGCGCAACAAGGAGAAGGCCTCCAACGAGGTCGGCATGCAGGGCCGCCTGCACGTGCTCCCTGCCTCGACGCCCGAGGACGAGGTGCTCGCCTTGGTGGAGCGTCTCAACGCGGACGACAACGTCGACGGCATCCTGGTGCAGCTCCCGCTGCCCAAATCCATCAACGAGCAGCGCGTGCTCGATGCGGTGGACCCGGCGAAGGACGTGGACGGCTTCCACCCGGTCAACGCAGGCCTCCTCGCCGCGGGACGCCCCCGCCTGGTTCCCTGCACGCCGCTCGGCTGCATGCGGCTGCTCGCGCTCGCCGAGGTGCCCTTGAAGGGGGCCCGCGCCGTCGTCGTCGGCCGGAGCAACATCGTCGGCAAGCCGGTCGCGCAACTGCTCCTCGCCGAGCACGCGACCGTCACCATTGCGCACTCCCGCACCAAGGATCTCGCCGCCGTGTGCCGCGAGGCCGACGTGCTCGTGGCCGCCGTAGGCAAGGCCGAGCTGGTGCGCGGCGACTTCGTCAAACCGGGCGCCGTGGTCATCGACGTCGGAATCAACCGGGTCGACGCCGGCAACGGCAAGACGAAGCTCGTCGGCGACGTCGCCTACGCCGAGGCCGCGGAGATCGCATCGGCCATCACCCCGGTCCCCGGCGGGGTCGGTCCGATGACCATCGCGTATTTGTTGCAGAATACACTGACCGCCGCACACGCCCGCGCCGCGCGCTAGTCGCCGTCACGACGTCGAGCGAGGAATGGAGCGCCGGCATCTTGCCGGCGGTCCGCCACCTTCCAGGTGGCTCGTCGAGCGCGTCGCCGGCTGGAAGCCGGCTAACCGCCGGCAGGATGCCGGCGCTCCATGCCGCACACGCCCGCGCCGCGCGGACTTAGTCGCCGCCCAGCAGCTTTTCCAAGATGCGATCGAGCTGGTCCAGATCCGCGTAGGGGATGGCCAGCTCGCCCTTGTTGCCGACGTCGCGCACTTCCACCTTGCTGCCGAGGCGGCGGGTGAGGCGCGCCTCGAGGTCCCGCACGGAGCTGCTCTTCACCTGCGGTGCAGCGGCGTCGGGCGCCTTCTTCCCGTTGGCGGAGGTGTCGCCCAGGGCGGCCTTCTCTTTGTCCTTCTCCTTGCGCACGAGCGCCTCGGTGGCGCGTACGCTGAGGCGGCCGCGAATGACCTTTTCCGAGAGCCGCTCGATCGCGGGCCCCTCGACGACGCCGAGCAACGCGCGCGCGTGTCCTTCGGTGAGCGCGCCCTCGATGACCTGATCGCGCACCCGCGGCGGTAGCTTCATCAAGCGCAGGCTGTTCGCAATCGTGGTGCGGTCCTTCCCGAGCCGCTCGGCCAGCGATTCCTGCGTGTAGCCGTGCTCCTGCACCAAACGCGAAAGCGCCTCCGCGAGCTCGATCGCGTTCAGGTCTTCGCGCTGCACGTTCTCGATCAGCGCCAGCTCGAAGGCCGACGCCGGCGAGACGTCCTTCACCACCACCAGCACTTCGTGCAGGCCCGCCTTCTGCGAGGCCCGCCACCGCCGCTCGCCGGCGATGATCTCGAAGCGATCCGACCCGTCGACCCGGCGCACCACCAGCGGCTCGAGCAGGCCGTGCTCTTTGATGGAGGCGGCCAGCTCCTCGAGCGCGGTCTTCTCGAAGACCTTGCGGGGCTGTCCCTTTTGCGGCGAGAGCTTCTCCAGGGCGCAGAGAAAGACGCTCTTGTCGCCGTAGCCCCGGGCGGGCGGCTGCGCGACCGGCAGGAGGGCATCGAGGCCCCGGCCCAAGGCGCGTTTTTTCGTATCCGAGGAGACGCTTTTTTCACTCATGACGATTCAGCTTTGACTCGCAGTAGTTCGTGGGCCAGGCCCAGATAGCCTTGCGCCCCCTTCGATTGGGCGTCGTACAGGAGTACCGGCTTACCGTGCGACGGCGCCTCCGAGAGGCGCACATTGCGCGGAATGATCGAGTCGAACACGTGAAAGTGCTTTCGCACTTCATCGGCCACTTGGTGGGCCAAGTTGTTCCGCGCGTCGAACATGGTGAGCACGATGCCTTCCACCTCCAAGGTGGGGTTCGTGCCATTTTTGATGCGATCGATCGTGGCCATCAAGTGCGTAAGGCCTTCCAGCGCATAATACTCGCACTGCAGGGGCACCAGCACGCGGTTCGCCGCGGTGAGGGCGTTCACCGTGAGAAGGCCCAGTGACGGCGGGCAGTCCACGAAGACGTACTCGAATTTTTCGCGGGTCAGCAAATCGGACAGGGCCGTCTTGAGGCGGGTCGCCCGCTCCGGATCGTCGACCAACTCGAGTTCCGCGGCCACGAGATCCTGCGTGGCCGGCGCCACGAAGAGTCCCTTGACCTCCGTTTCCACGAGCACCTCTTTGAAGCTCGCGCGGCCAATGAGGCAATCGTAGACGCTTCGCTCCACGGTGCGCGGGCGCACACCGACACCGGAGCTGGCGTTTCCTTGCGGATCCAGATCGAGCAAGAGCGTCTTGCGCTCGGCGGCGGCCACACTCGCCGCGAGATTCACGGCGGTGGTCGTCTTTCCGACGCCTCCTTTTTGGTTCACGACCGCAATGATCCGCGGGTCGCCGGGCTTTGCGGCGGTGGCCGATCGCTTGTTCGAGGCGCTGGCAGAAGGGCGGGCGGGCATTGAGGCGGAGGTCTATCACGGCGCAGCAACGAAAAGCGGACGCGCTTTTTTGACCTCCTCATCCGCCGTAGTATGTTGTGCCGAGATGTGGGTGGACGGCATACCACGGTGTGCCGACCCCATGGAAGAGGAGAAGAGGGGACCACCATGCGGGCCAGCTTCCGTCAAATATTCGTGTGCCTCGAGGATGACGCCTCGTCCGGCCGGGCCGCCGTCATGCAGCGGACCTTTTGGAATCCGCGTCGCGCCTCTTCTCTCTCCCATCCTGTCGGCCTCGCCAGCGTCGTTCGATTGGATCGCCGTCCTCTCGACAACGGCGCGACGCCTCCTCTGCAGCAGCACCGGCCTCGTTAGCCTCGTTAGCCTCGTTAGCCCCGTTAGCCCTCGTTATGAGCAGTCGACACGTCGTTTCTTAGCGCCCGGGAGATCCCATGCCTGTACCGAAGAACTACCGCACGATCGAGGACTTCCAACGTGAAGAGTTGCGCCCGGACTACCGCGTCGGGTTTTCCCTCGAAGATCTGATGCAGGAAACCGTGTTCGAGGGCAGCGACATGCTCTTCGACGACCAGCACGACGAGTACGCCGAAACGGACGACGACGAGGACGACTGAGCGGCCAGCGCCGCCACGCTCCAGGCATCCGCCTGCCCATTTGCCCGACTTAGGGTTTCTCCTCCCGGAAACCCTCGCGCCCTCCGGTCACGCCTCGATCGGAGGGCGCTCTTTTTTTGTGCCCCTCCCGCTCCCGCTCCCGCTCCCGTGGAATCTCACGATGAGATCGGGAGGGGGAGGGGGAGCGGGAGCGGGGCGTTTTGCGCATGGTTCCCAGCTTGACGACAACCCCCGCCGCAGTATGGTGGCGAGCCCTCTGGAACCTAAGCCGGCCAAATCGTCCTCAGGAACAAACATGCAAGTCACAGTTTCCCGCATCTCTCCCGTCATTCTGGAGCTTCAGATCGAAATCCCCGCCGACACGGTGAAGACCGAGGTCGACAAGGCCTACACGAACCTCGCCAAGAAGGCGCACGTGAAAGGGTTCCGCCCGGGTAAGGCGCCGCGCAGCGTCCTGTCGCATCTCTACGGACCGCAGGTGCAGAACGATGTGGCGAACAACATCGTCAACACCACGCTCCCGCAGGTGCTGACGGAGAAGAACGTGACGCCGATCAACACGCCCGAGGTGGAAGCCGGCAAGGTCGACTCGAAAGAGACGTTCTCGTACAAGGCCCGCTTCGAGGTCTCGCCCGAGATCGAGTCGGTGACGTACGAGGGCTTCGAGCTCACGCGTCCCCAGGCCGAGATCACCGATGCGATGGTCGACGAGCAGATCGAGCGCATTCGTCAGAGCCTCGCGACGTTGAAGGCGCCCGAGCCCGCGCGCCCCGCCCAGAGCGGCGACATCGTGGTGATCGACTTCACGCTGTCGGTCGACGGCAAGGAGATCAAGGACGGTGGCGGCCAGGGCGTGCAGCTCGAGTTGGGCTCGAAGCAGGTGCTTCCGGAGCTCGACGCCGGCATCACGGGCAAGAACGTGGGCGACAAGTTCGAGGTAACCGCCCAGTTCCCCGATCGCCACCCGCGTGAGGACTTCCGCGACAAGCCGGGCGTGTTCGCGATCACCATCAACGAGATCAAGGAGAAGGTCCTCCCGAACCTCGACGACGAGTTCGCGAAGGACGTGGGCCAGTTCCAGACCCTGGTCGAGCTCCGCGCGGACGTGCACACGCGCCTGCAGAAGTCGGCCAAAGACCAGGTCGATACGGCCATTGCCGAGCAGATCGTGGAAAAGTTGAACGAGGCGAACCCGGTGGAGGTTCCCCCGTCGCTCGTGCAGCAGCAATGCAAGCTGATGGAGACGCAGATCCTGCAGCAGGCGCGTCGCGCCGGTCAGCCCATCACGCAGGAGCAGTGGGCTTCGCTCCACGGCGCCATCCACGCCGACGCCGAGAAGAAGGTCCGCGCCGGCCTGCTCATGGCGCACATCGCGAAGACGCTCGAGATCAAGGTCACCGACGAAGACCTGGAGAAGGGCATCGCCGAGTTGGCCGAAGAGACGGGGAAGAACGTTGCCAAAGTTCGCGCGGAGTACCGCGAGAAGGGCAAGCGCGACATCCTCATCGGCATGATTCTCGAAGATAAGATCCTGGACTTGCTCGAAGGCAAATCCAAGATTGTGGACGCAGCTCCCGCGGCGGATTTGCCCGCGGGTACGTCAGAGGCTAAGGATTCTCCAGAGGCTTCTGGAGAAAGCACGGAGACGGCCAACACATGAGCAAGCGTCCGGAGAACCGAACTCAGGCAGTCGAGCTGCTTGAGCGCACGCACGCGGGAAACATCATCTATCCGACGGTGGTCGAGACCACCCACCGGGGGGAGCGCAACTGGGACATCTTCAGTCGCCTTCTCAAGGATCGCATCGTCTTCCTCGGCACCGAGATCAACGACGATGTGGCCAACATCGTGATCGCGCAGCTCCTCTTTTTGGAGAGCGAGGATCCCGACAAAGAGGTCATGCTCTACATCAACTCGCCCGGCGGCGTGGTCACCAGCGGCCTGGCGATTTATGACACGATGCAGCACGTTCGCTCGACCGTATCGACGATGTGCCTCGGCATGGCCGCGTCGATGGCCGCAGTGCTTCTCGCCGCGGGTCACAAAGGGCGCCGCGTGACGTTGCCCAACGCGCGCATCATGATTCACCAGCCGCTTGGCGGTGCGCGTGGTCAAGCGACCGACATCGAGATTCAAGCCCGTGAAATCCGCCACCTAA
Source organism: Sorangiineae bacterium MSr12523 (assembly GCA_037157775.1). Taxonomy (NCBI): domain Bacteria; kingdom Pseudomonadati; phylum Myxococcota; class Myxococcia; order Myxococcales; family Pendulisporaceae; genus Pendulispora; species Pendulispora brunnea. The sequence goes on from CP089982.1 coordinate 4,085,911, forward strand.
AGGACGTCGTTGCGGACATCCTGACGTCGGCCACCGGCAAGCCGCGTGACCAGATCCTCAAGGACATCGATCGCGACTTTTATCTGAGCGGCGCGCAGGCGAAGGAATACGGCATCATCGACGAAGTGCTCGTCCCCAAGAAAAAGGACGCGAAGTAAAGCGTCGGGCAACGCGCGCCGGTTGGACGGGTGATAGGTAAGCGAGAACGGACTTTTCTTGTCCGTATCTCGCGCCAGCTGGCCGAAGCGGAGGCGGCGCGCGCGCTAAGGATTTTTCGGAGATTTTTCGAAAAGTCGCGAACAACGCGCGCGCGCAAGCTTGCGATGAGCAAGTGACAAGTCTAAGCTTTGTGGCGTTGGCGACGCAGTTGTGAATGCGGTCATCAGGTTTATGTCGACGTGACGGAACGTAGGGTTCGTCACCTCTTCACGTTTTACACGTTTCTCATTTTCGGACTTGAGCGAGGCGACACTTGGAGCGCAGGCGGGACGACCACACCAACGGCAATCTCAACTGCTCCTTCTGCGGAAAATCCCAGAAGGAAGTGAAGAAGCTCATTGCCGGCCCGACGGTTTACATTTGCGATGAATGCATCGGGCTCTGCAACGACATCATTGCCGAGGAGGTTGAAAAGGACGAGCCCTATGCGGGTTCGACGCCTGTTCCCAAGCCGGCAGAAATCAAATCGATCCTCGATGATTACGTGATCGGGCAGGAGCGGGCGAAGAAGGTGCTCGCGGTCGCCGTTCACAATCATTACAAGCGCATCGATTCACGCGTTTCGAGCGACGACGTCGAGCTCTCCAAGAGCAACATCTTGTTGCTCGGCCCGACGGGAAGCGGCAAAACGCTGCTCGCGCAGACCTTGGCGAAGATCCTCAGCGTTCCGTTCGCCATTGCGGACGCAACGACGCTCACCGAGGCCGGCTACGTCGGCGAGGACGTCGAGAACATCATCGTGCAGCTGCTGCAAAACGCCGATCACGACGTCGAGCGTGCGCAGCGCGGCATCGTCTACATCGACGAAATCGACAAGATTTCCAGGAAGAGCGACAACCCCTCCATCACGCGCGACGTGAGCGGCGAGGGCGTGCAGCAAGCGCTCCTGAAGATCATCGAGGGCACGGTCGCCAACGTTCCGCCGAAGGGCGGGCGGAAGCATCCGCAGCAAGATTTCCTGCAGGTCGACACGACGAACATCCTGTTCATCTGCGGCGGCGCCTTCGTGGGCCTCGAGCAGATCGTGCAGCGCCGCATCGGCCAGCAGACCTTGGGCTTCGGTGCGGACATCAAGAGCAAGAAGGACTTCAAGCTCGGCGAGCTGCTCATGCAGGTGCAGCCGGAGGACTTGCTCAAGTTCGGCCTCATCCCCGAGTTCATCGGCCGTCTGCCCGTGCTGGCGACGTTGCACGAGCTGAACGAGGAAGCCCTCATCGACATCCTGACGAAGCCGAAGAACTCTCTGGTGAAGCAGTACCAGAAGATGTTCGAGATGGACGGCGTGAAGCTGAAGTTCACGAAGAGCGCACTCGCCGCCGTGGCCAAGGAAGCCTTGGAGCGCAACAGCGGCGCCCGCGGTCTCCGCGCCATCCTCGAGGCGGGGATGCTGGACATCATGTACGACATCCCGTCGCGCAGCGGCATCAAGGAAGTCGTCATCAACGACGACGTGATCACGAAGAACGACGCTCCGCTCATCGTCTACACGAAGGAAGCGGAACTCGCGTAGTCGTTTGCCGTCTCCCTTGCGTAAGCGTGCCCATGCCCTTGTTCCCGCCCAGAACCCTGGCGGGGGCGGACGTGGGCACGTTGGCGTTTGTGGAAACGAGGGCAGGGGCGCCGCAATTTCACGGTGCGCCAGCCCGCTTGGGTGGAACCGGGCGATGAGCTGTGGCAAAAAAGGGTTTCAATGTTTTTCAAGGCCGATGGCGACGCGAAGACCATGAACAATAAAAGACGGATAGTGCCGCTTTTGCCGCTTCGGGACATCGTGGTGTTCCCGCACATGGGGACGCGGCTGTTCGTGGGGCGAGAGCGTTCGATCAATGCGCTCGACGCGGCCATGGTGCGGGACAAAGAGATCTTTTTGGCCGCGCAAAAGGACGCCAAGGCCAACGAGCCGGTGCCGGACGATATCTTTTCCGTCGGCACTCTGGGCGCGGTGCGCCAGCTTTTGCGCCTGCCCGACGGCACCGTGCAGGTCGTGGTCGAGGGCGTAAAGCGCGCGCGTGTGCGGCGCTACGTGCAGACGGACGAGTTCTTCCTGGTCGAGGCCGAGGAGATCGCCGAGACGGGCACGCGCACGGTGGAAGTCGAAGCGCTGATGCGAAGCTCGCAGGCGGCCTTCGAGATGTACGTCAAATTGAACAAGAAGGTGCAGCCCGAGGTGCTCGTCGAGGTGCAATCCGTCGACGACCCGGCGCGCCTGGCCGACATGATCGTGGCCAATCTGCTGACGATCAAACTGGCCGACAAGCAAGCCTTGTTGGAGTGCGAAGACGCCTCCAAACGCCTCGAGCGCCTCCATGAATTGATGCAGGCGGAAATCGAGATCCTGCAGGTCGAAAAGAAGATTCGTTCTCGCGTCAAGAAGCAGATGGAGAAGACGCAGAAGGAATACTACTTGAACGAGCAAATGCAGGCCATCCAGAAGGAACTGGGCGGCGGCGAGCGCGACGAGTTCAAGAACGAGATTCAGGAGATCGAAGACCAAATCAAGACCAAGCGGATGAGCAAAGAGGCCACCGCGAAGGTCAAGAAAGAGCTGAAAAAGCTCAAGATGATGCACCCGACGAGCGCCGAGGCGACCGTCGTTCGCAATTACATCGATTGGATTCTGAGCCTCCCCTGGTACGACAAGAGCGAGGAGAATTACGATCTCGGCGCGGCCGAGGAGATCCTCGACGAGGACCATTACGGCCTCAAACGCATCAAGGAACGCATTCTCGAATACCTGGCGGTGCAGGCGCTCACCAAGAAGCTCAAAGGCCCGGTTCTGTGCTTCGTGGGGCCGCCGGGCGTGGGCAAAACGAGCCTCTGCAAGAGCATCGCGCGGGCCACGGGGCGCAAATTCGTGCGTCTATCGCTGGGCGGCGTGCGCGACGAGGCGGAGATTCGCGGCCACCGGCGCACGTACATCGGCGCAATGCCGGGCAAGTTGATTCAATCGCTGAAAAAGGCGGGGACGAACAATCCCGTTTTCCTGCTCGACGAAGTCGACAAGATGTCGACCGACTTCCGCGGCGATCCCGCGGCGGCGCTGCTCGAAGTGCTGGATGGCGAGCAGAATGACACGTTCAATGATCACTATTTGGACGTGGATTACGATTTGTCCGACGTGATGTTCATTACGACGGCGAATACGCTTTCGGCCATTCCGGTGCCTTTGCAGGACCGAATGGAGATCATTCAGCTGTCGGGATATACCGAATTCGAAAAGCTGAATATCGCGGTGAAGTATTTGGTGCCGCGGCAAAAGAAAGAGTGCGGTCTCGAGAACGTGGACTTCACGGTGACCGAGAGCGCGATTCGGACGGTGATTCACCACTACACGCGGGAAGCCGGCGTGCGTTCGCTGGAGCGCGAGATTGCGAGCATCTGCCGCAAAGTGGCGCGCCAGGTGGTGAACGATTCGAAGAAGGCTGGCAGCGACGACGGGGACACGAAGGCGCTCGAGCCCATCGTGGTCGAGGCGAAGAGCATTCCGAAGTACCTGGGCGTTCCGAAGTACCGTCTCGGGAAGAAGGAAGAGCACGACGAGATCGGGCTCACCAACGGCCTTTCGGTGACGAGCAACGGCGGCGGCGAGCTTCTGGCTTGCGAGGTGGCCGTGGTGTCGGGGAAGGGGAAGCTCGCCATCACGGGCCTTTTGGAAAAAGGCATGGAGGAGAGCGCCCACGCGGCCATGAGCTACGTGCGTTCGCGCGCGCAGATTCTAGGCCTCGACACCGACTTTTATCAAAAGGTCGATGTGCACGTTCACTTCCCGGAATTCATCCGCAAAGACGGCCCGAGCGCCGGCGTGACGATGGCCACGTCGCTCGCCAGCGCCTTGATCAAGGTGCCCGTGAAGCGGGACTTGGCGATGACCGGCGAGATCACGCTTCGCGGCCGCGTGCTGCCCATCGGCGGCTTGAAAGAGAAGCTTTTGGCAGCGCACCGCAGCGGGATCACCACGGTGATCGTGCCGCGCGAGAACCGCAAGGACTTGCGCGAGGTCCCGCGCCGCGTGCTGCGCGCCACGAGGATCGTGCTGGTCGAGCACATGGACGAGGTCCTTCGCGAGGCGCTATGCCTGGAAGATCCCGATTCCGTCTTCGGCAAGCCGCGCGAGTCGTGGCAATACGTCGACGGCGAACTCGTCGTCCGCGGCCCCGGCGCCCCTCGCGTGCAAGCGCCCCCGCCCGTGGTCGACCCCGAGCCCGCGGGCACGCCCCACTGAGCGGGGGTGGGCTCGGTGATAAAATAGGAAGAAGGTAACCGCCAGGACGCCAAGGGGCGCCAGGATCGCCAGGGGTGACGGCTAGTGGTTTGTTAGGACTACGCGTCGTACCCCTCGCAGTAGCAAGCGCGTATTGAAGTTGATGAGGAGAGCGAGTGGGAGTGCCGTTGCCTTCAGGTAGGAGACGGCTTGGGCTACGTGAAGAGAGTTCAGCGCCTCGACCGCCTTGAGCTCGACGACGAGGCAATCAGCAACGAGCATATCAAGGCGGACCTCCCCGACGAGGTTGCCCTTGTAAGAGACTGCCAACGGCGCCTGTGAGACGAAAGGGATGCCGCGCAGTGTTAGCTCCATGCCAAGCGCTCGCTCGTAGACGCCTTCCGAGAAGCCGGGACCCAGATTGGCATGCACCTCGAGTGCTGCTTCGATGACCCCGCCCGCAAGGCAATCAATCTCAACCCCAGGCTCCCTGGGTATTCCGTTGGCGATCCTGGCGACCCTGGCGTCCTGGCGGTTCACTCTTCATAGGTCGACCGCCTAGCCGCGCTTGTTGCGCTCGGTTAGCGCGAGCTCGATTCCACCGAGTATGTCACCGTCGATCGCGCTTCGAAAGGCATTGGCATTCCTAGGAGCCCGACGGCGGCGGGGGCTCGGTTTTCGACGACGAGGTAGTAGGAGCCTGGTTCGACGGGGAAAGCGCGGCTGGTTTCGCCGGGGGCGGCTTGGCCGTAGGCGATGGAAGGGCCGGGGTTCGGGCCCATGGGGCGGGCGGCTTCGTAGTCGTGGCGCCAGTTGTCGCCGGTTTGGCGGTCGACCAGGATGTAATCGGCGGGGGCGCCGGTTACCCGTAGGCGCGCGTACAAAGCGGCGTTGTTTTGCTCGATGGTGAAGGGGCCCAGGTAGTCGCGTGAGGCGGTCGCCAGATCGGTCACATTGCTCTCGAGCACCACGTGATCGCCGATGCCTTTGAAGTAGCGCTTCGGGCGCTCGGGCGGATTCAGGATGCCCAGCGTGAAGTCGTCACCATCGTCCAGCCGGACCACCGTGAAGCCCTTCGCGATCTCGCTTTCGAGAACGCCGCGGCCCAGAACCGTCGCCAGATCGCCGCCCCATTGCGTCTGCGTGGCCAGATTGATGACCTGGTTTTCCACGCCCAAGAGTCGCAGATCCGGCGCGCGCATGGCCCGGCTGTATCGGCCCCAGACGTACGTCGCGTCTTCCAACAGCTTGAAGTCGGGCCGGTACTCGATGGAGACGCCGCAATAGAAGCCCACGCGCCGCGTGAAGGGCAGGACCACGTAGCCCGAGCCGGTCACGTCGACCACCATCGAGTGATCTTGGTCGTTCACGTGGACCTGGCACTGCGACGGAAAGAAGCGGCCCACGCTGTTGGGGCCAATCATGGCCACCTTGAGGGGCACGCCGCGCTTGAGCATCTCGGGGCATACCTTGGAGGCCCCGAAGTTCGAGAAGAGCCACCAGCGCAGCCCGGCGTCGGCATTGACCGCGTTGCGAACGCACGGACAGCCCACGGCGCTCACCGCCAGGGCGAGCACCATGAGCATCAGAAATGCCCAACTTCGACTCGCTGGCTTCATCGTCGCACAATCCCCTCGCGCTAAGCGTTTACTGCAAGGCCCCCCCGAAGATTACATCAGACGTTGAAACGGAAGTGCACGACGTCGCCGTCGCGCATCACGTATTCCTTGCCCTCGATGGCGAGCTTCCCGGCATCGCGGCATTTCGACTCGCCTCCCAGGTTGACGAAGTCCTCCCACCAGATGACCTCGGCCTTAATGAAGCCCTTCTCGAAGTCGGTGTGGATGACACCCGCGGCCTGCGGGGCGCGTGCGCCGATGGTGGTCGTCCAGGCGCGCACCTCCATTTTTCCGGCGGTGAAGAAGGTCAGAAGCTTCAAAATCTCGTAGCCCGCGCGAACCACCGCGTAGAGGCCCGGCTCTTTCAGCCCTGCCTCGGCCAAAAATTCGGGCCGGTCTTCCGGCTCCAGCTCGGCAATTTGAGCCTCGAGCGCGGCGCAGACGGGGACGATCACGCTGCCCTCGGACTCGGCGTGCTTCTTCAGCGCCACGTAGTGCGGGTTCGAATCGAGCGCCTTCAGCGACGCTTCGTCGACGTTGGCCACGTAGAACACGGGCTTCGCCGTCAAAAGCTGCATGTCGCGCAAAACGATGGCCGCGTCGGGGTTGTCGGGAAGCTTGAAGGTGCGCGCGGGGAAGCCGCTGTCGAGGTGCTTGGCCAGCGGCTCGCAGATCTCCAGCGCCAGCTTTTCCAGCGGCACATTGCCTTTGGCGGCTTTGCGGGCGCGGTCGGCGCGGCGCTCGACCGTGTCGAGGTCCTTCAGACAGAGCTCCGTCGTGACCGTGGCGATGTCGCCCACCGGGTCGACACGGTTCTCCACGTGAATGATGTTCGAGTCCTCGAAGCAGCGCGCGACCTGCACGATCGCGTCGACCTCGCGGATGTGGCTCAGAAACTGGTTGCCCAGGCCCTCGCCCTTGGAGGCGCCGCGCACCAGGCCGGCGATGTCCACGAATTGAATCGAGGTTGGCACGATGCGGTCGGCGTGCACGATGCCGTCGAGCGCGGTCAGGCGCGGATCGGGCACGGCCACGACGCCGACGTTCGGCTCGATGGTGCAGAAGGGGAAGTTTTTCGCCTCGGCCTTGGCCGTGGAGAGCGAATTGAACAGCGTGGACTTGCCCACGTTCGGCAGGCCTACGATTCCGACGGAGAGACCCATAAGACTCCTCTGGACACGGTTTCTGCCGCCCTTCTACCCTAAATCCCGACCATGTTCGACCTCGCCGGGCGCACCATCGCCCTTTGTGTCACGGGAAGCATCGCTGCCTACAAAAGCGTGGAGGTGGCGCGCCTCTGCGTAAAGGCGGGGGCGACCGTTCTTCCGGTCATGACCCATTCCGCCGCCCATTTCGTGGGGCCGGTGACGCTTTCCGGCATTTGCGGGGTGGCCGTAGCCCAGGACATGTGGGATCCCGGCTTTTCCGGGGAAATGCACGTGGCCATCAGCGAGCGGGCCGATGCCGTGGTCATCGTTCCGGCGACGGCGGACCTGCTCTCCCGCATGGCTGCCGGGCGCGCCGATGACCTGGTGACCGCCCTGGCGCTTTCGGCCAAGGGGCCCGTGCTGGCGGCGCCGGCCATGCACCCCCGCATGTGGCTGCACCCCGCGACCCAGCGCAACGTGGACGGGCTCGCGCGCGATTGCCGCGTCCAGTTCGTCGGGCCGGTGTCGGGGCCGGTGGCGTCGGGAGATAGCGGCCCGGGGCGCATGGCGGAGCCGCAGGAGATTTTCGAGGCGCTGGCGCGCATCCTCACGGCGCCGGCGGTGAAAGATCTCGCGGGCAAGCACGTCGTCGTCACGGCGGGGCCGACGGTGGAGGACCTCGATCCGGTGCGCTACCTCGGCAATCGTTCCACCGGAAAGATGGGCTTTGCCGTCGCGGAGCGTGCGGCCCTGCGCGGTGCGGAGGTGACGCTCATCGCGGGGCCGGTCACCTTGGCGACGCCCTCTGGGGTCGCGCGCGTGGACGTGCGCTCGGCGCTCGACATGCGCGAAGCTTTGTGGCGCGCGCTGGGGGACGATCTCACGAAGGCGCATGCGCTGGTGATGACCGCCGCCGTGGCGGATTATCGGCCCGCGGTGACCAGCCCCGTGAAATTGAAAAAGCTCAAGGACGACAAGGACGAATCGTCGCTGGCGCTGGTGAAGAATCCCGATCTCCTTGCCGAGGTGGGGGCGAAGCGCGATGCCGGCAAGGCACCGGTGCTCGTGGGCTTCGCCGTAGAGACGGGGACAGCGGAGCAACTCGTCGCGTACGCGCGCGGCAAGCTGGCGCAGAAGAAGTGCGATCTCATCGTGGCCAACGAAGCGCGCGTGGCGTTCGCGGGCGATGACAACCGTGCGACGATGGTGTCCGCATCGGGTGCGGAGTCGCTTGGCGACATGAGCAAGCGAGACCTCGCCGATCGCATTTTGGATCGCGTGGCCGAAGCGCTGAAGCGGTAGACATGGCCCTTGCCAGCGTGTGAAAAGATTCACATGTCCCGTACGAGGCGTTGCGTTGCTGGTTTGTCCTTTGCGATTGGCGCCTGGGCAGGTGTGTTTGCGTGCAGCTCGGACGATATCATCTACGCGCCTGGGCGCGATTCGGGTGCCGACTCGGGCCACGACGCCACCTTGCCCCCCGACGACGCGGGCGATGCGGGGACGGATGCCGCCGATGCGCAAACGCCGGGGGACGCCGGCGATGCGGGCGACGCGGGCCCGGCGGGATGGTTGCTCTTCTCCTTCAGCGATGGGACCAAGGGCGATCTGACGGCGTACAACCTGGCTTCCCGCGCGGTCGAGGGGACGCCGCTCTCGTATTCCGGCTTTGGCACGACCTACATCGATCGAGCGCCGTCGGGCGCGGTTCTATGGAACTTGGAACAGCGGATCGATGTCGTGCGCAAGCTGGATCCCCGTGCTCCGTGGCAGGGTGGTCCCTCGTGGAACGTGCGGCTCGATGATCGACCGGACGGCGGCGACCAGTACGCGGATCCGGTGGCCGTGGTCTCGGGCCCCGCGGGAAAGGCGTACGTGCTGCGCTTCAATCGCAACGCGCTCGCGGTGATCGATCCGGAGGCGCAAGGCGATGCGTCGGCGCCCATCAAGACGATCGACCTGTCGCGCTTCGTCGAGGGGAGCGACAGCGATCGCCGGGTCGACATGGCCGGGGCGGTGTACCTGCCCGATCGCAAGCGGCTCTATGTTCTGTTGGGCAATATCGACCTCAACAAGCTCGATCCCACGCGCTTTCTCCTGCTCTGCACGACGGCGAAACCGCGCATCGTGGCCATCGACGTCGAGACCGACACGGTCGTCTCACCCACCGGTGGTGATGCGGGGGCCGACGCGGGCGACGCGGGCGATGCCGGCGACGCGGGCGATGCAGGTGCAGGTGCCTTCACGGTCGACGGCTTCAACCCCGTCTTCAACGGCCTCGTTTACGATGCGCCGCGCGACCGCTTCCTCGTGCTGAGCGGCGGATGCAACGAGCCGCCCACCGATGCGGGCGCGGGGGCGGTGCGGCGCCGCCAGGTCGATGCCCTCGACCCGAACACGGGGCGCTCGGAAACGCTGCTCGACTTGACGGCGAAAGAGTATCCGCTCTCGCGCGCGCAAACGGATGCGACCCATTGGGCGCTGGGCTTCGGCTCCGAGGCGTTCCTCTGGGACGTCACCACGGGCGCGCTCGGGCCGGCCATTCCGAATGCGCCGCAGTCGTTCGTCTTCGATGGCCGGCAGTCGCTCGTTGGAACCGCGACCGCAGCCCTGCCCGACGGTGGCTCCGAGTCCATCGTCCTCTCGACCCCGATCAACGGCGGTGACTCGACCTTGCTCGGCCCCATCCCATTCACGGCGCCGGGCCAGTTCATCGGCGGCCTCGATTTCTGGTCGCCGCCGCAACCGTAGCTGTCTACCGCATGGACAATGTGCGCAATGGTACTCCGGGGTGGATCATCCATCTTCACCGGGGGGAAACATGCGCATCGCACTTCTTGGCTCTCTTTCGCTTGCAGCACTCATCGCATGCGCCGCATGCACAAGCGCGCGGCCTTTGCCGCCATCATCGGTTTGGCCCGAGGCCGTCGCCATCTCGGAATCGCCGGCCCTGAAACCGCCTGGCAGAGCCGAGGGCGTTCGCGCCGGCTCGGTCTCGGTCTCGGACGAGATCTGCCGCATCTGTACCATTCGCTCTCAGGTCGGGTCGGCGCCCCGCTTCGCCTTCGACTCGGAGGAAATCGGTTCGCCGGAGAAACATATCCTCGGCTTGGTGGCCCGATGCTTCACCGCGGGGCCTTTGCGCGGGCGCGCGCTCAAAGTCACGGGCCACGCCGATCCGCGCGGCGAGGAGGAGTACAACTTGTCGCTCGGCGCCGCCCGTGCCACCAACGTGAAGAGCTACCTCGGCTCGCGCGGTGTCGATCTGTTGAAGATCAAGGCCACCTCGCGCGGGGAACTCGACGCCACGGGCGACGAGGAAGGCAGCTGGGCGCGCGACCGCCGCGTGGACATCGATCTGGTCAAGTGAGCTCTTTCCACCACCGCGTGACGAGCTCCCGCTCCTCGCCGGTGAGGTGGAACGCCTGCGCGACCATTTCGTCGAGCATTTCCTGGAGGTCTTCCTCCATGCCCGTGTTTCGCTCGTCCAAGAGCTCACCGAAGGCCGACAGTTCGGAGATGAGCCAGGCATCGGGCGGCGCGGGCGTGGCACGGAGGTGACCGATCTTCATCTGCGGCATGCCCTGGCGCGCGTCGCGATGGCGCACGTAGTGGAGCCAACGGATGGGCGTCGCGTTCAAATAGGCCGCGAGGAACGTCGCCGGGTACACCTCGTCGGCGAAGCCGGCCAGGATCGAATTGCGGAACGCCGTGCCGTCCGAAAGCGTCGCCATGGGAACGCGCGCGGTCTGCCGAATGAGCACGCGCACGGCGCTCCATTCCTGCCCCGCGCGCACCCGGCAGGAGAGCCGCTCGGGATCGCAGTAGAGCGACGGCGCCCGCCGTAGAAATGGCTCGATGTCGCCACCCGTGCGGAGCGCGAGGGTGCGCCGCCCATCGGGCTTGTCGCGCATGCGCTCCACATCGCCCGACGAGGTCTGGATCCCGCGCTCGCCGAACAGGTGCGGTGGCAGGGGAGGGTGCGCGCCCATCTTTCGCAGCAAGGCGTGCCCGATCGGATCGAGATCCGTCCGCTCGATGGGCCAGATGGCTTTGCCATTGCCGTTCGTCTCGTGCGCCGGCTCCGTGCGCCGCGTCGAAATGAGGGCCATGCAGGGCTGGAACACACCCGAGAAGGCGTCGTTGCCCAGATCGCGCAGGTTCGCATCGCAGATGCACAGCCGATCGTGCGCCGCGCGGGTGGGGGCGTAGCCCTCCTGTTCGGACATGGAGCTCGGAATGATGAATCCGAGTCGCCCCGAAGGCCGCAGCAAGCTCGCGGACCGCTCGATGAAGAGCCCCTGCAGGTTCCGGTAGCCGGCAAAGCTCGCGTACGTTTCCGTGAAGTAGCGATACAGCTTGGCATCGAGCGGCTGCGCGGCGCGGCCCGCGTAGGAGATCCACGGCGGATTGCCCACGAAGGCATCGAAGCCCGCGCGCGGTGGCGCGAACACCTCCGGAAACTGACGCGACCAATCGAGCCCGGCCAGCGATTCGCCACGCCGCAGCTTTGGCGTGGAGCCGCCCTCGGTGAGCAGGCGAAAGGAAAGCTTGGTCACCGACACCGCCGACGCATCCTTGTCGACGCCGTAGATGCACTGCTCGGCCACCAGGCGCCGTGCGAGCACCGCCAGGGATGGAGCGTCGGGCACGTTCTCGTGGTGCCATGCGCGCGCGAGCACCCCGCCGAGGTAGCGACACGCCGCGAGCAAGAACGCGCCCGAGCCCATCGCGGGATCGCACACCTTGAGCCGCAGGATCGCGTCCGACGAAGGGTGCTCGCCCAGCGCCTCGATGAGCGGGCCCAGCGTATCTTCCACGATTTGGTCGGCCAGCGCGCGCGGCGTGTAGTGCGAGCCCGAGCGGCGGCGATCCGGCGTGAGCGTCAGGGCCAAGGTTCCCGCGGGCAGCAGATCGGGCGTGAGCGGCGCCGTGCGCTTTCGCAGCGCCGCGCCCAGCTCCTCGATGCTCGTGCTCTGCTCGATGGCTGCCTCGAGCTTCTCGTCCATCTCGATGCCACGCCGCCGCAAGCTCCCTTTGCGCGAGGGCGGCGATTGCGCGAGCAACGATGCGAGCCCCACGAGCACGCCCACCTGGGAGTCGCCCGCCTTGCGCCGGCAGAGCACCACCAGGCTCGGCTCCTCGGCCACCGCGATGGCGTAGCCCATCATCGACTCGTACACGGTCCCGAGGTGCTCGACCTCGAGCTCGTCGCGTTCGACGTGCAGAAGCTCGTCCAGCACGCGCTCCACGATCGCGTCGGGCACGTGCGCCGCGCTCAAAAACGGAAAGCTCCCCAGCAGCCGGTCGCCGGCCGGCAGCTCCTCGTCGAGCCGCGTAAAGGCCTGAAGCAGCCCCTCCCACGTGCGCGGAGCGTCCATAAGACCCCCCGCCACGTGCAAAAACACGGTGCGAACGACGACGGCGACTAGCCCTGCGTGCAGCGCCTTCGGTCGGACCGGGCCCTCAGGTGCGCGGAAGCCTCCCGCCAACAAGGCGAGCGCGTTGCGTGTGCGATCCGTGATCGCATCGAGCCCGGCGTGTCGAACGATCCTCCTCGCCACGTCCCCTACATTTAATTGAGAGACCGCCAGTCGAGCATCTCGACGGTGCGCTCGCTGATGCGGTAGTCGACCGTCTGCCGCTCGCCCACGGCGTCGCCGCCGATTTGCAGCGGCATGGGTCGCGAGAAGGTCATCCGCACGGCCGTGGAGAACCAATCGCGCATGCCGCGCAGAGGATGGGTGCCGTGCCAGAGCGGGTGCAGGTCCGTAATGGCGCCCAGCGCGCTGCGGTCGTAGATGCGCACACTGAGGTAGCCCGGAAGGCGTTCCGCGAAGGGGAAGGCGCGGAAGCCGTAGCCGAACTCCGGCACCGTTGCGCACCCGGCCACGCTGGCGAGGCCCTCGTAAAGAACGGCGCCGTTGCCCACGCCTTCGATCTTCACGATCTTGCCCTTCGAATCGACGGTGTAGACCTCGTCGCCCATGTTCTCGATCAGCACGTGCGGGCGGCCGCTCACCAGCTGCTTCGGCGTCGTGCGAAAGAGCATGGCGCCCAAGTAGCCGTACACGCTCTTGGCCACCCGCTTGCCCGGTCCGCGCGAGGCCTCGAGCTGGTTCTTGTAATCATTGAGGATCTGCGCATCCCAGCCGCAGCCCGCAAAGCCCGTGAGCACGCCCTCGCACTCGACCAGCCCGAAGCGCCGCGTCGGCAGGGTTCCGGGCCCGAGTCCCGCGAGCACGCCCACGAGCTGACCCAGCTTGCGTGCCCCGGTGGAGCGCGCCCACGCGTTGCCGGTTCCCAGGGGAAGGAGTCCGACGATGGGGAGGGCTTCGTTCTTCGGCAGCACGTGATGCATCGCGTTCAGCAGCGCGATGGCCGTGCCGTCGCCGCCCGCAGCTAAGATGCAGCGCGCGTCGCGCACCGTTTTGAGCCAGCCCTCGATCTCGTCGATGGTCTTCGTCAGGCGGATGCGGGCCCCGGGGAGGGCGCGTCCGAGTTGGGCGGCGATGCGGCGTCCGCCGCGCTTGGCGTTGGCGTTGACCAAAATGGCGAGGCCAGCACCCACCGCGGGGGAGCTGCCCTTTCCGTTGGAGCGTCGCCAGGTCGAGCTAAAAACCACGTTCGATCGCCTCCCGTACATCCGTCATCAATTTATCCCGCGAGGCTTTAAAATCCGCGATACCCGAACCATTGCTTGCATAAGCGCGGGCATCGATGGGCGGGTGGATGACGATCTTCACGTTCACGTCCGGGTACGATCGCATCGTGTCCGGCGGCAGGATGTCCTTCGTACCGTCGATGGTGATGGGAAGAATGGACAACTGAGCTTCCAGGGCCAGGTTGAATCCACCCTTCTTAAAGGGGAGGAGCTCTCCCGTGCGGCTGCGTGTGCCCTCGGGGGCAATCCACACGTGCACGCCGTCGGAGAGCATTTTCTTCGCGATTTCCAGGCTTTCCACGGCGCGCTGGCGGTTCGACCGATCGATTTCGATGAAGCCAGCCTCGCGAATGGCCGCTCCGAATACGGGGACCTTGAAAAGTTCCTTCTTGGCAATCATTCGGATGTTCCCGCCCACGACGGCGAACACCACGGGAATGTCGTAGTGCGACTGGTGATTGCTCATCACGAGGAAAGAACGACTCTTCTCGAGATGTTCTCGGCCTCGGACGTCGAGCTGGATGCGGGTATGGGCGACGATTTTTTGCGACCAGCTACGCAGGCGCTCGTCGCAGACGTCCTTCCGGACCCGCCCGAGGGCGGCGTCGACGACCGTGGGCCAACTGATGGCAAACGTCTCGTAGACCGTGCGAAGCGAGAGAGCCAGCGAGCCACGCTCTGGCGACAGACGCGATGAAAGCACGGGCGGAGTACTAGCATAGCAAAAACACCCTGTTTGCTTGATATTGCTGGACGCGGCTCGTAGCATCGGTGCCCGGCATCGCTACGGTATATTTCCCGGGAGTTTTCGCGTCTCCGAACACGAGTCACCTCACCGCGGCGGGCCCTAAAAGGCAGCTTGGTCAATAAGGCAGCAGCGTGAGCACGTGCGAATGGGGGCCTAGGCCCCAGGGTGATGGATGAGCGCGCAGACGATTCGAAACGCTCTCGGTGTTCTTCAAGAAGATCCGGACAACGGGCAGGCGTGGGCTGATCTCGGGGCCTTCTTTGGCAACCCGCAGGCAATGCAGGAGCTGTCGTCGGAACTTTCCACGGAGGAGCTAGGAGCCCTCCTGGAATCGGCCCGCCGTGCGCACGAGCTGCGCCGCGAATACGAGGCCGTGGCGAAGTTGCTCCAATGGGAGGTCGAGGTCGCCAAAGGGACCGAGCGGGAAGCCCCGCTGGTCACTGAGCTGGCCCGCGTCCTCGACGAGGAGTTGCTCGACGACGAGGGCTCGAGCCTCGCGTACATGCACTTGCTCGAGCTGCGCCCCGGCGAACGGGTCGCGGTCGACGCCCTGGAACGGGCCGAGGGCAAGCGCACGAAATGGTTCGAGATCGTCAAGCGCTACGTGGACGAGGCCAAGGGCACGAAGGATCCCGCCTTCAAGAGCTCCTTGTTCGTGACCGGCGCCGAGGCGGCGTACCGCTACGGCCGGCCGCAGCTCCAGGGCGAAGGCTCCAAGGGGCAGAAGAAGCTCGAGGCGCTGGAGGGCGAGATCGTGACGGGCGCGAAGAAGGCGCTCGACATCGATCCGAAGAACCGCCGTGCGGCCTTGTTGCTCGAGCGCATCTACCGGCAGAAGGGCGACTACGTCCTGGTGGCCGAGGTGCTCGAGCTGCTCGCGCGCGAGAGCCCCATCAAAGAGGAGAAGAGCGCGGCCTTCCTCCGGCTGGCCCGCGTCTACGCGAAGCGGCTGAACGATCCCGAGAACGCGATGAAGGCGTACGCCGCGGTCGTCGATGCTTCGCCGGGCAACGTGGAGGCGACCGCCGCGCTGGTGGATCGCTTCACGGAGAAGCAGGAGTGGGACAGCCTCGTCTCGCTCTACGAAGACCAGCTGGCGGCGTCGTCGTTCACGCAGGGCCAGGAAGCCGGGATTTTGCTCCAGATCGCGATGGTGCACTGGAAGATGCGCGAGCGGCCGGACGCCGCCGAGCCGTATTTTGCGCGGCTGCGCAAGATCGAGCCGGCGCACCCGCAGATGCTCACGTTCTTCCGTGCGTGGTGCCACGAGAAGGGTGAGTTCGGGCGCCTCACGCAGATCCTGACCGACGCACAGCGCGTGCTCACGGATGGTCCCACGCGGGCCACCATCGTGGCCGAGCTCGCGCAGCTCGCGGAGGATGGCGCGAACGCGACGCGCGCCATCGAGCAGTGGCGATCGCTGCTCCGGCAAGATCCGAACAACAAGGAAGCGCGCCAGGCGCTCAAGCGCCTGTATCGGCAGACGGGCGGCTGGAATGCGCTGGCCGATCTGCTGCGCGGCGACCTCGAGAAGATCGGGGTCGAGGACAAAGAGGCGCGGCTTCCCGTGCTCCGGGACATCGCGGCCATCTACCGCAACGATCTGAAGAACGACTCGGCGCTGGTGACGGTGCTGTCGCAGATCTCGACGCTCGATCCGGAGGACAAGGACGCAGCGCGCGAGTTGGCCCGCGTGTACGCGGCGCTGGGGCGCTGGCGCGAGATGCTCGCGACGCAGGCGCGCGTGGCGGAGCTCGAGACGGACATCGGTGCGCGCACCGAGATTTACCGCGAGGTGGCGCGGCGCTGGTTGGAGCAGTTCTCCAACATGCAGAACGCGGTCGATGCGTACGAGAAGCTGCTCGACGCTTCGCCCGACGACCGCGAGGCGAACCAGAAATTGCGTGAGCTTTACACGAAGCGTCGCGCGTACAAGCCGCTGTACGACTTGCTCGCGCGGCAGGTGGAGCGGCTCGAGCAGGAGACGCCGCGCGAGATCGACGTCGAGGCGGGCACCGATCCGACCGGCGAGGAGAAGCGCGCGCTCTGGCTGGAGATGGCCAAGCTCGCGGCGGACCGCCTCGATCGCGGGGCGGACGCCATGGTGGCGTACAAGAAGGTGCTCGCGGAGGAGCCAAGCTCGCAGCAGGCGCTCGATGCGCTGGAGAAGCTGGCCGATCGCGAGAAGGACTACGCGACGGTGGCCGAGGTGCTCGAGCGGCGCGTGGAGCTTGCCGCGGGCTCGCCGGGCGGGACGCAGACGCAGCTGGCCATCTTGCAGAAGCTGGGATCGATCTACGCGGACCGGTTGCAGGACCCCAAAGGGTCGATGCGGGCGTGGCGGCGCGTGCTCGATCTGTCGCCGGGGCATCCGAAGGCGCTGCGCGTGCTTCGCGATACCTTCCTCGCGGGGGCGGATTACGACGGGCTGACCGAGCTTTACGCGACCACGGAGGACTTCGAGGGGCTCGCGGAGGTGCTCTCGTCGGCGGCGGATCGGACGGCGGAGCCCGACGCGAAGATCGAGCTCTCGTACCGCGCGGCGGACGTCTACGTGGACCGGCTCCGCGCGCCGGAGCGGGCTTTCCGCGCTTACGAGCGCGTTCTCGGCGTGCGGCCGGACGACAAGCGCGCCGCCGCGGCGCTGGTGCCGCTTTACGAGCGCGAGGAGAAGTGGGCGCGCCTTCCTCCTCTGTACGAGGTGCTGCTGCAGCACGCGACGGACGACGAAGAGAAGCTCGAGCTGCTGCACAAGCTGGCGCACATCACCGGGCACAACCTGCAAGATCGCGCCGGGTCGTTCGCGTACGCGCGGCGTGCGTACCAGCTGGATCCCGATCGTGCGGAGGCGCTGGAGACCTTCGAGAAGGCGACGCGGGCCTCGGGCGAATGGGAAGCGTTCGTCACCACGCTGAATGCGCGGCTCGTCGAGGGTGCAAAGCATGCACCTGACGAGACCACGCGGCGGACGTTGCGCTCGAAGATCGCGCAAGTGTACGCGCTGGAACTGGGGCGCATCGACGATGCCATCACGGCGTACCGTTCGTTGGTCGAGGACAGCCCGGACGACGAAGAGACGGTGGGCGCGCTCGATCAGCTGCTGCGCAGCGAGAGCCGGGAAGAGGACCTGCGCTGGCTCTTCGATCAGCGGGTCGCACGGGCGAACACGTCGTGGAAGATTCACCTCTACAACGAGTGGGCCACGCTCGAGGAAGACGTGTTCGGCTCGCCCGAGCGCGCGGTGGACATCTACCGCAAGATCCTCGAGTTGGTGCCGCAGCATGGCGGCGCGTTGCGTTCGCTGGCGCGTTTGCTTCGCGCGGCGGGCGATGCGCAAGGCGCCGCCGAGGCACTGGAAAAAGACCGCGATCAACGCGACGGCGTCGATCGCGCGCAGCGTGAGGTGGAGCTCGCGCGGCTGTACATGTCGTCGCTCAAGCGGCCGCTGGATGCATTGGCGGCGGCACAGCGCGCGCTCGATATCGTGCCGCATCCGCCGCCGGGCAGCGCACACGGAAGCGGAACGCCGGAGTACCGCGGTGCCGTGGAAGTCATCGAGGAGCTTCTCCACGTGCCCGAGACGCGCGGGCGCGCGGCGGTGCTTCTGGAGGCGCATTACGACCAGACGGGCAATGCGCAGCAGCAGGCCGAGGTGCTCGAGGTCATGATCGCGACCGCGGCGGCCAAGAAAGACCGCATCGCGCTCTACTCGCGCCTGGCCGACGTGTACGAAGGGAAGGTGGGTGCGCTGACGACGGCGTTCGACGTCATCGCGCGCGCCGCGTCCGAGTTCCCCATGGAGCTCGAACTGTGGGATCGCCTCGCGGTGCTCTCGAACCGCACGCACCGCGCGCAGCAGTTCGTGCACGCGATCGTGGAGGCCGTGCCGCCGACGGGGAACACGGGCCTCCCCGATTCCGTGGAGATGGATCTCGCGGAGCGTGCGGCGACTCTGTACGACGAGATGCTCGGCGACATCGTGGCCGCGCAGCCGTACCTGGAGCGCATTCTCTCGCGCGATCCGAGCAACGAGCGCGCGTTCCAGCGCTTGAAGCAGATCCTGACGACCCTGGAGCGGTGGGACGAGCTCGAGGTGCTCTACGAGAAGGCCATTTCGGCGGCTCCGGACTTGAGCCGGCGCGCGGATCTTCTCGCGGACGTGGCGCTGGTGGCCGAGGAGATCACCGGCGATCGGCCCAAGGCCATCGCGTACTACGAGCGCATTTTGCAGCTCGAACCGAACCACGATCAGACGGTGCGCGCGCTCGATTCGCTCTACTCGAGCGAAGAGCGCTGGACCAGCCTGGCCGACCTTCTGCGGGGCCGGTTGCCCGTGGCGTCGCTCGACGAAGCGGTCGCGCTCAAGCTGCGCCTCGGGGCGCTGTACACGGCGCGGCTCGAGGATCCGGCGACGGCCATTGGCTTCCTCGAGGACGTGCTTCAGGCGGATCCCACGAACCGCGAGGCGCGCGATCTCACGGAGAAGTGCCTCAACGTTCCCGAATTGCGTCCGCGCGCGGCCGTCATTTTGGAGCACGTGTACGTCTCGCTGGATGCGCCGCGCGATTTGGTGCGCATCCTCGAAGTGCGCTTGGAGACGGCGCAGGCCATCGAGGAGCGGCGCGAGCTGTTGCGCCGCATTGCGGAGCTGCGCGACGATCGCCTGCAAGAGGGCGCGTTCGACGTGTACGCGCGCCTGGTGCCGATCGCGCCGGACGACGTGGACGCCCGCAATGGGCTGCTCACCTTGGCGAAGAAGCTCGGGGCCTTCGAGGAGGCCGCGCGCGTGCTCGCCGAGTCGGCGGAGGCGGCGAATGTGCCGCAGCCGCGCGCGCAGATCTTGAGCGAGCTGGCGCAGCTTCTCGAGCGCTACCTCGGCGACAGCGATCGCGCGGAGGTCGTCTACCGGCAGGTGCTGGACATCGGCCCCGACGAGCCCGAGCTGGCGCTGCCCATCGCGCGCTCCTTGGAGCGGATTTACGCGGGGTCGGGACGCACGAAGGACCTGGCGGAGATTCTGCGCACCGAGGTGCGGCTCGAAGAGGACGCGGCGGCGCGTCGAGAAATCCAGGGTCGCCTGGGTGAGCTCTGCGAGACATCGCTCGACGATCCGAAGGGCGCCATCGAAGCTTGGCGTGCGCGGCTCGACGACGATCCGCTCGACGGTGCGGCGCTGGGCGCGCTCGATCGGTTGTACGAGCGCACACAAGAGTGGCGCGCGCTGGTGGACATTCTGCGCGCGCGCGAGCGGCAGGTGGACGAGCCGAAGACGCGCCGCCAGTTCATGGAGCGCGTGGCGTCGACCTTGGCCGATCGGCTGTCGGACGTGCCGGAAGCCATTTTGGCGTACCGCGCGTTGGTGGACGAGTTCGGCCCCGACGAAGGCGCGCTTTCGGCGCTGGAGCGGCTCTACGAGACGGCGGAGCGGTGGCCCGATTTGGCGGAGACCATCGAGGCGCGCCTGGCCATTGCCGAAACCGAGGAGGGGCGGCTGGCGCTGCTCGGCAAGCTCGGTGCGGTGCGGCGCGAGCGCCTCGACGAGGTGCCGCAGGCCATCGAGGCGTTCCGGCAGGCGCTGATGATCGACGCGGCGCACGCACCGAGCCGTGCGGCGTTGGAAGGGCTGCTCGATCATCCGGACGTGCGCCGCGAGGTGGCTGGCATTCTGCGGCCGCTCTACGAGGCGGACGGGCAGGAAGAATCGTTGCTCCGGGTCATCGACATCGAGGCGGAGTACGCCGAGGAGCGCGAGGCGCGGTTGCAGTTGTACCGAGAAGCTGCGCGCGCCGCCGAGACGACCTTGGGCGATACGCGCAGGGCCTTCGGCTACTCGCTTCGCGCGCTGCGCGAGGCCGAGTCGGCGGAGGAGTTCTTGCCCTGGCTCGAGCGCGCGGAGCGTCTGGCGCAGTCGATCGACGCGTACCCCGAGCTGGTCGATCTGCTTCGCGAGGTCGCACCCGATCTGGCCGACGGCGATCTGCAGGTGCAGGTCACCTTGAAGGTCGCTTCGCTCCTGCGCGATGCGCTCTCCGACAAGGCGGGCGCGCGCACCTACTACGTGAAGGCGCTCGAGCTCCGTGGCGACGATCGCACGGCGCTCTCTGCGCTGGAGACGTTGTACGAGGAGGCGAACGACCCGAATGCGCTGCTCGATATTTTGCGGCGCAGGGCCGAGGTGGCCGAGGACGACTCGGAGAAGCGGCGCATCCTGTTCAAGCAGGCGCGCCTGTCCGACGAGACGCTGAAGGACCCCTCGGGGGCCATCGACACGTACCGGCAGATCCACGACACGTGGCACGATGACGCGGCGTTTTCGGCGCTGGAGCGACTGTTCACGACCACGGAGCGCTGGGACGATCTGATTTCGCTCTACGAAGGCCGCATCGGCAAGGGGCCGCCCGGCGACGTCAAGGCGGGGCTGCACCACAAGCTCGGTCAGGTCTTCGAGGTGCGGCTCGTCGATCACCACCGCGCCTTCGACCAGTACGAGGCGGCGCTGCGCTTCGACAGCCGCCACGAGGCCACCGTGGCCTCGCTGGAAGGGCTCATGGCCGATCGCGCCCACGCGGCGCGGGCGGCGGAGATGCTCGAGCACGTTTACCTGGCGCGCCTCGATTGGCGCCGGGTGATGACCACGCTCGAGGCACGCCTCGACGTGAGCGAAGATCCCGACGAGAAGCGGCAACTGCTGCGGCGCCTCGCGGGCTTGCACGAGGAGCAAGAGGAGAACTACCCGGCCGCGCTGGAGACGACGGCGAAGTTGCTCGCCGAGGATCTCACCGACGAGCCCACGTGGCACGAGCTCGATCGGCTCGCGCGCGTGGCCAACGCCGAGGCGCGGCTGGCGGAGATCTACGCGACGGAACTCGGCAAGGTCACCGCGGACGAGCCGGCGACGGCCAAGCTGGCGCGGCGCACGGGCCAGCTGTACGAGCAGCTCGGCGATCCGGAGAAGGCGCTGGCCTTCTACCGTCGTGCGCACGCGTTCGCGCCGGAGGAGGACGACGAGTCGTTCGAGTCGATCGACCGCATCCTGCGCGAGACGAAGCAGCCGCAGGCGCGCGTCGATCTGTACCGCAGCGCGCTCGAATACCGCGAGGAACCGGCGGCGCGGCTGGCGACGTTGCACACGATCGCGCAGCTGCAAGAGACCGATCTCGAGAACGACGACCTGGCCATCGAGACGTACCGGCAGGCGCTCGAGGTGGAGGAGACGGACGTCAAGTCCCTGGAGTCGCTGGCGCGGTTGTTCGACCGGCGCGGGCGCTACACGGACTTGGCCGATTTGACGCGGCGTCGCGCCGAGCACAGTGCGCTGCCCGACGACGAGGCGAAGTTCCGCATCGTTTTGGGCAAGCTGCTCCAGGAGAAGCTGAACGACACGGCCGGGGCCATCGACGAATACGAGAGCGTCGTGGAGCTCGGGCCCGATTCGGCGGCGGCTCGGGAAGCGATTGCGGCGCTGGAAGCGCTCATCGCGGACCCGGAGCACAAGGCGCACGTGGTGGACATTCTGCGGCCGATCTACGAGCGCGCCGACGACTGGCGGCACCTCGTGGCGGTCAACGACGAGCGGCTCGGCATCGCCGACGACGACTCGGAGAAGGTCGCGATCTTCCGCGAGACGGCGCGCCTCTGGGAGACGCGCGGCAAAGATCCGAACAAGGCGTTCGACGCGGTTCGCGATGCCTTCGTGCTCGATCCGGACGACGGCGACACACGGGCCGAGCTCGATCGCCTGGCCGGCGTGACGGGTCGCTGGGACGATCTCGCGGACGCCTACCAACGCGGTATCGAGCGCACGTCCGGCGTCGCCGAGAAGGAGCTCCTGGGCGCCCTGGCGCGTCTGCACAACGACAAGCGCGACGATCCGCGTGCGGCGTTGGACGCGTACGATCGGCTGTTCCGAGCCGACGAGACGGACATCGAGCCGCTGGAGCAGATGGACGAGTTGGCGACCTTGCTCGCCGACTGGACCATGCTCGAGCGGGTGCTCGGCAAGCGCGCCGAGCTCACCACGGACGACGAGCAGCGTGCGAGCACGTGGCGGCGCATCGGTGAGGTGCGGCGCGACATGCTGGAGGACGGCAACGGCTCGATCGACGCTTTCGAGCGGGCGCTCGAGTTGGAGCCGGACAGCGCGTTCACGATGGATCGGCTCATCGAGCTGTACGAGGCGAAGAACGATCCGGCGCGGCTCATCAACTTGTACCGGCGGAGGGTCGAGCTCTGCTCGGACGACGAGTCGGACCTCAAGTTCCAGCTCTATCTCGACGCCGCGAATCGGTACGAGTACGGGCTGTCGGATCGGCGCGAGGCCATCGAGCTGCTCAACCAAGCCCTCGAGGTGCGTTCCGGTGACGTGGACGTGGTGCGGCGGCTCGACAAGCTGTACACGGCCGAAAAGATGTGGCCGGAGCTGCTCGACAACCTGCGCCTGCAGGTCGCGCAGTCCCAGGACGAGGCGGAAGGGCGCACGTTGCGCAAGCGCATCGGCGCCCTGCTCGCGCACGAGCTCGACGATGCACCGCAGGCCCTCGGCGCGTACCGCGAGGTGCTCGAGAGCGGGGCGTTCGACGAGGAGGCCGCGAAGGCCATCCGCGAATTGGGCGAGAGTCGCGACGAGCTGCGGGGTGAGGCCGCGGCGGCGCTCGAGCCGGTGTTGCGGACGGCGGGGCGGCACGAAGATCTCGCGTTCGTGCTGGAGATGCGCCTTCGCGCGGAAACGGAACCGGTCGAGCGCACCAAGACGCTCCGCGCGATTGCGGAGGTGGCGGAGCAAAAGCTCGAAGATCTGGATCGGGCCGAGGCGGCGCTGCTTCGTGCGCTGTCGGAGGCGCCCGACGATGCCGAGCTGCACACCGAGATCGAGCGGCTGTGCGAGCGTGCGGCGGGGCGCGCGAGCAACAAGGGCGAGTCGTGGCAGCGGTACGCCGATGCGCTCGCCGAGCGTGCGGGGTCGCTGTTCGACCCGGCCATCGCGACGGACCTGTTCATGCGCCTCGGCAAGGTGGCCGAGGAGAAGCTCGTCGACGATGCGCGCGCTGCGCGGGCATTCGTGTCGGCCGCCGAGCAATCGGGCGACAACGAGACGGTGCTGGCGGCGCTCGATCGGCTCTTCGGCCGGCTCGGCGATGCGCGGGCGCTGGCCGATGTTCTCGAGCGGCGCATTGCCGTGGAAGCGGCGCCGGATGCGCAGGCGGATCTGTACCACCGGCTGGCGACGTTGCAGATTCACGAGTTCGAGGAGCCGTCGAAGGGCCTTGCGACCCTGCGGCTGGCCGTCGAGCAGGTGCCCGAGCACGCGGCGAGCCGCGGCGCGATGGAGCAACTGCTCGAGCGCGATGCGCTGTTCGAGGAGGCGTTCGAGGCGCTCGAATCGGTGTATCGCTCGCTGGGGCGGACGGACGATCTTGCGAAGCTGTACGAGCGCAAGGTGACCCGTGCGCCGGGCGTGCGCGAGCGGGCGCGCGCGCGGCTGGATCTGGCGCGCGTGCTCGAGGTGGATGGCCACGATGCGCTGGGCGCGCAGCGGGTGCTCGAGGCGGCGCTGGTCGACGATCTGACCGACGCCGACGTGCTGAGCGAGGCCGAGCGCCTCGCGGGCAGCGCCGGCGGAAACGGCTTCGCGTCGTTGAGCGATGCCTTGGCGCAGGCGCTCGCGTCAGCGAAGGAAGCGAAGGACGTGCCGACGCACACCATGGCGGAACTCTGGGTTCGCCTGGCGACGTGGCGGCGCGACGAGTTGAAGAACGAGGGCGCCTCGGAGGAGGCGTTCGTGCAGGCGCTGGGCCTCGAGCCGGAGAACGTGGACGTGCTGCGGGCGCTGGAGAATCTGCGGCGCGCGCCGGGGCGGGAGCGCGATCTCGTGGAGACCTTGCGCACGCGCGCACGGCTCGAGCACGACACGCACACGTTGGGCGAGCTTTTGCGCGAGTCCAAGGAGATCGCCGAGAACAAGCTGGGCGATGCGGCGCTGGCCGAGAGCGTTCTGCGCGATTGGCTCGCGGAGGACGAGCACAATCTCTGGGCGCTCGAGGAGCTGACCAAGCTTCGCGAGAGCGCGGGCGATCACAAAGAGGTCATCGAGCTGCTTCTGCGGCGCGCGGGCATCGAGGCGGACGGTCCGAAGATCGCGGGCCTGAAGCACCGCGCGGCGCAGGTGATGACCGAGAAGGCCGGCGATGTCGCCGCGGCGATCAAGCTGTACGAGGAGCTGCGCGAGGACGATCCCACGGACACCGCGGCGCAAACGAAGCTGCGCGAGCTGTACGCGCAGGCGGGACGCCACGGAGATCTGGCGCGGTTGCTCCAGGATCTCATCGACTCGGCCGAGGGGCCCGAGCAGCGGACGCTGTTGCGGCTCGATCTCTCGAAGCTGGAGATGGAGCTCGATCGTACGACGGAGGCCATCGACACGCTGCGGGCGATCTTGGACGAGGTGCCTTCGCACGGCGAGGCGGTCTTGGCGCTTTCGACGTTGTTCGAGCGCACGGGCCAGGACGAGGAGCTCGCAGAGCTTCTGAACACGCAGATCGATCGCGCGGAGCGCGATCAGGACGCGGTGAAGGAGCTGGCGCTCAAGGTGCGTCTGGGCGAGGTCTTCGAGACGCGCTTGAAGGATACACCGCGGGCGATCGCGACCTTCGAAGCGGTCCTCGAGCGCGAGCCGGAGCATCGGGCGGCGCTGGAGGCGGTTGCGCGGTTGGCGGAGAGCCGCAACGAGTGGGAGCGCGCATCGACGGCGCTGTCGACGTTGACGCGCATCGTGCCGGACGAGGCGGGCGTGCGGTTCGCTCTACGCCTGGCCACGGCGCGCACGAAGCTGGGCGATGAGGAAGGTGCACCGGCGGCACTGCGCCGTGCGCTGGAGATTCAGCCGTCCAACGAGGAGGTGCGGCAGCAGCTGCGCTCGCTCTACGAGCGCCAGGGCAAGTGGAGCGATCTTGCCGCGTTGCTCGTGGGCGATGCGGAGCTCGTGGCCAAGGAGCATCCCGATGTTCTGTCGCCGCCGGCGGACGTCTCGGGCGGCGTGACAGGCGTGGCGACGGCGCCGCGGACCACGCAGCCGCCGGGTTCCATCCGTCCCACGGGGCGGCCTGGGCCGCTGACGGCGAGCCAGTCGCCGCCGCCACTCTCGGGGCCGCGCGCGGATTACGTGCGCCTCTTGCGGCGTGCGGCGGAGATCCACATTCAGGAGCGGGGCTCGTCCACGGACGCGGTGCCGCTGCTGGAGCAGCTCGCCAAGAGCGCGCCGACGGATCGCGACCTTCTGCTGCTCTTGTGCGATGCGTACACGGCCGCGGGACGCGAGCGTGATGCCACGCAGGTGCTGGAGAAGGTGATTCACTCCTACGGCGCCAAGCGAAGCAAGGAGCTCAGCGTCTACCATCACCGCTTGGGCAAGGCGCTGGCCTCGCTGGGCGACAAGGACGTGGCGCTGGTGCAGTTCGACATGGCGTTCAAGATCGACCCTGGGTCGGTCAACGTGCTGCGCGATCTGGGCGTGCTCGCGTTCGAGACGAACGATCTCGACCGCGCGCAAAAGACCTTCCGCGCGCTGCTGTTGCAGCGTCTCGACGGAAGCACGGGCATCTCCAAGGGCGAGGTCTTCTATTACCTGGGCGAGATCAGCGCCAAGCAGGGAGACAAGGCCAAGGCGGTGCAAATGCTCGAGCGCGCCATCGAGAACGAGCCCAGCTTGGATCGGGCGAAGGCCAAGTTGGAGGAGCTCAAAGGCTGAGAGAGGTGAAAGCCGTGAGGGCCGTGATGGGCCTCGTGTTGGGGCTCGTGGCGGCGCTCTGGTTGAAGACGCTGCGGGTGCGGATCCTCGTGGATCCGCGCCTGCATGCGGAACAAGGACCGTGGGTGCTGTCGTTTTTTCACGGGACGCAGTTTCCGCTGCTCGTGTGGAAGCGGCGCCGGCGCACCGTGGTGATGGTGAGCCACTCGCAGGATGGGGCGATGCAGGCGAGGGCGCTCGGCCTTTTGGGCTTCACCATCGTGCGCGGTTCGAGCTCGCGCGGAGGTGTGCGCGGGCTCGCCGCGATGATCCGCACCATGAAGCGGGATCGCGCCGATGCTGCCTTCGCCGTCGACGGCCCCCGCGGCCCTTACGGCAAGGTGAAAGAGGGCGCGCTTCTGTCCGCACGTGCAACCGGCGGCGTACTCGTGCCCATGGGCAGCGCCAGCGCGCGCGCCTGGATCGCCACGCGCGCCTGGGACAAGTTCGCCTTGCCGCTCCCATTCTCGCGCGTGCAGGTGGTACTCGGCGCACCCCTGCACGCCCCGACGGCGGAGCAGCTCGAGGCGGGGATTGCCGCCGCAAACGAGACGGCGAACGCCATGGTCAACGCCGCGCACGCGCCGGCTTCCAGCCGGCTCTCAGAGCCGCTGCCGCCCCGCGAAAGCCCGCCCCATGGTGATGGGATCCGCGAACTCCAGGTCCCCGCCATGGGGAACACCGCTCGCGATACGTGACAGCGTGATCCCGAGCGGCGCGAGCTCGCGCTTCAAGAGCAGCGCCGTGGCTTCTCCATCGACGCTGGGCGGCGTCGCGCAGATCACCTCTTGCACATTCTCTTTTTGAATGCGCGCCAAGAGCCGCTCGATGGGCAGATCTTCGGGCCCCACGCCCTCCAGCGGGCTGAGAAGCTTCCCCAGCACGAAGTAGCGCCCGCGCATGCTGCCCGCGCGCTCGATGGCGAGAAGATCGTGCACCCGCGCCACGACACAGAGCAGCGACGGATCGCGCTTCGAGTCGCTGCAGATGGTGCAGATGGCTGTGCTCGTCGGCGTCTCGATCTCGGCGATGTTTCCGCAAAGGGTGCACGGCCGCAGATGCTGGCGGAGCTCGACGAGCTCACGTCCGAGCTCCGCGGCCAGCTCGTCCTCCGCGGTGAGCAGGTACAACAGGTAGCGCTGCGCAGTCTTTTCCCCAACGCCGGGCAGGCGCGCGAAAAGGCTGATGGTGCGCTTCGACCGCGAGGTGATCACTCGATTTGAATCTAGCTGCTAAGTCTAGACGACACCCGGCAGCTTCACACCGCCGGTGAGCTTCTCGATTTCGGCCTGCATCGCTTTTTCGGCCTGCTCGAGGGCGCTGTTGATGGCCGCACAGGCGCCATCGAGCGCGAGCTCGGTGCCTTCGCTCTGGAGGAACTCGGGGTCGATCTCGATGCGCACGACCTTGCGGCCGTACGTGACCGTGGCCTTGACCTTGTCCCCAACGGCGGAGGCCGTTACTTCGGTGTCTTTGAGCTGCTCTTTCGTCTGCTCGATTTTGCGCTGCATCCGCGCCGCTTGGCGCATCAGCTCGTTCATGCCGCCACGGAATTGCATGGGGGAGAATCCTAGTTCAACGGCTGCCGATCGACGATTGCTTTAATCCTCGGATCCAGCCGGAAGCCGCACTTCGCGGAGGTCTGCGTTGAAGAGGGCGATGGCGTGCCGGATCAAGGGGTGCTCGGCCACGGCATTGCGCGCGGCGGAGAGCTCTTCCTTCTTTTTGGCAATGGCCATGGAGGCGAGGGTGGCGACGGTCGCTTGCTGCGGGGTTTTGTCGTCGACCTGAAAAGAGACCTCGCCGAAGAGGGCACGCAATTCCTGCGTGACCAGGGAGAGGGCTTCGGCCTCGCGGACTTGAAACGCGAGGAACTCGTCGAGCGCAATGCGGACGCGTTCGGGGCCAATTTCCATGGGAATCGCGTGCTCGAGCACCGAGGCGAGGGGAGGGCGCGTGGCGCGCACGCGCTCGACGACCCGACGCCAGGAGGCGAGGTTTTCCCCGCCTCCCGTTGGCGGAGTGAACGCGGTCACGGGCGCCGGGGCCGGCACGGCGGCGGACACGGGAGGCGCCGGCGCCACCACCGGCGGCGGAGGAGGCGGGGGCGCGAAGACGGGCGTCTTGGGAAGCGACGTATGGCCGTTCGTGTGCACCGGCGGGGGAGGAGGCGGTGGCGGCGGGGGAGGAGGCGGGGGCGGCGGTGCTGCAAATGTCGCAGACACCGGCGCCTCTTGCTCGCTGGCTCGGGCGCGCGGGGGCGGGGCAGGCCTGCCTCCGCCGCCACCTGCGGGGCCCCCACCGCGCGGCGCTGTCGGCGGTGCCGGTGGGGCGCCACCAAGGCGCCGTTCCAGATCGCCCAGCCGCGAAAGAAGCTCGTCCAGTGGAAGCAAGGCCGGGCGCCGCGCAAGGCGCACGAGCAGCATTTCCAATGCGGCGCGCGGTTGCCCGCTTTTGACGACGTCGTCGAACGACTTCGAAAACCCTTGATAAAGCCGCATCAAATCGTCGCCGTCCGTCTTTTGGGCGAGCGACATCACGTCGGCGACTTCCTCGTCGGCCAAGTCCAGCAAATCGCGCCCGTCCTCACCGGACACCCTGGCCACCACCAAGTTGCGCAGGTGCTGCAGGATGTCGCGCGCGAGGTGCGGCAGATCGAATCCCTGCTGCGCGAGGCTATCGATCACGCGCAACGCCGCCGTCGCATCGCCCGACACCAAGGCGCTGCCCAACTCGTGCAGCACGCGCCGATCGGCCACGCCGAGCACGCGCGAGACGTCCTCCGAGGTCAGCTTTTGCCCGCTGAAGGCAATGACCTGATCGAGCAGGCTCATCGCATCGCGCATCGAGCCGGCCGCCTCGCGCGCAATGACCGCGATGGCTGCGGCATCGGCCTCGATCTTCTCCAGCCCGAGCACTTCCTCGAGCCGCTTTGCAATGAGCTGCGTCGAGATCAGCTTGAAGTCGTACCGCTGGCACCGGCTCAAAATCGTGACCGGCACCTTGTGCACTTCGGTGGTCGCGAAGATGAACTTCACGTGCGGCGGGGGCTCCTCCAGCGTCTTCAAAAACGCGTTCCACGCCGCGTTGGAGAGCATGTGGACCTCGTCCACGATGTAAATCTTGAAGCGGTCGCGCGCCGGGCGGAAGGCGAGTCCCTCCTGCAGACGCCGCACCTCGTCGACGCCGTTGTAGCTGGCCGCGTCGATCTCCTGCACGTCGATGTCGTTGCCCGCCGCAATTTCCTTGCAGGCTGCACACACCTGGCAGGGCTTGGCCGTCGGCCCCTTCGCGCTGCCGTCTTCCCCCAGGCAATTCAGGCACTTGGCCAAAAGCCGCGCGCTCGTGGTTTTCCCCACGCCGCGGACGCCGGTGAAGAGAAACGCGTGCGCCACGCGCCCGCTCTCAATGGCGTTGGCCAGCGTGCGCGCGACGTGCTCCTGGCCCACCAGATCCTCGAAGGACTGGGGCCGGTACTTCCGTGCGAGGACGAGATAACTCACGCCGATGGAGTTACCACGAAACGGGATCGCGCTGGAGCGGCCAGCGCGATCCCGGGAACAACTACTTCTTCAACTCGGTGATGAGCTCGGGCACCGCCGTGAAAAGATCTTGCACCAGGCCGTAGTCGGCCACCTGGAAGATGGGCGCCTCGGGATCTTTGTTGATCGCGACGATATTTTTCGAGCCTTTCATGCCCGCCAAGTGCTGGATCGCGCCAGAAATACCGATCGCGAAGTAAAGCTGCGGCGCGACGACGCGGCCGGTCTGTCCGACCTGCAACTCCGGCGGAGCATACCCCGCGTCGCACGCGGCGCGGCTCGCACCGACGGCGGCGCCGAGCAGGTTGGCCAACGGATCGAGCACCTCGGCGAAGCGCTCTTTGAGGGCGCGGCCGCCGGAGACGATGACCTTGGCCTCGCCCAGGTCCGGACGCTCGCTCTTGGCCGCCTCCAAGGAGACGAATTCGACGCGTGCGGCCGCCGGATCCGCCGCCGGAAGGGCGACCTTTTCGACCGGCGAGGCGCCACCGCTGGGCTCCGCGGCGGCGAATTCGCTCTGACGCACGCTCACGACTTTGACGGGCGTCTGAACTTCGCAGTAGCCGAACGCGTTGCCGGCGTAGACGGGGCGCTTGAACGTCAGCTTGCCGCCGTCGTTCTTCACGCCGCTGATGTCCGTCGCGTAGCCCGCGCCCAACTTGGCGGCGACGCGCGGGGCGATGTCTTTGCCGTAGGAGCTGGCGGTGACCACCACCACGTCGAAGTTGCCGGCTTTGGCGACTTGGGCGACGACCGGCGCGTAACGCTCGGCCAAGGGATCCTTGAGCGATGCGTCGTCGGCCACGAGCACCTTCTGCGCGCCGAACGTGGCCGCTTCTTGCGCGGCTTTGTCGGCACCGGAGCCCAGGACGAGGATCGAGAACGGCGCGCCGACGTTCTTGGCGAACGTGATGGCGCTGTGGGTGCTCTTGCGGAGCGAATCTTCGTGGAGTTCGGCGATGACGAGGATGTTCATCTGGAGATCTCTTTCGCTCAAAGGACCTTGGCTTCGGTCTTCAGTTTCTGAACCAGCTCGGCCACCGTCTTGACCTTGACACCGGCTTTGCGCGCGGCGGGCGGCTCGAAGGCGCTGTATTTGATCTTGAGCGCCGTATCCGTCGTCAGATCGGCCAGCTTCACCTCGGCGAGCGGCTTCTTCTTCGCGGCCATGATGGCCATGAGCGCCGCGAAGCGCACGCCGTCGGCGTAGTTGTGCGTGGCGGGCGTGTGCTTCGACGTGACGCTCTTCGGCGCCACGATGCGCAGGTCCACGGTGACCACGGCGGGGAGGGTGACGCGCACGTTGAGGGTGCCGCCGTCGATTTCGCGGCCCACGACGAGGGACTTGTCATCCTCGCTCTTGATGGTGCCCGCAAAGGTGGCCTGGGGCCAACCGAGGTACTCGGCCAAGAGCTGTCCGACCTGGTTCGAGTCGCCGTCGACGGCCTGCTTGCCAGCCAGCACGAGGTCCGGCTTCTCTTTTTCCACGAGGGCCTTGAGCGCGCGGGCGACGAGATCTCCGTCGAGGTCTTCGTCCTTGGCGTCGATGCGAATCGCGCGGTCGGCGCCCGTAGCGAGCGCGGCGCGAAGGGTCATCTCGGTTTCCTTCGGTCCGAAGGTGACGACGACGACTTCACCGAGGCGCTGCTTTGGGTTGGTGCCGTTTTCCGTGAGGCGGAGCGCCGTTTCCACGGCATACTCGTCGAACGGATTCGGCTTCCACTCGAGGCCGGTCGTATCGATCTTGCCGCCGGCGATCTTGATCTTATTGGCGTTGTCCGGATCGCTGACGCGCTTGAGGGGGACGAGAACTTTCACGACCGGGCTCTCCTTAGTTGGAGTGAATGAATGGCGATTCAGTTACCGAGTCGTTCTTAAGAGGAAGACGCGACCCTGTCAACGCCACAAGCACTCTTCCCGGGTTTTGAATCGAAGCTACTATCTGCTTGAGCCAAAAGACCCCACAATACGCGACACCATGCAGACGACCTGCGACTTTCTCGTCATTGGCAGCGGTGTAGCCGGTCTGACGTTCGCGCTCGAAGCCGCCGCTTACGGCGACGTGGTGCTCATCACCAAGCGATCGCGCGATGAATCGAACACGAAGTACGCCCAGGGCGGCATCGCCGCGGTGCTCGACGCCGACGACAGCTTCGAGGCGCACATCAAAGACACCGTGGTGGCGGGCGCCGGCCTGAACCACCCCCAGGCTGTCGAGATTTGCGTGAAGGAAGGCCCCGGCCGCATCGCGCAGCTTCGATCCATCGGAGCCCGCTTCGACCGCGCCTCGGGCGCGCCGCCGGATCGCAACGCGGATCTCGATCTTCATCTCGAGGGCGGCCACAGCGCCCGGCGCATCGTGCACGCCGAGGACATGACCGGCCGCGAGGTGGAGCGCGCCCTGCTCGAGGCCGTCGCTGCACAGCCGCGCATCCGCATCCTCGAAGAGCACATGGGCGTGGACTTGATCACGCTGGCCAAGTACGGCGGCCCCGAGGTTTGCGCCGGCGCGTACGTGCTCGACGTGAGCGCGGGCAAGGTGGTGACCATTTTGGCGCGCCACACCATCCTGGCGTCGGGCGGGGCGGGGAAGGTGTACCTGTACACGTCGAACCCCGACGTGGCGACGGGCGACGGGCTGGCGATGGCGTACCGCGCGGGGGCGGAAATCGCCAACATGGAGTTTTACCAGTTCCACCCGACGTGCCTGTTCAACCCGCAGAGCAAGAATTTCCTCATCACGGAGGCGATGCGCGGTGAGGGCGCGGTGCTGCGGCGGCTCGATGGCACGAGCTTCATGAAAGAGCACCATCCGCTGGCCGATCTGGCGCCGCGTGACATCGTGGCCCGCGCCATCGACCACGAGATGAAGCGCACCGGTGCCGAGCACGTGCTCCTGGACATCACCGACAAGAAGCCGAGCTTCGTCAAAGAGCACTTCCCCGGCATCTACGCGGAGTGTCTGCGCTACGGCATCGACATCACCGTGCAGCCCATTCCGGTGGTGCCGGCTGCGCACTACCAATGCGGTGGTGTGTCGACCGACTTCGACGGTCGCACCACGATTCCGGGGCTATGGGCCATCGGAGAGGTGGCGCATACCGGTCTTCATGGCGCGAACCGCTTGGCGTCGAATTCGCTTTTGGAGGGCTTGGTCTTCGCCCACCGCGCGGCGGAAGCGCTCAAGTCGGTCGATCGCAGCGCCCCATGGCCCGATGTGCCCGAGTGGGACGTGGGCGAGGCAGGTACGAGCGACGAGGCCGTCGTCATCACGCAGAACTGGGACGAACTGCGTCGCTTCATGTGGAACTACGTCGGTATCGTGCGCTCGCAAAAGCGACTGCGCCGCGCGGCCCGCCGCATCAACGTCCTCCAAGAGGAAATCGGCGAGTACTACTGGAACTACTTCGTCACGCGCGACTTGCTCGAACTTCGCAACATCGCCACCGTGGCGCAACTCATCGTGGAGTGTGCTTCCGCGCGTCGCGAAAGCCGGGGCCTCCACTACAACATCGACTACCCCGAACTCGATCCCCGCGGCGCCCGCGACACCGTCGTGAAGCGAGGCGTACCGGCACACCTGCGCGGCCGGTAACGGCGAAGAGAAGAATTACAGGGAGGCGGGGAGGCGGGGAGGTTTTTGGGGTTTTCAATCCGCCCAGTGAGCCAATTGGAAATCCAAAAAAACTCCCCGCCTCCCCGCCTCCCTGTTCAATCTTCTTCTTCTCAGGCCCAAGCGGCGTCGATGTCGTCCAGGGCGGGCTGTAGCGCGCGAGCGAGCCGATCGAAGGCGGTGTCGAAAGCGGGAGAGGAATGCACCTTCGACTTCACCGCGCGCTTCCGGCGGGACGGTTTGGTCTTGGCGCCTTCGACGTCGGCGGCGTTCGGGGAGAGGGCAGCGAGTACGTGCGAGGGGACCGTCTTGCGCATGCACCGGGGCTAACGGAGTTTTCAGAAGATGGGCAAGAAAGTGGCGACGTGATACGACCGCTCCATGAGAGTGGGGGTACCGAGAGAGGTCACTCCGGGGGAGAAACGGGTCCCGCTCATGGCGGACTCCGTGAAGCGTCTCGCCGCGAAGAAGATCGAGCTGTCGATCGAAAGCGGGGCAGGGACAGGCTCGTGCGTCTCCGACGACGAGTTTCGCGCCGGCGGGGCAGCCGTCGAGACCTCGGGCGATGCGCTCTACGCGTCGTCCGACGTCATCGTGCGACTGCGCCAGCCGACACCGGAGTCGATCGCGCAGCTGCGTGAGGGCAGCGCGCTCGTCTCGCCGCTCTTTCCCTTGCAGGCGCAGAACGCACCCTTGGTGCGTGCGCTCGCGGAGCGCAAGGTCACGACCATCGCGGTGGACATGATCCCGCGCACCACGGTGGCGCAGATGATGGACGTCCTCAGCTCGCAGGCGACCATCGCAGGCTACTACGCGGTGCTCATGGCCGCGGCGGCGCTCCCGAAGTTCTTTCCCATGCTGATGACCGCCGCCGGAACCATCGCGCCTTCGCGCGTGCTGGTGCTCGGTGCAGGTGTTGCCGGGCTTCAAGCCATCGGAACGGCGCGCCGTCTCGGTGCCGTGGTGGAGGCTTTCGACGTGCGCCGCGTCGTCAAAGAGCAGGTGGAAAGCCTCGGTGCGCGCTTCGTGGAGGTCGACTCCGACGAGGACGCGCAAACGGCGGGAGGCTACGCCAAGGAGACCTCGGAGGCCTACAAGGCCAAGCAGGCCGAGGCCATCGCGCGCCACGTGCAGAAGGCCGACGTGGTCATCTCGACGGCGCTCATTCCCGGCCAGCGTGCCCCGATCCTCGTGACCGAGGACATGGTCAAATCGATGCGGCCCGGCTCGGTCATCGTCGATCTCGCCGCCGAGCAGCAAGGCAACTGCGCGCTCACCGAGCCCGGGAAAAGCGTGGTCGCGCACGGCGTGAACATCCTCGGTGAATTCGATCTGCCGAGCCGCGTGGCCATCCACGCGAGCCAGATGTACGCGCGCAACATGGAGAAGCTGCTCTTTCATCTGTGCAAAGACGGAGCGCTGCACCTCGATCTGGAAAACGAGATCACGCGCGGGTGCCTCATCACGCACGCAGGAGACGTCGTCCACCCCAAGGTGAAGGAGCGACTCTGATGTCGAGCGAGCTCATTTTCGGTCTCTACATCTTCGTCTTGGCGACCTTCGTCGGCTACCAGGTCATCTCGCGCGTGCCGCCGCTGCTGCACACGCCGCTGATGTCCGGCACCAACGCCATCAGCGGCATTTCCCTGGTGGGCTCGTTGGTGGCGGCGGGGGCGGAGCACAATCAGGTCAGCACGATCTTGGGCTTCATCGCGGTGACCGCGGCGAGCATCAACGTGGTCGGTGGCTTCATGATCACGGACCGCATGCTGCGCATGTTCAAGCGCCGCGGCCCCGCCGAGAAAGCCGGTGAGAAGCCGTGACCCCGCTTCTCAGCCTGGCGTACCTGGTCGCGTCGGTTCTTTTCATCCTGTGCCTGCGCGGTCTGAGCTCCCCCGAGTCGGCGCGCCGCGGCATCGTGATGGGCGAGCTGGGCATGTTCATCGCCGTGGTGGCGACGCTGCTCCACAAGGAGATCATCAGCTACACGTGGATCATCGCGGGCATCTGCCTCGGATCGGCCATCGGCACGGCGATTTCGCTGCGCATTCCGATGACCAAGATGCCCGAGCGAATCGCGCTCTCGCACTGCTTCGGCGGCTTGGCGACGGCGCTGGTTGGCGTCTCCGAGTACATCCACACGGAGGGCCACGTTTCGCGGCTGACCACGGGCGCGCTCGGCTTCGAGACGTTCTTCGGCTTTCTCACCTTCACCGGAAGCATCATGGCCTTCGGGAAGCTGCAGGGCCTCATTACCGGCGCGCCGGTCACCTACAAGGGCCAGAACTTCGTCAACATCGGGCTCTTCTTCGTCTCGCTGGCGATGCTCGTGTACCAAATCATCGAGCCCGCGCAGCCGAATCTGTTTTACGCGACCAGCGGCATCGGTTTCGCGCTCGGCGTGATGGCCGTTCTGCCCATCGGCGGCGCGGACATGCCGGTGGTCATCTCGCTCTTGAACTCGTACGCGGGTCTCGCGGCGTCGGCGACGGGCTTCGCCATCGGGAGCAATATCCTCATCATCTCGGGTGCGCTCGATGGCTCGTCGGGTCTCTTGCTCTCCATCTTGATGAGCAAGGCGATGAACCGCAGCTTCACCAACGTACTGTTCGGCGCCTTCGGCACGGCCATCGAGCCGTCGGCGGCCCCCACCGGCAGCGCGGTGGCCTTCAACGAGGCCACCATCGACGATGCCGCCGGCGTTCTTCGCGCCGCGCAAAACGTCATCGTCGTTCCGGGCTACGGCATGGCCGTCTCGCAAGCGCAGCACGCGGTGCGGGATCTGGCGGCCTCGCTGCAGAAGCGCGGTGTGGAGGTGAAGTACGCGATTCACCCCGTCGCGGGACGCATGCCGGGTCACATGAACGTGCTGCTCGCCGAGGCCAACGTGCCCTACGACGAGCTTTACGATCTGGACAACATCAACGACGACTTCCCCCGCACCGACGCCGTCATCGTCGTCGGTGCCAACGACGTCGTGAATCCCGCCGCGAAGAAAGATCCGGGGAGCCCCATCTACGGGATGCCCGTCTTCAACGTCGAACAATCCCGCTCCATCATCGTGCTCAAGCGCAGCATGAACCCGGGCTTCTCCGGCGTCGAAAATGAGCTCTTCTTTCTGCCCAATACGATGATGGTCCTCGGCGACGCGAAGAAGACGTTGCTCGGCTTCATCGCCGCCCTCAAAGAAGGGCACTGAGCACGGCTCCAAGGTACATTCCTGCCATGGCCCATGTTCCGTCCCAGCCGTACGTCTCCTTGGAGGACTTTTGGGCCGCCGAAGAGACGAGCGACATGCGCCATGAGTGGCTGGATGGTGTCGTCTACGACATGTCGCGTGAATCCGTCGAGCACGGGCGCCTCGTTGGGGCGATCATGGGCGAACTCGGAATCGCTCTGAAGGGAAAGTGCGCAGTCTATGCTTCCTGCGTGATGCTCTACGTGGCCGAGACGAAGTTCTGCACCTACGCGGACGGAAGCGTCGTGTGCGGATCCCCGGCGACGTACCGCGTGGCCAAGCTCGAAGAGGCGCTCACCAATCCGGCGCTGCTCGTAGAAGTACTTTCCGATTCCACCGAGAAGTACGATCGCGGCGAGAAGTTTGCCCACTACATGCGAATCCCCTCCTTGCAGGAATACGTCCTCGTGTCGCAGCACGAGCGGCGCATCGAGGTCTATGGCAGGCCGCAACACGGGCGCTGGATCCACGAAATGGCGGAAGCCGGCGAGTCTTTGACGCTGCACGGGTGCGTCATTAACGTCGACGCCGTTTACGCGTAGGTCCTGCTTTGGCGTGAGAGGGGAACGAGGTAAGGTCCCTCGCGATGGTGGGATCGCACGTACCTCGCTTGGATCCGTCCGCTGGTTCGGATGTCGTGGATGCACGCTTGCCCGAGATGCTCGAGGCGTACCGCGCCGTGGTGCGGGCGCGGGCGTTCGAAGCGCGGCGGGACGAGCTCGAGCAGAAGGGGGCGGCGTTGCCAAGGCGTCTCGCGGTCGCCACCGAGGACGCGTTTGCGGGCGCGGCGTTCTCGCTGGGCTCGGACGATTGGCTCGTTGGGGAGGGGACGGAGACCGCACTTGCGCTTGCGCGCGGTGCCACGCTGGCCGACTTCGTGGCGCACGCGTTCGGGCGCGGGGGCAACCCCTGGAACGTGCGTGAGCGGCGCACCGTTTCCTCGGATTTGCGCAATGGCGCGCATATCACCCAAGCGACCGGCATCGCATGGGCCGCAAAGATCGAGCGCCGCGCGCTCGCGGTCCTCGTCACCTTCACCGACGACATCGTAACGACCGGGGAATTTCACAACGGCGTCAACTTCGCCGGCGTCTTCAAGGCGCCCGTCGTCTTCCTCTGCACCAGCCAAAAACCGCTCATCGATATCGCGCCCGCCTACGGCATCGCCAGCATCGTTTGCCAGGCGGCGGACTTCTTCTCGGTCGCACACGCCGTGACGGACGCGCGCAAACGGGCGCTCTCGGGCCTCGGCCCCACCTTCGTGGAGGCCCGCATCGATGATGCCGCGCACGGGCCCCCGCCGCTGCGCCGCCACCTCGAGGCGCGCGGCCTTTTCAATGCCGAGCAGGAAGCGAAGCTCCTTGGTGAGGCCCACGCGGAGATCGATCGTGTGCTGCGCGATTTCATACCAACGGGACGGCGTCCGGAGTAGGACTGCACCATGGCGACTCAGAACATGGTGCAAGCCATCAACGACGGACTGCGTCACGAGATGCGACGCGATCCGCGGGTCGTCGTCCTGGGCGAAGACGTCGGAAAGGTCGGTGGTGTCTTCCGTGTGACGGCTGGCCTGTACGATGAGTTCGGCGACGAAAGGGTCATCGACACGCCCCTTTCCGAGGGCGGGATCATCGGCTGCGCCATCGGCATGGCGCTCTACGGCTTGGTGCCCGTCCCTGAAATTCAATTTTCGGACTTCATCTTCCCGGCCTACGACCAAATCGTCAGCGAGCTCGCGAAGATGCGCTTCCGCTCCGGTGGCGAATACGCGGCCAAGGTCGTGATTCGCACCCCCGTCGGCGGGGGCATCCGCGGCGGTCTCTACCACTCGCAGTCGCCCGAGGCGCTGTTCATCCACGTGGCCGGCCTCAAAGTCGTTTGCCCATCCACACCGGAGGACGCGAAAGGGCTCTTGCTCGCCAGCATCCGCGATCCCGATCCGGTTCTCTTCTTCGAACCGAAACGCATTTACCGCGCGGCCAAAGGGGACGTTCCCGAGGGCGAGCACCTCGTCGAAATCGGCAAGGCCCGCACGGTGCGCGAGGGCAAGCACGTCACGCTCATCGCGTGGGGCGCGATGGTGTACGAGGCGATCGCGGCCGCCGACGAAGCGGAAAAACAAGGGGTCTCGTGCGAGATCCTCGATTTGCGCACGCTCTGGCCCGTCGACATCGAGGCCATCGTCGCCAGCGTGAAGAAGACGGGGCGCGTGGTCATCGTGCACGAGGCGCCCAAGACATGCGGCTTCGGCGCGGAGCTCGTCGCGCTCGTCAACGAGAAAGCCTTCCTTTACCTCGAGGCACCACCGATTCGCGTCACGGGATTCGATACCCCGTTTCCCTATACGCTCGAAAACGAGTATTTGCCTCTGGCCCACCGGATTTTGCCGGCCGTTCTGGAGACGGCCCGATTTTAACGGAGAGATTCATGGCTCGCTGGGAATTCAAGCTGCCCGACATCGGCGAAGGCGTGACCGAGGGCGAAATCGTCAACTGGCTCATTTCACCGGGCGAAACGGTGAAAGAAGACCAGCCGATGGTCGAGGTCATGACCGACAAGGCTACGGTCACCATCGCCGTGCCGCGCGCGGGCACGGTGCTCGAGCTGCGTGGAAAGGTGGGCGACATCGTCGCCGTGCACTCGACGCTCGTGGTCTTCGACGTCGGCGGCGCCGCGCCGGCCACCGCGCACGCCAATGGTTCGGGGAATGGACATGGGAATGCCACGGATGGACCGGCCGCCACCGCGGTGGGGGACATCCGCGAGACGTTGCCGGGGATGACGCAAAAGGCCCCTCCGGCCGCCGCAGGAGCAGGTGGGGGACTCGAGTCGGCCTACTTCAACGAGAAGCCCCTGGCCACGCCGGCCACGCGCAAAACGGCGCGGGATCTGGGCATCGATTTGAAGCGCGTACCGCCGACCGGTCCGCAAGGGCGCGTCACCCGCGAGGACGTGGAGACCTTTGCGCATCAGGCCCCTGCGGCCGCACAGGGCCCCGCGGCCGCCGTTGCCAAGCCCGCGCAGGAGGCCCCGCCGCCGGCACCGACTCCGCAGGCGCACGCGCCGGCGCGCGAGCCGGTGAAGATCTCGCCGCCCGCGGGATCGTCGGGCGCGCTCGAGGAGCGTGTGCCCTTCGCGGGAATGCGCCGGCGCATCGCTGCCAAGATGTCGCAGTCGAAGACCACCGCGGCGCATTTCACCTTCGTCGAGGAGTGCGACGTCTCCGCGCTCAAAGCGCTGCGTGCGCGCCTCAAGCCGCAGGCCGACGCCCAGGGCGTGAAACTGAGCTTCCTCCCGTTCATCGTGAAGGCGGTCATTGCGGCGCTGCGCAAGCACCCCATTCTCAATTCGGCCCTGGACGAGAGCACCAACGAGCTCGTCTACCGTAAGTACTTCCATATCGGCATCGCCGCTTCGACCGACGCAGGCCTCATCGTCCCCGTCGTGAAGAACGCCGACCGAAAGAGCATCCTCGAGATCGCGCGCGACATCGACCGGCTCGCGAGCGAGGCCAAGGAAGGCAAGTCCAAGGTGGAAGATCTGAGCGGTTCCACCTTCACCATCACGTCCTTGGGCGCACAGGGCGGGCTTTTCGCCACGCCGATCATCAATTTCCCCGAGGTGGGCATCCTCGGGGTCCACCAGATCAAGCAGAAGCCGGTCGTCCGGGACGGCCAAATCGTGATTGGCGAGGTGATGCTCCTCTCCCTATCCTTCGACCATCGCATCGTGGACGGGCACGTGGGTGCTGCGTTCGCCTACGACGTCATCGGATTTTTGGAAAATCCCGACCGGCTGTTCCTGGAAATGGCGTAGCGACCTTGTAGGATGTGAGGCGCTCGGTTCATGCGACGCGCCTCACTTCACGTCTTTTGCCTCCTCGCCGTGGCGTTGGCCATTGCGGCGTGCGCGACGACGCGGGGTTCCGAGCTCGAGCCGCGTTACGTGGCGCTGCACAATGCGTTCGCGGCCATGGGGCTCGCCCAAGTGGGACCGCTCCAGCGCGGCTCGCTGGCCGAGGGGCGCGAGATGCGCTTCCCCGTGGAGCTCACCGCCGATTGCACCACCATCGCGCTGTTCGGCGGGCAAGGCGTGCGCGATCTCGATGCGACGTTGCTCGATGCAAGCGGCGCCGTCGTCGCGCGCGATGCCACCAAGGACTCGCAGGCCGTGCTGCGCGCGTGCGTCGATGCGCCGGGTGCGTACACCTTGCTGGTGCGCATGGCCTCCGGCGCCGGCGAATTCATGGCCGCCTCCTGGACCGGCGGTCCGGGCCTCGGCCCGCGCACCGGGGCCTCCTCGTCCGCGCTGGCCAGCCTCTCGGGCACCGGCACGTGCGACTCGCCCATCGCGCTCGCACCGGGGAGCTTCACGGGCTCCACCTCGCGCGGCGAGAGCGAGCACGAAGGCTCGTGCAGCAGCTCCACGTCGCGCGAAGTCGTCTACCGCTTCGAGCTCACCGCGCGCAAACGCGTCACCATCGACGTGAACCCGCATTTCGACAGCGTCATTTATCTGCGCAAGGACGATTGCGCGGATCCCGATGCCGAAATCGCGTGCAACGACGATGCGCCGCACGAGCACGACTCGCACCTCGACGAGGAGCTCGACCCCGGCGTGTATTACCTCTTCGTCGACGGGTACTCCAGCGAGTCGGGCACCTTCAAATTGAACGTGGTCATGAACGACGTGCCCACGCTCGAAGAGGTCTGCCAGAGCGCGCGCGTTCTTTCGACGGGGCTCGTCACCTCGGGTTCCACCCGCGGGCTCTACGATCACGTGCGCTCGAGCGGATGCGGCGATACGGCGAAAGGACCCGATACGCCGTATCGATTCGATCTGACGCGGCGTTCGCGCGTGCGCATCGTGGAGCGCTCCAGCGATTTTTCGACGGTGCTCTACGTGCGCAAGCGCTGCACCGATGCAAAGAGCGAAATGGCATGCGCCGACGCGGGCTTTCACGATGGCGAGGCCACCTTTGCCGGCATGCTCGAGGCCGGGAGTTACACGGTCGTTGCCGACGCAACGGATCGCGAGGCCGACGGCAGCTACTCGCTCTTTGCCGAGGTGGGCCCGGAGAATGGACAGGTCGGCACGCCGGGTGACACCTGCGCGGATGCGATGCCGCTGGGCAACCTCGATGCGAGCGCCTCGGGGGACACGTTCCTCGCGCGCGACGATCTCTCGGTGCGCTGCGGTGGCACGGGCACGCCCGACGTGGTCTACCGGCTCGAGGTCGCCAAGCGATCGCGCATCGTTGCGCAGCTCGATCATCAAGAGGGGAGCCACGTGCTCGCACTTCGGAAGAATTGCTCCGATGTGGGCACCGAGTTCGCGTGCAGCGCCTCGATCGACCGCACCGTCGAGCCGGGCGTGTACTACCTCATCGTCGACGGCGATCCGACGTTCGGGCTCGGCCGATTCTCCTTCGCCTTCCGCATGCGCGAAGTGGCCGGTCAGGAGAACGCGTGCCGCGCGCCCAAGCTTCTCGGCCACGGGCAGACGGCGAAGGGCACCACCGCCGGGGGCGGCGACAAATTCGTGGCCTCGTGTGCCGGCAGCTACGACGGCCAGGCCTCTCCGGATGCGGTGTACCGCATCGTGGTGCCCAGCCGTGGTCGTGTCCGTCTCAATTTGACGGCGACGGGCTTCAGCCCCGTCCTTGCGTTGCGCCGCTCATGCCTCGATGGTGGGGGCGGTGTGCCCGAGGTGGCGTGCAACGCCGACGCGAGCTCGAACCGGGCGCACATCGACACGACGCTCGACGCGGGTACCTATTTTGCGGTGATTGACGGCCAGGGCCGTGGAAGCCAGGGGGCGTATGCCCTGGAGTACGCGTTTTCAGGCACCCCTTCAAAATCCCGATAATCCCCCGTGCCCGAATTATACGCGGGCACGGGCACGGGCACGGGCACGGGTGGGAGAGTGAGAACTACCCGTGCTCTTTGGCGTAGGAGTACGCCGTGTACGCGGCGATGAGGTGGCAGATCCACCCGAGCGTGCCCCACGAGGCGAACCATGCGCCGGGCGTGATGATGAGCCAAAAGATCCCGCGGAGGAACTTGCCGTTGTAGATCTGGCCGACGCCGGGGAAGAAGAACGAAAGAACGGCGGCGAGACCGGGATTGAGATGACGATTCGAGCTCACGTGAGGAAAGATGCGCACGGAACCACGCCCGCGCAACCACCACCCGCCAAACTGCAGCGCGCGCTGCTCCGCTGGTACGACGCCGAAAAGCGTGACCTTCCGTGGCGCGGAACCAAGGATCCGTATTCGATCTGGCTGAGCGAGGTGATGCTCCAGCAGACGCGCGTCGATACGGTGCGTCCGTACTACCAGCGCTTCATGGAGACCTATCCAACGGTGTTCGCACTGGCCGAGGCTCCGCTCGAGCGAGTGCTCGGTGATTGGAGCGGCCTCGGTTACTACCGACGCGCGCGCATGCTTCACGCGGGCGCGCAGCAGATCGTGCGCGACTTCGGCGGTGAGCTTCCGCGCGAGGTGGAGGCGCTGCGCAGCATCACCGGCATCGGTCCGTACACGGCCGGTGCCGTTGCGAGCATCGCCTTCGATGTGCGTGCCCCGCTCGTCGATGGCAACGTGGCACGCGTGCTGGCGCGCATCTTCGGTGTGGAGGAAGACGTGCGCGGCGGGGCAGGACGCGCACGCATCTGGCAGATCGCCGAGTCCATTCTCCCGCAGGAGCGCGCGGGCGATTTCAATCAAGCGCTCATGGAGCTCGGCGCAACCGTATGCTCGCCGTCATCCCCGCGCTGCGGACCGTGCCCGGTGCGGGGGATGTGCGTGGCGTTTGCCAGCGGCGAGCCAGAGCGATTGCCGAACATGGCCCCAAAGGCCAAACCGCGTCCGTGGAAGCGCGCGGCGCTCGTGGCCACACTCGGAGCGGATCGCGTGCTCCTCGCACGGCGCAAGCGTGACCTCCTCTTCGGTGGCCTCTGGGAACCGCCGACTCTCGATGCAAGCAACGACAGAGATGAAGGAGACGGAGCACGTCTTCTCGCGCTCGCCGGTGTGAAGGCCGAGGTGCCCGTGCGCGCCGGCGAAATCACGCACGTGCTGTCGCACCGAAAAATGACCGTCGAGGTCTACCGTGCAGAGCTTCGTAGCGCGCATGCAACGCTCGGTCAAAACCAGGCAGGCGCAAGTCTCGATGAGGGGGACGGGGAGTACGACGCCATCGAAGTCGTCGCGCGCACCTCCGCGATGAGGCGCGGAATGAGTACGCTTGCTCGAAAAGTGCTGCGTGCCGGTGGAATCGAGGTGAACATGGGGAGATCGGAGGGGGAGGCAACCAAGTGACCGACGAGGCGATGGTGCGCGTGCTCATCGTGGATGACGAGGCGGGGCTACGTCGAAGCTTGGCGCGCATTCTTTCCGCGCGCGGCTTCGCCGTGGAGATGGCAGAAGACGGCGACCGCGCCATCGAGATCCTCGAGCAGAACGAACCCGAGGTCATTCTCTGCGATCTCATGATGCCGAAGATGGGCGGCTTCGAGGTGCTCGAGCACACGAAGCGCACGCACCCGCACGTGGAGTTCGTGATGATGACCGCGCACGCCGACGTGGACTCGGCGGTCGCCGCGGTGAAGTCCGGCGCGTACGACTTTCTCACGAAGCCGTTCGCCTCGAACGATGCAGTCGCCCTCGCGATCACCAAGGCCGCGGATCACAAACGACTCGTCGAGCGCGCGGCGCGGCTCGAGGAGCGGCTCGTGGCGCACGAGCGCTTCGGCGAGTTGGTCGGCACCTCGAGCAAGATGCAGGCGGTGTATCGGCTCATCGAAGGCGTGGCGAGTGCGACGTCGACGGTGCT
Organism: Sorangiineae bacterium MSr12523; assembly: GCA_037157775.1. Taxonomy (NCBI): domain Bacteria; kingdom Pseudomonadati; phylum Myxococcota; class Myxococcia; order Myxococcales; family Pendulisporaceae; genus Pendulispora; species Pendulispora brunnea. Next base: position 4,130,520 of record CP089982.1, read on the forward strand.
CATTCTCGGAGAGAGCGGCACGGGCAAGGAGCTCGTGGCGCGTGCGATTCACCAGCACTCGGCGCGCGCGGATCGTCCCTTCGTGCCAGTGAATTGCGCCGCGATCCCCAAGGAGCTCGTCGAAAGTGAGCTCTTCGGCCACGTGCGCGGAGCCTTCACCGGTGCGCAGAGCGCGCGCACGGGGCTCTTCGAAGCGGGCAACTCGGGCACGCTCTTCCTCGACGAGGTGGGCGACCTTCCGCTGGCCGCGCAGGTCAAGTTGCTGCGCGCGCTGCAAGACGGGGAGATCAAGCGCGTGGGCTCGGACGAAACGCGCTTCGTCGACGTGCGCGTGCTGGCCGCGACCAACGTGGACCTGCAGCAGCGCATCGCCGAGGGCACCTTCCGGCGCGACTTGTACTACCGGCTCAATGTCATTCCCATCCACGTGCCGCCGCTGCGCGAGCGGGAAGACGACATCGTGCTGCTCACGCACCACGTGTTGCAGAAGCTGGCCCGGCGCATGGGACGCGCGCCGAAGCGGGTCAGCGCGGAGGCGATGGAGGCCCTCAGGGCCTACGCGTGGCCCGGCAACGTGCGCGAGCTGGAACACGCCGTGGAGCACGCGTTCGTGCTCGCCCAGGGTGAGCGCATCGAGCTCGGCGATCTTCCGCAAATGGCGCAGCAGGCGCCGTCGAGCTCGCGGGAGGGCCGTGACATCCATGTCGCAGGTGTCGCGGAGGGCCCGCTCGCGGGGCTCTCGGGGGTCGCAGGACCGACGGAGGCGCCGGCGCCCCACGTGCGCTTCGACCTGTTTGCCTTGCCGTATGCGGAGGCCAAACGCCGGGCCATGAAGGCGTTCGACGATGGGTACGTGCGCGAGGTCCTGAGTCGCTCGGGCGGCAATCTTTCCGCGGCGGCGCGCCATGCCGGTCTCGATCGCTCGAACTTCCGGCGCATCGTGAAACGCCGCAAGACGGGGGAATAGCTGCTCAAACGGGTAGGCAGGTCGGCCGCGGCGTACTACTGTCCGCCCGCGAGTCGGATGGGCCGTATCCGGTACTTCTTCCTTTCAGTCCTTCTTTGCGTGACGCAGGCGCGTTCGGCGCACGCGGGGCCGTTCGATCTCGAGGACGACGACGACAAGAAGAAGCAAGAGAAGCAGGACCAGAAAATAGAGGCTGCGCCCGCCAAGGATCCGTTGGTGCTCACGAAGCACAAGGCCTACACGCTTGCCGAGTGCCTCTCGCTGACCGAACGCAACCACCCGAACCTGTGGGTCGGGCGTGCGCGGTTGGCGGCATTCCACGCGCAGCTCGACGAGGCCCGCTGGGCGCCGTTCTTTCAGTGGAACACCACCGCCACCTTGGGCGTCATCCCCGAGATCAAGGGTACGCCGTTTTACACGGCGGCCCCGGCGAACCTTTTGAGCACGAAGTTCACCGACGGGCTCAATCCGTTTCTGCAGTTCACCATCAACGGCTACGTTCCCCTCTTTCACTTCGGCAAGATCGATTGGGCGCGGCGGGCCGGTGAGGCGCAGGTCCGTGCGGGCGAGTGGGATCTGGAGAAGTTTCGCCAGGAGGTGCGGCGAGACGTTCGGAAAGCCTATTACGTCATCATGGGTGCCCGCGACGGGCGCTACCTCTTGAACGAGGTCCGGAGCAAGCTCGAAAAGGCCATCGAGAACGTCCAGGGCAAGCTCGATCGAGGGGAGGCCGGCGTCGAGGAGACCGACCGTATCCGCCTCGAGGTCTACCGCGATCAACTTCTCGCGCGTGCTGGAACGCCGGACATGCTCGAGACGAACGGCATTGCCGCATTGCGGTTCATGACCGGTGTGCAAACGAACTTCGATATCCCCGACGAGCCGCTCGCGCGCCCCGACGTGAACGTGGCGCCGGTGGTGAGCTATCTCTCCGCGGCGCGCCTTTTTCGCGCCGAGGTGGGCTCGGCGCGGGCCGGAATTGCGCAGCGCAATGCCAATCTGGAATTGATGCGCGCGCGCCTTTTCCCGGATATCGGTATCGATTTGCGCGCGTCGTACTCCACGGCGCCGAGCGTGATTACGCAGAACAATGCGTGGGTCGTCGATTACTTCAATCGATTCACCTACAACGGCTCGCTCACTGCGCGCTGGAACCTCGATATCATGCCCGCGCAGGCGCGCGTGAACGGTGCGGAATCGCAGCTCGAGGAGGCACGCGCGTTCGAGCGTTTGACCCTCGGCAACATCGGGGTCGAAGTGGAAAGCGCTTATGCGGCCATGCTGGAGACGCGCAAGCGCGAAGAAATGTGGGCGCGCGCCGAGAAGAAGGCCAAAGGCTGGATTGCCAGCGTCCAAGACGCCATCGATCTCGGCACCAAGGAGGAAGGCGCGATCATGGAGCCGCTGCGCAGCTTCGTCGATTCGCGCCTGAATCACATTCAGGCGCTGGTCGAGTACTACATTACGCTGTCGGAGCTCGCGCGCGTCTCCGGTTGGGACGCGGCGGCTCCGCAGAAATAATGTCGAGTCGAGTCGCTTAGAACGGGCAGTTTGCCAGGGCGAGCAAGGAGACGACGCGGGCTCGCACGAGGTCGAAGTCGCGCAAGGCCAGGGTGACGTCGGCATTGCGGAGGGCGGCGGCGGCGGTGACGAGCTCCAAGCTGGTGCCTTCGCCTTCGATGTATTGTGCACGCGTCAGGCGATCGTTCTCGGCGGCCAATTGGCGGGCGTCCGCCGCGACCTTGCGCGAGTCCGTGGCGACGACCACGGCACGGCGGGCCTGGACGACCTCGATCTCGGCGTTGCGTCGTGCGTTGATGAGCGATTGCTCGGCTTGATCGGTTTGCGCGTAGGCCAGGCGACGCTGACCATCGCGCGTGCCGCCGTCGTAGAACGGGACCGTCAGCACCGCTTGGATGTTCCAAGTTGGATTCTGCTGGTTCGTGTCGACGCTGGTCGCCGCCAAGGTGGACTGCGCGGTGAGCGTCGGGGAATAGCCCCAGTTCGCGTCGCCGATGCCGCGTTCCGTCTGGATGACCCGGGCGCGCGCGGCCGCAATGTCGGCGCGGTCCTCGATGCCGTTGGCCGGGTGGCATGCCTGCTGCGCGCTCTTTTCGATGCCATTGAGGCTGATCGACTGTTGAACGCCGATGGGCTCGGCGACACCCAGGGCCAAACCGAGCGACTCACGCGCTTTGCGCAGGTCCTCATCGCCGGTGACCAAGGTCGCGCGGGACGATTCCACGTCCTGCTGGGCGCGCACCACGTCCAGCCCCGTGGCCGCACCGAGCGCCTTCCTGCGCTGCGTGAGCTCGAGGCGCTCCAGCGCGCTGCGGAAGCCAATTCGATTGATCTCCACCACGCGCTCCTGCGTCACCACGGCAATGAGCGTGGATGCCACATTGAGGGCAATCTGGCGCTTGATGTCCTCGACGGACAAGCGCGCGACGTCCTCCGCACGGTGCGCCGTGCCGACGCTGTACCAGGTGCGCGGTGCGATGATGGGAACCGCGGCGGTGAGGCTGCCGTTGACGAACGGACCCTGCGTCGGGCTGGTGAAGGTCGTCGTGGTGACCTGCCCGTTAGCGGGGTTGAAGCCGGTGACGGTGGGGACGTCCTTCGTCAAGAAGTTGTACGTGAGGAATCCCTGGCCGGTGAGGGTCGGCAATGCACCCGAGAGGGAGATGCGCGATTGTGCTTCGGCGGCTTTTACCTGGGCATAGGCCGACCTCAGGTCCGTCGAGCGCGCGCGCACCATTTCGAGGGCTTGCTCCCAGCTGCCGACGTTGTTCTTCGCCGCAGGCACGGGGGCGAGCATCGGATCGTTGACCGTGGGCGGCGGCGGAATGTCCACGGGCTGATTGAGCGGCGCCATGCTGCTCGGACCCGCCGGTTGCGCGGGGAGCGGGGGATTCTTCGGGCGCCGAGACGGAGCTTGGGCGAAGGCCGTTTGCGAAAACGTTGCCGCGATAACGATAAGACTGAGCGTGGTGCCGACGGACTGTCGCATGCGGCGCACTGTAGCCGAAGCTATGCCGCACGCACCTAAACCTTTGTGAAGAAAATACGGCCTTGAAACCGGAAAAACCGGCCCTATTTCATCGACTACGCTCTAACGTAACGTGACTTCAGTGACGGGACTTCAGTGACGCGACTTCAGTGACGGGACTTCAGTGACGCGAATAATGCGCATTGCCCGGCGCGAGGTGCAGGGCAGTGCGGAGCGCACTGAATCGACCGCGCAAACTGGCGGCGCTCACTCGAAACGACGCCGCGACCTCCGCTTGCGTGAGCGGCACGTGATCCAAGTACACGATGGTGTATGCGAGCGCAGCGGCGAGGCCCTGCACGCTATGGCCGTCCTCTGCCATTTTGCGCACCAAAGGCTCCCGCGCGACGACGAGGGCGCGTGCGCGCTGGCGTGGATCGAGCGGGAGGTTCGAAAGGCCGCGAACCAACGCGGAGTCGAGCTCCGCAGCGCTCTCCTCGGCGCTCTTGCGGGCCTTCTTGCGGCGCGTGTTCGGCGCTCGCTCAATCGATTCGACCGGAGCCGCGGTTCCATGGCCGACGGCAATGGGATGTCGGAAGGAGACGCGGGTCGAGGTGCCCTGCGACTCGTCGCCATCCGGCGGGGCGCCTGCCTCCAGCCACCGCCAGAGGGCCGCCTCTTCGCGCGAGACGCCGCGCTTCATGGCCCGCGACAGCACGCGCTTGGCCTCATCGAGCTTGCCCGCACGCGCCAGGGCATGGGCGAAGGACGCTGCGATCTCGCGGTTCCCCATGGCGCCTTCGTAGGCAGTTTGCAACCAAACGACCGCGTCATCCGCTCGGCCGAGGGCTACGTCCACCAAGTGACCTAGGTTGTGCGCGTACCAGGGGTTCTTCGGCGAGGCACAGAGCGCTCGGAAATACGATGAAGCGGCATACTTGTAGTTTCCCAGCAACGTCTGGCAAAGACCCAAGACGGCCCAAGCGCGATCATCGTCCTTTACCCAGAGCAGGACCTTGCGCGCGTGGAGCGCAGCCCGCCAGGGATGCCTCTCCACGAGGAGCTCGGCAAGTTGCCGGTGCGCATAGATGCTTTCTTCACTTGCCGGCGCCGCCGTACGCGTGAGCCGATGAAGAAGCGGAAGTACCTCCCCCGGGTCGAGCGCGCTCTGGAGAGCCCATTCCACGTCTTGCCTCAGACGTTTGGCTTCGTTTTCGTGCGCGTCCATACGGTTTTAGGGTGTAGCTGCGACGGTGATGCCGTGCAACGACGGAGAGTCGGATTTCGAGGGGCTCGAGACGATAATCACAATTGACCTTGCACGATGGCTCGCCGTGATCTAGCGGCGCTGCGGGTGCAGCGACGCGCTTCGATCAGCGAAACGCGATGACGCGACTATGAACGAGTTCGTGCACGATGCGCAAGACGTCGAGTGCGGGCATGCCGCAGGCCGCCATGATCATTTGCACGCTGGACACGCCATCGACATGCGACAGCACGAAGCCCGCGCGATGATCAATCGATAACCATTGAAGCTTTTCGCGGGGGACTGCCACGTGCGGGATCCTATCGAGCGGCCCGATGCGTGCGGCATACATCTGTTCGAGGACCGAGCGGCAATTGTCCGCGCATCGTTTGGCCTCGACATGATCCGGAAACTCGGCGAGGAGAGACTCGGCCGCGGCCAGTGCTCCGGTGTAGTCGCCGAGCGAAAAACGATCGCGCATCTCCGCGGCGATGTCGGCGGGCCGGGCGGGGGGCTCCGGGCGAGGGGGCACACTCCGAGGGCGCGAAGCCTGAGGAGGCTGCGGAGGGGGCGGAGCTTGCGGACTTTGTGGAGCTAGCGGAGCTTGCGGAACCGGAGTGCTGACCGCGGCGACGTCGGGCACGTGGGCATTGGCGAGCGAAAGGACGCTGGCGCTGCTCGGGGTGGGACGCTCGCTCAGGGCCAGCGGGCGCACGCGGCCCGAGTCCTTCGGCTCTTGGGCGTCTTGTTCGTCGTTCTCGCTCACGATGCCTAGAGTCTAGGCGATCACGGAGACCTATTCATCCTCGGACCAACGTGGATGCATCCACACCCATTGCTCGGGCATCGCCAAGATGCGCTGTGAAAGCTCGTCGTTGATACGTGCAGTGACCGTGGCCTCGGATGCAAGGTCATCGATGGACAGTCGTGTGACCGTCAGCCGCGGGGCGTTCTCGGCATCGTCCAGGGGAGGAGCGGCCGTGCCCACCACGATGGCGGCGCCCGTGCGGCAGGCGATGCGAGCCGGGCCCACGGGTGTCGCAGCAGGTGTGCCAAGGAAGGGCACGTCGATGCTGGGAACGCGGGAACGAAGGTCCATGGGCATGCCGAGCAGCCCGCCCGATCGCAGCGTTCGCAGCATGCGGAGCGGCGCCCCCGGCGCACCGCGGTAGATGGAGGCGACGCCCTTCGATCCGCGCAGCCGATCGTAGAGCGCGGTCAGCCGTGGGTCGTAGCTCTCGCGGGCGACGGTGGTGAGGGGAAAGCCGGAGGCCACGAGGGTCTGTGCGACCCGCTCCCACGGTCCGAGGTGCGCGGAGACGAAGAGAACGCCGCGGCCTTCACGCAGCGCCTCGGCGAGCACGTTGCGGTCGGCGTCGGGGAAGGGGAGCACCTCGGCTTGCCCGCGCAAGGAAGCGACCGCATTGCCCAAATGGCCGCCGAGGTTCCGGTACGCGGTGCGAACCAGCGCGCGGCACCGAGCCTCGTCCCACTGCGGCAGCGCCCGGCGCACGTTGGCCACCGCCCGTCGCCGGGTGCCGGGAAGGATTGCGTGCGCAAGCGCCCCGAGCGCGCGTCCCAAGCGGTGCAGCATCCGGGGCGGCACGCACGACGCCACGGCCAGCGCGGCGCGGATGATCCCATAGAGAAGCGCGTTCTTCGTCGCCTGCCCATAGCCCCAGCGACCGCCCTCGCGCAGGTCCGTGACCGTCATGGGGCTTTGTCGGTGATGACTTTGTTCTGGATCTCCACGGCTTCGTGCAGCAGGTCGAGGGCGCGCTCGCGGGCACGCTTCGCGTCGTCGGCGCGGCCTGCATCGGCGAGCGAGGCCGCCCGGGCTTCCTCGATGATGCCGGAGACCTCGAACAGGTGCCCGCGGAAGTACGTCGGCTCCTTGGCGTGGGCCAATCCTTCCCGGATGGCCGCCGCCGCCGCGTCCATATTGCCCGACTGCAAACGCAGCTCGCCGAGCCGGGCGTACGTGTCGGAGAGCACCTCTTCGACTTCGGGGACGGTGCGTTCGGGGTGTGGCTTGGGGCCCGAGACGAGCCGCTCCAGCGCCTCGATGGCGCGCGCGGGCTCGCCCGCAGCCTCGTGCACATTGGCCTCATGGTGGAGCGCCCGGGCCTGGGAGAGAAACGCAAGAAGCGGCGGATCGACCACCGGGCCCGCGTCTTCCTTTTTGGAACAGGCCGCCGCGAGCACCAGCAGAACCAACGCGAGGAACGTGAGGACCGTGCGCAGGCGGGTCATCGCACCCCCCAGCGCGCGAATTGGTTGTCCCGCAAATCCGAGGCGCGGGCCGTGGCAATGCGATCGATGCGGGCGCTCGTTCCGCCTTGCGTGGAGAAAGGCTCGTGAAACAGCGACTGCGTCGAGTGCGGGCGCGTCAGGCCCAGAGGCTCCTGCGGCGCGCGCACGAGAAGCGCGAAGGCCGCCGCCATCGAAATGGCCGTTGCCGCCGCGCCGAAGGCCACGCGCACCACGATGCCGCCGCGCCTCTTCGTCGCCGCGGGGACGGCAGGCGCCGGGGCGAGGGCCTGCTCGAGGATGGCTCGGTGCTCGTCCGGTGCGAGCTCGCGGGGCGCGTGTGCGAGGGCCAGCGAGCGCGCGAACGCGGCATCGTCGTGCGCGAGGGCGGGATCGTCCAGGGCCGCACGCAGAGCCTCGGCGGCGCGCAGTTCTTCCTCCGTCGGCAACGCGTCGGGGTCGTCGTCCATGATCGGCGGTTTGCGGGGCGTCGTCATGGCTCCTCGGGTTCCTTAGCATCTCCGAGCGACTTCTTCAGCGCGGCGATGGCCCTGTGCAGAAGCACGTCGAACGTGGCGGGCGTGACCTCGAACATCGCGGCCACCTCCTCGCGCGGCCTCTCCTCCAGGATACGGAGTTGGATGGCCCGCGCATAACGCGGATGGATGGCCTCCAAGGCCCGGGCGACCTTGGCGCGCGCAACCGCGCGATCCTGCTGCTCGCTCAGCGAGTGGTCCAGCGCGCTGCCGTCATTGTCGGACCGGGCATCGAGGGTGCGCTCCACGTCGTCGGCGTCCCAGAGCACCATCCGCTTGCGCGCGCGCAGCTGATCGATCGCCACGTGGAGCGCCAACGTGCGCAGCCAAGGGTAAAAGCCGACATTTTGCCAGGTGAAGCGGTCGATCCGCTCCACGACCTTGGCGTAGGTCTCGGCCAGCGCATCCTTGGCGGCGGCCTCCGAGCCAAGCCGTGGCAGAAGCACGCTTCGGTACAGCGCCGGTCCGTAGCGGCCGAGCAGCTGCCCCAGCGCCTCGCGGTCCTTGGTCTGCGCGCGCACGACGAGCTGCCGTTCGAGCTCGAGCTCGTTTTCCTCGGGCCGCGCGCGCACGCCGGCGAGCATAGCCGTGCGGACGTTCAACGCTGGCAAGAATGGGAAGAAGATCTCGGCGTTGGCGGCGGTGACACCCATCACAGCCGGGACAACGTGATTTGTGCCGCGAGTCTTACAGGCGACCGTGCGAGGTGATAAGACGAGGGCCGTGAACGACGTCTCCTTGGCCCACGGTGCAGAGGACAACGGCTTGGCGGTGATGCTGGCGGATCTCGTCCGGCAGAACCTCGAGGCGAAGCCGCACAAGAAGCGCGATTTTGCGGCCCTCGCAGGCTCTTTCTCCATCGTCGCGGAGGACGCGGAGGTGGCGCTCACCATGCGCTTCGCCAAGGGCAAGCTCACGATCCACGACGGCATCGTCGGCATCCCCGACGTGACCATCCGCGGTGGCTCGGACACCATCCTGGCCCTGTCCAACCTTCCACTGACCCGCCCGCTCGGCCTTCCCATCCCCAACCCCCGGGACAAGAACGAGGTGGAGGTCATGCGCTCGGTGGTCGCGGATCTGCGTGCCGGCCGCGTCCACATTTATGGGATGGCCTTTCATTTCCCTATGCTGATGAGGCTGACGCGCGTTATGTCGGTCAACGGCTGAACGCCCGCTCACGCTTTTCGACACTTTTTGAGAAGCATCCCTTGACCTGGCACGTGTGGTGAAATACCGTGCGCCCCCCACTGGCTCCGTTTCTTGCACCCCGTTCTCGCATGGCATGGGAAAAAGCCGATGCTAGGCTTAATGCCGAGACCAAGAGCAATTTCGGAGCTGCTCGTCTCCCTCTAGTTCCAGGATAAAAGCCTCATGGCCGTTCACATTCGTCTGGCTCGCGCCGGTGCAAAGAAGCGTCCCTTTTACCGCTTGGTGGTGACCGATCACCGCAGCCCCCGTGGGGGTCGCTTCCTCGAGAACATCGGCACCTTCGATCCCACGAAGAAGGATGCCGTCCTCTCCGTGAAGCAGGATCGTCTTGATTTCTGGACCGGCCGCGGCGCTCAGGCGTCGGAGACGGTCACGCGCCTTCTCAAGCGCCTCAAGAAGGTCACTGCGGCGAGCGACGCGAAGTAGTTCTTTTCTCCTTTTGCTTTCCCCGCTCCCGTTCCGTTCTATTCGCCTCGCCTTCTGCACGTTTCATTGGAGCGCCGGTGTCGTGCCGGCAGTTAGCGCATGCCGTTGAAAGAGCTGATCCGCACCATCGCCATGGAGCTGGTCGACCATCCGGACCAAGTTGTGGTGACGGAAATCGCTAGCGAACACAACAGCCTCATCGAGCTTCGCGTCGCAAAAGAAGACGTTGGCAAGGTGATTGGGAAGGAGGGGCGCACCGCTCAGTCGATGCGCACCATCCTGGCTGCTGTATCGACGAAGCTCGGTCGCCGCGCCCACCTCGACATCGTCGACTAACGTTGACCACGTTGAGCCAAGTTGACTGAGCGCGTGCCCCGCATGGCCAACAAGGACGACCGATTCGTGCCGCTGGCGGAAGTCATGCGGCCGCACGGCGTGCGCGGAGAGCTGCGCCTCAAGGTGTTCAACGCCGAGAGCGATCTGCTGCTCGACCAGGAAGAGGTGATCGTCCGCGAGAAGGACGGTCCCGAGCACGAGGTGTCCGTGGATCAGGCGCGACGCGCCGACCAGGCCATCTTGCTCAAGCTTCACTCGGTGGACGACCGCAACCGCGCGGAGGAGCTGCGCGGGGCGATCATCGGGCTGCGGCGGTCGCAGTTTCCCCCGGCCGAAGAGGGCGCGTTCTACGCATGCGACGTGGAGGGCGCCAAGGTCGTCGTCAAGGAAGCCGAAGGCGCGCGCGAGATTGGAACGGTGCGCAGCCTCACGTCGTACCCGAGCGTGGACGTGTTGGTCGTGCAGGCAAACGACGGCGGCAAAGACTGGGAGATCCCGCTGGTCGAAGGCTACGTCGCCCACGTCGATGTGGACGGCGGCGTGGTGACCTTGCACACGCTCGACGATTTGGAGCGGTGACATGCGCGTCGATGTCGTGACGCTGTTCCCCGAGGCTTTCGAAAGCTTCCTCGCGACGACCTTCGTGGCGCGCGGCATCGAGTCGGGGCAGATGAGCATGCGCTTTCGCTCGCCCCGGGACTTCGGGCTCGGGAAGCACAAAAGCGTGGACGATACGCCCTACGGGGGCGGAAGCGGCATGGTGATGCGCGTGGACGTGGTCACCGCGTGCCTCGATTCGCTGGATGCGGACGCGCCCGACGGCGTGAAGGCCCACCGCGTGCTGCTCACGCCGCAGGGAGCTCCGCTCGATCAAAAGCGGGTGCGCGCGCTGGCGGCGCGCCCGGCGGTGATGCTCGTGTGCGGCCGCTACGAAGGATTCGACGAGCGCGTGCGCGCGTACGTCGACGAAGAGATTTCGCTGGGCGACTTCGTGATGACCGGCGGCGAGGTGGCGGCGATGGCCATCATCGAGTCGTGCGTGCGGCTCCTGCCGGGGGTTCTCGGCAACGAGGACTCCGTGCGCGAGGAGTCGCACAGCCCGGAAAACGAGGGGCTGCTCGAATACCCGCAGTACACGCGACCGGCGGAGTTTCGCGGGGTGGGCGTGCCTGCGGTGCTTTCGGGCGGGCACCATGCGCAGATTGCGGCCTGGCGCCGCGAGCAAGCCATCGCGCGCACGCGCGAGCGGCGCCCCGAGCTGTACGAGCGGTACATGAAGAGCCTGCCGCCGAGCGGCGGAAAGGCGAAGTAGAGATGCGACGGCTGGCGATTGCGCTGGTGCACCACCCCGTGCTCGATCGGGAAGGGCAAACGGTCACCACGGCGGTGACGAACCTCGACGTGCACGATCTGGCACGGAGCGCGCGGACGTACGGCTGCAGCGATTACTTCATCGTGCACCCCATCACGGCGCAGCGCGATCTGGTGGAGCGCATCTGCGATCATTGGACGCACGGGTCGAGCGGAAAGCGCATCCCGGACCGCAAGGTGGCGCTCGAGTTGGTGCGGGTGGTGCCGTCGCTGGAGGACGTGTACGCGCGCTTCGGCGGGCGTGATGCCGTCGAGGTGTGGATCACGGCGGCGCGCAAGGTGGCGCCACCCATGTCGATGAAGGATGCGCGCGCCGCGCTGGAAGGCGAGGGGCGCCCGGTGGTGGTGCTCTTTGGAACCGGGTGGGGGCTTGCCGGATCGGTCGTGGAATCGGCCGACGCCACCTTGGAGCCGATCCGAGGGAGCGTCGACACGACGTACAACCACCTCAGCGTGCGCGCGGCGTGCGCCATCGTGCTGGATCGGCTGCGCGGCTAGTTCTTGCCGGCGAAGAAGGCGTTCATCTTGGCGTACGTGATTTCCGCCGGGAAGAACGAGGAGTACGTACCGGAATCCAGAAGCTCCACGCATGCGCGGCGCGCGGCTTCGTAGGCGACTTCGGTGAGGCGGCCGCCGACGCTGAGCCTTCGCACGCCGAGCTGGCGCAGGGTGGCGACATCGGCCAAGCCGGGCCCGGAAAAGACATTGAGCGGCAGCGGGGTGCCCTTGGAAATGGCCTCGATGTGCTCGGGCGTGCGCAACCCGGGAACGAAGAAGCCGTCCGCGCCCGCGGCCGCGTAGACCTTGGCCCGCGCGAGACACTCGCTCACGTGCTGCTCTGCCGGATGCTTGCCGTGGAGAACGATGTCCGTGCGCGCGTTGATGAAGGCATCGACGCCCGCACGTTGCGCGGCCTCGCGTGCGGCGTGGAGGTGTTCGGCGAATGCGCCCGGATCGCCGCTGCCGTCCTCCAGATTGAAGCCCACGGCGCCTGTATCGAGGATGCGCGCCACGGTTTCGGCGACCTCGCGCGGCGTGCGTCCGTAGCCGCGCTCCAGATCCACGGAGACGGGAATGTCGACGGTGCGCACCATGCGACGTACGACGTCGGCGAGCAACGCGACGGGAACATGCTCGCCGTCGGGGTAGCCCAGCGACCAAGCCAACCCGGAGCTCGTGGTGGCAGTGGCGCGGGCGCCGCTCGCGGCGAACAAGGCGGCGCTGGCGGAATCCCACGCGTTGGGAAGTACGAGCATCTCGCCCGGAGCGTGAAGAGAACGGAAGGTGGCGATGGCGTTGGTCATAGTGGCGCCCACGTTATCGTGGCGCGATGAGCTCCACCAGCGGAGGTTCGATGACGAGGCCGCCCGCTTTCGCTGGCTGTGCTTCCACCAACACGATGCGCGCCGGTGCGTTGTTCTTCGCGTGGACCGCGCGCAGGCGTTTTGGTTCCAATCCGGCCCCGCGCAGGGTCTGAAATAACGACGCGAGCTCACGCGCGGGGTACACGAAGCAGACGCGGGCCCTGCGCCCGGCCAGCTTGCGCGCGGCCACCACGAAAGCCTCGAGCGATCCCATGCGCGCGCGCGCCCGTCGCGCCTCCGCCGGAGCGCGACCTCGACCGATTTCGACGTACGGCGGGTTGGCCACCACGAGGTGCGCGCTTCCCGCGTGCTCCTCCGCGGCATCCGCGACATCGGCGCGGAGCACCTGCGCGCGGGCGCTCCATCCGTGCTCGGCGGCGTTGCGCTCGGCATGGGCGGCGGCCTCTGGGTCGATCTCCACGAAAACCACGCGGTGCACGGCGTGCAGGGCCAGCAGCGAAAGGCCCACCGCGCCGGCCCCCGCGCCTAGATCGAACGCGACCGCGCGCGTGTTCGTGCGCCCTTCCGTTGGCGCCGCCGCGAAGCGCGCCAGGTGAAAGGCATCGACATTGGCCCGGTAGCCTGCCCCGCGCGCCGGTTGGTGAACGAGCAAACCCTCGAGTTTCACGCTATCTCTTCCGCATGGTGCATCTGCAGCCGCCCAAGACGCAAGCCACTCGGCCCGAGGAGGCCATCGTGGCGCGGGCGCGCGAGATGGGCTTCGACGCGGTCGGCTTTGCGCGGGCCGATCTTCCGCTGGAGGCCGACTTCGCGCATTACCGGGCCTTCATCGACCAGGGCATGCACGGCGAGATGTCCTGGCTCGCCGAAAATGCCGAGGTGCGCGCCGTCGCGACGGGGGAAGGCATGCTCGCGGGGGCCCGCAGCGTCATCTGCCTGGCCCGCCGCTACCAGCGCCCGCGCGAGGACGAGGAACGCGATGCGCCGCTGGCCCGCACGGTGGCGCGGTATGCGCGCGGGAGCGACTACCACAATCACCTGCGGCGCAAGCTTCGCAAGCTGGCCGCCTTCGTCCGGCGGCTCGGCACGGAGGAGGCTCCCGTGTTCGCGCGGCCGCTCTGCGACGATGCCCCCATTTTGGAGCGCGCCTGGGCGGCCCGCGCGGGGCTCGGCTTCATCGGCAAAAATGGGTTGCTCATCGTTCCCGGCCAAGGCTCCATGGTGCTGCTCGGCGAGGTGCTCACCACCTTGCCGCTCACGCCCGGGGTGCCCATGGCGGAGCGCTGCGGAAGCTGCACACGGTGCCTCGAGGCCTGCCCCACGGACGCGTTCGTGCGGCCCTTCGTGCTCGATGCGCGCCGGTGCATCGCATACCTGACCATCGAGCACCACTCGGACATTGCCGAGGAGTTTCGTGCGCCCATCGGCGAGCACCTCTTCGGCTGCGACGACTGCCAGACCGTGTGCCCGTTCAATGCGTCGAACAAGCAGCGCGCCCCAGCCCAAGGGCCGTTCCGGCCGCTCGAGGCGTGGAGCTCCCTCGACTTGACGACCCTTCTCGAGCTTCGCGGCGAGGACGACGAGGCCACCCAGGCCGTCTGGGCGCGTCTCGCCGGAAGCCCCGTGCGGCGTGCGACCGCCGAAGGCCTCGCGCGCAATGCGGCGCTGGTCCTCGGCAACCGCGGGGATGCCGAGGCGCTGCCGGTATTGCGGCGTGCGGCGGCGGCACACCCCTCCGCCATGGTGCGAGAGACCGCAGGTTGGGCCGTGCGGCTCTTGGAAGGGTGTAGGGGTTAGGGTTTAGATGAGAAGAGGCAGTAGGATCATCTAACCGTCATCTCTCCCCTAAACCCTAAACCCTCTCCCCTAAACCCTCAAAACCCATCGACCGGCCATAAGGACTATGATGAAGATCACCATGTCGGCGGGTAAAACGACGGCTTTCGTTGCCTGCGCACTGGCGCTTTCGTGTGCACCCGGACCGGCACTTTTTGTGCACACTGCACGCATTGGGCAGGCGTCGCAGCCCGAGATGGGGCAGCCGGTCAGCTTCGGCAACATCACCCGGCCCGATCAGGCAGGGCATCCCAAGTCGGACTTTGCCCTGCTGAGCAACCAGGAAGATTGGGACCTCTTTTTCGCGGACCATCCGCAGCACGCCCAGTCGCGCTCCGTCGATTTCAAGCGGCACGTGGTGCTGGCGTCGTACGTCGCCGAGCCGGATGCCTCGCAGCTCGAGACGACGCAGGTCATCGACAACGGCTCCGCCTTCCACGTGTACATGCGTGAGGTCTTTCCCGGCGATGGCTGCAAGCCTCACATGGGCCAGAGGGCCTATGAGCTCATCACCTTGCCCAAGTCGAAAAAGCCGGTCCACGTGCACGTGGACTCGGTGCGCGGGGCGGCGTGCGGCGCGTCGGTCGGGGCGACCATGGCCTGCCACCTCAACTCGGACCCGAAGTGGGGCGGCGGCAACCTGGTGGCCAAAGCGGGTGATGTCGTCGAGTGCAAGGCGTCGATTCAGGCGGGCGGGCGGCTCGTCGTGGACCGCACCTGGCTGCTCACCGAGGCGCCCAAAGGCTCGGTGACCAAGCTGCAGTTCCAGGATGGCGGGGCCTCGGTGCGCTTTCCGGTGGACGTCTTCGGGCGCTACCGCGTGCGCGTCGAGGTGACCGACGAGGACAGCAAACGGGGCGTGGCGCAAACCTTGGTCGATGCGGCGGTGGGCGAGGGCACCTTCGTCGAGATGGCCTGGTCGAACTTCGAGCTGTCCAGCGACGCCTCCAAGTTCCCCAAAGTGGAGCTTCACGCCACCGACGTGCCAGGCGCACCGGCGGCGAAGCACGATTGCTCCGTGGTGACGGGCGGGGTCGATCGCCCGGCTTGGTGCGAGGTGCAGACCCACGCGGCGTCGACCTTGCTGCGCCTTCACAAAGAGCCGCCGGGCCGCTTTGCGGTGCATGTCAAATACGTGAGCGAGCGCACCGATGCGTCGCCCGTTCTCTGCGTGCGGACCTTGTCCGGCGGCGCGGTCGTCACCGAAGGCTGCGACGCGGTATCGCGAAAAGCGGGCGCCGTCTGGGACCTGGGCATGATGGACGAGGCCAGCGGCGGCTTCGATGGCCGTGCCATCCTTGGCAAGAACGGCGTGGCGAACATCGAGCTGGATCAGTCACTGCCCGCGGGCGTGCTCGCGCTGCCCGATTTGGAGCGGCGCTACGTGGCGCGTTACTACTTCGACGCGCAGCCGGCCGAGGGCTTCCGACTCGCGGTGACGGGAGGCGCGGCCGCGCCCGAGGTGTGGGCCATCGTCGCGGATGGTCCGTACGCCGAGTGGGATCGCAAGTTCGGGCCGGGGCCAGCGCCGCCGGCGATTTCGAAGGCGGCCGTGGTGGCCGCACGGGCGGGCGCCAAGGTGAAACTCATCGTCATCGAGTCGCCCCGCGTGACCACGAAGCAGGGGCTCGGCGTGGGAAGCTCGCTGGCCGACATCACGGCGAAGCTCGGACCGAAGTCGCCATTCCCGGTGGCGGCGCTGTTTGGCAAGGACGAGTGCGCTGTTAGCGACGGAAATGTGCGCTTCTCCTTTGCCACGTGCGAAGAGGCGCGCGCCGGCGGCCGCGTGACGCGTGTCGTCATGGGAACGCCGACTCCAAAATAGGGTTTTTCGAAAAGAGAGTTCTTCGGAATTTTTCGGAAATAGAGCTTACGGAAGTAGGATTTGCGCGTCAGCGGCCGTGTTAGAAGGCGCCATGCGTTTTCCCCGCCGTACATCTCTTTTCGTTACCGCCGTTGTCTCCGCTGCATGCGGTGGCGAAGCGGCGAACGTTCCCCCCGAACCACCGCCGGCAACTGCGACCGCCGCCTCCGCCCCGGGCCCTGCAGCCAGTGCTCCCAAGAAAGAGGAAGCCCCGCTGCAGCTTGCCGAGAGCGACGAGGGCATGTGGACGCTGGATCGATTTCCCACCGAGCGTGTGGCCAAGCTGCATGGCTGGGGACCCACGAAGGAGTGGCTCGATCGCATCCGTCCGCGGGCGGTGAAGATCGCCCTCGGTTGCTCCGGCAGCATCGTCTCGGGGAGCGGCCTCGTGATGACCAACCATCACTGCGTCGCGGATTGCGTCGGCCAGCTCTCCAAGAAGGGCCGCGATTACATTGCGCAGGGCTTCTACGCGAAGACCGAGGCCGAGGAGCTGAAGTGCCCCGACTACGAGATCGACCAGCTCGCGTCCGTGACGGACGTCACGTCGCGCGTCGGCGAGGCCACCAAGGGCGTCGCCGAGTCCGAGTTCGTCGCCAAGCAGCGCGCCGCGATGGCCGCGATCGAGAAGGAGTGCACGACCGGCGAGGGCGTACGCTGCGACGTCATCAGCCTGTACAACGGCGGGCAGTACCAACTGTACAAGTACCGCCGCTTCACCGATGTGCGCCTGGTGCTCGCACCCGAGCGCGGGGCGGCCTTTTTCGGCGGCGATCCGGACAACTTCAACTTCCCGCGCTACGACTACGACGTCTCGTTCGTGCGGCTCTACGACGGCAACAAGCCGGTGAAGACCGAGGAGCGATTCCGCTTCTCGGCCACGGGCCCCAAGCAGGGCGAGCCCATTTTCATCACCGGCCACCCCTACTCGACGCAGCGCCTGTACACGGTCGCGCGCCTGGAGTTCCTCCGCGACGTCGAACTGCCGGACAAGATTCGCCAGGCCTCCGAACTTCGCGCCATGCTCATCGAGTTCGGCAAACGGAACGCCGAGTCGAAGCGCATTGCCGACATCTTGCTCTTCGACGTGGAGAACGGCATCAAGGTGTACAACGGGCAGTTCGAAGCGCTGTCCGACAAGGAGTTCTTCGGCAAGAAGGTGAAGGACGAGCAGGCCCTTCGCAACTACGTGGCCTCGCACCCGGATCTGCAGAAGACCGTCGGCGATCCGTGGGAGGCGATTGCGCGCGCCCAGGTGGAGATGCGCAACATCTTCGTCTCGTACCGGATGCTCGAATCGATGACGAACCACTCGACCTTGCTGCCGCTGGCGCGCCACCTGGTGCGCGCGGCCGAAGAAATGTCGAAGCCTAACGCGGAGCGTCTGCGCGAGTACTCGGATGCGAAGCTGCCCGCGCTGAAAGAAGAGCTCTTCTCGACGGCGCCCATCTACGACGAGCTGGAGTCGCGGCTCCTCGAGCAGAAGCTTCTCTGGATGCGCGGTGCACTCGGGCCGGACGATCCGGCGGTGCAGCATGCGCTGGGCAAGGACGCGCCGGAGCAGCTGGCTGCGGCGCTCGTGCGCGGCACCAAGCTGAAGGACATCAAGGTGCGCAAGGCGCTGTTCGAGGGCGGAAAAGCCGCCATCGAGAAGTCGACCGATCCGCTGATCCAGTTCGTGCGGCGCACCGATGCCGACGCGCGCGCCGTGCGCAAGATCTACGAGGAGAAGGTCGAGGGCGTGGTGAAGAAGAACGGTGAGCTCGTGGGGCGTGCGCACTTCGCGGCGTATGGCCAGACGACGTACCCGGATGCCACAGCGACGTTGCGTGTCAGCTTCGGCGAGCTCAAAGGCTGGGAAGAGCGTGGAAAGCTGGTCAACCCCATCACGAACTTCGGCGGTATGTACGAGCGGCAGACGGGCAAGGATCCCTTCGCCCTGCCGAAGCGCTGGCTCGATGCAAAGGGCAAGCTCAATGCGTCCACGCCGTTCAACTTCAGCTCGACCCACGACATCATCGGCGGCAACTCCGGCTCACCGGTGATCGACAAACAAGGCGAGATCGTGGGAATCGTCTTCGACGGGAACATCCACTCCTTGGGTGGCGCCTACGGGTACGATCCCAAGAACAACCGCGCCGTGTCGTTGCACAGCGCGGCGCTCTTGGAAGCGCTCGACAAGGTTTACGGCGCCAGCCGGATTTTGGCGGAGATCAAGCAGTAGTCGTTTCGGGGCACGCGTCATCCTCGCGCTCGCGTGACGCGTGGGACGGAAATCGCCGCAGCATGAACATCGTCATCACGGCGGTGGCTGCGGCGATGACCGCGCAGAGCGCGAGGGTCGATTGAAAGGCTTGCCCGAAGGCTTCCCGGGCCGTGTCGAGCAAGTTGGAGGCCGCCTCGGACGAGTGGGCGGAGAGGCGTGCGGCTTCGGCGGTGGCGCCGCCCAGTGTATCTTGGGCGGCCCGACGCGCTTCGTCGCTGACGCCGTCGAGCGGCGCATGGGCCATGATTCCGCGGTAGATGGCGGTGCCGATGCTGCCGAACACCGCGATGCCCAGGGCACCGCCCAGTTCCGCGCTCGTTTCCGACAGCGCGGCGGCCGCACCTGCGCGCTCGGGTGGCGCGGCGCCGACGACGAGATCCGTCCCCAAGGTGAAGACGGGCGCGAGGCCGAGGGAGAACGTCACCGTGCCGAGCACCATGCCGGCAAGGCCGAGTGTGCCGATCTGCGTGAGGATCGCGTAACCGATGGCCGCGAGAACGAGGCCGCCGCCCATGAGGAAAGCGGGGCGCGTTTTGCGTGCGAGCACGGGCGCCGCCAGGGATCCGACCACGAAGCCCCCGGACCACGGGAGGGTCCAGATGCCCGCGGAGAGCGGGGAAAGGCCGAGCACCAACTGCAAATACTGCCCGAGAAAGACGTACGATCCGAAGGCGACCGAGCAGCCCAGCATGAACGTGGCCAGCGAGGCAACGAACGCCGGTGCACGGAAAAGCTGAAAATCGATGAGCGGATCCTTCAGGTTTCGCTGGCGTCGCGCAAAGGCGATGGCCATCACCAGCCCGCCCGCGATGCACGCGATCGGTAGCCCGCTGGCCCCGTCCTGCGCGAAGATTTTCACGCCGTAGATGATCGGCAGCACGGCCATGAGCGAGAGCACGGCGCTCCAGAGATCCAGCGGGCGGGCGGTGGGATCGCGGTATTCGGGAAGCAGGATCGGACCGACCGCGAGCAGCAGGAGCATCACCGGTACGCCGACGAGAAAGACCGAGCCCCACCAGAAATGTTGAAGCATGACGCCGCCGACGAGCGGGCCGATGGCCCCGCCCACCGAGTAGCTCGAGATCCAAACGCCGATGGCGGTGGTGCGCTCGTTGGCGTCCTGGAACATGTGCCGAATGAGCGACAAGGTCGACGGCGCCAAGGTGGCCCCCGCAACACCGAGCACGGCGCGTGCGGCGATGAGCGTGGCGGGGCTCGTGGAGAAGGCCGCGAGCACGGAGGCGGCCCCAAAGCAGGCCGCGCCGACGAGGAGCAGACGCCGCCGCCCGATCCTGTCGCCCAAATTGCCCATGGTGACGAGCATGCCGGCGATGAGGAAGCCGTAGATGTCCACGATCCAGAGCAACTCCGAGCTGCTCGGCGCAAGCTCCGCGCTGAGGCGTGGGAGCGCCAAGTTCAGCACCGTGAGGTCCATCGAATAGAGGAGGCACGGCAGTGCAATCACGGCGAGCCCAATCCACTCGCGCCGTCCGGCCTTCTCGCTCATCTCTGTCTGCATCGCGTCCTCCTTCCCTTAGGTCGAACGAGGAAGGTGCGAATCGACAAAAGGGGCGATTTTTTTAAGCGGTTGCCTCGAGCGATTGCCAAAAGTCCGCCAAATCGGCGGGAAGTGGTGAATCGATGGCCAGCTCGGCGCCGGTGATGGGATGCGGCAGGGCAATGCGCGCGGCATGCAACGCGTGGCGTGGCAGCTCGAGCAAGGCGCGGTGCTCGTCGGTGAGCTCCCCATCGGCGGCCAGCGCAAAGAAGGACTCGTCCGGGCCGTACAACTTGTCGCCGACGATGGGCGTTCCGTAGCTCTGCAGGTGGACGCGGATCTGGTGCTGGCGCCCCGTTTCCAGATCGCAGCGGATCAAAGCATAGCTGCGATTGTCGCGCTCGCGCACGCTGAGGACCTGAAAGCCGGTGGCGGCCGACTGCGCATGGTCGGTGCGCCCGATGCGCATCTTCACTTTGTAGCGGCCCTCGAGGTCCAGCTCGAGCGGAAGCTCGCAGCGAAAGGCACTCGTCTCCGGGGAGGGGACGCCCCACGTGATGGCAAGGTACGATTTGTCGACCTCGTCGCGCTCTTCGAAGAGCCGCTTGACCGCGCGATCGCACTCGCGCGTCTTGGCCAGCAGAATGATGCCGCTGGTCTCGCGGTCGATGCGGTGGGCCAGCGTGATGAACTCCTTGGGGCGCTCGGCCTGCAGAAGCTTGATGAGCGTGTTCTTGTAGTAGCGCGCGGTGGGATGCACCGGCAGCATCGGCGGCTTGTCGATGGCCAGCAGGTGGTCGTCTTCGTAGAGAATGGGAAGATCGACGGGCACCTCCGTCTCGTCCCACGGCGGGCGCCAGAGGAGAATCGTCTGGTGCGCGCGAACGCGGTCGTTGGGCCAGAGGCGGCGGCCGCTCTCGTCGTAGGCCGATAACCGGATGATCTGCTGGGTGCGCGTGCGGCTGGTGCGCCGGAGCTGGCTCTGGACGAACAGGTCCAACCGCGCGCCGGCAGCCTCCGGCGGAACGCGGAAGGCGCTCACCACGGAGCCTTCGGGCACCCCTTCGGGGCGCGAATAGAAATCAGCGGCGTTTTGGAGGCGGGTCAAGCTTGAATCGAGTGATCTCTACCACAGAGGTCGTGGTAGAAGCTTGCCCCGATGGAAATCCTCTTTTTGTCGACGGAACTAGCCCCGTTCGTCAAAGTCGGCGGCCTTGCCGACGTGGTGGCGGCGCTGCCCAAGGCGCTGCGTGCGCTCGGGCATCGCGTCACCATCGTGCTGCCGCGCTTTCCGGCGTTCGAGCAGGGGCTCATGTTCGCGCGACGGCTGACGCCGCTCACGTTTTCGCTGGGCGATCGCACCTTCGAGGTGACCGTGTTCGACGGGCGGCTGCCTTCGCAGATCGACCTGGTGCTGATCGACGTGCCCGGCCTCTACGATCGCCCCGGGGTGTATGGCGAGCGCGGCGAGGACTACGCCGACAATGCGCTGCGCTTCGCGGTGCTGTCGCGCGCCGCCGCCGAGATTGCGGCCCAGCGGGCTCGCTCGGGGGCGCCGTTCGACATCGTGCACGCCCACGATTGGCCGACCGGCCTCGTTTCGGCGTACCTGCCGGAGCTGCTGCCCGAGGGCGCGAAGACGCGCTCGGTGTTCACCATCCACAACGTCGCGCATCAGGGCGTCTTCCCCAAGGAGACGGTCCCGCAGCTCGGCTTCGACTGGGGGCGCTTTACCGTCGATGGGCTGGAGTTTTATGGCAAGACCAACCTGTTGAAGCAGGCGATCCTCTCGGCCGACGTGGTCACCACCGTGAGCGCGACGTACGCGCAGGAACTGGTCACCGAAGGGCAGGGCTACCAACTCGAGGGCGTGATTCGTTCGCGCGCGCCCATCACCGGCATCGTCAACGGTGTCGACTACGCCGTGTGGAATCCGGCGACGGACACCGCGATCGCCGCGCGTTACGATGCGGAAGACGCCTCGAACCGCGCGCGGTGCCGTGGGGCACTGCTGCACGAGCTCGGGTTCCCGGTGGACACGACGGGCGGCATCGTGGCCTTCGTGGGCCGGCTGGTTGCGCAGAAGGGCGTCGATCTGCTGCTCGAGGCGATTCCGCGGCTTTTGCGCGGGACGGAATCGGTGGTGGTCATCGCCGGCGATGGCGACGAGGCAACGGTGGCGCGCATCACGCAGCAGGCGGAGCGCTCGCACGGGCGCGTGGTGTTCGCGCGCGCGGCGAGTGAGCCGCTCGTGCACCGCATCTTCGCGGGCGCGGACATCGTCGCCGTGCCGAGTCGGTACGAGCCGTGTGGGCTGGTGCAGCTCTACGCGCAGCGCTATGGCGCGGTGCCGGTGGTGCGTGCGACGGGCGGGCTCGTCGACACCGTGGTCGATTGCGATGCGGCGCTGGAGACGGGGACGGGGTTCGTCTTCGAGGAGCCCACCGGCGAAGCGTTGCTCAACGCCATCGAGCGGGCGCTGGCCGCGCGGGAAAGCGAGGAGTGGCCTCGCCTGGTGCGGCGGATCATGCGCCTTGATCGAGGATGGGAACGGCCGGCTCGTCGCTATGAACAGGTATATCGGTCTCTTTCTCCG
Organism: Sorangiineae bacterium MSr12523; assembly: GCA_037157775.1. Classification (NCBI taxonomy): domain Bacteria; kingdom Pseudomonadati; phylum Myxococcota; class Myxococcia; order Myxococcales; family Pendulisporaceae; genus Pendulispora; species Pendulispora brunnea. Next base: position 4,153,238 of record CP089982.1, read on the forward strand.
GCGGGGGCGGCGGGGGCCACGTGACCGGCCCCTCGCGGCGCGCGGAGAAGCTATGCGCGCTGTCGAGGGAACGCAGCGCGCGGGCGAGCCAAGACGCCCGCAGCGCCACGCGTGAGAGCACGATGGCCTGGTGCACGACGAAGAGCGCGACCAGGGCCACCCCGGGGCGGCCGCCCAGGCGTGCCGCCACCAGCGCGCCGAGGGCGACGAGTCCCCACGATACGAGGGCGCGCCACACGTAGGACCAGCACTCGCCCACCGGGTGGAGCGCCATGGCCTTCCACGCGAGGACGATGGCGCGCCCCGTCTTGGCGCGAAAGCGAACCACGGCGGCCCGCGCCATGTCGTGCAAGATGCCCACGAAGCAGGGCACGAGGAGGCCCACCGCGGTGACGCCGAGGCCGAGCATATCCGCGCGCGGCTCGCCCCCGACGTGGTGGCCCTCGGCGTACGTCCCGGCGACGGCGGTGCCGAGCGCCATGACGGCCGCAGCCGACGTGACGATGGCGATGGCCGAGAGCACGAGCAGCCCGGCCATGGGGGTGAAGCTGCCAAGGACGTGGGGCCAAAGCTGACGGAGTCGCGGCGCACGACGATCCCGGGTGGCGTGCATCATGGACGCCATGAGCGCGGCAAGCGGCAAGAGGCCGAGCACCAGCGCCGCGGGCACGAGCACCGTCATATGGCCGACCACGGCCGGCAGCGCGCGCTGGCCGTGCATGAGAAAATCGGCCAACTCGAGCGCGCCCGCGCGAAAGAGGACACCGTCGCCGTCGGGGTGCGTTCCATAGGCGCGTGCGGCCATGCGCCCGATGGGCCACGCAATGGCGAAGGCCCAGACGGCCTCCCATGCCCACATGAGCAGGATCATCCAGGGGCGATGGCGCGCGCGCATGGCGTCGTTCGCGAGCAGGACCAAATCAGCGGATTCCGTGGTGCGATCCATGGCGGTGGTTCTTAAGGCGCGACGAGCTGCAAGAGCAGCTCGGCCCAATACGTGGTGCGTTCCAAGGTGCGGGTGGGCATGTGCGCGGATACCAAGGTGCCGCGGTGGTTGTTCGCGCGATCTTCATCGAGCAAAACGCGGTTTTCCGGATCGACCACCGCGGCCTCGAGCGGGACGTTGCCGTCGTAGGGCACGCGGAAGTCGTCCCCGTGCCCATCCCAGTGCACGCGCTTTCGCGAGCCATCTTCGAGCACGAGGTCGATGTCCACGGGCAAATTCAGTGTCCCGCGCCGCGTGATGAGCGCCCACCCGTCGTAGCGGTCGTTGGCGAATGCGCTTTGCGCCACCGTTTCGCGGTGGCCATCCCGATCGTAGATGCCCGCGGCGGTTTTCTTGCGGCGGCTCGCCAGATCGGTGACCTCGTAGTCGACCCATCCTTTGTCGAAGAGCGCCGCGCGCAGGTTTTCCGAGGCGCCCTGGCCGACCACCTCCGTGAAGCAGGCGAGGAAGTCCTCGGGCGTGGGGTGCCGAAAGCGCCACCTCCGTGCATACAGGCCCATGGCCTTTCGGACGATGTCGTCCCCGTAAACGCGGCGAATCGTCTCCACGATGGCCGCCGTGCGCGCGTAGACCAGCCCCCCATAGTTCCATCCGGTGGAGAAGGCATACGCGGGCTGCGCGACCGGTTCCTCGTGGGCGAGGTAGTTCCCGAAGACGGCCTGCGTGGTGACGTCGCTCACTTTGAAGCCAAACACGTCCGCCAGCGAGCCCACGCCGAGGTACGCATCGAGGGCGTCTTGCTGCGCGAAGGAGTTGAGCCCTTCGTCGAGGAAGGGCCACTTGACCTCGTTGCTGGCCAGAAGCCCATAGAAGTACTCGTGGCCGTACTCGTGGATCACCATGCTCTCGGCGGAGCTCACGCCGGGCGGGCCATACCAGGGAGCGCCGGTGGTGATGAGCGTCGGGTATTCCATGCCGCCGGCTTCTTGCGCGCGGCGCGGTGGGTGGACCACCGTCAACAGCGGGTACGGATAGCGCCCGTAGCGTTGGTTGAAGTAGGGAATCGTGAAGCGCAGGGCGGCCATCTGGCGCGAGGCGATGTACTCGAGCGCCGGCGGGTACAGCAGGGTCACCGCCACGCCTTCGATGGTGTCGCGCATCGTCTGAAAGCGGTCCCACGCGGTCCAGGCAAAGTCGTGCACGTCGGCCTGGACGTGCCGTTCGATGCGGCGACCGCCCTCGATGCGCGATTCGGTGGCCGTGCCGGTGGCGCCGAGCAGGAAGGCCTCGGGGACGTCCAGGGTCACGTCGTAGGTGCCGTAATCCGCGTAGAACTCGCCCAGGTGGTGAAAGGGAAAGTGCGCCCAGCGCCCGTCTTTCTCGAGCCGCGCGATCTTGGGAAACCACTGCGCGACCATGTGGAACGAGTCGTGGTAGCCGGTGCGCTCGACGATGGTGGGCAGCTTGTCGTCGAACGTGACCTCCAAGGTGATCGTTTCCCCCGGCGCCACCGGGCCAGGCAACGGCACGCGTGCGTCGGTTTCGTCTTCGTCATCCGGGCGGTGCAGCTCCGCCTGCGGCCACAGATCCACGGTGCCTTCCGGCGTGTCGCCGCGCAAGGCCAGGCGGCGCACGTCGATGTAGCCCCAATCTTCGGGGATGGTGCCGCCGCGCGCCCCTGCGCCGACGGGCTCGCGCATGAAGACGCTCTTTTCGTTCTTGAAGGCGTTCAAATAAAGGTGAAGCCAAAGCTCCGTTTGGGGCGTGTCGCTGGTGTTGCGCCACCTGATGGTTCCCGTCCCATGGACCGTGTGCGCGATGGGATCGAGCTTCGCCTCCAAGGTGTAGTCGACGACGTCCTCCGGGTGCTCGGGGAGGGGAACGTCGACGGCAAAAGGCTCCGCCACCGGGCGGCCCGTTTTTGCAGTGCCTTCTGCGGCTTCCGCGGCGCCGGACTCCGTGGTGGCCGACTCGGAGGCGGGCCACGATCCGGGAGCACATGCACCGAGACAAAGGACGAAAGCAAGCGAACGGGCAACGGTCACGGTGCGAGGTTATCCAATTTCGAGCGTTAGAAGAGCGTCAGTTGCGCCCCCTTTCGTACGGGTCGCTCGAAGGTGTCCGAAAATTTCACGTTGGACCAAGGGACGGCGTTTAGCCCGAGGCGGTTTGCGGTCCGCTCGAAAAGGGCGCCAATCATCTGGGCATAGTTCCCTTCGCCGCTTCCGCGCTTATGGAACTCCGATTGATAGAGCTGCCCCCCTCGGGTTTCACGGATGCGCCGCAGCACCTTTTCGGCGCGCAACGGAAGGGCAGCGCGCAGCCGCTCCTCGAAGACCGGCGCCACCGGTCCAGGAAGGCGCAACAAGACCCAGCCTGCCGAGGTGGCCCCCGCCTCCTTGGCCGCCTTGAGAACGTCGCCAATCTCCTCGTCCCCCAGCCCCGGGATGATGGGGGCCACGCTCACCCCCACCGGGATGCCATGCGCGGCGAGCCTCTCGATAATGCGCATGCGGCGCTGCGGCGTGGCCACGTAGGGCTCCATGGCCCGCGCCTTTTCAGGATCCCAGAACGGGATGCTCACGCCCACGCTCACATGCGCAACCTCTTTCAAGCGCACGAGCACGTCGACGTCCCGCTCGATGAGCGGGGACTTGGTGATGATCCCCACAGGATTCTTGTATTCTGCACAAACCTCGAGGCACCCCCGCGTGAGCCGGTACGACGCTTCCAGCGGCTGGTAACAATCCGTCACCCCGCTGAATGCGAGCAGGTCCCCCTTCCAAGCGGGCTTGTCGAAGGCCTCGCGCAGGAGTTCCGGTGCCTTCGGCTTGATGACGATCTTCCGCTCGAAATCGGTACCGGCGCCAAAGCTCAAATACTCGTGGCCAGGGCGGGCGTAGCAATACGCGCAGGCGTGGAAGCAGCCTCGGTAGGGGTTGACGCTCCAGGTGAAGCCGACGTCGGGGCTGTCGTTCTTGGAGAGGATTTGACGCGTGTGGTCTTCGAAGACCTGCAGATCCTGGTGGGGAGCTTCGCCCTCCATGTAGCGAACCTCGGTCGATGACCAGGGATTGGGCGGGTTCGCGATGGGGAGGGGGCGCATCGCTCCCAGGATAACTGTACGTATGTACAGTGTCCAGCTTAGCGGTAAGCGGGGCTGCTCGTGGGCGGCGCGTTCGTGCGCGGGCGCATCTCGTGTGCAATCAGCACCGAGCATGGCGCGTGGCGGCTGATGCTCTCGGCCAAGGAGCCCAGGAAGACGCGGCCTAGGCCGGTGCGGGCGTGGGTGCCGACGACGATGAGGTCCGCGTCGAGCTCGCGGGCGAGGGCGGTGATCTCGCGGGCCGAGTCGCCGGTGCGAACGTGGGCCACGACGCGGCCCTCCAGCCAGACCGGGACGCTGGAGCAGATCCTTTCCAGCTCGGCACGGGCGCGATCGAGCGTGCCCGCGACCGGGGCCGAGGCATCGATGGGGGCGCCGAGAACGCCGACGACACCCACCGGTGGGGCGACCACGTGGACGAGATGAAGGGTGGCCTTTGGGTTGGCGCGCGAGAGGTTCTCGGCGAACCAGAGGGCGTCCTCGCCGTGAAGGGAGAAGTCGAGTCCGACGACGATGGTCGTCAACTCGTCGTCGGCGAGCCGGCGTGTGGATGCGGGCGACGCGTGGTTGCTCTCGATGGTGTGCATGACGGCCACCTCTTGTCGGATCGACGTGCTGGCACGTGCCACAGTGGGGAAAATTGCCCCGGCTCGAGCGCGAGTCAGGACAAACGTGAAGGACGTCAAGGTCGTGAAACGCGCTCCGCCACCTGCCACGCCGACGAGTCGCGGTGCCCGTGGATGACGAGCACCGGACGCGGCGTCGTGCGGATGATGTTCTCGGCCACGCTTCCCAAGAGGGCGCGCGCAAGGCCGCGCCGGCCGTGGGTGCTGATCACGATGAGATCGGCGGCCAGCTCGTCGGCCACGTGGTTCGTCTCCTCCCACGCAACGCCGGTGCGGAGAATCGCCTTGAGCGGAACGCCTTTCTCTTTGCGAGAGTCCACCAGAGCATCCAACGCTTTTTGCGCGGCGGTGCTGATGCGCGCCGCCACGTCACCGTTGGCGATGAACGCGCCGTCCGGAAAGCCGTACACCGGCACCTCGTACGCGTGCATCACGAAGACGGAAGCATCGAACGGCGCCGCCAGCTCGATCGCATAGTCGAGCGCACGGTCCGAGCTTTCGGTGAAATCGACCGGAACGAGAATCCTGCGGAGGGCGAGCATAGCCGCATGTCCTGCATGGGCTACGCCAGCATGGGCTAAGCCCGCGCTAGTTCAGGGCTTCGGGCGCGGCGCCCGATCCGGGGTCTGCCTTGGGAGCAACTTCGGGCGGAGCGGCTTCGTAGCGCAGGACCAACTTGCCGTCTTCGGCGTCGACCTGAACCTTGCCACCGTGTTCGAGCTTGCCGAAGAGCAGCTCTTCACTGAGCGGACGCTTCACCTCGTCCTGGATGACCCGGGCGAGGGGACGCGCACCGTTCTCGGGATCGTAGCCCTTCTCGGCGAGCCAATCCCTTGCCGCACCCGTGATGGACAGCGTGACCTGGCGCTCGGCGAGTTGCGCGTTGAGCTCGACGACGAATTTGTCGACCACCTGGCCCATGATGGTGGGCGAGAGCGAATCGAACGGAATGCGCGCATCGAGCCGGTTGCGGAACTCGGGGCTGAACATCCGCTTGAACTCGCGATCGGCCTCGCCCACGTCGCGGCCACCGTGGAAGCCGACTTGACGCCGCGCCAGATCGCGCGCGCCCACGTTGCTCGTCATGAGCAAGATGACGTGGCGGAAATCGCTGGATTTGCCGTTGTTGTCGGTCAGCTTGCCGTGGTCCATCACCTGGAGGAGCACGTTGAACACGTCGCCGTGGGCCTTCTCGATTTCGTCGAGCAAGAGCACGGCGTGCGGCGTCTTCGCGATGGCGTCCGTCAGAAGACCGCCCTGATCGAAGCCGACGTAGCCGGGCGGCGCGCCGATCAAACGCGAGACGGTGTGCCGCTCCATGTACTCGCTCATGTCGAAGCGAATGAACGCGATGCCGAGAATCTTCGCGAGCTGCTTGGCGACCTCGGTCTTGCCGACGCCGGTGGGGCCGGTGAATAGGAACGACCCAATGGGCTTTTCCGGGCTGCGCAGCCCCGCCCGCGACAGCTTGATGGCGCTGGTGAGCTGGTCGATGGCCAGATCTTGTCCGAAGATGACCCCCTTGAGCTCGTGCTCGAGGTTCTTCAGCCGATCCTTGTCGCTGGTGGAAACCTCGCGCGGTGGGATCTGCGCCATGCGTGCGAGCACGGTCTCGACGTCGCTCACGTGGACCACCGGGCGCTCCGCCGGGGATTCTTTGTCCTTCGCCGGCGTGGCAGTCTCCGAGAACATCGACGTCGTCGTGTGCGAAAGCTTCACGCTGGCGCCCGATTCGTCGATGAGATCGATCGCCTTGTCGGGCAGCTTTTTGTCGTGCAGGTGCTTCGCCGCCAATTGCGCGGCGGCTTCGATGGCCGGATCCGCGTAGCGCACGTTGTGGAAGTCTTCGTACTGCGTGCGCAGTCCGAGAAGGATCTTCACCGTGTCCTCGACGCTGGGCTCGAGCACTTCCACCTTTTGGAAGCGCCGCGCGAGCGCGCGATCGCGTTCGAAATGCTGGCGGAACTCTTCGAACGTGGTCGAGCCGATGCAGCGCAAACGGCCCGAGGCCAGCGCCGGTTTGAGCAGGTTCGACGCGTCCATGCTGCCGCCGCTGGTGGCGCCGGCGCCCACGATGGTGTGGATTTCGTCGATGAAGAGGACCGCGCCCTCGACCTTGCCCAGCGCCTTGACCACGGCCTTGATGCGCTCCTCGAAGTCGCCTCGGAAGCGCGTGCCCGCGACCAGCGCGCCCATGTCGAGCTGGAAAACTTTGGCGTCCTGAAGTGCGGGCGGCACTTCTTTGCGCTCGATCTTCAGCGCGAGGCCTTCGGCGATGGCCGTCTTGCCCACGCCGGCGTCGCCGACGAGCAGCGGGTTGTTCTTTTTGCGGCGCGAGAGGATTTGCACCATGCGGTCCACCTCGCGCTGGCGGCCGATGAGCGGATCGATGCGGTTTTCGCGCGCCTGCTCGTTCAAGTTGATGCAATACGCCTTGAGCGGATCGCGCGATGGGCGTGCGCCTCCCGGTTCGCCGGGAGAGGCCTCCGGCGCTTCGCCATCGCCTGCATCGCCACCCGTATCGCGTGCGTCGTCCGGCTCGTCGAGCTTGGAGACGCCGTGGGAAAGGTAGGCCACGACATCGAGCCGGGTGACGCCCGATTGTTCGAGCAAGCTCGCAGCAAACGACTCGCGCTCGGCAAAAACGGCGACCAGGACGTTGGCGCCTTTGACTTCTTCTTTGCCCGACGACTGCACGTGCTGCAGCGCACGGCGGATGACGCGCTGAACGCCAAGGGCGGGCGTGGGCGTGGCCGATGCACCCTCGGGCAGCGGCTCGAGTTTGTCGTCGAGGTAGCGTTCGAGCTGCTTTTTCAGGCGCGAAACGTCGCCCCCGGCGTGGCGCACGACCAGGGCGGTCGCGTCGTCGAAGAGCAGCGCGTACAGCAAGTGCTCGAGCGTCACGTATTCATGACGACGGCGGGCCGCTTCGTTGGCGGCCAGGGTCAGGGCAATTTCGACTTCCGGACTGATGCGCATGGTCACTCGGGCTCCGCGGTGAGAAGCAGCGGCATCCCGTGCTTGCGTGCGTGATCCATCACTTGCTCAACCTTCGTCTCTGCGACTTCGCGCGGATAGATTCCTGCAACGGCGCTCCCTTTTCGGTGCACGGTCAACATGACGTGCGTCGCTTCCGTTTCGCTCTTGTGGAAGAAGGTCATGAGGCAGTCGACCACGAATTCCATCGTTGTGTAGTCGTCGTTGTGAAAGACAACTTTGTAGCGACGAACGGTCGTCGGCAAAGTCCTCTCGTCCACATCGACGTCGGATTGTCCAGATTCGCCTGGATCTCCCGGTCCTTGCGGCGGACCCGGGTTTTGCGGTTTTTTGGGTTCGGACGCGACCACCCACATGGCGCCCCCAACTTCGGTTCTCCTGGAACGATGCGCAAGGCCTGCTGGATCAAGGGCAGCCACTTGTGGCTTCTGTAAATTGCTCGGATAATCGAAAGGCTCGATGCGACCGCTCGCAGAAAATGAAGTCATAGGGGGACGGTTCCGACTTAATCGACTTCTTGGTAGGGGTGGGATGGGTTCGGTTTGGGAGGCGACGCTTCTCAGTCTGGACATTCCGTGCGCGGTCAAGTTCATCGATAGCGAGTTCGTAGGGCACGCGGAGACGCAGGCGAGGTTCGCACGTGAGGCGAAGGCGGCCGCACAATTGCGGAGCCCGCACGTCGTGCAGGTCTTGGACCACGGTGTATGCCAAGGACGGCCGTACATCGCGATGGAGCTTCTCGTCGGGGAAGATCTCGGAAAAAGGTTGAAGGCGCGCGGTCGTCTGTCGGCATCCGAGGTGCTCCCCATCGTCGAGCAAGTCAGCCGCGCGCTGACGAAGGCGCACGCGGCCGGTATCGTGCATCGCGATCTCAAGCCGGACAACATCTTCCTCGTTCGTGATGACGACCGCGAAATCGTCAAGGTGCTCGATTTCGGCATCGCCAAGAGCGTCGACGAAGCCGTCGAAGGTCTCACCCGCGTGGGCGCCTTGCTGGGCACCCCGCACTACATGAGCCCGGAGCAGGCACAGGGCAGCAAGGCCGTCGATCATCGGAGCGATCTTTGGTCGCTCGCCGTCATCATTTTTCGCTGCCTTACCGGGCGCTTTCCGTTTGGCGGAAAAGGACTCGGCGAAATTTTGGTGCAGATCCTCAAGGACGACATTCCGATCCCGTCGCAGGCGGCGCCGGATCTTCCGCGTGCGTTCGACGACTGGTGGGCCCGCGCCGTGGCGCGCGATCCGGCGTTGCGCTTTCAGAGCGCGCGGGAGCTGACCGATGCTCTGTCGGTCTCGCTCGGCTTGAGCCGGGTGCCGGAGCCTGCGGAGTCGCAGCCCATGTTGCTTCCGGAGCCCGTGCGCCACACGGGAAAGGGCGCAACGGCCTTGATGCCGGCAAATGAGACGCCGCCGCCGCCGGCGCGCGTTCACGCGACGGAAGCGATGCACACGCAGCATCCGAGGCCACCGCTGAAGACCGGGACGCAGCCGCTTGCGGCCGTGCAAGCGACGCCTTCGATGATCATGCAGCCGCCGCCGCACCTGGCGAATTCGATGTCGGGCCCGATGTCAGGGTCGATGTCGGGCTACGGGCCGCCGCCAGGGACGTACCACGGGCAGCAGCATTACGCGGCGGCGCAGGGATTCGGGCAATATCCGCAGCAGAACACGACGGCGCCGACCACCGTGCCGGCCTTCCCAGCGACTGCGCAAGCGCCGCGCGACAAGGGGATGCTCGCGACGAAGATCATCGGGATCCTGCTCACGGTGATCGCCGTGGTGCTGGGCATCGTGGTGGTCGTGGCCTACGCGTCCAAAGATCCGGTGATCGGGCGGCCGCCGAGCGTGCACCGCAGCGACGATCTGCCGCGGCGAACGTCGCCTTCGGTCATTCTTTCGACGGGACCCGTGCCGATTCAGCCGCCGACGACACCCGTGCCCACGCCGAACCTGCCCGATGCCTCGGCGGCCTCGGGAAAGCCGGCTCAAAAAAAATAGCCGTCAGCCTTCGTCTTCTTCGAGGTCCCACTGCGCGAGGGCCATCACGCCGATGGCCGTGCCGCATCGACCGCAAAGCGGCGGCTCCTCGTAGCGAACTTCGTCGCCGCGGGTCCAGAGATAGAGCCCGCTGCCGCCGACGGCGTACCCATCGGGATCGGTGTCTTCAGCACCTGACAAAATCTGGTTGCACACATCGCAACGGGTGCTCTCGCCCGCCACTTCCTCGAAGAGGACCGTGTGCGTTGCACTATGGAGCTTCTGAGGCCGCGTTGCGGTCGGAATTTCCCCGTCTGCCATCGCCGGGCGAATCTATAGCATGAAAGCCAGTCGATAGGTTACGCTGGTAGGTTTCTACTTGATCAACGCAGCAGCACGATGGCCGCGCCGGCCAGCATGGCGATGACGCTCACGATCAGCGTGACCACCAGCCACGTTGGGATGTGCGTCCCCGGGATCTCGATGCGCTCCTCGCCATTTTCGAGGTGGGCATGCGGACCCTGCTCTTGCCAGCCCGCCATTTTGTCGCCCGCGGCGGGGGGGATGGACAAGACGCCGTCCGGGGGAGGGGCGCTCGGATCGCGGCCCGGATCGGTGGAGCGGCGGCCTGGGGTGGTGGCGTCGTTCGGATCCTCAGGGACCGCGTACTTACGGTAGCGAAGGCTCTCGCCCTCGGCGTCCACCGTCTTCAGTCCTTCGCCGTCGAAGTGGACGATGATGACCGTGATGTTGTCGTGCCCACCGGCCTGATTCGCGCGCTCCGTGAGGGCTTTGCACGCGTCGATGGGCTCGGGGCACGTGCGCAACACCTCGCGGATCTCCTCGAAGCGGATCATGCCGGAGAGGCCGTCCGAGCAGAGGAGAAGCACGTCACCTTGGCGCAGTTCGACGTAGGTCAGGTCGACCTGGACGGAGTCGGCGGTGCCCAGCGCCTGCAGGATGATGTTGTTGTGCTCGAAGGTCTCCGCTTCCTCCTCGGTGAGTTGCCCGGCTTCGATGAGCTGGTTCACCAAGGATTGGTCCCGCGTGACCTGAATGAGCTGCTCGCCGCGCAAGATGTAGCCGCGCGAGTCGCCGACCTGCGCGAGGAACATGTGATCGTCGACCAGCGCGGCGGCGGTGACGGTGGTGCCCATGCCGCGGCGGGTGCGATCGACCTTGGCCTCTTGGAAGATGCGAAGGCCCGCAGCTTCGACGGCGCGCACGAGGCGGCGCGCGAGCTCGTCGCGTTCGATGACCACGGCGGGGTCGAGCCCCTCGAGCATCTTTTCGTAAATGATGTCGACGGCGAGCTGGCTGGCGATTTCACCGGCGGCGGCGCCACCCATCCCGTCGCAGACCGCGAAGAGGCTTCCGTGGATGCCCACCTCGCAATCGCGGTTGGCCTCGAGCAGGCCGCGCGAGCGTTTCGTCAGGTCGGCGACGAGGAAGTTGTCCTCGTTGTGCTCACGCACCTGTCCCACGTCCGTGCGGGCGAAGACGCGAACATGGACGGGGCCCCGGCTGGTGGCCTCCTCGGACGCTCCACCCCCCTGTTCCGTCGGATTTGCGGGAATGGGTGTCTCGGATTGGGTCACGACACGGACTTGGGCGCGCCTTCGAGACCCGATGCTTGGGGCGACCTGGTCTCTTGGCTGAGGTTGACGCGGAACAACTGTTGGCCGATGCGGAATTCGTCCCCCGACTTGAGGGTCGCGTCGCCGCGGATCTGAAGGAACGTCCCGTTGGACGACCCCAGATCGCCGATGGTGAACGTCTTACGCACCGGATCCAGTTTGATGATCGCGTGCCGCCGGGAGAGGAACGGATCCTCTGTAAAGACGATGTCCCCCGATTCTCGGCCGAGCACGGTTTCGGCTTTCCGGATATGGAAGACGTCGCGCGTCACCCCTTCGACGGTCCGCTGGCACAAGCGTGCATATCGGGGTGCCGCCGGGGTTCCGAACAGCAGCGTGCCGTGCTGCATGGCCGGGCCGAGGCCTTCCTCTGCATCCTTCACGATTTCAAACCTTATCACCTGTTGTCCTATCAGGATCAAATCTTGGTCCTGAAGTGGCTGCGCCATATGGGGATTTTGGCTCTTGGTGATGCGGAGGAAGACGCCGTTGGTGCTCCCGAGATCGCGCAAAACAAGCTCATCGCGCTGCCAGAACAGGCGCGCATGGCGCGGTGACAGGTAGCGATCGTCCCCGAGAATGACGTCTCCTTCGCTGCGGCCGACGTCCAAGTTATCGAAGATGGGGAAGCTCTGCCCCTCGCCGCCATCCTTGGCGATGATGACCAAGCGGCCGCGCGGTTCGCGCTCTTTCTGGTCCTTTTTCTTGCCCGCGGGGGCGGCGATCACCGTGGGCTTGCTCGGGCTCGCGGGGGCTGCGGGGCTCGCGGCGACGGCTGGCGGCGGGGCATCCGGCGGTGGGGGCGGCGCCGTGGGGGCGCTGCTCATGAGGCCCGGGGCCGGGGCGGGGACGACGGGCCTCGGCATCGGTGCGGTCACCGGGTTGGCGGGGATGACCGGATTGCTGGACGCCGGCACGGCCGAAGGTTGCGCGGGTTTGCTCACGCGCGGGGGGACCTGCGGCGTGGGCGGGACCTGGGCCGGGGCCGATCCTGACGGCTTCGGGTCGGCGGCGGTCTCCTGCTGCAGCGAGGCGCCGCAGTACTTGCAGAACGCCGCCGAGATGTCGCACGTGGCGCGGCAACGCGGGCATGACTTTCCGCTCGCGGGAGGTTTCGCCGTGACGTCTGGTGTGGGCGGTGGCGGCGGATCTTCCGGCTTGGGCGTGGTGCCGATGGCCAGCATCGGCATCGGCGCGATGGCGGGCGCCGACGGATTCGACGATGTCGATGAAGCCTCGGCGAGCAGCACGTGACCGCACGTGATGCAAAAGCGGGAGCCCGGCCGGTTCTGCGCCCCGCAGTTGGGGCATGCATCGTCGGCAGCGGGCGCGGAACCGGAGGAGCCGGAGGACGGCTCACGCGGTGGACCGAATTGAAACTCCGGCACCGAAGGACGGCGCTTCGGAAGATCGTAAAGAGCTACGCCCGCATTGGATCCCGACGGTGATGGATCCGTGCCTTCCCCTGTCAGGCCGTTGCGGGTGAGTCCGACGGGCGGAGTCGGTGGAACGATCCGCGGCGCAAGACGAGCCCCACAGTCCTGACAGAACGTCAGATGGCTTGGATTTTCCCGCCCGCACGTTCCGCAGTTCAAGTTGGCCGATGGGACCACCCCGGAAGCGGATCCGTCAAGAGACTCCATGGCCTGGCCGCTACGGCGGGGCAAACGTCCCCCCCTCAGGTCTGGCGAGGTCTCGTCAGGCCTCGCCTCTTTTGCCGCCCAGTGGCAGTTGTCTCGTCAAAGTGGATCGCGGGCCTCGAGGATGAGGTCGAGCCCCAGGAACGAGGCGACGCCCCCCTCACGCCGGGTAGCGCTCGAGTCGGTAAAGGGTCCCAGGTAGACGCCGCGATAGGAAAGCGCGAGCCCGACCACCGTGCGCCGGGTGATCTGAACCTCGATGCCGACCCCGAGGAAGCCGAGCGGGCCGCCGGTATCGATGCCCCATTCGTTGCCATAGCCGGCTACCCCGGCGCCCGCGAGCGCCATCGGCTCGATGTCGTGGCCCGTGTCGAGGTAGTAGCGGAACTCGGCACGGGCCTGTTGCAGGATGGCCAGGCGGTAAAGGCTGTCGGAATCCTGCTTGGAGAACTCGTAGGCCCCGCCGATGTACACGCGCCCGGCCGTGCGGACGCCGACGCGCACGCCAACGCCGCCGCCGGTCCCGAGCACGCATGCCGTCTCGGCGGTCGTGCCGCAGATGGGACCGGGCGAGAGGACGAACTCTCCCGCCAACGACACACCGTACTGCAGGTATGGAACGTGAAGTGGAGGTGGCGCGGGTGCCTGGGCGGTCAGCTCGGAGATGCTAAGCTCGTGCCCGCCTATTGGGGCATCGCTTCCGGCTTCGGTTTTCTTGGGGTTTCCCTCTTGGGCGCTGGCAACGGACGGGGAGGCGAAGGCGATCGCCGCCGCAAAGCAGGTAAAGCAGGTGACGTATCGCATGCCCGTTTTTGAGGATAACTCTTTGGGACGTTATTGACAGCGCCCAACGCCTTCCAGTATTCGCCCATTCATCCCACCGTTCAGGGGCGCCATGGAGATCTACCTCGATAAACGTGCTGTTAAACAAATTCGGGTATCGGCTGCCGATGCCATCGAAGAAGGCGACACGGAGACGTTGCGCGAGGACCTCCTCGAAGCGTTCACCGAAGAACAAGTAGAAGAGATCGAGCGCAGGCTCGACAACGGCGACTTTTTCGAATTCCTGACCGACATGCTCGATGAGTGGTCAGGAGATGACATCGACGAGCTCTTCGAGCTTCTCGACACCCAGCTTGGCGACGTCGGTATCGACGTGAAGTTCGACAAGAAGGGTTCGTCCGAGGAAGAAGAAGAGGAAGAAGAGGACGAAAAAGACGAAGACGAAGACGTCGACTACGAAGACGAGGACGAAGACCTCGACGAAGATGACGACGACGAAGACGGCGACGAAGAGGAAGAAGAAGAGGACGACGAGGACTGATCGTCCTTCGAGTTCTCAGTTCGCGCCCGCCGCTGGCAATTGCGGTCCCGCAAGCGGGGCCTGGGGTGGTTGCGGCTCCGCATGCGGAGCCTCCGGCGAGCGTGCGCGGCTCAAGTAGTCGTGACACTTTTTGGGAGCGTCGCTCTTGGAGGGGCGGGTGACGCTTGGGCATTTTGCCTCCGCGCAGGGGACGTAGCGTGAGTCTGGAAACTCGCGTACGAGCGTGGAGGCGCGGGAGCAGGCCGCGTTCGTGTCGCCGTCGAGGCGATAGAGCTCGGCCTCCTGCCAGAGTGCATCATCGCGGTACACGGACGTCGTGAAGTCCGCGTAAATGCGGTGGAACGCTTCGCGCGCTTTGGCGCGGTCGTGCAAGCGATCGCGGTAAAGCGTGGCGATGCGAAGGGCTGCCTGGATGTAGCGCGGCCTCTGGTAGGTGCCGAGCAAATGCGCGGTCTCGCGTTCGGCGAGCATGCGATTCAAGTGCGCGATGGCCTCCTCGTTCCGTCCGAGGGTCTCGTCGATCTCGCTCGCGCGGTAGAGCGAGTCGTCGAAGGTGTTGCCGTACGGGTACGGCCATCGATCGACGACGGCGAGAAAGCGTGCGTGTGCGCCCTGCAGATCGCCGGTGGCTTGCGTGCGCAGTGCGGCTTGGTACGCGATGGTTTCGCCGAGCTCCGATTTCCCCAGGCGCGGGCCCAGGCCATCGAGCCAGGCGATGGTGTCCTTCTGCCCCGAGGTTTCGTCGCGGTGTGAGGCGAGGCGGATGAGGGCGTGGGGCGCGAGGCCGCTCGACGGGTGCTTCTCCACGAGCGTCGTGAGATCGGCGTAGCCCTTGTCGGGATCCCCGTGGGCGATGCGCAGGTCGGCGAGATCGTAGAGCGCGCGCGCGGTGTGTTCGGTGGGCGGGTTTTGCTGGGCGATCGCCTCGAGCCGTGCGCTCGCACCGGCATTGTCGCCGGCGCGTTCGAGCATTTTGGCGGCGAGGTACGCGGCGTGGCCTTTTTCGCGCGGATCGGGGGCTTTGGCGGCGGCTTCGTCGAAGCGGGCAGAGGCCTCCGCGTAGCGTCCCGCCGTTTCTGCGCGCTCGGCCTCGTGGAAGGCGCGCACGAAGTTGGGATCCTTGCCACCGCGGCATGCCGTGAGCGCGAGGGCGAGGAGGACTGCGATGCGGGCCGGGGTTCTCATTCGTGACCTGCGCGGCAAGCTTCGGCGGCGCGGCGGAGGATGGCGGCGGCTTCGTCGATCTGGGAGCGTGAGACGTCGAGGTGCGTGACCGCGCGAAGGCGGCGCAGGGCGGTTGCGCTGATGAGCACACCGAGGTCGCGCGCGGCATCGACGACGGGTGCCGCGGCGACGTCGAGGTCGATGTTGACGATGTTGCTCTCCACCTTGTGGACATCGACGAAGATGCCCGCCGCGCGTGCCGCGGGCCCGGAGAGAAGCTCGGCGAGGTGCCGCGCGTTCGCGTGATCCTCGACGAGGCGCGCGCGGTGGTGCGCGAGCGCGTAGCGTGCGCCCGCGGTGAGGATGCCCGACTGGCGCATGCCGCCGCCCCAACGATGGCGCAGGCGGCGTGCCTCCTCGATGAGCGCGGCCGGGCCGGTGAGCGCGCTGCCCACGGGGGCGCCGAGCCCTTTGGAGAAGCACACGCTGGTCGTGTGGAATGGGGCCGCGAGCTCTTTGACGGAGAGCCCCGTGGCGACGCTCGCGTTCCAGAGGCGCGCGCCGTCGAGGTGGAAGCCGAAGCCGTGCGGCGCGATCCGCTCGGCGATGGCGAGTACGGTGGCCTGGGGAAACACGCGCCCGCCGGCGCGGTTCAAGGTGTTCTCGACGCAGACGAGCGACGTGCGGGGCAGCCAATTCAGCCGCGGCTTGATGGCGGCTTCCACGTCGTCGGCGGTGAAAAAGCCATCCTGACCGGCGACGGCGAACTGCACGCCGGAAAGCGCGGCGCCGGCCGCGGCCTCGTTCCACATCACGTGCGCGCCCTCGCCGACGATGACCTCGTCGCCGGGTCGGGTTTGAATGGCGATGGCGAGCTGGTTGGCCATGACGCCGCTCGTGGTGAAGAGTGCGGCCTCCTTTCCGAGCAGCTCCGCCACTTCTTCTTCGAGCGCGCGGGTCGTGGGATCGTCGCCCCACACGTCATCGCCCACCTCCGCGTTGGCGATGGCCTGGCGCATGCCGGGGGTGGGGCGGGTTACCGTATCGCTGCGAAGATCGATCATCGAATCAACTTTACTGCGGAAAATTCGGTTTCGAATCAAGATCCGCCCTTGAGTCGAACCGCGGCGGCGAAACAATCCTGCCGTGCGCTTGGCGCAACGGGCTGCCCGAAGGCGTGATGGAAAGGGCGTGAAGGTGCCAATCCCCAGAGGAATCTCTCTTCCTCGTTGGGGTGCCCATGCTTCTTCGTGATCTTTCAGGTTGGAGGCTGCTCGCCGTTGGTGCGCTGCTGGTCGGGTGCGGGTCATCGTCCGATGCACCGATGCATACCGTTTCGGACCTGGGGCCCGGCTCCGCGATCGCGGCGGTCGTGGGGCCCGAGTTCACGATGGACGATCTTCCGCTCGGGACCGCGCACGCCTCGTCGCCCGTGGTGGCGACGGACGGGGCGAGTTTTTTGCTCGTCTACGATGGTGGCAACGGGGCGACCCGGGTGGCCGCGGATGGTCAGGTGCTCGACCCCCGCGGGATAGCGCTTCCTCCAGGGGCCGAACGGGCGAGTGTGGCGTTCGGTGGAGGCTACTACCTCGTGGCGCGGCAACGTTTCCAAGGGGCCAGTGATGGGGTCGAGATCGTGCGCATGACGCCGGACGGCACCGTCGTGGATGCGACGCCGATCACGGTGGCATCGTCGGGCTACAGGTCGTTGAACGCGGTGACGTTCGACGGGACGAATTTTCTCGTGGCCGCCGTGGTGGCGACCTCCGAGATCACGACCTCGGTGCATGCGTGGCGTGTGACGCCGGCGGGGGCGGTGCTGGATGCATCGCCCATCGTCGTGGCCGATGGGGTGACGGGGCAGTCGCTGGCGGCGGCGTTCAGCGGCACGCACCACGTCATCGCGTTCGACTACGGTGGCAGGGCATCGACGTTCTGCGCACGCCAGATTGCGCCCGATGGGGCTTTGGGAGGCTCCGGATGCGGGGCGGCCACGTATGCCTTCCTGAATCCGCATCCCGATGTCGCGTGCGACGGTGCTGGGGGATGCTTTCTCACGTGGAGTGACGTGGATGCGGATTTTGCGAGGGGGATCGTCATGGGCGCGAGGCTCGGGCCCGATGGTGGAAGCCTCGATGGCGACTACGGATTTCGCATCTCGAAGTCGACCTTTTTTTCGTCGAGTCCTCGTCCCGTCGTGCGATGGGACGGCACGCAGTACACGGTGCTTTGGCTCACCGACGACGGCTATGGGGTTCGCGGCGCACGGGTGAAGAACGGCGCCACGGTCGATGCGTCGGATCGGGTGCTCGGGACAACGGGGATGCCCGAGCAGTCGCTCTCTCTGGCGTGGAGCGCAACGGGAGGCTTGCTCGCGTGGGACTTTGGGAACCCGAATGGTTACCTGGACGCGAACGCGGTTCGCATCGATCGGCCGCTCACCAGGCAGGGGGCGGTGTTTCCGATCGCGTTTGCCCGGCCTCAAGAGTTCCGACAGGCCGTGGCCTCGAATGGCTCCGGGTACCTCGCGCTTTGGACGGCGCATGGCCCTTCCACCGCCGTGCTGCTTGCCGCTCGAACCGATGCCGCCGGCAATCCGCTCGATGCATCGCCTCTTCGCATCAACGAAGACGGGAGCAACGGCAACGGCGTTGCCGCGTCCATCGGTAGCGATTACCTCGCCGTTTGGTCGGGCATGGACGGCGTTTACGCGCGGAGCATTGGCGCAGACGGGACGATGGGGACGCCGTTTCGGGTGTCCGCACCCGCGGCGCCCGGCGCGGACGAGAGGTTCGGTTCCGTGCGCATCGTCGCGAGCTCGGAGGGGTACCTCGTGGGGTGGGTGCACGAGATCGTGACGAACGATCCCGAAAGCGGCATCCCCACGATCGAGGACCGGCACGTGGTCGCGCGCGTCAGCAAGGGCGGGGTGGTGCGGGATCCGCAGGGGCTCGTGCTCGCGACCGCCGACTACTCGGCGCGGCCCGCGAGTTTGGCGTCGGACGGTACGAACTTCGTCGCCTTGTTCGATCGCGGTGGGGCGACGGGTCGCATCGTTTCCGTCACCGTGGACGCGGCGACGGGCGCGATCGGTCCCCAGGTGCAGGTTGCCTCGGGGAACAACGTGGCGACGGGGGAGGGATCGGGCGGCATTGGCTATGCCGGTGGGCAGTACTTGGCCGTCTGGTGGAACGCGGTGGGGGCGAATGCGAGCTGGCTGGGAGCTCGGCTCGATGGGAACGGCGTCCCGAAGGATGCGAATCCGTTCACGGTGACCACCGCGCCGGGGTCTTTCGGCGGCATCACGCCGACCGCGTCGGGGTTCCATCTCGTGTGGACCAACAAGGTGGGGAATGCGTCGGTGTTCGATGTTTACGGGGCCGAGGTATCGGCGGATGGCGTGGTGGGGCCCTCGGATGTGCTGTTCTCGGCGGTGCGCGAGGCTCCTTATTACAGCCCTGCTGTGGTGGCGGCGCGTTCACCGGGGCAAGCGCTCGTCGTGTACGGACGCCTCGAAGACGATGGCCACGAACGCAGCAATCTGACGCGTGCGCGCGCCTTGAATCTCGCCGCGCCCTGAGACGAAAAGCGAGGGGGGCGGTTTGCATGGCGAGTCATCGTATGGTTAACTGGTTGAACCAGTTAAGGACTCAACATGCCCCGTCCGCCGCGCCCTTCGAATCCCGCCCAAGAAGCTGTTTCTCCCGAGAATCCACTGGAAGCGCTCGCGGCCATTGGTCCCATCGCCCGCTCCAGCGTGGTCGACGCGGTCGCCGATCGTTTACAGGCTGAGATTCTTTCCGGCCGACTGGCCGCCGGCACCCGCCTGCCCTCGGAGCGCGAGTTCTCGCTCGCGCTCGGCGTGAACCGACTCACATTGCGCGCCGCGCTGGCCCGGCTCGAAGCCCTCGGGATGATCGTCACGCGTCATGGAGCGGGCACCCTCGTAGCCTCGTGGCGCGAGCGCGCCGGGCTCGATGCGCTGGCGGCCCTCATCGGCTCGTCGTGGACGAAGGACGGATTCGTCAAAGGGCAGGGGCGCGAGCTCCTCACGTCCATGCTGGAGGTGCGACGCATCGTGGCGTCGGAGGCCATTGGCCTTGCCGCCAAGCGTCACACGCCGGCGGACTTGGAGGCGCTCGAGCAGCGCGCGCACGAGCAAGAGGGGCGCATCCACGATCGCGTGGCCTTCGCCCGGGGCGACATTGCCTTCGAGCGCGCGCTCATCCGCGCCACCCGCAACGTGGGGCTCGAGCTTCTGCTCAACACGTTTGCCCGCTTTCCCGACGAGCAACCCGAGCTCGTGGCGGAGCTCTACGATCGTCCCGAGGAGGCCCTTTCCTTTTATCCCTACGTCATAGGCCTCATCCGCGCCGGCGATCCCGTGGTGGCGCGCGACACCTTGAGGCAGGCGTTGGAGGCGTTGGACGCCGAATGGCAAGCACGCCACTCCGACGGACCGCGCGGAGCGGGCACGGCCAAGCCGGCATCCAAATCGACATCGGGTACCCGCGCAGCAAAGACAGGAAGCAAAGCATGAGGACTCTGACGCGCATGGAAATGCGCTGGGCGTACGCCGCGTTCGGCGCCATTTTCCCTTCGGGGGCGAGCCAACGCATTCCGCTCGGCATCTGCGATCTGGACCTGGAAACGTACCTCACGCAGATCCGCAGCCGCGTCCCGTACCGCAGTGCCCTCGGATTGCGCGTCGCCATCTGGGTCATCGCGCTCGCGCCCATGTTCGTGCTTTGCCGCGCGTGCACCATCATGTCGCTGGATTCGGCATCGCGTGAGACGCTTTTGAGGAAGATGCTCGCGAGCCCCGTCTACGTGGTGCGTCAACTCGTCATGCTGCTCAAGGCCGTCGGCGCCGTCCTTTACGCGGGCACCCCGGCGGTGAACCAGGCCATCTTGGCCACGTCGCATCCCGAGTTGAATCAGTCGGGCACGCGCCTCATCGGCATCGGTCGAAAACCGGGCGCCGAGCACGAAGATCAGCACGAGGACGACGAAGACGAGGAGCGGCACGATGAGCAGTCCGTCGCGTGAGGCCGAGGACCCCGGCGTGGAAAGTCGGTCGCCGCAAGCGGCGAACCTCCGGTACCCCGACGACGACCTTCCCGAGGGCTCCGTCGTCGACGGCGAGACCCTCGCGCGCGACGTGGAAGAAAGCTTCGACTTCATCATCGTGGGCTCGGGAGCCGCCGGCGCCGTGGCCGCGCACGTCCTTGCCTCCGCCGGCCACGCGGTGGCCATCGTCGAAGAGGGCCCGTGGGTCAAGACGCGCGAATTCGGCGCCGACGTGCAGAGCGCTTTCCAGCGCCTGATTCGCGACAGCGCCATGCAGGCCGTCGAGGGGCGCAGCTTCCTGCCGCTCCTCCAAGGTCGGTGCGTGGGCGGCAGCACCGTGGTGAACTCCGCGATCGCGTGGCGCACGCCGGAGGACGTGCTCGATGACTGGGCCGAGCACTTCGGCCTCGGCGACACCTTGACCATGCGCGACCTCGAGCCCCACTTCACCGTCCTCGAGCGCGATCTCAATGTCCGCGCCGTGGCCGACGATGCCCTCGGCCAGAACAACGGTCTCTTTCTGGAGCAGGCGAAAAACGCGGGCTACGAAGCCGGAAGAATGCGCCGCTACGACGCGGGATGCCGCGGATCCGGGCGCTGTTTGAGCGGCTGTCCCTCCGCCGCCAAGCGCGGCATGAGCGTCACCTACGTTCCCATGGCCCTCGCCGCCGGCGCGCGCATCTTCACCTCGTGCCGCGTGGACCAGGTGCTGCGTGCGCGCGGGCGGGCGACGGGCATCGTCGCGCGCTCGACCAGCTCCGATCCGTGGCGGGCCACCGATCGGCGCGTCCTGTTGCATGCGCGCAAAGGTGTACTTCTCGCGGCGAGCACCATCCAGACGCCCGTCATTCTTCGGCGCAGCGGGGTGCGCGGGGCGGCGCTCGGGGAGCACTTTCAGATCCACCCCGGCCTGGCCCTCGCGGGAAAGTTCGACAGGCCGGTGCGCATGAACTTCGGCGCCACCCAGGGCGCCGAGAGCATTCACTTCCGCCGCACGCACCGTTTCAAGCTGGAGACCATCTCTTTGCCGCCGGAGCTCGTGGCGGCGCGCATTCCCGGCGCCGGGCAAGAGCTCACGCAGCGCCTCGCCGATTACGGGCACCTCGCCGTTTGGGCCGCCCAGGTGCGCGCCCGCGCCGAAGGCACCGTTCGTCCGGCGTGGGGCGGCGGCGCGCGCGTTCGCCTCACGCTGACCGAGGCCGACGTCGTCGCCACGCGCGCGGCGTGCGCCACCATCGCGCGCATGCTCTTCGACGCTGGCGCGCGCGAGGTCTGGCCCGGAATTTACGGTGTTCCGTCGATTCTCACGTCACCGGACGACGTGGCCCTCATCGCCGACGGCCCGCTCGATCCGCGCGCCTATTCGTACATTGCGACCCACCTCTTTGGGGCGGCGCGCATGGGGCCCGATGCGCGCAGCAGCACCGTCGGTCTGAACTTCGACGTCCACGGCACCGAGGCCCTCTACGTCATCGACTCCAGCGTTTTTCCCACGAACCTTGGTGTCAATCCGCAGCACTCCATCATGGCCATCGCCCGCCTCGCCGCCACGCGCATCGCCGAAAAGGCCGCCTCGGAAATCGCGGCCTAACCTTCGCCGCGGCGCGCCGAAACGGAGAGGGTGGCGAATGGAAGATCGACGCGTGCGGCCTGGGGCTGCGCGTGGTAGGCCGCGACCTGCTCCCGCGTGATGAGGCCCTTTTCGAGCATGAAGGGAACGAACTGCGCGAGTCCGAGGCTCCATACCTCATTGGAAACATTGTCCTGTCCGATGAGCACCGGTGTCATGTCGATGCGAAGGTCCTCCAGGCCGAGCTCCACGAAAAGAGACGGAATCTGGCGTACCCATTGGGTATCGCTTCCTTGCACGAGGAACGCGCGTTTGACGCCGTCCATGAGTTCTCGCCAAGCGCGATTCGGGATTTCCTCGATGGGAAGTACGTAATAGTCCTCCACCAACAGGGTCCCGCCCGGGGCCAGCCATTGGACGGCGCGCCTGACAATGTCGTTGCGCGGCGCCAAATGGGACAGAAGAAACCGTGCGTGCACCAAATCGAAGCTCGCCGGGGGAAATTCGTGCTTCGTGAGATCGACGCGGGCAATTTCCAGGTTGGGTGCGCGCCCGTCCTCGAGGTAGCGCGGATCATTGTCCGCGGCCACGATGCGGCCCTCGGGGCACTGCTCCGCGAGCCAATAGGACATGGAACCTGCGCCGGCGCCCATTTCCAAGCAGCTCCAATTCGGCCGAATGCCCCGTTGGAGGATCATGGCCTTCGACACTGGATCGGACCACGTTTCCAAGGTGCGCAGACGCGTGAGTTCCGTGGGGATGTCCTTGCTGAGAAACCCGGTGGCGTAGCGATCCTCGGAGACGTCGTCCAATTCGTTTGGCTTGCGGTCCATCGAAGTATCTTACGTTTGCCTATCGATCCTGCGCACCACTCATCGCGCCGAAACGTGCGTTCAGCACGTCGGCCGTGCCGCACATGACCCTCTCGGCAATGTCGGCCACGTGTCGATTTTGCCAGGGCTCCATGGATGTTCCTTTGACCCACTGATTGAACGATCCGAGGGCTGGACCGCAATGAATTTGATAATCGACTTTTTGCTCTTCAATGCCATTCAAGGCAAGTCGTGTGGTGTGGACGAAATACCAACGAAACATTGCCGCCATCTTTTGCTTCGGGCTGCGTTCGATTTCGGTGAGCTTTCGCGGGTTTGCCTTGGCGTAGTGATTCTTGGTCTCCTCCCACACCTGGTCGAACGACCGTTTGAAATATTTTTGTTCGATCTGCCGCCGGGTCGCCGCGTCGATTTCATCGAGCGAATCGTGGCGCGTGTACAATTCGTAAAGTTTGTTCGCCCGCCCCGGGAAGAACAATCCGCGGCGCACGACTTGCACCTTCGCGCCTAGCTCGAACATGTCGCCTGCCGGAGCATGGGCGGTGTCTTGAACGTCGAGCTGCTGCAACAACGCCTTCACCGAGTCGCTCGTGCCGGCCTCCCGTGTGCATTGATTGATCGAACCCGTCAAAATGAAGTCCGCGCCCATCACGAACGCGGCGGCGGCGGCTTGGGGGGTGCCAATGCCGCCTGCCGCGCCGACCCGAATGCGCCGGCCATAGTGGTATTTGGCCATCATCTCGTCGCGCAGGGTCAGCATCGCGGGCATCAGCGCATAGGCCACGCCTCGATCCGTGTGGCCTCCGGAGTCGGCCTCCACGCAGATGTCATCGGCCATGGGAATCAGGTGGGCAAGATCCGCTTCCCGCTGCGAGAGTCGCCCAGAAGTGACCAGATCTCGAACGATGGCTTCGGGGGGCGGCTGCATGAACGCGGATGCGATCTCCGGCCGCGAGACCTTTGCAAGAATCCGATTGGCCGCCGTGGCTCCGCGCGCCGGGTCGGGCGTAATTCCTTTGAGGCGATAACGTACCAGCGAGGGGGTCATGCGGATGAACGCGGCGGCCTCCACACAGCGGACCCCGTGTCGCAGGTATATGTCGACCGTTCGCTCCTCCGTCTCCGGTGACTCCGGATTGGAGAGAAAGTTCATTCCGTACGAACGGCCCGCGCCGGTGGACAATTCCGACTGAATGTACCGGATGGATGACTCGACCTCCTCCAAACGGAGGCCGCCCGTTCCGAAGTATCCAATGAGGCCCGCTTTGCCCATCGCCACGACGAGCTCTTTGGACGCGATGCCTTTGTACATGGCGCCGGCCACGTAGGCATACTTGATCGCGTAATCCGCCTTGAACTCGGAATTGCCCAGCGAAGTAGCCGTGATCATCCCAGCGCCCATTCCTGCACGATGGCCTCACTGCAATCGAGATGTTTCAACGACACCGGTTCGTGGCAAATTGAAACTTTAAATTTCATTCACCCGCGTCCATCGGGCGATGGGGTGAGTGGTGCGTTTGCCGAGAGTACTTGCGAAATAAGGTGGTGCAAGAGGCAAGCTGGTTACGTGGCCTGATGACGTGGAAGTCTTCTTTAAACAAGTTGGCACGCAATTCAATTTAAAGGAGGTCGTTGATGCGTCCTGGTCCTGAGTTGGACCAGTGCGACAATCGAGTGTCTTCAGTACGACTCATGTAGATGCAGATGATGTCGATATGCATCTACGGCTGATGCCGATAAATGAACTAAGTCGTTCCTAATGGAGTTGGATTTCGGCCACAACGCACGATGTCGAAAGTCTGCTTGACAAGGATTGCCGTGTCTGCAAGACAAGGTTCCAGATGGGGCCATTGCTGCTGACGATGGAACAGCGGGTTTTCTCGTGTTTCTGTGTTTCATGTCCGGTATTTGCGCACGGTGAACGCGCATTGGATCCTGTCGCGAACGTTTGATGTCGAAAGGACGTCGTCGTTCGGAAATTTGATTTTCGTCGCTGAGTAAATGCTCGTCTCTGTTCGTTAAACGCGTTTCGTGCCGCAGTGTCATCCGTTCGAGTGTCGTGGCCGACGTATGTCGTCCGGGTACAAGGAAGAGCCGCGATCGAAGTTCCGTTGGGTCAATTGATTTCCAGTATGGGCCCTTAGAAGGAGCAGATGGTGTCGACGACGAACATCGTATTCATGTTTTCCGGCCAGGGCTCCCAGTACTTCCAAATGGGCCAGGAGCTCTACGACCGCCAGCCGGTGTTCCGGCAATGGATGGATCGGCTCGACGTCATGACCCGGGAGCTTTCCGGGACCTCCGTGGTGGAAGCGCTGTACAAGCAGGGTAGGGGAAAAGGCGATCTCTTCGACCGCACGCTGCTTAGCCACCCCGCACTCTTCATGGTGGAGTACTCGCTGGCCAAGGCGCTCATCGAGTCGCGGGTCCAACCCCACATGGTGCTTGGTGCGAGCCTGGGGACCTTCACCGCCGCGAGCATCGCCGGGTGCATGGACGTGGAAGATGCGCTCAAAGCGGTGATTCAGCACGCGAAGACGCTGGAGTCCTTCTGCGAACCGGGGGCCATGATTGCCGTTCTGGCGCCGCTGCACCTCTACGACGCCGCAGGCCTGCATCGGTACGGTGAGCTGGCCGCGGTCAACTTCGAGGGAAACTTCGTGATCGCGGTTCGTGCGCACGACGTGTCGGCCGTGGAAGGCATTTTGCGAGGCAAAGACGTGACCTTTCGCAGGTTGCCCGTGTCATTTGCCTTTCATTCGCGGTGGATCGACCCCGCGGAACTGCCTTTCAAGCGCCACGTGAGGTCCACGAGCATGCGCGCCGGCCAACTGCCCGTGGTCTCTTGCGCCACGCGCTCGAAGATCCCTGGCAGCTTTTCCGAGGACCACCTGTGGAGTGCGACGCGCGAGCCGATTCGGTTCTTGGACACGATTCGCAGCCTGGAGGCGAGCGGTCCGCACCAGTACGTGGACATGGACCCGGCAGGTACGCTGGCTACGTTCATCAAGTACATCCAGCCCCAGAGTCCGCAGTCCCTGGCCGCATCGAAGTGTCACTCGGTTTTCTCCCCATTCGGCAAGGCCATGGACCGGCTTGGGACGGTCACCGACGCGTTGGCCTCGCGGCCGATTCCGGTGCCCGCCGCGGTGCCCGTGCCCGCCGTTGCACCGGTGGTGGCCGCCGTGACACCCGTGGTGGCCGTTGCGAATCCGATTGCCTTCATGTTCCCCGGCCAGGGCTCCCAAAAGCGCGGCATGGGGGCTGCGCTCTTCGACAGCGTGCCGCAATACGCGTCGGTCGAAAGAGAGGTGGATGCCCTGCTCGGATATTCACTGCGCAGGTTGTGTGTGGAAGACCCCGAGAACGTCCTCAAGGAAAGTCAGTTCACCCAGCCCGCCCTGTACATGGTGAACGCACTTCACTATTACGAAGCAATTGCACAGGGCGTACGACCGCACTACGTCGCCGGCCATAGCCTCGGCGAATACGATGCGCTGCTGGCGGCGGGGTCGTTCGATTTGTTGACTGGGCTGCGCCTGGTGAAAAAGCGCGGTGAATTGATGGGCCAAGCCAAGAGCGGCGGCATGGCCGCGGTGATCGGCCTGGAAGAGGACCGCATCCAGCAAGTGTTGAAGGAAAACGACCTGGCGAGCATGGACATCGCCAATTTCAACTCCCCCGGTCAAATCGTGATTTCGGGTCCGCTCGACGATGTGACCCGGGCCAAGCCCATTTTCGAGAAATCTGGGGCGCGGGTGTATATTCCTTTGCCGGTCGGTGCGGCCTTTCACTCGCGCTACGTGGCCGATGCTGCACGCGCGTTCGGCGATTTTTTGGCCCCCATGGAGTTCGATGCACCCCGAATACCGGTCATTTCCAACGTGACCGCGATGCCGTACGAGACTCGCAACGCGTCTGCCACGATCAAGTCACTTCTCATCGATCAGATCACACGCCCCGTTCAGTGGATGCAGAGCATGAATTTTCTCATGGAAAAGGGCGTGCGCGATTTTCGCGAAGTGGGCCCCGGCAACGTGCTCACCAAGATCGCGCACAATATTCAAAAGGCGGCCGCCTGAGCGTACCGACCGAAGCCTATCGAGGATTTCAGCGTGGATGGTTCACTCGCCGACAGACTCACGAGCTACGACGCGACCTCGCTCGCCGAGGCGATACGCGCGAGGTCGCTGTCATGCGAAGATGTCATTTCGGCCCACTTCGAGCGTATCTCCAAATTAAATAAGGAGTGCAACGCACTGGCCACTTTGGACCAGGCGCGCGCACTCCAAGATGCGCGTGCGGCGGATACCGATTTGCGCAAAGGTAGGAGTCGAGGGCCATTGCATGGCGTGCCGATTACGATTAAAGATGCGCTCCTGACGGCGGGGTTGCGGACCACCGCCGGGCACTCCAAGTACAAGGACTTCGTACCGGTTGCGGACGCCTGGGTCGTCGACAAGTTGAAGAAGGCAGGCGCCATCGTGATCGGCAAGACGAACTGCGCCGCACTTTGTAGCGATATTCAAACGAGGAACGACATCTTCGGCACGACGACAAATCCCTGGGATTCGGATCGCACGTCCGGCGGAAGCTCCGGCGGAGATGCTGCGGCGGTGGCCCTGGGCATGTCGCCCCTGAGCATCGGCAGCGATACATCGGGCAGCATCCGTGTTCCGTCCAGCTATTGCGGTGTTTTCGGCCTGAAGACCTCGGCCGATAGAATTCCACGCGATGGTCTCTTGCCGCTGCACGATGCGACGCATGCCAGGCCCGATAGCCTGACCGTCGTCGGGCCCATGGCGCGCTCGATTCGGGATTTGGCGCTCTGCCATGAAATCCTGACGGGCGAATCGTTGCCGATCCATACTGGGGCATCGCCGAAAATCTATTGGACGCATCGATTCGACACGCAAGCGGTCGACGACGAAGTCGGCGGTGCCCTGGATGCGACATTCTCCGCGTTGTGCAACGCCGGGGCGGAGGTGGCCAAGGTCGAACCGCCGTTTGCGATGGAAAAGCTG
This sequence comes from Sorangiineae bacterium MSr12523, assembly GCA_037157775.1. Classification (NCBI taxonomy): domain Bacteria; kingdom Pseudomonadati; phylum Myxococcota; class Myxococcia; order Myxococcales; family Pendulisporaceae; genus Pendulispora; species Pendulispora brunnea. The sequence continues at coordinate 4,181,152 of CP089982.1, forward strand.
TTTGGCACGTTCATCCGGCTTTTCATGTTCGAATTTTGCCCGGAGGAAATCGCCGGCAAGATGATGTCGGTCTTCTTTCTTTCCGAGGCGGTGCGATCGCTCTTTCGAGGGGGCGTGCGCGGAAGTTACGAGGCCTTGAAGCGCGACCAGGCCGCGCTCCGGCGCCGGATGGACGTCTTCATGCGAGGGTGCGATGGCTGGGTGCTTCCGGCCACCCCGTCGGTGGCGTTCGCGCACCAGAAAACGGGGCGAGCCATCCCGATGACCCTGAACGGCCACACGAAACATCGAGGCTATTGGGAAGCTTCCGTGGGGCTGACGTACCCGTTCAATTTGTTGGGCAATCCATGTGTGGTGGTTCCGATGGGGCGGAGCAAGGAGGGCATGCCAATCGCCGTTCAAGTGGTGGGGAGGGTCGGCGAAGATAGGAAATTACTGGGTGTCGCCGCGTACATTGCAGAAACGATTCGTGCCCGCGCGGGCAGCAGCGTACGCGCTCCACGAAATCAACTCCTCAACTCCGGAACGATGGGTGGTGGGTAACATGATCAAGGCAGCAATCTCCGAGTACATGGAGCAGAACTTTTTGTTCAAGTTCGACGATGAAATCACGGAGTCCACCGATCTCTTCAAGGCGGGCATCATGGATTCGTTCGGATACGTGCAATTGATGCAGTTTCTGCAAGAAAACTTCGACATCAAGTTTTCGAAGCAAGAGCTGCTCTCCGACGTGATCTCGTCGTTGTCGGGAATCGTGGAAGCCGTCGAGGCGAAACTCGAGGCGGGCAAAGCGGCCTGACATGTGCGGAATTGCCGGTATGTACGGCGCCCGCCTGCCCAAGGTGGCGGACGAGACGCTGGCGGCCATGTTGCGCCTCATTCGCCATCGGGGTCCCAACGAGGCGGGCGTATACCTGTCCGAACGGGTATGTATGGGGACGGTGCGTCTGAGCATCGTCGGAGTCGCAACCGGGCAACAACCGGTGAGCGATCCCGATGAGCGGTATTTCCTTTGCTACAACGGCGAGATTTACAATTACGTCGAGCTCAGGAAAGAGCTGAAGGCGCTCGGTTACCGTTTCACCACCGAGTCGGACACGGAGGTCGTTCTGCATGCCTGGCAAGCTTGGGGCACGCATTGTCTGAATCGTTTCAACGGCGGATTTGCATTCGCCTTGTACGATCGTCGGCAGCAGGCGCTCTACCTCGCGCGCGATCGCTATGGCAAGCGACCGCTCTTCTATACGAAGCACGGGGCGAACGTGCTGTTCGGCTCCGAGATGAAGTGCTTTTTGGCGGCCAAGGACTTTTCCTTCGAGTTCGACCCTCCGCAGGTGGCCTCGATCCTGACGCTCTGGACGCCGATCGGTGAACAGAGTGGATTCAAAGGCATTCGGCAGGTTCCCCAAGGCGCCTACGTCAAGATTTCCGAATCGGGGCCGGAAATCGAGCGCTACCACCGAATCGACTTCGTTCCGCCGCACGAAGTCCGCTCCGAGTCGCAGGCGATCGAGGAGGTCCGCGACGCGCTCCAGCAGGCCGTGGCGTTGCGCCTGCGGAGTGACGTGGAAGTGGGGATGTATTTGAGCGGCGGACTCGATTCGTCGATCCTCGCGAGCGTCCTGAAGGAGCAAGTGACCGATCGATTTCGCACGTATTCGGTCGAGTTCGAGGATGCGGAGTTCGACGAATCGGCCGACCAGCGTCGCATGGCCGCCCATGTCGGCTCGCGGCACCGGACCGTGCGCGTGACGAACGAATTGATCGCCGAGCACTTTCCGGCGGCGGCCTTTCACGCGGAAGTGCCCGTGTTCCGGACGGCGTTCGTGCCCATGTATCTGCTTTCGCGGATGGTGCGCGACGATGGCATCAAGGTCGTGATCACGGGGGAGGGCGCCGACGAGGCCTTTTTGGGGTACGACCTGTTCAAGGAAACGCTGCTCCGCCGCGCGTGGAGCGGACTGGATGATGCGACCAAGCTGTCGCGATTGAGCAGGCTCTATCCGTACCTCAAACACTACAGCGGGCGCGATACGACCGATCTTTTGGGGCTCTACCAAGCCTTCTCGGAGGAGCGCTATCCAGGTCTGTTTTCGCACGAGTTGCGCATTCAGAACGGACTGTTCTCGCGGCGCCTGCTCAAGGGGCGCATCGACGGTTTCGGTGCCATTCAGCAGCTGCTGGCGGAGCATCCGTATTTCTCGGCCTTTTCGGCGACGGAAAAGGCGCAGTGGCTGGAGTATCAGAGTCTGTTGCCGGGGTATTTGCTGTCGTCGCAGGGCGATCGGATGGCGCTGGCCAATTCCGTGGAAAACCGATGCCCCTTTCTCGATCCCAACGTGGTCGAGCTTTCGGCGGCGGTCAATCTCGAGTTCGACGATGGCTCGGACGAAAAGTATCTGCTCCGCAAGGCGTTCGAGCATGCGCTGCCGGCGGAGAATCTCCGCAAGCGAAAGCATCCCTACCGGGCGCCGGACAGCAAAGCGTTCGTGGCGAGCCGGCCGGACTACCTGGAGCTCCTGCGCTCGGAGCACGAGCTCGCGAAGAACGATCTTCTCGATCCGAGGTTCTGCAAGCTCCTCGTTGAAAAGGTGTTCAACGCGCCCGCCGCGGAAATCAGCACCAAAGAGAATCAGACCTTCATTTTTCTGCTGAGCATCGCCCTGCAACGTCACCAATTCGTCGAGCGGAACATCTCCGGCGTGGCGCAGAATGCACCCGTCGACGACCTGATGGTGAGGCGGGTGGATCGCCGCCCGCGCGATGCTTCCCTGGTGAGCGAACTGTAGCTCCGACGATCTGCCGCGGCTGAAACGACAAGGGATTGTGATTGGTCATGGACGAGAACAGGGATTCGTCGCTTCGTAAGTCCGTCTCAGGCAACGTCGACATCGCCATCATCGGCGTCGCGGGGCGCTTTCCCGGGGCTCAGGATCCGGCGGAGCTCTGGAATAATTTGAGCGCAGGCAAGACCGCCATCGCGACCATGCCCGAGCGCCGGCGGCCTTCGGGCGCGGGGGGCGACGTATCCCAATACTGGGGCGGCTTCATCGAGGACGCAGATGGCTTCGATGCGGCATTCTTCGGCATTTCCGCGCGCGAGGCCTCGTCCATGGACCCGCAGCAGCGCATGGCTCTGGAGCTGGCCTGGGCGGCCATCGAGGATGCCGGCTACAGCGCGGCCAGCCTCGCGGGCACGCACACCGCCGTCTTCATGGGGGTGTGCCACTCGGACTACGTCGAGATCCACGAGCAGGAATCGGCGCCCATCGACAGCTATTACTCGACGGGCATCGCGTATTCGATCATCGCCAACCGCATTTCGCACTTCTTCGATTTCCGCGGGGCGAGTGTGGTGAACGACACGGCGTGCGCGAGCTCGTTGGTGGCCATTCAACAGGCCGTGGAGGCATTGCGCCGGGGCGACTGCACCTTGGCGTTGGCGGGCGGGGTGAATGTCTGCTGGAGCATGAACCATTACGTGGCCTTCACGCGCAACGGCATGCTCTCGCGCGATGGGAGCTGCAAAACGTTCGACGCTTCGGCCAATGGCTACGTGCGCGGTGAGGGCGGCGGCATCCTGCTTTTGAAGCCGGTCGACCTGGCGCGCCGCGACGGCGATGCGATTCATGGCATCATCAAGGCAATCGGCTCGAACCACGGCGGGCGAACCAATTCGCTGACGGCGACCAATGCCACCGCGCAAGCGGACCTCATCGAGCACGTGATTTCGGACTCGGGTGTGCCTCCCGAGACGGTGAGCTACATCGAGACGCACGGAACGGGTACGCCGCTCGGCGATCCCATCGAGATTCACGGTCTGCAAACGGCGTTCGAGCGGCTGGCGAAGAAAACGGGCGGCACCCTCGCCAATTGGACGGCGTGCGGGTTGGGATCGGTCAAGACGAACATCGGCCATCTGGAGGCCGCGGCGGGCATCGCCGGCGTGATCAAGGTGCTGGAGTGCATGCGCCACAGGACGCTGCCGGCGACGCTGAATTTCCGCACGCTGAATTCGTTGATCGAGCTGGAGGGAACGCCGTTTTACATCACCGACGCTTCAAGGGCGTGGGATCCCGAGTTGAATGGCGCGCCGATCCCGCGAAGGGCCGGGGTGAGCTCGTTTGGATTTGGCGGTGTCAATGCGCACGTCGTGCTCGAGGAATATCTCGGGCCGGAGGCGGGCCGTGATGCGCCGGCTCCGCACGCCATCGTGCTGTCGGCGAAGACGCGAACGGCGCTCGTGGAGAGGGCGCGGCAGCTTGCGGCGTTCCTGAGCGGCGACGGTGCGAATCTGGAATTGGCAGATGTCGCGTATACGCTGCAAATGGGGCGGCAGGCGATGCCGCATCGTTTTGGGATGATCGCGGAAGACCGCGAGCAGCTCGTGGAGAGCTTGCGCGCGTTCGGCGCCGGAGAAGCGCTGCGCGCGGTGCATCGGGAAGGCGTTGCGGAGAAGAAGAAGGCGTCGGCCGAGGCAACGCTGGATGCGCACCTGAAAGCGCGGGACTGGGAGCCGCTGCTCGAGGGCTGGGTGCGGGGCGCGGACGTCGACTGGTCGAAGGCGTACGACGGTGCGGAACCTCGGCGGGTGCGCTTGCCGACGTATCCCTTCGAGCGAAAGCGCTATTGGGTGGAGACGGGTCGCCACCTTGCGGCGCAAACGCCTTCGCGGCACCCGCTGCTGCACACGAATCGCTCCGAGGGCGAGCGATGGGCTTTCGAGTCTTCCTTCACGGGCGACGAGTTTTTCTTGGCGGATCACGTCGTTCACGGGCGGAAGGTGCTGCCGGGGGTCGCGCACCTGGAAATGGTGCATGCGGCCGTTCAGCAGCTTGCGGGCTCGCCGCGCATCACCCATGTGACGTTTTTACGGCAGCTGGCCGTGGATACGCCGCAGGACGTTCGCCTTCAATTCGAGCGGCGCGCGGAGGGCGATCTGCGCTTCGAGCTACGCATTGTCACCGATCGCAACGAGCCTGTGCCGTGCAGCCAGGGGCGCGTTCTCGTCGGGGGTGAACCTTCCGCGGGCGCGGTCGATCTGGACGCGCTGCGCGCGCGGTGCCGGGACGAGTTTTCTTCGCCGGCCCATTGTTACGAGCTGTTCGACGCGATGGGCATTCGTTACGGCAAGGGCCATCGTGCGCTGGCCTCCGTGAGGGTGGGGAAGGGCATGCGCGGTCTTCCGGAGATTCTCGCGCGCATCGAGCTACCCGAGACGCTTCGCGCGTCGCACGAGGCGTTCTACCTGCATCCGAGTCTGTTGGACGCGGCCGGTCAAACGACGATGCTGTTTCCGCTGCTGACGGGAACAGCGAATTCGGGCCGCCCGCAGTTGATGATTCCGTTTTCGCTGGGCGAAGCGCGGTTCGTCCGTCGTTGCCCGGCCCATGTCTGGGCTTGGGTGCGATTCAGCGAGGGAAGCGGGCCGGCGGACGCGAACCAGCGCTTGGACATCGCGCTTTGCGACGATGCCGGTCGCGTGTGCGTCGAGCTTCAGGGCTTCACATCGCGTGCGGCGGCGCGGAAGAACGAGCCGGCTCCGTCCGCGCTGCGGCTGCTCACGCCGGAATGGCGTCCGGCGGCGAATAGCGTGAATCGCGCGCCGGCAAATGGGCATTATGCGGAGCACCACGTGCTGGTCGTCGGCTCCTTCGACGAGGGGCAGTGGGAGTCGATTCGCGCCGCGCTTCCCGATGCGACGGTGTGCGCGCGGTTGGGGGCGCATGGCGCGCTGGCCGAACGCTTCGAGCGCGATGCCATCGAGCTCGTGGTGGCCTTGCAGAGAATTCTGCGGTCGCGACCGTCGCAATCCGTGTTGGTGCAATTGCTCGTGGGGGCGGAGGGCGAAACGGATCCCAGCGTGTGCTTGGCGGCGCTTTCGGCGCTGTTGAAGACGGCGGGGCTGGAGAATCCAAAGCTCGTCACGCAGTGCATTCAGGTTTCGCCCGCCGCGCCGCCGGGCGACGTGGCCGAATGGCTCTCCGAGCTCGCACGCGAGGGCGATGCCGTCGAGGTGCGTTACCGCGATGGCGCGCGCGAAGTGAAGCACCTGGCCGAAATCGGCGTTGCGGTGGAAACGGCCTATCCGTGGCGCGACGGCGGCGTGTACCTCATCACGGGCGGGGCAGGCGGTCTCGGACGGATCGTCGCCGAGGCAATGGCTCGGCAGACCCATGGCACGAAGCTCGTATTCTGCGGGCGCACGGCGCTGACACGCGAGAAGCAGGCCGATATCGCGCGCATCGAAGCGCTTGGCGCGGCGGTGGAGTACCACCAAGTGGACGTCGCGGATTCCCATGCCGTGCGCCAGCTCGTCGCTCGGTGCATGGAAAAGCACGGGGCGCTGAATGGCATTTTTCATTGCGCCGGTGTGCTCCACGATGGCTTGCTGGCAACGAAAACCGACGAAGCCTTGCGCCGCGTGTTCGCCCCGAAGGTGCATGGCCTTCTGAACCTCGACGAGGCCACGCGAAACGTCGATTTGGACTTTCTGATTCTCTTTTCCTCCATCGCAGGGGCCTACGGAAACGTGGGCCAGGCGGATTACGCGGTGGCCAATGCGTTCCTGGATGGCTATGCGACCTACAGGAATTGGCTCGTGGACGAGGGCGAGCGACGTGGTCAGACGCTCTCGGTCAATTGGCCATTGTGGGCGGACGGTGGCATGACGGTGGACGACGCGGTGATGACCCGGTTGCGCCGCGGCGGTCTCGTGCCGCTGTCCACGGCCGACGGTCTGTCGGTCCTGACGCGATGGCAAGGTCCCTCGCAATTGGTCGTCGTTTCGGGAAGCCCCACGCAATACGATGCGGCCCCACGCCCGCAGCCCGCGCCGCGAAACACCGAGGGCCCGAGCCACGCCCAATTGGCTGGTGCGCTCGAGGGCGCCCTGAAAGAGATGGTGGCCGGACTCCTCAAGGATCCGTCGGTGGAGATCGGGTTGGACGACGATCTCGGGAACTTGGGATTCGACTCGATCGGGCTCACGGAGCTGACCAATCAGCTGAACGAGCGCTACCGGCTGGAGTTGATGCCGACGATCTTTTTCGAGCATTCGTCATTGCGGCGGTTCTCCGAGCACCTGCTGAAAGAGCATCGTGAACGCGTGGCCGAGATGGCGGGGCTGCAGCATGACGACGTCGAAGTGGACAGGCCGGCGCCCGGGCCCGCCGTCGATGTTTCGCCGGGGCGCGAGCCGATTGCCATCATTGGCATGAGCTGCTGCTTCCCCAAGGCGAAGAATGCCGAGGAATTCTGGGACAATCTGGTCAACGGCCGGGATTGCATTTCGGAAATCCCCCCGAGCCGTTGGGATTGGAAAGCCATTTACGGCGATCCCGGGCCGCAGGGGAATCGAACGCGGGTGAAGTGGGGAGGCTTCATCGATGGCATCGAGGAGTTCGACCCGCTGTTCTTCGGTATCTCGCCGAAAGAGGCGGAGTACATGGATCCGCAGCAGCGGCTGCTCATGACCCATGTCTGGCGTGCGATCGAGGACGCGGGCTACGCTCCGGCGCGCCTGGCCGGGACCAAAACGGCCGTCTTGGTGGGGCTGCAGGCGAATGACTACATCCCGACGGCGGACTTGAGCTCGACGATCATCGAGAGCCTATCCTCCACCGGCCGAATTCCCTGCGTCGGGCCCAATCGCGTCAGCTACTTTTTCGATTTTCACGGCCCCAGCGAACCGATCGACACCGCGTGCTCCGCCTCGCTGATTGCCATTCACCGCGCGCTGCGGTGCCTGCGGGATGGAGAATGCGAGCTGGCCATCACCGGTGGCATCTACACCATCGTCCGGCCGGATTACCATATTAGCTTCAGCAAAGCCGGTATGCTTTCGGAGGACGGTCGCTCCAAGACCTTCTCGAAGCATGCGAATGGTTACGCCCGCGGGGAAGGGGTTGGGATTCTGCTGCTCAAGAGGCTTTCGGCCGCCGAGCGGGATGGGGACCATATCTATGGCCTATTCGATGGAAGTGCGGAAAATCACGGCGGGCGCGCAAATTCGCTGACCGCGCCGAACCCGCGCGCGCAGGCGGATCTGATCAAGACAGCCTTGCGCGAAGGGAACATCGACCCGCGTACGGTGACGTACATCGAGGCGCACGGAACGGGAACGCCTTTGGGTGATCCGATTGAAATCAATGCGCTGAAAACGGCATTCGCCGAAATGTCCGAGGGGGCGCCGGCGGTCGAGGAGCCCTATTGCGGTATCGCGTCGGTGAAGACGAACATCGGCCACCTGGAGGTTGCGGCGGGGGTCGCCGGGGTCATCAAGGTGCTCTTGCAGATCAAGCACCGCACGTTGGTGAAGAGTCTACATAGTGAAGAGATCAATCCGTACATCAAGCTCGAGAAAAGCCCATTCTATATCGTAGGGGCCAACGAGCCCTGGCGCGCGCGGCGCGGGCCCGATGGGCGCGAGTTGCCGCGGCGGGCGGGCGTTTCGTCGTTTGGCTTCGGCGGGGCGAACGCGCATGTCGTGATTTCGGAATACCTCGACACGGAGCCGTTGGATCGCGCGGCGAAGCTCGAGCACCCGGCCCTGGTGGTGCTATCGGCTCGGAACGAGGAGCGCCTGCAGGCACAGGCCCGTCAGCTGCTCGAGAACGCGGAAACGCTGGCCGAGGCGGATCTCGGCCGGGTCGCCTATACACTGCAGGTGGGCCGGCAGGCCATGGATCATCGGCTTGCGCTCACCGCGACGAGCTTGGGCGAGCTGAAAGGCAAGCTTGGCGCGTACCTGGAGGCCCGTGACGTCGAAGGAGTGTTCCGCGGAGAGGTGAAGAAGAATCGGAAGGTCCTATCGGACCTGACCGCGGACCCGAGCTTCGCGCGGACCATCGAGGAATGGGTGCAGCGAGGCCAACACGCAAAGCTTTTGGATCTGTGGGTCAAAGGGCTGTCCTTCGAGTGGGAACGGCTGTATGGCGCCGACCGGCCGAAGCGAATGTCGCTGCCGACGTACCCGTTTGCGCGGGACCGGTATTGGTTGGAGTCGAAGACCGCCCCCAAGGCGAGCGCGGTGCCGACCGTATGCGATGCCGAATTGAGCGGGGACGAGTTTTTCCTTCGCGATCACGTGGTGGCCGGCGCGAAGGTGCTGCCTGGGGTCTCCTATCTGGAGATGGTGCGCGCGGCCGCGGGCGCCGTGCGCGTGCGCATGAAGAACGTGGTGTGGCTTGCGCCGATCCGCGTGAGCGCGCCGATTCGCGTGCACGTGCAATGGCAGGCGAACGACTTCGAGGTGTACACCGAGGCCGAGGGCGGACGGGTGATCCACGCGCAGGGCCGTGCTTGGCCGATGGCGGAGGAGGGGCTCGAAGAGCGTCTCGACCTTTCGGGGTTGCGCGCGCGCTGCCAGGATCGGGTCGATGCCTCGAGATGCTACGCGGCCTGGAGTGCACGCGGTGTGGAATATGGCCCCGCGCACCGCGCGCTGCAGGGCGTGGGCATGGGGCGCGAGGCCTCGGGCGCGCGCTACGCGTTGGCGGAATTGAAGCTGCCCGATTCGGTGAGCGAAACGCGCGATCGGTACGTGCTGCATCCGAGCGTGCTCGATGGCGCCTTGCAAGCGTCGATTGCGTGGACGCTTCACGAGCCGGGAGAGCAGAGCGCACCGATGCTGCCCTTTGCCTTGGATGAACTGGAGGTTCTCGGGCCAAGTCCCGTGCACGCGTACGCGTACGTGCGGCCGAGCGGCGATACGAAACTCGATATCGACGTATGCGACGAGCAAGGTCGCGTGTGCGCACGCCTGAAGGCCCTGACGAGCCGCGCCTTGCAGAAGAAGCCCGCGACCCGTCGAAACGACGAGGCCGTGGCGAGTATCGTCAAACGAACGATTGTCGTGTGCCTTTCCGAGTCGTTGAAGGTGCCGGCGGACGAAATTGACGCGGATGAGTCCTTTGCCGATTACGGACTGGATTCCATCATGGGGGTCCAAACGGCGCGGGCGATTTCGGATGCCTTGGGGATCGAGCTGCAAACGACGACCCTGTTCGACTATCCCTCGGTCAACAAGCTTGCGGCGCATCTGCTGTCGGAGCATGCATCTGCCCTTGCCGAGAAGCTGGCGCCGGCGGCGCCGGTCGCTGCGCCCGCGGCGCCAGTCGCTGCGCCCGCGGCACCGAAGCCCCCCTCCGAGCAGGCCGTGTTGGAGTTGGTCAAGCGGACGATTGTCGAGCGGCTTTCGGAATCGTTGAAGGTGTCCGCGGGCGAAATCGATTCCGACGAATCGTTTGCCGACTACGGATTGGACTCCATCATGGGCGTCCAGACGGCGCGTGCGATCTCGGACGCCTTGGGGATCGAGCTGCAAACGACGACGCTGTTCGACCATCCATCGGTCAACAAGCTTGCCGCGTACCTCGTCTCCGAGCACGGCGCCGTGCTGGGCGCGAAGCTCGCCCCCGCGGCTGCCGTTCCCGTCGTTCGGCCGGCCCCGCGCGCGCCCGTTGCCGTTTCGCACGGCCCGCGTGAGCCGATCGCCATCATCGGTATGAGCGGCCGGTACCCGCAATCGGACGACGTGGACCAACTCTGGGAGCACCTCGCACAGGGCCATGACCTCATCAGCGACGCCTCCCGCTGGAGCGTGCCGAGCGGTCCAAAAGAGCGTGGACTGGCGGGCCGGCGTGGGGGCTTCCTCTCCGAGATCGATCGCTTCGACCCCATGTTTTTCAGCATTTCCGGCGTCGAAGCCACGTACATGGACCCTCAGCAGCGACTGTTCCTGGAGGAGTCCTGGAAGGCGTTGGAGGACGCCGGGTACGCGGGCGGCACCGTCGGCGGCCGTCGTTTCGGCGTCTACGTGGGAGCGGCCGCCGGTGACTATTCGAAGCTGTTCGACGGTGAGGTGCCCGCGCAGGCCTTTTGGGGCAATGCGGGCTCGATCACGCCGGCGCGTATTTCGTATTATCTGAACCTGCAAGGCCCGGCCATTGCCGTGGACACGGCGTGCTCCAGTTCGTTGGTGGCCATTCACTTGGCCTGCCAGGGCTTGTGGGGTGGGGAAACGGACATGGCCTTGGCCGGCGGTGTCGTGGCGCATAGCACCGGGGGCTTCTTCGCCTCGAGCCGCAATGCGGACATGTTGTCACCGACCGGGCGATGCAACACCTTCGACGACAGCGCCGACGGCTTCGTGCCCGGCGAGGGCGTGGGCGTGGTCGTGCTCAAGCGCCTCCGCGATGCCTTGGCGGATGGCGACTCCATCCACGCGGTGATTCGCGGCACGGGGATCAATCAGGACGGCACCACCAACGGAATCACCGCGCCCAGCGCCATTTCGCAGGAGCGCTTGGAGCGTCAGGTCTACGAGACGTTCGGCATTCACCCTGAGGAGATCCAGCTCGTCGAAGCCCATGGAACGGGCACGAAGCTGGGTGATCCCATCGAGTTCCGCGCACTGACGCAAGCCTTCCGTCGCGACACCGACAAGAAGAATTACTGCGCCATTGGCTCGATCAAGACGAACATCGGGCACGCGCTGATGGCCGCGGGGGTGGCCGGCGTCCTCAAGGTTCTCCTGGCGCTGAAGCACCGGCAGCTTCCGCCGTCGTTGCATTTCCGAAAGGGCAATTCGCATATCGATTTCGGCAACAGCCCATTCTACGTGAACACGGCACTCCGATCCTGGGATGTGCCCGCGGACACGAAGCGTTGCGCGGCGGTGAGCTCCTTCGGCTTCAGCGGCACGAATGCGCATCTGGTCATCGAGGAGGCTCCGACCAACGAGCGCACGCATGTGCGGCGCCCGGCGTACCTGGTCGTCCTCTCGGCCGCCACTTCGGGGCAACTCGAAGAACAGGTTCGCCGTTTGGTGCGTCGTTGCGAAGGGGAACCGGCCCTCGATGCCGGCAACGTCGGATACACGCTCCTGGTGGGCCGAAAGCACCAGGCCCATCGCCTCGCCTGCGTTGCGGCCAGCACCCACGAGCTGACGACGCGTTTGAAGGCGTGGTTGGAAAAGGGGCGCGCGGCTGGTGTCGTTACGGGGGTTCTCGGCGACAAGGAAATAGCGCCAAACGATGCGCTGCTGCGCCGGGGGAACGATTGCATCGAGGCCTACCGCCGAGGGGCACACGACGCCGTCGAGCGTCTGGCGGTGGTGGCGGAGCTGTATACGCAGGGGCATCGACTGGACTTCGAGCGGCTTTTCGCGGGCGATGGCTATTCGCGCGTTTCGCTGCCGACGTATCCGTTTGCGCGGGAGCGGTATTGGGTTCGCTCGCGTGAGAGCGCACGGGAGTCGGGGCGCGTGCTGCATCCGCTGCTGCAGGCGAACACCTCGACGTTGCGCGAGCAGCGCTTCACCACCGAGTGGAGCGGGGAGGAGTCGTTCCTTCGCGATCACGTGGTGAGCGGGGCGAAGGTGCTGCCAGGGGTCTGTTACCTGGAAATGGCGCGGGCGGCGGTGCTGGCCTCCGCGGAGCCCTCAGAGCGTGCGCGTGTGCGCTTGAAAAACGTGGTGTGGCAGTCGCCCATGGTGGTGAACGAACCGCGCCGCGTGCACCTCGCCTTGCAGGCGAACGAGCAGGGCGCGATCGAGTACCAGGTCTACAGCGAAGCGGATGATGCGCGTATGGTTCACGGGCAGGGCCGCGCATTCGTGGAGGAGGGCGGCGGGGAGCGTCTGGATCTCGAGGACCTGCGGGCCCGCTGCCAGGACCGCGTCGATGCTGCGAGCTGCTATGCGGGCTGGGTTGCGCGTGGAGTCGAGCACGGTCCTTCGCAGCGTGCCCTCGAGGGGGTGCGCGTGGGACGCGGTGCGTCCGGGGAGCCCTATGCGCTGGCGGAGTTGAACCTGCCGGAAACCGCGGGCGATGGCTTCGTGCTGCACCCGAGTGTGCTGGACGGCGCACTGCAGGCCTCCATCGCGTGGACGTTGGCGGAGGAAAGCGCGTCGAGCAAACCGATCATGCCTTTTGCGCTGGACGAGCTCGAGATCTTTGGCCCCAGCCCGGCGCGCGCGTACGCGTACTTGCGAGCCAGCGGGCCCGAGGGGGGTGGAGTTGCTCCGCGCAAGTTGGATATCGATATTTGCGATGAGCAGGGCCAGATCTGCGCTCGGCTGAAAGGCCTGACGGGGCGGCCGCTGGAGCGCGCGCTCCAACGTGCGCCTGAAACGCGCGAATCGCGCGAACCTGAGCGCGAGGCGAGCGCGCTGGATTGGATCCCGTGCTGGGACGTGGAGCCCTCGGCGCAAGGCGAGTCTTGGCCGGAGGCGAGCGCCCGTGTCTTGCTTGCGGGGGGCACGGCCGAGCAACAACGCGCCCTCCGCGAGCGCTTCGCGCACGTACAGTGCCTCGAGTGGACGGGGACCGAGTCGATCGACACGTTGGTCGAGCGCATCGGCAGCGGCGATGTCGTGGATCACGTGGTGTGGATCGCCCCGATGTCCCCGGTGCGTCCGCTCGGCGACGAGCGCTTGATCCGCGAGCAGGATACCGGCGTGCTCGCGGGCTTTCGCCTGATCAAAGCGCTGCTCCGACGCGGGTACGAATCGCGAAAGCTCGGTTGGACCGTGGTGACCTGGCAAACCCAGCGCATCGATTCCGACGAGCCCACGGCATTGACCCACGCGAGCATCGCAGGCCTTTTGGGGTCGCTGGCCAAAGAGTACGCGCACTGGAAGGTGCGACTCGTCGATTTGCCGCTGGGCGCGGAGTGGCCGCTGGACGAGCTTTTGCGGGTGCCCGCGGATCCGCACGGCGACCCTTGGGCGTACCGCGCAGGCCAGTGGTACCGGCAGCGGCTCGTACCATCCGAGCTGCCCGACGCCACCACCACGGGCTATCGGCAGGGCGGCGTATACGTGATCCTCGGTGGGGCGGGCGGCCTCGGCGAAGTCTTCAGCGAACACCTGATTCGGAATCATCGCGCGCAGTTGGTGTGGATCGGCCGGCGAGGGTTGGACGCGGAGCTTCAAGGCAAGCTCGATCGGCTGGGCGCGCTGGGGCCCGCGCCGACGTACGTGAGCGTCGACGCCGGCGACCGTGATGCCCTGGAGCGCGCGTACCAAAGCATCCGCGCGCGCCACGGAGCGATCCACGGCGTGGTGCACGCGGCGATTGCGCTGCTGGACAAGAGCCTCGCCCAGATGGACGAGGCGAGGTTCCGGGCGGCGCTCTCGGCGAAGGTGGACGTGAGCGTGCGCCTGGCGCAGGTATTCGGCCAGGAGCGGCTCGATTGGGTCCTGTTCTTTTCCTCGCTCCAAACCTTCTCGAAGGGGCCCGGGCAAAGCAATTATGCGGCGGGCTGCACCTTCAAAGACGCCTTTGCCCAGCAGCTCGCGCAGTCCTGGCCGTGCCCCGTCAAGGTGATGAATTGGGGATACTGGGGCAGCATCGGGATCGTGGCCTCGCCCGCCTACCGAGAGCGGATGGCGCGGATGGGCATCGGCTCGATCGAGCCGGGCGAAGGCATGGCGGCGCTGGAGCGCCTGCTATCGGCACCGGTGAATCAGGTGGTGTTCATGAAGACCACCCGGCCCGACGCGCTCACCGGTCGAACCTTGCCGGCGGGTCATCTGCTGGCGCTCTCCGAGCGGATCGACGTCGCCCGAGAAGCGCTGCCCGCGATCCATCTCGCGCGGGAGAGCCGTCGCACGCTCTCGGCGATACCGAATCAGGACCTCGCGCGCGAATTCGATGGGCTGATGCTGCGGCTGATGTTCAGCCAATTGCAGTCGTTGGGCCTCTTCGTCGAGGAGCGGCTTTCCGTCGAAGCCTGGAAGTCCAAGGTCGGGCTGCCCGCGATGTACGAGCGCTGGCTCGAGCAAAGCCTGCGCCTTCTGAGCCGCGCGGGCCTGAACGGTCCACGGGTGCTCGACAACGCTGCCCTGTGGTCGGAATGGGATGCGCGCAAGGGCGCCTGGCTGAACGAACCGAGCCTGCGCGCTCAGGTCAACCTGGTTGAACTGACCCTGCGCGCACTGCCGCCGATTCTTCGTGGGCAGCGGCCGGCCACGGACGTGATCTTTCCCAATTCGTCTCTGGAGCAGGTGCAAGGCGTTTACAAACACAATCCGGTGGCGGACTACTTCAACGAGGTCCTCGCCGACGTCGTGGTGGAGTGGGTGCAGGAGCGGCGCGAGCACGATCCCGCCGCGAAGATTCGAATCCTCGAGATTGGCGCGGGCACCGGCGGCACCAGCGAAACCGTCTTCCGGCACCTGAGGCCCGTGTCCGATGCCATGGCCGAGTATTGCTACACGGATATCTCGAGGGCGTTTCTCATCCATGCGCAGAACACCTTCGGGCCCACGACACCGTACCTGACGTACCGGATGTTCAACGTCGAAAAGCCGCTCGAAGGTCAGAAGATCGAGCCGGGCGCCTACGACGTGGTGATTGGCACGAACGTGCTGCACGCGACACGCAACGTCTGCCGCACGCTGCGCAATGCGAAGGCGGCGCTGAAGCGTGGCGGCATAGTGCTGATCAACGAGCTCTCCGAGGTGAGCGTCTTTGCACACCTGACCTTCGGCCTTCTGGAAGGGTGGTGGCTCTATGAGGACGGAGCGCTGCGCATTCCGGGATCGCCGGCCTTGTCGCCGGAAACCTGGCAGCGTGTGCTGCAGTCCGAGGGGTTCGCCCCCGTTCTTTTCCCCGCGCGCACGGCCCGTGCGTATGGGCAGCAGATCATCGTGGCGCAGAGCGACGGTGTGATTCGCCAGGCGACCCCATTGTCGCCGACCCAAGGGGCCGTACGCCGCGTCGTCGAAGCGCCGGTCGTACCTCCCGCGCCGCCGCCGAGTGCGAGTGTCGATCCGGGGCCGCTTCGTGAGCGGACGATTTCCGCGCTGCGGCGATTGGTCAGTGAAACCCTGATGACGCCTTTGGCGCAGATTCAGGCACACGAATCGTTCGAGCGGTATGGGATCGATTCGATCCTCGTCGTGCAGATGACCAATGCCTTGAGTCGATTCGTGCCGGAGATCTCCAGCACGCTGTTCTTCGAGCACGGCACGATCGCACTGTTGGCCGACCATCTCCTTCGAAGCCATCGCGCCGAGGTGGCGCGCTGGGCGGGCGTGGACGATACCGCGGCCCGCGCCAAAGAGGCGGTCCCCACATTCCGGACCGTGCCGCGACGTGCGCCTTCCATCGTGGCCGAGCGGGACCCGAGCCCGGCGCCCGCGATGGAGAAGCGGGATATCGCCATCATCGGCTTGAGTGGACGCTATCCCGAGGCCGACTCCGTTCACGCACTCTGGGAGAACCTGAAAGCGGGCCGGAATTGCATTCGCGAGATCCCCTCCGAGCGATGGGACCACCGCGCCTATTTCGATCCGCGAAAGGGCACGGCGGGAAAGGCCTATAGCAAGTGGGGCGGATTCATCGAGGACGTGGACCGCTTCGATCCGCTGTTCTTCCGGATCTCGCCGCTCGAGGCCGAGCAAATGGACCCGCAGGAGAGGCTGTTCCTGCAGGAGGCCTACGCGAGCATCGAGGATGCCGGTCATACACCCGCCACCCTCCGCGCCGGCGGCCCAGTGGGCGTTTATGCGGGCGTGATGAACAGCACGTATTTCAAGAGCTCCAGCTATTGGTCCATCGCAAACCGCGTATCGTACCTATTTGGCTTCAATGGACCGAGCATGGCCGTGGACACGGCCTGCTCGAGCTCCTTGACGGCGATTCACCTCGCGGTGGAGAGCCTCCAGAACGGAACATGCGAAGTTGCCCTCGCCGGGGGCGTCAATCTCATCATCGATCCGGTTCAATATATGAATTTGTCCGCGCTCAGCATGCTCTCGAGTGGCGACAAATGCCGGGCTTTCGGCGAGCGAGCCGATGGCTTCGTCGATGGTGAGGGGGTTGGCGTGGTCGTGCTCAAGCCCCTGAAGAAGGCCGTGGCCGATGGCGACCCCATTTACGGTGTGATCAAAGCCACCAGCATCAACCACGGCGGCAAGACGAATGGCTACACGGTCCCGAATCCCGCCGCACAGCGCGACCTGGTATGGGCGGCCCTCGGCAGGACGCACATCGATCCGCGTGCCATCAGCTACATCGAGGCCCATGGGACGGGCACGGAGCTCGGCGATCCCATCGAGGTTGCGGGATTGAGCCAGGCGTTCGAGCGATACACGCAAGACAAGCAGTATTGCGCCATCGGCTCGGTGAAGTCGAACATCGGTCATCTGGAAAGCGCCGCGGGCATTGCGGGGTTGACCAAGGTGCTGCTGCAGATGAAGCACCGAACGCTGGTGCCGAGCCTGCACTCGGAGGCGCTGAATCCACACATCGATTTCGCGCGCACTCCATTCCGCGTCCAGCAGGCCGTGAGCGAGTGGCCGCGACCGGTCCTCGAGACCGATGGCGTGCGTCAGGAGCATGCGCGCATCGCGGGAATTAGCTCGTTTGGCGCGGGGGGTGCGAATGCGCACGTCATCGTGCAGGAATACGAAGCACCGAACGAAGCAGGCGCCGATGCGGCGGTCTTCACGTCCGAGCGTCCCGCGCTCGTCGTGCTCTCGGCGAAGACGGAAGACCGGTTGCGGGCGCACGCGCAGCGGATGCTGGCGCATTTCGAGAGCTGCGCCTACGCCGAAAGCGATCTCGCCGCAATTGCCTATACGTTGCAGGTGGGTCGTGAGGCCATGGAGCAGCGGCTGGCCTTCACCGCCACGAGCCTTGCCGACGTGCGCGCAAGGCTGCGCGACTACCTGGACGACAAGGCCAGCGAGGTCGAGGAACTCCATCTTGGAGATGCCAAGAAGAACCGCGATGCGCTCGCCGAACTCGATTCCGAGGATGCGGCCAATCTGATTCGCACGTGGCTCGAGAAGGGCAAGTACGCAAAGCTTCTGGGCCTATGGGTGAAGGGGCTGTCGTTCGACTGGGCGCAGTTGTACGGCGACGGTCGGGCGAAGCCGCGGCGGCTTGCGCTTCCCACGTACCCCTTCGCGCGTGAGCGCTATTGGGCGAATCGGGCGAGCACGGAGGCGCGCATCGAAGCGGCGGTGTCGCCGGCGGACACCGACGATCGATGGATGTTCGCGGAGCATTGGGAGCCTGTCGCGCTCCCGCGGCCGAAGATGGATGCCGAGGCGCGCACCATCGTGGTGCTCGTCTCCGATCCGCAGCGTCAGGCGGCGATTGCTGCGGCGGTGGCACGGCGGAGTGCCCGCGCGAAGGTCGCATTCGTCGCGGGGGGCGCGGAGGATGCAGCGTCGTACGCACGGGAATTCGGCCGCATCGTCGAAAGCCACGGTCCCATCGATGCGGTGTGGGACTTGCGCGCGCTGGAGGATGCGTGCCGGTTGCGGGACGAAGAGGCCATCGTTCGACTGATTCGCGGCCTGAAGGCCGCGGGCATTCGAAAAACGGCTCTCCTGTTGGCCGGTGAGTACGAATCGGCGCTGGAGCGTTGTTACCTCGAGTCGTGGATTGGCTACGAGCGCTCGCTGAAGCAGGTGCTTCCCGAGGTGCGACTGGCCGTGATCCAGGGCACACGCGAACGAGGCGACGCCATAGCACGATGGGCGGATCGGCTTTGGGACGAAGGTCTCGCCAGCAAGGTCGAGAGCGCGTCGTACGTGGGAGAGCTCCGGCATGCGTTGCGTCTGCGCCCTCTTGCCGCACCGAAGACGTCCGCGTCGGTGTTGCGCCACGGCGGGACGTATCTGATTACCGGAGGCCTCGGCGGGTTGGGGTATCTGTTTGCCGAGTACCTTGCGAAGCGGTATGCCGCGCAACTCGTGATGGTCGGTCGATCGAGCCTCGATGCGGCGAAGGAAGCGCGCCTGAAGGCGTTGGAGTCGCTCGGCGGTCGCGCGATGTACTTCGCCGTCGATGTCACGGACAGCGATCAGATGCTCGCCGCGATCGAACGAGGCCGCGAGCGATTCGGGGCCCTGCATGGAGTGATTCACGCGGCCGGTGTTCAAGCGCAAGGCACGGTGCTCGACTCGGACGCACGTCACCGCGATGCGGTGTTGGCGCCGAAGATCGCGGGAACGTTGGTGCTGGAGGAGGTTTGCCAGGATCGGTCGCTGGACTTCGTCTGCTACTTCTCGTCGTCGTCGGCCATCCTGGGAGACTTCGGCGCCTGCGACTATGCGGTGGGCAATCGCTTCGAGCTGGCGCATGCCTCGTATGCGTCCGAGAGAGCCATCGCGATTTGCTGGCCGTTGTGGACCGGCGGCGGAATGCACATGGAGGACGAGGCTGCCGCGCAGCTCTATTTGAAGTCGACGGGGCAGCGTGCGTTGGCTGCGGCGGAGGGCATCGAGCTGTTCGAGCAGGCCCTCACTTTGCGCGCCGGGCATGCGCTGGTCGTCGTGGGGCAGAAGGGCGGCGTGGAGCGCATGCTGGGATTGGCGCCGCAGTCCGTCGCCGTCGAAACGGTTGCCGTCGAGGCCACTCCGATCGCCTCCGAGACGCGGCGCCGTCCCGAGTTGCAAGGATTGTCCGTCGCGCAATGCGTTCTCTGGGAGCTGCAGGAGATCACCGCGGAGCTGCTCAAGCTGTCGCGCGAGAAGTTGGATCCCGAGGAGAACCTGGCGGAATTTGGAATCGACTCCATCGGCCTCGCACGATTGGCGCGGCAATTGTCCGAGCATTACGGAATCGAGGTTACGCCCGCGATCTTCTATAGCTACAGCACCTTGTCGAAGTTGTCCGCGCATCTCGTCGGCGCTCACGCCGACGTGCTGCAGCGGCACTACGCCGAGGGCACGCAGGCGCCTCCACGGGCCGTGTTGGAGCATCGGCCGGTCGTCCAGCCGGCGTTGCCCGCGCCCGTACGCAAGGATGCCATCGAGCCGGTGGCCATCGTCGGCATGAGTGGCCGCTTCCCCGGTGCGCGCAACGTCGAGGAGCTATGGCAGCTCCTTTCGGCAGGCCGCGAGGCGGTGCAGGAGATCCCGCTCGAGCGATTCGATTGGCGGGCGGACTACCAGGCCCGAAAGATCCATAGCAAGTGGCTGGGCGTGGCACCGGGAATCGACGAATTCGACCCCATGTTCTTCGAGATATCGCCACTCGAAGCGCAAGCCATGGATCCGCGTCAGCGCCTGCTACTGCAAGAGGCCCATCACGCGTTGGAGGACGCGGGGTGCGGCGCCTTGGAGCTGGGTCGCCGCAAGATCGGTGTGTTCGTCGGTGTCGAGCAGGGCGACTATGCGTCCTTGCTCACCGAGGAGCATGCGACGGCAAACCACGATGGGATCCTCGCCGCGCGCCTCTCGTACTTCCTGAATCTGCACGGGCCCGTGATGGCCATCAATACCGCGTGCTCGTCGGGTTTGGTGGCCGCGCACCAGGCCTGCGTGAGCGTGCGTTCGGGCGAGTGCGATATGGCCATTGCGGCGGGGGTGAGCCTCACGTTGACCCCGCAAAGCTACGTGTCGATGAGCCAGGCGGGCATGTTGTCGCCGGACGGCAAGTGCTACGCGTTCGACGAGCGCGCCAATGGCATGGTGCCGGGCGAGGCCGTGGTGGCGATCGTGCTCAAACGGCTTTCGCAGGCCCGCGCCGATGGCGACACGATTCATGCGGTCATTCGAGGCAGTGGCATCAACCACGATGGCAAGACCAATGGATTGACGGCGCCCAATGGCGAAGCCCAAACGGAGCTGATCGAAGACGTGTACCGACGCGTGGGCATCGCTCCCCGCGACGTGGAATACATCGTCACGCACGGGACGGGGACACGGCTTGGAGACCCCGTCGAGATCGAGGCGCTCCGCAAGGCATTCAAAGGTAGCTCCCAGGAGCCTTTCTGCGCGTTGACCTCCACCAAGTCGAACCTGGGCCACACCTTTGCGGCATCGGGGCTCGTGAGCTTGGTGAGCCTCGTGCAGGCGCTGCAGCATGAAACGATACCGGCCAGTCTCCACTGCGAACGATTGAGCGATTACATCGATTGGAAGCAAAGCCCGTTTTACGTGAATACGCAGAACAAGGCTTGGCCGAAAAAGCCAGGGGCGCCGCGTTTGGGGGCGGTGAGCGCATTCGGGATCAGCGGCACGAACGCGCATATGGTCGTGGAGGGCTATGACGAGCCTGCGCAGGAAACGGCGCCGCCCCCGAGTGCGCCGTCCTTTCTCTTCGCGCTTTCGGCCAAAACGGAGGAGGCCCTGGCCGAGCGGGCGCGGGATCTCGTGAGCATTCTGCAGGACGAACGGCGCGATTGGAGCCGAGGGGCTTTGGCGGCATTGAGCCACACGCTGCTCGTGCATCGAAGGCACTTCGTCCATCGTTGTGCGTTCGTCGGTGCAGATCGCGAGCACGTGAAGACGTTGCTCGAGAAGATGGCCGCCGGCGAGAAGCATCCCGGACTGATTCGCGGCAAGGTTTCTCGAGAATTTGCCGAGCAGCCGGCGTTCGTGCAATACGGCGGCGAGCTGCTCGAGAAGCTTGTACGGCAACGGGGCGACGCGGCGTCGTACCGCGAATCGCTCTTGGCGCTCGGGGATCTGTATTGTCAGGGTTATTCGTTGCGGTGGGAGACGCAGTTCGGTGAGCATCCGCCAAAGCGAATCTCCGTGCCGACGTATCCCTTTGCCCGAGAGCGGTATTGGGCCGAGGTCGTGCCACGCAATGCGCGCGATGGTGCGGTGGCGTCGGTGCTGCATCCATTGGTGCAGCGAAATACCTCGGATCTGACGGAGCAGCGTTTTAGCTCGTGGTTCACGGGTTCGGAGTTTTTCCTTCGTGATCACGTGCTCAACGGCGAGAAGATGCTGCCCGCCGTCGCATACCTGGAGATGGCGCGCGCGGCCGCAATGGAGTCGCTGGGGGGCGGGGGCTCTCTGCGGCTGAAGGACGTGGTGTGGCAGCGACCTTTGACCGTCGGTCAAAGTCGTGAGGTGCATGTCCGTCTTCACCGGGAAGAGGAGGGCGGCGCGATCGCGTTCGAGGTTTACACGGACGCGGAAGATACGGCCCATGCGCGTGGCCGGGTGGAGTCGTTCGAGGCGGACGAGGCGCGGGTAGATCTGGCGGCTTTGGAGGCGGAGATCACGCGGTCCATTGCCGTGGACTGCATGTACGACGCGGTGGCGGCGGCCGGTATCGCGTTCGGTCCGGCCCATCGCGGTCTGTCCCGCTTGCAAGTGGGAAAGCATGCCGACGGGATCCCCTTCGTCTTGGCGCGGGTGGAATTGCCTGCATCCGTACGCGCGACGGCGTTGCAGTACCACGTGCACCCGAGCGTGCTGGACGCCGCCTTGCAAGCGACCATCGGGCTGGGATCGGCGGAGCGGCTTTCCCTCCCATTTGCCTTGGAGAGGATGGACGTCTTGGCCGGCACGCCGCCGGTCGCCATGGTGTACGTGCGGCCCCGTGCGGGCAGCATGGATATCGATGTTTGCGATGAGTCCGGGCGCGTATGCATCCGGCTGATCGGGTTTGCGTCGCGCGCGGTCGAAGCCGATTCCACGGAGGTAGGCATT
Organism: Sorangiineae bacterium MSr12523; assembly: GCA_037157775.1. Lineage (NCBI taxonomy): Bacteria > Pseudomonadati > Myxococcota > Myxococcia > Myxococcales > Pendulisporaceae > Pendulispora > Pendulispora brunnea. The sequence continues at coordinate 4,203,569 of CP089982.1, forward strand.
TCGCTGCTTCGGCCGCGGTGGGAGAGTGCAGCACCACGCCCCGCGGAGGTGGTTTACGGCGAGCGGTGGATCTGCGTGGACGAGGCATTCCGGGAGCATGTCTCGGAGCTGCGAGCGCGCCATTCGGGAGCAAACTGGGACCTGTTGCTGCGCCCCGAGGGAGGGGATGCGTGGGGCGCCGGCGCGCTGATGGCGATCGCGGAGCAATTGCTAACGCGGGTGCGCGCTGTTTTGGCGGCGGCGCCGCGGGGGCCGGTTGCGTTGCAGGTGCTCGTGAGCGAGGCCAGTGGCGGTGGAGCCTTGCGGGCGCTGAGCGGGATGCTTCGGAGCGCACGGTTGGAGAATCCGCTGTTCCACGGTCAGGTCATCGGCCTTCCGGCCGAGCCGCCGAAAGCGCTGCTCGAACGGGCCCTGGACGAGAATGCGCCGAGCGACGGCGAGGTTCGCTACGTCGACGGACGTCGCGAAGTTTCGAGCCTGCAGCCGATGGCGGCAGACGCCTTTGCAGGGGCGGACGTGCCGTGGAAACACGGCGGTGTGTACCTCATCACCGGCGGCGCGGGCGCCCTGGGGCAGGTGTTCGCGAAGGAGATTGCGAGCCGGGTCGAGAATGCCCGGGTCATTCTGGCGGGACGCTCGAAGCCGACGGCGGAGCAGGAAGAGCGACTGCGAGCGCTGGGCGCCGTTCGCTACCGCGAAATGGATGTGACCGATGTGGTCGCGGTGCGGCGTGGGATCGAGGAGATTCTCGCGCACGACGGGCGTCTCGATGGTGTGGTGCACGCGGCGGGGATCCTCCGGGACAGCTTCGTCATCAAGAAGAGCGCCGAGGAACTGCGCGCCGTGATGGCGCCCAAGGTGCTTGGTGCGGTCCATTTGGACCGGGCCACGCGCGACATCGAGCTGGATTTTCTGATGCTGTTCTCCTCCGGTTCGGCCGCCCTCGGGAATGTGGGGCAAAGCGACTATGCGACGGCGAATGCCTTCCTGGATCGATTTGCAGCGCATCGCAATGGATTGATTCGACGAGGCGAACGCCGAGGGCGGACATTGTCCATCAATTGGCCTCTATGGGCCGAAGGTGGAATGCGCGCGGACGACGCCACGCGGACGGCGATGCAGCGCCGCGGGCTCGAGCTGCTGGAGACCGCCGCGGGCATCGCATCGCTGTATCAAGCATGGCGCAGCAACGAATCCCAGGTTGTCGTGCTCGCCGGCGCGCGGCCGAAGCTCGAAGATGTGCCGGTTGCGCGCGCCGCGAAGCCGGTCATCGAGTTGGACGTGGGGCGGGGTGAGCTGCGTCAAAAGACGGTGCAGTATCTGAAACGCGCGTTGGCCTCGACGCTCAAGCTGGCGCCCGAACGGATCGAGAGCGATGCGGAGCTCGAGCGATACGGCATCGATTCGATTCTGGCCCTGCGCCTGGTGAACGACTTGGAGGCGACGTTTGGACCACTCTCCAAAACGTTGATGTTCCAATATCGAACCATCGACGTGCTCGCGGACTACTTCCTCGAGAGCCACCGCGACACCTTGCTTGCGAAATTGAAATTCGAGCGCAAGGACCATGGAGCGCCGGCTTCCAGCCGGCGGTCCGCCGGTTTCCAGCCGGCCGGCAAGATGCCAGCGCACCGCCGGCAAGATGCCGGCGCTCCATCCGTCGCGCCTTCGCTCGACGTCGCCATCATCGGCCTGAGCGGGCGCTATCCCCAAGCGGCGGACGTTCACGAGTTTTGGGAAAACCTCAAATCGGCCAAGGACAGCATCACGGAAATCCCCGCTTCACGCTGGGATTACACTGCCTACTTCGACCCCGAGAAGGGAAAGCTCGGCAAGAGTTACAGCAAGTGGGGCGGATTCATCGACGGCGTCGACGAGTTCGACCCGGTCTTCTTCAACGTCTCGCCCAAGGAAGCGCAAATCATGGACCCGCAGGAGCGATTGTTCCTGCAATGCGTCTATCGAACCTTGGAGGACGCAGGCTACACGCGCGAAAGCTTGCGACGGTCGCCCACGGCCGATGGCGAGGGCAACGTCGGCGTATTCGTCGGCGTGATGTATGAGGAGTACCAGCTCTACGGCGCGCAGGCGCAGATGCGTGGCCCCGCCCATGCCTTGGCGGGCAGCCCATCATCCATCGCGAACCGCGTCTCGTACTTCTGCAATTTCCATGGACCCAGCATGGCCGTGGACACCATGTGCTCGAGCTCCCTGACGGCCATTCACCTTGCCGTACGGAGTCTGAAATCCGGCGATTGCGAAGTGGCCATTGCGGGTGGGGTCAATGTTTCCGTGCACCCGAACAAATACTTGGCATTGTCGCAGGGGCAATTTGCCTCCAGCGCCGGCCGGTGCGAAAGCTTTGGCCGCGGTGGGGATGGATACGTGCCCGGCGAGGGGGTGGGGGCGGTGCTGCTCAAGCCTCTCGCGCAGGCCGAGGCCGACGGCGACCACATTTATGCCGTGATCAAGGGCACGAGCATCAATCATGGCGGCAAGACGAACGGCTACACCGTGCCAAATCCGGTGGCGCAGGCTCGCATGATCGCGCGGGCGCTTTCCGAGGCGAAGGTGAACCCGCGCGCGGTGAGCTACATCGAGGCGCACGGAACGGGAACCAGCCTGGGCGATCCCATCGAGATCTCGGGATTGACGCAGGCGTTCGCGCGCTACACGCAAGACAAGCAGTATTGTGCCATTGGATCGGCGAAGTCGAACATCGGCCACCTGGAGAGCGCGGCCGGCATTGCGGGGTTGACCAAGGTGCTTTTGCAGATGAAGCACCGGATGCTCGCGCCGAGCCTGCACTCCCAGGTGCTGAACCCGCACATCGAATTCGAGAGTACCCCGTTCCGCGTGCAGCAAGTCTACGAACCGTGGAATCGCCCCGTTCTCGCGATCGACGGCGTGCGGCGGGAGTACCCGCGCATCGCGGGGATTTCCTCCTTCGGTGCGGGGGGCGCCAATGCCCACGTCATCGTGGAGGAATACGAAGCGGCGGAACGCACCCTCGCGGCCGCGCAGCCGGCGTTGATCGTCCTCTCGGCGAAAACCGAGGAACGTCTGGACGCGCAGGTGCGGCAGCTGCTGGCGCACGTGGCGCGCGAATCGTATGTCGATGCCGACCTGCCGAGCATGGCGTACACGTTGCAGATCGGGCGCGAGGCGATGGACCATCGACTCGCATTCACCGCGCGCAGCATCGACGAGCTGCGCGAGAAGCTGACCGCGTACTTGGAAGGCAGCGCACGGCGAGGTGAGACCGACGAGTGCTACCGCGGTGAGGTGAAGAGGAACAAGGACGCGCTGGCGAGCTTCAACACGGATGAAGACACGGCGGCGCTCATCGGCGCGTGGCTCCAAAAGGGCAAGTATGGAAAGGCCCTGGAGCTGTGGGCGAAGGGGCTGACCTTCGATTGGCAGCAGCTCTACACGGATGGCCGCCCACGGCGCATGCCCTTGCCGGGCTATCCCTTTGCTCAGGAGCGCTATTGGATTCCAGAGCAGGAAACGGCATCATCCTCCCGCGCCCGGCGGCTGCTCGCAAAGGCCTGGGAGCCGATGCCGTCGAGCGAGAGGCAGGTTGCGCCGAAGGGCGTTATCATCCTGTGCGACGCCGAGACGCGAGGCTTTGCGGATCGATTGGCGCGTCGGTTCGGTGGAAGCACGGTGCACGTGCTGCAAGGCGAGGCGCCGGCGCACCTCGATTGGAGCCGCTGCGCGGGCTGGATCGATGTGGTGGGATGCGGCTCGGGCCGTGTGCACGATGTGCAATGGGTGGCCCGCCTGCAACGGTGGCTCGAGGAAGGTCCCCGCGAGGGCGCGTGGGCGTTGTGCGTGACCCGCGGACTGGAGGCGCACGAAAACGCGAGCATTCGGCTCGGCGGTGCGGACCGCGTGGGCTTGTACCGGATGCTCTCCAGCGAGTGCACGCGTGTCGTCTCGCGTCACGTGGACGTGGAGCCGGGCAGCGACGAAGAGACGGTGCTCGGGCAAATCATGGATGAGTGCGGTGGAGCGCGCGCGTCGATCGAGGTGTGCTACCGCGGCGGTCGCCGCTACGGGGCCATTCTTCGCGAGGTGCCGCAGCGCCCTGCGGTCGCGGCCCCGTTTCCGAGCGACCATGTTCTGTGGATCACGGGCGGGACGCGCGGCATCGGCTACCGGTGCGCGCAGCATTTCGTCCGTGAACGGGGCGTGAAGCGCGTGGTGCTCACCGGTCGCGAGGCGTTGCCTCCGCGCGAGCAGTGGGCCCGCGCGCAGTCGGCGAACACGCCCGTCGCGCAGAAGATCCGCGCGGTGCTGGCGCTGGAAGCCGAGGGCGCGCAGGTCCAGGTGCTCGCGGTGTCCTTGTCGGACGAGGCGGCATTGCGGGCGAGCCTGCGAAGCGTCAAAGAGACGCTGGGTCCCATTGCGGGCGTCTTGCATGCGGCGGGGCTCGTCGATGCCGAACAGCCGGCGCTCGTGCGCAAGAGCACCTCGCGCATCGAGGCGGTGCTGGAGCCCAAGGTTGCGGGGCTCGACGCGATGCTCGCGTGCTTCGCGAACGAGCCTCTGCGCTTCTTCGCGCTGTTCTCCTCGGTCTCGGCGGCGGTGCCGACCTTGGCCGTCGGTCAAAGCGATTATGCGATGGCCAATGCCTACATGGATTATGTGGCGCAGGCGCACGCCCATCGACTGCCGATCGTGAGCATTCAGTGGCCGAGCTGGAAAGAGAGCGGCATGGGCGAGAGCCGTACGCCCGTGTACCAAGGCCTCGGCTTTCACAGCCATACCGATGCAGAAGGTCTGCACATTCTCGACGCGCTGCTGGAGCCGGGGCATGGCCCGGTGCTCCTGCCTGCGGTGGTCGACCCGACCCGATGGCGCGTGGACGCGCTGCTCGAGCCGCGTGCGAAGCCGCCGCTCTCCAATTCTGTCGCGGTGTCGCCCGCTGCGGCCTCCACGACGGCGGTGCAAGCTTGGCTGATCGACATCGTCGCCCGTGAGCTCAAACTCGATCCCTCACGGCTCGACGTGCAGACGCCGCTGCCGGATTACGGCGTCGACTCCGTCATGCTGGCCCAGTTGGTGCGGCCGGTGTCCGAGCGCGTCGGCGAGGCGGTGGATCCGTCCGTCCTGTTCGAGCACCCGACCCTCGAGGCCTTTTCCGATTGGCTCGTAGGCCGTTATGGCGAAGCCTTGTCGGCCGCCACCCCGGCGTCGCCCGCCCTGAACCTGACCGTAGCCACGCCACCACGCATCGAGGCGACGCCGGCATCCAGCGCATCGATCGCATCCGCCGCGGACATCGCCGTCATCGGTCTCTCGTGCCGCTTTCCCGGCGCGAACGATCTCGAGCAGTACTGGCGCCTGCTCGCCGAAGGCCGCTCCGCGATCGGACGCGTTCCGCCGGAGCGCTGGGGGCATTCGAGCCATTACCATGCCGCGGTGCTGGCCGGCGCCACGCGCTTCGACCCCGGCTTTTTCCTGATTTCCCAAGCCGATGCGCGCGCCATGGATCCGCAGGCCCTGCTGGCGCTCGAGGAAAGCCTGGCGCTCTGGTACCACGGCGGATACACGCTGGACGAGATCAAAGGCGGCGCCATTGGCGTGTACCTGGGCGCCCGGAGTCAGGTCGTCGCCGATGCCGACACCCTGAACGGCGCGCAAAATCCCATCATGGCCGTCGGGGCGAACTACCTGGCCGCGAACATCTCGCGCTTCTTCGACCTGCGGGGCCCGAGCGTGGTGGTGGACACCGCATGCTCATCGGCCTTGGTGGCCATGAACATGGCCATTCAGTCGCTGAACGGCGGCGAAATCGACTCGGCGCTGGTGGGCGGCGTGAGCATGCTCCATGGCGACGACGCACTGAAGCTCTTCGAGCGACGCGGCATCCTGAATCGCGAGGCCGCGATGCACCTGTTCGACGGGCGCGCGCGTGGCACCGTCTTGGGGGAGGGCGCCGGGATGGTATGGCTCAAAACCCTCGAGCGGGCGCAGCGCGATGGCGATTGCATTTACGGCGTCATCAAGGGCATCGCCATCAACAACGACGGCCGCACCGCCGGACCGGCCGCCCCGAACATGGAATCGCAAAAAGCCGTCATGCGGAGAGCTCTCGCGCGCAGCGGCAAGCTACCGGAGCAGGTCGGGCATATCGAAGTAAACGGCTCGGGCACCGAGGTGACCGATCTGCTCGAATTGAAAGCCATCGAATCCGTCTACCGCCCCGGGGGCGGGGCCCCATGCGAACTGGGCTCGATGAAACCGAACATCGGACATCCATTGTGCGCCGAGGGGATTGCAAGTTTCATCAAGGGTATATTGATGTTGCATCGACGGCAGCGCGTGCCATTCCTGTCGGCCCGCGAGCCGATGCGCCATTACGATCTCGCGGTATCCCCCTTCCGTTTCGCAAGGGCCTTGAGCGCTCCGGGCGACGTGCCCGAGTTGATCGCGATCAACTGCTTCGCCGATGGTGGGACGAATGCACACGTGATCGTCGAGGGATGGCGAAAAGATCCCGCAAACGCGGCGCGCACGCCGATGGCGCCTCCGGCGTTGCACAGGGTCGAATGCCGAACGCCGGCACCGAAATCCGAGCGGCCGGCAGCCGCGGTGGTGCACGGTATTTGGGGACAACTCGTCAGCTCCAAGCCCATGGCCAATGGCGTCTGACAACTTCGAAACATGGATTTCTCGATTCAATGAAATTGCGCGTTCCGTGTAACCAGAACGGAGGACATCCTTTTCGACAATGTCATTGGACGGTCCGTCTAATTTAAGGACGAAATAACCCAATTCATTCGTCCTGAACTCATTGCCGTCCACCCGAAGAACATCGCAACTAACGTAAGTAAACTCATTGCAAACGTTTTCTCAAAGTCGTTGACGCGTTCCGATCCCGTGCGCTACCGAATGATCGTGGCGATTTCCGAATCGCCGTCCAGCCACCTCGAGTTCAGGCACATACCATCCGACGCCGGTCGCCGATGAACCGCGCGCGGAGCGCACATGGTCGGCCGAGTTGGGAAGTTACGTCATGGAAGAATTTCTGAGTCTCACCCTCGACAACCCCGTCGTCCGAGATCATCAGGTTCTCGACCAGCACCTGTTGCCGGGTCTCGCATACATCGATTTGCTGTATGCGGTTTTCCGTAAGTACGGCCATGACTTCCGTTCGCTCGAATTGCGGAACGTGTCGATTTATCATCCACTCGCAATTGCGAAAGACCAAACGTTGCTCCTGCACATTCGTTGCACGGAGCATCGAGCGGATCGCTGGCGGATTGAAATCGAAGGTAAATTGCAGAGCGAAGCGAGCAAGCGTTATCTCTCCGCGGAAATGCACCAGCTGGATTCACCCGACTTCGATGAGTCCATCGATGTGGGCGCGATAGGGCATGGCGAGTGCCAAGCGTTCTCGTTGGACGAGATGTATGCGGAATACCGCAAGCAGGAGTTGGTGCACGGGCCTTTCATGCAAGCGCGCGGGCGCCTGGTTCGCACGGACGAGGCCATTCACATCGAGTGCGCCTTGAGCGAGGCGGCTCGGGAGAGTGCCGAGCACGTGATGTTCCATCCGGCCCTCATCGATGGCAGCGCCGTGTGCGGCGGGCTGGCCATGCTCGCGTGGTTGGAGCCACGTCGCGACGGGCAGCTGGCATTGCCCTTGGTGTACGAGTCGTTCCGCGCCCGGGAGTTGCTCCAAGAGCACTGCGTGGCGCGCATTCGCCGGAGTTCGATCCGGGAGGTGCAGGAGCTCCGTCAGTGCACCTTGGAGTTTTTCGACGCGGCCGGGCGCAAGGTCGCCGAGCTGAAAAATGTGACCAGCAAGGCGATTCGCGATCCTGGGTTGATCGACGGCCGCAGGGCGCAGCCCGCCGTGGCGGATGCGCGGCCCACCGTTGAAACGTTTCTGCGGGAGCTCCTCGCATCGAGGTTGCGCCGCCCCGTGCAGCAAATAGACCGCACCGCGCGATTCTACGAGCTTGGATTGCAATCGTCGGAGCTGCTGGAGCTCGCCCACGCCATCGAGGAAAAGGCCGGCACGTCGCTCTCGCCCACGCTGTTTTTCGAGTACGTGACGATTGCCGATCTGGCCGCGCACCTGGCCGATCTCGGGCATTTCTCCGCGGCAATCGAGACTCCGAAGGCCGCGCTGGGCACTTATGTGTTCCGGGGGGAAGATCCGTATTTGCAGGATCATCTGGTGTTGGGCGAGCCCGCTCTGATGGGCGTGACCCATCCGTGCTTGGCGGTGGAGTCGTATCGCGAGCGGGCGCGCAACTCGGGGCCCGTGGAGCTGCGAAATATCCGATTTCGCGGCGGCCCCATCACCTTGAAGAAGGGCGAAAGCGTCACGATTTCCGTGGGCTTTCACCCCGCCGATCGAGGCAGCTCGTTCAAGGTGGAATACGCCTCGGCGACCGAGGGAACGAAGATCTGCTGCGAGGGAGACTTCATTGGCGAGGCCACCACGGCGGCCGGTACCGTCGATGTGCCGTCCTTGCTCGCGAACGCAAGGCGCCTGAGTCAAACGGACATTGACCAGATCTATCGGCGCACGCGCGACTTCACCATCGGGCCGCTGCTCCGGACGGCCGAAGCCGTTTGGGTGGTGAACGAGAGCGTTCAAGTCATTCAGGTGAGCGTGGATCACGCGAGCGCACCGAGCTATGCGCTCGATCCGGTTGCGCTCTGCTCTTGCTATTTCTATTACAGCAACGACGCGGCGGCCTCGCGCATCTCCGTTCCGCTGGCCATCGAGAAACTGGTGGTGCACCGCCCGACGCCGCCGCGCTTCTACATCGTCTTTCGTACACGCATCCACCGAGCCGACTACGTATCGTTCGATGCGCAGCTCGTGTCGGAGTCGGGTGAGGTCGTCGCCTCGGTCGTCAATGCCTCGATCAAGGAGGTGACGCATCTGGGGGCGCTGGTCAACGCGTCCTTCGACAAGGAAGTCGTCTCGCGCTACGGGGCGGCCGAAGAAGCCGTTTCGGACATCGCCATCATCGGCCTGGTGGGTCGCTATCCGCAGGCGAAGGACATCGATCAGCTTTGGGCCAACCTGCAGGCGGGGCGCGATGCCATCACCGAGATCCCGGAGGCACGCTGGGATCACCGCGCCTACTTCGACCCGGAGAAGGGCAAGCCCGGCAAGAGCTACAGCAAGTGGGGCGGCTTCCTGGAGGATGTGGATCAGTTCGATCCGCTGTTCTTCAATATTTCTCCGCGCAATGCGGAGAGCCTGGACCCGCAGATCCGGCTGTATCTGGAAACGGTGTGGGAGCTGCTCGAGAGCACGGGCTACGGCCGGCAGGTGCTGCAAACCCAGTTCCAGGGCAACGTAGGGCTCTACGTGGGGTCGATGTCCCAGCAGTACCGCGGCTTCGGTCTCGATATCTCCAGAGAGTCGCTCGCGGCGCTTTCCTCCAGCGGCGACATCGCCAACCGGGTGTCGAATTTCTTCGATCTGAAGGGCCCGAGCATCGCCGTGGACTCCATGTGCTCGTCCTCGGCCATGGCCATTCATATGGCCTGCAGCGATCTGCAGCGCGGCGAATGCCAAATGGCCATTGCGGGCGGGGTGAACCTGCTGATTCACCCGCAGCGCTACGTGGGACTCAGCCAGGCGCAGATGGTGGGCAGCCATCCGGGCAATCGAAGCTTCGCCGCGGGCGATGGGTATCTCCCGGCGGAGGGCGTGGGCGCGGTGCTGCTCAAGCCCTTGCATGCGGCGGTTCGCGATGGGGATTCGGTCTGGGCGGTCATCAAGGCCACCTGCACGAACCATAGCGGTCGCTCGAGCGGCTACGCGGTGCCCGATCCCAACACGCAGGCGGCGTTGATTGAACGAACGTTGCGCAAGGCCGGAATCGATCCGCGGACCATTTCGTACGTCGAGTCTGCGGCGACGGGGTTCACGTTGGCCGACGCCGTCGAGCTGACGGCGCTCAAGAAGGCGTTCGCGAAGTTCACGAGCGATGCGGACTTCTGCGCGATGGGATCGGTGAAATCGCACATCGGTCATGCCGAGGCGGCGTCCGGGATTTCGCAGCTCACCAAGTTGGTGCTGCAGATGAAGCATCGCACGCTGATCCCGGCTTTGCCGGTCGAAACGGTGAATCCGAATCTGCGCTTCGGGGGCAGCCCGTTCCATTTGCTGCGCGAGGTCCGGTCGTGGAAGGCCGAGACGCCGCGCCGGGCGCTCATCAATTCGTTCGGCGCGGGCGGTTCCTACGTGAGCCTGGTCGTCGAAGAAGCCCACGCCACAAGAACGCCCGCGCAACGTGCGGCGACCGGACCGCAGACCATCGTGCTGTCAGCCATGGACGGGGAGCAACTGCCGCTCGTCGCGCAGAGGCTCTTGGACTACGCGACGTCCGCCCGCGACGTTGCCCTTGGGGACATCGCCTACACCTTGCTGCGACGGGAGCAGCTGCCCGCACGCCTCGCGTTCGTGGCGGCGAGCCTGGACGAATTGCGCACGCGATTGTCCACGTACCTGGAGTCTCCGTCACGGGAGGAACTCGCCCGGTCGTGGATGGCGGGCCTGGAGATCCCCGCGGAGCCGCCGCACGATCCGGGCGCCCGCATCGTTGCGCTGCCCACGTATCCGTTTCAGCGGCGGCGCTATTGGATGGATCCCGAGCCGCAAAAGCACCCGCTGCTGCATCGCGAGGTGTCCGCGCGCGAGTTTGCGAGCACGTTCCGCGGATCGGAATGGTTCCTCGAGGATCACGATCGGCTGTTCCCGGCGGTGGCGTACCTCGAGATGGCCAAGGCCGCGGGCGAAGCTGCCGAGGGCCAGAAGATCGCGGGCATTCGCAACGCGCTTTGGGTCTCTCCGAAGGTGATCGCGAACGGTGATGCCGAAATGCGCATCGCGCTCTCGGACGAGCACAATGGTTGCGGTTACACGGTGACCTCGGGGCAGGCGACCCACGCGCAGGGATTGCTCGTGTTCGAAGGCTCGCCGGACCGACCTGCAAGGCCACCGGCGCTGGACATCGAGGCACTCCAATTGCGCTGCGCGAGCCGTGTGGACGAGCGGACGCGCAACGAAGTGATGGGCATGCCCGCTTCCTACGACAAATCGTGGATCGAATCCCTGGCCCATTCCGATCAGGAAGCACTGGCAAAACTGCAGGCCCCAGGTGAACCCGAGGCGGGCAGCGGAGCGTTCTTCCTGCATCCGAACCTTGGGAATTCGGCGCTGATGGCCGCGATTTTTCTATCGCTCATCCAGGACGGCCAGCGTCAATGGCGATTCCCGTACACCTTGGAGGCGTTTTGGATTTACGCGGATATCCCGCGTACGGCCTACGTGTACGCGCGCCGAAGTCCGGGCGGAGCCTCGGGCGGTATCGGGAAATACGATATCGACGTGGTGGATGCGGGCGGTGAATGCGTCGTCGCGTTCCGAGGTTTTACGGCCGTTCCTGGTGTGTACGGCGCGAAAGAAAAGGAGCCTTCTGCGGAGATCGCCCCGGAGCAGTCGCTGCGCGATCGCGCGCTTCACGAGCTGACGCGGATGGCCTCGGGCGTGATCAAGTTGGAGGCGAGCCGGCTCGATCCGCGGGCGGAGCTTGCGCGTTATGGCTTCGATTCGATGGCGCTCACCGAGTTCACCAATCGGTTGAACAAGCGCTACGCACTCGAATTGATGCCCACGGTGTTCTTCGAGTGCTCCACATTTGGAGCCCTTGTCGATTACCTGGTGAAGCGTCACGAGCCGCAATTGCGCGCGGTCCACGCAAAGGCGGAGCCAAATCGCCGCGAGACCGTCCCCAAAGCCGTCACGCCCATGGCTCGTGCGGAGCGTCGAATCGAGGCGGTCGCGTCAGGCAACGAGCCGATTGCCGTGGTGGGCATGGTCGGGCGATTCCCGGGATCGCCCAGCGTCGACGACCTTTGGGAGAACATCGTCGCAAACCGCGATCTCATCGGCGAGGTCCCCGCGGATCGGTGGGATTGGCAGAAGTACTACGGCGATCCGAAGTCGGGGCCGGACAAGACGCTCGTCAAAACGGGCGGCTTCATGGCGGACGTCGATTGTTTCGACCCGTTGTTCTTCGGAATATCGCCGCTGGAGGCGCAGGGCATGGACCCGCAGCTGCGCCTGTTCATCGAGTGCGCGTGGGCGTGCATCGAGGACGCGGGCTACCGGCCCGGCAGCCTATCGGGCAGCAAAACCGGCGTGTTCATCGGTGTCTCCACGCTGGATTACAAGGACTTGGTCCACGGGCTGCACGGGCAGGGCGTAACCCAAGGCTTGTTCCATTTCTTGGTGGCCAATCGCGTTTCCTATCTTTTGGATCTGCACGGTCCGAGTGAGCCCATCGACACCGCGTGCTCCAGTTCCTTGGTGGCCATTCACCGCGCGGCGGGCTGCTTGCGCTCCGGCGAAATCGACGCCGCCGTGGTCGGCGGTGTCAACGTGCTGGCAAGCCCGGACGTCACCATTGGCGCGAGCCAAATGGGCATGCTCAGCGAAGATGGCCGGTGCAAGACCTTCGACCGCGGCGCCGACGGTTACGGACGCGGGGAAGGGGTGGCCGCGCTCTTTCTGAAGACATTGAGCCGCGCGCGCGCGGATGGCGACCGCATTTACGGGCTCGTTCGCGGCAGCGCGGAAAACCACGGCGGCAAAGCCACGTCGCCCACGGCGCCGAATCCATTGGCGCAGCAGGAGCTCATCGTCACGGCGTACACCAATGCTGGCATCGACGTGCGCACCATGGGATACATCGAGGCGCACGGCACGGGCACCGTGTTGGGCGATCCCGTCGAGCTCAATGGCCTCAAAGGCGCGTTTGCGCAATTGCAAGCGGCCCAGGGGATCACCGGTGCAATCGAACCGCATTGCGGTGTGGGATCGCTGAAGACGAACATCGGACACCTCGAGGCGGCGGCCGGAATTGCCGGTGTCGTCAAGGTGCTCATGATGCTCCGGCATGGGCGGATTCCCGGCAATCCGCATTTGCGGGAGCCAAATCCGTATTTGCAGCTGGAGGGCACTCCATTCTATCTGGTGCGGGAGACGTGCGCGTGGCCGGAGATGCGCGATGCGCAGGGGCGACCGGTGCCGCGCCGTGCAGGGGTGAGCAGCTTCGGCGTCGGCGGCGCGAACGCGCACGTGGTGCTCGAGCAATACCTGGAGCCGGAGCGCGCGCATTCCCATGCCCCGACGGCTTCGCACCCGGCGCTGATCGTCCTTTCGGCGAAGAACGAAGACCGATTGCAGGCGCAGGCCCAGCAGCTTTTGAAAGCGGTCTCGAACGAGGACTTTGCGGACGCGGACCTGACCGATCTCGCCTACACCCTTCAAGTGGGGCGCGAGGCCATGGAGCAGCGCCTGGCGTTCACGGCGGTCACACTCGAGGAGTTGCGCACGAAGCTCACGGGCTACCTCGAGGGGCCGGAATCCGATTCGGTGTACCGCGGCGAGGCGAAGAGAAACCATGGCGCGCTCGCCGTGATCGACCTCGACGAAGACATGGCGCAGGCCCTTGGCGCGTGGGTGGAAAAGGGCAAGCACGACAAGCTGCTGGAGCTTTGGTCCCAAGGCTTGTCATTCGATTGGTCGCGCCTGTACGCGAACGCGCCCACGCCGCGGCGCATCCGCCTGCCAACGTATCCCTTCGCCCGCGAGCGGTATTGGATCGAGACGGCGGGGCGTTCCCGCGTCTCGTTCACCGAGAAGGCGATCCATCCGCTGGTCCAACGCAACACGTCCAGCCTGCGCGAGCAGCGCTTCTCGTCGACGTTGCGTGCGGACGCCTTCTTCCTGAGCGATCATGTCGTCCGGGGCAGCCATGTGCTGCCCGGCGTGTGCTACCTCGAGATGGCAAGGGCAGCGGTCTCGGCGTCGTTGGACGAGGGGCAGGTCCCGCTCGTGTTGCAGGACATCGTGTGGGTGCAGCCGCTGGCGGTGGCCGATGCATGCGAGGTGCACATTGCTCTGGGCGGGCACGATGCCGGTGGAATCGATTTCGAGATTTATACGCAGCGGGAGGGCGAGGAGGTCGTCCATGCGCAGGGGCGTGCGGTGGTGCGCGAGCCCGAGGGCGCGCAACTGGATCTCTCTGCGCTGCAGTCCCAGTGTGGGCCGTCGCTCGACATCGCGCGTGCCTACGAGGCGCTGAGCGCGATCGGCATCGCGTACGGGCCGGCGCATCGCGGGCTCACGAGCCTGCAAGCTGGGACGGATGCGGATGGCCGGCGCTTCGTGATGGCGCAGGTGAAATTGCCGCCGAGCGCGAGCGCGGAGACGTATCACCTGCACCCCAGCGTCATGGATAGCGCGCTGCAGGCGTCGCTCGGTCTGTGGCCCCTCGATGAAACGGCGCGCCCGGCATTGCCGTTCGGGCTGGAGCGGTTGGACGTCCACGACCGCACGCCGGCGGAGGCCACCGTGGTGGTGCGTCCGCGCGAAGCGTCCGCCGGAGGCTTGCAGAAGCTGGACATCGATCTCTGCGATGCATCGGGCCGCGTGTGCGTACACTTCGCCGGCTTTACGTTGCGTGGGTTCGAGAGCGCTCCAAAAGAGACCCCGAGGCTCGGCGCGGTGCTCACGGTGCAACCCGCGGGGATTCCCGCGGCGCAGTACTTGAAGCAATTGCTGGCCTCCACGTTGAAGCTCGAGCCCAGTCGCATCGAGACCGATGCCCCGCTGGAGCGCTACGGCATCGACTCCGTGCTGGCGCTGAAGCTGGTGAACCAACTGGAGACGGTGTTCGGCTCGCTGCCGAAGACGCTGATGTTCGAGTACCAGAGCATCGATGCGCTGGCGCAGTACTTCATCGAGAACCACCGCGACACGTTGATGCCCCTGCTGGCCGTGCGCACGTCCGCCCCCGCGATCCCTGCGAGTAAGCTTGCGGTCGCCTCGAAGCGACGTCGCGGTCGGACAACGGGCGCGGTCCCGGTGCGTGCGGTCCACGCGATGGAGATTGCCATCATTGGGGTGAGCGGCCGGTACCCGCAGGCGTACGACCTCGCGGCGTACTGGGAAAACCTTCGCGACGGCAAGGATTGCATCGTGGAGATCCCCCCGGAACGGTGGGACCACAGCGTCTACTTCGACCCCGAGAAGGGCAAGCTGGGTAAGAGCTACAGCAAATGGGGCGGATTCATCGATGGCGTCGATGAATTCGATCCGCTGTTCTTCAATATTTCACCAAAAGAAGCGCAGCTCATGGACCCGCAGGAGCGCTTGTTCCTGCAGTGCGTGGTTCAAACACTGGAGGACGCCGGCTACACGCGCGAGGCCCTGAGGCGTCATCGGGCATCGGGGCTCGACGGCAACGTGGGCGTGTTCGTTGGTGTGATGTACGAAGAGTACCCGCTCTATGGCGTACAGGCGCAGGCTTTGGGCCAACCCATTGCATTGCAAGGCAGCCCCGCATCCATTGCCAATCGCGTTTCGTACTTCTGCAATTTTCACGGGCCGAGCATGGCCGTGGATACCATGTGTTCGAGCTCCCTGACCGCGATTCACCTGGCCTGCGAGAGCCTCCAACACGGCGGCTGCGAATTGGCCATTGCCGGTGGGGTCAACGCGTCGATTCATCCGAATAAATATTTGCATTTGGCCCAAGGCCAATTCGCGTCCAGCATGGGCCGCTGCGAGAGCTTTGGCCAGGGTGGCGATGGCTACGTACCGGGCGAAGGCGTCGGTGCGGTCCTCCTCAAGCCGCTGCACCAGGCGATTGCCGACGGCGACCACGTTTACGCCGTGATCAAAGGCACCAGCATCAACCATGGCGGCAAGACCAACGGTTACACGGTGCCCAATCCGGTGGCGCAAGCCCAGGTCATTGCCCGCGCGCTGCAGGCATCGGGGGTCGAGCCGCGTGCGGTGAGCTACATCGAGGCGCACGGCACGGGAACGAGCTTGGGCGATCCCATCGAAATCGCCGGGCTCGCGCAGGCCTTCGGGCGCTTCACGAAGGATACGCAGTTTTGCGCCATCGGCTCGGCGAAGTCGAACATCGGCCACCTGGAGAGCGCCGCCGGCATCGCGGGCGTGACGAAGGTGCTCTTGCAAATGCGGCATCGCATGCTGGTGCCGAGCCTGCACGCGGAGGTACTCAATCCGCACATCGATTTCGAGCGCACACCTTTCAAAGTGCAGCAGCACCTCGAACCTTGGCAGCGTCCCGTCGTCGGCACGCGGGAGTACCCTCGCATTGCGGGTATCTCCTCGTTCGGGGCGGGTGGTGCGAATGCCCACGTCATTCTCGAGGAATATGACGCCGGCGAGGATCCCGCCACGCGACCCGTGACACCGGAGCATCCGGCGCTCATCGTTTTGTCGGCGAAAACCGACGCGCGCCTTCGTGAGCAGGCGCGGCAGCTGCTGGCCCACGTGGAGCGCCATCCGGATCATCGATTGTCGAACATCGCCTACACCTTGCAAACCGGCCGCGAGGCGATGGAGCAACGGTTGGCGTTCACCGCCTCGAACCTCGATTCCCTTCGCGAAAAGCTCATTGGTTATCTGGACGGGGCACTCGAGAAAGGACGAATCGAGGAGTGCTTCCGGGGCGAGGTGAAAACGAACAAGGACGCGTTGTTCGGTTTGAGTGCCGACGAGGACATCGCCAGCTTGATCCGTACGTGGCTGGAAAAAGGCAAGTACGGCAAGCTGCTGGAGCTCTGGGTCAAGGGCCTCGCCTTCGACTGGAGTCAATTGTATCCAGACGGTACCCCGCGGGGAATCCCGCTGCCGGCATATCCCTTTGCGCGGGATCGGTATTGGGCGGAAATCCCCGCGATAGGCCGGGGCATGTTGACGGAACGAGTGCTGCATCCGCTCGTACATCGAAATATCTCGAGCTTCGACCTACAGCGCTTTTCGTCGACCTTCGACGGAAGCGAATCCTTCTTGCGCGATCACCGGGTCCAGGGCAGCAAGGTCCTGCCGGGCGTGTGCTACCTGGAGATGGCGCGCGCAGCCGCGGCGGCTTCCCTGGAGTGCGACGCCGATACTGCATGGACCTTGCGAAACGTGGTGTGGATGCGCCCCGTGGTGGTGGACGCGGCGTGCGAGGTCCACATCCGGTTGCGAATGTCGGAGGAAGGCGCCATTGAATTCGAGGTCTACTCGGAGGGCGACGTCGTGCATGCGCAGGGGCAGGTGGTCCTCGAGCCGCGCGACAATGAAGTGGCAACGGCGCGCTGGGTCGATCTTTCGGCCTTCCGGTCTCGGGCGGATCGGACGCTGGATGTCGCGCAGTGCTACGAGACGTTCCGTGCGATGGGGCTCGACTATGGTCCTGCGCATCGAGGTCTCTCGGCGCTCCAGGCGGGAACCGACGCCGATGGCCGACGTTTCGTTCTGGCGCAGGTGGCGTTGCCGTCGGGTGTGCGCGAAATGCCCGAGGCGCAGCATTGCGTGTTGCACCCGAGCGTGCTGGATAGCGCGCTGCAAGCCTTGATCGGATTCAGCCTGGCCGACGACGCCGCAACCGGGCCGCGTCCGGCCTTGCCGTTTGCGCTGCACAAGCTCGAGTGCCTGGATCGCAGTCCGAGCCCGGCCTGGGTCTTGATTCGACCCAGCGGAGCGGCCTGGGACATCGATGTTTGCGATGAATCGGGCCGCGTGTGCGTGCACCTCGGCGGGCTGGCTGCGCGCGAGGTGTCGGCCGATGCCGCGGGGACGTTGCTCCTCACGCGGGCGTGGGAGGCCAAGCCGCTTGCCACCGATATCGAAAAAGCCAACTACGGAGAGCATTGGATCTGCCTCGATCCGGCGTATGCCAACTTGGCCCCGCAGCTCGAAGCGCGCTGGCCGTCCATCCGCTGGTCGATCGTGCCGGCGGAAGCCGCGCCCGAGGATCGCGTTGCCGCAGCGGGCGAGCACGTGCTCGCGAAGGTCCAGGGGCTGTTGCGGGAACGGCCGAAGAACCCGGTGCTGTTTCAGGTGCTCCTGAGCGCCAAAGGCGAATTCTTGCAGGCGCTGGGCGGGCTTCTCAAGACGGCGCGCCAGGAGAATCCCAAGTTGGTGGGCCAGGTGATCACGCTGCCCGAAGCGGCCGACCTCGACGTGGTGTCGAGCATCCTCGACGAGAATCGGCACGACGCGGCCCAGGGCGACACGGAGATCCGTTACATCGCCGGCGCGCGTGAGGTGCCGCACTTCCGAGAGTTGCAAGAGCCGAGCGGTCCCATCGCGGGGGACGTGCCGTGGAAAGATGGCGGCGTTTATCTGATCACCGGCGGAGCAGGCGGGTTGGGTCGCATCATGGCCCGCGAAATTGCACGCCGGGTCGAGGATGCGACCATCGTTCTGACAGGACGTTCTCCGCTTGGCGACGAGAAGCTGGCCGCCCTTCGCGCACTGGGCTCGGCGCACATCGAGTATTGCGCGCTGGACGTGTCGGATGCGCACGCGGTTCACGAATGCGTCCGCGACATCGTCCGCCGGCACGGCTCGTTGGATGGCATCGTGCACAGTGCGGGGGTGCTCCGGGATGCCTTTCTGATCCAAAAGAGTGAGGAAGCCTTCCACGAGGTTTTGGCCCCCAAAGTTCGCGGTGCGCTGCACTTGGACCAGGCCACCCGCGACGTGGCGCTCGATTTCTACATCTTGTTTTCGTCGGTGGCCGGCGTATTCGGGAATCTCGGGCAAAGCGATTATGCCATGGCCAATGCCTTCCTGGATCGCTTTGCCGAGAAGCGCGTCGGGCAGGGTAGAACGCTCTCCATCGATTGGCCGCTGTGGGCCGAAGGCGGAATGAGCGCGGACGAGGCGACCAAGGATTCCATGCGCGAGCGCGGTTACGAGGTTCTGTCCACGGAGGCGGGCATCGAGGCGCTGTACCGCGCGTGGCGAAGCCGAGCGTCGCAAGTGGTGGTTCTGTCCGGAGAGCGGCGAAAGCTCACGGCGCTGCTGGGCGTGAAGCCGGCGAAAGCGGCGAAGAGGCCGGTCGTGGGCCACGAGCCCGTCGTGGCAGACCAGGCAAACCAGGGCGAGCAGGGCGAGCTGCTCGAAAAGGTCCAGGCTACGCTGATCGAAATCGTATCCCGGCAGTTGAAAATGAAGCTCGAGGACGTCGATCCCGAGAAGCAACTCGGCGACCTGGGATTCGAGTCCGTGAGCCTGACCGCCTTTGGCAAGAGTGTCGACAAGGTCTACGGCCTGGAGACGAGTCCGGCCATCTTCTTCGAGTACTCCACCGTTCGCAGCTTTGCGGAGTACCTCGTCGCCGAACACGCCGCGCAGCTCCAAGCGAAGCACGCGATCGCCCGGCCGAGTGTGCCTTCCCAAGCGCGTTTGCCGCGTTCGAAGGTCGCTCCCAGCGTCCGCGAACATCGCAGCGCTCCCGCGCAACCTGCGAACGAACCCATTGCAATCATCGGGGTGAGCGGCTGCTTCCCCGGCGCACCGGATCTGGAGTCGTTCTGGGACAACCTTCGCGACGGCAAGGACAGCATCACGGAGGTTCCCTCGAGCCGTTGGGATTGGCGCGCCATCTACGGCGCACCGTCCGAGGAGGGCAACAAGACGCTCATCAAATGGGGCGGATTCATCGAGGGCGTGGAGGAATTCGATCCGCTGTTCTTCAATATTGCACCACGCGAGGCGCGCTCGATGGACCCGCAGCAGCGGTTGCTCCTGACGTTCGCGTGGAAGGCCATCGAGGATGCGGGGTATTCGGCCCAGAGCCTGTCCGGCAGCAAGACGGGCATCTTCGTGGGCACGGCCAGCAGCGGCTACGCCGAGATGGGTGTGCAAAGCAGCGCATCGACGGAGGGCTACCACTCCACCAGCGCCATCGCCTCGATCGGACCGAATCGGGTCAGTTATCTACTGAACATTCATGGCCCCAGCGAGCCGGTGGAAACCGCGTGCTCGAGCTCTTTGGTCGCGATCCACCGCGCCGTGCGCGCCATGCGGGCCGGCGAATGCGAAATGGCACTGGCTGGCGGCGTCAACACGATGGTCACGCCGTGGGCGCACATCATTCTTGGCAAGGCAGGCATGCTCTGCGAGGACGGGCGCTGCAAAACCTTCTCCAAGGATGCCAATGGCTACGTGCGCGGCGAAGGCGTGGGGATGCTGGTTCTCAAGAACCTCTCGGCCGCCGAACGTGACGGCGACCACATTTACGCATTGATCCGCGGCAGCTCCGAGAATCACGGCGGACGTGCCAGCTCGCTGACCGCGCCCAATCCGAAGGCGCAGGCGGACGTGATCAAGTCGGCCATGTTGGAAGCCGGAATCGATCCGCGCACCGTGACGTACGTGGAAACCCATGGTTCGGGCACGCCATTGGGCGATCCCATCGAGATCAATGGTTTGAAAAGCGCATTCACGGAGCTCTCCGACGGTGCGGCGGCGCAGGAAGGCATCTGCGGGCTTGGCTCGGTGAAGACGAACGTCGGACACCTGGAATTCGCCGCCGGTGTGGCGGGCGTCATCAAGGTGTTGCTGCAGCTGCGGCATCGCACCTTGGTGAAGAGTCTGCATTGCGAGGAGATCAATCCGTACATTCAATTGCAAGGCAGTCCGTTTTACATCGTGAATGCCACGCAGCCGTGGCCGGCAAAGTCGGACGGGGAGGGGCGGCCGCTGCCGCGCAGGGCGGGGGTCAGCTCGTTCGGATTCGGTGGCGTCAATGCGCACGTCGTGCTCGAAGAATACGTGGCACGGGCT
The DNA here is from genome assembly GCA_037157775.1 of Sorangiineae bacterium MSr12523. Lineage (NCBI taxonomy): Bacteria > Pseudomonadati > Myxococcota > Myxococcia > Myxococcales > Pendulisporaceae > Pendulispora > Pendulispora brunnea. The sequence goes on from CP089982.1 coordinate 4,224,225, forward strand.
CCGGCGAAGTCACCTCGGACGATCACGTCCGAGCAGCCGGCCCTCTTGGTTCTCTCGGCCAGGACGAAGGCGCAGCTGCTCGAGCAGGCGCGCCAACTCGCGGCGCATCTGGCCCAGCGCATCGAGCATCGGGACGGCGACCTTGCCGATATCGCGTATACGCTGCAGGTGGGCCGTGAGCCTCTGGAGCATCGGTGGGCGTGCAGCGCGGTCACCATCGAAGAAGCCCACGCGACGTTGATCCGTTACGTGCACGGACACACCGGCGATGAAGAGCTGCCCGAGCTCCTCCAGCGATGGGTGCAGGGTGCATCCATCGATTGGCCGGCGCTGTACGCCGAGTCGCGTCCCCGGCGCGTGAGCCTGCCAACGTACCCCTTTGCCCGGGACCGGTATTGGCTGAACGACGCCAAACCGCAATCGCCGCCACAGCCACCGCCGTCGCCCACCGAATCCGATGCGCTGAGTGCCGTTCTCGATGCGTTGCTCGCCAACGAAATGGATCTCCACGACGCGGCCGAGAAAGCGAAGCAATTACTCATGGAAGGCGTTCAATGACCCAGTTGGTCGAGTACCTGCTCAAGGAAATGAAGGCCGGTCGCCTCTCGAAGGCCGACGCGTTGCATCTCCTTGCCCAGCAGCGCAGCCCGATGAGCAACGGTGGCCATGCCGGCCATCCTCTGGCGCAGCGAAATACCTCCAGCCTCGACGGGCAGCGATTCTCGTCGACGTTGCGCGGCGACAGCTTCTTCCTGAGCGATCATGTCGTGAAGGGCCGAAAGATGCTGCCCGCCGTGTGCTACCTCGAGATGGCCTGCGCGGCCGTTCGCGCCTCGCTCGAGCAGCGAGCTGGCGTCGCGTTGCGGGATATCCGCTGGCTGCGGCCGCTCGTCGTGAGTGACGTGCGCGAGGTGCATATCGCGTTGCACCGGCAGGAGGGCGGCGACGTCGCGTTCGAGATCTACACCGACGTCGTTCACGCGCAGGGCCTCGCTCGCCTGACGGATTCGCCCGCGCTTCCGCCCATCGACGTGGCGGCACTTCGCGCGCGTTGCGATCGATCCATCGAGCGTGCCCGCGTCTATTCGGCATTCCAGTCCATTGGATTGGAGTACGGCCCCGCCCATCAGGGACTCACGGCCGTGCACGTCGGGACGGATACCGACGGTCGCCGCTTCGTCGTGGCACGGGTCGAACTCCCCGTTGGCGTAGGTTCGACACGCGACCAATTCGCGCTGCATCCGAGCGTCCTGGATGGTGCGTTGCAGGCTTCCCTGGGCCTGGTGCTGGACGACGGCGGGCTCCAGCCGGCATTGCCGTTTGCTTTGGACGCGCTGGACGTCGTGGATCGCACGCCTGCATTGGCATGGGTCATCGTTCGGCCGCGCGAGATGGGAAGCGTTCAGCGCTTGGACATCGATGTCTGCGACGAAGACGGTCGCGTGTGCGTGCACCTTGGGGGCTTTGCCTCGCGCGTCGTTTCGGAAAGCGAGACCCGCGAAGAGCTCCCGGCGCGCACCATGACGCTGACGCCGCGCTGGGAGGCGCAGCCGCCGGCGTGGACCACGGCGTGGCCCTCGGCGGAAAGCTCCGTCTTGCTCGTCGGCGATGCGCCGGAGCGGTTTGCACCCATGGAGTGGTGGCGCCAGCGCCACCCGCGTCTGCATACGCTGCTCGCGGGCCCGGATGCCTCCGTGGAGACCCTGAGTGCACGCATCGCCGCGGCGGGCCCCATCGATCACGTCATTTGGCTGGCGCCGCCGAGCGCAATGCACTCGCTTGCGGACGAGGCCATTCTCGAAGGCCAAGAAGCCGGCGTCGTCGCTCTATACCGTTTGGTCAAGTCGCTGCTGTCACTCGGATACGGCGAGCGCGCCCTGGGCCTCAGCGCCATCACCTGGCAAGCGCAGCCTGTCTCCCAGGCGGAACGCATCGACCCGACGCACGCGAGCGTGCACGGCCTGATCGGCTCTCTGGCAAAAGAATACGAAGGATGGAAAGTACGCCTGGTCGACCTGCCCTCGGAGGTGAATCCCAAGGAGGCCCTCGCCGCCGAAACCCTGCGTCTTCCCGCCGACCCGCAGGGCAACGCCTGGGCGTACCGCCACGGCGAGTGGTACCGGCAGCAACTCGTCCCCTGCGAACTCGAGGCGTCCAAGCAGCCACATTACCGTCACGGCGGCGTTTACGTGGTGATCGGAGGTGCAGGCGGGCTCGGTGAAGTCTTCAGCGAACACCTGATTCGACAGCACCAGGCGCACGTCGTTTGGGTGGGGCGTCGCGAAGAGAATGCCGAAATCCGGGCCAAGATTGCCCACCTCTCGAAGTTGGGACCGGCGCCCACGTACATCCAGGCGGATGCCGCGGACCGCGATGCCTTGGACCGCGCGTACCGGACCGTCAAGGTGCGCCATGGCGCCATTCACGGTGTGGTGCACACGGCCATCACCCTTCTCGACAGCCGCCTCGCGCAAATGGACGAGGCGCGTTTTCGCGCGAGCCTGAGCACCAAAGCGGATATCAGCGTGCGCATCGCCCAGGTGTTCGCCCAAGAGCGCCTGGATTGGGTGCTGTTCTTTTCGTCGACCCAGAGCTTTTCGAAGGTGGCCTGGCAAAGCAATTACGCTGCCGGCTGCACCTTCGAGGACGCCTTCGCCCACCAGCTCGGCCACCAGTGGCCTTGCGCCGTGAAGGTGATGAACTGGAGCTATTGGGGAAGCGTCGGCATCGTGGCCTCCGAAGCGTACCGCGCGCGTCTGGCGCAATTCGGTGTGGGCTCGATCGAGCCGGACGAAGGCCTGCCCGCCCTGGAACGGCTGCTCGGCGCGTCGTTGTCCCAAGTGGCCTTGATCAACGTCATTGGGCCCCAGGCGCTTTCTGCCATCGGTGCGGTCTCCGACACGATGGAGACGCTCGAGGGCTCGGCGCCGTCGGTGATCGAGCAGCTGCCCCGCAGCGCCAAGCGCACCTTTGCCGTCGATGCGCGCGCGGCGGAGACCCTGCGCGATTTGGACCGAATGCTTGCGCGATTGTTGCTCGTGCAACTGCGCTCGGTGGGCCTGTTCACGACGGCCGGTCGATCGAATGGGGCCGGGCGGGCGCGGCCCGAACTGCCGGCCCTGTACGAGCGCTGGCTCGAAGAGAGCGCCCGCGTACTCGTCGAGCAGGGCTACGCCAGCGATGCGCCGGCGCCGGATCCGGAGGCCGTATGGTCCGAGTGGGACGCGCACAAGCGCGTGTGGGCCGAAGAGCCGGGGCTCCGTGCACAATTGAATCTGGTGGACGTGACCCTGCGCGCATTGCCGGCCATTTTGACGGGCCAGCGCCCCGCGACCGATGTTCTCTTTCCGGGGTCGTCGTTGGCATTGGTGGAGGGCGTTTACAAGCACAACGCCGTCGTCGGCTATTTCAATGACGTATTGGCGGACACGGTGGTCGAGTACATCGAGGCCCGGCGGCGAAGCGATCCCAACGCAAAGATACGGATTCTCGAGATCGGCGCAGGAACGGGCGGCACCAGCGAGAAGGTATTCCGCTGGCTCGAACCGCACGCGCGCGCGGTGGCCGAATATGCATACACGGATATCTCCAAAGCCTTTTTGTTGCACGCGCAACAGTCGTACGGTCCGACGGCGCCGTATCTGACGTACCATCTGTTCGACGTCGAGCAGCCGGTTCGGCCGCAGGGCCTCGAGCTGGGCGCCTACGATCTGGTGATTGCCACCAACGTGCTGCATGCGACGAAGCGCATTCGAAACACGATTCGAAATGCCAAAGCCGTATTGAAGCGCCACGGACTTTTGCTCCTGAACGAGGTCGCCGACCGCAGTCTGTTCGCGCATCTGACCTTTGGCTTGCTCGAAGGCTGGTGGCTCTACGAGGATGCCGCCTTGCGGATTGCCGGAACACCGGTGCTCTCGCCGGCGACGTGGCAACACGTGTTGGAAGAGGAAGGGTTCCAACATGTCGCGTTCCCGGCGCGTGCGGCGCACGGGCAAGGGCAGCAGATCGTCGTGGCGGAGAGCGACGGCATGGTTCGGCAAGCGCGCCCGGCGCGGGCCGCGGAAGAGAAACGAAGCGACGCTCGACCGGCCCGAGTCCCGAGCGGGCGGCTGCGCGCCCGGACCGTGGCGGAGCTCACGAACGTCGTGAGCCGGACCTTGGGGGCGTCGGTGCACGAGCTGGGCGAGAACGAGCCGCTGCCGAAGTTCGGCCTGGACTCGATCCTCGTGGTCAGCTTGACGAACGAGTTGAAGAAGTTTTTCCCCGAGCTCTCGAGCACCGTCTTCTTCGAGCGGCAGACGATTGGCGCGCTGGCCGATTACCTCGGCGAGACGGATCCCTCGGCCGCTGCGCGCTGGGTCGGAATGGCCGAGGAGCCCGCACCCGCTGCGCCGCCCGCGGCTGCGAAGGCGCCGCGTGCCCGCCCCGTGGTGACGCGCCCCAAGGAGATCGAGCCGTCGTCCAGCATCGCGATCATCGGATTGAGCGGCCGTTATCCGCAAGCGCCCACCGTCGCACAATTCTGGGAGAACCTGCGCGCGGGCAAAAGCGGTATCTCCGAGATTCCGCGCGACCGCTGGGATCACAGCCTCTATTTCGACGCGGAAAAGGGTAAACCCGGTAAGAGCTATAGCAAGTGGGGCGGCTTTCTCGACGCCATCGATCGTTTCGACCCGCTCTTCTTCCGTATTTCGCCGGCCGAGGCCGAGAGGTTGGACCCGCAGGAGCGGCTATTTCTCGAGGAGGCTTGGGCCAGCATCGAAGACGCGGGGTATACCCCGGCCACGTTGAGCGGAACCCGCAAAGTCGGTGTGTACGTCGGCGTGATGAACAGCACGTACCTGAGGCACTCCAGCTATTGGTCGATTGCCAATCGCATATCGTACGTTTGCGACTTTCAAGGCCCGAGCATGGCCGTGGATACCGCGTGCTCCAGCTCCCTGACGGCCATCCACCTGGCCGTGGAAGCCATCCAGAGCGGTGCGTGCGAAGTGGCCATTGCGGGCGGCGTGAATCTGATTGTCGACCCCGTGCAATATACGAACTTGTCGGCGATGAACATGCTGTCCAGCGACGACCGCTGCAAGGCGTTCGGCTCGAGCGCGGACGGCTTCGTCGATGGCGAGGGCGTTGGCGCCATCGTGCTGAAGCCGCTGCATCGGGCCGAAGCCGATGGCGATCACATTTACGGTGTGATCAAGGGAAGCTTGGTGAATGCCAGCGGCCGCACGAACGGCTACACCGTGCCCAATCCAGCGGCGCAGCGCGATCTCATCGAGGCCGTGCTCCGAAAGAGCCAGGTCGATCCGCGCGCCGTCAGCTACATCGAGGCGCACGGAACCGGTACGGAGCTGGGCGACCCCATCGAGATTGCCGGCTTGACGCAAGCCTTCGCGTCGCAAACGCAAGATCGCCAGTATTGTGCCATTGGCTCGCTGAAGTCGAACATCGGTCATCTCGAGAGTGCCGCGGGCATTGCTGCGGTGACCAAGGTGCTGCTGCAAATGCGGTATCGGCAGCTCGTGCCAAGTTTGCACGCGCAGACATTGAATCCGCACATCGATTTCGAACGCACGCCGTTCAAGGTGCAGCAGCACCTGGAGGAATGGCAAGGCTCTCCGCGCATTGCGGGCGTTTCGTCGTTTGGCGCCGGTGGATCCAATGCGCACGTGATTCTCGAGGAGTACGATGCCCCGGAGGCGCCGGCATCTGCAGTGACGCGCGAGCATCCGGCGCTGATCGTCCTGTCGGCCAAAACGGAAGATCGATTGCGCGCGTACGCGGAGCAGCTGCTCGCCGTGCAGCACGCGGATGGCGATTTGGCGCGGGTGGCGTATACGCTCCAGGTCGGCCGCGAGGCGATGGATCACCGCCTGGCGTTCACGGCGAGCAGCATGCGTGAGCTCCGCGAAAAGCTTCGTGGATACCTCGATGGCCAGGGCGCCAAAGGCGAAATCGACGACTTCTACACGGGGCAGGTCAAGCAAGAGAAGGAGACGCTCTCACTGTTTGCCGCGGACGAGGAGCTGCGCGAGGCCGTTGCCAAATGGATACAGCGCGGCAAGTACGGCAAGTTGCTCGAGCTGTGGTCCAAAGGTTTGCAGCTGGATTGGCGCGCGCTTTACGGCGATCGCATGCCTCGGCGGATTTCGCTGCCGACGTATCCATTTGCGCGCGAGCGTTATTGGCTGGAGGACCGGGCGGGTGCACCGCCGGCAGACGCACCGCGTCCGATCGAAATCGCACAGCCAGCGCAACCCGCGGAAAGCGCTCCCGCGGACGCGAGCATGCTGTTTGCGGAGGAGTGGACGCCCTGCGAATTGCCCGATGCGGCGTCGCTTTCGCATGCGTCGACCCTCGTGGTCTTTCTCTCCGATCCGGTTCACCAGGCGGCCGTGTCCTCCGCGGTTCGGGCCACGGTGATCTTCGTTTCCGAATCGGAATCGCTCGAGGAGGCTTTGCCACGCATCGCCGCGCGGCACGACCGAATCGACGCAATTTGGTATTTGTGGCCGCTCGAGAATGCGGACCGCGTGCAGGACGCGGCGGGGGTCGCGAGGCTGCTCCAAGGTCTGGCCGCGGCGGGCATTCAGGAGACCACGGTGTTGCTGGCAGGCGCGTACGGATCCGCCATCGAGCGTTGCCACCTGGAGTCGTGGATTGGCTACGAGCGCTCCGTGAAGCAGGTGATGCCCGGTATTCGGCTCGCCGTCATCCACGAGCCGCGCGGGGCGTGGGACTCCGACGTGGCCGCCCGTTGGGTGGGCCGTCTTGTCCACGAGCAGCAGGCGGCGAAGCTCGAGAGCGCGCTGTACCTCGAGGGGCGCCGGCACACCCTGCGCGTTCAGGCCATCGCGGCCGAGGCCGAACCCGCGTCGCCGTTGCGCCATGGCGGCACGTACCTCATCACGGGCGGCCTCGGAGGACTCGGGTACCTCTTTGCCGAGCACCTGGCGAAGCGTTACGCCGCGCACCTCATTCTCATTGGGCGCTCGCCGATCGACGCGGGCAAGGCTTCCCAGCTCGAGGCGTTGCACGCGTTGGGCGGCGAGGCCATGTACATCGCGGCCGACGTGGCCGACCGCGAACGGATGCGCGAGGCCGTGGAGCAGGGCAACGATCGATTTGGAACGATCCATGGCATCATCCACGCCGCCGGGGTCGAAAGTCGCGAAGGCCTGTTGGGCAAAAATCTGCGAAGCCTCGAAGCCGTGCTGTCGCCCAAGATGGCGGGCACGATGGTTCTCCACGAGCTCTCCAAAGAACAGCGGGCCGGCTTCGTGTGCCATTGCTCCTCGTCGTCGGCCATTCTGGGCGATTTTGGCTCATGCGATTACGCGGTCGCCAATCGCTTCGAGTTGGCACATGCGAAGTACGCGGCGGACAACGCGGTCGCCATCTGCTGGCCGCTCTGGGCAGGCGGTGGAATGCGGCTTCGCGACGAGGCAGCGACCCAGCTTTACCTGCGCTCGAGCGGCCAGCGCGCACTCGAGGCCGCGGAGGGGTTGGAGCTCTTCGAGCAAGTGTTGGCCCTGCATTGGACGAGCGGCGCGCACCATGCGCTGGTGATGTGCGGCCAGGAGGAGCGCGTGGAGCGCATGCTCGGCGTCGGCGCGGAGACTGCACAGGAGTTCCCGCAACCGGAGCGGGTCGCCCGTCGTCGCCGCCCGGAGCTGCACGGCCTTTCGATTGCACAATGCATCTCGTGGGAGGTGCAAGACATGGCTGCGGAGCTCCTGAAGCTGCCGCGCGAGCGCCTCGATGTGAACGAGAATTTGTCCGAGTTTGGGTTCGACTCCATCGCCCTTGCGGAATTCGCCAAACGATTGTCCTCGCGCTACACGCTGGATATCGCGCCGTCGATCTTTTTCAGCTACGGCACGCTATCGAAGTTGGCGGAGCACCTCGCCAGCGCCCACGGCGACGTCATGCATCGGCATTACACGGAGGATGCTCCAGAGGCCGCCCGCCCCAAGCCGACCCGCCCGATGCCCATGAAGGCGCCCGCGCCCGTCTCCGTCCCGGTCGAGGTGGCAGCAATGCCGACCGCCGACGGCACGCCCGAGCCCATCGCGATCGTGGGCATGAGCGGCCGCTTTCCCGACGCGCGCAGCGTGGACGAATTGTGGCAAATCCTGGTGTCGCAAAAGGAAGCGGTGCGGGAGATCCCTCTCGAGCGCTTCGATTGGCGCGCGGTTTATCAGCCGCAGACGGCCGACGCGAACTTCAATGCCGCGTCGCCCGGGAAGACGAATAGCAAATGGCTGGGCGCTTTGCCCGGTGCCGATGAATTCGACCCCGCCTTCTTCGAAATATCACCGAAGGACGCGGAGCTCATGGACCCGCGGCAGCGCCTGCTGCTGCAGGAGTCGTTCACCGCCCTCGAGGATGCAGGCTACGGCAATCCGCAACGGAGCACGCACCGCATCGGCATGTTCGTCGGCGCCGAGCAGGGGGACTATCAAACGTTGCTCGTTCGAAGTGGCGTCGAGAACAGCGCCACGGCCAACCACGATGCCATTCTGGCGGCGCGTCTGTCGTACTTTTTGAACCTGCGCGGTCCGGCGATGACGCTGAACACCACGTGCTCGTCGGGGCTGGTGGCGCTGCACCAAGCGTCTCTCAGCTTGCGGGCCGGCGAGTGCGATGCGGCCATCGCGGCGGCAGTGAATCTCATGCTGACCCCCGATACGTACATCGGCATGGGGCAAGCCGGCATGCTGTCGCCGGATGGCAAGTGCTACGCGTTCGACCGTCGCGCGAACGGCATGGTGCCGGGTGAGGCGGTGGTGGCCATCGTTCTCAAGCGCCTTTCCAAGGCGCAGGCCGATGGCGATCCGATTCATGCGGTGATCCGCGGCAGCGGGATCAACTACGACGGCAAGACGAATGGCCTGACGGCGCCCAGTGGTTTGGCGCAGGCCGAGCTTCTTGGCGACGTGTATGCGCGCGCGAACATCGATCCTCGGCAGATCGAATACATCGTTACCCACGGAACGGGGACGCGGTTGGGCGATCCGATCGAGATCCATGCGCTGCGGGACGTCTTCAAAGACGTTGAGGCTCGGGAGCCTTTCTGCGCGCTCACATCGACGAAGACCAATCTAGGTCACACGTTCGCAGCGTCGGGGCTCGCCAGCCTGGTGGGGCTGGTGCAGGCTTTGCGGCACGAGACCATCCCGGCCAGCTTGCATTGCGAGCAATTGAGCGACTACGTCGATTGGAGTCGCGGCCCGTTCTACGTCAACCGGGAAAACAGGCCCTGGCGTCGTCAATCCGGCAAGCCGCGGCTTGGTGCGGTGAGCGCGTTCGGCATGAGCGGCACCAATGCGCACGTCGTGCTGGAGGGCTACGACGCTCCGTCGATGTCCGCCGCCTCGCCGGCGCCGTACTTCTTGCTCGCGCTCTCGGGAAAGACCGACGAAGCCTTGCGCCAGCGCGCGCGGGATTTGGTCGATCTGCTGAACGATGAACGCCGCGATTGGGGTCCGGCGGGATTGGCGGCATTGAGCCATACGCTGCTGGCTTATCGACGGCACTATGCCCATCGTTGCGCATGGGTCGCCACGGATCGCGCGCAGACGGTGGCGTTGCTTCGGAAAGTCGCCCAAGGCGAGAAGCATCCGACGTTGTTGCACGGAAAGGTGTCGCGCGACTTCACCGAGCAACCCATGCTGCGCGAATACGCGAACGACCTATTGGGTAAATTGTCCGCGCAGCAGGAGTCCGAGCGCTATTCGCAAATGCTCGCCGCGCTCGGCGATTTGTATTGCCAAGGCTACGCGCTCGACTGGCGAGCCTTGCACGCGGGGCACCCGCCGCAGCGCATGGCGCTGCCGGGTTATCCGTTCGCCAGGGAAAGGCACTGGGTGACGTCGCCGTCGAAGGCCGTCGTCGTCGAACGCGCGGAGCTGCCCTCGGCCGATGTCGAGGAAGGCATCGAACCTATGCTGTTCTCCGAGGAGTGGCAGCCGAGCCCCCTGGAGCGTGCGCCGGCGGGCCCCTGCAGCTTGGTCGTGCTGTCGTCGGATCGGTCGCGCCACGCGGAGTGGCGGGGTGCGCTCGAACGCGAGAACGCCCAGGCGCAGATCGAGTTCGTGCCGATGCCGGTCGGGACCAACGGCGCAGGCCTGGTGCCGTCGCTGACCGAGAGCTTCCGCCGCATCGTCGAGCGGCATGGGCGCATCGATGCCGTGTGGTATTTATGGGCCCTCGAGGGGTCGACCGGCGTGGCCGACCATGCGCCCATCGTCGAGTTGATCCACGGCCTCGCGGCAGCGGGCATCCGGAACGCCACGGTCTTGTTGGCGGCCGAAGGCGGATCGGAGCTCGATCGGTGCCACGTGGAGTCGTGGATTGGCTACGAGCGCTCGATCCAGCGCGTGCTTCCCGATGTCCGAGTCGCCGTCATCCACGATCCATCGGATATGCCGAATTCCGCAGCGGTGTGGGCGCGCCGCCTCTGGAACGAGACGCACGCGGAAAAAGCCGAGAGTGCGCTGTACATCGGCGAACAGCGGCACGCGTTGCGGGTGCAGCCCGCCCAAAGCACCGAGACGGACGCATCTCCGTTCCGCAAGGGTGGCACCTACCTGATCACGGGCGGGTCGGGCGGCCTCGGGTACCTTTTTGCGAAGCACCTGGCGGAGCGCTATGCGGCGCAGCTCCTTCTCGTCGGCCGCGCACCGTCTGACGCGGGCAAAGAGGCCCAAATCCGGGAGCTGCGGGCACTCGGTGGCGATGCCATGTACGTCGCCGCCGATGTCACCGATCGCGACCAAATGCGCGCCGCGCTGGAGCAGGGCTGCGAGCGATTTGGACGGCTGCGCGGCATCCTCCACGCGGCCGGCGTCCCCAGCCACGAGGACGTTCTGCACAAAAGCGCACGGCAATTCGAGGAAGTCCTGGCGCCCAAGATTTCCGGCACCCTCGTGTTGCACGAGCTTTGCGCCGACCGGGCACTGGACTTCATTTGCCACTTCTCGTCGGCCTCCGCGGTGCTGGGCGACGTAGGTTCCTGCGATTACGCTGTAGGAAACCGCTTCGAGCTGGCGCACGCGAAATACGTATCGAAGAACGGTGTGGCCATCTGCTGGCCGCTCTGGGCCGACGGTGGATTGCGCTTCGGCGACGCGGAGGCCACGCAGCTCTATTTGAAATCGAGCGGCCAGGCTGCGGTGCGTGGCGCGGAAGGTGTCGCGCTGTTCGAGCAGATCCTGGCGCGGTACTGGGGCGGGGGCGCGAACCATGCGCTCGTGATGCTTGGCCAAAAGGACCGGGTGCATCGGATGCTCGGGCTCGCGGCGTCGCCTGCGCCTGCTCTGCCGCCGATTGTCATCGAGACTTCCCAACCCGTGACGAAGCGTCGGCCCGAGTTGCTGGGTTTGACCCTCGACGAATGCGTGCTCTGGGAGCTGCGCGAAATCGTGAGCGGCATGCTCAAAACGGCCCGCGAGAAGCTGGATGCGCACATCAACCTGGCGGAGTTCGGATTCGACTCCATTGGCCTCGCGGATCTCGCAAGGCGGTTGTCCAATCGCTATTCGGTCGATATTACCCCGGCGATTTTCTTCAGCCATAACAATCTGTCCAAGCTCACGGAATACCTTGCTGCCAGCCACACCGAGGCCGTGCGCCAGTGCTATGGCGAGAACGAAGAGCCCCGTCGCCCTGTCGTGAAGCCGGTGGTGAACGCGACCACGAAGCCAGCCCCCGCGCCGGTGGTCGCACCGAAGACGCACCGAAGTGAAGGGCCCGAGCCCATTGCGATCATCGGCATGAGCGGCCGCTTTCCCGGGGCGCGCACCGTCGACGAGCTATGGGACGTCTTGGTGTCCGGCCGTGAGGCGGTGCAGGAAATTCCGCTGGAGCGCTTCGACTGGCGCGGAATTTACCAAGCGCCGAACGGCTCGCTGGGCACGAAGCAAACGAACAGCAAGTGGATGGGCACCGTACCCGGCGTCGACGAGTTCGACCCGCTGTTCTTCGAAATTTCGCCGCGCGAGGCCGTGTCCATGGATCCGCGGCAGCGATTGCTGCTTCAAGAATCCTACCGCGCCCTGGAGGACGCCGGTTACGGGGCTGCGCAGATCGACCGTCAGAAGATTGGAGTCTTCGTCGGGGTGGAGCAGGGGGACTATCAGACCTTGCTGCCCGATGACGAGGGGACCGTCGGTTCGAGCCACGAAGCCATTCTGGCCGCGCGCTTGTCGTATTTCCTGAATCTGCGCGGGCCCGTGATGGCGCTGAACACGGCGTGTTCGTCCGGGCTCGTGGCGGCCCATCAGGCGTGCATGAGCCTTGCGGCGGGTGAGTGCGATACCGCCATTGCGGCGGGCGTAAACGTGATTGCGACACCACAAAGCTACATCGGAATGAGCCAATCGGGCATGCTCTCGCCCGATGGCAAATGCTATGCGTTCGACCAGCGCGCGAATGGCATCGTGCCCGGCGAGGCGGTGGTCGCCCTCGTCCTCAAGCGCCTCTCCCAGGCGCAGGCGGATGGCGATCTGATCTTCGCCGTCATTCGGGGCAGTGGAATCAACTACGACGGGAAGACGAATGGGATCACGGCCCCCAGCGGCGCGGCGCAGGCCGACTTGATCGAGAGCGTTCACCGCCGCGCGGCCGTCGCTCCGCAGAACATCGAGTACATCGTCACCCACGGCACGGGAACGCGCCTGGGGGATCCGGTCGAAATCAACGCGCTGCGGGATGCGTTCAAAGGCATTACCTCGGACGAGCCGTTCTGTGCGCTCACATCGACGAAGACGAACGTGGGCCACACGTTCGCCGCATCGGGTTTGGTCAGCCTGGTCAATCTCGTGCAGGCGCTGCGCCATGAGACGATCCCGGCCAGCCTGCATTGCGAGCACCGGAGCGATTACATCGATTGGAGCCAAAGCCCATTCTTCGTGAACACGCGCAACAAGCCGTGGCGCAAACGAAGCGACCGGCCGCGGTTGGGGGCGGTGAGCTCCTTCGGATTGAGCGGTACGAACGCGCACATGGTGGTGGAGAGCTACGATGCGCCGCTCGTCTCCGCGTCGACGGGTGCGCCGTACTTCGTGCTGACACTGTCGGCCAAGACGGAAGAAGCGCTGCAGCAGCGAGCACGCGAATTGGCCGCCGTCCTGAAGGAGCAGGCCTGGGATGCAGGTGCGCTGAGCTCGTTGAGCTATACGCTGCTTCATCATCGCCAACACTTCCAGCATCGTTGCGCCGTGGTGGTGGGCGATCGGGCGCAGGCAATGGCCGTCTTGGAGTGCGCGGCCCGCGGTGAAAATCATGCCGCGTTGCTGCGTGGAAAAGTGGCCAAGGAGTTCGTGGAGCAGCCGGCGCTCAAGCGCTACGTGCAAAGTCTGCTGACGGCCCTGCCGGGACAAACGGGCGACGCACAAGCGTACCGAGAGTCGCTGACCGCCCTCGCGGACGTGTACTGCCAGGGTTACCAGCTCGACGCGAAGGGCCTGTACGGCGACGCTCCACCGCCGCGCGTGCGGGTGCCGACGTACCCGTTTGCACGAAAGCGGTATTGGGTTCAATCGGTGCCCAAGCAACAAAATGGCAGCAGCCCGAAGAGCGCAGTCGCGAACAGCGCGTTGGTGGGCCTGCATCGGTTGGTTCCGGTGTGGGAATCGGTCGAGATCTCCGGACCGGCCGACCAAGCCTTTGCCGGCGCCGGCGAAGGGACCCTCGTCGTCGGCGGTGATGCGCCCGCCCGCGAGGCCATCCGCGCGCGTTATCCCCATGCCGTATTCTCGGACATCGCGCCCGAGGACGACGCATCGACCCTCGCGGAACGATGGGGGCGTATGCCGGCGATTCGTCACATCGTTTGGATCGCGCCGGCGGCACCAACGACCCACGACGACGCGTTGATCGCTGCGCAAGAGTGCGGGGTGCTCCACGGATTCCGCATCATCAAGGCGCTGCTGGCCAGCGGCCACGGGGACGCGCCGCTGGCCTGGACGGTGGTCACCCATCGGACCCAGGCGGTGCATCGCAGCTGCGACGTCGAGCCGAGCCATGCGGGCATCCATGGCTTGCTCGGCTCGATGGCCAAGGAATATCCCCATTGGAGCATCCGCCTGCTCGATCTTCAGGACGGCGCCGACTGGCGCGCGAGCCAATGGGCCGATGTTCCAGCGGATCCGCGTGCACGCTGCTGGGCATACCGCCAGGGACAATGGTACCGCGCACAATTGGTCGATGCGCGTCCGACGGATGCGACGGTGCCGGTCTACGGGCACGGTAACGTCTACGTCGTGATCGGCGGCGCCGGCCACGTCGGCGAGGCATGGACCGAGTGGGTCATTCGCCATCACCAGGCCAAGGTGATCTGGCTGGGCCGGCGCGAGAAAGACGCCGCCATTCAATCGAAGATCGATCGCCTTGCGCAGTTCGGCAGCGCACCGGAATACATCGCCGCCGACGCGTCGGACCGTGAATCGCTGCAGCGGGCCTACGCAAACATCAAACGCACGCACGCGCGCATCGATGGCGTGGTGCTCTCGTCGATCCACCTGGAACCGCGCAGCCTCGCCGAGATGAGCGAGGCCGATTTCACCGCCGGCCTGAAAGCGAAGGTCGACGTCAGCGTGCGTGCCATTCAGGTGTTCGGCGAGGAGCCCTTGCAGTTCGTGCTCTTCTTCTCGTCGTTGATTTCCTTCATCAAGAACCCGCAGCAAAGTGCCTATGCGGCGGCGTGCACCTTCAGCGATGCCTTTGCCCGATCGCTCGTGCGGCGGGGACGCGCCGAGGTGAAGGTGGTCAATTGGGGATTCTGGGACAACCCGGCGAACGATGGATTGCTCGAGTTCCAGCAGAGCAAGCAAATGGGCATTGGGGCCATCACCTTGGACGAGGCCATGCCCGCGCTGGACAGTCTGATGAACGGGCCTCTGGATCAAATGGGGATCATCAAGGTGACCAAACCGCTGCTGATCGAAGGCATGGATCCGAAGAGCGCCGTGACGGTGTACCCGGACCGGCCTTCCACGAATATCGGACGAATGAAAGCGCGTATGGCGCGCATCACGGAATCGAGGAGCGTTCGATGACGACGCCGATCACCGCCGCGGGCGAGATCGATGCTTTGCTGGCGCGGCTGCTGTTCATTCAGCTGCGCCGCCTGGGGCTGTTCGAACAGGCTCATTTTTCGCTGGAAGAACAAAAGTCGCACCTGGACGCCCTTTACGGCCGCTGGCTCGAGGAGAGCGCGCGCGTGTTGGTGCGCCATGGTCATCTGAGATTGGACGGCGGCCGCTACACGCTGGCCGATGTGCCGGACGCCGAGGCGGTCTGGCGGGCGTGGGAAGCGGCGTGCTCGGAGCGGCTGACCGATCCGCAGCGGCAGGGGCAGATGAAGCTGCTCGATGCGACGGTGCGCGCGTTGCCCGATATTCTGCGGGGCAAGCGGTTGGCGACGGACGTGCTGTTTGCCGACGCATCGATGGATCGCGTCGGCGACGTGTACCAAGGAAGCTCGCGAATCGATACGTTCAACGCCGTCGTGGCTGAAGGCGTCGTGGCGTACGTCGAGGATGCGACCGAGCCGGTGCGCATTCTGGAAATCGGCGCCGGCACGGGGGGCACCAGCGCGGTCGTCTTCGAGAAGCTGAAAGACCATGCCGATCGCATGGCCGAGTACGGCTACACGGATATCTCCAAGGCATTTCTCAGGCATGCCGAGGAGCGCTACCGCCCGCATGCCCCCTATTTGAATTGCCGCCTGTTCAATGTCGAGAATTCGCCCGAGGAGCAAGGCATCGAGGGCGGATCCTACGACGTGGTGATCGCCACCAACGTGCTCCACGCCACGCGGAACATCCGGCGAACGCTGCGCAATGCCAAGGCGGTATTGCGCCGCAATGGGCTGTTGCTCTTGAACGAAATGAGCAACACCAAGAGCGATCTGTTCACGCACCTCACCTTCGGCTTGACCAAAGGCTGGTGGCTCTTCGAGGACGACGAGCTGCGGGTGCCGGGAACACCGGCGCTGCTGCCGGCGACCTGGCAGCAGGTGCTGGAGGCGGAAGGCTTCACCGAGGTGTGCTTCCCCGCCGAGGAGGACCATGCGCTGGGCCAGCAGGTGATCGTCGCGCAAAGTGACGGCATCGTGCGGCGAGCGGCGGGGCAGGCGACGAAGAAGGCCACGCCCCGCATCGAGGCCACTCCGCAGCCGCGTACGACGCAGGCGGCGCAGCCCGAGGCGCTGAAGGCGTACGTGCAGCAGCAGCTGCTCGAGCGGGTGTGCGAATCGCTGCAACTGAGCGCGAACGAAGTCGATTTCGACGTGGCCTTGGCGGATTACGGGATGGATTCCATCATTGGAATCAATTTCGTCAAATCGGTGAACCAGGCATTGTCCATCGATTTGGAAACCACCGTCATTTTCGACTACAGCTCCTTGACGCAGCTGGTGGCGCACATTCTGGCGCAGTACCGCGATGTGCTGCTCGCGGCGCGGTCGGCGGTTCCCGCGCCGAGCGACAGCCTCGAAGTGGTCGAGCGGATCGAGCCGGCGGCGCCCGCGCCTGCGGCCGCTGCGGTGAAGGGGCCCATTGCCATCATCGGCATGTCGGGGCGGTTTGCCCGCTCGCGCAACCTCGACGAGCTCTGGGAGCACCTGGCCCACGGCGACGACTTGGTCGAAACCGCGGAGCAACCCGGGTATGCGCACGGTAGCTTCCTGCAGGACATCGACCTATTCGACCCGCTGTTTTTCAACATCTCCGGCGCCGAAGCCACCTGCATGGATCCCAAACAAAGGATCTTTCTGGAGGAAGCTTGGAAGGCGCTCGAGGACGCCGGTTACGCGGGGCTGAAGGTGCAAGGCCGCCCATGCGGTGTGTACGTCGGCTGCGAGCCCGGTGATTACAAATACCTCTTTGGTGGTTCGGCGCCCGCGCAGGCGATGTGGGGCAACGCGAATTCGGTTTTGCCGGCCCGCGTGTCGTACTACCTCGACCTGCAAGGTCCGGCGATTGCCATCGACACGGCGTGCTCCAGTTCTCTGGTGGCGGCCCATCTGGCATGCCAGGCCTTGTGGGGGCGTGAAATCGAAATGGCCCTGGTGGGGGGAGTGTCGCTGGGCTGCATGCCCAATCCATACGGCGGCCCCGCGGCCGCGGGCATGCTGTCGCCGACGGGGCGGTGCCACACCTTCGATGCCCGCGCCGATGGTTTCGTCCCGGGCGAAGGGGCAGGGGTGGTGGTGCTGAAACGACTCGACGATGCGGTGGCCGACGGAGACCGCATCCATGGCGTGATTCGGGGATCGGCCATCAATCAAGATGGTGCCACCAATGGCATCACGGCGCCCAGCGCACGCTCGCAAGAGCGGCTGGAACGGCACGTGTACGAGACGTTTGGCATCGACCCCGAGCGCATCGAGATGGTGGAGGCGCACGGAACCGGAACGGTGCTGGGCGATCCCATCGAGTTTGCCGCCTTGACGCGGGCGTTTCGCAGGTACACGGACAAAAAGCAGTATTGCGCCATAGGATCCATCAAGACGAACCTGGGGCATTGCTTGGCGGCCTCCGGGATGGCAGGGCTATTTCGGATTCTGCTGTCCTTCCAGCAGGGGAAGATCCCGCCATCGCTGCATTACCGCGCGGGCAATCCCCACATCGATTTTGACAATAGCCCCTTCTTCGTGAACACCTCGTTGAAGGATTGGCCGAACCGCGCGGGCGCGCCGAGGTGTGCGGCCATCAGCGCATTTGGAATGAGCGGCACCAATGCGCACTTGGTGCTCGAGAGCTACGAGCCCGCGTCGGAGGAGGCGCACGGTGGGCCGTATTACCTGCTGGCGTTTTCCGCCAAGACGGAGGAAGCGCTCCAGCGACGTGCACGCGACTTGGCAGGCGCGCTGAACGATGGGTCGCACACGTGGAACGCGCAAGCGATGTCCGCGCTTTCGTACACGCTGCTCGCGCACCGCGTTCACTTCGAGCATCGGTGCGCCGTGGTGGCTTCGGATCGCGAACAGGCAGTGGACCTGCTCGAGCAGGCCGCCGCGGGCGCGAAGCATCCCGATATCGTGCGGGCCTCCGTGGCGCGCGGCTTCGAGGAGCAGTCCGCGCTCGTGGAGCAATCGAACGAGCGATTGCGAAAGCTGCCTGCGCAACGGAACGACGCAGCCGGCTACCGGAGATCGCTCGTGGCGCTGGGCGAATTGTATTGCCAGGGTTATTCGTTCGATTGGGCGGCCGAGTACGAAGGCCTTGCGCCGCGGCGCACGTCGTTGCCGGCGTATCCGTTCGCGCGCGATCGGTATTGGGTCGAGGAGGCGGCCGGCGGAGGTGCGCGCGGTTGGTTCGTTTCGGGCTCGATCGCGGTGCATCCCCTCGCGCAGAGAAATACGTCGACGCTCGAGCAACAGCGCTTTACGTCGACGCTCACCGGCGACGAGTTTTTCCTGAAGGACCATCGGGTGCACGGCCAGCCGGTGCTTCCGGGCGTCGCCTACTTGGAAATGGCGCGGGCCGCCGTGATGGCCTCCTTGGAGGCGAACGAGGAGGATTCGTCGCGCCTTCAGTTGAAGAGCGTGGTCTGGCGACGCCCCCTCGTCGTGACCGAGCGGCAAGATGTCCACATCCGCCTGCGCGCACAGGAGCATGGCGAGATCGAGTTCGAGATCTACACGGGCCAGGACGTGATTCATGTCCAGGGCCGGGCCGTGTGGAGCGATGTATCGCATCAGGTCAACAGTGTTGACCTGACGGCTTTGCGGGCGGACTGCACGCGGGCCATTGCGGTCGAGCGGTTCTACGCGATCAGCGATTCGAGCGGTATGACCTTGGGCGCGGCGCATCGCAGCCTGACATCGATGCATGTCGGTCGCGACAGTGAGGGCCGGCCGTGCGTGCTGGCACAGGTGACGTTGCCCGATGCCGTTGGCAAGGGCGCCGAGGCGTATTATCTGCACCCGAGCGTGCTGGATGGCGCGCTGCAAGCCCCCATGGGTCTCGCGTTGACCGAGGACGGGGAAAACGTTGCGGCGCGCCCGTTGCTGCCATTTGCGCTGGAAAGCCTGGAGATCCTGGAGCGCAGCCCGGTGGAGGCGATGGTCGTGGTGCGGTCCAGCGCGACCTCCCGCGAGGTGCAGCGGCTCGACGTCGACATTTGCGATCGGGCCGGTCGCGTGTGCGTTCGCATGCGCGGGTTCACGTTCCGCTCGCCGGAGGCGCCCGCGGCGGGGGAGCACGTCGTCGCCCACGAGCTATCGGGGAATGAGCACTTCCTGCGCGACCACGGCCAGTTGCTTCCCGGCGTGGTGTACCTGGAGCTCGCACGCGCCGCCGCGGAGAGCCGCCGCAACGCCACCGTTTCCGGCATCAAGAATGTCGTGTGGCGCGACATCCTCGCGGTCTCGGAGGGGCCCGTCACCGTGAGCGTCGGCGTGGCGGCCGCCGATCCGTGCACCTTCGAGGTTCGCACCGACGCGAAGCTCCACGCGCAAGGTACTGTGCTCTTCGGGGCGGGCGAGCAGGCCCCCGACGCTGTCCACATCGACGGACTCCGGTCGCGTCTCCCGAGCGCGGTCGACGGCGCGGAGTGCGACCGCATCATCGGTGCATCGCATGGGCCGAGCATGCGCGCGATCGAATGGCTCGCGCACGACGATCGCGAAGGCCTGGCCAAGCTGGTTTTGCCCCGGGAGGCGCCGCGCGATGGCGTGTTGCACCCGAGCATCCTGCATGGCGCGGTCACGGCCGCCATCGCGCTGGGGTTCATCCAGGACGGCCGGCCCTCGCAATTGCGGTTTCCCTATGCGCTGGAGCAGGTGTGGATTCACGCGCCCACGCCCGAGATCGCGTACGTGCACATCCGCGAGAGCGCGGGCCGGCGCGGAGACGCGGTTCGAACCTACGATCTCGCCGTGCTGGACGAGCGCGGCCGATGCGCGATCGCGCTGCGAGGATTCACCGCGGTTGCGACGAACATCGCGCAGCCCCGCAGCCCCGTCGTGTACGCGAGTCCGTGCTGGGAGGCGCAGCCGCTCGCCGAAGCCGCCGCCGTGCAACCGCGCGAGGCTCCCGTGTTCGTCCTTGCGACGGCCGATGCCGAGCTGCATCGCGCGCTGCAAACGCAGTGGCCCGGGGCCAAGGTGGAGGAGCTCTCGGGCGGGATCGAAGCGAACTTCGTGCAGGTCCTGACCGCACTGAAGCGCTGCATTCAGGCGAAACCGCAGCGCGTGCAGCCGTTTTACGTCCTCGCCGGCGACGACTCCCATGCGCATGGCGCGTGGCCCGGTCTGTTGAAGACCGCGCAGATGGAGTACCCGAAGCTGCAATGCAAAGTGGTGCGCTATCCCACGGACCGGGACTCGCTCGTGCGCTGGCTTCGGGCGGAGATCGAGGGGGCCAGCCCCGATGTCGAAATTCGTTATCATGGCAACGTTCGCGAGGTCCGGCGCCTTCGCGAACTGAATCTGCGCGCGGACCGAAGTGCCGCGGAGCTCGTGCGCGCCGGGAGCGTCGTGTGGATCACCGGCGGCATGGGCGGATTGGGAAGGCTCTTCGCGCGCCATTTCGGCGCCGTTGCGGGCGCCACCATCGTGCTCAGCGGCCGTTCGCCCTTCGAGAAAAGCACGCAAGGGGAGCTCGAAAAGTTGCGCGCGCACGGCGTCGATGCCCATTACCTTCCGTGCGATGTCTCCGATGCCGAGCAGGTTCGGCGCTCGGTCGAGACGATTCGGCAGCGATGGGGGCGTCTGTCGGGCATCCTTCATTCCGCGGGTGTGACGCGCGACGCGTACCTCGCGCAGAAAGCGCCCGATGAAGCGCGCGCCGTGCTGGCGCCGAAGATTGCGGGTACCTTGGCCTTGGACGAGGCCACGCGCGATGTCGCGCTGGACTTCTTCGCGCTGTTTTCATCGCTATCGTCCGCGGGCAATCCAGGCCAAAGCGACTACGCGGGCGCGAATTCCTTCCTCGATGCCTTTGCCCACCATCGCAACGAGCGTGTGGCCCGCGGCGAGCGGCGCGGCCATACGCTCTCTGTGAATTGGCCCTCGTGGCGCGAGGGCGGCATGCATGTGGGCGCGGAGCGGCTGGAGCTGAACGAGCGCATCTCGGGCTTGCGTCCACTCGATACGCCCACCGGCGTCGCGTCCCTGGTGGCGGCGCTCCTGGAGAAGCACACGCAGGTGCTCGTGGCCCCGGGCAACGTGGAAAAGATACGGGCCACGTTGCTGCAAATCCCGCAGCCCGTTGCCACGGACCCGGTCGGCGACGCGCCGGAACAACCGCTGCTCGACGGTGTCATTCGGGAATTGATCCAGGCCGCCAGCTCCCTCCTGAAGCTGGACGTGCGCGCCATCGATGCGCAGTCGGAGCTCTCGCGCTTTGGCTTCGACTCCATCATGTTCACCGAGTTCGCGAACCATTTGAACAAGCACTACGGGCTCGAGTTGATGCCCACGGTGTTCTTCGAATGCTCGACCTTGGCCCTGCTGGGCGAGTACCTCGTGAAGCACCACGAGCCTCGGCTGCGCGCGCTGCGCGTGAAGTCGAGCGCGCCGAAAACCGCGGTGACCTCCGAGCGGCGGTCCGAATGGCATCGGGCGCCCGCCGCCCCGCCTGCGCGTGACGAATGGCGCGAGGAGCCCATTGCGGTCGTGGGCATGAGCGGGCGCTTCCCGGGCTCGGCCAACGTGCGCGAGCTTTGGGAGAACATCGTGGCCAATCGCGATCTCGTCGGCGAAGTGCCCGCCGATCGCTGGGACTGGCGACAGTATTACGGAGATCCGCGGTCGTCCTTCGGCAAGACGCGCGTGAAGTCGGCCGGTTTCATGGCGGACGTGGACTGCTTCGATCCGCTCTTTTTCGGAATCTCCCCCGCGCAGGCGGAGGCCATGGATCCGCAACACCGCCTGCTCATGGAGTCCGTGTGGGCTTGCATCGAGGACGCCGGCCATCGGCCCAGCAGCCTTTCCGGCAGCAAGACGGGCGTGTTCGTGGGCATCTCGACGTTGGACTACCAAGACTTGGTCCGGCAGGCACAGGGCACGAGCGTCACCCAAGGCTTATTCCACTACATGGTGGCCAATCGTGTTTCGTATTTCCTGAATTTGCATGGACCGAGCGAACCATTCGATACGGCGTGCTCCAGCTCCTTGGTGGCCCTCCACCGCGCCGTCGGCTCGATTCGTTTGGGCGAATGCGAGGCGGCCTTGGTGGGCGGCGTCAATGTCATGGCGACCCCGGAGATTACCCTCGGGGCGAGCCAGGCCGGGATGCTGAGCGAAGATGGCCGCTGCAAGACCTTCGACCGCAGCGCCGACGGTTACGGGCGCGGGGAAGGGGTGGCGGTGCTCTTCCTCAAACCGCTGCGGCGGGCGCAGGCCGACGGCGACCACATCTACGGCTTGATCCGCGGCAGTGCGGAAAACCACGGTGGCAAGGCGACGTCCCCCACGGCACCGAATCCACTGGCGCAACAAGAGCTCATTGCGATGGCCTATACGAATGCGGGCATCGACGCCCGCACAGTGGGCTACATCGATGCGCATGGCACGGGCACCGCGCTGGGCGATCCCGTCGAGCTCAATGGCCTCAAGGGCGCCTTTGCGCAGTTGTACGCGGCGCAGGGAATCACGGGGCCCATCGAACCCCATTGCGGTGTCGGATCACTGAAAACGAACATCGGGCATCTGGAGGCCGCGGCGGGCATTGCGGGCGTCGTGAAGGTGCTGATGATGCTCCAGCACGGCAAGATCCCGGGCAATCCGCATTTGAACGAGCCAAATCCGTATTTGCAGCTGGAGGGAAGTCCGTTTTATCTGGTGAAGGATACGCGCGACTGGCCCGAGATGCGGGATGCACGGGGGCACACGGTTCCACGCCGCGCGGCGGTGAGCAGCTTCGGCGTGGGCGGAGCGAATGCGCACGTGGTGCTGGAGCAATACCTGGAGCCCGCTCGGGAAGTCTCGCGCGCACCGACGGAGGAGCATCCGGCGCGCATCGTGCTTTCCGCGAAGAGCGAAGACCGCTTGCGGGCGCAAGCGCAGCAGCTGCTGAACGAAATTTCGAATCATGCCTGCACGGAGCGCGATTTGGCGGATATTGCCTATACGTTGCAGTTCGGTCGGGACGCCATGGATCACCGTCTGGCGTTCACGGCAAGCAGCGTGCGGCAGTTGCAGGAACGTCTCCGCGGATATCTGGAAGGGAAGAACGAAGGGTTGTACGCCGGCGAATCCAAGCGGGGCAAGGGGTCGCGTTCGACCTTGGCCATCGGCGACGCCGAGGTGCTGCAGCAGTGGGTCAACGGCGTAAACGTGGATTGGTCGAAGCTTTCCGTTTCGGGCCGACGCCGCAGCCTGCCGACGTATCCCTTTGCGCGAGAGCGGTATTGGATTGCGCCTTCCCGCGTGGAGAATGCAGCGCCGGTGCTGCACCCGCTGCTGCATCGAAATACATCCGATCTGAACGAGCAGCGTTTTAGCTCCGAGTTCACGGGTTCCGAGTTCTTCTTGCGCGACCACGTGGTGAAGGGCGTGAAGGTTCTTCCAGGCGTCGCGTACCTCGAAATGGCCCGCGCGGCCGTCGTGGCATCGCTGGGGAGCGCCGTGACGGCGGGGCTCCGGTTGCGTGATGTGGTGTGGCAGCGGCCGCTGGAAGTCCAAGAGCGCGTTCACGCGCACATCCGCGTGCTACCCCGCGAGCGCGGCGAGGTGGCGTTCGAGATCTACACCCGCCCTTCGGACGGCGAGGACATCGTCCATGCGCAAGGGCTTGCCGCACCGATGGATGCGACGGAAACGCACGTGGACTTGGCAGGGCTCGGGGCGGCCGCTACACGCGACATCGCCGTGGAGAGCCTTTACGAGGCGGTTGCGGCGGCCGGCATCGCGTTTGGCCCGGCCCATCGCGGGCTGACGCAGATCCAAGTGGGCGCGCACGGCGATGGAGAACCCTTCGTCTTGGCTCGGGTGCAGCTGCCGGCCTCGGTCGAAGAAACGGCCTCCCGCTACGAGCTCCATCCAAGCGTATTGGACGCGGCACTGCAGGCTTCCACCGGGTTGGCGTTCGCCGATGGCGAATCCGGACCGCGGCGGCTCGCGCTTCCGTTTGCGCTCGAGAGCATGGACGTTCTGGATCGCACGCCGCACACCGCGATGGTGTACGTGCGGCGGAGCGCGAACACGGGGGCCGACCATTTGTCGCGCACGGACATCGACGTTTGCGACGAGTTGGGCCGCGTGTGCGTTCGCTTGCGCGGATTTACCTCGCGCGTGGTCGAGGCCGAATCCGCACGAAGCGGTATTTCGCTGTTCCAACCGCAATGGCAGCCCGTGGAGCCGCGCCCCGCCGAAACGGCATACGATGACAAGTGGGTGTGCGTGGACGAGACCTACCGCGACCATGTCGCGGAGCTTCGGGCGCGCCACCCCGGCGTCCACTGGGAAGTGCTGCCGCGCTCCGGTGAAGGAGACGAATGGGGCGCTGCGCACCTGATGGCGATGGCGGAGCCGTTGCTCGCGCGGTTGCGCACGCTGTTGGCAGCCGGACCGCGAACACCGGTGTCGTTGCGCGTGCTGGTGAGCGAGTCCAGCGGGGGTGGCGCCTTGCGGGCGCTGAGCGGAATGCTCAAGAGCGCGCAGCTGGAGGAGCCGCTCCTTCACGGCCAGATCATCGCCCTTCCGCCGCATGCGGGGCCCGATCTGCTGGCGCGCGCAATCGAAGAGAACACGCTGCACGACGCAGAGATCCGATACGTCGAGGGGCGTCGCGAGGTCGCGACGTTGCAGCCCGCCGAGGAAAACACCGCCGCAGGCCTGCCGTGGAAGAACGGCGGCGTGTACCTGATCACCGGCGGTGCCGGCGGATTGGGCCGTCTGTTCGCTGAAGCGATCGTCGATCGCGTGGAGAATGCGCGCGTGATTCTGGTGGGCCGCTCGAACCTGTCCGAGGCGCAGGCGTCCCAACTCCGTGGCCTCGAGCGCCGGGCCTCCGAAATTCGCTACCGCGCGGTGGACGTGAGCGACGCCGCCGCCGTGCAACGCTGCATCGAGGAGATCTGCACGGAGTACGGCCGCCTCGATGGCGTGCTCCACGCCGCCGGGCAGATCCAGGACGCCTTCATCATCCACAAGAGCGCGGAGGCACTGCGTGCGGTGATGGCGCCGAAGGTCCTCGGCGCGATCCACCTGGACCGCGCCACGCGCGGGTGCGATCTGGACTTCCTGGTGCTGTTCTCCTCCGGCGCGGGTGCGACCGGCAGCGTGGGGCAAAGCGACTATGCGACGGCAAACGCCTTTTTGGATCGATTTGCCGTCCATCGCAATGAGCGCGTGAAACGCGGCGAGCGCCGTGGTCGGACATTGTCGATCAATTGGCCACTATGGGCCGACGGCGGCATGCGCGCGGACGAAGCCACCCGGACCGCGATGCGCCGCCAAGGCCTCGACGTTCTGGGCACCGCCGCCGGGCTCGAGGCTTTCTACCGCGCATGGCGCAGCGAGGCCTCTCAGGTCGTGGTGGTCGCCGGAACCCCCACCGCGCGTCTTCCTGCGCCGGTTCGCGAAAGCGTTCCGGCGACCGACATGGGCCACGACGACCTCCGCGAAAAGACAATTCACTATTTGAAGCGCCTGCTGGCGACCACGCTCAAGCTCTCGCCGGATCGGATCGACTCCCACGCCGACCTGGAGCAGTACGGCTTCGACTCGATTCTGGCGCTGCGCTTGGTGAACGATCTGGAGGAGACGTTCGGGCCGCTGCCCAAGACATTGATGTTCCAGTATCGGAGCATTGCCGCCGTGGCCGAGTACTTCGTCACGGATCATCGCGACGCCCTGGCGTCCAAGTTGAAGCCGGCGCCGCTCAAGCATGCGCCCTCGAAGCATGCGCCGCTCAAACGTGGAGCGCCGGCTTCCAGGCGGCCGTCCGTCGGCGATCCATCCTCGGTCGACGTGGCCATCATCGGAATGGCGGGACGGTATCCCCAGGCGAATACCGTGCACGAATATTGGCAGAACCTGCAGTCGGGCCATGACTGCATCACGGAAATCCCCGCCACGCGCTGGGATCACAGTGCGTATTTCGACCCGCAGAAGGGCAAGCCCGGCAAGGCGTACAGCAAGTGGGGCGGATTCATCGATGGCGTCGATGAATTCGATCCGCTGTTCTTCAACATCTCGCCGCAGGAGGCGATGTACATCGACCCGCAGGAACGGCTGTTCTTGCAGTGCGTGTACCAGACGCTCGAAGACGCCGGCTACACGCGCGAGGCACTCCGCAACGTGGCCGTGTTCGTCGGCGTGATGTACGAGGAATACCAACTCTACGGCGCGCAGGCGCAGGCCCTGGGGCAACCCTACGCGCTGCCTGGCAATCCCGCCTCGATTGCCAATCGGGTGTCGTACTTCTGCAATTTCAATGGCCCGAGCATGGCCGTGGACACGATGTGTTCGAGCTCGCTGACCGCCATTCATCTCGCCTGCGAATCCCTGACCCGCGGCGAGTGCGATGCGGCGATTGCCGGTGGGGTGAATGTCTCCGTGCATCCGAACAAGTACCTGATGCTCTCGCAGGGGCAATTCGTCTCGACCCACGGCCGGTGCGCGAGCTTCGGCCAGGGAGGAGACGGTTACGTGCCCGGTGAAGGTGTGGGCGCCGTGCTGCTCAAGGCCCTCGCGCGGGCCGTGGCGGATGGTGATCACATTTACGGCGTCATCAAGGGCACGAGCATCAACCACGGCGGCAAGACCAACGGGTACACCGTGCCGAACCCCGGCGCGCAAGCCCAGGTCATCGCACGCGCGCTGGAGCGTTCGGGCGTGAACCCGCGCGCCATCAGCTACATCGAGGCGCACGGCACGGGAACGAGCCTGGGCGATCCCATCGAGATCAGCGGATTGACGCAGGCCTTTTCGCAACACACCTCGGATACCCAGTATTGTGCAATCGGCTCGGCCAAATCGAACATTGGGCACCTGGAAAGCGCGGCGGGCATCGCGGCCCTGACCAAGGTGCTGTTGCAAATGCAGCACCGAACCTTGGTGCCGAGCCTGCACGCCGGCGCGCTGAATCCGCACATCGACTTCCAGCGCACCCCGTTCCGCGTGCAGCAAGCGCGCGAAGCCTGGGCGCGGCCCGTCCTCACGATCGACGGCATTGCAAAAGAGTATCCGCGCATGGCCGGTATCTCTTCGTTCGGCGCCGGCGGTTCGAATGCGCACCTGATCGTCGCCGAATACGATGCCCCGGAGGCCACCGTCCAGGCCGCCGACCGTCCCGCGCTGATCGTTCTCTCGGCGAAAACCGAAGAGCGTTTGCAGGCGCACGCGAAGCAGCTGTTGGAGCACCTCACGCGCACGTCTGCCTCCGACGCAGACCTTGCAGGTATCGCATTCACCTTGCAGACAGGGCGCGATGCACTCGAGCACCGCCTCGCCTTCACCGCGTCGACGCTCCGCGAGCTCGAGGAAAAGCTCACCGGCTATGTGCAAGGTAAGGCCGCGCGCGGTGATGTCGCCGAGTGCTACGTTGGGCACACGAAGCAGCAGCGGGAAGCGCTTTCGCTGTTCACCGAGGACGAGGAGCTTCAAGAGGCCATTCGCAAGTGGGTGCAGCGCGGGAAGTACGCAAAGCTGCTCGAGCTCTGGGTCAAAGGCCTGTCCTTCGACTGGAATTCGCTCTACACGGAGACACCGCGCCGCGTTTCGCTACCGGCTTATCCCTTTTCGAAAGAGCGCTATTGGATCGAGCCGCCAGCCGCTCGCACGTCGCAGGCGGGAACCTCGGCGCTGCATCCTTTGGTGCATGCCAACACCTCACGGCTTTCCGAGCAGCGTTTCAGCTCCACCTTCACCGGGACGGAGTTCTTCTTGGCCGATCACGTCGTTCAGGGCCGTCGGATCTTGCCCGGCGTTGCGTACCTGGAAATGGCGCTGACCGCGGCGGAGCAATCGGTGGATGCACCGGCCGAGCGGTGCGTGATGATCCGCGATACGGCCTGGCTGCAGCCGATTGCGGTCGCCGAATCCCAAACGGTGCACGTCGGCTTGTACCCGCAGGATGCGGGCGAAATCGATTACCGCATCTACTCGGGGCAGGACGTCGTGCACGCGCAGGGGCGTGTCTCGATCGAGCCCGCGAGCATGGCCGCCGTCGTCGATGTCGGCGAGCTTCGAGCACGTTGCACGCGGGTGATGTCGAGCGCACGCTGCTACGAGCTTTTCGACGCCCTGGGGATCGCGTACGGCCCGTCCTTCCGCGCCATCGACAGCGTTTTCTCGGGCGAAGGCGAAGCCTTGGCGAAACTGCAGCTACCCGCCGCATTGGCCCAAACGGCCGATGCGTACGTGCTGCACCCAGCCCTCCTGGACGCGGCCATTCAAGCGTCCATCGGTGCCGTGCTCGCGTCGGACGGAACCCCGGAGCCTACGCTGCTGTTTGCATTGGATTCGCTGGAGGTGCGGCAGCCTTGCACCGAGCAAGCGTGGGCCTGGATCCGTCGCGCCGGATCCGGCGACGGAGCGATTCGCAAACTCGATATCGACATTTTCACTCCGCAAGGCGTGTCGTGCGTGCGCATGCGAGGACTTGCCTTTCGCGTCCTATCGAATGCGACACGGGTACCCGGCGAAGCGGGGGAGCTCATGCTCGCACCGCGGTGGGAGGCGACGCAGCTTCCGCGTTCGCAGCAGGCCTGGCCCGCGGCGGGTGAGCCCGTGGCGTGGATCGGCGGCGCCGCCGACGAGCATCGCGCGCTCGAGCAGCTTTATCCGCAAGGTCGCGCGCTGCCGGCCATCGAGCAGGTGCCGGCCGCGGGGGCTCTCTCCCACGTGTTCTGGATCGCACCGCGCGAAGCTTCGAGCGAGCCGCACGCGGCCGTCTTGCAAGGCCTGCGTCTGCTCAAAGCGCTTTTGCACGCGGGCCATGGTGAAAAAGCCTTGGGCCTGACCATCGTGACCCGGCAGGCGCAGGGCATCTTGCGCAGTGAGCGAATCGAGCCCGATCACGCGGCCGTGCACGGTCTGATCGGCTCGATCGCCAAGGAGCATCCGCAGTGGCGCTTCCGCGTCGTGGACCTTCCGGAGGACGGCG
This sequence comes from Sorangiineae bacterium MSr12523, assembly GCA_037157775.1. Lineage (NCBI taxonomy): Bacteria > Pseudomonadati > Myxococcota > Myxococcia > Myxococcales > Pendulisporaceae > Pendulispora > Pendulispora brunnea. Next base: position 4,253,297 of record CP089982.1, read on the forward strand.
CATGGCCGCTGCAGGAGATCGCGCATCTCCCGGCCGATCCGCGGGGCAACCCATGGGCGTACCGCAAAGGCGAGTGGTACCGCGAGCAGTGGCTGCCCTGCGAGCGCGCCACGCAAGCTGCGCCCTCGCGCTTTCGGCAGGGCGGTGTGTACGTGATGCTCGGTGGCGCCGGACGACTGGGCGAAGCACTGAGCGAGCACGTGATTCGCACCCACCGCGCCCAATTGGTGTGGATTGGACGCCGCGCGCTGGATGCGGAGATCCAAGCCAAGATCGATCGCCTGGCTCGGCTCGGTCCCGCGCCCGTGTACGTGCAAGCCGACGCCACGAACCTGGAGGACTTGTCGCGGGCGTACCAGCAAATCAAGCAGCATCACGGTTCGATTCATGGGCTGATTCACTCGACCTTGGTCATGTCGGGCAGCGATCTGGCCCACATGGACGAGCGCCGCTTCGCCGCGGGACTCGGCGCGAAAGCCGATGTGAGCGTTCGTATGGCCCAGGTGTTCGGCGAGGAGCCCCTGGACTTCGTCCTGTTCTACTCCTCGATCGAGTCGTTCGAACGAAGCCCGCGGCAGAGCAACTATGCAGCGGGCAGCGCCTTCAACGATGCATTTGCACATCGCCTGTCGAAGGAGTGGGCGTGCCCGGTCAAGATCATGAACTGGGGATATTGGGGCGGCGGGCCGATCCCCGACGCCCTTCAAAATTGGCTGGATCAAGCGGGTTTCGGATTGATCGAGCCCGAACGGGCCATGGCTGCGCTGGAGGAGTTGCTCGCCGGGCCCTTCACCCAGCTCGCCTTCGTGTGCACGACACGACCGCGGGCGCTCAAAGGAATCGAACTCGGTCACGAACGCGTTCGCCGGATCGCCACGGCATTGCCTTCCCTTGCTCAGGTTCTGTCGTTCCCGTGAACACCCGCGCACGAAATCCGGTAAAACCGTTCCCCCACCTCAAACAAACGGTGATGGCAATATGAAAGTACTGATTTCCTCCATCGGCTCACGCGGCGATGTGCAACCGCTCCTGGCGCTCGCACTCGAATTGCGGGCGCTGGGAAACGATGTGAGCTTGTGCGTAGCCCCGAACTTCAAAGAATGGGTGGAGTCATTCGGGCTACGTTGCATTCCGATAGGGCCGGATTTGAAGACCATGCAAGGCGGTGCGGCCCAGACCAAAGACGGTAAGCCGGTCAAGCCCACCATGAAGCAAATGAAGGAGATGGCCGCTTCCACCGTTCGCGACCAATTCCAGGTGCTCACCGAGGCCGCCCGCGGCTGCGACCTCATCGTTGCTGCAACCGCATTGCAAATTGCGGCGCGCTCGATCGCCGAAACGCTCAAGATCCCCTACGTATTCGTGGGCTTTTCGCCGTCGGTGTTCCCGTCGCCCGATTATCCGCCCCACGCCCCGCCGCCCCTGGGGTTCCAATATCCGCGGGGGCTGCCGTCGTTTGCCAATCGTCTTCTCTGGAAGATGGACGGCTGGATGTTCAGCGTGGCATTCCTCACGACATTGAACGAGGAGCGCGCCAAATTGGGTTTGCCCCGCGTCGAAAATGTCCAGCGCCATGTCTTCACGGATCGCCCGTGGCTTGCCGCGGACCCCGTCTTGGCACCGGCCGCTCCGGCCGCGGACCTGGAGATTGTCCAGACCGGAGCCTGGCTTCTGCCGAATCAAAGCGCGTTGCCGGACGAACTCGAGAAATTCCTCTCCGGCGGCGAGCCTCCCGTCTATTTCGGTTTTGGCAGCATGCAGGCGGCGGACCAAACGGGAAAGCTGCTCATCGATGCCGCGCGGGCAGCGGGGCTTCGTTCGATTCTTTCACAAGGATGGGGAAATCTCCGTCTCGCCGACGCTGGCGCCGATTGCATCTCCATCGGGGACGTCAATCACGAAAAGCTATTTCCCCGGGTGGCGGCGGTGGTGCACCACGGCGGGGCAGGGACGACGACCACGGCATCGAAATCCGGAAGTCCGCAAGTCATCGTGCCGCACATTTACGATCAGTATTATTTTTCGCGAAGGGTGCAAGAATTGGGGGCAGGGGTCCCGTGCTCCGCCCGCAAAGCCTTGACCTCGGAAGGATTGGCCTCTGCGCTGCGCGAATGTTCTCGGCCGGAAATCAAAGAGGGGGCCCGCGCCCTGGCAGCCCGCATCGTGCCCGATGGGGCGAAAATCGCCGCACAGCGGTTGGTCAGTGAATTTGGAAAACACCGTCTCAATGGCGAAGGCCTCGAGGCGCAGCATCACCTAGGTTCTTTGTGATGGTCGCGCGCCCCGCACTGTGCGCACGTACTGCGATGTGCGGGGCGCGTTCGTCGAGAATAGCTATTTGTGGTAGTCGAAATAACAACGATTGAATCGGTGTCCGGACATCGATAGGTCCACCCGATAAGCCTCGTGAACGATTCGAAACATTCTTGTCATGTGATTGGATGACACCGTTTTTGGTACGGTGATATCAAATCCGATTGAACGGATTTCCACGTTGCGATGCATCACAAGACGTTCCATCATCGACGATCGCGTCAGGTCTCGGAAAGTATCCAATGGAATTCACTGAGAATTCAGTACGGATGGAGCACTCTGCCCGAACGTTGCACCGGCTGCTGCATGGTTTGATGTGCATGCAACTACGGTCACTGGGATTGTTCGAAGCGTCATCGTTGGATGCTTGGAAGCAACGGGTCGAACTTCCTGCGCTCTACGAGCGCTGGCTGCAGGAGAGTCTGCGCGCGTTGCAGGAGCATGGAACCATCCGCGTGGAAAACGGGCGTTGCACCTTGCGGGATCCCGAGGTTGCTTCTGGTGCTGCGCTGTGGTCGGAGTGGGAGACGAATCAACGCGAATGGCGAAATGATCCGGCATTGAGCGCGCAAGTGCAGCTGCTGGATGCGACATTGCGCGCCCTGCCCGAGATTCTCACCGGCCGGAAACGCGCGACCGACGTTCTCTTTCCCGATTCGTCGATGCATTTGGTGGAGGGTATCTACAAGCGCAATCGCGGGGCGGATGCGTTCAATGCCGTGGTCGCCGACATCGTGGTCGCCTTCGTGGAGGCCCGGATCCGGCAAGACCCCGAGGCGCGCGTTCGCATCCTGGAGATTGGCGCGGGCACTGGCGGAACGAGCGAGGGCGTGCTCGAGCGCCTCGCACCCCATGCAGGCTCGGTGGCCGAATACGGCTATACCGATTTGTCCAAAGCGTTTCTCCTGCACGCGCAGGACCACTACGCGCCTCGGTATTCGTACCTGAAGACGGCCATCTTCAATGTCGAGCAACCGCTCGCCGAACAGGGAATTTCTGCAGGGGTCTACGATGTGGTCATCGCGGCGAACGTGCTGCATGCGACCAAGAATATCCGCGTGACGTTGCGCAATGCCAAAGCGGCGTTGCAAGGCAACGGGGTGCTGGTGCTCAACGAGCTCCATGGTCGCAATCTCTTTACGCACCTCACGTTTGGGCTGCTCGAAGGGTGGTGGCTGTACGAGGACGAGGCCTTGCGCCTCCCGGGCACCCCGGCGCTGACGTTCGAAGGATGGGAACGCGCCCTGGAAGCGGAAGGCTTTCACTCGGTCGCGCGCGCCGCGGAGGGGCAGGGGCAGCAGATCATCGTGGCCCAGAGCGACGGTGTGATTCGCCAGCCTGCGACACGCGCACCCCGTCCAGAGGTTCGCCACGAGGTTCGTCGTGAGATCCCACGCGCTCCGGAGCCGACCCATGGGATCGACGACCGCGCGGTGCGCGAGCACATTTTGCAGACGCTGCTCGATCAATTGAGTGCCACGTTGAGGATGGAGCGCGATGCGATCGATCCCGACGAGTCTTTTGCCGATTACGGGCTCGACTCGATCATGGGTGTCCGCACGACGGACGCGATCAACAAGGCGCTGTCGATCAAGCTGACCACCACCAGCGTGTTCGATTACCCAAGCACCAACAAGCTTGCGGGGCACATTTTTGCCGAGTACCGCGATGGCATCGCAGCGCTGCTCTCGGCGGCCTCGCCGGAGCCAGCGCCGAAGGAAGCGCAGGCCCCGCGGCGATTCCCCGCGGTGACGAAGCCGGCGAGCCCGGCGCCCGAGACCAAGGCGTCATCGCCGCGGGAATCGATAGCTATCATCGGCATGAGCGCCCGCTATGCGCGGGCCAACACCGTGGACGAGCTTTGGGAGCATCTCGCACGGGGCACGGAGCTCACGGAGACGATCACCCGTTGGGACCTCGCCCGCGAGTACGCGGCGGCCAACATCGAAAACGGTTGCCTACGCGGTGGCTTCCTCCAGGAGATCGAGCACTTCGATCACCTGTTTTTCAACATCTCGGGCATCGAAGCGACCTACATGGACCCGCAGCAGCGGTTGTTCCTGCAGGAGGGCTGGCGGGCCTTGGAGGACGCAGGCTACGCGGGTCTAAGCATCGAGGGCCACCGTTGCGGCGTGTACGTCGGCTGCAACGGCGGCGACTATTCGCAGCTTTTCAAAGACGATGCCTCGACGCCCCCGGAGGCGATGATGGGGAGCGCCGCGTCGATACTCTCGGCGCGCATTGCCTACAGCCTCGACCTACGGGGCCCGGCCATGACCATCGACTCGGCCTGCTCCAGCTCCCTGGTGGCGATGCACCTCGCTTGCCAGGCTTTGCGCGCCGGGGAAGTCGACTTGGCACTGGCCGGTGGCGTCTACTTGCAGTGCACCCCCAGCTTTTATGTGATGGCGTCGCGCACGGGAATGCTCTCCCCGAATGGCCGCTGCCACACCTTCGACGATCGCGCGGATGGCTTCGTGCCCGGTGAGGGCGTGGGCGCCGTGCTGCTCAAGCGCCTGAGCGATGCGATCGCCGACGGCGATCCCGTGCGGGCGATCATCCGCGGCTCGGCGATCAACCAGGATGGCACGACGAATGGCATCACCGCCCCGAGCGCCCTGTCCCAGGAGCGGTTGGAGCGCGAGGTGTACGAGACCTTTGGCATCCACGCCGAAGAGATCCAGATGGTGGAAGCCCATGGCACCGGAACGAGGCTCGGCGATCCCATCGAGTACCAGGCGCTGACCAAAGCTTTCCGCAAAGATACGGACAAGAAGCACTTCTGCGCGATTGGCTCGATCAAGACCAACATCGGGCACACCACCGCGGCCTCCGGGTTGGCCGGTGTCGTCAAGTGCGTGCTTGCGCTGCAACACCGACGCATCCCGCCGTCGTTGCATTTCGAGCGGGGCAATTCGCATATCGATTTCGAGAATAGCCCTTTCTACGTCAACACCACCTTGCGCGATTGGGAGACGGCGCCCGGTCAGCGGCGCTTGGCGGCCGTGAGCTCGTTTGGAATGAGCGGCACCAACGCGCACATGGTTCTCGAAGAGGCACCGCCCGCCCATCGCACACACGGCGAGCGTCCCGGCTACCTCGTCGTGCTCTCCGCCCGAACGGCGGGCCAGCTCGAGGAGCAGGTCGAGCGGCTACGGCGGCACGTCGAAGAGAACCCGGCCCTCGACCTCGGCAACGTCGCATATACGCTGCTCGTCGGGCGCAAGCACCTCGAGCATCGTCTGGCCTGCGTCGCCCGCGACACGAACGAGTTGATCGGCTTGCTCCGGGATGGGCGCGCCAGGGGCAAGGTGTACGTCTCCGTGCCGACCGGAAAGCTTCGCGAACAGGAATCGCGGTTGCAAACCGGAAACGAGTGCATCGAGCAGTGCGCCCGTGGCGTGTCGGACGGTGAATACGTGCAACGGCTGTCGACGCTCGCCGAGCTGTATGCACAGGGCTACCGTCTGGGCTACGAGCGCCTCTTTGCGGGCGATGGATACCGCCGGATCCCGCTGCCGACGTATCCGTTCGAGAAGCGCCGTTGCTGGGTCGAGGCCGAGGAGAAAAAGGCCATTCCCATCAAGGAGGATGGTTCGCGCAACGGCATCAAAGAGCGGGTCAAGACGGAGTTTTGCCGCATCTTGCGGCTTCAATCGGGCGACTTTGGCTACGACACCGCGTTTGGCGATCTGGGCGTGAGCTCGATCAATGCCATCGAGCTCGTGGACGCGATCAATCGCCTCTTCGGGCTGCAGCTGCCGAGCAGCGTGGTGTTCGAATTCAGCAGCATCCGTTTGCTGGCGGATTACGTGCTCCGGTCTCTGCCGGCAAAGCCGGAGGCGGTCGCCGATAAGTTCGAACCCGCGATCGAACCCGCGGGCGAGCCCGCGAGGCCCGTCGTGACGCCGGCGCCCAAGGATGACGGCGCCATTGCCATCATTGGACTATCGTCCCGGTGCGCGGGGGCGCGCAATGCGGCGGAATTCTGGGAGCTCGTTCGCGACGGGCGCGAATGCGTCGACTTTGCCCAAGACGAACAATGGCGCGACGTGCTCGCGAGCCACGGCCTCGACCGCGTCATCCGCTACGGTGCCATGGCGGAGACGGAATGCTTCGATAGCGCCTTTTTCAGCATCTCGCCGCGCGAGGCGCAGGCCATGGACGGTGTGCAGCGCATCGCCCTCGAGGCCTGTTATGCGGCCATCGAGGACGCCGGTTACGCGCCCGGTTCCCTCGGCGGGCAGGACGTGGCCGTCATTCTCGGTGCCGTGCAATCCACTGCGCCCAACGCGGAGCCCACGCATTTCTCCATGTTGGGAAATGACAATGGCATCCTGGCCGCGAGGACCTCGTATTTCCTGAATCTCAAAGGGCCCGCGCTGGCCATCAACACCACGTGCTCCTCGTCGCTGGTGGCTATTCACCTCGCATGCCAAAAGCTCCAGGCGTACCAGGTGGATGCCGCAATTGCCGGCGGAATCACCGTGTTCAATCACCCGATCGGCTTCGTGTCGATGCAGAGCGCGGGGATGCTTTCGCCCAAAGGTCGATGCAGGCCCTTCGATCACGAGGCGGATGGCACCGTGGTCGGGGATGGCGTGGGCATCGTCGTTCTGAAGCGCCTCGCGGACGCGCAAGCCGACAATGACCGAATCTATGGCGTGATTCGAGCCAGTGGCACGAACCAGGACGGCAAAACATCGGGCATTACGGTGCCCAGTTTCCTGTCGCAAAGCCGTTTGGTCGAATCCGTTTACCGGCGGTCCAACATTCCCGCCGAGGATATTCAGTACGTCGAGGCCCACGGCACGGGCACCAAACTGGGCGACCCGATCGAGATTCATGCGCTGAGCGAGGCTTTTCGTCAATTCACCGACAAAAAGCAATTTTGCGGCATTGGCGCGTTGAAGGCGAACATCGGCCATACGACGGCGGCATCCGGGGTGCTGGGCCTCATCAAGGTGTGCCTGAGCATGCAGCACGGGCAGATGCCGCCGAGCATCCACTACGAGCAGCCAAACCCGCACATCGACTTTGCAAACAGCCCGGTGTACGTGAATACGCAGTTGAAACCCTGGCCGGTGAACGCGCGTGGATCGCGCCTCGCGGCGATTAGCTCCTTCGGCTTCAGCGGCACCAATGCGCACCTCGTGGTGGAGCAATACGTGAATATACCACGCAACGGGGTCGGGCGAGGGCCCGCGCTCGTGGTGCTCTCCGCGCGCAACGACGATCGGCTGATGGCGCGGGCCGAGCAGTTGCTTGCGGCGCTTCGGGACCGAGACGAAGGCGAGCTGCACGATCTTGCCTACACCCTGCAGGTGGGAAGGGACGCGATGGAGAGCCGTGTCGGCTTCATCGTCGACTCCTTGTCGGCGCTGCAGCAGGAGCTCCAGCGCTTCGTGGGGGGGGAGACGTCCGCGGCCATTCGGGCCAAGGGCCACGGCGATTCGAGCCTCACGGAGGATGAGCAGTCCCTCATCGCGGAGGATTGCATCGCGCACGCGAAGTGGCCGCGGCTGATGGACCTTTGGGCGCGTGGATTCAATGTCGATTGGCGACGCCTCTATGGCCAGGTCAAGCCTAGGCGCCTCGCACTGCCGACGTATCCCTTTGCGCGGGAGCGCTATGCGGTGCAGATCGCGAGCCCGCCGGCGGCGAGTGCGCTCGATTCGGGCGATTCCCGTGCGCTGCACCCTCTGTTGCACCGAAATACCTCGGACTTCGAGGTGCAGCGCTTTGCGTCGACGTTTGGCGGCGCCGAAAGCTTCTTGCGCGACCACGTCGTCGGTGGCCAAAAGGTATTGCCCGGCGTTTGCTACTTGGAAATGGCCCGTGCGGCGGTCGTGGCCTCCCTCGGCGACGTCGCACCGAATCATCCGGTGCACGTGCGGCTCGAGAACGTCGTCTGGCTGCGGCCGATCGTGGTCGACCAGCCCGCCGAGGTCCAAATTCGGTTGACGGCGCAGGAGTCGGGCGAGATCGATTTCGAAGTCGTGACGGAAGCGGCCGTGCACGCCCAAGGGCGGGCCGTTTTGTTCGAGGGCGAAGAACCCGAGCCCGACGCCTCGGAGTTCCAGGCGGTGCTCGCGGGCCGGGAGCAATCGATCGGCGCGGATCGTTGCTACGAAGCTTACCAGACCATGGGCATCGCCTACGGTCCGGCGCACCGCGGTTTGCGGACCCTCGGTGTGCGCCGAAAGGGCGCCGGCGAGCTGCAGGTCATCGCGGAAATCGTGCTGCCCGCGTGCGTGGCGGACACCCACGAGCAATTCGTCGTGCACCCCAGCGTGCTCGATAGCGCGTTCCAGGCCTCGTTGGGATTGGTGTTCGTGCACCAGAGCATGGCCTCTGGCGGTGCTGCGGTCGGTCTCGGCATGCCCTTCGCGCTCGAGAGCATCGAGATCCTCGGGCGCACCCCGATGCGCTCGTATGCCTTCATTCGAGCGCATGCCGACGGCGGCTCGCAGCAGCAAAAATTGCAAAAGCTGGACGTGGAGGTGTGCGACGAGCATGGTCGCGTGTGCCTGCGCTTGCGCGGCCTCACCTCGCGCTTGCTGGAGGACACCGCGCCGCTGCATCCCTTGCTGCACCGGGATGTCTCCACCCGAGAGCAGCGCGAATTCTCCAGCGCCTTCACCGGCTCGGAATGGTTTCTCGCGGAGCACGGGCAGGTATTTCCGGCCCCGGCGTACTTGGAAATGGCGCGCCTCGCGGGCGAGACCGGAAATGGCAAAAAGGTCGTCGGCATACGAAACGCGCTTTGGGTCGCCCCGCTGGTCATTCAGGACCGCGCCTGCGACGTGCGCGTGCGCTTGGCGACCGCGAGCGATGGCTGGACCTACACGGTGGAGACGGCCGCGGATGCACGAAAGGTCACGCATGCCCAAGGGCGGCTAATCTTCGACGATCGCCCGGCGCCGCCCCCGGCACTGGACATCCAGGGCATTCGTGCGCGGTGCGGCCAAACGGCGGACGCGGAAACGCGTGCGGCGACGATGCAGATGGCGGCGGTCTACGAGAAGTCGCGCATCGAGTCGTTGATCCATTCCGAGAAAGAAGCGCTGGTGCGTTTGCGGCCCCGCGCGCACGGTGACGAGAATTACGTGCTGCACCCGCACGTGGGCAATTCCATCTTGGAGCCCGCGGCGTTCCTTTCGTTGATTCAAGATGGCCAACGGCAGTGGCGATTCCCGTACAGTCTGGACGCATTGTGGATTTACGCGGACATGCCCGCGAGCGCCTACGTGTACGTGCGCGAAAGCGCGGGGACGCAAAAGGCTCGCAAGTACGATATCGACGTGGTCGACGAGCACGGTCATTGCGCGATGGCGATTCGCGGTTACATGGCCATTGCCGCCAGCGTTCCTGCGCCCGCCGACGTCGTGTACGCCGCCCCGCAATGGGAAGAGCATCCGCTGGCGCCCTCACGAAATACGGATTCCACGGAGCCGCCGATTTTCTGCCTTTCCGCGCCCGACGCCACGCTGCGCCAGGCCATCGAGGGTCGTTGGCGAGGAGCCCGGGTCGAAGTGCTCGCTCCGGCGGGCCACAATCCGGCGCGGGCCATCGAGGAGAACTTTCTCACGGTCATGGGGCTCTTGAAGGGCTGCATGACCAGCAAGGCGCAGCGTCCGCAGCCCTTCGTGGTGCTCGTGGAGGAGAAAGACGCCCATGTGCACGCCGCGCTCGTGGGGCTTCTGAAGTCGGCGCGGTTGGAGCATTCGAAGCTTCTTTGCAAGGTCGTGCGCCATACGACCGCGGGCCAATACGCGCAGCTCGTGGAACGCGTGGAGCACGAGCTGACGAGCGGCAATGCCGAGCTCGAAGTGCGCTACGAGGAGGGGACCCTCGAGCGCCGGGTGCGCGTGTGGCGGGAGACGACCCTGCCCAAGCAGGCCTCCACCGCGCAGGTCGTGCGTGCGGGAAGCGTGGTGTGGATCACCGGAGGCTTGGGTGGTCTCGGGCGCATCGTCGCGCGGCACTTCGGCGCCGTCGAGGGCGTGAAGATTCTTGCGAGCGGACGCACAGCGCTGGAGGGCAGCCCGCGTTCCGCGCTGGAGCAGTTGCGCCGGCAGGGTATCGACATCGAATACCTGGTTTGCGATGTGTCCGATGCCAAGCAGGTGCGCGACCAGGTGGCGGGAATTCAGCGAGAATTCGGGCGCCTCACGGGCATCATCCATTGCGCAGGCCTCACGCGCGATGCGTACTTGTTGAACAAGACCGCGGAGCAAGTGCACGCGGTGCTGACCCCGAAGGTCGCGGGCGCCTTGGCGCTCGATGAGGCAACGCGGGATCTGCCGCTGGAATTCATGGTGCTGTTCTCCTCGCTGGCATCGGGGGGCAACGCGGGGCAGGCCGACTACGCCGGCGCCAATGCCTTCCTCGATGCCTTCGCGCACCATCGCAACGAGCGCGTTCGTCGCGGTGAGCGTCACGGCCACACCCTCTCGGTGAACTGGCCACTATGGCGAGACGGCGGCATGCACCTCGATGCGCAAGTGCAGGAGCTGCACGAGCGACTCACCGGCCTGCGCGCCATGGATAGCCAAACCGGTATGACCTCGCTGGTGGGCGCACTCGTGGAGAAGCCCGCGCAGGTGCTGGTCGCTGCGGGCGATGTACAGAAGATTCGCGCGGTCCTCTTTGCCGGCGATTCGGCGGCCACGAAGAAGCAGGAGCCGCCGGCGCAGGCCGCCGCTGCGTCCGCGTCCTCGTCGGAGCAGGCACCCGCCGGCAAGGGCGATGCGCTGATGAATCGACTCGTTCAGGAATTGATACGAGACGTTAGCGCGCTGATGAAGGTCGACGTGCGCAACGTCGAGGCGCAGGCCGAGCTCTCCCGCTACGGCTTCGACTCGGTCATGTTCACCGAGTTCGCGAACGATCTGAACCGGCGATACGGCTTGGCACTCATGCCGACGGTGTTCTTCGAGTGCTCCACCTTGGCAGCGCTGGGGGAATACCTCCTCCAGAACCACGGGCCGCAGCTCCGCGCGAAGTTGGACGGGGGGGATGCGCCGAAGGCTCCGGCGGCTCGGACGGAGCCGGTCGGCGTCCTGCGTGTACCGCGCGCGGGTCAGCGACGGAGCCCTGCGGTGGCCGCGCCCAAAGGTGAGATCGCCCCCGCTCGCGAGGAACCCATGGCCATCGTGGGCCTGAGCGGGCGATTCCCGGGTTCGGCCAGCGTGCGCGAACTTTGGAAAAACGTAGAGGCCAATCGCGATTTGATTGGCGAAGTGCCGGCCGATCGCTGGGATTGGCGGCAGTATTACGGCGACGCCAAGTCGGAACCCGGCAAGACCCGCGCGAGGTGGGGCGGCTTCATGGCCGATGCCGACTGCTTCGACCCGCTGTTCTTCGGGATTTCCCCACTGGAGGCCCTGGGGATGGATCCGCAGCAGCGCCTCTTCATCCAAGCGGCGTGGGCCTGCATCGAGGACGCGGGCCACCGGCCGAGCAGCCTCGCCGGAACGAACACCGGTGTCTTCATCGGCATCACCACCGCCGATTACAAAGACATTTTGCACCGCCAGCGCGTATTGGGAACTTCGTATTCCCAGGGCTCGTACTTGTTCCATTTCATGGCGGCCAATCGGGTTTCCTACCTTTTGAACTTGCACGGGCCGAGCGAGGCCGTCGACACGGCGTGCTCCAGCTCCTTGGTGGCCCTGCACCGCGCCGTGGGGTGCCTGCGCTCCGGCGAATGCGACGCGGCGGTGGTCGGTGGCGTCAACGTCATGGCCACGCCCGACATTACGATCGGCGCGAGCGCAGCGGGCATGCTCAGCGAGGATGGCCGTTGCAAGACCTTCGATCGCGGTGCGGATGGCTACGGCCGCGGAGAGGGCGTCGTGGCCCTGTTCATCAAGCCGCTGAGCAAGGCTCGCGCGGATGGCGATCCCGTTTACGGCTTGATTCGAGGCATCGCGGAGAACCACGGCGGCAAGGCAACGTCGCCGACGGCGCCGAATCCGGTTGCGCAGCAAGCCTTGCTCGTGGCCGCGTACCGCCATGCGGGCATCGACGTGCGCACGGTGGGGTACATCGAGACGCACGGCACGGGAACGCCGCTGGGCGATCCCATCGAGATCAACGGTCTCAAGAGCGCCTTTGCGCAGCTGTACGCCGGACAAGGGATCACGGAGCCCGTCGAGCCGCATTGCGGATTGGGCTCGCTGAAGACGAACATCGGCCACCTGGAGGCGGTGGCCGGCATGGCGGGGCTCGTCAAGGTGCTGATGATGCTTCGCCACGGGCGCATTCCCGGCAATGCGCACTTGAAAGAGCCCAATCCGTATTTGCAATTGGAGAATAGCCCGTTCTATTTGGCGAGGGAAACGCGCGACTGGCCCGAGCTTCGCGAGGCCGATGGGCGCGTGGCGCCGCGGCGGGCGGGGGTGAGCAGCTTTGGCGTCGGCGGCGCGAATGCGCACGTGGTGCTCGAGCAATACGCGGAAGCGGGGCGGGACGCGTCGCGTGCACCCACGCAGGAGCATCCCGCGCTGCTGGTGCTCTCGGCGAAGACGCACGATCGATTGAGGGCCCAAGCCGAGCAACTGCTCTTGGAGTTGTCCTCCGTGGAGTACACGGAGAGCGATCTCACGGACATCGCCTACACGCTGCAGATTGGGCGCGAAGCGATGGAGCATCGGCTGGCCTTCGCGGCAAAGAGCGTGGCGCAGGCGCGCGAGAAGCTGACGGCCTACCTCGCGGGCAAGGCGACCCGCGGTGAGATCCCCGAGTTCTATTGTGGGGAGACGCGAAGCGACAAGGAATCACTGGCCACGCTCACGGCCGATTCGGATTTTGCCGAAACATTGGAGAAGTGGATTCAGCGCGGCAAATACGACCAACTGTTGAATCTCTGGGCCAAGGGTCTGCACCTCGATTGGGCGGCGCTGCATGGCGAGCCAAAGCCCCGTCGCGTGAATTTGCCCACATACCCGTTCGCCCGTGAGCGCTATTGGCTCGAGTTCGACGAGGCGGTCGCGGCGAAGACGGCGGTCATTCATCCTTTGCTCCAGCGCAATACGTCCGTTTTGGCCGAGCAGCGTTTCAGTTCCGAGTTCACCGGGGCCGAATCGTTCCTGAGCGATCACGTGGTTCGCGGTGAAAAGGTGTTGCCGGCCGTCGCCTATCTGGAAATGGCGCGGGCGGCCGTGGTGGAATCCCTGGAGGGCCCCGCGGGCGTCGAGCTTCGCGACGTGGTTTGGCAGCGACCGCTGGTCGTCGCGGAGGCGCGGCAGGCTCATATTGGGCTGTCGGCCGGGGAAGGTGGCGAGGTCGCGTTCGAGATCTATACGACGGCGGACGGGGAGCGAATCGTCCACGCGCAAGGTCGAGCGGCGCGGTGGGACGGCACGCCGGAGACCGTGGATTTGCCCGCGTTGCGAGCGCAATGCGCGAAGCCGATCGCGGTCGAGGCGTGCTACGCGATGTTCGAGGCGATGGGCATGGCGTTTGGTCCCGCGCACCGCAGCCTCACGCGGATGCACGTCGGGACGGACATCGAGGGTCAGCCCTGCGTGCTCGCGGAGATCGCGCTTCCGGAGCGTGTGGGGGCGACGGCAGGGGCCTACTTCCTTCATCCGAGCATCCTCGATGGTGCAGCGCAGGCCTCCATCGGGTTGGCCATGTCCGACGGCGATGCTTCGGCCGCACGTGGGTCGCTTCCCTTTGCGCTCGAGGCATTGGAGATCCTGGACCGAAGCCCCTCGAGCGCGGTGGCGGTGGTTCGGGCCCGTGAGGCAACGCCAGGCAGCTCCCTTCGAAAGCTGGACATCGATATTTGCGATGAGGCGGGTCGGGTGTGCGTCCGCTTGAAGGGCCTTACCTCGCGCGCGCTGCCGAATGCGTCGCTGGACGAGACCGAAAGCCTGCTGCTTCGGCCGCAGTGGGAACCGGCCGAGTCATCGGCGCCGGAGAAGAGCTATGACGAGCGCTGGATTTGTCTCGACGAAGCCTATCGCGATTCGTTGCCAGCATTGCAATCGAAGCATCCGGAGGCGCATTGGGAAATTCTCGCCCGGGCGGGCGGAGATGATGACTACGCCGGCGCCGCGCTGATGGCGATGGGCGAGCAGTTGTTGGCTCGGGTGCGGGCACTGTTGGCCGCGAAGCCGCACCGGCCGGTGTCGTTGCAGGTGCTGTTGAACGAGGCGAGCGGGGGAGGGGCTTTGCGGGCCTTGGGCGGAATGCTCAAGAGCGCACGCTTGGAAAACCCGCTGCTGCACGGCCAAGTGCTCGGCCTGCCGGCGCAGGCGACGCCGTCGCTGCTGGATCGGATCATCGCGGAGGGCGCGGCCGGTGATGGCGAGGTTCGCTACGTCGAGGGCCGGCGCGAAGTCCTTGTCTTGCGACCCGTCGAGGGCGGCGCCGAGGCAGGAACGAGCATGCCCTGGACGAACGGCGGCGTGTACCTCATTACGGGCGGCGCGGGTGCGTTGGGCCAGCTGTTCGCCAAGGAAGTCGTCCAGCGGGTCGCGAATGCACGGGTCATTCTCGGCGGCCGCTCGGTGCTCTCTCCGGAGCGCGAAGAACGGCTGCGCAGGCTTGGCGCGAACGTGCGCTACCAGGTGCTGGACGTGACGGATGCTTCGGCCGTGCGCGAGGTTATCCAGGGGATCCACGCGCAATACGGGCGATTGGACGGCGTGCTTCACGGCGCGGGTGTGATTCAGGATAGCTTCGCGCTCAAAAAGGACCCGGAGGAATTTCGCGCGGTGATGGCGCCGAAGGTGCTCGGCGCGGTGAACCTGGACCAGGCCACACGCGATGTCGCGCTGGATTTTCTCGTGTTGTTCTCTTCCGGGGCCGGCGCCGTCGGCAACGTGGGGCAAAGCGATTATGCGACCGCCAATGCGTTTTTGGATCGGTTCGCGGCGCATCGCAACGAGCGGGTGAAACTCGGTGAACGGCGAGGCCGGACGCTGTCAATCAATTGGCCACTATGGGCCGACGGCGGCATGGGCATCGACGCGCGCGCCCAAGATGTGATGCGCGAGCAGGGCTACCGCGCATTGAGCACCGACGCGGGTATCGAGATGTTCTACCGCGCCTGGCGAACGACCGAATCGCAAGTGATGGTGGTCTCGGGCACGGCGCGCCGGTTGGACGAGCTGCGCAGGACTGCCGCGCGTCCTCAGTCCGTCCGGGTTGCGCCGGTTGCGAATGAAGCGCCGACATCGGAGGAACCGGGCGAGCTTCTGCCGAAGACGAGCCACTATTTGAAAAAGCTTTTGGCCACCACGCTGAAGGTGCCCTCGGACCGCATCGAGACCGATGCGCCGCTGGAGAAGTACGGCATCGATTCGATCATGGCCCTGGGCCTGGTGAACAAGCTCGAGTCGACATTCGGCCCATTGCCGAAGACACTGATGTTCGAGTATCAAACCATCGACTCCCTGGCGGAATACTTCCTTCGAACCCACCGCCCCACGCTGATCGCGGAGTTGAAGCCAACGCGCTCCCCCACGTCGCAGCCCGAGGATGGTGCACCGCCATATGGAGCACCGCCATATGGAGCACCGCCATATGGAGCACCGCCATATGGAGCACCGCCATATGGATCGCCGTATGGAGCGCCGGCTTCCAGCCGGCGGTCCGCCGCCTTCCAGGCGGCCCGCCGCACGCCTCCAGCCGGCCAGAGGCCGGCGGACCGCCGGCAAGATGCCGGCGATCCATTCGTTCCGCGCCCCTTCGAGGTGGCCATCATTGGACTCAGTGGCCAGTATCCGCAGGCTGCGGACGTGCACGCGTTCTGGGAGAACCTCGAAGCGGGACGGGACTGCATCACCGAGATCCCCGCTGCACGCTGGGACCACACGGCCTACTTCGACCCGGAGAAAGGCAAACTCGGTAAGAGCTACAGCAAGTGGGGCGGCTTCATCGATGGCGTCGACGAATTCGACCCGGTGTTCTTCAACGTCTCGCCGCGCGACGCCGGTTTCTTGGACCCCCAGGAGCGCCTGTTCCTGCAATGCGTATATCGAACGCTGGAGGACGCCGGCTACACGCGCGAAGCGCTCCGGCAGCATCGTGCCTCGGGCATCGAGGGCAACGTCGGTGTGTTCGTGGGCGTCATGTACGAGGAGTATCAGCTCTACGGCGCCCAAGCGCAAATGCTCGGACCGGCCTTTGCGCTCGCCGGCAACGCCTCCTCCATCGCCAACCGCGTGTCGTACTTCTGCAACTTCCACGGGCCGAGCCTCGCCGTCGACACGATGTGTTCGAGCTCGCTGACGGCGATCCATCTCGCCGTGCGAAGCTTGATGACGGGAGACTGCGAACTCGCCATTGCCGGTGGGGTCAACGTCTCCGTGCACCCCAACAAGTATTTGGCATTGTCGCAGGGGCAATTCACCTCCAGCACGGGACGCTGCGAGAGCTTCGGCCAGGGCGGCGACGGTTACGTGCCAGGCGAGGGCGTCGGCGCCGTATTGCTCAAGCCTTTGGCGCGGGCGGAGGCCGATGGCGACCACATTCATGGCGTCATCAAGGGCACGAGCATCAACCACGGAGGCAAAACGAACGGCTACACGGTGCCAAATCCCATCGCCCAAGCGCAGGTGATTGCACGCGCCGTGGAAGAGGCGCGCGTGAACCCGCGCGCAATCAGCTACATCGAGGCGCACGGCACCGGCACGAGCCTGGGCGATCCCATCGAAATCGCCGGTTTGACGCAGGCGTTCTCCCGCTACACGCAGGACAAGCAGTATTGCGCCATCGGCTCGGCCAAATCGAACATAGGGCACCTGGAAAGCGCCGCAGGAATTGCAGCCGTAACCAAGGTGCTGTTGCAAATGAAGTACCGCACCCTCGTGCCGAGCTTGCATTCCCAGGTGCTGAACCCGCACATCGACTTTGCTACGACGCCCTTCCGCGTGCAGCAAACGCGCGAAGCGTGGAAGCGGCCCGTTCTCGAGGTCGACGGGGTGCAGCGTGAATATCCACGCATCGCGGGCATCTCCTCCTTTGGAGCCGGCGGCGCCAACGCGCACGTGATCCTCGAAGAATACGACCGCGGGGGACGACGCGTGACCACCAGCGACCGACCGGCATTGATCGTCCTCTCCGCGAAGACGGAAGATCGATTGGACGCGCAGGCGCGGCAGTTGTTGGTGCACCTCGCGCGGGAAATCCACGCCGACACCGACCTGGCGAGCATCGCCTACACGTTGCAGACCGGGCGTGAGGCCATGGACCACCGGCTTGCCTTTGCGGTGCGGAGCCTCGATGAACTGCGCGAAAAGTTGACCGCGTACGTGCAAGAGCCCTCGCAGCGGGACGAAATCGAGGCGTGCTACCGCGGCGAGGTAAAGAAGAACAAAGACGCCTTGGCCAGCCTGAACGCGGACGAAGACACGGCGGCCTTGATTGGCGCGTGGATTCAAAAAGGCAAATACAGCAAGATCCTGGAGCTGTGGGTGAAGGGGCTGACCTTCGATTGGCAGCCACTTCACACGGGAGGCGAGGCGCGGCGTATCAGCCTGCCGGGCTACCCGTTTGCCCAAGAGCGCTATTGGATTCCCGAGTTCAAACCCGCGGTTGCTCAGGCAACGGACCCAGATCGGGCCGAACGCTTTCTGACCAAGGACTGGGAGCCCAGCCCCGTGACCTGGCAGCAGGTGGCTCCGCGCGAGGTGATCATCCTCTGCGATGCCGAAACCCGAGGTTTGGCCGCGCGCCTGGCGCGACAGTTCGGCGAAAGCGCAGTGCACGTGCTGGAAAGCGGCGCCTCGCCCCCCATCGATTGGAGTCGCTGCGACGGCTGGATCGACCTGGTGGGGTGCGGCGCAAGCCGTGCGCGCGAGGTGCAATGGGTGGCGCACCTTCAACGGTGGATTGACGAGGGACCCCGCGAGGGCGCGTGGGCGCTGTGCGTGACCCGCGGTCTAGAGGCGCACGAGAACCGGAGCATCCGACTCGGCGGCGCGGATCGGGTCGGCTTGTACCGCATGCTCTCGAGCGAGTGCACGCGCGTCGTCTCGCGTCACGTGGACCTGGACCCCAACGACGACGACGAGGCACTGCTCGCGACCATTGTCGCCGAGTGCGGTGGACCGCGCGCGCCGATCGAGGTGTGCTACCGCGGTGGGCGGCGGTATCGGGCCATCCATCGCGAGCTGCCCCCGCCGCCGTCCGGGAGCCCTCCCATGTTCCCGAGCGATCACGTCCTCTGGGTCACCGGCGGGACGCGCGGCATCGGCTACCGCTGCGCGCAGCACTTCGTCCGTGAACGCGGCGTCAAGCGCTTGGTGCTCACGGGCCGTGAGCTATTGCCTCCGCGCGAGCAATGGGCGCACGCGCAACGAGCGAACACGCCGATCGCGCAGAAGATCCGCGCGGTGCTGGCCTTGGAGGCCGAGGGGGCGCAGGTCCAAGTGCTCGCCGTGCCGCTGTCGGACGAGGAGGCGTTGCGGGCGAGTCTGCAGAGCGTCAAGGCCACACTGGGGCCCATCGGCGGCGTCCTGCACTGCGCAGGCCTCGTCGATCACGAGCAACCCGCGCTCGTGCGCAAGAGCGCCTCGGCGATCGAGGCGGTGCTGGAGCCAAAGGTCACCGGTCTCGATGCGATGCTGGCCTGCTTCGAGCACGAGCCCCTGCGCTTCTTCGCGCTGTTCTCCTCGGTGTCTGCCGCGGTGCCGGCGCTCGCCGTCGGCCAAAGCGACTACGCCATGGCCAATGCGTACATGGATTACGCGGCGCAAGCGCACCGCGATCGAATGCCCATCGTGAGCATTCAGTGGCCGAGCTGGAAAGAAAGCGGCATGGGCGAAAGCCGCACGCCCGTGTACCAAGGCCTCGGTTTCCACGGCCACGGTGATGCAGAGGGTCTACGGCTCTTGGACGCGCTGCTGGGACGCGCCCTCGGCCCGGTGGTTTTGCCCGCGGTGGTCGCTCCGGCCCGCTGGCGCGCGGACGCCCTACTCGAGCCCCGCGCGAAACCTGCCTCGGTCACTGCACCGGCATCGCCCGCAGCGAGCTCGAAGACGGCGGTGCAAGCCTGGCTCGTCGACATCGTGGCCCGTGAACTGAAGCTCGACCCCTCACGGCTCGACGCGCAGACGCCGCTGCCGGACTACGGCGTGGACTCGGTCATGCTGGTGCAACTGGTGCGGCCCGTGTCCGAGCGCATTGGTGAGGCGGTGGATCCGTCGGTCCTGTTCGAGCATCCGACCTTGGAGGCTTTTTCCAATTGGCTCGTGAGCCGCTACGGCGAGGTGCTCTCGGCCGCCCCCGCGGATACTCCGAGCGACGCGCCCGAGCCCACCCCGCAGGTCCAGTCGGCCGCTGCGCAGCCACGCCCGACAGCCGCCGACGACATCGCCGTGATTGGCCTCTCGTGCCGCTTCCCCGGCGCGGGCAATGTCGAGGAATTCTGGCATCTGCTGGCCGAAGGCCGCTCGGCGATTCGTCCCGTGCCGCCGGAGCGATGGGGGCACGCGAGCAGCTATTGCGCAGGCGTCTTGGACAATGCCACGCACTTCGACCCCGCCTTCTTCCTCATCTCGCACGCCGACGCGCGCGCCATGGACCCGCAGGCCTTGCTCGCATTGGAAGAAAGCCTGTCCCTTTGGTACCAAGCCGGCTACACGCCGCAGGAAATCAAAGGCCGCGCCATCGGCGTTTACCTCGGCGGGCGCAGCCAAGTCGTCGCGGACGTGCAGGCGCTGCAAGAGGCCACGAACCTCATCATGGCCGTCGGTGCGAACTACCTCGCGGCCAACATATCCCGCTTCTTCGATTTGCGTGGCCCCAGCGTGGTCATCGACACCGCGTGCTCCTCCGCGCTGGTCGCCATGAACATGGCCATTCAATCGCTGCACGCCGGCGAAATCGAAGCCGCCCTGGTCGGCGGGGTGAGCCTCCTTCACGGGGACGGCGCCCTGCGCGTCTTCGAGCAGCGCGGCATCTTGAACCGCGAGCCCGCACTCCACCTCTTCGACCGCCGCGCGAAGGGCACCATCCTGGGCGAGGGCGCGGGCATGGTGCTGCTCAAACGACTCGATCAGGCCGTGCGCGACGGCGACAGCATCTATGCGGTGATCAAAGGCATCGCCATCAACAACGACGGCCGCACGGCCGGACCCGCCGCGCCGAATCCTCTGGCGCAAAAAGCCGTGATGCAGCGCGCGCTCGCCAAGAGCGGCAAGCGCGCCGCCGAAGTCGGTCACATCGAGGTCAACGGCTCCGGCACCGAGGTGACCGATCTTCTCGAGCTGAAAGCCATCCAATCCGTCTACCGACCCTCGGGCGAAACGCCCTGCGAATTGGGCTCGATGAAGCCGAACATCGGCCATCCACTCTGCGCCGAGGGCATCGCCAGCTTCATCAAGAGCGTCTTGATGCTGCACCACCGCCGGCGCGTACCGTTCCTTTCCGCGCAGGAGCCCATGCAGCACTACGATCTGGCGCGTTCCCCGTTCCGATTCGCACGGACTGCGAGCGAGGCCGATGCTCCGACCGTCGCCGCGATCAACAGCTTCGCCGACGGTGGAACCAACGCCCACGTCATCGTCGAAGCCTGGCCGGAGTCCAGATCCACCGCCATGCGCCGGCCCGTCGTACCGCCGACCCTGAGCAAAATCGACTGCCGCTCCCGGTCCGTCGAAATCGTCACGCCCCCCGCCACCAAGAGCGCCCCGAGTGCCACGCGCGCAAACGGCGTTTGGAAGCGACTCAACGGAACACCGACGTAGGAGACGACGGTTACGATGATCGATCACTGGCTCGTTGATATCGAAAACCCGATGGTCCGGGGGCATCGTGTCCTTGGTCAGCAGTTGCTGCCGGGCCTCGCGTACATCGATTTGTTCTTTCAGGTATTCCGCGATCGCCACGAGGATCCGCGGCACCTCGAGCTGCGCAATTTATCCATCTATCAGCCCCTCGTGGTCACCGAGGCGGCGCCCGTGTCGCTGGCCATCGATTGCACCGAAACGCAGCCCGGGCGCTGGAGGGTGCTCGCCAGCGGCAACGGCCAGCGTTACGCCACCGCCGAGATGCATCGCGCGTCGCCCTTCGTGTCCGACGAGACGCTCGACATGGCCCTCGTCGCGCGATCGGCGGATCGCATCGTGTCCCTGGACGAGGTGTACGCCGGGTGCCGGCGCATGGATCTCGTCCATGACGCTTTCATGCGGGCGCAGGGAAAACTCTATATCTCCGATTCGGAGATTTACGTCGAATGCGAACTTGGGGATGCCGCCTTGGAAAGCGCCGAGCATCTCATGTTCCACCCCGCCCTGATCGATGGCAGCGCGGTGTGCGGCGGAGGGCCGGCGTCGGCATGGCTCGAAGAAGGCCCCGCGCAGCAGCTCGCGCTCCCCTTATTTTACGAGTCGTTCCGCGCCTCCGAGCTGCTGCAGAAGAAGTGCGTCGCGCGCATCCGGCGTACCTCGGCGCGCCGCGTTCGCGAGCTTCGTTACTACACGCTCGAGTTCTTCGATGAGGCGGGCCGGAACGTCGCGGAGCTGAAGAACCTTGCCGGAAAGCTCGTGCGCGATCCCGCTTCGATCACGCATGCCACCCGGGAGCGCCCGGCCGCGGCGGCCGTGCCGTTGCAGGTCGAGGCCGCGACGGATGCCCAAGCGCCGGCCATCGAGACGTTCCTGCGGACGCTCATCGCCAACAAATTGGGCCGTCCCGTGGAGCAGATTGGCCGCACGGCGGGCTATTACGAAATGGGCATCGACTCGGCGGGCCTGCTGGAGCTCGTGCAGGCCATCGAGGCCCAGGTGGGCGCCCCGCTCTCGCCGACCTTGCTCTTCGAGCATGTCACCATTGCCGAGCTGTCGGCTCATTTGGTCGAATCGGGGGTGGCCTCCGGCTGGACGCAACGAACCTCGAATGGCACCTCGGGTGCCTCCGTCCATGCCCCCGTCGACGATGCACACGATGGAATCGCCATCATCGGCATGAGTGGCCGTTATCCCATGGCCAATAATTTAACCGAGTACTGGGAAAATCTGCGCTCGGGCCGAGATTGCATCACAGAAATCCCCAAGGACCGTTGGGATCACGCCCGGTACTTCGACCCCGAGAAGGGCAAACCCGGAAAGACCTATTGCAAATACGGCGGGTTCATCGACGGCGTGGCCGAGTTCGACCCGATGTTCTTCAACATCTCGGCGCGCGAGGCGCAATTCATGGACCCGCAGGAGCGATTGTTCCTGCAATGCGCCTACGAGACCTTCGAGGACGCCGGCTACACGCGTGAGGCCCTGAAGCGCATCGACGGCAACGTCGGCGTTTTCGTGGGCGTGATGTACGAGGAATACCAACTCTACGGAGCCCAGACGCACGGATCGGAATACCCGTACGCCCTCAGTGCGAGCATTTCGGCGATTGCCAATCGTGTCTCGTATTTCTTCAATTTGCATGGCCCGAGTTTGGCTGTCGACACGATGTGTTCCAGTTCCCTGACGGCCATCTACTTGGCATGCCAAAGCCTCGCGAGCGGCGCCTGCGAAATGGCTATTGCGGGCGGCGTCAATGTATCGATCCATCCGAACAAGTACTTGATGCTAGGGCAGGGGCAATTCGTTTCCAGTGCGGGCCGCTGCAAGACGTTTGGGCAAGGTGGAGACGGTTACGTTCCCGGTGAGGGCGTGGGCGCGGTGCTTCTCAAGCCGCTGGCCAAGGCCGTGGCCGACGAGGATCCGATCCACGGCGTCATCAAAGGTGTGGCCATCAACCACGGCGGCAAGGCCAGTGGGTTCACGGTGCCCAATCCCGCCGCGCAGGCGCAGGTCATCGCGCAAGCCCTTCGCGAGGCCAACGTGGATCCGCGCACGGTCAGCTACCTCGAGGCCCACGGAACGGGAACGAGCCTGGGCGATCCCATCGAAATCACCGGCCTGACGCGGGCGTTCGCACAATCGGATACGCAATATTGCGCGATTGGGTCGGTGAAGTCGAACATTGGGCATCTGGAGAGCGCGGCGGGTATTTCCGCGGTGACCAAGGTGTTGCTGCAGCTTCGGCATCGCGCGCTGGTGCCGAGCCTGCACTCGGAAACGCTGAACGCGCATATCGATTTTACGCGAACGCCGTTCGAGGTTCAGCAGACGTTCCGCGAGTGGCCGAGGCCCGTCGTGGTCCGCGATGGGAAGCGCACGGAATACCCGCGCATTGCAGGTGTTAGCTCCTTTGGGGCGGGTGGTTCCAACGCGCACGTGATCCTCGAGGA
Organism: Sorangiineae bacterium MSr12523; assembly: GCA_037157775.1. Classification (NCBI taxonomy): domain Bacteria; kingdom Pseudomonadati; phylum Myxococcota; class Myxococcia; order Myxococcales; family Pendulisporaceae; genus Pendulispora; species Pendulispora brunnea. The sequence continues at coordinate 4,276,812 of CP089982.1, forward strand.
GTTCGTGGAGAGCGCGCGTCCGGCTCTTTCAGTGACACCGGGGCGTCCTGCCATCTTCGTGCTCTCCGCCAAGACCGCGGAGCGGGTGCAGGAGCGCGCGCGGCAGCTGCTGGCGCACCTCGCGCAGCATCCGTACCGCGAGGACGATCTCGCGGACATCGCCTACACGTTGCAAGTGGGCCGCGAGGCGATGGAGCACCGTCTTGCCTTCACGGCTGCGACCCTCGAGGAGCTCCGCGCGAATCTCGAGATGGCCACGCGCGGCGCCGAGGCCATGCCGGCCGCGCCCAAAATACTCGAGCATTGGCTCCAGGGCGGCTCGTTCGATTGGAATAGCCTGTACGACGGCGTGAAGCCACGGCGCATCCGCTTGCCGACGTATCCCTTTGCCAAAGAGCGCTATTGGATGCCCGATGCGGTGTCGAAGGCGCGCGTCGACGTGCTGCACCCGTTGCTGCACGCGAACACCTCGGACTTCGAGGGACAGCGCTTCACGTCGACCTTCACCGGCCGGGAATTTTTCTTCGCCGATCACATCGTCAAAGGCCAGCGCACCTTGCCCGGCGTGGCCCATCTCGAAATGGCGCGCGCTGCCTTTCAGCGCGCTGCCGCCATCTCGGGCTTCGCCGGAACGCGGCTCGAAAATGTCGTCTGGGCGCGCCCTGCGACGGTCGCGGAAGCGCCGGTCGTCGTTCACATTCGACTGCGCCCCGAACATGACGCGTGCGTTTACGAGATTCATGGCGAGGGCGGAACCTATTCGCAGGGGCGTGTGGTCTCGGGGCCCGCAGAGGCTCCGCGGCAGGTGGACCTGGAGTCGCTGCGCAGGCGCGCGCGGCACGTCACATGGACTGCCGAGCAGTGCTACGCCATTTACGAGGCGATGGGCTTTCAGTACGGCCCGGCGCACCGCAGCCTGCGGGAGGTGAACGTCGGCACGGATGCTCGAGGTTCGCATTTCATATTGGCAAGGGTGGAGCTGCCGGCGGACGTTGCCGATACGCGTGAGCAGTACGCCGTGCATCCCAGTGTGCTGGACGGCGCACTGCAGGCCTCCGTCGGCTTGCTGGCCGCGCAGCAGGGCGAGGAATCGGCCAAACTCGTGCTGCCCTTCGCACTCGAGCGACTCAGCATCGTCCAGGCCTGCCCGGCGGCGGTCTGGGTGCACCTTCGCATGGCCGCCGATACCAGCGCGAATGTCCAGAAAATCGACGTCGATCTGATCGACGACACCGGCGCGGTCTGCATCGAGCTGCGAGGATTCAGCTCGCGCGTCTTCGACGCCGAAGCGGCCCGCCCCACGGCGGAACCCTTCGAAGTGATGACCTTCGAAGAGCAATGGCAGCCGCAACCCCTCGCCGGCGATGCACGGATGGCCGTCGCATCCCTCGTGTGCATCGTGCCCGATGCCTCGCACGAGGAGGCCTTGCGTGCGGCCTTCGCGCGGCTCGATCCCAAGGTGCGGGTCACCGTGCTGGCGTCCGGCCACGAAGACGCCGAGGCCTACGCGTCCGCATTTCGAGACGTGGGTTCGGCCGACGCCGTCCTGTGCCTTCGCGCGGTTCAGGAGCCATCCCGCGTCGGCTCCTATGGCGGCCTGCTCGCGCTCCTTCAAGGAATGGAACGCGCCGGATGGACGCGCACGCGGCTGATGCTCGCGGGCCGATACGACGACGCGATCGCGCGTTGCCATCTCGATGCGTGGACGAGCCTCGGTTCATCGCTGCGCTCCGCATGGCCCGACGCGCCCATCTCCGTCATGGCGTGGCCTCACGCGCCCGGCGCCTGGGTGGACGAATGGATCCCTCGGCTATGGGCGGAGCTCGTCTCGGGCGGCGCGGAGAACGTCGTGTACGAGCAGGGTGAGCGCCGCGTACGCCGCCTGCATCCGACGGAGCGAAGTTCGGTAAAGCCGCTCCTGCGCCGCGGTGGGAGGTACCTCATCACCGGCGGCGCCGGCGGGCTTGGCTTGGTGTTCGCCCAGCATTTGTGCCGGCGCTACGCGGCGAAGGTCATCTTGACCGGCCGATCCGACGTGAACGCCACGACGGCCGAGCGCATTGCCGCGCTGGAGGCCGCCGGGGGCAAGGTGCTCTACGAGCAAGCCGACGTCTGCGATCCCGAGCGCATGCGGGCGGTGGTGGCACGGGCCCGCGAGCAATTCGGCGGCATCGACGGAGTCCTTCACGCCGCGGGCGTCCTCCCGCGCGAGCTCCTCGGAAATACGTCGCTCCGCGAATTCGAGGAGACGCTCGCCCCGAAGATCGCCGGAAGCCTGGCACTCGATGCGGCCTTGCAAGGCGAAGCGCCGGACTTCATTTGCCACTTCTCGTCGATGTCGGCCATCATGGGCGATTGGGGACCTGCGAGCTACGCGATCGCCAATCGCTTCCAAATGGCGTATGCGATGCATCGCCAGCGTCAGGTGCAATCCGCGCCATCCATGCAGGCCCGCACCAAGGTGTTGGCGCTGGCCTGGCCCGTGTGGGCGCAAGCCGGCATGGGCATGGCGAACGAGGAGGCAACGCGCGTCTACCTCGAATACAGCGGACAGCGTGCGCTGGACCCCGAGAAGGGGCTCGAGATCTTCGAACAGCTGCTCGGCGAATCGCCCGCGCAGCAATTGGTGATCTTCGGCGCGCGGGCGCGATGGCATCGTCTGCTTGGCCTTTCGCCCAAACCGGAATTGCCACGCCGTGTGGAGCGCATTCACGACGCGCCCGCGCCAACGCACCTGTCCGATCCGGGCACGCTCAAGGCACGGACCGTTCGTTACCTCAAGCAGCTGCTCGCCGCCGAAACGCAATTGCCGGCGGCGCGCATCGACGCGGATGCGCGGCTCGAAAGCTACGGTGTCGACTCGGTCATGACCGTGCGGATGACCACGGAGCTCGAGAAAGCCTTTGGCTCGCTGTCGAAGACGTTGCTCTTCGAGTACCAGAGCCTCGCCGCGCTGGCCGATTACCTCGTGGAGCACCACCGCGAAGCCCTGAACGAGATACTTGCCCCAACGTCGGTTGCTGCCCATCCTGCACCCGCGACGGAGCCGCCGCCCGTGAAAATGCCGGTCCCGCTCCGCGCAACGACCCCGGCGGAAACGCGCGACATCGCTGTCATTGGCCTGAGCGCGCGCTTTCCGCAGTCGGAGAACATTCACGAATTTTGGGAGAACCTCAAAGCCGGCAACGACGGCATCACCGCCATTCCGCCCGGCCGCTGGGATCATCGAGAGCACGTTGCGGCGCGCAATCTCTCCGGGGACGTGCTCGATCGAGGCGGATTCATCTCCGGCCTGGATGGCTTCTCGCACGACTTCTTCAACATCAAGGAAGACGAAGTAAGCGGCCTCGATGTTCAGGAGAAGCTATTCCTCGAGAGCGTCTGGCACCTGCTCGAGCACGCGGGCTACACCTCGCATCACATCAAAACGCGGCACCAGGGGAATATTGGCGTCTTTGCCGGGGCCAGCGCCTTCGTCCACGCCGGCTTCATGACCGGCATGGTTGCGGGGCGCGCCTCGGGGTTTTTGCACCTCAAAGGCCCCACCGTCGTGGTGGATTCGCACAGCGCGTCCGCGACCACCGCGTTGCACCTCGCTTGCCAGGCCCTCGCGAATGGCGATTGCGAAGTGGCCATCGCCGGCGGTGTTTACGTGCAATCGCCGGAACTCTTTTATGCATTCGCGACCTGGCAACAGGGAATGCAACCCGATTGCAGGGGATTCTCGAATGCAGGTGGCGTCCTCATGTCCGAAGGGGTCGGTGCGGCGCTGCTCAAGCCCCTGCAGGCGGCCGTGCGCGATGGCGACGAAATCCTCGCGGTCATCAAGGGCTCGGCGCTGACCAGCGCGGGGGACATGGCCAACCTACCGCCGGAGCCGACACGCCTCGCCGACGTCATCCGAAAATGCCTGGACAAAGCGGGCATTCACCCGCGCACCCTCGGTTACGCCGAGGCCATGGCCATGGGGATCCCCACCGGCGACTATTGCGAATTCGCCGGCTTCAGCAAGGCGTTTCGCGAGCAGACGGCGGACAAAGGCTTCTGCGCCATGGGGACCGTCGAGTCCAACATCGGCCACTCGATCGCCGCCTGCGGCATCGCGCAGTTCACCAAGGTGACCATGCAGATCCACCACGGCCAGATCGTTCCGACCATCAAGACCGATCCCTTGAATCCGCAGATTGATTTGACCGACAGTCCATTCTATCTGCAACGTTCGCTCGGCGATTGGCCGATGAGCGATGGGCCGGACTCGAAACGGCGCGGCCTCTTCGCATCCCGAGGCCGGAGCGGCACCTTGGCCGCCGTCGTTCTCGAAGCCCACGCCACGGTGAAATCCAAGGATGCATCGTCGCGTGGCGGCGAAAAGCTCTTTCTGATATCGGCGCACACCACGGAACACCTGCATCGCATGGCGCGCAATCTGCGACGTCACACGATGGAGAATCCCCATCTCGATCTCACGGATTTGTGCTACACGACCATTCTGAGGCGGGAGCCCCTGCGATTCCGTCTCGCCATTCTGGCGTCGACGAACGACGAGCTGGTATCTCGACTTGGCGAGTACCTGGAAATGGGAGCGCCAGCGCGTCCCACTTCCGGACTGCAAGCCAAAGCATTTTTCGGCGACGCACTATCCGTGGATTCGGGCATTCATGGCCTGCTCGAACCGGCGGAAGAAAAGCACCTACTGGAAACGTACCTCGCGGAACGCAATTGGCCGAAGCTCGCGGCCTTCTGGGTGAGAGGAAGTGATCTCCGCTCCGTCGAGGGCATCGAGCGCGCGCTGGGGGGCCACTTCATTCAAATTCCTTTGTACCCTTTTCGCGATTGCCGCGAGCGCCGCGATTGCCGCGAGTCGGGCGCGGTGATCTCGTGATTGTCACTCGGTAAAACCGGAGCGGAGCGGCGTTATATGGCATACGAAATCAAGAAGTTCCCTTACGCAGGCACCATCGACGCGGACGGTCACGTTCTCGAACCGGCCGATCTGTGGGAAAACTATCTCGAGCAAAAATTCAAGCCGCGCGCCTTGCGCATCCGCGTTGGCGACGACGGCTACGAATACCTGGAGGTCGACGGGCGGCCGGCGTCGCGGGTGGAGAAGGGGGCCCTCGGCATTCTGGGGGCGATGGGCAGTGACGACTTCGTGCCACGGCCCGATCGCCGCTACGCGGATGGCCGGCCTTTCGGAGCTTCCGATCCGCGCGAACGCCTCGAGTTGCTCAAGCAAGAGAATCTGGAGGCCGTGCTGCTGTATCCCACCCTCGGCATCTTGTGGGAGACCGACGTGAAGGATCCCGAGCTCGCGCTCGCCTATTCGCGCGCCTACAATCGGTGGATAGCCGACTTTTGCCGCAATTCGTCGGGCCGGCTGGTGCCGATTGCCCAACTCACGTTGCAAGATCCGGAAGGGTCGGCCGTCGAACTCGAACGCGCGGTCAAAGACGGCTGCAAGGGCGCGTGGGTCACGTCGTTCAGCCATGGCCGCGTGCTGCACGGCGACCCGAGGCACGACGTGCTCTTTGCCAAATGCTGCGAGCTCGATGTGCCGCTGGCCATCCACCCGACCCTGACCCCGCACGGGACCGCGGCGGGCATCTTCGATTGGCCGGAACACAGTCGGCAATGGGGCGAACAGCTTTGGCTGCGCGGCATCGTGCAGCAAGCGTTCATCTCGTTCTTTTCCTTCGGCACCTTCGACCGCTTTCCCAAGCTCCGAATGGGCGTGCTCGAATCCGGTGCCGGGTGGGTCGGTGCGATGTTGGACCGACTCGACGCCTTCACCGAGTCTTTCAAGTTCGGTGGAAAACGGCTTACCGCCACCGAGTACTTTCGGCGACAATGCTTCATCTCGAGCGATCCCGACGAAACGGCGGCGCCGCACACGATTGATCACGTCGGTGCCGACTGCTTCATCTGGGCGACCGATTATCCGCATCCCGACCACCCGCACACTTGGGTGGATGATCTGAAGCGCTTTGCCAACGTATTGGCACCGGCCACGCGCGCCAAGGTGCTGGGCGCCAATGTCAAGCGCATTTACCGACTCAATTTGCAATAGGCGAATACAAGGGAGATTGCCATGTCCACTGCATCCGAAGTCGCTGCCAAACCATTGAAGAAGCGCCGGCTCATCACGACGGACTCGCACATTGCCGTTCCGTTCCAGATTGCCGACGAACTGCCGGAAAAGTACCGCAAGCAGGTTCCGCACCTGGAGAGGCGCGCGGACGGCGTGTACTTGGTGCGTCCCGAGTTCGCGCTCATGTACTCCTTGGGCGAAGACGACGACGGCGACGGCTTCAAAGAGACGTACCGAAAAATGGCCGCGGGCATCAAGGTCGACCCCGACGACGAATTGACCATGGCGCGCATGCTCTTTGGCAATGACGATCGCCCGTCGGTGCCGAGCTTCTACCCCAAGGGCCGGCTCGTGGACATGGAGAAGGACGGCGTCGTGGCCGAGGTTCTGCTCGACAGTGCGGCGTTCGCGTTCTTCGCCATCAAAGATCCCGATGGCGCCGTGGCCGTTTGCAAATTGAACAACGATTGGTACGCGGAGACCTACAAGGATCACCTCGGCCAATTCGCCCCCGGCATCACGCTGCCCATTGGCGCCGGCATCCCCGCGTGCGTCAAGGAGCTCGAGCGCGCAGCCGGGCTGGGATTGCGCCCGGTCTGCATGCCGGAGATCTTCCCCGACAAGCCGTGGTTCGTGCGCGATTGGGATCCGCTCTGGGAGGCCTGCGCGGCCCTCAAGGTGCCCCTCGCGTTGCACGCGTCGCTCAATCAGCCGGCGCCGTGGGGCATCGTCAAGCGCGAGGAAAACGCCGCGGGCCCCCTCAATGGGTGGGTCGGCATGGGCGGCGGAACGGCGGAATTCGTGGGCATGTTCGTCAACTCGGGTGTTCTCGAGCGCCATCCGGATCTCCAGGTCGTCTTCACCGAGCTGCACGCCGGCTGGCTCGCGTGGGCCATGCAGGCCTACGACTATTACACGGTGGATCCGTCGGGTCGCGACCACTCGAAATTCTTCCACTTCCCGGTGACGGAGCTCAAGGAGCTGCCCAGCTTCTACATCAAGCGCCAGATCAAATGCTCCTTCATGTGGGATCCCATGGCGATCAAGAATCGCCACGAGACGGGGCTGGATTGCCTCGTGTGGGGCAACGACTATCCCCATATCGAGTCCACCTGGCCGTATTCGCAGGAGCGAATCGAGACGCAGTTTGCCGGCGTTCCCGAGGACGAGATCAACAGGATCGTCTACGAGAATGCCAAGAAGCTGTATCGCTTCACCGTTTGAAGGTTCGCGCGGGGGGGGGCCCGCTGCTCGATTCAAGTATTTGTTCCATTCTGAGAAGGAGTTCCAGTGGCTCAACCCAACGCACCGATATCCAGATATGGGACGGCCTCGAAGCAGCGCCGGCTCATCTCGACGGATTCCCACATTGCAGTTCCATTCCACGTGGCGGACGAGCTGCCGGAGAAATTCCGCAAGCAGGTTCCGCATCTCGACAGGCGTGCCGACGGCGTCTATCTGATGCGCCCCGACATGGCGACCATGATGTCCATCGAGGACGCGGGCAGCCAGCTGTTGGCAGGCATGAAGGTGGACCCGGACGACGAGGCCACCATGGCGCGATTGGCCATTGGCAATTCGCAATCCCATATCCAGCCGAGCCTCTATCCGAAAGGGCGCCTCGCCGACATGGAACGGGACGGTGTGGTGGGCGAGGTTCTCCTCGGCCAGGCCGCCGCCGTCGGATTCTTCGGCGGCAACGATCCCGAGACATCCATCGCCTGGTGTCAGCTCAATAACGATTGGTACGCCGACACCTACAAGGATTACCTCGGGCAATTCTCGCCGTCGATCATTCTGCCCGTGCCTGCCGGCATCGATGCCTGCGTGAAAGAGCTGGTGCGCGCCGCGGGGCTCGGGTTGCGGCCGCTGCTGATGCCCGACGTGCTTCCGCGAAAGCCGTGGTTCCTTCGCGAGTGGGATCCGCTTTGGGAGGCCTGCGCCAGCCTGAACGTGCCGGTGGCCCTGCACATCTCCGGCACGGGCATGCTCATGCCGTGGGTAACCATCAAGCCGGAGGAGAACCCGGCAGGTTCGCTGAACACGTGGATTGGCATGGCCGGCCACACGTCCGAATTGCTCGGCATGTTCGTGAACTCCGGTGTTCTCGAACGCCACCCGGACCTGCAAATCGTATTCACGGAGTTGCATGCCGGCTGGCTCGCCTGGGCAATGCACCTCTACGACCACTACACGACGGATCCGGTGAATCGCAACCAGGCGATCCACTTCGGATATCCCGTGACGAACCTGAAAGAGCTGCCGAGCTATTACATCAAGCGGCAGGTCAAGTGCTCGTTCCTATGGGATCCCATGGCGATCAAGACTCGCCACGAGGTCGGCCTGGATTGCCTCATGTGGAGCAACGACTATCCGCACACGGAATCGATGTGGCCGGATTCGCAAGCGCTCATCGAGAAGCAGTTCGCCGGCGTCCCCGAAGAAGAAATCACCCAATTGGTCTACGAAAACGCAAAGAAGCTTTATCGCTTCACGGTGTAACGAAGGATCGAGCGGCTCCCTCGGGAAGCCGCTCGATGCATTTAAGACGCTAAAGAATGATGAATTGAACATGAAGGCGGGAAGGCGGGAAGGTTCAAGATTATTCATTCGCCAAATAAGCGAACTGGAAACCCTCTTGAACCTTCCCGCCTTCCCGCCTTCATGTGAATTCTCTCTCAGTAGTTCACCGACTTCGACAGGCCGTGCGGATCGCGTGAGGACGTTGCCGCGGTGAAGGTGTAGGTGCCTCGGTTGATCTTCCAGGCGTGGGTGGCGACGTCCCATGTGGCGAGGCGCTTGGCGGGGAAGGAAATACGGATTTCCTCGGATCGGCCTGGCTGAAGCGAGACCTTTTGCCAAGCGACCAGCCGCTTCGGCGGCTCGACGGGATCGGGCGGCAAGGTGGCGTATACCTGCACGGTCTCCGTACCTGCGCGCGTGCCCGTATTGGAAACGGTGAGCTTGACCGTTACGTTGCCCGATAGAGATTCGGCGCGGGCGTCGATGCCGGAATACGAGAACGTCGTGTACGAGAGGCCGTGCCCGAATGGGAAGAGCGGCTCGATGGCCTTGGCGTCGAACCAGCGGTATCCAATCAGCAAACCTTCGCTGTATTTGACGTCCAAATCGCTCGAGATGACCGGCTGCGGCAAATCGGCATCTTGCTTCGGGAAGGAGAGGGGAAGCTTGCCCGAAGGGCTGATGTCGCCGAACAGCACGTCGGCAATCGCCTGACCACCCCGGACGCCCGGATACCAGGCTTCGAGCACCGCGTGCACGTGATCGAGCCACGGCATCAACACCGGGCTGCCGCTCTCCAGGACCACGATGATCCGTTTGGCCTTCGCCGCCACCGCGCCGATGAGCGCATTCTGATCGTAACTCTGATTGTACGGATCGGCCTGCGCATCCGGGAGACTCAGACTGGGCAGATCGAGGTGCTCGGTCTCCCATTGCGTGGCGAACACGATGGCGACGTCCGCGTGCGCGGCTGCCTCTGCCGCCGCGGCTGCGTCGTTGCCATCGAAATACGTTACGCTCGCCTTTGGCGCTTTGGCCTTGATGGCCGCCAACGGCGCGGATTTGTACCATGTGGCGCATCGCCCGACGGGCGACGTCGGCGGCGACTGGCAACCCGTGACCGCGTTGCCGTCGATGGGCGGAACCGCCCCCGAGCCGCCTCCCGACAGAACGCCCGCATCGGCATGCCCGCCGATGACCACGATCGACGAAAGGCTCCCAGCTGCGAGCGGCAGCGCATTTTCCGTCGACCCCGCGGGCTTTGCATTCTTGAGAAGCACGGTCGATTGCTGCGCCGCGGTCAGCGCGAAGGCATTACCCGCCGCCTCGTCGATAGCCCCACCCGGGGTCGGCGGAGCGTCCACGATGCCCGCCTGGATGAGGGCACGCAGCTTGCGTTTCACCATGTCGTCGAGCCGCGCCATGGGCACGCTTCCATTGGTGACGGCTTCTTTGAGCTTCCCGTTGAAAAACGAGCGACCCGTGCACGCGGGCATCGACTCGTCGGGGCACCCGGGTTGCTCCTCGTCCAATCCCGCGGTCGCAGCCTGCGACGTGCTGTGCGTAGCGCCCCAATCGGATTGCACGACGCCTTTGAAGCCCCACTCGGTCTTCAAAACGTCGTTCATCAGGTACGGATTTTCGCAAGCGTACGTGCCGTTTATCTTGTTGTAGGCACACATCACGCTGCCGGGCTTGCCTTCCTTGACGCCGATCTCGAAGGCCAATAGCTCCGTTTCGCGCATCGTCCGCTCGTCGACCAGCGAATTGGACGACATGCGATTGGTCTCTTGGTTGTTCATCGCGTAATGCTTCACCGTGGCGATGACCTTCTGCGATCGGGTGCCCGTGGTGCGCGCCGCGACCAGGAGACCGCTGAGCACGGGATCTTCGCCCAAGTATTCGAACGTGCGCCCGCCCCGCGGCTCGCGCGCCAGGTTGATGCCGCCGCCCAAGCCTTCCTCGTAACCGAGTGTGCGCAGCTCGATGGCAATGCGTTTGCCATATTCCTGCGCGAGCTGCGGATCCCAGCTCGCCGCCAGCGCGAGGGTCGATGGCAGGGCGGTCACGCGCGCGTTCTTCACATTCACGCCACTCGTCGAATCGGCCATGCTGACCTTGGGAATTCCCAGTCGCGGAATGCCGGGGATATAGCCCGCCCCGCTCAAGGCCTCCGGCGGAAACGTTCCCCAACCGATGCTGGGCATTCCGGTGCCGTGCACGAGCTGAATCTTCTCGTCCGTGGTCATCTGCGCGAGGAGCAGGGCCACACGCCGCTCGGCCAGTGCATCGACATCGATTTCGGCATCGGCCTGCGCGGCATCCGTCACGGCGGAATCGATGGGCGCCGCATCGGCCGGTCCGGGCCCCTTCGCCGCGTCGTCGTCACTGCAGGCGGCCATCGCCAGGGTCGTGCTGCACGTGAGAGCGATTGCGGTGTAGCGGAAACACGTTCTACGCATCCATCCTCCAAAGGTGGTTCGTCGGGACTCGAATCCCAACTCGGAAATCAAGCCAGCCCACGCGTCGCGAAATGGTTTGATCCATGACATGGATTCGGCTCCGCGCACCTGGAAATCGCCGTCCATGTCCATGTTCGGATGACATGGGGTGGACCTCGATTCGTCCGCCTCAATGAAGATGTGTCCCCGACAACGAATGAGCCCGCACTCGGATATCCGAGTGAACGAGTACGACGCGACGTCACGTAATTGTCATTTACGGAGACGGCCTGACGTTGAATGGCTGGAATATACAATGAGTGAATTCGCTCTTGTTGATTCTGCTCGAGAGGCGTATCCAAATCCTCCAGCCCGCCCGACGTCGCGCGGCTCGGCTCCGGGGGCGACGCGCGCAGCGTCGCAAACAGCCTTGACGCCCTACCGACCCTTGCCTCATGCTGAGCGGGTCGGGAAGGGTGGTGCCATTGTCTTCGCGTTCGTCGAGCTCCCAGCGTGCGCTCGCACGCATCGGAACGGTGGTCCACCAATGCCGCATCGAGCGTTTGCTCGGAGTCGGCGGTACGGCCGTTGTCTATGCGGCGACGCGGGACGATGGTCAGCGCGTGGCGATCAAGTTTCTCTTGGAGCGCTTTCACTATGATGCGCATATGGTGCGGCTCTTTGGCCAGGAGGCCAATGTCGCCAATCGGGTGCCGCATCGCGCGGCGGTGCCGGTGCTCGACTGCAGCGTCGATGAGGATGGTTGCGCCTTTTTGATCATGCCGCTGCTCGAGGGCGAAACGGTTCGCTCGCGATGGGAGTACGGGGGGCACCGCATGCCGCTCGCCGACGTCGGGGTGATCGTGTCGGATACACTCGATGTGCTGGAGAGCGCGCACGCTGCCGGCATCGTTCATCGCGACATCAAACCGGACAATCTCTTCATTGTCGTAGATGGCGAAGTCCGAGTGCTCGATTTCGGAATTGCCCGGCGTACGGATCGCGATGGCAGCGTGACCCTAACGGGTCACACGATTGGCTCGCCCGCCTTCATGTCGCCCGAGCAGGCTCTTGGGGATCGTCATGCCGTCGGGCCGGCGAGCGACATTTGGTCGGCCGGTGCCACGATGTTCACACTCGTGTCGGGCCAATTCGTGCACGAGACCGAAAGCGGCGCCGGACAGCTTGCGGCGGCGGCAACCCGCCACGCTCGTTCACTGGGCGACGTGGCATCGGACTTGCCGCCATCCATCGTGCGACTCGTCGACAAGGCACTCTCGTTCGATCCCAGGGAGCGATGGTCTTCGGCGCGGGCGATGCGCGCCGCACTGCATGCGAGTCTCGAGGGCGCCGAGAACGAGCCGATGGAGGCCATCACCCCGCGCGTGCGTGCGAAGTTCGTGATGGATCTGGCGCAGCGGACGGAACCCACCCACGCGAAACGACCGGCGATGCAGGAAGCGAGGCAGGAACCGAAATCGCTCGCAAAGAGTCCTCCTCGCCCGTGGATGCGATTCGTCCATCCGGACATCGAAGTGAAGGCATATCTGCCGAAATTTTTCGGCGCCATGACGGCCACCGCGAACCGCATCCTCGCGGACCATGGCCTTGGCGAATTCGCGGACACGGGATGGTTCATTCCAGACACGCGCCCGTGGTGGCCGATGGAGCCTTACATACTCGTCATTCACGCCCTCATGGCGATCGTCGGGCCCATCAAGGCGGTCGATACCGGCAAGCAGAAAGCGCAGCACGTGCCCCTTCCGCCCGATCTCGACGTGCACGACATTCACGGGATGATGCGCGCTATCGATGCCGCATACCATTTGAACCATCGCCAGAATGGCGAGCCAATGCTCGATATCTCGTCCGGGCGCATGGTGGACATCATTGGGCACTACCACTACCGAGGCCGGCTCGACACGGAGAACTCCATCGTCATGGAGTGCGAGAACCCGTATCCCTGCGAATTGGATCAGGGCATCTTGCTCGGCTTTGCGCGGCGCTTCGAAGCGCGCGCCATCGTCGAGCATGCGCCCGGTTCTTGTCGCAAGGAAGGCGCCGAAAGCTGTCTTTATCACGTCACCTGGTGGTGACCACGGCGTCAGATTCGCGAGAATGACGAGACGCGTTCGCGAAAACTCAGCAACGCGAGCACGCCCAGATCCGACAGGGGCAAAACCGCGTCCTGGCGCTCATCGGACTTCCCCGGGACGCGAAGTCCACGTGTCGTCCACGTGGATTCGGTCTAGGCTCCGGATGTCCGGTTTTTTTGGAGCCGCCTTCGAGACTTGAACTCGAGACCTACGGTTTACGAAACCGTTGCTCTACCACTGAGCTAAGGCGGCGTGTTGGGCTGCTTCCTCTATCGTCTTGGCGCAGCGTAGGCAAGTCTTCCGTGCGTGTCCGTGATTTTTGTTCGCGGGCAGGGAAAATCTTCGAGAAAAGCGAGGTGTCCAAGAGCTCGTCGCCCGCCGATGCAGCAGCGGGCTCTTCGGTTGTGTTGCGCGGTCCGCTCTCGATTCTTACGGTGCCGTCGTGGGTGCACCACCAGGACCGACGGCGTACGAGGGGGTCATCATGGCCTCGTGGTTCCGGCCTTGGCACGTCGCGGTGGCTGGGGGCGCGCTCGTCGCGGCCATCGTTCTGGCGAATGCCCAGATGGCCGTGGCTGCACTGGCCGCCATCGCGGCGGCTGCCTTGCTCGTGGCGTGGAGCGTGGACGATCGGCGTGTGCGCGTCCGGGCCAACGCGGAGGGGCTCTTCATCGAGGGCAAGACGCTCGTGCCGGCGCACGTGCTGGCCGACGGTTTCTTGGTGCGCAAAGACGGGAACTCACCGCGGCTGCGGCTGGTCGACCGCTTTGGGTTGACCCGGTTCAACGTGCGGCTCGAAAGTGAAGCGCAAGGGCGCACGCTGCTGCGCGCACTCGGGCTCGATGCGGGACACAAGAGCGCCACCTTCCGCGTGCCCAACGCACTTCTCGGGGTGGCGCCCTTTTTGGGCATCCTGCCTGGCGCGATGCTTCTCGGCACGTATGCCGCCGAGGACCACGTGAAGCTGCTGCTGGCTGCCCTGACGGCGCTGCTGTTGGCCGCGGGCGCGCTCAGGTTTGGCTACTCTCCCGTGACCGTCGGGGCGGACGGCGTGCTGATACGCGGGCTCGGCACGCATTCCTTCGTGCCGTACGGCCAGATCGTGCGGGCGGAGGTGACGCCTTACGCCATCCTTCTGCACCTGACGGATGGCTCGGTGCGGACCATCCGGGCACCGCACCCATGGGCGAAAGATCCGCTCGACCGCCGGCCGAACCCCATGCGGGACATCGTGGCCGCGCGCATCGAGCAGGCCCTGTACGATTTTCGCCGTCGTGCCACCTCCGACGATGCGGCCGCCGTCGTGGCCCGAGGGGGCCGCGCCATCGCCGACTGGGGCGCCGCCATCACGGGCCGCGCCGCTGCCCATTACCGCGTCGCCGCCGCGCCGGCGATTCCGGCGGACGAACTCTGGCGCGTGGCCGAGGATCCCGGCGCCGAAGAGACGGCCCGCGCCGGTGCCGCCGTCGCCGTCGTTGCCTCCGTCGCGTTGAGCACGCACGAAGACGGAGCCCACGATGACGTCAGGGCGCGTCTCCGTGCCGCCGCCCGCGCCACCGCATCGCCTCGGGTGCGCATCGCCCTCGAGACCGCGGCGGACGCGTCCGACGAGGAAGACCTGGCGCGCGTCCTCGCCGTCTTCGAGGAGAGAAGCTAGAGAAGCTAGAGAAGCTAGAGAAGCTAGAGAAGCGCGAGCTGGTCCAGCAGCGCCACGGCTTCATGGCCTTTCTCGGTCAGCCGGTAAAAGTTCCGTCCCCACGTTCCCTCGCGGTACGACGTGAGCAGGCCGCGCTCCTGCAGCGCCCGCAACGTGCGCGTCAGCGTGTTCGCCGAGGCCCCGGTGAGGCGTTTCAACTCGTTGAAGTGCACATCGCCGGCCACGAGCCCTTTGAGGATCTCGGCGCGGTGGCGACCCCCGAGAAGGGCCAATCGTTGCTCGACCACGCAGATACCGTTTTCGCCTTTGGGCATGGCTAGTTCCAAAGATGTAACTCCTTGTAAGCGCATTTGACCAGCCTCACCATCGCGGCCTGATGAACGAAGTCCGCAATCCCGAAGATATGAACGAGGCCTTCGCCCGGGCTGCCAATTCTGGAAAAATCGAAGCCCTGCTGGCCCTTTACGAGCCCGACGCCGTCCTCATCGGGCAGGACGGCGGCGAGCGCCGGGGCCTCGCCGCGATTCGCCAAGAGCTCACGGCGCTGCTCGCGCTCGGAGGCAAAATCGAAGCGAAGAACCGTTACGCAGTGACACTCGGGGATATCGCGCTCCTCAGCGCCGATTGGAGGCTCGAGAGCACTGCACCCGACGGCGCGCCGCTCATCGTCGGCGGGCGCTCCGCCGAGGTCGTGCGCCGCCAGCCGGATGGCCGATGGTTGTACGTCCTCGACCATCCATCGGGCGCCTGACGCCAAATCGAGGGCGAGCTATTTGGCAATGGCACCCACGCGGCGGTCGCCATCCGGCGAAAGGCGGCCCGCGCGCTCGACCAGACCGATGAACTCCGCCTGCTCCGGCTTTCCACCGTTCGACGCGCGCGCGATGCGCAGAATATCGGCCATGTGCGTGCCCGTCGCGTAGGGACTCTGGCGCAGAATCTCCGCGAACCCCGCGACGGCGGTGGCAAACCTCAGATCGCGCGGCGCCTCGTCGAACGAGCGGGCAATCTGCCCCGGCTGCATGGCCTCCGCATGCTCGGTGGCCACGTCCGGCGCACCCGCCTTCGGCTCGGGCGCCTTGTGCCGCACGCGCACCGTGATGGGCGAGCGATCTTGCCGTTTCAACACGACGTCGTACAGCGCCGTCACCGCGTGCCCCGCGCCCACCTCACCGCCGTCGACGTGGTCATTGCGAAAGTCCTTGTCGGCGACATCGCGGTTCTCGTACCCGATGAGCCGATATTCCTTCACCACCTCCGGCGAAAAGTCGACTTGCACTTTCATGTCGCGGGCGACCACCTCCAGCGTGCCACTGACCTGATCGGAAAAGACACGGCGCGCCTGATCGACACTGTCGATGTACGAGTAATTGCCATCACCCTTGTCGGCCAATTGCTCCATCATCGTATCTTTGTAATTGCCCGTGCCGAATCCCACGGTGGAAAGCGTAATGCCGCGTTCCTTGTAATGGGCAATCTGGTCCAAAATCACCTCGTGCGACGTGGGACCGACGTTCGCGTCGCCGTCGGAAAGGATCACCACGTGGTTCACGTGCCCGGAAACGCGCCCGCGCTCCGCCAGGCGGTAGGCCAGCTCGATGCCGCTGGCCATCGCGGTCGAGCCGCCGGCTGTCAAATCATCGATGGCGCGCATCACTCGGTCTTTTTGGGCCACCGCCGGCGTCGGCCCCAACACCTCGCGGACGCTTCCCGCATACGTGCAGAGTGCAATGGTGTCTCCCGGCTTGAGCGACGACGTCAGAATCTTGAGGCTCTTCTTGGCCAATTCGATCTTGTCCTCGGACTGCATCGACCCGCTGGTGTCGACCAGGTACGTCAAGTGCACCGGTCGCCGCTCCGCCACGGACAGGCGCTTCGCCTGAATCGCCACCCGAAGAACGTGGTGCCCCGCCGCATACGGCGACGGCGCCCCGGCGAGATGAATGGTGTAGGGGAGGGGGCTATTTTTGTATTCGTATCCATAGTCGAAGTAATTCAAATATTCCTCGGCACGCACCGCGCTCACCGGCGGGAGCCCGCCTTCGAGGAGCTTGCGTCGGCTGATCGAGTACGACGCCGTATCGACGTCGATGGCAAAGGTGGATAACCGGTCGCGCGCGGGATCGGTCGCGCCATTCACGCCGTAATCGCGGTAGTCCTCCGTATTCGACTGCGGCTCCGGCGCAGGCGGAGGCGGAGGCGCCACCGGTGCGACCGCCACGGCCGACCGTGGAGGCGACATCGCGATGCCCTTCGCCATCGGCCGCGGTGCCGGCGCAGGCGCCGCCGCCGGCGGAGGCGCAGGCGATGACGCGGTTTGCATCCTCGGTGCAGCGGCGCTCTTGGCCATCGGCGCGGCCTCCTCCGCACGCGCCTCGTCCGATTGCGCCACCGCGGCACCCGCCGCCAGATCGGCCGTTTTCGCCTCACGGTTGCCCGCGCCGCAACCGGCCAATTCCATGGCCAACATAAACGGAACCAACGCTCGGATTTGGAAAGCTCGCATGGCAATTTCTCCCTCGGAATTGCCTACGAAACGCGGAGCCCGGTCCGACCTTACACTCCGATTACTTCTTTTTTATCGCCCCACCCCGGCGACCCCGTTGTTGTTGCCCGACACGTTGTACAGCGTGAGCCCGCGCACATTCTCGTTCACCTGCAAGGGGTGAAAGATGGATGGCAGCGCGCGCTGCTCGCAATCTTGGCGATCGCACAACCGGCAGGTCACTCCCACGGGTGTGGCCATATCCAAGTGGTCGAGATCCACGCCGTCGGAATAGACGAGCTCCTTGGCATATTGTGCCTGGCACCCGATTCCGATGGCCTGCACGGGATGCTGCGAATGGTAGCCGCCGCTGTCCTTGTGAATCGTGCGGGCGAGGCAAAAATACGCCACGCCATCGCTCATTCGCGAAAGCTGAATACGGATCATACCCGGAGTTAAGAACGCAGCGAAGATGTTCCATCGCGGGCAAACGCCGCTGAATCTGGCAAATCGAATTCCCGACGCGCTGAAGCGTTTCGAAATATTTCCCGCCACATCGATGCGAATCATATGGAAGGGTACGCCTTCCGCACCGGGGCGACGCATCGTGGTAAGTCGATGCGATACCTGCTCGAAGCCGACTCGGAAGCGGCGTCCGATCACATCGATGTCGTAACGTTCCTCCCGGGCCGCCTGCAGAAACGGAACGTAGGGCATCAGAACGGCGCCCGCGAAGTAATTGGCCAGTGCCACCCGCGCCAATGCACGCGATTCATCTGTTGTCAGGCGCGGATCGGCGGCTATCGTATCCAGACGGTTCTTCTGCGTGAGGAGACCAATCTGATGCGCGAGCTGGAATTGACGGCTGCGAGTTGGCAGCAATTCGGACAAGGTCAACACCTTGCGCGCCGAATCATATCTTCGCAGCGTTCCGCGTTCCGCTTCGCCGCGCGCGATGCGCACCTGCACACCGAGCTGCTTCTCCAGGTAGCGCACCAATCCGCTGTACAGATCATCGAACACGAGCTTTCCCTTCGTCCAGAGCTCCTCGGCTCCGGTTTCCAGATCGGGAAAGTGGTTCATGTGGAACTGCAACAAGTCGCTCACTTCCTCGGATGGAATGTTCGAGCGCTCCACGCCCGTGAGATCTTGCTCACCCTCGTTCAGACGCGACGACAGCGAATCGGCCGACTCGCGCATGCTCTGGTAGGCGCGGTAGAGCGAGAGCACGGCACGCCCCGCATTCGGGCTCGCCGTGGCCACCTCGCGCACCTCCGTCGACGTGAGACCGCTTCCCTCGAACAGCGGATCGGCGAACACCTCGAGCAGGTCCGCCACGAGCCGCGCATCCTCGTCCGTAGCGAACGAGTGCAGGTCGACGTTGAAGAGCTGGGCGAGGCGAATGAGCAGCGAAGCTGGCAGAGGGCGCTTGTTGCTCTCGATGAGGTTCAAGTAGCTGGCGGAGATGCCGAGCTTCTCGGCGAGTTGAACTTGGTTCAAGTTCTCGCGTCTTCGCAACGCTCGCACTTTTGCCCCAAGCCGCGGACCACCCGATTCTCTCGCTTTTTCCATGCTTCACCTAC
The DNA here is from genome assembly GCA_037157775.1 of Sorangiineae bacterium MSr12523. Taxonomy (NCBI): domain Bacteria; kingdom Pseudomonadati; phylum Myxococcota; class Myxococcia; order Myxococcales; family Pendulisporaceae; genus Pendulispora; species Pendulispora brunnea. Next base: position 4,295,685 of record CP089982.1, read on the forward strand.
ACATCTGCACGCACAAACGCCACGGATGTGGTGCTGCAAATTGACAGATGTAACAAGTTTACAGCCTGTCATTGACTTCCTTCAACCGCAATTTCTTCGAAGAATGTTGATTTCTGGTTCGTTCAACATCATTTTCAACGCGTCGCGCAACGGAACTCACAACCATGACACTTCAAATCGATCATGTGACAGAAGAGCAGCAGTCGCCCAACGACGGCGGGTCCATCACGCTCGCTGAGATCCTGCGACCCGAGGCGCTGGCCTTCGTGGAAGAACTGGTCAAACGCTTTGCTCCGCGCATCGAGGAACGCCTCGCTGCCCGTCGCGAGACGCAAGCCCGGTTCGACAAAGGCAAGCTCCCGGATTTTCTGATCGAGACGGCAGACGTCCGCGCAGGCAACTGGCGCGTGGCACCGCTGCCGCCGGATTTGCTCGACCGCCGGGTCGAGATCACGGGTCCGGTCGACCGCAAGATGGTCATCAACGCCCTCAACTCGGGCGCGAACGTCTTCATGGCCGACTTCGAGGATGCCAACGCACCGACGTGGAGCAACATCGTGCACGGTCAGAAGAACCTGTACGACGCCGTCCGTCGCACCATCGCGTTCTCGGCCGCCGAGACAGGCAAGACGTATGCGCTGAAGGAGAAGACGGCGGTGCTGCTCGTGCGTCCGCGCGGCCTGCACTTACCGGAACGCCACGTCCGTTACGAGGGCAAGCCCATCCCGGGCGCGCTGCTCGATTTCGGTCTGTACTTCTTCCACAACGCGAAGGCGCTGAAGGAGCGGGGCACCGGCCCGTACTTCTACCTGCCGAAGCTCGAGAGCCACCTCGAAGCGCGCATCTGGAACGACGTGTTCGTGTTTGCGCAAACGGCGCTTGGCGTCCCGCAGGGCACCATCAAAGCGACGGTGCTCATCGAGACGCTGCCGGCGGCCTTCGAGATGGATGAAATCCTCTACGAGCTGCGTGAGCACTCGGCGGGTCTGAACTGCGGCCGCTGGGATTACATCTTCAGCTTCATCAAGAAGCGCCGCAACGACCCCAACGCCGTGCTGCCCGATCGCAGCCTGGTGACCATGGACAAGGGATTTTTGCGCGCCTACGCGAAACTGGTCATCAAAACGTGTCACCGCCGAGGCGTGCACGCGATGGGTGGCATGGCCGCGCAGATCCCCATCAAGGACAACCCGGCGGAGAACGAGGCCGCGCTGGCCCGCGTGCGTGCCGACAAGCTGCGCGAGGTGAAGGACGGCCACGATGGCACCTGGGTGGCGCACCCCGGCCTCGTGCCGATTGCGCGCGAGGTGTTCGATGCCCACATGCCGGGGCAAAACCAGCTGAACGTGCTCCGCGAGGACGTGCAGGTGACGCGCGAAGAGCTGCTCGAGGTGCCCGTGGGGCCTCGAACCGAAGCGGGCGCCCGGCACAACATCCGTGTGGGGATTCAGTACATCGAATCGTGGTTGCGGGGGCTCGGATGCGTCCCGCTCTACAATTTGATGGAAGATGCAGCAACCGCCGAGATTTCGCGCGCACAAGTGTGGCAGTGGCTGCACCACAACGCCAAGCTCGAGGATGGCACCGTCCTGGACCGCGAGCGATTCGCCCGCTTCGTCGAGGAAGAGATGGTGCGCATTCGAGGCGAGGTTGGCGAGAAGCGGCACGCAACTGGCAAGTACGCCGAAGCGCGAGCGCTGTTCGAGAGTCTTTCGACTGCAGAGTCGTTCGAGGAGTTTTTGACGATTCCAGCTTACGCAAAGCTTTAGTTACCGAGTTCACCCGAAGTCTTCTCACTGACCGTTTTTGGGGGGGCTAAGCCACCCCAAATCCCCAAAGAGGCCTTCGTTTGGCGGTACCGCGCAAGAATTCGGCGGTACCGACGGACGGAGTCCATTCGAAAGATGCCCGCCCCATCCGGGGCGGGATAGGAGAAATGACAATGTCTCTTGCCGCCGTTGCCGAGATTGCTGGACGCCAGGGTTATGTTTCCGAAGCTGCTGCCAAGCGGTTCGAAGGTATTCACCGCAATTATTCGGTAGCCGACGTCAACCGCCTTCGGGGTTCCATTCGAATCGAGCACACACTGGCCAGTCTTGGGGCGGAACGGCTGTGGAACATGCTCACGCACGACGATTACGTGCATGCGCTGGGTGCGCTGTCCGGCAATCAGGCCGTGCAGATGGTGCGCGCCGGACTGAAAGCGATTTACGTGAGCGGCTGGCAAGTCGCCGCGGACGCCAATACGTCGGGTCAGATGTATCCCGATCAGAGCCTCTATCCGGTGGATAGCGTTCCCACGTTGGTGGAGCGAATCAATTCCGCGCTTCAGCGCGCCGATCAAATCGAGCACGCCGAGGGCAAAAAGGACCGGTATTGGTATGCGCCGCTCGTTGCCGATGCCGAGGCGGGCTTTGGCGGTCCGCTCAACGCCTTCGAGTTGATGAAGTCGATGATCAAGGCAGGTGCGGCCGGCGTCCACTTCGAGGACCAATTGGCCGCGGAGAAGAAGTGCGGACACTTGGGCGGCAAGGTGCTCGTGCCCTCGGGGCAGTTCATTCGCACCTTGAACGCAGCGCGCCTCGCCGCCGACGTGATGGACGTGCCCACCGTGCTGATTGCGCGCACGGACGCCCACAGCGCGAAGCTTCTGACCAGCGACGTGGACGAGCGCGATGTTCCGTTCATCGATGGCAGCGGGCGCACGCGCGAGGGCTTTTTCCGTCTGAAGGGCGGTCTCGAGTGCGCGATTGCTCGCGCGCTTGCTTATGCGCCGTACGCGGACGTCATCTGGTGCGAGACGTCCACGCCGGACATGGGCGAGGCCCGGGAGTTCGCCGAGGCGGTGCACGAGAAGTTCCCGAACAAGCTTCTGGCCTACAACTGCTCGCCGTCGTTCAACTGGAAGAAGAATCTGAGCGACGCCGACATTGCCAAGTTCCAACGCGAACTCGGATCCATGGGCTACAAGTTCCAATTCGTGACCCTGGCCGGGTTCCACTCGCTGAACTTCTCGATGTTCGAATTGGCCCGCGGCTACCGCGATCGCGGCATGGCGGCGTATTCCGAATTGCAACAGGCGGAATTCGCCGCCGAGAAGAACGGTTATTCGGCCACGCGCCATCAGCGCGAGGTGGGTACGGGCTATTTCGATCAGGTGACCGAGGTGATCACCGGCGGCGAGTCCTCCACGATGGCCCTGGAAGAATCGACGGAAGCGGCGCAGTTCTAATTCCAGCTAAGAAGCGCGAAGGAAGTGTTCCTCGAATGGCCTGATGAAGCGCCGTTCGGGGGACCCATCGAGGACGGCGAAGACGACATGCCGGAACGTCTTCGCGAAGTCCGCATCGAGCGCCTGGCGGAAGAGCAGGGCGATGTCGGCGGCGTCGTTGCCGAAAACCCCGCAGCCCCAGGCGCCGAGCACCAAGGTGTCATGGCCCTTTTGGGCCATGATGGCGAGGACGCGATGGACGCGCTCTCGCATGATCGGGAGGATGCGCGAAACGTCAGCGGGGCGATTCTTTTGCACGGCGCCTGCGTTGACGGCGGGGCAGGTGACGAATGCGCAGGTGTAGAGAGCTTCCCGTAAGGGACCTTCGTTCGATCGGAAGACGGGAACGTCGGGCGAATAGATGGCCCAGTGCGAATAGAGCGGGTTGGGGCGCTCCTGGTGATAGGCATACATCGGGCGGCCGGCCAGGCAGGAATACAGCGCCGATGAGCGCGCGAGCGATTCCTCTTGGGCGTGTGCGCCGCTGAGAAAGCCACCCCCAGGATTCTTCGCCGATGCGAAATTCAACACCGCGGGCCGCCCAGCCGCGAGCCGCGCAGCCGCCGTGAGCGTGCTTTCATTGGTCACTTCGAATCGCGGCTCGTAGCCGGGCGAAGGAACCACCGCCACGGGCCGTTCGGGCGGAAAATCCTCGGTGCGGGCCACCGCCTCATCGCGTAGCGCGTCGATGCGAACCACGCGTCCCGACGGCGCCGTGTAGTGGCCGCGTTCGAGAATGGCCATGGTTTCCTGCGCAAGCTTCGCCGCGTACGCACGCGACATGGGCCCCCTCTGGGCCCCGCGCGGATCCGGTCCGCGCGTCATATGGGTCTGATTTTTCATGAAAGAGTTATTGACACTATTTTATCGTGTGACAAGACTCTTTTTGGAAAATTGCCAGAGCCGGAAGACTTTCGCGACCGCATCGAGGGGGTGCTCCTCGGCACCGCCATCGGCGATGCACTTGGACTGCCCATGGAGGGCATGGGTGCGCGCGCGATTGCGCGAAGTTTTGCGAAGCTGGATCGCTATTTCCTGTTGGGCAAGACCGGTTTCGTCTCGGACGATACGGAGCAGACGGCCCTGGTCGCACAGAGCCTCGCGCGGAATCCTCGTCGGGTGGACGCATTCGTGGGAGCCTTTCGCCGTGCGCTGCTCGGATGGTTCTTGCGGCTACCCTGGGGCATTGGCCTCGGTACGCTGCGCGCCTGCGTGCGCATTTCCCTAGGTTTGCGCAACTCCGGTGTTCGCTCGGCCGGCAACGGTGCGGCGATGCGCGCAGCCATCGTCGGGGCCTTCTTTTGCGATGCGCCTGCTGAACGCGCTGCCTGGGCCGACGCCCTTTCACGCGTGACCCACACCGATGTGCGCGCGGTGCAAGGCGCACGTTTCGTTGCCGAGCTGGCATCGCGCTGTGTGGTGCATGGTCCGAAGGTCGCACGCGGGATGCTGGTGCGCGATGCGCGCGCGGTGATCGATGAGCCATCGCTTTGCGCGGGGATCGAGCGCGCTTGCGCGTTGGAAAGCGACGGCGTTTCCATGGATCTGGCCGCGGCGGAGCTTGGCAACACGGGGTTCGTTCTTCACACGACGGCCTTGGCGACGTTTGCGTTCCTGCGTTTTGGCGACGATCCCGAGCGGGCCATGGTGGAGACCATCCGCGCCGGTGGCGACACCGATTCGAATGCCGCCATCGTCGGTGCCTGGGCAGGCGCGCTTCACGGGGCTCGAGGGCTACCCGCGAGGCTGGTCGACCGGCTGCACGACGGACCTTTCGGCCCTACGCACCTGCGGGCGCTCGCGGCGGACCTTGCGTGCGCGCGAAGCGGTGAGCCGGTGGCGCGGGCGTCTTATTCGTGGATCGCTGCGTTGGTGCGCAATCTGGTGCTTTATCCAGTCGTGCTCGCGCATGCCGTCAGGGTATTTTGCCGGCGATGACCAAGAAGACCGAGGTGATGACCCGACGCGTCGATCCGGAGGAGGCGGCGTTCCTTCGTGAGTATCGGCCGGTAGACTTCCCACGGCCGTCCGTGACGGTGGATGTCGCGGCGTTCAGCGTGCTCGACGCGGAGCTGCGCGTTTTGTTGGTCAAGCGGGGAGGGCACCCGTTCCGAGGTGCGTGGGCCTTGCCCGGTGGGTTCGTGCGTGTGGGCGATGGCCATCGCGATCAGGGCGAGGACCTCGACGCGGCGGCGACGCGTGAGCTCGAGGAGGAGACGGGCCTGCGCGCCGCCGACGTGTACCTCGAACAGCTGGGCGCGTTCGGCAAGGCGGGACGCGATCCGCGAATGCGCGTGATCACGGTGGCGTACTACGCGCTCATTCGCCCTGACTTGGTCCCGCTCGTGCGCAGCGGCGGCGATGCCACGGCGGCGGAGTGGCTCTCCGTGCATGCGCTGCGGCCGGCCGACATGGCGTTCGACCATCACGGCATCGTGACCCAGGCCACCCGCCGCATCGCCGAGCGCGTCTCCTCGTCGAGCATCGCCTCGAGCCTCGTGACCAAGACGTTCACCATCCCCGAACTTCGCCACGTGTATTCCATCCTCACGGGGAAGCCGCAGGACCCCGGCAATTTCCGCCGCAAGTTCGAGCGGATGGTGGAGGAGGGCATCATCGAGCAGGCACCGGGCAAGCGCATCACCGCATCGAAGCCCGCGCTCGTGTATCGATTCCTCCCGGAGAAAACGGAGCAGGCTCTCCGGAGATAGCCTCTCGCCTCGGATGGCCCAGCCGCCTTGCGTGGCACCAGTTGGCGCAGCCCGCGTGGCCGTTTTTCGGCAAAATTGCGCGGATCGATTGGTGCAACGAGCATGAGCATGCGAGCCAACCATTCTGCAGCTTCGTTGAGCGCCCTTTTTCTATCGGTCGTTGGGCCGATTCCTCTTCTAGCGGCAGCATCGTGCGGCTCCGATCCTGCACCGGAAAACCGTGCGCCCGAGCCCACGATCGACCACTCCGTCATGACGGAGAATGCGTGCGCGTCGGATGCGCGGCGGCTCGAGGGTGTCCGGGCGGGCAATCCGGTCGACTACCTCGCGCTTCGCCGTAACAACGGTACGCGCGATCCCGAAGTCTTCACCTCGGAGGGCACGGCCTGTGCGAACGCCGGCGATCAGGCAACGTGCATGCAGACCCTTGCCAGCATCCGCGAAACGACGGGGTTTCCGGAGCGATTCTGCGGTCCCTGTTCATCGGTCAACACGTACCTGGTGTACACGAGGCGCGACGAAGTTGGCTCGGTTACCTCACTCGATGCCTTGGCAACATTTCTTCGGCCCGTGCGCGATGCAAAGACGGCGGCGTTTCTCGTTCGCCAACATGGATATGACCTCGCCTGCTCCGAGCAGGCTCGCAACGCGCGCGCGTCCGGCGATGGGTTCGATATTCTCGCCGGGACGGGTGACGGTTGCGGGTCAGGTCAGGATATCAAGGAGCACATCCTCCACGTGAGCAAGGATGGGCAGGTCACCTTGCAGCAAACGGTCCTCGTCAAGGCGGCCGATCCGAATTGTGCATCCGGCCGCAGACCCGAAGGATTCGTGCTCACGGGTCCGTCGGACGATGCGAGTCCATTGGGCCGCTTCTTCGCGGAGGCCGCGGAGCTCGAAGCGGCATCGGTGCCGGCGTTCCTTCGCTTGGCCGAGGAGCTCGCGCACCACGGCGCACCCGCGGCACTCGTGCAGCGTGCGCGTGAGGCCGCCCGTGACGAAATCCGTCACACGGCCATGATGACGTCCCTCGCGCGCCGATTTGGTGCCGAGCCCTCCGTGCCCGAGGTCCCGCATCGTCCCGTGCGCGGCCTCTTCGAAATTGCGCTCGAGAATGCCATTGAAGGCTGCGTGCACGAGACGTACGCCGCGTTGCAGGCGACGCATCAAGCGCGGCACGCCAGCGATCCCCATATCCGCAAGATCATGAGGCGCATTGCCAAAGACGAAACGCAGCACAGTGCGCTCGCATGGAACGTCGCCGCCTGGGTCGAGCCGCTGCTCTCCGACGAAGAATGTGCCCATATCGACCGCGTGCGGTGTGAAGTTGCTGCTTTTCTCCTAAAAGGCGTTGCGGAACCGCACCCCGATGTCGTGCGCATCGCCGGCGCTCCATCGCAGGCAGAGGCCTCGCGTCTACTCGACGCCGTGGCCGGTGAGCTATGGCCAGGATCCCATCGGGCGCAAATGGCATGAATTGGCACAATTGGCGGCGCAATTAACGGCAAAAAAACCGCAAATGTGGATTGGCGCGCGATATGCGATTAGCGCGGTCATGCGAACCACTCATTCTTCGGCTTCCTTGAGAAAACTGTTCTTCTCCGTCGTGAGCCCGATTCCCCTTCTGGCGCTAGCCGCATGCAGCTCGGACAACGACGAGTCCGTCGGCATCGATCGCTCCGGTCTGACGGAGACGGCGTGCATTTCACGTGAGCACCCATTGGCGAATGTAAAAGCGGGGCGTCCCGTCGACTACCTCGCGCTGCGCAGCCAACGCTATCGCTGGGCGCCCGGTGGATCCGTGCCGGAGGGCGACCCCAGAACGGATGCCTCCGAAGGAACGGCATGCTCCAGTGCCGTCAACCAAGCCAAATGCCTCAAGGACCTCGAGGACCTTCGTCCGAATGTTTCGGGCGCTCCCAATTTCCCAGGGAGCCCTGGATCAGCCGTTTCCTACCTCGTTTATACCAGGGGCGACGAAGTAGGAATGGTCGAGTCCAGCGGCGAATTGGCGGCCTTCCTCCGTCCTGTGGCGGACTTGCAGACGGCGGCCTTTCTCGTGGATCGAAGCGGATACAGTCTTGGATGCGAGGAGGCGCAGCGCAATGCTCGCGTATCGGGTGACGGTTTCGATCTCCTCGCGCGCCAGGGCGACGGCTGCGGACAGAATATGACGGAGAACCTCCTTCACGTGAGCAAGGACGGCAAAATCACGGTGCTCGCCTCCGTGATCGTGAAGCCTGCCGATCCCCGATGCGCGTACGGCCGGAAGCACGAAGGGTTCGAGCCCGCCGGTATGTCCAGCGACGCAAGCCCGTTGGGTCGCTTCTTTGCGGAGGCAGCGGAGCTCGAGGCGGCGTCGGTGCCCGCGTTTCTGCGCCTGGCCGAGGAGCTCGCGCACCATGGCGCGCCCGCGCAGCTCGTGGATCGCGCACGCAGCGCGGCACGCGACGAAATTCGTCACACGGCCATGATGACGTCGCTCGCACGCCGATTCGGTTCGGAGCCGTCCACGCCCGATGTCCCGCATCGTCCCGTGCGCGGCCTCTTCGACATCGCGCTCGAAAACGCGGTCGAAGGCTGCGTGCACGAAACCTACGCCGCGCTGCAAGCCACCCACCAGGCGCTCCACGCGGCCGACCCTCGCATCCGCAAGATCATGAAGCGCATCGCCGAAGACGAAACGCGGCACGGTGCCCTCGCGTGGAGTGTGGCCGCGTGGCTCGAACCGCTTCTCTCGGACGAAGAGCGGGCCCGCATCGACGCTGCCCGAAGCGCCGCCGCCGCGGCCCTGATGAAAGGCACGGCGGAACCGCACCCGGATGTCGTGCGCATGGCCGGTGCACCGTCCGCGGCACAGGCCTCGCGCCTTCTCCACGCCGTTGCTGGCGAGCTTTGGACGTCATCCCACGCTGCTTGAGGAGATACCATGCGAACGAGACATTCTTCCGCCTCTTTGAGAAAGCTCTTCTTATCGGTGGTGGCACCGATCCCTCTTCTTGCCGCCGCATCCTGCAGTTCCGACCCGGAGGACACGAAGGTCGACAGTACGACGATGACGATGAGCGCGTGCTCTTCCTCTGACCGGATATTGGAGGGGGTAAGGGCGGGCAATCCCGTCGATTACTTGGCATTGCGCCACCAGCCAATCACGTATAACGACGGGAAGCGCGTGGCGTGGGGCGACCCAACGGTGGTCAGCTCCGAAGGAACGGCATGTTCGGGTGCTGCCGACCCGACTGCATGCCTCGCAAAGCTTGCCGAGCTGCGTCCGGCTGATGGAATTTTCCCTGATCTGGATGGATATCCACACCGCGCAACACAGGTGGTCTACACGCGACACGACGAGGTTGGAGCGGTCACCTCGGCTCAGGAGCTGGCGACATTTTTGAAGCCCATTACGGACGCGAAGACCGCGGGATTTCTGGTCCGGGAGAACGGATACGACATTTCCTGCGGCGGCGACGAACGCAATGCTCGCCCGTCGGGGGATGGATTCGACATCATCGGCCAAATCGGCGGCGGGTGCGGAAGGCGCGATCGCACGGAGGACCTGCTTCACGTGAGCAAGGACGGCCAGATCACCGTGCTGAGTTCCACCGTGGTGGAGCGCGCCGACCCAAACTGCAGCCCGGGCCGCAGGCCGGAAGGATTTGCCATGGCCGGCGCATCCGTCGACGCAAGCCCACTCGGCCGCTTCTTTGCCGAGGCAGCGGAGCTCGAAGCGGCATCCGTGCCGGCCTTCCTCCGTCTCGCGGAGGAGCTCGCGCATCATGGCGCGCCGGCCGACCTCGTACTGCATGCGTGTGATGCTGCACGCGACGAAATCCGTCATACGGCGATGATGACGTCGCTCGCACGCCGATTCGGTGCGGAGCCGTCTACGCCCGTTGTCCCGCCCCGCCCGGTGCGAAGCCTTTTCGACATTGCGCTCGAAAACGCGGTCGAAGGCTGCGTGCACGAAACGCATGCCGCGCTGTACGCGACGCATCAAGCGAGGCACGCCGCCGATCGCCGCATTCGCAAGGTCATGAAGCGCATCGCCGAGGACGAAACGCGGCACGGCGCCCTCGCGTGGAGTGTGGCCGCGTGGATCGAGTCGCTGCTCTCCGACGAAGAGCGCGCCCGCATCGATCAGGCGCGCAGCGATGCCGTCACGACCCTCATGAACGGCACCGCGGAGCCGCACCCCGATGTCGTGCGGATTGCCGGTGCACCCTCCGCGGCGCAGGCCTCGCGCCTACTCCACGCGGTGGCCGGCGAGCTCTGGGCGGCTTAGAAGTGCGATTGCACCGATAGATTGAAACTGCGGTCCACCAGCGAGGTGCCCTCCGGGGCATAACGCGGCCAAATCACGTACTCCGTGAGAATCATCACGTTGTCGTGGGGATTGAAGGCCAGGGCGGGGGCGTGGATGACTTCTCGGACCTTCACGTCATTGTAGAAGCCCACGCTCCCGTTGTAGCGAAGCGTGAATCGCCAAATGTTGATATCCGCGCCCACCAGCGCATAGTCGTTGCTCTTCGAGAATCGACCGGGAATGGCGGGTGTCGTCGGCGTGGCCGGAATGGCGCGGTATGGGAATTCCCAAACCGATTGTCCTTCCTGGTGTTGGTACTCGGCCCTCAATTCGAAAAGATCGTTCTTCAACGTGGCGTCGAAGGCGCCGCGCACCACATCGTGCGTCCCGCCGGGAAGATCCGCCTGGAAAAACTGGGCCGAGAGTGCAGCTTCCAACGTCATGCCGTGTCCGAGTCGGATGAATGGCCCTGCGCGCCCGATGAAATTGTTCATGCGGCGACCGCCAGGGAGCGAAATGGTATCGCGCGCCACCAGCGAATTGTTCGTCGTGCCGTCGCTTAGGAAATACTGCAGCGCGTAGTGGAACGAAATGTCGCGATCGGCCGGCGGCTCGTTCGACTCCAGGGACACGCCGTATTCGGGGTCCGTTTTCATTCCATCGTAGAGCTGGATATTTCCGTAGAACGACTTGTCCCAAAAGAGTCCAAGCCGGCTGTACACCTTGCCGACCTTCACCGTGGCCGAGCCCAAGTCCGCCGAAACATAGGCTTCTTGCAGCCAAATGTTCGAGGTGAAGAAGGCGCGATGCTTCGTATCGCGAAAGCGCGGCTCGATGTGGATCTTGAATCGTCCAAAGTCGGCGTTCAGCAAAAGGCTCGCGTACAGCTCGACGATCTTGGGTCCCAGATCGATTGGCTGATACCAATAGAGAATGGTTCCGCCGCCGATGCGCAGCGTCTTGGTCCACGCCGGAATTTCGATCGGCGTCGGCCACGCGCTCGGTCCCGGTTCGCCCTGGGTGAGCAGCGTCGTCTGCACCGTCGGGGCAGCGTATGCTTCCGCGCCGAAACCTGACCAGCAAGGCCAGCCAGGCAAACCAGGCAAGAGGAAGAACGCGAAGAAAGTACCTATGCTTAAGGCAATGGAGGCGATCCGATGAAGCGTATTCACGGCGCAACCATAGCGCACACGACGGTTGCGGTAACCCCAAATTTCGTTATAGTGGACACGTGTTCACTAAAAAGGAGGCGCGTCGGACCGGCGTGCGGGAGCCCATGATCGAAGTCGACGGAGTGGAGAAGACCTACGGCCGGGCGACTGCGCTGGCGCCGACGTCCATTCGTTTCGAGGCCGGAACGACGACGTCGATCATCGGTCCGAGCGGCTGCGGAAAGTCGACCTTGCTGCGCATCATCGCGGGACTCATCCCGGCGGATCGCGGAAAGGTGACCTACGACGGCGAGGTGCTCAGCCCCGACAACGTGAACGCGCTGCGCCTGCGCACGGGCTTCGTGCTGCAAGATGGCGGGCTCTTTCCGCACCTGACGGCGCAACGCAACGTCACCTTGGTCGCCGAAGTGATGGGCCGCGGTACCGACGCCTCGCGGCGCGAACGCGTGAAAGAACTGGCCGCGCTCGTGCGCCTTCCCGAGGCGCGCCTCGTGAATCACCCGCGCGACCTTTCCGGCGGCGAGCGCCAGCGCGTCAGCATGATGCGCGCACTCTTCCTCGACCCGAGCTGGGTGCTGCTCGACGAGCCGCTCGGCGCGCTCGATCCCATCACGCGGCGCGGCCTGCAGACGGAGCTGCGCAGCATCTTCGCGCGCTTGAACAAGACGGTGATCCTCGTCACGCACGACATGGGCGAGGCGGCCTACCTCGGCGACCGCGTGCTCTTGATGCGCGCCGGCCGGGTCGTGCAGGAAGGCACCGCGCGCGAGCTGGCCGAGCAACCGGCAGAGCCCTTCGTGTCCGAGTTTCTGCGCGCCCAGCGCTCGCCGCTCGAGGAGGACGCCGCCTGATGCGTGGGGCATCCTCCGCGCTGGCCGTCCTCCTGGCCGCCGCGCTCTCGCTGCTCACCGCGCCCGCCCGAGCCGACGAAAAGACGATTCACGTCGGCTCCAAGCGCTTCACCGAGTCGTACGTGCTTGCCGAGATCGTGCGAAAGGTCGCCGAGGACGCGGGCGAGGTGCAGGCGGTGCACCACCAGGGGTTGGGCAACACCGGCATCGTGTTCGCGGCCCTCAAGGGCGGCAACATCGACATCTATGCAGAATACACCGGTACGATTGCGCGCGAGCTGCTCGGCCACAAGACCGACAAGGCCTCGGACGACCTCGAGTCGTTGAACCGCGAGCTGGCTCCGCTGGGCCTTCAGGCGGGCATCCCGCTGGGGTTCAACGACACGTACGCGCTGGCCATGCGCTCGGAGGTGGCGAGCCAGCGAGGCGTGCGCACCATCAGCGAGATTGCTCCGCATGCCGAATTGCGTTTTGGCTTTTCGCAGGAGTTCCTCGAGCGCGCCGATGGTTGGCCGGCGCTGGTGTCGACCTATGGCATCCAGGCGCCGCGCCCGCGCGCCATCGAGCATGCCCTGGCGTACAAGGCCTTGGTCAATGGCGACATCGACGTCGTCGACGTCTACTCCACCGATCCCAAAATCGAGGAGGAGCACCTCACGGTGCTGCAAGACGACAAGCAGCTCTTTCCGCGCTACGACGCCGTGCTGCTCTATCGAAGCGATCTCCCCAACCGCGCCCCGCGCACGTGGGCCGCGCTTCAACGGCTGAAAGGCTCGATCGACGAGAAGACGATGACGCGCATGAACGCGGATGCGGAGGTGCGCAAGCTCAACTTCGACGCGATTGCGCGCAATTTCCTGGCCGGCCCCGGCGCGGGCGCGGAAAAAGAGGCGTCGCGGCGCTCGTTCTTCACCTTGCTCTTCGGGAGCGATTTCCTGAAGCTGACACGCGAGCACGTCACCTTGGTGGCCATTGCGGTGCTTCTCGGCACGTTGGTCGGTGTGCCGCTCGGCGTGTGGGCGGCCTACCGGCGGCGCGCCACGCAGCCGATCCTCGGCGCAGTGGGCGTGCTGCAGACCATTCCTTCGCTCGCCCTGCTGGCGTTCTTGATTCCGCTGCTGCACCAAATCGGCTTCGTACCGGCGCTGGTGGCGCTGTTCCTGTATTCGCTGTTGCCCATCGTGCGCAACACGTACACGGGGCTCTCGGATATCGCGCCTTCGCTGAAGGAGTCGGCGCTGGCGCTGGGGCTGCCGCGCGGGGCACGGCTGCGGCTCGTGGAGCTGCCGCTGGCGTCGCGGGCGATCCTCGCCGGGGTGAAGACGTCGGCCGTGATCAGCGTGGGGACGGCGACCATCGCGGCGTTCATCGGGGCGGGCGGTTACGGCGAGCGCATCGCATCGGGTCTCGCGCTGAGCGACAACGATTTGCTCCTCGCCGGCGCCGTTCCTGCGGCGGCCATGGCGCTGCTCTTCGAGGGCTTTTTCGGCCTCGTGGAGCGGTGGCTCATTCCTCGGCCGCTTCGGACTTGAGGGGAGGCGCGAGGCCGGGCCCGAGCGTGCGGCGCAGTCTGGCGGCGAGCCAGGGTGGCGCGGCGACCGTCGTTCCCATGATGACCAAGATGATGGCCATGTAGATCGATGGCTCGATGAGCGGGTGCCCATCGAGCCGGATGCGTGCGCCGGCGTCGGCGAAGATGAGACCGACCTCGCCGCGCGGGAGCATGCCGATGCCGACCAGGAGCCGGTCGGCCCCGCGCGTGCGCATGCCGATGCCTGCAATGAGCTTTCCGCCCACGGCGGCGGCACCGAGCAAGGCCGCCAGCAGCAGCACGTGCAGCGTGGCGCCGTGCAGGTCGACGGAGACGCCCGTGCGCACGAAGAAGATGGGGGCGAGGGTGGCGGCGGTGGGGCGAATCAGCTCCGCGATGTCGTGCTTCGTGTTCGACCCGAAGGGGCGCACGTGCACCTCGTCGAGAACGAGGCCCGCCGCGAAGGCACCCACGATGGCCGCCAGCCCCGAGAGCGCGCTGAGTCCTGCGAAGGAGAGGCAGAGCGCAATGGCCAGTGCGCTGAGCACACCCTCGGTTTGCAGGCGCGCGCCGATGCGAAATACGCCGGGTGTGACGTAGCGTCCGACCAAGAGCGCGCCGATCAGGAAGGCCGCCGCGAGCCCGAGGAGCTGCAGCGCGTGCATCGGGCTGGGCACGGTGCCCTCCTGCGCGATGGCCGTCACCACCGACAGAACGATGAGCCCGAGCACGTCATCGATGACCGCCGCGCCGAGAATGACCCGCGTCTCCGGCCGCCCCAAGGCGCCCAAATCGCGCAGCACGCGTGCGGTGATGCCCACGCTGGTCGCTGCCAACGTGGCGCCGATGAACAGGTGCAGGACGTGGGTCGCATGCGGCGCGGCGAGCATGCTCGCGCCGTAGCCGAGCACCATGGGCGCGACCACGCCCACGACCGCGACGGCACCGGACGAGGGGATGACCTCGCGCATGTCAGCCACGGTCGACTCGAGGCCGACCTCGAACAAGAGCAGCACGACGCCGAGCTCCGCGAGGAAGCTCACCGTCTCGGTGGTGGCCGCTTGCTCGAAGACGTGAACACCGACCATGTCCAAATTGCCGAGCACGATGCCGGCGAAGAGCTCTCCCAGCACCGGTGGCTGCCCGAGCCAAACCGCGAGCTGCCCTCCGAGCTTCGCTGCGACGAGCATGGCTGCGACGACGAACCAAATCGTCGGCGAAACACCGTGACCTCCCTCGGACGAGGAGGCGAACGCCACACCCGGCGCGACCACGGTGGCCAGGGCTACGAACCAAAACGCCGAGCGCACGCTGGGCTTATAACCACTCTACTATTCTGGCTCCATTCAAACTGGACGCGCAGAGTACGAATCTGTGTACCAGCCGAGTACGAGCCGAGTACCAGGCCGAGTACGAACCCGCTAATCGGCGCGAAACGTGTGAATCGTGGTGCTTCCCTCCGTCACGTTCACGTCGGCCGTTTTGGCTTCGCCGCCCTCGGATTCGCATCTCAAGCGATGCGCGCCCGGCGCAAGGTCCAGCGACAGCGGTGTCGTGCCCCGAGGTGCATCGTCTACGTAGATGGTGCAGGTCTGGTTCATCGCGGTGATCTGCAGCTGCCCCATCGGCTTCTTCTCGGCCTGGGCATCCTTCGCGTCTTTCGCGTCTTTCGCGTCTTTCGCGCGGGACACGCGGTCGTTTCGGCGCGGCGTGCGTGACGAGGTTCGGTCGGCCGAGAGCGACGAGGGCAGCGAATCCACGTTCACCACCGGCGGGCTCATGCCAAACCGGTCCACGGGCGGGAGCTGCGACGGGACGGGGGCGGCGCTCCCTTCATTTCGCGAGCTCGAAGCCGCACTGGCAACGTTGTCGTTCACGATGGACTGCACGGATGGCGCCGACGCTGCCGCCGCCTTGGGCCTTGGCGGATGCTTCCACGCCGCGTACGCCAGCACGGCGAGCAGCATCACCACCATCGCGCACAGGCCCACCACGTAATTGCCCATGCGGAGTGCAGCCCGCGTGGTCCCCCCGCGCGGTCGCGGTGTCGGCGTCACGCCCGAGCGCGGCGGTACGTCCTCGTTGGCCGGCAGGAGCGGCGCCGCGATGCACACCGGATCGCGCTCCAGAAGCGGCAGAATGTGCTCGAGCCGCATCACCACCTCGTCGAAGGTCGCGATGCGCCGCTTGCGATCCACCACGAGGCAGCCCCGCACCAACTCACGAAGCGGTTCCGGCAGGTGAGGGGCGCACGCGTCGATGCTGCGTGGCGTCTTCGTCGCCACCGTGAGGAGCAGCGCATTGAAGTTGGGCGCCTCGAAGCAGCGGTAACCGCACAGCGCCTCGAACAAAATGGTACCGAAGGCGAAGATGTCCGTGCGCCCATCGATGCCGCGCATGCCCTGCGCTTGCTCCGGGCTCATGTACATCGGTGAGCCGAGGATGGTCCCCGTCAAGGTGAGCGACTCCACCGACGCCTCGTCGTTCAGGAGAAACTTGCTGATCCCGAAATCGAGCAGCTTGGTGACGACACCGTGGCGGTCCTGGTGGAGAAAGATGTTCGTCGGCTTCAGATCGCGGTGGATGACCCCGTTCTGGTGCGCCGCCGACATGGCCCGCGCCACATCGAGCATGATGGTGCAAAAGTCGTAGAGCCGCATCCGAGGCTCCTGGCGCATGAGGACCGCCTCGAGGGACAACCCCTGGAGCAGCTCCATCACCAGGAAGAACGAGCCGTCCTCGGCTTGCCCGACGTCGATGGTTTCGATGATGTTCGGATGGTTGATGCGCGCCGAGGCCTTGGCCTCCATGAGCAGGCGCCGCCCGGCGTCCTGGCCCATCGAGGGGAGAAGGAACTTCATGGCGAACGCGCGGTCCGTGAACACGTTCGTGGCGGACCACACCGTCGCCATGCCCCCCATGCCGAGCATTTGGTTCAAGCGGTATTTCCCCGCCACCACGCGACCGGGTTGCATCGCGTGCTCGGTGCTTCCTCGTGCGCTGCGCTTCACGATCTTCTAGCTGGCGGTCAGCCCTCCATCGATCACCAGGGTGTGCCCCGTGAGGTAGCTTGCCGCGTCGCTGGCCAGGTACAGGGCGCCGCCCGCAATCTCCTCCGGAACGCCCACGCGGCCCATCGGCGTGCGGCCGACGACGTGCGCGTTCAGTTCCGCGTTGTCGACGATGGCGCTGGCGAACTTCGTCTTCACGAAGCCCGGCGCGATGGCGTTGACGCGAACCTTCGACGGCGCAAGCTCGACGGCCAGCGTCTTGGTCATGCTGATGATCGCGGCCTTGCTCATGGCGTAAACGGCTTGGAGCGGTGTGCCCATGATGCCGGCGATGCTCGCCACGTTGATGATGCTGCCTGGCGCGCCGCGATCGATGAGGTGACGTGCGACCTCGCGCGCGGTGAAGAAGTAGCCTTTGACGTTGACCTCGAACGTCTTGTCCCAGGCGCCCTCGTCGATGTTCAGAAACGGCCCGAAATAAGGATTCGTCGCCGCGTTGTTCACGAGGATGTCGACCTTGCCGAACGTGGCCACCGTCTCTTTTACGAGATTCTGGCAGTCTTCTTCCTTGCCCGTGTGCGCGGCGATGGCATGGGCGCTTTTGCCAATCGATTCCGCGACCGCGCGAACACCATCGATTTTGCGCGAGGCAACGACCACCTTCGCCCCGTGCTGCGCGAAGGTGCGTGCGATGGCTTCGCCGATGCCGCGGCTAGAGCCAGTTACGATGGCAACCTTTCCTTCGAGGCTGGTGGATACCGTCATGGCGACCAATTCTTAGCACCATTTTGAGACCACTTGTCCGATGACGCGCCAGATCGACCGGCCAGATTGGCTGCTTACGCGACGTACGCGCCAAGTGACCGGAATCGCTTGTAGCGATCGTCGGCTAGCTCCTCGGGCGTCATGGCCAGAAGCTCCCGCAGGCTCGCCTGTAGAACTACATCGATGTTGCGCGCCGCGACCGCGGGATCTTGGTGCGCACCGCCCGGCGGCTCCTCGATGATCGAGTCGACGATCTTGAACTGCAGGAGATCCGGGGCTGTCATGCGCATGGCGGCTGCCGCAATGTTGCTCTTCGCGCCGTCCTTCCAGAGGATGCTCGCGCAGCCCTCGGGCGAGATGACGCTGTACGTCCCGTACTCCAGGACATGCACGCGGTTGGCGACGCCAAGGGCGAGCGCTCCACCGCTGCCTCCCTCGCCGATGATGGTCGCGATGATCGGCACTTGCGCCTTCGACATGGCAAAGAGGCACGCGCCAATGGCCTCGCTCTGACCGCGCTCTTCGGCGCCGATGCCCGGGTAGGCGCCGGGTGTATCGATGAAGGTGAAAATGGGGAGCCCGAAGCGATCGGCCAGCTCGTACAAACGGCACGCTTTGCGGTTTCCTTCGGGGTGCGCCTGGCCGAAGTTGCGGGCCACTTTCTCTTTCGTGGTGCGGCCCTTTTGGTGGCCGATGACCACGACGCTGCGTCCGCGGTAGCGCGCGAGGCCTCCGACGATGGCGGCATCGTCGCCATAACGACGGTCGCCGTGGAGCTCTTGGAAATCCTCGAACAGGCGCCCGACGTAATCGAGCGTGTAGGGGCGGTTCGGATGCCGCGAGAGCTGCACCTTCTGCCACGGCGTCAGGGTGGCGAAGATCTCACGCGCGAGGCGCCCGGTTTTATCCTCGAGCCGGCGCAGCTCGTGCTCGAACTTGGGATCGCTCTCGGCCAGAAGCCGCAACTCGCGCACGCGCGAGACGAGGTCGACAATCGGTTTCTCGAAGGGAAGGACGAAGGCAGCCACGACGAGGTTTTAGCCTACGCGCGCGGCGGCGGAGGGTTTTTCGCGCTTGATGTTGAAGATACGCAGCGCTTTTTCTTTCCCTTTGAGTTGGGCCGGGGCGAGCTCCTCGAATTCGAACCGGTTGTTCAACCGCACCAAAGTGCTCTCGCTCACGAGGATTTGGCCGGCGGTGGCGATGCCACAGATCCGCGCACTGGTGTTCGCAGTGTCGCCGATGACCGTGTAGCTCAATGCTTTGGAGCTTCCGACGTATCCCGCCACCACCGAGCCGGTGTGGATGCCGATGCCAATGGCCAGCGGCGATTGATCGGCCTCGAGCAGGCGGCGATTGAACTCGCCGAGGGCCTCCATCTGATCGAGCGCGCTCTGCACGGCCCGAATCGGATCGTCCGGGTGGGCGGCGGGCGCCCCCCAGAGGGCCATGATGCCGTCGCCCATGAACTTGTCGAGCGTGCCTTCGTATTTGAAGATGGTGGCCACCATCTCCTCGAAGTACTCGTTCAAGAGCTCGACCATCACCTCGGCGGTGGTGCCCTCGCTCATGCGGGTGAAGCCGCGGATGTCGCTGTTGAAGACGGTGCACTCGGCAACGAGCTGACCGCCCTTCTTCACCTCGAGTTTGCCGCTGATCACTTGCTCGGCCACGTTGGGCGAGAGCAGGCGCGAGAAGCGCTCGCGCGTGACGATCTCCTGCTCGATCTTCTTCGCGAGCAGCGTGTTTTCGATGAACATCGCCGCCTGGTTGCCCACCGCGGTGATGATCTCCAGGTCCTTCTGTTGGAACTGGGCGAGCGACTCGCTGTCCAGCCAGAGCGCGCCGAGCACCTCTTTTTCGTGAAGCAGCGGCACGACGATTGCGCTGGAGATGCGATTCAGGATCATCGACTTGCCCTTGGAGGCCGCGAAATCCATGCTCGCATCGTGCGTGATGACGCTCTTTTGTTCGTTGATGACGTGGTTCAGGATCGTCGATGAGACCTGAATGGGCGCGTCGGTCCCATCCCTGCGCCGTGCAGCGCGGGGATGAAGCGTGCCGTCGGCTTCCTTGAGCAGGATGACGCCGCGATCGGCGTTCACGAACTTGAAGAGGGCCGTGAGGATCTTCTCGAGCAGCTTGTCGAGGTCGCGCTCGAGGCCGATGTCGCGCGAGAGCTCCCACGTGATGCGCAGGCGCTCGTAGTCGAGCCGCAGCTGCTGCGGATCGTGCGCGATCTGCTCGTACGGCGCGAAGCCCTTGGTGGTGGCGGCGATCTGCGCGCCGATCGCACGGGCCGAATCGAGCACGTCGACCCGGGTGCCGCCGAAGCTCGGCGGGCGATGCATCGGAGGAAAGGGCCTGCCGCCAGGACCTGTGGCATGAGGACCAGGGGCATTGTTGATGCGCGGCAAGCCACCGCCCGGGACATGCCCGGTCCCCGTGGGAATGTGGGGCAGTGCGTGCGGAAGGTTCCCCATCGGGGTGGTGCCGCCCGAGATGCCATACGCACCGCTTGCCGCCGTGGGCGGCACATAGCCCGCCGATGGCGTCATGCCCGAGGCCGGATGACCGGTGAAGGCCTGCGGCCGCGGCGTGCCCGGGTACTCGGGCGGGGGGCCAAACCCCGGTTGCGGCAGCGACGAGGCCGGCGCCGTCGGGTGACTGGGCGCACCGTACGGTGACCGCGGCGAATGCGGCGCGTGCGGCGAATGACCTTGTGGCGGCTGCGCCCAAGGCGGTTGGACCGCCTGGCTGGAGTGGGCGGGCTGCTGAATGGCACCTGGGCTGATGGCCGGTGGCGCGAAATTCGCGAGGCCCGAGCCATCGTCGAAGCGCGCGCGTGTGGAGCCCAACGCGAGTTCGTCGCCGTGCTTGAGAAATTGCTCGCCGCGGACGCGCTCGTTGTTGATGTAGGTGCCGTTCAGGCTGCCGAGATCGCGCAGGATGAACTGCCCATCGCGCAACTCGATGATGCAATGCTCCTTGGAAACGATCTTATCGAGGAGCTGAATCGAGTTGTTGGGGTGGCGGCCGAGGCTGTTGATCGGGCGAAGCTCGATGGCCTGCTGCCCTTCGGCCGTCGCCAAAATGAGGCGTGGCATAGGCTTTTCAAAGGCGAATGTACTCCGCTTTTTTCAGAGGGAGAAGGGCGCACTTCGAGACTGTTCAAAGTCTGGTAAGACAAGGCTTGCATGCAAGATCGCGGGCCAGCGTCACCGTCGTTGGACAATGAGGATTTGCCGCTGGAGCTCGGGGACGAGCCTACAGACGGATCTATCCAGGTTCCGGGCGTGCCGCCCCCTGCCTGGAGCGATGCGTCGCTTCCGACATCGGAAAGCGCACGCGACGAACATCGGGTTCCGGCCAAGCAGGTCACGGTTGCGGCGGATCCGGCCATCTTGCCGGAGACCCCGCGAAGCAGCCGCGGTCTGCTCGAGCTCGTTTCGCCCATCGCACGGCGAGCGCTCGAGCTCGGGCTTTTGGCCCGCGAGCCGAGCTTCCACGTGTTCGTGGCGGCCGAGCCGGAGGTGATGATCGAGGACGATATCGTCCGTTACGCCGAGAAGTTCGCGCGGGTGCGACCTCCACCGCCCGACATCGTCTACGTCCACGACTTCGATCACCCGGAGGCGCCGCGCCCTCTGCTTCTCCCTGCGGGCGTGGGACCGACCTTGGTGTCGGCCATGGATGCGCTCGTCGACAAGCTGCAGGAGGAGATCCCGAACATCGCCCACAGCGACATGGTGCGCGAAGCGCAGGCGCACTTGGGGCGGGAGCTCGAGGCGCGCAACAAGGCGGTGTTGACGCAGTTGGAGAGCACCGCCAAGACCCTGGGCTTCGGCATCCGTGCCGTACAAGGTGGGGTGCAAACCTTCCCCATCCTTCATGGCAAGCCGCTGAGCGCCGAGCAGTTCGCCGCGTTGGACGATTCGACCAAGCGAGCCTTGAACGAGGCCGAGGAGCGCCTGACCACCGAGGTGGAAAAAGCTGCTGCGCTGGTGCGTGATGACAGCGCGCGCCACCAACAAGCGCGCGACGAGGCCTTCTCCCGCGCGGCCGAGGAGCTGATTCGCGCGGGTGCGCAGGCCATGCGCGAAGGCTTTGCCGAGCATCTGCCGGTGCTGGCGCCGTACTTCGATCGGGTCGAGCGCGCACTCGTCGAAGACTGGGAGGACCTGGTCATCGACGACGGAGGCGAGGGTGAAGAAGAGGAGGCCTCGGGCAGCTCGGGGCGCGATCATGATCCCGAGCACGCGACGCGGCTCAATCGCTTCAAAGTGAACCTGCTGGTGGCCAACGATCCAGCGTCGCCGGCGCCGGTGCTCTACGACACGAACCCGACCTACCCGAATCTATTCGGCTACTTGGAGCGGCGCGCGCGCTATGGTGCGTTGCTCACGGACTTCACGCGGGTGCGTGCGGGATCGCTGCACAAAGCCTCGGGCGGCGTTCTCGTGATCCGCGCGGCCGACCTCTTGGCCGATCCGATCATCTGGGAGCGCATGAAGCGCGTGCTGCGCGAGCGGCAGATTGGCGCGGAAGACCCGCTCGGTCCTTTGGGTCTGTACGCGACCTCGCTGCGTCCCGTGCCGGTGCCCATCGAGGTGCGCGTGGTGCTCGTGGGGCCTCCGCATCTCTATGCCGCGCTGCTGGATGCCGATGCCGACTTCGCGGCGCTGTTCCGGGTGAAGGTCGAAATCGAGTCGACGATTGCCCGGACGAACCAGAGTCTCGTGCTGCTGGATGCCTACCTGATGCACATGGGCAAGGACCGCTGGGGAAACTTCGACCGCGGCGCGCGCGCGAAGTTGCTCGACTTGGCGACGCGGCTCGCGGGGCAGCAGGACAAGCTGTCGCTCTTCTTGTCACCGCTGGAGGAGACGGCGGCCTTCGCGAGCGCCCTGGCCGTGGCGCGCGCGCTCGACGATGGAACCGACGGCGTGCTGTCGACCGACGGCGATCCCGGACGCGAGTCGGTGCTGCCGCTGGTGAATCTGGCGGCGACGCCTCCGTCCGCCATCGTGGTGACGGCGCAGGACGTGGACGCGGCATGGCGCGAACGGAGAGATCGCGCCGGGTCGGCGGAACGGCACATCCGCGAAATCACATTGAAGGGGGAAGTTGCACTCGAAACATCGGGCTCGCGCATCGGAGTCGTTAACGGGCTGAGCGTGTTCAGCGCGGGCGATGTCGAATTTGGGCAGCCGATGCGAATCACCGCCGTGGTGGCGCTCGGGCGCGAGGGGATCATCGACGTGGAACGTGAGGCGCAGCTCGGAGGATCGATCCACACGAAGGGCGTGGCGATCTTGCGTGGGTACCTCGGGCGCCTGTTCGGTCAAGAACGTCCGCTGAGTCTGCGCGCGCAGATCGCATTCGAGCAAAGCTACGGCGAAATCGACGGCGACAGCGCATCGTCGAGCGAGCTCTTTACGGTGCTCAGTGCGCTAGCCGACGTGGGCATCGATCAGGGCGTTGCGGTGACGGGTAGCGTCAATCAGCTCGGGGAAATTCAGGCGATTGGCGGGGTAGGGGCCAAGATCGAGGGGTTTTTCGATTTGTGCGCGGCCCGTGGGCTGACGGGAACGCAGGGGGTGCTCATCCCTCGTTCCAACCTGGCGCACCTGGTTCTTCGCGATGACGTGGCACTGGCGATCGCGCAGGGGAAATTCCATCTTTACGCGGTGGGCTCCGTGGAAGAGGGAATCGAGATTCTCACCGGGCTCGAAGCCGGCGAGCGCGACATCTCCGGTCGCTTTCCCGCGGCCAGTGTGTTCGGGCGCGTGGAGCGGCGGCTGATCGAGATTGCCGAGCGGCTGCGCGAGGCCGAGGGGCACGGCCATCACGACGGCCATGAGACGATGGAAGAGCACCCCGGGGCCGATCTCGGCGACGCTGCCGATTTCCGAAGGTCGCGAGGATGAAGGCCCTCCTGGGCCTTGTTTTGGCGGCAACCTGCCTAGGGGGGCTGGGGTGCCTGGCCCGACCTACGGTAACGCGTGTCTACGAGGGGCACGTCGTGGAGGGCGGCATCGTTCTTCCCGAGCAGTACGCGACGTTCCTGGGCGGGGCGATGGCCGAGGAGCAAGGAGATCTGTCCGCAGCGCTGCACGCGTACGAGGCGGCGTCGGAGATGGATCCGACGGATCCCGAGATATGGACGCGCATCGGGGCGGTGCGCTGCCAGAAGGATCCGCGCGACGAGCGCGCGCGCACGGCGTTCGGGCGCGCGATCGATTTGGACTCCGAGTACGCGGCCGCATGGTCGGCGCGGGCAACGTGCGATTTGCTTCGCGGGCAGGATCGCGCGGGCATGGAGCGCGACGCGAAGAAGGCGGTGGAGTTCGATCCGCAGGCCACCGAGCCGCAGGTGATCTTGGCCACGGCGCTGGCGATGCAAACGCCGTCGGCGGAGGCGGCGCGCGATCGGCTTTTGGCGCTGACGTTGAAGCAGCGCACGAGCACGGCGGCATGGCGGGCACTGGGTGCCTGGGCGAAGAGCCATCGGGATCCGGCGCTGGCAGCACGCGCGTACGGGGAGGTGGCGAAGATTTCGCCGGCGGCGCACGCGGAGGTGGCGTCGGTGGTGCTGGAGCTCGCGGGCGCCGGTGAATTGGTGGCGGCGCGATCGCTGGCGGGCACGTTGGTGGACGCGCGGCGTTCGACCGGGCCTGGGCCGGAAGGCGGGGTGCCGGGCAATCGGCTGGTGGCACGCCTGGCGGTGGACGACGCCGTGTCGATGGGCGATCGCGATCGGGTGCGGCGTCGCGCGGTGTCGAGTCATCTTGCGCTGGACGTGGTGGCGGGGCGCGCGCTTCTTCTGGGGCGCCCCGATCTGGCCCGCGAGTTCGCGGAGCCTTTGGTCCAGGCCGATCCACGGGCCGCGGGTGCGCGTTTGGTGCTGGCGATTCTCGCGTACGAGGCCGACGACAAGGCGGGGCTGACGCGCGCGTTCGCCGACGCGGGAGGAGGCCGCGGCGCGAAGTCGGGCGGCGATTTGCCGGTCGTGCCCGAGGCCATTCTGCCGTTTCTTCGCGTGGTATCCCGCGCGATGGGGCCCGAGATCGCGCGGCGTGTGGCAACGGCGCTGCCGTGCGAGACGATTGTCGCGGGTGATGCGTTGGTGGTGCCGCTGTCGGTGGCTCTGGCCGATACGGGCGCGTTGGCCCCCGACGCGCTCTCCGCCGATGGTCGCCTCGAGCTCGCCGTCCGCCGCGGCGAAAATGTCACGGGTTCGCTGGATGCCCTCGACGCGCGCCATCGTTTGCTGATGCTCGCCTCGACGCGCCCCACTTCGAAAGAGGCCCGCGCCCTGCTGCGCCACATGGGCGCCTCCTGGGTCCGCGATCCCTTGGTCGCCGTCGCGATGGGCCGCATGGCCGTCGCCGGCGCCGTCGAAGTCGACGCCACGACTCCCACGCGCCTCGCCGAAGTCGCCCCCGCCGATCCCCTGGTCGCCACCACCGCCCTCGAGCTCGCGCGAAAACACGGCGACACCGCCGCCGCCCTCTCCATCGGCGCCCGCCTCTCCGCCATCGCCACCACCCCGCACCAAGCCCGCTAGGCGGTGCGCCCCGGCATGGAGCGCCGGCATGGCGCCCCGGCATGGCGCGCCGGCATGGCGCCCCGGCATGGCGCGCCGGCATGGCGCCCCGGCATGGAGCGCCGGCATCCTGCCGGCGGTCCGCCGGCTTCCAGCCGGCCGGCGATCGACAAGCGATTCCGAGCAACATGTGCCCTTCGCATGCCGATGTATCGACGTTACTCGTTGCGCGAACGCCCATCGTCCAGCGGCGGGGAAATAACATCGACCGCGAGCAACGGACCTCTCATGCGCACCGATGTACCAGCATGAGCGACGCACGCACCGAGCACAGCCCGCGCGGAAGGTATACGCGCGGGTACCTGCCTCATTTCGATCATCGTGACGTCATCCAAGCCGTCACGTTCCGTTTGGTCGACTCACTTCCCGAAGGCTTGGGAGGACTGGGAATCGACGTCAACGAATTCGAGCACGAACTCAATCGGGGTCACGGCTCCTGCGTATTACGCGACCCGGAGATTGCGCAGCTGGTCATAGACGCGCTTCGCTATTTCGATGGCGACCGCTATTTCCTAGGGCCTTGGGTCATCATGCCGAATCACGTGCACGTTCTGGTCCGTCCGCTCGCAGATCACTCGCTCGGGGAGATCCTGCACAGTTGGAAGTCGTTCACGGCGAAGAAGATCCGCGCGCTCATCGGCGGCACGGGGGCGGTATGGCAACGCGAGTATTTCGACCGCATGATACGCAACGAGCGGCATCTCTTGGCTGCAACGCGGTACGTGCACGAGAATCCCGTTGCAGCGGGGCTCGTTCTGCGCGCGATGGATTGGCCCTTTAGCAGCGTTGGCGAGCCGGCCATGCAGGGCATGTGGTGGAGTCGTGCTCGCCTTGGAGTCGGCCGGCCGGAGGCCGGCGGACCGCCGGCAAGATGCCGGCGCTCCATGCGTCAGTGAACCGGTGGCGGGGGCTTGTCCGCGCCCGGTTTTTTGCCTGCGTCGGAGGCGTTTGCGTCGGGGGCGGCGTGGTTTTCGATTTGCAGATCGATGCGCGCGACGCCGTTTGCGGTGACGGCGGGGAGGGGCTTCTTGATCCCGTTGCTCACGGAGCGGTGGAAGACCTCGATTTCCAACGCGTCGATGGGACGGTGGTCGGTGGTCTCGGTGGGGACGCCCTCGATGCGGAAGTGGCCTTCGCGATCCGTCACGGCGTGGAGCGGCTGCGGGAACGTGTAGACGTCGGCGGCCATCCAGGGCCCGCTCATCTTGTCGATGAGCGCCGAGAAACCCGGCCTGGCAGGGAAAACCTCCACGGGATCACCGTTGGGGGAGGCGACCATGAGCGCCGGCATCACGTGGTCGGCAATCTGCGGCGCGTGCATCTTCGCGTCGTGGTTGTAGATCGCTAGCACCTGCCCGAAGGTCAAATCGATGGTGCGCGTCGAATAGGCGCAGTGCTCGATGGAAATGGCCTTCTTCGCGCGCCGCTCCGGCACGATGTAGCCGCTGTATCCGGTGATGACCACCAGCGCATCGGCCAGCGGGCGTGACCCATCGGCGCGCGGCGGCCCCTCGCGAAACGACTTCCCGTAGACGGCTTCCGCCTCCGGGCAGCGCGAAAAGTCGGCGCCTTGCACCGGCCGCGCGGGATCGCCCGTCACCGTGACGGTGCCCTCCACGACCCCCGTCGGCCCCTCGTAGACCGGGAAATTCTGCGGGTTCACCACCGCCTGCACGCTCGCCGAAGGAACCGGCATCGCATTGGCAGGCACGTTCGGCCCGAGCTCCGTGCCGGGAAGGGCCGCATCGCTGGCATCCGCCGCGGCGGCCGTTCCCTTTTCCTCACTGCAGCTATGGCACCCCGTGGCCGACAGCAGCAGCGCCCAAAGCGCAAAGTGCGCGCGTCTACTCATTATTCGCGGAGCGTCAGAGCCGCGGCTTCGGCAACGTCCAGCGAAGCCGTCGGCAGAATGCCCAGAGCCAACACCAGGAACGCACTCACCAGCAGCGCCGCCGACACGTAACCCGAGCGCATCGGCGTCGCAATCGGAGCGCCCGCCGCCGGCTCCCGCATGTACATGTAGACCATCACGCGCAGGTAGTAGTACGCGCCGAGCACGCTGTTGAGGAAGCCCACGATGGCGAGCATGTAGAAGCCGCCATCCATCGCCGCGCGGAACACGTACCACTTGCCGAAGAAGCCGGCCAACGGCGGAATGCCGGCGAGCGACAGCAAGAAGAACGAGAAGGCCAGCGCCGCCGCCGGATGACGCTTGCCGATGCCGGCGAGGTCCTCGTAGCTCACCGCCTCTGCGCCGCGACGGCCGCAGTAGATCAGCGCGCCGAACGCACCCACCGTCGAAACGGTGTACGTCAGAAGATAGAACAGCACGCTCGCGGTGCCCTGATGCGGCGAGCGCGCCGTCGCAACCACCGCGACCAACAGGTACCCGGCGTGCGCCACGCTCGAGTACGCGAGCATGCGCTTCACCGACTCCTGACGGCCCGCGATCAGATTCGCCACCGTCATCGACAGCACCGCAATCCACGCGAGCACCGGAGGCCATCCGCTGGCCCAGGACATCGACGCTGGATCGCCGAACATGGTCAGCAGCACGCGCAGCATCATCGCGAACGCGCCGCTCTTCACCACGGCGGCCATGAACGTCGTCGCCGGCGTGGGCGCGCCTTCGTACGCGTCGGGCGTCCACATGTGGAACGGCACCGCGCTCACCTTGAAGACGAGGCCGATGAGCACGAACACCAGCGCCAAGATCACCATCGGGCTCTTGGTCGCACCGCCCGCGAGCGCCGCACCGATGCCGATGATGTCCGTGTGCGCCGTCGCGCCGTAGAGCAGCGCGAAGCCGTAGAGCATGATCGCCGCCGCGAAGGAACCGAGCAGGAAGTACTTCAACCCGCCCTCGGCCGAACGCGCGGAGGTCCGACGGAACGCCGTGAGCGCATACGCACCCAGCGACATCGTCTCGAGACCCAAGAACAGCGTCAGCAGGTCGCCGGCCGCGGCCAGCATCATCCCGCCGAAGGTCGAGAAGAGCAGCAGCGAATAGAACTCACCGCGATCCAAGTTGTGCTCGGGCAGGTACCCGCCCGCGAGAAGCGAGGCGAGGGCGCCGCCCAGGCAGAGGAGCACGTTGAAGAACAGCGAGAACCGGTCGATGAGCAGCCACGGAGCGACGGGCGAAACGTCGAGCGACTCGGGGCCGTGCAGCCACACGGCGAAGGAGAAGGCGCCGGCCGCGAGGAACACCACGGTGGTGCCCATGGCGAGGCCGGTGGGGCGCTTGCCGGCGCCGTGCCGCGCGAATGCTTCGGCGACCATCAGCAGCATGGCGCCGAAGCCGAGAACGATGAGCGGTGAGAGTGCGAACGCGAGCTGCATGACGAAAACTCTTTCGGAAGGGGCGCGCTGCTACTGAGCGAGACCGCTCGGGGGGGAGGGAGGCGTGGCTTCGGCGGCGGCTGCCTCCGCCGTTTGGGGAGCTTCGGGCCGCCGCGCGAGCAGACGAATCGGGCCCTGGTAGAAGCGCGGCGCGGGGCTCTGCTCGACGCGCGCCTGCAGATCGCCCAGCACGCGATCCGTTGCGCCGCGCATGCGGGAGAGGAAGATGTTCGGGAACAACCCGATGGCGAAGATGGCAATGACCAGCGGCGCCAGCGCGATGATCTCGCGGTGATTCACATCGTGCAGCTTCTTGTTCTCCGGCTTGGTGATCGGCCCGAAGAACATCTTCTGCACCACCGAGAGCATGTAGAGCGCGCCCAGGATGACGCCGATGGCCGCACCCACGGCCTGGATGCCGTTGAAGTGCCCGAGTCGCGTGCTCACGAACGTGCCGGTGATGACCATGAACTCGCCCACGAAGCCGTTCGTGCCCGGAAGCCCGACGCTGGCCATGGTCGCGATGATGAAGAGCACCGCGTAGATCGGCATCACCTTGGTGAGGCCGCCGAACTCGTCGACCTGGCGCGTGTGACGGCGGTCGTAGATGACGCCGACCAAAAGGAACAGCGCGCCGGTGGAGATGCCGTGGTTGATCATCTGCAGCACCGCGCCCTCGACCGACGCCGGCGTGGCCGCGAAGATGCCCAGCATGACGTAACCCAAGTGCGCGACCGACGAGTACGCGACCAGTCGCTTCACGTCGTCCTGCTTGTACGCGCAGAGCGCGCCGTAGATGATCCCGCCGAGCACCGCCACTCCGGCGAGGTTCGCCGCAAGCTCCGTGGAGGCCTCGGGGAAAAGCCCCACGCAGAAGCGCAGATACCCGTAGGTTCCGAGCTTCAGCATGACGGCGGCCAGGATCACGCTGCCTCCCGTGGGCGCCTCGGTGTGCGCATCGGGCAGCCACGTGTGGACCGGGAACATCGGCACCTTGATGACGAACGACAAGGTGAACGCGCCGAACAGCCAGAGCTGGATGTGCCGCGGAAGCAGAACGCGCTGCAGCTCGAAGAAGTCGAACGAAGGCGTGCCGCCGTTCAACTTCGCATACGTGTAGGCGAGGTACAGGATGGCGGCCAGCATCAGCACCGAGCCGAACATCGTGTAGAGGAAGAACTTGATCGCCGCCTTGATGCGGTTCGTACCGCCCCACACGCCGATCATGACGTACATGGGGACGAGCATCAGCTCCCAGAAGACGTAGAACAGGAACAGGTCGAGCGCGATGAACGACCCGAGCATGCCCGCCTGCAGAAGCAGCAGCGAGAAGCACCACTCCTTCATGCGCGAGTGAATCGATCCGAACGACGCGTAGGCCGCGATGGGCACCGTGAAGTTCGTCAGGATGATCAGCCAGAGCGAGATGCCGTCGACGGCCACGTGCCAGTGGATGCCGAACTTCGCCAGCCAGACGATGTCCTGATTGAAGTGGAACGTGCGCCCCATGTCGACGCGCAGCAGCGGCAAGCTGACCGCGAGCGCCGCGAACATGAACCCGAGCGTGGCCCATTGAAGGACGCGCGGTGAGTTGCGCGGGAAGAAGAGCACGGCCACCGATCCGAAGAGCGGCAGGCCGACGATCCACGCGAGGAGCGTCGTCGACTCGGTCACGACTTCTTCGTCCGCGGCGGTGTTGGTCCACCACATGCGCGAGACGAAGATGACGATGAGCGCGGTGATGAGCGCGAGCGGCAGGCGAAGCTTGGACCCGCGCCCTTTCGGCACGAGGTACGCGACGAAGGAGGGGACCAGGATGGGAATCAGGCCGCCGAGCGCGGCGATCAATGCGGTAGGCATATCAAATTCGTCCTAGTTCGATCCCAGTTCCATCGGGTTCTGCGCCGCCGGCCGGTTGAGGGGGACCTCCACCGTCGCGTGCCGCCCGAATGCGTTGGTCACCTCGAGCTTGACCTTCAGCTCTTTGCCGGGATCGAGGTGCACTTTCACGGAGGTTTGGTCGGTGAATTCCGGCTTGTCCGGCTCACCGTTGCCATCGGCATCCCACCGGTACGAGTAGCCCATGCCCGGTGCAGCCGTGACGACGTAGTCACCGTTGGGCGAGGGCGTCGTCGACACCTGCGCGTGCGGGGCGACGAAGAACCAGGAGATGACCGCGATGCCCACGACCATCGCCGCCGCGTACACGTGCACGACGCCGGTCTGGAAGGTGCGCAGCACCGTACCGAGGGCCGCGACGACCAGCGACGAGAGCTTCGCCAGGATGCCGTCGACGAACCACTGATCGAACGCCGCCGCCGTCTCCGCGAGCGCGTCCACCGCCGAAAGGATGGTCGCCTCGTAGAACTCGTCGACGTACCACTTGTTGTACGCCGCGCGATGCAGCCGCGGAACAGCCTCCGCCCAGCGTTGTGCGGGCTTGCCCTCGGCCTTGACGTACACCGCGTACGCGAGACCCAAGCCGATGAGGAAGGCGAGAACGCCCGGCACCATGAGCGGGTACTCCAGGTGCTCTGCGGTCTCGGCGACCTTCACGCCCGCTTTCGTCGCTTCCTCGAAGACCGGCTCGAGCCAGTGCTCGAGGGGCAGATGCTTCGTGAGCGGCGCGGGATTGAGAAGGCCCGCGAATGCGGCGAACGCCGCGAGGATGAGCAACGGCACGGTCATCGGCAGCGGCGACTCGTGCGGTGCCGGACCGGGGACCGTCAGGTCTTCCTCGTGGTGGTGACCGTGATCGTCGTCATGGTCGTCGTGCGCATCGTGACCGTGAGCGTCGTGCTCCTCGTCCTTGGGCAGCACCTTCACTCCGTGCGCGGGGGTGAGGCCCGAGCCACGCCCGATGGCCCAACCGCGGAAGCTGCCGTGGAAGGTGAGGAAGAAGCAGCGGAACATGTAGAACGCCGTCATGGCCGCGGTGATGATGCCCACCGCGTACACCGCCTTGCCGATCCATTCGGGCTGCTGCCAGATCGCGATGTGGCGTGCGGCCATCTTCGCCGCGACCGGGCTTATCGAGTGGTTTACGTAAGCGCGGTAGAGGATCTCGTCCTTCGAGAAGAAGCCGCTGAGCAGCGGGCAGCCCGCGATGGCGAGCGTGGAGACGAAGAACGTCCAGTACGTGTACGGCATGTACTTCTTGAGGCCGCCCATGTAGCGCATGTCCTGCGACTTCACGTCGTCGTGGATGCGCGCGTGCATCGCGTGGATGACGCTGCCGGCCCCGAGGAACAAGCAGGCCTTGAAGAAGGCGTGCGTGAGGACGTGGAAGAAGCCCGCCGTGAAGGCGCCGGCGCCGACGCCCATGAACATGAAGCCGAGCTGGCTCACGGTCGAATAGGCGAGCACCTTTTTGATGTCGTTCTGCACCAGCGCAATCGTCGCCGCGAGCAGCGCCGTCGCCGCACCCACGCAGAGCACCGTGGTCATGACGAAGGGCGAGAGCACGAAGACGAACGACAGACGGCAAACCAGGTAGATGCCCGCCGTGACCATCGTGGCCGCGTGGATGAGCGCGGAGACCGGGGTTGGACCCGCCATGGCGTCCGGCAGCCACACGTAGAGCGGAATCTGCGCGCTCTTACCGGCGCAGCCGAGGAGCAGCGCCAAGCCCACCGCCGTCGCCGCGCTGATGGTGATCGGCGCCGTCGGTTGCAGGAACTTGAAGAAGCCCTGGTACTGCCCGCCGCCGAGCGGCCAGAGGTGAATCTGGTACGCGTCCGCCGGGTTGTCGGCGAGGATCGACGCGTTGTTCTGGATGCCCGTCCAATCGAGCGCGCCGGTGTAGTGCACCAGGAGGAACATCGCGCAGATCAGGCCGAAGTCGCCGATGCGGTTCGCGATGAACGCCTTCTTGCCGGCAGCCGCGTTGGGCATGTGCTCGTACCAGAAGCCGATGAGCAGGTACGAGCAGAGACCGACGCCCTCCCACCCGACGAAGAGCACGGGCAGGTTGTCCCCGAGGATGAGGACGAGCATCGAGAAGATGAACAGGTTCAGATACGCGAAGAACCTGTGATAGCCGGGGTCGTTCTCCATGTACGACGTCGCGTACAGGTGAATCAGGAAGCCGACGCCGGTGACGATGAGCATCATCACGCCGTTGAGCGCGTCGATGCTGAACTTCAGGTCGATGTTGACGACCGACCCGGCGCGTCCGCCGTTCGTGTGCATCCACTCCCACGCGGTGAAGTACAGGCGCGTGTGCGAGTGCTCGCCGCCGTGCGCCGCGTGATCGAGAAGCAGGAACGCGATCAGCGATGCGATGAAGCTCACGCCGACGGCGGTGAGGGTCATCATCTTCACGGCGGGCTTGCCGAGGCGGCGGCCCCAGATGCCGTTGATGAACGCGCCGAGGAGCGGCATCCCGAGGATGACCGCGATGAGGGAGAAGTCGTTGCTGGGAAAGAGCGATTCGAGCAGCTTCATGGCCCGTCAGTTCTTGAGGAGGTCCGCCTCGTCGGAGCGCACCGTCCGCCGAATGCGGAAGAGCGCCAGAACGATGGCCAATCCGACCGCTACCTCGGCGGCTTCGGCGGCGATGAGGAAGAACGCGAACATCTGCCCCGTATGCGACTCGGGGTGAGAAGCGTTGAAGGCGAGCAAAGTCAGGTTCACCGCGTTGAGCATCAACTCGATGCTCATCAGGGTGACGAGCACGTTGCGGCGGACCAAAAAGCCGATCCCCCCAATCGTGAACAGCAAGGAACTCAGCACCAGGTAGTGCGTTACCGGAATCATGGGTGCTTCTCCGCTTCTACGTTACGGACTGCGCTTGCCGCCGCGGCGTTCGATTTGGCGGCCAAAGCATCGGGGCGCTCGTGAGCTTGACGGCCGCGCGCGACAGCGACGGCGCCGACGATGGAGACCATGAGCAGCGCGCTGGCCAGCTCGAAGGGAACCACGCCGTCGGAAAAGAGCACGCGCCCGATGGCATCGACGGTGCCGAAGTCCTGGTCGACGCGGTGGAGCGGCTCGAAATCCACCTGCTTCGCCATCAGCAGGATGGCTCCGGCCGCGGCCAAACCGAAGACCACGCCCGCAATCGCACGCGGCACACGGCCGTGGTGATCACGCGGCGGGGCGGCGTCGGGCCCGAGGAGCATGATGACGAACAGGAACAGAACGACGATGGCGCCCGCGTACACGATGAGCTGAATGAACGCGATGAACTCGGCGTGCAGCGCGAGGAAGAGCCCCGCGAGCGAAACCACCGTGAGCAAAAGCCCCATCGCACCGCGAATGGGGTTCTTGTTCGTCACCGTCACCAGCGCCCCGAGCAGCGAGAGGGCCGCGAGCAGGTAAAAGTAAATCTGGCCGATGATCATAGGTTCACCAGAAGAGTCGCATCTTCGCGGGTGCGCTCCCCGAGGACGTAGGCTTCGAAGTCCTTGCGGAACTTCTGCAAAAAGCCGAGGGCGGGCATCGCCGTGCCTTCGCCGAAGGCGCAAATCGTATTGCCCATGATGTTGTTCGCGATGTCGTGCAAGTTATCGAGTTCCTCCATGGTCGCCTTGCCATCGAGGATCTTGGTGACGGTGCGGAAAAGCCAGGCGCCGCCTTCGCGGCAGGGGGTGCACTGCCCGCACGACTCGTGGCGGTAGAACTGCATCAAGTTCTCCATCGCCAGAACGGGGCACGTTCCCTCCGCCAGCACCGTCGCGCAGCACGTGCCGAGCATGGTGCCGATGCCGCGCATCGTGTCGACGCCGAGCGGCACGTCGAGAACGCTCTTGCCGTGCCACGGATGCAGCGGGCTCTTTTCGTCCGGTGCATTCACCTTTTCGTCGGCGCGAAGAATCGGTGTGGACGAGCCGCCGGGGATGACGCCGAGCAATTCGCGATCGCCCTCGATGCCGCCGCCGATGTCGTAAATCAGCTCGCGCAACGTGACGCCGACGCAAAGCTCGATGACCTGCGGCTTCTTGACGTGGCCGTTGACGCCGTAAAGGCGGCTGCCGCCGTCACGCAGGTGGTGCAGGGCGCTGAGCTGCGAGTAGTTGTCGCCGCCCATGAGGAACGCCGCCGGGACCATCGCGATGGTCTCGAGGTTGTTGACCGTCGTGGGGCAGCCGAAGGCGCCTGCCTGGGCGGGGAAGGGCGGCTTCAAACGAGGCTCGCCGCGCTTGCCCTCGAGCGAATTGAGCAGCGACGTCTCCTCGCCGCAGATGTAGGCGCCCGCGCCCGTGTGGACGTACACCTCGACGGGGTAGTCGATGCCGAAGGGCGTCTTGCCGAGGTAGCCCTTGGCCTTCGCCTCTTTGATGGCGCCCCAGAGCCGCTCCTTGGAGAGGTGCAACTCGTCGCGAACGTAGACGTACGCGACATGGGCTCCGATGCCGAAGCAGCCGATGATGCAGCCCTCGATCACGGAGTGGGGATTCAGCTCCATGATGGTGCGGTCTTTGTGCGTCCCCGGCTCGCCCTCGTCCGCGTTGATGACGAGGTAGGCGGGCTTCGTGGGGTGGGGCTTCATGAAGCTCCACTTGATGCCCATCGGGAAGCCGGCGCCGCCGCGGCCGCGGATGTTCATCTTCTTGGCTTCGTCGACGACCTGCTGCTGGGTCATCCGAAGCGCCTTTTTGGCGGCCTGGTAGCCCTGGACCTCGCGCTCGTACACGTCGAGCGTCCAGCCGTTCTTGATGCCGTAGACTTTGCTGAGGTAGTTGACGCGCTTGATCATCGGTCCTTACCTCGTGAGCCGATCGAGGATCTCGTCGACCTTCTCGAGGGTGAGGTTTTCGAAATATTCTTTGTCCACCTGCATCATCGGTGCGGTGCCACAGCTGGCGAGGCACTCGGCCGTGCGAAGGGTGACCTTGCCGTCTTCGGTCGTCTCGCCGGCGTGGATGCCCAGGCGTTTTTCGCAGTGCTGAAGGACGGTGCCTGCACCGCGCAAGGCGCAGGGAAGGGTGCGGCACACCCAAACTTGGTGCTTGCCGACCGGCTTCTGGTTGAACAGCGTGTAGAAGGTGACGACGCCTTGAACGTGCGAGAGTGGGAGATCGAGCGTGTGGGACACGTACTCGATGATCTCCGGGCTGATCCAGCCCTCCTGCTCCTGGCAAAGGTGAAGCACGGGGATGCAGGCACCCATCTTCGTCGGATAGCGGGTGAGAATCTCGCGAAAGGCGCGCTCACGATCGGCGGAGAGGGCAAAGCCTGACGGATGATGGGGCATCGGGGGAAGTCTTTGTTTCGGGTTCGTAAAGGGGGACGCGGGCGCCAATTAGCACGATTTCCCACGCGGCGGCGCGCGAACGCTAGTGTTGAGCAAGGAGGGGTGTCAAGACGCGTTTCGGCGCGCCATCCACCTCGCCTTTCACCTGAGGTGAGGGGGCGTAATATGCGCTTGAGAATTGACGATCCCGAGCGCTATGCTCAGGCCCTCTTTTTTCGGGGATCAGCGGCCCCTTCTTTCAGGTCGAGCCCATAAGCCGCAAGGCCAGCTAGCATAGAAAGCAAGAGCGCGGAGGCCGCCGCGCATGGAGGTAGCCGAGTGTTCTGCCCGAATTGTGGAACCCAGAATCCGGACAACGTGCAGACGTGCACCAAATGCGGGTTCAACATCAAGGGGGCGGCGGCCCCAAAGTTCAAAGGGACGATGCTGATGATGAATCAGCAGGTCCGTCCCGCGGCGGCTCCTCCCGGTGGTGGCCCTCCTGGTGGCGCTCCCCCCGGCGCTCCGCCGCCTGGCCAGGAAAGCTCGCAAAATCCGCCCCCTCCTCGCTTTGGTGACGTTGGGCCCGGTTCTCCGGGTGCCGGTGGCCCGCCCGGGCCGCCGCAGCGCCTCAAAGGAACGATGGTGGGCGTGGCGCCGATGAGCGCGGGCTCGGCCCCGGCTCCAGGTTTCCCGCCCGCCCCTGGTTTTCCACCTGCCGGCTCTCCAGGTTTCCCGCCACCGTCCCCCGGTTTTCCTCCTCCGCAAGGAGCTCCGCAGGGGGGCTACGGCGCGCCGCAAGGAAGTGCGCCAGGTTTCCCGCCGCCGCAAGGGGGCGCGCCGACGCCGCCCCTCGGATCGCCGGGTTTGCCTGGGCACTCGTTTGGTTCGTCCGAGGGCGTGAACGCCTTCAGCGGGACGGTCGTCGACGCGGCCCCGCCTTTCCCCATGCCGCCGGCCCAAGCTGAACCGTTCCCAGGAACGGCCCCGCAAGCGGGTCCTGGGGCGCCGGCCTTTGGCGGTGTCCCGCTTGGTGGCGGCCCTCCGTTCGGTGGCGGTCCAGGCGTACCCCCACCGGATCCGGGCGTATTTGGCGGCCCGCCGCCGGCCGACCCGTTTGGGGCACCGCCGCCCGCCCCCGGTGGCGGTGGTGGGAGCGGCAACTACGGTCCGCCTCCTGGCGGTCCCAGCTTTGGTGGCCCTCCGCCTGGTGGAAATCCTCCCTATGGAGCTCCGGGTGGCTTCGGCGGCCCTCCGCCGGGTGGTCCTCCCGGCGGTGCTTACGGTGCGCCTCCCGGCGGACCGCAAGACTTCGGCGGCCAACTGCAGCAGGGTTTCAACCAGGCTGCGGATGCGGTTCAGCAAGCGTTCAACCCGCAGCAACCGTACGGGGGTGCGCCCGGCGCGTATCCGAACCAGCCGTATCCCAATCAGGCCCTCGCGCCGATGGGCGCCTTTCCGCAGGGCGGCCCCATGGTGCATGCCCAGCCCGGACAGCATGGCCCCAAGGGCCAGGTGAAGAACCCGACGACCGAGTTGATCATCGGCCTCGTGACGTGCGGCATCTACCAGATGATCTGGTTCATCCGCTGCTGCAACGAGATGAAGGCCTTTTTGCAGCGTGACGAACCCAATTGGCTCAAGATCGCGGGCCTCTCGTTCATCACGTGCGGCGCGTACGGCCTCTATTGGCAGATCGTCGCGCTGGGGCCGCTCGTCCAGGAAATCCAGTACCGCGCAGGCGTTCCCAACCCGCAGAATCACGGCTGGATGTACATCATCCCGTACTACAACGTGATTCTATGGCAGCAGGAGCTCAATCGCGCGTGGCAAGGCCCGGCGTAAGATCGCCGATCGCACGCGTCCTGCTGGTGGCCAGCCTCGTTGGGCTGGCCGCTGTGCTTTTGTTCGTCACCTCGCTTCCGGCGATGTGCCCCATGCGCGTGTTGCTCCACACGCCGTGCCCTTCGTGCGGCCTCACGCGGGCGGCGCGGCTGGCCTTGGGGGGCGACTTCGCCGGGGCGACGCACATCCACCCGCTGTGGTTTCTCGTGCTGCCGTTCCTGGGGACCCTGGGCATCTTCCAGCTCGGGCACTACCTCGTGCGTGGCGATCTCGCGAGGCTTCACCGCCACTTCGGCCACGCGGGGTATGCGCTTCTGACGTTGCTCGTGATCGTCTGGGTTGCCCGGTTCTTCGGCGCCTTCGGCGGGCCGTGCCCGATTTGAATTCACGAACCGTTCACAGGCACGCCCCCGCGTCGCCTTTTCGGCCGTGGAAGATGCAGACTCGTGGGACCGGGGCAAGCCGTAGGGCTCTCTGCACTCGTCGCGTCGAGCGGCGCATACTCACTCATGATGGGCGCGTTCCTGCTGGCGCGGGCGCGAGCCCGAGCGCAGCGGCAACCGCCATCGCGCGCACCGCGCGTGAGTGTGTTCAAGCCGCTCGCCGGTGTCGATGACGATCTCGAGGCGAACCTCGAGTCGTTTGCCAAGCTCGATTATCCGTCGTTCGAGCTCTTGCTCGGCGTAGCCTCCACGTCGGATGCGGCGTACCCCGTCGCCAAGGCCTTCGTCGAGCGCCATCCGAAGGTGGACGCGCGCGTGGTGCTCACCGATCCCGATGCGGCGAAAAACCCGAAGGTCGCGCAACTGGTCGCGCTCGAGCGCGTCGCCACCGGCTCGGTGTTCGTCATCTCCGACTCGAACGTGCGCGTCTCGCCGCGCTATTTGGAGACGCTGATCGAGCAGCTCGATGGAGAGAACGTCGGCCTGGTGACCAGCTTGTTCGTCGGCACCGGCGAGAAGTCGTTGGGCGCCGCGCTGGAGAATCTGCAGATTGGCGCGTACGTCGCGCCTTCGATTGCAGCATCCGCGCTTCTCGCACCGCGTCCGTTCACCGTTGGGAAATCCATGGCCATGTGGCGGCGCGACATTGCGAAGATGGGCGGCTTCCGCACCATCGGCGACGTGCTCGCCGAGGACCATTTGCTCGGTCGCAAGGTTGCCGAGCAAGGCATGGAGATTCGTCTTTCGCTGGATGCCGTCGAGAACCGCAACGTGTCGTGCTCCGTGCGCCGCACGCTCGAGCGGCACACGCGCTGGGCGAAGATGCGCCGCGTGATCAGCCCCACGGGCTTTGCGCTGGAGCCGCTCGGCTCACCGCTCACGATTGCCACGGCGTTCGTGGGACTGTCGCCGGGCGGGCTCTCGTACGCGGCGTTCGTGTCGACGTGGCTTCTGCAAATGCTGGGAACCACCGTCGCGCTTCGCACACTGCGCGGTCGCGTACCGTGGCGCATTTTGGCGCTCGAACCTCTGCGCTGTTACGTGACCCTCTGGTGCTGGATGCACGCGTGCGTCAGCAAACGCGTGAGCTGGCGCGGCCACCCGATCGTGTTGGGCAAAGACTCGCGCATCGTGACATTGGCCGAGCGCCGCGCTGCGCGGGATCGCGCGCCATGGTCCACGCGTTTGCGCCGCGCGTTCGCGAATGTGGCGTAGTCCGTCGGGGCGCGCAGCGTTAGAGACGTAACGTGCGAGTTGCGCGCTGCAGCGTTGCGCGCTCAGCGGCACTTCATGGGTGACCCATCGGACGTGGCGTCCTATACGTTAGGCCTTCTTCCTTCCGACCGTGAGGAGAGGCCACCATGATGACCAAGAGAACACTAGGCTGCGCATCCATCATCGC
This sequence comes from Sorangiineae bacterium MSr12523, assembly GCA_037157775.1. Lineage (NCBI taxonomy): Bacteria > Pseudomonadati > Myxococcota > Myxococcia > Myxococcales > Pendulisporaceae > Pendulispora > Pendulispora brunnea. Next base: position 4,335,115 of record CP089982.1, read on the forward strand.
CCTGATGGTGGGTGTCGCTTGTTCGTCGAACGACGACAATCCGCCCTCCAACAACCCCGCCGACGCGTGCTCGACCATCGAGAGCGACGTCAAGAACGACTTCAACACCCTGGCGAAGTTCGTCGCCATCGAGACGTACCGGACGGAGAACTGGGCGAACGAAGACAAGGTCACCGAGGGCATGGAGAAGATCTATGCCGAGATGAAGCAGCAGGTCGACGCCTTCAACGCCGGCCAGAAGACATCGAAGCTCACGCTCACGCGCTGGGATCAACCGAGCGTCGACGAGAACGGCAAGCCCCTATCGGGCGAGCCCCCGACATGGCGCGTGTTCAAGATCAGCCTTGGCAGCGGCCCGCGCCGCGTGGCGATCGCGACGCACTTGGATACCGTGGCGCCTGGCAATGACTCCTGGAAGCCGTTCACGCTCGAAAAGAAGGAACTCGACTACAACGGCAAGAAAGAGGAGTTCTGGGTCGGCCGCGGCTCGATCGACGACAAGGGACCTGCCGTTGCCACGTTGCAGGTCATCAAAGCCATCGCACGCAAGTACGACGGCAGCCCGCAGCTCAACGACGTCACCGTCGAAGTGATCTTCGATACGTCGGAAGAGACCGCAATGTCGATGCCGAACTACTTCCGCCTCAATCCGACGCAGGAGCCGAACCTCGCCGTCATCTTCGACGCGAGCTGGTGCGTGCGCGCCGAAAAGGGCGTGGAGCGACCGATTTTCACGGTGCCGAAAGACCCGCCCGGAACGACGAAAACCGGTGTGTGGATTGACTCGTTCAAGACGTCGACCGGTCCCGCGAACCAGATCCCCGACACGACGACGGCGATCATCAAGGCCGATGCTCCTGCGAAGCTCGACGCGCTCGCAGCGTCCATCAAGGCCGAGTACGACGCGTACAAATTCGACGATCCGAACTACCGCCATGCCGAGCTTGTCGTCACGCGGGAAGCCGACAGCGTGAAGCTGGTGACCAAGGTCGCGGGCGCCCAGCATGGATCGAAGCCCGAAGAGAACCGCGCCGATGGCGCGAATCCGTTGGTGTCGCTGGCCAATTTCCTAGCCTTCAAGGCCAAGGATGCCAACTGGCCGGAGAACGACATCGTCCGCATGCTGAAGTTCATCGAGTGGACCTGGGGCACGAAGGTGTTCGGCGAAGATCACAATCACCCGGCGCTTCAAGCGTCCGACGAGATCTTCCAGGCGCCGAACAACGGGACCACCTATGCGGTGACCCAGTTCAACGATTCGGGTGACGACAGCGCCTATCCGAACTCGATCGTGCTCAAGATCGACATTCGCTACGCGCAGGATCATCACGGCAGCGCGAAGTGGAATGGGCAGACCGAAGGCTTCATCGACCAGATGCAGAACAAGCCCAGTTACAGCAGATTCAAGGACATCTTCGGGACGCTCGTGAAGGAGTTCAACGGCGCATCGAATCCGCACCCCGTTTCCGTCACCGTGAAGGAAACGCGTCCGAAGGGACCCGAGTCTCCGGTTCCGCCGGACGTGCGCAAGACCGATGGGCCGACGTTCAGCCGCATCAGCAAGGCTTACGAACAAGTCGAGGGCAAGCCGTGCCCCGCCATCGCCATCGGCGGCGGCACCGACGCGAAGAACCATCCGAACTTCCTCGCCGCGGGCGCATTGTTCGGACAGAAATTCGGCCCGCCGATCAACTTCCACGGCTTGAGCGAAGGCGCACCCGTCTCCGAGCTCACGAGGAGCGCGAAGATCATTTGCCAATTCCTCGACGATGAAGTGAAGGGCGCCACGAAGCAAGAGGCCGGCGTCTCGACGACCGCCGCGTCGTTGTGGACGAAGTCGGACCACGAGCTGCACTGAGTAGCCCGCGAGGACGCGTGCAGCCGATCAACATCGGCTGCACGCGCGGTGCGGCTATTCGAGGGTGACGTTGCGGGAGACGGATGTCCCCGAGGTGCCTTTTGCGTAGGCGCGGGCGTGGACAGCGACGGATTTGCCCGCGACGAGTGTCGTTGCTTCGTTTCGGCTCGAGACGTTGATCTGGGCTTCGCCTTTGGGAAAGAGCCCGAGAACGGACGTCGGGAACGTGGCCGTCGTGGAGGACGATTCATACTCGCAGGATGCGCTCACGGAGGGCGTGCCCGGCGACGCCTCGACCGACGAAGAGAGGGCCACCCTCTTTTTATCGGGTATGGCCGACCATCGCAGTTCGAGTGGCTTGTCGCGTGGGATCACCATGGGCTCGTCGTCGCGAGGTACGGCGGGGGCTTCCAAAACGAAATCCGAGGGCGCAGAAACGGATAGCTCGAACGCGGGTACTCGGGCGCCGCTGCCCTTGACCGTGATGCGTTGTCCAGGTTCCCAGATTTTGCTGAACGCGGAGCGGAAGTAGCTATTGTCTTCGCGCGGCTCGACGGTGACGCCCGATGCAGGCAAGAGGCCGCCGCTCACCGTGAGCGTTCCCGCCGAACGCAAGGGGGTGACTCCGGCGTCGCCCACGGAGGGAGCGCACGTGGAAATCGTGCAATGGCCCTCACGCCGGCTCGTGCATCCAGAGCCTTCCGTCCCATCATAGAACCACGCTGAAACGTAATAGCTAGGTTGGCCAGCGAGGTATTCGCGGCTCGTGACGGTGATTCTACCCAATGTTGCTGCTGGTGGCGCTTCGACATCATCATCGCTGCCGCAGGCGGCGGCACCGAGCGTGAGAGCGGCGAGGGTGGTGGACAGTCCAACGATAATTGCAGTCTTCGTATGAAGTATTGGCATTGGAGTGACTCCGACGAGGGAAGATGTAGCCACGCGCACAGCGCCACGCAATCCACTCCAAAGGCGATCCGTCCGGTAGTCGCGACGTCGCGACTACCGGATCAATGAAGCGTCTCTCTCTCTCTCTCTCTCTCTCTCGACGAGATCACTCCGCGTGCGGGTCGACGGAGTGCGGGGCCCCATAAAGCAAGACGGCGCCCTCGATGTCTCGAGCTGTCAGATTGTAATCTCCGTGGTTCGTGCCGCCGCAATCTTTGTCATAGGGCGTGTAGTGCATCACGGATGCCGAGTCATAAGGCGTGAGGGCGCGCCAATTGTTGTCTTCGAAGCACGTGTCCTTCGCTTCCGGGCGCGTGTGCTCGTGTCGAAAACCGAGCACGTGACCAAGTTCGTGCCTCAACGTGCCCGACAATGTCTGCGGGGGCGGCTTTCCAAAGGCCGTAGTGTTGAGCAAAATGCGACGGTCCTTCCGAGTATCGCCGGGAAAGAACGCCCTTGCACTGTAAGGTTGGCCGGTGACCGGACTCACGTCGAAAAGGACCTTGGTGTTCGTCTCGTTGCACGCCCTGTCCTGTCCGGCGATGTGCCGGAAAGAAACACGAACATGGCTCGACCAAGATGAGGCAGCAGCGGCCATCGATGCCACGACGGTCTCGTACTTCGTGCCGAAGGTCGTGCTCACGCAGTAGCTCAGGTCGAGCTTTTGGGTGTCGTTCCATCGGCCATCGGCGCCATTGACCCTATTGACGATGAGAGCACCCTGGCTCACGTATTCGTCGAAATACGCCTTCAAGGCTTCGCGTGTTAGGACGGGAATGTCTCCTTCGACGATATAAATGCCCGTGCCAGATTCGCGCTGGACCGTGGACTCGAATCGTTCGAAGGTGATTTGCGTGCTTCCCACGTTTTCCGTTTCCGGATTGGTGGCCGACGCGTCTGCCGTGCAGCCGCTGCCCGAGAGCGTGCCGCCGACGAGAAGCACGCCGAGAAGAGGAATACGTGTGAAATAGGAATTCGTCATAGTTGGGAGTCTCCATGGATTGAGGTCCGGGTGGCGTGCAGGAGCCAGAGGCGCTCGTCGCCGTCCGATGGATTCAGAACGTGCGGTGCCTCGCGGCCATACGAGCGAGCGAGCTCGTTGCCGTCGGCGATGGTGGCATGCCATCCGCGGCGAGCCAGCCATGCGGCGGGAGTTTCGGTGCCCCATTGCCAGACGACGCCGGTGCGCTCGGTCATGTCGATCGTGCTTTTCAGGCGAGCGAAGCGCGAGAGCAGGTTCGGGTGGGCGAATTCGGCGGAGAGACGGCTTCCTCGTACGGACATGGTTGCGATGTCTTCGAAGATGCACTCGATGCTCTCGGCGCCGAGGTACATGAGCAATCCTTCCATGAGCCAGACCGTGGGCTCGTGCTTCCGAAAGCCCGCGCGGAGCAGCGGCGTCGTCCACTCGCCGCGAAGATCGACGGGGATTTCGCAGCGAACGCATTCCGGGGTGAAGCCACGTTCCACGATGACGCGTCGCTTGAACGCGAGAACGTCGGGAGCGTCCATTTAGTTGGCGACATCCCGCGCGCGTCGCGGCGAGCAACGCCATCAATAGGAGAGCTCCAGCCGATAGGCCTCGTTTGGCGTCCCAATGTCCGTGGCCCGCACGTGCCCGCGGACATTCGCGTACCGTCCGGTGCCTCCGGTAATGGCCATATCCAATGGGGTGGTGCCGTGATTCCAAAGCGCCTGTACTGCAATTTGCCCGTCGGGTCGTTCGATGGACATGACGCAATTCGTGAGAATCGCCGCCCCCGATACACCGGTAACCTGGCAGGAACCGCCATCTCGCCCGAAAGGCTGCCCATTCTGAAATAGCCGGTCCGAGAACACGTACATGTCTCCGACGCCAACTCCGGGCGCGCCCAAATCGATGAATTCGAACTGGTCATTGGCGACATGAAGGTCGATGGTCTCCGTGGGCCTCGATTCGGCGGCGCTCGGCTTCTCTGAGAATGCCGCAAAAGCAAACATGAACATCGCAACGCCAATGCCGCCGTTGAGGAATTTTCTCATGGATAGGCTCCCTCGATTCGAAAGGATCTGCGATGAAATTGACGAAAGTGCGCATAGAAGTCCAAGACATGATTCGTATATGAATTAGAATGATTCGTTATGGATCTCCGCCAGCTGGAATTCCTGGTCACCGTTGCGGACGAAGCGAATTTCACGCGCGCAGCCGCGAAATTGCGCGTGGCGCAGCCTGGTGTCAGCGCCCGCATTCGGCAGCTCGAGCAGGAGCTCGGTCACGAGCTGCTGGATCGATCGGGGCGTACCGTGCGCCTCACGGAGATGGGGGCCACGGTGCTTCCTTATGCGCGTGCGGCACTCGCCGCGGTCGCCGGTGCGCGATTGGCCGTCGACGAGGTCACCGGCTTGCTGCGCGGAGGTCTCCGTGTCGGAATGGTGGCACCGCATTCGAGCACCGAGTTCGACCTTGCAGGCCTCCTCGCGTCATTTCATCGCGCGCACCCCGCCGTGCGAATCACGTTGTCCGAGGGCACGGCCGACCATCTCGTCGAATCCCTGCAAACGGGCCAGCTCGACGTCGCCTTGATAGGCGTCGGCGCCAAGTCGCCCGTTGGTGTCGCATGGCACGTGCTCGTCGACGAGCCCCTCGTCGCCGTGGTCAGCTCCGACGATCCCCTGGCAGCCGGAGCCGCCATTCCCTTTGCCGACCTTCGTGCGCGAACCCTGCTCACGTTCTCGCGTGGAACGGGATTGCGCTCGGTCCTCGAGGCGGCTTCGGCCCGCGCGGCGACGCCATTGACCATAGCCTTCGAGGCCAGCGAACCGCGCGTGCTCGTGCAACTCGTGGCGCGCGGTCTCGGTGTCGGCATCCTCCCTGAATCGGCCGCGCGCGAGCACCCGAGGCTGCGTGCGATCCCCATCGTACGTCCCCGGTTGCGCGGTCGGCTTGCCCTCGCGTGGCGCAGCGAGGCGCCGTCCAGTCCCGCCGTTCGGGCGTTCGTGCAGCTGGCTCGCCACGGAGTTCGCCCCGTCACGAATTCCGTGACGGAAAAGCGCTCCAGGCGACAAGGCTCCTCGTGAATCAGGAGACGAGACCTATGACTTATACGTTGCGAGCGTTGTTTTCCGCGGTGGCGATGGCCGGGTTGGCGATAGCGTTGTACGGGTGTTCGGATGACGGCGATGCGTCAGATCCACGATGCGCGCAATTGTGCGCCATCGACGAGCCTTCCCTGGAAGGCGCATACGACGTTTGCAGCGAAAAGAGCGCGAGCGATTGCCGCACCGAATGTGCGGCGCGGTTGTCGGGCACGACCAGTGTATGTGCCCAATGCTTGCTCGAAGACGCGTCCTTCGGTATCGGCGCACAAGATGGCCTGGGGGTTTCGTGCGGATCCGGATCGGCGCAATGTGGCTCCCAATCCTGCACCATGACGGGGCGGGCGGGCTCGTGCACCTACTGCGGGGACAACAAACAGCAGACGGAGGACTGCATCCGCCAGGTCGAGCCGCGGCGCTCGGTGGAATGCAAAACGCGGTACCAATCGGTTTCCAAGTGCGCGCAGTTCTGCAAGTAGCCATCGGAATGTAGACTTGCCGCGTGAGTGACGACGACCTAGGTGCGCTGACGCAGTTGCATGATCCCGTGCGGCGGGCGTTGTACGAATTCGTAGCCCAGCACGGTGGCGACGTCGGGCGGGGGGAGGCGGCCGAAGCCACGGGGATTTCGCGCACCTTGGCGGCATTTCATCTCGACAAACTCGTCGAGGCGGGGCTCTTGGATGCGCGCTTCAAGAGCCCGGAAAAGAAGGGGCCCGGGAGCGGGCGCCCGGCCAAAGTTTACCGGAGGGCACCCACGGAAAAGGTCGTGAGCCTGCCGCCACGCGACTATGCGGCGCTTGCCTCGGTCCTGGCGGACGCCGTCGACCTGCTCGGGGGCGAGGAGCAGGCGGAAAAGGCGGCGCGCGCTGCCGGGGTACGGCTGGGAAAACGCGCCGTGAAGCAGAATGCCGCGGGCAAATCCCGCAAGGCACTGGCCGTGCTCGACGTGCTGCAAGAGCGCGGCTACGAGCCGCGGGTCGAGGGGTCGTGCATCCGATTGCGCAATTGCCCGTTTCACGTTCTGGCGAAGGAGCATCCGGTGCTGGTCTGCTCGATGAACCTCGCTTTGTGCCAAGGGCTCCTCGAGGGGCTCGGCGACGAGCCCAGCAAGGCCAGCATGGACCCGCGACCCGGGGAATGCTGCGTCATTGTTTCTAAAACAAATGGAAGTTGACATAGAGGCTGGGGATGCTTCACTAAGGGCCATGCACCTCGCCCAATTGAACATCGCGCACCTGCGCGCACCCATCGACAGCCCCGAGCTGGCCGCCTTCGTCGATGCGCTCGAACCGATCAACGCTCTGGCCGACGCGGCGCCCGGTTTCGTGTGGCGGCTCAAGGAAGATCCAAACCAGCCGCGGCTCACCGTGAAGCACGAATTCGGCGATCATTTGCTGATCAATTTCTCGATTTGGGAATCGCTCGAGAGCTTGTGGAACTACGTTTACAAGACGCAGCACCTGGATTTTCTGCGGCGCCGGCGCGAATGGTTCCAGCGCATGGCCGAGCCCACCATGGTGATGTGGTGGATTCCCGAGGGCACCATTCCGATCCCCGCGGAGGCCATGGAACGGCTCCAGCGGCTGAAGGCCGAGGGGCCGAGTCCCATGGCCTTCACGTACAAGGATTCGTACAGCAGCGAGGAAGCTCTCGCGTTCATGAATGCACCGCTTCGACAGGGGCAGGGGCCCGCCGCTACGTCGCGAAATTCGTAATACTCTTTGCTGCCGGTTCGAATGCAAACTCCGTGATATCGCAAACGAGGCGATATCCCATTCGCTGGTAAATCGAATTCGAGATGGGGTTGCTCGAATCGGTGAACAATACGACGTGGGAGGCACCCGCATCGAGAGCCCATTGCGAGGCCGCCGCGGTCACCGCGGAACCGTAGCCATGGCAACGATGCTCGGGCGGCGTGTAGACGGCACTCACGCGGGACATGCCATCGGCAACCGTGCTGGCGCGGGCCGAGGATACGGAGACCCCCTCGTGCTCCCAGATCATCGTGCCGCTGCCCAGTGCAAACCAGCGACGAACGACGGACTCTTCGCGACCGGCATCGCGCTGGCCGCCCATGGCTTCGATCGTGAAGGCACGGTACCAAGCGGCGAGCAACGGCACGTCGTCTTCCGTGGCCAAACGCGCGCGGCCCTTCGTCGTCGGGGCCGAGAGCGTGTCCAGCCGATAGAGATGCGAAAGCAGCGTCTCACGAAATGCGCAGCCTTGGCGCGCGGCCCATGCGCGCGCAAAGCGCTCCACCACAGCGCGCGGGCCGTTCACACCGACGATGCCCGGGTCGACCTCCGCAAGTGCCGCGGCCACGCTCTCCGCCGCATCCTCCGGGATCGCCCCGGCGGAGAGCGGCCGCCTCGTGGTGCGGAATGCGACCCCCGTCAGCGTGTCGCCCTCCCAAATGGAGACCAACAAGGGCGCCGGCTCGTTCGGATCCGGCAGCGCAATCCAATTGCCAATCACCGTGAGGGCCACGGTGTGACGCACGGGATCGGCCGCGTAGAGCGGCTTGGCCAATGCCCAGAATTCGCTCGTATCGTCATGGATGCGGACGCGCATGCTCGCACGCTATCCGCGAATTCATGCGAAGGGAATTCACTCCACTTTGTAGCGCGGGGCCGGTTTGCTGGTTTGCGTCGCAGCAAATAGCTCGGTGCGGGCAGCATCGTATTTGTCCCAAAGGCTTGCGTCGGCGAGCGAAGGCCACGTGATGGTCTCGCCCTGATCGAGACCTGCCAGAGCGGCGTCCACCATGTTTTCGGTCGTCATGATGGTGTCTTGCGGCAGTGCGGCAAGGGGGATGCCGGCGTTGTCCCAGATCTCGGTGGCGGTGGTGGCGGGAAGCACGACTTGAACCTTCACACCGGTGCCGGCCAGCTCTTGCTGGAGGCCGCGACTGAAGTTCAACACGTAGCCTTTCGTGCCGCTGTACACGGAGCTCACGGGCAACGCGTGAAGGGCCATGACCGAGGCGACGTTGACGATGACGCCGGCATTGCGCGAGAGAAACGCGGGAAGAACGGCGCGCGTCAGCCGGGTGAAGGCGACGATGTTCAGTGCAATCTGGGTCGCGGAGTCCGCGGAGGTGGACTGCGCGAGCGGCGAGACCCTCGCGAGGCCGGCATTGTTCACGAACATGTGCACGTCGGGATCGCCCGCGAGGATCTTCTCGACGCGTGCGAGGCCGGGCTCCGTCGTCAGGTCCGCTTCGACGACCTCGACCTTGGTGCCAGGGCTTGTCGTCGCGATCTTGGCCGCAAGCGCGTGCAGGCGATCGGCACGGCGTGCGACGACGACGAGATCGTAACTCCGCGCGGCGAGCCGCTCGGCGTAGACGGCACCGATTCCCGACGAAGCTCCGGTAACGACAGCGACTTTTTTCGAGCTGGACGCGGACATGAGCATCTCCTTGTGCCTGCAAGCATGATGGTCATCATGTTTGACACCACCATTCATGATGGTGATCATGTTTGAGGTCAAGGCGCATTCGACGCGCCGAAGTAGGAGAGCCCTCATGCGATACCCGCCCGCCGAAACGGCAGAGAAGCACCAGCGCATCTTGGACGAGGCTTCGAAGCTGTTTCGCGAGCGCGGCTTTTCGGGGGTCAGCGTGAGCGAGCTCATGGAGGCCACCGGCCTCACGCACGGTCCGTTCTACAACCACTTCGCCTCGAAGCAGGCGCTGATGGAAGCGTGCATTCAGCACATCGCGGCGAAAGCGATTGCCGAGTTGGAGGCCGTGCCATCGTCGGAGCGCGGCAAAGCGGAGTTCTTCGCGGCGTACCTCTCCACGGAGCATCGGGACGCACCGGGTGCGGGTTGCCTCAGCGCCTCGCTCGGTCCGGAATGCAGCCGAGAGGCGGGGCTTCGGCAGGCCTTCACGGAATACGTTCGAAACATCATCTCGACGAGCGCGCGCCACTTGCCTTGGAAGGGCAAACGCAGTGCGCGCAGCCAAGCGATCCACAGCATGGCGGCCATGGTCGGCGCCATCGTTCTCGCGCGCGGCGTGAGCGACGACGAGCTGTCCGAAGAGATCTTGAACGAGGTGCGCCGCAGCCTCGAGTGATCACCCGCTACGCGGGAATACTTCGCGTAGCTGCTCGATGGCCTCGGCCAGCTCAGTCAAGGTGGGCTTGGAGAAGATTTGGTGCAGGGGAAGGGAGATCTCGCAGGTCTCTCGGATGCGCCCTACGACTTGGGTGGCCAGCAAGGAGTGGCCTCCCAGCGCGAAAAAATTGTCAGCGCGCCCGACCCGGGCGACACCGAGGACTTCGACCCAAATTTCCGCGAGGGCGATTTCCGTGGTGCCGATGGGGGCTGCGTAGTCCGCCTGCGCGCTCGGGCGCTGCCCGGCCAGTTCGGACAGGGCTGCCACATCGCGCTTGCCATTGCGGGTCAATGGAATGCGGTCGACCAAGGTCCAGCGCGTGGGAAGCATGTAATAGGGGAGTTGCTCGGCGGCGAACGTGCGCACGTCGGCGAGCAGGCGGTTCGCACCGCGCCAGCGCGCAGGTGGTGCGCTGGAGCCGGCGGCCGGCGCATCGGGCCGGCGAGCGTAGACGTTGTAGAGGCCCGTGGTGGTGAGCTGCGGATCGCGAAGGACGGTGGTGCGGTATCCGTGGCGATGCAGCAGGGCCGTGACCTGCGCGAGGCGCCCATTCACATCGTGCACCTCGATGACCATTTGGGCGATCTTCGGGTAGTCCTCCTCGCGGATGCCGGCCAGCACATCGAGCTCGCTCTTCTCGACGTCGATTTTGAGCAAGTCGATGCGCGTGAGGCCGTGCTCGGCGATGACGTCGCTCAGCGGGCGGATGCGGCAGCGGTGCGACTCGGTGGTGAGGCGTTCGGCGAGGAGCTCGTCGAGGACGTCGTCGGCGAGGTGCACGCCCTGGGACTCCAATTGCTGCACGAGGAAGGCGCGGACGACGTCGCGCTCGTCGGCAGGATCGGCGAATTGGCCCGATAGCACCGTGGCATAGGGGTAGTAACCGAAGGTGACGGTGTCCTCGGCGGCGCCCAGACCGTACGGCAACATGGTGGCGGGGATGCCGTGCACCTCGAGGTTGCGTGCGAGCACCTCACGCAGCGGCGGCATGGGTTCGCAGGCGAAGATGCGGGGTCGTGCGCAGTGTTGGGCCACGAACAGGTCGAAGAGGCCGATGTTGGCGCCGACGTCGAGGACGCAGGCGTCGTCCGGCAAGGTGATGCCGCCCTGGAGGTAGACCGCATCGGTGAAGATTTCGCGGGCCATGAACTCCGTTTCGGAACGGTTCACGGCAAAGACGGTGCTGCCATCGGGCAAGTCGAGCGTGGTGTGCTCCTCGCGTTCGGTGAGGGCGCGCAGCCGGCGCACCGGGGACGCCTCCGGCTCGGAGGGGACGAGGAAGGCCAACAAGTGCGGCTCGCCATCGACGGTGTGCGCGAGCACGGCGGCCTCGCCGATTGCGGGGTGCTTGCTCAGGGCGGCCTCGATCTCCCCGAGCTCGACGCGGAAGCCGCGGATCTGGACCTGCTCGTCCAGGCGACCATGGAATTCCAGCGTGCCGCCGGCCCGGTAGCGGGCGAGATCGCCGGAGCGGTACATGCGCGCGTCGCGGTTCTCGGCGAAGGGATCGAGGCGGAATCGTTCGGCGGTGAGCTCGGGGCGATGCAGGTAGCCCGCGGAAACTCCAGGGCCACTGACGTGAATTTCGCCGACGATGCCGTCCGGCACGGGATTGCCGTACCGATCGAGCAGATGGACCCGCGTGCCGGTGATGGGCTGGCCAAGGGGCGTGTCGCCGTCGTCCGTAAGAACGTGATGCGTGACGTGCACCGTGGTCTCGGTGATTCCGTACATGTTGACGAGACGCGGTCGCTCGTGACCGAAGCGCGCGAACCAAGGCGCGATGTCGGCGGGGGCCAAGGCTTCGCCGCCGAAGATGACGAGGCGGAGGCGATGGGCGAAGCCGTCCTGGGCCTTGTCGATGGCGCGCACGAGGTGACGAAACGCCGACGGCGTTTGATTGAGCACCGTGACCCGTTGCTCGAGGAGGAGCTCGGCGAAACGCGGCGGATTTCGGCTCACGTCGAAGGGGACGATGACGAGCTTCGCGCCATGGACGAGGGCGCCCCAGATTTCCCAGACCGAGAAATCGAAGGCCGGCGAGTGGAAAAGCGTCCACGTATCACGGTGATCGAACGAGGTCCACGAGGCCGTGGCTGCAAACAGGGCAACGACGTTTCGATGATGGACGCGCACACCCTTCGGGGTGCCAGTGGAGCCCGAGGTGTAGATGACGTAGGCGAGATCGTCCGGGGTGGGAACGCTGCCGGTCCACAGCTCCTCCTCGCTGGGGGCATCGACGGCCAGCGTGGTGCCCGTGAAGGCCGGAAGGAGGCCGGCGGTGTCGGAATGAACGAGCGCGATGGGCGCGGCAGAATCGCGCAGGAGGAAGGCGAGTCGCTCGCTCGGGTTGTCGGGATCCAAGGGCAGGTAGGCACCGCCGGCCTTGAACACGGCAAGCAACGCGACGATGAGATCGATGCCCCGCGGCAAGCAAACGGCGACGAGCGTCTGGCGCGTGCAGCCGGCTGCGCGCAGGCGGTGGGCGAGTGCATTGGCGCGCGCATCCAATTCCGCATAACGGAGTTGCTCGGTGCCGGCCACCACCGCAACGACCTCGGGGCGTTCGCGGATCTGGGCCTCGACCATGTCGAGAAGGGTCACTTCCGGCACGGGCAAATCGGCGGGCTGGCGCCGGGTGAGCGCGGCGCGTTCGCTGTCGGTGAGCAGCGACAACTCGCGCAGCGATCGGCGAGGGCGCTGCGCCATGTTCCGCAGCAGGGTGCGCAGTTGATTCAGGACATGCTGCACCGAATCGCGGTCCAAACGCCGGGTGTCGTAGAGGGCGTGGATGCCGAGCTTCTCGTCGGGGATGAACAGCACCGTGAGCGGGTAGTGCGTGTGAAAGGTCCCACCAAGCAGACGCAAGGCCGGGCCGCTGTCGGTGCCGCGAAAGAGGTTTTCCCGCAGCGGGTAATTCTCGAAGCCGAGTAGCGTGTCGAACAACGGCGTTCCCGGGGGCAACTCGGCGCACGCTTGGATGCGCACCAGCGGCAGGTGCTCGTATTGGCGCGCCTTCGCTTGCCGCGCTTGCAAATCGCGCAGCCAATCGGCCACGCTCCGATCCGGCTGCAGCGATACACGAACCGGCAGCGAATTGATGAACGCGCCCACCATCTCGTCGGCACCGGCCAGCTCGGTGGGGCGTCCTGAGACGGTGGCACCGAAGACCACGTCGGTCTTGCCGCTATGGACCGACAAGAGGTACGCCCACGCCCCCTGCACGACGCTGTTCAAGGTGAGCTGCTCGGTACGCGCCATCGTGCGCAGCGCGGCGGAGGTCTCTTCGTCGAGCTCCACGCGCAGATCGGCGTGAATGCCCTCGGCGGCGGGCTGGCCGGGCGTTTCGCGCTGGTAACCGATGCGGGTCGGTCGCGTGAAGCCCGCGAGCTCCGTGCGCCAGAAAGATTCCCCCTCGGTCGTATCCGCGGCGCGCTGCCAGGCGATGTAATCGCGGTACGGCCGACGGCGCGCCAACGTCGCCTCGCGGTGTTCGTAGTACGCGCCGACCTCGCCCAGAATGAGCGGAAGGCTCCAGCCATCGACCACCAGGTGATGGATCGTCCACACGAGAAGGTGCTCGCGTTCGCCGGTGCGAAAAAGCGCGAGGCGCATCAGCGAGGGCTCGGCCAGAGGAAACGCGTGGGTACGGTCCTCCGCGAGAAAGGCTTGGAGGCGTCGCTCTCGTTCGGTCGCGTCGAGTCCGCGCCAGTCGCCGTGCTGCCATTCCGTGTGTGCGCTGGCGGCGGGCACGACGATCTGCATGGGTTCGTCCAGACCGTCCCAGACGAAGCCCGTGCGCAGCGCGGGGTGGCGCTCGATCACGCGGTCCCATGCTGCGCGCAATCGGGCCTCGTCGAGGGGCCCGGTCAGGGTCATCCAGAGTTGCTCCAGGTACACGCCGGTGTCCGGCTCGTAGAGCACGTGGAACAGCAGGCCCTGTTGCAAGGGAGAAAGCGGGTAAATGTCCTCGACGTCGGCGCTCACGGGCGACCTCCTCGGGGTAGTTCCGCGCGCACGGCATCGATGACCGCGTTGGGGTTCGCATCCAGAAAACCGTGGTCACCCTCGAAGACGGTGAGCCGCGTAGGCCCGGTGCTGAGCGCCTTCCACGCCTGCAGCGCCTCCGGCTCGAAGCGGCTATCGGTGCGGCCCGCGTAAAGGACGAGGGGGCAATCGAGCAAGGGCCTCTCGGGCCGTCCCTTGGCGCGAATGGACTCGCACAGCGCCGAATCGGCGCGGGTGGACGGCAGAATGAACGTGAGAAGCGCCGGTTCGGCGAGCATCTTCGGCGTGAGCGAGCCCCGCTGACGGAGCTCGCGGATCAGCGCTGCGTCGCCGAGGTGGCTCAAATCGTACGAGCCTCGTTCCTGCCAGGCGGGGATGACGGCCGAGAGCACCAGCGCATGCGGCTGGACGCCGTATTGCCGGCGGAGTGCCACCGCCAATTCGGCGGCGAGCAGGGCGCCCATGCAGTGCCCGAACAGGACGAACGGGGCATCCACCCAGGGCTTTACCGCAGGGACCAACTCCGCGAGCAGCGCGTCGATGTCCGCGATGGGCGTGTCGCGCAAGCGGTCCTCACGGCCGGGCAATTGAATCGCCGCCACCTCCGCGGCCTCGCCCAGGCGCGCCGGCCAATCGCGGAACATGCTGGCGCCCTTTCCCGAGTAGTGGAAACAGAGCACGCGCGGCCGCCCATCGGCGGGTGTGGCACGCGGCAGGCCCGCGGGGATCCACGGAGAGCTTTGCGCCGTGCTCATGGCTCCCCCGTCGGGCCGCTCGGCGCGGGTTGCTTCGGCGCCTTGTCCTGCCGCGCGCGCCGGAAGGAACCGAGCACCGCCTCGAGCCGGCGTTGATCCAATCCGGCCACCGGGAAGTCCGACGGCGAATAGGCGCCGGCACCTTCGCTCGTACAGTGCGCAATCAGGGCGCGCAAGGCTCCGACGTAAGCGTCAGCCAACGCCGAGGCGCTTGCCGGATCGTGGCGGTGAGGGTCATGCGTGATGGCGATTTCGAAGCGGCCGTGTCGCACGTGGCAATTGATCTCCAGAGGGTAGGGGCGAGGATTGGCGGCGCCTCGCCAGGGGTCGGCTGCCTCGGGGGCGAGGCGGAAGGTGGAATTTCCGACGCGATCGAGCTGTCCGAGGTAGTTGAATCCGATGTTCGCGGCGGGGAGCTCGCCCAAGGCGCGCTTGCCAGCGTCGTCGAGGTAGCGCAAAAGCCCGAAGTCGGCGGGCCCACCGGGCACGGCGCGGCGCTGCTCTTTCAAGGCGGTGAGTGCGCGCCCGGGCTCGGTCCAAGGGTCGATGCCGTGCAGGTCGAGCCGCAGCGGCGTGATGGTGGTGAACCAGCCGACCGTGCTCGATGCGTCGGGCATGCTCGACGGATCCATTTCACGGCCATGCCCCTCGAGATCGATGCGTACGCGGCGAATACCGGCCCAACGATGCAGCGCGCCCGCGAGCGCGGTGAGGAGAAGCTCGTCGGTGTGCGTGCGGTACGCGGTGTTCGCCCGGGTGAGCAGGCTCTCGGTCTCCGCCTCCCCGAGGGCGCGTCGCTCGGTGCGGGCCGCCCCTTCCGTGTTCGGACCATGTTGCCCCGGCAACGGATCCACCGGCCCCGAGAGCAGGCGCGCCCACTCCGGAATCTGGCGCGCGAGCTCGGGCCGCGCCGCCGTGCGCGTCAGTGCCTTGGCCCATCGGCGGAAAGAGGCCGGCGGAGCCGCGTTCTCGGTGCCACGCAGGGCCGAGCCCAGTTGATCCAGCAGCACCCACCACGAGACTCCATCGATGGCGAGGTGGTGCACGACGACGAGCAGCCGCCGGCACGATCCTTCGGCGGTATGAAACAGCACCACCCGGGCCAGCGGCCCATCGACCACATCGAGCTTGGCATTGTACTCGGCCGCGAGTGCCCGCACGTCCGCCGGCTCGAGTGCGCGATCGATGACGACGGGCAGCGCGTGCGGATCGTAGCGCGTGTGCCACCCCTCGCGATCCTGCCAGTAGCGCATGCGCAGGGCATCGTGCTGGCCGAAGACCTGCTGGACCGCGCGCTCGAGGCGCTCGACAGAGAAGTCCCCCGTCGCTTCGACGACGAAGGACTGATTGAAGTGCCCTGGCTGCGGCAGCTCCAGCCCGAAGAACCAATGCTGTATCGGTGTGAGCGGCAGCTCGCCTGCCTCGGTCTCGGTCTCCAGCGCATCGGTGCGAAGCCGCGCGCGATCCGCGGCCGCTGCGAGTTCCGCGATCGTCTGATGCTGAAAGAGATCCCGCGGAACCAAGCGGACGCCATGCCGGGCTGCCTTGGCGACGACCTGGATTCCAAGTATGGAGTCGCCGCCCAGCTCGAAGAAGCGATCGTGCACGCCCACTTGGGCGACCCCGAGGACTTCGCTCCAGATCTTCGCGAGCAAGGCTTGCGTGGGGTTCGTAGCCTGCACGAACTCCGTGTCCACGGCCGCGCGCGCGTCGTCGGGCTCGGGCAAAGCCTGCCGATCCAGCTTGCCGTTGCGCGTGACCGGGAGGCCATTGGGCAGAAGGACGAACGCGGAAGGAATCATGTATTCGGGCAGGCGCTCGCGCAGGTACTCACGCAAGGCCGCGACGAGTGTGTCCTTTTCGCGGTGCGCCGGCACGTTCGCGAGGGCGGACCAATCCAGTCCGGAGCCGATTCTCCTTTCGAGGAGAGCGCCCGCGGGGGCGCGTCGATCCGCCACCACGAGGTCGAACCGACCCGCGGCGCCCGACTCCGGCCAATGCGCCTCGGCGGACCACGACTCCGCACCGCCGGGCAGATGCTCCACCAGCCGACAGGCCGTCTCCGGATCGATGCCGGATGCGGCACGCATCGCGGCACGCAACCCCCCAACGGTCGCGGGCCGCTCCGCCTGGAGAACGTGCCGCGCGTGGCTCAATGTGGCGAGGCGATCGTCGGGCAGATCCGTGATGCGCACCTTTGCCGGCCGCTCCGAGGCAATTCGGGCTGCCATGTCGGTCAGCGCCTCGCCGTGCCACGCCCAGCGGGTCGGGGCCGGCGTCTCGCATGTCGACAGGATCGCATCGACACGGAACCGCGTGAGCTCGTTGCGGCTCGCGCCGCGTTTGAGCAGCACCTTGGCGGATGCAAGCCCGGGCAGGCGCACCGTCAGCTCGGAGAACAACGCCGGATGCAGGAGCAGCTCGCGCTCGCGTTCTTCGGCGGCCGTCGCATGCCGCAGCAGCGATTCGACGGGCATCGCATCGTCTGCGCGATGGAGTTGCACGGACAGGCGAAGTGCTTCTGCCAAAGCGAGATTGCGGACGTCGCCCAGGAAAATAGCGCCTCCCGGGGCCAGCATGGCCGCCGCCGCGCGCACAACGTCGACGAGGTAATCGAGGCTCGGGAAGTACTGCGCCACCGAGTTGATCACGACCAGATCGAAACGGCGCTCGCCGAGCGCACCCAATTGGTCCGCACCGAGTTGCTGCAGTTCGACGCGGGCTGCGAGCTCGGGGGTCAGGACGCGCTCGCGGACATGCGCCAGCGCGGTCGCCGATACGTCCGTGGCGAGGTAATGGCGACAGTGCGGGGCCACGCGCGCGAGCAAGAGGCCCGTGCCGCAGCCGATCTCCAGCACGCGCTGCGGTGCCAGCTCGAGGATCCGCGCGACCGTGGTATCGACCCATTCGCGCATGTCTTCGGAAGGAAAGGGCAGTCCCGTGTGTCCGTCGACCCACCCGGCCAAGTTGAACGATGGGTCCTCGACATCGGGTGCGCTGGCGTAGACGTCGTCGAAGACCTTCGTCCACTCATCGATCCGTGCCGCGGACGGACCTTCCGTCGTTTCCGCAGCGGGTGTGACGTAGGCGACTAGCTTGCTGTCCGTGCGCTCGCCCCGGGCCATGACCGCGGCCTCGCGCACGCGCGGATGCTGGTTCAGCAACGTCTCGATTTCGCCGGGTTCCACGCGGTAGCCGCGCACCTTCACCATGGCGTCGACGCGGCCGAGAAACTCGATGGTCCCATCGGCCCAGAAGCGCGCGCGATCGCCCGTGCGGTACATGATCGCATCGGGACGCAGGCCGTACGGATCGGGCACGAACTTCGCCGCGCTCAAGTCGGGATCGCCGGCGTAGCCCAGGGCGAGGCACTCGCCGCCGATGTACAACTCGCCGGGCACGCCGATCGGACACGGATGCCGATCGGCATCGAGCACATAGTAGCGCGCATTCTGGATCGGGCGGCCGTAGGGGATGCTCGGCCACGCAGGGTCGACGCGCTCGATGTCGTGGAAGTTCGACCAGATGGCGGCCTCCGTGGCACCGCCCAGGCCGACCACGCGGGCCTTGGGGAAGCGCGCGGCGATCTGGCCGGGCAAGGTGACGGGGATCCAATCGCCGGAAAGGAACACGAGCCGCAAACGGCTTTTGCTCCAGTCGTAATCTGCAGTCTCGAGGAAGGGCGCCAGTTGGCGCAAGGCGGCGGGCGCCGAATCCCAGAAGGTGATTTCACCGGAACAGAGCCAGTCGAGCAATCGCGTCGGATCGGTGACATCGCGCGCCGATGCGATTCGGATCGATCCTCCCGCCGCGAGCAAACCGAAAACGTCGTAGACCGACAGATCGAAACAGAGCGACGTGAGAAAGAGGACTCGGTCCCGCGCGCCGATGCCGTAGCGCCGATTGACCCAGTCGATGGTGTTGACCACCGGGCGGTGTTGCAGGACCACGCCTTTGGGCGTTCCCGTCGAGCCGGAGGTGAGGATGACGTAGGCTCGGTCTTCGGGACGCACGGGACATCCCGGGCTGGTCGCAGGGCGCCCCGCCAATGCGGCGCGGTCGTCGAGGCAAAGGATGCCGCATGGCTCGAGCAAGGCGCCCAGCCTGGGGGCGTGTTCGATCTGGGTGAGCACATAGCCCACGTCGAGCGCGCGGCAGGTGTCGGCGATGCGCACGTCAGGATAGGACGGCTCGATGGGCACGTAGGTGCCGCCGGCCTTCAAAATGCCGAGAAGGGCGGGCACCATCTCGAGGCTGCGATCGAGCACGACGGCCACAGGGCTTCCGCGGCCGATGCCCTGCGCCACGAGGTGGTGCGCAATGCGATTGGCCCACGCATCGAGCTCTCGGTAATCGAGGCGCTCGTTTTCGAAGAGCACCGCCGTGGCCTCGGGTGTGGCAATGGCGGAGGCTTCGAACAGCTCGTGCAGGCACCGATCCGCCGGGTAGGGGTGCGCGGTATCGTTCCAGGCCGTCACCATCTGGGCATGCTCGGCCTCGGCGAGCATCGGCAACGCGGCCACCGGGCGATCGGGTTCGCGCACGGCCGACTCCAGAAGACGAACCAAGTGCTGCGACATGCGCGCAATCGTGGCTGCGTCGAACAGATCGGTGCCGTACCGGATGGATCCGAGCAAGCCATCCGCCTCTTCGACGATCCACAGCTCCAGATCGAAGCGTGCCAGGTTTTGCGCCACCCCGCGGGATTCCAGCGCGAGACCGCCCACGTCGAGTCGCGCGCCCGGCTCGCCCAGCGCAAAACGCACCATTTGGCTGTCGGGCATGCGGTAGGGCTTCTGCACCAGGAATACGACGTCGAACAAAGGCGAGCGGCTGGCATCGCGCTCCACGCCAAGGCGGTCGACGAGCTCGGAGAGCGGGTAGTCTTGATGGGCGAGGGCGCCCAGCACCATGCCCTTCGTGCGCGCGAGAAGCTCGCGGAAGCTTGGCCGCCCGGAGAGATCGGCGCGCAATGGCACGAGGTTGACGAAGTAGCCGAGGGTATCGGCCAAGGCGGGATTGCGCCGCCCCGCCGTGGGCGAGCCGATCACCATGTCTTCGGCGGCGCCATGGCGGTGCAGGAGCGTTTGAAACGCGGCCAGCAGCGCCGTGTAAAGGGTGACGCCCTCGGCGCTTGCCAGTGCGCGGAGCGGCCCGGCGAGTGCGGCCGGCACGTGGAAGGTGTGCGCTGCGCCCCGGTTGGTCCAGACCGGAGGGCGCCGGGCGGCCGCGGGCAAGTCGATCACCGGCGGGCGGTGCGCGAGAGCCTCGCGCCAATACGCCCAATGCGTTTCGCCGGCGGGGCCCTCCAGCGCGGCATGGGTCGCGTGCACGTAGGCCGCGTAGCTCGGCGGGACCGGTCCCAGCTCGGGATCGCGACCCTCGAGCGCGGCTCGGTAACAGGTGCCCAATTCATCCACGAGGATGCCCAGGGACCAGAAGTCCATGGCGATGTGGTGCACCGCCAGAAGCAACACGGCCTCGCACGCGCCCCGGTCGATCACGCAGACGCGGAGCACGGGCCCGTCGATCAAGTCGAAGGGGCGATGCGTCTCCTCGGCAAGCTTGGCCTCGACGCGCGCTTCGTCCCAGGTGCGACCGTCCACGTGGGTGAAGGCCACCGGCAGCCGTTCGTGTACGCGTTGGAAGGGCTTACCTTCGCGTTCGCCGTAGGTGGTGCGCAGCACCGCGTGCCTCGAAACGAGGCGATCCAGCGCCGCGTGCAGCGCCTGCACATCGAGCGCGCTGCGGACGTTGGCCGCGAAGATCTGGTTGTACGAAGGGCTCTCGGGCTCGAGCTGGTGCAGGAACCAAAGCGCGCGCTGCCCCGGGGACAAGTCCGCCTCCGGCGTGGCTTCCATCGCCGCGACGGGGACGGCGGGCGCGCTCGCTTCCGTGCTCGTGCCGACGCGCGCCATCAGCGCGGCCAGGGTCATGCGATCCAACAGGTCGACCTGCTCGATGTGCATGCCGAATTCCGCGGCCAGCGCATTGCACACCTCGATCGACGTCAGCGAATCCAGACCCAACGCGACGAGGGGCGTCTGCGCATCGATCTCCGCCGTTTCCGCGCGCAGGGCTTGGCCAACGACACGGCGCACGCGCGACTCGATGGGGAGCTCGGGCGGAGCCGCCACCTCTTCGTCTGAAGACTCCTCCGTGTCCAGCGACTGCACGGCGAGCACCCGCAGTGCGCCCTCCAGGTAGCGGCTGCGGCACAAACGGCGCTGAATTTTGCCGCTGGACGTCTTGAACAATTCGCCGCGCGCGACCAGGGCCACCTCCGCCAGCCGCACCTCGCACTCTTCCGCGACGGCGATGCGAATGGCCTGCATCGCACGGGCGTAGTCCGCGTCGGTGCCTTCCTCGCGCACCTCCTGCAGGACGATCACGCGCGCATCGTCCTCGGTGGCAAAGGCGGCCACGCAGCCCAGACGCAGCATCGGATCGCTGTTTTCCGAGGCGCGCTCGAGGTCCTGCGGATAATGATTGCGCCCGCGGACGATGATCAGGTCCTTGTGCCGCGATGCCAAATACAGCTCGCCCTCGTACCGAAAGCCCAAATCACCCGTGCGCAGGTAAGGGCCTTCACCGGTCTCGGTGCGCGCGAGGAACGTGCGCTCATTTTCCTCCGGCCGATGGCGGTAGCCGCGGGTGACGGCGCGCCCGCGCACCCAGACCTCGCCAATTTCGCCATCCGCACACGCCGCCCGCGTGTCGGGATCCACGATGGCCAATTCCTGGCTGGGGACCACGGTGCCGCAGCTTGCGAGCTCCTTCGCGCCCGGCGCCGCGGGCGAGGTGACCGCGAGCCGTCCTTGGCCGAGTGCCTCGGCGTCGACCCAGAGCGTCCGACTGACCCGCGCCGGTTTACCGGCGGTGACGATCAACGTCGCCTCGGCGAGTCCATAGCTTGGATAAAATGTGTCGCGGCGAAACCCCGACCAGGCGAACGTCTCGGTAAACTTGCGGATCGTGCTCGCTCGAACCGGCTCGGCGGCGTTGAAAGCGGTTCGCCATCGGCTCAAATCCAACGTGTCGCGGTCCGCCTCGCGGACTTTCGCCACGCAAAGATCGTAGGCGAAATTGGGCGCGCCGCTGATGGTGCCGCCGAATCGATCGATGGCGCGCAACCAGTGCACCGGATTCGCCACGAAGGACAGCGGCGACATCAGCTGCGTGGGATTGCCCAGGTACAGCGGCAAGAGCATGCCCGCGATGAGTCCCATGTCGTGGAACAGCGGCAGCCACGAGACCATGCGACTCTGTTCGTCGAGCCGCCAAACCTCGCTCATGTCGGCGCAGTTCTCGAGCAGGTTGGCGTGCGTGACCATCACGCCCTTTGGATCGCCCGTCGATCCGGACGTGTATTGCAAATACGCGAGCCCCTCGGGCTCCTCGCGCGGGTCGAAGTGCGGCGCGGGATCGAGGCCGCGGTCCGTGACGATCCACCGCATCGTGCGCAGCGCCGGGGCCTGCTCCACGTAGCCCTCGAGCACCACGCGGATGTCGTCGGTGGTGAGCGCCAGTTCCGAGCCGGCGTCCGCCACCACCGCGAGAAGGCGCGGAAGGGTGCGCGACACGCGGCGCGGATCCGGTGGATAGAGCGGGACCGCGATGGCGCCGGCGTACAGGCAGCCAAAGAAGCCGGCCACGTAGTCCAACCCCGGTGGGTACAACAGCAGAACCGGTCGACCGAAGGCGCCTTCACGGCTCAGTCGTGCAGCGATGGCGCGGGCGCGCGCGTCCAGTTCGGAAAAGGTCAACCGGTCGGTCTCGGTCTCGCCATCTCCGAGAAAGCTGTAAGCCAAGGCATCTGGATGGAGCTCTGCGCGACGGCAAAGTACGCCACCAAACGTTCGGAAGTCCTCTCGCCGCATGGGCTACCCATTCCAGCTTGGCAAGCCAAGTCAAGCGGCCGACAGGAAAGTTTTTACCGGTCGTTCGATAGATACTGAAAAAGGGTGGCGCGCGCGAAAATCGTTATTTCCTCGGTGTCAATATGGCACGCGCCAGCGTGTCGGCTTCGTTGGCCAAGCGTGGGCAGTCGCGCGGTGCACGGCGCGCGAGATGCAGAATGGCGCGGTTCGTCGGCTGCGAAAGGCGAAGGCTGCACATGGCCAATGCGCACGTATGCCATTGCAGCCAGCGCACCACGAGGTCTTCCAGCTCGCCGACGATCCACGAGTAATCGAGCTCTCCAGCCTTCGGCGGCGCGGCCTGTTCGAGCACGCGCTTCTCCTGCCCCAACAAGCGAAAGGACGTGTCGCCGGTCTTCTCCAATTCGAGAATGCGATCGTGCTCGTCGCGCGGGGCACGGCAACGCAATCGGTAACGCCCCGGCTCGACGAAGCCGCTGCCGTTGGGAAGCGCGCCCGGCAGTCGGTAATAGAGATAACGGCTTTCGTCGAACAAGATGATTTCGCGGCCGCTGTAGATGCGCAACGTCGGATGGTGAAACTCCAGCAGGGCAAAGCTGTCAGGCAGGCCCGCGATGGGTTGCAATGCGGGGAGGATGCGCGGCTCGTGTTCGTGCAAGTCGCGCAGGTACCCGTACAATCGTGCCCATTGACCAGGCGCCGGCTCGGGGCCTTTGCGGTAAAGCCAATTGCGGGCGCGGGCCATCAGGGTGGGGGCTTGCGTGGATGGCGTCGTATTCATTCGGGCCTTACGGCCCTCATAGGCCTCATCTGCCATGGATCTCTCATTCTGCGACCGGTTCATGCGGGGACCTCCGGGTACGGTGCGGCCCTTGCGAAAGCGCAGCCCACGAGAATGCATGCCGCACCGGATGCGCGAATGGCGGAGGCGCCGCTCGTCCAATCGATGAGGGCTCCGCCGAGGAGCGTTCCAATGCCCATGGCGGCCATGGCGAAGGTTTGCATGGTGCTGCCCGCACGGCCTTGCAGTTCGTCGGGGATGAGTGTCAGTCGCAGGGCGAGGTTGACGCTAAGAAACGACGCGTTCAACGCGCTCGAGAGAAAGACGCCGGCAATGAGCGGCAGCGGCGATGTGAAATGACCAATGAACAGATTGACGAGGCCCGCGCCGGCCAAGCTCCCGAGCAGCACCGGTTTGGCGCGGCCGTGGGCAAGCTTTCCGCCGAGCGCATACCCCGTGGCGGCGCCCAGGCCACCCGCGGAGAGGATCGTCCCGAGCACGGCCGACGACATTCCATGGCGAACGACGTGCACCGTGATGGCCGTGACCAATGGCGCACTCGCCACGGACTCGAGCAGCACCAGCGACGTGAGCACGCGCATCGATGGCTGACGAAACGTGAACGCGACGCCCTCCCACAATTCACCGAGGATGCTCGGTTTCACGGAATCGAGCGCGTGGGCGGGGACCCGTAGGAAGGCGAGCAAGGTCACCGACACGAGAAACGTCATCGCGTCGATGGCCATGGTGGTGCCCGCGCCCAGGGTATGGGCCAACGCCCCGGCGAGGGCCGGCCCCATGATGTAGCCGAGGGTGACCGAGGCGTTGACATACCCGGCGGCCGTTCCGAGCTGCTCTTTTCGCACGAGGCTCGGAAGCGCCGCCTGGTATCCGGCTGCAAACATCGCACTGAGAAGACCGAGCGGTACCGCCACGAGATAAAGCAGCGGTACCACCGGCCGCCCGAGGATGCTGGCGAGGGGAATCAACGCGGTGAGCAGGGCACGCCCCACGTTGGATGCGAGCATCATACGACGCCGATTCCATCGATCGGCCAATGCCCCTGCCAGCAGACAGAATGCTACCTGCGGAATGAACTGCAGAAGGGCCACGATGCCGACCTGCGTCCCCGACCCGGTTTCCTGAATGACAATCAACGGAATGGCCGTCATCGTCACCGCGTCGCCGAGTGCCGATATACCTTCACCGGCAAAGAGCAGCAGGAAGCTCCGATTCTGCCAAATGTTTCCGCTGCCGGGCATGCGCAGGTCGTCTTGATTCATACGGCGCTCGCATTCTGCGCCGTGCGCAAACTCAGGGGACGCATGTCTGTCCACACCTCCTTGATGTACGCGAGGCATTCTTCTTTGGTGCCGACCTTTCCAGCGTCGTTCCACCCTAGAGCATTGTCCCGCGCATTCGGCCAAATGGAATATTGTTCTTCGTGATTGACTACGACTTTGTAGATTGATTTGTCGTCATCTCGACTCATGTTTTGGTTCCTTGTTCGTTCTCCTTTGGTTCGTCGAGTAGGCTTTCCAGTTCGTCGTAGAGTCGCGCCATGGCTTCCGAGCCGCAGGAGCCGGCGGAGTTCTTTCCACGGATGACACCCTCGATGGTCAGCTCGCGCACGTCGTCCGCGAAATGGGGGCAGGCGGCGCGGAGCTCGGCCAGCTCGAGCTCGGAGACGTCGACGCCGCGGTCTTCGGCTTTGCGCACCAACTCGCCGACGACGTGGTGCGCTTCCCGGAAGGGAAGCCCGCGGCGCACCAGATAATTGGCATATTCGGTCGCGAGAATGTGCCCGCTGCGCGTGGCCTCGCGCATTCGATGGGCGACGGGTTCCATCGTGCGAACGATGTCGCTCATGATGTCGACGCTGGAGACGCACGCATCCAAGGCCGAAAACCACGACGTCTTGTCCTCCTGGACGTCCTTGTTGTACCCGAGCGTCAAATTCTTCACCAAGGCGAGGAGGCTCATGGCGTCTCCCATGGCCGTTGCCGCCTTTCCGCGCACCAGCTCGAGCACGTCGGGATTCTTCTTTTGCGGCATGATGGAGCTGCCCGTGCAATAGGCATCCGCCAGCCGCAAAAAGCCGAATTCCTGCGAGGTGAAGATGATGATCTCCTCGGCGAACCGCGAGAGGTGGACCATGAGAAGCGCCGCGTGCGCGGTGAACTCCACCAGATAATCGCGGTCCGACACCGAATCGATGCTGTGCATCGTGGGCCGCCGGAAGCCGAGCTGCGTGGCGGTCTTCCAGCGGTCGATGCCCAGCGAGCTCCCGGTGGAGGCGCACCCTCCCAGCGGGCACTCGTCGGCACGGCGGACGCCGTCGAGGAGGCGCGTCCGGTCGCGGTCCAGCATGACCACGTAGGTGCTTGCCCAGTGCGCGTAGCTGGTGAACTCCGCGCGCTGCAAGTGCGTATACGAGGGCATGACCAGATGGCCATGTCGTTTGCAATGGTCGAGCAAGGTGCGCTCGAGGAGCTTCACGCGCTCGGCCAGATGCAACGTGGACTCTTTGAAGAAGATCCGCTGCGCCGCGGCCTGCTGATCGTTGCGGCTGCGCGCGGTGTGGACCTTCTTTCCCACCTCGCCGAGACGCTGGGTCAAAAGCATCTCGAGGTTCATGTGGATATCTTCGAGCTCGGGATCGAGCTCGATGCGGCCGGCGAGCCATTCTTCGCGGATGGCGCCGAGCCCCCGTTCCAGCGCCGCGCCTTCTTCGGCGGTGAGCAAGCCCGTCGCGCTCAGCATCGACACGTGGGCCATGGATGCGCGCACGTCGGCCTCGAACAGGCGGGTCTCGATAGGCAGGCTCGTGTTGAAGCGCACCAGCCTGTCGGACATGCCCTCGCGAAAGCGGCCCGCCCACGGATTCGAGGGCGCCTTCATCGACTACCCCGCGCCATACGGAGTTCGCGGTCGCCCTCGATTTGGTAGCGAAGGGCCATGGTGCGCAAAAAGCCGGTGGCATCGTCGCCGCTGAATTCCACGCCGCGATGCAGGGTGACCAAGTCGCGCGAATAGAGCGAATGCTCGCTGCGCACGGCGGCGACGGTGCACGATCCTTTGTAAAGGTCGATGGAGACCTCGCCGCTGACGTGGCGCTGGCTGTAGTCCACCATGGCTTGGATGGCCTTGCGCTCCGGCGCGAACCACAGGCCTTTGTAGACGATTTGGCTGTACTCGTTCACCACCAGATCGCGCACGCGGGCGACTTCGCCGCTCAGGGTGGCGCATTCCAGACCGCGGTGGGCCTTGTGCAGAATGACCAATGCCGGATTCTCGAATACGCCGCGCACCTTCATCCCGTTGATGCGGTTTTCGATGATGTCCTGCAGCCCCACGCCGTTGCGCGCGCCCGCCGCATTGAGCTTCACGATGATGTCGACCGGCGAGAGCTTCTCGCCGTTGACGGCCACCGGCACACCCTCGCGAAAATCGATGGTCAGCCGCTCGACTTGGTCCGGCGCCTTGGTGGGCGGGGTGATCCAGCTCGCGTGTTGCCATTGGAAGGCGTTCTCGATTTCCTCGAGGTATTCGCCCTCGGTGGTGAGGTGCACCAGGTTCTCGTCGTGCGAGAAGAGATCTTCTTTGCTGTGCTGAATGGGAATGTCGTGCTTGGCGCAATATTGAAGTAGGTCTTCGCGCGACGCGAGATCCCACAGGCGCCACGGCGCAATCGTGGGCAGCGACTTGTCCAGCAGGATGGCCGAAAGTTCGAATCGGACCTGGTCATTGCCCTTCGGGGTGCAACCGTGGGCCAGGGCATCGCCGCCTTCGCGCCGCGCATACGCGATCATGCCCTCGACGATGACCGGGCGCGCGAGGGGCGTCCCCATGAGGTAGTGGCTCTCGTACACGGCATTGGCCTTGAGGGCCGGAAAGACGAAGTTCTCGATGAAGTGGCCGCGCACGTCGTCGACGTAGAACACGTCGGCGCCGGCAGCTTTCGCGCGATGCTCCAGCTTTTTCCAGTCTTCGCGCTGGCCGAGGTTGGCGCAATACGCCGTGACCTTGCAGCCGAAGCGCTCTTTGAGGAAGCGAAGTGCCGCGGAAGTGTCCAGGCCGCCGGAATATGCAAGTACGATGTGATTGGGATTCATGAATTCGCTCCTGCCATGTTGCGAGACACGGCGGCGCTGGGCGACACCGTGAGGTTGGTGGACGTCGAGCGTTCCGCCGCATCGGACGATTTGGCGGGACGCTTCCCTGGAAGTGACGCAGCGGTGTCGCGCACTTCGCGGAGGCTCAAATTGATTTGGTACGTTCGCCCGTCGAGCGCAATCGTGCACCCGGCGCGCCCGGGAAAGGTGCATACGCGCAGCGTGTCGATGAGCTCGCGCGCCGTGGTGGTCGCATGCGGGTCGAGGTTGAGAAGGGCGCGCATTTCCCGCAGCTTGTGGTGCGTTCCGGGGTGGGCTTGCGGATAAAGTTTGTATTCCTCGTGCACGATGGCTGGCCAAGTACTTCGAAAAAGCCGAATGGCCTCGTCCTCGTGTTTTCGATACAGCGTCTCGCCCGTATCTTCGGGCGTCACCAGCACACGGGCCTGGGCAATCACATCGCCCTTGTCGACCTCCGCCACCATGCGGTGCAGGCTGACGCCGGCGGGCGTGCCGTCGAGCACCGACCAAACGTAATAATAGAATCCTTTGTTGTAAGGTAAATAGCCAGGATGCAGATTGATCGCGTCGATCTTGGGAAGGCTCAAGAATCGATCGTCGAGAATGTAATCGTAATAGATGCTGAGAAGGAAGTCCGGCTCCAAGTGCCCGACGAGCTCGTCGAATTCGAGCCGGGCTTCTTCGACGTCGAATACGGGGACGTCATGTTTCTCGCAGAGCGCGCGAATCTCCGTGCCCCAGGAAATGGTCTTCTCGGGGTGGACGATGACGGCGCAGAGCTCCGTTCCCTCGTTCGATAGAAGAATGCGCAATGCTTCGTATCCGACCCGATTGTCGACGCACGCAACCACGCGGCGTTTCTCGTCCGTTTTCATGAAGTAGGCTCCTCGTTCTCGTCATTCGTTGGAAAGGATGTGGGCTGCTGCACGATCGAGCGCGTGGTCCGCGTCTCTCCAGAATTGGGTTTTCGCTCGGAGGCGCGTGCGGTGCGTCCTCCAATGGGAAACGAGCTCCTGCAAAGCGAGCTTCGTCGAGCCGGGGCCGCCGCCGTATTGGGAGGCGAGGGCCACCGAAGCGGCGTCGAGACCGTCGGTGGAGACGCCCGCCTCGCGCAAACCGCGCCGGGCGACGTCCTCCAGCGGCTCGCCATTTTCCAGCGCCGTGCGCACGAACGCGCCGACGGTGTGGTGCGCCGTTCGAAACGGAACATGGCCTTGGCCCACGAGGCGATTGGCCAGCTCGGTGGCCGAGGTGTGACCGTCGCGGGCGCGCGCCTCCATGATGGGGCGGCGCGGCTCGGCCTCCGCCGCAATGAGGCGCAGAAGAATCACGGCCTCCGTGGTTTTGCGTAGGGCATCCCATACGGCGGACACGGCCTCGGTTCCTACGGCAATGGAGTTGGTGAATGGCTTGGCGTGGCAGGCGTGAACGGCATGGGTGAAGGCTCCGAGCGCCGCCGCCGCGCGGCCCTGGACGTGCTCGAGGAAGTACACGTTGCGCTTTTGCGGCATCATCGAGCTCGAGCCGACGAGGTGATCGGGAAACGAGAGAAAGTCGAATTCCGACGTGCTCCAGAGAAGGAAGTCCGCGGCCATGCGGCTGAGGGTCACGCCGAGAATCGAAGCGGCGGCGAGCACGCGAAGAACCCCGTCGCGCGCGGCGACGGCATCGATGGAGTGCGCCGTCGGGCGCGCGAAGCCGAGAAGATCGGCCGTGCGCTCGGCGCGAATGGGGAGCGACGTTCCTCCCACGGCGCCTGCCCCGAGCGGCGATACGTCGAAGAGCGATGACGTGCCCCATAGCGCGTCGAGATCGCGGTCGAGTGACGCGGCAATCCCGGCCAGATAGTGCCCATAGGTGATGGGGACCGCGGCCTGGAAGTGGGTATACGCGGGCATGACCACGCCGGCGTGTCGGTTTGCACGGCGAAGCAAGATGGTTTGTAGGTACAAGGATTCGCGCACGAGCCGCACCCATGGCGCGCGCAACCGGAGTTTCTGCGCGGTGGCATTGAGATCGTTGCGCGAGCGTCCCAGTTGCAGCATGCCGCCGACGGACATGCCGGTTTCGGTAATGAGGTGATCTTCGTAAAGCAGGTAAACGCCGCGCGGTGCGGTGCGGCCACGCAGGGGCTCGAAGCGAGTCCGCCGAAGCTGGTCGATGGCCGAAAGAAGGGCGGCGGCGGTATTTCGGTCGATCAGCGCGCTCTCCGCAAGCATGACCACGTGCGCGCGATCCACCTGTGCGATGAAGGGCAGCTCGGCATCGAGGGCGGCATCGGCCGTCGGGCCGAACAGAATGTCGCGCGCGGTGCGGCGGATGGTGCGGGTGATCCGTCCGGTGTTTTCCATGTCATTCGCCTCGGGCGACGGTGAGCCGCACCAGCTCGCGGGCCCGATCCGCCAGGGCCATGGCGTCTTCCGAGGTGGCGCCGGTGGCGATCACGTGACCGATGCGGTCGCGGAAATCGTGGCGGCACGCGAGCTGGGCGCCGACCGCAGCGTACATGCGCGCGTCCGCAACCCCACGCAGGCGCGCCGCCTCCTCGAGACCGTCGATACGTTCCAGCGTGCCCTCGGCCGGCGGAAGAAGAAAGCGCAGGGACGCATGCCGCCGATGCAAAGGCTCGCACGAATGCGCTTGCCGCGCGATGCGTGCGACGGTGTTTCGCACCAGATCCACACCGGTCGCGAGGCGGACGAGCTCGGGAATGAATCCGCCGGCCAGGCGCGGATTGACCTCGATGATCGCCGGTCCCGACTCCGTATATCGAGTTTCCGTGTGTGCCGGGCCGAATCCAAGGTTGAGTGCGTCGAGCGCGGCCCGCGTGATTCCCGCGAGGGCGTCGCGCTGCACGATGTGCAGTGGCGCGGGATGGTCGTGCCCAACTTCGACGAAGTAGGGAGGGCTCCCCAGGTGTTTCGCGGTGATGCCCACCACGGTGCGGTCGAATGTCTCCACGGAATACTCGGGACCCTGCGCGATGGTCTCCACCAGCACCGTGCGCGGGACTGGCTGACCGCGCTCGTTCACCCCGTGCGCGAGAAGCGCCGCCGCGTGCGCCAATACGCCGTCCGGCGATGAACACGAAGCCACGCCCACGCTGCCGGAGCCGCTGACCGGCTTGACGATGACCGGATATCCAAACGCGTCTGCCGCGCGAACGGCGTCCTCCGGCGTGTCCGCCCCACGAAAATCCGGGACGGCCACACCCGCGGCGCGCAGCCGCAGCCGCTGCACATGCTTGTCACGGCAGGCGGCCAGCGCCGCCGGATCGGGGCCCGGTAGACCGAGCTGCCAGGCCACCTGCGCCGCGGCCACCACGAAGTACTCGGAGCTCGACGTCACGCCGGCGAGTCCTCTTCGGGATAGCTCGCGGGAAGCCTCGAGCAGGGCCGCGGCATCGCTCGTGTCGAGGGTCACGACGTCGCAATCCTCGGCCGAGAGGTACGGATACCTTTCGGGCGTCGAGGTCAGCATCACCGGTTGGAATCCGAGCTCGCGCGCGGCTGCGAGGAACAGGCGCCCGGTACCGCTGGTGTTGCTCTCGACGAAGGCGATGCGCGGCCGGCTCATGGCGACACCGCAACCTGCGAAAACGTGGTGCCCAGGACGTGCTCGTACGATTTGCGATTCCACGAGAGGTACGACCAATCGGGGCCCGCGTCATGCGGGTGGTTCACCCGGCGTGGATTGTCCGGCAGGCCGTCTCTGTACACATCGTTCTCTCGAAGCCATGCGTCGTTGTAGACGGTGTCCTGGTAGCGGTAGCCTTCGTCGGGAAGCGTCACCACGACATTCACCTCCGGCCGCCGCGCCGCCCACCATTTTGCCACCAAGTACCCGGCGCCGCTCGTGGGACCCATGTACAATGCATGCTCGGCATGAAGCGCGCGCGTCCCGCTGAAGCCGTCGGAGGCGCTCACCCAGTGAATCTCGTCGAACGTCGTATGGTCAACATTGCGCGGCATCAAGCTATTGCCGAGACCGCGCAGCAGCCGTTTGCCGTCGGCCTGCCCGAACAGCGTGCTCCGATGCGTATCGACGCCGACGGCGGTCATTTCGGGAAAGACGCTTCGCAGGTACGACGTCGTACCGCACATCGAGCCGCCGGAGCCCACGGCCCCGACGAGAACGCCCACGTGCCCGACGCTCTCCGCGAGCAACTCCGCAAAGGGTGCGTAGGCGCGCGGGTTGTCCGGATTGTCGTATTGCGACGGCCAGAAGTGCCGGGGAAACTCCGCCTGCAATTCCGCCATGCGCGCGAGCCGCGCGCCTTGGTAGCCGCCCACGGAGGCGGGCGTGCGCACGATTTCCACCCGCGCGCCGAGTTGCTCCAGGCGGCGCTGCAGCGGAGGCTCGATGGCCGGATCGCTCACCAGAATGAGCTGGTATCCGCGCAGGCGGCAGAGCATGGCCAGCGCGAGCCCGAAGGTGCCGGAGCTCGTCTCGATGACGACGCCCCCCGGCTCCAAGATGCCCGCCGCGCGCGCCCTGTCCAGAATGAAACGGGCGGGCAAGAGCTTCATCAGGCAAAATGCAGCACCATACAGATTGGGCCCCAGGCGCACGATGCGCGGCAACACCAAGGCTTCGATGATATCGGACTGCGAAGTTCGAATCGCCATCGTTGGTAATCCCTCGTTATTCGGATGTTCGGAAATGCCAGGTGGTCCCAAAACCGAGTTTCGCGACTGCATTCTTGGCCCGCGCAATGCGCTCGCCATTGTGCGAGTCCTGCGGATCGAAGAGAAGGCCGATGACCGTTCCGCTGTGGGCGACTTGCAAGCCCAGGGCGCCAACGCTTCGGGCCAGCTCCTCGAGCTTTTTGAAGTGCGGTTTGGGAAGGTAACGCTGACTCACGCGCGCATCGGCCGTGGCCACGCGGGCGAGCAGTCGTGGATCGCCATCGCGCACGGCGCGCCGGAGTAAGCCGATTGCGACGCGGAAGCCCTCGATTTCTGCGCTGTCGTAGCGCGCTCGGGTCAGCTGCAAGGTATCGATCCCGGCCGTGTCGGTGTTGATGCCCAGGACCTCCAACGGGGGAAGCCTTCCGCCGAGATCCTCGA
Source organism: Sorangiineae bacterium MSr12523 (assembly GCA_037157775.1). Lineage (NCBI taxonomy): Bacteria > Pseudomonadati > Myxococcota > Myxococcia > Myxococcales > Pendulisporaceae > Pendulispora > Pendulispora brunnea. The sequence continues at coordinate 4,367,751 of CP089982.1, forward strand.
TGACGCGCCCTTCGCGGTGGGCGAAGAGCACGGCGCGATCCGGAAACATGAGCGAGTCCGACGCCGTTTCGGCCTGCACGGCGAGCTTGGCGATGATTTCCGGCTCGATGCTCTTGCGTGTGGCGGCGGCCACCGCGCGGATGGCGGCCAGCACGTCGCTGGTGGACGATCCCAGTCCGCACCCGATGGGGATGTTGCTGCGCAGCTCGAGCCGCCCGCCCCAGTTCTCGCGCTTTGCCCAGGCCAGCGCGAGCTCCGCGGCGCGTTGCGCTTTGACCTTCCAGGCGGGTTCCACGGCCACGGCACCACTGCGGTCCGGCACGAACGACGCTTCGGATTTCATCAACGGGCAGGGCAGGGTGACCAGCACGCGGTGCAGCCTTCCATCCCGTTCGGTCACGCCTTGGAGGATCTCGCCGTGATGCCCGGTGCAGATACCTATGGCTTCTTCGCCCATGCCATCTACGGAGGGACTGGATGGCTTGACGCTGGGCGCCTCCTCGGGGGCGCGGGCCAAAATATGCTTTTCCAAGTCGCGAACGGTCCGTGCGAGGAAGAAGTCGCGCAGGCCGACCTCTACGCCAAAGGCGCTGGAGACTTTGGCCAGCATCTCCACCGCGCGGAGCGAATGGCCGCCCAGCTCGAAAAAGTCATCGGTAATGCCCAAACTCGGCACGCCGAGCACTTGGCTCCAAATGTCCGCCAGGCGCTTTTGCGTGCGCGTTTGCGCGGGCACCGTACGCTTTTCCCAGGTCTCGAGAAGCACGCGGGAGAGGGCTCCCTCGTCGACCTTGCCGCTGGACGTCAAAGGCATGGCTCCCACGATTCGGAAATGATCGGGAATCATGTAGTCCGGAACCGCGCGCTTCATGAACGAGCGCAGGGCGCGGCCGTCGACGTGCGTATACGTGTACACTTCGTCTTCGCGGAATGGGTGCGATACCCACACGCAAGGGTCGTCGTATTTGCCAAAGCCCGATTCGAGGTCGATGTGCACGGCCTGCAGGGTGTCGGGAAGGAGGTAATCGCCGGATTGCTCGAAGGTGCAGCCCGACCATTTCTCCCAATCGGCAATTTTCGCGCGGACGTGTTGCGATTCGTATTCCACGCGAAGGATGCTGCCGCCGATGCGCTCGTGTGCGCGCAGCCAGGGATCTTCGAGCTGACCATCGTCCCTGCGGCGCAGCGCCCATTCGCCGAAATCGATTCCCGGCTCGGTAATTTTGCCATTCGGGCGCACGGCCACCACCACGCGCTCGAAGCCCAAGCCGTGCCCGAGGCTCTTGTGCGCCCGGAGGATCGCCGCCGCGAGGCCGCGCCCCGTGGCCTCCCGCGAGGCGACCCCGGTGAGAATGAAGTACGTATTGGGAACGACCCCCGCCTCGGCGTCGACGAATGCGCGTTCGAGGCCGGCATCCCAGCCCTGCGGCAGATTCTCCGTGGTGCCGTCCCACGCCAGGGGAATCGCATTTCCCACGGCGACGACGGCATCGTTCGCGTCGGTGAGCACGAATTGGCACTCGGGGAACTCGTCGGCGAGGCGCGTCCAATAGCTCCGCAAGGTGCAATCGCCGGCAAAAAACGCGGGCCAGGCGTCCACGTGGAGGGCTTCGGCCGCCTTCCGCAGCTCGGGACGCTGCGCCAGCGTGAACAGGCGCAAGCCCGGGTGCGAAGGCCCAATGCCCAGGGCCGAGTCGCGCAGTTCGACGTGGGCCACCAGGGCATCGGCCGCGTCGGCCCGTTGGATCTTTTGCACCACCGAGCGACCAATGGCGGGGTGTGCGGCGAGCTGCACATCGATTTCCTCGAGCTCGACGCGGTTGCCGCGCACTTTGGTCTGCTTGTCGACGCGCCCGATGAATTCGACGTTGCCGTCGTCGCGGTAGCGGCCCAAGTCGCCCGTGCGGTACATCCGCGTGCCGGGCACCCGCGAGAACGGATCGGGCAGGAACGCCGCGGCCGTGCGTGCGCTTTCGCCAAGGTAGCCGCGCGCGAGACCGGGCGAGCTGACGTAAATCTCCCCGACCACGCCGATGGGCACTTGCCGCAGGTCCGTGTCGAGCACGTACATGCGCACGTTCGACAGCGGGCGGCCGATGGGCACGACGTCGCCGTCCACCTCGCCTCGGCAGTCGAATTCCGCGGCGTCGACGGACACCTCGGTGGGCCCGTAATGGTTCGAGAGCCGCGCCTCGAAGGCCCGCGCGAACCGATCGCGCAGGCTGCGCGACAGTGCGGCGCCGCCGCAGATGACCAACCAGAGCGACGGAATGTCAGGGAGCTCCCCGGCCTCCGCGGCCTCGATGAAGGACTGCAGCATCAGCGGCACGCATTGGAAGGCCGAAACTCCGTGCTCCACCATCGTTTCGGCGAGGCGCACCGCGTGTTTCGACGCGGCCGCGGGCGGCACCACCACCGCCGCCCCGACGGACAGCGGCCAAAAAACATCGAGCACCGACGCGTCGAAGTTGTAGGGCGTGAGGAACAACACGCGATCGTTCGCCTCGAGCGGATGCAGCCGCTGCGTGGCGCTCAGCAGGTTCACCACACCTCCGTGGCCGATCTCGATGCCTTTGGGCACGCCGGTGGTGCCCGAGGTGAAGATCACGTACGCGAGGTTCTGCGGCAGAACATTCGCATGCGCGACATCGCCTTGGGCTCCGATGTCCTCGACGTCCAGCCGCACGATCGTTTCGCACGCGATGCCCGATTCGGCCAGGGCACCCGTGGTCACCAGCACGCGCATGCCCGAGGCCGCGACGATGCGGTCCCTGCGTTCTTCGGGCTCGCTGGGCATGAGCGGCACGTACGCGCCGCCCGCCCGCAGAATGGCGAGCAAGGCGACGACCATGTCGACCGAAGGCTCGAGCAGCACGCCCACCCGCGACTCCGGCTGTACCCCGAGCGCCACCAAATGCCGCGCCAGGCGATTCACCGCGCGATCGAGCTCGCCGTACGTCAACGTGCGCGCCCCGTCGACCACCGCGCACGCGTCCGGCGTGCGGGCAGCCTGCGCCTCGAACAACCCGTGAACCGTGATGGTTCGATTCCACGGCACGTCCGTGGCATTGAACGCGGCAAGCGCACGCGCCTCCTCCGGCGACACCAGCTCGAAGGCTTCGATGGGTTGCGACGGAGACCGTGCCGCCTGCTCGGCCAGCGAAAGGAACTGCCGCAACATGCGCTCGGCGGTGGAGGGCTTGAACAAATCGCTATTGAAGTTCCAATGGGCGACGATGTCCGAGCTGAGTTGGTCGATGACCACGGTCAAATCGAATTTCGCCGTTTCGAATTCCGCGACCTGCGCCTTTTGCAAAAATTCGATGTTCAGACCATCGAACCGCAGGTCGTGCAAGAGCCTCGTTTTGTTGTTTTGAACGCCGAACATCACGGAAAAGAGCCTATTGCGCGACAGATCGTGCTCGGGATTGACCTCCTGAATCGCCAGGATGCTCGGATAATGGTGATGATCGTACGCTTCGATGGCGCCATCCCGGGCCGCGTGCAGCAGATCGCCGAAGGTCATCCCCGGTTGGATCGCGCAGCGCATGGGCATGGCGGTGGCGAACAGGCCGAGCATGGCATCGAGCCGCTCGTCGTCACGATTGGCGATGGGCGTGCCCACGGCAAAGTCGGACTGCCCCGAAAGCCGGTGCAGGTGCAACTGCAGCACGGCGAGGAAGAAGATGTTCAGGGTCAGCCCCTCGCGCCGGACGAAGGCTTCCACCTCCCGCGCGAGTTCGCCGGGCAGCCATTGCGAGACCGTGGACCCACGGAAGGTCTGCAACGCCGGACGCGGGTAGTCGATGGGCAGAGCGAGGGCCGGCGGCGGCGGTGATAGTTTGGAAACCCAGAACCGACGCTGCCGCTCGAAGCGCCCCGTATCGACGGCGCGCTGGATGGATTGCGCATACGCCGCGTACGACAGGGAAATTTCCGGCAATTGCGGCGTGCGGCCGGCACGGTGGGCGTTGTAGATCTCCGCCAGCTCACGGGCGAAGTTCATCGTCGAGGTTTCGTCCCAGACGATGTGGTGAATGGCAAACAAGAGCTGGAAACGCTGATTCGGAAACTCGACGAGCTTTGCGCGGAAGATGGGCCCGCGTTCGAAGTCGAAGGGCGCGCTCCCTACCTCGGCCACGAGCTTGCGCGTCTCGGCCTCGACCTCGTCGGGGGCGAGGTGGCGCCGGTCGATGTACACGTCGGCGATCTCGAGCGGATAGGCCGGATCGACGACCTGCACCGGGACCCCGCCCTGGTTGATGAATCGAATCCGAAAGACGTCGTGCCGTTCGATGAGCGTCTGCCAGGCGCGGACGAAGATGGGCACGTCGACGGGGCCGTGCAGCACCACGTCGCTGATGGTCACGTTGTAGAATGGATTCGTCGGCTCCAGCTCGTGCATGTACCACTCGGGCAATTGGTACGGTGCCAGCTGGTAATGCGTCGGCGGGTTGGCCGTGGTGGCCGCGGCGTCGCGGAGAATGCTCTCTAGATCGAGCAGCGGCTCCGCGCGCGCAACCTGGGCGTGGGCGCGGCGTTCGTCGATGACCGCGGCCACACCGGCCACGGTGGCGCGCTCGAACAAGGTGCGCACATTGAGCTCGACGCCAAAGGCGCTGCGAATGCGCGCAATGGTGCGAATGGCAATCAGCGAATGCCCACCAAGCTGGAAGAAGTCGTCCGTCCGGCCAACGCGGGCCACATCGAGCAATTCGGCCCATATTTCCGCGACGGCGCTCTCGGTCTCCGTTTCCGGCGCCACGAAGTCGTCTTGGAGCACGGAATCGGCATCGCGCGGGGCCGGGAGAGCCTTGCGATCCACTTTGCCATTCGGCAACAGCGGGAACGCTTCCAGGAGGACGAACGCGCTCGGAACCATGTACGCGGCCAGGCGTTCGCCCAGGTGCCGGGCCAGTTCGGCACCGCTCGCCGGCTCGCGCGCGACGACATACGCGACGAGCTTCGCCTCGGTTCCGCCGTCGGTTCGGGCGACCACGATGCATTCGCGCACGGCGGCATGCGCAGCCAGCGCTGTTTCGATTTCGCCCATTTCGATGCGGAAGCCGCGAATCTTGACTTGATGATCGATGCGGCCCAAAAACTCGATGCTGCCGTCGTGCCGGTAGCGCACCGTATCGCCCGTGCGATAGAGGCGTCCGCCGGGCGTGTCGCCAAAAGGATCGGGCACGAACGACGTGGCCGTGCGCTCCGGATGGTGCAAATAGCCGCGGCCGACGCCGCTGCCGCCAATGTAAAGTTCGCCCGCGACGCCGGTGGGAACCGGCTGCATCTCCGCGTCGAGCACGTACACGCGAAGGTTCGGCAAGGTGCCGCTGATGGGAACGTACTTCCACGGCCCGGACGGGGGCGCCGTCATCTTGTAATGGGCAATGTCGTCGGAGCACTCGGTGGGCCCGTACGCATTGATCATGGGCACGTTCGGATACAGTGCAAACCAGCGCGCGCACAGATCGGGCAGGAGGGGCTCGCCATTGACCACGAGCCAGCGCAGGCCGGACAAATCGTAGCGTTCGGGCGCCGACTCGAGCTCGTCCAGAATGAGCACCGTGTGCGTGGGCACCGTCTCGAACACGGTCACCCGGTCGCGTGCGAGCTGCGCCATGAGGCGCGACGGCTCCCAGGCGCTCTCGTCGCGGAAAACCGAGACGCGGCCGCCCACCATGAGCGCCGTGAGAAACTGCCACACCGATACGTCGAAGCTTTGCGTCGCCGTTTGTGCGAGGCAATCGGCCGCCGTCATGCCCAGATCCGCCACCTTAGCCCGCAGGTGGTTCAACATGCCGCGGTGCTCGATCATGGCGCCCTTGGGCACGCCGGTGGAACCCGAGGTGAAGATCACGTACGCCAGGCCGCTCGGATCGATGGCCAAGCCGGGGTTCGTCGACGAGACCGGCATGGCCAGCGCCTCGGTGACGTCGAGCACCTGCGCCGTGTCGCCCGCAATCTCACCGCCGAGCGCTGCATGCGCAGGCTCGGTGATCACGAGGGGGCAGCCGGCGAGCAGGAGCATGCTCTCCAGTCGCGCACGCGGCAGCGCGGGATCGAGCGGCACGTACGCGTGACCCGCCTTGAATACGGCCATCATCGTCACGAGAAACTCGATGCTTCGATCGAGCAAGACGCCAACGATGGCCTCCCGATGGGGCAACCGCGCGCGCAGCACGTGGGCCAGCCGATTCGCCCGCGCGTTGATCTCCGCATAGGTCGCCGTGGTGCCATTGCACACGATGGCCACGGCCTCCGGCGTGGCCCGCACGTGCTCCTCGAAGACATGGTGGAAGCACACGGAGGTGTCCCAATCGATGTCCGTGCGATTGCGGTCCAAAAGGAGATGCGTGCGCTCGGCCGCAGGCAAAAGCTCGAGGCGCGACACGCGCTCTTCGGGCCTCTCCACGGCCGAGGCCAGCAAGGTCTCGAGGTGCGTGGCCATGCGCGCGATGGTCGCGGCCTCGAACAGGTCCGTGTTGTATTCGAATACGGCCGTCACGTCTTCCGTGGTTTCGCGGAAGACGAGCAACAAATCGAACTTCGCCGTCTTCGTTTCACCTTCGACGGTGGTAAGGGATAGCCCGGTCAACGCAAGATCGCTCGCGAGCAAGTTTTGCAGTTCGCACATCACCTGGAAGACGGGCGACCGGCTCGGATCGCGTGGAGGCTGCAATTTCTCCAGCAGCAGCGAAAAGGGCACGTCCTGATGGGCATAGGCGGCGAGGGCCGACTCTTTCACGCGGCCGAGCAATGTCGCAAACGCGGGATCGTCGTCGAGGCGCGTTCGGATGACCAACGTGTTGACGAAGTGGCCAATGATATTCTCGATTTCGGTGCGCCCTCGATTGGCCACCGGCGTTCCCACGACGATATCGCCCTGGTGCGTATATCGATGCAAGAGCACATCGAAGCCCGCCAGGAGCGTCATGAACAAGGTCGCGCCATGGCGGCGCGACAAGGTGCGCAATCCTTGGAGGAGAGGGCGCGGCAAGGTCACGGTGTGCGTGGCCCCTGCGAACGTCTGCACGGACGGACGCGGACGATCCGTGGGCAGATCCAGCGCGGCCGGGGCGCCAGCCAGGCTCTCCGCGGCCGATTCCACGAGCTTCTGCAAGGCGGGACCGCGAAGGCGCTCGCGTTGCCACACGGCGTAGTCGGCATACTGTGTCCCGATGGCGGGGAGCGACGGCGTTTTTCCTTGTGCGAAGGCCTCGTAAAGCGCCCCCAGTTCTCGCACGAACGGCTGCATGGACCAGCCATCGGCAATGATGTGATGCATCGACGTGAGAAGAACGTGGTCCGTCTCCGAGAGCCGCAGAAGGCGCGCGCGGAACAAGGGCCCTGCGGCCAGATCGAAGCCGGTGCGCGCGTCCTCGTCGAAACGTGCCCGCACCGCGGCCTCGCGCTCGTCTTCCGGCAGGGAAGATAGGGTGACCACCGGCAACGCCACCGCGCTGGGTGGCGCGATCACCTGCGATGGCTCGCCATCGACGATGGCAAACGTGGTGCGCAACGATTCATGGCGCGCCGAGAGCTCGAAAAGGGCGCGCTCGAGCGCCGGGAGATCCAGGGCACCCTGCATGCGAATGGCGCAGGGCATGTTGTACGTGGCTTGTCCGGGTGAGAGTTGCTCGGTGACCCAAAGGGACTCTTGCTCGTAGGAAAGCGGCAACCGGCGATCGCGTGCGACGGGCACGATGGGCGGTGTCTGCGCGGTCGCGTCCACGCGTGCGATGCGTGCCGCCAGCCCCTCGACGGTGGGCGCCTCGAAGAGCCACCGGATGGGAACCTCCTTGCCGAACACCTCGCGGGCCCGCGCAGCAATTTGCACCGCGAGCAACGAATGCCCGCCGAGCTCGAAAAAGTCGTCACGAATGCCGACGGTGGAACTCCCCAGCACGTCGCCCCAAATGGTGGCCAGGAGCTCTTCGGTCGGATTGCGGGGACCGCCACCCCTTCCGGTGGCCTGGCCGCCGCCGAAGTCCGGTGTTGGCAGCGCGCGCACATCGAGCTTTCCACTCGAGGTCAGAGGCAGCGCGTCCAGGAACACGAAGGCCGACGGCACCATGGCCTCGGGCAAGGTCTCGCGCAGGAAGGCGCGCAGGCTCGTGGTGTCGAGCTCGCCCTCGGACACGAGGTATGCGACCAGGCGCTCGCCATGCACCAGCACCACCACCTCGCGCACAGCGGGATGCAATCGCAACGCGGTCTCGATTTCTCCGAGCTCGATGCGTACGCCCCGAAGCTTTATCTGCTGATCGACCCTTCCGACGAAGGAAATTCGGCCATCGGCCGTGTAGCGCGCCAGATCGCCGGTGCGATAGAGACGCCCGCCCGGCCCCTCGCTGAAGGGATCCGGCAGAAAGCGCTCGGCGGTGTGATCGGGCCGGCCAAGGTAGCCGCGTGCGAGGCCTGCTCCGCCAATGTACATTTCGCCGACCACGCCCACGGGCACCGGGGCCTGGGCGCGATCGAGCAGGTGCACTTTGACGTTTCCAATGGGGCGGCCAATGGAGATGCTCGCGCTGGATTCGCCGGCGTCGTAATCCTGGTACGTCGTATCGATGGCGGCTTCGCTCGGGCCGTAGACATTCACCAACTTGGCGTCGGAGCATGCGGCGAACGCGTCGCGCAGGGAGGGGGAGAGCGCCTCGCCCCCGCAGAACACGAGCCGCAAACTGGGCAATTTCGCCCCGCGCGCTTCGTCGAGCATCACTTGGAGCAGCGACGGCACCACGGTCATCGAGGTGATGCGCGCAGACTCGATGGCCGAGACCAAATGGGCCACGTCCTTCTGCCGATCGGAGGGCACGAGCACGAAGTTCGCACCGCCCGCGAAGGTGGCAAAGAACTCCCACATCGAAGCATCGAATCCAATCGAGGATACCTGCAAGACCCGATCGGCCGTGCCGAGCGGGTGCTCGAGTTGGCCCCATAGGATCCGATTGCAGATGGCCCGATGGGTCACCAAGATGCCCTTCGGCGTGCCGGTCGAGCCCGAGGTGTGAATCACGTACGCCACGTCATCGGGCGCCGTGATGCAGGGGAGGAGCGCGTCGGACTCGCCCGCGAGCGACGCGGCCTCCGTGTCGAGGCACAGCACCGGGCAGGGCAAGCCTTGCACCTTTCCGGCCGTTTCGGTGCTCGCGAGCACGAGGCGCAGCTCCCCGTGTGCGGCGAGCCGCCGCGCCGGCGCGCTCGGATCGAGCGGCGCAATGGCGCCACCCGCCTTCAAAATCGCGAGGTAGGCCACGGGGAGCTCGAGCCCGTTCTCGAGGCAGACACCCACGCAGGCGTCGGGGCCGATGCCCGCGCGCCGCAACCTGTGCGCGAGCCGATTGGCCCGCGCGTCCAATTCGGCATACGCGAGCTCCGTGCCCTCGTAGGTCGCGGCCACGGCTTCCGGCGTCTCTCGGGCTTGGCGCTCGAAGATCTCGTGCAACGCCTCGATGCGGGGAAGCTCGGCTTGGGTGGCATTCCAGCCTTCGACGATTTGCGATTGCTCGGCCGCCGAAAGCAGGGAAATGCTATCAATTGCCACCGAAGGATCACGAACGATGGCGCCGAGCAGCGTTTCATAATGCGCGGCCATGCGCGCGATGGTTGCGGCGTCGAAGAGGTCGGGGCTGTAGTCCCAGGCCAGCGCGAGCTCGCCATTCCGCTCCGTGACCGTGAGGGTCAGATCGAACAACCCGGTGTGCGTGTCCGAGTCCGTCACCGTCAACGTCACGCCAGGAAGTTCGAGGGTCGATGCAGGCGCATTCTGCAGGGCGAACATCACCTGAAATACCGGCGTCGTGCCCGTATCCCGCGAGGCGCGCACCGCCTCGACGACCTGCTCGAAGGGAATGTCCTGATGGGCATATCCCTGAAGCGCCACGTCGCGAACGCGCTCGAGGAGATTCAGGAACGCCGGATTTCCGCCGAGATGCGTGCGAAGGGCGAGGGTATTGACGAAAAAGCCAATGAGGCCCTCGATTTCCGAGCGCGTGCGGTTGGCAATCGGGGTGCCGACAACGATGTCTTCCTGGTGCGAATAGCGGTACAGGAGCACCTCGAACGCCGCGAGCAACGTCATGTACAGTGTGGCGCCAGCGCGCTTGCTCAGCGCGCGAACCTCGCGTGCGAGCTCCGCACCGACGACCGCGGAATGGCGCGCACTCTGCGTCGTTCGCGTATGGGGCCGCGGGCGATCCGTCGGCAAATCGAGCTGCGCCGGTGCGTTGGCCAAATGCTCGCGCCAATAGTCCAGATGCACCCGCGCTGCGTCGCCGGCCAGCCAATCGCGCTGCCATACCGCGTAGTCGGCATATTGAATCGGGAGTTCGCCGAGGGTGGCCGCGGTGCCCGTCGTATGGGCGCGATAAAGCTCGGCCAGCTCGCGCACGAAGATGCTCATCGACCAGCCGTCGGAGGCGATGTGATGCATCGTGAAGAGCAGCACGTGGTCGGCGGGGCCCGTGCGAAGCAGTTTTACCCGGAGCGGGCGTCCTTCGGTCAAATCGAAGGGGCGTGACGCTTCCTCATCGGACAGGCGCCGGACCTCGGCGGCGCAGGCGTCCTCGTCGAGGTGCGTGAGGTCGACGATGGGCATGGCCAAACTGGCGTCCGGCAGAATGACTTGACGCTCGGAAACGATGGCCGTGCGCAGCACCTCGTGCCGCTCGACGAGGGTGCGCAAGCTCGCGTGAAACGCGTTGGTATTCAGCGCACCTTTGATTCCAACCGTGCACGGCAGATTGTAAACGCTGGTGCCGGGTTGGAATTGCTCCCAGAACCAAATTCGCTGCTGTGCGCTGGAGAGCGGCGCGGTTTTCGGCGTTCGCTTCCGCCCCTCGAGAAGCTTTCGCAGCGCCGCGCGTTTGTCTTGAATCGAAATCGATTTCATCGCCTGACTCATTGGGCCGCATCCTCTTCGCGCTGCAGGGCTTCCAGCGCTTCGTCGAGCTCGCACTCCGGGAGATTCTCCAGCCGTGCGAGCAGGTCCTCTGTTTTGGAAATCGTCCGTACGATGGTTTCACGCGGCTCGGTGGCGCGCCGCGTGAGCAAGGCTGCAATGGCGGAAACCGTGGGCGACTCGAACAGCTCGCGCAGCGGAAGATCGATGGCCGTCTCGTCGCGCAAGCGGGCGATCGCGCGGGTCGCAAGCAGGGAGTGCCCTCCCAGCGCGAAAAAGTCATCGTCCGCCCCCACCCGCGGCACACCGAGCACCTCTTCGAACACGCGGGCCACCAGCGCTTCCCGCGCATCGCGCGGGGCCACGTATGCGTGCGCCGACTCGGCCGGGCGCGGGAGCGCCGCATGGTCGATTTTACCATTGGGCGTTCTCGGCAGGGCATCGAGCGGTGTGAGGACGCTCGGAATCATGTACCCGGGCAGCTGCTTCACGAGCGCGGCGCGCAGGCTTGCGGCCTCCGTTGGGCCGCCGGGGCGGGGGACCCAGTACCCGAGAAGGCGCGCGCTGGTGCGTTCGCCGCGTTCGACGATCACGGTGGCCTCGCGGGCGTGCGCCATCAGCGCCGTCGAGACGTCGCCCAGTTCGATGCGGTGTCCGCGCACCTTCACTTGGTCGTCGTCGCGGCCAAGGAATTCCAGCACGCCGCCTGCACGCCAGCGGACCCAATCGCCGGTGCGGTACAATCGCGCACCGGGGGTACCGCTGAACGGGTCCGGCACGAACCGCTCCGCGGTCAGCTCCGGTCGGCCAATGTACCCCGGCGAGAGTCCGATCCCGCCCAGGTACAATTCGCCGGGCACCCCCTGCGGCACGGGCTCGCCGTGCGCATCGAGCACGTAGGCACGCATGTTGTCGATCGGCGCGCCAATCGGAGGGGCATTCGCTCCGGGCTCGACCCTCGCCCACGTGGCCACCACCGTGCCCTCGGTGGGGCCATAGTGATTGAACAATGCAAACGGCAGCGCGCGGTGTACGGGATGGAGGCGATCGCCACCCGTGAGCAAACTTCGCAGGGCGAGATTTCCGGGCAGCTCCTGCGCGAGCACCTCCTCGGCGAGCGGTGTGGGCAAAAACGCCATGGTGATGCCCTTTGCCGCCAGCCACGCGACGAGCCGCTCCGGCGAGGTGCGAATCTCCTCGTCGGGAACGTGCACACTCGCACCGGCGGCGAGGTAAGGCCAAAGCTCCCAAACGGAGGCATCGAACGCGGGTCCCGCAATGAGCGTGGCCCTATCGGCCGCCGTCACCGTATGCACGCGAAGGTGCCATGCGACGAGGTTGCCCAGCCCCGCATGGGCGATGGGCACGCCCTTGGGACGCCCCGTCGAGCCCGAGGTGTAGATCACGTATGCGAGATCCGTCGCCGAGGCGGCGCGATCGACGGGCGCGGTCGGCTCCGAGAGCGTTTCGTCCGAATCGACGAAAAGAGTTCGCGGCAGCTCCGCGGGCAGCCCTTCTCGCATGCCAGCGCCCGTGATCAAGGCGGCCATGCCGGTGTCGCGGATCACGGCATCGTGTCGCTCCGAAGGATGCGCGGGATCCATGGGAACGTACGCGCACCCCGCTTTCAGGACGCCGAGGGCGGCCACGGCCAGGCGCGCGGAACGCGGAAGGCAAATGCCCACCAGCGATGCGGGATTCACCTTCTGCCGCACCAGCCAATGGGCCAGCCGGTTTGCCCGTGCATCGAGTTCGGCGTAGGTGATGGTCTCCGACGCATCGGAAAGCGCGACCGCGTCCGGCGTGAGGCGAACGCGGGCCTCCACCCAGCGATGAACGCACGCCTCCCGAGGGAGCGCCACCGCTGTATCGTTCCACGTCTGGAGCAAGGTGCGCCGTTCCTCGGACGAGAGAAGCGGGAGCTCCGAAAGCCGCTGGCCGGGATTCGCCATCGCCGATCGCGCGAACCGCTCGAAATGCACCGCCATGCGCTCGACCGTCGCGGGCTCGAACAGATCGGTGCAATAGTCGAAGCTCGCGAGCCATTCGCCGTGGCCATGATCGGATATCGACAGCGAAAGATCGAACTTCGATGTCGTGGTGACGTGTGGCAGCACCTCGAGCTGCACGTTCCCGAGCTCGAGGCGCGGAAACGGCGTGTTTTGGAGGGCAAATGTCACGTTGAACAAGGGCGTGTAGCTCGGATCGCGCGCGGGCTGCAGGGCCTCGACGAGCTGCTCGAATGGGACATCCTGGTTCTCGTAGGCGCCCAGCGCGGTCTCTCGAATGCGATGCACGAATTCGAGGAACGTTGGATCGTGGGCTGCATTTGCACGGAGTGGCAATAGGTTGACGAAGAAGCCAATGAGCCCTTCCGTCTCGGCGTGGGTGCGGTTCGCCACGGGGCTGCCAATGACCAAATCGTTCTGGTGCGTATACCGATGGAGCCAACCGGCAAACATCGCAAACAGCACCATGAAGGCGGTGACGCCATGCTTTCGCGCCAGGGCTTCCACGGCGTGCCGCATCCCTGCATCGAGGGCCCAATCGAGCCGTGCGCCGCGTGTGCTCTGCACGGCCGGCCGCGGGCGGTCGCCCAGGAGGGCAATGGAAGAGGGCGCTCCTTCGAGAATCGATTTGAAATAGTCTTTTTGCGCATCCAGCGCGCGCTCGCGCGAGGGATCGCGTTGCCAGCTCGCATAATCGGCATATTGAATCGGCAGCGGCGGAAGCGCGGCCGACGTATAGTGGGCCGCTACCTCCCGCAGCAGCACACCGAGCGACCAGCCATCGGCGACCAGATGGTGCAACGTGAGCAAGAGCACGTGCTCTTCGGGCCCGAGGCGCACCAGCGTTGCGCGCAGCAGCTCGCCATCGGCCACGCGAAAGACGTGGTTCGCATGGGCGAGCGCGAGGTGCTCGACTCCGCCGTCTTCGATATCGACGTGAAAATCGATATCGGCGGCCGGTACCTGAAACGGCCTCCCGTCGCGGGTGATGAAACGCGTTCGCAGCACCTCGTGCCGCGCCACCACGCTCTCGAGCGCGCGCACCAGGGCGCCCTCGTCGAGCGGCCCCCGCAGCTTCACGGCCGCCGGCATGTTGTACGCCGTGCTGGCCGGATCGAGCTGCATGAGGAACCAGAGTCGCTCTTGCGAAAACGAGAGCGGCAGCGGGTGCGCTCTGCCCGCCGGTGCGATCGCCGCGCGCTGTGCTCCACCGCGCGCGTCGAGCCGGCGGGCCAGCGCTGCGACCGTGGGCGCCTCGAACAATGTGCGCAGCGGCAGATCGATTGCCGTGGCCTCGCGCAGCCTCGCCACGGCCCGCGTCGCCAGGAGCGAGTGCCCGCCCAGCTCGAAAAAGTCGTCTTCCGCGCCCGCCCGAGGGATCCCCAATAGCTCCTCGAACACGGTCGCCACCAATCGCTCCTGCGCATCGCGCGGCTCGACGAAGGAGGCACGCACGGGCTCCGCCGCCGCCGGCCGCGGAAGCGCCGCGCGATCGATCTTGCCATTTGGCGTCCGCGGCAGGGCATCCAGCCGCACGAGCACGCTCGGAACCATGTACCCCGGCAACAGCTTCCCCAGCGCCGCGCGCAGGCCCTCCGCATCGTGCGGCCCCTCCGCGCGTGCGACCCAGTAGCCCAGAAGCCTCGCGCCGGAGCCGGCGTCGCGCTCGACGACCACGGCGGCCTCTCGGGCGTGTGCCGTCATCGCTGCGGAGACCTCCCCGAGCTCGATCCGGTGTCCGCGCACCTTCACCTGCTCGTCGTTGCGTCCCAAGAACTCCAACACGCCGCGCGTATTCCAGCGAACGCGGTCCCCCGTCCGATAGAGGCGCGCCCCCGATACCTCGCCAAACGCGTCCGGCACGAACCGCTCCGCCGTCAGCTCCGGCCGGCCGATGTACCCGCGCGAGAGGCCCACGCCCCCGAGATACAATTCCCCTGGCACGCCAATCGGCGCCAATTCTCCGCGCGCGTCGACCACGTAGGCGCGCGTTCCGGGTAGCGGCCGCCCGATGGGCACCGACAAGGGAACATCGAGCGCGACCAGCTCCTCGGTGGAATACGTGGTGTCCTCCGATGGGCCATACAAGTTGTACAACCGTGTGACGTGCCCCCCGCGGTACGTGGCCCGCACGAGCTCACCCGGGAGCGCCTCGCCCGCAAGGTTCACGGTGCACACGGATGGCGGCAGCGCACGGGCGTGAACCAAGGCCGCCATCGCCGAGGGCACCGTGTTCACCAGGCGGATCCCTGCATCGGGCATTTCGGCCAGGGCCAGGGCATCGGCCACGAGCACGACGGTGCCGCCCACGCTGAGCGGGGCAAACAGCTCGAAAACCGACAAATCGAAGCAAATGGAGGTGGATGCCAGCACACACGCGAGCTCGTCCTGCGAAAAGCGCGTGCGCGCCCAGGCCATGCGCGCCACCGCACTGCGATGTTCGATGGCCACCCCCTTGGGCCGCCCCGTCGAACCGGAGGTGAAGATCAGGTAGGCGAGGGAGCCCGCCGTCGTTTCGCAAGGCAGATTCTCTTGCGATGCTTGGTCAATTGCATCCAGATGGACGTCGGATTCCGTAAGAACCAGCTTCGCGCCCGAGTCCTCCAGCATGGCGCGGACGCGTGCCTCCGGGTAGCTTGGGTCCAGCGGCACGTACGCGCCACCCGCCTTGAGCACGGCGAGCAAGGCCACGACCAGGGCCTCCGAGCGCGCCATGCGGATTCCCACCCGCGTTTCCGGCCCCACGCGGCGCGTACGAAGGCTTCGCGCAAGCTGGTTGGCCCTTGCATTGAGATCGCGGTACGTGAGCTCGCGGTCCTGGAAGCGCAGGGCCACCGCCTCGGGGGTCCGCGCGGCCTGCTCCTCGACGAGCTGGTGCAAACACGCGGGAGCCAAGGGCGCCACGGCCTCCGTGGTGCTCCAATCGAGCAAGGTTCGCCGCTCGCGCTGCCCGATGAGACGAAGCTGCACGATCGGCCGATCCGGCTCGAGCAGGGCCGACGCGAGCAGTCGCTCGTAGTGGTCCCAGAGCCGTCGGATCGTTTCGGGCTCGAACCGGTCCAAACTGTATTCGATGGCAGCCCCGATGCCGCCCGGGGTCTCGGCCAGGGAAATCGCAAGGTCGAATTCGATGGACAATCGGTCCAACGGAAAGGCTTCGACTTTCAACGCCCCCAGCTGGCAAACGTGTCCAGGTTGATCGATGGCCAGCGCATTCAGGCCCAGCGCCTCGTCGCCGGGGGCGGCCAACCATTGAAAGAGCACCTGGAACACGGGCGCATGCGGCAGATCGCGGTTCGCACGAATCCCCGAAGCAACGCGCGGAAAGGGGATGCGACGGTGTTTGAGACCGTCCTTGACGGATTGCCGTACCGTTTCGAGCAGCTGCAAAAAGCCCTGGTGTTCGTCGACCGAGGCCCGAATCGCAATGGGATTCACGAAATATCCCGTCGCGCGCCGCAATGCAAAGCGCTCGCGTCCCACCGTGGGGGTGCCCACCACGAGATCCGATCGTCCCGAGTACCGATAGAGAAGCGCGTAGAACACTGTCAGCAGCGCGACGTACGGTGTGACGCCGTGCTTGCGCGCGAATGCCGCCAGCGCGGCGCTCGACTGCGCGGGAAGGGCGAAGGTCGCCCGCTTTCCTCGGAACGACGGAACGGCAGGCCGCGGACGGTCCGCAGGCAGATCCAGAGGCGGAAGATCGCCGGCGAGTCGTTCCTTCCAATACGCGGCGGCGGCTTTTCCGTCCGGCCCTTCGAGATAGGCCTCTTCGTTCTGCACGTAAGCCGCCCACGGATCCTCGTCGGCGGTGAACGGCGGCATCGCCCCTTCGTGCGCGTGTCCGTAAAGCCGCGCCAGATCATCGGCCAGAATGAGCAGGGAACCCAAATCCGTCACGATATGGTGCACCGCGAAGAGCAGCACGGTGCCGCGCGAGCCCTGCGTGACCAGCACCGCACGCGCCACTGGACCGCGCTCCAGATCGAACGGGCGCGCCGCCTCCTCCGAGAGCAGCGCCCGCACTTGCTCGTCGCTCAGGCATTCACCCGAGATGCGCCGAATCCACGGCTCCATCGCGGGGAGCACGCGACGCACGGGGCCGTCGCCCTCGAGGGGAAAGACACTTCGAAGGGAAGGGTGCCTCGCCGGAAGCTCGTTCAACGCCTGCTCCAGCGCGCGCTCGTCCACGTCACTGTAGAATCGAAAGGCACGGGCTACCGTCGACGCGCGGCGCTCGGGTGCCAGCTTGTCGAGAAACCACAGGGCCCTTTGTCCGTCGGTCATCCCCTGCGAGCGATGTTCTGTCATTCGATCACCATTCATGTCGATCACGTCGATCACGTCGATTGCGTCGAATCATTGATTTCCAATGAGCGACACAATTCAAAGTAAGCCCGATGTCGAGACCGGACGGTTTGACCGCTGCCTATCCCTGCGTCTTCCAGCATCTTCCTGCATCTTCCAGCATCTGCACTGGTGATGCCAGAGCGTGAGAACGCGCGATTTCGAGAGTTTTTCGCCTGGTAACGATGAAATCGGCCGAGAGCGTCCGGGCGCCGTGGCCGGGAGCGTCCACGCGCCCGAATTGTCGAGACGAGCCGGGCACTTACGTTCGATGCGCGCGATGGTTCCATCGACCACGTGCTCGACGGATTTCGAAATACCGTCTTTGAACATTCGCACTCACGGGCGCATGCTCGCCGAGGTGGTCATTGGCATCGGACGGAAGCGTCCGCGTACCTTGGCCGGTGGCGTCCGCACTTGCAGCATTTTCCCGCATTTTGCGCCAATTGTCCTATGGCGCCGATGTTGAAAGTGTCCGTGCCGGCGCCGCCATGATGCGTATTCTGGTCTTGCTCCTTTTCCTGGGGGCATATGCTGCTTTGCAATCTCGGCTTCCCGCGAGCCTTCCAACCACGGCACCCGGGCCAAGCTTCTCCGCAGATCGAGCGCTCGGTACATTGCGCCGTATTCTCGGACCGGGGGAGCGGCCGCACCCTATGGGAAGTGAGGCAAACGCCGCGGTGTCCGAGCGCATCGTCGAGGTGCTTCGCGAGAATGGCTACACGCCGGCCATCGTGGAGGGCACCGTGTGCGGAGCCAACGCCATGTGCGGGAGGCCACGCAATATCGTGGTCCGCGGCGACAATCGATGGCCGCGCATTCTCGTCGCGGCGCATTACGATTCGGTCCCGGCGGGGCCCGGTGCGGCGGACGACGGGGCAGGGGTGGCGACGATGCTCGAGATGGCGCGTGCCATCGCCGCAGGCGCGAAAGTCACCGCCCGACCATGGTTGCTCTTCACCGATGGAGAGGAGGCGGGCCTTTTGGGCGCCGCACTATTCGAGAAGGAGGGCGCGCCCCATTTCGACTTCGTTCTCAACGTGGATGCGCGCGGTACGGGCGGCCCAGTGTTTCTCTTTCAGAGCAATCCCGAGTCTGCCCGCGCCGTGCACTGGTACGCGAAGGCGAGCCGGCACCCGCATACGAGCTCGCTCTTGCAAACCATCGCCGAGCAGCTGCCCAACGACACCGACTTCACAGTGCTCGATCGCGATGGCACGCCGGGGCTCAATTTCGCCTTCATCGGCCACCCGCTGCGGTACCACACGACCGCGGATCGCATCGATCATCTGGACGCGCGCTCCGTGCAGCACCTGGGGGAACAAATTCTCGATCTGTTGTCCACGCAGCCGCCCTCGGGGCCGGACGGGCGCCTCGTTTATTTCGACGTGCTCGGGCTCCTCGTCGTGCGCTGGGGGGAAGCACTCAACGGCTTGCTCGCGGTGGCGGCCTTCGTCGCGTGTGTCGCGGCGTCGGTGCGGCTGCGACCTTCGCGTCGCGCGTTCGTCCATGCGGCCATCGTCGCGGGGACCATTCCGCTCGCGGGCCTTGCGGCGTGGCCGTTGGTCCTGCTGCACCCCACGCCCTGGGTCGCAGCACCATTGGCCTTCGAATGCGCGGCCCTCTCGCTGGGCGTGCTCGCGGGCATTCTCGCTTCCGCGTGGACGGCATCGATCGATGCATGGGCAGGCACGTGGACCTTGCTCGCTGGTCTGGGCATCGTGCTCCACGTCGTCCTTCCAGGCGCGAGCTTCCTCCTCATCGTCCCGTCGCTCGTTGCCGGCGTGGCCATGCTCGTTGCGCCTTCGCATGCGCACGCGCTCGGCGCGCTCGCGTGGGGGCTCGTTCTCTGCGAACCCGCCGTTGCCATCTACGACGGTCTCGGAAGGGAAGGCCTCTGCGCGCTCGCCATGATGGCGGCCCTTGCGACCGTCGCTTCGAGCCCGGGGTGGCGGCCTACTCCTCGCGCAGCCTGGGCTCCGGCTGCCGCGCTGCTCGTAGCTTCCCTCATTGCCTGGCGCTCGGTCCGGGTCGACGCGCGCGATCCCGCCGGCGTGTGGCGCATCGCACGCTCGCAGCACGCGACGTGGCTCCTCGGTGCCCTCTCGGAGGCGTTCCTTCCGCCGCGCACCGCGAAGCTACCGCCGCAGGAGCCACCGCTCCCATGGCAGGACTTCGCGTTCTACGCGGACACCGGCGTGCCCGTCCGCACGGCATCCAAGCCGGGCGCCGAGTTCCACGTCGAGCAAGATCGCCTCGTCCTCACCGCGGGCGCCCGCCCATCGCGGCTCGCTCTTTCCGTGTGGCTCCCGAACAAAGGCGTCGCGCTCGACATCAACGGGCAACGCGTTCATCCGTCGCCCGAAGCCGGATGGCTGCGAGCCACGTGGGTCGGTGGCTCGGCGGCGACCTTTACCGTGTCGGGGCCGGAAGCCCCGCGCGCGGTGATCGCGGAGCTTCTCGCATGCCATGACGATCCCGCTTGCGAGGACGCGCCGCCCCTTCCGGCAGGGGCGGCGGAGTTCCAGATGGGGACGGTCCTCGAGCTCGTTTACAGGTCTTCCAATCCGTAGAGCGTCGCGGTGGTCTTGAGCGGGACCTTCGTCCAAGTGGCACCGCGGTCCTCGCTGCCGAGCAAGGTTCCGTTCGCGCCGGCCACGTACCAGTAGCGGCGCGTGAGGTAGCCCTCGCCCGAGTCGATGAGGGACGCATTGAGATCCGCCGTCGTTCCGGTGTTGGTCGCGTGCCAGGTTCCATCGGCGGTGCGCGTGAACGCTTTGCCGCCGGGGCCGACCGCCATGGCGAAGTCGCCGTGGCTGCTCACCGTGATGTGATTCAGCGGCACCCCGACGTCTTTCTCCAGCGCGAAGGTCGCGCCGTTGTCGCGGCTGAGGAAAATGTGCCCCGTCGCGTCCGCGGCGAGCAGGAGCGCTCCATCGATGTCACCTGCGACGCCGCGCAAGTCGCCCGCACCGGCAATGGTGCTCTTGGTGAAGGTCGCACCCGAGTCCAGCGAGCGAAGGATCGTTCCGCCATCCCCGGCGACGACGAAGAGCCCGCTCTTCGCAGCGGCGGCGCCGCGCAACGTGAGCTTCGGCGTGTTCGCGACCAGCCGCCAATGTTGACCGCTGTCTTCGGTCACGGCGAGTGCGCCGTTGTCGCCGGCGACCACACCGTGCTTCGTATCGAAGAAACGCACGGTGCGAAGCGCGGACGTCGTTCCCGAGCTTTGGTCGACCCAGGTCTTGCCCGCATCGACGGTGTACCAAACGCCGCCCTCGCTGCCGACGGCCCACCCAATGTAGTTGCCCATGCAGCCGACGCCGTAGAGGTTGCGCGTGCTGATCGAGCGCTCCGCCCACGTCTCCTCGTCGAACGTCTGGGCGAAGGTGCCGACGTCGCCCACGACCGACGACCAGCCCGGCGGGGGCTTGTCACCGCCACCGCTATCGCTTTTTCCACCATCGCCGCCGCCGACTGGCTGCTTCTGCTTGCTGTCGCCGTCATCGCTGCTTCCGCATGCGATCACGAGGGCAGATGCAAAGAGAACCGACGACAACGAAGCAACCAACCGGAGGGAGATGCTGTTGTTCATGTCGGCCAAACTAGCACCCGAAAAATACGCTACCAGACGGGACAATTTCCCCCCACCCCTGGGATTTCCATGCACCAACTACCCGTCCAGCCGGCCGTCCACGTGTCGAATGATCCGTACCTGCATTTTCTTTCTTGACCGAAGAGCTCTGAAGCTGCTTTATGAGCGCTCTCTTTCCGCCGGGGCGGGTAGCTCAGCGGTAGAGCGCTGGCCTTACAAGCCGGATGTCGCAGGTTCAAGCCCTGTCCCGCCCACGAAGAAGTCAGAGCGACGGACAGAAAAAAAACGGAAAAAACTCTTCGAAGTTCCTTCCGGTTGATGTAGAAGACGCGAACTCCAAACGGAGCAAGCAACACGAAGTAGACGAACGAGAATAGAGTAACTTATTGCAGCAAAGGCCAATCTGGGGCGGTAGTTAAGTCGGTTATAACGCCGGCCTGTCACGCCGGAGGCCGCGGGTTCGAGTCCCGTCCGCCCCGCAGATATGTGCTTGTTTCAGAAGTAGCGAATTCCTAAAGGTGTCACTGGTGACAGGTCCAGTGGCACCTTTTTCGTTTTGTCCCTTTCGCGCATTCGTCCCAGGGCGAACTCGTCCGGACGGCGCCGCGAGAAGGACCCACCGACATCGATGAGGTTCGGGTAGCGCGTCACTTCACCATCCGCGGGGATGCGGTTGCTCTCGAGACGGGAACCCGCGACCGCAACACGGCGACCGCGCCCGGCAGCTCCGATGCGACCGCGGTGGTGGATGCCGATGCGTCCAGCCGCTCGGCGGCAAGTGATGCCGGCCAAGTGGATGCTGCCGGATCGGCGCCGCACGCTGAAAATGTGGCGAGCGAGCGCCCCGGGAAAGGTCACGTGGCGTGTGACAGCCTATCGTTGCGCGCACGAGCACGTCTCCGAAGTACATCGCTCCCCCTCCCACCGTCCGAGTCGACAAGAAGAAGGCGAAGGCCTTCATTGCCATGCTGCGGGACGAAATTGCCGAGTCGCTCAGCGGCAATTGCCTGCGCGAACGGTACGTCGGCGACGAGCACAGTGCCCTCGGCGTGGAGATGGATCGCACGATTCCGCAAGACCAAAGTGGGTTCGAGACCATTCTGCTCAACGTCATGTTTTGCCGGCCATGTGACACGAAGGAGAGGCGATGCACCGATGCCTTCGAATCCCCCGAGGGGGCTGCCGTGTGGGTTGAACGATACGCGAAGTAGAGGCACGAGGTTCTCTCGATGGCCCGCGCGACCGGCGCAACCCCCGGATGATCCTGCGTGCGGAAGACATCCTGTCCGTTCTCGCGCGCGCCTACGCAACCGGCGACGAGACCCTTTTCGCGACGTCGCGAAAACGCTGGCGGAGGACGCTCCCGTGCCACCGGCCACCAGCCGACAGAATAGGCCAACTATTAGCTTCGCATTCTGGGATGTCTTGAGCAGTCGGGACCTTGCGTAGCGAATCCTTAAAGGTGGCACGGGTGACAGGTCCAGGCCCGCCGCGAGAAGGACCCACCCCGCGGAGCAGGTCCGAGTTCTCGCGGCGCGTGGATCAGAGCGCGCCGAAGATGACGCCCTCGAGTTCGAACCAGAAGGACGAATCCGCCTGGTCCGTGTAGCGGCCCGAGAAGGCATCTCGGAAGCACGTGGTGGTCAAGTGCGCGTCGCTCATGCTTTCGAGCGTATTTCCGGCGAAACGAACGAGGTGATCGCTTCCCCACATCGACGAGGTTCGGCAGCGCGTCACTTCACCATCCGCGGGGAGGCGGCAGGAGCCCGTGTACACGGTGTTGGTCGAGTAGACGAGCCCTCGATAGAGGAAGTGAATCTCGCCATTGGCCGCCGAAATGCGGAACTTACCCTCACGCAGAACGTTGTAGTACGTCGAGTCGTAGCCTTCGCCGATGTACGGCACCGGCGAATACTTGGCCGATGCGAGATTGCCGCTCTGCGCTTCCTCCGGCGGAGTGCGCCATGGCGAGCACCCGGTGAGCGCGGAGCAACGGCGCTTGCGGATGTAGAGTTTGTAATCACCAAGGTCCGGGGATTCCGTATTTCCCGGCGGAATGAGGGCGATGGCCTCCGGTCGGGTCATCGATGGTCCGGCGCAACTTGCCGGGTCGAACGGATCGACGGTGGGAGGCAATGCAAGGCATACCTGATTGGCGAGCAATTCCTGCTCGGTGTGGATTTCCGTTCGCCCGTCGTTGCACGTCACATCGAAGCGGCCGTCGGGTCGCTTCGATATCGTTTTCGCATCGCCCATTGCCGGGAACTGATCCGACGACGCCTCTTCCTTCCCACCGTCATTCATTTCGGACGCGCAACCGATTCCAAACAACGCGACGGAAACCGAGACGAAAGCAAAAGCATATGATGAACGCATTGGAGTGGACCCCTCTGGTTGATGGCCTACCGCTCTTCGCTGCGAAAGAGGTCTACTCGTACGCTCATCGATCGAGCGATCTCCCTTCCTTGCGAGGCAAATAAACGCGCATTCCGCGCGAATCTACCGATAGCCGAGGACGTGCGCGGCGACGCCGGCGATGGCACCGCCCAGAACGAGCCATGTGGTGTTCAGCTTGAAACGAACGAGCAACACCGCGCCCGCGATGGCGAGTATCGCGGTGACCGTATCGACCAACGCGGAGCGCGCGAGCTGGACCGTGACAACCGCCATCAATGCGAGCGTCGCCGCGTTGACCCCATCGAGAAAGGCGCCCGCACCGGCCGAGCGTCGCATGCGTCCGAGAATCGGACGGGTTGCGGCGACCAAAACGAAACCGGGAAGGAAGATTCCGACGGTGGAAACGGCGGCGCCGGCGGGACCCGCGATGATGTAGCCGATGAACGTGGCCGTGGTGAACACCGGCCCCGGTGTGATCTGACCCACGGCGACGGCATCGAGAAGTTGCGCCTCGGTGAGCCAGTGGAGCCGATCGACGAAGTCGGTGCGCAAGAATGCGAGCAGCACGTAGCCGCTGCCGAAGACGACGGCCCCCATCTTCACGAAGGTGAGGAACAGCGTCAGCAGGTTGAACGATGTGCCGCCGACGGCGAGCGCCGGTGCGAAGAAGGCAAGGCCCGACGCGTCCCCCGCGCGATGTCGAAAGCGATGCACCGCAAGGCAAAGCGCACCGGCGCCGACGAGCACGGCGAGCGGCTCGACCCCGCACGCAATTCCAATGCCCGCGAGCACCGCGAGTGCGCCCATCGCAGGTGAGGGAACCGCCTTGGGCGCGAGACCCCAAAGCGCCTGCACCACCACGGCGATGACCACCGGTTTGACGCCGTAGAGGACGCCCCCGAGTTGCGGCAGCGAACCAAAATGGACATAGGCCCAGGCGATGGCGGTGACCATCAACGCCGCAGGCAACACGAAGGCTGCGCCCGCAACGAGCAGCCCGCGCCAGCCGGCGCGCTCGTAGCCAATGTAAATCGCCAGCTCGCTGGAGCTGGGCCCGGGAATCAGGTTCGCCGCACCGAGCAGATCGAGAAAGCGCTCGTGTGCGAGCCACTGCCGCCGGCGCACGAACTCGTTTTCCATCATGGCGATGTGCGCGGCGGGACCGCCGAATGCGGTCACACCCAGCTTGAGGAACGCCCACGCGAGCTCGGCCAACATGCGGGTGCAGTATACCTATTCGCGGCCGCCGCGAAGCGCGGCGGCTTGGGCGCGGAAGACGCGGGCGAGCCCGTCCACGGAGCCCCGCAAAGCGGTATCGCGCCGGCGATCGTGCGCGAAGAGCGCGTACGTCGTTTGGGTCAAATCGTCCAACACCGGGGAGACGCGCACGAGGCTCGCATCCGAATCCGCGATCCAGCAGGGAAGGAGGGCCAGCCCCACCGAGGCGCGTGTTCCCTCGAGAATGGCCACGGCGTTGGTGAAGCGAAACGTGGCCGGGGCGCGGCGCCGCTCGGTGAGCCAGCGTGAGACGGGCATGTATTCGTGCTCGGCGTCGAAGCCGACCCAATCGCACGATGTGTAGCGCTTCTCGCTGTGCGCGAGCCGATGCCGCGCGACGTACTTGGACGCGCCGTAGATCGCGAAGGACATGGCGCCCAGCTTGCGCGTCACGAGATCGCCCGCGGCCGGGATGCTCGCGGTGAGCACCACGTCCACCTCGCGGCGTGCGAGGCTCGGTGGCTGGTGGGCCATCTGCACCTCCACCTCGAGCTTCGGCACGATGGCCCGCAACGCCCCGATGTGCCGCACCACGAACATGGTGTCCCATTCATTGGCCGACAGCCGCACCACGCGCGGACCGCGCAGATTTGCCGCGCGCACCAAATCGTCGGCCGCCGCCGCCATTTGCGTGGCCGCGGGAAGAAGCGCATGCCCCTCCGACGTGGGCCGGTAGCCCACGGGCATCCGTTCCATGAGAGGCACCCCGAGTGCGGCCTCCAGCGCTTGGATGCGCCGCCCCACCGTCATGACGCTCACGCCGCAATGGCCTGCGGCCTTGGCGTAACTACCGCTCGACGCTACGGCGAGGAAAATACGGACGTCGCTCCATTCCAGGTCGGGGCGTTTCATCGTTGTTATGGTCTATCACATTTTTGATACTTACCGCGGCCACGCCCTTCCTCCATGTTTGGTGCATGAACGACGCACACGAATGGATTCAGCGATGGGACAGCCAACAAGAGCGCTACATCGAACGGCGGGAGGAGCGCTTCACGGTCATCGGTGACGTGCTGGAGGAGGTTTGCCCGCCCGATGCCAAAATTCTCGATCTGTGCTGCGGCCCCGGCAGCCTTGGCTCCCGACTTGCCGCCCGGTTTCCGCGCGCGCACGTCACCGGGGTCGATTTCGATCCGGTGCTCCTCGGGCTCGCACGCGAGGTGCACGCCGCCGACCCGCGTCGGGCGTGGATTGAAACCGACCTTCGCCGCGCCGCTTGGTACAAGGAAGGGCAGCTGTCACCCGGATTCGATGCGGTGGTCAGCACGACGGCCCTTCATTGGCTCAGTGGGGCCGAACTCACCCGCGTCTACCGCGACCTTGCTGGTCTGCTCCGACGGGGCGGCGTCTTCCTGAACGGCGACCACATCGCGCCCGCGCCAAATGAGGCGCGCCTCGCCCGCATCGGCAAAGCTCGGCGCAATCTCGTAGAACGCGACGCCGACCTACGCGGGAGTGCCACATGGGATGGCTGGTGGGAGGAGATTGCCGCCGACCCTGCGTTTACCGCATTATGGCAAGAACGCCGTCGCCGCTTTGGCGATCGTCATGGCGAAGAGCCGATTACCTTGGCCTTTCACCTTGCGGCGCTGCGCCAGGCGGGATTCGTCGAAGCCAATGTCGTATGGCAGCGTTGGGACGACGTCGTCATGGCGGCCCTGGTTGCTTGAATTGATTTTAAAATCGGCCATGCCGGCGTAGTCGTAATTAAGTAACGCAATCGTCGCGGTGAAAGTTCGCCACGACGCTAGGTTGCCGCCTGACGAAGGAGCGAAGCCGGCGAGGTCCGAGGGTGGGGACCCCAATCGTTCGTGGACCCCCGGCTAACCCCACGCTCCAAGGGGTGACCCATGAAGACGATGTGGATCGCAGCCTGCGCCGCTGCCGCGATGGCGGGAAGCGCCGTCGCGACGCCGGCGAGCGCAGGCAAGTGTCAGGCAAAGGATGCCGGGACCATCGAGGAGTACCCGCTCTCCGCAGGGGCGGACTCCGCGTACATCGCACCAGCGATGCCCAAGGCAACGTGTGGGTGGCGGAGTTTTTCGCCCGCAAAATTGCGAAGGTCACCACGTCGGGTGTGATCACGGAATATCCGCTCGCGACCACCGCGGGAAGGCCGATTGCACTGACCCCCGGCCCGGACCGAAGGATTTCCGAAGCGGACGCCAACAAGGTAGCGCGCATCACCCCGGCGGGCATTCTCACCGAGTTTGCCCTCCCCAATGCAGGGGCTTCGCCGAACGGAGCGCGCCTTGGTCGCGTCCGCGCCGTGACGACGCATTGACGCGTGACAACTCATTTCCTTTCCAACGACTCGAAGAAGACAACTTTTTTGGAGGCCAACATGAAGAGGATTGAAGTCGGTATTCTGGCGGCCGTTGCGGCCGTCTCCGTCGCCGCGTGTGGATCGAATGGCGGAGCCAACGAAAACGAAGACGTCGGGAGCACGAAAGAGCGACTGACCGGCCCCGGTGCCGATGGCATCTACGGATCGGACACGCTCGCCGAAGCCATCAACGCCGCCCTCGCGGCCTCGCCCTCGACCCTCGCGTATTACGGCAGCGGTTCCGGCAACGGAGAGAAATGCCTGCGCGGCCAAGCCGTCACCTACAGCGGCGCCACCTACTGCAGCGGCACCCGCGATCAGTCGATCGCCCCCATGTCGCGCAACCTCAATGGGTGCCAGGCGGGTGAAGTGAGCCACCGCATTGCGCTCGACGGCATCGGTGTCTGGAGCGCCAGCGGCCAGACCATCTCGGATCTCTCGCTCGCGGACGTGCGCAAGGCATTCTGCGGCACCGACGGCAGCGGCAGCGCCGCCGCGTGTACCGCGACCACCTGGAGCACCCTTTCCAATGGCGCGTCGGCGACGAATCCGTCCGCGACCATCGTGAAATACCGCCGCGACGACGCGTCGGGCACGACCGACACCTTCAAGTCGATCCTGTCGGCCGCCGGCCTGGCCTGCAGCGCGTTCTGCGCGGACGTCAAGGTCGTCGTCGACACCGAGCAGGGCCCGAAGCTCTCCACGGACGGCACCGGCGCCTCGTCGATCCAGCCGCCCTGCCAGGCGAGCGACACGGCCACCGACTGCATCGGCCGCCTCGCCAACGCGAACAGCAGCGTTCTCGCTTACGCGGGCCTCGGCGCGACGGCGAAGGCGCCTGCCAAGGCCCTCTCCATTGCGGGCAAGACGCCCACCACGGCGAACATCCGCGCCCTCGTCACGACTCCGTCGAGCGCCTACGCGTTCGCGCGTTTCCTCTACCTCAACGAGAGCACCACCAACGTGCGCGATCTCGAGGAAGAGAAGTTCTTCAAGTGGGCGTTCGGTCAGTCGCCCTACGGCACCTCGTCGACGAAGCTCTCCTTCGAGAGCAAGCTCACGGGAGCCGGCTTCATCGCGTGCACGGATCCCGCGGTCTCGGGCCACGTCGCCCTCGACTGCGGCGCCAGCGCGTGCCCCTGAGATCAACACCATTGACCTGATATGATCCGACGCGCTGCGCCCGTCAGGACGCAGCGCGTAGGACTCTTTTGTCTTCGATGTCGATTGGCGCAGGCCGGCAAATTCGTAGTGCGCCCATGTCGTGGAAACGAATATATCGCGAATGTGTGACGTTTCCGAAGGTGTAATCAATTAAGTTGTTTAAAGGATAGCCCACTTCTATGTTCCCGGCGCCCAAAAAGGAGCTTAGCGGGGATGTACAATATATCGACGCGTAAGGGCGCGATGGCGCTGCTTATCATCATGATTGCGGCCGCGCTTGCAGGTGCAAGTTGCGGGGGAAGTGATTCCGCGACGCCGTCTGGCGACGCTGGGCCGGAAGCCGGGCCATCGGTGTGTACTCCGCCGGAGTCGCACGAACATATTCCGCAAAGAACGGCGGCAACTGCACAGGAGGCACTCGATACATTTGCAAATTTGTCGGGTGAAATCGAAATTCAATGTGGCAACTGCCACAAGGCTCCCGCGCAGCAAGGCGGATTTTCCTACGATGGCACGCGTGAGGGGCTCTGCTCCGCGAAGGGCCAGAGCGGGAAGACGCCGGCGCAAATGATGATCGAGGGCCGGATGCCCAAAGGCATCGGTGGGCAGCAGCCGCTCGGCCGCAGGCTCCAGGCGTGGATCGATCAAGGTTGTTCGGCAACGACGTACGCACTTCCCACCGGCAATGGATCGGTCAATACCGGTGACTTCCAGGTATCCGCCTCGGTCGGCGCCGCGCTGACGGATCTCGGGAGCTGCATTCCCAAGCCCGAGATTGCCGGGCGGGACGACGTGACGGACGCGCGTTTCGCTGCCGTGAAGTCGTTTGCCGATCTTCCGGTGAAGCTCCAGGAGACGGACGTGACGTCCCTCGATGCGGAGGTGCTCGCGCGAAAGGGAACATTTGCCTACGCGCCCGAGTACCCACTCTGGTCGGACGATGCGCAAAAGCTGCGATTGGTCCACGTACCTGCCGGCAAGCCGATAACGTACGATCCGGCGACCAAGCATTTCGTGATTCCGCCGAACACGCGGTTCTACAAGACGTTTTTCAAAGCGGTCGTCGAGCAGGACGGTGTGACGCGTTATCGCAAGATGGAGACGCGCATCATCCTGACCCGTGAGAAGGCGGAGGATGCCGTATTTGGCTCGTACGTGTGGAACAGCGACGAGACGAGCGCGAAGCTCCTCGGTACGGGACTCAACCCCGACGCACCGGATCAACGTGAGACCTATCTAAATGGGAAGCCATTCCCCGATTACGTGCGCCCCTACAGGATCAGCGAGATCTCGCAGGACAACCGCAGTTATGCCGTTCCCGGGAGCGAACGGTGCATTGCGTGCCACACGGGTTCGGAAGGCCAAAACTTCATCCTCGGGTTTACGCCGACCCAGATTCATCGGCGCCCGAAAGGCGAGGGCGGGAATCTGGCCCCGGAGGTAGGAGCCAGCGAGCTCGATATGGCGAGCCGTTTGATGGCCTACGGGGTAGTGACCGGCATTGCCGCGAGCGACTTGCCGAAACTCGAAGAGTCGGCCCTGCCGCGCCGGCCGCGCAATCAAGACGAGCTCCGCGTGCAGGCGTACGCGGTGGGCAACTGCGCGCATTGTCACAATGAGAACGGGTACGCGGTGCGCAGCAATCCATCGCTCGGCCGATTCGACCTTTCACCGGGCGGTACGGTGTTTGGTTTCGACTTCAAGTCCATCGGTGCGGACGGATCGCCGTATTTCACCTTCGATCCGAGCGATCCGTCGCCCGCCAGCGTCGTGTCCGCCCTCGTCCGGAGTAGGACGTATGCACGGACCGTGCTTCCGACGGGCGCCTTCGACATGGACGCCTTCGGGCTGCCCAAGGATCCCAATGGATTGACGGCCTTCTTCAATTTTCATATGCCCCTCAATGTACCGGGCGTCGACTGCCGATTGAGTACTCTGATGGCCCGCTGGTGGGCATCGGTGCCGCGCGATTACGGCAATCCCGGCGTCGAAGCTCCCGACAATCCCAAGGCCGTCGCGGACGGTCTTGCCGCCGCGGATGCCGCCGAGGCGCGTGCCAAGCTCGATTGCCGTCTGCCATCGGGGCTCGAGTGGGTGCTCGAGGATACGACGGAGCGCAAACCGTACTTGCCGCGCAATATCGACTGGCCGACGAAATTGGACGGCTGGATTCGCGACCGGGCCATCACCGCCCAGCACGAAGAACTCGCGAAGAAAACGTATTACCAAGGCTACTTCGACAATCGGTACAATAGCTGCAATTTCCCGGCGAACGCACCGCCGCCGGCCCGGATCGAGCCCTGGATGGTCAAGCCGACGGGCGACGGCGGGCCGGTAAGGCCGTGGGCGCAGCTCTATGTGACCAATCCCGGGGAGCATATCTATGCCGGAGTTTGTGCGAACTGCCATGGGGTGCGTGGCGATGCGCAAACGGGTGCCGCACGCGCGCTGCGGAGCACGTCGGGGGCCCGCGTTGCGGACTTTCTCGATGGAATGGTGGGCCCGCGCGACAATCCGGCCGCCAATGTCGACTGTTTCGACCACGGGACGGGAACGACCGGGTGCAACGGCGGTCTGGGGGCGAACGGCGCGGCCAAGTACCTCGTATGGATGGGCAATGGCGGTACGAATGTCAGCTTCGGTCGGACGCCCGACGAGGAGAAGACGTTCTTCAATGCATTCGTCACCCGCCGCGCGCTCGGGGCCGTCCCTCTTCCCATCGCGCTGACCACGGCCGATGCTGCGTTCACCAAATCCAAGGCCAACATGCTCGAAGTTGCCCGCGTCACGTGTGAAAGCATTCGCACGGACAAGGACCACTACGTCCAGACCTACGACCAATTCGTCGCGGCCAAAAATTGGGAAGGACTCCGCGCCGACCCCGCATTGTTCGGTGTGCCGATGTGGCGCGACGTCTGCACGCTCGACAATCCGCTCACCGACGCACTTCGAAGCGCCGACGCGCTGTCTCCGGAAGTCCGCGCGTGGCAGGACAAATCGGTCTTCAACGCCGGAACGATGGTCTACTTCTTCATGCGCGACGAATTGAGCAAGGGCACCGTCGCCATCGCACGCAATGCTTGCGATCTCAAATATCCAACGGAGTGATTTTCAATGAGAACTTCGACCGGAAAATGGCTTACGCTCGTGGGAACGTTGTGCGTCGCGGCGGCCGCGGCCAACGGATGCAGCGACGACGACCCAGCGACTCCCGGCGGTAACGGGGACGGCGGTCTGCCGGATCAATTCGTACCCGACGGCTCCGCGAAGGACACCGGTGCGGACGTCAAAGACGCCGGCTCCGACGTGGGGAAGGACACGGGCCCCACGACGTGCGGCGTCGCACCGGATCCCGATACGGCCGTCAAAGTCCGTTTCGTCAACCTATTGATGCCCGTAAACAGCGGCGCGGCCGTGGACCAGGCCCCAGGCTACGCGCTCCGCCTCAATGCCAGTTACGCCGACAATACGGTATTGTCGAATTTCCCCGTCGTGCCGGCCGGAACCGGTGCGGCGTCGGTCACGCCGTATGCAAAGATCCCGGCAGGTGACATCACGTTTGCCGCGCAGGAAAACAGCGCGGATGGTGGGCCGGGGTTCAAGGTCTCGGCGACGGTGCAATCGGTTCCTGCCAGGGCGCGCCTCACCGTCGTGGCCCTCGGGCGACCGCGCCTTACGGGATCGGCATCGAGCCGGGCGAAGCTTCTGATTCTCGATGAATCGAAGTTGTCCAAGCCGGCGTGCTCGGAGATCGGTCTGCGTTTTCTGAACGCCGACAACGCACTCGATAGTGATGCATTTACGCTCGGCGCCGCGACGACGCCGGCCGAGGCGGTGCCGAGATTGGCCGCGGGCGCGGACACGGGCTTCAAGGCGCCACTGGCAACCGCTGCGATGACCCTGACCGCGACGAGTGTCCCCGCCATTTTCGGCCCCACGGGACAGGCTCCGTTCACCATCCCTTCCACCGTATTCGCGGCAGGCCGGACCTATCTCGTGGCCAGTGTGGGGGAAACGTATCGATTTTCGGATGACGAACGAAGCCATGGTTTGCTGGTCATTCCCGTGGGAGACGATACCCCGGCACAGTTCATCAAACGCGATCCGCTCGTGTACTTCTTCCACGCCTCTCCGCCGAGCACCCCCTCGGAGCTCGAAGTTCGCTCCGGTGGAGGGCGGCTCGCCATCGGCCTAAAATACGCAGCGACGCCGACGTATGCCGATTTGCGGCCGAGTGGCGCGGCGTTGCAATTCGTCCAGCCTGCGGGGGACGCAGGGGCGCCGGTGACGGTTCTCGACAATCAGGCTACGGGGCCGCTGGATCCGGGCGGTGTCTACTTCGGTAGCCTCATGGGCCTCGCCAATGGTACGGGGGAGCAGCAGCTTCGGTTCAAATCGTGGAAGCTTCGGCCGCGGCCCGCCTACGGCGTCATCGGGACCCCCAGTGACTCCTATGCTGGTCCCGTCGTTGCTTTCGTGCAGGCATCGCCCACCGCGGCGGCCGTCGACGTGGGCTACTGGTCCGTCAATTCCGGTGGCAGCAAGGGCAGCACCTTTACGTCGCCGCTCACGAACATTCCTTATGGCGGTGTGAGCGCCCTTGAGGGCGTCAAGTTCCCGGTGACGTGGAACGTGCAATCCTGGTACGGCGTGCAGGGAACGGGCAGCGCCAGCACCAATCGTGCAAGCTCGGGGACGCAATTGGGCAATCGCTGGTACACCGCCGTCCTCGCGGGAGACTGGAATGCAACCGACGCCGAGCATGGCGCGCAGCTCGTCATCCTCGATCTCTCCGCCCCCTCGACGACGTTGAGTGTCGCTCTAGCGCACCCGTGATACCCATCTACGGACTCGAGAGATCGTCACCCGCGTAAAGCGCTTCGATGTCTGCGGCATATTTCGCCTGAATCGGGCGGCGTTTGAGCTTCATCGTCGGGGTGAGCTCGTCGCCGCCCGGATCCCACGGTGCATGCAAAAGCTTGTACCGCTTGATCTGCTCCACGCGGGAAAGCCGCTCGTTGGCGCGCTGCACGGCCTCGGCGATGGCCTCGGCCAGCGGCGGGGATTCCGCGAGCGCCGCCAGCGGCAGGTCCTGCATTCCCCGCTTTTTGGCCCATGCCGCGGCCGCCTCGGCCTCGAGCACGAGCAACGCCACGTTGTACGGGCGCCGATCGCCGATGCACACCGCTTGCCCGATGAGCGGGCTCGCGCTCTTGAGCGTGCCCTCGATGTTCGCCGGCGACATGTTCTTGCCCGCCGAATTGATGATCAATTCCTTCTTGCGGTCGACGATGCGCAGATAGCCCGCTTCGTCGACGGTTCCGATGTCGCCCGTGTGAAACCATCCGTCGCGGTCGAGGGCCTCCCGGGTCTGCTCGGGAAGTCCGCGGTAGCCCTTCATGATGGTGCGTCCGCGAAGGAGCACTTCGCCGTCCTCCGCAAGGCGCATTTCCACCCCTGGAATGGGCGGCCCCACGGTGCCGATGCGAATGGCCTCCGGCGGATTGAACGTCGCAATGCACGACGATTCCGAAAGCCCCCACACTTCGCAAATCGGAATTCCAATTGCCGCGAAGAACTCGAGCACGTTCTCCGCGATGGGGGCGGCGCCCGACAAATACCAGCGCACCCGATCGAGCCCCAGCATGGCCCGCAACGGCCGCAGGACCTGTTCGTCCGCCCGCGCGTATTCGGCGAGCAGTGCCTCGTCGGGACCGGGCCCGCGGCCATGAATCGCCGCCTGCTCGGCGTGCACCTTGCGAAGCCCCACACCCATGGCCCATTCGGCTCCGCGCTTCATCGATTCGTCGGCCGACGCCGCCAGGTGTGCCTCGAGGCCAGCTTTCATCTTTTCCCAAACACGCGGCACGCCTCCCCAAATCGTGGGCCGCGTATCCACCACCGCCGCACTCAGCGCGCGCATATCGCCGACGCTCGTAATGCGCGTGCCGAATACGAGTGATACGTAATGGTTCAACATCCGATCGGCAATGTGCGCCGATGGCAAATACGACACTTTGCTCTCGTCCGGGCGAATCGGATAAACGGCAGAAATGGCCGCCAGCTCCGCGAGCGCATTGGCATGCGTGAGCTCCACCCCCTTGGGTGCGCCCGTAGTGCCCGAGGTATAAATGAGCGTGAGCACGTCGTTCGGCTGCACGGCATGCCACGCCGTATCGAAATCGAAGTCCGCTTCGTCTCCCGCAATTTCCAAATCATCGAGGGTCATGGCGCCGTCCGGCGCATCGTCGTCGAGGCAAACGATATGTTCCACGGCGAGCTTCGCGCAGGCGGCTTTCACGCGGTCGAAAAATGCCCGCTCCGTAATCACGACATGGTTGTTGGCATTTCGAAGAATCTCAACCAACTGTGGTACGGACGACGTGTTGTACACGGAAAACGGTGTCGCCCCGAGATGCATGGCCGCCGTATCCACGAGGTGAAACTCGGGGCGATTGGTCAGCATGATCGCGACCGTATCGCCGCGCCGCACACCCAAGGTGAAGAGCCCCGAGGCCATCGAGCGCACGCGCCGCGCGTATTCACGCCAGGTAATGCGCTCCATGTCGCCCGGCGTTCGCAGTGCGATGGCATCCGGTTGGCGCTGGGCGTTCAGCTGAAAGGCTTCGCAGAGCGTTCGCACCCCCGGGCTCGTCTTCATCCGGCAAAGGCTAGCTCCGCGCCGGAAAAAAACAATCGTGACTGCTTTTTTCTGACCCCTTGATCTTTCCGACGGAACCGTCACCTTGCGGGGCGAATGGCTCGCGCGCCGATTTCATCTGCCGTCCCCAAGCAGCACCGCAGCCGCGTTACGCGCGAGCGGTTGCTGCGCGCGGCTGTCGAGTGCCTTGCGGAGCTGGGGTGGGCTCGTACGACGATGGGCGTCATTGCCGACCGTGCGGGTGTTTCACGCGGTGCATCGCAGCATCATTTCCACACACGCGACGAGCTGGTGACCGCGGCCATCGAGTACGGCGCCCGCGCGCGGTTGGAGGAGATCCGTCGCGAAGCATCCATTACCGCCATTCCGCGGCGGTCACGTTCGGAGGCCGTGCTCGACTTGCTCGTGCGCTCGTCCGGAAACACGCTTTTCATGGCCGCGCTGCAATTATGGGTCGCCGGCGCATCGGACGAGCGGCTGCGCGAGCAACTCATTCCATTGGAGGCGAGGGTAGGGCGCGAAGTGCATCGCGTGACTGCGGAACTGCTCGGCGTGGACGACCGTCAGCCCGGTGTTTACGAATCCATCGAGG
Source organism: Sorangiineae bacterium MSr12523 (assembly GCA_037157775.1). NCBI lineage: Bacteria > Pseudomonadati > Myxococcota > Myxococcia > Myxococcales > Pendulisporaceae > Pendulispora > Pendulispora brunnea. The sequence continues at coordinate 4,403,029 of CP089982.1, forward strand.
CCACACTCGATTTGGTGCGCGGGCTGATGTTGGCCAATCTTCTTCGCGCGCATCCGGAGCGGAGTGAAAAGGTGCTTCACCAATACGCGCGCATGCTCGATGCCGCCGTCCCATCGGTCTCGTCACTCTCGTCGCTCTCGTCGACGGCGTCGAAGCGATCATCGAAAAAGGCAAAGCCTCAGGGCAAGTAGTGTTTTGATTCGGGCTGCAACGCAATGGGTTGTTGCGACGGCCTGTCCCCGGGGTGACCCAAACGGATCCCCTGCAGGATGACCGCCAACAGAACGACGTCGAGCAGCAGCCAGGGAAGGAGTGTACGTGTCATGCCCTGTTATATGGGCATCTAACTCGTTCGTGACAAGGCTAACTGTTAGACAAAGATCGAATCGGTTCGATTTGACCCGAACTCGTTAGGCTGGTATCGAACTTGCTGTGCCGAAGCCGCGTTCCGACGAAGACGCCGTAAGAAGCCGATTTTCCTTCGAGGTTCACCTCCGCTTCGAGCTTTGCCAGGCCGTGCAGATCCTCACCGATCCCACGAGTCGGGTTCACCCCGCCTGGCGCGCCGAGGCGCTTTCCAAGCTGCCGCCGGCCTTTCACGAGTCGTACGCCGCGTTGGGATCGTGGCCGCAAATGTGGTCCATGATCCCCGATGTCTACCGGGGCGAGTCCGTGCCATCGCGCTTCGAGGACCTGATGGCGCGCATGCGCGACATGCCCTTGAAGGACTTCCAATGGCGCGTGCTGATTGGCTCGCTCCACGGGACCAAGATCGTCGAGCGGCTGCTCGCCGGAAAAATCGACGTGGTGGAGGCCACCTCGAAGCTGCCGGCGTGGAAGCGCGAGTGGCTCGAATACGTGGAGCTCTATCCACCGAGCCTGGAGAGCTCCGGGGTGCGTTCGCTCACCTTGTTGTGCACCTCACCGGCGGAGTTCCGCGAGCGCCTCATCGCCGTGTTGACGCTCTTTTGGGAGCGCGTCTTCGCCCGCACGTGGGAAGCACTCTTGCCCCAACTCCAACGCTCGGTCGCCGAGAAGGAGCGCTTGTTCCAAACGTGCAGCATGAGCGAATTCATGCGATTGGCCTTGCTGAAAATCGAGGTCGAAGAGCATGGCTTTCGCTCACTGCGCGGTGGTTACCGCCTTCCTTATGCGGAGCTCCGCGAGGTGCACGTGCTTCCCTCCGCGGTCAATGAACACCGCTTTTGGTCGGTGTACGACGAGGGGCAGGGGGGCTCCTTCCTTTACCTGCCGTATTTCGATCCGGCGCTGACGCTCGATGCACCGCGTGTCGCCGCGCCCGCCGTGCCTTTCGAGCCCCTGGTGGACCCGGCCTTCATCTTCAAGGCCCTCGGCGACAGCACGCGCTTCACGATCGTCTCCATCATTGCCAAGTCGCCCCGCAGCTCGGCGGAACTAGCGACACTGCTCAAAGTGTCGCGCCCCACGATATCGCATCACATCGTTGTCTTGCGCGAAGCAGGACTCATCGACGAGGAGCACAAGAGCGGCTCCATCTTGCTTTCGCTGCGCCGAAAAACCATCGAAGGCTTGTCCGCGTCGACGTTGGCCCGCCTCTATCCGCACGGCTAGGGCCCGTCGCGTCGAGTTGTTCTGGTATCCGTTTTGCAGCGATGGCCCGCATGTTCAAGGTCTCTTATCGGCGCACTATCCTCTTAGGCTGCTTTCTCGTGGGGCAAGGGCTTGCGCTCGGCGCATGTGGTGGCTCGGATTCGACTGGCCAGGTCTCGACCCCCGAGACCCGCGACGCTCTCCTCGCGAGCGCGTGTGATCGCTGGGTCATGGACCTCGCGGAGCACGGGCTCACCCTGGACAGAATTATCAAGGCTGGGGCGAATGACGGGAGTGATGACAACGATTTTTATGACTGGGGCCCCAAACCGCCGCATGTCGATCTGCGCACGCTCACACCGGCGGGCCGCGAGATTGTCATGAACTCCTATCGCACGGCCTGCATCGACTACGCCGCGCTTCCTTCGTCGCAAATCACGGGCGCGTGGCTCGATGCCTGCCGCGAGGCGCTCGTCGCCGAGCTCTCCGCCGGGTCGCCACCCCACACGATGCCGGGATCGTGCAAGCCGCCAGCGGGTGTCGGGACCGTCGGTTCTCCTTGCACCGGTCATCACCAGTGCGGCAGCTTGCGTTGCGACGGCACCTACATGGGTCACTGCGGCACGTGCCTTCCGCCGGCCACCGTCGGCGAATCATGCGGGGGGATCTCGTGTGGCATCGGCTTCTTCTGCGCGGCAGGGCCGATTCCCCCAGGAGGGCATGCTCCCTCGCGGTGGACATGCGAAGTGAGCACCAGCCCCCGCGTTCCACCGGACCCTGTCGCCCCGGTCGTCTGCGGGAGCAGTGAAACCGGATCGTGCGCATCCGACCAGCTTTGTGGGGGGCCCGTATCGCGTTGTGCGCGGCTCGTGGCCGAGGGCGAAAGCTGCATTGAACAATACAATGACAAGCTGACCTGCGCCCCTCGAAGCAAGTGCGTCGACGGTCGTTGTCGCGCCATGGTGCCTACCTGCCCGCGCTGATCCACCGCTCCGCGGGTGCGTTCTTCGAAGTGAATCGGATTCGAAACGAAACCGTCACAATTGCCCGCACTTTATCCACAGCTTACACATTTTCATCCACAGCTCGGCGCTCGCCGGCGCTTCAGAGAATTCACGGGGAGGCGGGGAGTGGAACTGCATGCGCAGCGCGCAGGGTTTTTGGGGTTTCAATGGACTCATGGAGCCGATTGAAATCCCAAAAAACTCCCCGCCTCCCCGCCTCCCTGTGAATCTTCTGGAGCTTCGCGACCGCCGCCTAACGCCGTTTGGCGCTGCGGATTTTTTCTTGGAGGCGAGCGACCAGGCCGAGGACCTCGTTGCGGGGCACCTTGGCGCCCGAGCCGCGTGATTCGATGGCGGCGAGCGATCGGTCTGCGAGTTCGACGCTGAGCGTGGTGAAGCCGACGAAGCCTGCGGGTGAACCCGCCTCCTCCAGCGCCGCGATGTATTGGCGCGCTTCCCCGAGATCGGCCCGCGCGAGTGCGAGGATCTCTTCGCGGGCGATGCCGCGCGGAAGGTACGTCCGTCCGTCTTGGGCGTCGGAGCGCTCGTCCTTCAGAATGTTCACCAGTTGCAGCCCCTCGCCGAAGGCGCGCTCGTGTCGGACGAGGGTCGACTTCACGGCAGCGAGCTCCGGCACGTCGTAGACGAAGAGCGCCGTCACCAACTCACCGACGATGCCGGCCACCACGTAGCAGTAGGCACGCAGCGCAGGGACGTCGGCCAGTTGCACATGACCTGCCGCGTCGGCCTCGCGTAATGTTTGCGCCATCCCCTCGGCCGTTCGCGCGGCATGCTCGAGAACGATGCGCGCTCGGGCGGCAGGCCAGGTCGAAACCTGATCGAGAAGCGCTGGAAACGCGATCAGCAGATCGAGACACCCCGGGTCGGTCGTCGCGTTGCGCACCACCCAATCGCGACTCGCCGTCCTCGCGCGGGCTGCATCCCCGTGGCGAAGGATGGGAACGAGCTCGTCCAGCGCGGCCACCCGTGCATCGCGCGACCAATGGCCCGCGTCCTCCAAGGTGTCTGCGACTCTGAACAAGAGGTAAGCGAGCGCCAACGCGTTCTGCGTAGGTTCCGGCAGAAGCGGGATGGCCAGCGCAAAGGTGCGGCTCGTCCGTACAAGAAGATCCCGTATGACAGCGGGTGCAGCAGGCGTAGGACGCGATTCCGATGTCAGTCGAAGCATATTGTAGAGGTATGGGGCGAATGCTCCCGCCGTCGAGTGCAGTGTGTTCCGCTACCTAATCCTCGTAGTGATGCGAATCCCTTTTAGCAGATGCCCGCCTCGACGATGCAATAAGAAGCAACCGTCCCAGTTCGTTGGCTTTTTTTCATCACAAGCGTGTGGCGCCCTAAACAGCGTACCGAAACAGCCCTAAGGCATCCTTTCGACGCGCGGATTGCAGTGAAACGAGATGAAACGAGACGAAACGGGAGTAAGGTGCTCCATCGTGTTGAAGGCCATGGTGACAGGCGCGAGCGGCTTCGTAGGTGCAAATGTTGCGCGCGCGCTCGTCGAACGGGGTCGCTCGGTTCGTGTCTTCGTTCGCGCGAGTTCGGATCGCGGTAACCTGGAGGGGCTGGACGCCGAAGTCGCCGAGGGCGATTTGCGCGATGCCGAGTCCGTTGCCCGTGCAGTGCGCGGATGCGACGAGGTGTATCACGTAGCCGCCGAATACACCTTCTGGTCGAACGAGCCGGCATCGATGTACCAAAGTAACGTGCAGGGAACCAAGAATGTCATGGACGCCTGCCTCCGCGAAAACGTGGCTCGCGTCGTATACACATCGACGGTCGGGACCATCGGTCTCGCGTCGATTGACGGGGACGCGATGGGCGCTCGCGATGAGCGCACGCCGCTCGCCGACGGGCAGCTCACGGGCCACTACAAACGATCCAAGTTCGATGCAGAAAAGGTCGCGCTCGATTATGTGGCGCGGGGCCTTCCGGTTGTCGTGGTCAACCCGAGCGCGCCTGTGGGGCCTTGGGATCGCAAACCGACGCCCACCGGACAGATCCTCGTGGACTTCATGCTCGGAAAAATGCCCGCGTTCGTGGACACGGGCCTGAACATCGTTCACGTGCGCGACGTCGCCGAGGGGCACGTGCTGGCCGCCGAAAAGGGACGGGTCGGCGAGCGTTACATCCTGGGGCACGAGAACTTGACCCTGGCGCGCATCCTCGAGACGCTCGCGCGCCTCACCGGCAAACGCGCGCCAACGATGCGTATTCCCTATGGAGTCGCCTATGCGGCGGGCTGGTTGAGCACCCGGCTCGCCGACCTCGTCACCCACCGTCCGCCGGCCATCCCGCTCGAATCGGTGAAGATGGCGAAGCGCTATATGTTTTTCAGCTCGGCAAAGGCCGTTGCCGAATTGGGGTTGCCGCAAACCCCGACCGAGCGTGCATTCGCGGATGCACTGGACTGGTTCTCACATCGCCACTACTTCGCTGCGGCGTAGGCAGTTTGTGGGGGGCTCCGCCGCCCCACGCCGATAAGTCAGGTTTGTGGGGGGCTCCGCCGCCCCACCCCCCCGAGAGAAACGCTGAAGATTAGCTTCGTAACGCTGGAGACTTTCCCCATGGCCATTCCGATGACGCAAGCTGCAGCAGTCGGCAAGTACATCATGACGCAGAAGCTCAAGAGGCGGAAGCGTTACCCCCTCGTCACGATGCTCGAGCCGCTTTTCCGCTGCAACCTCGAGTGCATTGGCTGCGGGAAGATCCAGTATCCGGAAGAGATCCTCAAGCAGTCGCTCTCACCGGAAAAGTGCTTTGCCGCCGTGGAAGAGTGCGGCGCCCCCGTCGTGACGGTGGCCGGCGGCGAACCGCTCATCCACCCGCAGATCAAAGAGATCGTCGAAGGCCTCGTCGATCGGAAAAAGTTCGTCTACCTGTGCACCAACGCACTCTTGCTGCGCCGCAAGCTCGACTTGTTCGCGCCCAGCGATTACCTCACGTTGAGCATTCACCTCGACGGCGTTCAGAAGCACCACGACCACTGCGTGCAGAGGGAAGGGGTGTACGACACCGCGGTGGCCGCCATCAAAGAGGCGAAGTCGCGCGGTTTTCGCGTGACCACCAACTCGACCATCTTCTTGGATCACCCGGCGGAGGATCTGCATCGCTTCTTCGATGACATGATGAAGCTCGGCATCGACGGGATGATGATCTCGCCCGGTTACAGTTACGAGCGGGCGCCGGTGCAGGACAAATTCCTCAAGCGCAATCAGACCAAAGAGCTCTTTCGAAAGGTGCTCGAGCCCGCCGCCCAGCGCAAATGGACGTTCAACCACTCGCCGTTCTACCTCGACTTCTTGAAAGGCGAGCGGGACTACGAGTGCACGCCGTGGGGCAATCCCAATTATACGATCTTCGGCTGGCAGCGTCCCTGCTACCTCTTCAACGAGGGCGGCTACGCGGAGACCTTCAAAGAGCTGATGGAAACGACGGATTGGGACAAATTCGGCACCAAGAGCGGGCACCGAAAGTGCCGCGATTGCATGGTGCATTGCGGCTACGAGCCGACCGCCGTGGAGGACAGCATGGCGAGCGCCAAGAACATCTTCCGATCGATCACCGCCGCTTTCCAGTGACCGTCTCGACATGACCACATCGACGATTGCCATTCCTTCGCCCGCCGTTTCGACCCCCCTTCAAGCGGCGTCGAACGCCGTTCGAAAGGCGACGGATTACTCCTATTCGACGCAGCGGGCCGACGGACACTGGTGCGCCGAGCTCGAATCGAATTGCACCATCACCAGCGAGTACGTGTTCATGTGCCAGGCCCTCGGCCTGGACCTCGCGCAAAAGCGCGAGGGCTTGGTGCAGTATCTGTCCGAGCATCAAAACGCGGATGGGAGCTGGGGCATCGCCCATGCGGTCGATGGCGACGTGTCGACCACGGCGGAGTGCTACCTCGCGCTGCGCATTCTGGGCATTGCGACCACCGACGCGCGCCTGGAACGCGCCGCGTCCTTCATTTCGAATCACGGCGGGCTGGAGAAGATGCGCGTGTTCACCCGCATTTTCTTTGCGCTGTTCGGGCTCTTTCCGTGGGACTCGGTGCCCGTGCTGCCGCCGGAGCTCATTCTCCTTCCGGCCTCCAGCCCGGTGAACATCTACGCATTCGCAAGCTGGGCGCGCGGCACCATCGTTCCGCTGCTCGTGCTGTTTCATCACAAGCCGCTCTACGCCCTGCCGAATGGCAAGCACGCCGAGAACGACTGGCTCGATCATCTGTGGCAAAACCCGCGCGACAAGCACGTGCCCTACGCCGCCCCGCTGGGCAGCATCTTGCGCACGCACAAGGTGTCGGCGAAATCGATCATCTCGCTCGGCTACAAAGCCGTGCTCGGATACGAAACATTGACCGGCGGGCTCTTTTCCCCCGTGCGAAAGCGCGCCGTGCAGGCGTGCGTCGATTGGGTGCTCGAGCATCAGGAGCCAAGCGGCGATTGGGCGGGCATTTTCCCGCCCATGGTCAACGGCGTCCTTGCGTTGCATGCGCACGGGTACGCCGTCGACTCGGATCCGATGCGTCGCGGGCTCGAGGCCATCGAGCGTTTTACCATGACGGACACGGCCGGGGTGCGGGTCGAAGCATGCCAATCGCCGGTCTGGGACACCTGCCTGACCATGATTGGTCTGCTGGACTGCGAGGCCGGCGGCGAGCGGCTCTTGGCGCCGCGCGACTGGATGGCCAAGCTGCAGATCCTGGACGACCACGGCGACTGGAAGGTTTACAACGGGAAGGGCAAACCCGGCGGCTGGTCGTTCGAATATTCGAATACCTGGTATCCGGACGTGGACGACACGGCGGCCGTGGTCATGGCCCTATTGAAGCAAGATCGCTCGTCGGCCAAAAGCGATGTGGTTCGCCGGGCCATCGAGTGGATCGTAAGCATGCAGAACGACGACGGGGGTTGGGCCGCGTTCGATCGAAAGAACGACAAGCTCTTCCTGAACGATATCCCGTTCTCCGATATGGATTCGCTTTGCGATCCCAGCACGCCCGATATCGTGGGGCGCATTCTGGAGGCGCTCGGCATCTTGGGCGATCGCCGCTACGAGGCGGCGTGCGCACGTGGAATCGAGTACCTCCGCAAGAACCAGGAGCCCGAGGGCTCGTGGTACGGGCGCTGGGGCGTCAATTACGTGTACGGGACCTCCAATGTTCTCTGCGGCCTGGTGCACCACGGCTTCCGTGCGTCCGATCCGATGGTCGCGCGCGCCCTGGGCTGGTTGAAGGCCGTCCAGAATGCCGACGGCGGGTGGGGGGAGCACGTCCATTCGTATGCGGACCGGAATCTCATGGGACGCGGCACATCGACCGCCTCGCAAACGGCATGGGGCCTGATGGCTCTCCTGGCGTTCTTGCCGCCGGACGATCCTTCGGTGCAGCGTGGTATCGCGTGGCTGGTTTCGCGCCAGACCGACGAAGGCACCTGGAACGAAAAGGAGTTCACCGGGACGGGATTCCCCAAGTACTTCTATTTGCGCTACCACATGTACCGGCACTATTTTCCGCTCATGGCGCTCGGCCGCTACGTGCGGGCGCTGCGCGCTTCGTAAGAACGTGACTACGTGGGGCTTGCTCTGGGGCAGCGTGGTGCATCGCCCCTACGTCTATGCCTTTCTCGCGTGTTTCGTCGTCTTTGCGCTGCGGCATCTGGGCCTTTGGCGGATGCTGCTCTTCATGCTTCCGACGTGGGCCATCGCGTACGCGTGCGAGTACAGTTCGACGCGCAATGGGTTTCCCTTCGGGTACTACCGCTATTTCGATGACACGCGCACCCGGGAACTCTGGATATCCAACGTCCCGTTTTTCGATTCGCTGTCCTTCGTTTTTCTTTCGTATTTCAGCTTCGTGCTCGCCTCCGCGCTCGTGGGCAACGTTTCCCGGCCGGTGTCGCGCGCCATTCCGTGGCTCGGCGGCGTGTTGATGATGCTGCTGGACGTGGTGATCGACCCCGTGGCGCTGCAGGGCGACAAGTGGTTTCTGGGAAGGATTTACGATTATCCGTACCAAGGTTTCTATTTCGGGGTGACGGCGGCGAACTTTGCCGGATGGTTTTTCGTCGGGTTCGTGACGCAGGCGGTGTTTTGCATGCTTCTTCGCGGCCCACTGCGGGCGGTGCCACGGCTTTTCGTGCTCGGTGCGTATGGCGTGTACGCGGGAATCTTCCTGTTCAATTTGACCATGACGGTGCTCATCGGCGATTACCGATTGGCGGCGGCGAGCGCGGTCGTGACGGTCGGAACGTTGGGCGCGATGGCCATGGGGCTTCGGGCGCGCTGGGCTTCCGCCGGGCTCGCATCACGCGAAGAAAGGAGCGCGTAAGCGCGTGCTCCTGGTCTGTGCGGCCACGCGGCCCGAGTACGATGCCTGCCTGGCGGGGATCCGTGACGCGGGGCTTACGACGTCGTTCGACCTGCTGCGCGTTGGCGTCGGGCCTGCACATGCCGCGCGCAGCTTGCGCGAGCGCCTTGCCCGTGGCCCCGCTCCGAGCCGCATTCTATCGTGCGGGTTCGCGGGGGCGCTGGTCGGCGGAGTTCCGCTCGGCGCGTGGATCACCGCGGAAACGCTGTCCGAGTGGAAAGATGGCGCGCTCGTTCCGGTGGTGCGCCCGGTGGCCGTCGCCTCGTGCCTGCCATGCGACGTCGTTTCGGCGGATCATCTCGTGGGCCGAGATTCGCCGCTCCGCAGCGTCCCCCGTGATTCGTCGCGGCCTCTCGTCGCCGATATGGAGTCCGCCGCGCTGTCGATGGCGGCCGGAGCCATCGCGCTATCCGTCGTGCGCCTGGTGAGCGACACGCCGGAGCACCCGCTGCCCGAGTTTCTCGCGCCCTTCACGGCGGCGATGGCCGGAACCGATTCCCCCGCGCGCTCGGCCCTCCGCGGCGTCGGCTCCGCGCTCACCGATCCGCGTGGCGTGGCCCGCCTCCTCCGCGAAGGGCGAACTTGGACGAAAAAACTCCGCGAAGGCTTCGCCACCCTCGCGCCGTCTCTGGTCTCGTTCGAGAGCAACCGCCAAGACGCCAAGGACGCCAAGATGGATTGATGTGCTGATGCATCGGAAGCCCCAATCCTTGGCGATCTTGGCGCTTTGGCGGTTTTCTCCTCTGACTAGAACGTGAGCTTTTGCAGCCCCAACGTCGCTGTGAGCAGCAGTTGCCACGTGCCTGGATGATCGATCGAAGCGAACGGCGCGGCGATCTCGGGGAAGACATTTTGCGGGCGCGCCCAATAGGAATAACTCCCGCGCAAGCCCACGGAGCCGAGGCCGAACGGAATGAGTTCCCCGGGCCGGCCGGAGACCTTGGAGTGCCCGACGACGAAGTTGTACGAGAGGCGCACGTCCGACTCGAACACACCGTCGCGCGGTTTCGCGGGATCGAGGCGGTAGCCGGCGGCTGCGCGCAGCTCCATCTGCCGCGAAGGCGAACGCACGAGGAACGAGGCGCTCCCGCCCGTGCGCGGGATGGTCCGCCCGGAGCGCTCTTCGCTCCAGAGGTGCTCGAGCGCGCCCCCGAAATGGAGGAGCAGGCGCACGGCGTCGTAGCTCGCCGATTGACCATTCCCGAGAGGGTTCACCACGCCCGAAAGGCGAATGGGCCGCAGGGCCGACCGTCCCCGTTCGCCATCGAGAATCGCTTCGCCAATCGCACCGCCGAGCCCGAACCACTCGCCCGGCGCGCACGGACCCAACAGCGACACGAGGGGCGGCCGCAGCTCCCGAGTCTCCGGATCGTGGCAGAACCAAAGCGCCTCCGATTGAAAAAACGTGAGCTGCCCCATGAGCCCATGCGTCGGCGCATGCAGCACGTCGAACTTCAGAAGGCCGAAATCGCCTCCGCGCGTATCGCCGCGAACGATCTCGAGCCCGCCGCCACCCGCTCCGTCGAGCTCCCCGTCGCCGTTGCCCAGCACCCCCCCGAGCGCCGATAGCTCGAGCAGCCGTATTCCCGTGACGTAGTGCGCGACCGCCCCGTGGATTCCATCTTCTCGCATCTCCTGCGGCGGATTCGGTATCCCCGCCTCGATCGCGCGCCGCACTTCGTCCGTGAGGCGTGGAAGATCGGGCTCGCCGAGGATCTTTCCCGTCTCCTCTTTGGGAAACCGGAGCAATTCGTCCGTATGAGGGGCGATCGCCAGCGCATAGTACTGGGAGAGCGGAACCCCTCGGTCGTCCGTCTGCGGGACGGTCAGCACCACGGGATCGCCTTCCGTTGCCATCACGTCCGAGGGCGCCAACGTCGGCGGCACCTTGGGGCCCATGATGTAACTGCGTCGAATGGCAATTTGATGCGAGGGCCACGCATGCTTCGGGCTCCACCAGCGGCCGGCTAGCTCGTTCAGCGTCCTGCGCGTCTCCGCCTGCGAAACCGCGCCGAGCCGCTCGAACGTGGCCTGGAGCGCGATGTCCATCGCCTGGTCGTACGGAAGCGGGCTTTCGAGCGCGGCCACCCCCAGGTGGGCACCGAGCAGATTCGAATACAGATCGTCCGGCGTGAACGACGAATAGATCTCCTCGGCCGCGCGGAATTTCGTAAGCCCATAATATTGAACGAGCTCGGCCCAAACCGAGAGATGGAACGCGACGCGGATGGCGATGAGATCGCTGGTGCGTTCCAGATCCTGCGGCGGCACGGCCTGCAACACGAAGAGGGTTCGATCGGCGCCCTTGGGGCCGAGATCGATGCTTCCTGCTCCGCGGGCGAGGAGCGGGCGCAGGCGCATCGAGAGGTAGGCGGCGATGTCCGCGAAGTCCCGCGTGTGCCCGAGATCGACGAATCCCCCGCGGCGCGTGTAGAGAAAGCCGTTGTTTTCGGTCAATTCGCCGTCCACGGAGTAGGAATGGCGTCCCACGCCATGGGTCGAGATGACCCCGGCGATGACGATCGGAACGTGCGTGGCGCCCAAGTGGATCGGCATGTCGGGGGCCATCGCGCAACAAGGCCGTCCGCGCGGTGCGGCGCGACCCGGTTCCCGCGTATCGGCGTGAGCGAAGGACGGGGCGGCCACGAAGGCGACCCACACGAAGCAAAGGAGGAAACGAAATTGGAGAGCAGTCATCCCAGCCGCGATCAGAAAATAAGCCCGTTGGCGAGGTAATAGGCGAGAGGAAATTCGTCAGGAGCGTGATCCGTGGGCGAGTGGGCAATCTCCACCCGGAAGACACTCGATCGGTCCCACTGGAAGTAAAAGCCACCGCCCACGCTGTATTTGATGCCCGGCGTGGACCCATCGGCGACCGACGAGCCCCAGTCGTTCCAGACGCGGCCGGCATCGAGAAAGGTCGTCGTCCCAATCTGGAGTTGCCACGACAGAACGCGAAAGCTCGGGATGAACGAGGTGCGCAGCTCGTAATTGGCCATCACCTTGATGTGACCGGCGTAGCGAGCCTCTGGAATTCCCCGGACGCCACGCTCGCCTCCGACCATGTGTGTCGGGTTGAACACCCCGCCGCTCTGAAGTTCATAAAAGGGAACACGACCGAAGAGAAAGCTTGCCACATGGCGCATGGCAAAGGTCATCTTGGGTCCGAGGGGAATGTACGTGTGCAGTGCCGCCGAGGCCTCGCCGAAGCCCACGCGCTCCGCGGTGCCCGCCGTCCCGAGGAAGCCGACCTGGTAAAACACACCCTCATGTGGCACGAACTCGTCGTCGCGCGTATCGAGAAAGAGACCTGCGCCGAGGCTTCCGAGGAACGCTTTTTCCGTTCCGGGGAGGTCCGAACGCGCGATATCGTGGGCAAGCTTGGAGTCCTGGTAGACCGACGGAAACACGTACCGCAGGCTCGTCGTAAAGGCGGCCTCGAAGGGTGTACCCGTCTTCACGCGGGCGACGGAGCGAAGACGCACCTCCTGGGCGATGTATTCGTCTTTGCGGAGAGGATCGGCGCCGGGCGCGTCCTCCGCGGTGCTTGCATTGCCGACCCCCTCCCAGCGCGCGATGATGTTGCGCAAAAAGTGGGCGCGCGTGTCGATGCGAACGCGTCCGTCGAACAGGTTGGGCACGTCCAAGCGAAACGCGTGATAGTGCTGGACCAGGCGGAGACCGTCCGCATCGTCCTTGAAGCTGGTGCCCAGTGTTCCGCCAAAGAGCCATTTGTACGGGCGCGCCTCGTCGTAGAAGCGCGCGAGCGTGAACACGACGCCGAACTCCACACCGACGTCGCTGTTGCCTCCAACGTCGGGCACGGGGAGAAACTCGTAACGGCGCGCGGGCAGTGCGTCCTGCGATCCCGGCGTGGAAATCGTATCGGCAGCCGCCGTGGCAGGACTTGCGAGCACCATGAGGCGTGCAAGCCATTTCAGAAGGGGGCGTCTCGAAGAAAGGAAAGCCATCATTGCGAAACGCAATTAGAAGGTGAGCCCATTGGCGATGTAATAAGATAGAGGAAACCCGTTCCGCGGATGATCGCTCGGCGAATATGCCAATTCGACGCGAAAGACACTCGTGCGATCCCATTGGAAGAAGAACCCCCCGCCCACGCCATAATGGATGCCCGGCGTCTTGCCATCGGAGGCGGACGAGTTGATATCGTTCCAGACGCGGCCCAGGTCGAGGAAGGCCGTGTTTCCGACTTGGAGCTTCCACCGCAGAACGCGAAAGCGCGGTATCAGCGTGCTGCGTAGCTCGTAATTGGCCATCATTTTGACGTGGCCGGCATACCGCGCACCGGGAACGCCCCGGACACCGCGATCGCCGCCGACCATAGCCTGCGGAAGGAATGCATTGCCCTGCGCCAGATCGTAAAAGGGCACCCGGCCGAATTGGTAGCTTGCCACCACCCGGTTGAAAAACGTCAGCTTGGGGCCAAGGGGGAGGAAGGACGAGAGCGATGCGAACGTCTCGCCATAGGCCACCCGCTCTGCGCTGCCCACCGTACCGCCGACCCCGGCCTGGTAGTAAACGCCTCGGTGGGGCGCGAATTCGTTGTCGCGCGTATCGATGATGAAGCCCGTGGCAAGGGTGGTCAGAAAGGCGGGCTCCGTTCCTGGGATTCCGGAGTGCGCCGCATCGTATTGAATCTTGGATCCCTCGTAGATCGACGGAAATTCGTAGCGAAGGTTCGTCGAGAAGGCCGCATCGAACGGCGTACCCGTCTTCACGCGGACGACCGAGCGCAGGCGAACTTGCTCGGAGGTGAACTGGCCCTGTCTTACGCGGTCCGGTCCCGGGGGAAGGCCCTCCAACGTGCTCGCGTTGCCGAGTCCGTTCCATTTGGCGATGACGTTGCGCCCGAAGTTGACGATGGTGTTGATGCGGACGCGCCCGCCGAAGAGCCCGGGAACATCGAGGCGAAGGGCGTGGAACTGTTGGACCGTCCGGAAGTGGCCGTCATCGTCCTTGAAGCTCGTGATGAACACGCCGCCGAGGAGCCATTTGTACGGCTTCGCATCGTCGTAAAATCGCACGACCCCGAAGGCAACACCGAGCTCCAGGCCGACGTCGCTATTTCCCCCGATGTTCGGCACCGGGAGAAACTCCCAGCGGCGCGGGTCATCTTTCGATGCTTCCCAGTCCTTCGCTGCCTTTCCGCTTTTCTCCTCCGCGCGAGCCTCTCCCGTGCTGGCGAAAAAGACGAAAAAGCAGGCAAGGCATTTCAGCCCCGCGAGCAGGGCCTTCCAGGCAAGGCGGGGACGCAGCACGCGACGGGGCATGCGACGGGACGTGAACGGCGAAGTGATCATTCGATGTCGGACTGGAACTCTGCTTATAGGGCGACGAGGGCGTTCGGGAGGTCTTTTTTGGCGCTTGTCGCCAGGCTCCGAGGAGCCTAGGGTTGCCAGAATGGACACACGCCGTGGCGTCATCGGGACGCTAGCGGGCCTCTTCGTCGGCGTCATGGTCATCCCAATGATTGCGTCTGGGCCGGCCGCAGCCGACGACAAGCCCGACGCCGCAGCCTGCGAAGCATGGCAGATCGAGTACGTGGTGAACGCGACCGTCATCATCAGCGACACCCCCATGGGCGCCGGCGATGGCAAGTACCCGAATGGCCCCGGCAAGGTGGTGCTTCGTTTCGACAACCGCGGCGGGCAGCCCGGCGGGAACGTCAAGTTGATCGAGTACGAGATGAAGGACAACTTCACGGTCGTGAGCCACGCCTTGATGTGGGAAGCGCGCGTGACCGCCGACACGATCAGCCGCACCACGCCAGACAGGTGCGGAAGCTCGGCCGAGGGCACCTTGGACGGCCGTACCCTCCGCTGGGGGATCTGGCGCGGAATGCGCAGCGATGGCAGCGTCATTTGCCAAGGGGGTCTCTGCGGGAAATTCGGGGCGCCCCCATCGGGTCGAAGCGACATGCATGTCCCTCCGCACGCGGCCCATTTCAAGCCGTTCGTCTACGCCGCGGATTTCCAGACCTTCACGATGAATCCCTCCGTCGCGTCGCAGAACTCCTCGCCGAGTCAGACCTCGAGCATCTCGCTCGCCGGGCGGGAGGTGCGGCGCACCTGTGTTCCTGCTCCGGTTTGCAAGCCATGAAGGCGCTCACGTTCGACTTGCACCTTCCGCGGCTCGCGTTTGCGCGTGCGCTCGGCACGGTCTCGGCGCACGGCTATTTGAACGGGCTCGGTCCGCTGCGCCTCGCCGAGGTGCCCGATGCGCGCGTGCTCGGCGATCACTGGGTCGTCGTGGAGACGAAGGCGTGTGGCATTTGCGGCAGCGACGTCAAGGAAGTCTTCATGGACGCCGCCGTCGACAACCCGCTCACCGCGGTCATTTCCTTTCCCCACGTCATGGGCCACGAGCACGTGGGCGTCGTGGCGGAGACCGGCCGCGCCGTCACCCGTGTGAAGCGCGGCGATCGCGTGGCGTGCTCTCCCTGGTTCAGTTGCGCCGTGCGCGGTCTCCCCGAATGCGACGCGTGCCGCCGCGGCCAGATCGCGCTTTGCGAAAGCTTCACCGAGGGCACCTTCGCCCCGGGCATGCACGCCGGCACCTGCCGCGACATCTCGGGTGGCTTCGCGCCGCTCGTTCCGGTGCACGAATCGGCGTGTTTCCCGATGCCCGATGGCGTTCCTTTCTCGACCGCCGTTCTCGCCGATCCGTTCGCCGTGGCGCTGCACGCGGTGCTCAAATCGCCGCCGGAGCCCGGCGAGACGGTGCTCGTGTACGGATGCGGCGGGCTCGGTGTGCTCGTGATCCACATTCTCGCGCGGCTCTTTCCGCGCACGCGCGTCTTGGCGGTGGACCCGCGGCCGCACGCCCGCGCACTGGCCGAGCAGCTCGGGGCCGCCGCGACCTTCTCGGCGCGCGGTGCGGAGCTCATCGAGGCCATTGCGCAGGCTGCCGACGTGCCCGTACGTCGTCCGCAGTTCGCGTTGCCATGGCTGCACAAGGGGGTCGACCGCGTTTACGATACCGTGGGCTCGGCCGCGACCCTCGAGACCGCGGTGCGCATCACGAGGCCGCTCGGTGTCTTGGTGCTGGTAGGCGTCGCCACCCCGGCGCGCTTCG
The DNA here is from genome assembly GCA_037157775.1 of Sorangiineae bacterium MSr12523. Taxonomy (NCBI): domain Bacteria; kingdom Pseudomonadati; phylum Myxococcota; class Myxococcia; order Myxococcales; family Pendulisporaceae; genus Pendulispora; species Pendulispora brunnea. Next base: position 4,419,085 of record CP089982.1, read on the forward strand.
AATGGACGCCGCTCTACTTCAAAGAGCTCCACATCATGGGCTCGAGCGGATACGGCATCGAGGACTTCGCCGGGCGGCGCGCACACGCCTTCGAGCATTTTTTTGCCCTTCTCGAGCAGCGCACCCTCGATTTGTCGAACGTCGTCACCCACCGCTTTCCGCTGGCCGAGTACAAGGACGCATTCTTGACGGCACGCTCGAAAGGCGCAGCGCCGGCCATCAAAGTGGTGTTCGACTTCGGGTGAGCTCGCACAGGTGATCGACGGCGCTCGAAAAGGAGTAGCGCGGCGTCCAACCGAGCTGCTCGCGGATCTTTCGAATCGACATTTCGCTCTTCGTCGTCACCATGTCGATGGCCGTATGCGTGAGGAGCGGCCGCGCCGTCGCACGACGAAGGCGCGCCATCGCCTCGAGGGAAGAGGCCATCGTGCGCGCGACGGGCAAGGGGATCGACCGGCGCACGGGCGGGCGCCCCGCGATTTTGGCCACCGCATCGAAGTAATCGCGAAAAGAAATGGCCTCGCCGTCCCCGACGATGAACGCTTCGCCCAGCGCGCTCGGGTGCTCGGCGGCGAGCAAGGTCGCATCGAGCAAGTTCTCGATGTAGCACGGATGGCACGTACCGACGCCGCCGCCCAACAGGAACATCTTGCCCTGTCGGATCATCGCAAGGGGCTCCTCGAGCCAAGTCCCGCGCGGACCGTACACCACGGCAGGCCGCAAAATGGAGAGCGGCAGACCTGACTCGAAGGCCTTCCGTGCGACGGCCTCGCCGTGGGCCTTGGTGAGCGAATAGCCATCCCACGCCTGCCCATCCAAGGGCGTCGTGTCGTCGAAATACTTCGGTGAAGGTGTTCCGAACACGGCGATGGAGCTGAAATGAACGACGCGCCGCACGCCGGCTGCACGCGCCGCGCGATACAGCGCTTCCGTGCCGCGGACATTGGCGCCTGCGAACTCGTCCGCGGTCCCCCAATCCGAAACGTGGCCTGCGCAATGAAAGATGCGTGCCGCCCCCGCCACAGCCGCGACGAGCGAGCGTTCATCCCGCAGATCGCCCTGCACGAGCTGCGCGCCCGTGGCCACCGCAGCCGTGAGCTTGCCCTCGCTCCCCGCACGGCAGAGCACCCGCACCTGGCGCCCTTCGCGTAGCAAGCGTTCCGCGAGATGGCTGCCGATGAACCCCGTCGCGCCCGTTATCAGATCGATCATTTGTACTTTCCGCTTTTACCAAAGTACCCAAAACAGAAGGACACCCACGTGCGGTAGCTCAGTCACGTTGGTTGCGTTTACCATCGACGCACCAACGGCCGACCGCGAACGATAGGAGACGACCATGAAGGTCCTGTGCGTTCATCCGAGTGGTCTCATGTACACCGAGATCTTCCTTCGTTTGGAGCCCCTGGGCGTCGAGCTCGTCGCGGCGGCGGTTCGTCGGGCCGGGCACGACACCCGGCTGCTCGATCTTCAGGCGGCCACGCATCGCGACTACTTTCGCCTCCTCGACGATTTTCGTCCGGACGCGGTGCTCTTCGGCATGAACTACCTCGCGAACGTCCCCGAGGTCGTCGACCTCTGCAAGGAGACCAAGGCGCGCCACCCGCGGATCCTCACCTGTGTGGGCGGCCACAGTGCGTCCTTCACGGCGAGGGAGCTCCTCGCGCATGCAGAAGGCAGCATCGATTGCGTGGTGCGCGGAGAAGGGGAGGAGGCCGCACCGCGCGTGCTCGATGCCTGGCGCGACGACCCGAAGAGCCTGCATCTGCTCGACGGCGTGATCACCCTGGACGGTGAAGGCCCGCCCCCCAAGCAGATTCACTCGCTCGACGATCTGCGCCCGGCGCGCGACTTGCTGCCCAATCGAAAAAAGTACTTCATCGGCGTGCTGGATCCCGCGGCATCGATCGAGTTCTCACGTGGCTGCCCGTGGGACTGCTCGTTCTGCAGCGCCTGGACCTTCTACGGACGAAGCTATCGCAAAGTAAACCCGGAGATCTGCGCCGAAGATCTCGCGAGCATCCGCGAACAAGGCGTCTTCATCGTCGACGACGTGGCCTTCATCCAGGCCGAGCACGGCAACGCCATTGCGGACGCCATCGAGCGCCGTGGCCTCAAGAAGCGGTATTATTTGGAGACGCGCGGCGACGTGCTCCTGCGCAACAAAGAGTTGTTCGTGCGCTGGAAGAAACTCGGCCTCGAGTACATGTTCCTCGGCCTCGAAGCCATCGATGCCGAAGGCCTCAAAGCCTTTCGAAAGCGCGTGCCATTGGGCAAAAACTTCGAAGCCCTCGAATACGCGCGTTCCCTCGGCATCATGGTGGCGGTGAACATCATTGCCGATCCCGACTGGGACGAGGCGCGCTTTCAAGTCATCCGCGAATGGGCCCTGTCCGTGCCCGAAATCGTCAACATCAGCGTGAATACGCCCTATCCGGGCACCGAGACCTTCCTCACCGACGCCCGCACCTTCACCACGCGCGATTATCGCCTTTTCGACATTCAACACGCCGTTCTCCCGACCAAGTTGCCACTTCGGCGCTTCTACGAAGAGCTCGTAAAAACGCAACAAGTGCTCAACAAGAAGCATTTGGGCATCGCCGCATTGAAGGCGACGGCCGCGATCTCGGCGCGCTTGCTGCTCCAGGGCCAAACGAACTTCGTCAAAATGCTCTGGAAGTTCAACTCGGTGTACGATCCCCGGCGGCAACTCTCCGATCATGCCCAGCCGGTCAAATACGAAATGAAGTTGCCCGTGGTGTCTCCGACGAAGAAGGTGGATCCGCGAAAGCTTTACGTTCTGCCGCCCAACAGCAAAGCCGCGCAGGCGAATGCATTGATCACGCGGGAGACCTGAAATGGACGACCACCGGACCTTCGAGGCCCGGTAGCGGTAGCGACATGGCTTCGGCTTCCGCCGCCTCCCGTTCCGACGAGGAGAGGCGGCGCCACGCCTCGATCGCGATCTCGCCCGCCGTCCGGCGCCAGACACCGACGATTTCGCCATGGACGAGCAACGCGCCCGGCCACACGCGCGATGTCCAGAGCGCCGCGCGTCGTTTGGCGTTGGGCACGAGAAGCTCCCGATCGGCTCCCCAGAGAAGATAGTACGCGTCCCCACTGGGGAGGAGCCGCGCCGGCGCAGCAGGCCCGGGGGGCGCCCGAAACGCGGGTTCGTCGTCGGCGAGAATCCAGGCATCGCCAATCGGCGTGCGCACCGGCGTCAGCGCAGGATGCAGCGCTTCGAAGGCGGCAAGTGCGGCCGCAGGCGAAATGCCGGCCCACTCCGCGAAGGAAGCCGCAGTCGTCGGGCCGAAGACGTGAAGGTATCGACGCGCGAGTTCGAGGCGCGCATCCCGCGGGGCCATGTTGGGCGCCGGCTGGGTCCAGACGACGGGCTGGCGTGCCCCTTCCCAGCGCAGCAGGACCCTGCCCGTCGGGGCCGCGTACCGGAGGCTGTTGTGAGGTACGCCCATCCCGTGCCCTGCCTGGCCGAATGGCATCTTGCGGCCGTCGAGGAACGTGTGAAGTCGGGACGCCGTATGGTGTGCCCTCGCGAGGCCACGGGCGTCCTCTGGCAGCCGCCCAAGCGAGAACAGGGGGAGATCCTTGGCGGCCACGACGTACGCACTGAACCGCGGGCCCCAAAGTTGAATGAGTGAGCGATGCTCCCACGCCGCCGGGCCGGTGCCGGCGATCCGCGCATGGATGGACAAGAGCGCAGCGCGCGGCATGGAGTCCTGCAACCCGCACCACGCCGCGCGTCGGAGTGACTCCGAGCGCATCGGCAAACGCTCGGCGAGCGAACCGATCCGTCGCCTGAAATCGAGTATCTGTGCGCGCGTCAGCTCGAGCCGTGACTGGACCACCCGGGAATCCTCTCACGGGTGGCGCGGTTTGGGCCGGGAATCTTTGCATCGTCGATAACCCCGGCCCAAACGTTGCACTACTCGATCAATCGACTTTGCCGCACGACAGGCGTGCGCACGCGATCATAGGCACGCACACGCGACGACCAATTGCGTGACTTCGACGAGGCGGCAGCTTGCGTCGTAATGCCTGCATGCCCGCTCGAAGTCGTCGTCGGTCGCACCGGAGCATTCCGCGAGATGCGTCGGTGTCTCGACGCACAGAAGGGCCGTTCCATTCGCATCCTCGCACGCTTCTCTCAAGTCTTCGCAGAAGCGATCTCCACCCCCACCCGAGGCGTTGCTGGCCAATCCGGGGGCGGCCACGCTGAGCGCCACCAATGCACATGCCACGATGATCGTTGCCTTGATATGCTTCTTGGTATGTTGCATGCTCTCCTCCGTTGGATGTGCCGCCGCACACACCGAGACCATTCACGGCAGGCACGGCAGCCAATGATATGAATTTTGGGATCGCTGATTGCTTATCGACCGGCTCTGGCGGTGCTCGATAATGACGCGCTTAATTCACACGCGAGACACCAAATGCGATGATCGGCGTGAATGATTCATGTATCCGCTGCGACGGTATGTTTTCGTTTTCGCCAACTCTGCGACTGAACAACGGCATGCATACGAGCGCGCGACATCGCGGTAGCTCCAAAATCAGTTGCGGGCAGGACCTACCTCGCTCGGCATCCGCGCGCAACGATTCTCATGCTCGGGCTCGATTTTATTTTTATTCATGTTTCGCCAACAACATTCCATTCGTCATCGTTCGAGCTGAGTTGGAGAAGGTGTCGTTACGTCACAGTAAGCAAGATGCGAAAGATGTGCCGATTTGGGTCAAGGATTATTGGGCATTCCTCCGCTGCCTCCGAAAGCGGCCGGCCAAGGCGTCGCTCTCGCGCGCGAGTAACTCCGCATCGCTCCCAACGATGGGCGTCCTCTTCGGAGCACGAGCCGCACCCGCTCTGAAATGAGAAACGAGGACCACGGCGGCGCGCGCCATGACCCTCGTTTTTACGGGACTCCGAGAAGAAAGAAGCTTCTCAGTTCGCCTTCCACACGGCCCACTTGCCGGTGGTGGCCCACGTGTCATTCGCGTCCTTGAAGGCGCCAATGTACGCTGCGCTCGCGTCGAAGAAAGCGTCGCTCGGGGGCGGCGAAGCGTTCTCGGTCAGAGAGGTCGCGGGGCCGAACACCGGATTGACGGCATCGAAGCATCCCGCAATGTTCGGATTCTTGTCCGAATTCTTGTAATCCGAATTGAGCAAGAGCTCGTGCTCGACGAACAGCGTGCCGTCGTCCTGCTTGTCGTTGTCCTTGTCCGGCGCCGTGCTCCCCGTTTCGGGGTAGGCGATGGCGTTCGCGAGGCCGGTGCCCGTGCTGCCGAAGAAGATGCTGCTTCGGATATCGAGGCCCTTGCCCCAATTGGCTGCGGTGGCTTTGTCGCGAATGTCGATGCCCGCCTCGAAGCCCACGGCAACGGTGTTGTAGATGTGGCCCTTCGTGTTCCTGCGAAGGAGCATTCCGTATTGGGCCTTCGGCGCATTGTTGTTCTGGCCGCACAGCGTCACGTTGGAGATTTTCGGCTCCGAAAAGGGCTCTTTTGCCGACCCGACCTCGTCGTTGTCCGCTTCGAACCCGTTCATTTCCTCGCCCGTGGCCGGATTCTGCTGGAGTACGAAGAATTGCAGATTGCCTTGCCAGCCGAGGTCCCAGTCGATTCCGTCGTCCTCGTTGTACTGGCAGGCGAGGTATTTCGCATTGACCGTTCCACCGAAGAACTCGAAGCAATCATCCTTCGTGTGACGAATCTGCACATGGTCGATGGTGGTGCCGCTGCCGACGCCGGCCAAGGTGAGGCCGTTCACCTCGTTGTCGGGGCTCAGCTCGATGCCGCTGTACTCGATGCGGACGTAGCGGAACGTGCCGCTCGATTCGGTTGGATTGTTCCCGCCGAACGTACCGCCCTCGGATAGGCCGTCCACGCGGTGCGTTCCCTTGTTGACGGGCGCGTTGCCAAGAATGATTACGCCACCCCAGTCACCGGCTCGGCGCGAGCCCTCGGGCAGCTGGCTGGTGAAGACGATGGGCTCATCGGCGGTGCCTTCCGCGACGATCTTCGCGCCCGGCTGAATGACCAGCACGCCCTTGCTGGAGTTTTCACCTTGAATCGTGGTTCCCTTTTCGATTGTCAGGGTGGCGCCCGAACGCACGAACACCGTACCTTTGATGAGCCAGGTTTTGTCCTTGGTCAGTGTCTTGTTGCCGGTCACTTGGCCGAGAAGTTCGCTGCTCGTGCTGTTGTTCGGCGGCGGGTTACCACCGCCTCCAGGCGAATCGTCATCGCTGCTGCAGCCGACGCCCGCGACGCCGATGGCAACGAGGGACGCGAGGGACAGAGTCAAGAATCCCGCGGAACGCGAAACCTTCGCAAAGCGCGGGAGAAGAGAAAAGAGCCGGGATTTCATCGTGGTGGTCTCCTGGGGCCGGCAACGTGCGGCCAATATGTGACGGAAAGGTTTCTCGTCCGCGAACTGTTCGCGAACGCGGGGCTATTGGATATTCACGGTGGCGCTGAGCCAGACGGACGTTCCGAGCTTGTAGCGTTGAACGATATTGTCGGCTTGGAGGAAGCGATAGGGCGCGTCGAGAAGGTTGTCGGCGGCCAGTTTCAGGTCGACGTATTTGCCAATCCCTTGCGTGATGGACGCATCGAGCTGGCTGCGGGGTTGTTCGTAAATATCGGGCAATCCAAGCTGGCCGACTTGGGCAATGCGCTCCCCGAAAATATTATACAATACACGAATACGTGTGCGCGAGCTTTCGTGATTGTAATCGATGGCGAAATTGACGATGAAAGGCGATTGTTGGGCCAAAGGTCGAACGTTGCTCGTTTGCACCTGTCCAGGACCGGAGTCGAGCTCGACCCGGGAATGGACCAACGTCAAATTCGACAGAACACTGAAGTCTTGCAGCGCTTTGGAGATGAACCCCAACTGCTTCCGCGCCTCCAGCTCGATGCCCAGATTCGTCGCACCGCGCGCGTTCTGGTACGACAACACCCCGCGTCCCTGCGAAATGATGATGGGCTCGATGGGCTTGTCGAACGACTTGGCGAAAGCCGTGGCCGCGAGCACGTCCGCCTCCCCAGGGAACCACTCGAAGCGAACGTCGTAATTGTTGATACGGGTTCGATCGAGGTTTGGATTTCCCTCGATTTCGCGTGCGCCGAAGTAATCCGTGAACGAAAAAGGCGCAAGCTCGCGAAGTTGCGGCCGCGCAACGGTTCGAGACGCCGAGAGCCGAAGATTGGAGGCTTCCGTGACCTTGAAGATCAGATTGGCGGAGGGAAGGAGGTCGGTCTTGGCCAATTTGGCCTGGACTGCCGTGCTGACGCCCACGTGCGGGTCGAACGAGTCGATGGTTTGCGTCGACGATTCGACGCGCGCTCCAACGATGGCGCGCAGCCGTTCGCCGAACCAGAAGTCGCCCATCAGGTAGCCGGCGTATACGTTGTGATCGGCATTGTACGCGTCGTTCTTCCGCGTGTACTCCGTCAGTTCGAGCGCGCTCGTGCCGTCTTGCGCATCGCCGATGTTCGGGTTGGTGAAGAGTTGATCCGGCGGTAAGAGGATGGCGCCGGGGTTCTGTCCCGTATCGGTGTAGCGAAACCTTCGCGCATTGAACTCGCGGTGTCTGCGGGTTATCAGGCCACCGAACTTGAAATTCTTCGTAGCCTTCAATTCCCGGGTGACCGGTTGCGTGACATCGACGCTGCCTCCGTACGTGGTCTCGCTCTGCTTGGCATAGAAATGCGAACCGCTCAGCGTTCCTTGGAGCCAGCTGCGTCCCAGCGTGGGATCGTCGGAGTAGACGGTCTCGCGGGTGTTGGGTTCGTCGAGCTTGGCGCGCGAAGCCGTTCCCGTCCATGCGATCTGCGTGCCCATGGTCGAGGGAAACCGATGTTCGCCGCGAAGCTGACCGAATGCGAGATCGCGGGACACGAATCGAAGACGGGTATCGTAGACGACCGCGCCATTTCGTTCGGCGTTGGGACCCGTAATCTCGCGCCCCTCTTTTTCCGAGCCGCGGCTGTAGAGTCCCGTCAGGGTAAATCGATGATCGAGGCTTGGCGCGTACGTCAACGTCGAGAGCCCGTTCCACGCCACCAAATCGAGGCCGGTGTTCGCCCTGTAGTCGTTCTGAAGGATCAGTTGTCCCGGATTCTGCGGATCGGGATTGAAGTTGCGCAGAATCTCGTCGTTTCTGCGGACGAAACGACGCGAGTAGCCGGCGGCAAACTGATAGCCGAACGCCTGCTCGTTCTTCTTTCCGAAGCGGATCGAATTGCCGACGTACGCGCTGATCGTGCCGTTGGGCAGCGAAATGGGGTTCGTCGTCGTCATGGGCGAGTTCATCGCCCGCCCATACTCGGTGAGCCGCGGATTCCGGCCGGAAGCGCCCGGGACGAAGGCCTGCACGTTCTCGTTCGGAATCACCGACGGCAGCTTTCGTCCGCCGTCGTCGATGCCGAGCCAGTCCGTGCTGCCGCCCTGGTGAGAAAGGCGTCGCTGGAAGGTCGTCTCCGTATTGAACCCGAGCCCCACGTTGGCTTGAAACTGAAACTTGGGCGGCAGATCGCGCGTATGAATGTTGACGGATCCACCCGCGAAGTCGCCCGGCATGTCGGGCACGAATGTCTTCGAAACGGTGACGTCGGACAAAACCGCCGTTGGGAAGATATCGAGTGGGACGGCTTGCCGGTCCGGCTCGGGGCTCGGCAGCGGTGCACCATTCAAAAGCGCATTCGAATACCGCTCACCCAAACCGCGGACGAACAGATAGCGACCCTCGACCAGCGTCACACCGACGACGCGTCGCGATGCATCTGCCGCGTTCCGGTCGGGCGTCTTGGCAATGTCCTGCGCACCGACGCCATCGGACGCCGTCGCGGCATTCCGCCGTATCTGAATCTGCGCTGCGGCGCTCGCGCGCTCGATGTCGGCCTCGATGGGCGACAATTCCTCGTGAGCCTCTTTGTCCGACTCCATCGGCACGTCGATGCGGCGCGTTTTTCCCGCAACCACGCGCACCCTCTTCAGCCGGCGCGTCTGGTGCAGTTCGTACACCACGCGAAAGTCGTAATCGCCCGGTGGAAGCTCGATGCGGTAGCGGCCGTCGACGTCCGTCAGTACGCGCTTGTCTTTCCCCAGGACGAAAACCTGGGCTTCAATCAGCGTGTCCTTGGTATCGCTATCGGTGATGACGCCCCAAACGGCGCCCTTGCCCTTGGGCGGCGGTCGCGACGGATCTTCCTCTTTGAGCTCCTCGGCGGCTTCCTCCGCAGTCGCATCGGCCGGAATGGGATCCGGGGCTGGAGTCGGCGCCGTCGGCGGCGCGGGCGCAGATTGCGTAGCTGCGTCCGGTGCAGGCGCGTCTTGCGCGAACGCAACACCGGGCGCGAAATACGTCGCGGACGACACGGCCGTGGCGAACAACAAATACACGTTTCCTGGGAAACGAGACGTAAGCGGCATTACTGCGCGACTTTCTCCGTAAGGATCGCGATCGCTTTTCCGCCGGCACGGCGCGTGCGATCGAGGGTTTGCACGACGAGCGCGTAAGGCGCTTCGTCGTCTGCATCGAAGTAAACGACTTTGTCGCTGCGGGCGGCGAGCATGCGGGGCAGCTTTTCCGCCAATTCATTGTCGTCAATCACGTCCCGATTGATGCGAATCGTGCCTTCCTTGCTGACCGTCAGCACGATGCGCGTATCGTTTTCGGGCGATGGTTGTTCCTTGTTGTCTTCTTTTTTGGGCAGGTGGATTTTGAACTCCTTGTTCAGCAGGGGAGTCACCACCATGAAAATGATGAGAAGCACCAGGACGACGTCGACCAGCGGCGTCACGTTGATCGCCGGGGGTACGGGCCCCGTGCGTTTTGCCCCCGGCTTGTCGGCTTCGAGCGTAATGGCCATGGCTTACCTCCCGCTCTCCGCCGCGGCGAGTTCCGCCTCTTCCGGCTCGTCCTCTTTGCCCTTCTTGCTCACCATGAGGGAACAGCCGCCGAAACCGGTTTTCTCCACCATGGCGAAGACGGCGCGCGCCTCCCCATAATTCAGGCTCGAGTCACCCTTCAACACGACCCGGCGCTCGGCGTCTTTCTCGTGCAGCTCGTCGAGCTTCGCGCCCAGCGTGTCGCGATCGACCATGTCTTTCTCGAGGAAAATCTTACCGCTCGCGGCGATGCTCACGGTGATCGGCTCTTGTTTCAATTTGGACTTCGGATCCGGCCGCACGATGGCGGGGAGCTCCACGCGCTCGCCGTGTTCGAGCGCGGGGGCGATGACCATGAAGATGATGAGAAGCACGAGAACGACGTCCACCAGCGGCGTCACGTTGATCTCGGGCTGCGGCATGTACTTGCTCATGGGCTACTCGGCGGCTTGCGCTTCCCGTGCGAATCGCCCGGACGTTTCGCGTCCCTGATGCGTCTCCATCTCGTCGATCAGCTCCCCGAGCGAGCGCTGGAGCGCACCCTCCATGCGCGTAATCGTGTTGCTCAGGAAGTTGAAGATGAGAACCGACGGAATGGCCACCATGAGACCGAGCGCCGTTTCGACGAGCGCTTCCGCGATACCGCCCGAAACGGCCCCGAGGCCTCCCGAGCCCGTCGCCGCGATTCCCTGAAACGCGGTGATGATACCGACGACGGTACCGAGCAATCCCACGAAGGGCGAAATCGACCCAATCGTGGCCAGCATGCCCATGCCACGGCGCAAATCGGCCCCGAGCTCCTCGGTTTGCCGCGCACCTTCGCGCTTGGCCAGCTCGATCGGCGTCAAATCGTCACCGGCCTCCACGCCATCCGCACGCGCACGCAGGTAACGCTTCACCGTCGCACCAACGAGGCGCGAAAGGGGCGCCTGCTCGTGATCCGCCGACAGCGTCACCAGCGTCTCGAACTCACGCGCATTGAGCGCAGAGCCCGCAGCCGAGGCAAACCGTTGCGAGGCGCGCGTGCCGCGGAAAAGGGCAATCCATCGTTCGACCACGACGGTGACGGTGCAAAGTGCCATGACGAGCAATACCGAAGTAACGATTTTGCTCATGAGGCCCATGCTGGCCCAGAGATGAATCGGGTTGAACGACATCATAGCAGTAACCTCAAGTCCTGAGTTTGAAGGGGATTTTCACAACGCGGTAAACGCGAATGGCATGACCGTCCATGACGGCCGGTTGAAAGCGCCAAGTCTTCACCGTGGCCAGCACCGCCTCGTCGAGCAGCGGGTGCCCTCGTAGAATCGTGGGTTCGGCGACCTCGCCCGTTTCCGTGACGACGAACTTGATGATGACGACCGTCTCGATACCCTGCTTGCGTGCCGCCTCGGGATATTCGGGCATCGGCTTGTGGATCGCCTGCGGCGGGTCCACGTGCTCGGGCAACTGAATCGGCGGAGGAGGCGGCGCCGGGGGCGCAGGAGGTGCCGTTGGCGCAACGGCGACACCACCCGAGCCTCGCCCGCCGGCCTTGCCGTTCGGATCTCCATTGGGATCGCCGTCGCCAATCGGGATTTCGCTCTTGGCATTCTGCAAATCCGTCTCCGGCGGCTTCTCCTGCGGAATCACCGTGGGCGGCGTGAGCGGGCTGGCCTTCTTCGCCCCGAGCGGCGCCGGTGACTTGGGCCGGGGCGGGGGAGGAGGTGGCGGCGGTGGAGGCTTTGCCTCGGGCACCTTGGCCACGAGTTTCACGTCCACCTCTTCCTCTTGTTGGAGAGGCGCTATGGCCCCGAATGCAATTCCGACCGCAAGCAAGCCACCCAAAACCACGAGCCCTGCGCCCGCTCCAACGGCAAGACGCCGTTTGCGTGCAGGATCGTGATCCTGTTGGCCGAAAGATTCGAAGCCCATCGCTTGCGCCTGTTTAATGGCGGCTTGTGACGTCCGTGCGACATCTGGGCGACGACTATCGACCGGTCTCGTGACAGACTTCGGCACCTCCAACATACCTCAGCGTCACAGCGCAATTCCTTACATCACGTTCAGAAGCGTCATGAAATGCACAGCGAGCTCTGCCTTGTTGTTGCGAACTACAAGCCATGCGTACTACACGCAGCTTGTAGTGCATGTTCTTCGAGGTACATGGGCCATGTACTTCATGTAAAATGGAGTGATGTCCCTCCTCGGCCGCGCTCGAGAGCTCGAACGACTTCGCGCCGCGTGGAAGCTTGCCCAGCGTGGCCGCGCTCAGTTCGCGTTGGTTTGGGGAAAGAGGCGCGTGGGAAAGACATTCCTTCTCTCCCATTTCGTCCAAGGCCGGCGCGCCGTGTTTTTCGGCGCAACGGAGCAGTCCGAGTCGGTGGAGCTCGGGCGCCTCCACGATGCGCTTCGCCAAAGCTTGGGCGATCACGTTGCCGATCGAACCGGCGGCTCGTTCGCCTCCTGGGAGGCCGCGCTCAAGTACTTTGCGGCGCTGGCCAAGGACGAACCGCTGATGCTCGTCCTCGACGAGGTCCCCTATCTCCTCGCATCGACTCCGGCATTCGCCAGCATCGTGCAAGTCGTCTGGGATCACCTGCCTTCGAAGAGCAAATTGATGCTGGTCCTCACCGGATCGGCCATTCGCGTCGTCGAAGATCTCATTGGCCCGGACGGCCCACTGCGTGGCCGGCCCACGCTCCCTCTCCGGCTCGAGCCGCTGGAGCCGCTCGCTGCGCGTTCCTTTTTGCCGCGCCTCTCGCCACCGGACTTTCTCCGCGCCTATGCGGCATGCGGCGGTTATCCATTGCACCTTCGGTCCTGGGACGCTGCGAAAAGCGTGGAGCACAACCTGCTCACGCACGCGTACGACTCCGCGGGGCTTTTGACCCTCGACGCCGAGGCCATGCTCATCGAGCAGACCTCCGCCAGCGTCGGCTATGCGCGCATCCTCGCGGCCATCGGGCGCGGGCGCACGCGCTATTCGGATATCGCCTCCGACGCTGGCCAGCGCGTCGAAATGCCGCTCGAGCAATTGGTGCGCGCGGGGCTCGTCCGCAAAGTCCTTCCCGTCGGGTCTCCAAAGGGCGCGAAACCGAATTACGCCATCGACGACGTTTATTTGGACTTTTGGTTCTCCTGCATCTACGCAAACCGCGCGGAAATCGCCTCGGGCCAAGGTCGCGCCGTCTTGCAGCGGGTCGAGCCCATTTGGCAAAGGCATCTCGGCGCGGTCTTCGAGGACCTGGCCCGCCACCACGCGCGCCGGCTCGTCGAGAAAGGCGAACTCCCCGAAGACCTGGTCGTCGGCCGCTGGTGGTCCGTGAGGGGCCCGCAATGTGAGGTCGACGTGCTTGGCCTTCAGGGAAGCCGCACTGCCCTAATCGGTGAAGCCCGATGGCAGGAACGCCCGCTCGACATCGCCGACCGCGTGCGCCTCGAGCAGAAGCTTGCGTCCGTCCCAAGCCCGGTCGGCGAACCCGTTTATGCCCTTTGGGGACGCGCCGGCGGCACGGCCGCGCTCAAGAAAAGCGGTACCTTGGTCTTCGGCCTGAAAGAGATGCTCCAAAAACCGAGCCCTTGACGCCGCCGGCATGGAGCCGTCGAACTTCGACAGGTCCGGGAGTTCTCTGCCCGCTCCCGCTCCCGAATTCTTCGTGCAAGTTCTTACAGAGGGCGACCAGCACCTTCCGCAATGTTGTTCACGATGGAGAGCGACGCTCGAGTGGGTTGGTCGGCAAGATGTCCGCGACCTCGAGGCAGATGCTCGACAACATCGTCGGCGAGATCAAAGAATTCGAGCGCCAGCTGATGGACATCGAGCTTCTCGTGGTCAAACGGCATTGGCGATGATTTCGGGAGCGGGAGCGGGCAGAACGAGGCCGCTGGCGAGCGGCCCCATAATCATACGCTGATTTGACCGTCCTCACGTCGATGGACGAGGCGATCCGCCGCCATCGCGTTTGCCTTGGGTCCAGGCGATGAGCCGCTCGGGCGTGCCTGCGTTCACCACCCGGTCCGGATCGACCCACGCGCGCTCCGCATTCAAGGACGCATAACGCACGCGCTCCAATTCGTCCGCGTGGTGGGCATCGCTCGTGAGCACGAATTGGATGTCCCGCCCGCGCGCCCGCCGCAGCGCCTCGACGGACATATCGAGGCGGGGCAGGGCACCGTTCACCTCCAGCGCGGTGCCCGTCTTTTCCGCGGTCTCCAGAATCGCATCCAGATCCAGCTCGATGGGCGGCCGCCCGCCGATCATGCGCGCCGACAGGTGCCCGATCATGCGCACCGTCGGATCCTGCATCGCCGTCACGATGCGCTTCGTTTGCGCGGCGCGATCCAGTTCGAAATGGTCGTGCACCGACGCCAGGCAGAAATCGAAACCCCGCCGGAACTCCAAATCGTAATCCAGCTCGCCATTGGGCCCGATGTTCAGCTCCACGCCGTGGAGCAGCTTCAGCGAATCGCCGAGCTCCGCCTGCATCGCGCGGATCTTCGCGCGCTGCTCCAAAAAGGCTTCGCGCCCCACACCGGACAGCGTCCCTTCGGCATGATCGGTCAACGCCAGCACGCGGTATCCGCGCGCCTTGGCGGCTGCCACCACGTCCTCGATCGACGAACGGCCATCGCCCGACACCGTCGTGTGCACGTGAAAATCGCCAATGACCCTTCCCATGGGTCGCGGCAAGGCGCCCGTTTCCGCGGCCTCGATCTCGCCGGCATCCTCGCGCAGCATGGGCGGAATGAAGCGCAGGCCCAGCGCCGCATAGATCTGTTCCTCGGTTTCGCTGGCGACGACCTTGCCGCCGTCGAGCTCCGACAGCGCATACTCGTTGAGCGTCCAGCCCCGTGCGAGGGCGCGCTGGCGCAGCTTGATGTTGTGCCCCTTCGAGCCGGTGAAGTACATGAGCGCGGCGCCCAGCTGGTGCTGCGCGACCACCCGGAGATCCACCTGCGTTCCGCGCTTGGTGACCACGCTCGTCTTCGAGTCGCCTTGGACGAGCACGCGCTCGACGAGGTTCATCGACACGAAGGCCTCCATGACCCGCGCCGGATCTCCGCCCGCGACCATGATGTCCACATCGCCCACCGTCTCGCAAAAGCGGCGCAGCGATCCGCAGTACGACGCATGCGTCACCCCGGGCAACTCGAGCATGCGCGCCACCACGCGGTTGGCCAGCGGCAGCGCCACCGAAATGGGCGTGCGCGACGTCGTCCCTTGCTGCTCGAGCCGCGCCAACGAAGCTGCCAGCTTCTCCTCGGACTTCGCCCCGAAGCCCTTGAGCCCGCGCAACTTCTGCGCCGCCAATGCCTCCCGCAGATCGTCGATGGACTGCACGCCGAGTTCGGCGCGCAGCCGCTTCACCGCCTTGGGCCCGAGCCCCTGGATGCGCAGCATCGCCACCACGCTCGGCGGGTGCTTCTGCCGCAGGGCCTCCAGCTTCTCCACCCTGCCGGTATCGATCAGCTCGCGGATCTTTTCCGCGGTGCTCTTGCCGATTCCCTCGATCTTCTGAAGGTCCTTCGCGGTGAGCTTTCCCAGATCGGTGGCCTGCGCCTCGATGGCATTGGCCGCGCTCTCATAGGCGCGTACCCGGAACGACTGCGGATCGCCCTCCTCGATCATCGTGAGCTCGGCGAGCTCGTGAAGCATGTCGAGGACGTCTTGCTTCGAATCGGACATGCCCACCTTGTAGCCCAAAACGAAGCGTGCTGCTCGAGGCCTTGACCCACGTATGATTGGCATCATATTACGTTCGTACTATGAAAGAAACGGCAAGGATTCCGAAGACCCAAGGGCACCTTCGTTGGATCGAAAAATTGGTTCGCGGTGAGGTTTCGCCACCGCCGTCGGCGAAGCTCCTCGGCTTTCGCGCCGTCCAAATCGAAGTGGGGCGTGCGGTCTTCGAGTTGGACGTGGGCGCTCAGCACGCGAGCGTCATAGGAACGATGCACGGCGGCATTCTTTGCGACTTGGGCGACGCCGCCATGGGCTTGGCGATGTCCTCGACCCTCGAGGACGACGAGTCGTTCACCACCATCGAGCTCTCGGCGAAGTACTTCAAACCGGTCTGGACGGGGCGCCTCACCGCGGTCGGTCGCGTGAGCAAACGCACGCGGAAGCTGGGCGCGCTCGAGGCCGACGTCACCGATGAAAGCGGGAGCCTCGTGGGCAAGCTTTCGAGCACCTGCCTGGTGCTGCGTGGTGAGGAGGCCAAGGGCCGATGAGCGCTGCGACGTCGACGACCGAGGTGCCGTCCACGGAAGCCGTGAGGGAAGCACTGGCGGAAACCGCGCCGCCGCGCAAACGGCGAACCCCGAGGCTCCTTGCCGCGTTGGGCACCGTGGCGCTGGTGGGGGCGGGCAGCTGGTATGCGCTGACCGCGGGGCGTGAGAACACGGACGATGCGCAGGTGGAAGGCCGCGTGATGAACGTGTCCGCACGCGTGCCGGGCCAAGTGTTGCACGTGCGGGTGAGCGACAATCAAACGGTGAACGCGGGCGATGTGCTCATCGAGCTCGATCCCGCGGACTACCAGGCCAAGGTCGATGCGGCGCGCGCCGATGTGGTGGCTGCACGCGCGCAGGCCGAGGGTGCGCGTGCGTCGCTGGCCCTCATCGAGAAGACGGCCCCGGCCAACGTCGTGCAGGCCAAGGGCGGGATGACCGCGGCCACGTCCTCGATGGCGTCGGCGCAAGCCGCCATTGCCGAGGCCAAGGCCGATTACGCGGCCGCGGCGTCGCGCAAGTCGCTGGCCGAGCTCAATTTGAAGCGATCGCGCGCCCTGCTGGAGCAAAAGGCCGTTCCGCAGCTGGATCTCGATTCTCGGCAAACGGAGTTCGACAATGCGAGCGCGCAGCTCGATCAGGCGCGCGCACGGCAGTTGGCCGCCGAGGCCTCGCTGGCCAGCTCGAACGGCGGCGTGGTGCTTGCGAAAGGCCGTCTCACCGCGGCGGATACCTCGATGGAGCAGGTGGCCTCCGCCCGGGCGGCGCTGGCACTCGCGGAGGCGAAGGTGGAGCAGGCCGAGTCCGCGCGCAAGCTGGCAGAGCTCAATTTGTCGTACACGACGTTGCGGGCTGCCCGCCGTGGTGTGGTGTCGCGGCGCACGGTCGAAGAAGGGCAGATGGTGAGCCCGGAGCGGCCTCTGTTCGCCGTCGTGCCGCTGGACGACGTGTGGGTCGTGGCGAACTTCAAGGAGGACCAACTCGCCGAGATGCGCCCTGGCCAGCCGGTGACCGTGCGCCTCGATACGTACGGCCGTCGCGATTTCCAGGCCCGTGTCGACAGCATCGCCGGCGGAACCGGCGCGCGGTTTGCGCTCCTTCCGCCGGACAACGCGACGGGGAACTTCGTCAAGGTCGTGCAGCGCGTCCCGGTGCTCGTGCGCTTCGATGGGCCGCTGGACGTGGAGCTCCGTCCGGGCATGAGCGCCGATGTCACCGTTCGAACGAGGGCGCGGTGAGCTCCGCCGACGAGGGAACGCTCCTGCGCGGGAACAAGGCGCTCATCACCCTGGGCACGATGTTCGCCGGATTGATGGCGTTTCTCGATATCTCCATCGTGAACGTGGCGTTGAACGACATCCGCGCCAACTTCGGTACGCCGCTGGACCGCATCGCATGGGTGTCGACGGCCTACGCCATGGCCAACATCACCGTCATTCCGATGTCCGGCTGGCTCCTCAAGCGCTTCGGTTTTCGTCGTTATTATACCGCCTCCATTCTCGTCTTCACCGCGGCCAGCGCCTTGTGCGGCCTTTCGTGGAATCTCTTGTCCCTGGTGTTCTTTCGCATTCTGCAGGGCCTGGGCGGCGGTGCCATCATTCCCACGTCGCAGAGCGTGTTGTTCTCGCGCTATCCGGAAAAGCAGCACGGTATGGCCGGTGCGCTATTTGCCATTGGTGCGATCACCGGCCCGCTGCTCGGGCCGAGCATCGGCGGATATTTGGTCGACTTGGCAAGTTGGCATTGGATCTTCTTCGTCAATATCCCGTTTGGCCTCTTCGCCGCGTACACCGCGTGGAAGCACATCGAGCAGCCGAGCTTCGTGCCCGATCGCGCCCCCGTGGATCGCTTCGGCATCGCCCTTCTGACCGTGGGCATGGTGTCGCTGCAATACGTGCTCGAGGAAGGCAACCGCGACGGCTGGTTCGAGAGCACCACCATCCTGGTGCTGGCCATCGTGGCGGCGATTTCGCTCATTGGATTCATCAGCCACGAGCTGGAGACGCCGCATCCCGTGGTGGAATTGCGCGTATTCGCCAATGCGGGGTACACGGCGGCCACCACGCTCAACTTTCTCGTGGGAACGGCCGTTTTCGGCGGCTCGCTGTTGCTGTCGCTGTATTGCGGCAACATCATGCATTACCGCGCGCTGCAGATCGGGCGTGTGTTCCTTCTGGGAAGCTGGATTCAAATCTTGATTTTCCCTTTGGCCGGCCGCCTCGTCACCAAAATCGACCCGCGCATCCTCATGGTGCTGGCCAATGCCGGCATCTTCACGAGCCTCTGGCTGAACGCCCACCTCACCGCGGACGCGGACGTGGGGGCCATCGTCAAACCGCTTTTCATTCGCGCCGTGGGGACCGGCATCGGCTTCGTGCCGCTCACGTTTCTCGCCGTCCAAGCGCTGCCCGTCGCACAGCGCCCCGGTGGTACAGCCTTGTTCAACCTAACGCGCGAGCTCGGCGCATCGATTGGTACCGCGTGGATGAGCACCATGCTCGATCGCGAGAGCAAGCGCGCCTTCACCTTCATGACGAGCCACGTGGATGCCTACAGTTCTCTGGTTGCCGACCAAGCCTCCCTCCTGGAGCACGGCCCCGGCGCCCGCCTGGCCGATCCCCAGGGGGCGGCCCTCGCGGTTCTCAAGCTTCGCATCGATCAGCAAGCCTTGCTCCGCGCCTTCAATGGAAATTTCCTCATGCTGGCCTTTGCCTTCCTCGCCGCGAGCTGGCTCATTCTTTTGATGCGAAAGCCCAAAATGGGCGCCACCGTCGATACGAAGGATGCACATTAGAAATACGTAGGAAGATCGCTGGCGCGTATGGCGTACTTCGGTCGTGATTGTCACGCGGTACGTCGCAACTTGGCTCGTGATCGTTCTGTTCTCACTGATCGCCCTCCCGCTGGCCCACGCCGGCGAGGCCGCCGAGCGAAAGGTCCTCGACGACATTCGCGCGGAGAACCCGGACGCCGTCCCGGTTTACGAGCAGGCGGTTGCGACGCTCGACCATGGCGACACCGACGGAGCACGCGCCCTCTTCCGGCGTGTCACCGAGCTGGCCCCCAAGAGCGATCATGCCTACCGCCGCCTTTGCCGGCTCGAGCTCGTGTACGAGTCTTGGTACGTGGAGGCCGTCCCCGATTGCCGGCGCGCGCTGGCGCTGCGTGAGGCAACCGAGAACCACCTGATGCTCGCCCGTGCGCTCGTGGAGCCGGAAGAGCCATCCGCGGAGAGCGTCCAAGAGGCCCTCGAGCATGCGACGCAGGCGCTCGCGCAGAAGCCCGAGGATCCGCACGCGCTCAACGCGATGATTCGCGTGCAGCTCGCGCGCAAAGACATCGAGCGCGCAGAGGCCTACGTCGGCCACCTCGAACAGGTTGCGCCCCGCGATCCGCAGACCTACGCCCTGCTTGCGCGCGTTCGCCTCTTGGCGGGCGACCGCTCGGGGGCGGAAGGTGCCCTCGAGCAGGCCGAGGAAAAGGGCCTACCCTATGGCAAAGTCGTCGCGATTCGCCACGCAATCCAGGGGGCATCTCCGGCGTGGCCATGGCTCGTGCGCTTCGCGTGTGCCGTCGGCATTTGGCTCGGCACCTTCGCGCTGCTCTTTCTTTTGGGGTGGACCGCGAGTCAAATCGTTTTGCGGTTCGCCACCAGGGTGCCCCTGTTCGTGCTTCGGGCGTACCAAGGAGTGCTCTGGCTTTCGAGCGTGTACTTCTACCTATCTTTGCCCATCCTTTTGGGCCTTTGCGGATCGGCGGGCGTGCTCGTCTTCATCGAATACGGCACCGGTACGGACTCGTGGGCGCCGTTTCTGAGCGTCGCTACGGTCACCCTCTTTACCTTGGCGGCGGTGGGCAAAGCCATCTGGGGCATCGCATTTCCGCCCGCGTCGGAAGATCCGGGGGAGCCCATGGACTTGGCCTCGGAGCCGAAATGGCGCGCCCTGCTCGAAGACGTTGCGCATCGCATGGGCACTCGCCCGGTGGACCGGGTGTTTCTCACCAAGGGCGCCACGTTCGGGATCACGCACCGAGGGACCGGATGGCTCGGACTCGGGGGCGAGCGTTGGCTGACTCTCGGGGTCGCGATGCTGGCAGAAGATATGTCGGTGCGCACGTTCAAGGTGCTGCTCGCGCGCGAGATCGGACGCTTCAAGACGGAGGACGCCGCGGGCGGCTTTGCGCTGACGATGCAACGCTCGCTGGACACGATGACGAATACACTGACTCGACTTGGTGCCGACCGCTGGTACAGCCCGGCGTGGTTGTTCCTACGAGCCTTCGAACGCGTGTTCGCGAGCATCTCGTCGGGAGCGCGGCAACTGCAGGAAACCCTCGCCGAGCGGGAGGCCGCGCTGGCCTACGGTTCGGCGTCGTTCGAGCGGGCCATCGACGACGACCATGACGTGAGAAGCTTGTTCGTCGGCTAAAAAAGAGAGAAGAGCGCCGTCGTCGTGATGCGGTGCATGGTTCCGATTCGAGAAGGCGCCGTGACGCTGCCGAACGTGTGCCGCTGCGAGAACGCGTACTCGAGGCCGAATTCGACCTGCTTGGTCAGGGTCAAGAACGTATTCAGGAACAGCTCTTCGATCCGCTGGTTCACGAAGGGATCGATCAGGGTACCGGTTGCTGGATCGACGGTGGGTTCATACGGCGCGGCCGCGGTGCTCGCGCCATTGTTCGCCATGAGCGTTTGGCTCCAGATGACGTTGGAGCGCAGTTGCGGATTCCATACATGCGTATAATTCACGTGGTATGCGAACGCATTCCACAGGACGAAGCTATCGCCCGTATTCGTCGCACCCTGTCCCGTTGTTCCCGCAGCAACGATGTACCTTCCGATACCGCGTCCACCTGCGACGGTGGTTCGGAACGTATCGTCGAAGATTTTGAGAGCAGCCGCTGCGCTCACACCCCATCCATACTTCGAATACGAATCCGCGTTCGGCGCCCCCGCGTCACGGTATTGCGTGGCAACGGCACCCACCGACGCGGTGCCCCAATCGCCGGCCATCGAGAAACGACCGATCACATCGGGGATCCGCTGCACTTTGCGGGTAAACGGCTGCTTCGTGCCCGGTCCATCGGTGATCCCGTTTTGATCGGTTCCGGGCGCGTTTTCGATGGCCAGCGCGAGGCTGGAACGGGCGGGAAGGGGGATGACGTAGCGGATCATCGGCTGGCGGATGGCCGCCGTGGAGCCCGGGCCAATCCAGTCCACGGTGTCGGGGAACGCGACGAGGTCGAGAAAGGTCGTCCACGTTTGGCCGACCAGCAAGGTTCCGTAGCGGCCGCTCAAGGTGCCATAGGCATGGCGCAATCGGAAGAGGACCGAATTGGTGAAGGTCTGGCTCGATAGCAGATTGCCGGACCAGAAATCCGCCTCGATGCGGCTCCCGATTTCGGCCCACCCGGTGTCCGTCATCGTCGAAATGCCCAGGCGGCTCGTGCGGGCCGTCATGTAGAGCTGCCCCGTTTTCTGCCCCTCGGCGCTCGAATTCAACGGAAGACGCGAGGTCGTCGTGCCGAAATCTTCCCCCGTCACGAACGGATTCCGGCTCTTGAAGTCGTACGTCACATCGAGCCGCGCGAAGCCCGATAGCGTGAGCCTCGTCGTCGTGCCCGGGATTCGGAATGTGCCGGGTGGCAACTCCTCGTCGGCCGCCGCGGGAGCGGAGACCGATACCGCCGCAATCATCACCAAGCGCGCAGCCGTCCGTCGAAGCTTCAAGACGAGCCCCCTTGTTCGAGTGGGATCCATCCATAAAGGAGATTTAGCCGGGCATCCAGCCGATTTCGACGAAATGAGCATTTTTGTGTCGACTATAATATTGTCGACAATCTTCAATAATCAGCTCAACCGTGTCCGCCCCCGATGGCGTTTACGGCTTCGGCGGCAGCGTGTAAACGGCATTCCCCTTGGCGTCGAGAAATTCGATCCGTGGAACGTCGTTGGCGTCGACCGCAAGGCGAATGCGTGGTTTTCCGTCTTTGCCGTTGAGCACGATCTTCGACTCACCGTGGTCCACGCTGAACGCGAGGCGCTCGTTTCCAGCGCCCGTTCGATTCGGACCCGATTCGGGATCGTTGACATACACGCCGGCAACATGGCCGTCTTCTTCGACGATGCACAAAGCCTCGCTGCCGCCATGGGCCGTGCCGGGTTTGGGCGGATAGTCCAAGCAGAAGGCGTTGTTCTTTTCGTGCATTCCCACCCCGCCCACCTCCTTGCCCGCGGCATTGTTGAAAAGCAGGGCCGCGCCGCCCACCTTGCGCCCCGCGCCGGGAGGATCGGCGAGCCTCGTGTCGGAGGTGAGCACCAATTGCGGTGTGCCTTTTTCGTCCACGATGCGAACCTGTCGCACGTCCATGCTGTCGGGGGCCTTGGCGGTAGGAGCACATGCAGTGAGAACAAGGGCGAAGAAAGAGAGGGAAGAAGTTTTCATGGCGGCTGCGGACTGCAATCGCCGTACCGCAATGAGAGGGCATTCTCGCGTCGGCGCATCGCTTGGTGTCCGGACAGGTGTCCGGTCATCCGTCCGTCGATCGGCTCGGCGTTCGAAGCAACGCCGCGGTCGGTTGGGACGGACACGATCGACTCCGCAGCCGTGCGGCGATAGAATCTTGGCGAGGGCCCCAGGGGAAAGGAATTGAGATCGATCGGCTATGCATTCGGTGCTTTCCGGCTTGCACTCGAATCGCGCACGCTGCACTTGCGCGATGAACAGGTTCGCCTCGGCGCGCGTGCATTCGACATTCTTCGCGTGCTGGTCGAGCGCGCAGGCACCGTCGTCTCGGCCGACGAGCTGATGGCGCTGGTCTGGCCGGACGTCGTCGTCGACGACACCAACCTGCGTGTTCAAATCGGCGCTCTTCGCAAGGTACTTGCGCGCGGAGAACAGGGGCAGCCAGCCATCGAAACGATGCCCCGGGGCTACTACTTCGCGCTGCCCGTCTCGCCGTTGCACACCGACGTGACGACGGCGGCTCCCCGTGAAGTGGGCACGCACAACCTCCCCGCGCAGCTCGCAACCACCGTTGGACGCGCGGACACGATCGAACTGCTCGCCGGCGCATGGGACGGGAAGCGTCTGATTACCATCACCGGCCCTGGCGGCATCGGTAAGACCACGGTGGCCATTGCGGTGGCGCATCGTTGCTTGCCGCGCTTTTCGGACGGCATCTGCTTCGTCGAATTCTCGTCGCTCTCCGATCCGGATCTCGTGGCCAGCGCCGTCGCCTCGGCGCTCGGCATCGGCCTGCTCCCCGACGAGCCGATCGCGGGTCTGCTCTCGCATTTCCGTGGCAAGCGCATGCTCCTTCTGCTCGACACGTGCGAG
This sequence comes from Sorangiineae bacterium MSr12523, assembly GCA_037157775.1. Classification (NCBI taxonomy): domain Bacteria; kingdom Pseudomonadati; phylum Myxococcota; class Myxococcia; order Myxococcales; family Pendulisporaceae; genus Pendulispora; species Pendulispora brunnea. The sequence goes on from CP089982.1 coordinate 4,442,548, forward strand.
CACATCGTGGAGTCCTGCGCTGGGCTCGTGGAGTCCCTTTTGTCGGAGCTCCCCGAGTTGCGCATTCTCGCGACCAGCCGTGAAATTCTGCGCGCGGCAGGGGAGTGGGCGTACCGCCTGTCGTCGCTGCCGCACCCACTGCACACCGAAGGATTGAGCGCGACCGACGCCCTGTCGTACGCCGCTGTCGACCTCTTTGCTCAGCGCGCGCGGGCGAGCGCCGATGGGTTCGAGTTGCGAGATGCCGACGCTTCCAACGTGGCGGCGATCTGTCGCCGCCTCGACGGAATGCCGCTCGCCATCGAGTTTGCCGCCGCGCGCGTGGGGGAACTCGGTTTGCGCCAGATCGCCGCTCGCTTGGACGATCGATTCCGGGTGCTGACGCAGGGCCGGCGGACGGCGCTCCCGCGCCACAAGACGCTCGAGGCGACGTTGGCCTGGAGCTACGATCTTTTGCCGCCGGAAGAGCAGATGATGCTCCAGCAGCTTTCCGCCTTTCGCGGGCCCTTCATGGGGAACGCCGCCGCGGCCATCGCCGAGCCCGAATGGCCACGTTCCGAGGCCATGAATCATCTGTCCAACTTGTTCGCCAAATCGCTCGTGACCGCGGACATCGGCGGTGAAGCCCCTTTTTATCGATTGTTGGACACGACGCGCGCATTTGCAGCCGAGAAACTCGCGGCCGCGCCCGCCCGCGATACGGTTGCGCGGCGTCATGCGGAGTACATTCTCTCGGTGGTGCGGGAGGCGGAGATCGAGTGGGAGACCGCGGATCCCAAGGCCTGGACGGAGCGCCATCGATACCTGATTGACGATTTGCGTGGGGCGCTCGAGTGGGCCATGTCGGACCGTGGCGATCCTCTCCTCGGCGCTCGGATCCTCGCGCACTCCGCCGTGCTCTGGTTCTTTCTGGCGCTGCTGGACGAATTCGAGCGGCACCTGCAGAGCGCGTTCGCCGCGCACTCCGCGATGCTCGAGACCGATCCGCTCCTGGAGATCCGTCTGTGGGAAGCGTTCGCCTATACGGTGTTGCACGTCCGCGAGCGCAAATCGCGCCTGGTCGCAGCGGACGCTTTCCGAAGGGCACTCGGGACGGCGCGGCGGGAAGGGCTCGTCGATGCGCAGCTCCGGACGCTCTGGGGGTTGCAGATCTGCGTGGTGCACAGCGGCGACTACGCGAGCACCATGGACGTCTTGAAGGAATTCGACGCGCTGGCGACGAACCTCGGAAGTTCTCCCTTTACGCTCGTGGGCACGCGCATGGAGGCTTTGGTCCGACATTGCTCCGGCGATCATGCGACCGCACGCCTGCGCGCGAACGAATTGCTCGAGCACGCGGCCGTCGCATCGGGGGGAGTTCGCTACCGCGTGATTCAATTCGACACGCGGATCTCCGCCTATACGATCCTCGCCCGCGTCCGGTGGATCCAAGGCTTCCCCGAGGAAGCAAAGGAGTACGTTCGCGAAGCCGTTGCACGCGCACGCAGCGTCGGCCAAGCGCTTCCTCTCGGCTACATGCTCTCGCTCGCGGCGATTCCCGTTTCGTTCTGGACGGGTGATCGCGCCGCGGCCGAGCAGTACACGGCGGAGTTGTGCACCAGCGCGCTCAAGCACTCCCTCGCCACCTTCCATACGTGCGGCCTGGCGTACCAAGACATCTTGGACCGGAAACGCACCGGCCACGCCGAACGCCTCGAGGACACGGTCCTCTCAGAGACCGTCGCCACGGTGGACGAAGCGTTCGCCAGCGATACCGTCATCGCCCGCGCAGAGCAGGGCCTCGCCGCCTGGTGTGCGTCCGAGCTCCTACGGCTCCGAGCCATGCACATTCTGGAACGGGGCGGCACCGAGCAAGAGGCCGAAACCGTTCTCCTGGAGGCGATTCAGACCGCACAGCGCCAGCAGGCGCTCGCCTGGGAACTTCGCGCCACGATGTCCCTCGCCGAACTCTGGATGCGCCAAAGTCGACATGCCGAAGCGCAGGAGCGCCTCTCCGCAGTCCGTGCGCGCTTCACGGAGGGTTTCGACACGGCCGATTTGCGCCGAGCCGATGCACTGCTGCGACGAAATCGTTAAAGAGGCACGGCCGCCTTGGCGATCGCGCTGGCGCTCGGTAGTTTCTCGAGGTTCCAGCAGAGATCCACCAGTGTCCGAATTTGCGCCGGAGAGAGGCTCTCCTTGGCGAGATCGGTGAACTTGGATTCGATATCGCCATCCGTCATCGGGGCCTCCAAAGTCCCTTTGGCGTGCTGGATGGATTTGACCAACTGCCGACCGTCCTCGAGGACCATCGTCATCTCCACTTGCGATAGCTGGATATTCGTATCGATGACCGGAACGACGCGGCTGCGTAGCTGGACGATGGTTGGATCGTGGACGGCCCGATCGCTGAACTGCCTTTCACCCGCTGCACCTTCGACGATGGCGACGGCAACCGCATGGTAGATGCTAAATTTGCCTTCCAAACCCGTCGTAGGTGTCTTCTTCCCAGTCAACTCCAACACCAACGGGTTTACGCGAAGATGGACGCTCTGGACTCGACCCGCGTTGACCGAATATTGGTCACGCAATTGAATGGCGGCATCGATCGCCGGGTGCATCACGATCCCACAAGCGAAAGCCTTGTAGGTGTTCAACGTCGATTCGTAGTGTTTCCCCAGACCATCGATGATCTCTTTGTAATCATGTTTCGTCGAGATGGTGGTGGCCCAACCGCGTTTGGCCTCGATCATCTGATCCGAGCTGGTGAAATTTTTCGAAGCGAGAAATGCAGCAAACAGTCCGTTGCTGGCAGCTCGCCCTGGATTGAAGCTCTTGTTCATCGAGCCAAACGATTCTCTGAAGCCGACAGGCTGCGATGCGGCCAATCCCAGAGCCCAAATCATTTGTTGCTCGGACAAACCCAAAAGCTTCCCGGCGCTGGCCGCAGCCCCGAAAACACCTGCAGTCCCCGTGATATGCCAACCTCGATCATAATGATCCGGATAAACCGCGTTACCGATTCGGCATTCGGTTTCCACTCCGAGGACCAGCGCGTTCAAAAAGTTTCGACCATCGGTGGGTCGATGTTCCGCCAATGCGAGAATGGCAGACACGACCGGCCCAGCCGGGTGGATGATGGTCTTCGGATGCGTGTCGTCGTAGTCGAAGATATGCGAAGACACACCATTGATGAACGCGGCGTTCATGGCGTCAAAACGTTCTCTGCGGCCGAGAATCGACGCTTGCGGCGGTCCAGAAAAGGGTGCGAGGGCCTCAACGGCAATGTTCACCGTTTCATGACGAGATCCCCCTACGGCCACGCCTACCCAATTCAGCAACGTTCGCAAACCTTCCTTGCGGACATGGGCCGGCAAATCCTCGTAGCGGGCCGATACGATGTAGCGCGCCAGTATTTTGGTCACTTCCGGTGGGGTCGGAGCCGGCGCAGCCAAGTCGTTTTCCATGGACTTCACGGCTAAGTCCGGTGTCACGGCCCCCGCGACGACGGCGGTGGTCGCGGTGCGAAGAAATGTCCGTCGATCGAAAGTCGCCATGGCGATGCTCCTCCTGACCGTGGTCCGACATGAGGCACCCGTTCGATGTAGGGGCAATCATCATGGAAGTCCTTCCTTTCTCGAACCAACCGTGAGATCGTCCGCTTCGACGTCGCAGGCGGACTCGATATTCGAGATACCGAACTTGCCTATGACCATCGAACGAGCGGCGTGTACCTCGAGGAGGCTTCGTGTTTGGTGACATAATCGTACTTGGTGTTGGCCATAGTGGAACCTCGTTGTTGACGAAGATGCTCCACACACTCGGATGGCAAAAAAACGACGCCGACGAACCCTTTGCCGAAAGCGTCCGGATGCGTGAACTCAACAGCGACATCCTTGCAACGGGCTTCACGTCGAGCATCGAAGCCGCACAACGAGCCTATTTCGAGTCGCTGGAGCGGCCGTTCGCACTCAAAGACCCTCGGCTCGTCGAGACACTGTCTCATTGGATATCGGCGATCCACGAGTTGAACGAGACGCCAACGCTCGTGATGATCATGCGCGATCCCGCGGCCGTAGCCCAGAGCTACATCGATCGAGGTGAGCTGGTCGACGGACAGCCCGGAACTCGCGGTCGCACGGTTCCCGAATTGCTGGAACTTGCCGCCAAGCAATATGATCAATGGCCCTTTCGCAAAACAATTTTGCATTACGAAAAGTTGGTCGAAGCTGCGCTGATTGTGAAACGAGAGCGTAGGATGAGGCAGGATGGAGGACTCTGGCTTTCGTCGGCGTTCGATCCGTGATGTTCTGCCCGCAGATCGGCATTCCGCGGGCAGTTGGAACGGGCGCACCATGGGACCGCGAGACGCGTACGATCTACGGCCATCGCCCCTCGAGGAGCACTTTCGGGCTCGCTACGTCATCCCTTCACCCGAGGCACTGTTGGCGGCGAGCTCGGAGCTCCCGGTCAGGCATGACCGGCTCTGGGCCATCGTCCCCATGGCCGAGCAGCAGCCGGCGCTCGCGGAGACCGTCGCACGTGCCGCCCACTACTTGAGCAGCCGGCTGCCGCGCGGGCGCGTGCTTTTTCTCGACGGCGGCTCCTGTCGCGAAAATGTCGCGGCGGCACGCGCCGGAGGGGCGATCGTTCTCGAGCAGGACACGATCTTCGACGCGATCGACTGGGGAAGACTCCTTCCGATCCTGAACCTCCGGCGTCGGCCGGTGGGGCGATCGGGACAGGGATTCAACGTTTTCGCAGCCCACATCGCGCTCGCCGCCCTCGGCATGCGCGACGACGATCTCGTTTTCCAATGCGACGCCGACGTTCAGAATTACGAGGAGCTCGCGCCGCTGGAACGGCTCCTCTCCGCATGGTCGCTCGAAGCGAACGTCCGGCACGCCAAGCTCGCGCAACCCGGGCGCAACAACGAGATGACCATGGCCGCTCGTGCCATGCAGCAACTCTTCTATTGCCTCGAACTCTCCTGGGTGCCCTCCACCGTGAAGCAGCTCGCCCGCGACGTGTTCATGGCCCTGGCGCCAGACAAGTGGCTCACGTGTGGTCTCTACATCGTCACAGGCGCGGTCGTGCGGTCGAGACCCTTCGCATCGGGATATCTCGACGCGATGATGCAAGCAATTTGGGCGACGAGTGCCCGCGAATGTGGATGGCGGAACATCCGCTACGTCGAGTGTCCCGTACGCTGCCGAGACTCGGTCAATACGAGCACGAAGGAGACGCTCATCTTGAGCAGCGTCGCTTTGCACCTTCAAAGCATCGTGATGCACGGCATCGCACCGCACGAGTGGGATCCGGGTCTCATCACGCAGCTCAATTGCGGCATGATGCCCAGGCTCTGCGACATCCCGGAGATCGGTGATGCCGCGGGACCGGTGGCCATCCACCACATCGATCAGGACCGACTCATCCCATCCGTGGATGCGCTCTGCGAGGCGAAGATCATCGACCTGGCCCGCGTGAAACGGATCATCGATGGCTAGACGTCGCTGATGCGAAGAACCTCCGCACCGGCATCGGGGCGAAAGAGCAAGTCCACCAAGGCCGCGCGGCGATCCAGGACTGCGCGCTGGTTGATGTAGCCCTTGTCCGTGATTTCGCCCGCGTCGATGGACGGGGGTTCGTCGAGGAGCAAGGCGCATCGCACGATTTGGCTGGTTGCGCCGTCCGCGCGCTCATTGTGGGCGCGCAGGCCCTGCTCGATTTTGTCCCGCGAGGCTGCGGCCGCCGGAAAGAGAAGCACCGCGACGTAATCGCGATCGTGGCCCGCAATTACCGCGTCTTGAACCATGGGCGACAGCGCCGCAATCACGGCGAGGCGCAATGCACCGGTGTGCACCCAGGTGCCGCTGCTCAATTTGAAGTTCTCGCTCACGCGACCATCGAAGACGATGCCGCGGTTCGGATTGACGGGATCGGCGAGGCGCACGGCATCGCCCGTGAGGTAGAAGCCTTCGTCGTCCAGCAGAGCGCGAAAGCGGTCCATCTCGTGCAAATAGCCCGGTGTAACCTGGGGCCCTTTCACGCGCGCCTCCAGCTTGGTGCCATTGGGGGCCAGCTTCAAGGTGGTGCCCGGCGTGGGCACGCCGATGATGCCCGGGTCGTCGATGGGAAAATGCACCTGGGTGACGAGCGGCGAGGTTTCCGTTGCACCCCACGCGCTCACGAAGGGCACCGCCTCGCCCCGCGTCCGCTCTCCCAGTCGAACCAGCCTATCCCAAATGGGCCGCGGCAATGCCGCCGCGGCATAAAAGAGCAAATCGAGATCGCGAAAAAACGTCTCGGCGAGCGCGGCGTCGTTTTCCAAATAGGGCAAGAGCGCATCGAAGCCGCGCGGTACATTGAAATACAGGGTAGGGGAGACGTGGCGCAACACGTTCACCGTGTCCTCGATGCGGCCAGGAACGGGCTTGCCGCGATCGACCCACAGTGTGCCGCCATGCCACAGCACCAAATTGAAATTGTGATTGCCTCCAAAGGTGTGGCTCCAAGGAAGCCAATCGACGACCACCGGCGGCCGATCGCCCAAGAAGGGCCAACCCATGGCCAGCGCCTGCTGATTCGAGCACAGCATGCGATGCGTATTGATCACGCCCTTGGGCGCACCGGTCGAACCCGACGTAAAAAGAATCTTCGCCACATGGTCTGGACCCATGGCATTCAGCGCCGCATCGACATTCGCCGAACTCGAGCCTGCGGCCTCCAATAGGCCAGAAAATCCCACCGCCACGCGGGTCGTCGGATCGAGGGGCAGCGCGGCAATCGCGCGCGTGTACGCGTCGCCATCGGCGAACACCCAGCCGGGGCGCACCATCGCATGCAGCGCGCGCAGCTTCTCGTGATCGCGCGACATGAGCGAGTACGCTGCGGAGATCGGCACAACGGGAACGCCGACCACCATGGCCCCCAACGCCACCAAGGCATGGTCCACGGAGTTGTCCGATAGGATCATCACCGGTCGCGTGGGGCCAAGCCCGTCGTCCAGCATGAGGGCTCCGAGCCGTCGTGCCGTTCGATAGGCCTCCCCATAGGTCACTTCCCGGGTGCCGCCCTCCTTCGTGCGCTCGGCCAGAAATACGCGATCCGGCGCGCGCTCGGCCCACGCACGAAGCACCGCGCCCAGATGCGCCGGGTAGTCTCCCAGCGCGCCTTGGGCGAAAAGAAGCATGCTGCCGTCGGGGCGTTGCTCGATCGTGATCGCGGGATCGGCAAATCGGGGCGCACGAGCCATGGCGTCGATCCTAACGTCATCGCACGCCGCGCGTCACGTACGGCGAAGCGGCCCCTGCGGCCGCCTCGCCCTGAATTCGCGCCTCTCTAGAAGCGGTAGCCCACCGTACCGTAGACGCCAATCGCGTTCGCGTTTCCGCTGCCCGGCCCCAGATCGGTGAAAATGAAGGTGTAACGCGCGTCGATGCCGGCATAGAGCTGGTCGGTGACGTTGTAGAGGCCTTGCACACCCGGCCAGACCGAGAACTTCACCTTGTTGTCGTTCGTATCGAGGCCTTTGAGGTCGCCGCCGGCGATTCCGACGCCCGCGCCCACGTACGGACGAATGGTGAACTGCGCCACGTCGAAGTTGTAGCCAACCTCACCGCCGACGTTCATGACCTTGCCCCTGCTCTTGGTGCCTTCGAGCTCGCTACCCAAGTTGTATTGGAACATGCCGCCGAGATAAAGTTTCATCGGCAGGGTGTATCCGGCGCGCACGCCGAAGCCCGCGCCATAAAGATTGAAGCTATCCTTGGCATTGCTATCCAATGCATTGTTGAAGCCGTAGCCACCGAAGGCGGCCACGCTAATGGGATGATCGGTGCTCGGCGTCGGTGAAGTTTCCGCTGCGTTCGCGCTGGAGGCGGCCGCAACGAAGAAGGTACCTGACAAAAGCCCGACTAAGATTTTTCGCATGATTGAGAGATCCTTATGTGAATAAGTGCGTGCTGCGTTATGCACGGGCCATAATGCATTTTGCTTGCCGCAGCCCCGCGAGCCGCCAAAACAGCGTTTTTGGCGAAATTTTGCAGCCACCACCACTGCGTTCGCCGTTACGCGTCATCCAATCACTACGGCCGGCCACGTGAAGTGGAAGTCACACCTGTCTCTCTTCACGGAACATGCGCGGCGAATGGCGCGATCTGCTCGCACCCAGCGTGCGCCAGGCGGCGCGCCATCCCACCTCGCTGCTCCGTGTTTGCTCAATTCGAGCAACTATCCTGCGCGAAATGCCGATGCACGATGGCTGACGAGCTCAGAAGCGGTAGCCCACCACGGCGTAGCCGCCGAAGGCGTTCGCGTTTCCATCGCCCGTCCCGTCCTTCGTGAAGATGAACGTGTAGCGTATCTCCGTGCCCAAATAGATTTGATCCGTCGTGTTCCACAGGAGTTGCATGCCCGGCCAGATGGCGAAGTTGAAGCTATCGCCTTTGTCGTTGAGATTCAGGTCGCCGCGTGCAATGCCGGCGCCCAGGCCCAGGGACGGACGAACGGTGAACCTCCCCGCGTCGATATCGAAGCCAATCTCGGCACCGGGCGTCATTACGCGGCCGGTGTACTCGGTGTTCGGGTCGTATCTCCACGTGCCGCCCAAATTGTATTGAAACATGGCGCCCAAATAGAGCTTCATGGGCAGGGTGTATCCCGCACGCACGCCGAAGCCCACGCCATAGAGATTCAAACTGTCATTGGTATGGCTATCAAGAGCATTGTTGATGGCGTAACCACCTAAGACGGCCACGCTAATGGGATGTTTGGTGCTCGGCGAGGGCTCCCCGGCATACGCGCTCGATGCAGCGGCCATCAAAGAAACGCAAGACAAGAGCCCAACTAAGATCTTTCGCATGTTCGAAGTGTCCTTGTGTGAATAAGAGTCCGTTGCTCTATGCTGGGCCCCTAGTGCATATTGCTTGCCGCCAACGTGCGAGCGCGGGCGGGCCCCTCATACCCGGAAATGCGCGTGAAATCGGGGATGCGCTGTGGCCTCACCGTGGGGTGCGGCGCGAGATCGTCCCTGGATCGGATGTTCGCCTGTGCTACGAATGGCACGATATGCTCGCATTGAGCGCGCGGCAGGCGCGCAATCTCCACCTCGCTGCGCAAGGCCTGCTCGTACCGCCCCGCGGCCGTGCCACGAAGGCCGATGTACTGTCCGCCATCGCGCGCATGCAGCTTTTGCAGATCGACACCATCCACGTCGTCGCGCGCAGTCCGTACCTGGTTCTCTTTTCCCGGCTCGGCGACTACCAGCCCGCGTGGCTCGAGGCGCTCCTGGCGGAGGGGGCCATCTTCGAAACGTGGGCACACGAAGCGTGCTTCGCGCCCATCGACGACTACCTCTTGCACCGACGCCACGTCGACGGGCGCAACCATTGGGCACGCCGCAGCGCCCAGCGCATGCACGACAACCACCGCGAGGCCATGGACCGCCTGCTCGCCCACGTGCGCGAGCTCGGGCCGGTGAAGTCGTCCGATTTCGAACGCAAAGACAGCGGGGGCAAGGCCGCCAAACCGGGTTGGTGGGGTTGGAAGTCGGAGAAGCGCTGGCTCGAGGCCCTGTTCGTGCTGGGCGAATTGATGATCGCCCGCCGCGACAAATTCCAGCGTGTCTACGACTTGACCGAACGTGTCCTCTCCGTCGCCGCCCCTGGCCTCGATCCAGCTGCGATCCCCACCGAAGAAGCGATGCGCCGCGCCTTCATCGTCCGTGCCGTCCGCGCCCTCGGCGTCACCCAGGCGCGCTGGATCGCGGATTATTTCCGCCTCGGCCGCCGCCTCAAAGACGCGGAGCTCGATCCATTCGTCGAGGCCGGCGAACTCGCCCGCGTCGAGGTCGAAGGATGGACCAACCCCGGGTACGTGCATCATGCACATACCGATCTGCTCCAAAGCCCGCTCCGCGCGACCCACAGCACCCTGCTTTCGCCGTTCGACCCCGTCGTGTGGGACCGCGAGCGCGCCGCCGCCATGTTCGATTTCGATTACCGCATCGAATGTTACACTCCGGAGGAGAAACGCCAATACGGCTATTACGTATTACCCATCTTGCGCCGGGGTGTCCTCGTCGGTCGTCTCGATGCCAAAGCGCACCGCGCGGACGGCGTTTTCGAGGTGAAATCCGTGTACCTCGAAGGCGGACAACGCCCCAGCGAGGCCCTCACCCGAGACGTGGTCGCCGCCATTCAGTCCTGCGCCGATTGGCACCGCACGCCCAAGGTGCAAATTCGAAAAAGCGATCCCCGCGCCTGGGCCAAATCGCTCCGCGCCGAGCTCTCAGCGCGAAAACGGAAAGGTGCGGACCTTGACCAGGGGGAATAGCTTTTCCACGTCCTCGCGGCGGAAGAAGCCCGTCTCGCCGGTGAGCGCATTGGCCGCACCGCAGGCCACGCCGAGGCGGAACGTGGCCTCGAAGGACCAATCGCGTGCGAGGCCCACGGTCATCCCGCCCACCAGCGCATCGCCGGAACCCACGGGGTTGATGCACGCATCGATGTCCACGGAGGCGTGAAGGCACACGCCGTGGGAGAAGGCGAGGGCCCCTTGGTCGCCCAGCGACACGACGACCAGCGCAATACCCTCGTAGGCCATGCGCTGGGCGGCGGCGGCCGCGGCCTCGAGCCCGTCGATGGGCATGGAGAGCCATTTTTCCGCTTCGTCGCGATTCGGCTTCACCATGAAGGGGCCGGCCGCAATGGCATGCCGCAACGGTTCCCCGCTCGCATCCACGATGCAGCGCGTGCCCAGCGACTCCACCAGCTTCGCGTACGTCTGCTCGGAGATGCCCCGCGGAAGGCTGCCCGAGAGTACCGCCACCCGCGAAGCATCGGCCAGCTTGCGGAATGTCGCGAGCAGCTCGCCCTCGATCCGCGAATCGATCTCCGGGCCCGCTTCCAGAATTTCCGTGATGCGCCCGGACTGCTCGCGGATGGCGAAACACGTGCGGATCGGCTGCTCGATTTCGATGCCGTGAAAGGCGACGCCGCGCGCGCCAAGCCAGTCTTCGAAGGTGGTTCGGTAGGCCCGGTCGATCAAGCCCACCAAGGCAACGGGTTCGCCCAGGGCGGCCACGCTGGTGGCCACGTGCAAACCTTTGCCGCCGGGGTACGCCTGTACGCCGGTGGTTCGGTGGACCTTGCCGAGTGAAAGTTCCTCGAGCTCGATGAGCTCGTCCATCGACGTATTGAATCCACCGACCGTAATCACCGTCCCGTCCTCGTCTCGTCAGTCCGTTTCACGTCGTCTCAGCACGGCGAGCGCTTCGTCGCGTGTCGCCTGGGCCGCCGTGCCTCCGATGCCCAGTGTGGAAAGAGATGCACAAGCCGCGCCGAACCGCATGCTGTCGACGAGGCAATCGCCCGCCAACCACGCGTGGAGAAAGCCAGCGTTGAACGAATCGCCCGCGCCCGTCGTATCGACGGGCTGCACGGGAAAGGCCGGCACGCGCATCACCTCGCCGCGATGCAAGGTGATGGCCCCCTCCGCCCCGAGCTTGGCCACCGTTTTCGCGTGCACGTTCTCCATGACGTGCAGCGCCTCGACGACATCGTCGCGTCGCGCGATGCATCGAAGTTCCACCTCGTTCGGGAAGAAAAGATCCACCTCTCCCAACGTGGCCAGTAGATCGTCCGCCCAGTGTTCGCTCGGGTCGTAGCCTGGATCGAGCGACGTCGTCAGCCCGGCGCGGTGGGCTCGCTCGAACAACCCGCGGCAGCCGGGTCGAAGTTTTTGCTGGAGGTAGTACGACGAGACGTGAAGGTGCGCCGCGCCCTCGAAGGCATCGTCCCCGATGTCGTCGGCGCCAAGCTCGGCCGAGCTCCCCAAGAAGGTCACCAGCGCGCGATCGCTCGGTCCCGAGATGGCCACGGTCACACCGGTTTTCAGCCCTGGCTCCGCGACGATCCGCGCAATGTCGACGCCCGCGCGCCCCATCGTCTCCGTGCAGAACGAGCCCCACGCATCGTCGCCGACCTTGCCCGCGAAGGCGACCGGTGTTCCAAGCCGGGCGAGCCCCATCGCGCAGATCGCCGAGGCGCTGCCCAGCACCATGCCGAGATCGTCGACCACGACCTCTTTGCCTGGCGCCGGAAAAATCGGACACCCTCGGAGCACGAGGTCGACGTTGATCTCGCCCGCGACCAAGACCTTCTTCATGACAGGCCCCCTTTCACGACACACTCAGTGGAGGGCTATGGATCTGGAATTTCTCGACGACGCGGCGAATGACGTTGTCGGGTGAGGGCGCATCCGGGCGGAGGCCCAGCGCCCGGCACTGAAAGAAGGCGAGAAGCTGCCCCACCAAGGTATCGAGCACCGGCAGATCGCCGTCGTCGACCATGGGCATACCCGTGTCCACCACGACGTCTTGCGGGCCCACGATGGATTCGGGCACCTGGCTGCCCACGAGGACCTTGGCCAGGCCGAGGCCCTTGCTTCCGAGCTCCTCCAGGAGATCCATTTCGTACGCGCGCCCGATGGGATCCGACGACAGGAAACACACGAGCAACGTGTCGCGTTGCACCGCGCACATCGGTCCGTGGCGAAGACCCAGATATGTTTCACCAAAGGTGAAAACTTGGCCTCCTGTCATCTCGAGCATCTTGAGAGCCGACTCCCGCGCCGCGCCGAAGCGTGCGCCGCTACCTAGATAGATGGCCGAGCGGAACTCACTTCGTGCAACATTCGCGAGCGGGCTGCACTCGGTGAGAATGTCGGCCGCCACACGGGCCACCCGCTCCACGCGGCGAACGTACGACGCGGTGTCCTCCAGGCTCGTCAGGGCGTGGCCGGCAAGGAATAGATTGGTGAAGCTCGAGGTCATCACCAGGCTGCGGTCGTTCGTCTTTTTGTCGAGCACGACGCAGGTCACGCGTGCATCGGTTCGGTATTTCGTGGCGAGCGCGCCCTCCGCATTGCAGGTGTAAATCAAATGCCGCGCCCGCGGATGGGCCCGCAGAAAGTGGTCCACCAGCGCGGTGCTCTCGGGGCTGTCCCCGGAGCGCGCAAGCGAGACGACCAGCCCGGGGTGCGCGAAGAGCGATGCCTCCGACGGGTGCGTGAGCACATTGCCCGCCGGCACGGCGAGCGCGGGCACGCGAAAGGCCTGCTGGTACGTGGGTGCGAGGCATTGCGCAATGCAATGCGAGCTGCCCGAGCCCGTGAGGAAGAAGGATCCCGAGCCATCGCCTTCGCGAATGCCCACTTCGGAAAGCAGGCGCACGAGATCGGGCGCGCCCTGCGCCGCCGCCTTCGCCGTCTCGAGCCAGGTGATTGGCTGCTGCGCGATCTCGCGCAAGGTGTGGAAGTACCCCGCATCCTTCCGGTCGCCCTCCGAGGGCGAGAGAAGCGTGCCCAATTCCCGGGTACCCTTCAATTGGTTCAACCAATCATCCAATGACGGCGTCTCGCCTCGCAGCGCGCCAATTGACATGAGAAACTCCTCCTTGTAAGGAAACGAAAGGAAATCGAAAGCAAACGAAAAGTAACAAAATGAACCGACAAGAGCAACCAGTGCGTCCAAACCCCGATCACGGTGTCCGGACTCCGCGCCCCCGGCTCGAAAATCTTTCCCTTTCGCTCGGCAAGCGGGTGCGGCTTCATCGGCTGTTGTATGCCAGCGGGCCCAAGAATGGGAATTTGCTCGTCCTTCCCCTCGACCAAGGACTCGAGCATGGCCCGGCGGACTTCTTTCCCAATCCGGCTGCGCTGAATACCGATTACCCATTCCGCCTGGCAGTGGAGGGGAATTATTCGGCCATTGCCTTGGGCATTGGCCTGGCCGAGAAATACATGGAGCAGTACGCGGGGACGATTCCTCTCATCCTCAAGCTCAATGGCAAGACGAACATCGCCGACGATGCCGAGGCGGTGTCGCCCATGTTTGCCAATGTCGAAGATGCGGTGCGCCTGGGGGCCGATGCGGTGGGATATACGCTTTACATCGGCTCGCCACGGCAAGATCACGAGATTCTCCAGTTTCAGCGGGTTCGTCAGGATTGCGCGCGATTTGGAATGCCCATTGTGATGTGGGCCTATCCGCGCGGACGCGCCATCGATGCGAAGGGCGGAAAGGGAACCTTGTACGCCCAAGACTACGCCGCCCGCGTCGCCGAGGAACTAGGGGCCGACATCGTGAAACTGCATGAGCCGGAGGCGGACAACGAGCGCTCCCCGGAGCCGTACCGTTCGCTGCGCGAGGACACGGCGGAGCGGTTGCGCCGCGTCGTCCGTTCCGCTGGAAAGACGATGGTGCTCTTCTCGGGAGGGGAGAAAAACGACGATGATGACGCCGTGGTCAACAAGGTGAAGCTCTATATGGAAAGCGGCGCCACCGGCGTGATGTTCGGGCGCAACATGTGGCTGCGTCCTTACGATCGCGCGCTCGGTCTCACCCAGCGCGTGCAAACGATGATGAAATCTCGTTTCGGGGAGTGATCACGCAATGAATCGACGCCAGTGGTTGACCATGATGGGACTCGGGCTTCTGGGCTGTAGCTCTCGGAAAGGCGTCGGCGTTGGGGCGGCCGAAGCGACAGCGGCGGGTACCAGCACGCCGAAGCTCGCCCTGGAGGACTTTCGCCCCAAGAGCATGCTCCACGTCGCGCAGACGAAGGTGGCGAAGTCGAAGTTCCCGGTCATCGACGTGCATACGCACATCACGTGGTCCAAGACCATGCGTAAAGGCGTCGCCGTCGGCGAAGAGAACCAGTTCTTCTCGGAGCCGCGCGCGCTTCTCGAGGTGATGAACCGCAAGAACGTGCAGATGATGGTCAACCTCACCGGCGGCACCGGCAAGGGCCTCGAGGACACGATCCGAAAGCTCGATCGCACCTACGAAGGCCGCTTTGCCACGCTCACGGAGCCGTCGTACGGCCACTGGCTCGAGCCCAAGTATCCGCAGCTCCAAGCCGACGCCATCGAGCACGCGCGCAAGGCTGGCGCGAAAGGCGTCAAGGTGCTCAAGACCCTCGGCCTGTACTTGCGCGAGCAGATCGACAGCGGTCCGCTGGTCAAAATCGACGACCGCCGCTTCGACCCGATGTGGGAAGCTTGTGCCGCCAACAAGATGCCGGTGTGGATCCACATCTCCGATCCGGAAGCCTTTTTTCTCCCGACCGATCGAAATAACGAGCGCTACGAGGAGCTCTCGAACCACCCCGATTGGTCCTTTCACGGCAAGGATTTCCCCTCAAACGCCGAGCTTCTCGAGGCGCGAAACCGGGTGATTGCGCGACACCCGAAGACGCAATTTCTCCTCTTGCACGTAGGAAACGCTGCGGAAAATCTCGGTTATGTGTCGCGCTGCTTGGACCTCTATCCCAACACGATGGTGGAGATAGGGGCGCGCATCGGCGAACTTGGGCGCCAACCGCGGACATCTCGCAGGTTTTTCGACGCATATCAAGACCGTATCTTGTTCGGCACGGATGCCATTCCGCCACCGGCCGGCAACGAAGTGCCACAGCAGGTATTTGGCGACGAGCTCTATGAGATTTACTATCGGTTCCTCGAGACCGAAGATGAGTACTTCGATTATGCGCCGGCACCCGTACCGCCCCAAGGTCGCTGGGCCATCTATGGCCTCGGCCTTCCCGAGCCGATTCTCCGCAAGGTTTATCACGACAACGCCGCGCGCCTTTTGGGGCTGGTTGCATGACGCGCTCGTCTGAGGGGCCCAGGTCACAGTCAGGTGGCGGGGGTGGGGGCTCCTCAGGCTCGCGGTCGCAAGCGTCCAAGAACGCTGCGGCTGCTACGAACAACGCAAACCGTATGCTGGTCGAAGAACGCCGCCGCAAGATTCTGCAGATGCTCGACGAACAGGGCAGCGTCATGGTGGAGGAGCTCTCCGAGCGCTTCTCCGTCTCCACCGTGACCATCCGGGCCGATCTCGCCTCGCTCGAGCGCACGGGCAGGCTGGTGCGTTCGCACGGCGGCGCGGTCAAGCCGCAGGTTTACGACATGCCGCTCGGGGTCAAAGAGACCCTCCACCGCCGCGAAAAGGGCCGCATCGGCCAGGCCGCGGCGAAGATGATCCGCGACGGCGAAACGGTGCTGCTCGACTCCGGCACCAGCACCGCAGCCATTGCCCGCGAGGTGAAGGCGCTGCCGCTTCGCGCGCTCACCGTCATCACCAACGCGCTCAACATTGCGATGGAGCTCGCGGGGTTGCGGCACATCCGGGTCATCATGCTCGGGGGCATGCTGCGCGAGATGTCCTATTCCCTGGTGGGCCCCCATGCCGAGCAGATCCTCGAGCGCTTCCACGTCGACCGGCTCTTCCTTGGCGTCGACGGTGTCGACCCCGAGGTGGGCCTCACCACGCCGGACGTGCTGGAGGCCAAGCTCAATGCGCTCATGATTCGGGTCTCGCGGCAGGTCGTCGTCGTGGCCGATTCGAGCAAGTTCGGCCGGCGCAGCCTGTCCAAGATTGCCGACCTCGATGCCGTGCACAAAGTCATCACGGACCGGAAAATCTCGGCCGACATGGTTCGCGCGCTCAAGGCGGCCAACATCGAGGTCGTCATCGTTTAATCGCCCGCCTCATGGCTTGCGGTGCGACGCCTCCGCTCGCAAATTTGCGCCATGATGTTCGACCTTCGGCTCAGCGAAAGCGAAATGCGTCTGATGGCAAGCGCCCTCGACGAGCGCGTTCGTCAGCTGTTCGAAGAGCTCGTGCACACCGACGACCGCGCGCTCAAGCGCGAGCTCGCCCAGAAGCACGCCGACTTCGAACGACTCGCGGGACGTGTTCATCAATTGATCGATTCTCCACCGCTTCCCGCATCCGCATAGCTCTTCGCGTCATCGCGTCACGTTGAGCAAACCCAGCATGCACCCACCCACATCCCAGAGGAGAGGGGGCGCGGGGGGATGCTGCGTTGGGTTCGCTGGGCGTCGTTGGGGCTGATCTCTGCCTTGGGCGGCTTGCCCATCGCATGTTCCGAATCGGCCAAAACCGAAAAATCACGTGTGCCGTCGTCAGGGGAGCCGGAGGCGTTGGAGCAAGCCCTGGCCAAAGTCGTCGACACACCCTCACGCGATGCGTGCCCGTACGTACCGGGTACCGTGCGCTGCTATGCCAAGCTGCAAACGGATTCGGCGGGCAACGTCGTCGCCGCGGCCTCACCCCGCGGCTATGGTCCCGACGAATTGCGGCAGGCCTACCGCGTTCCATCGTCCGGAACACGCACCGGAACGATCGGCATCATCAATGCTTATGACTCACCCTCGGCCGAGTCGGATCTGGCCACCTACCGCGAGCAATACGGACTTCCGCCGTGCACGACGGAAAATGGCTGCTTCAAGAAGGTGAATCAAAACGGTGCACCGTCGCCGTTGCCGAAATCGGGCCATGCGGGCTGGGCCTCCGAGATCGCGCTCGATCTCGACATGGCGAGTGCGATGTGCCCGAGCTGCCGACTCTTGCTCGTCTTGGGCAATACGCCGACGCTGACGGATCTCGGCACCGCGGTCAACACGGCGGTGCGCTTGGGCGCGGACGTCGTTTCGAACAGCTACGGTGGGGTCGAGGCCGAGGAAGAAAACGACGCCAGCCCGGAGGAAATCCGCGACGCCGATCGGCTTTATTTTTCGAACCATCCCGGGGTTGGCATCTTTGCGGCCTCCGGCGACTGGGCCTACGGGCATGGCACGTCGTATCCCGCGTCGGGCAAGAACGTGATCGGTGTCGGAGGCACGCGCCTCGTGCGTTCTCTCAGCTTGCGCGGCTGGGCGGAGGTGGCGTGGTCGCAAACAGGTAGCGGATGCAGCACGCGCATTGCGAAACCGTTGTGGGCCAACGACGGCGATTGCCCGAACAAGACGGTGGCCGACGTTTCGGCCGTGTCCGATCCGGCGACCGGCGTCGCCGTTTACGACACGTTCGGTGGCGGCGACGCAGGATGGATGGTGATCGGCGGTACCAGCGCCGCGACGCCCATCGTGGCCGCCATCTTCCTCATGGCAGGGAAGGCGTCTGCGACGGGCGCCTTCGTCTGGCAGAACACGAGCCGCTTCTATGACGTGACCAGCGGCGACAACGGCAGCGGTACGCCCGAGGGCGGGATCTCCTGCATCGCTGGGGAAAACGGCTCGTACTTGTGCAACGCGAAGGTCGGCTTCGACGGCCCCACCGGCTGGGGATCGCCGAACACCAGGGCCCTTCTCGAGGCCACGATCGACGATGCGGGAGCGGTCCCCATCGAGGACGACGCCGGCCCCGCGGACAGCGGCACGGGCACGGATGCATCGATGGTTGATGCAAATGTCGTGATACCGCCATTGATGGACGCATCGTTCGGCCCGAGCAAAGCCGACGCGAGTTCGGCACACGGTGCCAGCTCGAGCACGGGCTACGGCGGTGGGAACTCGGGTTGCTCGGTTTCCACGGGCGCGGGCGAGCACGCGCCCACCGCGGGCGTTTTGTTTGCAATGACGGGTATCCTCGCGGCGCGGAGGCGGCGTAAACTGATGCGCTGAGATGTCGATTCAAGGCCCTTGGCTTCGGGCAACGTCATCGGCCTTCGCGGCGATGACCCTCACGGTTTCGCAGTTGGCTGCGGCCAATTCTCGCGATGTTTGTGCACCGTCGAGTGTTCCCGATACGGCGTGGTGTTTGGCCAAGGTGCAGACCGACGCCTATGGAGTGCGGCCCACGCTCGCCGGGCCAAGCGGACTTGGTCCCGCGGATCTTACGTCGGCGTACAGCGTTCCATCCAGCGGCACATCGACCGGCATCATCGCCGTCGTGGATGCGTACGACAATCCCAACGTCGAGTCCGATCTTGCAACGTACCGGTCCACCTTCGGACTTCCTCCCTGCACCACCGCCAATGGCTGTTTCAAAAAGGTGAATCAGCGCGGCGCCTCCTCGCCGTTGCCTGCTGCCGACAGCGGGTGGGCCACCGAGATGGCCATCGACACGCAGCTCGCCAGCGCCATGTGCCCGGCCTGCCGCATTCTGCTCGTCGAGGCGGACGGCGCATCGATGGCCAACCTCGGCGCGGCGGTGGTGATGGCGGTGCGCCTTGGCGCAAGCGTGGTGTCGAACAGCTGGGGAGGCGTCGAAAGCGCATCGTCGGCGGGCTACGATCGCGATTACTTCGCGCACGACGGCGTGACCATTTTCGCCAGCTCCGGTGACTTCGGTTACTCGCAAGGGGCACTGTATCCCGCCGCCGGCGCGCGGGTCATCGGGGTGGGCGGCACCACGTTGGCGCGTGCCTCCAATGCGCGCGGCTGGACGGAAACGGTATGGGGCGGGAGCGACACGGCTTCCGCCGGTACGGGCAGCGGCTGCAGCAGCTACATCGCGCGCCCATCCTGGGCCGATCCGGCGGCGAGCCCGCGATGCGCCATGAAAACGGTGAACGACGTTGCCGCCGTCGCGGATCCGAAGACCGGGGTGGCCATTTACAACACGTACGAGAGCACGGGCTGGGCCGTCTACGGCGGCACGAGCCTGGGCGCGCCCATCGTGGCGGCCATGTTCGTGCTCGCGGGCAAAGGTGCCGCGGGCGGTTCGCTGATCTGGAAAAACCGCGCCGCGTTCTACGACATCACCGCCGGCACCAACGCCAACGGCACGCCATCGGGCGGCGTCACCTGCGTCCCCGGCTCGGACAACCTGTGCAACGCCGTGGCCGGCTTCGACGCCCCGTCGGGGTGGGGCACACCCATCGCATCCGCATTGCGCGACGTCCCCTTCGACGGGGGCCCGCCACCCGACGCCGACCCCCCGCCCGATGCCGATCCCCCGGAGGAAGACGCGGGCCCCATTTCCGACGCCTCGCCCGATGCCCCCATCGATGCAGGCACCGACGCGGGCGCACCCGTCCCCAAGTCCGACGCCGGCAACGGCCGCGAACCCGCCCCCACGAACCCAACCGACGGCAGCAGCAGCGGCTGCACCATCGCCGACGCCAGCGCCGCAAGCGCCGGCACGAGCGCGCTAGCCCTCGCCCTGCTCCTCTTACGCCGCCGCCGCGCCTCCCGCTAACTCAGGAGAGAATTTACATGAAGGCGGGAAGGCGGGAAGGACTTACGGCGCTGGCGGCGCGGAACGCTTTCTTTGGGGTTTTCAATTTGCCCGCTGGCTGATTTGAAATCCCAAAAAACCTTCCCGCCTTCCCGCCTCCCTGTGAATCTTCTTCTTCAGTCGACCTTGAGGATCGCGAGGAAGGCCTTCTGGGGGATTTCCACGCTGCCGACTTGTTTCATGCGCTTTTTGCCCTCTTTTTGCTTCTCGAGGAGCTTGCGCTTGCGCGAGATGTCGCCGCCGTAGCACTTGGCGGTGACGTCTTTGCGGAGGGCGCGGACGGTTTCGCGGGCGATGATCTTGCCGCCGATGGCGGCTTGGATAGCCACCTCGTATTGCTGCTGCGGGACGAATTCCTTCAGCTTCTCGGCGAGGCCACGTCCGCGGACGGCGGCGCGCTCGCGGTGGACGATGATGGACAAGGCGTCGAGCGGATCGCCGTTGACCAGGATATCCACCTTCACCAAGGTGTCCGGGTTGTAGCCAATGAGCTCGTAGTCCATCGAGGCGTAGCCGCGGGAGATGCTCTTCAATTTGTCGTGGAAGTCGAAGAGAACCTCGCCGAACGGCAGCTCGTACGTCACGATGACGCGGTCCGAGCTGGAGTACGTCAGCGCCTTCTGCACGCCGCGCTTGTCGTGGCACAAGGCCAGCACGCCGCCGACGAACTCCGCCGGCACGTGGATGGACATCTTGACGATGGGCTCCTCGATGCGGTCGATGTACTGCGGCGACGGAAGCTTGGCCGGGTTCTCCACCCGCATCATCGATCCGTCGTTCTTGTACACGTTGTAGACGACGCTCGGTGCCGTGGTGATGAGGTCCAGGTTGAACTCGCGCTCGAGCCGCTCCTGGATGATCTCCATGTGCAGCAGCCCCAAAAAGCCGCAGCGGAAGCCGAACCCCAGCGCCTCCGACGAGTCGGGCTCGAAGGAGAACGCCGCATCGTTCATGTGCAGCTTCTCCAACGCATCGCGCAGATCCGGGTAGTCGGCGCTGTCGGTGGGGAAGACGCCGGCGAAGACCATGGGCTTCACGTCCTTGAAGCCGGGCAGGGGAACCTCGGCGGGCTTGCCCGCGAGCGTCACGGTGTCGCCCACCTTGGTGTCGTGCACGCTCTTGATGTTGCCCGCGAGGAAGCCGACTTCCCCGGGACCGATCTCGTCCAGCGCGACGGCGAAGGGCTGGAACGAGCCCACCTCGGTAACCTCGTAGTCGCGCTTGGTCGCCATGAAGCGAATTTTATCGCCGCGGCGGAGCGTGCCATCCACCACGCGCACCATGATCATGGCCCCGCGGTAGCTGTCGTACCAAGAGTCGAAGATGATGGCCCGCAGCGGCGCATCGGGATTTCCCTTGGGCGGCGGCACCTTCTGCACGATCTGCTCGAGGATCTCCGCCACACCCTCCCCGGTCTTGCCGCTGCAAGAGAGGGCGTCCGAGCAGTCGAGCCCGATGGTGTCCTCGATCTGCTGCTTGGTGCCGGCGACATCGGAGGAGGGAAGGTCAATCTTGTTGAGGACGGGAAGGACCTCGAGCCCCTGGTCGATGGCCAGGTACACGTTGGCCAAGGTCTGTGCCTCGACGCCCTGCGTGGAGTCGACGACCAGAACGGCGCCCTCGCACGCGGAAAGGCTGCGCGACACCTCGTAGTTGAAGTCGACGTGGCCGGGCGTGTCGATCAGATTGAGCTGGTAGTTCGTGCCGTCCTTCGCCGTGTATTTGAGGCGGACGTTCTGCGCCTTGATGGTGATCCCGCGCTCGCGCTCGATGTCCATCTTGTCGAGGAACTGCTCGCGCGCTTCACGTTGGGTGACGGCGCCCGTGACCTCCAGGATGCGGTCGGCCAGGGTCGATTTGCCGTGGTCGATGTGGGCGATGATCGAAAAATTGCGGATGAACTCTTGCGGCGTGGACATGGCGGGGAAAACTCGGCTCGCGTTCTGACACGTGCCTGTTACCTGACAGATGCGTCTAGGCCGGGATGGAAGTTGCGGCGCTTGCTATTTTTTGCTGCCAGCGGCGGCCTTCTCGTCCTGGCTTCGAACGCGCTCCGCAGGAACGGAGGGGACGTCGTCGACAGTGTCGAGTGCTTCTAGCTTACTTGCCGACAGGCGCTCGGCTTTTTCAGCACGAACCGCCGGCCGATCTTGAATGGCGGCGGGGGCGGGCGCAGGAGCGGGGGCGACCGGAGGGCGCGGAGAGAAATCGGCCGCGGCCGTCGGAGGCGGCGGGCCACCCAAAGGAAGCTGACCGGGCAGAAGGTGCGCGTAGTGACGCAGCACCAAATCGATGCCTTCGCGGATGTAAACGGCGACGGGGACCTTGGTCCGTTCGTGAAGGAGCTTGAGTTTGTCGTTCTGCTCCGGGGTCACGTAGATCGTCGTCGAGATTTTCTTCCGCGACATCGCCAGTGCCTCATCGAGAGCAAGAACGCCAAAAACCTTGAATCTTCACGTACTACGCGTTGCCATCCGCGAAAAAAGCAGCCCGCCCGCGAACCTCCAGTACTCGACGCGGATGCCTGCCGCCATCCCCTTGTTCGAAATCGAACCCCCGCCCCAGCGGCAGCAACATACACTACGTGAATATACGTGACAGTTCAAGGGCCCCGGTGCAGATGGTACGGATGAGCTTGGCGCACTCGGAAGCGAGGCCAGGATCTAGGGCGTCCCAAGCGCATCCGGACAGCCAGCTTGCTCGGGGGTCGATCCGCTCGGTATGGTGGGCCCGGGCCACAATGAGAGTTCGCTTTCTTCGATGGACCGGCGTTGCGGGAGGGGTTGGCGCTGGGGTCGCAGCTTTCACGGTCGCGCTGGCTGCTTGCGGCGGCGGCGATTCAGGGGTTTCCAACTCGAAACTCCCCGCAGGTGCGCGCTCGGAGGTCATCCAGCACGAGCCCTGCCCGGAGTCCGGGGCCAAGGTGACCCTGCTCGACGCCAACGGCGACGGCAAGCCGGACATTCGGCGGGTGGCCGACAACGGCACCGGCAAGGAAGTCTGCCGGGTGACGGACCTGAACTACGACGGCCGCCCCGACATGTTCCAGTACTTCGACAAAAATGGGCAGCTTCGCCGCCGGGAGGCCGATTACGACGGCGATGGCGTGGTCGAAGCGCTCGAGTACTACGAGAACGGCAAGCTGGTACGTCGTGAACTCGACATCTCCGGGCAGCACCGGCTCGACACGTGGGACTTCTTCGATGCGAGCGAAAAGCGCATCAAGCGTGAGCGCGACACCGACGGCGACGGCCGCGTCGACCAGTGGTGGACGTGGAGCGGCGACCAGGTGACCATCGCCTTCGACAAGAACAACGACGGCCAGCCCGATCCGAATGACACGATGACGTTGAACGCGTCGGGGGCCGCCGTTACGACGTCGGCCACCCTCGATGCGGGGGCGGGCGATGCCGGTCCTCCTCTAAGTACGGCGGCCGCCTTGGGCGCCGGTGTCGATGCCGGCGCCGCGTCAAAGCCGGTGAATCCGCAGGGAGCCGACACGCAGCTTCTCAACGCTGCGGGGGCCAAAGACGGAGGGGCACCGAAGGACGCTGGAAAAGGCGGAGGAAAGAAATGAAGTCGCGCACCTGGTTCGCAGGGATCGCGTTGGGCGTGGCATCGAGCGTGGGCCTCGTTGCGGCGGGTTGCGGCGGCTCCGGGCCTGCGCCACAAAGCGCCAAGGTGACGCCGGGCGGGTCGAAGGATCCGAGCCAGTGGCCCAAAGACGACCGCACCATGTGCGACTGGCGCAACAAGCCCGAGTTCGAGGTGAGCGAAACGGCGGGCACGGGCGCGCTGAAGCCGAACATCCGCCGCGTGTTCAAGACATTCGGGGAAGGGGAGACGCGCCACAAGACGCTGGTCTGCCGCGAGGTGGACACGAACCTCGACGGCATCAAAGACGACGTGCGCACCTTCAACGAGAAGGGCGAGGCGCTGAAGGAAGAAGCCGACACGGACTACGATGGCCGCGTCGATCTGTGGATGGCGTTCGTGGGTGGCCGCCTGGCCGAGGAGAACGTCGACTCGAACCACGACGGCAAGCCGGATATCTGGAAGGTCTACACGGACGGGCAGCTTTCGCGCATCAAGCGCGACCGGAACTACGACGGGAAGCCCGACATCTGGGAGATCTACGCGCGCGGAAAGCTCGAGCGCATGGGGCTCGACGAGACGGCCGACGGTCACGTCGATCGCTGGGATCGCGACGAGATGGTGCGCGTGCAGCTCGACGACGAAGAGCGCAAGGCGCGCGAAAAGCTGGGGCAAGGCGAACCCACGGCCGCCCCGGGGCAAGACGCGTTCATCAAGGACGCGGGCGCGCCCGCCGCCGATGCGGGCAAAGCGCCTGCGAAGACGGCGCCCGCGAAGGCCGCGCCCAAGAAGAAGTAGGCCTTACGTCGAGGCGAGCGTCCGTCCCAACCAAGCCAACAGGGCTTTGACGCGGGCGCTCGGGTACAGATCGGGGTGGGTTACGGCCCAGACCTCGGCCTCGAGCACGACCCGCGGAAGCACCTGCTCGAGGCCGAAAAAATGCTTCGTGAAGCACGCCGGCGCCATGGCGATGCCGTGGCCTGCGGCGCACGCGGCGAGTACGACGGTGGTGCTGTTCGAGCGCAACACGCACCGCGAGGCCGTCGCATGGTCGTGCATCCACCGCGAGGGCGGTGTGCGATCCAGCGACGCGTCGAACCCCACCCAGTCGTGCCCTGCGAGATCGCGAAGCTTGCGGGGCTGCCCTGCGCGGCGCAGGTACTCCGCGCTCGCGTAAAGATGCAACGCGAGCGCGCCCACCCGCCGCGCCACCAGCGAGGGCTCGCGCGGCCGAAAGAGACGCACCGCGACATCGGCCTCGTGCCGCGCCAAGTCCAAGGTGCGGTTCTCTGCGCAAAGCGAGATGCGGATGCCCGGGTGCTCGCGGCGGAACTCGACGAGCCGCGGCGCGAGCACGTAGCTGCTGAGCCCCTCGCTCGAGGTGATGCGCAGCACGCCCTCGAGGCGTGAATCCGCCCCGCCGAGCGCACCCTCGGCCGCGAGCACCTGCGCCTCCACCGCCTCCGCCCGAGGCGCCAGCGCCAACCCCGCCGGCGTGAGCACCAGCCCATTGGGCCCTCGCGCAAAGAGCCGTGCATCGAACCGCCGCTCCAGTGCGCGCATGCGCCGCCCGACTGTGGTCGCGTCCACGCGAAGCGCCGCCGCCGCGGCCGCGCGTGTTTTGTGCCGAGCAATGGCGAGGAAGAAGCGCAAATCGTCCCAGGATTCGGTCATGGTGAGCGTCGGGCATTTTTGCACGATGTGCGGGCGGAGACGTCATCTTTGCAGCACGGCGGGCGGGCGCACATTCCGGGGCATGAAAACCGTGATTTCCAATGCCCGCGGCTTCGACGGACTCACCCTCGAAGAGCGCTCCGTGCCCAAGCCCGATGCGCACCAGCTTTTGCTTCGCATGCGGGCCGTCTCCCTGAACTTCCGCGACATCGACGTGGTGCGTGGCGCGCACGGCAACCAGGACGCCCTCGTGCCATTGTCCGACGGCGTCGGCGAGGTGGTCGAAGTCGGCGCCAAGGTGTCGCGCTTTGCCGTGGGCAATCGCGTATCGCCTACGTTTTTCCCGGATTGGATCGATGGGCAGGCCACCGCGGAAGCACGCATGGGAAGGCTGGGATGGCCGCGCGACGGCGTCCTTTCCGAATACGTCGTGGTGGACGAGCACGCCGCGGTGCGTGCGCCGTCGAACTTGAGCGACGTGGAAGCGGCCACGTTGCCATGCGCGGCCGTGACGGCGTGGGATGCGCTCTTCGTTTCGGGTCGTGTGGTGCCCGGCGACACGGTGGTCGTTCAGGGCACGGGCGGCGTGTCACTGTTCGCGCTGCTGTTTGCCAAGATGGCGGGTGCGCAGGTCATCGTCACCTCGAGCCAGCGGGCCAAGCTCGATCGGGCCCTTGCGCTGGGCGCAGCCCATGGCATCGACTACCGAGCCGAACCGGAATGGGACAAGGCCGTGCTCGAGCTCACCGGCGGCCAAGGCGCCGACCACGTGGTGGACGTCGCCGGCGGAGAGGGCCTCACGCGCTCGATCCGCGCGGCGCGCGTGGGCGGTACGGTGAGCCTCGCCGGCTACGTGGCCGGACGAGTGGGCCAATTCGACTTGGGCACCGCATTCGTCCGCAAGACGACCTTGCATCCGCTGGGGGTGGGCAGCCGCCGAACCTTCGAAGCGCTGGCACGCGCCATCAAGGTGCATGACGTCCGCCCGGTGATCGACAGCGTTTTCCCGCTGGAGCGGACGCGTGAGGCGTTCGAGCGCCTCGCGAGCGGGGACGTCTTCGGCAAAGTGGCGATTTCGCTCGTGTAGCGACGGCGAGACGCGAAGGAGGCCGGTGAAGTTAGGGCTTGCTCGTGCCTTCGCGGCCGTAGCTGTCTTCCAATCGGACGACGTCGTCGAGGTCGTTGGTGGAGACTTCAACGACGTCGACGTCGGTCACCGCGACCATGCGGTGGATGGTCTTTGGCAGGCAGTGGTAGGTGTCAAGCTTCTTCATCCGGATGGTCTTGATGTCGGCGCCTTGGCCGATTTCCAGATCCATCTCGCCGTCTTGGATGAGAAAGGTCTCTTCCTTCCGATTGTGGTACTGACGCGACAGCCTCTGGCCGGCATTGATGTGCAGAATCTTGCCCACATAACGTTCGGCCTCGGCCCAGATGATTTCGTACCCCCACGGCTTTTCCACGCGACGCATGGTGGAAATTCATAAGAGAAAGCAGCTCGCATGGCTACCTACCGTCTTCAGAAAATCTTGGCGCGGGGCGGACTCGCCTCCCGGAGAAAGGCCGAAGAGCTGATTTCGGCGGGGCGGGTGCGCGTCAATGGCCGGATTGTCACCGAGCTGGGCGCGAAAGCCGACCCGATCCGGGACAAAATCGAGGTCGATGGCAAACGCGTGGTCGCCGAGCCCTTCGTTTACGTGGTGTTGCACAAGCCGCGGGGCGTGGTTTCCACGATGAGCGATCCCGAAGGTCGCCCCACCGTCAAAGACTACCTCGCGCGCGTGCCCGGCCGCGTCTATTCGGTGGGCCGGCTCGACTTCGCGACGAGCGGTGTGCTCCTTGCGACGAACGACGGCGATTTCTCCGACGCGCTTTTGCACCCGCGCAAGTCGGTGCCGAAGACGTACGTGGTGAAGGTTGCCGGCGAGATGCAAGAAGAGGATCTGGAGCGCTGGGCCAAGGGCGTGCGCCTCGACGACGGCATGACGCGCCCCGCGGATCTTTTGTTCCTCCGTCACGAAGACGGAAAAACTTGGTTCGAGCTGACCATCCGCGAGGGCCGCAATCAGCAAATCCGCCGCATGGGCGAGGCCACGGGCTTCCCTGTGATGCGTCTCGCGCGCATCTCCTTCGCGGGCATCACGAGCGAGAATCTCCGCCCCGGCGACTTCCGCCATCTCACGCGCGACGAGCTGATGGAACTGCGCAAAGAGCACGGCGTTCCGAAGAAGCTGCCGACCATGCCTGCCTCCGCGCTCGAGAACCGCAAGCGCCCCGCCCGCACCCCCATCACCGACCGCCACGGCCGCGCCGCCGCCGCCCCCCACCGCGAAGATCGCGCCCCCCGCCCCGAACGCGGCGGCCGCCCCCGCGATCGCGAAGACCGCTCCCCCCGCGGTTCCCGCTCCCCCGACGGCTCCCACGTCCGCGAAGCCATCGCCCGCACCTTCGAAAAGCCGTCTCGCCTCCCCACCGAGCACCCCCCGCGCGATCGCGCCACAAGAGAGCGCCCCTCCCGGGAGCGCCCCCCCACCGACCGCACCCCGCGCGATCGCGCCCCGCGCGAGCGCCCGACAAGGGAACCACGCCCCTCCACCGACCGCGCCCCGCGCGAGCGCACCTCGCGCGAGCGCCCGTTCAACGAACGCCCCGCAAGAGAGCACCACCAGCGCGAGCGCCCGACAAGGGAACCACGCCCCTCCACCGATCGCGCCCCGCGAGAGCGCCCGACAAGAGACCAACGCCCCTCCACCGATCGCGCCGCCCGCGAGCGCCCGACAAGAGACCAACGCCCCTCCACCGATCGCGCCGCCCGCGAGCGCCCGACAAGAGACCAACGCCCCTCCACCGATCGCGCCGCGCGCGAGCGCCCGTTCAACGACCGCGCCGCTAGAGAGCACCACCAGCGCGAGCGCCCGTCGAGCGACCGCCCGTCGAGAGAGCGCCCGTCGAGCGACCGCCCATCAAGAGAGCGCTCGTCAAGAGAGCGCCCACCGATGGAGCGCCGGCATCCTGCCGGCGGTCCGCCGGCTTCCAGCCGGCCTGCCCCCACCGAACCGCGTCCCCGCCGCCCCCGCCGATAATCAACGAATCGCGATCTTGTCGAACCGCCAAGACGCCGAGAGATTTGTGAATAAGGGGGTTCTCGGCGCCCCAGCACATCCATCTTGGCGTTCTTGGCGCCTTGGCGGTTAAACTCCCTCCCGAGACTAAGTCGTCCGCTCAATAAACCGCGCCATCGCCTCCAAGGTCACCTCCCTCTGATCCCGGTGCGGACTATGCCCGCAATCCGCAAGCACACGGCGCGTGACGGGCCCTTTGACCTTCCGCTCGATCGCATCGAGCTGCGCCAAAGTGCCATATTCGTCTTTCTCCCCCTGGAGCAACAGCACCGGTATCTCGATGTTCGGCAAACCCGACTCGATATTCCATTTGCGGAATTCCGGATCCAACCACGCCCGATTCCAGCCCCAAAAAGCACCATCGACATTGTCGCCATGGTGCTTCATGAGCCGCTCGCGCAAATCGCCCTTTTCGTATTGCGTTCGCGCTTCGCCGATACTGCGCACCGACACGTCTTCGCAAAAGACGTGAGGAGCCTCCAAAATCAGACCCACCACCCGACCTCGGGCCTCTCTGCTGGCGGCGTGCAACAACGCAATGGACCCGCCGTCGCTATGCCCGATCAAAATAGCCTTCTCGACCTGACAGGCATCGAGCACCTCCGGCAGCACCGCCGCCTCGTCGTGCATGTACGTCAGCGGGCGCGGAAGGGTCACCGGATCCGAGCCGCCGTAACCCCAGCGGCTGTACACGATACAATCGCGGGCCGTGCGCCGGGCCAAAGCCTCGGGGAAATCGCGCCAGAGCGAAATGCTGCCGAGTCCCTCGTGCAAAAACACCAGCACCGGCTGTTCGCTCGACCCTAGGGTGTGCCGCTCCACCTCGAGCCGATGGCCGCCCGCCACGATGGCGCTTCGCTTGGCACGCAGCCGGAAACGCTGGATCTTCCCCGTCGCCGTCTTGGGCAAATCTGGAACGAATTCGACCCAGCGCGGATACTTGTAAGGTGCAAGCTTGCTCTTCACGAAGTCCTTGAGCGCATTCTCCAATGCCTCGCTCGCGAGGTGCCCCTCGCGGAGCACCACGTAGGCCTTGGGCTTCACCAACCGATCGCCGTCCGTGTGGCCAACCACCGCCGCTTCGAGCACCGCGTCGTGTTGCGCCAGCGCCGATTCCACCTCGAAGGGAGACACCCAGATGCCCCCCACCTTGAGCATATCGTCCGAGCGCCCGAGGTACGTGAAATACCCCTCGGCATCGTGCACGTAGCGGTCGCCGGTGCGCGTCCACGGCCCATGGAACGTCGCGAGACTCAGCTCGCGCTGATTCCAATAGCCCATGGCCGCCGACGGTGCCTTCACCCAGAGCGAACCTTCCTCACCCGCAGGCACGGGCTGTCCGTCGTCGCCGAGCAGCTTGATCTCGTAGCCCGGAACCGGCTTGCCCGACGTGCCGTAGCGAACGTCGCCGGGTCGATTCGATAGGAAAATATGCAAAAGCTCGGTGGTTCCGATGCCGTCCAAAATATCGGTCCCCATGCGCTCGCGCCAAGCCTCGCCGACATGCTTCGGCAACGCCTCTCCCGCGGACACGCAGACGCGCAGCGCACGCGATGCGGCCTCCCGCGTGATGCCCCCTTGGGTCGTGTCGGCGAGCATCGATGCGAACAGCGTGGGCACCCCGCAGAAAATGGTCGGCTGGTGCTCGCGCAGCGTGCGCAGGACCGATGCGGGCGTGGGCCGCTCGGCCATGAGGATGGCCGTGGCGCCGACCGAAAGAGGGAAGGTGAGCGCGTTGCCCAGGCCATAGGCGAAAAAGAGCTTCGCCGCGGAAAAGACGACATCGTCCTCGCGAATGCCCAGCACACCTTGGGCGTAGAGCTTCGCCGTTTGCATCAGGTGCGCGTGCAAATGCATCGCCGCTTTCGGCGCGCCCGTCGAGCCCGAAGTGTAGAACCAAAAGCCTACGTCGTCCGGCGTCGTCGGGAACGCCTCGAGCTCGTCCGACACCGCTGCCAGGTGCGCCTCGAGCCGCTCATGCCCGATATTTCCCTCGGGAGCACGCGAGACGAGGACATGGTGCAGACAGGGCGCGCGCGCGATTGCCGTGTCGACCTTCGGCAGCAACGGCTCGCTGACCACCAGCGCACGCGCCCGGCTGTCGATGAGCATGTGCTCGTAATCGGCCGGGGTGAGAAGCGTGTTCACCGGAATGGGCACGATGCCCGCCTTGATCGCGCCGAGGAACATGACGGGAAAATCGGTCGTATCCTGAAGAAGCAACACGATGCGCTGCTCCGGCTCGATGCCCAGCGCCAGGAGCGCATTCCCCGCGCGGTTCACTTGCCGTGCGAGCTCGCCGTAGCTCAACGCCCCCCGGTCGTCGCGAAAGGCGATTCGGTCCTGTCGCCCTTCGGCGAGGTGCCGATCCACCAGATCCACGGCGGCATTGTATTGACGGGGAAACTCGATCGTGGGGACGCCCATGTTCGAGAGCATAGGCCCAATTTTCTCTCCGCTAACCCCTAATCCCCAACCCCTATCTAAGGCAGATACGGCGTTGCGTCATGCTCCGTGCGAGCCGCCGGGCGTACGATGCGCGCCAAAGGGTCCGCCGTATTGGCCGGAATGGACCAATCGTTGCGAAAGAAACCGGCCGCCAGGACGGCTCCGTTGTTCAAGAGAACTTGCCCCCGTGCTGGTGCGACCTTCTCGTCGTACACCACGAAATCCGGAATCAAGTCGGGCAGCGAAAGCGAGCGCCAGGTCCCCATCGCATCCGCACCCTCGACGACCACCACGTAGCGGTCCGCGCGTTTTGGATTGGGACGAATGAACGCCGCGCCGAGCTGGTTGCCCTTGAATACCTTGTCGCCCACCACCACCGTATCGCCATCGATGCGAATCGGGAAATCGGCCTCCAAGCTGCGAACCACGCGATTGGACTTGGCATTCCCCACCAAAAAGAGAGCCCGCGAATTGGCCAGCACTTCACCTTTCGCGAAGAACTCCGCATCGCTCATGATCGGGTAACGAACCTCCACGCCTCCGCTCACGCGCGCCCACGCACGGGCGACCTCTTCGTTCGCGCGCGTCTGCGTCGGATCCTCCGATCCGTATACGAAGAGCAGCGGCTCGTGAAACGCATCGCGCAATGGCCCGGTGATCTTGCCGCGTTTGAACACCGCATCGCTCGGCCGCTCGCGTTCGCCGGCCTTCCACGCAGCGCCCTCGCGATGCATCACCAGCGGATCCCCCGGGCCGAACGTCAATGTGCTGCCATCGATGGCCACCGTGATGGGCTTTTGCGCATCGACCAGCTTCTCATCGCGATCCAGCGACAGCGCGGCCACGCCCTTGGTCGTCGCCTCGAACGCCGTGCGGCTTTTCACCCGGGCTTCGACCTCGCCCCACACGTCGGGCGCCGTAAATTCCTGAATATGCAACCATGCATTCCCATTTTCGCGCAGCCGCATGGTGCGGAATCGAATCGATGCAGGATGCAGATTCTTCGTCTTGCTCAATAGCCAGTTCGCACCTTTGAAACTCTCGTACGTCGTGGCCCACACGTTGTGCCCCAATTTGGGGTGCTCGTGGATAATCGAATATTGGAGCTCTTCGTACCGTTGAATCAGCACGCCGCTGTTGATCTCGGGCCAATCGAGCGTGCCATGCACCACGAACAGCGGTAAATCCTTGCCATTGAAGGCCCACTCCGAATTGGACCGCTCCGCCGCCAGCGCGCGCTCCCAGGGTCGCAATGGCTTGCCCACGAAATCGCGGCGCACGAAATAGCTGTGGTATCCGCATAGCGGGGCCGCCGCGGCGAACATGTCCGGGTGCCGCAAGGCCAAGGCCGCCGAGCCGCTGCCGCCCATCGATGGCCCCGTGGCCGTGACCCGCGTTGGATCGATGGGATACAGCGACGTCACTTCGTCGATGGCCTGGAGTACGTCCACCATGCCCAGGTGGCGGTACATCGTATTGCCGTGGCCAGTGGGCGCCACCACGAAGGCTTCGAGTGGTGGAAATCCCATGTATGTCGGCGACGTCGCATGGCGGTCTTTCCACTCCGAATCGTGCTGCTGGTCGTCCAATCCGAAGAGCACGCGCAAAATAGCCATCGGTTTGCCATTGAGCCCGTGCATGATCACGATGAGTGGGTACTTCCGTGTCGTTCCTGGCTTGTAGCTCGGCGGAACGTAGAGGCCGTACTCGGACAGGTGCCCATCTTCCGGCGCAAGGTACGCGCGCCGCTGCGGGCCCGTGCGGCTCGCGTAGGGGTCGACCTTCTTGTCGAGCATGGTCACCGCGGCATCGAGCTCCGCGGCGTCCTCGCGCTGGATGTCCAGATCGTTGTCCCCACGCGAGGCGTAATTCGCCAGGCGATCGCGCAGGTGCGTCACGCTTTCCAACGTGCCGCGTTTCAGCCACGACGGCGGCACGAGAGGTTCCCCCGGGGTGGGCGCCGCTGCCAGCGATGCCAAGGTGCGGTCGGCGTGCGCAATCGCCTCGCGCACCACGTGCCGCGGCGCGAACGGCGTCCGCACCGTGCGTTCGCCCACCGTGGTCTCGAAGGTGAGATCCTGGTCCTCGAACTTCGCTTCTTCGGGACGGAGCACCGGCAACGTCACCACCATCTCGCCGAGCTCCGGCGCGAGCACCCCCGCCTGCACGTCGAACTGGCCAGGCAGAAGCCGCGTGCGAACGGGGAGGGGAACACCCAGCGGGGTTCCCTCCGGATAGCGCACGGTGAGGCGTGGATGGTACCCATCGCCACGCACGCCGCGGTCGATGGCCACGGACGACATTTTCGTGGCGAGCGCCCGCGTATCGTTCACCGTCGTTCCGGGCAACGTCACGTACGCACCCGCCGGGGGTGCGAGCTGCGCATCCACGAGGCGCACGTGCAGCGCCCAACCGCCGTCGCGCTGATGCAGCTTCATCGAGATCGGGTGATCGCCGGCGGTCAGATCGAGCGCCACCAGATCGTCGTCATCGCGCTCGGGACGCGGCTCGTCGTGCGCGAGCACCGTCTTGCCGTCGATGTTCACGCGGATGCCGTCGTCGGCGCCCACGAGCAAGTAGTAACGCCCCGCGCGCTCCACGTGCAGCGTGCCGCCTGCATACGCGATGACGTTGCCCTCGCGTGCGCCCAGCACTTTGAGCACATCGATGGGCCCATCCCCGCTCGAGCCCAAGGTCCATCGCGCGAAGCCCGCAACGCGCCCGAGCTCCGGCGCCAGCACTTTCTCGTCGACACCCGGCGGTGGCACCGCCAGCGCGTCGACACCAATCGGCGCCGGCGTCCCTTTGGGAACGAACGTCGCCGAACGGAACGGCCCTAGGAACAGCCATGCCCCGAGGCTGCCATCGGCCCCCGGGGCAATTCGCGTCGGTCCTGCAACCGGAGCCGTCGGCGCGGGATTCGCCGGCGCTGCTGCGCCAGCGGAGGCGCCGGACGGCTGCGCACGCGAGATGCCAAGCGGAGAGAAACCTGCGGCGCTCGTACCGATCGCCAGCAGGGCCACAAATGGGATCACGCGTGCCTTCAACAGCTTCAGCACAGTTAACTAAATCACTCGATCATGCCTTGTGCCAGCGTGCGAGGCTCATCGCGGAAAAGAACCTCCACCTTGCGGGGATCGAGAACACGTGTGACGACACCGTCCCCGAACTTCGCATGGCGGATCAAATCGCCTTCTTGGAACGTCTGCGCCACGTTGTAGCGGCGGAAGTCCGACACGCCGCGACCGGCAATGGCCTTCTCCCACGTCTGCTCGCGTGACACTTTGGCTTGCTCGGCGCGCGCAGCGCCCGACACGCGGGCGGGGCGGGGCGACGAGATACCGCTCGCTCGGCTGCGGACCGTCGGCTCGCCCTTGTCGCCTGGAGCACGCGGTCGAAAGTTGTGATGCGAGCCACACGTCGAACACTCGACCCTCACCGGTCGGGGCCCGACCATGGCGATGACTCGGTGGTTGAGCACGAGACGACATTTCGTGCAGTAACTATCAATTTCTCCTCCGGCCCGCGGTCCCTTCGTCATTCCCTTCATTCCTTTGAACGCGTGCGGCGCTCTCGCCGCTCCTCGCGCTTAACGTAGATGTCCGTCTTCACCTCGGGTTTGGGCAAATTGGCGATTGGGCCTTCCTCGCCCGAGGATTCGTCGTCTTCTGATGGCGCGTCGGAGTCTTCGCGCTTGTCACGACCGTTGTCGCGACCGTCGCGGCTCTCCCGAGCGCCGGTGTTGGGACGGAACCGAATCGTCGTGTTCACCTCGAACTGCAGCGACGTCAGGATCTTCTGCGCCTCGCCTGCCAAGTTCGTGTGCTCGAGGAAATCGCGGACCTCATTGGCCACGACCCGAACGACGCCGTTCTTCGTCTCGTCGATTTGAGCAAGCACGTAGCCCGCCATGCCTTTCGGCAGCTTGAGCTCGCTCATGATGTGCTTCACGGTGTCCGGAGCCTCGGCCGCCTTTTCGACGCCAATCTCCACGGCCCGCTTAATCAGATCAGGGATGACACCTTCGAGCCGGCGACGCCGGCTGCTGCCACCCCCCCCACCACGTTCGCCCTGATCATTCTCACCCATCGCTCACCCGCGACAGGGAGTAGCACCTCTACGCGGCGGAGAGAATGCGTGAGATGCCTTGGGCTGCGTGATCCATCGCCAACGTAGCTGCCGCGCCGCCTTCGCTGTGGCCGCGGGCACATAGAAAAACGTTCTGACCGGAGATCGTCAGCTCCCGCACCTCGACTTCGCTTCGCATCGCGAGAATGCGCGACATCGAGCCATCCTCTGTGCTGCTCTGGGTCTCCGGACGCGGGATGCGTGCAAAAAGAGGAGCGTACGCCGCGAGCTCTTCGCAGGCCGCCCATGAGCCAGCCCCGGCCACCACGACCCCCGAAGGATCGGCGAGCACGAGGGTTTCGAGGGAACCGTCGCTTCGCGCGTGAGAAAGCTGGTAGTGAAGGGCAATGAGCGGATCGGAGCTACGCTTACGGCGGCGGTCCTCGGTCTGGAGCATGGGGTGAGTTTCGTCTGTGGGTAGATGTGGGCCAACTTTTCAGAAGGGGCAGGAGACGTTGATGCGCGAGAATTTTCGTCGTCGCCGCGAGGACTTGTTCGACCGGATGACCCAGGAGCGGGGCGAGGACGCGGTGGCGGTGGTTCCCGCCGGGCAACCCCAATTGCGCAACAACGACACGGAGCACCCCTTTCGGCAGGACTCGGATTTTTACTACCTCACCGGTTTCGACGAGCCGGATGCCGTTCTGGTGATGGCCACGCGCGAGCGCAAGACGACGATGTTCGTGCGTCCGCGTGATCCCGAGCGCGAGACCTGGGATGGCCCGCGCGCCGGCGTCGAAGGCGCCAAGTCCGACTACGGCGCGGACGAGGCCTTTCCGTTGGCCGAGCTGGATGCCCATCTGATCAAACTGTTCCAGAATCAGCACCGTTTGTATTACCGCCTCGGGCGCAACCGCACCTTGGATGGCCGCATTTTCGCGGCAATCGAGCGCGGCATGATGCGCGGGCGCAGCCCGTTCTATTTTCCCAGCGAGATCGTGGACCTCGCCAGCTTGCTGCACGAGCAGCGCCTGGTGAAGAGCGAGGACGACCTCGCAAGCATGCGCAAGGCGCTGGCCATCACCGGCGAGGCCCACGTGAAGGCCATGGCGACGGCGCGGCCGGGGATGAACGAAGCGGAAATCGAGGGCGTGCTTCTCGAGACGTTTCGCCGGCGCGGGGCCAAGCGCGTGGCCTACCAGAGCATCGTGGGCTCGGGCCACAACGCGGCCATCCTCCATTACGTGGCGAACGATCGCGTCATGCAGGAAGGCGAGCTTTTGCTCATCGATGCCGGCTGCGAGTACGAATACTTCGCCAGCGATGTGACGCGTACCTTTCCGATCTCGGGCACCTTTTCGCGCGAGCAGCGGGCCATCTACGAGGTGGTGTTGGAGGCGCAGCTCGAGGCCATTTCGGCCTGCCGCGTGGGCGCGACGGTCGACGACGTGCACAAGAAAAGCGTGGCCGGCATCACACGGGGGCTGGTGAAGCTCGGGTTGCTCTCCGGCGAGCCGGAAAAGCTCATCGAGGAGGAGAAGCACAAGCCGTTCTTCATGCACCGCACCAGCCATTGGCTGGGCATGGACGTGCACGACGTGGGTTCCTACTTCGTCGGAGGCAAGCCGCGGCCGCTGGCCCCGGGCATGGTCCTCACCGTCGAACCAGGTATCTACCTATCGAAGGACTTCGCGAACGTCGGTCCCGAGTGGCGCTCCATCGGCGTGCGCATCGAGGACGACATCCTCGTCACCGAAAACGGTCCCGTGGTCCTGAGTGAAGCCATTCCCAAGATGCCCGAGGACGTGGAACGCGTTTGTAGGGGTTAGGGGTTAGGGAAGAAGGATTCTTTTAGCTTTTGGCGTCGAGGCGTACTCTCCAAACCCTATGGACATCGAGGACGCGCTGGACGGCTTCATCGCGCACCTTCGGGACGAGCGGCGCGCGTCGCCGCATACCGTGGCGGCGTACCGGCGTGACCTGAGCACCTTGGTGACGTTTTTCCGAGAGCGGCACGAAGGAAAGAAGGCGAACATCGAGGACGTCGACGTCTACCTCCTGCGCGGCTGGCTCGGGCAGCTGGCGCGTACGGTGACGCCCAACTCCATGTCGCGGAAGCTTGCGGCCCTGCGCACGTGGATGCGGTGGATGCGACGGCGCGGCATCCTCGAGAAGAGCCCCGCCGACGAATTGGCCAGCCCCAAGGTGCGCAAGCCGCTGCCGACCTTCGTCTCCGTCGATGCGGCCAAGCAGGTCGTCGAGTCGCCCGACGTCTCGGACGCCGCGGGCAAGCGCGATGCAGCGCTTCTCGAGTTGCTCTACGGCTCCGGCCTCCGTGTCAGCGAAGCCTCGGGCCTCACCCTGGACCAGCTGGATTTACCGGGCGCGACCGCGCGCGTCCTCGGCAAGGGCTCGAAAGAGCGGTACGTGCCGCTCGGCAGCAAATGCGTGGAGGCCCTCGCCGCGTACCTGGCCGTGCGTCGCGAACTACGGCACCGCCGCACGCAGTACATCGATCCGCACGCCGTGTTCGTCAGCACGCGCGGCGCGAGGCTCAACGTGCGCGCGATTGAACGCGCCGTTTCCAAGTACGGCGCCCTGGGCGCCGGGCGAGCCGATCTGTTCCCGCATGCCCTGCGCCACACCTGCGCCACGCATCTTCTCGAGGGCGGCGCCGACTTGCGCGCCATCCAAGAGATCCTGGGCCACTCGTCGCTTTCCACCACGCAGCGGTACACGCACGTGTCGATGGACCACTTGATGAAGGTCTACGATGCCGCGCATCCGCTCGCCCGTGCGCGGAAGGCGCTTCGCGGGAGCCAGGAAACCGACTGACTTTCCAGCCTGCCCTTACTTCCCAGTCGCGACTTTCGCACCGAGAATTCAAGACGGATACGAGATCCAAGTCTGCTAACAAGTCAAACCAATGCTTCTCGCTTGGTTCAAACGGCTCACCGTCGCGCTCGCGGGCGGGGCTGCTGCGGCCGTGCTGGTGGCGGCCATGGAGGCCCGATCGTGCGTCTCCGCGGGCACCGGCGCCAATGCTCCGCGCTACGCGGACCTGTTTTTCGCGGATGCGGCCGTCCTTTTGCCCGTCGCGCTGTTCGTGGCCGCGGGGCTTGGCGTGCTCATGTCCTTCCTCGAGCCGGATCGGCCGTACTCCTGGCGCGAGCACCTGGCGACCTTGCGCGCCCAGCCGGTGCTGATGCGCTCGCGCACGGCGGCCATCTCGCCGCTGGCGGTCTTCGTGGGCCTCTTCTGGATCGTGCTCATCGCCAATCTCGCGCGCCAGCTCTTTTCGCGTGGCGCCGCCCTCGAGGTGGGCATGGAGCTCGCGCTCGCGGGCATGGTCCTTCTCGCCGGCCTGGCATCGGTGGCGCTGTCGTTCGTGCCGCCGCTGCGACGGGTGCTGGCCACGGGGGCGGCGAAGCAACCATGGCTCATCGATCCGGTGGCCACCGGCGGGCTGGCGCTCCTCGTTTCCTTGGCGGTTCTGGCCGCCGGCATCTCGGCAGGTGACACCGGTGGGGAAGGAGGCGGCGCCCTGGGCATCTTCGGCGTGCTCAAACGCTCCGAACTGGACCTGCGTCCGGTCGTCGATCTTCTCGCCATCAGCGCGGGCGCCTACACCGCGCCCATCGCGCTCGCTCGGCGCAAGGTCAGCGCCCTTCGCTGGCTCGTCGCGGCCGTCGTGGCCTTCGCGCCGCTCGGTATCACCGTGCGCGAGGCGCGCGCCCTCAACGACGCGCCCCAGGTCACGCGCAGCATCGAGCGAAACGCGCCGCTCGGCAGCATCGCGCTCGCCGTCTCGCGCAAGGCCACCGATCGCGATCACGACGGCGCATCGGCCTACTTCGGCGGCGGCGACTGCGACGACCACGATCGCACACGATCACCGCTGGCCATCGACATCCCCGGCAACGGCATCGACGAGGACTGCTCCGGCAGCGACACCCCGCTGGCACCGCTGGCCTCGCCCGTGACCACACCGGCCAGCGCGGAGGCCACCAAGAGCGCCACCAAAACGGCGCTTCCCGAGGGCTTGAACCTCGTCTTCATCACCGTCGACACCTTGCGGCCCGATCTCGGATTCATGGGCTACGACAAGCCGGTCACGCCGAACTTGGACAAGCTGGCCGAAAAGGGCGTCATCTTCGACCACGCCTACTCCTTCGCCTCGTACACGGGAAAGAGCCTCGGCCCGCTTCTCATCGGCAAATACCCGAGCGAAACGCTTCGCAACGGCTCGCACTTCAACAGCTACGAGAAGGGCAACGTCTTCATCGCGGAGCGCTTCCAGCAGGCGCACATTCGTACCTTCGGCGCGGCGTCGCACTGGTACTTCACGCCGCGCAGCGGGCTCACTCAGGGCATGGACGAGTGGGATACGTCAGCCAAGCCCGCGACCGGGCAGGGCGACACCGACACGTCGGTCACCAGCAAGGAGCTGAGTGATGCGGCCCTCAAGCTTTTGGCCAAGCCGGAGAACACGTCAGGCCGCTTCTTCATGTGGCTTCACTACTTCGACCCGCACGCGCAGTACGCGGCGCACGAAGGCGCCCCCAATTTCGTGCCCGAGGGCACCAAGAGCCCGAGCAAGATCAACAAGGGCGCCTACGACGGCGAGGTGTGGTTCGTCGATCACCACATTGGGCGGGTACTCGATGCCATCGCCGCGCAGCCTTGGGGCAAGCGCACCGCCGTGGTGGTCACCTCCGATCACGGTGAAGCCTTCGGCGAGCACCATATGAACTGGCACGGTCACGAGATCTGGGAAGTGCTCGTTCGTGTGCCTCTTCTCGTCTACGTGCCGGGCCTCACACCGCACCACGTCCCGGTCAAGCGAGGTGCCATCGACGTGGTACCTACGCTGCTCGATATCATGCACGTCGAGGCGCCTTCGGGGGAGCTCTCGGGCCAGAGCATGTGGGACGATCTCACCGCAAAACCGGGGGCAACCTTCGCCGAGAGGGACGTGTATGTCGATATGCCCATCGGACCTTATACGGGCATGCGGCGGGCGATCATCCACGGACCGACGCCCGGGATGAAGTTGATTCACTTCGGTGGGAGCAACTACAGCCTCTTCGATCTGTCGTCCGATCCCGACGAAAAAGAGGATCTCGCCGACGACAAATCGAAGTTCCGCCCCATGCTCGAGGCCCTGCAAGCGCAGCGCGCCCGCATGAAGGAAATCGACGTCAAGCCCGAGCCCTAGCTCGAGACGCCGTCGCGCAAAAGCGCGGGGAGTTCGTGCAGCGACTTGAGAACGACGTCCGGACCCGCCGCGTAAAGGCGCGCCGGCGGCAAAAAGCCTTCGAGCACTGCGATGGTGGCGGCGCAGGCGGCCGCTTTTCCAGCGCCCACGTCTTGCGGGCCATCGCCGACCATCCAGGCCCGCGACGGCTCCACGTCCACCTCTTTCAGCGCCGAAAGCAAGGTGTATGGGTGCGGCTTGAGCGGACCATCTCCGCCGCCGCGAACGGTGTCGAACTCCGCGAGAATGCCCAGCGCCTCCAGGATGAGAAGCGTGGTTTCGCGCGGCTTGTTCGTCGCCAGAATGCGCTTCTTCCCGCTGGCCGCGTCGAGCGACTCGCGCGCGCCCGGAAGGAGCGTCGTGTGAACCACCGGGTTCGCACGGTAATACGTGTGAAATGCCTCGAGCGGCGACTCCAGCTCGGGTGCATCGGGCTTCACGCCGAACGCGCGCGAGAGCAATACGCGCGCGCCATCTCCGACGAAGCTCCGAATCACGCTGTCGGGCAAACGGGCCCGATCGTGCGTCTCGAGGGCGTGGTTGCAGGCCGCGGCAATGTCGGCCTGCGAATCAATCAACGTACCGTCCAGATCGAACAGGACGGCATCAGGGGCGGCGTATCGGCGAGCCATCACGCTCGAGCCTTTAGCACGCCGCCACCCCCCTTTCCCTCACTTCATGTGCCAGTGAATCGCGAGAAATCCGACTAAGCGGCGTTCTCGAGCGACGGGCCGCTGGCGGCCGGGGCCGGAACGGCCGGCTCGGAATCGGCGGTCTCGTTGACCGCGACGGTGCTGATGGGCGCCGCCTCGACGACTTCGGCCGATGCCACGGCCTCCATCGCAGCCGCCGCCGCTGCAGCGACCAACTCTTCTTGCGCCATCTCTTGCACCACTTCGGCGGCTTGCGCGGGTGCAGCTGCCGCCGGGCGGCTCACACGGGCGCGACGCGCACGCGCTGCCTCTTCACGGGCCTCCGCAGCGAGCGGCGTGGCCTCGAGCATGGTGCGCAGCCGCGAGCGGGCGCGGTGCAAGCGCGAACGAACCGCGCTCTCACTCAGCTCGAACCGGTCGGCGATTTCCTGCAGACCGAGATCCATGTGGTAGTGCGCGACGACGACGTTGCGGTAGTCCTCGGGCAGTTCTTCGAGGGCATTGCGCACGCGATGATCGCGCTCGCTGTTGGCCGCGCCGATGTCGCCGCGGGCAGCGAATTCGCCATCGTTGGACGCCGGCAGAGAGCCGAGCTCTTCGAGGTCGAGACCTTCGACCAGTCGGGCGCGGTGTCGGCGCTGCGATCGCATCATCATGAGGGCTTCGTTCGCGGTGACGCGAAAGAGCCATGTCGAGAAGCTCGAATCGCCTCGGAAGGAGCCGAGACGTCGGATGACTTGCATCAACGTTGCCTGTAGTAGATCGCGCCGATCCTCGTCGGCCACCGGATAGCGGAGAAGCTGCCGCTCGATGTGTGGCCGTAGCTCCTGTACAAGCGAGTTGAGGGCGCTCGTCTCGCCGTCGACGGCGCGCCGGAGAAGGGTGCGATCGATCGCAAATGCCATGGTCGTTCCTCGGAGTGGTGCGAGCCAAAGGCTCGTTAGGGACGGCACCGACGACGACGATCGCGTTGCGCGATTCCGTCGTCAGCACGGCGGAAGAGAATGCGAGTCCCGTGCCGAGGCGGCCTCGGGACTCCTCACCACTCCATGTAAGCGCGCACGCGCGTGCGCGGCTCCGACGCGAAATCGCGATCATTCTCGATGGATTCGCAATCGGCGTGCACCCGTCGTGGCCCTCCACGGCATCGCGCCCACGCGACACCACCCCTTAAGGCAACCCGACGTCGGCTTCGAAGCGTGAGAGTACGAGCTGAACGTCGCCTGCGATCGGCTTCGCTTCGTTGCGTCCCCGCCAACGTACTGTGCGTCAGCCGTAGAAACGCCCCCGTGCGCGTGTCGCCTTCCTGACGAAGGCGCGCATCGCCGCTGCGTCCGGCGCCCGCAAACACCGAAAAATATAGGTGTTTCACGAGGTGAACCTTTTTGTCGTTCGCGCTCGCGGACCCTCGATCCGCGTCTCACACGAACATCGTTGGCGGGTACAACAATGCCACACCCCGGCGAAATCGCCACGCACTTGCCCCTTTGCGGGGGGCCTCGCGGGATGCGATCACCTCGGTAGCACTGCTCGCGTCTGCCTGACCTGCCCCGTGCTTGGACGCCGCAGGGTGGATGCCCCTAAGCATCGTGAAGGGGTCATAACTCTTGGATGGCCCGGGAACGCGCGCGTTTCGCGTGTTGAACGCTCCCAAAGCGCGAGGGATGTTGGTAGGCTCCCGCGAAATGAGTGCTGTCGTTGTGGTTGGGGCGCAGTGGGGTGACGAGGGTAAGGGCAAAATCGTCGACATTTTCACCGAGCACGCCGAAGTCGTGGTGCGCTACGCAGGGGGTCCGAACGCGGGCCACACCCTGGTCGTAGGCGACGACAAAGTGATCGTGCGGCTGGTGCCGAGCGGCATCTTGCGGCCGCACACGCGCTGCGTTCTCGGGCAAGGCATGGCGATCGACCCGACTTCCCTCATCGGAGAGATCGACGAACTGCAGCGCCGCGGCTATGCGGCCGATGGGCAGCTAGTGGTCAGCGAGCGGGCTCATACGATCCTGCCGTACCACATCCTGGTCGACACGTTGCGCGAGCAACAAGCTGATGCCATCGGCACGACCAAGCGGGGTGTCGGTCCCTGTTACGAGGACAAGATGGCCCGCCGCGGCGTTCCGCTTGGGGCATTCCGCGATCGCGCCCGCACCGAGAAGCTCGTGCGTCGCGCGATGGAGGCCTGGCAGCCCACGGTCGCGGCGCTCGGTGGCGAGCTTCCGACCTTGGCGAAGGTGATGGAGGGCATCGACGCGGTTCGTGACCGCATCGTGCCGCTCCTGGTCGACGCCTCGGAGCTGCTGGAGGACGCTCTCCAGGCCGGCAAGAACGTGCTCTTCGAGGGCGCGCAGGGAGCCCTGCTGGACATCGACCACGGGACGTATCCCTACGTCACGTCGTCGAACTCGACGGCCGGCGGCGCGGCCACCGGTACGGGCGTCGGCCCGACCAGGCTTGGCAAGGTGATCGGCCTGGTCAAGGCGTACTCCACGCGCGTGGGCGGCGGACCGTTCCCCACGGAGCTCAACGACGAGACGGGTGAGCGCCTGCGAAAGATCGGGGCGGAGTTCGGCTCGGTCACCGGGCGGCCGCGCCGCACGGGCTGGCTCGACGCCTGCGCCGTCCGCTATGCGGCCCGCGTGAATGGGCTCGATGGCCTCGCGCTGACCAAGCTGGACGTGCTGACGGGCCTGCCGGAGATCAAGGTCTGCACGGGTTACCGCATCCGCGGCGTCGCGCGCACCTCCTTCCCGCTCGAGGACATCGAGTTGGCGGAGCCCATCTACGAGACGCTCCCCGGCTGGGGCCAGGACATCTCCGCGGCGCGCAGCATCGCGGACCTTCCGCCGGCGGCGCAGCGCTACATCGAATTCGTGGAGCGCGAGACCCGCTGCAAGGTGGTGCTCATCAGCGTCGGGCAGCGGCGGGACGAGACCATCCTCCTCGAAAAAATATTCGGCTAGTATTTGCTGGGCATGGCCCTGATCTCCGCCGCGGTTGCTCTCACCGTCGTCGCGCTTCACGCGCAGGCGGTGGGAAGCGTGCGCCCGCAGGAGTGCGGGGCCATCGAGGGGCCGCAGTCGGGGAACGTGTGGGAACGGGCGAAAACCCCGGAGCTGCGCAAGTACTGCGATCTGCTGGCCAGTGGCGCGTCGAAGCTGGCAGGCTTCGCGACCATGGCCCATGAGGTGATCGCCATCGCGAACGAGGCCGACACCTTGGTGCCCAAGCATTCGGCACCGGCGGTGCTCCGCGGGCGCGCCTACGCGAAGCTCGGGCGCTGGCTCGAGGCGTACAAAGAGATGAACGAGGCGCGCATCCGCGATCCGCGTGCGCTCGACGAGCCGGTCGCGCTGCTGACCTGGGCGCGGGTCACCGTGCGGGCCGGGCACGCGGACGAAGGCTACATCGCCTACCGCACGCTGCTTCCCCGCGCGGCGATGCTTCCGCTGGCCGAGCGGGGGCCGGCCTATGTGGAGGCGGGCTTCGTGTCCATGTCGCGGGGCCCTGCGGGGCTCGACGAGGCCATTTCCGTCTTTCGCCAGGCCCGGCGCGATGCGCAGGACACGGCGCAGGCGGTGGCCATTCTCGGGCTGGCGCTGGCGCTGGATCGCATGGGTGCCCGCGAGGAGGCTCGGGCGGTGCTGCTCGAGCGCCAGCTCGCCAACCCATGGCCGACGCTGTCCGATGCGCGTGCGCGTCAGCTTCTCGTGGGCCCCGGGGCCGAGCGTGAGACCGATGCGCTTGCGGCCATCGCGCTGGACGTCAGCGATCCCGCGAAGGCCAAGGCCTCGTGGCAGAAGTATGCCGACACCGCGGGCAGCAGTCCGTGGGTCGCCCACGCCCGAGCCCGCGCGCACGAGCCGGTGAAACGCATCGCGAACGTGGAGAAGAAGCCACGATGAAGCGCACCCTCGCTCTTGCGGTGGCCTTGTTCATGGCGCTCGGTTTCGGTGGCCGCCCGGCCCATGCCGATACGCCGCCCAATCCGTGGGACGTGGCGAAGAATCCGCAGATGCGCGGCACCTACGAGGTGCACGTGCGCGCGCGCGAGCGGATGATCCAGACCGAGTCGCTGCCGCTCGGCCGCCTCGAACGCGACAAGCGCTACGAGGAAGCTCGCGCCA
Organism: Sorangiineae bacterium MSr12523; assembly: GCA_037157775.1. NCBI lineage: Bacteria > Pseudomonadati > Myxococcota > Myxococcia > Myxococcales > Pendulisporaceae > Pendulispora > Pendulispora brunnea. The sequence continues at coordinate 4,487,517 of CP089982.1, forward strand.
TCCTGGAGGAGGCCCACGCCGCGGAAAGCCCCGACGTGCGTCTGCGTTTCGATCTGGGCACGGTGTACGAGTCGCTCAACCGCCATGCGCAGGCGGCCGCCGTGCTGGAGAAGGCGCTGGCGATGGCGCCGGATCATCCTGCCGCCGAGGACGCGTGGCTGATGTTGGCGTACGCATACGCGCACGGCAACCAGCCGCTGAAGGAGCGCGAGGCGTACATCCGGTACCTACAGCGCGCGACCTACGGCTCCGGCCGGGTGACCGCCACCTTGAATCTCGCCGAGGCGGAGATGCGTCTCGGGCACCTCGAGGAGGCCATCGCCGGTTACCGGGAGGCCATTCAACTGGCCACCCTGGTACCCAGCGCAGGTGACACCGGGGTGCTCGCCGTGTGGGGCCTGGCCGTCGCCCTCGATCGACATGGCGACACGTCGGGCGCGATGGCCGAGGCCAAGTGGGCGACGGAGATCGACCATCGCCGTGTGATCGAGGACACCGTCAACGTCTTCTTCGTGCCGGAATACGAGCGCCTTTGGTACTTCGGCCTGCGCGAAATGGCACTGGGCCGCAACGGCAAGAACGCCCTCGAATCCGCGCTTCATTTCCGCCGCGCCGAGTCCATGTGGGCCGAATACGTCGACAAAGCCGATCCCGCCGACCCCTGGCGCGCCCGCGCCCGCATCCACCGCGACTCCGTTAAGAAAGAACGCGAAGAAGCCGAAAAGCGGATCAAACCGGGCAAAAAAGGCGCCGTCGAGCCCCTGCCGCACGACGAAGTGACGTTCTAAGAAGAATTCACAGGGAGACGGGGAGGCGGGGAGTTTTTGGGGTTTTCAATCGGCCCATTGAGCCAATGGAAAACCCAAAAAACTCTTCTTTCAGATCTCCCCGCCTCCCCGCCTCCCTGTTCAATTCTCTTCTTCGCCCTCGACGGCCTCGCCGTTTTCTTCCGTGTCGAGGCGCGAAGTGGTTGCGGAGCTGTCGGGGCCGGCGTCGCGGCGGGGTTTGAAGACGTCGTAGTCGTGGGTGCAGGCCGAGAGGAGGAGGGAGGCCGCTGCGACCATGATTGTAAGATGCATCTTTTTCAAAACGAGCCTCGCAACGAGATGCCCGTGGCGCCGAGGACCACTTGGGTGCGCGCGGCTGCCGGTGCTTGTGCGGAGCTGCCCTTTTTTGGCTGGCTCAGGACGAAGAGGGTGACGCCCGCGCCGGCGCCGAGGAGGCCGACCACCAAGCCGATGTTGGCGATGGTCTGCTGCGTTTTCCCTTTGCTGATGTCGTCGTTTTTCGACTCGGGGCAGGGGCCCTTGCCGCACGCATCTTCCAAGCTGCCGTAGGTACGGTTGTTCATCAGGCCGGCCACCACGAAGGTGATCAATCCGGCCGCGCCGACGCCGCCTGCGATGTATGCGCCGGTTCGCAGGCCCGAGCGATCATCGTGCGCCGCGGGGGCAGGGGCGGGGGCCTCCACCGTGGTCGATGTGCCGCTCTGCGCGTCGAGGCGCGTGTGCTCCGTCTGGCCGGCGGCCACCGTGACCGACGTGGTAACGGGCGCGCGGCCGGGGGTCTCCACCTCGATGGTGGTCGTGCCCGGGACGACGGGGGCGGGCTCGCTCCACCCCGCGCGGCGAATGCTGTCGCCGCCGATTTTTAGCGTGGTTTGCTCGGTGGGATTCTGCACGTCGACCACGACGAACCCGAGCTTGCTCGCCAGGGCATCGCGCTCGATGGTCGCCGCCTCGCCGGCCTTCTCGTAGCGGGTGTCGTCGCGGGCGAGCTCCTTCGCCTCGACGCGCGCCTTGTCGAATTCGACGTACGCGGCCACGAGATCGCCCTTCTGGCGCAGCGACCGCGCGAGAAAAAGTAGCGAATTTGGGCTCGCCACGATGTCGTGCGATGCGCGAAATTCCTCCGCCGCGCCCGCATAGTCGCGCGAATCGTAGAGCTTTCGCCCTTTGAGAAAGCGCGATTGGGCCTGCTCGCGCTGCACGGGCGTCGCCTTGCCGGGGTCCACGCCGGCGGCGAAGGCATCAGGGCTCGCGAGAAACGACGTCGTTAGGCTGAGGGAAAGGATGGCGGAGAGCCAAAACTGAGGAGAACGCATTCGGTTAGATCCCAAGCGGCACGTACGTGCTGCGCTTCGGGCGCGGCTTCGCAGCAGGTGCAGCACGGACGGCGGGCGGAGGCGGAGGGCTGGACTTCGGTGGCGCCGCGGCTTTGGGGGCCGCCGGCGCGGGTGCGGCATTGACCTTCGGTGACGCTGCGGCAGGCGCGACGGATGCTGCGGCCCGGCGCACCGGGGCAGCTGCCGCGGCACGCGCCGGAGAAGAAGGAGCAGAAGAAGTAGAAGGTGCGGCCGCCGTGGTGGCGGGCGGCGGTGGGGCAGCCGCGGGCTCGGGCGCCGGGGCAGGTGGCGGCGCGGCCGGCGTCGCAACGGCCAACGCCTTGGGCGCCGGCGCCGATTCCACGGGCTTGGCGGATGTCGCCGGCGTTTTGCCGGCGAGAGGCGCTTTCGCCGGGCGCAGAAGCAACGTCGTCGTGCACACGCTCACGAAGAGCAGGAGCGCCGCAAGGAACATCACGATGAGGATCTGCCGCTTTCGCCGCGGCGAGCGCGCCTGCAACTCCGTGATATCGCTCGGTCGCAGCGGGCTCGACTCCGGGGGCGCCGGCGTCCCATGGAGGGCCGGCGTCCCGCCGGCGAGAGGCGGGGCAGGGGTCATCCGCAGCGGCGCGTGATGGAGCGGCGGTGGCGGCGCGGCCATCACGTGCACCGGCGGCGGCGCCACAAAAGCAGGAGGGGCAGGAGGAGCAGGAGGAGGCGCGGGAGGAGCAGCAGGAGGCGCAGCCACGGGCGCAGGTTCCGGCGCCAACGAGGACCAGCGATCGTCGATGGACTCCAACTCCGCCGGGGGAGCCTCGGGCTCGATGATCTCCGCGAGTTCCTGCTCGAGATCGACCTCCTCCTCCAGTTCCTGCTCCACCGGTATGAGCGCAGGCTTCGTGGGCAGTGGCGGCGGCGCGGCCAGTGGCGGCGGCGCGACCATCTTTCTCGTCCCCGGCTTCCCCAAGATCCCCGCGACCTGCCGAGCTACCTCCGACGCCCCGGCGACCCGGTGCCCGGCCACATTGCGAATCGCCATAGCTAGATCAATGGCCGTTGCGTAGCGACGCTTGGGATCGACCGCCAGGGCGGCCGCCGCAATTTCGATGAGCGGTTCGGCCCACGCCACCGACGTGGTGGCCGCGGGGAGGTCGCCGGCGAGCTGCCGTGACAGCATTTCCGCGACCGTGGGCTGCGTGAAGAGGCGCTTTCCCGACAGCGCCTCCCAAAGCATCACGCCGATGGAGTACACGTCGGCGCGCCCGTCGGCGGTTCCGTCGCCCAGCAGAATCTCCGGCGCACAGCGCGCGGTCCGCTCGGCGAGGGGGCCGGTGGGGGCATGCAACGGTACCCGGTGAATGCGCAGCAGCCGCGCCACACCGTCGGTCCCCACGAGGATGCTCGAGGGGGCCACGTCGCCGTGAATCATCGAAGGAACTTTGGCCCCCGTCGATGTCGAACTCCACCCCGGCTCGCGCAGCGCATGGAGGGCGGCCAGCGCCGAAAGCGCGTCCAGCAGCAGCTTCAAACGCACTTCGAGCGAAAGCGACGGCTTGCGCTGGGACTCGGCCCGCGCATCGAGGCTCCCCCAGCGCTTGCCCTCGATGAATTCGGTCACCACCACGGCGTGCTCCGCCGTGGTGAACACGTCACGCACACGCGGCACGTTCGGGTGGCGCAACATGGCGATGCGCCGCGCGCGCCGGGTGAACGCGTCGAAATCCTCCGCGGTCACGTGGGTGCGCAGCACGCGCTCCAAGATCAACCGAGGGGCCGCTTCGCCTGCGGCCTCCGCGCGCACGATGTAGCTTTCGACGCCGGTGGAATCCGGCCCTGCATGCACGCCTTCCTCGGTCCCAAGAAAGCGCACCACGGCGTACTTCCCTATGGACAACGGCACCAACGGAGGAGTGGGCGCTGCGGCCACCACGGGCCCAGTCTAGCTTATTTTTCCTTCTGATTGCGTCGTCACGTATCGCGAAACAAATCGCGATTTTGCCACGCGGGCAGTGCGCGAAGATCCGCCCATACCTCCCGCGCCGATGTGTAGCGATATGCTTCGCGGCGCCGCAGCATCTTGGCAATGAGATGCCCGAGTGGTGTTCCAATCTGCTCCGCACGGCGACGCGGCTCACCACCACCCACTTGTCGAATCAGCTCTTGATAGGGCAATCCCGCGGCGAGTGCCGGAGATCCCGTCAGCATCCAATAGAGGAGGAGACCCACCTGATAGAGGTCGCTTTGCTTGCTCGTGTACCCCGCTGCAACCACCTCGGGCGCCATAATCTTGTGATGTACGACATTGGGTCGAATGGCCGACTGCCCGCGCAGCTCGTGGCTGATTCCAAAGTCGCTGATCTTCACGATGGGTCGGTCGGCATGCGAAATGAGCACGTTGCCCGGGTGGAGATCGTCGTGGACGATATCGTTGTCGTGGAGGAACTGCACGGCGGCAAGGAGCTGGCGCGCGAGCTCGATGACCAGGCTCTCTTGCATCGGCGGACCGAGCATCGCCGTGAGCGGGTGATCACAGCGCTCGAGGGCGAGGTAGTAGAGGAAGTTCTGCTCGAACGCGTCGTAGATGAACACCACGTTGGGGTGGCGTAAGAGCATCAAACGCTGCACCTCGCGCGCCCACTCGGCGTGCACCTCTCCGTGCGGGCGATTCGCGGGGCGGATCATCTTCACCGCGTAGACTTGGTCGAAGGGGCCGACGCACTCGTAGACGGCGCCGAACTCGCCCGAGCCGACGATGGACCTCACCTCGTAATTGCCCCGCGCCGAGGTGAGCACCGCGCCGACCTGCGGGTACTGCACGGTGATGCGCGGCATCGGCATCGGCGGCGTCGTGTGAAAGCCGTGGCCATGCAACGTGGGCGAGCCTTGTGCCCCCGCTCCTGGGTGATGCGTCTGCATGGGCGGCATCCCCGCGAGGGTCACGCTTCCTACGCCTCCCACCGGGTGCTGCGCTGCGAAGTTCTGCGATGGCGGATGCGTGAGCGGCTGCGTGGCCGAATGGCGGGGCGGAGGAGCAGCCCGCGGCTGACTCGACGGCGGCGGACCCGGGTTGCTTCCTGGATGGGGATGCGGGTGAGGCGGGTACGGCACGGGCGGGGTCGGCGGTGCCAGCGGCGCCTGCGGGCGCGGAACCGACGGCGGCGGTGCCGAAACGGGAGGCGGTATCGTTCCAGTCTTCGAGGGCGGGCCGCCGGTCACGCGTTCGATAGTAGCATTGCCGTGGTAGTCCTCAGCAACGATGACCCGCCCGGTCCCTACCAAGAACGAATGCGACCGCCTCCAGGAGGCCCGCGCAGGGCGAAAATGGCGGCGTTGGGGCACGTACCTCAGCTTGCGGCAGTGGGGGACGGTCCGTGAGGACTACTCGGCCAGCGGCGACGCCTGGCGCTACCTGACCTACGAAGACGCCGTCTTGCGCGCCTATCGCTGGGGCGAGGACGGCCTTCTGGGTATTTCCGACAACCGCGGCCTCGTGCACTTCGCGCCAACCCTGTGGAACGAAAGCGATCCCATCTTAAAAGAGCGCCTTTTCGGCCTGAGCGGGCCCGAAGGCAACCACGGGGAGGACGTCAAAGAGGTCTACTACTTCCTCGACGGCACCCCGACGCACTCGTACGCCAAGGCCATATACAAGTATCCGCAGCGGCGGTTTCCCTGCGAGGCCATCCGCGAAGCCGCCGCACGCGCGGGCCGGAACGTGCGGGAGCCGGAGATTTGGGACTTCGGCGTGTTCGACGACGATGCGTATTTCGACGTGTTGGTCGAATACGCCAAGGTCGACGTGGAGGACTTGATCATCCGCCTCACGGTGACCAACCGAGGCCGCAACGCCGCCCCCGTGCACCTGTTGCCCACGATTTGGTTTCGCAACACGTGGAGTTGGCAGGAGCCGGTATTGGAGGACAGTTTTTTTTGGGCCGAGTCCCCGAAGCGTGGCTACCGGACCATCGCCATGCAGCAGACCCACCTCGGTGCGCGCCGTCTGTACATCGAGGCGCCGACTCAGGATGGCCCCGAGCTTCTCTTCACCGAGAACGAGACGAACTTCGAGGCCCTCCATGGGACGCCGAATCGGACGCCCTACACCAAGGACGCGTTCCACCGCTACGTCGTTTCGGGCGAAACCGCTGCGGTGAACCCTGAAAAGCGCGGAAGCAAGGCCGCGGCGCACGTCCGTTGGGTGCTCGGGCCGGGCGAATCGAAAGTGATGCACCTTCGTTTCACCGACACGCCGCTCGAGGCCCCCTTTGCGAACATCGGCGCGCTCTTCGAAGAACGCATCGCCGATGCCCATGCCTTTTACGACGGCATCATGCCGAGCGGACTCTCGCAAGAGGAGCGGGCCGTCTACCGCCAAGCGATGGCCGGTCTGCTCTGGACCAAGCAATTCTATTGCTTCGACGTGGATCGCTGGCTGCGCGGCGATCCGGCGTACCCGGCGCCGCCCCAAGAGCGTATGAATGGGCGCAACCACGATTGGCGCAGCCTGTACAACAGCGAAATCCTGTCGGTTCCCGACAAATGGGAATTCCCTTGGTACGCGGCGTGGGATCTCGCATTCCATTGTTTGCCTTTCGCGCTCATCGATGCCGAGTTCGCGCGCACGCAGCTGACGCTCTTGTTGCGTGAATGGTACATGCATCCCAATGGACGCCTACCGGCCTACGAATGGGCCTTCGGCGACGTGAATCCGCCCGTCCACGCGTGGGCCGCGCTCCGCGTTTACCAGATCGAGCGGCGCATGACGGGCAACCTCGATCGCGCCTTCCTCGAGAGCGTCTTTCATAAATTGATGTTGAACTTCACCTGGTGGGTGAATCGCAAAGACGCCGACGGGAAAAACGTCTTCGAGGGCGGCTTTCTCGGATTGGACAACATCGGTGTCTTCGACCGGAGCAATGCCTTGCCCGAGGGCGGGACGCTCGAACAGGCCGATGCCACGAGCTGGATGGGCATGTACTGCCTCAATCTGCTCGCCATGTCCCTGGAGCTCGCGCGCGAGAATCCCAGCTACCAGGACGTGGCGAACAAATATTTCGAGCACTTTCTCTACATCGCACGCGCGATGAATGGGAATCCGTCCTCGCGGCTCGGCAAAGACAAGAAAAAGAAGATGCGGGAGGGCGAGGATTCGGTCTGCCTCTGGGACGAGGAGGACGGCTTTTTCTACGACGTGCTCCGTCTGCCGGGCAATCAATACGCGCCGCTCAAAGTGCGCTCGATGGTGGGCATCATTCCGCTCTTTGCGGTGGAGACCATCGACGACGAGCTTCTGCAGCAGTTTCCCGCTTTCGTCAAACGGGTGCGTTGGTTCGTGGTGAATCGGCCGGAGCTGGGCGCGTACGTGGCGCAATTCCAAGGCTTCGGGCATTCCCGTCCCGGGGGGCGACACATTCTGTCGCTGGTGGGACCCGAGCGCCTCGCGCGCATTCTGCGGCGTGTGCTCGATGAAAACGAGTTCCTTTCGCCTTACGGGATCCGCTCTCTGTCGCGCGTGCACCTCGAAAAGCCGTATTCGCTGGCCATCAATGGCGCCGTGCACCAAGTGGCCTACGAGCCGGGCGAATCGGGGAGCGGTCTCTTTGGCGGCAATTCGAATTGGCGCGGGCCAATTTGGTTTCCCGTGAATTACCTGCTCATCGAAGCGCTGCAGAAGTATCACCACTTTTACGGGGACGAGCTCAAGGTGGAATGCCCCACGGGCTCCGGAAAGTGGATGAACCTCTGGGACGTGAGCTCCGAGCTGTCACGCCGCCTGGCGAGCCTTTTTCTACGCGGCAAGGATGGGCGCCGCCCCATCGATGGATCGCAGGAAAAGCTCGAACGCGATCCGCACTTTCGCGATTATCTGATCTTTCCCGAATATTTCCACGGCGACACGGGCGCAGGTTTGGGGGCCAACCACCAGACGGGTTGGACTGCGCTGGTGGCGAAGTTGCTTCAGCAGAGTCCTTTGTGGCGCGATCGCGAGAAAGAAAAATGACGAGCAAGAACGGTGGCGGCGAACGTTTCGACGAGGCTTATTATCAGCGCTTTTACGAATCCAAAGAGACGCGTGTTTATGGCAAAGACTCCATCGCCCACCTCGCGCGGGGCGTGACCGAGATGATTGCCTGGTACGGGGGCGATATTCGCTCCGTGCTGGACATCGGCGCCGGCACGGGGTTGTGGCGCGATTGGTTCGCCGCGAACAAGAAGAACGTGCACTACCTCTCGACGGAGGTCAGCGAGCACGCGTGCAAGAAGTACGGTCACAAGCAGTGCGATATTTCCGTGTGGCGCACGCGCGAGCAGTTCGATTTGGTCATCTGCCAGGGCGTTCTCCCGTACCTCGACGCCGACGCCGCCACCCGCGCCATCGAGAACATCGCCTCCATGAGCAATGGCTTCCTCTACCTGGAAGCCGTCACCAAATACGATCTCGAGGAAATCTGCGACCGCGACTTCACCGACACCACCCAACGCGCCCGCACCCGCAAATGGTACCGCACCCGGTTGGACAAGTTTTATACGCCCCTAGGATGCGGGCTTTACTACTCCAAACGCGGGCATTTGACCTTCTACGAATTGGAAAAAGCGTGAGATTTGAACCGCCAAGACGCCAAGAGCGCCAAGATAATTTGTAATTTATTTTTTTTCTTGGCGTCTTGGCGGTTTTCCTTTTTCATCTCGCCAAGAGGAAGCTGGCCAGTTTTTCGAAAACCTTTTCCTGGCAGCCGGTCGATAAGAATAGATCGGCGTGGGCCATGGGGAAGGTGGGGTCGCCCACGGCGAGGAGCTCTTTGTCGTCGGAGCCGATGCTGTCATACGGGGCGCGGGCGGTTTCGGGGGGGACGATGCCGTCGTCGTTGGCCACGATGCACAAGAAGGGATGGTGCATGTCTGCGAGGGCGCGCGAGACGTTCACCCCGCGCAGGATGAGATCGCGTTCGGCCATCCAGCGGGCGATATCCATGTTGACGTAGGGATTCGGGTCTTCCACCGTTTGCACCATCGTGGCCGCGTGGCTCGTGTCCGTGGAGCTCGCGTTCATGTAGACCGAGAGCACCTTCGGTGCATATTTGGCGAGCACCGGCAGGGCGATGCCGGCGAGTTTTCGCGTGCCGCGCATGCGGACGAGGCCGATGAGGCGGCTCGAATAAAAGGCCGCGCGCACGGCCGGGTGGATCTTCACCCACGTGACCAGGCCACCCACGTTCACCAGGCAGCGCACGGGCGCGTCTTTCGTGCGTGCCATGTAGCCGAACATCAACGCCGCGCCGAGGCTGGCGCCGATCAGATCGACCTGCTTGGCCCCCGTTTTGGTGTGCGTGAGAACGTGGTCGATGGCCACCGCCGTGTCGTCGACCATTTCGGCCAGCCCGTAGCGGTTGTTCCCGAAGGTGCGCTCCGAGCGGCCTTGCTCGCGCAAATCGACGCTCCACACCTCGATGCCGCGCGAGGCGAGGTACTCCTCGAGCGAAAGCCCCTTCGGGTGAAAGCTGAAGATGAACGAGTTCATCCCGTAGCCGGGGACGATGAGGGCCGGCCGGCCCTTGGTTCCGTTTTGGGCCGCGGGCGCGATGCGCTTGAGGGAGAGGCGCCAGCCGGCGCCGTTGTCCACGCTGTAGAGTTCAGTCATCGAGTCATCCGAGAACGGCAAACTTGAGATAGCGCCCTTCGGGCCATGCCGGTAGGGTTGGATGGTCCGGCGGCGCGCCGTGATGCTCGAGAAGGCGCAGCTCGGTGCGGTTCGTGGCCGCATCGTCGAGGGTCGTGAGGAAGCTCTCCGTGTCCACGTGGCTCGAGCAGGACGCCGCGCAGAAGATGCCGCCGGGGGCGAGCACGTCCGCGCAGGCCCGATGCAGCGAGCGGTAGGCGGCAAGGGCGCGGGGCAGCGATTTCTCGTTGGAGGCGAAGCTCGGAGGATCGCTGATGACGAGATCCCAGACCGTGCCCCGGCGCTTCGCGTCGGCGAGAAAGGCGAACGCGTCGGCGGTGACGAAAGCATGCGCGCCCGGTTCGACACCGGCCAAGCGAAAGCTCGCCTGGGCGGCCGCATGCGCGCCCGCGGCGATGTCCACGCTGGTCACGTGCTTGGCACCTCCCAGCGCGGCAAACAGGGAGAAGCCTCCCGCGTACGAAAAAAGATTGAGCACGCGCCGCCCCGGTGCAAGCAGGCCCGCGCGCCAGCGGTTCTCGCGCTGGTCGAGAAAGGCGCCCGTCTTCTGGCCTTGGAGCACGTCCACCATGAAGCCAACGCCATGCTCGCGCACGGCAACGCGCTCCTTCGGATCGGGCCCGCGCAACGTCGTCGCCTTGGTCGCGGACGGCTTGCCCTCGCGCGCCTTTTTCCCCTCGCGCAAGAGCAGTGTCACGATGCCCAGCTTTTGAAGCTCGGGCCACGCAGCCTGCACGAACTCCTCCACGCGCGCCGCCGCGCCCTCGCCGTCGACGCGCAGCACGGCCACGTTGTCGTAGCGGTCGAGCACGAAGCCCGGAAGGCGATCGCCCTCGCCATGCAAAAGGCGGTACGCGTTGGTCTGCCCATCAGCAAAAAGGCGCGCGCGCACGGCGAACGCCGAGGCGATCCGCCGCGCGAACAGCGCGCGATCGATGGGCATCTTCGCCCCGTCCGCGCCGGTGAAGAGCCTTGCGGCGATGGGCGATGCGGGATCGGCGAGGCCTCGACCGAGCACGCTGCCATCCGGCGCCATCACCAGCACATCTTGGCCAGCTTCGACGCCATCGAGCCCGCGTTGCACGGTTCGTTGCCATACCCACGGGTGCCCGCGGCGGAGTTTTTCAACCGCTGCGGCTCCGACCTCGAGGCGGCGGGCATTCGACGCGCCGGCGTCGTCGGTCTTCGACTCGAGTTTTCTCATCCGTGTGTAACGTCTTACCTCAATCATGAACTTCATGAAATCGGCGCATCCGCTGCATCTCGCGGAGGTCCTCGCCGCGCTCTCGCTCGCCACGGATCTCGCGAACGATCAGCCGTTCGAAACGAGCTTGCGCGCCTGCCTTCTCGCAACGGAGCTGGCCCGTGCGGCGGGCGCGAGCACAGAGACCATCGCCGACGTGTACTACGCGGGGTTGCTCCGTTTCGTCGGGTGCACGGCCTTTTCCTCGGAGTGGGCCGGGGCCCTGGGCGGCGACGACAATGTGCTTCACCGCACCTTCGCGCCCATCGATGCACGGCGCCCGGGCGAGCTTTTGCCCGCGGCCATCGGTCTCGGCAAAGGCCGCGGGCTCAAAGAGCGCGTGCGCGCCGTGGCGAACTTCGTGACCGAAGGGCCGTCCATCCTGACGGCGTTCGCGGCCAGCAATTGCGAGGCGGCCTTGCGCTTTGCCGCGCGCCTCGACATGGGGGCGGGGGTCATCGCCACCCTGGGGCAGATTTACGCACGGTGGGACGGGCGCGGCTTTCCAGCGAACCTCGCCGAGGAAAGCATTGCGCTGCCGGCGCGCATCCTCCAAGTCGCGCGTGTGGCGGAGATTCACGCGCGGGTCAGCGGCCTTGCCCACGCGCAGTCGGTGCTGAAGACGCGCGCCGGCGGGCAGCTCGATCCGCACTTGGTGAAGGTGTTCGCGAGCGAGGCCGAGTTGCTCTTGGCCCCGCTCGAGGGGCCGTCGGTGTGGGACGCGGTGCTGGCGCGGGCACCCTCGACGAATCCGTCGCGTGCGGGTATCGCGGAGGTGGCGCGCGCGTTTGCGGACTTCGCCGATTTGAAGTCGGTGTATTCGGTGGGGCATTCGACGTCGGTGGCCGAGCTGGCGGAGCGCGCGGCGAAGCTTCTCGGTCTGGACGAAAGCGCGCGCGCGAACGTGCGGCATGCGGCGCTGCTCCACGATCTGGGAAGCGTGAGCGTGCCCGCGGGCATCTGGGAGAAAAAGGGCGCGCTCACCACCGCCGAATGGGAGCGCGTCCGCTTGCATCCGTATTACACGGAGCGGGTGCTCGCGCGCTCGCCGCTGCTTTCCGAGGTCGCGATTTTGGCCGGTGCGCACCATGAGCGGTGCGACGGCTCGGGGTACTCGCGCGGCACGCCCGCGGCATTGATTCCGCCGGACGCGATGGTCATCGCCGCCGCGGATTGCTACTGCGCCTTTCTCGAGGCTCGCCCGCACCGCCCTGCGCTGGGCGCTGCGGAGGCCGTGCGTGCCATGCGCGCGGAGGTGTCGCAGCGCAGGTTCGAGGCGGAAATCGTCGAGGCCATCCTCGAGGCAGCAGGGCACGAGCGGCAACGCCGTCGCCAGACATGGCCCCGTGGTTTGAGCGATCGCGAAGTGGACGTGCTTCGCCGCGTGGCACGTGGATGTTCGAACAAGGAGATTGCCGAGCAGCTCTCCATCTCGCCGCGCACGGTGCAGCATCACGTGGCGCACATTTACGAGAAAATCGGTGTGTCCACGCGCGCGGGGGCCACGCTGTTCGCAAGCGAGAACGATCTTCTGGGCTGGGTAAACGACGCACCATAGGCACGATGGCCTATCGGGCGTTTGCGGCGAGCCGACGTGCATCGCGGCGCGTAAGAAACGGTCATAGTGAAGACCCACGCCTCCGACGTGGGGGCGGCGCGCGCGCACCAGGCGTCGTCCCTTGCGAGTTTCGTGTACCTTTCGACGTCGCAGCGCCAACTCGTGCGCGCCAAAGCGAAGCAGTGGATCGCTTGGCGGCGCGCGCACCCGACGCTGCACACCGCGGTGGGAATCGGCCTTCTGGCCTTTCTCTTCGCCTTCGATGCGTATGCCCTGTTGGAGTTGCCGCGGCAGCTCCCGTTCGACTTGGCGACGCGCTCCGGAATCGTGTTCGCGGCGCTCACGACCGGGTTTCTCCACGGTTTTCTCGTGTGCAGCATCGTCACGTACAGCGTGCACGAAGGCGCCGCGCACGATCTCATCGTGGTGGGGAATGGCCCGGTCACGCGCGTGTTGCGCTTTGTCGCCAACAACGCGTGCCGCTTCTTTCTGGCCGACCCGGAATATTACGCAGGCAGCCATTTCCAGCACCATCGCTGGCTCGGCACCGAGCAAGACGGCTCGTTCACCAACCACGTGCGCTTGCGAAGGTTGCTGCTGGCCATCGTGCCCATGGCGCCGGTGTTCAGCCACTCGGACTTCTTCCCGTGGCGCCCGCAGGAGCACACGCGAAGCCGGAAAATCTCGGCCGTGCTCACCAAGCTGCACCTCGCGGTGTTCTTCGCCGCGATGGCGTGGCGCTTCGGCGTGCTCTACGCCCTCGTCTCGCTCCTGCTCGTGGGGACGTGGATCAGTTTCGTCCTCGACCGGGTGCGTGAAAGCACCGAGCACCTGGGCATGCCGCTGGAGCGCGTCCACGGTACGCGTGACTTCGGCCTGGGGCTCTGGGGGCTTCTGCTCGGCGGTGGACCGTGGGGACAGCCTTGCCACTTTTCGCACCACCTCGAGCCGGCACTGCCTTGGTACCACCAGCTCGCGTTGCACTTTTATCTGCACCGCATTTTGACGCCCGAGCAAAAGCGGCAGTTCTTCTTGCGGCCCGTCGTTGGATTTCCGGCGTTGCTCGTCCGGCTCGCACGCGGGGGGATGCGATGACGAATTACGATGCCATCGTGATCGGCTCCGGCATCGGTGGGCTGGGCACGGCCGCCTTGCTGGCGCGGCATGGGAAGAAGGTGCTCGTTCTCGAGCGGCATTACGTGGCGGGCGGGCTCACGCACACGTTCCGCCGGCGCCAATTCGAGTGGGACGTGGGGGTCCACTACCTGGGGCAGGTGCACGATCCGGAGCACCCCCTGCGGCGTGCCTTCGACTACGTGACGGGCGGCAAGCTCGAATGGGCACAGATGGGTGCGGTCTACGACTGCATGATCTTCGACGATGCGCGCTTCGACTTTCGCACCGGTGCGGAAACGCTCAAAAGCGATCTCGCGGAGGCGTTCCCTGGCGAGGCTCGCGCCATTGCTTCGTATTTCGAGGCCGTTCGCCGGGCGGCGCGTTCCGCCGAGCGATTCTTTCTCCAGCGCATCGTGCCGCGGTGGCTCGGGTGGCTCTTGCATCCGGTGCTCGGGCTGCCATTTCAGCGTTACGCCGGCCGGACCACGCTTTCCATGCTGCGCTCGTGGACCCAGAACGAGCGGCTCATTGGCGTCTTGACCGGGCAGTGGGGCAATTACGGCCTTCCGCCTGAGCGAAGCAGCTTCGGCATGCACGCGCTCGTGGCCGACTATTACCTGGAGGGTGCGAGCTACCCGGTGGGAGGTGCCTCGCGGCTCGCGTCGACCATCGTGCCGATCATCGAGGCTTCGCAGGGCGAGGTGCGCACGTCGACGCCCGTCGCGAACATCTTGGTGCGCGACGGAAGGGCCATCGGCGTTCGCACCGAGGATGGGGAGGAGATCCTCGCGCCATGCATCGTCAGCAACGCCGGCGTGGAGACGACGTTGCGGAAGCTCCTTCCCGCCACGCCTCCCACCCATGCCGGCGAGGCGTTCCCCGCGCATTCGACGGGACACATCGCGCTCTACCTCGGGCTCTCCGGCACGGCGTCGGAGCTGGGGCTCGGCGCGAGCAACCTCTGGGTTCACGCCGGCTACGACCACGATGCGACGGCCCGCGCCTTTCAGCGCGATCCGCAGGCGCCCTTTCCGCTGGTGTACATCAATTCGCCATCGGCCAAAGATCCCGATTGGGAGCGCCGGCACCCGGGAATTTCCACGCTGGTGGCCATCGTTCCGGCGAGCTTCGCACCGTTCGCGCGCTGGATCGGAACGCGATGGGCCAAGCGCGGGCGCGAGTACGAAGACTACAAAGCGTGGCTGGCCGAGCGCCTGCTCGCCATCGTCTGCCGCGAGCTGCCCGGGGTGAAGGGGCGCATTCGGCATCAAGAGCTTTCGACCCCGCTCTCGACGATGCACTTCACCGGCCAGGCGGCCATGTACGGTTTCGAGCATTCGCCAGAGCGGTTTCGCGCGCGCTGGCTGCGGCCGGCGTCCCCGACGCCTGGCCTCTTTTTCGTGGGTCAGGACGTGGTGACGGTCGGCGTGGGCGCATCGCTCATGTCCGGGGTCCTCGCGAGCTCCGTGATCCTCCGGCGCAACGTGCTGGGCGACGTTCTTCGAGGAGAGACGACATGAATCTGTATGGGCGTTTGCTGTGGACCCTCGGCCGCGCGGCGACCAAGCCGCGCATCGCACCGCTCGATACGAGCGTGACCACGTGGCGGGTCCTTCCCGGCGATTTGGATCCGTTCGGGCACATGACCAATAGCCGTTACCTCGCCATGATGGATTTGGCGCGCATCGATCATGTCATTCGCGTGGGCCTTCTGCGCCCCGCAATCGAGAATCGCTGGATGGTGCCCGTGGGCTCGGCGTGCGTCGATTTCAAAGCGCCGTTGCGGCCCTTCGAGGCGTACGAAATTCGCACCCGCGTTCTCTCGTGGGATGAGCGCTGGTTCTATTTGCAGCAGGACTTCCACCGCGCATCGGGCGCCCTCGTGGGCTCCGGTTGCGTGAAGGTGACCTTCCGCGGCGCGGATGGCACCGTGCCGCCGGACGATGTGGTGCGCGCGGCGTTGGGATCGGTGCTGCCGCGCCCGCGGCTCGCGCAGGAAGCGGCGGCGCGGTTTGGCATCGAGCGGCGCGAGCCCATCGCCATCGTGGGCATCGGCTGTCGTCTGCCCGGCGGCGCGCACGATCCCGAGGCGCTCTTCCGTTTGCTCATGGATGGGCGCGAGTGCATCGTGGACATTCCCGCAGACCGCTGGGATCCGCGCATCTACCACGATCCGAGCGGCAAGAGCCCGGGCCGCGCGTACGTGCACAAGGCGGGGCTGCTCGAGACCGACTTGCACGCGTTCGACGCGGCGTTTTTCGGCATCACACCGCGCGAGGCGGTGAGCATGGATCCGCAACAGCGCCTGCTGCTCGAGACCTCGTGGGAGGCCTTCGAGGATGCCGGCGTGGTGCCGAGCTCCGTGGCCGGTAGCCGGACGGGCGTGTTCGTAGGTGGCTTTACGACGGACAATTTGCTGGTCTATTCGAACCCCGACAACCGCGAGCTCGTGTCCACGCACTCGGCCACGGCTAGCACCTTGACCATGTTGTCGAACCGGCTCTCGTACTTCTACGACGTGCGCGGTCCCAGCGTGTCAATCGACACCGCGTGCTCGTCGTCGTTGGTGGCCCTGCACTACGCCTGCCAGAGTCTCTGGTCGAAGGAAAGCGATCGGGCGCTGGTCGCCGGCGTGAACGCGATCTCGGTGCCCGAGACGCACCTGACCATGGCCAAAGGGAAGTTCCTCTCGCCGACGGGGCGTTGCCATGCCTTCGACGCGCGGGCCGACGGCTACGTGCGCGGCGAGGGCGCGGCCGTGCTCCTGCTCGAACCGCTCTCGGTGGCCGAGCGGGAGGGGCATCGGATTTATGCCGTCATCCGCGGGACCGCGACGAACCAGGATGGGCGCACGGCAGGCATCTCGCTGCCCAGTGCCGAGGCGCAGATGGCCGTGATGCGCGAGGCTTACGCCAGCGCGGGGGTCGATCCGCGCTCGGTGGTCTACGTGGAGGCCCACGGAACCGGCACACCGGCGGGCGATCCCATCGAGGCACGCGCCATCGGCACCGTCGTGGGGGCTTCGCGCGGCGATTCGGAGGCGTGCCTTTTGGGTTCGGTGAAGACGAACCTGGGGCACCTCGAGGCGGCGGCCGGCGTAACCGGTGTGCTGAAAACCGCGTTGTGCCTGCAGCAAGGCATGGTGCCGCACCATCCGCACCTGGGGGAGGTCAACCCGGAGATCCCGCTTGGAGATCTCGGGCTGCGCATCCCCCGGGCACCGGAGCCGCTGCCTGCGCGCCATGCTCCGCGCGTGGCCGGGGTGAACTCGTTCGGATATGGCGGAAGCAATGCACATGCGGTGCTGGAGGAGGCGCCTGCGCCCGCGCCCATCGCGGGGGCTGCACCTCGTTGTCGACCGCATCTATTGGCGATCAGCGCGAAGTCGAAAGAGTCGCTCGCCGAGCTCGCGGGGCGCTATGCCGAGCGGCTCGAGCGGGCGCAAAACGACGCGGAGGTCACCGCGATTTGCCGGAGCGCCGCCCTTCACCGCGAGCACCATCGGCATCGCTGGGCGCAAAGCGGCAACTCGGGCGCCGAGCTCGTGGCGTCGCTGCGTGCGGCATCGTTCGAAGGGGCTCCGGAGGCCGGCGGGCTTCTCTTCGTGTACACCGGCATGGGCCCGCAATGGTGGGGCATGGGGCGCGAGCTTTTCGCCGCCGAGCCGGCGTTCCGTCGGGCCGTGGAAGAGTGCGACGAGGCCTTTCGCGATGCCTCGGGCTGGTCGATTTGGGAAGAAATGGCGCGCGACGAGCCGACGTCGCGCATGCACCGGACCGAGGTGGCGCAGCCCGCGAATGCCGTGTTGCAGATCGCGCTCACACGGCTTTGGGCGGAGTGGGGCATCGTGCCCGACGCAGTGCTCGGGCATAGCGTGGGCGAGGTGGGGGCGGCCTACGCGTGCGGTGCGCTCGGTGTGCGCGAGGCCATGCGGGTCGCGTACCATCGGAGCCGTCTTCAACAGAGGCTCGCGGGGCGGGGAGGGATGCTCGCGGTGGGCCTGAGCGAGGAAGCGGTGGCTCCGTGGCTGGGGCGCGCGGCCATCGCGGCCGTGAACAGCGAGGAATCGGTCACCCTTGCCGGCGATCACCTGGAGCTCGGGCGCATTGCGCGCGCGCTCGAGGCGGCGGGGCATTTCCAGCGCGCCTTGCGCGTGGACGTGCCGTACCACAGCCCGCTCATGGACGAGATCGAGGCGCCGCTTTCGAGCGCGCTCGAGTCGCTCGCGCCGAAGGCCCCGGCCATACCGCTGTATTCCACGGTCACCGGCGAGCGGCTCGAGGGGGAGCCGCTCGATGGCCGCTACTGGTGGCGCAACGTTCGGCAGGCGGTTCGCTTTGCGGCCGCCTTCGAGCAGGCCGTGCGCGCAGGGCATACGACGTTCGTCGAGGTGGGGCCGCACCCCGTGCTGGCCGCCTCGATGCGCGATGTCCTGAGAAGCCGCCGCGCAGACGGCGAGGTGGTGGCCTCGCTCGTGCGCAAGGCGCCCGAGCTCGAGACGATGGCCCGTGCGCTCGCCCGCGTCCATTTTTCGGGCCACACGCCATCGTTCCGTGCCTATTTCGGCCCGGGTTCGTACGTGCCGGTTCCCACGTATGCATGGAACCGCAAGGTCTTCTGGCACGAGGGCGAGCGCACGCGCGGCAAGCGGCAGGTCGGCGTGCGTCACCCGCTGCTCACGCATCACCGGGAGCCCGCCACCTGGACTGCGGAGCTGAATCTTGGCGCGACGCCGTACCTTCTCGACCATGTGGTCGCGGATTCCGCCGTTTTTCCAGCGGCCGCTTACATCGAGATGATGCTCGCCGCGCGCGGGATGCAGCAGGGCGAGGCGGCTTGCTCGATCGAGCAGCTCGAGTTTCCCACGGCCGCAGCGCTTCGCGAGGACGAGGTGATACGGCTCGCGCTGCGCCTCTCGACCGAGACCGCGAGCTTCGCCATCCACGCCGAGGACGAAGCCCTCCGCTGCCGCGGCAAACTGTTTTCCCCGGGGCGAACTGCCCCTGCGCTCGACGTGCAAGCGCTTTCGGCGCGGCTGCCGGAGGCCGTATCCGCGTCGGATCTGTATGCCTCGCTGGCGCGTCGCGGTCTGCGCTATGGGCCTGCCTTTCGCGGTGTCGAACGCGTGCAGCGTGCCGAGAACGAATTGCTCGCGTGGCTTTCGCTCCCCGAGGGCCTCGACGAACGCGGTTACCACCTGCACCCCGTGCTGCTCGATGCCGCGCTTCACAGCGTCCTTGCCCTCGCCAACGACGATGGAGCCCACGACATCGTGCCCGTGGCCATCGATCGCGTGCACTTCTTCGCGACCCCGGGGCGCCGTTTGCTGGCCCATGGCCGACTTGGCGCCCGGCGACGCGGTCAACTTCGCGCCGACGTCACCTTGGTGCGCGAGGACGGATCGGTGGTCGCCGAGATCTCCGGCCTCACCTGCCGCATCCTGCCCAGGGCCCGGGCGGCGCACCTCGCCTCGCTTCATTATGCGCGAACCTGGGAACGCATGGCGCCGGCCTCGGAGCCGGGGCTGCGCGAGCCCTCGTTGTGGATCGTCCTCGATGATGGCGCCCCGGAGCTGCCTCGCCCCGAGCTCCTCGCAGCATCGTCCGAGATCCGCGTGCTCGATCTCCGCGCATGCGCCAGCCTTTCCCACGACGATCCTGTCACACACGGCGTCGATCGCGCGGCAGCGTTGGTGCAGACGCTTCGCGGCATCCCACGCGATCGAGTGGCGCGCTACTACGTGGCCACCCGGGGCGCCGAGGCGGTCGTGGCGAGCGACGGTCCGCCGGATGTCTCCTTGGCGCCGCTGCTTGGCCTCGCCCGCACCGCGATGACCGAGCGCCCGGATCTGCACCTCACCCTGGTCGATCTCGAATCCGTCCCCAGCGATCCCCTCGCGTTGACCGCGTGGCTGCGCACCTTCGGCGAGGAGCAAGAGATCGCTCTTCGCGAAGGCGAGACCTACGCGGCCCGGGTGCAGCGTTGCCCAGCGCCGGTGGCGCCTCCGCCCGAGCGCCACGCTCCGGCCGAGGGCAGTGGCTATGCGATTGCCCTCGGTGAGCCAGGTCGCATCGATTCCCTCGGCTTCGTCGCCCACGGGCGGCGCGCGCCGGGGCCCGGCGAGGTGGAAATCGAGGTGGAGGTCTCCGCGCTCGGCTTCAAAGACGTCATGAAGGCGCTCGACCTCCTTTCCGATCGCATCAAGGAGAACACCTATTTCGGCGACGCCATGGGCATGGAGGGCTCCGGGCGCATCGTGCGCGTTGGACCGGGCATCGAGGATCTCGCACCCGGCGATCGCGTCTACGGGGTCGCGCCGCACTTCCTCGACTCGCATGTGGTCCTCGCGGAAAACCGCGTCGTGAAGCTCCCCGATACCGTCGGCTTCGAGGAAGGCTCGAGCCTCATGCCGCTCATGACGGTCTACCACGGCCTCGTCGACATCGCGCGCATCCGTCCCGGCGAGCGCGTGCTCGTTCACAGCGCCACGGGCGGAGTCGGTCTTTCGGCCATCGAGGTCGCGCGCTTCTTCGGGGCGGAGGTCATCGCCACGGCGGGCACGCCCGAGAAGCGCCAATACCTGCGCGAGCGCGGCATCGTCCACGTCAGCCCTTCGCGTGACATGGGCTTTGCCGACGACGTGCGTGCCATCACCGGCGGGCGCGGTGTCGATGTCGTGCTCAACTTCACGCCCGGCGAGACCATGGTGAAGAGCCTCGCGTGCCTGGCGCCGTTCGGGCGATTCATCGAGCTCGGCAAAATGAGCTTCGACCAAGACGCCGCCCTGCAGCTGCGCCCCTTCAACGAGAATCTTTTGTACGCCGCCGTCGACTTCGACCGCATCTTCGAGGCGAAGCCCGAGATGGTTCGTGTCCTCGCGCGCACCGTGCTCGATCACATCGCCAAGGGCGATTTTCGCTCGCCCCCGTGCACGTCGTTTCCCGCGAGCCGGGTGCACGACGCGTTTCACACGATGGCGCGGTCCAAGCACATCGGCCGGATCTGCGTCCGCCCGAAGGATCCCGAGCTGCGCGTCGCGCCGGCCCCGCGAAGTAGCCGCTTCTCCGAGGGCGCGAGCTACCTCGTGACCGGTGGGCTCGGCGGCTTCGGTCTCGAGGTGGCACGCTGGCTGATCGCGCAGGGGGCGCGTCATCTTGCGTTGGTCGGGCGGCGCGGCGAGGATACGCCGGGTGCCCAGCAGGCGCTGACCGAGCTTCGTGCGCGCGGGGCCGAGGTTCGCGTGTTCGCGGCCGATGCGGGCTCCCGCTCGCAGGTGCAGGACGTCGTCGATGCCGTGCGCCGATCCATGCCGCCGCTTCGAGGTGTCGTCCACGCGGCGGCGGTGTTGGAGGATCGCCCGCTCGAGGAGCTGAATCGCGATGCGCTCGAGCGCGTGCTCTCCGCAAAGGCGCGCGGTGCGTGGAATCTCCACCTCGCCACCGAGCATGCCGCGCTGGACTTCTTCGCGCTGTTCTCGTCCGTGGCGGCCCTCGTTGGAAATGCGCACCAAGGCAACTACGTGGCCGCGAATACCTTTCTCGACCAGCTCGCGATTTACCGGCGAAAGGTCGGCCTCGCCGCCACGAGCATCCAATGGGGGGCGCTCGCCGAGGCGGGCATGGTGGCGCGCCATGGCGCCACCGCGAAGCACCTGGAGAGCCTGGGCATTCGCGGCCTCACGACCGACGACGCGCTGGAGGCGCTGGGCAACCTTCTCGACGCCTCACCCGAACCGGTGGGCGTGGTCGACGTGGATTGGACCAAGCTCCTCGAGCAGGTGGACCCGCGGGCCGGGGCTCGAAGGTTCACGGCACTGGCCGCGCCCAAGAATGCGAATGGCCATGCGAACGGTCGCGCCGGCGCGCTCTTCGCGTCCATGGGCGGCCTGGACGAGGAGGCGGCGCTTTCGCACATGACGTCGCTCGTGGTGGGCAGCGTCGCCGGCGTGATGCGCCTGCCTCCGGCGGAGCTCGACCCTTGCGTACCGCTTCGCGATCTCGGGATGGACTCCACGCTTGCGTTGGAGATCGTCACCGAGCTCGAAAAGTCGACGGGGATGAAGCTGCCGACGCTGACCGTCGCAGGCGGTCCGCCCGCATCACAGATTGCGTCGGCGCTGCTCGCCCGAGGGCGCGCAGTGATATAGTCGGTTCATGCGAACGACGATCGTCTGGGCGTGGGGGGCGGCGGTTGCAGTCGTGATGTTGTCGAGCGGGTGCAAGAAAAGCGAATCCGAGAGCAAGCCTGCGCCCAGCGCATCGGCCGCGGCTAGCGCAACGGGGGCTGCGCCTTCGGCCGCCCCGGAGCCGGCGGCATCCGCATCCGCGGCGCCGGCGAAATCGGGCAACATGGCCCATTGCCCGAGCAGCGTGGCCGGCGCCAAAACGGATATCCAAGATGGCAAAGACTCCGTCACCATCAAGGTGACCGCCACGGATCCTGCCGCGGTGAGCGACATCCGGGCCCGCGCCAAGGTTCTCACGGAGCAGGCAAGCAAGGCTGCCCAAGAGGTGAAGCACACCGGAGGCGGGGAGGGTGGTGGCGCCTTCGGCCGCTGTCCGGTGGTGATGCGCAACACCGCGGTTACGGCTGCGGACATCGAGAATGGCAGCGCCATCACGGTAAAGCCGAGCGACGCCAAAGAGCTCGACTGGTTGCGCCGCGAATCGCGCGACCGCCTTGCCGAATTGGCCAAACCGGGCGCGGAATCGGCCGGCCAAGGCAAAATGGCCCATTGCCCAAGCGCCATCCAAGGCACGAAGACCACGGTCAAAGACACCAAGGACGGCGTCGATGTCACCGTGGTTGCCGCCAAGCCGAAAGACGCAGATACCGAAAAAGAGATCCGCGAGCGCGCCAAAGCCTTGGTCGAAGCCGCCAAGCAAGATCCCGCCACCGTGCACCACACGGGCTCGGGCACGGGTGGCGGCGGCTTCGGTCGCTGCCCCGTCGTCCTGAAGGACACGACCGTCACCGCCAAAGACGCCCCCGGCGGGAGCATTTTCAGCGTGAAAGCCTCGAGCCCGGCTGGCGTCGCCGAACTCCGCAAAGAAGCCAAGTCCCGCTCCGCCAACTTCACCCACTGATTGAGATTCACAGGGAGGCGGGGAGGCGGGGAGGACTTACGGCACGGACAGCGCGGAACTCTTTTTTGGGGTTTCCAGTGGGCTCATTGAGCCGATTGAAACAAAAAAACTCCCCGCCTCCCCGCCTCCCTGTGAATTCTCTCACTCGTCCGTGGGGCGAGTGCCGTCGTAGTCCCAGCGGATGCCTAGGATGAATTGACGGAAGCCCCCTGCGAAGATGCCCTCGGGGCGGCGGGCGATGATGTGCACGTCGTCGAGCGCGTTTTTTACCAGAAAGCGCACCGATAGGCCCGTGGCGACGTGCTTGTAGCGCACCGCGAAGTCGACGCGATGGGCTCCGGGAATGCGCCCCGTGCGGCCCGTGATGTCCTCCGGCACCGTGTTCGCGGGATCGGTGTACATGCCATCGACGTAGTTGTATGCCGCCTCGGCCATCACCCCGGCGTAACCCACGTCCAGGTTCGCCGAGAACGTATGCAATGGCGCATAGGGAAGGTAATTCCCGTCGTACGCCCCGCCCACGAAGGTCGCACGCGCAAGCGTGTACCTTGCACCCAAGTCCAGCTCGATGGGAAGCTTCATCGTCTTCCCCATCGCCAGCGAACCGACCGCCTCGACCCCGAGGTGACGCGTGGTTCCTCCGTTGATCAACTCGGTGACGCCGCCCTCGCTCGACGAAATCAACTGATTCTGAAAATTCGACAAGAACCCCGTTACCTCGAATCTATTTCGAGATTTATCGGCAAAGCGCGCGCCCGCTTCGTAATTGATGCTGCGCTCCGAATCGAGTTGCAAGTCTTCCCCCTTGGGGCTGATCGAACTCGTGACCCGCGGTGGCGCGAAGCCCACGTGCAGGCCCCCAAAGGCGTGCGCCTGCCGGGAGCCGTAAATCATCCCAATCCCGGGCACCACCGCCGTCGTGCGGCTGTCGCCCTGCACGTCGCGATCGGTGCTCTGACGCGTGGTCCTTCGCGTGAACGCGGCATGTTCGACCCGAATCCCCGGCGTGACCAAAAGATCGTCGCGAAAGGCCAGCCGATCTTGCAGGTACGCGGCCAGCGCCCCCGTCGAGTGAAACTCCTCCAGCATCAGCGCCCCGGCCTCCGAGGTGGGAAACTCGCCCGCGCGCTGCTGGTAATGCGCCCGCTCGAACAGCAGGCGCGCGCCCACATCGAACGTGTGCGCCACGGGCCCGGTGCGAACGCGGTGCTCGAGCCTCGGCTCGACGCCGGCCACATCGTAGCTCCGATCCAAAATCGTATTCGTCCGTTTGAAATAAATGGCGCCGCCCGGCACCGTCACATCGCCCACGATATGGTCGTAGGCCACCCCGGCCTGCGGCGAGCGCGCATAATCCTGCCGCCGCCAAAGGCGCGACGTGGTGTACGCGTACACCAATGTTTTCAACTTCGTATCTTTGGAGAACCGCTGCTCGTGGGTCAAAGATACATCGTAACGACGTAAACCGAGATGGTCATACGGCGCCAATGTCGTGCGCCGCGGATCCATCTGGAACATCGCCCGGGTGAGCCCCACATCGTCCGAGTCGGCGCGATCGTCGTGCAAACCGATTTTCAAAGTGGCCTGTCCATTCGGCGATGTTTGAAATATCACCTTGCCGAAGACGTCTACCGACTTGAAGGCTTGGGCGCGCAACCCATCTCCCTCTTTATAGAAGCCCTGGACGATGTACCGGGTCGGGCCCATGGAGTCGCCCCAGCTCAGCATGCCGCGGCGATAACCGAAGCTGCCGCCCTCGGCGTCCACCACCGCGTGCGGCTTGTCGGGCGGCATCGCCGTGAGAAAGTTGATGACCCCGCCCACGGTCTGCGGCCCGAAGAGGATGCTGCCACTGCCTTTGACCACCTCCATCCCGCGCATGCGCTCGATGGGTGGCGAATAATAGAGATCGGGCTCTGCATACGGATTGATGGCGACGGGAATCCCATCTTCGAGAATCAATACGCGCCGGCTCCGCCCGGGATCCAGACCGCGCAACCCGATGTCGAGGCGCAGTCCGCCGCCGTAGTCCTGCCGTGCGGTCAGACCAGGAACACGCTGCAGCATCTCCGCCACGTCGTACGGCTGCGCGCGATCGAGGTCGGTCTGCGTCACCAAATGACCGGAGCCAGGGATCTTTTGCAGCGAATCGGCTTTGTCGCCAATGACCCGCACCTCCGGCACATCGTCCTTCTTCGGTTGGGCGCTTTGTGCCAGGGCGGCTGTCGGTACGAGCAGCGCGCACCCAAAATAAAACGCGCGTCTCACGGTACCTTGCAGACATGCATGTTGTTGCACCCAGGTGAGGGGACGGGGCAGTCCCCATCGCTTTTGCACGACTTGCTGCAATGAGGCCCTTTGGCGTTGAAAGGAAAGCAGAGGCCCGTTTCGCATTGTTCGTTCACGTCGCACGGTTGCAGAAATGGCAACTTGGCGCCTGCTTCGTGTCCGGCGTCGGTTTCTAGGCCCCCATCTCCCACGCCGCCGTCGAGCTCGAGTCCGGGAATGGCGCCACTGCAATCGCAGGCGCCATAATCATTCTCGGTATCGAGGCACGCCGCCAAACCGCTTCGGTCCTTGCCGCAGGCGCATGCGCGGTATTCGCCTCGGTAGCAGGTGCGCTCATCGTGGCTCGTGCACGAGGCGCACGCGAACCACGAGAACCACGAGACAAGCGCTCCCGCCGCCCACGCCATCGCATCGATCCGTCGCATATCTCGTATTGTTACTTCAAAAAGCGCGCCTCATCATCTGGACGCCTTCTTGCTTCGAGCGCGGCCATGAAAAAACGAATTCTCTCTGCGCTGATCATGGCCGTTTGTCTCCTGGCCTGCAGCAGCACCGACGATGGAGCCTCCACCTCCGCGCCCGTCAACGCGGGTGGCGACGCGTTTGGACAATCGTGCACGCAAGCAGGGGATCCGGGCGATTGCCCCGCCACCTATGTTTGCCATGACTTCCCAAGGAAGGGCGGTTTGCGCTGCACGCGCAACTGCACCACGGCCACCCAAGAAACCGATTGTCCGCAAACCAAGAAATGCGGCGGCAACAATCTGTGCTCGGTGCCCTGAGCCATCGCCGACTCACTGGATCTCCCAGGCTCCATCCGTGTGAATTACGGATGCGTTCACCTGGGGGCTCGAGGAACCAGGATCTGGATCTTGTTACATCGATGTTCCACGGATTCGCGCGACGGCTGGCTCCTGGGGAGGTCGCGCAAGATTACACACAGCGACGAATGCCTACGAATTTGCGTGACACACGCCGTGTAACAACCGTGGTACATCCCGTGCAAACGCCACGAATCATGGATCGGAATACCGTGATCTGGGCTTGTGCAGCGAGTGCTTTGGCACTCGCAGGCTGCGGCAAGCGATCGAGCTTCACGGTGACCAAACCGAAGCCGATCGCCGTCGCAGCGGGCGCCGATGCGCCAACGGCCGAAACGCCGCCGGCCACGCAGCATGGCTCGCGCAAAATGCAAAACGTCGATATTCCCGTTTGGGTCGACGGAAAGCAAATGGCCGTCCTTCGTTACGGCGAATTGCCCTCTACGGTGAAACCTCACACATCGCCCGAGCACCCCAAAGGTGGGGCGCGGTTTTACCGATTGGACGAATACCTCAAAGAGATTGGCATTCCCGTCGAGCGCATTCGATCCGTTCACGTATTGGGCAATCAGAACCGCGTGGCCAGCATCGAGGGCGACGAACTGCGAGCGGACAAGGGCCGCTTCATTTTCGACTTTCTCGGCGAAACCACGGGCAATGCCAAAACGCGTTGGGCGACCACCGGGCTCAAAAACCTGAGCGTCGTTCATGAAATTCGCTCCGTCTCCGTTTACGTCGACAAGCCGAGCCCCGCGATCGACCCGCGGTACAGTTGCCATTTGAGCGCGGGGGTGAAACTCGATGGCGCCGACCGCAGGCCGGCCGACGAAGTGTGCGCCGCAGATGATCCGTATTCGACCGGCGAGCGCGCCAAGGGAACGCGCGTATACATCGATGGCCGCCTCGCGGGGTACGTCAAACGACGGCAGATCCCCGAGTCGATGGTCGTCGGCAACAACGAGGCGGGCGAACATACATTTTCCCTGACGAAATTCATGACGTCGCTCGGTGCGGACGTCGCTTCGGCACGGGCCATCGAGCTCGTGTCGGGCGACGACGTCATCGCCCGCACCGGCGGCGCCGCTTGGATGAAACACGAGAAAGAGCTCGTCTTTACCTTGCCGAAACACCAACACGGGCGCGTGAGCGTTCACGTTCCCGCCGAGGTGCAGGCCAAAGCCGTCGAGGGAGATGACCCCGTTACGGCGCACGATACGACGGTAACTGCGGTGCATATTCACAAGAACACGCCTGCAAGTGCGCACGAGTTATTGCCCATTGTCGATGAATCCCCGGAGCCACAAGACGGCACCGTGGCGGCGCGCGAATCGCGTCGAGACGATCGCGAAAACTGACGCGGCCCGCCCGGACGGCGGGTCGCGAATACAAAATACCGGAATCCCGCATTGGGGTGCAGATCGATCTGCGAGGAGGCTGAAATGTCGTTCAAGAGCTCACGGGTTGGTGCAGGCGTCGTATTCGCATTGGCGGCAGGTGCCGCAGGAACCGCAGCAGCCGATCAACCGGCTCCCGCCGTTCTTTTGCGACCGGCCACGATGCTCATCAAAGAATCGCCGAATGGCCCGGCGAACAAGCCGGTCGGAAAGCAGACCGGCGCCGGCGTCATGGACACGAGCGCCGCGGCCGACGCCAATGGCAACATTTTCATGACCTGGACCAACTCCGTGAACAGCGACGGCCGGCCCGGCGTGCAAGGCTCGTTCGCCCTGGCCCAGCTCACCGAAAGCGGCCTTCAGGTGACCAAGCAGCCGACCGACCTGCCCGCACTGAATGGCGAGCGCACGTACATGCGGCCGGTCGCCGCCCTGGGCGAGAACTTCATGATCAGCATTTTCGCCTCCGAGGACAACGGCGTGGTGCCGACGAACCCGCAGGCGGTGGCCTGGGTGTTCGACCGCAAAGGCAACATGCTGAACATCACCAACAAAGGCCGCGTCATCCCCGGCGACAAAGGCGGCGAAAAGCCGGCCAACCTCATTCAGCTCTCCGGCAAGAACGACGCGCAGCAGTATGGCCCGCACAGCGTTTGCCCGCTCGGCAAGAACGCCGACGGTGGCGAGTCCTTCCTGGTGGGCGTGCAGCGCCAGAACCAGAATGCGTATGCGATGCGCGTCGACGTCAAGATGCAGGAGGACGGCGCCGCCAAGGTCACGGTGCCCGTCTTCAAGCGCATCGTGGAGGACGCGCAGCATTGCCGCCCGCAAGTGGAATGCGAGCCGCCCGGCGCCACGGTGGGCCGCCGCACGCGCGTCATCACCTCGGTCGAGGCCAATAGCCAACCCGCGGACATCGGAGTGCGTGCCGTGCTCTTCGATCCGGACAAGGGAGAGGCCGTGGCCAGCACGCTCATTGCCAAGTCGGATCGGCGGGCCAACCGCTACGCCGTGCAACCGTCGGTGGCGTTCATCAGCGATGACGTGGTGGCCATCCAGTGGCAGCAAAGCGCCAATGCACGAAAGAACCGGGTGAAGGGCAACGGCCACACCGGCGGCGAGAACCTGTCGATGCTGACGACCTTGAAGGTGCCGGCGGCCGGCGGCGAGTTCCAGAAGCTCGATGAAAAGGAGCGCGTTGCACCGTACCAGCGTCACGCACACGCCTTCGGATCGCTCTACGGTGGCGGGGCGGGGCAGCCCGCGGTGGCGGTGATGGCCGGCTCGTCGACCGGCACGGGCAAGGGCCTGATGCAGACGATTCCCATCGACCCGGCGACCGGGAAAATCGGGGCCATCGACCCCGCGAAGTTGTCCGAGGTCTCCATCATGTCCGACGTGGCGAACCTTCCTGCCCGCGGCAAGCGCAACCCGCAGGATCAGGGCGCGGGCTTCATCAACGGCATTGGCGGATTGAAAAATCCGGGCTTCGGAAAGCCCAATGGCTTCATGCCGGAGGTTGCCACCTTCACCGTGGCCGCCGTTCCCGGTTTGAAGGACATGACCGCGTCCAATCGCGATAGCTTGTTCCTTTCGCTGGTGCCGACGACCTGGTCGCCCACGTTGAAGGTGGTCTCCGGGCCCGTCACCCTGACCAAGGACATTCAGAATGGGCCTTCGCCCACGGTGGCGGTTCCGCCCTCGAGCGTGGACAACCCCGGTACGCCCGAGCCGGATCCCTTCGGCAATGGCACCGACGAAAACGGCGGCGACTTGAACGCCGGTGCGGGCGGTTGCTCGGTGGGTGCCACCACGACGATGCCCGCGGGATTCGGAGCGCTCGCCCTCGGCATGGTGGGTGCGCTGTTGGTCATCCGCCGCCGGAAGGAGTCGTGAGATGACCACGAAACACTTGGTTTGGATTTCGGCGTTGGCGGCCGCCGTACTCGCCGCCGCATGCTCGCAAGGTCCGCAGGGCAGCCTCGAGATCCCCAGCGGCGATGGCGACGGAAACGGCAATGGAAACGGCAACGGCGGCGGAAATGGCGCCGGCGCCGGGGGTGGTAATGGCGGCGGCGGTGGAGGAGGTGGAGGCGGCATCCCGAACCAGCCGCCCCCGCCCCCGAGCGGACCGGGAAGCATCGAGTCGCTCGGCCACAAGGCCTTCAACGCCAACGTGTACCCGAAGATTGGCCGTTGCGTGGAGTGCCACGCGAACGGCACCGCGGGTGCGCCGAAGTTCCTGACCACGGACGCGAACACCTCGTACCAGGGGCTCGATGCGCGCGGACTCATCGTGCCCAATAGCCTCTTTCTCACCAAGGGGTCGCACGCCTCCGGAGCGGCCCCCGCGCTCGATGCGACCCAGGCCCAGGCCATCCAAGAGTGGCTCACCCAAGAGGCCACGGATCGCGGCGGTCAGCAGGCGCCGGAGAACATCCTCGAGAAAATGGGCGGCTGCCTGGACGAGTCGAAGTTCAACGCCATCGGCTTTCAAAACCTGGTCACCACCCGGCGGCGGGGCGAGAACGCGAACAACTGCACCGGTTGCGATCAGGCCAAATGCCGCACCTGCCACACGGGCGGGGACGGCGGCTTCTACATGGCGGCGGGCAGCAACCTGGACAAATCGACGTTCCAGGAGACCAAGTCGGTGAAGTACATCGTCAAGTACCTCGGCTTGAACGGGACCGAGCCCGTGGCGTCGAACGCGATCCAAGCCAAGGCGGATGCCACGGCCAAGGACAAGCCGTACTCGCACCCGCTGTTCACGCTCAAGCCGGAGATGAAGACGGCGCTCGATGCGTTCGTGAACGACGCCATCGCGAAGTACAAGGCGGGCAGCTGCGGGCAGGCAACCCCAGGCCCCGCGGACGCAGGCGCGGACGCGCGGTGAAGCCATGAGCAACACACCGGCGATCGTACTGCTGGCATGCGCATGCCTGGGGCTGTCGGCCCTGGGCTGCGGAAAGAAAGACGACGGTTCGGGCGCGCCCGTGCGCCCGGACATCTCGGCGAAGGATCCGCTGGCCAAGGTGCCCGAGGATGGGACACCGGGCGCGACGCTGATCAACCAATTGGGCTGCGGCAATTGCCACAATGAAGGCGATAGCCCGCTGGCCGGGCGGATGGCCGTGTTGGGCAACCTGGGCTATCCGCCCGACATCGAGCTTTTCGCGCCGAACCTCACGCCCGATCCCGACACGGGGCTGGGCAATTGGACCGATGGTCAACTTCGATTGGCCATCCGCAATGGCATCCGTTGGGACAGCTCGAATCTGTGCCCGCAGATGGATCACTACGACTATTTGACCGACGAGCAGCTCGACGCCATCATCGCGTACCTGAGAAAGCTTCCGCCCGTCAAAAAGACGGTACCGGGTAGCGTATGTCCGCCGCTCAAGCGCAAGACGGGGTGAATAGCTCGGCCCGACGATTGCGCAGGCAGCGGAACGAAAACTGCTCCATCATGATGTCGTCCGTATGGAACCGGCCGACTCGAGCAAGGCGTCGCGCGTGATTGATCCAAGGCTGCGCGTTCTGTACCTCGTCGCGATCGCCGTGGGGGCCTTCGCGGTGAAGGGCCTCGCGTGGCTGGTGGCTCTTGCAGGGTCACAGGCCGCGCTGTGGCTCGTCGTCGGCCTGCCGCCTCAAAGGCTCGTGCGGCAGGTGACGAAGCTCTGGGGTTTTGCGTTGTTCATTCTCGTGTCGTACGCGCTCACGTCGGACGATCCCGCGACCGACGCGTGGAAGCATGTGCCGGTGCTGGGGCATTCGCTTGCGGTCAACGTGGGCGGTGTTCTCGTCGGCGCCGCGATGCTTCTGCGCGTCGTGAGCGTGATCCTCGCCTCGCAGGTGGCGCGCGCCGGGGATGGGCGTGCGATTGCCGCGGGGTTGGGCAAGCTCGGGGTGAAAAAGACGATTGCCGCGTCCATCGATGCGGTGCTTGCGCTGCTGGGGCAGGGCGGGGGCGGCGGCGGAGGTGGTGGGGGAGGCGGAGGACGGGGTAGGGGCACGGGCACGGGCACGGGCACGGGCACGGGGTGGCGCGGCTTCTTGGACACCGTGCGGAGTATTGGGCGCGGCGAGGTAGGGCCGATTGCCCATCGCATCGAGCGGCAGATCCGGCGCGTCGAGGAGCACGCACCCGGGCAGCGCGATGTCGCCGTGATCGCGGGCATGGCGCTCACCATGTTGGGGGTGAAGGCGCTGAAAATTCTGCCCAGCATTCCCTTTGCGCCCGGCCATAAGTTGGTCATCCTCACGCCGCTCTACATCGCAGCCACCGTGCTCTCGACATCGCGCTTCGGTGCGACGATGACGGGCCTCACCATGGGAACCGTCGCCTTCCTCTTGGGCGACGGACGCTATGGCATCTTCGAGATCGTCAAGCACGTCACCCCGGGCATCCTTTGCGATCTGCTCGTGCCCTGGGTGATGCGCATGGCGTCTCCCGGTCGCTTCGTATGGTCCGCCTTGGGCGGGGTCATTGGTGCGGGTCGATTTGCGACCATCTTTTGCGTCACCCTCGCCGTGCAGGCACCGGCGGTGGCTTATGCGATGCTTGTACCCGGATTCGCCATCCACACCGGATT
Source organism: Sorangiineae bacterium MSr12523 (assembly GCA_037157775.1). Lineage (NCBI taxonomy): Bacteria > Pseudomonadati > Myxococcota > Myxococcia > Myxococcales > Pendulisporaceae > Pendulispora > Pendulispora brunnea. The sequence continues at coordinate 4,519,401 of CP089982.1, forward strand.
CGGCATTCTCTCGGGTTACGTGAGCTACCACCTCGTGAACGCCCTGGAGGGCTTCTCATGAAAGCGTTGAAAAACCTGGTGACCGGCGACGGCCGCACCCATATCGCGTCCAAATTGATGCGCGAATCGCTCGTCGATCGCCGCACCGTCGCCACCACGGCCTCCGAGCAAGAATTCCGAATCTTGCCCGACGTCACCTTGGTCGGACTGGGCGGTCACTCCATCTTCGATCGCGGCAAGGAGGCCCTCGTCCCGCTCGCGAACGAGCTCGCCGCCATCCGCCAGCATCACAAACTCGTCCTCGGTGTGGGCGGTGGCACCCGCGTGCGGCATACGGTGGCCATCGCGCTCGACCTCGGCCTGCCCACCGGAGGTATCGCGCAGTTGGTGGGCGCCATGGAGGAGGCCAACGCCGTCTTCCTGAATGCGCTTCTCGCCAAACATGGCTCCATCGTCATGCAGCGCGAACACTTTTGGGAGCTACCCCTCTACCTCGAGGGCGGCATGCTCCCCATCGTCATCTCCATCCCGCCGTACCACTTTTGGGAGCCCCCGCCGGAGAACGGCCCGCTCCCGGCGCATGGCTCGGACTTCGGCCTCTTCATCCACGCCGAGGTGCTGGGCATGGAGCGCATCATCTTCGTCAAAGACGAAGATGGCCTCTACGACGCCGACCCCAAGTCGCACGAGAACGCCCGCTTCATCCGCCACATCAAATTGGACGAGCTCCTGGCGAACATGCCCCAGGAGCTCATTTTGGATCGCCAGCTCTTCGAAGCGTGGCGCACCGCACGACACGTGCGCAAAGTGCAAATCGTCAATGGCCTCCGGCGCGGGGAGCTCACGCGCGCACTCGCCGGCGAACCTTGTGGAACGGTGATCGAAAAATGAGCCTCGAACGACGCACCATCGACTCGCCGCTCGCGAACTCCCCCCTCACGCAAACCGAGGCGCCGTCGCTCTCGTACGATCCGGTGGCGCTCATGCCGGACGTCAAGGTCCTCAAGGTCGGTGGTCAATCCATCATGGACCGGGGACGAACGGCGCTCTTTCCCATCCTGGATGAACTCGCCGCGGCCAAAGATCGCCACAAGCTTCTCCTCTGCTGCGGCGGCGGCACGCGGGCGCGCCACATCTACGCCGTGGCCTCCGATCTCGAGCTGCCCACGGGCCTTCTTGCCGCGCTCGGTGGCTACGTTCCGCGCCAGAATGCGCGCATGTTGCAAATGCTCCTCGCGCGGCATGGTGGCATCTTCATCCTGCACGATGACTTCGAGAAGCTGCCCCTCTACTTTCGACTCGGTTGCATCCCCATCATGACGGGCATGCCCCCCTTCGGCTATTGGGAAAAGCCCACCGAGAACGGCCGCATTCCCCAACACCGCACCGACGCCGGCGTCTTCCTTTCCGCCGAAGTACTCGGCGTCAAGCGCGCCATCTTCATCAAAGACGAAGACGGCCTCTTCACGGATGACCCCAAAAAGAACCCCAACGCCGCCCGTATCCCAAGTATCGGCGCCCGCGAGCTGATCAAGCGCGATCTCGCGGATCTGGTCCTCGAGCGCGTGGTCATCGAATATTTGACCCGCGCCCGGTTTTGCCACGAACTCCAAATCATCAACGGCCTCGAACCGGGTATGGTGACCCGCGCCCTCGAGGGAGAAAATGTCGGCACGATCATTTACAAAGATTGATGCGCCACTCTTGTTGGCCGTGATGGGCGGCGCACTCGTTGGCGTCGGTTGCCAAGGCAAACAAGATGCGTCCAAGCAGCAATCGACGGCCTCCGCGTCTGCATCTGCATCGTCTGCCGCCCAGGCAAGCGAGGAGGAGCACCATGGAAACGAACGCCCGCTGAAGGTCGCCGCCGCATCGGACCTGGCCAAGGCCTTCGAGGAGGTCGGCAGGGCCTATGAGGCGAAGAGCGGCAAGAAGGTCGTGTTCTCGTTTGGATCGTCGGGCCTTTTGGCCAAGCAAATTGCCGAAGGGGCGCCCTTCGACGTGTTCGCGGCGGCCAACCAGGCCTTCGCCGACGAAGCGGTGAGGAGCGGCGCGTGCTTCCAGGAAGGGCAGGCGATCTACGCGCGCGGTCGCATCGTGGTCTGGACGAAGAAGGGGACGGTGGCCCCGCCGAAGACCCTGGCGGAGCTCAAGGAGCGCCGCTTCACCAAGATTGCCATCGCGAACCCCGAGCATGCCCCCTACGGCCGCGCCGCCAAAGAGGCACTTGCGTCGATTGGCGCTTGGGAGGCCGTCTCCAAAAAGGTGGTCTACGGCGAGAACATCCAGCAGACCTTCCAGTTTGCCCAAAGCGGCAATGCCGATGTCGCCATCGTCGCGCTCTCCCTCGCGATGGGCGCCGAGGGAGGCGCGTACGTGCCCATCGATCCCGGGCTGCATGCACCACTCGATCAAAAGCTGGTCGTCTGCAAAGGCGGCTCGCGCGAGGAGGGGCGGCCGCGCAAGCACGCCAGCGGCTTCGCCGACTACGTTGGCTCGGAGGAGGGGCGCGCCATCATGAAGCGCTACGGTTTCCTCCTCCCCGGAGAATCGCCCGCACCATGATAGCGCATGGTAGATAGCCGGTAAGTGAGCCCGCTCGCACTGTCGCTGCTCGTAGCCACCGCGTCGACGCTTCTGGCGGCGGTGGTGGGCCTCGCGATGGCGACGCTCCTCGCGACGAAGCGCTTCCCAGGCCGCGCCCTGCTCGACGTGCTCGTCACCGTCCCCATGGTCATGCCGCCCACGGTGCTCGGGTATTACCTGCTCGTGCTCCTCGGTCGCCGCGGTCCCATCGGACAAGCCTTCGAGGCCCTCACCGGTTCGACCATCGTCTTCACCCGGACCGGTGCCGTCGTCGCCGCCGCCGTGGGCGCGCTCCCCATCGTCATCAAGTCCGGGCGCGCCGCCCTCGAAGACGTCGACCCGCGCCTCGTCTTCGCCGCCCGCACCCTCGGTGCTTCCTCGTGGCGCGCCTTCCTGACGGTGCGCCTGCCGCTGGCGGCGCGGGGCATCGTCGCCGCGCTCATGCTCGCCTTCGCGCGCGCCCTGGGCGATTTCGGCGTCACCTTGATGGTCGCGGGCAACATCCCCGGCGAAACGCAAACCGCCTCCCTCGCGATCTTCGACGCCATCTTGGCCCAGCGCGACGAGGACGCGCTTTCCTTGGTCATCGTCCTCACCTTGGTGGCCACTGCGGTCCTCTACAGCGTCAACAAGCTCACAGAACGGCGGCGCACATGAGCGGCACCCTTTCCGTCGCCCTCGAGGTTCGGCATGGCGCGTTTCGCCTCGACGTGGCCTTCGAGGCCCCGCCGGGGATCACCATCCTGTTCGGCCCCTCGGGCTCCGGCAAAAGCACCACGCTGGCCGCCATCGCCGGGCTGCTCCGCCCCGAGCGCGGCCGCGTGGCCCTGGGGGACGACGTCTGGTTCGACGCGGGCGCACGAATCAATCGACCGGTACATCTGCGTCGGGTCGCCTTCGTCTTCCAGTCGCTGGCCTTGTTCCCCCACATGAGCGCGGTGGGAAACGTCGCCTACGGCATGGACCAGGCCCTGTCGCGCGACACAAGGCGCCGCAAGGCCTTGCAGCTCCTCGACCGCTTTCGGGTGGCGCATCTCGCCGACCGGCGGCCGGCCACGTATTCGGGCGGGGAGGCCCAGCGCGTGGCCCTGGCAAGGGCATTTGCCATGGAACCGCGCACTGTGCTCCTCGACGAGCCCTTCTCCGCGATGGATCGCGAACTCAGGCAGTCCCTCTGTGCCGATCTCCGTGTTTCGGCCACCGAGCTCGGGGTACCATTCCTGCACGTGACCCATCATGGTCAAGAAGCACGGCTCCTGGGCGATCGGGTGCTTTGCATTCAGGGCGGAAGCCTGGTGGCCCACGGCCGCCCGGACGAACTCTTGCGGGGTCGAGATGAGCCTTCCGTTGACACAGGCGGACCTGGAAGCTAGACCACGCGCTTCTCGCGGGATTAACCCTAGGCGAAACCAAAGCAGCTAGCGGGGCTCGGTCATGTTCAAGAAGGTCTGTCTCTTCTCTGGGGGTGCGAATCCGGAGCTCGCTACGTCCATCGCGAGCTACTTGGAGACGCCACTGTCGAAGGTTCGCATTACGCGGTTCAGCGACAACGAGTCGTTCGTCGAGCTGAACGAGAACGTTCGCGGGGTCGACGCCTTCGTCATCCAGCCAACGTCGAGCCCCGTCAACGACAACGTGATGGAGCTCCTGATCATGTGCGACGCCCTCCGTCGCGCCTCGGCCGGGTCCATCACCGCGGTCATCCCGTATTACGGCTACGGGCGGCAGGACCGCAAAGTCGCACCGCGCACGCCCATCACGTCCAAGCTCGTTGCGGACTTGATTCAGGTCTCGGGCGTCACCCGCGTCGTCTCGGTCGACCTGCACGCCGGGCAAATTCAAGGCTTCTTCAACATTCCCTTCGACCACCTGTACGCGATGCCGGTGATGCTCGAGGATTACTTGAAGAAGACGTTCGACTCCTCCGCCGTCTTCGTCTCGCCCGATTCGGGCGGCGTCGAGCGCGCGCGCGCTTACTCCAAGCGCCTCAACGCCAGCCTCGCCATCGTCGACAAGCGCCGCGAGCGCGCCAACGTCAGCGAGGTGATGAACCTCATCGGCGACGTAAAGGGCAAGGAGTGCATCATCATCGACGACATGATCGACACGGCGGGCACCCTTTGCGGCGCCGCCCGCGCCTTGGTCGATCACGGCGCCACGCGCGTGGTGGCCTGCGCCACGCACGGCGTCTTCTCCGGCCCGGCCATCAAGCGCATCAGCGAATCGCCCCTCGGCGAGGTCATCGTGACCGACTCCATCCCATTGTCGGACGAGGCCAAGGCCTGCAACAAGATTCGCCAGGTCAGCATTGCCCGGCTTCTGGGCGAGGCCATCAAACGAATCCACAGCTCCGATTCGGTCAGCTCGCTGTTTGCGTGACTGTCTGAACCGAACTACCTGAACAAATTGTCGGGGGCTTCACGTTTTAACTGTAAGCCCTCCGCACCTTCTGCTAAAGGCACCGCCTCTTAGCTGCATCCACACGAGTCATTCCGGGAGATACGTACGATCATGAGCGCGGCCACCACCTCCGATTCTTCCACCTCGGCGATCGCCCAGCTTTCCGTTTCGGCACGCCTCGTAGCGGGCAAGGGAGAGGCGAAGCGCCTGCGCCGCAGCGGCCAAGTTCCGGCCGTGGCCTACGGCAAGACGCTGGCCGCGACGCCGATTGCGGTCGCCCCGAAAGAGGTCATCAACATCCTCAAGAGCGAGCACGGGAAGAACACCGTCATTCGCGTTCAGGTTGCGGGCAGCGAGCGCCTCGTGATGATCCGTGACTACTCGTACCATCCGGTGCGCCGTGATCTGGAGCACGTGGACTTCGTCGAGGTGAAGCTCGACGAGGAGATCGACGTGGACATCCCGCTCTTCACCACCGGCAAAGCCGAAGGCGTCGTCAAGGGCGGCATCCTTCGCCAGGTTTACCGCACGCTTCCCGTGCGCTGCCGGCCGGACCGCATCCCCCTCAAGATCGAGGTCGACGTCACCTCGCTCGAGCTCAACGGCCACATCTCGACGCAGCAGTTGCAGCTCGCCGAGGGCGTGAGCGTTCGTCTCCCGGCCGAGCAGACCCTCGTGTCGGTCGTCGCGCCGGAGAAGGATCGCTCCGCCGAAGAAGCTGCCGCGGCCGCCCCGGGCGCCGCTGGTGCAGCCCCGGCCGCCGCCGCGGGTGGCAAGGCCGCTCCGGCCGCCAAGGACGCGAAGGCCGCTGCTCCCGCCAAAGACGCGAAGAAGAAGTAAGCCCTTTTTACCAGCAGATTCGATGTGATCCTCGTCGTCGGCCTCGGGAATCCGGGGAAAAAATACGCGGAAACGCGTCACAACATCGGCTTCATGGTGGCCGACGAGATCCATCGGCAGGGCAGCTTCCCCGAATGGCGGGAGAAGTTCTCCGGCGTTTTCACCAAGGGCACGCACAACGCGTTGCTCAAGCCGCAGACCTTCATGAACCTGTCGGGCGACAGCGTTCAGCCCTGCGCGGCCTTCCTCAAGGCGGAGCCCGCCGAAATCATCGTCATCCACGACGAGCTGGATCTGCCCTGGGGCGATGTTCGCCTCAAATTCGGTGGCGGCCACGCCGGCCACAACGGCTTGCGCAGCATCATCGGCCGCCTGGGCACCCCAGACTTCGTCCGCGTGCGCGTCGGCATCGGCCGCCCCCCACCTGACTTCCGCGGCGACGTGGCCGACTACGTATTGACCGGCTTCGACCCCGTCGAACGCGCCGAGCTCCCCAACGTCGTCGAAACCGCGCTAAAAGCCGCGCACTCGGTCGTCATGAACGGCATGACCGCCGCCATGAACACCGTAAATACCCGCGGCAAGCGCGCCTAACCTGCCTGAGGATTGAACATGAAGGCGGGAAGGCGGGAAGGTTTTTTGTTTTTCAATCGGCCCATTGAGCCGACTGGAAACCAAAGAAAGCCTTCTGTGCTGCTGCGCGCCGGCAGTCCTTCCCGCCTTCCCGCCTTCATGTGAATTCTCTCTTCTTCTAGAGCTTACCGAGCTTCCATTGGCGCCCTCTGTATGCTACAGAGCCGCCTCCCACGGATTTTCCGTGGTTTCCCTTGCTCCCCTCGGGGGGCCTAACGTCCACAAGGAGAGGTCGATGGCACTTGCCACCACCACCCAAGCGCTGAAAACGAAGGAGTACGAGACCATCTACATCCTTCGCGGCGACGTCGATCCCGACACCGCCGAAAAAGTCCAAAACCGCGTCGCCGAAGTCGTCTCGCGCGAAGCCGGCAAGCTCACCAAGGTCGAGGCCTGGGGCCGCCGCCGTCTCGCCTATCCCGTCGCCAAGTTCAAGAAGGGCGTCTACGTTTACGTCAAGTACGTGGGCCGCGGCGGACTCGTGAACGAGCTCGAGCGCAATTTGAAGCTGCAGGACGCGGTTCTCAAGTTCCAGACGGTGCTCTTGAAGGACGACGTCGACGAAGGCACGCTGACGATCGATCCGGAAGAAGTGAAGCTGGCTCGCCTCGAGCTGCCCGTCGAAGAAGAAGAGAAGGAATCGCGCGAGCGCGCCCTCGGCCTCGTCGACCTTCCCGATGCTCGCCACAGCCGCGACGATCGCGATGGCGATCGTGAGGACGATTTCGCCGATGAGGAAGCCGCTCCCGAGAGCTCGGCGACCCCGAAGGCGGAAGGCAACAGCGGCGGAGAGGAGGCCTGAGCCATGGCTATGCTGGATGACGACAAAGACTTTGGACGCACACCGGATCTGAACCAGGATGCCCCCGGCCGCCGCCGCACGGGCAAGAAGCGCGTTTGCAAGTTCTGCGCGGAGAAGGTCACGGTCATCGACTACAAAGACCCGCAGGCGCTCCGTTACTTCATCTCCGACCGCGGCAAGGTCGTTCCCCGCCGCATCAGCGGAAACTGCGCTCTCCACCAGCGCAAGGTCACCCAGGCGATCAAACGCGCGCGCAACATCGCGCTCTTGCCCTTCACCGTCACGGCCTGACGGGAAGGATGCAAGAACCAGGGAGAGAGCTACCATGCCCGCCACGATTCAAGTCATTCTTCAGCAGGACGTCCCGAACGTCGGAGCCTCCGGTGAACTCGTCAAGGTTCGCCCCGGCTTCGCACGCAACTACCTTCTTCCGCGCCAGCTCGCCGTCCCCGCGACGGTGGCCCAGGTCCATCGCGTCGAGCACGAAAAGGCCGTCGCCCTGGCCAAGGCCGAAAAGCTGAAGAAGGAGAGCCGCGAGCTCGCAGAGAAGCTCAACGCGCTCGACATCAAGATCGCCCGCGCCGTCGGCGAGGACGACAAGCTCTTTGGCTCCGTCACGGCGAAGGAAATCCACGCCGCCGTCGAGGCCCAGGGCATCAAGTTCGATCGCAAGAAGCTCGTTCTCGGTGAGCCCCTCAAGGCCCTCGGCCAGGTGCAGATCCCGGTCAAGCTTCTCACCGACGTCGTTGCCACCCTCAAGGTGGAAGTCGTCAAGAAGTGACCATGGCGTGATGTCGTTGCGGCGCAGTCAAGGCCGCGCCCGGACATCACTTGTGGTAAGCATTCGAGACCTCGGTTGCGCAGACGGCGCAGCCGGGGTTTCGTGCTTTTTCGGGAGGAAAATCTGTGGAAAAAGCGTGGAAAACGCGGGGAAAGCCGGAGATCCAGGAGCCGCCGCAGATCGACGGGCGCGTTCCTCCGCACGATCTCGACGCCGAGGCGGCCGTTCTATCGGCGATCATGATCGACAGCATGGCGCTCGACCGCGTCCTCGAGTTCCTCAAGCCCGAGCATTACTACTCCGAGGCGCACCGCCGCATTTACGAAGCGTGCATCGAGTTGCGCCAGGCGGGCCAGCCCGTCGACATCGTGCAAGTGGGCACTTACCTGAAGAACCGTGAGCGCATCCAGCAGATCGGCGGGATGGCCTACCTCACGGAGATCCTCAACTGCGCACCGGCCGTGGCCAACATTGCCGCCTACGGCAAGACGATCCACGAGAAGTGGCGCGTGCGCCAGCTGATTGCCACCTGCCAGCGCGTGGCGGCGCAGGGCTACATCGACTACGGCGAGGCGCAGCAGTTCATCGATGGCGCCGAGCAAGCGGTGTACGAGCTGAGTCGTACCTCCGAGTCGAGCAGCGTCGAAAAGCTGATCAGCGTCATGAAGAAGTCGTTCAAGCAATTGACCGACGCCATGCAACGCGGCGACCGCATCACCGGTGTCGCCACCGGCTTCGACCGCTACGACCGCCTCACCGCCGGCCTCCACCCGGGCGACCTCTCCATCGTCGCCGCGCGTCCCGGCATGGGAAAAACGAGCTTCGTCCTCAACGTGGCCGTCAACGTGGCGAGCCCCAAGGGCAGGGAACTCGAGAACGATCCGAACCAGCGCTGGGAGCAAGAAGGGGCAGGGGTGGTCGTCTTCTCCTTGGAAATGCCCCGCGAGCAGCTGGCCAATCGTATGGTGTGCTCCGAGGGCAAGGTCGACGTCAGCAAGGTTCGCTCGGGCTTCCTCGGCCAACAGGACTGGAACCGCCTGACGCAGGCCGCTGCCTTCCTCGGCAGCTTGCCCATCTGGATCGACGACTCGTCGACGTTGAGCATCCTCGAGCTTCGCGCCAAGGTGCGCCGCCTCCAAGCCGAATACGATCGCGAGCCCGAGGACGGCCGCGGGGGCCGCAAGATCGGCCTCGTCATCATCGACTACTTGCAGCTGATGAAGGGCCGCGACGGCGTCAGCTCGCGCGAGCAAGAGATCAGCGAAATCTCCCGCGGACTCAAAGGCCTCGCCAAAGAGCTCAAGGTCCCGGTCATCGCGCTCTCGCAGCTCAATCGTGCCGTCGAAACGCGAAGTGAGAAATCGAAGCGCCCGCAGATCAGCGACCTTCGCGAATCGGGTGCGATTGAACAGGACGCCGACAACATCATCTTCATTTACCGCGACGACTACTACAACAAGGAAGGCTCGACCGAGCCCAACATCGCGGAGTTGATCCTCGCCAAACAGCGTAACGGCCCGACCGGGACCGCGAAGGTGCGGTTCGACAAGGAATACACGCGCTTCGACAACCTGCCCGACGGCGAATACGAGGACGAGCCGGGCTGATACTGCCCGCTACCTTCGGAGATTCGACTTTTGCGTAACTTTCCTGGTAAAAACGACGCCTCCTCATGAAGTCGCCTCTCGAGTCCATCGTCGATACGCGCCGTGTGATCATCTCGGTGGGGGCGGGCGGGGTCGGTAAGACCACGACCTCCGCGGCGCTGGGGGTCGCGGCAGCCCAGCGTGGAAAGCGCGTGCTGTGCCTCACCATCGACCCGGCGCATCGCCTGGCCGAGAGCCTTGGCATCGCGCGCATGAACACCGAGGCCATGGACATCGACCCGACGCGCTTCGCCGACGCCGGCGCACCGCTCAAGGGCTCGCTCACCGTGATGATGCTCGACACGAAGCGCACCTTCGACGAGCTGGTGATCAAGTATTCCTCGAGCCCCGAGCGGGCGCAGCGCCTTCTGGACAACAAGATTTACAAGTACGTCTCCACCTCCCTCGCCGGTACGCAGGAGTACATGGCGATGGAGAAGCTCATCGACGTGAAGGGTGATCCCCGTTACGACGTCATCTTTCTCGACACGCCCCCCACGGCCAACGCGCTCGACTTCCTCGATGCTCCGGAGCGGCTGGTCGACGCCCTCGACTCGGCGGCCATGCGCTGGTTCGTCGAGGCGTTCCAGTCGACGGGCAAGCTGTCGCTCAACATCCTCGCGCGTTCGGCGTCGGTGGTGCTTCGCACGATCGGCAAGATCACCGGCGGCGGCTTCCTGGAAGACGTTGCGGGCTTCATCACGGAGCTCAACGATCTCTTTGGCGGCTTCAAGGAGCGTGCGGCGCGGGTGCAGTCGGCCTTGCGAAGCCGCGACGTTGCGTTCGTGTTGGTGACGTCGCCCTCGCCGGTGAGCATCAAAGAGGTGCTCTATTTCTCGGGCCGCCTCGCCCAGCACGACATGCCGCGCGGCGCGCTGGTGGTGAACCGTTACCGCGTTCCGCCGCCGTATGCCGGGGATGCCCCGATTCATACCTCGGTGGCGCAGGCGGCCGTGATGACCCGCGGGATCCAGCTGGAGGACGACGCGGCGGAGCGCCTCTCACGCGCGCATCTGGATGCCGTTCACCTCGCGGCGCTGGACCATCGCAACGTCGGCGTTCTCGAGGCCGAGCTTCCCGAGGGCGTGCCCATCGTGAAGGTACCGGAGCTTGCGTCGGACGTGCACGACGTGCGCCTGCTTTCGGATCTCGCGGCGACGTTGATGTCCGGCGGCGTCTAGCCAGATCCGCCGCCGCGAAAACGCCGCAACGAGCACGGCCACGGGGCCCGGCAACGCGGCAGCGAGCAACGGCATCGCGATGTTCGTTGGAGTCGCGAGTGCGGCGAGCCCCATGACGACACTCAGGGCGAGCGACCAGACGACCCACGACGGATTCGTCGAGCGCGGAACGAGCTTGGGCGGCGAAAGCGTCCGACGGCACACCGCCGTCCTTTCGCGATTGCGATGGAAGGGCATGGGGAAAATCCCGCGAGGTAACGTTCGAGCGAACGGACCGGTTTCGAATCGTCGCGATGCGTGGACGGCGGCAGCGGGACAAAACCGGCGGGACCGGCGCGATGTCCGGTGCAGAAGGAGAGGGGTCGGCACCTCCTTGCGATCCTCTCGCGAGACGCGAACAAGGCGCGGCCCCGCCGGGCTTGTTCCGCTGCCGCTGCTCTACAGAAACGAACGATCGAACCGGAGACGCCCTATCGAATGCTCCGTTTAGGAATCAGGTTGTCCTCCCCCCGATGTTTCAGATCTACAGATGGCCATAACGGATCATTTCCGTGTGACTACGGTATGTCGGCGCGGGCTCATGGCTCGGATACACTGCGGACATGCAACGAGCCCACGTCCTCGCGGCCGCGTTCGTCGCCGTCGCCTCGATGGCATGCAGTGCCGACCGAAATGAAGACGCGCACGCATCGTCCGCGGAGATCGTCTCGGGCACCGACTCGAGTGCGGCGCAGGACGAGACCGTTCTCCTCATGCGCTACCAGCCCTCCGGCGTGGTCGTCACGATCGAGCGGTGCACTGGCACCCTCGTTGCGCCCAACCTCGTGCTCACCGCGCGCCACTGCGTCTCGGAGACCGATGACAACGCCGCGTCGTGCAAGGCGAACGGCGTGCACGAGGACTTCGCGGTCAGCGGGTTGTACGTCTTCGTGGGGTCGGCCAGCCCTGGGGACCTGAGCAAGGCCGCGACGTACGAGAAGGCGGCCGCCAAAGGAAAGAAGATCTACACCGACGGCGGGACCAATCTCTGCGGGCACGATGTCGCGTTGCTCGCCCTCGATCGCTCCATCCCGAATGCGAAGATCGCCCCCATCCGCATCGATCGAGGGCCGGCCATCGGCGAAGCCTTCACCGCCGTGGGCTGGGGCATGACGGAGAACTCCAACTCCGGCAACAGCGGCACCGAGCCCGCCGTGCGCAAGCAACGCACGGGCCTCACCATCACGGGTGTGGGGCCCGCGGCGGCCTCCAGCTCGAACCCCGAGCTTACCGCCGCGGACTTCATGACCGGCGAATCCATTTGCGGCGGCGACAGCGGCGGCCCGGCGCTCAGCGATAGCACCCACGCGGTCATCGGCGTCGTCTCGCGCGGAGGCAACGGCACCTCGGCCCAGCCGCGCGGCTGCATCGGCGCCAACACGACCAACGTCTACACCCAGACGGCACCGTTCAGGAACCTCATCCTCCAGGCCTTCGCCGACGTCGGCGAGACCCCATGGACCGAGAACGGCGCCGATCCGCGAAAGGCCGCTTTCGGTCAGGCCTGCCAAGTCCCGACCGACTGCCAATCGGGCCTGTGTTACCAGGGCGCGTGCAACCTCGATTGCTTCTCCGTGGCATGTCCCGCGGGCTACGCATGCACCCTCGAGGGCAGTCAGAAATTCTGCAAGGTGCCCGTCACCAGTGTTGCCGACGCCGGCACCAACTCGGGCGCCGCGCCCCAGGACCTGGAGATCGCAGGCGGAAGCTGCGCGGCCTCACCGCGGCCTGCGCCCTTTGCATCCGGCGCCTCCGCGTTATTCGCCTTCGCGCTTTTGGCGCGCCGCCGTCGCCGCGCCCCATTCACCTCATTCACCCCATTCACAAATCGAGCTGAATCCCAATCTCGATGACCTGATCGGCCGGGATCTGAAAATGCCGGTCGGCCGACACGGCATTTCGCTGCAGATAGCCGAAAATGCGCTCCGCGAACTGCCCCATGGCGCCAGTGTCCAGGCCCAGCACGCGCTCGCGCCCGAGGAAGTACGTCACCTTGTCCAGATCGATCGAGAGCCCTGCCTTCTCACCGGCCTCGCGCACCACCATGGGCACGTTGGGCGTCTGCATGAACCCGTAGCGGGCCACCACGCGGCAAAAACCATCGTGCAGCGGCGCGACTTCCACGCGGCGTTCGGGCGGGACGGAGGGAATGTCCTCCGTGATCACGGTGAGCAGCAGCACCGAGCGGTGGATGGTGTGCGTGCGCTCGACCAGGTGAATCAAAATGGGCGGCACCAGTGAGGCGGCCGAGGACATGAACACCGCCGTCCCCGAGGTGCGGGCCTCGAGGGACTCCACCAGGCGCGGAAGCGCTTCCTCCATTTTGCCGCTGCGTTGCTGGTACTGCTCGAAAATGAGCGTGCGCCCCTTCGTCCAGATGAGCATGGCCGCGACGAAGAAGACGCCGATCATCACGGGCACCCACCCGCCGTCGAGCACCTTGACCGTGTTGGCCACGAAGAAGGGGACATCGAACGACAGAAAAAGCACGAGCACCGCCGCCACGATCACGGCATTCCATTTCCACGTGTGCCGCATCACCGTGGCGAAAACGATGGACGTGAGCATCATCGTTCCGGTCACAGCGATCCCGTACGCCGACGCCAGCCGTTCCGATTTCTGAAACCCGAGCACCAAGAGCAGGCACGCCGTGGCAAGTACCCAGTTGATCTGCGGAATGTAGATCTGCCCCTCGGTATGCGCCGCCGTGTGCAGGATGTTCACGCGCGGGAAGTATCCGAGTTGCTGCGCCTGCCGCGTCAGCGAGAACGCGCCCGAGATGAGTGCTTGCGAGGCGATGATGGTCGCCGCGCTGGACAAGCCCACCAGGAGAAACGTGGCCGGCCCGGTGGGCACCATCGCAAAGAAGGGGTTGTCCAGCGCCTCCGGGTGCGTGAGCACCAGCGCGCCCTGCCCAAAATAACAGAGGACGAGCGCCGGCATCACCAGGGCGAGCCACGCGATGCGAATGGGCCGCACGCCGAAGTGCCCCATGTCGGCGTAGAGCGCCTCGCCGCCCGTCACCGCCAGCACGACGGAGCCGAGCACGAGAAAGCCGGGCATGCCATTGTCGACGAAGTACGCGATCGCATGATGCGGCGAGATGGCCGCGAGCACGCCGGGCATCTGCGCAATGTGGTAGGCCCCGAGCGCGCCGATGGTGATGAACCACGCTGCCATGACGGGCCCGAAGAACGCGCCCACGGCGCCCGTCCCGCGGTGCTGCACCGAGAAGAGCCCGAGGAGGATCACGCAGGTTGCCGGCACGACGGCCCAGGCGAGGGAAGGGCGCACCACCGTGAGCCCCTCGATGGCGCTGAGCACGGAAATGGCCGGCGTGATTGCCCCGTCGCCATAGAGCAGCGCCGCGCCCACCACGACGATGAAGGCCACCAAGGAGATGCGCATCATGCCCCGCGAGGCGCGCAATCTCTCCGGGACGATGGCCAGCAGCGCGAAGATGCCTCCCTCGCCGCGGTTGTCCGCCCGCATGATGAAGGTGAGGTACTTCACCGTCACCACCATGGTGAGCGACCAAAAGATGAGCGAGAGCAGGCCGAGGACGTCCTCCGGCACCGGATGGCCTCCGCCGGTGGCGCGGAGGCACTCTCTCAGGGTGTAGAGCGGACTCGTGCCGATGTCGCCGAACACGACGCCGAGCGCGCCCATCGTGAGCGTGGCCAGCGAAGCTTTGTGGGATTGCGCGACGGTTTCGGTCTCGACGGCTTGCATGCGTGCTCCCCCGTCGCGGTCAACCTGCCCCGCGTTTTCCTTTCCACGCCATGTTCACTCCGGCCTTCGGCCTCCGTGGACTTCCGTGGACTCGTCCGCTGGCGCGGACTCGTCCACTCCAGTTCATGTTCATGTATTTGTTGCCCGCATCGAGCTCGTCGAGCATCTGCGTCACGCGCTTCTGCCGCGTGGCATCGAGCTTCGCCCGCATGATCCAGCCGATGTAGTCGTTCTGCTGGTACGCCGGCCGGCTTCGGTAGGCGTCCATCAGCCCGCGCCCGACGAGCAGGGCCTTCACGAACGCGGGCATCGGATGAATCGCGCGCGTCAGGCGGCTCGTGTCGGGCTTCCTCGGCGGCATGGGACCGACCCCAGTGTGCGTCGATCCCAGGCAAATGTCGACGGTATCGGTCGAGCGAACGCGTCAGGTTTGCAATGACCTCGTGCTGGAACCGCGGCAGCGAGAATGGACCGGCGGGACCGGCGCGATCGTTGCTTTGGGAAAGTCAGGATCGGAACGAGGTTTGGCGATCTTGGTGTTGGGACAAAACAAGGCGCCGGCCTCGCCGGAGTTGTCCCGCTGCCGCTGCTCGACTGCGGAAGACTCGCGAGTCTGTCGCCATTGATCGACTGTTGCGTTACTCCGTCGCTTCTTCGCCCGGCCGCGTGCGGCGGCGCTTGGCCTTGTAGAATACACGGATCGGAACACCCTCGAATCCGAAGTGTTTCCGCAGTTGGTTGATCACGAAGCGCCGATACGAAAAGTGCACGGCATCCGGCGCATTCGTGATGCAGACGAACGTGGGCGGCGACGTTTCGGCTTGCGTAATGTAATAGAGCCGCGGCGCCTTGCCGCCGCTGGTCGGCGGCGGCCGCGTCTCGAGCACCTGGGCGAAGAAGCGATTCAGCTCGCCCGTGGAGACGCGCTTGGTGAAGCCTTCCTTCACGCGGTCGATCGTCGCAAACAGCTCGTTCAGCCCGCGCCCCTTCATCGCGCTGATGCGCACCGCGGGGGCGTAGGGCGCGAAGGACAGCTTCTCGCGCGCCCGCGTCTCGATGGCATCCATGTCCTTCTTCGAGGACACCAGGTCGCTCTTGTTCAGCGCGATGATGATGGCGCGCGAACGCTCTTCCGCGAGGCCCAGGATCTTCGCATCCTGCTCGGCCACGCCCTCGGAGGAGTCGCACAAAAGAACCGCGACCTGCGCGCGCTCGATGCTCCGGATGGCGTGAAGCACGCTCACCGCCTCGACCGTGCTCTCGGCCTTCGCGACCTTGCCCTTGCGACGGATGCCCGCGGTGTCGATGAGCACGTAGCGCTTGTCGCCGCGCTCGACGAGCGCATCGATGGCATCGCGCGTCGTACCTGGCTCGTCGCTCACCAGCATGCGCTCTTCGCCCAGCACACGGTTCACCAGGCTCGATTTCCCGGCGTTGGGTCGCCCCACGATGGCCACGCGCGTGATGCCGTCGTCCTCGGGGGCCTCGGTCTCTTCTTCGGGCGGAAAGGCGTCCACCACGGCGGCTTCCAGGTCGCCGATGCCGCGCCCGTGCAACGAGCTCACCGGGTACACGGTCTCGACGCCCTCGCGGTACAGCTCGAAGGCTTCCGCGTCGACCTTGGCCGAGTCGGCCTTGTTGGCCGCGAAGAACACCGGCTTCTTCGCCACGCGGAGCAGCCGAATCGCCGCGCGATCCGCGCTGGTGAGCGACGTGGTCGCATCCGTGAGGAAGATGATGACGTCCGCCTCGTCGATGGCGAGCTTCACGTGGTGCGCGATGCCGGCCTTCATCGGATCCTCGTCCTCGGGATCGAATCCGCCGGTGTCGATCAAGGTGTAGGGGCGCCCGTACGCCGACGTATCCGCGTAGTGCCGATCGCGCGTGACGCCCGGCTCGTCGTGCACGATGGCGATGCGCCGCCGTGCGAGCCGATTGAACAAGGTCGATTTGCCCACGTTGGGCCGGCCGACGATGGCCACGATGGGCAGGCCGGAAAGGCCCGCCGGGAGTTTACTCTTGCCGCCGCCCGCGGTGGCCTTCGGCCCCTCGGTCGATTTGCGATGCTTCGTCATCGGGAATCCTTCGAGCCGTCGGTTTCACCGATGTAGCCCATTTCCATCAGTCCGCGATCGGACTCGTACCAATGCGGTGTCACCCGAACCCAGAGGGCGAGGTGCACCTGTCTGCCCATCAAGCTCTCGACCCGTGCCCGGGCCTTGGAGCCGATTTCCTTGAGCACGGCGCCTTGTTTTCCCACGAGGATCTTTTTGTGCCCCTCGCGGTCGACGTGCACCGACAGCTCGATTTTGGGAATCTTGCCCGACTCGTCGAAGCGGTCCACGACCACCGCGACCCCGTGCGGGACCTCTTCGCGCGTCGCGCGCAGGATCTGCTCGCGCACGAACTCCGCCACCAAAAAGCGCATCGGCCTATCGGTGAGCGTGTCCGCTTCGTAGAGCAGCTCGTCCTCGGGGAGGTGCTTCTTCACCTCGGCGAGCACCCGATCGAGCCCGTCGCGTTTTTTGGCGCTGATGGGCACCAAGGCCGCGAAGTCGAAGGCCTTCGCATACGCTTCCAGCACCGCAAACAGCGCGCCCTTGTCCGCCGCGCGATCCACCTTGTTGATCGCGAGCACGACCGGCACGTTCGCGGCCTTCAATTGCTCGAGCAGCGACGCATCGAACCGCCCCACCGACGGTGCCGGCTCCACGCCGACGGAGGTCACGAAGACCACCACGTTGGCTTCGCGCGCCGCCTGGCGCGCTTCGTGGTTCATGCGGGCGCCAAGTTTCGTCTTGGCGGCGTGCATGCCGGGCGTATCGATGAAGACGTACTGCGCGTCCTTCTGCGTGAGGACACCGAGAATACGATCGCGGGTCGTCTGCGGGTGGTGGCTGACGATCGCAATGCGCTCGCCGAGGAGCGCATTGAGCAGGGTGCTCTTTCCAACATTGGGCCGGCCCACCAGGGCTACGGTCCCGACATGAATCTTCGACATGGCTGAGGGGCGGCGCACCGTATCACGGCTTTACCGTCTTCCCCATCCCGACTACCCTCCGGGCCGGTTTTTGCGATGAGCGAAGAATCCGACGACAAGCTTGCTTTGGAATCGAAAACGGCCGAAAAAACCGAGGAGAAACGGGAGCCTGCGCCCGAAAAGGCGCCATTCCGATTCCCGCCCTGGACCGCGACGGCCCTGGCGGTGGCCATTCCCGTCCTCGTCTTGCTCCTCCTCCCGCCGCTTTCCAAGAGCGGGCTCTGGGACCCGTACGAGCTCAACATCGCGGACTTGGGCCGCCGGCTGGCGCTCAATCTGTTCCACGCGGACGCCCTGGCGCTCTCCGGCGCGGACAATTCGCTGCCGCACTTGAACGACCTGGGGCGGCCCGAGCTGCCGTTCACGTCGATTGCGCTCGGGTTCAAGCTTTTCAAGCTGCACGAGTGGTCGGGCCGCCTGCCCCTGGCGCTTTGGGGCGTTGGCGGGGCCCTCGCCCTGTACGCCGCCGTCGCGCGCCTGGTGGACCGGCGCGCGGGCCTTTATTCGGTGCTCGCCCTGGTGACGATGCCGCTCTACTTCGTGCAGGCCCGCTCGATGCTGGGCGACATCGTCACGATGAGCGGCATCTCCATGGCCTTTTCGGGGCTGTCCGTCGCTATTTTCGATCGCCGCCGGGAATCGGGCGCCGGCGTCCGCTACGCGTTTCTCGCGCTCGGTCTGCTGGGGCTCGTGGTCGGCTACTACAGCCGCGGTGCGCTTTTTGGGCTCGCCGTGCCGCTCGCCGCCGTGGGCATTGCATGGTTCGTCGTCGTCGCGGCCGGCCGCCGCGATACCTTGGACTCGCTCTCCGACACGATTGCCGTTCTCGGGCTGGCCCTGGCTGCCTACGCCATCGTGGCGGCCGTTCGGGCCATCGACAAGGGCGACACGAAGAATCTGAGCCCCGCCATCGGCGCGATGCTCCGCACGCCGAGCCGTTACCCCACGTTCGACTTGATGATCGGCCACCTCGGGCACGCGCTCGCACCGTGGAGCGCCTTCATTCCGTTTGCGATCGGCCGTCTCTTCATCGCGCCGCCGCGTGCAAGCGAGACAGGCGACACAGCTGAAAAAAGCGACAAGGAAGCGCTCGATCGCGAGAGCATTTTTCGCGTCGCCATCCTCGTCGGCGCCGCCGTGGCCTTCACCGTGCACGGCTTCATCGTCGCCAAGACGGACCTCGTGGCCTTCTGCGCGCCCGCCATTTTGGCGGCGGCTTGCGGCATCGCCATCCGCGACTTCGAGCGCGGCGCACACGCGTCGGTCGCCTTGGGCGTGGGCACGGCCGTGTTTCTCGGCGTCTTCCACCACGACTTCCACGAGCTCCCGGACAAGGCCTACCAAGCCTTCGCCGTCGTTGGAGCGAGCTTCCCCGAGACCTTCAAAGACCACGCGCTCGCGCTGTGGACCGTCGCCCTCGTGGGCTTTGCCGGCATCGCCTTTCTATCGTGGTGCGAGCGCACCGATCGCGACGTGAAACGCCGCCCGTTCGACGTCGACAATTACCTCCACATCGCCAATTCGCTGCGCGATGCATGGGATGGCCTCCTCGCCCTCGTCTACTTCGCCCTCGTGGCCGGTGCCTCGCTCGCGGGGCTCCTCATCTGGGTGGCCACGCGCTTTCACTTGAAGATGCTCACCTCCATCTCGATGCAGATGCGCGAGGGGGCACTCAATGCGTGGTGGGTTACCGCCCTCGTTCCGCTCGTGGCCATCTTCGGCGTCTTCTTCGCGACGGACGTGTGGCTCTGGATGTTCGGCTCCGGCAAACCCCTCACCGTGGGTTCACTGACCCGCGGCTTCGAGCCCTTCGAGGAGTTGTTCGGCGCCCTCAAGCGGGAAGAGGATCGCACGCGCAGGGTCGGCTACCTGGTCATCCTTCTTCCGCTGATGGTGCTCGCCGTGCCGCTCGGGGTGTTCGGCGTTCTGATGTCGCGCCACGCGAACCCGCTGGTGGCCTTGGCCTTCGCCGTGCCGTCGGGCATCGCGATGTTCCTCGCCCTCGGTTTCCTCGGCGAGCTTCTTCAGGGACGCCGCGCGGCGGGCTTCGTTGCGCTGGGCACCGCCCTCGGCGTGGTTCTCTCGGGCGCGTACTACCCGGCGCTCGCAAACCAGCTGTCGCCGAAGGAAGTGTTCGAAAGCTACGAGCGCACGCACAAGAACGGAGAGCCGCTGGCCCTCTTCGGCGTGGGCGGTCGCACGGCCGCGTACTACGCGGGAGGGGAGCCTCCTTCGTTCTCGGATGCCCATGGCGCTTACCAATGGCTGATGGGCGGGGGCGAAGGTCGCCGCTTCGTGGCCATGAAGGCCGACGAGCTGGCGCGCCTCAATCAAATGTACCGCGAGCGCGTGAGCCCGCGACAGAACCTCCCCGTGCTCGATGCTCGCTCGAGTCAGATTCTCCTCGTGGCGTCGCGCCTTCAAGGTTCGGAGAAGAATCAGAATCCGCTCGACAAGATTCTGCTCGGCGCACCGCCATCCCCGCAGCATCCACTCGACGTGAACATGGATGACAAACTCCAGGTTCTCGGATTCGACCTCACCGACAAGAATGGCGACGCCGTCAAATCCGTCGCTCCGGGTCGCAAATATCGGATGAGGACGTATTACAAAGTGCTGGCGCCCGTCACCACCGAATGGGAAGCCTTCATTCATATCGACGGATATCGCCGCCGCCACAACGGCGATCACAAGCCGGTGGAGGGCAAGTATCCATTCTCCCTCTGGCTGCGCGACGATCTCGTCGTGGACGATTACGAGTTCTCGCTCGAACCGAATTTCTCGCCGGGCACGTATACAATCTATTTCGGCCTATTCGTCGGCGATACCAGACTCAAGATCAAGAGCGGTCCGAGCGACGGAGACAATCGCATCAACGGTGGACCGCTGCTCGTCCAATAGTCGGTTCGCCAGGAACGAACGAGTCGGCTGCCAGGAACGTCGGGTTACCACCCAACGAGCCAACGAAATAGATTCCTTTAGGGTTGCGTCCGGCGCGATTGAGTGCCAAGGCGGTCAGATGGCAATGCGCGACGACGCGTCCCGGCCCCACAGCTCTGCCCCACCTTCGGACGAGCGCCGGCGCAACGACCGTTTCGAGGTGATCTGGGCGGTGGACTGCGTGACGGACGAAACTTTTCTCTACGCGTCGATCACGAACATCAGTGAGATGGGCATTTTCGTGAAGACGTTGGAGCCGCTCCCCATTGGCACGCGTCTTCTACTTTCCTTCTCACCCCCGGGCTACGAGCCGTTCAAACTCGCCGGGGTGGTGGCGTGGCAAAATCGCATCAAGCTTCAAGCCGACAATCCGAACCCCGGAATGGGCGTGCGCTTCACGGAGCTGGGAATCCAAGAACGCGAACGGTTGGTCGAGGTCATTCGCACCATCGCCTATCTCCGCGGCGCAAACTAACCGCCAAGACGCCAAGGTCGCCAAGACCTTGGATCTGCACACGCATCACACGATGCCGAATCGAATCAAGGCATCGGCACGCGACTCATCCTCGTTAGCTTGGCGTTCTTGGCGCCTTGGCGGTTCATTCTACTCGCCAACTGGGAAACGGCGGCCGTAGATGCCGGCGCGGGGATCGTTCGTCGTGTCTTCCCAGCCGATGGCCACGTAGGCGCCCGCACCGCCGACGGCCACCGTGGGATTGGCCCGGCCTCGCCCCGAGACGATGCTGGCCTGGAATTCCGATTCTTGCCCATCGACATGGTTGAACAAAGCGCCGGCATCGCCGCCTAGGAAGCGTGCGCGCACGTGGCCGCTGGGGAAGTCGACCCATGCGGCCACGTAGGAGCCACCCACTGCGGAGGAGCTGGCGATGACCGGCGCGTTTTGCTCGCCGTCGCTCACCACGTCGTTGATGGCATCGCGCTGATCGCCCGCGACGGCTTGCGCCCCCGTGGCGGTTACCTTGTAGCGCTGGATGAAGATGTCGCCGTTTTTGCGTCCCTGATCGGCCCACACGATGGCAAAGCGCCCATCCGGCAGCGCGGCCACCGAGGGATGCGACTGCACCCCCGAGTGCGAGGCATCGTTCACCGTCTGCTCGGGCCCCACGAGCGCACCATCGGACCTGATGAGCCGCATTTTGATATCGGTTCCGCTTTCCCACGTGGCCACGTACATCGCGCCGGCGGCGGCGCCTCCCGTTCCGAGCGTCGCCACCTTGATGCCATGGCTGCTCGAACCGCTGCCGATGTCATCGTGCTGCGGGCCCAAGGCCTTGGTGGTGAGGTTGAACGTGCGCCCGTGCACCCGGCCGCCCTCCACGTCTTCCCACGCGATGAAGAGCAGACCATCGGTGCCCAGCGCCACGGACGGACGAATCTGCCGCCCGCCTTCGCCGTTCGCCCCATTGATGACGACGGGATCCTGCCGACCTTGTTGCGCACCAAACGACGACGTCATGGATCGCAGGCTGATGTCCGGCGAGCCGCCGATGTCATCGTCGTACACGACGTAGTAGTTGCCCGCCGCGTAGACCGCCGTCGGACGAAACTGATTTCCACCCTCGGCCGTGGGCGGAAAGGCCGCGCCGGCCGAATTGTCGTTGGGCAGGTAGAAGGAGAAGTTCTGAATCTCCTGCCCCTGGCCCGTGTACGGCGCGAACGCATCGGAAAGGACGCGCATGGTCACTTCCGTTTGGCCCGGTGTCTGATCCCCGAAGAAGGCCACGAAGCGCCCGGCATTGCTCGCACTTGACGAGGCCGTGGGCCACAAGAAGAACGGATCCCGCTTGTCGCCCGGCTTGCCATTGGCGGTGCTGGGCGCGCCGTGGCCGCCCGACAGGTACACCTCGGACGTGTGGCACGAATCGTCGCAGGTCGGATCGGGCTTCTCGCACTGCTCCGTGGGCTCGATGGCACCGCTGCCGCAGAACGCCGGCTTGATGAAGCGCCGCATCTTGATCTCGACGGGCACGGCGTCCTGGTTGGCGATGGCCTTGCTGCATCCGACGGCCACGCGCTCGCCCGTGCCTCCCAGGCCTTCCGCGAAGAAGACGCGCACGTTGTTCGACTGCTCGATGGACACCTCGCCGCAGAACTTCACGCCGTCGGCGCAGCCCTTCGACGATAGTTCCTTCGTGGCCAGACGCCGGCCCGTCGGACCGGTGACATTTCCATCCGCCGCGCAGTCCACACCGTCCGAGGTGTCGTAGACGATGAGCGTGAGCTTGCGCACGTTGTCGAACACGCCGCGCGGAAACAACAGGGAAGGCCCGACCGACACCCGCGTCGGGTCGTCATCCGACGAACACGCCGCCACGCCCACAACACCCGCGAGAAGCCCAAAGAGGAAACGTACACCGCGCATGATCTGCGGGGTTTTATACATGATTTCTATTTGACTGATCGTTTCCAGAATCCCAGAAACCGCCGCTCGGCGCCTTTTGCGGAAGGCTCGGGGATGCGGCACACGCCCACGAACGAAAGCGCATCTTCCAGCGCACGACAGACCTCCACGCGCCCGCTCAAGAAGGCGCGACGATACCCGGCGCGCGCCACGGATTGCGCGACGCGCCCTGCCCATAGCTCGATGGCCGCAGTGTCATCGTCCGGGTAACCGCCGGCCAATGCCACCGATTCCTCATCGATCCGAACGGCGCAAAATGGGTAATCCCACGCCGCCGCGGCCTGCGCGTGCGCCAGATCGGCCCGGGCGGCCGCGAAGCCTTCCGCGGCTGCCGCGCGCATCGAGACCCACGGGTCGGCCGCCGAGTCGGTGCCCGTGGCCGTCACCGCGTAGGCGCCATCCAAGGTGGATCCGAGCAGGGTGGGGGAGCCTCCCCGTGTCGCGATCAGGTGCCCCAGGCGCCAGCAGGCGTGGAGCACGTCGCGCTGGGCAAGCTGGCCGACGACGCCTTCCACGATGAGCGCGCGCAGGGCGCGGGTCGCCTCCACCACGTCATGGTCTTCGGGAAGGAGTGCGCGCGCGTGGTCCCGGGTGCACCAGGCTTCCACCAGCGCATCGACCGGCGCGGTCACTACTTCTTTTCCGATGCCGGTGGGGGAGCCGTCTTCCGCATCGGCATGTTGCGAACACCGCCCTTCGCGCTCATCGCATCGAGCTCGCTCTGGGCGCGCGCCGCGTGCGTCGGCACCGTGAGCAGCCGCCCGAACAGGGCCCGCGCTTTGTCCGTCTGCCCCATGGTTTTGTAACAGAGGGCCCCCTCGAAGGTGGCGTCGTAGCCCACCGAGGTACCGTAGGCGCGCGCGGCCACTTGCTCGAAGCGCGGCACCGCAGCCGCGCACCCTTGCGATTCGCGCACGCTGCGTGCGGCCCAGAGCGATGCGCTGGAGTTGCCAGTCGCGGCCAGCCCATCGAAGGAGCGCGTTGCCTCGTCGTAGTTGTGCGCGCGGTACGAGGCCATCGCCACATCGAGGCTCGCGCCCTGATCGCCCTGCGCTTGGGACGCGCCTCCCGCCTGGGAGTCGACGCCGGTCTTCGCGCCACCCACCGCCACCTTGGCGGGGCTTTGCGCCTGCACCGCCGGCGGCGCGGCTTGCACGGGCGCACCGCCCGCGGCATTGCTCTCGCTGCCCTCGAACGAACCCGCAGCGCCGAGCGCCGCCGGTGCGGTCGCCGCAGCCAACGGCATCTCCTTCGCTTCCTTCTCTTTGTCGTCCGCCGTGCGCTCACGGCGCGCTTCGTCCTTCGCCACCCAGCCTTCGGCACTTGCAAACGCGGGCGGTGCGGCAGGGGGCGCGGGCTTGCGCGCCTCGACTGCACCATGTGCGCCGGTGGCGCGATCCGTATCGAGCGGGTTGTCTTGCTCGTCGGGCGCTGCGGAGGCGGCAGGTGCCCCTTGCTCGGTCACCACCATGGGCGCGCTGCCCATCTGTTGAACGCTGCTGCGCGCGCGCAGAAGCAGCACGCTGGTCGAGCCGATCATCAAGAGGAAGACCGCGGCCATCGCGGTTTGCGGGCGCATGGCCCAGCTGCCGGCCCAGGACACCACGCGCGAGATGCGCCCGCGCAGGGGCACGACCTTCTGCGCTTCCTTCGTGGCCGCGAGGATGCGCTCCTCCAAGCCCGCCGGCGGTTCCACCGTTTCGAGGATGGCGATGCGGCGGGTGGCCGAGAGCCCATGGAGCAAGCTGGCGCAACGCGCGCAGCCTGCGACATGTCGCTTGCTGGCGGCGCTCGTCAGCTCATCGAGCTCGTCGTAGAGCTCATCCATGAGCGCGCTCTCGAACTTCTCGCAGTCCATACCTTTCCTCTTATCGACTCCCTTATTTATCCACGCTGTTCATCGAAGTGCCCGTGCATACTCCTCGTACTCGCTGAGTGCGTCTTGCAGCCGTTCCAGCGCGTAGCGCATCCGGCTCTTCACCGTATTTTCGGGAACCCCCGTGATCTCGGCAATCTCCTTGAAGGGGAGATTCGCCAGCTCGCGCATCAGAAACACCTCGCGCTGGTCGTCGGGGAGGCCTTCGACCGCCTTGGCGATTCGTTGCTTGATTTCCGTCCCGCCGGCGTCCCGCTCCACATTGGCTCGGGCATCCGCGGTCTGCTCTCCCAATGTGGGACCCTCGCCATCGCCTTGCGCGTCACCGCTTCGTGCCTCATCCAGAGAGGGGTGCCTTCGCAACGCCCGCTTTCGCATCTGGTCGATGCAGAGGTTGCGCGCGATCGTGTAGAGCCAGGTGGTGAACCGAGCCTCGTGTTTGAAGTCGGCCGCGTTTTGCACCACCCGGACGAAGGCGTCTTGCACCACGTCCTCGGCGGCCTGCGTCGCGCCCCCTAGTTGCCGAAAGGCAAAGTTGTAGAGCGCCGTTTGGTGCCGCCGCACGAGTTGGGCGAAGGCCGTCCCATCCCCGCGCTGGTAGCGGATCATCAGAGCCTCGTCGGTCACCTCGGCGCGGGTAGGGCCAGAGCCGGTCACGGTCCCTCCTCACACGCAAGATGGCGGCTAACACGCGGGCAAACATTTCCTTTGAGGATCCGACGTGTAGGCCCTCCAAAAGATCTTTTGGCTCTCGCGTGGACTGCGCCCATGAGTTCGGCGTGCTCTCCCCGGTGCTCGTTTCCCCGAGGTTCGACTTCGACAATGTATCGAGGATCCGGCCAGAATATCGCCAGAAAACGGCAGGAGCGAGGAGCGAACCTTTCGGCCGGCTACTCTAATTCAGGCTACGCCCCACGGGCTACAGGCTACAGTGGCCAGCTTTGAATGTCCGGGCGGACGGGGGAACCCCAAGAGGCCTCAAGCGGACTTCTCGTTGCAAGCCAGCGCCGGGCACAACTAGACTGCCCATCGCAGTACGCAGTAGCTGGCTTGGTTTTGTGTCTTGGATTTGGTGAGAGGAAGGGTTTCCGAATGCGACGTCATGCGGCAATGGGTCTCACTTTTCTTCTGTCGGTCGCGGTTTCGTTCTCGGTCATCGCGCAGCAACCGACGGCCACGAAGGGGGATGGAAAGGCTGGCACGGCGAAAGATGGCGGAGCAACATCCACCGCGAGTCCGCAACCAGGACCTGCATCGGCAGCAACAACGGCAGCCAAGGACGGCGGCGCGCCCGTAGGCGCGGCGGCGGCAGGAACGGCGACGGCGTCTGGCCAGATGGATGGCCAAACGTACGCGGTGCGCCTGCGTGATCTCGAAGCGCGGGTCGACGAGCTGAAAGACCAGATTGGTCGCAGCCATCGGCGTCTCGCCCTGCTGTCGGACACGATCATGACGCAGGGCGCGGGAGGCTCGCGTTCGGAGATTACATTCCACAACGAAATGTCGAGCGCCTTCAAACTGACGCGCGCCCTCGTCACGCTCGACGGGGCCGTTCAGTACAACCGGCAAGACGACACCGGTGCGTTGGCCGACCAAAAGGACATCCCGATCTTCAGCGGCTCGGTGCCCGCGGGTGACCACACCATCTCGGTGGTGCTGAATTTCCAGGGTAACGGCTACGGCGTCTTCACTTACCTCCGGGGCTACAAGTTCGAGGTCAAGTCGAGCCACTCCTTCACAGCCGTGGAGGGCAAGACCATGACGGTGGACGCCACCGCGCTGGAAAAGGGTGGAGTCACCACGCCGCTCGAGCAGCGCCCCACCATCGAGTGGCACGAGAAGGTGCAATCGCTCGGCGCGCAGCCGGTTCCGGCAGCCGCTCCGCCAGGTGGGGCCGCAGCGCCTCCCGCACCCGGCGGCGCCGCACCCGCGGGCAGCGCGTCAGGGAGTGTGGGCGTCTCGGTCGGCGGGGGCAAAAAGTGAGAGGTCGGGCACGCCTACGGGGCGCCAGTATCTATCGCGTGTTTCTCGCGATAGGCGTCCCGCTGGTCTTACTTCCCTCGGCGGCCCTGGCCGACAGCTCCGATGACAAAGCACGAAGCGCGCAGGCCGACATTCAGCAGGCCGATCGCGACGTTCCGTCGGTCAATGCTTCCGTCGCCAACGCGCGCACGCAGCTTCTCTCGCCCGAGCAGCGCCTGGCCAACGGCGAAATCCTGTACCGCATGAAGGATTATGACCGCGCGTCGGTCGTCCTTGGCGAAATCATCGAGGGGTACCCCAATACCCCGAGCTACCCGGACGCCATGTTCTTGCGCGGCGAGACCTACTACGCCTCGCAGCAGTACCTCTCCGCCCGGCGCGATTACCGGCAGCTCGTCGATCGCGGGGGCGAGGCGCGCTTCCAGCCTTACTTCGGCAAGGCCCTGGCGCGCCTCGTGGACGTGTCGGTACGCCTTGGTGACACCGCGTCCCTGGACGAGGTTTACCAGCGCCTCCAGCAAGTGCCCCCGGCGCAAGTCAACGCGGGCATTCAGTACGCGCGCGGAAAAGCTTCGTATTTCCGCAAGGACTACTCCACCGCAGGGCAGCACTTCGCCCAGGTGCAGAACGGCACGCCGTACACGCACCAGTCGCGGTACTTCTCGGGCCTCGTCGCCATCAAGCAGGCGCGCCCCAACCCGAACCCGGTGGGCAAGCCTCTGCCGGTGGAGGGCAACGTCGGCAACGAGCCGCGCCCCACGCCGCTCAATTACAAGCCGGCCATCGAGGCCTTCCGCCAAGTGACGGTGCTGCCGGCCGATACGCCGGAACACCAGCACGTCATCGACCTCGCGTGGATGGCCATCGGTCGCTTGTTCTACGAGATGGACCAGTTCAACCAAGCCAGCGAGGCGTACGCGCGCGTCGGCCGGGAGTCCCCCGAGTTCGACACGATGCTCTACGAGCTGGCCTGGGTCTACGTGCGCCTGGGCGACGTGCAGCGCGCCGAGCGTGCGCTGGAGGTGCTCTCCATCGCGGATCCCGATTCGAGCTACGCCGGCGACGGCACCTTGCTTCGGGCGGACTTGCTCTTGCGCGCGGGCGCCTTCGACAAGGCGCTGCAGCTCTACCTCGGTGTGCGCGAGCAGTACGATCCGATGCGGGTCAAGGTGGAGAACTTCCTCGAGTCCACGAAGGACCCGGCGGTCTACTACGAGAAGCTCTCGCAGCAGCAGCTCGACGCGCTCGATTCGAACGAGCAGCTCCCGCCGCTGGCCGTGCGCTGGGCGCGCGAGGCCGAAGACGGTCCCGCAGCGTTCCGCGTCATCGACGACATCAACCAGTGCAAAAAGCTCATCGCCGATTCCGAGCGGCTCATCGACAGGCTGATCACGGTCAGCCAATCGGCGAACCGCGTCCGGGCCTTCCCGGAGCTTCTCGCCGGCGAGCAGCGTGCGCTGGGCCTCATCAACAAGGTCGCTCGGGCGCGTGTGCGCCTGGCGCGCGGCCTGGATGACGAGGAGCCGTCGGATCTTCAGGGCGAAATCGCCAGCGTCCGTGCGCAGCGCCGCGCGTTGATGAGCGTCGTCGAGCAAACGCCGGTCACGCAGGAGGACTTCGACGAGCGCGATTACGTCGGCACCCTGCAGTGGAACAAGGTGTCGCAGGAGCTTTCGCGCCGGGTCAAAGAGGTCGACTACCTCCACGCCGTGGTCAACGGCCTGCGGCGCATGCTGCGGGAAGATGCCCAGCGCGGCGTCGCCCGCGATCCGGCGAGCGTGCAGCGCATCCAGGGAGAGCTCGACGACAACGAGCGCCAGCTCAAGCTCTACCAGGACCAAGCCACCGAATTGCGCCGGCAGATCGAGATCGGTCGCGCCCAGGTCGGTCTGGGCGACGCACGTTTCCAGAACGACGCGCTGGCGCGGCAGCAGTTCCGCGACTTGGTCGAGCGCGAGACGCAGTTGGCCTCGGGCGGACAGGCGGGGTCGAATGCGCAGGCGTACGCCCAGCGCATCTCGCCGATCTTGTCGCAGGCGCGCCAGACCGAGGAGCGCGTCACCGCCGCGTTCAACCAGCTCGAGGTGCAGGTCACCCAGCGGGTCGCAGAACTGCGCGGCAAGATCGACGTCGAGGCGAAGAAGATCGAGGGCTACAAGGTGCAGCTCACCGCCCTGGACGGGGAGGCGCACGACCTGGTCGGTCACGTCGCCGAGCGGAACTTCACCTTGGTTCGTGACAAAATTCGGGGGATCGTTCTCCGGGCGGACGTCGGCATCACCGAGCAAGCCTGGGAGGTGCGCGAGGAAGAACTCGAACGGGTTCGCAACCTCCAACACGAGCGCGCGCGCGAGGAGCAACTCCTCGACGAAGAGCTGCGCGAAGTGCTCGACGACGCCGGCGAGGCACCTTCAGGTTCGCCGACGACGCCGGCCCCCGCGAAGTAGAGACCCAAGTGAGACAGCTTATGACCAACCAGAGCTTTTCGAGAAAGCGGTTCCGGCGTAGCCACGTGTTCGCAGCAGGAACCGCGGGCCTCTTGATGGCGGTCCTGTCGGTCTCCAGCTTCGCGCAGACGGCACCGCCCGGGCAGCAGCCGGCAAAAGACGGTGGAACGCCGCCCCCCAATGCTCAACAAGGCGCGGGCTTCCAGGTCGGGGCATCGGCGACGGCAGGTGATGCGGGCGTGAGCGCGACGGCCACCGGCGATGCCGGTGCACTTCGCGGTTTGCTGGCCAACCCCGATGGCGGCGTATCCCAAGTGCCCACCTTGGCCCCGCCCGTCACGCGCAAGACCGTGCCCCCGCCGCCGCCGCCTTCGCCCGCGCAGGTGCAGGCCCTCGGCGAGTTGAAGACCGAGGCGGACATCTACGAGCAGGGCGCGAAGGAGTACCGCGACACCGTCACCACGATCATCAAGCTTCATTACGAGACGAAGAAGCGCACCATCCTCGCCGGCCTCGATCGCGAGATTGCGACCGAGAAGGAAGAGCTCCGCAAGGCGCGCGACACCGCCATTTTGCGCCTCGAGGAGTTCATCGCGAAGTACTCCGGCCCGCGCGCCCATCCCGAGGCCACGCCCGACGCGATGTACCGCCTCGCGGCCTTGTACGAAGAGCGCGCGCGCTCGGACGAGGCGAAGGAAGACCTCTCGGTGGGCCTCAAGCCCGCGATCGGCCTGTACAAGCGCGTCATCGTCGAGTTCCCGAAGTACCGCGAGCTCGCGGGCATCTATTACTTCCTCGGCCACGCCTACAACGACTCGGGTCGCACCGAAGAAGCGCAGCAGGTGTGGCGTTCGCTCGTCTGCCACAACAAATTCGCGTACCCCACGCCGCCGGATCCGAAGAATCCCGAGGCCGACAGCATCGTCCAGCTGCCCCAGGACAACACGGAGGAGTACTGGCGCGCCTGGCGCTCGCGGCATCAGGATTACAAGAGCGCGAAGGTCAACAAGCCGGAAAACCGCTACGTCGACCCGTACCCGAACACCTGCGAGCCCATTCCCCAGCCGGGCCTGCGCCCGGGTGAGGATCCCAAGTACGTGGCCGAGGTCTGGTGGCAGATCGGAAACTGGGAATTCGACAACCTCGATATTCGCGGCGGTGTGGTGCGCGAAGAGATCGCGGCCGTGTGGGACTACAACCGCGCGGCGAGTGCCTACCAGCACTCCATGCAGTTCAAGAAGCCGCCGCTCTACGGCGTCGCGCTCTACAAATACGCCTGGACGCTGTTCAAGCAGCAGCGCTACGAGGCGGCGACGAAAGAGTTCGTCCACCTGCTCCTCTACACCGACGAGCAGCAGAAACTCACGGGCGACCCCGGCGCGGACTTCCGCAGCGAGGCGTACACGTACATCGCCGGCTCGCTGACGAACCTCGACTTCAAAGGCCCCGAGCCCGAGGAGCCGTTCATCCAGCGCCCGGACATCGTCGACACGGAGCCGAAGCCCGAGGTGGCCGAGGCCAAGCTGCACATCGCGGTCGATCGCGTGCGGGATCCACAGCTCATTCCGCAGGACAAGCCGTGGACCATCGAGATCTACAAGGCGCTGGCGCAGGAGTTCCGCAGCCTCAACCAGTTCAACAACGCCATCGAGGTGTACGAGTCCATCCTGAAGAAGTGGCCGATGGACCCCACGGCGCCGGACGTGCAGAACGCCATCGCCGAGACGTACGACCAGATGAACATGACGAAGCGCCCCAACACGCCGGAGCACGACGCGATTGCGGCGAAGGCGCTCGAGGCGCGCACCAAGTTGGCGAACTACATCGGCAACACGCCGTGGGTCGACGCCAACAAGGAGAACCCGGCGGCAATTCAGAACGCCGAGCGGCTCGTCAAAGGCGGTCTGCGCCAAGCGGCCGCGCAGCACACGAACAACGGCAAGCAGCTCCTCGTCGCGGCCAGCGAAACGGGCGATCCGAAGCAGCAGCTCGAGCTCCTCGGGCGCGCGCAGGCGGAGTACAAGCTCGCGGCGCTGGGGTGGTACGGCTTCGTCAAGCAGGACGAAAACGCACCGGACGCGTACGAGAGCCGCTACTGGCTGGCCGATGCGCGGCACAAGGAGCTTCGCATCGCGGTGCTCTTGCACAAGCTGCAGCCGCAAAAGTCGCCGGAGCCGACGCAGGACCAAATCGAGGGCGCGAAGATCGCGGCCATCGACGTCCGCGATTCGAACGAGGACGACAAGTACCTCTCCAATGCGGCGTTCTTCGTCGTCGAGGAGAGCGACGTGTACCGCGATCTCGAGTACCAGCGCTTCGACGACTCCAAGGGCACCGTCGGCATCGCCAAGCGCACCGAGGTTCGGTTCGACAACGACGGCCCGGACAAGAAGGTGCAGCGCGATCCGGTTCCGCCGAGCGTGCTCGCGAGCATCCAAGCGCGCGACGAGTACGTCCAGCGCGTGCCGCCGTCCCTCGACGCCGAGAAGCGCTCGCTCGACTACCAGTTCTACTCGGCCGACATGTACTTCGTGTACGGCCAGTTCGACCAAGCCCGCCCGCGCTACGAGCAGATGTACAAGGCGGAGTGCGGCAAGACGGAATACGGCTACAAGGCTTGGGAGAAGCTCATCACGATGAGCAACCTCGAGCGCGACGTCGACCGCTCCCGTCAATTGGCCGAGGCGGAGAAGGCGCACTCGTGCGCGGTGACCGAGGAGAACAAGGCTTCAGCCGGCATCCTCGTCAACCCGACGTTGCAAGAGGCCGCGTACATCGACGCCCGTAAGAAGTTCAAGCAGGCGAAGGACGCACCGCCCGGCCCGGAGAAGCAGAAACTCTGGCGCGAGGCCGCCGGCATGTACGAAGCCGCACTCTCGGCCGCCCCCGGCCGCGACGAGGCGCCGGA
Source organism: Sorangiineae bacterium MSr12523 (assembly GCA_037157775.1). Lineage (NCBI taxonomy): Bacteria > Pseudomonadati > Myxococcota > Myxococcia > Myxococcales > Pendulisporaceae > Pendulispora > Pendulispora brunnea. Next base: position 4,551,657 of record CP089982.1, read on the forward strand.
GGCCGCGATGAACGCCGCCTATGCGTACAAGCAGGTCGGTGAGTTCAACAAAGCCATCGAGCTTTACAACAAGTTCATCGCCGAATACGGCAGCGAAGCGCGCTTGGATGCCCTGCAAAAGGGCGATCCGAAGGCGAAGGTCGCGCCGAATCCGAAGCAGTACCAGGAGCGCCTGCAGTACCTGGGCACGGCGTACGACGAACTCGGGACCACGTACTACGGCTTCTTCAACTACCAGAAGGCCGCCGAGACGTACGAGAAGGTCGCCGGCAATCCGCGCTTCGACGAGAAGAAGCGCAAGGAAGCCGCCAAGAACGCGATGATCCTGTACGCGAACATGGGTCAGCGCGACAAGATGCGTGCAGAGTACACGACCTTCACCAAGCTGAATCCCACCGCCGAAGAGAAGGCGAATGCGGACTTCCTGGTGGCGGACTACGACCACAAGCAGTGGAATCCGTCGGGCCCCGACACGGGCGCAAACCGGCAGACCCGCCTTGCGGCGCAGAACTCCTTGGCGGCGTTCTACAACGCCAACAAGGGCAAGCGCGACGCCTCGCGCTACGTGCTCCAGGCCGCGTACTTCCACGCGAAGATGCAGAAGACCGCGGACGACAAGGGCTACCGCACCTGGTTCAAGAACACGATCTCGTCGTGGGAGACCTTCCGCAACGCGGGATTCGCCACCAAGGATGGCAAACCCGAGGCGCTCACCCCGCCGTTCGCCGACTACCCTGCGGAGGCGGAGTACACGTTGGCGGAAGACGAGATCAAGGCCAAGTACGACACCGATCGCCACAAGTACACGGGTGCGACGGAGGACGTCATCGGCGCGGTGGATCCGAAGACGGGCCGGGTCATCAAGACCGGCAAGTACCAGGGCAATGCGAAGGCGGCCGAGACCTACGATCAGCAGCTGCAGCACGTCGTGAGCACGTACCCCTCGCTCGAGTGGGTGCCCGCGGCGCAAGCTCGTCAGGGCGCCATCTACGATACGCTGCGTTCGGGCCTCTACAATGCGACCTCGCCGCCGCTCAAGCTGTTCACGCCGCAGCAGGAAGCGATGTTGAAGAAGCTCGAGGCGAGCGGTCGCGACAACCTGATCGAACAGGCGGACGAGATTCGCTCCACCGTCAAAGAAGGCTGGCGCACCAAGCGTGACAAGGAGCTCGCGGCCGCGGACGAAGTCATGGTCCGTCGTTACGCTTCCGCGGTGGCGCTTGCCCGGCAGTACAACGTACGCAATCCGGCGGTGACGCACGCCATCGAGCGGCTCGCGTACTTCACGGACATCCTCGGCGATGCGAAAATGCGCGAATACGTGACCAAGACCAAAGATCCGAACGACCCGTCGAAGACGCGCAATCTCGATTACAAGGACGGCCAGTACGTGCAATCGCGACCCGGCATCACGTCCGTGCCGCCTCCGTCGGGCGCAGCCTCGCCCCTTCCGGTGGCGCCATGAACGCGTTGCGATTCGGGCAAATCGGGACAGCGGTTCTTCTAATCGTCGCCGGTTGCGGCGGTTCGGAGCCCAAGGTCGAGTACCCGCAGAGCGATGCCGGCGGCGTCGTGCAAACCGGTGGTGGCGCCCAGGTGGGCGTCGCCGAACCCGGGGCGCCGGGCGAGTCGAGCGGCCTCACGGGCGCGGCCAAGGACGCGTACGATCGCGGCTGGAAAGCGTGGCTCGCGGGCGATCTGCCCGGGGCCAAGGCGGCCTTCAAGGAGGCGCTCGACAAGGCGCCGAACTCGCCGGCCGCGCACTACTCGCTCGGCACGGTGCTCGATCGGCTGGGTGACAACTCGGGCGCGCAGCAGGAGTTCCGCGCGGGCTTCAGCGCGAAGCCCGACTACGAGCCGGCGATTTGCGCGTACGCGCTCTCGCTGGCGCGAAGCGGCCACGCGGGCGAGGCGAACACCTTCATCTCCGACAAGCAAGTGAAGATGGGGAAGTCGCCGCGCATCCTCACGTGCGCCGCCGACGTGAAGTCGCTGGCGAACGACAGCGCGGGCGCGCAGCAGGCGGCGCAAGACGCGTTGCGCATCGACCCCGACTACAAGGACGCGATGGTGGCCATCGCGCGCGATCACTACAAGGCCCACCGCACCGAGCTGGCGAAGTACGCGCTGCAGGCCATCCTCGATGGCTTCGGCGACTCCAGCCCGCCTCGCGACAAGGACAATGCCGAGGCGCACCTGCTTCGCGGGCTGATCTTGCGCGAGCAGGGGTCGCGGCAGCAAGCCATGGCGGATTTCCAAGCCGCCGTGAACAAGCGTCCCGACATGGTGGAGGCGCTCATCCAGCTCGGGGCGATGAAGCTCGAGGCGGGCAACGTCGGAGAAGCACTGCCGCTTCTCGAGGGCGCGGTCCGCTTCGGACCGAACAACCCGCTGGCCCACTTGAACTTGGGCGATGCGTATCGCCTTTCGGGCCGGCCGCAGGATGCGAAGAAGGAGTTCGACACGGCGCTCTCGCAAGACTCGAGCTTGGCCGTGGCGCACTACGATCTCGGTCTGCTCTACCTGTTCACGCCCAACGTCCCCGGCACCACGGCGGACTCGCAGGTGGCCACGGCCATCAAGGAATTCGAAACGTACCGCTCGATGCGCGGCGCCAAGGCCCCCCCGGGCCAGAGCGACGACGTGGACGAGCTTCTGAGCCGCGCCAAGGCCAAGCAGGCCGAAATGAAGAACGCCGCGGCAGCCGGAACGGGTGGCGGAGGGGCGCCCGCAGGATCGGGCAGCGCTCCCAAAGCGGGATCTCAGCCCCCGCCCAAGAAGTGAGGTATGTGATGACCAAGCGAATCGTCTCGGCACTTTGCTTCTCGGTGGCGCTCTTCACCGCGGGGTTGGCTTCCGCGCAACAGGCCGGCGGCGCCAAAGGAGGAGCTGCGGGCGGCGGCAAGGTGATCACCATCGGTGAGGTCACCATCGTCGGACGCGTTCAAAAGCCCATCGCCTCCGTCGACGTGAGCAAAATCCAAGCGAAGCTGACCTTGGCCGAGCTCCGGCAGCCCTTCCTCGATCGCATCGAGCAGGCGACGCTCAAAGAGCCCTTCTAAGGACCGCATTGATTTTCGTCGTACTGGCCAGCCTGGCCGTCGTACTGACGTGCATCGGGGCGAGTTTTCGAAGGTTGTACTTTGCAACGACACCGACGGCGCTGGCTCCAGCGCCGCTGGTGAAGGCGCTCACGGGCCCGAAGGGAAGGGCGGCTTACGCAGACGTGTGCGCCGCCATCGTGGCGACACCCGATGCCGATTGGGAGCGCGATGTCGTGGAAGCGCTGGCGCAGCCTCCGGGCTTGCGTGCGGCGCTGATCAACGAGCAACTGAGCGAGCTCGATTGGCGACTGCAGCGCTGGATACGCGTTCCGCGCGTGTGCGCGAGCATCTCGAGCAGCGCGGGCTTTCTGCTCGCGGCCATGGCCTTGCGCATCGGACTTGCGGGCATCGAGAACCTGGCCGACGTCGACGTGGGCGAGCGCCTCAACGCCGCGGCGCTCGATGCGCTGGGCATCGCAGCCCTCGGCATGTGGGGAACGGTGACATGCATCTCGATTCAAATGCAGGCCCGACGCGTCGTGAAGTCGCGCCTCGAGGCCACCGACAAATGGATCGAGCGCCTCGAGGCGCTACAGCCGGGCCATTCCTAATCGGGATCCTTTTCGGAACCGTGGAATTCGGCTACCGTTCCAGCGGATGAAACTTTTGGCCTAGACAAGCCGTCCAAACAGCCACGGGAAGGAAGAGGCCGAGCGAATGTCGCAGACGCACCAAGGATCGGGGGCAGGGCCAGGGCAGCAACCGGGACAGAATCGCCCCGGGCAGATGACCGCCGTCATGCGCGCGGTCGCGCAGCAGGCTGGGCCGAAGGTCCTGCGGATCGGTCTCGTACAAGGTGGGCGGGTCATCGAGGAGCGCATCATCAAGCAGCGCACCAGCGTGACCATCGGCACCAGCGAGAAGTCGATGTTCGTCATCCCCTCGCAAGCCGTGCCTGCGCAGTTCAAGCTCTTCGAGCTGATCGGCACCGAGTACCACCTGAATTTCCTCGACGGCATGAAGGGCCGCGTCGCGCTCCAAACCGGCATCAGCGACATCGAGGGCCTTCGCGGGCAAGCCCGTCGCGTGGGCAACGCCTACCAAGTCCGCCTCACCGAAGAGGCGCGCGGCAAAATCGTGGTCGGCGAAACCACGTTCCTCTTCCAGTTCGTCGCGCCGCCGCCGCCCCAACCGCGTCCGCAGCTTCCGCTGTCCGTCAAAGGTGGGCTGGCCAGCCAGATCGATTGGGATCTGACGATCATTGCGGCGTTCAGCTTTCTGCTGCACTTCGGCTTGATCGGCGCCATGTACTCGGACTGGATGGATCCTCCGGTCAACGAGGACTTCAACATCCAGGGCCTGGTCGATCTGTCGAAGAACCTTCCCCCCGTGCAAACGGAAACGCCGACCGACGCCACCCCGAGCCCCTCGGCCACGGCATCGGCGAGCCAGCCGTCGGAGGGAAAGAAGGCTTCGTCCGGCGGCAAGGCCGGTGGCGGCTCCGTGAGCGATCGGCAAGCCGCCGCGCTTTCGCAGCAGGCCGAGGCGATGCAGATGCAGATGCTCGCGGCCTTCGGTGGCAATTCCGCCGTGCAGGGCGCGTTGAATCGAAGCGACATTCCTCCGCAAGACTTGAGCGGCGTGGCCAAATCCGGCGCGGGCGTCTCGAACACGGGCGGCGATCTCCGACTCGGTTCGGGCGGTGGCGGCGTGGTTCAACCCGGTAAAGCCGGCGGCGGCCTCGCAGGCATCGGCAACACGGGCGGTGGCGGCACCGGATCGGGCGCCGGCAAAGAGACGGCGGTCAAAGGCCCGACCGGCGACGCGCAAATCGGCTCGACCACCGCGTCGGTCCCGGTTTCCAACGCCGAACGCGTGGTCGCAGGCCTTCGTCCCAAGTTCCGCGCTTGCTACAACAAGGGTCTCGCCAGCGATCCCGGCATGGCCGGCGCCGTCACCATCGTCACCAAGGTCGCCCCGAACGGCGAGGTCAGCGCCGCAGACGCTTCCAACGTCTCCGGTCTCTCGTCCGACGTCGTGGCCTGCATCCAACGCGCGGTCCGCAACGCGCAGTTCGACGCCCCCGGCGGAAGTGGTTCGACGATCAACATCCCGGTCAAGTTCGTCCAGCAAGGCAAATAGCCCTCAATCGAACCGCCAAGACGCCAAGAGCGCCAAGAAGGATGGATTTGTGCTGAAGCGCGTAAAAGCCGCGCTTTCGCAAAACCTCCCAACCTTGGCGTCCTTGGCGTCTTGGCGGTTCGCTGCTCCGGCTGTGTCCAACGCAGCCGTAGAGAAACCCCGTTCAGTATCTCTGTGGGCTTATGAATGGGCAGATGCCGGGACGCATCGAACCTCCCGTTACTCAAATCCCGCTTGAAAAGGGGAGATACAGGTTCATTGCCAGGTTTAGTTTTTGCCCGGATGAGTCACGTCGGGTGGTTGACACCCCTAGGGGCCATCGATAGAGTCCGCGAATAACTCGCTCCAGCACACTGCGGCAAGCAGCAGCACTGAAGTTAAGCGTTAGCGTGCGAGAGCTTTGCGGTACCCCCCCTGGCATCACTTCCAGACCATGAGGGTTGGAATGCTAGTCCGCTCGCCGTCTCGTTCAGCATCCACTTCAGCATCCGCGTCCAAGACCAAGGGCACCGTCGTGAAGACCCTCGCGGGCTTTGCATTGATTGCGCTGGTCGCCGGACCTGCCGGTGCGCAGACGGGTGCACCGCCACAGCTGCCGCCCCCCTCCGGAACAGGAACGCCGGCGACGACGAACCCTCGACCCTCCGATGCCATTCAACCGGGCGCAGGTGCGGCCGCGGGTGTACAGGCCGATGCCCAGGTTGGCTTCGGCCGTCGCGTCCAGCTGACGCCGCAAGAAGAGGTGGTCGAGGCGGACCGGTCGCTTTCCCGCATGGAAGGCGCGGCCATGGGCATCCGCAAGCAGTTGGAGCAGGCCCGTCAGCAGAGGGACGTGGTGAAGACCCTTTGCTTGAATGACAAACTTTCCCAGACCGACGTGGCGATTCGCTCGGCGCGGGATCGCTCGACCGCCCTCAAGATGGCGGCCCAGCGCAACGACGTGGAGTTGGCCAACCACGAGTTCACGATTCTCACGGTGCTTCGTCAACGCACCGAGCAGCTCACCGCCGAGGCCAATCAGTGCATCGGCGAAGAGTCGGCGTTCATCGGCGACACGCAGACGACGATGCTCGTCGATCCGAACCTCCCGGTGGAAGACACGACGGCCTTCCCACCGCTCGATCCGATCGCGATCTCCGAACCGCCCAAGTGCACCTCGTGCAGTAGGTAGGGCAGTAGTTAGGCCCGTCGGCCGCGTCCTGGCTTGGCCATGGACGACAATCAGATTCTCGCTCCCTCTCTCCAAATCTGGTACCGGCTCGTTTACGCGAGTCGGCCGCTATCCCTCCTCTCTTTTCTTCGCGCGATTTCCTAATGACCACAGCATACCCGGCACGCTCGTCACGACGACGCACCCTTTCGTGTATCGCTGCTCTGGTGGGGCTTGTTGCACCGTTGTGCGTGCCGCAGAAGGCCAATGCGCAAGAGTGGCTAAAGGATCGTCGCTACCAAGAAGGAATCGGCGTCCGCACGGGCGACTTCGAGCTGCACCCCGGCATTGCGGCGGAAATTGGTTACGACTCCAACTGGTTTCTGCGCTCGCACAAAGTCGATGGGACCCACATCGCCAACGGCGATCCGAATGCTCCGATCCAGGACGGCGCCCTTCTCCGCATCACCCCGTCGATCACCTTCTCGACGTTGGGCACCCAACGCAGGGCGGGGGACAGCGAGAACGCTGGAAAGCCGGTCGTGCAGTTCCGCGGCGGCCTTTCGGCAACGTACCGCGAGTTCTTCGGACCGCAGCGTCTGCGCGACCAGCGCAACGTGAGCGCGACTGCGAATATGCGGTTGGACATTCTGCCCGATCGGCCGCTTGGTTTCGGCATCGAAGGCCTCTACACGCGCACGATCCAGCCGAATACCACGGGTGATCCCGACCAGTCGTTCAATCGCAACGACATCGAGGGCAGGGCGGAAATCGTCACCGTCCCGGGCGGCGGCACGCTCGATTGGCGCTTTGGGTACGGGCTGCACGCCACGCTGTTCGAGAACAGCGCCGCGGTTCCGTACAACAACATCACGCACGAAGCGTACACGAAAGGCCGCTGGAAGTTCCGTCCGCGCACGGCGTTCCTCTATGACGGCAGCGCGCGTTTCCGGAATTACATGGGCGACGCCGACCGTGCGACGGTGCGCTTGTTCGACTCGACGCCCGTGCGCGCGCGACTCGGTATCAATGGCCTGGTCACCTCGCGCTTTGCATTCCTCGGCATGGTGGGTTGGGGCGCGAGCTTCAATCGCCCGGCCAATATTCCGCAGGTCAAACAGTACAACAGCGTGATCGGCCAGGCCGAGCTCAAGTTCTTTTTGAGCGCGGCGCCGGGCGATGCAGACCAGGGTGTCTCGCTGTTGCTTTCCTCGATTGCGGTCGGGTACACGCGCGATTTCCAGGCGAGCTACCTCGGTTCGCACTACGGGAGCGATCGCGGTTACGCCAAAGTGCAATACATGTTTGCCGGCCGCGTGCTGCTTTCGCTCGAGGGCGGCGTGGCGGCCCTTTCGTATCCCGATTTGTTTTACCCGTTGGGTTCGCCGCAGGAAAACCAGCTGGCCCAGGCGGGTTGGACCGACATTCGCGCCGACGCTACTTTGTTTGCTGAATATCGATTTAGTAACTCGTTCGGCCTGAATACGACGTTCATTTACACCACTAACATCAGCGACACGCGGTTGCCGATTGCCGCGATTCCCTCGGCCGGCGGGACGACTGGCGATCTCTACGATTTGAATTACCGGCGCTTTCAGGCCTTCCTCGGCGTACGCTGGTTCCTGTAAAACGGCAGGTACGCGGTTCCGCGGCGGGGCCAGGATAAGCAGGCAGCACCCAAGTGAAAATTCGATTTGTATCTCTGATGATCGCGACCGCCCTGTTCGCAGCATCCATTGGATGCTCGGGCGGTCATCCCCCCAGGCCCAACATCCCGGCGCCGGTGCAGAACTCTCAGCTCGGCCCGGGCGACAAGATGGAAATCTTCGTCGTGGGCGAGAAGGACCTGCCCAAGGACTACATGGTCAACCCGGATGGGACCTTGGACTTTCCCTACGTGGAGCACCTGAAGGTCCTCGGCTTGGAGCCGCAGCAGGTGGCCGTCCTCATTCGGGAAAGGCTGGTGCAGGGCAAGATCCTGAGCGATCCGCAGGTGATCCTCACCGTGAAGGACTACGCGTCCAAGCGGGTGAGCATCATCGGCCAAGTGCAGAAGCCGGGGAGCATCATGTGGATCCCGGGCATGCAGTTGGTCCACGACGCCATCTCGCAGGTGGGCGGCTTTACCTCGATCGCCGACAGCAATCACGTGCTGCTCACGCGCCAGGTCGGCCGCGACCAAAGCAAGACGTACGTCATCAGCGCAGACGCCATTGCCGAGGGGGTTCAGCAGGACATTCCTCTGCAGGCGGGCGACACCATCAAAGTCGACCAGCGGATCTTCTGACCGCCCCGTGATCACGTGACCGCGCGAACGTCGACTCCACGTAAAGCATTGCCGCGGGTCCTCCTTCTCATCACGGGGGGAACCATCTTGATGCGCGGCAAGCCGGTGCTGGAGCCCGACAAGGCGGCCGCGCGCGATCTCTTGGCGGAGGTGCCGGCGCTGGGGCGCATCGCGCGCATCGATACACGCGTGCTCTTCCTCATGGATTCCGGCGATTTTCAGCCGGAAAACTGGGTGGCCATCGCGCGGGCGGTGCACGAGGCGCTTCGCTCGAACAAGTACGCGGGCATCGTCGTGGTGCACGGCACCGACACGATGGCCTACACGGCAAGCGCGCTGGCGCTTTTGCTCGGGCCCATCGATCGCCCGGTGATCCTTACCGGCTCGCAGCGGCCGCTCGCGGAGCTGCGCACCGACGCGCGCGAGAACCTGATCAACGCGACCTTGGCTGCGACCTTGCCGGTGCCCGAGGTGGCCATCGCCTTTGCCTCGCGCGTGCTGCGCGGTGCGCGAAGCATCAAGCGCGATGCGTGGGCGCTGGAGGCCTTCGACTCGCCGAATTGTCCGCCGCTGGCGACCATGGGCGTCGGGGTCGACGTCCTCGGTCACGTGCGGAAGAAGGGCCGCACGGCGGCGACCTTCGATCCGCGCATCGAATCGCGCGTGCTCGCCGTGCGCGTGTTTCCCGGGCTCGACCCGGGGCTGCTCCAGGGCGCCCTGCGCGCGGGCGTGCGCGGGTTGGTGCTCGAGGCATACGGCACGGGGAACCTGCCCCACCGCGGCGCATCGCTCATTCCCGCGCTGGAAGAGGCCCGTGCGCGCAAGGCGCCCGTCGTCGTGGTGAGCCAATGCCCGCGCGGCGCGGTGGACATTGCCCGGTACGCGGGCGGGGCGCAGGCGTCGGACGCCGGCGCCATTTCCGGTGGCGACATGACCGTGGAGTGCGCCCTGGCCAAGCTGATGATCGGCCTCGGGCGCTTCGGGGCAGGCGAGCGCTTGCAGCGTTACCTGGCGACGGACACCGTGGGCGAGATCACTTCCCCTGGAAAGCCGGCTCGCGCTTCTGCACGAAAGACATGATGCCCTCCATGGCATCGGCGCTGCGCAGAAGGCGCAGCTGACCCTCGCGCTCGCGGCGCAACGCATCTTCGATGGATCCGAGGCTCGCGTAGAGCGCGCGGCGGATCTCGCGGTAGGCGAGGGGAGGGCCCTGCTCGATCTGGCGGGCGACCGCGAACGTGGCCTCGCGCAGCTCGTTGCTGGCCACGACGCGCGCCACGACACCGAGCGAGAGCAGCTCGGGCCCCATGATCTTCTCCGCGAGGAGAATCATCTGCATCGCCCGCGCGGTGCCCACGAGGCGCGGCAGGAAAAAGGTGCCACCGCCATCGGGCATCAACCCGATTTTGACGAACTTCTCCTGGACGTAGGCCTCCGGCGTGGCCACACGCAAATCGCACACGAGCGCGAGATCGGCCCCGAAGCCCACGGCACACCCATCGAGCATCGCAATCGACGGCTTCTCGCACTCGACGATGGCCTTGATGACCGAGTGGTACTCATCGAGGTACGTCTCGAGGTTGTCGAGCAAGTTCGGGTCGGCCATCAGGTTCTTGCGCAGATCGGCCCCGGCGCAGAAGTGCTGGCCCGCACCCGTAAGCACCACGCAACGAAGCTCCGGATCGCGGTTGGCTTTGATGAACGCGTCGCGCACACCGCGAATGACCTCGCGGGTGAGCGCGTTGCGCGCCTCGGGCCGGTTGATGGTGACGAGACTCGTGCGACCGATGCGCTCGACCGTGACTTCGCTGCTCATGGAACAATATTTAGTACACGAACGATTTCTATGCAAAAGAATACCGGACGATTCGCTGCGTCAGGCCTGCGAATAGAAGTCCGACGTGAGGTAAACCCGCACCACGCGCTGGATGAGGATCTTCACCACCGCGCCCAGCGGAACGGCGAGCAAGACGCCCAAAAACCCGAACAGGGAGGCGGCGGCCATCATGGTGATGAGCACCTCCAAGGGCGCGAGGCCCACCGACCGTCCGACGATGCGCGGTGTGATCAGCAAGCCATCGAGCAGCTGCACCCCGCCCATCACGGCGAGCACACCGAGGAGGCGCCCCGGCCCGTGCCAATCGAGGGTGGCCATGGCCAGGGCGATGAACAGACCGGTGAAGAAGCCGATGTACGGAACGAAGGCCAACATGCCGGTCATGACGCCGATGGCCACGGCCAAGCGGATGTCCACGATGCGAAGGCCGGTGGCATAGAGCGCCGCGAGGACGAAGTTGACCGTGAGCTGCCCGCGCACGTAGCCGCCGAGGGTGCGGTGGATCTGGTTGGCCACGTCGGTGACCGGCGCAATCCAGCGGCGCGGAATGAGCTGTCCGGTGCGGGCGACGATGCGGTCGAAGTCGATGAGCAAGTACAGCGCGAACACCGGCACGATGAGCGCGCTGAGGACGACGGCGACGTAGCTGAGGGTGCCAAACAGGGCGAGGGCGAGCGCGCTCAGCAGGCCGGGACCCTGTTTTTCGAGCCGTTCGCCCAAGGTGTGACCGAGCTCACCGAGCGAATGCGGCACCTTCAGCTTGAACGTGTTCCACAGCCACGGCTCGAGTCGGTTCTCCAGCCCCTCGAACTGGGAGGGCAGATCCCGCGCGGCGGCGCGCAATTCGTCGAGAAAAAGCGGGATGGCGTACACCAGCACCAGGATGACCAGCGCAAAAATGCCAATCATCACCAGCATGGCGCCCAGCGTGCGCGGCACCTTGAGTTCCTCGAGCCGGTCCACGAAGGGATCCAGCGCGTAGGCCAGGAGAAACGCGAAAAACAGCGGGACGATGACACCGCGAAGCAGGTAGGCCACCCCGGCGGCCAGGAGCACGCCCAGGAGGATCCAGGTTCGACGCCAGGTGAGGTATCGATGAGCCCGCGATTCCATCGGTCCAAAAGACCGTATCCTTCGCGCGTGTGCTAGAGCAACCGCCGCGACCCGATGCCGCCCCGATTCGACGAAAACGCACCCAGGCCCGTTCCCCCGCTTCCGGATCAAGACGGAGGTACGCTCCCGCGCCTCGTTGCGGTCATGCAGCGCCTCCTTGGACCGGATGGTTGCCCGTGGGATCGCGAGCAGTCGTTCGAAACGCTGCGCCGCTACGTCTTGGAAGAGGCGTGCGAGGTCATCGATGCCATCGACGGGAAAGATCGCCATCAGCTGCGCGAAGAGCTGGGCGACCTGGCGCTGCAAATCGTGTTTCAGGCGGAGCTTGCGCGCAGCGAAGGCGCCTTTGCCATCGACGACGTGATTGCGGCCATCGTCGACAAGCTGGTGCACCGCCATCCGCACGTGTTCGGCGACGTGAAGGCGGAGGACGCCAAAGAGGTTTTGGCCAACTGGGAAAAGATCAAGGCCGAGGAAAAGAAGGGCCGCCCCATCCTGGCCGGCGTACCGCGAAGCTTGCCCGCGCTGACGCGGGCGCAGCGCATTGGCGAGAAGGTCTCGCGCGTTGGCTTCGATTGGGACGATGCCAAGGGCTCGCGCGCCAAGGTGAGCGAGGAAATCGGTGAGCTGGAACGCGCCATCGCCAGCGGCGAAAAAGCGGCCATCGAGGAGGAGTTCGGCGACGTGCTCTTCGCGCTGGTGAACTTGGCGCGGCACATCGACGTCGACGCCGAGTCGGCCCTGCGCGCGACGATCGACAAGTTCACGCGCCGTTTCGGGCACGTGGAGCGGCGCGTTCAAGAGCAGCATGGCGGCTGGGGCGATCCGCGCTCGAACGGTAGCCAAGCCAATCTGCCCCTGGCGACCTTGGACGTTTACTGGGAAGAGGCGAAGGCCGCCGAAGCGAAAGTCGAAAAATGATTGCGAAGTCGTCCGAAATCCCGCCCGTGGCGCGCACCCCCGAAGAATGGGGCGATGCCGTGCGCAAGATGGGAGGCCGCGCCTACCACGGGAAGCAGATCTTCCGCTGGATCCAGGCCCGTGGTGTGCTCGACCCGAGCCAGATGAGCGATCTGCCGAGCAGCATGCGCCAGGCCCTCGCCGAGGGCGGTGTCGGCCCGGTGGTATCGATTGCCGAGGAGCGGCGGTCGGCCGACAACACGCGCAAGATCCTGGTGAAGCTGCGCGACGGTGCGACGGTGGAAACGGTGCTCATCCCCAACGTGACCGCGGGAAAGAGCTCGCTGCCCGATCCGACGCGTCCTGCAGGCGATGTTCTGGAAGACGCCGACGCGGCGGCCGCGGTGGAGGACGAGGACGAGGCCGTGGACAACGTCGCACGCGTAACCCAGTGCATTTCGACGCAGGTCGGCTGCGCGATGGGCTGCGTCTTCTGCGCGAGCGGGCAGGCGGGGCTCAAACGGCATTTGGGGCCTGATGAAATCGTCGCGCAGGTGCTGCTCGGCAAGAGCCGGCTCGATCCGGGCGAGCAGCTCCGCAACGTCGTGTTCATGGGCATGGGCGAGCCGCTCCACAACTACGACGCGACGGTGCGCACGCTGAAGCTGCTCACGCATCCCGATGGCATCTCGCTGTCGTCGCGGCGGGTGACGGTGTCGACCAGCGGGCTGGTGCCCGAGATCGAGCGCCTCGGGCAGGACTTCTCCGGCAACATCGGCCTCGCGGTGAGCTTGCACGCGGCCGACGACGAGACGCGTTCGCGCCTTCTGCCGATCAACAAGAAGTACCCGCTCGCCAAATTGATGGGCGCCTTGCGCGCCTACCCGCTCCCGAGCCGGCGGCGCATCACCATCGAGTACACGTTGGTGGCCGGGCGCAACGACAACGCCGAGGAGGCGAAGAAGCTCAGCAAGCTGCTTCGTGGCCTGCCGGTCAAAATCAATTTGATCCCGATGAATCCGATTGCCGATTCGGCGCTCGGGCCGCCGGACCTCTCGAGCGTGCTCGCCTTCCAACAAGTGCTCTGCGACGACGGCTACTCGTGCTTCATTCGTCGCCGCCGCGGAGACGACGTCAGCGCGGCCTGCGGACAGCTCGCCCTCGCCGGTGCGAAACGAAAGATACGCCTCGTCAGTTGAGGTCTAGGTCAGGTCCCCCTTCATGCTCCCCTACATCAACGTTTCGGACATCACGATCCCGATACCCGGTACCGGTTTGACCATCCCGCTGCATCCGTTCGGGCTCTTGGTCGCCACGGGCGTTCTCATCGGCACGGCCCTCGCGACGCGGCGTGCGCGTCAGCGCGGGCTCGACTTGGACAAGCTCAATTCGTTCATCACGTGGATGCTCGTCGCCGGCTTCATGGGCGGCCACATGCTGGACGAGATTTTTTACCACCCGACGGAGATTGCCAAATTCGAAAATGGGCACTTCGAATGGGTGCGGCCCTGGTCCCTCCTTTTGCTCTGGGAGGGATTGAGCTCGTTCGGTGGCTTCATCGGAGGCCTCATCGGCGTTTTGCTCTGGAAATATTACGAGCTGAAACCGAAGTTCAACGTCGGGCCGTTTTCCGTCGTCTGGTTCACGCGGCGTCCCGAAGTGCAGCCGGTGCTGCCGTTCTGCGATTTGATCCTCTCGGTGTTTCCCGTGGCGTGGATCTTCGGCCGCGGCGGTTGCAGCGTGGTGCACGATCACCCGGGCGCGCGTGCGACGGCGGATGCGCTCTTTGCGGTGGGGTATCCGTTCCCCGACTCGAACCTGCATCCGCGCGTGGACGAGTTCATCAAACTGATTCACGGCGCCTATCCGCGCTACGATTTGGGGCTGCTCGAGTGGATGTTCACCGTGGTTCTCGCGCTGGCCTTCGCGCTCACGTGGCGTCGGAAGCTGCCCACGGGCACGTACGTCGTGGCGACCGCCTTCGCCTATGCGCCCGTGCGCTTTGCCATGGACTACTTGCGCATCGCCGACGAGCGCGGTGCCGATCCGCGCTACGGCGGATTGACGCCAGCTCAGTGGTCTTGCATCGGTCTTTTCCTGTTTGGCGCTTGGCTGCTCACCCGCGTGCGCGCGATGCACGCGAGGGGTGTGGATCCGATGGACCGCGTGCTGGCGGCGCCCGAGCAGGACGCACCTTTGCCGGAGAAACAGCCGGCTTAGGCGTAAATCCTCGGGGAAATAAAGGATGGGTTCGCTTTGGCGCCCGAATGTGCGGCGTTTCATGCCATGCGCCGGGCGCGTGAAATCGTCTCACAACTCTGGCGCATTCCGTGCTGATACGGCACCCTCGGTAGGGTGAATGATCAAGGTCGATCGCCTCGTCCCGCGAGCTCTCCGCCTCCGCGCCCGGCGCCCGTGAAAGCGGCGAATACCATCGGGAAGGCCCCCGCCAAGCCCGTCACGCCCCCCGCGAACCCGGACCGTGCAAGCGGTGGTGGGCATAGCCCCTCTGCGTCGGGACCCTTGGCCAGGCGTGCTACCACGTTGGTCTCGCGTCCGCCGCCGCCGCCCGCACCGGGTGCCACTGCCGCGACGCCTGCACCGCCGTCTGCGAGTTCGCCCGGGCCCGCACCGGAAGGCGGCGGGTCGAACAAGAGCAATCTGGTCGTCACGGGGGTGATCTCCAAAGGCGAGTCTTCGCCGCCCGACGAGACGATCCCGCAGCGCAACGCCACGGCACCGACCCCGCCGACGGCACCGCTTGCCCCGCAGATAGGAACGGCCGCGCAAGCGGGATCGGGCACGTCGTCCTCGTCGCCGTCGAATCCGGACGACACCGGGCGAGGGCGCATCATCGCCACGCCGGCCCCCAGCTCGACGCCGCTCGATCGCTACTCGCAGACGCACATCCCCATCGAGGTGCGCGAACGCATCCGCGCGATCGTTCGCGAGGTCGTCGAGGAATCGATGCAGCCGCTCGTTCGCTGGCAGAAAGACGTGGAGACGCGCCTTTCGCGCGTGTCGGTCGGCGGTGTGCCGCCCTCCTCGGGCAACGCTTCCTACAACGGCGGTCCCTCTTCGGTGGCGTCCCCCATCGTCGTGGACCGGGCGTCCTTCAACGATCCTTTCGTGCCGGTGTCCGCCCCGGCCGCGCGCTCCTCGAATCTCGACGTCGTGCCCAGCCCGGGAGGCCCCGTCGACGTGCCGCTGGAGTTGGACGGTGGCCGTCGCAAGCGCTCCGTCATTTGGATCATCGCCACCGTGGTGCTCTTGCTGCTCGTCGGCTTCCTCTCGGCGATGGCCACGAGTCAGTTGCGATAGGGCCGTTAGGGGGCGCTCGCGGCAGAAAGCCGAACCAGCAGCGCCCGCATGTCACTGGGGATGGGGACGGCGCGCATGGCGTCGAGATCCGTCGTGACCACGACGTGCTTCACCTCGGCCACGGGAAGGCCATCCGCGGCGCGCGTGATGGTGTACCCCAGCGAGAAGGACCGGCTGCCCACGTGCAGAAGCTTCACCTCGAGGCGCGCGACGTCGCCGTAGCGGAGCGGGGCGCGGTAGTCGGCCTCCACGTGCACCGTAGGCAAGCCGATGCGGCGTTCCATGACCAGACGCACGTAGCCGCCCTCGAGCGGCTCGAAGAGCGCGGCCATGGCATCGTGGCAATAGTTCAGAAAGATGGGGAAAAAGACGATGCCGGCTGCGTCGACTTCTTCGAAGCGCACCGCCCTGTCATAGGTGAGCATGCGACTCGAGATCCTCGGCCAAGCTCTTTTTCGCCGCCTCGGGGAGCTCGACGCTGGCGCGGTAGCTCGCATGGTCCACGATCAACTCGACCTTGGCACCGGAGCGGAACGCCGAGACGCCCTTCTCGGAAAGCGGGAACTTCAGGTACAGCACCGCGGACGCGCGATCGGGCAGGATGCGCTCGGGATCCCACGTCGCATGGAACCGCTGGCCATCGACCACGAGTGCGATGTGCTGCTCGATGCCCTTGGCCTCGGGCAAAAAGGCTTCGCGCGTGGTGCGGTCGTCGATCTCGATCATCACGGTGGCGGACAACTCGTTGTCGCCGGGCAGGAGCTGGTTGTACGTGGCAATCTCGTGTTCGATGGCCGCTTCGCGGGTGATGCGCTCGGTGCGGAGCATCTCTTGAATCTGCAAGAGCACCGTGTCGCGGTTCTCGAACACCGCGCTCGCGTACGGGCCGAGGTTGACGCGGCGGAGCTTTTTCTCGCCGATGACGCGCGCGCGAAAGTGGGGACGGATGGCCTCGTAATCGCCGAGGCTCAAAATCTCGTTGCGGACTATGGGTTTCATCGGGTGGCCTCCTCCGTCGTACGCGAAGATGCCTCGGATGCACGCGAAATCGCGACGCCGTAGGCGCTGGCGAGCGCTTCGACGGGGTGGATCGCTTGCACACCGTTTTCCTTCTGGATTCGGCGCGCGGCGAGCTGGCAATCCGATACGACCAACTCGGCCTCGGCCGCCTCGATGCCGCGAACGAGCTTCTGCGCGTACTTGCGCCCTTCCTCGTAGTTCTGGGCCTTCATGCCCCAGGTGCCATCGACCGCCGAGCATTGCTCCACGAGCTCGACCTCCGTGTCCTGCACCAGATTGAGCACGCGCATCGCCGGATAGCCGATCTTCTGCGCGCGCAAATGGCAAGGCGCGTGGTAGGCGATCTTGCCCAGCGGCTTGGTGAATTCCTTGTTCAACTTCTTCTCGCGCCGCAGCTTGTCGAAGAAGCCCATCAAGTCGTAGACGTTGGCGGCCACCTCGCGCGCCTCGGGGGTGCCGAGCAGCTCCGGGTACTCGTTCTTGACGGTCATCGTGCACGTGGGCTGTGCACCCACGATGGCGTATCCCTCTTTCAACGCGCGGTGCAGGGAGGCCACGTTGAATCGCGCCTTGGCCTTCGCGCTCTCCAAATCGCCGCCGTCGAGGCTGGGCATTCCGCAGCACTGTTGCTCGGGGCGGAACACCGAATAGCCATTCTTCTCCAGCGCGCGCACCGCGTTCGCGGGCACGGTGGGGAAGTAGAAATCGCCGAGGCACGTCGAAAAGAGGGCGACTTTGCCCGCCGTTCCAGCCCCGGGCAGCGGCTCGTGGTGCTGCAGCCACTTCGCGAACGGCTCACTGGCATACGGCGGTACGGGAAACTCGCTGGAGATGCCCGCCACCCGCTCGATGGACTTGCGAACGAGCCGATTGGCATTCACGAAGTTCACCAGCGGCGCCGCGAACCCGGCCACCATGCTGCCGATGACGCCCGGCTCACCGAGCGCGGTCTCTTGCAGCGATATGCCTTTGCGGCGCGAACGCTGCGCCTTCTCGCGCATCAAGATGCGCGGAACATCGACCAGCCATTCGTGCCCTTCGTCCGGCGTGTACGGGCACTTGATGTAGCAAATCTTACATTGCCAGCAGTGATCGGTGACGCTGGTGAAGTCGTCCGATCCGAGCCGCTCGGCACCCACCGCACCTGCCTCGATGTCGCGGTCCACGCGCGCGAACATGTCGGGGAAGGAGCCGCAGTAGTTCACGCACATGCGGCAGTTGTGGCAAATCTCGATGACGCGACGAAGTTCACCTTCGAGATCGCGCGCGTCCCAGTAGCGCTCCTCGTTCGGGTTGAACTCGGGTTTCTCGGTCGGGCGAGGGTCGATCTTGCTCATGCTCGTGCGCCACCATAGTCGACAACGCTGCGTCTTACCCCCTCGCGCACCCCAATCCCGTACACGTACACGTTCCCTTTCCCGCTCCCGAAAAGAGACGGGAACGGGAACGGGAACGTGTACGTGTACGGGCAGGGGGACGTTCGGGTCGATTTATCCGAGAACTTCGAGCATCTTCGTGAAGCGGCCCGCGTGGCTCTTCTCAGCCTTGGCGAGCGTCTCGAACCACTCGGCGATGTCGTCGAAGCCCTCTTCGCGCGCGGTCTTCGCCATGCCCGGGTACATGGTCTCGTACTCGTGCGTCTCGCCGGCGATGGCGCTCTTGAGGTTCTTCTCCGTGTTGCCGAAGGGGAGGCCGGTCGCGGGATCGCCCACCGACTTGAGGTAGTCGAGGTGGCCGTGCGCGTGGCCGGTTTCACCGTCGGCGGTCTCCTTGAAGTTGCCCGCGATCTCCGGGTAACCCTCGACGTCCGCGACCTTTGCGAAATAAAGGTAGCGGCGGTTTGCTTGCGACTCGCCCGCGAAGGCTTCCTTCAGATTGCCGAGCGTCTTGGTTCCTGCAAGTGACTTGCCCATGGCTCCCTTTCTCCTTTTCTTCGCTGCTGCTCAGGCGCGTGCTTTTCGGGCGCACGCACCGCAAATTCCGCGGTAGACCTGCTCCACCGCGCGAACGTGAAAGCCGTCCGCACGCTCGCGGACCGATTGCGCAGCCGCATCGCTCGGGGTCAGCGTTTCGGCCGGGATATCGACGATGACACCGCACGTGTCGCACACGGCGTGGTGGTGCGGCATGCGGTTCGGATCGAACCGGGCGGCGTGCCCGTCGAGCCGCAAGGTGCCGGCGAGGTTGGCCGCCGTGAGCGCGTCCAGCGTGTTGTAGACGGTGGCGAAACTCATCGTCGGAAACTCACGATGGAGCCGATCGAAGAGTTCCTGCGCCGTGGGGTGGCTGGGATCGCAGGCGAATTGCTCGACGATGGCGCGCCGCTGCGGCGTGAGCTTCAAGCCGAGGGTCCGCAAATCGCTCATCATCTGCGCGATGCGCTCTTCCCGCGGCGGTTCGCCGGCAGAAGAGGGTTGGTCGCCTGCTTCCTTGGACTTCATTCGCCAGCACGGAAGCGTAATGAGAAAGATTCTAAATTGCAAACGGAGGGCGCACGTATCCTGTGGGTCGGTAGCTCAGGGAACAGTTCAGCTAAGCGCGCCAAAACAATGCGAAAATGAGCGAGCTCAGAGCAACGAGCACCGCGCCCGCATAGACCTCCGTCGAGAGGTGCCGGGAGAGGTACAGCACCCCGGCACCGGGAAAGACCGCAATGGAGAACATGCCGAGACCGGCCCGAACGGTGTCGGCAAGGTGATGCTTGTGGAGAAGGGGAAGCGGTCGAGCGAAGTCGGAGGTCGAATCGAGTAGGCGATCATGGGGCTCTTTCCCGACGAGGAGCGACCCAAACGGGAGCTGTCGAATCGGCCTCCGGCTACGCCGGACCACATACGGCATCGAGGCATCATCCGCGTGTGAGGTGAAAATGAAATCAACTTTCATTTTCAAATCATGAATGCCCCAACTCCGAGACCGTGTCAACGGCTTTCAAAGCTGAAGAACGAAAAGCCGCGGCTGGGTCAGTGCTCCATGGCGGCCGGTGGATCCGATGCGATGGACGGCAGCGGTGCGCCCTCGGGCAGGTGAAGGACGATGCGGCCGATGGCACCGCCGCCCCCGCCGCTCGCCGATCCGCCCTTGCCGCCCGGTTGCGGAGGCTGGGCGCCCGTGCCGCCAGCGCCTCCTGGGCCGCCCACTTGATTCAGCTCGGGGGCGTGCCCTCCGCGTCCACCGGAGCCGCCCACCGCGACCAGTTTGGCGCCGCATCCTGCCGTGATGCTGGGAGCGTCGAGCACGATCGTGCCTCCGCTCCCACCGCCTCCGCCCCCACCCGGATAATTCACGTGCGGCGTGTATCCGTCCCGGCCGTTCCAGCCATTCTCACCGTGGGCATCGACGGTGCCTGAAAGGGCGAGCTCGTGGCACGCCACGAGTTGGATCGCGCCCCCGGCATAGCCTCCAAGGCCGTCCCATTGGCTGTTCCCGTAGCCTCCCGTGGATCCGGTCACGACTGGCGTTCCGCTCGTCGGCCCGAAGGCGATTCCGCCCGTGCCGCCGGCGGAATCGCCGCCGGACGCGCCGGCGCCGATATGCCCCGCACCTCCGGATCCTGCGCCGTCACCTTGCGCCGGTCCGCCGACACCCCGGGGGTCGCCGCCACTGGCGATGGCGTTGACGCTGCCGCCGCTGGGGATGGCGAAGGTATTCGTGGCGACGATGGCCAGCACGCGCGTGGCGTCGCCCCACGACGTTAGCTTGCCGGCGATGGTCACGTTGGCGAACTTGCGAACGCAGATGGACGGCAAGCCATCGGGCTGCGAGATGAGTGCATCGCATGTCGGGGAGGGGTCGAGCGAGGCGGATTCGCCGGCCGCGACGTTGAAGTCCGTGCTGCCGGGAATATCGCAAATGTCAGCGGGAAGGTTCGCCGGCGTCCATGCCGCAGGTGCCTCGTTCGCACGCCCCTCCGTCAGCGAGGTGTCGATGCGCGGCGGATTGCCGTCCTGAGAGGAACACGCGAGAAGGACTGCACCAGCTCCAAAGTACGCAAGACCAAGGCGAAGCATCACGAGAAGGCTCCTTGTATTGTGCAATTGAAAATCAATGTGTGGCGATGACGCCGATGGACGCGGGCGGATCGGACGCGATGTCGGGGACCGATGCGTCGGCGGGCACGTTGACGATGATGCGGCCCACCGAGCCTCCGCCTCCGCCGCCGGCGTAGTTCCGCGAGTCCCCGGCACCGCCCTCGCCGGGAGGTGACGCGCCGGTTCCGCCGGCGCCGCCCGCTGCGCCGGCCCCACCGTACGGAGGTGTGACGCGCCAGGTATCGCCCCCATTTCCACCGGCACCGCCCACCGCGCGCAGGCTTGCGCCCGACGTCGTGATGCGTGCGGCCTCGATAACGAGGGTGCCGCCGCTCCCGCCGCCGCCCCCGCCCGCGGCAGCCTCGTACGGGCTCGGGTGCGGGTACTCGTGCGGAGGCTCGATGAAGTTATCGCCCTTACCGCCCGGGGCTCCGCTCACGCTGATGCTGCCCGCGAGATGGAGAGCTCCGCACGATACGAGCTGCACGGCGCCGCCCCCTCGACCGGGCGCCCCGCCTTTCGCGGGTGCGTAGCTTCCGTCGCTTCCGGACGCTCCGGGGGCGCCGGACACCAATGCCGCTCCCGTGGTGGGCCCGTACGCTATGCCGCTGCAGTGGTTGGGCATGTCCGGCATGCACGAACCTGTGCCGCCACCGAGTGTGACGTGGCCCGCCCCACCACCACCGCTCGACAAGGGCCCCATGTAGCCGGTGCCGCGCCGATCCGGTGCCGCGGGAGCTTCTTGCGCGGAACCGCCGCCGCTGCCGTCGATGATTCCGCCCGCGGCCAGGGTGAAGCCATCCGTTGCCACGATGGCCATCGCCGGCGAACCGGGCGCGCTTGCGCGGAGACTCAAGGTGCCTTCGACGGAGACGCTCGCGTACTTGCGCACGCAGATCGACGGCAAGCCTTCGCCTTGCGGCACCAGCGCATCACACGCCCCGCTGGGGTCGAGCAACATCGTCGTTCCGGCCGGGACGACGAGGGCATCCGTGCCCGGAACATCGCAAATATCCGACGGCAAGTTCGACGGAGTCACCCGAGAGGCTGGTCGAGCGTCCGGCGTTGCGGCACAGTCGTTTCCCGCATCGGTCGCCGGGGACGCGTCACCTCCCGCGTCGACGCGCGGTGTCGGATCTTCGCCTTCTCGGATGGGCGTCGGGTCGTTTCCGACCGAGCTCGAAGCCGAAGAGCACGCGATGAGTGCACCGCACACCAACCACGAGCCGTAACGTACGTTCATGACCAGTCACCTCGAAAGAAGGGTTCTCTCGGGGATTGGCCCGGCCTTCGCGGATCCGTCAGTGGGGATCCGCGAAAACCCAAATTCGAAAATGTTGCGAGCGATCGACCTAGTGCGTGCCGATGACGCCGATGAACGCGGGCGGATCGGATGCGAGGGCAGGGACGGTGGTGCCTCGAGGTACGTTGATCACGATGCGGCCGGCGGCACCGCCCCCGCCACCACCGGTCGAGAAGCCGGGAGGCATGATGCCGTCCGTCGGCGGGCGCGTGCCGTTGCCGCCAAGGCCGCACCCGCACGGGTCGACACCCAGTTCCGCGCATCCGCCGTTGCCGCCCGTGGCAACGAGGCGACCGTTGCCGCTGTTCGTGACGCGCGCGGCCTCGACGACGATGGTTCCGGCGCTCGCGCCGCCGGTGGCGCCGCCCGGAAACGGTGGGCGGGTGATGCCGGGCGCTCCGATCATGCCCTCCACCGAGATTTGGCCTGATAGGTCCAAGGTGCCGCACGAGACGACTTGCACGGCGCCCCCTCCGCGCCCTGTGGAGCTCGAGCCCGGAACGAGGGCAGCGCCCGTGGTCGGACCGAAGGCGGCGCCTCCTGCGGTACCTCCGCCGCCTCCGCCTCCCGGGGTGACGTGTCCGCCACCCCCGCCGCCGTTCCACGATGAGGGAGCCGGCGGCTGGCCCTGCGGCTGCGGCGCATTGGCTCCGTCCTCGCCATGGATGAAGCCGCGCAGCTGCATGGATCGCGTGGCCACCAAGGCGAGAGCACGAGCACCCTTCAACGTGACCACGCCGTCGATGGTCACGTTTGCAAACTTGCGCACGCAAATCGTGGGAAGGCCGTCGGCCTGAGGAACCAGTGCGTCGCACGCGGCGTCGGTGTCGAGAACGACGGCATCGCCACCGGCGGGGACGTTGAAGTTACCCTTGCCGGGCGTGTCGCAGGTGTTCGCGGGCAGGTTCGATGGGGTCAATCGCGCGCCCAGCGTTTGCTCTGCGCGCTGCAGTGCGGTGTCGTCTTGCTCCGAGCCATCATCCTGCGACGAACACGCCGCGAGCACGCACAGTCCCAACCACGAAATACGACGCACAACCTGGGTCATCGGCACCTCCAACAGGGTCTTTGTTGGAGATTGGGCCGAGGTCCGAGGATCCGTCATCGCGTCGCGAAATCGGATTTATCG
Source organism: Sorangiineae bacterium MSr12523 (assembly GCA_037157775.1). Classification (NCBI taxonomy): domain Bacteria; kingdom Pseudomonadati; phylum Myxococcota; class Myxococcia; order Myxococcales; family Pendulisporaceae; genus Pendulispora; species Pendulispora brunnea. Next base: position 4,574,931 of record CP089982.1, read on the forward strand.
CGTCAAATGCCCGCCGATGGTGCCAACCCCTTGCGCTCCCATCCATGCAGAGTCGTCGCGGTCCTTCAGTGCGTGCCGACGATAGAAAAGTTGCCTCTATTCTTCGCGCTTGCGGCGGCCGCCCAGCACGGCCAGCTTGAAGTAGCTCAGTTGACTCCGCGCGGCGTGCTTCGCCAGCTCGAGGCGGCTGCCTTCGCGCTTCGTCGGGGCTTGGTCGGTGAGCTCGCCCGCTTCGTACAGCGTGCGCGTCTTGGCGCGTTGCAATTTTCCGCTCGACGTCTTGGGCAAGGTGCCCGCCGGTAGGGCGACCACGTCGTCGATGGTCAGGCCCAGCCCGTCCTGCACGGACTTGCGGATCTCTTTGGAGATGCGTTGCGTCTGGGCCATGTCATGTGCGTCCTGCGTCTCGAAGGCGATGACCACGCGCTCGCGATCGGCCTCGATGCCGCTCGGATGCCGCGAGCCGAATGCGATGACACTGCCCTTGCGCACGCCGGGCACCTGGCTCGCTTCCCACTCCATGTCCTGTGGGTAGTAATTGCGGCCGTTGACGATGACGACCTCCTTGATGCGCCCGCAGATATAAAGCTCGTTGTCGTGCAAGAAGCCGAGATCGCCCGTGCGCAAGAATGGCCCGGCGAAGGCTTCGCGGGTGCGCTCCACGTCCTCCCAGTAGCCGTGCATCACACTGGGGCCCGAGATGCGGATCTCTCCCACCTTGCGTTCCTCGAGCGGATGTTCGCTCGTCACGTCGTCCGGATCGAAGATGCGGATCTGGTGCTCGGGGAAGGCGCGTCCGCACGAGACGAGGCGGACCACAGTGTCGGGGTTGTCCAATCCGGAGCGCGGCGGGATGTCGTCCGCCAGCTTGACCACGCCCTCGGACCAGAGCGTGGGCCCATCGAGCGCCAGGACCTTGGGCCCCTGATCGAGGTTGCTGAAGGCGATGGCCAGCGACGATTCGGCCATGCCGTAGGAAGGCACGAAGGCGCTCTTCTTGAAGCCCACGCCGGCGTAGGTCGAGGCGAAGGTCTCCAACGTCTCCGGCCGGATCGGCTCGGCGCCGCAACCCGCCACGCGCCAGCTCGAAAGGTCGATGCCCTCGAGGTCCTTCTCGCGGATGCGTTTGAGACACAGCGCGTACGCGAAGTTGGGCGCGTAGGCGATGGTGCCCTTGTGCCGCGTGATGGTCTGGAACCACGTGATGGGCCGCTTCAAAAAGAGCAGGGGCGACAGGTACACCGTCGGTACGCGGTAGTAGAGCGGCGCGATGACGAAGCCGATGAGGCCCATGTCATGGTAGAGCGGCAGCCACGACACGCCGACGTCACCTTCGCGCGCGGCAAGGCCGTCGTCCATGATGCAGGCGAGGTTTGCGGCCAGATTGGCGTGGGTGAGGCTGACGCCCTTGGGGCGGGAGGTGGAGCCGCTGGTGAACTGAAGAAAGGCAATGTCGTCCAGCGTAATTTTCTCGGGACGCAGCGCCTCCATGGACTCACGGATGGCCTCCACGGCCACCACCTGCTCGAGGGCAGGGCAGGCCGACTGCACCGTGCCGAGCAACCGCTTGATCTTCGCCGGCGTGATGAGCGCACGCGCACCGCTTTTTTCCACGATGTGGCGCGTGTTGTCGAGGTAGGTCTGCAGCTGCCCCGGGCCGAGCGGCGGGTAGATGGGGACGGGGATGATGCCGGCCACGATGGCCCCGAAGAAACAGAGGACGAAGTCTTCGTTCGCCGGCAAAATCAGGGCAACGCGGTCCCCTTTGCGCAGGCCGAGGGCCTGCAGGGCCCCGCCGTAACGGGCGGAGGCGCGCTCGATGGCGGTGAAGGAGAAGGACGCCTCACTCGTCTCGGTGACGCCCCGTGTGCCGGGGACGCCGCTCTCGGGGACGAAGCGAAACCCGCGCGTGGGGGCGGTTTTCGCGGCATCTTCGATGGCTTGGGCGATCGTGCGAGCGTTTGCCATATCTTCCTCGGTGCTTACCACGAAAAGATGCCAGAGGACTCGCCAGGCTTTGACAAAGACCGACGGGTCCCGCGATAATTTGCCCCATGCCGCTCATCGAGACCGAGGAAGCCGCCCGACGCCTGGCGCGCGCCATTGCCAGCGATTTATCGCTCTACAACGAAGACAAGATCGTCAACGGCATCACCAACGACAACCTGTTCGATGCTCTTTCGGAGGAGATCGAAGAGGGGCGTGCGCTCTTCAAGCGCCGCGTTTCGCCCGAGCTTTACCCGCGCAATTTCTACGATCGCGCGCTCGTTGACATTTTGGTGAAGGCCAAGGGGCACATCAAATCCAAGGTTTGGTAGAGGCTACCCAAACGATCACGCTCGTCGCGCCACGCGAGGCGTCCGGTGTGCGGCTCGACCGGTTTCTCGCAGGCGCGCTGGCGTCGCATCCGGCGGCGCCTTCCCGCGCGGAGCTGCAGCGCTGGATCGAGGCGGGCCACGTCACGGTGGACGGTGCCCCGGCGCGCGCTGCGGCGAAGCTGCGTCCGGGGCAGGCGGTGCAGGTGCGCCCTGCGCCACCGGAAACGAGCACCGCAACGCCCGATGCCGGCGTCGTGTTCGACGTGCTCTACCAGGACGATGACCTGGTGGTGATCGACAAGCCCGCGGGCCTGGTGGTGCATCCGGCACGGGGGCATGAGACGGGCACGCTGGTGAACGGCCTGCTCGCGCGCGGGCTGGTGGAGCGCATCGGCGACGAGCACGACGACGATCCGCGCTATGCGCGCCCGGGCATCGTGCACCGCATCGACAAGGGCACGAGCGGCATCCTCGTGGTGGCGCGCCACCCACGGGCGCGTGAGGCGCTCAAGCTGCAGTTTCAGGCGCACAGCATTTTGCGCGAGTACGAGGCCATCGCGGTGGGCGACGTGCGCTCGCAGACCTTTGCGACCTTGCACGGCCGGCATCCGACGGATCGCATGCGCTACACGAGCAAGGTCCAAACAGGAAAGCACGCCGTGACCCATGTGCGCGCGCTGGAGCGCCTGCGCAACGGGCTCGCGACGCACGTGGTGTGTTCGCTCGAGACGGGGCGCACGCATCAGATCCGCGTGCACCTTTCCGAATCGGGGCACCCCATCGTGGGCGATCCGGTCTACGGCCGCACCCCGCGCGATCCCGACTTGCGCGATGCATCGGCGCGCCTCGGGCATCAGGCGCTGCACGCGCGCATTCTGGGCTTCGTGCACCCTACGACGGGCGACTCGATGCGCTTCGAGTCGCCGCCGCCGCCCGACTTTCTCACCGCGCTGCAGTCGCTTCGCTAGCTCGGCTCGTGCCAGCTACGGCGCCATCATTTGCGCGAAGTCCTCCGGGCCGAAGATCTGCCGGAGCTCGGTTTCGCCGTTCCATCCGGGCCAGTATTGCCGGTGCAGATCCATGAAGCGCCGCGTCCACATGACGGCTTCCTCGAGCGTGGGCACCTCGTAAATCGCGTAGCCGCCCACCACCTCTTTGGCTTCGCTGAAGGGGCCGTCGATGACCTCGACCTGGCCTTTGTCGAGCCGCACGCGCACGCCGCCCTTGGCGGTGGGGGCAAGGCCACCCGATTCGATCATCACGAAGCCAGCCTTTGCGCCCTCTTCGGTGAGCCGGTCGATCGCTGCGATCAGCTCGGGCGGGGGCATTCGGTTCGTCTCGCAGCCTTTGACCATCGCCATGAATCGCATGGGGAAAATCTCCTTCTTCTCGGGCGTCGAACGGGGAGGGCCCGGATCGACAGCTTGGGTTCGAAAAAAAGGGGAGGTATCGTACAGCCTTGCTTTCCCGGGGTTGCCTGGTCGCCTTTTGCGCTTCGGCTGCCTTTGCGGGCGCGGCTTGCAACGCCTTGCTCGACAACGGTGAGGCCACCTACGTCGGCGCCGATGCTGCGCTCGACGTGGCTACCTTCGAGGATGCAGCCGGAGGGAGCGACTCGGGCATCTTCGCCGGCAAGAACGGTTCGACCTGCATCTACAGCGCGTACAACTGCCAGCTGCGCGCGGATGCCGGCGAGGACATCGTTCGCACGGCGGGGCGTGACGACGATTGGGGCATCGATTCGGGCGCCGTGATCCGCGATGGCAACGGCGACGTCCTCGCGTTGGTCGCCGTGCCCGATGCAGGCGGCGTTCCGCGCGTGCCCTTCCAATATGGACAGCGGCGCGAGCTTCCCGATGCGGGGATGCATGCCTTGGCCGCGAAGACCTCCAACGACAGCCCCGGTTGGATTGCGCTGAGCGATATCCTCGGGCTCAACAGCTTCAAGGATCGCATGGGGCCCATCGTGATCGCGCAGAGCGAGGGGCTCGCTCGGATGGCGTGTTACCGGATCCTCGACCGCACCGAGCCCGATCTCGAGGGCGCGAAGTTCGTCTACGACGCCGCCGACAAAGATCCGTCGGGCGCCGACTACCTTCCGGCGGTGCGCGCCAACGGCAAGCGCTCCGCGAGCCTCGCATTCAACGTGCCCGGCTCGATGATGCGCGGCACGATCATCGACCATTTTCCGTCGGGCACACGCTTTCAGCGGCTCAACATCGCGAGCACCTTCGGCGGCCAGCACGTCGATGCACCGCTCTGGATCAAGGATGCCGAAGGGCGTTACCGGACCTTGCACGATCGGCAGGCCTTGCCCTTCGTCTATGGGTACGTTCTCACGTCGGCGGGCGAGAGGCGCACGGGCTGGATGGCCTACGCCGCCCTCGGCCCGGTGAACAACCAGCCCTGCGACTAACCCTTGGCGAAAAGGCCCGGGTGGCGTCGCTTGAGCGCGCTCAGGGCGACGAAGCCCACGAGCACCGCAAACCAAAGCGTGGCAAACCGCACCAGGAGCATCGCGGCGGTGCTGGTGCCCTCGCTGACGTTGCCGAGCTCCATCATCTGCCGCTGCAGTGCGCCCTCGGTCACGCCAAGGCCGCCCGGGACGGGGATGATGGCGCCGGCGAGCGTGCTGGTCGCATAGAAGAAGGTGCAGAGCAGCACGCTGGTCGACTGGCCGAAGCCCTGCAGCACGACCCAGAGTGAGAGGCACTCGAAGGACCACGCGACGATGGACAGCAAGGTCGGGATCACCAGGTTTCGCGCGGCCACCAACGTGGCCAGGCTTTCGTACGCGTCGCGCAGCTTGGGGCCCATTTTGCCGACTTTGCCGGGCATGCGCTCGACCACGCCGATGATGCCCAGCGACGTGCGCCGCGAGCCGACCACGATGAGCAGCGCGAGCACGAGCACGGCGCCGATGCTCGCCCAGAGCATCCCGCCGGAAAATCCGATGGAGCCCAAGGTGATGAGCACGATGATGCCGATGAGATCCGTCACGCGTTCGGCGATGACGATGGGCGCCGTTCGTGCAACGGGCACGCCGTGCGTCTCATGGAGCACGAGCGACTTGAACACCTCGCCCACCTTGCCGGGCGAGATGGTCAGAATGAACCCGGAGAGAAACGTGAGGAAGCTATCCAGCTTGGCGACCCCGCGGATGTCGAGGCGCGCGAGGTAGAATTCCCACTTGAGAAAGCGCGTGACGTAGTTCGCAAAGGCGAACAGGCACGCTGCGAAAAAGGTCGAATAAGCGTAAGTCTGAAGCGAGCCTGCGATCTTGCCGATGCCCGTGTAGACGGCGAAGGCGCCGTAGGCGGCCACGCCGAGCAGAACGACCAAGAGAATGCGGCGAACCGGTACACCTGGCCGCGATTCGATCGGGCCGGCGGAATCCAAAGGCATCACGTCGATGTGCTCCGAGTGCGGCGGAAGCGCACGATGCCCCTGCGCCAGAGCGCGTAGACGACGGCGACCACCACGATGACTCCCCCGACGGCATAAAAGAAAGAAGGGGAGGCCTCCCAAACGCCGCGCGCCAGCCCGGGCTCGGGCCTGCGGACGATCGCCGTGGGGGTCTCGGGAGCGTGGCCAGCGCCGGCCTCTGCCGAGGGGGATTGGAAAAACGTGGAAAGCGCGACCACGGGGCCGATGTACACGTCCCCGAGGGGACGAGCAAATGGTAGCGTCATGTCAATCGTGAGAGAGGTTGACGAAGAATCGACGGACAGAGCGAGCTCTTCCGGTTCGGTTGGGTCCGGAAATGGCCAAAATGGGGCGAGGACATCGGGCAGTTTGCCTTCGCCCTCCCATGCTTTAGACGACGTTGCGCTGCTGGAAAAAGCGGCTCAAGCGAGCGCGCACCTGAAGCGAGCCGTTGGCGAACGCGTGGTTGGCCAGGAGGACGTCATCGACCTGATGCTCGTGGCGCTCCTGGCTCGCGGTCACGCGCTGCTGGTCGGTGTGCCCGGCTTGGCGAAGACCCTTTTGGTGGCGTCGCTGGCCGAGGCGCTCGATCTGAGCTTCGGACGCGTGCAGTTTACACCCGATTTGCTTCCCGCCGACATCACCGGCACCGACGTGCTGCAGGAGGAGGAAGACGGCACGGGGCAGCTTCGAAGGCGGGTGCGCTTTCTTCCGGGGCCCATCTTTTGCCACTTGGTGCTGGCCGATGAGATCAACCGCACCCCACCGAAGACACAGGCGGCGCTTCTTCAGGCGATGCAGGAGCGCCGGGTGACCGTCGGTACGAAGACGCACGTGCTGCCGGATCCGTTTCAGGTGTTCGCGACGCGCAACCCCATCGAGCAGGAGGGCACGTATCCGTTGCCCGAGGCGCAGCTCGATCGGTTCCTGCTCGAGATTCACATCGACTACCCGTCCGAGGGCGAGGAGCGCGAGATCGCGCGCAAGACGACCAGCGCCGAAATCGGCTCGGTGCCGCGCGTGCTGCTCGCCGACGACGTGCGTGCGCTGCAGTCGCTGGTGCCGCGGATTCCCGTGACCGACGAGGCGGTGGAGTTGGCCGTGGCGCTGGGCCGGGCGACGCGTCCGGTGAAGTCGGACGGGAGCAAGCTCAAAGGCGCGGCGGGAGTACCCGAGGTGGCCGAGTTCGTGCGCTTCGGCGCCGGGCCGCGCGGCTCGCAGGCGCTGGTGCTCGCGGCCAAGGCACGCGCGGCGCTGCGTGGCGAGGCTGCGGCCGACGTGGAGGACGTGCGGGCGCTCATCGTGCCGGTGCTGCGCCATCGGCTGGTTCTGAGCTACCGCGCCGAGGCGGACGGCATCCGCGACGTCGATGTGTTGGAGCGCGTGGCGGCGCACGTAGCGAGGAGGCATGGAACCGAAGTCGCGCCGCGGTAAAGCGGTCGATGAGGAGCCCAGCGAGCCGCCGCCGCAGGTCGAGCCGCAGTATCCTTCGATTCCGCCGCCGCCCCCCTCGGGGCCGTGGCGGAGCTACAAGGAGATCGTGGCGCAGCTCGCGGGGCGCATCGTGGAGGCGCAAAAGCCCATCCGCGTGCTGCAAGCGGTGCGTTGGGACAACGCCATCGAGGAGCAGTTCCTCAAGAACCGGGGCAGGGAGCTGCCCAAGGTCGATGCGGCGTATTACGCGAGCGTGGAGCTCGGGTTCGACCCGCGGCAGAAGTCCGAGGAGTTCGAGGCGATTGCGCGCGACATCGACGGGGAGCTCGGGGAGTCCGACGCCATCGGTCAGATCATGTCCGCCACCGCCCTCGAGTACCGCGATGTCGTGCGCATGCTCGCCGCGCGCGGGACGCCGCACTTCTACGCGTACTCGCGGAAGCTTTACGGCTCGCCCAAGGACCGATTCCCCGACGGCAAGTCGACGGTGCGCGATCTCGGGCACGTGCTCTACGGGATCCTCACCAAGTCGGACGAGACGTTCCTCGGCGCGACGGCGGAGCGCACGCTCACGTCGGCGGAGTGCGCGGCGGAGTTGAACGAGCGCTTCGCGCGCTACTTCGCCGACACGGAAGTGCGGGTGCAGGCGGACGACACCATTTTGGCGGATGCGGCCGCGGGCAACGATTACGTGAAGGTCCGCACGGGCGCGCTGTTTTCGCCCCGCGACATCGACATCCTCGAGGTGCACGAGGGATGGGTGCATGTTGCAACTTCGTTGAATGGCCAGCAGCAGCCGGTGGCGCGTTGGCTTTCCAAAGGTCCGCCGCGGACCACCTCGGTGCAGGAGGGGCTGGCGGCCATCCTCGAGATTTTCACCTTCCGCGCGTACCCGCGGCGGGCGCGCCGGCTGAATGACCGGGTGCTCGCCGTGGACAAGGCGGAGGACGGCGCCAACTTCATCGAGGTCTTCGAGTGGTTTCGCACCGAGGGCTACGAAGAAGAAGAATGCTTCAACAACACGCGGCGCATCTTCCGCGGCGGCGTGATGGAGGGCGGCGCTCCGTTCACCAAGGATGCTTGCTACTGCAAGGGCATCGTTCTGAACTACGCCTTCATCCGCAGCGCGATTCAGCACAATCGCGCGGATTTGATTCCGTTCCTCTTCGTCGGCAAAGTCGCCCACGAAGATGTCCCGGTTCTCGCCCGCCGCGTGGCCGATGGCGTCATCAAGCCTCCGCGTTATCTACCGTCGATGTTCCGCGACTTGAACGGCCTCGCCATCTGGATGGCCTACTCGACGTTCTTCAGCCAACTGGGCGGCGAATCCATCGCCGACCACTACGCCCGCCTCTTCGCCCGCACCGGTTGAGCTTTTGCGTTCAGCGAACCGCAATGTTGCGTTCCACCAAACGCAATGTAGCTATAGTTGAAGGGTCATGAGCAGTGCTGCGCTCGATCTTCGTGAAATTCCGCTGGAGCGTCAGCGGCGACTGCGTCGTGTTGAGTACGAGCAACTCGTCGAACTTGGCGTTTTCAAGGATGAGCGTGTTGAATTGCTCTACGGTGTCGTCGTCAAGATGAGTCCGATTGGCCCGCCTCACAACAATGCGGTGGCTCGACTCAACGAGCTGCTTGTTCTCGCCCTGGTAGGGCGGGGGGTTGAGCTGCGGCCTCAGAGTTCGTTCGCTGCCAGCGATGACTCGGAACCTGAACCTGACTTCACCCTCGTGCCGCGTGGCGACTACCGCACGGCCCATCCAGCGCAGGCCTACCTCGTGATCGAAGTGGCTCAAAGTTCCCTGAAGGACGATCGTGCGGTCAAAGCACGTCTCTACGCCGAGGCAGGAGTACCCGAGTACTGGATCGTCAACCTGGTCGATCAGGTTGTCGAGGTGCATCGAAAACCCGCGTCTGGGCGATACGAGAGCATCACCATCGTCCGAGCCGGGGAATCACTCGATATCGAGCAATTCCCCGACGTTCGCATTTCCGTCGACGCGATCCTAGGTCGTTAGTACGTCGTCGTCAGGCTATCCATCTTCGAGTTGGACGGCCACGAGAGGCGGCGGATGGCCGAGTCGATGCACGAGGCGACGCCGGAGTTGGGCGGGTTGGGGTAGACGCTGACGCCGACGGCGCGGCCATTCTTGATGGCCACTTTGACGGTGACCGTCATGTCCGATGGGGCGCCGCACCCGCTGACGAATTTGGCGTTCTTCAAGGGGCCGGTGAGTTGCGCGTCGGTCAAATCAGGCTCGGTCTTGGCCGCGCCAATGGCCACTTCTTGCACGTTGCTCGCGAGCGCGGCCTCGTAGCTCATACCGCCGCCCGAGTGGCCACCCCCGCCGCCGCCACCGCCGCCCGTGCCCGGAGCCTGCGGGCGCTTTTCCCCCTTCACGCCACCTTGCAGATTGTAATCGATGGCATTGGGATCATCGCTGAGCACCACGTCGTCTTTTCGCGAGCCCACCTTTTGATAAAGAAAGATGCCCGCGACGATGGCCACGGCCAACACCGCGCTGACGCTGATGACGATCTTCGCCGCGCCGGCGTTCTTCTCTTTGAGCTCGACCTGCGCAACGGCGCGCTTCTCCGCCACGATTTCGCGCTTCAATCCCGCTTGCTCGGCGAAGGGCGCGAACTCGGGCCATTCGCCGATGGCGTGTTCTTGCCCACTGATTTCATCACGCAAAATGTGCGAGTGGATGAACGTGTTGCTGGCAATCTGCTGCAGCAACTCCACAGCCGAGAACGGACCGTGGTCCATGCGGTCCTTGCTCACCACGTAGCGCGGACGCGGATCGGATTCGAGCTGCTGCTTGAGCATGGCCAAGCGCATCGTCGGATCGTCGCCGGTGGCGTACGCCGGTGGCGGCGCGGCGGCGGCCGGCGGCGGCATGGGGGAAATCTCCGACGGAGGCAGCATCGAAAGGCGGATGTCGACGTCGAAGCCCTCCGTGTGATCGAGGCGCGATTCGTCGGCGTCCGGCGGATGCATGCAGCGCATCGGTGCCAGATGGTGCATCGCGCTTGCGAGCGCGCCCAGATCGGCCGGGCGATGCGACGGATCGCCGACCAGCGCTTTTGCGAGCAAAATTTCGAACGCGTCGGGGATGTTGGCAATGACCGAGGCAGGCCGCCGCATGGCCGGGCCTACGGAGTGGCCCACCACCGACTCGTACAGAATGGCGCCGATCGAAAAGACGCTCGCGCGCGCATCGCCCGGTTGCAGGCTGTGTTGCTGCTCGGGCGCCAGGCATGCGCGATCGCGCGGATCGGCCGGGACCCCGGCGAGCTGCGGCTCGAGGCGCGCAAGGCCATCGTGTCCGGCGACGATGCACGAGGGATGGACGAACCATCGCTCCCCGCGCTCGTGGCGTTGTTTCAAATCGAGGGCGAGGGGAACCGCGATGGCGATTGCCTCCTCGAGCGAGAGAGCCTGCCCTTGAGAGCGGCGCGACTCGAGAAGACCTCGGAGCGACTGTCCGGGTCGTAGTGCAGATGGAGATGGGTACGCGCCCTGAGGAAACGACGCGGGCGAGGCAGACATAGTCATAAAGATTACGGCAATGTGAGGTGATCGCTCAACGGGAGCCGGCTTATTTCGTAGCGAACCACGTCCGCGTAACGCCCGCGCTTACGTCGTTGTTGCATGTGCTGCAATGAAGAGAAGTCAGGCGCCGCGTTCGCGCGCAGGCTCTGCCACGATGCTGCGACCGCCGACGACCTGACCGGCGAGCGCCGCGACCGATTTGTCGAGCCACTCGCGCCGTACGCTCACGAAACTAATGCGATCGCGCACATGGATGGGCCCGACGTCTTTCTGAGATAGCCCCGCGCCCTCGAAGAGCATGCGGTGAAAGTCGAGCGGCCCCACACCATCGCGCCGGCCCACGTTCACGAAGATGCGCGCGAACTCCTCGCTGGTCCCATTTTCGCTAGGCTCCGGCAAAGGCGTGGGAGGAGGCGGATGCTCCGAGACCGTCTGCGTAGCCGGTTCCACACGCGGATCGGTCACGGTGTAGCGCGCAACCTCGACGTCGTCTCGCACGGGCGAAGATGTGCCGTGTCGCCGAAATTCGGATCGACCGGCGCGACCGCCGCCGCCCGCCCGACGCGATGCCAGCGATGCCGCAGGCGGTGCCGCGGGTTCGACCTTCGTAGGATTTTTCGCGCGGCGTGCCTCGGCCGCATCCTGCCGCGGATTCTCACCGGCCTCTTCGCGCGCGCCGAGATGCGCACGGAGCAGGCCCGCGACGATGGGCTCGACGTCGACATGCGTGAGAAGCCTTCGCGCGAGCGCGAGATCGTCCGGGTGCGCCTGGGCCTTGCCGAAAGCCTCGGCGAACATCGTGATGAGATCGTGCTCGGAGCGCGTCTTGAGCTCCGCCGCCGAGGGCAGCTGCTTCTCGATGGGGCGAATCTTGTACGTCAGCCGAAGGATGTACAGTGCACCGATATTCTTCGGCCCCACCAACGAGATGGCCGTGCCCGTTCTTCCCGCGCGGCCCGTGCGGCCGGTGCGGTGCACGTACTGCTCCGCGCTCTCGGGAAAGTCGGCATTGATGACGTGCGTGAGGTGCGAAATGTCGATGCCCCGCGCAGCCACGTCCGTCGCGACGAGGAAGCGCAGCTTCCCCTCGCGTGTATTCTGCATGATGCGCTCGCGCTCGCGCTGCTCGAGGTCTCCATTGAGCCACTCGGCGTCGTAGCCCTGGTTCTTCAGCGTCTCGGCCACGCGCTCCGTCTCGTCGCGCGTGTTGCAGAAGATGATCGCGCTCTCGGGGTTTTCCACCTCGAGAATGCGCACGAGCTCTTTGCGCTTGTCGTTCTGCCCGACCAAGTACACGAAGTGGTGGATCTCGAGGGCGCCCACCTGGTCGCTCGAGAGCGTGACGAACTCGGGATCGCGCAGTTGGTTGACCGCGAGGCGCTCGATGTCCGGCGGGATGGTGGCGCTGAAGAACAGGCCCTGCCGTTCACGCGGCAGGAGCTCGACGATGGCGTGCAGCTCCTTGGCGAAGCCCATGGAGAGCATCTCGTCGGCCTCGTCGAGCACGAAGATGCGGATATGGTTCGGGTCGAGCGTGCCCCTGCGCAGGTGATCCAGCACGCGCCCGGGCGTGCCGGCCACGACTTGTGCGCCGGCGGCGAGCTCGTCGATCTGTTTGCCCATCGGGGCGCCGCCGTAGATGGCGGTGACCTTCGTGCCGCGGAATTGGCCGAGGTGCGTGATCTCGCGGGCGACCTGCAGGGCCAACTCGCGCGTGGGCGTGAGAATGAGCGCCTGCACGTGGGGATGACCGCGTCGCACCAGTTGGTCGACGATGGGCAGGCCGAAGGCCGCCGTTTTGCCGGTGCCGGTGCGGGCCTGCACCACCAGACTGCGCCCGCGCGAGGCCGGCTCGAACACGGCGCGCTGCACCGGCGTGGGATGCACGTAACCCAGGGCATCGACCGCACGCCGCACGTCGGCGCTCAGGGGCAGGACGTCGAACGTGGGAGGGGGAGGCGTTTGAGCTTCTTCGGACACGGGGACCTTGTATCGCTTTTTCCAGCGGTCAGTGCGGTAAATAGGCGTTGACGCTGCGCCTCAAAGGGTCGATCTCGACCATTTGCCGGCGCACGAACCCTTCCTGGGCCAATTTGAGGCGCAGGAGCGCTGCGAAAGCCTCTTGGCCGTGCGGGTGGCTCGCGCACGTGCGCTCGATGGCCGCCTCGCCCGTCCACTCAGGCTCCAGATTTTTCCGAAAGCCGGCCACCACGGCCTCTTCGGTGCGGGCTGACGCACCGTCGGGCCCGACCGAGTGTGCGAAGCCTCGCTCCAGGGCCGCCGAAAGCTGCGCGATTCCATCCGCGCAGGCCTGCCCCTCCACCGCGGCTTCGGGGCGCCCGCTGCTGGGCAGTGGCTCGATCCCCATGCCGAAGACGCCGATCATGAGCTGGTAGGTGCTCGAGAGGATGAAGGCCGTCGCAAGCCCGAGAAAGCTGCCGTAGACAAGCCGCGAGGCGAGCTTCTGTCGCGGCGTTCGCTGGGGCCTTTCGCTCGGTTCGTCGCTCACGCGCGGCACTTTACCAGTCTTCCCTCGCGCGCCTGTTGTAAAGCGAACCTCGTGTCATCGATCACGGCAGTTGCACCCGTCGCATTGGTCTTGGGTATCGAAGAGGGCACTTGGGCAAGCGGCGGCTTTTCCCGCACGATGGCCCTCACGCTGTCGGCGCATGGCGTCGCCGTCGTCGTCGTGGGCAAGGAGGAGCGCCCCCTCGGCGAGGCCGTCGGTGAAGTCGTCTACAGTGGAGGCCGCGGCCGGCACTTCGTGGGCGATCCCCGCGCACGCGAGGACCTCGAGGCGGCGATCGAGAAGGCTCGAAGCGCGTTTGGTCGTCTCGACCTGGTGGTGGCGGTCGCCGGGGAGGCCAACGCCGAGGTGATGGGCGCCCTGGGACCTGCCCTGGCATCCCGGTCCATCGCCTGCGAGGCCGTCTTCCTCCGAGGCGGTACGGACGAGGTGGATGTCGAAGCGAGGGCGAAGAAGCTCGCCGATGGCTTGACCTAAGGTTCGGCTACCACTACTTTCAAAATGTTTTGAAACTTTAGAGAGACCCCATGAACTCCGTCACGCTGTTGCAGGAGACGGCGATCCCCGAGCGTGTGGGCACCCGCGCGGCCCAGCGGATTGCCGATGTCGCGTCACTTTTCGCCGAGGACATGACGTTCGTCGACGAGGAGCTGTCGCGCGCCGTCCGTACCGGCCTCACCCCGGCCACGGATTCCGCCGCACACCTTTTGGAGGCGGGCGGTAAGAGGGTGCGGCCGCTCACCGTTCTTCTCGCCGCCTCGTGCTTCGGGGCGGCCCCGACGCAGGCCGTTCGCGAGCTGGCGGTGGTGGCCGAGCTGGTGCACCTGGCCACCTTGCTCCACGACGACGTCATCGACGACGGCATGGAGCGGCGAGGGCACTCGACCGCCCGCCGGGTTTGGGGCAACGCCGTCAGTGTGCTTGCCGGCGACCTGTTGCTCACGCATGCGCTCGAGCGCACCAGCGCAGCCGTTCGGCATGGCGGCGACGCATCGGCCCTCATCGATTTGATCACCACGCTCCGCCGGCTGGTCGATGGGGAGGTGGTGCAGCTCCGCTCGCGCTCGCGCCTCGATCTGGAGGAGGCTACGTACTTCCGGGTGGTGCGCGACAAGACGGCGTCCCTCTTTGCATGGGCAGCGCGGGTCGGCGCCCGCTCGGGCGGTGCATCCGAGGCGGCGGCGCAGTCGTTCGGCGTTTTTGGCGAACACGTTGGGATTGCGTTTCAATTGGTCGACGACTGCCTCGACTATGCGGGCGATCCCGAGCTCACGGGCAAGACGCTGCTCATCGACTTGCACGAGGGAAAGGTCACCCTGCCGCTCATCCGCGCCGTGTCGGCCGGCTTCGGCCGCGCGGAAGACGTCGAACGCGCGAAGACCGGCGACGATGCCGCGTGCCTTCGCCTCGCTCAGGCCGTGCGCAGCAGCGGGGCATGCGAGGCCGTCCGAGAAATTGCGCGGGATCATACGAACCGCGCCCTTGCCGCCCTGCACGGTGCCTCGCCCGAGGGCACCTCGCGTGAGCTTCTGGCGGCCGTCGCACGGGAGCTGACGGGCCGCACCAAGTGACGCCGGGAATCAAGATGGAAACACGGGGGCTGAGCAAAGAGACGCGCGCGTTGTGGGCGAATGAAATCGCCGTCAGCAACGTGGTGGGGCGCCTCATCGAGTTCTGGGGCTTCAAACGGAACATGGGCCGCGTCTGGGCAGTGTTGTATCTATCGCCTGACCCGCTCAGCGCCGAGGACCTGCGACAACTCCTCAAGCTCTCGAGCGGGGCGGTCAGCATGACCCTGAGTGAGCTCTCGCGATGGGGTGTCGTCCGCAAGGTCTGGGTGCAGGGTGAGCGAAGAGACTTCTATGCGGCGGAGGTGCAGCTTTGGCGGATGATCTCCCGCGTGTTCAACGAACGCGAAAAGGGGGAGATCACGATGGCCATCGACGCCTTCGAGGAGGCGCTCGCCATGCTGGACACGATTCAACTGGGGCGCGACGCGGACGCGAAGACACGGGCCCGGGTGGAGCTGCAACGCACGCGCATCGGCCAACTCCTCGAGCTGGCGCGCCTCGGGCAGCGACTGCTCGACGTCTTTCTCTCGACGGCGAAGATCGATGCCGAGCCGCTCGTGCGCTTTCTGCTCGGCACCCGCAACGAGCCGCGTTCTTAGCCCTCGTCGGCGGGCTGCTGTTCGCACGGCCGGCGGGCGCGGCCGATGCGCCGCCGCTGCAGAACAACGATTACGTCATCGAGTTTCACCAGGGGCCGCTCATCGCGCCCATCCGCGTGACGGGGCTCGCAGGCGCCTACACGGGTTATGCGGAAGGCGTCGAGGGCACGGCCTCCAATGCCGCCGCGCCCGCGGTGCGTGAGCCGTTCAGCCACAAGTGGTTCGACTACGACCTTTCGGCGAGCTTTTCCTTCCCGGGCACCTTCTCCGGCACCGACTTCGACAACCGAGGGCGCCGAAACATCTCGGGCACGTCGACCTTCGGGGACTTTCTCTACCTCAACCTCGGTTTGCAGCTTCAATTCGGCGAACTCGGCCTCGCCATCACCGACGATCTGCAGCAGTTCAATCTCACGCCGGCCACGGCGGACGATCCCGGGCTCACCTTGCAAACGAGCCGCTGGCACGCGCTCGCGGCGTACGGTTTCCTAGGCAACCAATTGGTGCTCGGGGCGGGAGCGCGCATCGTCGCTCTGCAGATCTCGCAAACGGGGCAGTTCGTGCCCGGCCGCACGCTGTTCAACATGGTGGGCGCCTCGCCCGAGGCGGGCATGCTCTACAAGCCGGACGGCGCCGTGTGGCGGTTCGGGGCCACCTTGCGGGCGCCGGTCATTGCGCGTTCGCTGGGAGAGTCGTCCACCACCGTCGACCCGTCCACCGGCGTGGAGCGCGCGGGCAAGTTCATCCTGCCCGAGAAGATCGTACAACCTTGGGAGGCCGAAATCGGCGTCTCCCTGCAGGCCGGCCCGCGGCCGCTGAATCCGCGCTGGCTCAATCCGCACATCGAGGAAGCTCCCGTGCGCGCCCGCATCGAGCGCGCGCGTGCGGAACGCGATCGCGAGCACCAGGCCAAATTGGCCGCCGCACCGCCCGGGCGACGGAACACCTTGGAGATTGCGTTCGCCGAGCAGGAACGCTCGCTCCGCATGATCGAGGACATGCGCCTCAAGGCCGAGTCCGACAGGCTCCTCGCGCAGCGCCGCGCGCGCTATGCGAACTGGCCGCGCGAGAAAATCCTCATCGTTGCGAGTTTTCTTTTCACTGGGGCGTCCGACAACACCATCGACGTCGCAAGCTTCCTCGATCAAAAGCTGGAGCCCTTCGGACGAACCGTCACGGTGATGCCCCGCTTCGGCATCGAGGCCGAACCCGTCCACGACCGCGTGCGCGCGCGCATCGGCAGCTACGTCGAGCCTTCACGCTTCCCCAACGGGAGCGTGCGGCAACACCTGACGTGCGGCGCCGACATCAAGCTCTTTCCATTCGACGCGTGGGGCCTCATTGGCGCGACGACGTGGCGAATCAGTTTCGCCGTCGACCTCGCACCCCGCTACGCCAACTGGGGCGTGGGCATCGGCGCCTGGCATTGATCTGGGCGAGCGCCGCGATCAATCCGCGCAGCAGCGGAAGCCGACGTCGGCGTAGCGGCTCGTGCGCGGATCGCCCGCGGACGAGTAGGGGATGCCGCACGCGAAGCGGTCGCGCTGGGGCTCGCGGAAGTCCCACGAGGAGCCGCCGCGGGTAAGGCAGTTGCCGCTGGCGTTGCAGGCGTCCTCCCATTCGCCCGCGTTGCCGCTCATGTCGAAGATGCCCTCGAAGCCTCCGACGCACCCGGGAAACGACTTCACGGGCGCGATTTCGACCACGCCCTCTGCACCGTCGTTGCACGCCGAGGTGTCGAAGGCAGCGCCGTACGCATAGGCGCGTGCGCCGCCGTGCGAGCAGGCGAACATCCACTGGCTCTGCGCCGGATCGCCCGGCGTTGCGGCCGGGGCGTGGCCGCCGCCCACGCGCCCGCAGAGTCGCTTGTTCGCCCAGGCGCAGTAGGCGAAGGCGTCGCACCAGTCGACGTAGGTCACCGGGCTGTCCCCGGCCACGCCGCCGGGGACGGGGCTGCCGTCTTCGAGCTGCGGCGCGTAATTCGTATTGAACGCGCACTCGGGCGGCTGTCCGCTCGTGTCGCCGTTTTTCGCCTGCACGAAGAGCCGGTATTGGTCGATCGTCACCTCGGTCGCATCGATGCAAAAAGAAACACCCGCTCCGTTGCCCACGCGCACGGACGGGGGGCCTTGCGTTCCGGGACACGCCGCCGCACCTCCTTCGAGGCCCGGTCCGGACCCATCCTGGCCGCCGTCCTTCGGCGGCGCGCTTCCTTGCGAGAGAGCTCCGGCGTCGAAGGCGAGGGAACACGCCGCCGCGGCCAAAATGAGAAGAGCGCCCGCGGAAATACCGAAGGCGCCCATCCAGGTGACTCGAGCCACGTGCTTCAGTCTAGTTCAATTGGTGCTTGGGCGGGGGCTCGTCCGATTCCAGGAAAACGGACGTGATTTCGCGTTCGAGGGCGCGGGAAAGCTCGTCCTCGATGGCGTCGAGCGAGCCGGCGGCGCGCTCCACGTTGCGCTGGTACACGAAAATGCGGACGGAGCGCCCGGTGTCAACGCCATTGGCGCCATCTGGGCTGCTCGATGGCGGCAGGCGGTCCAGGATCATGATCGCCCGCGGATCGACGCCGTCGACCACGAGCTCCGCACCCGGCACATCGACCACGTACACCTCCGCCTCGCGGACGTAGCGGCCGAGAAGCGCGTCGAGCTTCTCGATGACCGACCGCACCATGCGCCCGAAGGCCTCCGGCGACGGCGACCAGGGCGGGGCAGCCCGCACGGCATCGAGCATGCGCGCGCGAAGAAACGACTCGGTGGCGCCGCGTTGGTCGCCCCGCTCGTCCCGAACGAGGCCCAAGTAATACTGTGCATCGGGCGACGAAGGATCCCGGCGGACGGCTTCCTCGATGAGCGGGGCGGCCTTGTCGATCTGGCCAATCTCGTAATACGCCCGCCCGATGAGGAAAACGTAGCTGGGGTGTTCGAACGGTCCTTCGGGAATGATCGCCATGGCTTTGGCTGCCTCCTCGGTCTTTCCTTTGCCCATGAGTGCGTCCACCTTCAGGAGCACGCAGTCGGCAATCTCCTCGGGCGTTTCTGCGTATTCGAGCGCGTCTTCGCACATGGCGATCGCCTCGTCCCACTCGCCCATGGGATAGGTGAGAATCTCTGCAGCGTTGAGCATCGCCTCCAGGTACGTTTCGTCCAGAGCAATGGCTTGCTTGTAGTGGTCGAGCGCGTCGTCGCAGTCACCTGCCAACGCCGCGCTAAAGCCCAAAAGGTTGTGGACTTCAGGTGACTGCGGGTCGAGCTCCAAGGCGCGACGCGCGCACGCGATGGCGCCGGTAGCATCCCCCTTTTGAGCCAAATCCCATCCGCGATCGAGGTGGGCCGAGAGTTGATTCACAACACGCAACTTTTCTCACTCGCGAAGGGCCGTCAAGTCGACTGATGCGCGAACCCGCTCGGGCCGGCACATCGCGACGCGTCCGGTCGCCCTCGGCGGAGCCCCGTCGGGCCTCCTCCGGCGCGGGACGGCGACCGACTTTCGCCATCGCCGGCCCGAAAGGTCCCGCTTCTCGGGCTTACTCCTCGCGGACCACCACCCGCGTTCCAGGCCGTTCCTGCGTGCTCATGACCCCGTGCCACCCTTCCGGGAGGGGGGGATCCGTCCACTGGAAAATGGCGCGCGCATCCAAGGGAGAAAGGTTCACGCAGCCATGGCTGCGCTCCCGGCCGAAGTTCGAGTGCCAGAAGGCTCCGTGGAGGGCGATGCTGCCGTTGAAGTACATGATCCAGGGCACGTCCTCGATCGAGTAGGGCCCATCGCTCGCGACATCGCCATCCATGGTCGCCGCAATGTGCTTTTCACGGATGCGGAACGAGCCCGGCTTGGTCTCGTGGTTCTTTTCCTTGATGGGATCTTTCTTCCCCGTGGAAGCGACCGTGACATAAACCGGCTGGGCGCCCTGATAGAGGACCACGGTCTGCGTCTTCAGGTTGACGTCGATCCATTTTTCGTTCGGGCCCAGGTCCTTCGGCGGCGTGGTGGCCTTGGCAACTTGGCCGTCGGCGTTGCGCATCCACCAGCCCTCCTCGGTCTCCCAGTAGCCGAAACCACCGATGCTGACGCTCTTGCCGGTCAGCCCCACGGCGGTGAAGCGGGGGAGGGCCTCGCCGCGGACGGCGCGCTTGTTTCCCTCGGGCAACGTCCATTTGTGGCCACGCCACAGGATGAATCCGACGGGAAGCTTCGTGGGAAGTGGCACCACCTGCGGCGCACCCGCCTCGCCGGCACCGGCGTCGCCGTTGGGCGGGTTGCCCGAGATCGTTGGGATGCCGGGCGGCATGTCTTGCAGCCACACACCGTGAAAATCCGTGAGCAGGCGCTGCACGACCACGCGCTCGAACGGCACGACATTGCCGCCGGTGGTCTTCCACCACTTCGAGTGGTTCTCGGGGTGCTCTTCCTGCTTGTCGAGCGCCAGGAAGAAGCCGCGCACCATGCGCCGCACCACCGGCCCGCCTTCTTCGCCCCGAAGCTCATCAAGGGTGATCTGCGGTTTCCCACCGTCGAAACTTTGCATGTACCACGGCGTGGACGCGTCCACCTCGCTGGTGGAGCTGGTCGAGCTGGTCGAGACCCCGGTGCCGACGCCGAGCGGGTCGTTGGGGTTGACCCCTGGCGGCGCCGCAGTCGCAAAGATGCTTCGTGCGACCCCTGCATCGAGGTCCACCGTAGCCGTCTCTTGGAGCGGGCGCGGTGCGACCTTTTTTCCAGAGAGCCAAGGCTCGTATTCGAGCCGCTCTTCGCGCGACGGGATGTTGCGGTAGAGCGGCATCCCGTGCGTCAGGTTGTAGCCGTAGTCGTAGGGCAGTGGCGCATTCATGTACGGCATATGCGGAGCCAGCTTGATCGTCGGATGATTCAGCTCCAACGTGGCGTACCGTCCGCAGACGAACCCGCCTTGAACGAGCTCGTACCAGCCGTCGGTGCAGTTCGATTTCCGGTGCGCCTCGGGAATGACCGGTACTTTGGAACCCTTCCGCAGGTACCCGATGCGAACCACCTTCTCCCGAGCCGGATCCTTGATGCGCGAACCCTCCGGGATGGGCCATTCCATGTCGCTCATGATGGGCGTCTGCATGAACAGCGCACCAATCAGCGGGCCATCCCAGGCCGCATCGGCGACCTCTTTCGTCGTAGGCTGCGAAGCGTCTTGCCCGCTCGGCGCGTTGCTCGCGACCGGCGCAGGCGAAGGTGCCGCGCCCGCATCGGGCTGGTTCGGTGCGGGAGACGAGTCTTGGCTGCATCCCCCCAGAGAAACTGCAGAGACGGCGCCCGATGCGATGGCTGCGCTGACCGCAGAGACGGTCAGAACGGCGGCTCTCGATAGGATTCGGCGAGAAAAATGCATGAACGAACGCGAGGAAAAATGCTGGGGTGTTGCAGAGGCTACGGCGCTGCTGCCTCTAGTACCGCTGCTTGGTGCTGTCGATCCACTTCTTGGGCTTGGGCTGCTGCTTGCAAGGCGACCCATCAGCCCGATGTTCGGCCTCAGGTTAACGACGAACAAGAACTATGCCGCGTGCAACTCGTGAAAAAAGCGAGTCCTGGCGAAAGCCCTGTGGGAAAAAGAGGAAATAGGCGTGGGTGAGGAGACGCGTTCCCCGCAGGCGGAGCGGTCCATCGTGGCGGGCGCGGCGGATGGCGCACCCACCGCACCGCACGCTACGATGCGCCGGCACCCTCACCGGCATTCGAAAAAGCGGACAGGGCCGGAGAAATTTTGGAACCCGCGCGGTGTTCGCAATGCCTTCGCGGTGACGTTCGTCGCGTCGATTGCGCTGCACTACGCCTTGGGACCATGGTCGCTGTTGCCGGAGCAAAAGCTCGATTTCGTGGATACCGAAGGCGAGCTCTCCATTCCCGTCGACCTGATCGAGGATCAGCCGCCCGAGCCTCCGGCGCCCGAGCCGCCACCGCCACCCGAGGAGACCCCTGGCGGTGGTGTCGCGGCCAAGCCAACATCGGCCAGCAGTAAGGAGGACGCCGGAACGAAGGACGCAGGGGCGGATGCTGCCGACGCGGGCGCCGATGCGGCGGACGACGCCGGTCACGATGCGGAAGCTGACGACGGAGGAAAAGACGACGGCGGCGCCGTGGCCATGGCCGATGCGGGCGCGCTCACCGATGCCGCGGTGGCCGATCGCGGGGATGCGGGCGGGGAGAACAAGTCGCGCGATCCGTCGGCGCTGGTCGCGGCTGCGAGCGATGTGCAGGCGGGGCCGCCGTTGGTGCGGCTCTTCGTGAACATGGAAGAGATCCGCAAGAACCCCGTGGGCGTGCAAATGGGGCCGCTCTTGTCGGCCATTCCACAGTGGGACGATTTCATGTCGGGCACGCAGGTGGATCCGGTGCGCGACACGGATTGGGTCTACATCACGGGGCCATCGCTCTTGCGCACCGAGAGGGACGTCATCCTGGTGCACTATTCGGCGAGCGACAAACTCGTCGACAAGGCCATCGACACCGTGTCGAAGAAGTACGCGAGCGGCGGTGTGTACGATGCGGGCGTGCCGGGCGTGAAGGCGGCGCTGGGCCATGCCGATCGCGCGCAGCGCGTGTTTTTGCGCCCGCAGTCGCGCGTTCTCGCGGTGGTGCCGCCGGACTACGCGAACACGGCGGCGAAGACGCTGGTGAAGGCGAAGGTCGCCACGCACGCCCGCCCGGGCGAAGCGATGCGTCTGACCTTGCAGACGCCGCATCGGCCGATGCCGTTCATTCCGCAGTCCATCTCGGAGATGCGTCTCTGGGTCGTGCCCCGCGCCGACGGCGGCGCCGAGGTGTACGGGGAAGGGGACACGCCCGATCCGGCTTCCGCCGCCGCCGCCGCCGAGGCTTTGCGGAAAGTGGTGCGCGCGCAGAACTCGATTGCCGTGCGCCTCATCACGCAGAACCTGCTCGGCACCGTCGACATCATCGACCAGGGTTCGATGGTGCGCCTCCACGGCCCCGTCACGCGGGAGCAGCTCGATGCGCTGCTCGGCCTGATCGCCGGCCAGCTCGGCGTGACGTTGCCATCGGACCCTGCGCGCCCGCCGCCGACGTCACCTCCGCGCAGCCAGAGCAAGCACTAAGAGAAGAAGAAACCGCCAGTGCGCCAAAAGAGAATCGCCAGGATCGCTAGGGAACCAGCAGTAAACCCTGATTTTTGTTTATTGCTGGCGGTCTTGGCGCCTTGGCGGTTTTCTTCTTCCAGATTTAGCGCCGGTCCCATTCGTATTGGTGCTCGGGGCGGCCCGTGGCGCCGTAGCGGAG
Source organism: Sorangiineae bacterium MSr12523 (assembly GCA_037157775.1). NCBI lineage: Bacteria > Pseudomonadati > Myxococcota > Myxococcia > Myxococcales > Pendulisporaceae > Pendulispora > Pendulispora brunnea. The sequence goes on from CP089982.1 coordinate 4,597,628, forward strand.
GGTCATGCGCACGGTGCCTTCTTGGGCCAGGGCGGCGAGGTAGCGTTGCACCGTCGCGCGGGCGATGCCGAGATCCGTTGCCAGTTCGGCCGCGGAGCGCGGGCCGTCGGCGGCGCGGAGTGCATCGCCCACGAGCTTCGCGGTGACGGGGGATTGGCCTTTGGCGGCGGGCGGGCGATCGCCCTCGTGCAGCAGGCGGAAGGCGCGGTCGATGTCCTCCTGCGACAGCGTTTTCGTCGGCACGGCCAAATGCGCCCGGTACTGCGCGTACGCCGTGAGTCGTTCGTGCAGCTGCTCCGCCGTGAACGGCTTGATGACGTAGTTCAACGCGCCCGCGGCAAAGGCGGCGCGCACCGATTCGGCGTCCGACGCGGCCGTGAGAAGGATCGCGTCCGCCTCGAGCTCGCGCAAAAGCGCGATGCCGGAACCATCGGGCAAATACGAATCGAGCAGCACCAGATCGGGCGAAAGCTCACGGGCCAGCTGCCGCGCCTCCGCTGCGCTGCGGGCCGTTCCCACGACGTTGAACCCCGGCACGCGCTCGGCGAAGGCCGCGTTCACCTGGGCGACGCGGAAGTCGTCCTCCACGACCAGCACGCGGATCATGCGAGCACCTCGGGCAGGCGCGCCACGAACACCGCGCCATGCTCGCCGCCGCCGGGATCGGTCAGCCGCACGTCGCCGCCAAGACTGCGCGCCGCTTGCCGCGTCAGTGCGAGCCCCAGTCCCCGGCCATCGCCCTCGCGCGTGGAGACGCCCTCGAGAAAGATGGACTCGCGCAAGCCATCGGGCACGCCGTCGCCGCTGTCGATCACCGAGACGTGCAACGTCGTGCCGTCGGCGAGGAGATCGATCTCCACACGGGCGGGTCGCCGGCTCCCGAGTTTGGCCGCCTCCAGCGCATTGTCGACGAGGTTGCCCACCACCGTGGTGACCGCCACCGGCGCGATCACCTTGGTCGTGATCCATGTCGTCTCCGCGACCTCCAGCGAGACACCCTTTTCCTGCGCCGCCAGAGTCTTCGCCGAGAGAAACGCATGCAGGCAGGGATCGCGCAGCGCCTCGTCCGGAATGGTCAACGTGCCCGGCTTCAACATGGGCGTGCCCGACAGCGCCTGCACGTACTCCATGGCCTCTTGGTGGTGCTGCATCTGCAACAGGCCCGAGAGCGCATGCAGCCGATTGGCAAACTCGTGCCGCTGCGCGCGCAGCGCGCCCTCGAGGCGGTGGATCGAGTCCAGCTCGCGCAGCGCCTCGCGCTGTTGCACGAGCTCCGCGAGCTCGTGGGGCTCCAGGCCGAAGGTGCGCTGCTTCAGCAGCCGCGCCAGCAGCGCCGATCCCGCGACGCCGAGCAAAAGGGCCGCGACGGCCAACGGTGCGGCCACGAGCAGCAGCGACCAGAGTCGGTCGTAGATGCCGTCGGCGTTGAATCCGACGCTGACCTCCCCCACGATCGCGCCCGTGTGGTCGAACAGCGGCACCTTGCCGCGGGCCGACAAGCCCAAGGTGCCGTGTTGCAGGTTGATCACCTTCTTGCCGCCGACCACCTCGGTGTGGTCGGTGCTGACGCGCTGCCCGAGTTTTTCCGGCGTGGGGTGCGCGTAGCGAATGCCCTCGCGATCCGTGACGACGACGAAGGCGGCGCCCGTGGCGATGCGAACGGCCTCCGCGCGGGCCTGCACGATATGCTCGGGATCGGCGTTCGCCACGGCATCGCCGACCACCGTGTCGGTCGACACACTTTCCGCGACCGCCAGGGCGCGCCGCTGGTACTGCTCGATCAAGCTGTCGCTGAGGATCCACGCCGTCAGCACGAAGCCCACCGCCACCACCAAGGTCACGAGCCCGATCTGAAGCAGCAACATCTGCCGGGTGAAGGGCATGCGCGCCGGCACCATTGCTCGCATGGCCTCGAATGTACCCCTCGCGCCCCGCGCGAGCAAAACGCGCAAAACACGAACAACGGCCAATACGCGAGCAATCTCGACAAGGGTTCGCGCGGCACGCGATGCCGGTTACACGTGGGAAGACGCGCAACAGTACGGAAACGGCGTCGACATGTAGGAGTCTTTCCGATGACCGACAAGCCTGCAGATCCCCTGATTGAAATCCGCGGTGCCACCAAGCGATTCCGAAGTGCCGGCGGCGTCCACACCGCGGTGCGCGATCTCACCATGACGGTGGGACGCGGAGAGTTCGTCGCGGTGGCCGGGCCCACGGGCTGCGGAAAATCGACCACGCTGTCGCTCGTGTCGGGCCTGGAGCTCGCGACGGAGGGCGAGACGCGGGTGCGCGGGCAGCTGGTGAACGGCATCCCCGCCGGCGTCGGCTACATGTTCCAAAACGACGCCATCCTGCCCTGGCGCACGGTGCTCGACAACGTGGCCATGGGCCCGCGCTACCGTGGCGCGAGCAAGGCCGAGGCGCGCGATCGGGCGAGGGCGTGGGTCGAAAAGGTAGGCCTCGCGGGCTTCGAGAGCTACTACCCGCACCAGCTCTCCGGCGGCATGCGCAAGCGCGTGGCCTTGGCGCAAACCTTGGTGAACGAGCCATCCATTTTGCTCATGGACGAGCCCTTCAGCGCGCTCGACGTGCAAACGCGCGCGCTCATGCAAGACGAACTTTTGCGCCTTTGGTCGGGCACCGGCGCGGCCGTGATTTTCGTCACCCACGATCTCGAGGAGGCCATCGTGCTGGCCGATCGCGTGGTGGTCATGACCTGTAGTCCCGCCACCGTGAAGGGCTCCTTCACCGTGCCGCTCGAGCGCCCGCGCCACGTGGAGGAGATCCGCCTCACCACCGAGTTCCTGGAGATCTACAAGGAGATCTGGGAGTCGCTGCGCCAGGAAGTCGACAAGACCCGCGAGCGAGGTGCCCGCCGTGTCGCGTGATGCTCGAACGATGAAAATCTGGGCGCTGCGCCTGCTCCTGGTGGCGGCATGGCTGGTCAGCTGGGAGCTCACGGCGACGTATTGGATCGACCCGTTCTTCTACTCCAAGCCGTCCCTCGTCTGGCAGAAGCTCGTCGAGTGGTTCGTCATGGGCACGAGCCAGGGAACCATCTGGGAGCAGATCGTCGTCACGCTCGAAGAAGCCGTCTTCGGTTTCGTATTGGGCGCATCGGCGGGTGTGCTCTTGGGGATTCTGCTCGGGCAAAAGCCGGTGCTCGCGGACATCTTCGCGCCGTTCATCAAGGCAGCGAACGCGGTTCCGCGCATCGTGCTCGCATCGCTGTTCGTCATCTGGTTCGGCCTCATCGGGCAAACCTCGAAGATTGCGACGGCCTTCGTTCTGGTCTTCTTCGCCGTCTTCTTCAACGCCTTCCAGGGCGCGCGCGAGGTGGACAAAAACCTGGTCAACAATGCGCGGATTCTCGGGGCGAGCCCCTTTCAAATCCTGACGACCATCGTCGTTCCCAGCGCCACGTCATGGATCCTGGCATCGCTCCACTCGGCCTTTGGCTTCGCACTGATTGGTGCGGTGGTCGGCGAGGTCGTGGGCGCCGACAAGGGCCTCGGCCTTTTGATCAATCGCTCGCAGGGCAATTTCGATTCGGCGGGCATTTATGCCGGCATGATCGTGGTCACGGTGCTCGCGTTGGTGGCCGAATGGGTCCTGACGGCATTGGAGAAGCGGCTGTTGAAGTGGCGCCCGCCGTCGGCGAACACGGATGCACAGGTGTGAGCCATGAGACTCGGTACATGCATAATGCTCTCCCTGGCATTGCTGGCCACCGGCTGCCGCGATTCACGCCGTGGCGGGGACAAAGGCCCATTGACCATCATTGTCGGCGGCATCGACAAGGTGATTTATCTGCCTGCGAAGCTCAGTGAACAATTGGGCTATTTCAAAGAGGAGGGCCTCGAGGTCCGGCTCCTCTCCGAGCAGGCCGGCGCGACCGCGGAAATTTCGCTCATCGCCGGCGATGCGCAAGGCGTCGTTGGCTTTTACGACCACACGATCGACCTGCAAACCAAGGGAAAATGCATCACCAGCGTGGTGCAGATGGCCAACATCCCCGGCGAGGTGGAGGTCGTCGCCACCGCCAAGGCGGAGTCGATCAAGAGCCCCGCGGACTTCAAAGGAAAGAAACTGGGGTTCACCAGCCCCGGTTCGTCCACCGATTTTCTGACGCAGTATTTGGCATTGCGCCACGGCGTGCCGACGTCGCAATACACGGGGGTGAAGGCGGGGGCGGGGTCCACCTTCATTGCCGCGCTCGATCAGGGCAGCATCGATGCGGGCATGACCACCGATCCGACGGTGGCGCAACTCTTGAGTACCGGCAAGGCCAAGGTGATGCTGGACATGCGCACCGACGAGGGCACCCGGGCCGCGCTGGGCGGGCTCTATCCGGCGAGCGCGTTGTACATGAATTGCGAATACGTGGCGCTGCACAAGCTGGTGGTGCAAAAGCTGGCCAATGCATTGGTAAAGGGATTGCGCTTCATTCGCGATCACGCGGCGGAGGAAATCGCCGCGAAGATGCCCGCGGACTTCGGCGGCGGAAACCCCGCGATTTACGTCAAAGCAATCCACGATAGCAAATCGATGTTCAATGCCGACGGGCGCATGTCCAAAGAGGGCGCACAGAACGTGCTCGAGGTGTTGAGCCACTGTTCGCCCTCCGTCCGAGGCAAACGGAATTACATCGATCTGGGCAAGACGTACACGACCGAATTCGTCGACAAAGCGGGGGCGGCGCCATGAAGCTGTACCTCTTGTCATACATGATGTGTGTACTCATGTTCATTGCAGGAACGAGCGTGGCACAGCCTCCCGGGCGGGCACCGGAGTTCGTGCGGTCGCCGTACACCGTCACCATTGGCAATCCCGACTCCAATTGGCGAATCACGCCCTACGGCCAAGTGGAGCTCCGTCTCCACCACGATTCCACGCGCAGCTATGCGGACTCCATCGGCGGCGCGGTGCTCGTGCACGACGACAGCCTCGGGAGCAAACGCGGGCGCATGCAGTTCAGCGCGCGCGGAAGCCGCATTGGCTTCAAAATGGAGGCGCCCACGTACCGCGGCATCCGGCCATTGGCGCTGGTCGAGGGCGATTTCGAGGGGAATCAGCCGTCGGACGTCTCCGAGGCATCGTTCTACAACAATGCGACGTTTCGCTTGCGCCACGCGTACATCAAGCTGCTCTCGGATCCCATCGACGTCCTCGCCGGGCAGACGTGGGGGCTTTTCGGACACCAGCCCTTTTTCTTTCCTAGCTCCTCGCAGTCGCTGTTCTATTTGCCCATTCCGAATGCGGTGCTCGTGCGCACGATGCAAGTGCGCATTTCGCACGCGTTCAAATCGAAGCTCGTCGACGTCGAGTTGGCCGCCGCCGTGGTGCGGCCTCCGCAGCGCGATGCGGCGCTACCGGAGGGGCAGGCGGGCGTGCGCGTGCGCTTCAATCGCATTCGCGGCGTTCCTTCCTGCGACGCGGGCACCGATGGGACGCCCACCGACGCGTTGACCATCGGCTTTTCGGGCCTGGTGCGCGCCTTCAGCGTGGACGAGCCCTCTGCCCGGCCCAACGCCACGCGCGAGGCCACGGGGTGGGGCGCGTCCATCGATGCGCTGGTGCCGATCATCCCGGTGAAGAGCGTGGAGAATCGCGGCAATGCCCTGACATTCACCGGGTCGTTCGTGCACGGCCGCGGCATTGCCGATCAGACGCGCACCCAGGCCGGGGCGACATTTCCTCCGCTCCCGGGCTACACGCCCAACGTGGACAATGGCCTCGTGACCTACGACGCCAACGGCAACCTGCGCACCATCGATTGGCGCACGTTCGTGGTCACCTTGCAATATTACCTGCCGCCCACCGGCCGACTCTTTCTCGCGACGAACTACACGCAGGCGCAGTCGAGCAACGTGGCCAGTTTGACCGACTCGAGCCAAGCGGCCCGCGTGTACAAGCTTGCGCGCTACTTCGATGCCAACGTTTTCTTCGACGTGACGCCCGCCCTGCGCGTGGGGCTCTCGTACCACCTCACCGTGCAGCGATTCGTCGACGAGGCGACGGCGCGCAACCACCGCTGGATGCTGAGCGCGTACTATTTCTTCTAAGCCGCGCCATCAGCGTCGATGCGTGCGGATGCGGGCGTTTGTAAGAGCCTGGAATTTCCCGCACGGACGCTTGCAGAGCCTGCGGCTCAAGCCATATTATGGCATCCGAAAATACCGTTATCACTGACATCCGATGTTCGGGGTGGCGTAAGCGGAACGATGAGTCGAAGGCTGTTCGAGGAAATTGTGACCCGCACCGGGCTGGCGCCGATCATTGGCCCGGGCACCGTCCAGCGCGCCTTGCACGCCGTGGGGATCACGTCGCCCGAGCACGCGCAGACCCACGATTACCTGCGGGCATTGCCGGAGCTTCGCGTTCGCATGGCCATCTACCTCGACCCGGCCGCGGTCGAGCAGCGGCTGCGTCAGATCGAAGCGCATTTGAAGCATGTTTCGGGCGCTTAAGGACACATGCTAGAAGCCTGGACCGCCATGAGACTCTTGCGATGCGTGTTGCCGGCGGCGTTGGCCGCCGCGGTTTCGATGTCGTTGCCCGCGTGTTCGAAGAAGGTGGACGAGCCCGAGAAATCGAGCTTCAAGCCGTCGGCTGCCCCGCCCGAACCGCCTGCGCCCACCAAGCTGGAAATCGTCGACGAGGTCGTGGGCACCGGCCGCGAGGCGAAGTCCGGGGACAAGGTCAAGGTGCACTACACGGGCACGTTGATGAACGGGAAGAAGTTCGACAGCTCGCGCGACCGCGGCGATCCCTTCGAGTTCAAGCTGGGCGCCGGCAGCGTCATCAAAGGCTGGGACCAAGGCGTCGTGGGCATGAAGATCGGCGGCAAGCGAAAGCTGACCATCCCGTACGACTTGGCCTACGGCGAAGCGGGGCACCCGCCGGACATCCCGGCAAAAGCGGCCTTGAAGTTCGACGTCGAGCTCATTGCGATCGAATGAAGGACGACAGGCAGGCGGCGAGGGTCGTCGTGGCATCGTCGCTTCCGGGGCCGATGCGCAACGGGCCCTTGGACGAATGGACGACGATCTCGTACGCCTCGCCGACGACGCCCAAAGAGAGTGGCGCGCGGTAGCGGTCGAAGCTGCGGATCTCGTCCCACGAGCGGCTCGCCCCGCCGAAGGTGACGCCGTGTTCGTCGACCACGGCCTCGAGCGGCAAGGTCGCCACGAGGCCGTGCGCCGCCACCGCGAACAGAATGAGAAGGCCGGTGCCCGCCGTCAGAAAGGCGAGGTTCACGCTCTGGCTGCGCGCGTCGAAGTAGAGGCCCAAGGCGACGATGGCCACCGCCACCAGGTGGAGCGAAATCGCCCACACGGCGAAAATCTTCCGCGAGCCCAGCGCAAACGAGAGCCGCCGTGATGACTCGGGCACCTCGCCGCCCGGCACGATCACGCCGCGGCGGAGCGCACGCCGCAGGAGCACGACGAACAGCGTCGTGAGGACGAGGTGCAGCAGCAAGGTCGCGTACTCGAGGCGGTGCACCGAGAGGAACGTGTCGTACGCCCCGTGCAAAAGGGCTGCGAGCAGCACGAACTTCAGCGTGCTCGTGCGGGGTGCCACGAGCTTGCGCCCGAGCGCGTAACCCCAGATGGCGCCGAAGAACATGTGCGCCGGAAGGCTGGTGAAGGCGCGCAGCACCACGAGCCCCGTGGCGAGCCGCCCCAGGGCGAAATAGCGAATGTTCTCCACCGCGGCGAACCCCAGCGACGACGCCACGGCGTAGACGATGCCGTCGACCGGCTCGTCGAACTCGCGCCGGTGCCGCGCGAACGACCACACGCCGAGCCATTTGGAGCCTTCCTCGGTGAGCCCGACCACGGCGGTGAAGACGAGCAGGGCCAGCGGCGCAGCCACGAGCTGGCCGCCGAAGGTCATGGTCGTGGGGTGCAGATAGGGACTTAGATGGATAAGTCCATATTGAAGCACCCCCGCGAGAAGGGCGCTCACGCCGCCCAGCGCGAAGGTGACGCCGACGAGCCACCCCGGCTCGGGGCGCGCACGATCGAAGCGGCGCACGAACGAGAGCCACCCGACGGAGAGCAGGATTGGCAGCACGAGCCCCAAGAGGCCAACGCCCCAGCGCGGTGGAACCTCCCGGGTCGCAACTTGCGTGAGCCCGGGCAGGGGCGGGCTGCTCAGGAGCATGCGCGCACGGTCGGCGCGCGCGTAGGAATCGAGGTCGTCGCCGAACGAGACGGTGAACGAAGGGGCATTCTCGATCCGCTGCGTCGCGAGAGTCTTGCCCGCGAGTACGATGGCCAACGGCTCCTTCGGCGGCACGCGCATCGTCACCGTGGTGAAGATCGTCAGATCGTGCCCGTGGCGCGACGTCTCCACGCGTGCGATCCGGTGTGCGAAGTCGACCAGCGGCGGCTCGAGTGGCTTTCCCTCCTCGTCGATGCGGTGCAGGGTCACGCCCCCGCGCCAACGCAGATAGGTGTCGGCCGTCTCGGCGAAATCGCGGTCCACCGTGACGCGGATCTCGCCGTCCTTTTCGCGAACATCGGCCGCGACCCGTGCCGCTCCGAGCCGGGCCCGCACCCGCGCGACGGTATCCGTCGTGGCGGCCGGCGCCGTGTAAACGAGCTCCACGTCGTTGGTCTGCGCGAGCTGAAGCTCCCCGCAGCCGGCGCAGAAAAGACAAAGCATCCACGCAGTGGAAAGCCAAAGTAACCAGCGGTAGGGTGCGTGATTCATGTCAGCCGATCCCCGCCCGCTTCTCTACGTGGCAGCGTTCGTCATAACGGCGCTTGCCGTCTGGGTCATCTCCATTCTTGCGCGGAAGGGCGAACCTTGGGCACGGCCTCGCGTCGCCGCCGCCCCGGTCCCCGCGGCGGAGCAAAAGCCGCCAGTCGAGAGCTAGAAGATTCACAGGGAGACGGGGAGGCGGGGAGTTTTTGAGGTTTTCCAGTTGGCGCCATGTGCCAAATGGAAATCCCAAAAAATCTCCCCGCCTCCCCGTCTCCCTGTGAATCTCTCACTCCGAAAGACCGAAGAAGTCGCGGATTTTGCTCAGAATGCGCTGTTGCTCCCGGGCTTCGCGTTCACGTTTGGTCGCGTGATCGAGCCCCTCGCGAGAGGCTCCGAGCGCCACGCGCCGGCGCGCCATGGTTTGACTCATGCCCTCGGCGACCTCGGGTCGCTTCTGCAGAATGTCCTCGAAGGCGCCCCGATCGAGTCGGTAGCACTCCACGTCGGTGACGGCGACGATGTCGGCCGTGCGCATTTCGCCGGTCATCAGGGCCATCTCGCCGAAGAAGTCCGGCCCGTCGACGGTGGCCACCGCGTGCGAGACGCCATCCGCGTGCGTGCGGATTTCCACGCGCCCCTGCGTGACGAGGTAGAGCCAATGGGCCGTGTTGCCCTGCCGCGTGATCGTCTCGCCCGCGGCATAAGGTGTAAAATGCAAGCGATCGGCGACGGCGCTTTGCTCCTCCTCGGTGAGCCCGTGAAAGAGCTCCATCGCCCGAACCGCATCGAGCCTCCGTGAGCGGGCCCGCGCGGTTTTCTCCACGGCGTTGTCTTCGGTCGTGAGAAAGACCGTCTGCGCCGGCCGCGCCAGAGGGATGGCGTTGCGGCGCAACGCCGCATGGATGCGCGCGCGCACCTGCGAGGCGGTGCTCTCGTCGGCGCCCAGATCGGTGAGCCAGTAGCGTGCCGAGTAGTACGCGAAGCTATCGCCCCCAGGCCGCGCCAGGTCGACGCAGACGACGGACGGCTTCGGGCTCGCCGCCACGTCCGGAATGGGGGTCGCGGTGATGGCCTCCTCCACGACCCGCATCACCCGCTGCGGGGGAAAGCGAAAATCGACGTGGAAGAACACCGAGACGCGCCGCTGGAGCGGCTCGTTCTCGCGCTTGCCGAGGATCGTGATGTTCTGCGCGAGCAGGGACGCATTGGGCACGATGATCGTGTCCCACTCCTTCGTCTCCAGCACGGTGTGTCGCCAGCGGATCTCTTTGACCTGCCCCGAGCGCCCGTTCTCGAGCGTGATCGCGTCGCCCACGTGGATCGAGCCATCGAGCTGCAGCGCGACGCCGCCCAAAATGTTGCCCAGGGTGGCCTGCAGCGAAAGCGCGACCACGGCGCTCACGAGCGCCGAGGCGCCCAGCACCGAGGCCGGATCCATCCCCGCCTCGTGCGCCACGCCGATGGTCGTCACCACGTAGGCGATGCCCAGGATGATGTCCGACGTGATGCTGACCAGGTCGACCTTCATCCGCGGCAGGAGAAAGTCGAAAACGACGAACCCGGCGAGCGCCACCATGGTGAACGCTTCGAACAGGTCGGCGCCGATCTGAAAACGCGGGCCCCACGTGGTGAAGCCCGCTTTGGTCAGCAGGACGGCGATGCCGTAGAGAAGGACGAAAACCCCGTACAGCGCCAAGGTGCGCCGCATGAGCTTTCGCGACTGCGGCGCAAACCGGTTGACGATGTACGCGACGAGGACGACGACCGCGCCAATCGGCACGAACGACCAGCTCTCGAGGAGCTCAGGGAGCCCGCCCATGCCTCAAGTGCAGATCAGCCGAACGCCGCGTCCATGAGCATGCGCTGCTCGAGGTCGTGGCTTGCCTTGCTGCCGGTGGCCGGGCTTGCGCTCTCGACGCGCGACACCAACGAGAGCGGGAGTCGGTCGGTGATGAATTCGCGCAGGCGCGCATTCAGGAAGTACCACGGCCCCATGTTCCGCGGCTCCTCCTGCACCCAGACGAGCGGCGTGCCGTCGGGGTAGGGGGCAAGGGCTTCCTTCAGCGTGACGTTGAGCGGGTAAAGCTGCTCGAGGCGCACGATGGCCACGTCGTCGCGCTTCAGATCGCGGCGCGTCTTGAGCAAGTCGTAATAGACCTTGCCCGTGCAGAGGAGCACGCGCTTCGTCTGCTTCGGGTCGACCGAGGCATCCGGGATGACCCGCTGGAACGAGCCCGTTGCCAGCTCGTCCACCGTGGAAATCGCCTCCGGGTGACGCAAGAGGCTCTTCGGGGTGAAGACGACCAGCGGCTTGCGCCACGGACGTAGCACCTGGCGGCGCAGCACGTGGAAGACCTGCGCCGGCGTGGTCAGGTTGCAGACCTGAATGTTGTCCTCGGCCGCCGCCTGGAGGAAGCGCTCGATGCGCCCGCTGGAGTGCTCCGGCCCCTGGCCTTCGTAGCCGTGGGGGAGGAAGAGCACGAGGCCCGACAAGCGGTTCCACTTGTCCTCCGCCGACACGATGAACTGGTCGATGATGACCTGCGCACCGTTCATGAAGTCGCCGAACTGCGCCTCCCAGATCACCAGGCCGTCGGGGCAGTCGAGGCTGTAGCCGTACTCGAAGCCGAGCACCGCCGCCTCGGACAGCGGGCTATCGAGCACCTCGAACCGGCCCGGCCCCGCGTTGGCGAGCGGCACGAAGGGCGCGCCCGTCTGCGTATCGTAAAGCACCGCGTGGCGGTGGCTGAAGGTGCCGCGGCGGCAGTCCTGGCCGCTCAAGCGAACGCGGTGACCCTGCTCGAGCAAGGTCGCGTAGGCCAAGGTCTCCGCCGTCTCCCACTGCACCGTGTTCTGCGTGCGCGCGCGATCGCGGCGCGCCTTGATGAGGGCGTGCGCTTTCGCGTTGGGGGTGAAGTCGTGCGGAACCTTCGTGAGGCGATCCAAAATGTCGAGAAGGTGGTTCTTTTCGACGTGCGTGGGCACCTCGGGAACGAGGACGTCCGGCCCGCCGTAGTACGGCGTCCAGAGGCCTTCCATCGCGCTCGGCAGCGTGTGGTAGTCGCCCTTGCGCGCTTCGACCAAGGCGTCGTCGAGGCGCTGCTTGCTGGCGCGCTCGATGTCGTCGGCCTGCTGCCGCGTGATGCGATGGGTCTCCAAAAGCCGCTGCACGTACACCTCGCGGACCGTCGGCTTCTTGTCGATCAGCGCGTACATGATGGGCTGCGTGAAACGCGGCTCGTCGCCTTCGTTGTGGCCCAGTTTGCGGTAACAGTAGACGTCGATCACGACGTCCTTCTGGAAGCGCTGGCGGTATTCCATGGCCAAACGCGTGACCTGGATGACCGCCTCCGGATCCTCACCGTTCACGTGGAAGACCGGGGTCTTCATCATACGGGTGATGTCCGTGCAGTAACGCGTCGAACGTGAATCCTTCGGCAGCGTCGTGAAGCCGATCTGGTTGTTCACGACGACGTGGACGGTGCCCTCGGTGGAGTAGCCTTCGAGGCCCGCGAGGTTCAACGTTTCGGGAACGACGCCTTGGCCCATGAAGGAGGCGTCGCCGTGGATGAGGAGCGGCAGGACGTGCTTGCGCTTCGCGCGATCTTGCTTGGCGCGCACGCGGCCTTCGACGACCGGATTCACGAACTCGAGGTGGCTCGGGTTGAAGGCGAGCGAGAGGTGCACCGTTGCGCCCGACGAGGTGACGCGGTCCGTGGAGTAGCCGAGGTGGTACTTCACGTCGCCGCCGCCGAGGAAGCGCTCGGGCTTCTTGTCGTCGAACGCGGCGAAGAGCTCGCGCACGTCCTTCTCCATGATGTTCGCGAGCACGTTGAGGCGGCCGCGGTGCGCCATGCCGAGAACGATCTCGCCGACGCCGTGCGTTCCCGCCTCGTCGACCAACATGGCCAAGAGGGCAATCACGCTTTCGGCGCCCTCGACCGAGAAGCGGCGTGCACCGAGGTAGTTCTTCGCGATGAAGTTCTCGAAGACCTCCGCATCCGTCAGCTTGGTCAGGATGCGCACGACCTGCTTGTGATCGAGCGCGGCGCGGTTGCGCGTCGACTCCATGCGGTGCTCGAGCCAGTCGCGCATCTCCGGCTCTTCGATGTGCGTGTACTCCACGCCAATCGAGCCGCAGTACGTCTCGCTCATGTGCGCGACGATCTGGCGAAGCGTGGTGCGCTCGGGCAAACCGGAGATGCCGCCGGTGGCGAACGTGTTCTCCAGATCTTGCGGCGCGAGATCGAAGTTTTCCAGATCGAGCTCGGGCGAGGCGGCGGGCGGCGCTCCGGCGACCGTGGGATCGATGCTGGGATCTTTCACCAGCGGATCGACCCGCGCGAACAAGTGTCCGCGCGAGCGGTACATGTTCACGAGCTGATAGACTCGACCTTGGACGGCCACCGCATTGACGAGTTGTTCCTCGGCGCGGCTGATTGTAAGCGGGGGCGGCACGTACGAAGCGCGCGCGCTGCCATTGAGCCCTGCGGACGCCGCTGCACCGTTACCGTTCTTCACGGCCGTCGGCGGCGCACCACCGGGCGCGGCCCCACCAGCACTGGAAGCCCCGGAGACCACAGCAGGCGAGACCGTCGCAATGGGCGCAATGGATGCACCGTTTCCATTCGAGGCCCCATTCAGGGACTCGAAAAACTTGCGCCATTTAGCGTCTACAGCCTGCGGGTTCTGTTGGAATTTTGCGTGAAGCTCCTCAACAAGACCTGCATTGATTCCGAACTCGTCGAACATTCGGCGGCTACGATACTCCATCTTCGCGGGTGTGCCGCAAAGACTAACCGTAAAAAACCGGTTACTTGTTCGTCAGCCAGGCGAACAGATCCGCGGACGGGTCGAGCGCGACGAGAAGGGCGTCGACGGAAATGGCCGTTACGGTCGTACCGTGGGGAGCGACGTGAACCCCATCGGGATCACGCCACACGACGACCCGCACCGCCTGAGAAGGCTTTTGCACCGGACCGCGTGCCGCAATGCGGCTTTCATTGGTGTACGACGGGCGCGAAGCGCGCGGTTCTTGCTCCAGATTGGGCCGCGAACCACGCGGCTGCGTATCGGCGGCAGCGACCGTTTCGTCCGGCGAAGCGGCGAGAACCTCTTCGCTGTAAGCCGGCGTACCAATACGGGTTTTCGTCGCGTCGTCAAACGAGAAATTGGGCAGTTCGTTTCCGGCAACGGCCTCCGTCGGCCACGATTCGATGTCCTCGGGCGAGCCGAAGTTCGTATTTCGGAGAATGTTCTCGATGGCTTGCGACGATGCCGGCGGCGACGTCAGGTGGCTGTCGCTCTCGACCGCCGGCGGGGCCGCGGTGGGCGTCTCCATCACCTGGCTCGTATCGGGCCTAGCCCCGGGCGCCACGAAGGTGATGCTCTCGGGCCCCGACGGGTACACTTGCGTGGACGCAAAGCTGACGTCCTCCTGGCTCGAGATCGATGAGGTGGACGAGTCGTCCCAGGCCCCGGCCGGGCGCGTGGTGCGCTGGCCTTCGCGACCGGCCAGATTCTGCGACACGATGACTTGAGACACCTCGGAGCTCGCATCCATCTGCGGCGGCGGGGCAGCCGGCGTGTCGTGCTTGCTCGCGAGCGGAAACGGCTCCGCGCTGATCGGCTGCGTGGTGCTGGTCGTCCCCGACGAGGGGCGATCGGGCAGGCTTTCTTGGCGCGGGCTGGAACCGGGAATCGCCGAGACGGAGACGAGGTTCTTCGACGAAATCGCCTCGATGACCGCGGGAGCCTCGACCCGCGGCGGCGGAGGCGGCGGCGTGGGGGCCCGCGCCGGCGCCGGCGGCGGCTTCGAAGGAACGCGCGGTGATTGCGAGGCCCGCGGCGGCAGCGGCGGCGGTGTCGCATCGGAGATGCGCGGACGGGGTCCGAGAAGACCCAGGCTGGGATGCTTGGGGCGCGCCGACTTGCCCGCCGCATTGTTCAAGAGCGCCGCCCCGGTGGCCGAGCGCGGTGGTGTGGGGAGCGTCTTCGGCGGAGCTGGAGACGCGCCCGACGGGGTCGAGGTCCGCGTCGATCCCGACGACGCCGTGGGCGGTGCTGGCGACCGCTCCTGCGGTGCCGATGGACGCAGCGCGCGCGGGGAGGGGGCTGGCGGCGGAAGCGGAACAGCGGGGCGCACCGGCTGCTGAGAAGGGGGCGGCGCCGGCGGGACGAGCGGGCTCAGACGCACGGTGGCCTTTGGAAACGTGCCTCCGCCGCCTTGAGGTGTGGGCGGCGGACGGACCGAGGAACCGATTTCCCAGCCGAGTTCGTCGATGCGGGTCGTCAGATCGGCGGCGGCCTTTGCCAAGGCGAGCGCGCGATCGTCGGCCTCGGCCTCGCTTGCGGCTTCGGCCGCGCGACGGAGCCACTTGAGTGCGTCCGTGTGCTCACCGCGATCCCACGTGGTTTTCGCGGTTGAAAGTGCCCACGATACGTCTTCATGATCATCGGCGAGGGGGGCCGGAATCGGATTTTCGCGGGCCTCGACCTTCGATTCGTCAGCCATGTCGGCGTGTCCTCGGTGAGCGCAGCTTGCGCTGTCGGTCCACTCGTCGGAAAAAGGTCACCCATGCACGTTATCATCAATGGAGAAGGGCGCGACATTCCGGAAGGTCTCACCGTGCGGGGCCTGCTGGCCCACCTGGATCTGGCCGGCGGACCCGTGGCTGTGGAAATCAACCGCGAAATCGTGCCTCGGGCCGATCATGAGCACCATCCCGTCTCCCCGGGCGACGCGATTGAAATCGTGCACTTCGTGGGTGGCGGGTGAGAAAATCAGGATTTAGCGCAAGAATGAAGCCTTAAACCAGGGTTCGCGCCTTCTTGACGAGGGCCTGGACGGCTTCGTGGGCGCGGGCGGGGAGGGTGGCCGCGCCCCCGTCGTCGGTGGGAAGAGGCTTCCCGATGCACACGGTGACGCGTGTGGGCGGTGCGCCGGACATCCTCTCGAGGTGGGCCCCGAAGCTCTCGCCCACGAACGCAGCCTCCGAGCCCGCTTCGTAGGCGATGCCCACGGGCAACACGGGCACGCCCGCGCGGATGGCCGCGACGAAGCCTCCCCGCAAGAACGGACGCACGTCATCGTCCGGAAACGTGGTTCCCTCGGGAAACACGGAGACGATGTCCCCCTCGGTCAGGCGCGCGGCCATGGCGCGGATCACGCGCGCACCGCTTTGCTTGTTCGTGCGCTCCACGAACAAGGTGCCCACCTTGCGGGCGGCGGTGCCGATGATGGGCCACCGCGAAAGATCGGCCCGCGAGACCACGCAGCCGCCGAAGGTCGACAGCATGAGCGCGATGTCGATGGTGGAGCGGTGGTTGGCCACGACGAGGTAACCGCCCTGACGGGTGGGCACGTCCCCCACGATGTTCGGGTGGACGGAAAAGAGCTTCAACAAGGCCCGCGACCAGCGCCCCGTCCAGCGGTCGCGCAGATCTTTGTGCTCGCTCTTGCCCACGCCGACGAGCATCGCGTCGCGGGCCACGTAAAGGGGAAGGTACGTCGCCGTGATGAGACCAAAACCGGCCACGCGAATCGGTTTTCGTACGAAGTTCAGTTTCATGATCACCAGAGTTTCCGCATCGCGAATGCCACCCACTCCATGCCCCGACGCAGCGTACCGCGCTGGCGCCACGTGGCCAGGTCGATGGGAAGCGCCCGAGCGAGATCGTGTTCGTACCAATGGCGAACGTGCCGCGCGAAGGCGGCGTCCTCCACGGCCAGGTTGACCTCGAGGTTCTTGCGCCAAGAGCGTTCGTCGAGGTTGTAGCTGCCAATCGTGGCGAAGCTCTCGTCCACGATGGCAACTTTGGAATGCAGGATGGGGCCGGGTAGCGCGTACACCTCGACGCCGTGCCGCAGCAGTTGCTCGAACATCGCCTCGACGGCGAACTGCACGATGGGTACGTCGCCGCGCGCGGGCACCAGCACGCGAATGCGCACACCGCGCGAGGCCGCGCGGAACATGGCGCGGCGCACGCCGCCGTCGGGCACGAAGTACGAATTGGCGATATCCACCGATTGGCGCGCGTTGGCGATGCGCACGACGTACTCGCGACGGATGCTGCGCCGGCGCCGCCAATTGTTGGCGAGCACCCAGACGGGGCGCGACCGGCGTCGCGGAAAGGGCGGAACGTCGCGGGGGCGCAGGGTGCGGGTGATGCGGCGCCAGGTCTCGTAAAAAAGCGAGCGAAACTCTTCGACACATGGGCCCTCGACGGCGACGGCGTCATCGCGCCAGCCTTCGCCGCCCTGCTCGAGGGGAAGCCAGGGATCGCTCAGGTTGATGCCGCCGGTGAAGGCCACGGTGTCGTCGGCGACGAGGAGCTTGCGATGATCGCGTTGCTCGACCCGGTCGAGCTGAAAGCTTTGCGCCAGTGGAAAGAGCGAATGGTATTCGTGGACCTCACCGCCGGCGCTGCGCAACGGTTGCCACCAGGACTCGGTGATGCCCAGGCTTCCGACGGCGTCGTAGATGACCTTGACCTTGACCCCGGCGCGGGCGCGGCTCACCAACGCATCGCGGAAACGCTCGCCGCAGGAATCGGCGCCGATCCAGTACATCTCGAGAAGCACTTCGTTCTGCGCCTGGCGGATGGCCTCCAGCATCACGGGAAACGTCTGCGCGCCGTCGCGGAGGAGCCGCACGCGGTCGGCACCCACGTGGAACCAGGGTTGGTCGGCCTCCGTGGGGGCATGCGGGCCGGCTTCTTCTTCTTCAGGCTCGGCGTCGGACTCGAACGAAGGCGGGGGGCTCACGGAGTCGCTTTCGGTGCGCGGGGAGGTCGGGCGGCCGCGATGACCAGTGCGTCATCGCGAAGGGTGGTTGCAGCAAAGGAGCGTAGCGCGTCGAGCGGCGGCGGCGCATCTCGATCGTGCGTCGGAGCGTCCCGGAAAAGCGCCAGCAGGCGCCCATGTGGTTCGAGGAGAGCCCGTTGCTCGGCGCGCGCGCGTGCGGCCGCGGCCCGCTGCCGATCCGCCTCGTCGAGGCCGCGCTGGCGCAGCCGATCCAGCAGCGCGCGCGTTTGCGCCACCGCCCCATCGAGCGCCCCGTCGGCGGATGCGATGCGGACGACCAGCGCCGAGCCCCGCGCGGGGCCGACGACGGTTGCGCTCCACGAACGCGCCAGGCCGGGGCCCCCCAGGGCGCGCGCAAGGAGGCCATCTTCGCCGTCCAGGGCCAGCGCGAAAAAGCGTGCAAGCTGCACGGACTTCTCGTCGCCGCGCGGGAGCGGGAGCGCCAGCCACGCTTGACCCGCTTGCTCGGGCGAGCCCGTGGGATCGAGCCAATACGTGCCTGGGCGGGGCGGCGGTGGCTCGCTCGGTGTGGGGCAGGCGCGCGCCTCGCCCGAAGCGCGGCGCGGCACCCAGCGATCCACGGCGCGTGCAGCCGCCGCGCCTTGTGCGGGGCTCTCGTTGGCGAGAACCGCGACCCGCAGCGGCCCTGCGCGAAGGCCCGTGGCGCGCGTTCCAAATGCGCCGTCCGAGGCGCGCGCCAGCGCCACGGGGCTTCCCGTGGGCGAGAACCACGAAGGCCGCCCTGGTACGATGCCGCTCGAGAGCGCGACCAGCGCGCGCGCGGGAACGTTGTCCCCGACGGTAAGGAGCGACGCGCGCACTTGGGAGATCGCGTCCCGTTCGGGCCCTTCGGCAAACGCGCGCGCGGCCGTGTCAGCGATGCGCCGGGCCTGCGCGAGCGGCGTCTCGCCGGGGAGCGCGGGTCCGTGGGCCAAAAGCCCGATGGCGTCGGCGGAGGCCCACGGCGCGATTTCGAGGGAAGTTCCCGCATGATCGCGTGCTCTTTCGGCCGCGAGCATCGCAAACCCGGCGCCGAGGCCCGAGTCCGACTCCACCTCGGGCACCGTTCCGCAGGGCGATGCCAGGAGCAACCACAGGTCCGATTGGCCGCGCTCCACGCGAATGCGGGGCTCCACCACGGGATCTTTCCACGCCGCGAGCGCGCGATCGACTTCGGTGCGCACGGCCTCGGCGCTCGGCATCGCCGTCGCATCGCGCGAGCCTGCGAAGCCGACGGCGACGAGCATGCGCGGCTCTTTCGCCGCGGGCGCCGCGCGCTGATAGAGCGTCCACCATGCTCCGCGTTCGGCCGCTTCCCGCGGATCGCCCGCGCGCCGGGCAAGCGCCAACGGCTGCGCAGAGTCGTCCGTGTCGGCCAGCTCGGCGAGCACCTCTTGCCGGACCAGCGCGATGGCCGTGGCGAGGCGCGCAGTCGGATTGGGCCCGAGATCGCGCGCATCCAAGGTCACCGTAAGGCAGCCTCCCTGTGCGTGCGCCGTGGCGGTGACGTCGCGCACCGTCGCGCCGGACTCCGTCGCCTCCAGCCGCGAGGCGAGGGGACCCCGCGGATCGCCCAGGCTCGGCGCAATGGCGGCCGCGCGCGTCGCATCGCCCGTGCGAAAGGCCAGAATGGCGCGCGCTTCGGCGACGCCTTCGCTGCGCGCGTCGTACACCACGGGCGGCGGCGCCTCCTCCGGCCAACCAGAGACCGGCAGTTGCGCGGCCCGCGGCCACGCCGGCAAGCCATTGAGCGCTGCGATGACGTCGTTGGTCGCACGCGGGATGCCCGCGACCGACAGCGCCACGCGGCCCAGGCCATGCGCCGCGCGCCGCCAGGCCTCCACGTCGGCGAGGGTGGGCTCCGCGGGGGCGGGGATCGCGCCAAACGGCTCCCCCCGGCAGCGCGCCACCTCGGCGAGCCCGGGATCGTGCAGCGGCTTGTTGGCCAGCGCGCGAAGCTTCTTGACCACCGCGGGCATCTCCGCCGCGGTCACCGGCGCGAGCAGCGCACGCTGCACCGCCGTGACCTGCTCCGAGGGTCGCTCGCCCAAAAGCCCTCGCACGCGGTAGCCCTCCCAGGCCGGCGTCACCACCGCCGCAGGCCAACGCGGGGCAAGCCGCGCTTGCGTCAGCGCCGCCAGTGCCACCGCCGCCTGCGCGCCGCGTTCCGCCGCGACCCCGTAGGTCCACACCGCCACCGCGAGCCCGGCGCCGGGATCGCCGTCACGAACGATGGCCGCCACCGGCGGGCGATCCCCGGCTACGCCGCCCGCTTTCGGAACTGCGGGAGGCGGCTCGGCCGCACCACCGCATGCCGCCACCGCGGTCAGACAGAGGATCCAAGGAACGAGACGACGAGAAACTCCATCCACAGCGGAACCGTTATCATCAAAATCGGCCCACCCCTCAACTTGCTGGCGCCTGCCCAAAAAAGGACATCCATCGAGGGGTGAAACACTTGGTCCCGAGCGTAACAACTTCCGTAACGTTTCTCCCGAGTGTTACGCCCGAGGCCGACTGTTACGCGTAACACTTGCTTTGGACGGGCCCGTCGGGGGCCAAAATCTCCGTATTTCTCGATGATTGTTGCCCTTTTTGAGGCTGGCACGCGCGCTGCATTGCACGACGCCGACCGGTCGCACGGCGCGCCGGAACTTGGAGGGCCGTCGAGAGATGATGATGCAAGGGCGAGATGCTTATCGAGAGGATGCAAATGCGTGTCGAATGGCGTGCGGCAAACAGGACCGCGAGCTGGTCGACGCGATGCTGCGCAACGAGGCGCAGGCGTGGACCGAGTTTCAGAGCCGTTACGATCGTTTGATTCACCGCTGCATCACCAAGGTCACCCGCCGCTTCCCCTCGATGGTGTCGGGCGACGATGTGTTCGAGATTCAGGCCCAGCTTTTCTTATCCCTTCTTGCGAACGAGATGCACAAGCTTCGGACGTTCGACCCGGAGCGCGGCAATCGCTTTTCGAGCTGGCTTGGCTTGCTTGCCATTCACTGTGCTTACGATCACTTGCGCAGCCTGCGCCGGGAGCCGAACAAGGCATCGCTGGCCGAGGCCACGGACTTGGCCTGTCAGCTCCCCGATCCCTTCGAGTGCGTCGCCGAGCGGCAGCGCGCCGCGATGGCCGCCGAAATGCTCGATGGCTTCAGCGAAAAGGACCGCGCATTCGCCACGCTGTACTTCGACGAGGAGCTCGAGCCGAACGAGATTGCCGCGCGCATGAACATCAGCGTCAAAACCGTTTACTCGAAGAAGCATAAAATTCAGTCCCGCCTCGAATCGGCTCTTTCCACGGCGGTCGAACACGCCGCTTGAGGGGGCCGCACACGGTGGTATAAGCCTGGCACCGTGGCGTTCTCTTCATCTCGTACCGGTTTATTCTTGTTTGCGGCCTCTCTCGTATGCGCCATGTGCGGCGTGGCCTGTTCGTCCGAAGACGGAGACCCGCCGAGCCATCGAGAGCCCGACCCGCTGGGTGCCGGAAAGCGCATTCGCGAAGTCGTGAATCCGTCGCTGAAGTTTCGAGGCGACGTGACGGTCACGGGGGCCGAGGTCATCTACATCGATACTTTCGACGAGACGAAGGACGGCAAGAGCCGCGGCACGATTTACGTGCAGGATGTCGGCTCGCAGAATCCGTACTCCGGTATTTCGCTGTATTCGCCATCGTTCATTCCATCGAGCCTGCGGGTTTCCCCGGGCGACGTGCTCGATTTGCGCGGGCCCTACGTCGAGGAGGCGCGCATTGGCGGGGCCATTTTCGACGAAGGGGAATTCTTGCCCCAGCTCTCCAAGCCCATCGCGACCTTCCGCTACGAGACGCCGCTGCCGGCGCCGGTGGAGATCGTCGATGTGAACGATTTGAACGACTACACCAAGGGCCGCAAGTGGCTGAACATGCTCGTCACGATCAAGAACGTGACGATGACGGACAATCCGTATCTCAATAAGTCAGGCCGGCGCAGCGTGCACTTTACGTCGGATACGACCCTCAACGGCGTGACCATCACCAACGAGTTTTACGACCTGCAGGACGCCGAGGTCGCGAAGGACACGAAGTTCGCTTCGGTCACGGGCGTCGTGACGTGGTTCTTCAATTACCACGTCGTTCCGCGTTCCCCCGACGACCTCGTGAGGCCCTAGCCGCCATCGCGGTTTGCGAGTGGCGCACCTCTTCTTCTTCGAGCAAGCCTTTGGCGCGCACGAACGCGGCCACCTTTTGCATCGGCACGCGCGCCGGGCAGCGTCGTTCGAGCTCCGCGAGGCGCTCCTCGGGAACAGCCGCGAACGAGCGCATGGCCGCGTCGAAGTCCGGCATGCTGCGCGACGAGGCGAGCATCAGATCCATCGTGCCAGCATAGACGCCGGCCGATCTGGCCACGCGTAGGCCCTCGCCGAGATCGCACAAACCGCACGCGATGCATCCGCTCAAGATGGGCAAGGTGCGCCGCTCCTCCGGTGTGAGCGGGGGAAGCCGATCGAGCGCGTAGCTCTCTTGAAAGGCGCGAAGCCCGCGTCGCTTGCCTGTCAGCGGTGCGAAGAGCGACTCGAACAGCGTGGCGAGTAGACACGTGGCCAAGAGCCAGATGGCGTGAAGGCGCTCCAAGTCCCCGAATGTGCTCGCGCTTGGCTCGAAGCGCAACGTCACAATTCAGTCCGTTGTTTCAGTTCGGTGGGGGCGCTGCCGCCGTCCTCGCAAAAGGACGACGCGAGACGGGTGCATTCCATTGAAGGATGCCGTACCTGTTGGAATAGCGTCATGCCTCCGCCCCCTTTGCTCGCCCAGGTCGCTTACCTCTTTGCGCTTGCGACTTCCCTCGGTTCCATCTCCGGTTGCGGCGGTGGCCACGGCTCCGAGCGCGCCTTCAACGCGCCGGGCACCACGCAAATCGAGACCGCGAGCAACGATTACTCGTTCATCGATCGCAGCCGGCAGCAGCCCGGCAAGCCGGACGAAGTGGGAATCGCGAGCTGGTACGGCAAAAAGTTCCAAGGCAAGAAGACCGCGAGCGGCGAGCGGTACGATGCGCGGGCCATGACGGCGGCGCATCGCAAGCTGCCCTTCGGCACATGGGTCGAGGTGCGCCGCGTCGATACGGGATCGACCGTCCGCGTGCGCATCACCGATCGGGGCCCCTTCGACGACTCGCACAAGATCATCGACCTATCGCGCGCTGCGGCGGAGAAAATCGGGTTGGTCCAAATTGGAGCGACCCGCGTCGAACTGCGCATCGTGCGCGGGCCGGAATAGATCCTACCCTTCGACCAGCTTGAGGCTCGTCCCGAACCGTCGCGCGTACTCCACGTAATGCTGCGCCGAGGCCGAGATCCAGAGCAGATCGTTCTCGGTTACCTCCCGCACGACCTTCGCCGGTCGCCCCAGGACGAAGGAGCGCGCTGGGATGACCGTGCCCGGTGTCACGAGGGAGCCTGCCGCAATGAAGCAATCGTCCCCGATCGTCGCGTTATCGAGCACGATGCTTCCCATGCCCACCAGCACCCGGTTGCCGATGGTGCAACCGTGCAGCAGAGCCAAATGGCCGATGGTGACATCGCCGCCGACGACGGTGTTGTTCTGACCTCCCGTCACGTGGATCACCGCGTTGTCCTGCACATTGGTGCGCGCGCCGATGCGGATCGAGCCCACGTCGCCGCGCAAAACGGCTCCAAACCACACGCTGGCCTGCGTCTCGAGTTGGACGTCGCCGATGACCGTAGCTTGGGGGCTGACGTACGCGCCTTCCCGGAGGATGGGGCGCGTCCCGTCGTATTCGTAGAGGGGCATTTCTCTTTTCGTCCTGCTTCAGTTTTGTCGGCCGAATCACTCACGCACGATGTCGCATCGTACGAAGTAGCAAGGGCACGGGAGGCCGCGAAGGAAGGGAGGCCGCCCAGAGAGCCCGCGAAGATTATCCTCGCGCGCTCACCCGCATCGTAAGGAGGGACGATGCGGGTGGGCGCGATTATTTATTGGGGTTTTCACGGCGATTTACTGCGAAATAAGGGGCAGCGACCGCACTTGCCGCACGACGGTCGCGCGTGCGGGTTGCTGGGATTCGCCGGAGGATGAAGCAGGAAGACCGAGTGCGGCCAGCGCACCATCTTCCGGGCGACCCGAGAGCGAATGCTTGTTCGCACGCACGATCTCCACGGGAATGGTGTGTCCAATCCACGCCGGCGAACCGCCTTCGAGGTGCACGATTTCGTTGCGCTCGGTTCGTCCTTGCAGGAGCAAGCCATTCGCTTGCTTGTCGCTCTTGCTCTCTCCTTCGACGAGAACCTTCGCTCGCGTTCCCGCGAGCTTCGCCAGGTGCGCTTGCCCTTGGGCTTCGACCACCTCGAACAGCCGAGCAAGTCGCTCTTTCTTCAGCTCTTCGGGCACGTCATCGATGAGCTTCAGCGCAGGCGTGTTCGGACGCGGTGAAAACTTGAACGCGAAGGCGGCCACGAATCCCACCTCGCGCACCAACGTGAGGGTGCTCTCGAAGTCCTCGTCCGTCTCGCCCGGGAAGCCGACGATGATGTCCGTCGACAAGGTCATGTCCGTCCGAGCGCGACGAAGCCGCTCCGCTCGCTCGATGTATTCTGCACGCTTGTAGCGGCGGATCATCCGCTTCAAGATGCGGTCGCTTCCCGATTGCACGGGCAAGTGCACGTGGTGGGCGAGCACATCCAGCTCCGCGTGCGCGCGGGCCAACGACTCGGTCGCGTGCCGCGGGTGAGGGCTCGTGTAGCGCAAGCGAAGAAGCCCCGGCACCTCGGCCGCAATCATCCGCAAGAGCCACGGGAACTGCGACTCGTCCGGATCGTCGCTCTCGGGCGGCGGCAGCTCGGGATCGCGAAAGCTGTCCACGGTCTGACCGAGAAGGATGACTTCCCGGGTGCCCGCATCGACCAACCGGGCAATCTCCTCGACGATCTGGCGCGCAGGGCGGTAGCGCTCCGGCCCACGCGTGTAGGGCACGATGCAGAACGAGCAGCGCTCGTCGCAGCCCTTCATCGTGGTGACGTAGCTGCTGACCGGAGTCTCGCGTCCGTGTGGAACGGCAGCTAAAAACTGCGGCGCATCGATGTCGAAGATGGTGCGCGCGGTGGGCGGCGAGCCCGCGAATTGCGCCTCCACCAAGGCCGGAAGCTCGTGCAGGTTGTCCGGGCCGATGACCAAATCCAGGTGGCGGATGCGCGAAAGAAGCTTCTCGCCCTCCTGCTGGGCCACGCAGCCGGCCACGCAAAGCACGACATGGGGCTTTTCCCGCTTGAGCGGCAAGAGCTTGCCCACCTCACTACGGACCTTCTGTTCGGCCTTGTCGCGCACACTGCACGTGTTGAAAATGACCAGATCCGCCTCTTCGAGCGGGCCCGGCTCCCAGCCGAAGGCCTGAAGGGATTCCTCCATCCGCTCCGAATCGTGGACGTTCATCTGGCAGCCGAACGTCTTGAGGCAATAGCGACGAGCCATCATTTGAAAGCCAGGCCGTTTAGCATACTCTTCGTAGGGATATGGGCGAGCCGGCACATTTTGACACCCTGGTCGATATCTATAACCGCAGCATCGAGAAGTTCGCCGATCGCGAGCTCTTCGGAACGAAGAAAGAGGGGGTTTGGCACTGGATTACGTACCGTGAGTTCGGCAAGCAGGTCGACGGGTTTCGCGGCGGGCTCGCCGGCCTCGGCCTGACGCGGGGCGACGCCGTCGCCATCATCTCCGACAACCGCGTGGAATGGGCCGTCTCGGCGTACGCCTGTTTCGGCCTCGGTGTCGCACTCGTACCCATGTACGAGGCGCAGCTCGAAAAGGACTGGGAGTTCATCGTCCGCGATTGCGGCGCCAAGGCGCTCGTCGTCTCCAAAAAGGACATTCTCCAAAAGGCGAAGAAGCTCCTGGAGGTGATTCCGACGCTCCAGCACATCATCGTCATGGAGGGCGAGAGCGAGGGGCACACGATCCATTCGTTCCGCGCGCTCACGGAGGCGGGGGAGAAGAAGCCGGTGCCGGTCATCCAGCCGGAGAAGAAAGACGTCGCCTGTTACATCTACACGAGCGGCACCACCGGCGTTCCCAAGGGCGTCATCCTGAGCCACAACAACATCGCCTCCAACGTCGAGGGCGCTCACAAAGCCTTCCCGATGGCGTCGGAGGATCGCTCGCTCTCGTTCTTGCCGTGGGCGCATTCGTTCGGGCAGACGGTGGAGTTGCACGCGCTGTTTTCCAATGGCGCATCGATGGGGCTCGCCGAGTCGATCAGCAAGATCCTCGACAACTTGGCCGAGGTGAAGCCCACGCTGCTCTTCAGCGTGCCGCGCATTTTCAATCGGCTTTACATGGCCGTGCAAAAGCAGATTTCCGAGAAGCCCGCCGTGGTGCAGGCCATGGTCAAGGGCGCGCTTCGTGCGGCGGCCAAGCAGCGCGTGGGCGAGAAGCCGTCGTTTGGCGAGGGCATCATGCTCAGCCTCGCGAACAAGGTGGTCTTCTCCAAGGTGCGCGCGAAGTTCGGCGGGCGCCTGAAGTACGCGTTCTCCGGCGGTGCGGCCATCTCGCGCGAGGTGGCGGAGTTCATCGACGGTATCGGCGTCATGGTCTACGAGGGCTATGGCCTCACCGAAACGAGCCCCATCGCCACGGCGAACTGCCCCTTGTCGGGCCGAAAGATCGGTTCGGTGGGCAAGGCTTTCCCCGGCGTGCGCATCGTCATCGACCCGTCCAGCGGCAAGAAGACCGAATCGGGCCGCGACGAAGGCGAAATCATCGTTTACGGGCCCAACGTGATGCAGGGCTACCACAATCGGCCCGAGGAAAACGCGGCGGTCTTCACCTCCGACGGCGGCTTCCGCACCGGCGACATGGGCTACGTCGACGCCGACGGCTTCCTGTACATCACTGGCCGCATCAAGGAGCAGTACAAGCTCGAGAACGGCAAGTACGTCGTGCCGACGCCGCTCGAGGAAGAGATCAAGCTCTCGCCGTACGTGGCCAACGTCATGGTGTACGGGGACAATCGTCCGCACAACGTCGCGTTGGTGGTGGCCAATTTGGACGCGATCAAGGGCTGGGCGGAGAAGGAAGGCCACTCGCTTCCGGCCGCGGTGCTCGAGGATCCCAAGGTGCGGGACCTTCTCGCGAAGGAAATCGAGAAGTACTCGGAGAAGTTCAAGGGCTTCGAGTCGGTGCAGGACTTCGCGCTCATCGACAGCGATTTCACGACGGAAAACGGCATGCTCACCCCGAGCCTGAAGCTCAAACGCCGCAGCGTGCTCGAGAAATACGGCCCGCTTCTCGACGCGCTCTACAAGAAAAAGGCCGAGGCCAAGGCCCAGCGCGCCCGCGCCACGGTCTAACGGCTAGTAGGTGGGGCGTAGCGCACGGACCCGCGCCGGGCTATGAAAGAGCGGAAGCATGCAAAGCCATAGCCGGGCGCGTTCGGGCTGGATCGTCTTCGCGGCGTGGACGGCCGTGGGGATCGTGTCCGCGGTCGAGACGTACTTCTACTGCAACGAGTTCAAGGGCATGCGGGTCTCGCTCGCCGCATGCTTCGTGGGCCGCGTGTTGCCCTGGTACATGTGGGCGCTGTCCACGCCACTCATTTTGCGCCTCACCGCGGGCGAGCGCACGGCCTCGTGGCCGAAGTGGCGCCTGGTGCTGGCCCACACGCTGCTCTTCCTGGGAACGTGCCTCGCGTTCTCGTTGGTCTACCCGGTGGTGGACGTGTGGACGAAGCTCGCGATGGGCGGAAATCTCACCTACGGGCAGCGCGTCCTGCGCTCGCTCATCGGGTGGGTGTCCGCCTTCGTCTTCGCCTACGGCATCGTCCTCTTCGCCGGCGCCACGATGAGCGCGAACCAACGCAAGCGCGAGAGCGAGCGGCGCGAGGCCGCCCTGGCCACGGAACTGGTGCGCGCGCAGCTTTCCGCGCTGAAGTCGCAGCTGCAGCCGCACTTTCTCTTCAATGCGCTGAACACCGCGGTCGCCTTCGTGCGGCAGGGTGACGTGAAGACCGCCGAGCGCACCTTGCTTCTGCTGAGCGACATGCTGCGCGATGTGCTGCGCCAGGTCGACTCGACGGACGTGACCGTCCGCGAAGAAGTGCAAATGTTGAAGCGGTACCTGGAGATCCAGGAGCTTCGCTTCGCCGATCGCCTGCGTGTCACCTGGACCATCGAGCCGCAGGTGATGGAGGCGCGCGTGCCGCTCTTGCTCTTGCAGCCCGTGGTGGAGAACGCCGTTCGCCACGGCATTGCGCGCCGCGCGTCGGCGGGCATGCTCGAGATCCGCGTCCGCCGCGAGGCCGAGCAACTCGTCCTCGAGGTGCGCGACGACGGCCCTGGGCCGCCCGAGGGCTTCGTGCTGTGCGCCTGCCCGGGGCTCGGGTTGCGCAACATCCGCGAGCGCTTGGAGCAGCATTACGGCGGCCAGGCGGAGTTCCGCCTGGAGCGGGTCGAGGCGGGTGGCACCTTGGCGAGCATCTCCTTGCCGTTCCACACCGAGCACGATTCGGGGACGAAGCGCGTGGCGGCGCCGCAGGTGGCCGAGCACGTTGCCGCGTAATCGCCATCCATGACGAATCCAGCGCCCCAGCAGCTCCGCGTGCTGATCGTCGACGACGAACCGCCCGCGCGCGCGGGCCTTCGGCACCTCTTGGCGCGGCATCCCGACGTGGAGATCTGCGGCGAATGCCGCAACGGCGCCGAGGCCATCGAGGCCATTCGCCGCGATCCGCCCGGGTTGGTCGTGCTCGACGTGCAGATGCCCGAGTACGATGGCTTCGATGTGGTGCGCCAGGTGGGCCCGTCGCTCATGCCCCCGGTCCTGTTCCTCACCGCCTTCGACCAATTCGCGCTGAAGGCCTTCGAGATCCACGCGGTCGATTACGTGCTCAAGCCGTGCAGCCAGGAGCGCTTCGACGAGGCGTTGGCGCGCGCACGCCAGCGCATTCGCCAGAGCGAGCTCGCGGCCATCGGCCAGCGCCTCGCGCATCTGCTGCAAGATTTGGAAGCGAAGCCCGGGGCAACCGAGCCGGTGCGCCCCAGCGCCGTGCCGCCCGAGACTCCGTTCGCCGAGCGCTTCGCGATTCGGCTGGGCAACCGCTCCTCCATCGTGGAGGTGCGCGACATCGATTGGATCGAGGCCGACGACTACTGCTGCAGCATCCACGTCGGCGCCGAGACGCACGTCATGCGCGAGAGCTTGCGCGCGTTGGAAGGACGCCTCAACCCCCTGGAATTCGTGCGGATCCATCGCTCGGCCATCGTGAACGTGCGGCGCATCCGCGAGGTGCACGGCACGGCCGGTGGCGAGGCCGTGGTGGTGCTTCACACGGGGATCCAGATCCCCGTGAGCCGCCGCAAGCGCGCGGAGCTCGAGCGGCGCATTGGCCGTCCGCGGTAGGCTGACGGTCGCTCGGACGCCAGTCCCTGCACGCTGGAGACCGCTGGCTGCAGTTCGAAGGCGCAGCGCGGCATGGCCGGCTAGCTTCAACGGTGCCATGGCCAGATGGATCATTGTTTTACTCCTGGGGATCGGCGTGGTGACCGGCTTCGGCCTCGTCTCGGCCACGCAAGTCAAGGTGGCAACGTTCCACTCGCTCGGACAAAAGACCGACGAGGCGCGCGCCGCCGTCTACATGAAGGTGCAATTCCAGCCTTGGGGCACCGATCATGCGTACGCGAAGTTCGCCGGCTCGATGCGGGTGGGCGCCGCCAGCGGCGTGCGCTGGGCCGTTCGCGCGGCCACGCCCGGCAAGACGCACCGCTGGTCCAGCTGGTCCACGGACATGCCGCAGCACGAAAGCCTCGTCGGCTCCCTCGACGACGCGTGCTCCTGAGTCGCTAGAAATCCTCGTGCTTCAGGATCGCTTGCGCGGTCGTGCGGCAGTCGTCCTGGATTGTGACCGTGTGGCCCCCGGCAGCCAGCGGCTTCGCCAGCTCGAGCTGCGCGCTGGGATCGCTGGCCAGGCTGACGTCGCTGTCGGGCCCGGCAACGAGTGAGCCCTGGATCCACGACGAGAGGGGCACGTCGTCGATGAGGATCTCGTGCGCGACGATGACCTCGATCTTCGCCGTGGCGTACGGCATTGTCCAATCGGCCAAAATGGGCAGCTCGTTCAGCACGGCCTTGGCGCCCGGCGGAAGGTAAATCGCGCGGAAGCCCCCCGCGCCCGCAGCATGCACCGCGATCACCCGCCCGCGGCCCGCCAGGCGAACGGCCTCGAGCCGCTCGACGGTTCCACGTCCGGGCGCCGGGAGCTGCCGCCCCTCCCGCGGAAAGGTCTCCGGGAAGACGAGCCAGCGCGGGCCGCCCGCCGGGTTCGTCACGCGCATGTCGAAGCCGTACACCGCCCGAGGCCGGCCCTCGCCGCGGATGCCCACCGAATCGAGCCTGCCCACCGCATCGCGGCACTGCGTTGGACCGCGCGCGCGTCCACTTGTTGCCATAGCAACGGATTTCCGCCCGCCGCCGACATTTTCCACGCATCCCGTGACGGCGCCGAAGAGGCCGACCAGGAAAAGCGCGCATCCAAACATGAACCACCCGAGAGCCACCCGTTGAGGGTACATCGATCATCGCGGTACGCGTTTGACTCGTCACGCGGTACGCTTACGTTTCTCCCACGCCCATGAGCCAATCCCTCGTTGCAGCAGTCGTACAGCTCTCCAGCCAGGCCGACGTGAGTCAAAACCTCCAACGGGCCGAAAAGCTCATCGAGGAGGCGAGTGCTGCGGGTGCCAAGCTCGTCGCCTTGCCCGAGAATTTCGCGTTCATGGGCGATCAAGATCAGAAACGCGCCATCGCCGAACCGGTGGAAGGGACGGGCCCGATCCTGACCTTCGTGCGCGACACGGCGAAGCGCCTCGGCATTCACCTCGTGGCAGGCGGCTTTCCGGAGCGCAGCGAGGATGCGAGGCGCCCGTTCAACACGTCGCTGCTGGCCGGTCCCGAGGGAGACATCCTCGCGGTGTACCGCAAGATCCATTTGTTCGACGTCGATCTCCCCGACGGCACGCGCCTGCAAGAAAGCGCCGCCACGTCGGCGGGGGAGGAGCGCGTGGTCGCCTCCGTCGGGCCGGCCATGCTCGGCATGACGGTTTGCTACGATCTGCGCTTTCCCGAGCTATTCCGCGCCCTCACGCGCCGCGGCGCGCGCATCGTCACCGTGCCGGCCGCCTTCACCGTTCCCACAGGCAAAGACCATTGGCACGTGCTGCTTCGCGCCCGCGCCATCGAAGACCAGGTCTTCGTGCTGGCGCCGGCGCAGACGGGAAAGCATCCGCTCGGCCGTCAGAGCTACGGCAAGAGCCTCATCGTCGATCCGTGGGGCGACGTGCTCGCGCAAGCCGGGGAGGGGGAGGGCATCGCCCTCGCGCGACTGGACTTCGCGTACCAAGATCGCGTGCGCTCGTCGCTCCCGTGCCTCGATCACGTGCGTCTTCTGTGATGCGGATACCGCTCATCGATTTGCGCGCCCAGCACGCGGCCATCGCCGACGAGCTGATGGCCGCCGTGGCAAAGGTCGTTGCGGAGCAGTCGTTCATCTTGGGGGCACGGGTGGCCGCATTCGAGCAACGGCTCGCGGAATACGTGGGCGTGCGGCACGCGGTGGGGGTGGCTTCGTGCACCGATGCCCTGCGGCTGGCGTTGGTCGCATTGGGGATCGGTCCGGGCGATGCGGTCATCACCACGCCGTTCACCTTCGTCGCGAGCGCCGAGGCCATCGTGCGCGCGGGCGCGACGCCGGTGTTCGTCGACGTCGATGCCGATTCGGTGCATCTGTCGCCCGAGCGCGTGGCCGAGTGCATCCGCGAATGGCGCGGCCCCGAGCGGCTGCGCGCCATCTTGGTCGTGCACCTTTTCGGCGCGTGCGCCGACTCGAAAGGGCTGCTCGAGCTTGCGCGCACGCACGGCCTTTTTCTCGTGGAGGACGCCGCGCAGGCCCTCGGTGCGGTGCGCGATGGCGCCGCCGCGGGGGCGGTGGGGCATGCCTCGGCGTTCAGCTTTTTTCCGGCGAAGACACTGGGAGCGTGGGGCGACGGCGGCGCCCTCGTCACCGCCGACGATGCCATCGCCGCGCGCGTTCGGCGGCTGCGCCAGCACGGCGTCGAGGGCGGGCGCGTGATGGAAATCGGCGAAAATAGCCGCCTCGATGCGCTCCACGCGGCCGTGCTCGAGGTGAAGCTTCGCCACCTGGAGGCGTGGATTGCCGCGCGAAGGCAGGGGGCCCGTCGCTACCGCGAGCTTTTGGACGGCGTTCCGGGCGTCTCTTTTTTCGACGCGCTCGACGAGGGTGGCACGCACAATCCGTACGTGGTGCGCATCGCCGAGGGGCGCGATCGCGTTCTCATGTCGCTGCGCGCGCAAGGCATCGACGCGCGGGCCTATTACGACCGGCCCATCCCCGACGAACCGGCGTTCGCCTCGGTGCGGCACCACCGTGCGGCCATTCCGGAGGCGGAAAAGCGCTCGCGGGACGCTTTGGCCTTGCCCCTATGCGCCAACTTGAGCACGACGGCGCAGCAAGAGGTGGTCGACGCCTTGCGAAGCGCGATGGCGGGGAGATAAGTCGCCCGCTGGCGTAGATTGGAGTCGCATGCGGCGTTTCCGTCGGACTCTCCGTGCTTCGCTCTTGGCGGTGCCGTTCATCCTCTTTGCGGGATTTTCGTTCGCGGTCCGCCACTACGAAGGCCTTTCGTTCCTGCTCGACCAGTACGATTTCGGAGGGCTCCCTCAGGAGGAGCGTGCCGCGCAAGTCCGGCAGGCGGGCCAGATGGCGATCGAACGGATCGCGCAAGAGGAAGGCATGACCGCCGACGAGGTTCGTGAGCGCCTGGCGGAGAACACGGCGTACGAGGCTGCCCGCCGGGCGCCGGTGGAAACGCGTGCGGCCCTGGAAACCCTTGCGCACGAGGCGACTTCGCGGAAGAGCACGCCCGTCGCGGTGGCCGCGTATGCCCTGGTCCGCGCGCTCGAGCGCCACGATTGCGGAGCGGCCGCCGTTGCTCTGGCAGACCTGGACGCAAAAGTCGCCTCGGTGGAAGGCGGTCGAGACGTGCTCTCTCAGCGCACCGAGCGCGTCCACCGGGGCATGGCCCTGATCTGCACCGGCGATCTCTAGTCTACAGATGCTGCCGTGCGATGTCGGCCCAGGTGCCCTGCGGCTCGAGCTCCAGGTAGCGCTTCCAATGGACCCGGGCGCGGGCGCGCTCGCCGAGTTGCTCGAGCGCCATGGCCAGGTTGAAATGTGCATCGCTGAAGCGCGTGTCGCGTAGCAACGCCTTCTCGAACGAGGCCACCGCATTTTCGGCATGACCCCGCTCGAGCATCACGTAGCCCAAGTTGTAGTGCGCCTCCGGCTGCGACGGATCGATGGAGAGCGCGTGCTGGTACAGCTCCTCCGCGCCTTGGTCGTCCCCGCGGCGAAATCGGATGTTCCCCAGGTTCGTGTAGGCGATGGATAGCTCCGGATCGAGCTCGATGGCCCGGCTGTACAAAGCCTCGGCCTCGTCGTACGTCGCGGGATCTTCGTCGAGCGTGCTCGCCTTGACGTAAAGATCGTACGCCGTCCGCGCCCGGGTTGCGGCCGACTCGGGGCGAAGCACGCGCACGACGTCGTCGCGGAGTCCGCCAACCTGGAAATCCAGCACCATCTGGCCCGTGACCGGCTCGAAGGCGCCATCCTGCGCGCGCACGACGACTTTGCGACCGTCGCTCACGATGCGCAGCTCTTGAAGCGGGCGCGTAACCTTGGGGAGCGTCTGCTTCAGCGCATCGATGGCGCGGGCCATCTCCCGCGGCTTCACCTCTTTCGAAAGCAGCAGAGTCGCCCGCAGGGCAATCAAGTCCTGGAACGTGTACGCCCGGCGACCGTTGCGCGTGCCGGACGGCGAGACGATCTGCGCTTTGTCGAGGGTGCGCAGCCGGCCCTCGCTCAGATTGAGCAGGCGCGCCACCTCCTTGGCCGAAAAAAGATCCGTCACCGGCTCGACCGGGGAGGCGTCCGTCTCCCTCCTGGACGGAGCGCCCGCGCTGCGGGCGGGGGCTCCCACGCCCGTTCGGGACGCCTCGAGCTTGTCGGGATCGACCCGACCGCCACCGGCGCCAAAGTTCACGCGAATGACGTTGGCGAAAGCATCGCGCTTTCGCTTCTTTCGCCGTTCGGCCTTTCCTTGGCTGGTGCTTTCGTTCGTCGAATCCGTCATGGGACCGCTATCGACGCTCATGACGGAGCGTCGCCGCGCATCCTGCCTCGACGGCGCTCTTCGATCAACGGTGCCTGAATGTCGATGTCGATTCGAAGGCCTCGCTCATCCGGCTCGATCCGCAGCTCGCACGAAGCACGACCGAGCGGTGCAGCGGCGCGAATGGCCGCTTCCCGCTTGGCAATGCGCAGCGCCCGCACGCGAACATGGGGATCGCGCGCCGCCACCTCGGCAAAAAGCGCGCGTTCTTCGGATTTTTCGAAGGGAACCGTCACGATCAAGCTGGTGGAGCCGTACCAAACGGCCCCGTCGTTCTCCACACGCGCCGCCCCCTCACTGATGACATCGGCCGAGGTCAGCAAATCGCGAAATCGTCCATCGGAAGCACGAACAAAGGAAGTCTGCCGCGTCCGGAGAAGCCGTTCTCCGCGCGTTTTGGCCAACGAAGGCCCCGGTCTGGCTGTCACGATGCGGATCGTGCCGGGTTACGGCATCGCCGACAACTTTTCTTCCACGGGCTCCCGGTCGAGGGGGACGACGATGGATTCCACCGTGATTCCGGACGGGGTCGATTCGATCCAGGTGGCATTCGCAAACGCGCCTCCCGCGCTCCGGGGAGCCTCCCCCACGCTTCCAACGTTGATGACGCGGACACCGGAGATGGTTCGGTCGAACGGGACGTGGCTCATGCCGCAGACCACGACGTCGGCCGGGTCGTCGCCGAGCAGGGCGTCGATTTCCTCGTCGCTCATGTCGTGCGAGAGCGCTTCCGACGCGTCGACCGGGGACCCGTGGACGAGAAGGAGCTCGCCGCCGTCCTCCAGGGGAAGGCGCACGTGGGTGGGCAGGCGCTTGATGCGTTCCAAAATGAGATCACCCAGCTCCGCACGCGACGAGCGCATGCGCTCGATCATGCGCCGCTCGTGATCGTTGCTGGGGCGGAGATCTTTCGGATCCAGTGTGGCGATCGCGCGGTCGGTTACGCCTTGCACCAGCACGGCGCCTGCGCTGGTGAGACGGCGCCACGTTTCGAGCGGTGCCGGCCCTGGAAAAACGACGTCGCCCGCGACGAGCAACTTGTGAAAGGAACGGCGCTCCGCGGTCGCCAATACGGCGGCGAGGGCGTCGACGTGACCCTGGATGTCCGAGATGCAGAGGAGAATCATCGTGCTCTCAAGAAGCTTAGTCGGCAGGATGCCATTTCGCGAGGTGATCCTAGGTCACACACTATCAGCTGGGAGAGGAGCGTCGAGCTTCAGCGCCGTGGGCGCACGAACGACGCGACGCACCAGTGCCGTGCCCCCACGATGCCTCGGCATGTGCCGCTGCTGCCCTGGCTTTTTCCGCTGCACCGATAGCAAAACCGACGAGCAGCGGGAAGGCCGATCCGTTCACGAAGCGATGCCGCTGCGGCGACTCGCTCGATCGAGCGGCCCGTTCGCTTCACGCACGTGAAGCACGCGCTCGTCGGAGCTGGTCGGTGCGCGCAGCGGCGCAGCCTTCACCGATGCCACGCAGAGCGGATTGCAATAGCCGAAGAGCACCCGCGGCGCGGCACGTCCGTGCGGGCGTGGCTCGCCGCCTCCGCGATACGCGGTTGCCTTGGTTCCGTTTCGAAAAAAAATCGACATGCGATTTGAGCAGGCTCCGCCTTTCCTCCTGAAAGGATTCACGCCGCACGGTCTCATCGAGAGCGCATCGCACGCGCTGCATCGCGAACGCGCGGGGCACGCGGTTGACGGAACGCGCAGGTGCGCGCGCAAGTGCGCGGACGATTCCTCGTTTTGTCGTGAACCCAAACGGCATTTCGGGCGTAGTATTGCCCATAAGTATTGCATGGCGACATGTCCTACTTGTCGTACGCAGTATCCGGAGGGGTCGATCACCTGCGCAAAAGACGGTGAGATGCTTCTGCCAGACGCTGCATTTGCAGGGCTCGATCGCGAGCTCCCTCCCGGCTTTTTGGTCGGCGAATACCGCATCGAAGGAAAGATCGGCGAGGGAGGGTTCGGCTCGG
The DNA here is from genome assembly GCA_037157775.1 of Sorangiineae bacterium MSr12523. Lineage (NCBI taxonomy): Bacteria > Pseudomonadati > Myxococcota > Myxococcia > Myxococcales > Pendulisporaceae > Pendulispora > Pendulispora brunnea. The sequence goes on from CP089982.1 coordinate 4,633,366, forward strand.
TTTATCGTGCCGTGCACCCACTCATTGGCAAAGCGGCGGCGATCAAAATTCTCAGTCGTCAATATTCGTCCAACCCCGTGGTCGTGGCCCGCTTCATTGCCGAGGCTCGCGCGGTAAATCAAATTCGGCATCGGAACATCATCGACATCTTCTCCTTCGGCGCCCTCGACGATGGGCGGCAGTACCTCGTCATGGAGCTCTTGGAGGGGAAGCCCCTGGATCGCTATCTGCAGGAAGACAAAGGCCGGCTCACACCCGAAGAAGCCATTCCCATTTTGCGTGGGATTGCGCGCGCGCTCGATGCCGCGCACGCCTCGGGCATTTTGCATCGCGACTTGAAGCCGGAAAATATTTTCCTATCGTTCGACGAAGACGGAGAGCCTTTTCCGAAATTGCTCGATTTCGGAATAGCGAAATTGGTGGGAGGGGGCAAAGGCTCCGATCCTTCCTCCCCTGGCAGTGCACATGCAGCAAGAACGCGCACGGGCACGCCCATGGGGACTCCCTATTACATGTCGCCGGAGCAATGCCGCGGAAAGGATGTCGATCATCGCACCGATATCTATTCCTTCGGCGTGCTGGCGCATGAACTGCTCACGGGCGACATTCCCTTTCGCGGCGAGGACGTGGTCGAGCTCTTGATGAAGCAAACCACGGTGGAACCGCCGCCGATGTCCTCGGTATGCGCGGCCGTTCCTCGCATCCTCGATGCGCCCGTGTTGAAGATGCTGGCCAAAGACCCCGCGGCGAGGCCGCCCTCCGCCGGCGCGGCGGTCGAAGCGTTGGCGGTGGCCGCCAAGGACGCGGGCTTCCGTGTGACCCCGCTGGCGAGCGGGCCGTTGCTGCCGCCGGTCGTGTCGGGGGTCTCGGTCCTGAGCGGACCGAGGCTGACGCCGCGCACCGATACGCTGGAATCGGCGGAGACATTGGACGACGGGCGAACGCCGACGCTGGCGAGGCCGAGCCCGGGGCCGCACACGTTCGGTGCGGCCGCGGCCGATGTGCGCTCGAGCCTCCCGCATCGCCCCAATCGACGTGCGCTGATGGGATTGGCCGGCGTCGCTGCCGTGGCGTTGATCGGTATTGGCTTGGTGGCCTCGGGTGTGGTCGGCCGCACCAAAACGCCGCTGGCAGAAATCGCGCAGGTCCCGGTCGCTGCGTCGGCCGCTCCCGCGACAGTGCCGGAGCCAACGCAGGAGGTCGCGCGTGCCTCGGATGCGGCGCTGCCCGACTGGGCGAAGGACGTGGCCATCACCGTGGAGTCCACGCCCGCCAATGCGACCATTTGGAAGGACGGCACGAAGATCGGCGATGCGCCCGGTCCCATTTCGCTGCCGCGCGCGCAGGGAACGATCAAACTGACGATCAAAGCCGAGGGGCACAAACCCTCGGAAATCTCGGTCGATACGACGAAGGATGCGACCTTCGTGGTCGCACTCCCGAAGATCGTCCGCTCGACGCACGTGGCCCCCAAGACGACCGCCAGCGGTACACGCAGCGAGATTCCGACCGACATCAACGAGAAATAGAAATGAAGATGCTTCGACTCGGTACGGTGTTCGTCCTCGGGGCGGTGTGCCTCGCGTCCTGCCAAACGCTGCCCGATACGGGCACGTGCGGCAACGGCGTCGTCGAGGTGCAACTCGGGGAGGTCTGCGACGGTACATCGACCTTGGCCGGAACGGTGTGCAACGCGCAGTGCAAATACTCGTGCTCGCGCGATACCGATGCTGCGGACGGGGTAGGGAAGTGCCCCGGTGGATATTACTGCGGCGAGGATTCCGTTTGCCGCGCGCCCTCCGGCCAATTCGCGCGCGATGACAGCGCATCCTTCTCCTCCGACGCGGACCGGATCGACGTCGCCGACGTCGACGACGATGGCTGGCTCGATCTCATTGCCTCCTCCACCGGGTTTACGCGCGTCCACTTTTACAATGGCGCCAAGTTCAACGAGGTCACGCTCATCCCCAATGGCGGTTCGAGCGCGCCCATCGTCGCATCCCTCACGAGCGACGCCCGCACGGATTTGCTCTTTCCTTCGAGCCAAATCTCCGTCTGGCAAGGCCTCTCCGAGCGCACCCTGGAGCCGATTCAGTATCCGAGCCTCGTCCTCGCGGAAGGGCTCGATCGCCAAGACGGTGCGAAAGTCGCAGCGGCGGACACCCACGCCGTCATCGCGGGCGATCCGTCGCCGGGGGACGAGACGTACGTCTTCCGTCCGAGCCCCAACGGAGGCTCCGAGATCGACCTTCAGCGCGGCCTCGCGAGGACCTCCGTGCAGAAGCTGCGTGGCCCCGCCGATCAAATCGCCGGTACCGTAGGCGTCGGGGACGTCGACGGGGACAAATGCCCCGACATGGTTTTCGGCTTCTTGCGAAAGGCCATTGGTAGCGGCACGCCCGGGATCGACCTGTTTTTCCCATGCAAGGCCATCCCGGGAGGCGTTCTGCCCCCCGAGCCTCTTCCTGCCACCGAGCCGGCCATCCGCTTTCCGGGCGTGCCCTCTCGACCGTCGGCTCGTTACGTCGTCGGCGACAAAGGGGTGCTGCTGCTCGACTTCGACGGAGACGGGAAACTCGACGTTCTGGTTCACGCCGAAGTGGACACGGACAACGCCTCCGATCGGGTTTCGTCCGCGGCCATTCTCTTGGCCTACGGCGTCGGGGATGGTCGCTTTCAATCGACGCCCGCCCACGACAACGTCACTGGAGACGGTTTCGCGACCATCCTGGACGTTGCGGCCCTGGGTTTTCCAAAGGTGCGTGGTGCCATCGTCTTTCCTCTGGCCGCGGAGCAGCTTACCGATCGAGGAGCGAACCCGGACAAGCTCGCGGACTTCGTCTTTCCCGAGCAGATTCTGTTGCGCACGAAGGGTTTCCAAGATGCTGGTACCGCCAAGCCCATCGTGATCCCGGCGCCCGAAGGCATCATCTGGCAGCAGGCTGAAGTCGGAAATTTCAACGCGGATTCGTTCCCCGACATCCTCGCCGGCTCCGACAGCGGGTTCGACTTCTACTCGGCGACCGAGGATCCCATCGTGATGACGCCGTTCCCCTTTTCGGTGCCGAACGGCGCCAGGAACTTCGCCGTCGGAGATTTCGACGGCGACCGGGCGAAGGACATCGCGTTCTCCAGTTTGAACCAGCTGTTCATCGCCTTCGGCACCCAAAGCGGGCCGACGGCACCCACGAGCATGGGGCGGTTTCCCTCCATCGAGCAAGTCGTGGCCGGCTCGTTGGACGTGCCGGGTGAGATCCGCAATGGTCTGGACGATCTCGCGGTCATCGGAAGGGATACGGGCGAGTCGAACGCGCCCTTCCTCGCGCTCCTCTCCGGGTCGATCTCGCGAAAGCTGGTGGCGCCCTTGCTCCTTCACATGGAAGGGAACCGCGATGCCGTCGCCGAATCCTTCATGGCCGCTGCGGGGCTTTTCGACCGGACGAGCCCGGGACTGGACATTGCCGCGATTGGAGCGCCGCTCGTGCCGGGTGATGTATTCACGCTCTGGAACATTCCTCTCACGGGCGATGCCCGCGTGATCACGAACAGCATCTCGCAGCGAGGGTTCAATTTGAACGCGCTGGGGAACACCATCGCGGACACGCTCGATTGGAATTTCGCCGCCACCGCGGCCATGGATCTCGACGCGCCCGCGGGGGCCGATGCGCTGGACGAGCTGATCGTGGCCGTGCCTCCCAAAGCCGAATTCGGGAGCGAGCAAGAAGACATCACTCGGGGCGGTGCACTGATCGTGGGCCGGCTCGGGAATGGCACGTGGACCACGCAATCGCTGGCCGTGCTCGGCGGAGGCACGGGGACGGCCAAGGCGCGCTTCAAATGGAAGCTGCGCGTGACCGACGTGGACGACGACAAGGTGAAGGACCTGGTCGCTCTGTATTTCCAGGACGGGGCCCCACGCCTGCGGGTGTTCTTCAACGACCGCACCGGCAACCTGGGCGAGCCTCTCACCGTGGACGTGCCAGGGCAACGCATCGTCGACTGCGCGTGGCTGCGCGCCGACGAGCTCTCCACCGACGAGAACAAGAAGGACCTGGTGGTGCTGACCATCGACGACCAGCTTCGCTATGGGCTGTTCCTCATCAAGAGCGACAAGACGAAGCGAGGGTTCCTGCCCGCGCAACCCGTGCCCGGGTTGGACATGCGCGCGGAGACGAACCGCGAATTCCGCGCGAGCGTCGCCGCCGGAGACGTGACCGCCGACGGCGTGGACGACATCGTGGTTTCCGCCGGCAATACCGTGACCCTTTTCCGCGGGAGGCAGCGATGAAGCCCCGGTTTCTCGTCGTCTGTCTATCCCTTGCCCTCGGAGCGGGCAGCCTCGTTGCCCATGAAGCGCGGGCAGCCGAAGCCAGCGCAGAGGAGCAGGAGCGCGCGAAGATGCTCTTTTCCTCGGGCGCGCAGGCCTATGCGGCGGGGCAATTCTCGGCGGCGATTCAGGCCTTCACCGAGGCGAATCGCATCTTGCCGCGGCCGGCGATCGTCTATTCACTGGCGCAAGCGCATCGACGGCAATACTTCATCGCGCGAAAGCCGGAGAGCCTGCGCGCGGCCGTGGCGAACTTCCGCGCGTACATCGAGCAGGTCCCCGATGGTGGGCGGCGCGCCGATGCGGCGCAGGCGCTTTCGGAGCTGGAACCGATGCTGGTGCACCTCGCGCCCGAGCCGCTGCCGGCCGGACCAAAGGAGGCGCAGGAGCCGCCCAAGGAGCCGCCCCGGCTCATGATCACCACGCAGCCGAGCGGCGCCTCGTTCACCATCGACGGTCGCGACCGGCGGCAGGCCCCGTATGCGGCGGAGGTCACGCCGGGCAAGCACCGCGTGCGCGTCACCCTGGACGGGTACTTCGACGAAGAGCGCGAGGTGCTCGCGGTCGATCGCACCTTGGTGCCCGTTCCCGTCGAGTTGCGGCCGCGGCCGGCGCACTTGGTCATCCATGCGCCCTCGGGTTGCGACGTCTGGCTCGATGGGCGGGTCGTCGGCACGGCGCCCTTGCTCGGCGCGATCGAGCTGTCCTCGGGCGAGCACCTCATCTCCGTCACGAAGAACGGCTACAAGGCGTATTCGCAGGAGATCGACTTTCGCCACGACGAACGCCGCACCCTCGACGTGCACCTCGAGGCCACGGGGCAGCGCATCGTGGCACGTTCGCTCCTCATCAGCGGTGGGGCGCTGGTGGTGGCGGGCGGTGTCTTCTCGTTCCTCGCTTTGAACCGCGAGCAGGCGGCGCAGGACGTGTCGGAGGCGCAGACCCGGCGCCCCGCGACGCCGAGCGACCAGACCGACTACCAAGATGCCCGCGACGCGCGCGATCGCTGGCGGACGGGCGCCATTCTGGCGTTCTCCGTCGGTGGTGCCGCGCTCGCTACCGGGCTCGTGTTTTACGCTTTCGATCGGCCGACGGTGATCGCACCCCGCGGCCGTCCGGAGCAAGAGCGCAGGCCCCGGCCCGCGAACCCCCTGGAGCCGGTGGAGATGTCCCTCGCACCGTTCGTGGGTCCGAGCTTCGGCGGCGCGACCATTTCCGGTAAGTTCTAGTCAATCGTGCGCAACCCACCGCTCTTTCCCGCCTTCGTCTCGCAGCACAGCGTCACCTTCGACAAAGATGCCTCGGATCTCGGGGCGCAGTTTCCCGGCATCGTGCTCCCGGATTCGCTTTCGCGCGCCGTGCCCAAGCGAAAGGCGGAGTTTCTCGCCGGTCGCTTCTGCGTGCGCGAGGTCCTGCGCCGCATTGCTCCGCAGCACGCGGAAGTGCCTGTCGGCACGGGTAAAAACCGCGAGCCGCTTTGGCCCGAGGGCATCGTGGGCGCCATCACGCACACCCTGGACTTCGCGTCGGTGGCCATCGCCCACGCCCGCGATGCCCGTGGCATCGGCCTCGACGCCGAGCGCCCGATGACCGACGAGAACGCCGAGAAGCTGCTCGACAAGATTGCCAGCCCCCAGGAAATCGCGGAGATGAAGCGAAAGACGGGCTGGGGCACCGGCGTCGCCCTCACGGTGACCTTTTCGGCCAAGGAGTCGGTCTTCAAGTGCCTGTACCCGCAGGTGCAGCGCTATTTCGATTTTTCCGATGCGTGGATCGAGATCCTCGACGGCGAGCGCTTCTCGGCGCGTCTTCTCTCCACGCTCACGCCGACGCTGACCGCGGGCCGCACCTTCGAGGGCCGCTTCGAGCACAACGACGTCTCGGTGTGCACCGGCATGGTGGTGACGGACTAGGGGACGCTGAACTTCGGCGGGCGGCGTTCGAAATAAGCTTCCACCGCGTCGGTGTGTTCCGGCGAGGTCCACGTGGCGACCAAGCGGCTGCGCTCTTCGTCGCGGAACGCCGCGGGATTCATGCGCGCGGTGTGGAGCAGCGCTTTCATGCCGGCCACGGCAGGGCGCGCGCCCTGGGCGATGTCGCGCGCCCAGGCGAAGGCCATCGCCACCGAGGTGCCGTTGTCGCAAACGGCGTCGACCAGCCCGATGCGACCCGCTTCCTCCGCGCCGATTTCCTGCCCCGTGAAAAGCAGGCGCGCCGCACCGCTGGAGCCCACGGCGGCCTGCAGGCGCGCGGCGCCACCCCATGCGGTCGTCACGGCCATGCGCACCTGCCTGAACGAGAAGAGCGCGCGTTGCTCGGCGATGCGAAGGTCGCACCCCAGCGCGAGCTCCGCGCCCCCGCCGAATGCGACACCTGGGATCGCCGCGATCACGGGGATGGGCAAGCCCGCCATGCGGGCGCACAAATCTTCGCCGAGCTGCCCGAGCTGGTCGGCGCCCTCGCGGGTGGTGACGCCGCGTAGCTCGCGCAGATCGCCACCCGAGCAAAATGCGTCGCCCTCGCCCGTGAGGATGGCCGCGCGGAGCGTCTCGTCGCGACCCGCCTCATCGATGGCGTCCGAAAGCAGCCGCAAGGTGGCTCGGTTGACGGAATTGCGCGATTCGGGTCGGGCGATGGTCCAGAGGACGGTGCTACCGTGACGCTCGATTTTCAGCATGGTCGCGATTCCGTCACCCGCCGTTCGCAAAGTGAACGGGCTGCCGGATGCGGCGGTTGCGCCGTTCTTGCTCGAGCACCAGATCCTTCTTCGCGTTGCGCTTGCTTTTCCGCATCACGAACCGCTCGGCGTGCAAAATAATGGCGCCGGCGACGTCGACACCGCTCGTACGCTCGATGCCCTCGAGGCCGGGGGAGCTGTTGATCTCCAGGATTTTCGGCCCGTCGCGCCCCTCGAGCATGTCGACGCCCGCGACCTCGAGCCCCATCACGCGAACCGCGGAAATGGCCGCCTGGCAGTAGCGCCGGTCCAGGTTCACGCGCACGCCGAGCCCGCCACGGTGCAGATTCGAGCGAAATTCGCCTTGCTTGGCCTGCCGGCGCATGGCGGCGACGACCCGCTGGCCGACGACGATGGCGCGGTAATCACGCCCTTTCGACTCGGCGATGTACTCCTGCAAAATGATGTCTTGGCCCATCGCCCAGAGCGTTTCCAGCAGCGACGTGACCGCCTGGGGCGTCTCCGCGATCATGGTGCCGATGCCTTGGGCGCCCTGCTGCAGTTTCACGATGGCTGGAGCGCCGCCGATGAACTTCAACGCGAGGTCGACCGAGTCCGGCGTTTTCGCGCAAACGGTGCGGGGCACGTCGATATCCTTGCGCGTGAGGAGCTGCATCGCGCGGAGCTTGTCGCGCGAGCGTGCGATGGCCACGGCCGTGTTGAGCACGGGCACACCCATCATGTCGAACTGCCGAACCACGGCGAGCCCGTAGTTGGTGATCGACGCGCCAATGCGCGGAATCACCAGATCGGCGCGGGGAACGGGGCGATCCCCGAGAAACATCGACGGCCGGCGGCGCGATACCACGATGTGAAAATCCAGTGGATCGGCGACCGTCACTTCGTGCCCGCGGGAGCGGGCTGCGAGAACCAGCCGGCTCGTCGAGTACAGCGTGGCGTTGCGAGAGAGCACGAGAAAGCGCATCGGCGACCGGGAAGGTACGTAGGTCGCGCGGGTCGCGCAATGCCGATGCTCAAACTTGGAGACGGTTGCGACCTCCCCGTAAAAAACTAGCGGGAAAACTAGGAGAAATCCCCGCTAATTCGGGCAGCCTTCAGCGGCTGATCGCAACGGTCTCGGCTTGATGAGGGGCGGACGCGGCGCGGTCGCCGCTCCGGTCTCGAGGTTGAGAGTAAAACTGGAGGAAGGCGATCACTGCGAGCGCCACCACTCGAATGACAACGTGTTGTCGGTGGCTCATGTCCAAGTGCAATGCACTACGCATGCCGCCGTCAGATTCACCCTCGCGACCGGTGAAATTCTTCCCATGCAAGGTCGCGGGCTGTCGTTTTCCCGGTCGTCGTGTAGGCAGCCCCCAACCCGTCGCGACAGCCGGGTCAGGGACGACACGGCCGCCGTGCGGCTCGTGCCACACAGTCCCCTGTGACGGCGGGACACATTTGTGTGGGGGGACCTTGGGACGAGGGCGACCGGTGGCGTGATCTTCCGCGGTCGGGATCGTCCCTTTTTTCGGGCCCGCTGGGGCCGTCAAGCCTTCGTTCCGTCACCTTCGCCTTGCTGGCCTTCGCGCAAGGCCGTAGGACATTCGTGACATGCGTCAGGTGCAGCCGCAGATGGAACGGACGACGACGGACGAAGATCTGGACGAGCTGCCGCCGATGGACGGCGATGCCGACGAGCCTTCCGAACCGGAGGTCGAGAGCCTGGACGATGACGACGAGCTCGCATCGGAAGCGCAGGACGCCGTGGATCCGTTCGACGACTCGACGGGGGAAGGGGAGCCGGTCGAGGAGCTGGTGGAGGAAGAGCGATCGTGGCTCGCCGATGCGGAACCGGCCGAGGGCATCGAGCTCGGGGCCTACGACTTCGACTCGGAGCTGAACGAGTTGCCCCCGCAGAACGGCAGCGCCATCGGCGACGACGAAGAACCGGGCGTGGACGGCGAAGATTTCGGCATCGAGGATGGCGGCGGGCCGGTGCTGCTCGATGGCGGCGAAGAGGGCCCCAGCGGGCCGGATGAAGAGCTTCGCGAGGCCGATCTGCCCGCCCTCGACGCCGACGAAGAAGGCGATCTCGACGATGCGCTGCTCGACGAGGTGGCGCTGGAGGACGATGCGCCGCTTCCCTGGGATCCCAGTCCGTGGGAGCGCGTTCCCGTCGATCATGAGCAGCCGTCGTTCGTGGCCGCGGAGCAAGACCCGGATGTGCAAGAAAAGACGCTCGCGACCTTGGGCCTCACCAAGAAAGCGCGGGATTTGCGGGTGACCGCGGATGCGGTTGCGAACGGGGATCGGTTGGTGGCGCTGGTCTCCCGCATTGCGGGCCGTGCGTGGCTCGTGCGCGTGCCCGGCAAAACGGGAGAGGCGGAGGCCCGCATCGTGGCCGAGGTCGGAGGTGCGGCGTTCGGGGACGACCCCGAGATCCTCGCCATCTCCTGGGACGACGCCCGGGGTGTGGCCTGGGTGAGCGGTCTTTTTGGCCTGCTGGCGTTTCAACCCGCCGCGCGTCACCTGACTTAAAACCTGTAGAGTAAGCCGGACACATGTCGATCATCGTTCAGAAGTACGGCGGGTCTTCCGTCGCGGACGTCGCGAAAATCGGGCAGGTGGCGGACAAGGTCGTCGCCGCAAAATCGGCAGGGCACGATGTGGTCGTCGTCGTCAGCGCCATGGGCAAGACGACGGACGAGCTTCTGGCATTGGCTCGAACCGTGCGCCCGCCGGATGACTCGGTGTTCGATCCTCCGCGGCGTGAGCTCGACATGCTGGTCTCCACGGGCGAACGCGTCTCCATGGCGCTGCTCTCGATTGCGATCCACGCCCGCGGCATGGATGCGGTGAGCTTCACCGGAAGCCAATGCGGCATCATGACGAACGACCGGCACTTCGATGCGCGCATCATCGAAGTGCGCCCGCACCGCATCGAGGACGAGTTGGCGCGCGGCCGCATCGTCATCGTGGCCGGCTACCAGGGCATGAGCTACAAGCGCGAGATCACCACCTTGGGCCGCGGAGGTTCGGACACCACCGCGGTTGCGCTGGCGGCTGCGCTCGGGGCGGAGCGCTGCGAGATCTACAGCGACGTGGATGGCGTCTACTCGGCCGATCCGCGGGTGGTGACGGAGCCGAAGCACCTGCCCGAGATCGATCTGGCCACGTTGCAGCAGATGGCCGAGAGCGGCGCCAAGGTGCTCAATGCCCAAGCCGTCGAATGGGCCCGCCGCGCGAAGATTGCTATTTACGCGCGAAAGACGACCGATCCGCACTTTTGGACGATGCGCGCGCTCGCGCAGGGCGTGCGCGAGACGGTGGCGCACGAGGAGGGCACGACGCGCGTGCGCGCCGTGGTGGGGCTCGATCGCGTGGTGACGGCGCGCTCCGATGACACCCTGCGGAACTTCGCCGACCTGGTGGGCAAAATGCTTCTGCCGGCGGTCGATTTGGCATGGACCAAGAAGGGCGCGACCGCGGTGATTCCGCTGCTCAACGTGCCCGATTGGGATCGCGCGCGGAAAAAGCTGGTCGCGTCGGGGGTCGAAATCGATTCGGGCCACGCATTGGTCAGCATCGTGGGCGCCGATCTCGGTACGGCCGCGCTGCCTCGGTTCATGGATGCCTTGGAGTCGGTGAAGACGACACCACACACGCTCGTTGCCGCGCCGCTGCGCATCAGTGCGACCATTCCCGGAGGGGCGCTCGGCCCAGCACAACGCGCATTGCACGCGGCGTTCGTCGACCCTACGGCATAGGGCACCATGATCGACCTCCACTATTGGCCAACGCCCAATGGCCACAAGATCACGATGTTTCTCGAGGAAACCGGTGTTCCTTACCGCCTCGTGGCGGTGAACATCGGCACGGGGGATCAGTTCAAGCCCGAGTTTCTGAAGATCGCGCCGAACAACCGCATGCCGGCCATCGTCGATCACGAACCGCTGCAAGGCGGTGCGCCGATCAGCATCTTCGAATCGGGCGCCATCCTCCTGTATTTGGCGGAGAAGACCGGCCGCTTCCTACCCAAGGACATCCGCGGGCGCGTCGACGTGCTGCAGTGGCTCTTTTGGCAGGTGGGCGGTCTCGGTCCCATGGCGGGGCAGAACCATCACTTCGTGCAATATGCGCCCGAGAAACTGCAGTACGCCATGGATCGCTACGTCAATGAGACGAATCGACTTTATGGTGTGTTGAACAAGCGCCTCGCCGATCACGAGTTCATCGCGGGCGAATACTCCATCGCCGACATGGCGAGCTACCCGTGGATCGTGCCTCACGAGAAGCAGCAGCAGAACCTCGACGACTTCCCGCACTTGAAGCGTTGGTTCCATGCCATCAAGCAGCGTCCCGCCACCGCGCGCGCGTATGAAAAGGGCAAGACCGTGCGCCCCGAAGTTCCGCCGGCGATGACCGAGGCCGAGCGAAAAGTGCTCTTCGGCCAGACCGCCGCCAACGTGAAGTAGCTCTCAGCCGCCGCGTCGCGCAATGCGCGCGATCGTCGTGCGCATTTGCGCCGGTGCCGGCGGCGCGGTCACCGGATCCATCGGGTGGACCATGATCTGAAGCGCGCGGATCATGGTCTTTGCCTCGGTGGCGAGCGCGTTGTCCTCGCGGGTGGAGGCGAGAATGTAAAGGCGCCGCCACACGGCCAGTTGCGCCAGCAACCGTCCATCTTCGCCATACCAACGTGCGAGCTCGCGGAGGGCGCGCGGATTGTCCTCTTTGCTGGCGTAAGCCTCCAGATCCACCGCGGCCTCCGGGCTCTTGCCAATGGTGCGGCGTGCCCGCGCGCGCCCGAGCAGGGCCGCGTGCAAGTCCGGCACGTGTTCCAGACTCATCGAGTAGACGCGTTCGGCTTCGCGCGCATCACCGAGACGTAAACGCAGTGCGGCGAGGCCGAGGTACGCATCGCGACACGTCGGATCGATGCCCAGCGCTTCCGTGTAGAGCCGCAGCGCTTTTTGCTCTTCGGCCGCCGCCTCCTGGGCCTGTGCTTCGCGCACCAATTCTTCGGCCGCGGACGTGATCGACGTTCCGTGATCCGCGTGCGCTTGCGAAGCGAAGATCGAACACGCCAACGCGATGCACAGGGCCATCGTCAATCGAGTAACGCGGTGCACCTGTCTCACGTGGGTCACGCGATCAGTGTAGCGCCTCTCTCCGCATTCCCAATCTTTCACCAAGTTATGTTGTCTCGGTATCCAGCCGCGTGGCTAGTGCGAACTGGACACATGAGATCGCGATCAGCCAAAAGGATACTCGGAGCCATTCACGCCCGTACGCGGATCCCGCGTTGGGTTCTTTCCGTCGGAGCAAGGTCGTCGACGCTTCCACGAAGAAGGGGGTCAAGGACGCGGTCGTCACCGTCACGTCCCCGGCGCTGCAGGGCGAGCAGATCGTCACGACGGACAACACCGGCACGTACCGCATTCCGTCGCTCCCGCCTGGCGTCTACACGCTGAACCTCGACAAAGAGGGATTCCGAGCGTACCAGCGGGCGGACATTCAGCTTCGCGCGGATGCAACGATCCGTCTCGACGCCGATCTGCTCCCCGAAGGCTTGAAGGCCGAAGAGGTGGTCATCGTTGCGCACTCGCCCACCGTCGACATCGGCTCGACGACCAGCGGCGCCAACATCAACAGCGACTTCACCTCCCGCATTCCGGTGACCAATCCGGGCGCACGCGGTGGTGCGCAGCGCAGCTTCGAGTCCGTGGCCGAGGCCACGCCGGGCGCGAGCGCCGACCTTTACGGTACGTCGATCAATGGAACGACGTCGCCGGAGAACTCGTACGTCATCGACGGCTTGCGCACGAACAGCTCGAAGTACGGCGTCAATGGTTCTCCATTGTCCATCGAGTTCGTCAAAGAGGTGAACGTCCTCTCCAGCGGGTACATGCCCGAGTACGGTCGCTCCACCGGCGGTATCCTCAACGTCGTCACCAAGTCGGGCTCCAACGAGTACCACGGCTCGGTGTGGGCGAACTGGACGCCTGGCGCGCTCGAGGGCGCGCGCAAGTATCCCTTCTTTGCGGGTACCTCCATTCAGACGCGCCGTTCGCTGGGCAATGTCTACGACGTGGGTTTCGATCAGAGCGGCCCGATCCTCAAAGACAAGCTTTGGTACTACGTGGGATTCGGTGTCTCCCGCGCGATTTACAACTTGGATCGCAGCATTTACCAGTACACCCCGGACGCGACGACGGGCTCGCCGACCAATCCGATGGAAATCCCGGGTACGACGCAGCAGTTCAAGGCGACGTCGACCTCGTATCAGCTCTTTGCCAAGCTCGATTATGCCATCAATCAGAACAACAAATTGGCACTCAGCTTCGCGGCCACGCCGACGTTCTCCGGCGGGGGAGGGGACTACTCGGTCGACCCGCAGACGGGGCACGTCGAGGGCGCGGTCACCGAATTGAACCTTGCGGGTGAATACGGTGCTCTGGCGCATACCCGCAATTCCGGAGCGTATGACACCATTTTGAAATGGACATCGCAGTTCGACAACAAGTCGAAGACGGTCGAGACCACCGTGGGATGGCACCACGAGAACGGTGGCTCGCTCGCCGCGGACGGATTCCCGATCGGCAGCGGCTTCGGGTACGGCTCGCTTCCGGGGGTCTCGTACACGAGGAACCCCGCCCTGCACGGCCTGGAAGACTTCGAGAATGCACCGGCCGGGTGCACGCGGTTGCCGTTTGGCACGTCCACGCGTCCCACGTGCCCGTTGCAGACGTACCGCGCCGGTGGCCCCGGTTTCCAGGACGACCAGGTGCTCGACACCTATTCGGCCAAGAGCGTACTCACCATCCTCGCGCAGGCGGCGGGTCACCACGTCATCAAGGCTGGCGCGGAGTTCGAGTTATCCTCGTCGTGGCATAGCCGCGGCTATTCGGGCGGTCGCTTCCTGCAGGAGTCGTCGGGCGGTGGCGTGTACAGCGTTACGGCGGGATACGGGTACCTGCAGGCGCCGGACACCCCGGTGCCCCTCGATCGGCTCGTCACCCGGTCGAACTCGTTCAACATCGGCGGCTTCGTTCAGGACAGCTGGTCGATCATGGACAAGATCACACTCAACGTGGGTCTCCGCTACGACAACCAGTTCATGTACGGCACCGACGGGAAGTTGTTCATGAACTTCCCGAACCAGCTTTCGCCGCGTATCGGTTTGATCTTCGACCCGACCCAGACCGGCCGCTCGAAAATCTACGCGAGCTACGCGAAGTTCTACGAGAGCATGCCGCTGAACATCCTCGACCGCGGAACGGGCGAGTCGTCGGTTCTGGCGGGCATCAGCTCGAGTTCGTGCAATCCGCGCGATCCGTCGCAGGCGAGCGGCGTATGCCGCACGCCGGTCGACAATGGGGCTACGGGGCAGGGCATCCCCGATCGCAAGTATTCGCCGTACGCCGGCGGAAAGACGGTCATCGATCCGGATCTCAGCCCGCAATCGATGAGCGAATTCTCGGGCGGCGCCGAGTACGAGGTCATCAAGAATGGGCGCTTCGGCGTCGGCTACACGCGGCGGTGGATGAACAACATCGTCGAGGACATGAGCAACGACGAGGGGGCGACCTTCTTCATCGGCAACCCCGGCAAGGGCATCGCCAGCGGCTTCCCCGAGGCCAAGCGCAACTACGACGCCGGTACGTTCTACTTCATGAAGAACTTCGCCGATCAGTGGCTCGCGCAAGTGAGCTACACGCTCTCCTGGCTGCGCGGAAACATTGCCGGTCTGTACAAAGCGGAGACGGGGCAGCTCGATCCGAACTCGAACTCGACGTTCGACCTCAAGTCGCTGCTCATCAACCAGAATGGCGACTTGCCGGGTGACCACCGACACGCGATCAAGGTCTACTTGGCCAAGGACGTCACCGTCACCAAGCAGTCGACGGCGCAACTCGGTGCATCGTTCAACGCGCAGTCGGGTGGCCCCACGAATTACCTCGGCGCCCACAACCTCTACGGCCCGGACGAGGTTTACATCCTGCCGCGAGGGAGCGGTGAGCGACTGCCGTGGAACGCCAACGTGGGTACCCATGTCGGCTACGGCTGGAAGTTCGAAAATGGCATGTCGCTCGGCGTGACCATGGACATTTTCAACCTGCTCAACTTCCAGGGCGCGCTGAGCACCGATCAGCGCTACACGCGCAGCCGCGTTTCGCCGATCGAAGGCGGCAGCACGGCGGATCTGGGCAAACTGCAGGCTGCGCCTGGATTCCCCGCCTATACCGACGCGCAGAAGAATCCCAACTTCGGTAATGCGAATCTGTATCAGGAGCCCCGCCAATTCCGCTTTGGCATTCGAGGGAGCTTCTAGTTCGATATACGTCTTACACTGGCGCGTTTTGCTCGCTGGTGTAGGACGACACGTCGACCAAGCGGCCACAAAAGTCCGGTGCGTAAGTCCGCACCGGACTTTTTCATTTCTTTCGTCGTGTTTCCGTGACCTTCGGTCACGGACGTGTCGCGAGAGTCGAGTAGGGCACAAGACTACCTTGGCTCCGCGAGTGCGTCAGAAGCCTAGCGCTTACTGATGCAAAATTACATCATCGAGCGATTTTCGTAGGTTATGAGGGGGGTTAGTTACCTAACGCCCCACCTGCGCACCGCATCATGCGTCGAAGCCCCCGAATTTATTCCGCGCCCCGCTAGTTTTTCTTGCCGAACGCACCCGTTACGTGGTGATTGCGGGCTGGACTCATTTCACGAGACGCACCCGACCGGCCCAGTGGCCGCGGCGGGAGCACGGGATCAAGGGAGCACGATGAGACTGCGAGCTTTTCGACCCAATTTGGCTCTTTCCGTCGCCGCGATGGCCGCGACGATCGTCGTGGTCGCGCCTGCGCAAGCGCAGCAGGGTGCGGCGGTACTTACCGGTAAGGTCGTTGATGCTGCTTCGAAGAAAGGAGTTGTGGATGTCGTCGTCACCGTGACGTCACCCGCTCTCCAGGGCGAGCAGATCGTCACCACCGACAAGACTGGGACCTACCGGATTCCGTCCCTCGCACCAGGTGTTTATACCTTACACCTCGATAAAGAGGGTTATCGGGCCTATCAGCGCGATCAGATTCAGCTGCGTGCAGACGCAACCATTCGCCTGGATGCCGACCTGCTGCCGGAAGGCTTGAAAGCCGAAGAGGTGGTCATCGTCGCCCACGCACCGACGGTCGACGTCGGGTCCACCGCAGGTGGCGCCAACATCAATAGCGACTTCACCTCGCGTATTCCGATTACGAACCCCGGTGCACGCGGTGGTGCACAGCGTAGCTTCGAGTCGATCGCGGAAGCCGCTCCGGGCGCGACCGCGGACCTTTACGGTACGTCGATCAACGGCACCACGTCGCCGGAGAACTCGTACGTCATCGACGGTCTGCGTTCGAATAGCTCGAAATACGGAACCAACGGCTCACCGTTGTCCGTCGAATTCGTGAAAGAGGTCAACGTTCTCTCCAGCGGTTACATGCCGGAGTACGGGCGTTCCACCGGCGGTATCCTCAACGTCGTCACCAAGTCGGGTTCGAACGAGTACCACGGCTCGGTCTGGGCGAACTGGACGCCGGGCGCGCTCGAGGGCGGGCGCAAGTATCCGTACTTCTCGGGCACCTCGATTCAGACGCGCCGCACGCTCGGCAACGTGTGGGATGTAGGCTTCGACCAGAGCGGTCCGATCATGAAGGACAAGCTTTGGTACTACGTGGGCTTCGGTGTCTCACGCGGCGAGTACAAGCTTTCGCGCAGCGTCGAGCAGACGTTCTATGATGACAAGACCGGAGACCCCACTGGCACGGCGTACCTTCCCGGATCGAGCCAAGAGTTCAAGGCCGTATCGACGTCGTATCAGTTGTTCGGCAAACTCGATTACCGCATCAATCAGGACAACAAACTCGCACTGACCTTCGCTGGCACGCCGACGTCGTCGGGTGGTGGTGGTGATTACTCGGTCGATCCGCAGACGGGCACCGTCGAGGGCAGCGTCACGTCCGAGTACAATCTTGCGGGTACGTACGGCGCGAGGGCGACGCAGAAGCGTTCGGGCGCCTACGACACGATTTTGAAGTGGACGTCGGAGTTTGACAACAAGTCGAAGAACCTCGAGACGACGCTCGGCTGGCACCACGAGCTGGGCGGCACGTTGCCCCCCGACGGATTCAACGTGGGCAGCGGCCTCGGTCTGGCCAATCAGCCGGCCATCACGTGGCGGCGGAACAATCCCAATCTCCACGGGCTCCAGGATTTCGAGAACGTGGCCGGATGCACGAACGTCCCATACGGGGACCCCGATGCGAACGGAGTTCGGAAGACCAAGCCAAGCTGCCCTCTCCTCCAGTACAACACCGGTGGTGCGCTCTTCATCGATCAGCAGGTCCTCGATAGCCTGACCGCGAAGAGCGTTCTGACCATTCTGGCGCAGGGGCTCGGTCACCACGTCATCAAGGGCGGAGTCGAGTTCGAGTGGGCATCGTCGTGGAGCAGCCGCGGCTACACGGGAACGCGCTCGCTTCGCGAGGGAACGACCGGAACCAGCTTCACCTCGAACCGCGGCTATGGCTACATGAGTGGCCCGGATCACCCGAACCCGATTGACCGGCTCGTCACGCGCTCGAACAACATCAATATCGGTGGGTTCGTGCAGGACAGCTGGCAGATCCTGGACAAGATTACGTTGAACGCCGGCGTGCGCTTCGATAATCAGTTCATCTACGGGCAGGACGGGAAGCTCTTCATGGCCTTCGCGGGCATGATTTCGCCGCGTATCGGCGTCATCTTCGATCCGACGCAGAACGGCCGCTCCAAGCTGTTCGCGAGCTACTCGAAGTTCTACGAGAGCGTTCCGCTCAATATCGCAGACCGCGGAACTGGCGAGTCGCAGCTCAATTACAACGTGACGAGGGGCAATTGCCCGGCCGGCGACATCCAAGCGGCGATTTCGGCTCCAGGATGCCGCGATGGTCGCACGTTCGGTGCAGCGGGTGTTCCTCACGGTGGTGCAGGTGGCGCGCTCGCGGGCGTGGGTACGCCTGATCGCAAGTACTTCCCGGCCGGCGGCGGCAAGACCCTCATCGATCCGGATATCAGCCCGCAGTCGATGAGCGAATTCAGCGCCGGCGGCGAGTACGAAGTCATCAAGAATGGCCGCTTCGGTCTCAGTTACGTGCGCCGCTGGATGAACAACGTCGTCGAGGACATGAGCAACGACGAAGGCGCCACGTACTTCATCGGCAATCCGGGCAAAGGCATCGCTTCGACATTCCCCGAGGCGGAGCGCAATTACGACGGCGGTACCGTCTACTTCATGAAGACGTTCGCCGACCAGTGGCTCGCGCAAGTGAGCTACACGCTCTCTTGGTTGCGCGGAAACATCGCCGGTCTGTACAAGCCGGACACCGGCCAGCTCGACCCGAACTCCAACGCGTCGTTCGACTTGCGCTCGCTGATGGTGAATCAGTCGGGTGACCTGCCCGGCGACAGCCGTCACCAGATCAAGGTGTACGCGGCGAAGGATATCAACGTCACCAAGGAATCGATCGTGCAGGTGGGTGGCTCCTTCTCGGCGCGTTCGGGCGGACCGACCAACTTCCTTGGTTCGCACCCCCTTTACGGCGCCGACGAGACGTTCATCCTTCCGCGTGGTTCCGGCGATCGGCTTCCCTGGAATGCCAATGTCGGCACCCACCTCGGGTACAATTACCGATTCGAGAATGGCATGACCATCGGCCTCACGATGGACATCTTCAACTTGCTCAACTTCCAGGGCGAACTCGCTCGAAGTGAGCGCTACACGGCTTCCGACGTTCTCCCGATTGCCAATGGAACGAAGGGCGACCTCGCGAACGGTATCAAGACGCCGACCGGCGCGCCGTTCGATCCGAAGACGGAACTATATCCGAACTTCGGAAACGCGACTCGCTACCAAGAGCCCCGGCAATTCCGTTTCGGTATCCGAGGCACCTTTTGACGATAGCGCCGCGCGCCACCACGCGGCCCTGTAGTTGACCAGGCCCGCACCCGTCCGTTCTGGAGGGGTGCGGGTGTCTTTCTTTTGCGCGTAAGGGATTCCGATGAAACTGCGATCTTTCCGACGTCATCTTCCTCAGTTCACCGCCCTTGCCGCGTTGACTGCCACCGTCGTGGTGGTGGCGCCGGCACGAGCGCAGCAGGGCGCGGCCGTCCTCACCGGCAAAGTCGTCGATGCCTCCAGCAAGAAGGGCGTCGTGGACGTCGTCGTGACGGTGACGTCGCCGGCCCTTCAAGGCGAGCAAATCGTCACCACGGACAAAACGGGTACGTACCGTATCCCGTCGCTTCCGCCGGGTGTTTACACGCTGCACCTGGATAAAGAAGGATTCCGCGCTTACGAGCGCAAAGAGATTCAGCTCCGCGCCGACGCGACCATCCGCCTCGACGCCGATCTTCTGCCGGAGGGCCTCCAGGCCGACGTGGTCGTCATTACGGCCCATACGCCCACCGTCGACGTCGGGTCGACCACGACGGGGTCGAACATCGACGCCGAATTCGCATCACGCGTTCCCGTGACCAATCCGGGTGCCCGCGGCGGTGCACAGCGTACCTTCGAATCGGTGGCCGAGGCCGCGCCAGGCGCCACCGCGGATCGCTACGGCACGTCGATCATGGGTACGACGTCGCCGGAGAACTCGTACGTCATCGACGGCATGCGCACGAACAGCTCGCGCTACGGCTTGAACGGCTCGCCGCTGTCGATCGAGTTCGTCAAAGAGGTGAACGTGCTCTCCGGCGGGTACATGCCGGAGTACGGAAAGGCGACCGGCGGTATCCTCAACGTCGTCACCAAGTCGGGTTCGAACGAGTACCACGGCAACGTGTGGGCGAACTGGACCCCGGGAGCACTCGAAGGCGCACGCAAGTATCCGTTCTTCCAGGGCACGACCTTCCAGACGCGCCGCTCGTTGGGCAACGTGTACGACGTGGGCTTCGACCAGAGCGGTCCGATCGTCAAGGACAAGCTTTGGTACTACGTGGGTTTCGGCGTTTCGCGCGCAATCTACAATTTGGATCGCAGCCTCTATCAATACAGCGGCATCAATCCGACGACCGGAGCCGTCGATCCGTTTTCGGGGTCGGAAGTTCCCGGGACCTCGCAGCAGTACAAGGCGACGGCGACCTCGTATCAGATTTTCGCGAAACTCGATTATCGCATCAATCAAGATAACAAACTTGCATTGAGCTTTGCGGCGACGCCCACGACGTCGGGCGGAGGCGGGGATTTTTCGGTCAGCCCCAGCTCCGGCCAGGTCGAGGGCGCTGTGCAAGAGCTCAACATCGATGGCACCTACAGCCGACTCGCGCACACGCGGCGTTCGGGCGCCTACGACACGATTTTGAAGTGGACGTCGGAGTTCGACAACAAGTCGAAGAACATCGAGACCATCATCGGATGGCACCACGAGGTGGGTGGCCAGCTGCCTGCGGACGGATTCAACGTCGCGAGTGGCCTTGGGTATTCGGCGATTCCATCCGCCACGATGCGGCGCAATCCCCTTTATCACGACGCGTCGGAGTTCGAGCGCGTGCCGGCAGGGGCATGCGGATACACGACGCTTGCCGACGGTAGGCGCCAACAAGCCAATTGCCCCGTCGTGCAGTATCGCGGCGGCGGACCGGGCTTCATCGATCAGCAGGTCCTCGATAGCTATGCCCTCAAGAGCGTGCTCACCGTGCTCGCGCAAGGCGCTGGCCACCACGTCATCAAGGCGGGTGCGGAGCTCGAATTGGCGACGTCGTGGGCGAGCCGCGGCAGCACCGGTGGACGCACCTTCACGGAGTCGACCAACGGACGTCGCTTCGATACGGGCGGCAGCTACGGCTATCTGACGGCGCCGGATACCCCCGTTCTTTGGGACCGCTTGGTGACCCGTTCCCACTCGTTCAGCGTCGGCGGCTTCATTCAAGACAGCTGGTCGATCATGGACAAGGTGACGCTGAACGTCGGTGTTCGTTACGACAATCAGTTCTTGTTCAGCACCGACGGGAAGCTTTTCATGAGCCTTCCCAACCAGATTTCGCCACGCGTGGGCCTCATCTACGACCCGTTCCAGAACGGCCGCTCGAAGCTGTTCGTCAGCTATGCCAAGTTCTATCAGAGCGTGCCGCTGAACCTGATGGATCGCGGCGTCGAGCCTCGAGCGGAGAAATCGCTCGATACCCCCTCGCAATGCAATGCGCTCGACCCGGGGTCCGCCACGGGCCCGTGCATGAACAACACGAAGGTGTGGCCGGCCGTCGGCGGCCGTCAGGGTGGCTCCAACATCCCCGACCGCAACTACTTCCCATACGGCGGCGGCAAGACCATCGTCGACCCGGATCTCAGCCCGCAATCGATGAGCGAGTTGAGCGGTGGTGGCGAGTACGAAATCGTCAAGAATGGCCGTTTCGGTATGTCCTACGTGCGCCGCTGGATGAACAACGTCATCGAGGACATGAGCAACGACGAGGCGGCGACGTTCTTCATCGGCAACCCGGGGAAGGGGATTGCCTCGGGCTTCCCCGAGGCCGAGCGCAACTACGACGCCGGCACCGTGTACTTCATGAAGACGTTCGCCGACAGCTGGCTCGCGCAAGTGAGCTACACCCTGTCGTGGCTTCGCGGAAACATCGCCGGCCTCTACAAGCCGGACACCGGCCAGCTCGACCCGAACGCGAACTCCACGTTCGACCTGAAGTCGATTCTGACCAACCAGACAGGTGACCTGCCCGGCGATCGTCGGCACGCGATCAAGGTGTACGGCGCCAAGGACTTCCAGATTACGAAGGAGTCTCACTTGGACATCGGCGGCTCGGTGCAGGTGCGCTCGGGCGGCCCCACGAACGTGCTCGGCGCACACCCGCTCTACGGCGCCGACGAGGTCTACATCCTTCCGCGCGGTACGGGCGAGCGCCTGCCCTGGAACGCCAATTTCGGCACACACGTGGGCTACGGCTGGAAGTTCGAGAATGGGATGGCGCTGCAGTTTACGTGCGACATCTTCAACCTGCTGAACCTCCAGGGCGCCCTGAGCACGGACGAGCGCTACACCCGCAACGAGGTCTATGCCGTGCCGGGCGGCTCCAAGGCCGACCTTCCGAGCAACGTGAAGCAGGTCGCCGGCGGTGCCCTGCAATCGGGCTCGGTGAACCCGAACTTCGGGAACGCCAACCTGTACCAAGAGCCACGGCAGTTCCGTTTCGGCATCC
This sequence comes from Sorangiineae bacterium MSr12523, assembly GCA_037157775.1. Taxonomy (NCBI): domain Bacteria; kingdom Pseudomonadati; phylum Myxococcota; class Myxococcia; order Myxococcales; family Pendulisporaceae; genus Pendulispora; species Pendulispora brunnea. The sequence continues at coordinate 4,655,601 of CP089982.1, forward strand.
GCGGCAGCTTCTAAAAGGAACAAACGCAAGGCGGGGTATGTCACACGCGACATGCCCCCGCGTTGTGTAAGGTAGAAATATGGCCTCGAAACTCGCGTTTCGAGGCCATATATATTTGGGGATCCACGCTTACTGGGGAGGCATCTCACTTGCTGGGTTGGCAGCCGTGAACGAATCAAGGCAGAAGTCGCGACCGACGCCGTCGCGACCAACGGGGCAAGCCGGCGACGAGCGGCCGGCGTTAACGTCGCAGGTCCGTCAGCGCACCGCCTCGCGCGATAGCGCACCGCCCGAACCGCGTCAGTCGAGTCAATCTGTGCCAGTAGCCCCAAAACCACGACAAGACGACCCGCCGCCGCGCGCCGAACCGGTGGACGCGCAGTCGCCGCTGCAGTTGCGCTTGCGCTTGCGCTTGCGCTTGCCTTATTTCGGCCTCGCGTTCGTCGGTGGGATACTCGGCGGCGCCATTGGTGGAGGAGCGATGCTCCTGGAGACGCACATCGCCACCTCGGACGGCGCCCCCTGGATCAGGGTGATCGCCATCCTCTCGGTCGCCTTCGGCGCCGTAGCCGTCCTCCTCACGGGGCTATGGCTGATTCACCGCGCCCTGCACCGCCCTGCGGACTAAGCATCCGCACGGCAGACCGTGCCGCGGCGAGAGAGAGCGAGACGAGCTCAATCTCCAGGTATCCGTGCAGCAGAACGCGTCGTGAGGGGCGGCGTACCAGGCTCAAACTCGGGGTGCGTGTGGAAGACAGCGAAGAAGCCGGAATGGAAAAAGCGGACTGCAAGCTGGAAGGCGAGCGGCGAGAGCGACCGATTATGCAAAGAAGCAAGGATGGAATCCGCGGATGCGGATGTGGAAAGAGCGGAGAGCAAGTCTGCTGAGGCAGAAAAGGATTCGGCGAAGTAATACCTTCGGAAGGGCCTTCCGCAGCAAGATGCCTCTGGAGAAGGCGGGGGCGCAATGCTCAGCAGCACTACGCCCCAACGGCACGTCGACGTGATTCTTAGCTCGGGCCGAGTTCTTCGGACGCAAAAAGGGGGCCGCCCTGCTGCGCTTCGCGGGGTGCTCGGCGTGCCGGAAAAGAGTTCATGTTTCCCGAGCATATGTATCCCTCCTGCGAAGGATGCCAGTTCGCAGGATCATGGGGCCAGGGAGACGGAAGCGAACAACCATGCGCAGGATGCCGCGGATCGGACTCAAAGTCCGTGGATTGAAAATCGTGTCCCGAACATGACGCGTCAGAGAATTTTCGCAGGGGCATGGGGCTGTCGACGATCGCACAAACCGCTCAGATTTAGGGCAAATTGCATAAGACAGCCAAATTCCTTCACCCCGAGGTGCTCGGGCCGATTTGTTGGGAGAGGCAAGCCGTTGTGCGTAAGAGATCGTCCAAAAAAGAAGGCCCGGGTCTGACCACCCGAGCCTTCGAGAGCGGTCGCAAAACGGGCGCCGCCACAGAGTAACCCCGTTATCATTCACGCGCCCGTCTGCGTCCAGAAAGGCGCCGATGTTTCATGAGCGCGGAAGTAGGACGGCTGTTCGGGTGCGAGCTTTTCGGCCGAATCATACGGGCTTGCCGTGGCTGCGATCATGGCCGGCGGTATTGCGGGCGAGTACGCAGCGCTCATCGCCGCCGTGAGCCGCTGCGCCGGGCGGGCGCCATCTATCAGCGCAGCCGTCGTGGGGCGACTCTGCATTCGCATCGTGCGCAGCGATACCGAGACCGCCGGCGGGCCAATCGGATGATATAAAAGCAGTGCACGTTGGTGTTCTTTTTCTTGCCTTCAACGGCAAGCCTTTCAAGAAATCGTGCAAACGCTTCGGGCCTCATCTCCACACGTGACGCTCCTTCGGTGCGTGGCGGTGGGACGAATACCGAGCGATCCAAACGCTTGTACAAGATCGCATATCCGCTGCGGTCATAGAATAGCACTTTACACCGGTCGGTGCCCTTGTTGAGGAAAACGAAGAGGGCGCCACCGCGTGGGTCCTCGCCGAAACGCTCGCGGACAATCCCCGCGAGGCGGTCGAAACTGACGCGAAGATCCACGCGATCGACGCCCACGAAGATCCGAACGTGCGTGGAGAACATCAATTCTCCTCCAGCAGGCTTAATTAGTAGGTCGCGAAGCGCCGCGGGGCTGCCGCATGTTTGCTTCCGGAGAACCTCGATCGAACGAAGAATCACCTCGACGTCCCGATGGGTTGGGGCGTAGAGCTGCTCAACAACGTCACCGCTTTCTCAATGGGCATCTTGGCCGCAAAGGATCCATCCGATGGGATGACCTCGACGAATCCTTTTCCGGATTCAGCGGCTTTGGTTTCAGCTGCAATCCGCTTTTCCCACCATATGAGTGTCAGTGGATTCCAGTCGTGCCTTTTGGCATAATCAGGCGCGCTCTCCACGCTCGCCTTCCAGCCCGCGATCCGCTTTCCCATTCTGGTTTCTTTGCTCGCTTCAGCATGCACACGGAGTTTGCGGATAGTCTGCTATGGAGTCACGACGTGGTCTGCTGCATGGATACGTACTTGTCGCTCTTCTTCGTCGAAACCCCACGCGACCATCTTGCCTCGCGGCCAATAGGCTCGAACATCGGCCTCCGTACCGACGATCCCGGTGACCACGCCATCTTCACCGCACGCACACACGACCACGCGACGTGCTTGTGGAATGCCACGAATTCCACGACCGCATGCGAGCCGCAGGTCCTTTGACGACTTCGCACTCCGCCGATGCATCGAACCGCGCTACGCCCCCAGCCATCGAACGGGCGCGACGTCGCCGGTTGTACAATCTCGCGCGTGAACGCTCCCCTCCGGCGTCCCGCGGCGCTCACGTTTTCATCGCCCGGCGCCGGGAGGTGCCCAATATCCGTTACCCGACTCGCCATGGCCCCACCCAACCACGATTCGACCCTCAGGTCACGCACCCGCTGAGCATACCCTGCGCCCTGGCGCAAGATCCCGCTTACGCGCTGCTGGATGGCTTACCAAGCAACTGCGCCATCACGCCAGCTACAGCATTGCTGCCAGCGACGTATACCCCTCAGTCGCTGGTGCGGTCAGATGGTCGAGGCCGCGCCCCTGTCAATATAGCCAATTCTGAAATCTCAACAACGAACGGCAAAAGAGGCGTACTCCATGCGTCAAGTGCATCGCCCTGGCTAAACTCCGTCGCTTGTTCGCACAGAAACATCTCGTCGTTGACTAAGACCGGCAAAGACTACGTAGTAATTGTGCATTACCGAACGGCTACTTCATCACGCATCACGATATCAACAAGGCGCGGCTGTGTAGTCGGCAATGCAAATGTATCGGGTGCTGCGACCCGTCGAGCATCCACACGGTCGGTCATAGTGACCAGGACGCGGCGGGGCCCCTCGAAGGATTCTCGCCCATGGCTTGTCAGCATATTGTCGATCAACATGAGATCACCTCGCTCCCAAGGTACGGAGCTCATTTCGGCGTCGTAAGCAGAACGAAGTTCTTGATACTCCGATATTGTAATTGCGCTGCCATTGCCGAAAAAGGTATGATACGGCGCCCCTTCTAAACCTACCACGCGTGTTATTAATTGACGACGCGCCTCGGCTTGATTGTATATATTAAAAAACGTGCCGTGATTGAACCACACGCGTTCTTTTGTAATCGGATGTTCCAGTGACGCCCACCTTCGATAAGTAGCAACCAGGCGGTCGTTATCGAGTTGTCCCCATTCGGCACGCATTGAGTTTTTCATAAAATAGGTTTCTAAATCAGACTTCGACGAAAGGCCAAACGCAGCGCTCCAGGAGAAACCAATTCGCTTGTGATAGCCGAATGCGCGACGGTACAAGAAGCCCTCGTCCTCCAACCGTGTCCGCAATCCGATGGGTATTCTTCTGTACACTCGACGAACGTCGCAGAGCGGCGTCGCGCCACCGGCAGTGGCTCGGACTTCACAGCAGAACATTAAATAAAGTGGCCAACTCATTACATGCGAATTTTCATTGTGTTGATAAATTGATTCAGTATTAGGGTAAGTTGTCGAAGTGGCGACATTCCCCTCCACGGTCTCTCGAGGCGTGGATGCTTCTCGGTACTTGACCCACGCGTCGGGCGAAAAAGCCGCTGTGGCTTTCTCCAGGAGCCGCGCGCTGGAGACGTCGAAGTTGCGAAAGAGTACTGCACCATGGACGTTCAAAAGGGCCCTCACCTCCGTCCGGTATTCGGCGAGCATTTGACATAACCAATCCGGTCCGGGGCTCGCGCCGCGCGGACCGAAGACGACCGGGCACCGACCGCTGCTCAACTGGATTAGCTCAGGAATTAGCATGTGGAGATTCTTTGTTAGTGTGATCAATAATGTTTTTGCGCAATAATGACATGATGTTGTTATGTGGTTAGTTCCAAAAAAAGCACACGAGCAACGAGCCTGTGGCCGCGCTTGACGGCCTCGATGCTCGGGGCGGTCGTCAAGTGCGTCTTTTTCCGTACCGCCCGGACCCAGGAGCACGATATTGCGCGGGGTCGGAATGCCGCTGCATCGAGCCATACCTTCAACCCGGACGCGTCCAGACCATGCGACCACCGCCAATCGAATTGAGATAGCATCTTCTGCGCGGGTAGGCGCGCGGATCGCATGCGATGCATGATCCGCGTGCTCGGCGCGGATCGACGAGTTCAGCATCGAGCAAGGCCGCAGGTATTGCAAAGGCGACCAACCCTCGGCCAGCCATTGGTGCGCCAGTGTTTCGCACTCCGGTGCGACTGTGGGCAGTTTGAGCACGCGAGACTGAGCGCGCACGACGGACAGCCCGCGCTCACGCGCCACTTCTCGAATCCGAACCCCTTCGGCCACCACGCCATGGGCACCACCCCCAGACGACGAGGCCATCGCTCACCCCCTATCCATCCTCCCGTTCTTCCGGGAGTGTCCCGTATCGAGGACCGCGTCGAGCAATTTTTCACCGCGCCCGCGCCGCCCGAGCCGCGACAGTGAGCAGTGCAGCGAAGGCGCAGGGGGACAGAAGAGCGAAGCCGGTCAGCGCCTGGATGGACCTTTGGCTTGGGCACGGGAGCCACTGGGTAGCTCGCTGTCGTCGAGCTTGGGGTTGGAGTCGGGGTCGGTAAGACCCACCGTCGACGACGATAGCGAAAGCGGCGTTCTTCAATCGACCGACAGCGCTTTGAGCAAGCAAGACATGATCGAATATGCAGATCCATTCGGCGGTGTCTCGATTGCGCGTGATAATCATCGACGCGCGACCGGTGCGCTCGAGAAAGAGTTGATAGATCCTTTGCTCTCTTCATTTGCTCATCGGCTCGAGATCGAAGTCGTCGAGGGATGAGATTACCGGCCGTGGTGAGGGCGGTCACCTACGCCTAGCGGGTATCGAGGCGACTCTGTCAGAGACCGAGAGCGCTGGCGAGAAATCTCGCCAATGCCGATAGGGACCAAGAACTACCATGTGGGCTTCGAGAAATCGGCGGCTCGTAAGCTTGGCGAGCAGGGGCTTGTCGAGTGACTTTCGAGGTTCTTGTCGAGCACCTCGAGGCGCATACCCCGGTCGAGGCCGCCCTCTTGCGTGCGTTCACGCGGTTGCGAAATTGTACGCTTCGTACGACGATATTCACGACTGCTCGAAGTAGGTCAAGTGTACGAGTGTATCGTAGTTCCGTTCGGGGCCAGCCATGCGGGCCGCAGGCTTGTCAGATCTCCTCAGGAAGTCGAGTTCGGCTTCACATTGACCGCGGTGTGGGAATCAGCACAATCCGTGACTCACTTACGTGAATCATCTCGTCGATTGTGAACGGGACCAAGTGAGCGCGATTCGTCCGCCAGTACTCCGTTTCGTCACGAAAGTGGTGGTTGCTCGGATCCATCGAATTGCCCGTAGGAAAAGCATTCCATGCACGCGGCCCTGCGGGATCAAGATCAATCACGAAGCGTTGCGCTGGGCCGCTCCTGTACATGAAATAGGGATCGGGTTCCACTGTTGCGAGGTTATATTCCGCAGCATCGACACAGAACTCGTCACCGTCACGGGGAAATCCGCTCGAAAAAAGCCGATCGTTCCGCGCCGGGATCGACGTACCAATCGGAGCGGCTATCGACGACATCGTCACGGTATGATACGCGCCCCACCTTCGTTGGCGCTCGTCGCTACCGGCCTTCTGGTCCAGCCAAATGATAGAATCAAGAAGTGCTTGCACGATGCGATCGTCACGCGTTTCAACCACATCGGTCGTTTGAATGTCATCCCATACAATGGAATCTCTCCGAACAGGATCGTAGGTAGCCAGGCCCCTCGGATCGTCGAGTAGTAGATGCACGATTGCTTTCAATAGAGCGTCGTGTCCGAGATTCACGGATGCCGCGACAGCCTCGTCGCGGAGCGTGCGAATAATCACATTGCGTAACCAAAGATTGAATATCAAGGTTGCTTGAGAGGCTCGTCCTGCGATTGCTTCCGGAATCACGCCAGCGGTAGGCGACGGCTCACCTGTTGCGAGGTCGATACCTGCCGAGGCACGATAATCTGCATCCGCTCCCCATGTCTCTAGCAATGTGCGAACCTCTGCAATGCGTACCGGATCGTACGCGGGCTCCTTCAAGACGTGCGAGAGACTTGAATTTGAATCGGGGTGCGCGTACTCTTCCTGCGCGCGATTAAGCACCGTAAGTAATACGGGAACGAGATTTGCGCCTAGGGCTGACCGCACGTCAGCCTGGATGGCGGATAGATCTTCCGGTCCCAGTGGACGATTCGCGGAAGTTATTCGCGCACGAATGCGCGATGCGCGATAGCCAACATCAAAGCCGCAGCCCCAGTACATCGGAGTTCCGTTGGGTAGCGATGCGTTCGATGGATCGTTGTCGGCGAGATCGCCAGTCGGATCGTTGTTGGCGGAAATAATGTGGGACGATGCGGGGTTCTTAGCGGCCGGAACGTACTCGGCAGGTAGCATGCCAGTCCACTCAGCACTCCCATCACCGGGTAGCACCAGGCACGGCAAGGTCCCCGTGTAGCTGCTAGGATTCCAAGAAAACGCCTCCCTTTTCCGAATAGGAATATGCGATGAGCTCGTCCAAGCAATATTGCCAGAGGTGTCAGCAAGGACCCAATTTTGCGCACCTGCAGCGTACGAGGCAAGCGCGTTGACGCCCTCGTCCGTTGTCCTAGCGTGAGCAAGGCCGAAGAGTGCCGCCAGTTCGAGCGTCGGAGCCGATCCGGTCCAGCGTACACTCAGCGCGGGCCCTGGCGATGGCTCGATCACGCGATGCCCCTCGATCACGGGGACTATTGGACCGTGATGCGGCACAATTTTCACGTGGTAGACCAGTGGAGCGGAGCCTCGCACCTCGATGACTTCGTCGATGCTCTGAAAAGGAACCTTGGACGTGCCGAATACGACACCCTGACCATCAGCGCTCACGGTCTCAGAATACGCATCACTGACATCGTATCCAGTGACCGTTGCACCCCAGGCAACCATTCCGTTGTGACCGAGGATCACGCCAGGTATGCCAGGCATTGCCGCACCACTCAGGCGCATCGCGGCGTCGCTCCCCATTCCAACCGTGATCGATACGGGCCACAGTCCCCCCGGAGAGGTGAGGGCCAGATGAGGGTCGCTCGCGAGCAAAGCGTGGTTGGTAGCGCTGGCAATGCCCGAGATCGCCCACGCATTAGAGCCGAAGCCTGCGGGAGCCCACTGGTTTCGAATTGAATCGAGCACATCGCGAAAGCCAACGGTTCGATTCGCGACGATCGAGGCTGCTTTCGGCGCCGTACGTTTGCCTTTAAGTGAAGGACTCGATGCGATGGCGCTCGGTTGGGGGCGCGGGGAAAGGGCGGGGCGCTCGGCAATGGGATCCAGTGGGGCGAACCACCAAAGATCCCGCTCAATTCCCGTGCGCGCCCGAAGAGCCTGGTCTTTAGCCGATGCATGGAACGTAGCCTTGAGATTGTCTAGCACGACCTGATTGCCGATATCGACGTCAGCATCATAAGAAAGCAGAAATGTTTGAAGTCGTGCTACTGCGAGAGAGTCTACCGCGCTCCAATCCGTGAACGCTTCAATGGGAAGCATGCTCCATGATTCGGGCAGCATCGCGCGTCCCTCGCGAATGTCGCGAAATGCATTTGTCACGCCCTCGGCATATCCTTCAAGTGCAGCGCGTACTTCTCCGGGGCCGATGAGAGCATTCTGTGCGCGGGCAATCCTCGCTAAACCGATTTGACGAAACGCAATATCGCTGTCAATGGTATTTGGCGAAATGTCCCCGAAAATTTGCGCCATGCGTCCTTCCGCGGTGCGCCGCAACAGCTCGAGCTGACCGGCACGATCGCGTGCAATCATGTATCCCTCCGCTCGCATCGCGTCCGCAAGGGTAGTCGCATAGATGTGAGGGCGACCGTAAGTATCGCGTACAACGTCTGTTGGAGCGTCGAGCCTCGGGAAAGGCAGTCGATCGTGGACTTGAATGCCGGGCCGGTCGCCCAGTGGCCCGAACACTGCTGGTTCGAGCGAATCCGTTGGCCCAGAGCAGGCAATACCGAGTGAGACAAGGATAGCTAACGTGCCTACAAGTCGGACAAGCTTGTCGTCATCTGCCATGTGCTGCTTCCTTTCGGGGTCAGGCGGGCTCTCAGGGAACCTTCGACAAAGGCGCTGGTCAGGTGCGCAGATAATCGCTCAGCGGAGAAACGGACAATTTCTTTAGATAGGACTGCGCGGCCTCCACCGATTTCGAGGCTCGAGCCTCCCAAATGCTCGCATCCGAGATCAACGGCTGCAGTGCCGTACACCACGGGTCGACCCTCACCGGCGCTTGGATCGCTCTTGGCGCTCCGGTCCAGGTCCGGACGAATCGAAGGGGAGTGACCTCGATGCAATCGTTCACGCCCAGCCGATACTCGGGTAGACCGCCGTCATTACTGACGATCACCGGTACACCACGCAGCATCGCGTCAAGCACAATCATTGCGCCGCTCTCACCGCATATGGAAGGAACAACGAGTACGCTGGTATCTGACAACGCCTCGTCAAGATCTTCCCTGGATGGTGATATTTCCACGTTGGGAAGCGACCGCAACCCGGAATATACTCCCATATACGTCTTGATTGCACGAAATCTAGTGTCGGGAAATGATTTTGCAAGGGCCTCAAAAATCTTAGCGCCTTTGGCGACGCAAGGATTCACCATAGTAACCGCGCCATCGAATCGTCCTACGCGCCGGAAAGGCGGAGCCCCATAGGATACCGGCGGCTGGTAGACCGAGGACAACCCCGCATAATTATGGACATATTTTTGCATGAATACCGACGCGCAAATAATTTTCGGAATTCGCCGGTAGACTGAAGTGGAGGAGGAAAGGAACCATTCTTTCGAGCTTGCGGGTCCGAAAGGGAGCAATAGAGTGGATGCTATGCTGAGTGCCAGCTTTCCGCGGGCCAGCGTTAGAGCGAATCGAAGGTTACCTGCGCCGTTCTCCCAAACCACCCAGTCGGGGTTCCAATCTTGTACGCGTTGCCTGACGAGCGCGCCGAATCTTTTGCGTATAAGAAGCAAGCGCCGGATCTGCTCGAATACACCACCGCGCCCCTGGCGGAGCTCGACGATCGGCAGGTCGTCGGTAAAGTCTACACTGATCGGCGGCATAGCACTGCCATCCTGGATTGTTGAGCAAAGCCGCCCCCATTGGGAGTGGTCTGAGCCGTCGACTGGGACAGGGGCGGGGATGGAGATCACTTTGCACTCGTGACCCGCCGCCGCCATCGCGACAATTAATCCGCGGAACGACTTGATGCCACCCTCGTTGTTTCCGAAAGCATGAAGTCCTGGATTGGCGAATAGTAGTCGCAGTGGGCGGGATTTAATTGCCCTGGCTTCTATGGATCTTGAGTTGTCGTATTCTGTGACGTTATTATATTGACTCGCCTGAGGTGACGCCATGTGTTTCTCCTAATGATGTGGCAATTTGGATGCTTTGAAGCGACGAATGAGGGTTCAGTGAGTATCGCGCGATAAGGAACCGAGAGCACCCGTCCGTATCGCTCACTCTCGAGGTTAATACGGGAATTGCCGCACCATCTCCGCGCGGTTAGATACCTCAAGCTTCGTATACACGCGACGTACGTAAGTTCGAATTGTGTTCTCGCTTAGCCCAAGAATCGCGGCGATGTTTACGACGCTGTAACCTGCAACGAGATGCCGCGCGATCTCTCGCTCGCGGCGGGAAAGATTGCCGGTAGTTCCCTGTTTGCTTTGACCAATAGATTCTCGCTTCCCCGCGCGCGTGCTTGGGTAGACTACGTGAATGGGCTTAGGGTCCCCAAAGGCGCTGTGCACCGTCGTTGAGCGAAGTGCAGCTATCTCCTCCTCGAGCGCGTCGTGCACGAGCCTCGTTTGTGTGATAGCCACGATGAAAGGAATGAGCAGTTCGAGTTTACCTACATCGGCTTGCGTGAAGGCGGGCTCGTCTTCGCGGCGTTCGAGACCGCACACTCCATGGAGCGCCGTGCCATCATGCAGCCACATCGAGATAGCTCGTACAAACCGATTAGGTAAAGAGTTGACTAAAAAATATGACGAGCTGCTGCGGTAGAGTTCCGGATGAAAGTGGATGTGAGCCTTCCGCATAAGGGCGACATCGACTGCTATCCCAAGTGCTTCGCTTAGCGTAGCGCTGCTCGGGATTGTCGGCCTCAATTCGCTGCCGTCCACGACTCGCGTCGAGCGAGGGGAGACAGTCCCGGCGATGCCGCTGAGAAGAAGGAAGGCGCCGGCAGATGGTACTAACGTCCGCAATGCCTCCAGCATGTGCCCTGAAAAATCCCGCCTCACGCAACATTCAACAATTCGAAGTCGCACCTCATCGATGGTGGTCGGGGACGTCAGCATCATCATGCTCCATAGTGGATGTTTGTTGCTGTCGGTGGCTATGTCCTCAAATTGGTCGACCAACGAGAACGCCGGGTTGCGCACTTCTTCTAAGAACGCGCTCCTAATCGGTCGCGACGTCGCGAACCTCTGCTCTCCTGCTACGGACGGGTAGCAGAATCCAAAGCAAATTCGACCCTCAACGGACACTTTCGGTCGACTTGAAGTGTTCGGGCGTCGTAGCGCGAGTCAGCGAACGCAACGCGACCAGGTTTGATCGAAATTCGGACACCCGTAACAGACTTATTGCACTAATGAGTCTGGTCGATAGCGGTCGGCGAGGTGATTCCTTCACGTCCGCGATGGCCCGTTCTTCTGCCCGACCGATCTATCGTGTCAATCCCAAATTAGCCAGCGTGAGCGACGAACGACGATCCAGCTGTTCGCCCCGGCCGTGATTTAGTTGCGTGAATTCGACGGACGTTCGCTCTTTTGTTGTAGGTGCACGAGGGGAGGGGAGCTGCATGGTGTTAAGTCCGTGGGTTGCATCACGAGTGCGAACAACGGTTGTCACTACTTATGGTGATGGCCGAGCTGCGCGTCCTCGAATACTCGTAAGCTTCGGTTATTCATGACTCACCCTCTTGAGACGTACTTGGCAAAAGAAGTCAAAATGACGCTAGGTAGAGAATCTGGTCATCGAAGTGACAGCACCCGCGCCAACCTGCGGGCTGCGACGAAGGTCGAAGCTCGCAGTGACAGGATTACGCCGGCTACTACCATTTCCGCCGCGGCGACGGGCGCCGCGGGCTATGAGCGGTGGTTTCTGTCAACACGACGGAACCCTGACGCAAAAGTTCGCCTGTTTTGCTTCCCCTACGCGGGCGGAAGTCCATGGGTGTATCGCGACTGGTCGACCCTGGCGGGTCGCGATCTTGAGGTTTTCACAATGTGCCTTCCTGGAAGGGCGTCGAGGCAGCACGAGCGACCAATTGTGGACATGAGAGCGCTCGTTGCGGCGCTATGCGAGGCCATGCGAGATGGGCTCGAGAAGACGTATGCCTTCTTTGGCCATAGCCTAGGCGCGCTTGTTGCGTTTGAGCTCGCCTTTGAGCTTCAGCGCATCGGCGCGCCACCGCCTCGACGTCTGTTCGTCTCCGGATGCGCCGCGCCCGCGTATGAGCGCACCAACCGAGAAATGCACAGGCTATCGGACGCGGGGTTGGTTGAGGCTATCCGGGACCTGAATGGTACGCCGGCGGCGATCCTCGATGACCCGGAAATGCTCGCGTTGCTGTTGCCGGTAATGCGCGCGGACGTTGAGCTTGCTGCGAGCTACTACGGAAGCACGGAAAGGCTGGTCAGTCCCATTACGGCGCTGTTCGGCGCAACTGACATGGGGGTACCGTACGAAGCCGTAGCCCGATGGCAGGTGCATACATCGGCCGAACTTCGCGTGCACTCGTTCCACGGGGGACACTTCTTTATACAACCATGTGCGGCGGACGTAGTGTCGGTCGTGCTACGGGAGGTTTTATGACCAATAATGCATCGTCTGCTATGTATTTGAGAGAGAACGTTGTCATCGAACCTTTGGTGAACAGCTGGTACGCGTCGTCCTTCGTGATTCCACCGGTCACGGCGGCACTATACGTAGCTAATCATCATATCAAGGTCATGCAATCGTTCGTTGCAACGCCATCTATCCATGTAGAAGCTGTAAAGGCACCGGGTATGCTAGGCGGCCCGTTCATCAATCATCCCGCAACTCGTGCAGGAGAAATCGCCGAACTGCTAGAGACGACGCGCCGGAGGCAGGTACATCTTCTGGAGCTTGCCGTCGCTGTAAAGGCTCTAAATGACATGTTAGCAATGGAGGCAACTGGTACTCCGTTGGAGCCGCTGTACGCGAAGGTGCCCGCCATTCTTCGCGGGTACGTAGAGCTGGTGTACGACCTTCATCACCGGCCGTACTTTCGCTGCTTTGAGGCGCTTCTGTACGAGAGTTCACTATATCGTACATCCAATCAGACGATAGCGATCTCCGTATGCAAAAGCGACTCGCGCGCATTTGCACTCAGTACGCCGCGACTGCGCGGAGATGAGGTATTGGTTGCAGAGCTTCCGTTTGCAAGTCCGATCGTTGACGAATTGTCCAAAGCACGCCTATCGCCGACATCGACAGAGTACTTTGTCGATGCATTGCAAATAGATCGAAATGCGCTCTCTCAATATTTTACGGAAGAGCCGCCAATTCGGCGAGTCCAGGAAATTCTCGAAGGGGTGCGGGTCCGGTACCTTGGCCACGCCTGCATTCTCGCAGAGTCGCGCCAGACGAGCGTACTCTTTGACCCTCTGGTTCCGCACAAGGGGGTTCCCGGTTTGGAACGAATAGGCTTCGCCGACCTTCCAGATACAATCGATTATGCGGTGATTACCCATAACCACCAAGATCACGTTCTACTAGAGACACTGTTGCAACTGCGGCACAAGATTAGGCACCTGGTTGTTCCTAGTAACAGTCCAGGAAGTTTAGCGGATCCATCACTTAAATTGATGTTTCGCAAACTCGGGTTTAGAAACGTAATTGCGCTTGATGAGATGGAGGCGCTCGAGTTCGAAGGCGGTTCGATCACAGCGTTGCCGTTTCTGGGAGAGCACGGGGATCTCGATGTTCGGTCCAAAGCTGCCCATTTGCTTCGGCTTGGAGGTAGAGCGATCTTATGCGCCGCCGATTCAAACAACTTGGAGCCTGAGCTCTACAATCATGTGCGAAATATGGTCGGACGAGTGGATACTGTATTTATAGGTATGGAATGTCAAGGGGCACCCATGAGTTGGTTGTACGGCCCGATCTTAGCAAAGCCGATCATTCGGAAGAACGATCAAGGTCGTCGATTGGACGGGTCTGACTGCGCAAAAGCTGTGGATGTTATTCAGAAACTGAGCCCATCGCGCGCATATGTTTATGCAATGGGTGCAGAACCATGGCTCCAGTTTATCACTTCTATCAATTACGACGAGCATTCAAAACCCATAGTGGAGTCAAATAAGTTTGTGGAAGAATGTCGTAAGATTGGCGTATTTGCCGAGCGTTTGTACGGGGCCCAGGTGGTCCCCGTTTGACGATGTGCCGGTAAAACAGGTGTATGTGAAAGTGCTGGTTTCGAGTTGGTTGCGACGCAACTTGCGGGGACGTCGAGTTCGTGATTCCAATGTTGGTCGCCTAATTTGTCTTTTATTCAATGTGTCTGGTCCTGATGCCGCATAGCGTGCTGTGAATTGGCTCCTGTATTTGACGAACGAGGACACTGCATATGATTGTCAAACGTGTGGATGAGTCGGCCTCTATTGTAGGTGTCATCCGCCATTGGGCGGCGAATCGGGGGGACGCACTCGCCTATCGGTTCCTCGTTACGGGGGATGTTGGTGGCACCGCCATTGAGTGGACATACGGTGAGTTGGACAGACGTGCGAGTGCCATTGCTGTACGGCTTACGAAGATGCGCGCCGCGGGAGATCGGGCGCTCTTAGTCTATCCGCCGGGCCTTGACTTTATCGCGGGTTTTCTCGGTTGTCTCTACGCGGGCGTCGTCGCGGTGCCTTGCTATCCGCCGGATCCCGCGCGCCTAGAACGATCACTCGCTCGCTTGCGTGCGATTGCGTCCGATAGTCAATCAAAGTTTCTGCTAGCAACGACCGAGATAGTGGCGATGCGGGAAGTGATCGCACCACAAATGCCGGATCTCGTAAATATGGAATGGATCGGCACGAATGACGCAGTCACCCAGGCTCCAACTCCGGATTGGACGCCGCCGCAGGTGAGCCCTGATAGTCTCGCGTTTCTCCAGTATACCTCAGGCTCTACCGGCGTGCCGAAGGGCGTAATGATCACTCATCGGAACGTGGTCGAAAACGAGGAGCTAATCGCGCGCGCATTTGGGCTCGATGAGTCGTCAAGTGTCGTCGGGTGGCTACCTATGTTCCATGATATGGGCTTGATTGGCAATGTTCTTCAACCGCTATTTCGTGGTGTGACATGTACGCTCATGTCCCCGGTGGCTTTCTTACAGCGCCCATTGCGGTGGCTTGAAGCGATTTCCCACTTTCGAGCAACTACGAGCGGCGCGCCGAACTTCGCATACGACCTAGCTGTTCGAAAATCCACGGAGGACGAACGCGCTAGACTGGACCTGCGATCGTGGACGACGGCCTTCAACGGAGCCGAGCCAGTGCGATGGGACACGCTTAAACGTTTCTCAAATGCCTTTGCGGTATCCGGATTTCGTCGTGAGGCGCTGTACCCGTGCTATGGCTTGGCGGAAGCGACACTGTTCGTAAGCGGCGGACGGAAGGGGCTTCCTCCGGTAGTTCGAGAGATTAGCTCAGTCGCACTGCGGGAAGGTCGAATCGATGCGCCGGTGCAGGAAGGTCCAAAGAACGTTCTGGTGTCGGTGGGACAGACGGGCTTCGAGGAACTGTGCATTGTGGATCCAGAGACCAGCGACGTGGTGCCACCAGGTGTTGTGGGGGAGATTTGGCTGAAGGGGCCGAGTGTCGCGCCGGGCTATTGGAATCGTGCCGAGGATACGTCGGTGACGTTCCAAGCGACGCTGCAGGGGCGAGAGGGCACATACCTCCGCACGGGAGACCTGGGGTTTGTTGCAGGGGGAGAATTGTTTGTGACTGGTCGTCTCAAAGACGTCATCATTATTCGTGGGCGTAATCATTACCCGCAGGACATCGAAGCAACTGTAGAGATGGCACACGCTTCGGTGCGGCCTGGTTGCTCCGCAGCATTCTCGATCGAGAGGGAAGGGCGGGAAGCCGTAGTTGTTGTTGCTGAGGTAGATGGGAGCGGCGGAACTACGTCTGAAGACGTTTGCAGCACGATTCGGCGAAAAGTTGTCGAGGAACACGAGGTACAGGTTGACGTCATCTTAATTGCTGCGAGGACGATCCCGAAGACGTCGAGCGGGAAAATACAGCGGTCCGCGTGCCGGGAGTCGTTCTTAGAGAACCGCTTCGACGTCATTCACCAAGCGACCGATCGCAGCGCCAGGGCCTACCCTGTTGCGCAGCGAAAGGCGAAGGTGACCTTGGGCGCGGCCAGCGGTGTACGACGATTCAATAAGGTCCGCGTGGCGCGTGCGCTGCAGGCCATTGACGCCGAAAGGGTTCGCGAAACGTGGATGGATTGGCTGGCAGCGGCGCTGAGAAGGGTAGGTTGTGACCCCGCGCCCGCTCCGCCTCTCGACGAGCAAGCTTCGATAGTCTCACTGGGGCTGGACTCGCTAGGGCTTGTAGACCTCCAGGTGGAGATTGGGCAGGCCCTTGGTGGGGAAGAGTTGCCGTCCGCATTTATTTGGCAGCACCCGAAGGTCAAGGACATCGTCGACTTTCTAGTTGCGCGCTCTGCTGGCGCACGTCCCTTGAGGCAAGTGATGGCGAGTGGCGAGAGCACTCCATTTCCGGGGCAAGCTTCGTCCGCGCTCTCTTGTGGAGAACAGGCACTCTGGTTTCTTCACCAGCTCGCGCCAGATGGGGCCGCGTACAATATTCATTTCGGTATTAGGATTACCGGCGCGCTTGACCATAATGCGATGTTTCAAAGTATACAGGATGTGGTCGCGCGACACCCTGCTTTGCAGACCATCTATCGCGAGGTCGAAGGCGGCACAACATGCGCCGTCCTGGATGCGACGACGGTCCCGGTCACGCATATTGATCTAACAGGTGCTCATGTTTCCGAGCGAGCAGCCGAGCTTCGCAAGGTATCGCTTCGTATTGGTCGCGAGCCGTTCGATCTCTCTCGGGGACCGCTAATTCGGTGCGCACTTGTAGTGCTTGCACCGGAGGAGCATGTGCTCCTCGTGACGCAGCACCACATTACAACCGATGGATGGTCGGCGGGAATTCTGGTGCGAGACCTCGTCGCTCTGTATAGATCGCGCAGGACGGGGGAGCCCGCGCGGTTGACTCCGCTCGCGCTGACATATCGTGACCACGCTCGCTTGGAAGCGAATCGCAGCTATTCGCGTGAGAGCGCGTATTGGCTGGCGCGTCTAAAGGACTTGCCACGACTGTCTCTGCCGTATTATCGGAGACGTGCTTCGCACACGACGGATGCGGGAGCCAGCGTTGTATCGGTTATCCCGCGCGATGTGACGGAAGAATTGAAGAGGTTTGCGGCATCGGCGGGATGCACACTGTTTACTGCCTTGTTTGCTGTATACGGGATTTTGCTTCATAGATACAGCGGTCAAATTGATTTTGGTGTTGGAACGATTGTGTCAGGTCGAGACCGTCCCGCATTTCGGGATGTTATTGGCTATTTTGTGAATCAGGTTGTGATTCGTTTTCAAGTCGAATCGGCTTGGACATATCGAGAAGTGTTGGGCTGCGTTCGTGACTCCATTAGTGAGGCTTTTACGTACGGAGACATTCCCTTCGACAAGGTAGCCGTCGCGGCCGGCGCGAGCGGAGATGTACGATCTTTTGTTCAGGCAAATTTTGTCTTAGAGAATCTGCGGCCGGTCGAACTGAGTGTTCCTGGTATGGAATGGCAGCCGTTGCTCGATGCGCAGAATGGGAGTTTGCCCGGCACCACCCGTTGGGACTTATGCCTTGTTATCACGGAAACGGCGCACGGTCTTGCCGTAACTCTTGAGTATGATCTCTCGCTAATTAATGGCGCGGTTGCGCAGGCGATGCTGGACGGATTCACGCAACTCGTTCGCACGGCTGTGCTGAAACCAAACGTGTCGGTCGGAGAATTACCGATGCTGGACGTGGGTAGGAGGGATTTGCTGCTCAAGCGTCCGACGTATGTGGATTGTAGTACTGACGATACGATTCATCGTCGCTTCGAGGAGCGTGCGCGGCGTACTCCCGATGCGATCGCAGTGGTATTTGACGGCCATACATTGAGCTATCGCGAACTCGATGAGCGGGCAAATCGGATGGCGCATCGACTACGGTTCGTAGGCGTGGGACCGGAAGTGCGGGTGGCGCTGTGCATGAATCGCTCGTTTGAAATGATCGTGTCGCTGCTAGCAGTGCTGAAGGCTGGTGGGGCATACGTACCGATCGAGCCGTCATATCCGCGAGAGCGGATTGCCTTTGTAATGGCGGACAGTGGTGCACGCGTATTGATTACAGAGCGTGCCTCAATAAACGAAATTCCGAGTGACAGTGCGGTTACACGCATATGCATCGACGCGCCCGATGAGGCCGCACGTATTGCCGGGGAAAGCACGGTGCCGCCGCAGATGGCAGTGCGAGCGGAAAACCTCGCCTATGTGATCTACACGTCGGGCTCTACCGGGATGCCGAAGGGGGTTCTCCAAACGCATTTGAACGTGTTGCGCTTGTTTGACGCCACGCAAGCCTGGTTCCAGTTCGGCGAACGTGATGTGTGGACGATGTTTCATTCATATGCGTTCGATATGTCAGTCTGGGAGATCTGGGGGGCGCTCATTGGCGGTGGGGAGCTCGTTGTCGTTCCGCAGGCCGTTTGCCGTTCACCCGACGCATTCCTCGCGCTGTTAGTCGAAAGGCGCGTAACGGTATTGACTCAGACGCCATCGGCTTTCCGGCAGTTGGTTGAGTGCGATGATGCTGCGGGGGCATATCTGGGCCATCGGTTGCGTTTTGTCGTCCTGGGCGGGGAGGCGCTAGAGCTCGCAAGTCTGAAGCCGTGGATGAGAAAGTATGGCGATTCGGCTCCGGTGATCGTCAACATGTACGGAATCACCGAGACGACGGTGCACACGACATACCGCGTGATCGAGCGTGAGGAAGTCGAGTCGAGCTCGGTGAGTGTTGTCGGGTGCGCAATTCCCGATATGAGCGTGTATGTCCTAGATCAGCGTGGGGAACCATCGCCGCTTGGTGTGTGCGGCGAAATCTATGTGGGGGCCGCCGGTCTTGCCCGGGGCTACCTGGGGCGGCCGGCGTTGACGGCCGAGCGTTTTGTGCCAGATCCGTTCTCCCGAGAGCCTGGGCAGCGTCTCTATCGTGCGGGGGACTTGGCTCGATGGCAGGGAAAGGATGACATCGAGTACGTCGGGCGAATCGATCAGCAGGTCAAGATTCGCGGGTTCCGGATAGAGTTGGGCGAGGTCGAATCGTGTATCATGGGGCACCCGGCGGTCAAACGCTGCGTCACCGTCGTTCGCGAGGACGTGCCCGGAGACAAGCGACTTGTTGCGTACGTGCTTGTGCGAAGTAGGGCGGTAGTGAATGACGAGGACTTGCACGCTTACGTACGGCAATTCTTGCCGCCGTATGCTGTTCCATCGGCGTTCGTAGTGGTGGACTCGCTGCCATTGACGCAGAATGGCAAGCTAGACAGGCGCGCGCTGCCAATCCCGGAAATGATTGGCCGGAAGGGCGCGGCATATGAGGCCCCCGCGACGGCGATTGAGAAAGCGCTTGTCACTCAGTGGCAAGAACTGCTCGGGTGCGATGAGATAGGCCGACAGGACGACTTCTTTGCTCTCGGGGGCCATTCTCTTCTGGCAACACGAGCGGTGTCGCGTGCACGCGTTCTGTTTGGCGTCCCATTGGCCGTGAAGACGTTGTTTGAGCGACGAACTATCGCAAGCTTCGGCAAGGAAGTTGAAGGGGCTCAGCGGTCTCGCTTAAGGCGGTTCGACGGAGGAAAGATTGAGCGGGCATCGCGGGAACGGCCATTGCCCGCCTCGGTCGCGCAACGAGGGCTGTGGTTCTTGCACCAACTTGACCCGAGCAGCTCGGCATACAATGTCGGCGCGGCGTTGCAGTTACGCGGAGCGCTAGACGAGAACGCTTTGCGAGGTGCATTTAATGAAGTCGTTCGACGACACGAGGCGCTTCGCACGTCGTTTCGGCTCGAGTCCGGCGTACCGGTGCAAGTAATTCATACGCCGTCGGTGTTTCGTCTTGCGCTCGAAGATGTATCGGCTCTTGAGCCGGAGGCGCGGGCGCTCGCCGTGCTGCGGCGCAGGGAACAGGAGGCGATGCGGGCGTTCGACCTCGGTCGTGGCCCGCTGCTTCGCGCCACGCTGGTGCGGATCTCGGAGCGGGAACACACGCTGTTGGCAGCAATGCATCACATCGTGGCCGACGGATTGGCCGTTGGCGTTTTCTTGCACGAGCTCAGCGTTCTCTATGGCGCTTTTCGGCGCGGGCAACCGTCGCCACTCAGCGAGCTTGCGATTCAATATGCAGACTTCTCGCAATGGGAGCAGACACGTTCGAACGGCAACCAGGTCGAGGAGCATCTTGCATACTGGGTGCACCGCCTGCATGGGGCGGAGCCGGTCGCAATGCCAACCGACCAGGCGCAAGGCGACGAGAGAGTGCGCCGCGGAGGACACGTTGACTTCGAGCTAACGGAGGAGCGTACGCGTGATCTGAAAAGATTGAGTGGTAGATATGGTGTTACGCTCTTTACCAGCTTGTTTGCGGCATTTTCTGTGTTGATTCATCGCTACAGCAGTCAAGACGATATATGCGTTGCGGTGCCGCTAGCGAGTCGGGATCACGAACAGTTGGAGCCGTTGATTGGCTATTTCATTAACACCGTGGTTTTGCGTACCGATTTGTCAGATAGACCGACATTTAGCGAATTGCTCGCTCGGACTTGGCGGTCGACTCTCGACGCGTATGCTCATCAAGATGCGGCCTTCGAGAAGGTGGTGGCGAGGCTACCGACGTCTAGGGATGGCGATGCCAATGCGTTGCTGCGAGTGTCGTTCTCTTTCGAAGCGTCGGCCCGTCGCGAGCTGAAGCTCGATGGTCTCAATGTAGACGTCTTTCCATTCGCTGTTCAGGACGCGAAATCGGATCTGGGCGTTGAG
This sequence comes from Sorangiineae bacterium MSr12523, assembly GCA_037157775.1. Lineage (NCBI taxonomy): Bacteria > Pseudomonadati > Myxococcota > Myxococcia > Myxococcales > Pendulisporaceae > Pendulispora > Pendulispora brunnea. The sequence goes on from CP089982.1 coordinate 4,676,323, forward strand.
TTATCGGAAGGTGATTCGCGGCTCCGCGGAACCATTCGCTTCAAGAGCGAACTGTTCACGCGAGCCCGAATTGAGCGTATCTGGCAACATTACGACGCGCTACTTGACGCCATGGTCCGGGATCCCGATCGGCGCATCGACGAGATCCCGATCGTTACCGAAGCAGAGCGCCTACACCTTTTGAGGGAGAACCAGAAAGCGTATGTCGAGGACAAGTACGAGAGCGTGATCGACCGCTTTAGGTCGTGCGTGGCTCTTTGGCCAGACTCCCCGGCGCTCGCATTCCGTCAAAGCAGCATCAGCTACAGTGAGCTGGATCGAAGGTCGAATCGATTAGCGAACCATCTTCGTGCCCGCGGTGCCACTATCGAGACGCGGGTGGGGGTGTTCCTGGAACGCTCGCTCGAGGCCGTTGTCGCGATGCTTGCAGCTTTTAAATGCGGCGCCACGTACGTGCCGCTTGATACGGGTACCCCGGAAGCACGGATTTCGATGATCGTCGAAGATGCGCGTATAAGTATCGTCGTCACAAATGCACGCAGCGCGGACGAGTGGCCTACGACGGGAATTGTATTTGTCTGCGTTGATAGTGACCGTGAAATGGTTGCGCGCTGCTCCGACGTGGCGCCAAACGTGACAGTCCATTCAGATAATATTGCGTACAATATTTATACATCGGGGTCGACTGGGCGCCCAAAAGGTGTCGCCGTTACCCATGGTGCACTAGGCAATCTGCATCGGGCGCAGGCCGAGGAGTTTGGGGTTCTCTGCACGGATCGCGTCTCACAAGCCGCATCGTTGGGCTTCGACGCGCACGTGTTCGAAGCCACCCTTGCGCTCTGCCATGGCGCTTGCTTGGTCGTCGTGTCGCAAGAATCCGTCCTTTCGCCAGCGAAGTTGGCAGCAGTTCTCGAAGCGAACAAGGTGACGATTTCAACGCTTACGCCGACGGTACTGTCGACGCTTGATCCAACGCGTCGGTACCCCACAACAATTATTGCGGCGGGTGAAGCTCTAAGTGCTGTGCTCGTACAACGCTGGTCGACGGGTGAGCGGCGCATATTCAACGCGTACGGCCCGACAGAAGCAAGCATTTGGGCCACGCTAAAGCACTGCCCGCAGGGTGATGTCTTCCGAGGGGCTATTGGGCACCCGATTCGAAATACGCAAGTTTATGTAACGAACGGTCACGACCTTACTCCTGTGGGAGTGTCTGGGGAGCTGTATATCGGGGGACCGGGTGTGGCGCGCGGCTACGTCGGGAATCCTGCGCGGACGGCCGAATGCTTCGTCCCCGACCCGTTTGCCGCGGAACCCGGGGCGCGGATGTATCGAACCGGCGACGTAGCGCGATGGTCGGATCTCGGATACCGCGGTCGTAGTGAACTAGTGTTCGTGGGGCGGAAAGACCAAGAGCAAGTCAAGCTCCGCGGAGTTCGCATTGAGCTTGGTGACATCGAAACGACGCTCATGACACACCCGTTCGTGTGCCAGGCTGCGGTTACGATCTGCAACGGTCCTGTCGGCGATCGACTCGTGGCTTTCGTGGTCATTAGGGAGGACGAGAAGCTGGAAAGCCTCGAGAGTTTGTATGCCCATTCGCGTCAGTGGTTGCCCGCGCCTATGGTGCCGTCGGAGATCGTGCCTATTAATGAACTGCCGCTAACTTTGAGCGGCAAGGTCGACCGAAAGGCTCTGTCGCTAAATGCCCGTCAACGGCAAGTCGTCCCGAACTCCTTCATCGCGGCACGGACACAGGTACAGGAGCGGGTCGGCAGTATTTGGTCGGAACTACTCAAGGTGGAACGGGTCGGTCTCGGGGATAGCTTTTTTGCATTGGGTGGTCACTCCCTGCTCGCCACGCAGGTGATCTCACGGATCCGCGAGGAATTTGGGATTGAGCTCGAGCTTCGGTCGCTATTTGAATCATCAACACTGGAAGACTTTGCTGCCCGTGTACAGCGGGGAACGCTGGTTGAAAACGACCGCGAAGGATTTAGGTCAACGCCGCCCATCGGACGTGCTCCGCGGAGCGGACCTCTTCCATTGTCGTACGAACAGCAGCGTCTTTGGTTCGTGCACCAGCTTGAGCCAAATAGTACGGCGTACAACGTTATCGGCGCGTTACGTCTTACGGGCACGCTTAGTGTCGATGCACTACGCCGCGCGTTCGAACACGTAGTGCAAAGGCACGAGGTGCTACGTACAACATTTGTAGGAGAGGAAGGTAATGCGCTACAAATTATAGGCAACGTGGTGGACTGGACGTTGCCGGTCGAGGATATCGCGCACCTCAAGGAAGGCGAGCTCGTTGAAGCAATTAATCGGCGAACGGGCGAGGAACGCGCACATGTATTTGATTTGACCAGCGGCCCACTGCTCCGAACGACGCTGCTCCGTACTGGGAGTGACGAACACGTGTTGCTTGTCACGATGCACCACATTGTCGCGGACGAGTGGTCTATGAGAATTCTAACGGACGAAATCGCCTCGATTTACGGGGCGATCCTCAGAGGAGAAGTTTACTCGTCTGCTGAGCTAAGTATTCAATATGCGGACTATGCAGCCTGGCAACGCACTCATCTCGACGAGTATCGTCTTGAGGAGCATATCGAGTATTGGAAGCAGCGACTGGATGGCGTGACGTCGTTGGAATTGCCAACCGACCGGCCTCGACCAGCGGTGCAGACATATCGCGGCGGACAATTGGACTTCGCGTTGGGTGCCGAGCAGACTCGACGTCTGAAGCGCTTGGGCGAAGAGAACGGCGCCACGCTGTTTATGACCGTACTGGCCGCCTTTCAGGTACTTCTGTCACGGTATTCGGGACAGGATGACATTTGCGTCGGGACTCCGATCGCGAATAGGCAGCGACCAGAGCTCGAGCGCCTCATTGGATTCTTTGTGAATACGCTTGTTATGCGCGTCGACCTTTCCGACGAGCCGACGTTCATGGATCTCCTTGCACGCACGCGTGAGGCGTCGCTGGACGCCTACTCTCATCAGGACGCGCCGTTTGAGAAGGTAGTCGATGCAATAGGGGGACGACGCGATCGAAGCCGGAATCCGGTGTTCCAGGTTTCCATGTCGTTTCAGAATACAGGCGGGCGTGAATTCCGCTTGGAGGGTTTGGAGATGCGGCTCCTGCCTCTCGACGCAGGAGTGGTAAAGTCGGATGTCGGGGTGGAACTATTCGAACAGCAGGAACAGCTGCTCGGGGTGATTCGCTACAACCTGGATCTCTTCGACGCCACGCGTATGGAGCGCATGCGACAGCATTTCTTGACGCTCATCGACGCAGTTTGTCGAGCACCAGAGACCCGGGTTCATGATTTGAATTTTATGACTGAAAGCGAACGTGGAGAGTTATTGGGCTTGGGGTGTTCGGCGTACGTGCCTGATGTCTATGAAGGAGTGGTCGAGCGATTCGAGTACCATGTTGCAACCGCTCCAGACTCGCCTGCAGTCGCGTTTGAGGGCGAGTCGCTTACGTACGGTGAGTTGAATCGCCGCGCGAATCAGCTAGCCCACCATCTCCGCGCATTGGGAGTTGGTCCCGAGGTGCGAGTCGGAGTGTGCACGCGTCGGTCCAGTGAAACGGTAGTCGGAATGCTCGGTGTGCTTAAGAGCGAGGGCGTCTATGTTCCGCTGGATCCAAAGCTCCCGACAGAACGTTTGTCGTTCATTCGGGAGGACGCCGGGGTGATGGTCATCGTCACGGAGGAAAAACTTGCCGAGGAACTCGCGATTCTTGGTGTCGTGTATGTTTGCGTTGACGTTGAGCGCGACGCAATCGCGCATCGCCCAGACACACCACTCGTGCGCTCAACGTCTCCGGACCACCTTGCATATATCATTTATACATCGGGCTCCACGGGGCGTCCCAAAGGGGTCGGGGTTCCGCATCGGGGTTTGAGCAATCTGCACAGGGCGCAGGCGTCGCAATTTGGAGTCGCGGCGAATGATCGAGTGGCGCAGGTTGCGTCGGTCGGCTTCGATGCAGCGATCGCTGATGTCATACTCGCGATCGCACATGGTGCGTGCTTGGTCATGGTGCCGGAGCGGGCTGTCGATTCGCCTGATGAGCTCGCGCAGACCTTGGAGGGGCAGCGGGTGTCGATCGCCACCCTGACGCCAACGATGTTGTCTATGCTGGACCCCTCGCAGCTTCCGCTACGCAAGGTGCTCGCGGCTGGCGAAGCGCTAACCTCGCCGCTGGTCGAGCGGTGGGCAAGAGAGCGAGAGCTCTTCAACCTTTACGGTCCGACCGAAGCGACCATATGGGCAACTGCAAAGTATTGCGCGCCGGGCGCCGCGTTTTACGGTTCAATCGGCGCACCAATTCGGAATATACGCGTATATGTCATCGATCGCCGCGGCGGGCTGAGCCCCCGTGGTGTCCCCGGGGAGCTGTACCTGAGCGGAGTAGGTGTTGCTCGGGGCTACGTGGGGCGGCCTGCGTTGAGTGCAGAGCGGTTTGTCCCTGACCCTTTTGCGGGGGAATTCGGTACACGCATGTATCGCACGGGCGACGTTGCACGATGGAATGCGGCTGGGGAGCTCGAATTTCTCGGCCGCACCGACGAGCAGGTCAAGTTGCGAGGTGTCCGAATCGAGCTTGGCGAGATTGAGAAAAAGCTGCTGGAGCAACCATATGTACGGCAAGCGGCCGTGGTGCTTCGCGACGATGCTTCCGGACGGCGACTCTCTGCGTTTTTGGTGGCAGACACTGTCGGAGAGGACGGCGTGGATGTGGCAAAGGCCTCCAGCTCGTACCTGCGAGGTGCGTTGCCCAGCCAAATGATTCCATCGGAGATTTTAATCCTGGAGGAGCTGCCGGTCACCCCAAACGGCAAAGTAGACAAGAACGCGTTGACGTCGCTCATAGCGTCTGGCGGTTCCGACAACGTTTATATGGCACCGCGCAGTCTGGAGGAGCAGGTGCTTGCTGCACTATGGTCCGACCTATTGGGCGTCGCGAGGGTCGGCATTCACGATGACTTCTTTGGTTTAGGAGGGCACTCGTTGCTTGCGACGCGGATGGTCTCGCAAGTTAGAACGCGTCTGGGAGTGGATGTCGAGCTCCAATGCCTATTCGAGTACCCTAGCTTGTGCGACTTTGCGCAACGAGTCGAATTGGCACGTAGCAGGGAAGGCGACAGCGATAGATCGCGCGATATACGCCCGTCTTCGCGAGACGGCGATCTCCCGCTATCGTACGCGCAACGGCGACTCTGGTTTTTGCAGGAGTTCGAGCCGGAAGGGGTTGTGTACAACATCGGGGAAGCGCTTTGTATACGGGGACATCTTGACGTGGACGTGCTGCGGCGAACGTTTGGTGAGATTGTTAGACGCCACGAGGCGCTGCGCACGACATTTGAGATGTCCGGCGAGGAACCGAGCCAAATCATTCACCCCGCCGCACCGTGGACGTTGCCGGTGCACGACATTTCCGACCTGACGTCGGAGGCCCGGGAGTTGTTGGTGCTTCGCCGGGCTGAGGAGGACACGGCGCGCCCCTTCAACTTATCGAAAGGGCCATTGCTACGAACGACGCTGCTTCGCGTTGGCGATACCGAACACATTCTGCTTATGACGATGCATCACATCGTAGCCGACGGCTGGTCCATGGGGGTACTCACGCGGGAGGTCGGTGCGATCTACGGAGCATTTGTGAACGGTTGCCCGTCTCCAGTGGAGGAGTTGAAGATCCAGTATGCGGACTTTGCCGTGTGGCAGCGCCGATATATGACGGGCGCGCGCCTCGCGGGAGGCTTGGCCTACTGGCGGAAGCGGTTGGAAGGTCTACGGGCATTGGAGCTGCCAACAGATAGACCGCGCCCAGCCGTGCCATCGCATCGAGGATCGCATGTGAAATTTGCAATCATGGATGAGCAGGCGCGTGCACTCAAGAAGTTAAGCGACGAGCATGGAGTAACACTCTTCATGACGTTGATGGCAGCATTTCAGGTACTGCTTCATCGTTTTAGTGGGCAGAACGACGTTTGCGTTGGCACCCCGATTGCGCATCGGGAGCGCGTGGAGACTGAGCCATTAATCGGAATCTTCGTGAACACGCTGGTTATGCGCGGAGACTTCTCGGATGACCCGCCATTCAACGTACTGCTACGACGTACGCGGGAGGACGCCCTGGGGGCATATAGCCACCAGGACGTGCCCTTTGAGAAGGTCGTGGATGCGATTGGTGGTGATCGCGAATTGTCCCGTGGTCAACTGTTCCAGGTCATGCTGAACTTGCAGAACATCTCGATGGGCGATTTGCGGTTGGGCGACGCGCTGCTGAGTAGAATGGAGATACAGCGTCGCGTTGCCAATTTCGATATATCGTTAGATCTGGTCGAAAGCGACGGGCAGCTGGTCGGTTCTTGGGAATATGCGACGGATTTGTTTGACCACGAGACAGCGGAGCGAATGGTAGAAAGTTTTCGAAACGTACTAGCGGCGTGCGTCGAGAGACCGAATCAACGTGTAAGTGAGCTTGGAATGTCCAGTATCATCGAACGGGCGGAGTCTGCCGCTAGGAATGCGGCTACGCGAGACGATTGGGAGTTCATGAACGTAGCGGAGATCTTTGACGGTCGAGTCAAGCAAAGTCCCGATGCGATAGCGGTGGTCGACCGTGGACGGACCGTGACATACGCGGAGCTGGATGCAAAATCCAAGCAATTGGGGCGTCGGCTAAAGGCGATGGGGGCACGCGTAGAATCTAGAATCGGGGTCTATTTGGACCGCTCGATTGAGGCTATTGTTGCCATTGTGGCCATCGTCAGGACGGGGGCCGCGTATGTGCCCCTGGATACGGGGCTTCCGCGTGCTCGCCTCGAACGAATGATCCAGGCGAGCGATATCGACGCAATCGTGACCGAGGCCGCATACCACGCGAGTGTCGGTGAGTTGGGCAGAGCCTTTGCGCTCGCGGATGATGGTGCGTCGGGGGACGAGTTCGATACGGAAGACCCTGTGGTATCGGGCGCGAACCTAGTTTGTATTATGTTCACCTCTGGCTCGACGGGAGTCCCGAAGGGGGTGGGGATTTCCCATCGCTCCTTGGCGCACTATGTGCGGTATGCGCGACAAACCTTCGAATTGAAGCCGAGTGATCGAGTCTTACAGTTTGCTTCGTTGTCTTTCGATGCAAGTAACGAGGAGGTGTGGCCGACACTTTGTTCAGGAGCCACCCTGGTATTGGTTGCGGAGGATAACCGTCTTTCACCCGCCGGGTTGATGGCGCAATGCCAAGCGGATCGGGTCTCCGTGGTGAGCCTTCCGACGGCGTTTTGGCACTCGTGGGTGAATGAGCTGGATAGTGCTAAAATTGCGGATTCGTTGAGGCTAGTAGTGATTGGTGGCGAGGCCGCGCGACGGCCGCATGCGACTCGTTGGGCCCGTCACGTGGGAACGACGGTTCGCCTGTTGAATACGTATGGGCCGACAGAGACCACGATTGCGTGCGTGGCAGCGGAGGTGAGTGGAGCATCGGTTGGGGAGGTTCCAATTGGGCGCCCCATCCCCAACACACAAGCATGGGTGCTCGATCGATACGCTGAATTGACACCTACCGGTTTGCCCGGCGAGCTGTTCATAGGCGGCGAGGGATTGGCGCGCGGGTATGTGAACGACCCAGCGAAGACGGCAGAGCGCTTCGTTCCTGATCCATTTGGAGGAGAGCCGGGCAGCCGCCTGTATCGAACCGGAGACTGGGTTAAGAGTCGAGCCGATGGTGTTCTGGAATACGTGGGCCGAGCCGACGAGCAGGTCAAGATACGAGGTTATCGAGTCGAGCTCGGAGAAGTTGAAGCGTGCTTGCTCTCGAATGAAGAGATCGCTCAATGTGTCGTATCCGTGCAAGAGAGAGAAGGGCATAAGCAGATAGTTGCGTATGTGGTGGCTCGCGAAAGTGTGAGTCTAGACGTCGACGATGTTCGACTCTATTTGAGAGAGCGGTTGCCGGAGTATATGATTCCGGCCGCATATGTGGTGTTGGGCGAGTTGCCATTGACCCGAAATGGGAAGCTCGACAAGAGAGCATTGCCGGCGCCTGAGTTCATAGCGGCGGACGAACGATACGTTGCTCCCCGAAGTGATGCTGAGGTTGCACTGGCGCGCCTTTGGGCTGAGATTCTGCAGACAGCGCGAGTGAGCGCGGATGCGCACTTTTTCGAGCTAGGTGGGGACTCGATACTAGCGATTCAGATGGTAGCGCGCGCAAAGCAAGCAGGGTGGAAGGTGACGGCGAAGCAGCTATTTCGCTATCCGGTATTACAGGAGCTAGCTGGGGTCGTGGAGCGTCTGAGTGGTGCTAGCGAATCAAGCGGCAGCCACGACGAGGAACGTCCCAAGGGCTCCGTTACGCTGAGTCCGATACAGCAAGAGTTCCTTACGAAGAACGAAGTCGCTATTCATCACTATAATAACGCGTTCTTGCTGGTGACCAGAGAGGCGCTTGATACCGAAAAGTTGCGCGCAGCCCTGAAGGGGGTCGTCGAGCACCATGACCTGCTGCGTGCGCGCTTCAAGCGCATCGGTCGGTCGTGGACGCAGTTATATGGGGAAGTTGACGAGGGACGACTCGTAACGAGTTTGGATCTGAGCGGGGTAGAGGACGAGAAGCTAGAGGAAGCCATCGAGGCAGAGGCGAGCAAGCTGCAGGCGAGCTTCAAGTTGGAAGAAGGGGGGTTGTTCCGTGCGGCGTGGCTGGAGTTGGGGAGGGGGAGAGGTGGAAGGCTGTTACTATGGGCCCACCACCTTGTGATCGATGGGGTCTCGTGGCGGATAGTGTTGGGCGATCTCGAGCGAGCTTACAGTCAGGCGATGAAGGGAGAGGTGATTGCTCTCGGTGCGCGGAGCACGTCGTTCCAGCGGTGGGGAGAGAAGTTGCTCGCGTACGCGAGGAGCGAAGAGACGCTGGCGGAGTTGGAGTATTGGAGTCGGGAGAGCGAAGAAGAGGTCCAGTCGTTACCTCGAGATGGGGAGGGAGCCAACACGGTAGGGAGCAGTGACACGGTAAGGGTGGCGCTGACGGAGGAGGAGACAGAAGCACTGTTGCATTGGGTGCCGATGGCATATCGGACGCAGATCAATGACATATTGCTGACGGCATTGGGACGAGCGTTGGTGGAGTGGACGGGAGGGAGCGCGTCGCGGATAGCGGTGGAGGGCCATGGGAGGGAGGAGCTATTCGAGGACGCGGATGTATCGCGGACGGTAGGGTGGTTTACGAGCGTGTACCCCGTGGTGCTGCGCGTGAGCACGGAGATGGGGGTGGGGCAAACGCTGAAAAGCGTGAAAGAGCAACTGCGAGGGGTACCGCACAAGGGAATAGGGTACGGAGTATTGAAGTATCTCGGCCCGAGTGAGGCTGGGAGATCGCTGGAGGGGGTAGCGGAGCCGGAGGTGAGCTTCAACTACTTGGGACAATTCGACCAAGTATTGGAGGCATCGAGCCTATTCGGAGCGGCCAAAGAATCGAGTGGAGCGACGCAGGATGCCAATGCGAAACGCCAATACTTATTGGATGTGAGCGGGCATGTTGTGTTGGGTCGATTGCACCTCGAGTGCACGTATGGGAAGGGAGTACACGAGCGGGCGACGATCGAACGATGGCTGGATCGTGTGAAGGAGTACCTGCAAGAGATTATCGGGCATTGCCGCACGCCTGGGTCAGGAGGGTGGACGCCATCGGACGTGGCACTGGCGAGCATAAGTCAAGAGAGCCTGGACGCGCTGGTGGGGAACGGAGCCGGAGTTCAGGACGTGTATCGGCTATCTCCGATGCAGCAAGGGCTGTTGTTTCATACGCTGCGGGAAGGAGAGAGTGGGACGTACATGGTGCAGCTGCGCTACCGGGTGCGAGGGAAATTCGACACGGAAGCGTTCAAGCGGTCGTGGGGGCGAGTGATCGAGCAGCATGAGATCTTGCGGACATCGTTTCACTGGGAGGGACTCGAAGAGCCAGTTCAGAAAGTGTCTGGCGAGGCGAGTGTAAGGATAGAGGAGGAAGACCTAAGAGGTCTAACGGAGCAGGCGCAAGAAGAGAGGCGAGAGAAGTACGCGGAGTGGGCGAGGCGGACGCCGTTTGATTTGGAGAAGCCGCCATTGATGCGAGGGTGGGTGGGACGCCTTGCGGGGGATGTTTACGAAGTCATATGGACCGAACACCATATCCTGACAGACGGGTGGAGCCAGTCGTTGCTCTTGAAGGACGTATTCACGTGTTACGAGGCGTACCGTCGTGGCGCGGAAGTGCAACTGCCGAGGGCGACGCCGTATCGAGAGTACATCCGGTGGCTGGCGGAGCAATCGACAGCGGAAGGGGAGTCCTACTGGAAGAAGGAGCTGGACGGCTTCAGTGCTCCGACGTGCTTGCCATTCGTTGAATCGAGCAGTGACTCGAGAGACGGGGCTCGCACGTCGAAGGTGCGCATGCAGCTGTCTGAGAGCAGGACGTCTGAGTTGCAGGCATTCGCGCGACGACATGGATTGACGCTTAGCACCCTGGTCCACGGGGCTTGGGCGATACTGTTGTCGCGATACAGTGGTGAGGGCGATGTCGTCTTTGGATCGGTAGTGTCGGGCCGCCCCGCTGAGATCTCAGGCGTTGAGACGATGGTGGGATTGTTCATCAATACGCTGCCGACCCGGGTCCATATTTCGAAGGATACAGTTCTGGTGCGTTGGTTGACGCAACTTCAACGAAAGCAGGTGGAGCAGCGACAGCACGAACACATGTCCCTCGTGCAAGTTCAAGCGCTAAGTGATGTTCGGCGAGGAGAGAAGCTCTTCGATACGATTGTGGTCTTCGAAAACTACCCGGTGCAACACGCACTGAACGCGTTGGAGCAAGAACTGGCCGTACTCGAGGCGCACACGGAGGAAGGTACTGAGTTCACAATAGCGGCGACCGCGCTCCCCGGGCCACGCTTGGAGCTGCACCTTCGATTTGACACGAGCAAAGTCGAAGCTTTGGTGGCCGAGGAACTCCTGGCGCATTGGCGACACGTGCTTGAGCAGATGCCGAAGAATCCTGACGCTCCGATCGGAAGGCTCCTTGTCCTTGACGCCCAAGAGAGGGAGAGACTGCTGGACCAGTGGGTCGGTACCCAGACAGACCATCCGCACCACAGTACTATTCATGACGCATTTTCAGCGCAGGTAGCGCGCTCGCCGGATGCAATGGCCGTAATCGATAGCCATGAAGCGTTAACTTACGCCGAGTTCGATGGTCGAGCCAATCAGTTAGCTCACCACCTACGAGCCTTAGGCGTAGGCCCGGAAATGAAGGTTGGTATTTGTATGGATCGCTCCGTGGGGTTTCTCGTCGGTATGATGGGAATTCTCAAAGCTGGTGGCGCATACGTACCGCTCGATCCGCATCAGCCGTACGAGCGTCTCCTGCTTATGATGGAAGACGCTGAGCTTTGCGCGCTTCTCACAAAGAAGGCGCTGTTCGACGAGTTGCCCTCGCTGCCCGTGATTGCGGTGTCAATTGACGGCGAAGCAGAGGCAATCTCGCGCCGCCCGAAACTGGTGCCGAGGGTGGCGATATCGGCGGACAACCTCGCCTACGTGATGCACACGTCGGGCTCGACGGGCCGTCCAAAGGGAGTGGCGATCACACACGAGAATCTCATTCAATATTCCGTGGGCGCGATGAGGCGCTACCAACTTGAACCAGGATGGCGCTTTGCCCTCGTTTCTACTGTCGCCGCGGATCTTGGCCACACATCAATATTTCCCGCGCTCTGCGGTGGCGGCACGGTCCATGTGATTGACGAAGAGCATGCGGTGTCGGGGCCTTCGCTTGCGAATTATTTTCGTCAAAGTCAGATTGACTGCCTCAAAATTGCTCCTTCTCACATGGAGGCGCTGTTGTTGTCTCCTGAGCCGGATATCGTTCCGCGAAGGTGTTTGGTTCTCGGTGGCGAGACGATCAATTGGACACTCGTGGAGGAGGTGCGACGGCGGCAGCCCGAGTGCGTGATCGTGAATGAATACGGGCCCACCGAAACCACGGTTGGCGTGATGGCTGCTACTCTGGACATATCGGCCCGACAGTCCGGGCCGCCCTCGCTTGGGGAGCCGCTTCCAAACGCGCGGATCTATGTGCTGGACGAGGAGTTCGACCCCGTCCCGGTAGGCGTGCGAGGGGAGATCTATATTGGCGGTAGCGGTGTTGCGCGCGGCTACTTCGGCAAAGCTGCGGTAGCAGCAGGAAGTTTCCTCCCTGACCCATTCAATCCACGACCGGGCGCCCGGATGTACAAATCGGGTGATCTCGCGCGCCAGCGCGGGAACGGCGCGCTGGAGTTTGTTGGACGCGTTGATCAGCAGGTGAAGATTCGCGGTTATCGTATTGAGGTGGGAGAAGTCGAAACGTGCCTTCAAAGTCACCCCGAGGTCGAGCGCGTATTGGTCGTTCTACGTGAGGACGAAGGGAACTCTAAACTTGTCGCCTATGTGGTCGCAAGCGGAGGCGACCGCCTCGACGCGGCCGCGCTACGAATGTATGCGCGGGGAAGGTTACCCGAATATATGGTGCCGGCGGCATTCGTGCAGATGGACGCGTTGCCGCTGACGCGTAACGGGAAGGTCGACAAGAGAGCGCTCCCGAGACCGGGCGTGGAGGAGAGGTCAGAGTATACAGCACCTCGCTCCTGGATTGAAGAGACCATCGCCGAGCAGTGGCGAGAGTTGCTTGGAGTTCGTCAGGTTGATGCGGAGGATAATTTTTTCGAACTCGGAGGACACTCGCTTTTGGCAATAAAAGCACTGGCGCGCGCGCGCAGTGCTTTTGGAACAGAGATGTCGCTGCGGGTATTTTTTGACTCACCGACAGTGCGATTGCTGGCGAAGCGTATGGAAGAAGGGTTGGGGCGCACCCACACGAGAACTACGGCGCGGTTGGTGCGCGTTACACGGGATATGACGCTGCCGTTGTCGTACGCGCAACAGAGGCTATGGTTCTTAGACCAGTTGGAGCCGGATGGTACGGCGTACAATTTGCCTAGTGCGCTGCGAATTCGTGGTGCGCTAGACGTCGAGTCGTTGCGCCGGACATTCGGCGAGGTGGTTCGCCGGCACGAGATTCTACGCACGACGTTTCACGAAAGGCGAGGCGAGGCGGTGCAGGTGATTCAACCTGCGACGGAATGGTCGTTGCCAATCATCGATCTGTCTAACCTGGAGGGGGAGCGCCAAGAACGCGAAGTGAGTAGCTGCGCAGAGGAAGAGGCTTCGCTGCCGTTCGATCTTTCGACGGGGCCTCTATTGCGCACGACGTTGATTCGGATGGATGAGCGGCATCATGTGTTGTTGGTGACGATGCACCATATCGTATCAGACGGATGGTCGATGAGCGTGCTGGTGCGGGAGATCGGCGCAATTTACGGCGCGCTGGCGAGTGGGCACGAATCACCATTGGCTGAGCTGAAAATTCAGTATGCGGACTTTGCCGTGTGGCAGCGGCAGAATCTGGATGACGCGCATCTCGAGGACGATATTTCGTATTGGAAGGAGAACTTAAGAGGTGCCAGCACTCTGGAGCTTCCGACAGATCGGCCGCGCCCGGCGGACCGGTCGTATCGAGGCGCTCGGGTGGGATTCGCTTTAACGGAACACCAGACGACGGCGTTGAAGCGATTGAGCGAAGCGAGCGACGCCACACTGTTCATGATATTGACAGCGGCATTTCATGTCCTGCTGCACACCTACAGTGGACAGGATGATATTTGTATAGGTACACCGATAGCCAATCGTGACCGACGTGAGGTTGAGCCGCTAGTCGGGCTATTCGTAAATACATTGGTGATGCGTGGCGATCTTTCGGGCAATCCTACCTTTAGGGATCTGCTGGGTCGAACGCGAGAAATGGCTCTCGATGCGTATGCGCATCAGGGCGCGCCGTTCGAGCGAGTAGTGGACGCCTTAGGCGTAGAGAGGGATTTGTCGCGGAGCCCATTGTTTCAGGTCATGCTGGCGCTGCAGAACGATTTCGTCGTTGCCCTCGAGTTGCCCGGCCTAACCATGGATCCGGTGGAAACTAATGCACCAAGAATCATGTTCGATCTGATGCTCTCGATGTCCGAGCAAGACGGCGGACTAGTCGGAAGTATGGAATATAGTGAGGATTTGTTCGATGCCGAAACTGCTGAGCAGATGGCGCGACACTATGTGAATTTGCTTGAGAGTATTCTTGCCAATCCAGACGCTCGAATCGAATCGTTGAAGGGCTTGTCGCAACGGGAGAAAGAACGTCTGGTTTTTGAATTCAATGAGACAAACGTGGGATTCTCGCGAGAGGCGACGATCCACGGACTTTTTGAGGAGCAGGTCGGACGAACTCCGACGAGGCCCGCAATCGTCGTCGGGAGTATGTCGATGACATACTCAGAGCTTGACCGACGAGCAAACCGCCTCGCGCATCATTTGCGCTCGCGCGGGGTACGGCAGGAGTCGTGCGTTGGGTTGCTGCTGGAGAGATCGGCGGACCTGTTAGTGGCGGTCCTGGGCATTCTCAAGGCTGGCGGCGCATACGTGCCGCTCGATCCGGGTTTGCCGCGGGGTCGTCTAGAGAAATTGATTGATAGGAGTGGCCTCAGCCTTGTGGTGTCGCAGTCGACCTTGCGCTCGCGCCTGGTGGGGCTCGATGTCGAAGTCGTGTGCGCCGACGACGAGTCGATGGATCACATCGCGGAGGTGCCGCAGAACGGAGCGTCGGGAGGCAACGCTGCCTATGTTATTTATACGTCCGGCTCGACGGGCGAGCCAAAGGGAGTGGTGATCGAACATCGCTCCGTGATCAATCTATGGCAGGCTATCTCGAAGCTGGATGCGGCAACTGCAAATACGACGCACGTGAGTCTTAACGCCCCGCTGACGTTCGATGTGTCCGTATATCAATGGGTACAACTTCTGAGCGGACGCACGGTGGTGATTGTTCCTGAGACAGCCCGGCGCGATCCGGAAGAGATGCTGGAGTGGTTTTGCTCGCAGCGTGTAGACATGGTGGACGTGACACCATCTCAACTACGCGTGTGGCTTGAGACCGGGATGAAAGACAATATGCCGGCCCTCATGCTGGTAGCAGGGGAAGCCATTAATGAAGAGCTTTGGAGGGAGCTCGCCGCTATTCGAGGGACGAGGTTTATCAACGGATATGGACCGACGGAGTGCACGGTATATTCAACAGCATGCACGGTGGATAGAGATGTAGTAAGTGCGATCGGGCGACCGCTATCGAACGTTCAAGCTTACGTGCTGAGCGATGAGCTCGAAGTGGTTCCTGTTGGAGTGGTTGGAGAGCTGTATATCGGTGGGGAGGGCGTGGCGCGAGGATACTTGAGAGATCCAGGTCGCACGGCAGAGCGATTTGTGCCGAATCCGTATGGAAGCCCTGGATCGCGGCTCTACCGGAGTGGGGACCTTGTGCGGCACGCCCGCGACTGGCGACTTCGCTATGTGGGCCGGAGCGACGAGCAAGTGAAAATCCGAGGCTATCGCGTGGAGCTCGGAGAAGTCGAGACGTGCATTAAAGGTCACTCCGACGTAGGTCTATGCGTTGTAACGGTCCGAGAGAACGAAGGGCAGCATAAACAACTGGTCGCGTATGTAGTGCCCCGCGAAGGAAGGCCCCTGGATGCTGGAGCCCTTCGTGCGCACGTAAGAGATCGTTTGCCGGAATACATGGTGCCTGCGGCATTCGTGCAGTTGGATGCGCTCCCACTCACGCGCAATGGGAAGGTGGACAAGAGAGCACTGCCGAAAGTGGCGACGGGCGAGGATGTTGCGCATTATGTGCCGCCGCGAACCGAAGTAGAGATCGTCCTTGGACAGATTTGGTGCGATTTGTTGCGGCTTGATAAAGTGAGTGTAGATGCGAATTTCTTTGAATCCGGAGGTGATTCGATTTTGGCGATCCAGATGGTCGCGCGCGCAAGACAGGTCGGATGGAAGGTCACCCCAAGACTGCTCTTTCGGTATCCAACACTAGCGCAGCTTGCCGCTGTTGCTGAGCACATTGGAGAAGCAAAGTCTGGCGCTGACGGTGAAGAAAGTAAGGTGAGCGGGATCGCTCTCCTGACGCCGATTCAGCGCGCGCTCCTCGCAGCGGAGTATCCGGCCGTGCACCATTACAATCAGTCTGTACTCCTAGCGGTCACCGGAGGGCTGGATGCCACCAGCTTGCAAGTAGCCGTCAAAGCGGTCGTGGAACAGCACGATGCCTTGCGATTGCGTTTCGAGCAAGTGGGTCGGTCGTGGACGCAGTTATATGGGGAAGTTGACGAGGGACGACTCGTAACGAGTTTGGATCTGAGCGGGGTAGAGGACGAGAAGCTAGAGGAAGCCATCGAGGCAGAGGCGAGCAAGCTGCAGGCGAGCTTCAAGTTGGAAGAAGGGGGGTTGTTCCGTGCGGCGTGGCTGGAGTTGGGGAGGGGGAGAGGTGGAAGGCTGTTACTATGGGCCCACCACCTTGTGATCGATGGGGTCTCGTGGCGGATAGTGTTGGGCGATCTCGAGCGAGCTTACAGTCAGGCGATGAAGGGAGAGGTGATTGCTCTCGGTGCGCGGAGCACGTCGTTCCAGCGGTGGGGAGAGAAGTTGCTCGCGTACGCGAGGAGCGAAGAGACGCTGGCGGAGTTGGAGTATTGGAGTCGGGAGAGCGAAGAAGAGGTCCAGTCGTTACCTCGAGATGGGGAGGGAGCCAACACGGTAGGGAGCAGTGACACGGTAAGGGTGGCGCTGACGGAGGAGGAGACAGAAGCACTGTTGCATCGGGTGCCGATGGCATATCGGACGCAGATCAATGACATATTGCTGACGGCATTGGGACGAGCGTTGGTGGAGTGGACGGGAGGGAGCGCGTCGCGGATAGCGGTGGAGGGCCATGGGAGGGAGGAGCTATTCGAGGACGCGGATGTATCGCGGACGGTAGGGTGGTTTACGAGCGTGTACCCCGTGGTGCTGCGCGTGAGCACGGAGATGGGGGTGGGGCAAACGCTGAAAAGCGTGAAAGAGCAACTGCGAGGGGTACCGCACAAGGGAATAGGGTACGGAGTATTGAAGTATCTCGGCCCGAGTGAGGCTGGGAGATCGCTGGAGGGGGTAGCGGAGCCGGAGGTGAGCTTCAACTACTTGGGACAATTCGACCAAGTATTGGAGGCATCGAGCCTATTCGGAGCGGCCAAAGAATCGAGTGGAGCGACGCAGGATGCCAATGCGAAACGCCAATACTTATTGGATGTGAGCGGGCATGTTGTGTTGGGTCGATTGCACCTCGAGTGCACGTATGGGAAGGGAGTACACGAGCGGGCGACGATCGAACGATGGCTGGATCGTGTGAAGGAGTACCTGCAAGAGATTATCGGGCATTGCCGCACGCCTGGGTCAGGAGGGTGGACGCCATCGGACGTGGCACTGGCGAGCATAAGTCAAGAGAGCCTGGACGCGCTGGTGGGGAACGGAGCCGGAGTTCAGGACGTGTATCGGCTATCTCCGATGCAGCAAGGGCTGTTGTTTCATACGCTGCGGGAAGGAGAGAGTGGGACGTACATGGTGCAGCTGCGCTACCGGGTGCGAGGGAAATTCGACACGGAAGCGTTCAATCGGTCGTGGGGGCAAGTGATCGAGCAGCACGAGATCTTGCGGACATCGTTTCACTGGGAGGGACTCGAAGAGCCAGTTCAGAAAGTGTCTGGCGAGGCGAGTGTAAGGATAGAGGAGGAAGACCTAAGAGGTCTAACGGAGCAGGCGCAAGAGGAGAGGCGAGAGAAGTACGCGGAGTGGGCGAGGCGGACGCCGTTTGATTTGGAGAAGCCGCCATTGATGCGAGGGTGGGTGGGACGCCTTGCGGGGGATGTTTACGAAGTCATATGGACGGGGCACCATATCCTGACAGACGGGTGGAGTCTGTCATTGCTCTTGAAGGACGTATTCACATGCTACGAGGCGTACCGTCGTGGCGCGGAAGTGCAACTGCCGAGGGCGACGCCGTATCGAGAGTACATCCGGTGGCTGGCGGAGCAATCGACAGCGGAAGGGGAGTCCTACTGGAAGAAGGAGCTGGACGGCTTCAGCGCGCCCACACCAGTGCCGCTGTCCGGGCTGACCCGTGGTGGTGCCACGGGTGAGCGACTCTTATTGCGATCACAATTGTCCGAGGAGGTGACGATTGGATTACAGGCATTCGCGAGAGCGTATGGCGTGACGCTCAGTACGCTAGTGCATGGAGCGTGGGCGCTGCTGCTGTCCCGATATAGCGGCGACCGCGATGTCCTTTTCGGATCTGTAGTCTCGGGACGTCCGGCCGAGGTCTCTGGCATCGAGTCAATGGTGGGCCTGTTTATTAATACCCTACCAACGCGCGTGTTGATTCCCCATGACGCTAGGTTGGTCGATTGGCTGCAACAGCTCCAACGAGTACAAGTAGAGCAAAGACAGTATGAGTTCATGTCGCTGTTGCAATTGCACGGGCTCAGCGAGATACGTCGCGGTCAAAAGCTGTTCGATACGATCGTAGTGTTCGAGAACTATCCCGTGCAACACGTGATGAGCACGTTAGGTAGCGAGCTCCAAATGCTCGACGCGCACACTGAAGAGCAAACTGAATTTTCAGTGACTGCGACTGCACTCCCCGGCCGATCGATGGAACTGCAGATCCGCTACGACTCAAGCAAGCAGGATGCGACGGCCGCGGAGCAGTTGTTGTTCCACTGGCAACGTTTGCTCGAGCAAATGCCCCAGCGTACCGATGCACTCGTTGGACAACTGACGTTGCTGGACGAGGAAGCGGGTAGCGGAGCGTTTGCCGACGACAACCAGGTGCGTAGGAGATGCGATGTAGTGGAAGGCGTCCACCGACGCGTAACGGATCAGGCACGGCGACAGCCGGAGGCCCGCGCGGTGGTGTTTAAAGGAAAATGGATGAGTTATGCTGATCTGGAGAAGCGCGCCAATCAGCTCGCCAATCGGCTGCGCAGGTCTGGTATTGGTCCAGAGTCACTGGTGGCGTTGTGTGTCGACCGCTCGATGGAGATGATCGTTGCATTTCTCGCAATATTGAAGGCGGGCGGAGCGTGCGTACCCATTGAGTCGTCGCACTCGTCTGACCGTATAGCGTTGCTCCTAGCGGAGTGCGGCGCGAAGTTCATCATCGCTGACCGCGCATCGGTCGCTTCGCTACCAGCGGAAAGTGCTTCGGAAATCCGATTATGCGTGGACGATCCGGACGAGGCTGAACGTATACGGCACGAGAGCGCAGAAGAGCCACTTGTGAATTTGGGACCGGAGCATCTGGCATACGTGATGTATGCATCGGAGCCTACGGATTGCCCAAAGCCGTTAATGATAACGCATGGGAATCTCTCGTATCTTTTAGATGTCATGCGTGAACGATTCGAACTGGAAGGGCAAGACGTATTTGCTGTGCTGCACTCATGCGGCTCGGACTTGCTGCTATGGGAGATATGGGGGGCTTTGCTGTCTGGGGGCACGTTGGCTATCGTGCCTGACGATGTGAAAGGCAATTTGGATGCGCTTCTTGAATTTGTGCGTAGTAATGGCATTACGATCCTTGCTCAGACGTCGACCGAGTTTCGGCGGCTTGCGATAGCAAATGAGAAGTCACGTATTCATGAGGAGCATTCTCTTAGGCTGCTGCTCTTCGTGGAAGAAACGCCTGACATTCAGAGCGTGCGCGCATGGCGGGATATGTATGGCGACGGGTCTCTGCAGGTGGTGTATACGTATGGCACAACGGAGGCGATTGCCCATGATGCGTATCGCCCAATTGAGCGAAGAGAATTGCATCGGGATCTGCATGGCCGAATCGGCCGCCCGGCAGACGACGGGACGATATGTATTCTGGACGAATCGGGGGACCTAACACCCATAGGTGTTCCCGGAGAGGTCTACCTGAGGGGAGAAGGTTTGGCTCGGGGCTATCTAGGACGACCGAGCCTGACCGCGAAACGTTTCGTCCCGGACCCACATTCCGGAGGGAGTGGACAACGATTGCGTCGTTCGGGAGACCTAGCCAGACGACTGCTGGACGGGCGCATCGAGCATTTGGGGCGTGTCGAGCAGCAGGTGCGGATACGAGGATATCGAGTCTATCTGGTGGAAATAGAGTCGGCGCTTCGCAGTCATGAGCAGGTGGCAGATGTCGTCGTCTTGGCGCGAACGGATTCGGGAACAAAGGATCCGCTACTCGCCGCGTACGTCGTGCTACGAGGAGGCAAGCTGGAGCCTTCGCTACTGCGTGCACATGTAAGAGAAAAGTTGCCGGAGTACATGGTGCCAGCCGCGTTCCTGCAAATGGATGCGTTCCCGCGGACGCGCTACGAGACAGTGGACATCAGAGCACTGCCGAAGCCGCCTCCTGACGAGAAGCCGGGGTACATTGCACCTCGCACACAGCTAGAAGAGGTACTGGCTCGTATCTGGAGTGAACTTCTGCACGTTGCTCGCGTGAGCGTTCAATCCGACTTCTTTGAGTTGGGCGGAGATTCAATTCTGGCAATCCAGATGGTCACGCGCGTAAAGCGTGCGGGGTGGAAGGTGACGCCGAAGCAGCTGTTTCAACACACGACATTGGAGCGCCTCGCGAATGCGATAGAGCACGCCGGTGGCAACGCGGACGTTAGCCGTGACGACGATCGAGTGAAAGGTGAAGCGATCTTGACCCCCATCCAGCAGGACTTTCTCAAACGGACGCGCGTTGCAACTCACCACTATAACCAGGCCACGCTGTTGGTTGTGACGGGAGGACTGGATGTCACGAGCTTGCGAGTGGCCGTCAAAGCGGTCGTGGAACAGCATGATGCTCTGCGGTCGCGTTTCGAGCGAGTAGGACGGCTATGGACGCAGTTATATGGGGAAGTTGACGAGGGACGACTCGTAACGAGTTTGGATCTGAGCGGGGTAGAGGACGAGAAGCTGGAGGAAGCCATCGAGGCAGAGGCGAGCAAGCTGCAGGCGAGCTTCAAGTTGGAAGAAGGGGGGTTGTTCCGTGCGGCGTGGCTGGAGTTGGGGAGGGGGAGAGGTGGAAGGCTGTTACTGTGGGCACACCACCTTGTGATCGATGGGGTCTCGTGGCGGATCGTGCTGGAGGACCTCGAACGAGCTTACAGTCAGGCGATGAAGGGAGAGGTGATTGCTCTCGGTGCGCGGAGCACGTCGTTCCAGCGGTGGGGAGAGAAGTTGCTCGCGTACGCGAGGAGTAAGGAGACGCTGGCGGAGTTGGAGTATTGGAGTCGGGAGAGCGAAGAAGAGGTCCAGTCGCTACCTCGAGATGGGGAGGGAGCCAACACGGTAGGGAGCAGTGACACGGTAAGGGTGGCGCTGACGGAGGAGGAGACAGAAGCACTGTTGCATCGGGTGCCGATGGCATATCGGACGCAGATCAATGACGTATTGCTGACGGCATTGGGACGAGCGTTGGTGGAGTGGACGGGAGGGAGCGCGTCGCGGATAGCGGTGGAGGGCCATGGGAGGGAGGAGCTATTCGAGGACGCGGATGTATCGCGGACGGTAGGGTGGTTTACGAGCGTGTACCCCGTGGTGCTGCGCGTGAGCACGGAGATGGGGGTGGGGCAAACGCTGAAAAGCGTGAAAGAGCAACTGCGAGGGGTACCGCACAAGGGAATAGGGTACGGAGTATTGAAGTATCTCGGCCCGAGTGAGGCTGGGAGATCGCTGGAGGGGGTAGCGGAGCCGGAGGTGAGCTTCAACTACTTGGGACAATTCGACCAAGTATTGGAGGCATCGAGCCTATTCGGAGCGGCCAAAGAATCGAGTGGAGCGACGCAGGATGCCAATGCGAAACGCCAATACTTATTGGATGTGAGCGGGCATGTTGTGTTGGGTCGATTGCACCTCGAGTGCACGTATGGGAAGGGAGTACACGAGCGGGCGACGATCGAACGATGGCTGGATCGTGTGAAGGAGTACCTGCAAGAGATTATCGGGCATTGCCGCACGCCTGGGTCAGGAGGGTGGACGCCATCGGACGTGGCACTGGCGAGCATAAGTCAAGAGAGCCTGGACGCGCTGGTGGGGAACGGAGCCGGAGTTCAGGACGTGTATCGGCTATCTCCGATGCAGCAAGGGCTGTTGTTTCATACGCTGCGGGAAGGAGAGAGTGGGACGTACATGGTGCAGCTGCGCTACCGGGTGCGAGGGAAATTCGACACGGAAGCGTTCAATCGGTCGTGGGGGCAAGTGATCGAGCAGCACGAGATCTTGCGGACATCGTTTCACTGGGAGGGACTCGAAGAGCCAGTTCAGAAAGTGTCTGGCGAGGCGAGTGTAAGGATAGAGGAGGAAGACCTAAGAGGTCTAACGGAGCAGGCGCAAGAGGAGAGGCGAGAGAAGTACGCGGAGTGGGCGAGGCGGACGCCGTTTGATTTGGAGAAGCCGCCATTGATGCGAGGGTGGGTGGGACGCCTTGCGGGGGATGTTTACGAAGTCATATGGACGGGGCACCATATCCTGACAGACGGGTGGAGTCTGTCATCGGTGTTGGAGGATGTGTTCACATGCTACGAGGCGTATCGTCGTGGCGCGGAAGTGCAGCTGCGGAGGGCGACGCCGTATCGAGAGTACATCCGGTGGCTGGCGGAACAGTCGACAGCGGAGGGAGAGTTGTATTGGAAGAGGGAGCTGGAGGGCTTTGGTGTGCCCACGCCGATCCCCCTCCTCGAACCGAGCAGTGATTCCGGGCACAAGGACCGCACGTCGAAGGTGCGGATGCACTTGTCCGAGAGTATGACGTCTGAATTGCAGGTATTCGCGCGACGACACGGATTGACGCTTAGTACCCTCGTTCACGGTGCCTGGGCGATACTATTGTCGCAATACAGTGGCGAGAGCGACGTCGCCTTTGGGTCGGTCGTGTCGGGCCGCCCTGCCGAAATTCCCGGAATCGAGACAATGGTGGGGGTCCTTAT
This sequence comes from Sorangiineae bacterium MSr12523, assembly GCA_037157775.1. Classification (NCBI taxonomy): domain Bacteria; kingdom Pseudomonadati; phylum Myxococcota; class Myxococcia; order Myxococcales; family Pendulisporaceae; genus Pendulispora; species Pendulispora brunnea. Next base: position 4,699,287 of record CP089982.1, read on the forward strand.
CAATACGTTGCCGACCCGCGTTCAGGTCCCCGCGGACGCAAAACTGGTCAGCTGGCTTCAGGAATTGCAGCGAAGGCACGTCGAACGACGGCAGTATGAATACGTTTCTTTGGCGAAGTTGCAGCAGGTTTGGAGCGACTCTCGTCGCGGTGTGAAGCTGTTTGATACGATCGTTGTTGTTGAGAACTATCCCGTTGACCAGAGCGTGTCGGCGCTTAGTCGCGAACTTGAAGTTATTGATGTTGAGGTGGAGCAGGGAACGGAGTTCGCCATCGCGGCGATGGCGCTCCCCGGCCGTGAGCTCGAACTGACACTTCGTTTTCGACGACACGTAGATAGGTCAACTGCGGAGAGGCTCCTTGCGTATTGGTGTCAGGTGCTCGAGCAAATGCCGAAGTCGCCCGACGCGCCGCTCGACGACGTTCACGTTCCTGAGGACGCCGAACCAAGCGGCTTTCGTACAGAGAGCAATGATGCGACCGAAAGCTATTCAGTAGAGGAGACAATTCACGGGGTATTTGAGAAGCAGGCGAGGCGTACTCCAGACGCTCCCGCTGTGGTGTATGAGTCGACAATACTGACGTTTTCCGAGCTCGACACGTTGTCGAGTCGACTGGCAAAAAGGCTACGGGCGGAAGGCGTGGGGGTGGAGTCGCGTGTTGGCTTATTGCTGGAGCGATCGGTTGACTTGCTGGTCGGCGTGCTCGGGATCCTTAAGTCGGGGGCGGCCTACGTGCCGCTGGACACGGGCCTGCCGCGCGCGCGACTCGAACAGTTGGTTCATGGTAGCGGGTTAGGGGTGGTCGTCACCCAGTCGAGGTTCCGGTCGCTGTTGGAGGGCATTGGTGTGAGGGGGGCATGCATCGACGATCCCGTGTCGACGGAGCAAACTGATGAACGACGCGAGGTTAATGTATCCTGCAACAACGCCGCATATGTAATCTACACATCCGGATCGACGGGCGCACCCAAAGGAGTGGTTGTCGAACACCGTTCGGTGCTCAATCTTTGGCGCGCGCTTGCGAAGGTATATGATGTGGAGGGGAAGGCCGCCTTACGAGTGGGCCTGAACGCGCCATTGACATTCGATGCCTCAGTGAAGCAATGGATTCAGCTTTTAGGCGGGCATGCCGTACTCGTAATTCCTGAGGCTGTGCGCCGCGACGCTGCGCGGACAGTGGCTTGGATAGGTGCTCAGCGCCTAGACGTCTTGGATGTGACGCCGTCCCAACTTCGTATGTTACTTGAGGCCGGACTGGAACAAACAGCGACTCCCCGCGTACTGGTGGGTGGTGAAGCCATAGACGAAGCTCTATGGGAACAGTTGGGGGCGTGCAAACAAACGCAGTTTGTCAATGTGTACGGTCCGACAGAATGCACCGTGGATGCAACTGCATGCGTTGTAGAAGCTGGTGCCGCGAGCACGATCGGCAGGCCCTTATCGAACGTAATGGTGTACGTGCTAAATGGGCGGCTTCGACCCGTGCCGCTAGGTGCCATTGGAGAGCTATGCATTGCGGGCGAAGGGGTAGCGCGAGGATATTTGAATGATCCTGCTCGTACGGCAGATCGGTTTATCCCGAACCCTTACGGAGCACCAGGGTCGCGTATGTATCGCAGCGGCGATTTGGTGCGTTATGTCCTAGGCGGGCGCTTGGGTTATCTCGGGCGAGCCGACGAGCAGGTAAAAGTACGTGGCTACCGCATCGAACTCGAGGAAATCGAGTCCGTGCTGCGTGAGCGGCCTGAGGTCGTAACTTGTGCCGTACTCGCACGGGAGACTCACTTGGGCGACAAGCAGCTTGTCGCCTACATCGCTACTGCGCCAGGTGCTCCGCTCGATGCGGACACCCTGCGCGAACATGTCGGGCACAAACTGCCAGAGTACATGGTCCCCGTTGCATTTGTGCACATGGAGACTTTCCCGCTGACGCGCAATGGGAAGATAGACAAAAAGGCGTTGCCCAGGCCCAAGGTTGTGGAGAAGCTTGCGTACATACCACCTCGGTCCTGGATTGAGGAGATAGTCGCCAGCCAATGGCAAGAGTTGCTGGGGGTCGCTAGAGTTGGCGTCGATGATGACTTTTTTGAACTCGGAGGGCATTCTCTCTTGGTGATGCGGGCACTGTCGAGAGTGCGAAGTGCCCTTGGCATTGAGCTTGATTGGCGGGTGTTCTTTGACGCACCGACGGTAGCGGCATTGTCGACGCACATCGAAGAAGCATTGCGCGCTGTGCGGGCTGAATTGTCTGTAGGGCCCGTGCGCGTAGCACGAGACAGAGCGTTGCCGCTTTCGTACGCTCAGCAGCGTTTGTGGTTTCTAGACCAGTTGGAGCCGAATAGTACAGCTTACAATATTCCCGGCGCGTTAAGAATCCGAGGAAAGCTGGACGCCGATGCGTTACGACGAACATTTGGCGAGGTGGTTCGCCGCCATGAAATCTTGCGGACGACATTCGCTATGCGGGACGGCGAGGCGGTGCAGGAGATTCGACCGGCACCGACATGGGTACTGCCGATAATCGACTTGTCGAGCTTGGACGACGCCGCGCGGGAGAGAGCGACAAGAAGACAGGCGGAGGCCGAAGGCGCGGAACCCTTCGATCTTTCCAATGGGCCTCTGCTGCGCACAACATTGCTTCGGATGGCTGAGCAAGACCACGTGTTGCTCGTGACGATGCATCACATCGTCTCCGACGGGTGGTCAACAGGAGTACTGTTGCGAGAGATAGGAGCCATTTATGACGCATTCGTGAATGGTCGCGAAGCACCGCTCGAGGAATTAAGGATCCAGTATGCAGACTTCGCCGTATGGCAACGTGGCTATATGATCGGTGAGAAGTTGGACACGCATCTATCGTATTGGAAGGAGCAGTTGCTGGGCACTGCAGCGTTGGAACTACCCACGGACCGACCTCGGCCAGCCGAGCCGTCACACGTTGGCCGGCAGGTCGAGTTCGTGGTGACGGAGGACCAAGCTCAGCGGCTAAGACAATTGAGCGAGGAACATGGCGCCACATTGTTTATGACTTTGTTGGCGGCGTTTCAGGTGTTGCTATTTCGTTACAGCGGTCAAGATGATGTCTGCGTCGGAACACCGATAGCAAATCGAGACCGCGTGGAAGCCGAGTCGCTCATCGGATTCTTTGTGAATACGCTAGTGATGCGGGGGGACTTGTCCGGTAATCCGAGCTTTCTCGAGCACTTGGAGCGAACGCGAAAGGTGGCGTTAGAAGCTTATGCGCATCAAGAGGCGCCGTTTGAAAAAGTCGTTGACGCGTTGGGCGCCGAAAGGGACTTGTCGCAGAGCCCACTGTTCCAAGTGATGCTTGTGCTTCAGAATGCAACGACGAGAACTTTGGAGCTGCCAGGTCTAAGTATGGAGCCGGTGGAAACGGCGACAGCAAGGGTGAAGTTTGATTTGACGATGTCGTTGACGCAAGATGGTGAGCGGCTTGTCGGTAGCTTGGAATACAGTCAGGATCTGTTCGATCACGAAACCATCGAGGTGATGGTACAAAGTTTCGTTAATTTGCTGAATGCAATTGTGTCCGAGCCGGAGAAGGGAATTGCTTCTCTTGATTGGACGGTGTCCCGGGATGAGCGATACAGGCTTACTGCGCGGTGCAACGAGTCTGAAAGCACAATTCACGGCTTGTTTGAAGCACAAGTGCGGCGTACTCCCGAGCAGCCCGCGGTAATATGTGATTCAACGACGATGACCTTTGCGCAGCTCGATGCATTGTCGAGCCAGTTGGCGCAGCGACTGTACGCTAGCGGGGTCGCTGCTGAATCGTGCGTTGGGCTTTTCCTGGTGCGATCCGTAGAGCTTTTGGTCGGGTTGTTGGGCATTCTAAAGGCCGGGGGGGCGTATGTGCCGCTGGATCCAGAATTGCCGCGCGCACGTCTCCAGCAGCTGGTACGTGAGAGTGGCTTGCGCACAGTCGTGGCACATTCGAGCTTGCGTGCTCGGTTGGAGGGGCTGGATGTCGAAGTGATATGCCTCGACACTCCTTGGGAAGGGGGGCCAGTTGCTGTTCGGGCACCGAACGGCGTGGGGGGAGCCAATTCCGCATATGTAGTCTACACCTCAGGATCGACTGGGGTACCTAAGGGCGTCGTGGTGGAGCACCGCTCTGTGATTAACTTGTGGCGAGCCCTATCGTCTCTGTTGGGTAGTGACAGTACGGCCCGTTTGCGGGTGAGTCTTAACGCGCCGTTGACGTTCGACGCTTCCGTCCAGCAATGGGTCCAGCTCTTGAGTGGGCACACAGTGGTGGTGGTTCCAGAGACCTCGCGACTGGACGCAGGACAAATGGTTGAATGGATTCAGAGGAATCGTGTCGACGTCGTCGATGTGACACCGTCGCAGTTGCGCGTATGGCTCGAAGCAGGGATGAGCGACGTAGCTCCCAAATGTGTGCTGGTGGGGGGGGAGGCTATCGACGAGGTGCTTTGGAAGCGACTTTCGACTCTGACGCGCACACAGTTCATTAACGTGTACGGTCCCACGGAGTGCACCGTCGATGCGACGGCGTGCGTCGTCGAACCTGGTGGCGCGAGCGCTATTGGACGAGCTCTTTCGAATGTACAACTGTACGTACTCGATAACGAGCAGCGGCCGGTCCCGCCGGGAGCAACCGGGGAGCTCTATATTGATGGAGAGGGAGTAGCTCGGGGGTACTTGAACGACCCTCGGCGTACCGCCGAGCGCTTCCTACCAAATCCTCATGGGAAACCCGGATCGAGAATGTATCGGACTGGGGATCTCGTACGTCATGCGCATGATGGTCGCCTGCGATACATCGGTCGGACGGACGAGCAGGTCAAGATCCGAGGGTATCGCATCGAGCTCGGAGAGGTGGAGGCCTGCATTAAGTCGCATCCCGACGTCACGCAGTGCGTGGCGATGGTACGAGAGGATAAGGGTACACATCGAAGATTAATCGCATATGTCGTGCAGCGCGAAGGTGCGAATCTGCAAGGCAAAGCGTTGGGTGCGCACGTACGAGAACGACTGCCCGAGTACATGGTGCCGGCCGCGTTTGCGATGCTGGCTGCGTTGCCGCTGACCCGCAATGGTAAGATCAACAAAAAGGCCTTACCGAAGCCAGAGGTGGAGGAGCAGGTCGAGGAGTACGTAGCGCCGCGTAGTGAAGTTGAAGTTGCCCTAGCGCGCATTTGGGGTGAGCTGTTGCACATGGAGCAAGTGAGCGCGGCAGCGCACTTTTTCCAGTCGGGTGGAGATTCAATCCTGGCCATCCAGATGGTGACACGGGCCAAGGCCGCAGGATGGAAGATAACGCCGAAGCAGTTGTTTCGATACCCGACATTGGCGCACCTTGCGCGGGTTGCCGAGCGACTCGCGACTGGGACCCCTGTCCAGGCGACGGAGGGCGACGTGAACGGGCCCGTCGTCCTGACGCCGATTCAGCGAGAGTTCTTTGAGAATAACGCGACAGCGCCTCAGCACTACAATCAGGCTGTGTTGTTGGCCAGCAGGGAGCCGCTCGATATCGGCAAGCTGCGTGCTGCGATGGAAGCCGTCGTGGAACACCATCACGCTTTGCGGCTGCGCTTTGAGCAGACGGACGAGGGCTGGACGCAAACCTACGGAACTGTTGACCGCGATGAACTCGTTACGTGCTTGGATCTGACAGATACGGACGACGCGGAGCTTGGTGCCAAGATTGATGAGCGAGCGAGCGGGCTGCAGGCGAGCTTCAAATTGGAGCAGGGACGGTTGTTCCGTGCCACATGGATGGAATTGGGGCGGGGACGCGGTGAACGACTTCTATTGTGGGCGCACCACCTGGTGATTGATGGAGTTTCGTGGCGCCTCGTATTGGAGGATCTGGAGCGGGCGTATCTACAGGCTATCAACGGCGAAGTCATCGAGCTTGGACCCCGAGCTACGTCATTCCAGCGCTGGGGGAAGAAGCTGCTCGAGTATGCGAAGAGCGACGAAGCGCTTGCGGAGGTTGAGTACTGGAACACTGCGAATCAGCACGAGGGTGAAGGGGGGACGCGTCTGCTGCCTCGAGACGGCGAGGGAGCCAATACGGTAGCGGGCGGCGACACCGTGACGGCACTATTGACGAGAGAGGAAACGGAAGCGCTCTTGAAGCGAGTGCCGGAGGCGTATCGAACACAGATCAATGATGTGCTGTTGACCGCGTTAGGTAGGGCGCTGGTCGAATGGACCGGGGCGAGTGCAGCACGAATTGCACTGGAAGGTCATGGACGCGAGGAGCTATTCGAGGACGTGGACGTTACTCGGACGGTGGGATGGTTCACCAGCGTCTATCCGGTAGTGCTACGGGTAGATGCGCAGATGGGCCTCGGCGATACACTGAAGAGTGTTAAGGAACAACTGAGAGCAGTGCCGCGTCGTGGGATTGGGTACGGAATACTGAAGTATCTAGGATCGCGCGAGGTGGGTCAGCTACTCGAACGCTCGCCGAAGCCCGAGGTGATCTTCAATTACCTAGGTCAGTTCGACCAAGTGCTCGAGGTGTCGCGCATATTCCGAGCAGCGGAAGAGTCTAGCGGGGCTGCTCGAAAGCTGGAGTCCACGCGAGAGTATCTGCTGGATGTGAGCGGGTACATATTGGATGGGCGACTGCATCTAGGCTGCGCGTACGGAACCGAAGTGCATCAGCGCGCCACCATCGAACGATTGATGGGCCGCGTGGCTATGCACTTGCGAGAGCTTATCGCTCACTGCACGTCGTCGGAGTCGGGGGGGTGGACCCCATCAGATGTGGTGCTCGCGAAGATCGGCCAGCAGAACTTGGACAAGTTAGTAGGTAACGGGAAAGGTGTCCAAGATGTGTATCGGCTGTCCCCAACCCAGCAGGGGATCTTATTTCACACGCTGCGCGACACGGAGAGTGGCGTCTACAAGGTACATATGCGGTATCGCATCCACGGTCCCTTCGACGCGCCAGCGTTCAAACGAGCGTGGCAGCGGGCTGTGGCACGGCATGAGATCCTGCGAACGTCTTTCCACTGGGAGGGGCTTGAGGAGCCGGTACAGAGGGTCGAGAAGCATGCGACGATGCAGATCGACGAGGAAGACTTGCGAGGTCATTCCGAGTCCGAGAAACAAGATAAGGTGGAGGAGTATGTAGAGTGGGCACGACGAACACCGTTCGACTTAGATACGGCGCCACTTATGCGAGGGTGGATAGCCCGCTTTGGGGACGATCTTCATGAAATTGTATGGACTAAGCACCATATTTTGTCGGACGGATGGAGCCTATCGCTGCTGCTAAAGGATGTATTCGCGTTCTATGACGCGGGCCTTCGTGGGGAGGAGGTGCAGTTGCCCGAAGTCGTGCCATATCGTGAGTATATTGGCTGGCTGGCTGAGCAATCGGTGGCCGATGGGGAAGCGTATTGGCGAAAGGAACTGGCAGGTTTTGCCGTCCCAACACCATTGCCGTTGACTGGACTAAAGCCCAGCCAGGCGAATGTTGAATGGAAGGTGGTTCGCTCGCATTTGTCTGAGCAAGTGACGTTGCAATTGCAAGCCTTCGCGAGAAGCAACGGGTTGACGCTTAGTACGTTGGTGCACGGAGCGTGGGCACTGCTGTTGTCTCAATATAGTGCCGAGCGGGACGTGGTTTTTGGTACAGTGGTATCGGGACGCCCCGCCGAGATCGCTGGCGTAGAGTCAATGGTTGGCTTGTTCATCAATACATTGCCGACGCGGGTCGCGGTCACGAATGACGACCAACTCGTGAGGTGGTTGGAACAACTGCAGCGAAAGCAGGTGGAGCATCGCCAGTACGAGTATATGCCGTTGGTGCAATTGCAGGCTCTAAGCGAGATTCGGCGCGGCGAGAAACTATTCGATACGATTGTCGTCTTCGAGAATTACCCGGTTCAGCGTTCACTTGACAGTTTGCAACGCGAAATCCAGGTGCTCGACGCGCACTCTGAGGAAGGTACGGAATTCGCAATTGCGGCGATCGCTTTACCTGGACAAACCCTGGACTTGCACCTCCGCTTCGACGCGAACAAGCTCGACGCGGAGTTGGCCGAGCAACTCTTAGCGCATTGGCGACGCCTGCTCGAACAAATGCTGGAGCATCCTGATGGTACTCTCGGGCGATTGAAGGGCATTGACGATCGGGAGCGAAGGCGTCTACTGGAGCAATGGAGCGGCGCTGAAACTCAGTATCCACGCGACGCGAGCATTCATGGCCTATTCGAGGCGCAGGCTGCACGTACGCCAAATGCGCTGGCTGTCATCGATGACCGAACGACGCTGACATACGCCCAGCTGGATCACCGAGCCAATAAATTGGCTCGCCACCTGCGAGCGCTGGGCGTCGGCCCTGAAGTAAGAGTGGGATTGTGCGTGGAACGTTCGGCAGACCTCGTGCTATCGGCGCTAGCAATCCTCAAAGCTGGAGGAGCGTACGTGCCGCTTGATGCCAGGTATCCGCAGGAGCGGCTGACGTTCATGCTTGAGGACGTTGGGGTGACCGTGTTGCTCACACAGGAAGCTCTAGCAAATGAGCTTCCAATGCTTTCCGCCGTGCGCGTAGTCAACATAGATGCCGATTCGGCGGCAATCAGGCAGCAGTCGGAGACCGCTCCACGCGTTGCCGTTCGTGCTGAGAACGCGGCGTACGTGCTTTACACGTCCGGTTCGACTGGACTCCCGAAGGGGGTCTGCGTACCACACCGGGCCGTAGTGCGTCTGTCGTGCGGACGAAGCTACGTCGACTTGAACGACCAGGATGCAGTGCTGCACTACGCACCGATCTCGTTTGATGCCTCCACATTTGAACTGTGGAGTACCTTACTCAATGGCGCGCGTTTGGTAGTGGCCCCTCCAGCACATCTATCGATGGAGGCGTTAGGTAAGTTGCTGCGAGAGCGTCACGTGACAACGCTGTGGCTAACGGCCTCACTGTTTCATCAAATAGTTGACGAACGGCTCGAGGATTTGTCGGGGATCAAAACCCTCTTGGCAGGAGGTGAAAGCCTATCGCCCATACATGTGGGTAGAGTAAAGAAAATGCTGCCCGGGCTGCGTTTGATCAACGGTTATGGTCCGACCGAAAACACGACGTTCACTTGCTGCGGCGAGGTCGACGCTGACGATGCCGCCAGGGCGATCGCACCGATTGGGCGGCCCATCGACGATACTCGCGTGTATCTGCTGGACTCGGAGCTTTCACCGGTGCCCGTAGGAGGGCTAGGCGAAGTGTACACCGGGGGGGACGGCCTGGCCCGCGGATACGAGGCACGTGCCGGCATCACAGCCGAGCGATTTGTGCCAAATCCATTCTCCGTTGGAGAACGTCTTTACCGAACCGGTGACCTTGCTCGATGGCTTCTGGATGGGCGACTAGAGTTCATGGGGCGCATTGATACTCAAGTGAAAGTTCGTGGGCACCGAATCGAACTTGGTGAGGTGGAGGCTGCCCTCTCGTCTCACGTATCCGTACGGTCATGCGTGGCCAGCGTGCGAGAGGACAGGGCAGGCGACAAGCGCCTCGTAGCCTATGTCGTTGCAGGGCCCGAAATGGATGTCGATGTCCTGTACGCGTACATACGATCGAAGCTTCCGAACTATATGATCCCATCAACGATCGTCCCCTTGGACGCTCTGCCTTTGACGAGCAACGGGAAGGTTGACAAGAGGGCGCTACCAAAACCAGTAGAAAGGAGTGCGCAAACCGATTACGTTGCAGTCCGGTCGGAGGTCGAACGAGTTCTCGGGGAGCATTGGATCGAACTACTGGGGGTGGGGCGAGTCAGTGCCGGCGACAACTTCTTCGAGCTCGGCGGGCATTCACTCTTGGCGATGCGAGCCGTCTCCCGAATTCGAAGCGCATTTGCGGTGGAGCTGCCGCTGAGCGTATTCTTTGAAGCGTCGACTCTGCGTGATCTGGCGGCCCGGGTAGACGAAATGCTGGCATGTCAGTCGAACGTGCCGATATCCAATATTGTTCGTATTGCGCGCGATGGTGGCTTGCCCCTGTCATATGCTCAGCAGCGTCTCTGGTTTCTGGACCAACTCGAGCCTAACGGAGTAGCGTACAACATTCTGCAAGTTCTCAGAATACGTGGCGCTCTAGATGTGGATGCGCTAGCTCGGACATTCTCCGAGATCGTCCGCCGCCACGAAGTGCTGCGTACCGCGTTCGTGCAGCGCGATGGCGAGCCAGTCCAGATAATTCACCCGGCCATGCCATGGTCATTGCAGATAGAGGATTTGTCGGGATTGCGGCCCGACGATAGAGAGTTCGCTTTAAGGCGTCGGGCGCAGGAGGAGAGGTCGCAACCGTTCGATCTTTCGACGGGACCCTTGCTGCGCACGACTCTGCTCCGGATGGAAGACGAGTATGTTTTGCTGCTGACAATGCACCATATAGTGTCGGATGCATGGTCGTTCGGCGTGCTAGTGCGAGAAGTCGGCGTGATCTATGGCGCTCTGGTCGCTGGGCAAGAATCACCGCTGGCGGAGTTGCAAGTACAGTATGCGGACTTCGCAGCTTGGCAACGAAAGCGTCTGGACGGCGGAAGACTCGAGAAAGAGCTATTGTACTGGAAGGAGCGGTTGAGCGGGGCAAGCCCATTGGAATTGCCGGCGGACCGACCACGTCCAACGAAGCCAACCTACCGCGGGGGCCGAGTTGACTTTGAGCTTAGCGAGGAGCTTACGCAAGATCTGAGACGTATCAGCGAGGAGCAGGACGCAACGCTGTTCATGACGCTGATGGCGGCGTTCCAGGTTTTCCTGCACCGATACAGCGGGCAAGACGACATCTGCGTCGGAACGCCGATCGCAAATCGAGAGCAGGTCGATGTCGAACCGCTAATAGGTTTTTTCGTAAATACACTCGTGATGCGAGAGAATCTTTCGGACGACCCGACGTTCGTCGCGCATCTGAAGCGCACGCGGGCCGCCGCGCTCGCGGCATACACCCATCAGGATGTGCCTTTCGAAAGGATCGTCGACGCTGTCGGAAGCGGGAGAGAACTATCCCGAAGTCCTCTTTTTCAGGTGATGTTGGTTCTCCAGAACGCACCAATGGAGGCTTTCAACTTGCCGGGCCTTAGCGTGTCACCGGTAGAGACGAGCGCGGCAAGTACACAGTTCGATCTCACGATTTCTTTCGTGGAGCATGGGGCGCGGCTCACTGGCGCTTTGCAGTATAGCCAGGACCTTTTCGAGACGGCGACAGCAGAGCGAATCGTTCGACAATTTACAGAGCTGCTTGCTTCAATCGTCGCGATGCCGATGAGTCGCATAAGATCACTGCGATGGCTCGCTCCGAAGGAGCGCAAGGAGCTGTTGACGGATTTTAATCACGTGTGCCGAGAGTACGGCCCGGTGGAATGCATACATCATCGCGTGGAAGTACAAGCCCAACGCAGGCCGGAGGCACTTGCCGTGGTGTGCGAAGGAAGCTCCCTGAGCTACAGAGAGCTGGACGAGCGCGCGAATCGCCTTGCGAACCGATTGTGCAAACTCGGTGCCCGTGAGGAGTCGCGAATCGCGCTATGCATGGAACGATCGCTGGACATGATCGTCGCATTGCTCGCTGTATTGAAATCCGGCGGGGCATACGTACCCATAGAGCCGTCCAATCCGCGTGAGCGCATCGCACTGATGTTGGAAGACTGCGGAGCGGAGATTATCATCACGGATCAGGCGTCGCTCGGCGCGATCCCAGAAGGCGGAGCTGTGCAGCACTACGTCTGCATCGACAATTCGCAGGAGGCGAAGCGCATAAGTCAAGAGAGTGGCAATCCGCCGGCTGTAAATGTGAGCGCTGACCATCTGGCGTACGTCATCTACACATCTGGTTCGACTGGCAAGCCAAAGGGGGTGTTGATCCCGCATCGAAATGCGTCTCGTCTATTCGACGCGACGCAGAGGTGGTTCACGTTCGGAGAGCGGGACGTGTGGTCGATGTTCCACTCGTATGCATTCGACTTGACCGTATGGGAGATATGGGGAGCTCTAATGTACGGGGGGACACTGGTCGTCGTGCCTTACGAGGTCAGTCGCACGCCCGACGCAATGTTGCGACTAGTATGCGAGTCGAAGGTGACAATCCTGACGCAGACACCGTCAGCATTCCGACTGCTGGTGGCCGCGGATGGATCTTTGGGACGGCGGGTGGACTACGCGTTGAGGCTGGTGGTTTTCGGAGGCGAGGTCCTCGAGTTTCAAGCGTTGAAAGCGTGGGTCGACAAGTACGGCGACGACGAGCCCCAGCTGGTGAACATGTACGGAATAACCGAAACGACGGTTCATACGACATATAGGCGGATTCGCTGCGGGGATGTTCAAGGAGCCACACGGAGCATGATCGGTGAACCAATACCCGATATGGCCGTGTACATTCTCGATGGCGAGGGGGAGCCCACTCCAATTGGCGTGCCTGGAGAGATCTTCGTAGGCGCTGAGGGATTGGCGCGCGGATACCTAGGGCGGCCCGGCTTGACGGCGGAACGATTTGTTCCTGACCCATATGGTGCTGAGAGCGGTCGGCGGTTGTATCGTTCAGGTGACCTGGCCAGACGAGTCGCCAATGGGGACGTGGAGTCTTTGGGGCGGATGGATCAACAGGTGAAGGTGCGCGGATTTCGGATCGAGCTCGGCGAGATCGAGTCCGTGTTGTTGCGCCATCCTAAGGTGACGGAGGTGATTGTAGTTGCACGACTGCAGGAAGGTGAGGGCGATAGGCGGCTGGTAGCCTACGTCGTCGGGCGGAGTGGAGAAGATCTCGACCTGACAGCCCTGCGGGCACATGCTCGTGCAACATTACCCGAGTATATGATACCAACCTTCTTCGTGACGATGGACGCGCTGCCGCTAACGCGGAACGGCAAGATCGACAAAAGGGCTTTGCCAAAGCCGGCGCTCGACAAGAAGAATTATGTGGCTCCGCAAACCGCCGTGGAGCAGGTGTTGGCGGCGCAATGGCGGGAGTTGCTGCATCGCGAGCGAGTTGGGAGCGGAGACGACTTCTTTGCACTCGGAGGGCACTCGCTTCTGGCGACGCAGGCGATCTCGCGCGTTCAGTCGGCGTTTGGCGTAAAATTACCCTTGCGGACGTTGTTCGAGTCGCCGACGCTGTCTGGCTTTGCGACGTGCATCGAAAGTGCGCAACACCAGTTACAGGAAATCGAGGACAGGTTTCCGATTGAGCCGGTTGCGCGAAACGCGCCGCTACCGTTGTCCTTTGCGCAGCAGCGATTATGGTTCCTAGATCAATTCGAGTCAAACGGTGCGGCGTATAACGTGTTCGGAGCATTGCGAATACGCGGTGCACTAGATGGGGATGCGCTACAACGCACCTTTGCTGAGGTGGTTCGTCGGCATGAATCGCTGCGTACAACATTCGTTGCACGGGCTGGCGAGGCCCATCAGGTCATTCATACTGCGACGGATCCATGGCCACTACCAGTCGACGACTTGTCGAGTCTCAATGAGGAGGTTCGAGCTCGCGCCGTAGTGGGGCGCGCGGAGGCGGAAGCGGCGCGTTCATTCGACCTGTCGAAGGGACCTTTATTTCGCACGACCTTGCTTCGCCTCGGCGCGGAAGAGCACGTTCTTCTTCTCACGATGCATCACATCGTGTCGGATGGCTGGTCGCTGGGCATTATCGGCAGAGAAATCGCTGCAATCTATCAAGCCTTCGCGAAAGGTGCGGCGTCTCCGTTGGAAGAACTGAGAATTCAATATGCGGACTTCAGCGCGTGGCAGAGACAGCGGATGACAGGGGGCAAACTGCTCGAGGGGCTCTCATATTGGAGAAAGCATCTGAACCGCGTAAGCTCGCTGGAGCTGCCGACGGATCGCCCACGACCGGCGACGCGATCCTATCGCGGAGGCCAGGTGGCCTTTACTCTTACGGCACAGCAGACGCTCGGTTTGAAGAGACTGAGTGAGGTGCATGGCGTTACATTGTTCATGACGTTTATGGCGGCCTTTCAAGTCTTGCTTTATCGCTATAGCGGACAAGATGATATTTGTGTGGGGACGCCCATTGCAAATCGCGAACGGGCGGAGTTGGAACCGTTGGTGGGCTTCTTCGTGAACACGCTGGCAATCCGTGGTGACCTGTCCGCAAATCCCACCTTCGTGGATCTGTTGAAGCGTACCCGCAAAGTGGCCCTCGATGCGTATGCACACCAGGATGTCCCATTCGAAAAGATCGTGGACACTCTGGGGGTCGTGAGGGACACATCTAGGAACCCGATCTTCCAAGTGCTATTGGTACTTCAGAACACTCCGCGGGCAGCGGTCGAGTTCCCTGAACTGAGCATTGAACCGCTCGAAACGGACGTGACGAGCGCAAATTTCGACCTCACCCTGGCAATGGCTGAACGAGGGGAAGAGGTCGCCGGAAGATTGCAGTACAGTGAGGAGCTCTTCGAGCGCTCGACGATAGAGCGTATGGTAAAACGTTTCCAGCAACTGCTGAGCTCTATCGTCAGTAATCCACAGCATCGAATCGGGATGCTTCCTTGGCTGGCGGATGAAGATCGAACGCAGATTCTCTTCGAGCAACAAAATAGCGCGTTAATGGAATACCCGCAGGATTCCACCCTTCATGAGCTATTTGAAGCGCAAGTGCGTCGTAGTCCGGAGGTGACTGCAGTTGTAGCCAGCGATCGTACGATGTCATATCGCGAACTCGATTGCCGGGCAAATGAGCTGGCTTGTCGTCTGCAGGCCGCCGGCATAGGAGCCGAAGCAAAGGTTGGCCTTTGTCTGGCAGGGGCGGCCGATGCGATCGTTGGAATACTTGGAATTCTTAAGGCCGGCGGAGTATACGTGCCATTCGCCCACCAGCAACCTCGCGAGCGACTGGCGTCCATGGTGGAGGACGCTGGCATCGTCGCGGTGGTAACGCAGCGCTCGCTATTCGACACGTCGTCTTCTTTTCCACGGACGGTGCTTTTCGTTGACGTTGGGGAGGAGGAAACGGCCTTAGGCACTTGCGTTGCTCCGGAAATCAAGGTGTCGGCAGATAACCTTGCATACGTCACGTACATATCTGAGTCGACAGGAAGGCCGAAGGGGGTGGCCGTCACTCATCGAAATATTATTCAGTATGTATTTGGCGCGTCGGAGCGCTATAAGGTCGAAGCCGGGTGGCAGTTCGCGATCGTGTCAACGTGGGCCGCGGACTTGGGGCACACTTCGATCTTTCCCGCGCTCTGCCTTGGAGGAACGGTGCATGTCATTGCGGACGAGGTGGCGAGCGCCGCGGGCAATCTTGCGAGCTATTTCGGGAAGGTTGGGGTCGACTGCCTTAGGATAGCTCCGTCCTACATGGCGTCACTATTGGCCTCAGGTGGCTCTGGAGTTATTCCGCGAAGGTGCTTGATCCTAGGCGCTGAGGCGCTCGATCGGACACTCGTGCACGAGGTACGGCGCCGGTCGCCCCAGTGCGTCGTCGTTAGCGAGTACGGACCAACGGAAACTACCGTCGGTGTTATGGCCTCTGGTCTGGAAGATTGGAAGGGGGCCTCTTCTGCGCCGCCTCTGGGGGAGCCGCTTCGGAATGCACGCTTCTATGTACTGGACCGAGAGCTCGAACCCGTTCCTGTCGGAGTGTGCGGCGAAATTTATATAGGCGGCGACGGTGTCGCGCGCGGGTACGTTCAAGAGCCGGGTGGGTCGGCCGGGCAGTTTTTGCCGGATCCCTTTGAGTCGCGACTGGGCGCTCGCATGTATAGGACGGGAGATCGCGCGCGGCGGCTTTTCAACGACGAAGTCGTCCTTCTTGGACGTGTCAATCAGCAGGTTAAGATTGGTGGCCACCGAATTGATCTGGCCGACATTGAGCTGTGCCTCCAGGATCATCCAGACGTCGAACGTGCACTGGTCCTCCTGCGCGCGAGTGGAGAAGGGGCTCACCTGGTGGCGTACGTTGTAGGCCGCGCGGGAGTGCAACTTGATCCAGAGGCGCTGCGGTCTTGTATACAAGAGAGACTACCCGCCTATATGGTTCCCTCCTTCATCATGCCGCTAGAAGCATTGCCATTGACTCGCAATGGGAATGTTGACAGAGGAGCCCTACCAGCAGCGCCGAAGGAAGACGGTCAAAAAGCAACTTACGTTGCTCCACGAAGTGACGTTGAAGCGGTGCTATCGCGAGTTTGGGGAGACCTACTGCACATCGACCGCGTCAGCGTCAACGCGCATTTTTTTGAACTAGGTGGGGACTCCATCCTTGCCATTCAAATGACAGCGCGCGTGAAGCAGGCGGGGTGGAAAATTATGCCCAATCAGTTGTTTCAGCGACCAATTCTTGCGGACCTTGCAAGTGTGGCGGAGTTGATCGAGCTGGGTGCCAACGAAGCGGCTAGTCGTGAAAAGGAGCAAGCCCGCGCGGTGGGGCAGGAAAGCGCGCCACGTACCAATCATCTAACACCTATTCAGCGGCAATTCTTCGAATTTACGAATGTAGCGACGCATCACTACAATCAATCGATCCTTGTGTCGCTACCCGATACGGTACATTTTTCGCACTTGCGAGAGGCTGCCTTCGCGGTTGTCGCGCATCATGATGCATTGCGATTGCAGTTCCGTCGTGTGGGGGGCGAGTGGCTTCAGAGGATCGGGAGTATCGACGAGAGTCTCGTGGTAACCCAAGTCGATCTGAGTCAAATAGCGGATGGGGATCTCTCGTCCGCGCTGGAAGAGCATGCGAGCCGGCTCCAGTCGGCGTTCGACCTTGAGCAAGGCCAACTTTTTCGTCTTGCGTGGATTGATCTCGGAGCAGGACGAGGTGCTAGGGTCCTGCTATGGGCACATCATCTCGTTGTCGACGGAGTGTCCTGGCGTATCATAGTTGAGGACCTGGAGCGCGCGTACTTCAAGAGCTTTGCCGGTAAGCCGCTGACGCTAGGGGCTAAGACGACGCCGTTTCTAACATGGGCGGCCAAGCTGAAATCGTATGCGGCGAGCGATGCGGCCGCTCGGGAATTGAACTTTTGGCGAGCAAGGCCATGGCGGGATGTTTGCCAAGTGCCCCGCGATGCCGTGGGCGAGAACACTTCGCGTGAAACGGCACATTTCGAAGTGGCTCTCGACGAGGGCGAAACTAGGGCGATCTTGCAGCTTGTGCCCCGGGTCTACGGGACACAGATTGATGATGTCCTCATCACGGCGCTAAGCCAAGCGCTGATTGCTTGGACCGGTGCCGGTGCAGCGCTGATCGCGATGGAGGGGCATGGCCGCGAACACCTGTTTGACGATGTGGACCTATCTCGGACCGTTGGGTGGTTTACGAGTGTCTACCCGGTAGTCGTCAGTGTTGGCGCGCAGGACGAACCGGTTCGGGCCATCGAACGCGTCAAGGAGCAGTTACGCGAAATTCCGCACAGAGGTGTTGGTTTCGGCATTCTGAGGTACTTGGCGTCGCCCGATGTGGTGTCGCTCCTTGGCGAGCTACCTGAACCGGAGGTCAGCCTCAATTACCTTGGCCAACTCGACCAAGTCTTCGACTCCTCGGCTCTCGTCCGGCCGGCGTCCGAGTCCTCCGGTCGCTCGGAAGATCCTGGCAGGCCCAGGCCGTACGCCATCGATGTTGTTGGGAGAGTTCTCGACGCCAGGATGACCTTCAGTTTCGTCTATGCGAGCACCGTACATTACCCTACGACGATCGAGCGGTTCGCTTGGGACTTCTTGCGAAGATTGCGTGAGGTCGTGGCTCTCGCGAAGGTGCGGCAAGAGCGAAATCATTACCCGCAGCGAACGCCTAGCCACGGTACGGTCCTTGAAGCTTCTGTTTCGGCAGTGAGCGCGCCGCTCGTCAAACTTGCTAGTGGTGGTAGCGAAGCCCCTTTGTTCCTTGTTCACGGCATCGGAGGCTCCGCACTAGCTTTCCAAAGACTCGCCGCCCACATCAAAGGGCGTTCTGTCTATGCCTTTCAGGCGGATGGCGTTGTCCGTGGCGAGCCTTGCGATGATCTTGAGGAGATGGCCAGCCGCTATGTTGCCGCTTTGCGATCAGTCGCTCCGTATGGCCCGTACCAGCTCGGCGGCTGGTCTATGGGAGGAGTCATTGCGTACGAAATGGCCTGCCAACTGGCGCGGGTCGGTGAAGCGGTTTCACCGCTTGTGATTATCGATGTCGCCGCGCAGTATAGTGAGCAATGGCGGACCGTAAACATCGATATCGACGCGTTGGTGCGCTTCGCTGCTATTGCCGGAGTTAAGCTTTCCTTCGAAGAGCTCCTTTCTTTTAGCGCTTCCGAACGCGTCGACCTCGTTGCAAGGCGTCTTGATGCCAGTCCGGAGTACGTTGCTCGTGTGGTGGCTCTCTACAGCGCGCACGAGAGGGCACTGCGGAAATACCGGCCAAAGAGACACCTCGAGAGCCCGATAACTCTCATTCGGTCTTCGGAAACTGCCGAAGGCGAGTCCGCCGTTCTCGACCCTACCCTGGGGTGGGGGGCGACGGGCAGGGGCGCGATTGACGTTATGACAATTCCCGGAGATCATTTTAGTCTCGTACGCGAACCCCATGTTGCCCTTTTGGCAGCGGCATTGCAGAGCGTCGTCTCGTGAGCGTTGGCGTACTGCACTCGGAGGAGCCCCGGGATCCTGGTCTACTACGAACGTTTATAATCATCGCGATTGGCCAGCTCATCTCGATTGTGGGCTCGAGTATTACTGGGTTCTGTCTTGGCCTATGGTTCTATCAGCACACGGGCTCCGTGACTCAGTATGCTGCGGTTAGGACGGCAACGCTTTTGCCGAGCGTTCTCGCGTTGCCGCTCGCGGGCATCTTCGTTGATCGCTACGATCGACAGAAACTGCTAATCGCTACCGAATTGTGTGCTGGAGTATGCTCGCTAATACTCGCGGCTCTATTTGTCGGACGCGTATTTACTGTGTGGACAGTGCTCCCGACGCTTGCCCTCGCATCAGTATGCGGGACATTTCAGTCAACCGCGCTCTCAGCAATACTCGTTGTACTAGTCGCACCGCAGCAACGGACACGTGCGAATGCCTTGCTCCAGTTGGGGCTTGCCGTGAGCGAAATCGTTGCGCCATTGGCAGCATCAGCGTTGAGCTCGATGGTTACGCTTGCGTCGATTCTCGCGTTCGATGTTGCGTCATTCGCCTGCGCCGCAGTTGTGATTGTGTTTGTAAGAATTCCAAAGTCACCGCGCAGTGGCAGCCGGCACCTGACGGCTGCGTTCATGTGGCACGAATTTGGTCGTGCCTGTAACCTCATTCGGCGGGCACCTGGTCTGATTGGCCTACTGGGCTTGGGCGCGGTCGTAAACTTAAATATAGGATTTGTGACGACACTCGTCGTGCCACTAATTATGTCCGTGTCGGACGAAATGGCGCTCGGACGAACTTCGTCGGCGGCGGCGGTCGGTTTTCTTGTGGGAAGTGTTACGATGACTCTCTGGGGCGGCCCTAAACGAGCGATCTGGGGGATTCTTGCAGCTACAGCGCTTCAAGGGGGCTTCATGTTTTGCGCGTCACTGTATGTATCTTCGACAACCATTGCCGCGGCTGCTTTTGGTATCTATTTTACCATCCCGTTCGTGAGCGCCGGTAGTCAGGCTATCTGGCAGCAACGGATACCGATAGAAGCTCAAGGTCGCATCTTTTCCATTCGCTCGACAGCAGCAGTTGTCATACTCGCATTGGCGTCAGTGATTGCGGGGCCGCTGGCGGACCGCGTGTTTGAACCGTCAATGAGAGCAGGAAGCGGAACGCTCGCCAGCGTGTTCGGGCCATACATCGGAATAGGGCCTGGGCGTGGCATTGCCTTGATGGTAGCGTTGCTCGCCATTTTTACGGTGTTCATAGCGGTTGTTGCTTGGATCAGTCCAAGCGTGCGACAAGTCGGAAACGAATGTTCTGTGCGTGACGCTTGAGTGGACGTTGTCATCCGTTTGGGTGACATGACCTTGCAGGTGATTGTGATAAAGAGATAATAGGAGGTTTTTATGGACCAGGAAGAAGATAAAACCATCTATCATGCGGTTATGAATCATGAAGAGCAATACTCTATTTGGCCGGCCCATAAGCCGATGCCCGCCGGTTGGCGGGAGGCCGGGAAGACCGGCCTGAAAAGCGAATGTCTGGCGTTTATCGAGGAAGTTTGGACTGATATGCGACCGCTCAGCCTGCGACGAAAGATGGAGCAAGACGCTAAGGTCAGCCAGGTTGAGGGATGACTCAACACCGAGCAGTCCAGCGTGCATCGCGGGTGGCATCGGAGCAAGTATGCGACGGCCGATGTGTGGACGGCAGCGGGATCGTAGTTGGTTTGGACATTAGGCTGACGGTGGTTCGAAGCGATATGGCATGTGCGGGACGGCATAAAGGTAGGCTGGAGAAGGCGTGCCCCGTGCGAGATGTCACGTATTGTGGTCGCAAGGGCGTAGTAGGGGTGTGTGTCGCTTTGTAGCCATCCCGAAACGGGTGTTTGGGCGAGCATAGAAGTTCGGCGCATGGTGCGGCCGCACCATGCGCATGATATAAGTTGGAAGCGAGGCCGGTGGCGCGATAAAACCGGCCAGGGCTAACGGTCTGTTCGAGCGTGCGCGTCCGGAAGCGGACGTCTGGGCGGGCATAGAAATCGGACGCATCGTGCAACCGCGCGATACGCATATGCGTTGCACGCGTATCCTTCCTGCGATGCACGTCGTGACCGAGTCGAAGGGTGGCCTTTCATGTAGCGTAGACACTGGAGATAGGTCGCTGTTGGTCTTGTATTTTGTGTCTATTTGTGATCACATTTTGACGGACTTGCGTAGCTGACTGACGAATGGTGCTTTTTTGCGGAATCGATGTAATCACCGAACGGCGGATCGCCATGTCGGGTAGATGCTAAGGTCGAGTAGATCGCCTTTGAGTGTTGCGAAGAAGCGCCCGGCAACGGCGTTGTCCAAGCCAGTTCCCTTGGCGGCTCATGTTCGCGATCACGCGGTTTGCGACGATGGCGTCGCGGTAGTCGTCGCTCGCGTAGGTGCTTCCACGGGTAACCGACTAGGCTACGTGTATTAAACGCTCCGGTGCACATCCAATGCCGTGCAGATCGCATATGGTGCCTTTCTTCGCGTGCATGAACGTCAATTTCATGTCGACGTCTTCGTAAGGAGGGAGGAAGGGCGGTTCTCTAGAATGTCGCGCCATCTCGAGGTGTTCTCCTTTCCGCCGAAGCTCTGTGAGCTCGTTGCTCTGCCGTGCGCGGTTCTCTTTCGCGCTCTGTATCCGGCATCGGACTTCGCGGGTTTGAACCGAGGCGTGCAGGGCCGTTTTCCGTCAGGTCCAGATCCGCGGGCCTGCCGCTCGTGAGATCTCCTACGTGACACGGGCGGACCGCCGTGACCGAAATTGCGTTGTAAGCACTCTTCGCTTTCTCTCCGGCATCGTCAGTCCTCGCGTATCGTGGTGCCCACAAGAGCGGGCGAGGTTTAGCTCTTTTTTGGACGCACAACGAAAGTCATGTTTTGGCCGAACGTGCTGGTATGACTGCGATCCAGAGGAAGTGGGAGGCGAGGGTGGCCGCTTGGAAAGCGAGCGGCCAAACGTATGACGAGTTCGCCGAAGGACGCGGATTTGCGGGGGCGTCCCTTCGGCGATGGGTCTTGCAACTTGAGAAGGAGGACCGAGAGGCCAAAACAGAGGAGTTGGCACCCATCGCGCGGCAAGAATCGCCGATGGCCCCGGTGCGAAGGGAGATGTCCCGCGAGTACATAAGGCATTTCATGGAAGTACCTCCGGGCCGCACGCATGGGACGGAGGCACGCCGCGCGCGCGCGATTGAGCTGCACAAGCAGGGAGTGAACGGTGCGCAAATCGGGCGTGAGCTTGGTGTAACGCGCGAGGCCGTGCGCCAATGGATAGCTGCGTACCGCGAGAGCGGGCTAGCTGGCCTGATAGCGAAGCCGCGCCTCGGTGCGCAGCCGAAACTGTCGCACGCACGGCTCGCGGCGTTGGGCGCACTTCTCGCCGAGAGCGCCACCGCTCACGGTTTCGACTCTGATGGCTGGACGGCAACACGCGTGGCCGCGCTCATCTTGCGGTACTTCGGCGTGCGGTATCACCCGGACCATGTCGGACGATTGCTACGCCGTCATATTCTTGACTGGCAGACCCGACGAGGCGCCAGCCGAGACTCGGATGGGCGTACGCGGCGTCCCCGCACGGCACCTCGAGTATTCCTCCTTTGGGGCATGCGTCCCCACGGAGGCGCGCGTCGCTCGCTCGCGCTATGAGCCGGTACGCCCTGCGCGAGCCCCGTTCTTTTCTGATCCCGTCCTGAGGGCGCGCTCGCTGGCGTTGTTCTCCATGCGCAGCCGACCATCGTCGAGAAATCGCCCGAGAGCCTCCCGATGACGGAGGGCATAACCCAAGGCTGTGCGCAGCAGCCCGCGCTGATCTTTGACGACTGCATATTTCATGCAGCGCGTACTCTAGGTCGCCGGTTGCCGCCGGTCACGACGCGCTTCGCAGGACGGGTATCCCTTCTGCGAACCGCGTCGTGACGATGGCGACTTCGATCCGCAGACTCCACGTGCAATGCGGAAGCGAGCAAAGAGGCCTGAATGGGAAAAGCGAATCGCGGGCTGGAAGGCGAGCGAGGAGGACGCTGCCGATTATGCGAAGAAGCACGGCTGGAATCCGCGAACGTTGGTCTGGTGGGACAGGCGGATCACGGCGGAAAGCAAGGCTGCTGAAGCCGCGAAGGGCTTCGTCGAGATAATTCCGTCGGAGGAGACCTTCGCGGCCAAAATGCCCGTTGAAAAGGTGGTCGCGATGCTGAGCAGCTCTACACCGTATCGGGACGTCGAGGTGATCCTCCGTTCGGGGCGCGTTCTTCGCGTCCAGACGGGAGGTAGCGCTGCCGCACTTCGCGACCTACTCGGCGTGCTGGAGGAAAGTTGATGTTCTCCGCGCACGTCCGCATTTTCGTGAGTGTCGAGCGGGTGGACCTGCGCGTCAGTTTCGACCGGCTCGCAGGAATTGTGCGAGAGCGTTTCGGCGAGGATCCGCGTGGCGGATCCCTCTTCGTTTTCCTCAACAAGGGAACGAATCGATGCAAAGTTTTATTCTACGACCGCAGCGGATACGCAATCCTTTATAAACGTTTGGACTCGGGGGTATTCGTCCCACCACCCCGTAACGAGGGTGCATCTCGTGTTGAGATGAGCCCCGAAGCGTTTGCTCGATTCCTCGAAGGTCTCGCCGTCGAGAATAAAAAGAAGAGCAATATCCACTGATATTATATTCGCTCGATCCGACATCGTGCTATACATGCATCGTCGATGCATCGAGCTGCGACGCTCATCGCACCCCAGGATAGAGGCTTCGCTGCCAGCCTTGTCATCGCGCTGGCCCAGGGCGCCTCCTCGGACACGATCGCCACCATCGTTGCCGAGAATCGTGACCTTCGCGACAAGAACGCGAAGCTCCTGATCGAAAATGAATCTCAGCGTACGCGTATTGCCTCGCTCCAAGAGCAGGTTGCGCCTCTATCCACTCTGCTCTTCGGAGTAAAGCGTGAGCGTCTGCCCGCAAGTGCGCTGCAGCTGCTCCTCGATGCCATCGTACTTTCGGCCGATGGGGCAACCTCGCCTCCCACCGAACCGCCCGCCGCCCATTCGCAGGACGCGACCGCGAGCCCGATGGCCCCTGACACGGAGCCAGCACCCGAGCGCACTGATTGGGAGCCAGGCGGCGCTCAGGCCCCATCGGAAGTGGCTTCCGTCCCACCACCGCCGCCCAGCGGCGTCCGCAAGCACCGCACGCCGCATGGCCGTAGGTTGCTTCCCGAGCACCTGCCCATCGAAACGGTCAAGCTCCCGCCCGACGAAATTCCCGAGGGAACACGCTGCATCGGACAAGAGGTTTCGTATCGTCTTGCCTATCGCAAGGCAGGGTATATACGCCTTCGTGTGGTCCGAGAGAAATTCGCCGAAGACAACGACGACGCCTCCACGATGGTGCACATCGCATCTGTGCCCGACGAGATGATCCCACGCGGGTTGCCCGACCCCGCCATGCTCGCTCACGCGATCCACTCGAAATGGGCGGACCACATTCCGTACACGCGCCTGTCGAAGATGATCGCCCGGCACGGTTTGGAGGCCTCTGTTTCCACTCTGAGTGCGTGGGAAAAACTCGCCGAGCCAACGGCGCGGATTGTCGTCGATGCAGCCTGGGAGCAGGCCATCACGAAGTGCCAGGTGATGGGCATCGACGCCACGGGAGTGCGCGTTATGGACACTCCGCACGATCGAAGAGCTCATGTTTGGGTGCTGCTTGCCGATCGTGCGCAAGTCTTTTTCCGCTATTCGGCTCTTCACACCAGCGATATGCCAAAAAGTTGGCTCGAAGGTTTTCAAGGCTTCGCGGTGGCGGACGCTTCGAGCGTCTACGATGACCTCTTTCGCACGCCATTCGGTCCGACGGAGGCAGGATGTTTTGCCCATGCAAGGCGCAAGTATTTCTTCGCCATGCCGACCGATATGCGCGCGCGGCCCTTTCTCGAACTCGCGGACGCGCTCTTCGCGATTGAGCGGGACGCCGCTCGTCTTTCTCCTCAAGGTCGCCTTGCTGCCCGAAAAGAGCGATCCGTCCCCGTCATCGAGCACTTTGCCCGCGAACGCGATCGGCTCCTCGCCGATTCCACCGTGGATCCGCGTGGCCCATTGTCGCGCGCCCTTCGGTATAGCCTCAATCATTGGGCCGCTCTGACACGATTCTTGAGCAACGGAAGAATTCCGCTCTCCAACAATGATGTCGAGCGCGAAATCCGTCATGTCGCGATTGGCAGGAGAAACTGGATGCACCTCGGCTCGGACGACGCCGCCGAAGTGGCCTGCACATGGCTGTCGCTCATCGCCTCCGCGCGTCATGCCGGACTCGATTCCGAGCAATACTTGCGTGACCTCTGTCGTGTTGGGATCGCACCGGATACTGTTTGATGTACAAGCGCCTGGAACGTGGCGTTTTTCGGTTTCCGAGCGCGATTCGTCCGGGCGATCCGAGCATCGAGATCGATGCTGCGGAGTTCACGAAGATCCTTGCAGGACTCGATCTCCCAGCGGCTAAGGGCACCATCGGAACCCGTCACCGGGCACGCGCGTCGGAAATTTCGCCGCCGGTACCGTAACCCCGCTTTCCATCGGAGTGGCGATGGATTAAGACATTGGCTCGTGAACGAGCGTACGCGCCTCGATGAGCTCGAATCGAAGCTCGCCGATTTCAGTGCGGCGCTCGATCGGGAGCGCGAAAAGCTCGCGGACTTCAGCGCGGCGCTCGGTCGCGAACGCGCGGAGCGGGAGCGCGCCGCTCGCGAACGTGACGAGTACAAGAAGCTCTGTGAGCTCGTGATGCTCGAGCTCGAGCGCGTCAAACGACACCTCAGGGCGCAGAACAAGCCCGAGCGGGTCGACGCGACCCAGGTGCAACTTGCCTTTGCAGAAGTGGCGAAACTGATTGTGCCACCCGAGCTCGCGCACGCCATCGCCGATGAGGAGAACGGTAAGCAGCCCCTGGAACACCCGGGGCGCGATTTGAAGTCCAATGCGCGACATGGGCGCAAAAGGCCCCCCGAGCACTTGCCCTTCGAGCGCATCGAATGGGAGCCGTCCGACGATTTGCGTCGATGCCCGTGCTGCGGGAAGGCAAAGGTCAAGATTGGTGAGGAGACGAGCGAACATTACGACTGGCGCCCGGCGTCGCTGGTGCGCGTGCAGACTGCACGAATCAAATATGCTCCCGACTGCGCGTGCGAAGGCGGTCAGATCGTGATAGGGTCGCCTACGGCGACCGCGACACCGATCAAGAAGGGGCTTGCTGGCCCCGGTCTTCTCGCGCACGTGGTGGTCAGCAAATATGCGGATCACATGCCGTTGAATCGACTCGAAGAAGGTTTCGAGCGACAGGGCGTGCACATTGCACGCTCGACGATGTGTGATTGGATCGAACAAGCCGCTGATCTGCTCCGGCCCATCACGGACGCGATGGCCAAAGCGGCCCTCGGTGCGCACCGAATCCATACCGACGACACTGGAATTCCCGTGCAAGCCAAAGGCTCTACGCACAAGGGTCATGTCTGGGTATACGTGGCCGACGACGAATTCGTCGTCTTCCGCTACACGTCGCGCCGGAAGAGCGACGGGCCTCGCGAATTCCTCAAAGGATATACGGGGTATATCCAGGCGGATGCCGCCAATCTCTACGATCGCCTCTTCGGGGATGATACCGAAGGGGCGGCAGCAAAGGAAGTGGGATGCTGGGCGCACTCCCGGCGTCGCTTCTTCGAAGCGCAAGCCACCCGATCGAGATCGGGCTCTGATCGGATTGGGCTTCATCAAAAAGCTGTACGAGGCCGACCGCGCGGCCATGAAACTGGCGCCAAGTCGGCGGACCGCTGAGCGCGCGCGGCTCTGCATGCCGGTACTCGAAGCTTTCAAGGTGTGGCTCGATGCCGAAGCCCTTGTCGTGCTTCCGAAGGCGCCTATCGCCGACGCCATCGGCTACGCCCGCAACCAATGGTCTGCGCTCAGGCGCTTCGTCGAGGACGCGCGACTTCGACTCGACAACAACGTCGCCGAGAGACAACTCCGCCGGGTCGCGGTCGGCCGCAAGAACTGGCTCTTTGCCGGCAGTGAGGACGGAGCCGAGCGGGGATGCGTGCTGTACTCCTTGCTCGCCACCTGCAAGCTGCACGGCGTCAACCCCTTCAATTACTTGCGCGACGTGCTCGTCCGCATCGACTCGCACGCCGCCCACGACGTCCTCGCGCTCAGTCCCAAAACCTGGAAAGAGAAGCTGCAGAACCTCAACGCTCCGTGAAGCGCGCCCACGCCTGTCAGACGACTGGGGTCTCGCTCGAACTCCTGCCACGCACGTGATCCTGCCGCCATTCGCCTCGCTCCGCGAGGACGCGGATTACCGAACGGCTACGGCGTTTCTATGGGGACTGGCTGAGCGGAGGCGGGATGGTGATCTTTCCCAAGGGCGCCTCGAGCTCTTTGGGCAGGAGTCGAGCGCGGGTCGCGAGCCAGTTCATGGGAGCCAGTTCGATCACGCGGTTTCTGGGCCAGTTGGGCAGGACTCGGGACAGGTCGCGCTAGGTACTCCTCGGAGTCGAGGCCGGCGTGACGAGCTCGCCTTCCAGCCCGCGATCCGCTTTTCCCATTCTGGTTTCTTTGCTCGCTTCCGCATGCACACGGAGTTTGCGGATAGTCTGCTATGGAGTCACGACATGGTCTGCTGCATGGATACGCTTCTTTCGAGTAAGACGCGAGCCAGTAGCTTCCACCGATGGCCAACATTGCCCCTTCACTCCCCCCTTTTTGGATACCTTACTCCCTCCGAGAGACTGATGGGAACATCTGGCCCGGCTCGCCTCAGCTCGAATTGTTCTTCTCGGGCTCCTGCTTCTTGATCCGGAGCTCTTTTTCCAGACCGGATATCACCTCGACGAGCAGTCCATCGGAGAGCCCGAGCTTCACCGTGCGCCGCTCGAAATGATTCGGCTCGATCTCGACTTCGACAAAGGTCTGCCCCTGCTCGAAACGCACAGCGCCTTCGTTGATGGCGAGCACTTGCTCGTGGCGCTCAAGAATGATTTCGGCATTGGCACTGTAGTTTGCACGCAACACGATACTCGCCTTGTTCGTTACTGAAGTACGGATCGCGAACTCCATGGTCCCGTCCTTTTCTTTACCTTTGGGCGAGATGTATTCGACGTTGCCACTGAGGGTCTCGTTTCCCACCGCGCCGACCGAGATCGTGACCGGCATACCCACTTCGACTTTGCCGACCTCCGACTCATCGACGTGACCCTCGAAAATGAGATCCTTCATGTCGGCGACTACGGCGATAGTCGTCCCCTCGTTGAAGGTATTGGCCTCGATCACACTGCTTCCTTCCTTGACGGGGATGTCGAGCACCGTACCCGAAACCGTGGAAGTTACCAGATTGCCGACCTTTCCGGCGCTGCGCGTAGCACCCGCCTCGACGAGCTGTAAGTTGTTGCGAGCGGCTGCGACCTCCTGTGCTTTCAAGTCGAGCGTGAGCTTTCGCTGGCTGAGATCCCGGTCGGAAGCGACGCTCTGTTCCGCGAGCGCCCGGAATCGTTCGAACTCGCGGGCGGCGTTCGCGAGATTGAGCTCGGCTTCCGCTACGCGCGATTCCGCAGCGTTTAGATTCACCATGTTGGGGATGACGAGAATCTTGGCGACGAGCGCGCGTGCGTCGACCTCGCGCCCCGGCTCGACGTAGAGTTTTTTGACGATTCCGGATATTCGGGGTTTGAGCACGACCTCACGGCGCGGCACGATGGCTCCAGGTGCGACGACCGTCTTAACAATGGTTGTGATCTGCGGTTTGACGATCTGGTATGGTGAAGGTTTCGGCTGCGACTTTCGATAGAGGAAGGCGAGCGTTCCGCCGAAGGCGACGAACACGCCAAGTACCAAGGTAAGCGGGATGATTCTGCGCATCATTCGGCCCTCAATGCTTCGATTGGGTGAATACGGGCGGCATAGCTTGCGGGGATCAGGGCGGCAAGCAATCCGCTGAGCAACAGGATGGCCGCTGCTCCAAGCACGACTTCGAGATCGACCTCAGGGGCGGAGAGAGGGGCTTGCGGCATTTTGGACGTTACCCGGCTCGCCATTTCCAACAGCCCGACCCCAAAGACGACTCCGGCATAGCCGGCGAGCAACGTCACTACCAAGGATTCGGCGATGACCATGTTCAGGATCGAAGAGGGCGTCGCCCCGAGGGCTTTGCGAATTCCGAGCTCCTGCATGCGCTCTTTGACGGTAATGAGCAAAATATTACCAACACCGAGAGCGCCCGCCAAAAGCGTCGCGATACTGACGAACCAGACGAAAAGGCGGATGCCCGAGAAGAGGCCTGTGATGCGCCGATATTCCGCAGCCAAGTTGAACGAGCGAATGCCCTGCGGGTCGTCCGGATGCACGTGATGGCGCTTACGCAAACGCGTCACGCTCTCTTTTTGCACGTCGGCCGGCGAGGCATCGGGCGCTAGTGCGACAGCAACCCACGTCACCATGCGGTGTTGGTTGAAGGCGCGCTGCGCCGTCGACAAGGGTACAAAGATCGAATTGTCCGTGCGGTCGGCGCGCTGGCCCGTCCGCAAGCTGCGCACCTCGCCCACGATTCGGAAGAAGACCCCGCGAAAGGAGAGATACCGACCGACCGGGCTCTCCTCCCCGTAGAGTATGTGCGCAACCTTTTGTCCGATGACAGCGACCTTGCGTTCGTCCGTTTGATCCCAGGTATCGAGATGGCGGCCATAGAGCAGCTCGAGGGGCTCGAGGAGCGGGTAGTCCGGGGTCGTGCCTCCGACCATAGCATGGGCAGTCTTCGCACCGGCGGTGACGTTTTGCCCGTCGCCCCAGTTTCCGAGATTCAATCGCGGAGCCACGAGCTGCACCCCATGGATGCTTCGCACCGCATCAATATCCTCATTGAACAATTTGATCTGCCGCCCCGGGCCCTGCCCCTCGTACGCGAGCAGCGTCTTGTCCGCATTGATGAAGATGATGTAGTGCGCGAGCCCCATGAAATCTCGATTTACGCCGTTCTGCAGGCCGGTGCCGAAGCCGAGCAAAAGCGTAAGCATCAGCGTTCCCCAGAATACGCCCCACGCGGTTAAGAACACGCGCAACTTGTTGCGACGCAAGGTCGACCACACCTCTTCCCAGGTGTCTAGGTCCAAAAGGCGTGCGCTGCGATTCCTGGGCATCGCTCTACTCGTTCCGGAGTGCGGTGATAGGACGCATTTGCACGGCGCGCCGCGCCGGAAAGAGCCCAGCGAGTGTGCCGGCAGCCACGATGAGCACAGTGGCGCCGAATGCTACCTCAAAGCTCACCGCAGGGTCGCGCAGCCCCTCGATATGAGGAAGAAATTCGTTTGCTAATCCTAGCACGCCAATCCCGGCGGCGAGGCCCAGATAACCAGCGAGGGCGGTGATGGTCAAGCTTTCGCCCACGATCATGCGCACGATGGCTGACGGGGACGCCCCGACCGCTCTGCGAATTCCGATTTCCTGCGTACGCTCCTTCACTGAAATCAGCATGATGTTCGATACGCCGACGATACCGGCGAGGAGCGTACCAATTCCCACCATCCAGATGAATACACGGAGCCAAACGAATATGCGCGTTACCTTGGAGTAGTGCTCGATGTTGTTGAAAGAGCGCACCGCCCGCGCGTCCTCCTTGGCGAAGTGGTGGTGCCCGGCAAGGAGCTCCTGGGTCGTTGTGAGCAGTGCTTGGACCGCCTGCGCGTCAGAGTAGGAGACGGTTATCCCCAGAGTGCCCAGCTCGGACGACGTGCCGTTCAGCAGTTGGACGGTGCTGAGCGGCACGAGAATGGCGCGCTGATCGTCCTCGTTTCCGTAAGCGTCTTCGTACACGCCGACCACGCGGAAGTTAGAACCGCGGATCCAAATATGCTCCCCGACAGGCGGCTGTTTGCCGAATAAAATGTCGAGTACCGGAGCACCGATCACCGCCACTTTGCGACGCTCGATCAAGTCTCTGTCGTTGAGCTGGCGCCCTTCGCGCACGTGTATGTTCTCCAAAAAGCGTACGTCGGGCACGGCGCCACGCACGCGGAAGCTCGAGTGCCTGGCTCCATGGCGAATCGTGAAGTTACCCGACAACTCCAGCTCGGCGTCGACGAATTCGACCCCAGGACGCAGTGCGAGGAGTGCAAGGTAGTCTGCATTGTCAAGTTTGATTCTTCGACCAGGTTTCTGTCCGGCAAAGGGCAGTGCCGTGATACCCGATTGGATCCATATGCTATTCGCCGCGTCACCCCGGAATCCATCGGTCGATCCATTTTCGAGGCCGCGGCCCGCGCCGAGCAAAACGATGAGCATGAACACGCCCCAGCCGACGCTGAAGGCCGTAAGTAAGGTACGGAGCTTGTGACGGGTCAAAGTCGACCAAATCTCTGCGAGGGCATCGGAGTCGAACATGTCACGTAGCCGCGATGCGGCCGTCCTTCACATGGATAGTGCGATCCGTGAGATCGGCCACATCACGTTCGTGCGTCACCAGGATGATGGTCAACCCCTCTTCGTTGATGCTGCGCAAGAGTGTCATGAGCTCGTCGGAGGTCCGGCTGTCCAAAGCGCCGGTCGGCTCGTCGGCGAGGAGAAGCTGCGGTCTGGTGATGAGGGCTCGGGCAACAGCGACGCGCTGCCTTTCACCGCCAGAAAGCTGGGAAGGATGGTGGCCGGCGCGGGCGGCGAGACCGACGCGCGTGAGATAATCGGCGGCGATCTTGTTGCGCGTTTTGCGCGGTACGCCTTGGTAATAAAGCGGTAGGGCGACATTTTCGAGCGCAGTCTTGAAACTGAGAAGATGAAACGATTGGAAGACAAAACCAATGAGACGACTTCGATATCGGGCGGCCTCGCTCTCGGACAGATTTCGAATGAGCTCCTCACCAAAGTAGTACGCGCCAGACTCGTAGCCATCCAGGATACCGAGGATGTTGAGTAAGGTGCTCTTACCCGAGCCGGACGGCCCCATGATGCTCAGAAACTCCCCCTTTTCGACGCGAAGGCTCACGTCGCGAAGGATGTGCACCTCCTCTTCCCCGCTCCGATAGTGCTTATTGATTCTCTCAAGCCGAATCAATGTCCGCTCAATGTGACACGACCGCGTGGCAGAATCAGACGAGAGAATGGATCCGCCACCGCTTGAGTCGCATATTCCTATGTCAGCGTCCACTCGGCATCCCCCTCACCGGAAATGCTACCCATGGGATCGTATTCGCCACAGCGCGTAGAAACGATGAGGACGCGCGCGCGGAGTCCGTGCTTGGGCGGTTCATGCTGTCATAGGTTCTTGTCGACCAGTTCCCACGTGCGGTTCTCAGAATTTTGAGAGCCGTTTTCCGAATCTCGTGTCCATACCGAACTCGGCTGAATTCCACCCAGGGCGGTCTCCTGCTTCGCACGATATTTAAGGCAACTATTACGGATCTTGGCCGAGGGAGAAAGCATCGTCGTGTGAGACGGGGCACGACGACCAGATCGCCGGCTGTACTGCGCCTCCGCCACTGCCGGCCCGGAGATTGAAAGCCAGTTGCCTCAAAAAAAGGCATCAAACACGCCACACACACCATCGCGCGTTTGACGTGTTTACGAAAGCGGGAAAAGTTCATACTCTCCATCACGATTTGGACGCGACACGGCAACGGCTCTCATTCAGCAGCATCGACGCAATATGATACAACGCACGCCAGATATTTATCCAATCAATACACTACCTTGAATACGCGAAGTCACTGGCGTGGGTTCAGGCAGACGCGGACCGAAGAAACACTCACCCCAAATAACTCTGTGCTCCGCGAAATCGACAAAGAAGGTGTGTTCTGGTTATACGCCCGAGATCACTTCTCCGGAAACCACTGCAAAGTCGATTATCGTCTTTCTCCTCCACATGGAGCATGTCTCGCAGTCTCCGCTAAGGACGCAAAAGGTAAACTGTACCCTCGCGCCGCGCCGTCAGGCCACCCGCGTCGGATGCGCACTGGCCTCGCCGTCGCGCGCTTCGGTGGCCTCAATTCGCCGGCACCACATCGGATTATAGATTGTGTCCACGTATGCCGCACCGCGGTCACATGCGATAAATGCGACGACGGGCGGCGTCCCCGCGCCGCGTAGCCGTGGCAGATGCCGCAGTATGGCAGCATACACGCTGCCGGTCGAGCCGCCCACGAAGAGCCCGTGGCGCTCGAGGAGTTCGCGACACGCCGTGACGGTCGACGCCTCACTGATGTGCATCACTTCGTCAATCCGTGCGCTCTCCACAAGCGGTGGGCGAATGCTCGACCCGATTCCCGGTATGTGCCGAGCGGCGGGCGCGCCACCGAAGATGACCGAGCCGACAACGTCCACCGCCACTACGCGCACGTCAGGAAAGTGTTCCTTAAGCCGTTGCGAAACCCCGGCGATTGTTCCACCCGAGCTCACCCCAAGGAACACATAATCCAGCCGGGGCAATTGCTCGCAAAAGCCGGCCGCCGTCAGCGTGTAGTGGCCCATGATGTTGTCGGGGTTTCCGTATTGGTTCGTCCAGAAGGTATCGCCGCGCTCGCGTTGGAAGCGCTCGACTGCAGCCAATCTCGTCTTGAGGAATCCCCCGGTGTCGTCTCGTTCGGTAACCTTAATTACTTCATCACAAAGGGCTCTGATGGCTGCTTCATAGCCGGCAGTGATGTTCGGGTCGATCACCGGGACGAATCGCAACCCGAGGAAGCGGCAGTAGGTGGCGAGCGCAAGCGCGAAGTTTCCAGATGAAGATTCTGTCACAGTTGTGAAAGGCGTGACCTCTCCGCGCTCGACGGCGCGTTGCAGGATAAAGAGAGCTGGGATGTCCTTGATGCTGCCGATGGGATTGAACAGATCCATCTTGACGTACAGCTGGATCCCGGAGCATTCGAGCTTCACAAAGGGGACCGGTCGAAGCGCCGCGCGCAGCGGTGCCAACTTTTCGAGAAGCCTAAGGGAAGGATTGGCCTGGATCATATTTCACGAGTACCGAGGGATCGGTGAGATGTCGGGGACAAGCTTTTCACGCTCCCGGTTGCGTCACGAAAGTTGTTTGCGAAAGAATATGCCAAGAAGATTAACGAGACGTTCTGGGAGCTGTCAAACCTGGGAACCGCAAGCGCCGAGATTTTACCCACGAG
The DNA here is from genome assembly GCA_037157775.1 of Sorangiineae bacterium MSr12523. Taxonomy (NCBI): domain Bacteria; kingdom Pseudomonadati; phylum Myxococcota; class Myxococcia; order Myxococcales; family Pendulisporaceae; genus Pendulispora; species Pendulispora brunnea. Next base: position 4,733,015 of record CP089982.1, read on the forward strand.
ATCCACGTCAAGTTTACATTGCCGCACGCCCGGAGGCGGGTGCGGTCGGCAAGCTTGCAATGTCGGTGGCGGACCGGCTGCGTGGTCCCCACCGGTCCTTGCTCACCATCCCCGGATTTCTCGATGTCTGAGCTGAACAGGGATCATGGCGCCGCCTCGGTCCTGGACGTGTAAGTTCTCAATGGTAGTTTACGGCGCGTCGGAGAACCCAATGCCGATTGCCCGAGACATATCAATGCTCGTTGACGTTGCGCACCTGCGTGCGCGCGATGATGCCACGAGGATAACCTATACGTTCTATTCGCCCAACTCAGGCGAAACATGCATCACGCGTGGAACGCTAGAGACCAGTGCGCCGGCAATCGCGAGCGGGCCGCAGACGCGGCTGACGCCGGGAACGGTGCCTTGTTCGTCCGCCCGCCGGAACTTGACTTCGTACCCGCTTTCTTCGGGTGTCTATGCGGGAGTTGTCGCGGCGCCCGTAGTGCCGCCAACACCGGGGAAGTCGCTCGGGCCAATCGAGAAGATGGTGAGCAATAGCGGCGCGAAGGTGGATGTGACAGTGGTTCCGCTCGCCGAGATCGGCCCCTCGCTGCCCACCGTCTCCGGTGCCCTATGCCCACTTGGGTGGTGGAGCACCGAAGCATCCGCCTTAGGAAATGACAACAACTGGACGTCACCACCGTACAGTCCGGAGGACGTCGCATTCCTCCAGTACCCGTCCGGCTCGACGTATGCGTCGTCGCATGACGTGAGGGTCACGCACCGAAATTCTGATCGCGCAGCAGCAGGTCATTACCGAAAGCTTCGTGCACGCCTCAGGCTGCGACATCGTTGGATGGGTGCCGCAGTTTATTACAACATGGGCCTCATCCAAAACGCGATTCAGCAGCTCTTCGTCGTCGATGCTTGCTCCTTCTCCGACCGTTCGACTTGTTTCCCCCACTGCTCGAGCGGCTGCGTCTCATCTCAAAGCGCCGGGCGACAACATCCGGTGGCCCGAACTTCGGACGCGAGCTGTGCATCCGACGTCACCGGCCCGAGCGCCAAGGGGCTGGATTTGAGCTCGTGGCGCCTGGACTTCACCGACGCCGAACACCTCCGATACGACACCGTCGAGCGCTTCGCTCGTTTATTCGAGCCTGTCGCTTGCGGACTCAGACCTTCGCATCGGCGTACGGGCTCACTGAGTCGACCTCGTGGTAACGCGCGGCCTCTCGACTGCGACGTGGTTCGACCGCGGGGCGTTAGATGCGGGTTGTCCCATGCCCGCGTTCGCCGAGACAGGAGCCCCACGTCGGATCGTGAGCTGCGGGCGCAGCTACCTGGGTGAGCGCATCGACCTCGCCGACCCAAAGACATACCTGCGAATGGAGGACGGCGGAGCGGGCCAAGGCCGGGGCGCGGGCTATTGCGTGTGTGAAGCTACAGGGCACTCGGAGAGGACAGCGCGCGTCTTTTTCGACCCCGGCTCGAGGGTGATGGACAGCATCGCTACCTGCGTACCGACGACCCGGGCCTCGATGCAGCATTCGACGTGCGGCTCGAGTTCATCGCCGTCGATTGGACCCTTGCGGGGCTGGGAGCACTATCAAGGTGCAGCTCCTCTCGCGGCTCGAGTCTCTCGGTGGTGAAGAGGCCCGCACGCCGCTCGGCGGTGGCCGATTGTCACTCCGGTTCCTGACGATTCCCTCCCTATCGATCCACGAGGCCTCTTTCCTATGAACGACCGACAGTCCCTCTCCAAGCACGGAGCGCAGCTCACGCCGGAGCAGCGCACTTTCGTGGAGCAACGCCTCCGCGGCGACCACGCAAGCCCGAATGTGGCAGCGCCCATTCCGCGGCGCTCCGATCCAGCTCGCGCCCCCCTCTCGTTCTCGCAGCAGCGCCTCTGGTTCCTCGATCAGTCGGCCCCCGGCAACATCGCATACAACGAAAGTACCGTACTGCACCTGCGCGGGCACCTCGACGCGGACACGCTGGAGGAGAGCATTCAGGACATCGTGGATCGACACGAGATTCTGCGCACAACGTTCGCCGTACTCGACGGTCACCCGAGTCAGATTATCGCCACTTCGCTGCGGATCCGCGTCGCGCGAATAGACTTAAAGGACCTCGATCCCGCAACCCGTGAGGCCGAGGCTCGCCGCCTCGCACACGAGGACGCGCGCGCGCCGTTCGATCTCGAGCGCGGCCCACTCCTGCGTGCCACGGTTGTCGCGCTCGACCCGCGAGAGCATCTTCTACTCCTCTCGAACCACCAGATCGTGTTCGATGCCTGGTCCCGTACCATTCTCGTCCGCGAGCTAGGGTTGATTTACACGGCGCTTCGTCGTGGCGAGCCACCCTCGCTTCCGCCGCTCGCCGTCCAGTACGGGGACTACGCCGCCTGGCAGCGCGCACACTTCGCCTCCGGCGCACTCGATCGCCAGCTCGCGTATTGGAAGGAGCACCAAAAGGTGCCCGTCGAGACCCTTGAGCTGCCCTCCAATCGTCCTCGCCCCGCCGAGCAGTCGCTGCGAGGCGCGACGATCGATGTACGCCTCTCTCCTGTCCTTTCGGAGCGGCTCGCGACCGGCCTCCCCACCTCGAACACCAACCCGTACATGAATCTTCTCGCCGGTTTTGCGGCATGTCTTCACCACCACTCCGGCCAGAGCGAGGTCGTCATCGGCTTCCCAGTCGCGGGCCGCGACCGCGTGGAGTTCGAGCCGATGATCGGCTTCTTCGCCAACAGCCTCGTCGTTACGGTAAGTTTCGACGGCGACCCGACGTTCTGCGAGCTTGTCGAGTACGTCCGGACCTCGTCCGTAGCGGCGTACGCCAGCGCTGCCGTGCCGTTCGAGAGGCTCCTGGAGGAACTCCATCCGTCGCGCGACCCCTCGCGTTCGCCACTGTTTCAGGTGGAGCTCGCGCTGCGGACAATCCCCGCGATCCGCTTCGATCTCCCCGACCTCTCGCTCGAAGTCTCGCAGACTCATGCCGGTACGACACGCCTCGACCTAATCCTAGACCTGATTAGTGAGGCCGCGCGCCTCAACGGAAAGCTCGCGTTCTCGACAGACTTACTCGACCGTGACACAGTGGGACGCTTCATCGCGAGACTCGACGAGTTTCTGGACGACGCGCTCGCGCGGCCGAACGCCCGGATTTCTGAGCTCAATGTGTTACCGCCGACGGAGGAGGACGCTCTTCTCACCACCTTCAACAACACGGCACGTGTTTATGATGTGGAAACGCCGTTCGCCGAGGCGTTCGGGAAGGCGGTGGCGCGGACGCCCGATGCCGTTGCAGTGGTCGCGGGCGACACTCAGTGGACGTATCGCGAGCTGGATGCGCGCGCAAAAGCGGTCGCTGGATACTTGGTTGAGGCGCGATTAGAGCAGGAAGCCGTAGTCGCTGTGCTTGCCGCGCGCGACGCGAATTTTCTCGCGACCATGATTGGCATCTGGAAGGCGGGCGCCGCGTACCTTCCCCTGGACCCGCGCCACCCGGCCGAGCGCATCGCTCGGATCGTAAGAGATAGCGGCGCGGTCGTGGTGGTAGTCGACGCAGCGTCCCAGGCGCTCGCTGAGGAGGCGCTGACCAAGTTGGAGACAAAGCCGGCGCTCGCACCGATGGGCGCGCTCACGCCTAGTGGACATCTCGCAATGACGCGGATGGAGATCCATTCCCGCTCGCTCGCGTATGTGATCTATACGTCTGGCACGACCGGCGCGCCCAAGGGAGCGATGCTCGAGCACCGCGGAATGATGAACCACCTCCGTGCGAAGATCGAGGAGCTCGGCATAGGGCCGTACGACACCGTGGCGCAGACAGCGTCGGCCTGCTTCGACATCTCGATCTGGCAGTTTCTTTCGGCATTGCTCGTGGGCGCTCGCGTCTGGATCGCCTCCGACGAGATCGCACTCGACTCGTACCTGCTCGCCCGCGAAGCCGCAAACAACGCTGTCACCGTGCTGGAGACGGTACCGTCACTGCTCGACGTGCTCCTCGACGAGCTCGAGCAAAGTGGAGCACCGAAGCTCTCGCTGCGTTGGATGATACCGACCGGTGAGGCCCTCCCACCGGCGCTCGTAAAGCGGTGGTTCGCTCGCTTCCCGGAAGTCCCGCTGGTCAACGCCTATGGACCTACGGAATGCTCGGATGACGTGACTCACCATGTCCTATGCGGACCGATGCCGGAAGGAGCCGCCCACACGCCGATCGGGCGCCCCATCGGCAACACTCAAGTTTACATTCTCGACAGCGCGCATCGGCCGGTCCCGCTCGGCGTGCCAGGCGAGATCTATGTGGGGGGCGCGGGGGTCGGACGCGGCTACCTCGGGAGACCTGACCTCACGGCCGCTGCGTTCGTCCCAGATCCGTTCCGTTGCGCCACGACCTCCACAGGCCGCCTGTACCGAACCGGAGACCTAGGGCGATTCCTTCCCGACGGCACACTGGTCTTCCTCGGGCGCATCGACCACCAGGTGAAGATCCGCGGCTACCGGATAGAACTCGGTGAAATTGAGGCTGTACTTTGCGCGCATGAAGCCGTGGACCGCGCTGTGGTGCTCGCGCGCCAGGGGCGCGACGGGGGCCGTTTGGCCGCGTACGTCGTCGCGTCGCGCTCAGATACCGAGGCAGCGTCGCTCACCGCCGCGTTGGCAGCGCGCCTGCGCTGCGAGCTCCCGGAATACATGATCCCGGCCATCACGCTCCTGCCGGCACTACCCGTCACGCCAAATGGCAAGATCGATCGTGCCGCGCTCCTCGCGCGATAAGGGTACGCGCTGCGTGAACCAGTATCCGTAGCCGTTCGGTAATCCGCGTCCTCGCGGAGCGAGGCGAATGGCGGCAGGATCACGTGCGTGGCAGGAGTTCGAGCGAGACCCCAGTCGTCTGACAGGCGTGGGCGCGCTTCACGGAGCGTTGAGGTTCTGCAGCTTCTCTTTCCAGGTTTTGGGACTGAGCGCGAGGACGTCGTGGGCGGCGTGCGAGTCGATGCGGACGAGCACGTCGCGCAAGTAATTGAAGGGGTTGACGCCGTGCAGCTTGCAGGTGGCGAGCAAGGAGTACAGCACGCATCCCCGCTCGGCTCCGTCCTCACTGCCGGCAAAGAGCCAGTTCTTGCGGCCGACCGCGACCCGGCGGAGTTGTCTCTCGGCGACGTTGTTGTCGAGTCGAAGTCGCGCGTCCTCGACGAAGCGCCTGAGCGCAGACCATTGGTTGCGGGCGTAGCCGATGGCGTCGGCGATAGGCGCCTTCGGAAGCACGACAAGGGCTTCGGCATCGAGCCACACCTTGAAAGCTTCGAGTACCGGCATGCAGAGCCGCGCGCGCTCAGCGGTCCGCCGACTTGGCGCCAGTTTCATGGCCGCGCGGTCGGCCTCGTACAGCTTTTTGATGAAGCCCAATCCGATCAGAGCCCGATCTCGATCGGGTGGCTTGCGCTTCGAAGAAGCGACGCCGGGAGTGCGCCCAGCATCCCACTTCCTTTGCTGCCGCCCCTTCGGTATCATCCCGAAGAGGCGAGCGTAGAGATTGGCGGCATCCGCCTGGATATACCCCGTATATCCTTTGAGGAATTCGCGAGGCCCGTCGCTCTTCCGGCGCGACGTGTAGCGGAAGACGACGAATTCGTCGTCGGCCACGTATACCCAGACATGACCCTTGTGCGTAGAGCCTTTGGCTTGCACGGGAATTCCAGTGTCGTCGGTATGGATTCGGTGCGCACCGAGGGCCGCTTTGGCCATCGCGTCCGTGATGGGCCGGAGCAGATCAGCGGCTTGTTCGATCCAATCACACATCGTCGAGAGTGCAATGTGCACGCCCTGTCGCTCGAAACCTTCTTCGAGTCGATTCAACGGCATGTGATCCGCATATTTGCTGACCACCACGTGCGCGAGAAGACCGGGGCCGGCAAGCCCCTTCTTGATCGGTGTCGCGGTCGCCGTAGGCGACCCTATCACGATCTGACCGCCCTCGCACGTGCAGTCGGGAGCATATTTGATTCGTGCAGTCTGCACGCGCACCAGCGACGCCGGGCGCCAGTCGTAATGTTCGCTCGTCTCCTCACCAATCTTGACCTTTGCCTTCCCGCAGCACGGGCATCGACGCAAATCGTCGACGGCTCCCATTCGATGCGCTCGAAGGGCAAGTGCTCGGGGGGCCTTTTGCGCCCATGTCGCGCATTGGACTTCAAATCGCGCCCCGGGTGTTCCAGGGGCTGCTCACCGTTCTCCTCATCGGCGATGGCGTGCGCGAGCTCGGGTGGCACAATCAGTTTCGCCACTTCTGCAAAGGCAAGTTGCACCTGGGTCGCGTCGACCCGCTCGGGCTTGTTCTGCGCCCTGAGGTATCGTTTGACGCGCTCGAGCTCGAGCATCACGAGCTCACAGACGCAAGCGCGCCACGTCTTTCAAGCGTCCGGCATCACAGAATCAAGACGATGCCAGCATGCCTGCCGCCGTCAAGTGCGCGTCGGATCAGTGCAGACGCCGGACCAGGCGAATGTTTTCAAGAACGCCCAAGAGCTCTCGTGCTTCGGATCCATTCAAACCCGGGGATTGCCGAAGAAGGGTCGGTAGGTCAAACGCGGTTCCGGAGGCGAGACCATTGATCCATTCGCAAGCCGCAATGAACTCGATGCTGAGTTCGATGTGGGTGAGCTTTTTCTCTCGATATGTGTGGGTCGTGATGACCACTCGTGCGGTCTCCGCATGCGAGTCTACGGATTCGATGCCAAACGATACCTGTCCGCACCGGGCGAACCGCGCGCTGCCGTCGAAATCACCTTTGGGTACGGGTAGATGAACGAGATCGCTGGCCTCGATACGCGACACGGCGTCCCGTAGTGCGGTGCATGCGGCGGCGGCTTGCTCGATGGCAGGAGGCTCTCCTGCACTGAGATCATAGGCTGGTTCCCGCCAGTAGGGATCGCGCAAGAGCTCGTTTTTCAACGCGCTCATGAGAACATCGATACGCGTGGTGGACAAGACCGTCATGTGAAGCGACAGCGAGTCTTCCTCCGAAGTCGTCTCGTGCCAGTAACCACGAGGCAGATAGAGCACGGAACCAGTTTCCAGAACATGTGATGTCGCATTACGCGGCATTTCTGTCGGCGGTAATCCTGGTGCATAGAGGCGCAACTCCGGCGTTACACGATCACCTGCTCCCCAGCACAAAGAGGGATTCGGAGCGAAGTCATTCGGGGCGATGCGCCATGTCTTTCGACCACTGAGCTGCAGGATGAGCAGATCGCTGCGATCGAAGTGCGCAAGAGTGGTAGCTTTTGCGGGGTTGCAAAATACGGAGCACTCCACGCTGCTCGCGGGGATGCGCAAACTATCCGCCACCTCGCGTTCGAACATTTCACATTCGCGGATTCTTCGGACGTAAATCGCTAGACCACCATCATGTACACGCTTCGCGCTGGAAGTCGGAATGGGTGCTGCCGCGTGGCGCCCATTCCGCATCGGAAACCATGCGTAGGCTTTTGCACCGCGAAGGGTGAATACGTCGTCGAGAGACCTGATGCCGAGCGCTTTCAGTGCACGGTTCGCCAACTCCGTGCGCGGCTCAGCGAGGTACGGCGTCTGTCCAAGAATCGTTCGGCGGAATTCGGCCACACCGAGGGGGGCCAACCATCGTTCGAATCCCAATGAGCGATCGCTCATTCCTCGCTCTCTTCTTCAGAGTCCGATTCACCGGGGCCTTCAGGATCGTTTGCATCTTCGTCGGCTGGCCCCTCGTCCCCTCGAGTGATGATGCCTTGGGCAGGACTAGGACCCGACCCCATCGTTTCTACATGCGTGACCCGGAGTATTTTCTTTTTTCGATCAGCGAACTCGAGAGGTTCTTCGTTGTCCTCGCGTCGTGACGCGTCCTGCGCATTCCTACTGTGATCTGACTCGCAATGAGAGTGGTCTTGTCCACTCACGATAACCTTCGGCGTGCGATTCACGACGCCGGAGCGCGAAAGCTGCTCGGTATTCACTTGTTTGCTCCTTTAAGTGCATTGGGAGGTAACGCCCCAGTCACGCCGGGGCAGCCGAGGCGAAGAGCGGATTCGCGTACGGCTCGTGCGGTCGTACTGCGCGGCTCGTGCCCCCAGCGCTCCAGAACATAAGCGTATTGCTCGCACGCCTCGCGAGAACGCCCACCCTTGGAGAGTGCATCGCCGTACCACGCGTGAGCGTGCACGCCGAATAGCGCCTTCGCGAATAAGCAAGATTTGGTGCCACGACTAAGTGCTAGGAGTGCTTTGTCGAGCTCTCCCACAAGAAGATACATCCGACCGATGTCGGCATCCGTGCTCACGTCCACGTTTTCGGCCTCGAGAACGGCGGCTTCGGCCGGCCGGTGAGCGATCGCCACCTGTGCGTCCTCGATATCACGAATCATTTGAACGTATGTTTCGGTCCATCGTATTTCGGGTGAATAGTATCCACTTCGTTCAACGAGCCGCGCTTCATTTTGAGCTTGCTGCCGTCGGAATTCGGCTCGGTCAATTTGCCCCGTCAGGTAGAGAACTCGTGTCCTCTCCGTCGGCATGTCCCAGCTCTCGCTCGGTAGCCATGCTTGCGATGCGTCTACGAAGGCGCGTGCCGCAGCTTTTGCCGAGTCGATCTTTCCCAGTTCCAGGTCGAGGTCGATTCTGTAGATGAAAGGGAGAGTTCGAAGGGCAGCATCGACGCTCGTGACGGCCGCCTTGTCGTAAGCGTCGAGGACCTCGTATGCCTTGTCGAACTGTCCGTCCTGAACGGCAAGGTTATACTCGTCCCGTCGACGTTCCGTTTCGTCTTGCGGGTAGACGAGGCGCGACCACCTCTCTTCGAGAATGGCGCGCACGGCGGACGTACGGTGGCTGCGCCCAAACTCCGCGCGTGCCAAGTATCGGTAGCCTTCCGGCGATGCATGATCGATGCCTATGAGGCGTCGCGCGGCGCTAGCGGAATTGTCGCAGCGGCCCTCGTTCGCTTCGACCTGCGCGAGTCGTACGAGACAGTCGATGCCGCTTTGGGGCTTGGCTGACGCGCATGCCTGGAGCGACTTGCGTGCACCGTCAACATCTCCGCGGAGGATTAGGGCTCGCGCGCGATACGAGTGAGAAATGGTGCCGGGAATGCGATCGACGAAGGAGAGAAGATTCGATGCCTCCTTCGTACGAAGGGCATGCGCGCCACGCGCGAACCACGCAATCTCGTCGTTCGAAAATTTTGTGGTCAGTGCTTCAAGCCGCGTCGTTACGGCTCTGAGATCGGGTGGGTCCTGCACGACGGGCTCTAACGCTTCAAGCAAGCCCAGCTGAACGGGGGTCAATCTGCGACGCAGAGATTGAGCTTCGACGAAATGGGTCCGTACATCCGGCGTCACCCATTCCGAGACCGCGGCGAAGTACAAATGAGCGGCTGCCAGGCCCGAGTCGTGTTGTGCAGCCTCCGCGAATTTCGCACGCGCCGCCTCTGTAGAGGCATCCCTCCAAAGTTGAAGGCCTGCTTCGAGCGCAGCCTGGGCGGAAGGGTTCGTCGAGGCGACGGCGCCGCCAATCGAAGCGGTGAGCCCTGTCCCATCGCCGACGCCTCCGCACTTGCGCATGGCGCCTGCGCCCGTTAGGCCGGCGAGTCCGATCAGCACCACCCAGGTCGCGGCGGTGGCAAGCCAACCCCGACGGCGGCCGACGACGGCGTCCTCTGCGCTCAATGGTTCAACGCGTGGAGAGACGATGCCTCGGTTCGAGCGACCGGAGCCCGTGTCGTGGACCACGGGATGCACTTCGCCGTCGGCGGCGTGGGCGCCCGAACCGCTATCGCCCGTATCGAGCGTCGCGTCGTTCACGACATTTCTTCGCCCCGATCCCACCTCGCGCGCTCGCGGATCCGAGCCCTCGAGGGCCGTGGCGCCCACGGAATCGGGGGCTAGCTCCGGGGAAGGCCCGCCGTGTGGCGTCCGCGGCGTCTCGGCGCGTGGCGTCCGCGGCGTTTCGGCGCGTGGGGTGCGCCGGGCGGGGCCCGAGCGCAGCTCCGGGACGGGCTCCATTTCCGTCACTTCGCCGCTCGCGGCTTCGGCGGCGGCTTTGGTGGCGAATTCGGCGACGATGGTCTCGCGCACGCGGGCGGCGATGGTGTCGCACTTTTCGCCGAGGGCCTCCTCCAGGGCGAGGCACAAGGCTTCGCGCATGCACAATGCCGAGGGCCATCGATCCAATGCTTCGAATTGCAGCGCCTTGTCGATGAATTGCACCATCGACGGGTGCAAATCGGGGAGCACCTTCGCAATGGACCGCGCGTGTTGCGTGGCGGCGGCGGCCAGTTGCGCGCCGCTGTGTTCTGCGAGGTGGACGGTTTCGCCCGAGAGCAAGGCGAACATGGTGGCGCCGACGGCCCACAAGTCGCTGTGGGGGCCAATGGCGGCGCGGTTGCCCAAGGCTTGCTCGGGCGGCATGAAGGCCGGGGTGCCGATGAAGCGCCCCGTCATGGTCAGCGTGGATTCGGTGCCGGCGCGGCGTGCGATTCCGAAGTCGAGCACACGCACCTGGGCCGCCGTGTTGACGAACAGGTTCTCTGGCTTGATGTCGCGATGAACGACACCTTTGGCGTGTGCGGTTGCGAGCACGTCGAGGAGGTCTGCAATGAGCACGCCGGCCTCGGCCAGGGGCAACTTTTTGCTGCAACGCTCCCAGCGCGCCCGCAATGTCTCGCCCTCGATGAGCGGCATGATGAGGAAGACGCACCCGTCGATATCTTCGTCATCGTCCAAAACTTGGACGGCACCGGGGTGGCCTACGCGATTGGCGACGTACGCCTCGCGGCTGAAGAGGTGATACATGTCCGAATCGTCCAGCAAGTGATCAAGAAGGAACTTGATCGCCACGCGATGGCCATTTCGGTGCGTCGCTGCATAGACCGCGGCCGTGCCGCCGATGCCTAGCAGCCGGTCAATACGGTACTTCCCCTGGACGGTGGTCCCGACACGCGCCAACGCACGTTCGGAAACGGACTGGCGCGTAAACGGCGCTGGCATTTGCTTTTCTTCCCCGCAAGGATTCTGGGCCAGCACGCATCATGGGGGGCTCGTTTTTGCCCTGTCAAGGATCTAGTTTCCCTCCTTCGTGAAATATTCTTCCCTTGGTACATAGCGGTGGATCGCGACCGCACGGCTCGGGCGCGCGCAAAGGGGAACGATGGATGTCCGTTCGCGATCGGACGCCGGGCGGGGCAGGGCGATGCGCGTTGCACGGTGCAACGATGACGTCGCGTGTTGCGACACACTGCGACGTCGCAAGCGGCTAGCAGGTGGGCCGCAACTCGCGCCTCGTGCAGGCCGAACGGATCTGGGCAAGAACATGAACGCCCAAATTGCTTCCACTCGCACGGGCTCGGGCCAGCCGGTCGCCGGCCGAGAACGCATCGAAGACATCGACGTCATCCGCGGGTTCGCGCTGTTCGGCGTACTCATGATGAATCTCGCGTTCTCCCTGCGCGTGCACCACGCGGCCCCTTGGGAGAACCACCCGCCTTGGCTGCCCGATCACATCGTTCTCCGGGCCGAATCCGTGCTGCTGGCCAACAAGGCTATGACCTTGTTTTCTACGCTTTTCGGCGTCGGTTTGGCCATCTTCCTCGAGCGGGCGAGCGCCTCACGCGGCGACTCTGCAGCGTGGCGCCTACTGGTGCGCCGGCTCCTCGCCCTGCTCGCCTTCGGCGTCGCCCACGCCATCCTGATTTGGAATGGCGACATTCTCGTCCCGTACGCCGTCACGGGCCTCCTGGCGCTTCCGTTGATGCGGTGCCGCACCTCGGTGCTCGCGGCGCTCATCGGCTTGGGCTACGTCCTGCCGCCCCTCGTCCTTTTGTGGCCTCCCGCGGGCGACTTTTGGAACGCGGCGGATCCGGTGCCCTTCAGCGAGACCATGCGCATCTACACGGGCCCCAGCTACCTCCGCATCGTCCAATTGCGCGCCCACGAGATGGTTTGGAGCTGGACTCATCATTACACGGTGTACCTGCCGCGTTGCCTAGGCAACATGTTGATCGGGGTATTGCTGTGGCGCTCGGGCATCTTTCGCGCGGATCTCTCCGAGCGGATGCGCCGCATGCTGCGTTGGGTCGCCACGGGCGGTATTGCCATCGGCGCGGGATACGCCCTTTACCGGGTCATCCTTTTCGATGTCTTTCATGCGCCCACACCGACCCGAGGCACCCCATTGCGCCTCTTCTTGCAGGTGGTGACCGTCATGCCCTTTGCACTGGGCTACGGCGCCATCCTCCTCTTGTTGCTCCGTGGCCGTTTTCGACCTTGGCTTTTGCACTTGGCGCCGCTCGGACGCATGGCATTTACCAATTACCTTACCGAATCCATCTTCTTTACCGCGGTGTTCTACGGGTATGGGCTAAACCTGCTCGGTAAGGTCGGATATGCGGCGGCCGCGCTCATGGGCATCATTTTCTTCGCGGCGCAGGGAATTCTGAGCGCGATTTGGCTGCGGCACTTCCGATTCGGTCCCTTCGAATGGGCATGGCGCACGATGACCTACGGTGCCTGGCAGCCATTTCGGAAGCGTCCGAGCGACGGGATGAACTTTTCGCCCGTGGCGGTGAAATTTCGAGACCCCTCCTGACGAAGGGCCCAAAGCATGAACCGCGATGCCGCGATGGAAACCGGCGCCGAGCCCATTGCACGGCAGGCGCGCATCGAGGACATCGATGTGATCCGCGGCCTGGCGTTGTTCGGCGTGTTGATGATGAACCTCGTGACGGCCTTCCGCGTGCCGTTCTGGAACAGCTCATCACCGCCGGGGCAGGGGCTCGATTATGTGGTGCATCGTCTTCTCGTCGTGCTGCTCGCGAACAAGGCGATGACGCTTTTTTCGATTTTGTTCGGGGCGGGACTCGCCATCTTTCTCGAGCGGGCGAGCGCGCGCGAAGCGCACCCGATGCGGCTCTTGTGTCGCCGTCTCTTCTTCCTGCTCGCGTTCGGCCTCGCCCATTTGTTCCTGGTGTGGGACGGCGACATCCTCATTTCGTACGCCCTGTTCGGCATGGTGGCGCTCCTCTTCATCCGCCGGAGCACGACCGTGATCCTGGTCGCCATTGCGGCGTGCTTGGCGATTCCCTCATTGGAGGTGCTCTCGCCATGGGTCGTCAGCGTGATGAACCCTCCCGCTTCGGCGCCGAACGACGAGGCCCTTCGCATCTACCAAGGAATCAGCTATCTCGACATCTTTCATTACCGCGCCCATGAAGCGGTAACGCATATTTGGCGCGGCTACGTGACGTATTGGCCGCACGAACTGAAGAACATGCTCATCGGCATTCTCGTGTGGCGCTCCGGTATTTTGCGCGCGCCCCTGGAACGCCTTCGCCTGCTGCGGTGGACCGCGCTGGTCGGAATCGTCGCGGGCAGCACGTTTCCCATTTATCGCATCGTGGTGTTCGAGCTGTACCATCCGCCGCCCGGGCCTCCGGCACCGGGACGCCTGCTTGCGCATTGGTTCACCGTCACGATTTTTGCACTCGGGTACGGGGCCGGCATTCTCTTGCTGCTGCGGCGAACCCGCCTCGGCAAATGGGTCGCCGCCGCTGCGCCGTTGGGCCGGATGGCCTTTACCAATTATCTGACGCAATCCCTCGTGTTCTCGACGTTGTTTTACGGCTACGGCTTCGGCCTGATTGGCAAGTTGGGTACGGCCAAGACGGCGGCCATTGGAATTGTATTTTACATCCTTCAGGGCATCTTCAGTACGATCTGGCTCCGGCATTTTCGGTTCGGGCCCTTCGAGTGGGCTTGGCGCTCGCTCACTTATGGAAAGTGGCAGCCCTTCCGTCGCCACCACCCCACCGTCATCTTGGAGGCTTAGAATTGACCACGACCCCCGTGGACGAGAATTGGACGATGGAATCGAGCCCGGCGCGTGGGACGCGCGCCACCCCGGTGACGAAGGCCTCGCGCATCGAGGACATGGACATCATCCGCGGCATGGCCCTGTTCGGCGTGCTGACGATGAACCTGGCCATGGCGTTCCGCGTGCCATTCATGGGCAATCCATGGGAAATGCCCAAGGAGCTCCTCGAGCGCACCGTGTTCCGATTGGAGCTCATCGTGCTCGCGGGCAGGGCCATGACGCTTTTCTCGATTCTGTTCGGCATAGGCTTGGCCATCTTTCTCGAGCGGGCGAGCGCCCGAGGGCCGGGCGCCATGTGGCTACTCGCCCGGCGTCTCCTCTTTCTGACGGCCTTTGGCCTGGTGCACGTGTTCCTCATCTGGAACGGCGACATTTTGACCTCGTATTCCTTGGCCGGGCTCATCGCACTTCTCTTCATCCGGCAGCCAACGTGGGTTGTCCTCCTGGCGGCCGGCGGCTTCTTTCTGTGGCACGTCATTGGCCATTTTTGGCCTTGGGCCCTCGCAGTCACGGACCATAACGTCCCCGGTCACTACGAAGAGTCACTCCGCGTTTACGGGACCAGTGGCTATTGGGATATCGTCCGTTTTCGGGCTCCCGAGTTCCTTCGGATGGAGATGCCGGGATTCCTATTCCTGCTGCCCGACGAGCTGACCAAGATGCTCCTGGGCGTGGCCATCTGGAGATCGGGCATATTGCGGCTCGAGGTCCGCGAGAAATATCGGAAAACGCTGCGCTGGACGGCCGTCCTCGGCATCGTCTACGGCATTGCGTATCCCATGTATCGCTGGGTCCATTTCGAAATTTACCATTCGCCCCGCGTTCCGCCGGGCACGTGGCAGAAGCTTCTTCTCAATTGGCATGCGATGAACATCGCGTGCGCGCTCGGGTACGGGGCGGCGTTGCTGCTGCTCCTGCGTCATACGACGTGGCGAAGGCGTCTCGGCATCTTCGCGCCATTGGGACGCATGGCCTTTACGAATTACCTGACGCAATCCATCGTCTTCACGACGCTCTTCTATGGATATGGGTTCGGCCTGCTGGGGAAGTTCGGGCTGGCCTTCACGGCACTCATCGGTATCGCGTTTTACATTTTCCAGGGCATCGTGAGCGCGGTGTGGCTGCGCCATTTCCGATTCGGCCCGTTCGAATGGGTGTGGCGTAGCCTCACCTATGGGCAACTGCAGCCGCTGCGCCGCGCGGCGGTGGAGGTTTGATCATGGAATCATCGCCTCTCGAGCTTTCCGTTCCTGCAACCGTCGCCCGCGCCGACGGAGATACACGCGCGGCGCCGGTCGCAAAAGGATCGCGCATCGCCGACATGGACATCATTCGCGGCATGGCGCTGTTCGGCGTGTTGATGATGAACCTCGCCGAGGTCTTCCGCATCCCTTATTTCGGCCACGGCGGCCCGGAGGTCGATGCCTCGCTGCTCGAGCGGATCGTCGTGCGGGTCGAGCTGATGGTCCTCGCCGGGAAGGCGATGACCCTGTTCTCCATTCTATTTGGCGCGGGGCTCGCCATTTTCTGGGAGCGCGCCAGTGCGCGTGGTCCCGGCGCGACGTGGCTCCTGAGCCGGCGGCTGTTCTTTCTCGCGCTCTTCGGCCTCGCGCACGGGTTCCTCATCTGGAACGGCGATATTCTCTTTCTGTACGCGCTATCGGGGCTCGTTGCCTTGCTCTTCCTGCGCGCGCCCACCTGGGTCCTTCTCGCAGTGGCCTTCGTATCGTGGGGATGGTCCACCGTCGTAGGCCCCAATTTGCCGGCGGTGTGGGCGTTCGCCATAAGGAATCCCGGCCCTAGCCATTACGACGAGGCGCTTCGTGTCTATGGGACAGGGACGTACCTCGAGATCCTGCGCTTTCGCGCGTCCGAGCTCGTTCGTTTCGAGCCGTTCACGTACATCCTGAACTTGCCCGACGTGCTGACGAAGATGCTTTTGGGCATCGCCATCTGGCGTTCGAAGGTTCTCGACCTGACCGTGCGCGAGACCCACCTGCGCAAGCTGCGCTGGATCGCGTTCACCGGCATCACCTTGACCTTCGGCTACATGCTCTTTCGGTGGATCCAGTTCGAGATATACCACCCGCCCCCGGTACGCAGTCCGTGGAAGAGGGTGCTCTTTCTCCTGTGCATCCTAAGCTGCGCGCTCGGTTACGGCGCGGGCTTGCTCCTGCTTCTTCGCCGTGCGAATTGGCGGCGATGGCTTGGCGTCTTCGCTCCGCTGGGGCGGATGGCGTTCACCAATTACCTCACGCAGTCCATCGTCTTCTCGACGGTGTTCTACAGCTACGGCCTCGCGCTGATTGGAAAGGTCAGCAACGCGCAGGCGGCGCTCATGGGCATCGTGTTCTACACGCTGCAGGGCTTCGCGAGCGCGATCTGGCTGCGCCATTTCCGATTTGGCCCCTTCGAATGGGCCTGGCGCAGCCTCACGTACGGACGCCTCCAGCCCATGCGGCGGGCGCTGGAGGCGAACGATGTGTAATTGCGATTAGACGGACTGCGCGTCTTCGATGGCGTCGGCGCGGCGGGGGCGCAAGTTCACCTTGAGGATCTGCTTGCGCACGCGCACGGCGTCGGGGGTGACCTCCACCAGCTCGTCCGCGTCGATCCACTCCATGGCGGTCTCGATTTGGAGCACGCGCGGCGGGGCGAGAAGGACGTTGTCGTCTTTACCGTGGTTGCGCACGTTGGAGAGCTTCTTCTCCTTGATGGCGTTCACGTCGGTGTCGTTCGGCCGATTGTGCTCACCGATGATCATGCCCTCGTAAACCTCGACGCCCGGGGTGACGAAGAACGTCCCGCGCGGCTGCAGGTGGAAGAGGGCGTACGGCGTGGAGACGCCCGCGCGATCGGCCACGATGGCGCCGGACTTGCGCTTCATCATCGCGCCGCCCCAGGGCTCCCAGCCGTCGAACACCGTGTTGAGAAGCCCCGTACCGCGCGTGGCGGTGAGGAACTCGCCGCGGAATCCGATGAGGCCGCGGCTGGGGATGCGGTACTCGAGGCGCGCGCGCCCGTAACCGTGGTTGGCCATCTTGACCATGCGGCCACGGCGCTCGCCGAGCCGCTCGGTGACCACGCCGATGAAGCTATCCGGCACGTCGATGACCACGAGCTCCATCGGCTCGCAGGGCTGGCCGTCGATTTCCTGGGTCACGACCTCGGGGTTGCCCAGCTGCATCTCGTAGCCTTCGCGGCGCATCGTCTCGACCAAAATGGCCAATTGAAGCTCACCGCGGCCGAGCACGAGGAACGTGTCCGGCGACTCCGTCTCCTCGAGGCGGATGGCCAAGTTGCGCCGCGTTTCGCGCGTCAATCGCTCGCGCAGGTGGCGGCTGGTGAGGAACTTGGAAGCCTTGCACTTGCCCGCGAACGGCGACGTGTTGACGCCGATGCGCATCTTGATGGTCGGCTGCTCGACCAGAATGCGCGGCAATGCGCGCTGCTCGAAGCCGGGTGACACGTCGACGATGGTGTCGCCGACGAAGACGTCTTCCAGACCCGCGATGGACACGAGCTCGCCGGCGCTGGCCTCGGGGGAGGCAACGCGCTTGAGGCCTTCGAACGTGGAGAGCACCTTGATGCTCCCCTTGCTGATCATGCCGCCCTCCTTGAGGACTGCAATCGGCTGGTTCGCCTTCACCGTGCCCGCGACCACACGCCCGATGGCCAAACGGCCCGTGTACTCGTCGTGGTCCAGGTTGTTCACCAGGATCTGCAGCGGCGCCTCGGGATCACCCGGTGCCGGCGGAACCTTCTGCAGAATGAGCGAGAAGAGCGGCGAGAGATCCTTCGACTCGTCGTCCAGGTGGCGCTTGGCGATGCCCAGCTTGCCGATGGCGTAGACCACCGGGAAATCGAGCTGCGCCTCGGTGGCGTCCAGATCGCAGAAGAGATCGAACACCTCGCTCAGCACCTCGTTGGGACGGGCGTCGGAGCGGTCGATCTTGTTGATGACCACGATGATGGGGAAGCCCAGCGAGAGACACTTGCGCAGAACGAAGCGCGTTTGCGGCAGCGGGCCCTCGGCCGCGTCGACCAACAGGATCGCCGCGTCGGCCATGAGCAAGGTGCGCTCGACCTCACCGCCGAAGTCGGCGTGGCCGGGGGTGTCGACGACGTTGATCTTCGTCAGGACCGTGTCGCCGGGCTCTTTCCAGCGCACGCTCGTGTTCTTCGCCAGAATCGTGATGCCACGTTCGCGCTCGAGGTCATTGTTGTCCATGACCCGGTCCACCACGGCTTCGTTCTCACGGAACGTGCCAGCCTGGCGGAGCATATGGTCAACGAGCGTGGTCTTGCCGTGGTCGACGTGGGCGACGATGGCGATGTTGCGGAGCGATTGTGCCATTTTTGAAAAGAATCCCTGCGGAAAGCGGGGGCCTTCTTTGACGCGAGAAGGCGTTTTGACGCGATGGGGGCGCGCATCTTTACGCTGCCGTCGCTTTTTCAGCAAGCGAGGTGATGAGCTTTGCGTCTCCTCCGTCTCCTTCTCGATGCCGGGAAGTGATGAGGGCTGCTCCGGCATTTGTGATTTTGCCGTATGACGGCAGGCGCGGGGGAGCTGCTCGCCCCGCTACAAGGGGTTCTTTTCTCAATGAAATTCAATGGTTTCTTTATCTCGGGCCGCTTTTCGCCGCTCGCCCTCGTCGTGCTCGTGCTGCTGGCGAGCTGTTTTCCCGGTGCCAAGGCGCCGTCGGTGAATCCGGCCCGCACGCTGGACCTGGAGGGGGACGCCGCCGAGACGAAGAACCCCAAGGCCTTTGGTGTGGTGTTCGCCGGGCCCAAAGGGGAGGTGGAGGCCCCGAGCGAAATCACCGTGGTGTTCAACCGCCCCATGCGCCCCCTGGAGCTGGCTGAGGGTGCCACGGTCGCGGATGGGGTCGTAACCCTTGAAATCGAGGGCCGCCCGGCGGCCTCCAAGTTGAAGGGGACGTGGCGCTGGCTGGGCACGAGCACCTTGCTCTTTGCGCCCGAGGAGCCTCTGCCTCGGGCAACTTCGTTCAAGGTCACCGTGGCCCCGGGAACGCGTGCCCTCGATGGCTCGGTGCTGGCGAAAGCGTACTCCTTCTCCTTTTCCACGCCGCGCCCCGAGCTGGTGCGCGCGCTGCCCGGCGAGGGCTTCGAGGGCTTGGCATCCAAGCCGAAGATCGAGCTTCGCTTCAACCAGCCCATCGACCCGAAGGAGGTGGAGCGTGCCGCCAAGTTCTCGCTGAAGGTCGGCAAGGGCGAAAAGGGAAAGGCCGTGGCGCTTCGTGCGACGCGGCCCAAGGCGGATGCGCCCGCGCTTCTCGAGGTGACGCCGGTGGCGAATCTGCCGCTGGACACGGCACTTGCGCTCACGCTGGACAAGAGCCTGCGCGGCCTGGAGGGTGTGCGCCCGCTGGGCGAGGACCGCGCCATCGCGATGCGCACGTACGGGCCGCTGCGGGTGCGCGGGCTCGATTGCTACCGCGAAACGCCGAACAAGAAGTGCGCGGCACGCAGCTCGGTGCGCCTCGATCTGAACAACCGCGTTGCCTACAACGAGTGGAAGGCGCACGTGCGCATCGATCCCATCGGAGGAGGCGCCGCCCCGAAGATCGAGTGGCGGGCCCTCGAGGCCGAGACGAGCCGCTCGCAAAGCGAGACGCTCTGGGCGCGGCTTCGTGCGGCGACCCGCTACCAGGTGACCGTCACCGCCGGCATGAAGGACGAGTACGGGCAGACCTTGAAGCAAGACGTGGTGCTGCCATTCGAGACCGACGACGAATGGCCCGAGGTCGAGGTGGGCGTCTCGGGGGACGTGTTCGAGGCGGGGAAGGGCAAGAGCGTCCCCATCGGTGCCGTGAATGTGCCCTCGTACGAGCTGTTCACCGCGGCGCCGGACGAAACGGAGCTGGCGCGCCTTCTGGCCACGGAGCCCTCCGCGCGCGAGCGTGATCCATTCGACCGCGCCAAGCAGCAGATCCCCAGCGGCAAGGTGGAGTCGGTGCGCGCGACGGCCGCATCGAACATCCAATGGGTCAAGCGCCTCGACCTGGAGAGCGTCATCAAGCGCACGCTGCGTGGAAAGTCGGCCGCCGCAAGCGGCGGACCTCCGGCATCAAGCCGCGGCCCCGTGGTCTTCAGCGTGCGCGCCCCCAACGTGCGGCGCGGAGGCGATCCGCGGCTGCACGTGCTCTCGGTGACGGACCTGGGCATCACCGCCAAAATGAGCCGCTTTGGCAGCCTGGCCTGGGTCACGCGGCTCTCCGACGGCAAGGCCGTGCCCGGAGCCATCGTCTCCGTGCGTGGCCGCAACGGTGCGGAGATTTTCGCCACGAAGACGGATGCGGGCGGCGTGGCGGTGATCCCGAGCGAGCGCTATTCGCCCGTGATGGCCGAGGGCCGCATCGACGAAGGATCCATCGTGGTGGCGCGCCTCGGAGACGACTGGTCCTACCGCCGCGTGTCCGAGATGCTCGATACGTGGCGTTACCAGCCGTCGAGCGATCCCTCCGGCACGCTGGTGCCGATGGGCATGCTCTTCACCGACCGCGGCATCTACAAGGCCGGAGAAACCGTGCGCGCCAAGGGCCTTTTCCGCGTCCCGACGGCGCGGGGCACGGAGACGCCGGTCGGGCGCGAGGTGACCTTGCTGGCCTTCGACGTGAACGACGAGAAGGTCTTCGAGCACCGGGCCAAGCTGGGAAGCTTCGGCGACTTCGCGGTGGACGTGCCCATTCCGCCGGCCGCCCACCTCGGGTCGTTGCAGCTGCGCGCCGAACTCGATGCGCCGGCCAATGCGACGACGCGTGATTCGTTCCGCGAGGGGACGGCGAGCGCGGTGGTGCAGGTGTCGGCGTACCGGCCGGCGGAGTTCAAGGTCTCCGTGGAGCCGGGCAAGGCGGAGTACGTGCGCGGTGAGACCGCGGGCTTCGTGATGCGTGGGGATTACCTGTTCGGGGCGCCCATGAGCGCGGGCGATGTTCGCTACACGGTCACGCGGGGACCGGCGTCATTCCTGCTGCCCGGGGCCGATGGCTTCGTGTACGACGATGGGCCTTACGAGCGCGACCGCCTCGAAGCGAACCCGCGCGCCAGCGAGATTGCGCAGGCCACCGGGAAACTGGGATCGCGCGGCGATCTCGCCGCATCGGCGGCGCTTTCCATGCCGAACCAAAGTGGCACGGAGCTGGTGACCTTCGAGGCGGAAATCGAGGACGTGAGCCGTCAGACCATCGCGGGCCGCGCGAGCACGCTGGTGCACCCGGGCGACTTCTATGTCGCCATGAAGCCGCCGGGCGCGATGTTCCAGGCCAAGGGAAGCTCCCTCAAGGTGGAGCTCGCAGCCATCGAGCCATCGGGGCGCCGGCGCGCGGGCGTGCCCATCACCGTCGAGTTGGTGAAGCGCACCTGGCACTCCGTGGCCGCCGAATCGGGCGAGATGGGCATGCACTACGACAGCCGCGCCGTCGACAAAGTCATGGCCACGTGCACCGCCACGACAGCGGCGCAGGGCCTTTCGGCGTGCAACGTGCCGCTCACCGAGGCGGGCTACTACATCGTGCACGCATCCGCGGCCGATGGACGCAAGAACCCGGTGCGTGCCAGCACGAGCATCTACGTGCTCACCGCGAACGACGGGGACGCACTCGACGTGGGCTGGTCCATGGACGATACGTCGAAGCTCGACATCGTGGCCGACAAGAAGTCGTACGAGGTCGGTGATACCGCGACGTTGCTCGTGAAGAACCCGTTCCGTGAGGCGGAGGCGCTCATCACCGTGGAGCGCGCGGGCGTGTACCGGCGCGAACGGCGCGTGCTCTCGGGCAGCATGCCGACGTTGAAGATCCCCATCACGGAGGACATGCGCCCCAACGCGTACGTCTCGGTGCACCTCGTGCGCGGCCGCACCAAAGAGGCGCCGGCAAAAACGTCGAAACGCGCCCGTGCCGACGTGGGGGCGCCCGCGTTTCGGCTCGGGTACCACGAGTTGGTCATCAACCCCGAGGCACGCCGCCTCAAGGTGAGCCTCACGCCCTCGCGCCGCGAATTTCACCCGGGTGAGTCGGTCGACGTCGATGTTTCCGTGACGGATCGCGAAGGAAAGCCGGTGCGCAGCGACGTCACGTTCTACGCCGTCGATGAGGGCGTTCTCATGCTGACCGGCTACAAGACGCCCGATCCGCTGCCGACCTTCACGGCGCCGCGGCCGCTGTCCGTCTTCTCGTTGGAGACGCGGGATGCGCTGGCCAAGGTGTTCTTGGCGGCGGCCGGCAACGGCTCGGTCGACAAGGGCGATGAAGGTGGCGGCGGCGGGGAGCTTCGCCAAGACTTCCGCGCGACCGCCGCGTTCATGCCGCAGGTGCTCGCGGCCGCGGGCAAGGCCCACGTGAGCTTCAAGCTGCCCGACAGCGTCACCACGTACCGCCTCATGGCGGTGGTGGCCTCCGAGAGCGACCGATTCGGCTGGAGTGAGGCGCAGATCGTCTCGAGCCGCCGGCTCATGGCGCGGCCCGCGCTCCCGCGTTTCCTTCGCGCAGGCGATTCGCTGGAAGCTGGCGTGGTGCTGTCGTCGAAAGGCCTGCCGCAGACCAACGTCGAGGTCACGGCCAAGGTCGAGGGTGGCCTTTCCCTTTCGGGCGAGGCGAAGCGCACGGTGACGCTGCCCGCGAACGGCAACGTCGAGGTTCGCTGGCCCATGGTTGCGTCGCGCGCGGGCAAGGCCAAGTGGACCTTCGTCGCGAAGGGCGCCGGGGAGACCGATGCCGTGGAGATCGCACGGGATGTCACGGTGCCGCTTTCGATGGAGTCCGTCGCCCTGGCCGGCGAGACGACAGCCGCTGCAGGTGAGCGCTTGGGCGACTTGCGTGCGATGCGCGATGACGTGGGCGGTCTCGATGTGCGCCTCGCCTCGACGGCGTTGGTGGGGCTCGCCGGTGGCGTGGAGCAGCTCCTCGAGTACCCCTACGGCTGCACCGAGCAGCTGGTGAGCCGGCTCGTCCCGCTGGTGTCGGTGCGAGGGATGGCGCAGGACTACGGGCTGCCTCTCCCGAAAAACGTGGACGGCGTCGCGGGGGAAACGATCCAGAAGATCGTGCGCAACCAGCAGGGGGACGGGAGCTTCGGCTATTGGAACGACTCCCCTGCGGGAAGCACGTGGGTTACGGCCTATGCGCTCTGGGGTCTTACGCAAGCGAAGAAGCACGGCCAACGCGTTCCCGAGGCCGTGCTCACCGAAGCGGCACGCAGCGTGCGCGCGACGGTGAACGGCGACCTGTCCAAGGGCGGGCTGCGAGGAGCCGAGGCGGCGTTCGTGGCCGATGTTCTCGCCGAGAGCGGGCAGGCCGATCCGGGCCTTACGAGCCTGCTCTATGAAAGCCGCGCCAAGCTTCCGCTCTTCGGGCGAGCGCTTTTGGCCCACGCGATGATCGTCGCCAAGATGGACTCGAAGTCGATCTCCGAGTTGCTTCGCGATCTGGACAACCATCTGCGGGTCACGACGACCGGTGCCACGGTCGTGGACAACGTCGGTGATGCGTACGCGGTGCTTCTCGATTCGGAGGCGCGCACCACCGCGATGGTGCTGCGCGCGCTGGTCGCCAAGGAGAAGGGCAACGCACTGGCCGCGCGTCTCGCGCGCGGGCTGCTCGGAATGCGGCACGGCGGCACCTGGCGCACGACGCAGGAGACGGCGTGGTCGTTGGTTGCTCTGGACGAATATCGCCGCCAGGAAGAGGCGGCGGTGCCCAACTTCGATGCCCGGGCCTTCCTCGGCGACAACGAGATTTTCTCCGCCGAGTTCCGCGGGCGCTCGGTGCGTGAGAAGAGCACGAGCCTTCCCGCAGACAAATTGTTCAAGGGCGGGGCAGGGGGCTCGGTGCTGGCCTTCCAAGCGCAGGGTTCGGGCAAGCTCTTCTACGAGGCGCGCCTTCGCTACGCCAAGCGCGAGCTGCCGCGTGAGGGACTCGATCGCGGCTTCTTCGTGCGCAAATGGATCCGAAAGGTGGACCCGGCGCAAATCCAGGATGCGCTCAAGGTGCTTCCCAACGAGACCACCGGTGCGGTGCCGGCGAGCTCGTTGGTGCTGGTCGATCTGGTCGTGGTCACGCCCGATCCGCGCGAGAACGTGGTCATCGACGATCCGCTGCCGGCGGGCCTCGAGCCGGTACAGAGCGATCTGGCCACCACGGCGCAGTCGCTCACGCTTCCCGAGCCGGCCGACGACGGAGACGGAGGCGATGGAGACGGCGAGCGGCCGGCGAACAGTTCGCACTACTACCATCGCGAGTACCACGACGACCGCGTGCTCACCTTCGTGGAGCACATGCCCGCGGGCCTTGCGCACTACCGCTACTTGGCGCGGGCAACGACGTTCGGCCGCTTCGTGGTGCCGCCAACCCGTGCAGAATGCATGTACGAGCCGGAGGTCTTCGGCCGCACGGGGGCTGCATCCTTCGAGGTGAAGGCGCGATGAATCGCAAGAACATCGCTTGGCTCCTGGCCATTCCGATGGCCCCCATCTGGCTTCTGGCCATCGTGGTGGCCTTCACCCGGCGGCCCGCGGAGCTCGTGAATCCAGCGGGCAGCTATTCGCAATCGGTGCGCTACGTCGATCGCGAAGGTGGTCTTCTTCGCGAGGTGCGCGCCGACGACGCGTCCCGCGCGCGCTGGATTCCGCTGGAGGAGATGGGCACGTACGCGCGCATGAGCGTGCTCGCGGCCGAGGATCGGCGCTTTTACCTCCACGCCGGCGTGGATCCCTTGGCGGTCGTCCGTGCCTTCGGGTCGGATCTCTGGCAGCGCCGCATCGTCTCGGGCGCGTCGACATTGACGATGCAGCTGGCGCGCTTGGTGAGGCCCCACCCGCGCAACCTCTGGGGCAAGGTGACGGAGGCCGCCTTCGCCCTGCGCATCGAGCGTGCGCTCTCCAAGGATCGCATCCTCGAGGAGTACATGAACCGCGCCCCGTTCGGCCCCAATCTGCGCGGCCTCGATGCGGCGAGCCGCTATTACTTCGACAAGCCACCGCGCGCGCTTTCGCTCGCCGAGGCGGCCACGCTCGCGGCCATCCCGCGAGGCCCATCGCTCTATGCGCCGACCCGCGACGATGGGCGCGTGCTGCGCCGTCGCAACCGCATCTTGGACCGGATGCTTACCGCCGGGGTCATCACCGAGGAGCAACACCGCCGAGCGAGCGACGAGCCCCTGGTCGTTCGGAAGGCGAAAGGGACCTTCGGCGCGCCCCACCTGGTGCAAGCGCTCATGTCGGGACGGCTTCCCGGCGGTGCGCCGCCCAAGGACGGCTCGCCCATCGTGACCACCATCGATCGCGATTTGCAGTCCGAGGCGGAGACGGAAGCGCTGCGGGCCATCGGATCGCTGCAGAAGAAGCACGTGACGGCGGCGAGCGTTCTCGTGCTCGACAACGCCACCGGCGACGTCCTGGCGTACGTCGGCTCGCACGGTTTCGGTGATGCGGAGCACGGCGGGCAGAATGATGGCGTGCTGGCGCGACGGCAGCCTGGCTCGACGCTCAAGCCATTCGTCTACGGGCTCGGCATGGAGGAGCGCGATCTCACGAGTGCGTCCCTGCTGCCCGATTTGGAAATGCGCATCGAGCTGCCCGATGGTGTCTATGCGCCGAAGAACTACGACGAGCGCTTTCACGGGCCGGTGCGATTGCGCGAGGCGCTGGCCAATTCGTACAACGTTCCCGCTGTGTGGGTGGGGCAGCAGGTGGGGCCCGGGCGATTGCTCGACCGACTGCACGCGCTCGGCTTCGGCTCACTCGATCAAGCCTCGGACTACTACGGCCCCGCACTGGCCTTGGGCGACGGTGAGGTCACCTTGCTCGAGCTGACCAACGCCTACGCCGCGATCGCACGGGGCGGGGTGATGAAGCCGGTTCGCTTCGTACGGACGCTGCCGTCCGCCTCCGGCGCGCGCGTCATGCCCGCCGAAATGACCGCCGTGCTCACCGACATTCTCCGCGACAAGAACGCGCGCATTGCCTCGTTCGGCGAGCGCTCCGTGCTCGATTTGCCGTTCGACGTGGCCGTGAAAACGGGGACGTCGAAGGGCTTTCGCGACAATTGGACGGTGGGCTTCACCCGCGAGGTGACCGTCGGCGTATGGGCCGGCAACTTCGACGGCAGCGCCATGAGCGGCATCAGTGGCATCACCGGGGCCGGCCCGCTCTTTCGCTCCGTCATGGAGGCCGCCATGCGCGGCCGCCCCAAGGGATCCCTCGCGCCCGATCCCGACGAGTCTCTCGCGCTTCGCACCGTGGAGATCTGCCCTCTCTCGGGCGGAGCCCCGACGCAGGCGTGCCCCCACGCCATCCGCGACTACATCCCACGCGATCGGACCCTCGATCCGTGCACCATGCATGAATCCGTCGCGGGCCGCGTGGTCGAGCGCTACCCCGCGGCCTTCACGGCGTGGGCCCATGCTGCCGGGCGCGAAGGCGCGCGCGGGGAGGGAAGGCTGCACCTCACGTATCCCCACGATGGTGCCCGCTTCGCCATCGATCCGGAGCGTCCGCGCGGCTTGCAGTCGATTACCGTTCGCATCGAAGCGCCGCCGGGCGTGCAGCAGGCGGCCTTGCGCATCGACGGCCAGCTGGTCGCCCGCATCGGTTCACCCTTCGTCGTGCGTTGGCCGCTCGAGCAAGGGACCCACACCTTCGTCGCCGAGGCGAACGGCACCTCGAGCTCCCCCGTGCGCGTCGAGGTCGACTAGAGTTACTTCATCCCGGAGCGCGCCCGTGCTTCGGCGTAGCCATCGCTCACGCTGTAGCCGATGATCTCGCGCGCCTGCGGCGTCTTGGAGATCCAGTCGGCGCGTTCGTCGGGATCGCTCGGCACCGACGAGAGGCCCAAAGTCCACGCAATGGCCTCGAGTGCCGCGTTGGGATCGCCCACGGCGAGCAACCCCGTGCGATCCGCCCAGGACACCACCGCGGGGCCGAGCACCGCAGCCTGCGTTCCCACGGAGCCGGCCACCTCGAGCGCCATGAGCCCCACGTCCTGATCGAGCTTTCGCGGCAGCGCGGCTTGCAGCCGCCGTGCAGCCTCCGCGAGTGCCGTCGGGTTGATCCCCTGCGGCTTCCAGCTCGGATTGAAGACGTGAAGCCACGCGGCCACGAGCACCGGCAGATCCTTCGCCACGATGCGCAGCAGCGCCGATGCGCGCGCTTGCACGAGCTTCAACGCGCGCATCAGAAGGAAGGTGCGCGCTAGTTCGTTCGTCGAGGGCAACAGGAGCGCCTCGCCCAAAATGATCACCGGCGGCGTCGAGCTCACCGGCACGCACGTGAGGCCGACCTGCGGCGAGACCAGCACCTGGCAGCCCGCAATGCCCATGCCCGTGGCCAGCGTCGTTGCCAGCGTTTGCACGTGCGCGGCCGACGGCGGAAGCGGCGCCGCGCGCACCGAGCGCGGATCCAGCGGAACGATGGCGTCGAGCGCATCACCGGTGCGCGCCAAAAGCGCGCGCAGGGCAGGGATCACCACGTCGGGCGCAAGCACCTCGTCGAGCCGCGCATCGCCCGCGCGGGCTGCAGCGCCCTGGATGTTCGCAGGCTTGCCGCTGAAGGCCGCGAGGCTCGCGCTGACCACGTTGGCCGCGTCCTTCTTGCCGCGCAGCTCGTAGACCGTGGCCATCGTTTCGAACGACGTGGGGGCAAACCGCCCTGCGGCAAAGGCGCGACGTGCATCCGCAGCGGCCCGGTCGAGCAGAATGTGCACCGCGGGAAGCTGGCGGTGACGCATGTAAAACTCGGCCAGCGCACGCAGCACCACCACGTCCGTGGGGAACTCGCGCCGCGCGGCCTCCAAGGTCTGCTCGGCCTTGCGCGGCTCGTTTGCCACTTCCTCGTAGATGGACGCCCGCTCGATGTACCGCTGGCGGCGCTCCAAGGGATCGCGCGTCGAGAGGAAAAGCTGGTTCTGCAGGTCCAGCGCCTTGTCCACGTCGCCGCGGCGTCGGTAGACGTCGACCAGCCGCGAGAGCGTGGTCAGATCGCCTGGCTTGCGCTTGAGCAGCTCTTCGAAGGCCAGCTCGGCGCGTTCCAGATTCACCTCGTGGTTCGCGTACAGATCGCCCAGGCGCTCGTAGATGGCGCACTGCTCTTCGGGCGTGGCCGCCAGGCGCGAGAGCCGCACCCAGGCCTGCTCCGCCGCATTCCAATCGGAAACGCCCGCCGAGACCTCGCCGTACGTCTTGAGTGCCTCCACGTGATCGGGATCCAGCGCCAGCGCCGCCTCGAGCGCCCGCTTGGCCCCCGCGGAATCACCCACGCCCAGCAGCACGCGCCCGCGCTCCACCTCGAGCGCGAGCCGCTCGGCCGGCTCCGTCACGGTCTGCGCGCGCATTTCCAGCAGCGCGCCCAAATCGTTGAACAGGTTGCGCTTCGTGTACAGCGCGCACAAGCGCGTGAACACGTTGCTATCGCTCACGTCGATGCTCGCGGCCTCTTTCAGTGCGAGCATGCCGCGATCGTCGTCGTGCAGATCGTCGAGCCAGATCTGCGCGGCCTTGAGCCAGGCCGCCACGCGATGCGCGGGCACCTGCGAGCCGCGGGCAACCATCTCGTAGGCGCTGGCCGCATCCCGCGTCTCTCCGCACGCGCGTCGCGCCTCGGCGAGCTTTTCCCACGCCACGATGTCCGCCGCGTCTTCCGTGATGGCCCGCTCGAGCAGCTCCTTGCCCTCGGCCGTGCGCCCCAGCATCACCGCCGCTTGGCCGGCGCGCAGCAAGAGCCCGGACACCTCGGCACTGCGCGAAGCGCGTTGCAGCAGCGCCCGCGTGGCCTCCAGCTCCGCGCCCAGATCGCGCCGGGTGCGCGCGTGCGCGTTGTACAAGCGCAGCGCCCAGATCGGCGGATCGCTCTCGGCCTTGCCCAGCGCCGCGAGATCGTACGTCGTGCCCCAGTCACCGCGCCGCATGCGCAAGCGCGCCGCGAGGCCGGCATGCGCCGCCGCTTCGCCGCCGGCGGTGCCGGCGAGCACGCGTGCAATCAAGGTGGCTACCGGCTCCAGCTCGTCGTCGCGGGCCTCGGAAAGAAGCGCATGCTCGACGTGGCGCAGGCTCGGCTTGTGATCCAGCGTCTCCTCGAGGATCGTGCGGTGCCAGAGCAGCGCGCTCGCTGCATCGTGCCGCGCCTTCGCGTCCAGATCGGCCAGCCGCTCGTAGGCTTCGCGCCGCACCACCACGTCTTCCGTCTGCCGCGCCGTGGTGAGCAGCTCCTCCGCGAGGCGAGCCACGTGCCCCGATGCGAGCTCCGCGCGCTCCAGGACGACCCGCTCCAGCGACGGCAATGGATCCTCGTGTGCGGCCGCCGCGGCCGTGGCCGCGCGCAGTGCCCCCTCGCGATCCCCGCGCTGCTCGTAGGCGTGTGCGGCCTCCAGGAGCCAGCGCTGGCGCGTCTCGCCCGTGGCCGTGGCCGCGCGCTCCTCCCGCCACGATGCACCGTCCGTCGGCGCATCGACGGCGATGCGCTCGTACAGATCGCGCAGCGCCACGTCATCGGGCCGCGCGCCCTGCGCCTCGACGAGACGCTCGGTGGCGAAGGCGCGATCCTGATCCGCGACGAGCAACGCCTCGCGCACGGAATCGAGCGCTTTTTCGAGCGAATCACTCGCCCCGTCTTTTCGCTTCTGCACCCACCCGATGACCTTGGCGACATCGCCCTCTTTGCGGGCGATGCGCTCGGCCAAGAACGACGCGAACGGCAACGACGGCGCCGCGCGATGCGCAACTTCGAGCAGCTCCAGTTTCGCCTCGTTGTCGAGCTGCCCCTTACGGGCCACTGCCTCCACGGCGGTGAGTGCCGCCCGCGAGCCGTGTTCGAGCTTCAGCGCCACGGCGCGAAGCTCCGACGCCAGGTCGATCGAGGGATCCAGTTCCACCGCCGCACGCAACGCGACCTCGTTGTCCGCTTCCACCGCGCGCGCTTGGTTGTACGCCGACAGGGCGCGCTCGCGCTCGCCGGCGCGCTCCGCAATGAGCGCCGCGGCCATCCAGCGATCGCCCGGGCGCGAGCCGCCCTCCCACGACGACAGCGTCTCGGCCAGCGATTCCCAGCGAGAACTCCGGAAGGCGACCTCCAGCCGCAACGCCCGCGATTCCTCGGGGGCATCGTCGGCGCGCGCGCGTGCAGCCTCCTCGATGTCCGCCAGCGGGGCGCGCTGGGCGAGGAGACGCCCGAGCACCACGGCGCGCTTTTTCGCGTCCTCGCCGGCCGCCTTCTTGGCCTGAGCCACGTCACCACGCACGAGCGCCGCGGCGGCCGCCGCAAACGGTGCGAGCCCTTCATCGCCTTCGATGCGACGCGCCAGGGGTCGCGTCAGCTCGTCGGACGCTCCGGTGAAGAGGCGCAGCACGAGCTCCTCCTCCGGGGCGAAAATGTCGGGCACGTCGAGGGCGGAGGCGACCACCGCCGTGTCGCCGAGCTCGAGCCCGCGCGCCGCACGCGCACGCACCGCCGCGCGGTCTTCCAGGCCCTTGAGCGCGGCCAGCGACGATGCGCGCGCGTCCGGATCGGTGACCGAAAGCGCCGCCGAGAGCCATGCCGCCGCACCGGACAGCTCCGGCACGTCGGAAAACTCCGCGAGGATGCGTGCGGCGAGCACCGGCTGCCCAATGGTGAGCGCCGTGCGTGCCCGCCGCAGGATCGATGCGGCATCCGGCGAGCGCTTCTTGTCGCCTTTGTCCGCCGCGCCCTTTTCGGCGAGCGCGGGTCGCTCGCCCGTCGCTTCGAGACCCACCTCGACGCCGCGCAGGCGCAGCGCGCTCTCCATCGCTTGCGCAACGCCCGCGAGCTCCGGTGCCTCCGGAAAGCGCAGCGCGCTGCTGGCCATTTGCTCGTTCGAAAGCGCCAGGGCCGCGCGCCCGATGACCACGCGAACGTCGTCCGGCGCGTGCAGCCACGTTTGCTCCCAGCGATCCCAGAGCAGCTCTTCGCCTTCGCCTTGGAGCCGCACCGACTCCACGGCCAACAGCCGTTCGTGCAGCCGGCCTGCTTCCGTCGTCGTGGCCGCTGCGGCCGCATCGATGCGCTGCAACCGCTCGGCATCGTCGGTGGCCAGCGCGCGCGCCTGACGATGCGACAGCGCGAGCTTCGGTGCCGCATCGCGCGCGTCCACCGCGAGCTTCTCTGCCTCGTAGCGTTGCCCCAAGATCGCACGCATCTCGCTCACGGCGAGCAGCGTCCGCGCACGCGCCACGGGATCCTCCAGGGCGCGCGCTTCCTCCTCGAGCCACACGCAGCGAGCTTCCATCGTGCTGCGGGCTTCGTCGCTCAGCCACTCGGAGGCCGGCTTCTGTCCCTCGAACGTGGGAACCGCCGACAGGGGCGGGGGAATCGACGGCGGAACGTCGCTCCGCGAGACGGGGGCTTTCTCGGCCTGTTCTTCTTTCCCCGGCGGTGGCTCGGAGCGAGCAAAGGATGGCGGGATGACCGGCGGCACGGGCGGCGGCAGAAAGGAGCGTCGCAGCGAAGGCGGCGCGCCTTCGGGGCTATGGATCGCGTAAATCGCGGTCTCCATCTCCTCTTCGTCGCCGAACGCGCGGTGTCCGCCATCGCGCACGACGGGCACCGGCCCCGAGGCTGCCGCGCCGGGAAGGGTCGTCGGCCCCTTCGTCCGAAGCCCCGTCGTCTCGATGGGCTCTTCGGCATTGTCCTCGCTGCGGTCGAACTCGAACTCCGGCACCAAGAATTGCGGCTTGTCCTTGGTCTTCGACGTCGCCGACGTGGGCGCGGCCTCCGCCCCGGTGGGGGTGCTCTCGGGCGCGGGTGCGAGCGGGGTGGGCCGCCCCGGCGGCGGCGCCGTCGGGACATCGTTCGTCGTCAGATTGAACGTCTCCGCGAACGGATCGAACATCGCGCCCTCGGCGGCGAGGGGCCCCATGGCCGTCTCGGGCTCTTCCCGATCCATACGCGCCGTCGTTCGCAGCGACTCCAGCGTCTCCGCGCGGTCGTCCTTGTCTTTCTCCGCGCGCGCCGTTTGCTCGAGCTCCTTCGCGCTCGTCACGACGGAGCCGTCGCCCAGCATCGCCGTCGGCTCGAGGTTCCGTCCGAAAAGCTGCCCGAGCCCCGCCTTGGAGCGGCTGAGCGCCCCCGGCGTCTTCGCATTGCGGAGCGACTCGATGGTGGCGACCGACGAGACGCTCGTGGCGATGCCCTCGCGGTCATCGTCGCCACCCGTCAGATCGATGAGCTGCGGCGTCTCCGCCCGCGCTCGGGTGGGGATCTCGATCTCTTCCGCCTCGAGGTTCGCGTCCGGGCCCGGCTTCATCGTCGGCGTGGTGCCCTGCTCGGGCTGCGCCTCCGCCGGTTGTTGCGCCTGTTGTTCCGCGGGCTTCGCCTTCGGATCATCCGCGAAGCTCTTGACCTCCCACTCGTCGAGGGCGGCGTCCCAATCGAAATCGTCGTCGCCGTCGAGGAAACCGCCGGGCGGCTTGCCTTCGCTCATGACAACCCCTCGAGCCCCAGCGCCCGCCGCACCTGCAGGTACGTCGGCGAGAAGGCAAAGCGCAACAGCTCCACCGCGTAATCTTCGCTCTTGAGCACCGCCCGCACCCGTTCCGGAGGCTCACCAATGGCATCGCATACGACGAACGACACGTCCGCCGAGGCGATGAGCGCGCACCGCGCGAGCGTCAAATGGGCCCGCAGGTACCAGGTTCGCGCATCCTGTCCCGACTGCAGCGCCGCCCGGCAAAGCTCGGGCAGCATCTTCTTCGTTCGCCGCGCAATCACTTTGCCGATGCTCTTTTCGATCTCGGGCAGCACGGCGAAGGGCGGCGCCTCGATGGGCAAGTCGGCCAAGCGGCAACCGGCCACGAAAATCGCGGCCACGGACGTGGCGTCCCGGCTTCGCACGATGGTGCTGCCCCGGGCCATCGCATAAAGCTCGCTCGCCACGCGCGCCCGCAACGGAGGCGGCAGCGGCGAGGTGATGCCCGAGCCGATGACCAGCGATGGGATGTCGCCCGGGATGCCGTAAACCCCCAGCGGATCGCGGCCGCCCACGTACAGGTCGAACGAGTCGATCCCGAAGGCGCCCGCCCACGCGGCGATTTCATTGCGCAAGGTCATCCCGCCGCGCGGATCGACCTTGTCGCGCTTGGACAACCCGAGCGCAGTCAGCGACGGTCCTAGTGCCTCGGCCAAGGTGGGGGCCATCACCTGGAAGAAGTCCGCCATCGGCCCCGCATCGCCCGGCGCCACCATGGCTGCGCGCAACCCGGCATCGATGGCCATCTGCGGCACCCGCGCTTTGCGCTGCACGAAGCTCTGCAAGATCGCTTCGTCGTTGCCGTCCGTGCCGATGACCAACTGCGACGTCGACAGCGCGGCATGCTCGATCTCGGTGTCGCCCGCGCCGCGCGCAATCCGTGCGAGCCGCCGGATCGTCGCCGCATCCACGGGGTTTTCCCGAAGGACGCCCACCAATGCTTCCTTTACGCGGGCAAACAGGGCGCGACGCGTCTGCGGTTCGACCTCGATGCGCAACAGCAGATCGATGGCCTCGCCGTCGCCAGGAGCCTCCTCGAGCAACTTGATCACCGCCGGTGCGGCGCCTTGCGGGTTGCCCAGGCGATCGCGGTGAATGGCCATCGCGAGCCGCGCGGCTGCGACCCGGCCCTGCGCGGTTTCGCGCTCGTGCATCAATTCGTGAAGGATGGCCGTCGCCTCGTTCCAGCTTCCCGTGCGGGCCGCGGCGCGCGCCAGCCGCTCGCGGACGGGCAGGGTGGACAGCCCCGAGGCGTGCAATTTGATCAGCACGCCCAGCGCAAGATCGAACCGATCCAGCTTGTTCTCGTAAAGGTCCACCGCCGCGATGCCCGCCGTCACGCGATTCTTGGGCGGTGCCTCCTGCACGGTGGCCAGCTTGGCCAAGCTCTCCGCGGCCTCTTCGTACATGCCGCGCCGGATGAAGATCTCGCCCGTGAGCGCGAGCGCTCCCACGTGCTCCGGCTCGAACATGGTGACGCTTTCCAGCGCCTTGAAGGCGCCGTCGATGTCGCCCTTTTCCCGCAGCACGCGGGCCTGCTCCCAAAAGAGCTTTCCGAGCTCGTTCGGATCCTCGGAGATCTCGACCCGCCGCGAAATCAGCGCGAGAAGCTTGTCCGAATCCTTGCGGGCCCGCACTGCACGGAACACCTTGTCGAAGGCGAATGCGCGCGAAGCATCGCGCTCGAACGCCGCGTCGAACGCGCTTTCGGCAGCTGCCTCGTCGCCGAGCCCCAGCCAGATGCGTCCGGCATTCTCCAGGAGCTCGCCGGCGCGTGTGTTGCTGCCGATGCGCATTCCAAGGCCCACTTCGGCATGCGCGTGCGCCGCGCGATCGCCGAGGGCCTCCGCAGCCGCGCGCAGGCCCTCCCACGCCGCGATGTCGTCCGCGCGGGATGCCGTCGCGGATTCGAACGCGGCGTACGCGCCGGCGGCATCACCCATCGCGAGCAGCGACCAGCCCGAGAGCGACATCGCATCCGCGCCCGCTTCGTCTCCGAGGGCATCGCCCAGGCTTTGCAGCGCCCGCGCGCGCCGTCGCGGATCGGATCCCGGGAGGGCAATCTCCAGGTTGGCGAGCCGCGTTGCAACCGAATTCCCGCCGAGCAGTGGCGTTTCGTCCGCGTGCCCTTGCAAGGCGTCCAGCACCGCCGCGCTCGCGAGCATTGCCTCGCGTTGCTCGCCGCGCATGCTTCGCGCCATGGCGCGGCGCGCTTCCGATTCGCGTGCGGGCGCCCGTCCCGCGATGGCCGCGGTGAGCCACTCGAACGCCGCCGCGAGGCCTCCGCCCGTGTCGAACCAGCGCTGCGCCGCCTCCGTCGCGGCCTCCGGATCGACGCCGCGCACCCGCCGCAGTTGCTCCGCCGCCGCGAGCTGGTTGGCAATCGGCCCTGCCGGTGCGATGCGCGCCAGCGCGATCTCCACGCGCTCGCGTGTGGCCGCGGAGTCCTGCCAAGCGAGCCGCGCCAGCGCCGCGGCCAAGGCCAGATCGCCCTCGCTCGTATCCTCGAGCCGCGTCAGCGCCTTCTGCGCTTCTTCGGTGTCGCCGGCGAACACCTCGGTCGCGAAGTGCTCGAGCTCGAGGATCGCCGCATCTTCGTCCACCGGCTTCGCGAAGCGGATGGCCCGGCGCCTTCGCTCGAGCGATTCGCCCGCCGTTCCGCGCGCCGCCCATGCGAGCACCGCCCGCGCGGCGAGGGGCGCCTTCTGCGCGGCCCGCTCGAACGAATCGAGCGCCGCCTCTTTTTCGCCCGCGCGCCATCGCGACAGCCCCGCCTCGATGTGCATCGCCGCCGCGAGATCGTCGTCGTCCGTGGCCATCGCGCACGCGGTGAGCGCCGAGGCGGCAAGGGCAGGGGAGCCATCCTCCCGTTCGAGCTCGGCCAAGTACGTGGCCACCAGCGGATCGCTGGGATCTTTGCCCGCGAGCCCGCGGAGCCGCACGCGCGCTGCGCTGGAGTCGCCCGCATCGTGCGCGCGCCATGCCGACAGCAGCGCCAGGCCGCGCGACAGCTTGGGCTTGTGCTCCAGATCGGTCAGCTTTTCCAGTGCCGCCCGCTGCGCATCCCGTGCCGCGGCTGGATCGGCTGCCTCGTTGGTCTCGGTTTTCGCCGCCGGAAGGAACGCTTGCAGCATGTGCGCGAGCCACGCGCCTTCGCCGGTGTCGGTCAATTCGGCGATGGCCTTGCGCAGGCCCTCTTCGTCCCCACGCACCAGCCGATTGCGAACGGCACCGAGCCACAAATGCGCCAGCTCCGCGTCGTTGGGCGCTGCGTCGGATTTGCGGTCCCGATCGCGTGCCGGCGCACCGCCGCCGACCATCAGCCTTCGCGTGACGTCGTCGCTCCACTGCGTGTCGCCGCGCACCAGGGCGATCATCCTGCCCACGCGCCAGATGACGTCGTCCGCCGTGCCCAGCATCCGCGCCTCGGCCAACGCCGCCTTCGACGCGGTGGCGTCGTCGGCCTGCACGCCCCACACGTAGGCGGCGAGCACGAACGCCCGCGCCCGCGCCTCATCGCTCGGCAGGCAATCGGCAAAGGCCTCCAGCTGCGAGGCAAACGCCGCCGGATCGCCCGAATCGGCCAACAAATCGAGCTGCAGCGCCCGTGCCGGCAAGCACACAGGATCGTTCGCCACCGCCTTCGAAAGCGCTTCCAGCGCTCCGCGGCGATCGCGCGTGCCCACCGCGCGCTCGGCGAGCCGCATGGCCAGCGAGGCCTTGACGCTTCCATCCTTTTCCTGCGCGAGAAGCTTCAGCGACAACTTCGACGCGAGCTCCATGTCACCCTGCTGCTCGGCCACGCGCATGCGCGCGCTCAGCAGGAGCGAGGAGAGCATGCCTCCCGCGGGAACTTGAACCTTCGTGCGCGGGCCGACCCCCGTGTCGCTCAACGCCGGCGCCTCGTCGACCTCCGTCCACGCGAGCGCTCGGTCCAGCGAGGCCGCGGCACCGGGCAGATCGCCCAGGTGGCGACGCACCTCGCCCGCACGCAGGCACGCATCGACCAAATGCGGAACGGTCCGCACGGCATGCGGCACACCCAGAGCATCGGCCCGTGCGGCCTCGTTCATCCCGGTGACGATCAGCTCCGCCTGCGCATCGAGGGCAGCGGCGTACGCTTCTGCGCGCGTTTTCGCGTCTTCGGCGCTTCCAAGGAGTGACTCGCCCGATTCGCCGCGCGCCAACCGCTCCGCGGCCACGGCGGCCAAGTACGTGGCCCCGGCCTTTTTACCGCGCGCCTCGTCGAGCACGGCCAACGCACCCGCGATGTCGCTTGCCTCCGCGAGCATCTTGGCCAGGTCGATGAGCAACAGCGCCTGCCACGTGGGATCGCTCGGGCGATGCGCCCGCTCGTTCAACGCACGCCGGCGCGCCGCCGGATCGCCGCTCTTTGCGGCGACCAACTCCAGCGCAAGCCATGCCGCGACCGACTCCACGTCCGTCGCCGCAAGCTCGGTCGCCTCGCGCAGGGCATCTTTGGCGCCCTTCAGATCGCCCGCGACATCCTCGAGGAACGCGGCACGCATGATGAGCGCGCGCGTCTTTTCCTCCGGCGTCACCGAGGCGCGCACCAGGGCATCGATCACGCGCCCGAGGTTCTTCAGCGAGCGCCTTCGCTCCATGAGGCGCACCAACGCCTCGAGCGGCTCGCGGAACATCGGGTCCGCGTTGAAGGCGGCGAGGTAATCGCGCGCCGCCCCCGGTTCGTCCCCTGCGCGTTCGAGAAGGTCCCCTATCTCACCGAGGAGCCTTGCCTGCCTCGCGCGATCCTCCGTCGCGGCGACCTCCGCGCGCAGGTATCGGACAATTTCTCCCCCCTTCGGCGACTCCTGAGATCCTGCCGCTGCGGATGCTCCGCGTTCGGGCGGCAGGCTTATCGTGTTGGACATATGCGCCATGCCCTGTTTGGAGCCAAAAGGTAGCGCAGGCTATCCCCCGCACGCGATACAATAATGAAGCCCGCCCCGGACTCGCCCGCGAAGCCGATCAGGGAGCGGCCGATCAGGGAGCCGCTGTTACAGCAGGGCCTTGAGCTTCTCTTGGATCTTCTCTTCGATGGTGCCCTTCATCATCTTGAGCATGAAGGGGAGGTCCACCTCGACGCGGACTTCGCGGTCCGAGACGCCGACCTTGCCCTTGGCACCTTTCGCCGCACCGCCCGGGACGTTGAACTCGATGGCGTCGCCAACCCAGTTCCAGACGATTCCGAGCTTCTCCTGCATGCCTTTTGCAAGCTCCTCGGCTCGTTTCTTGGCTTCTTCCTTGGTGAGCGCATGCGGGCGGGCGATGTCGATGGTGGCCATGAGAATTGCCTCTCCTGTAGCTTTTCTATGTAGCTTTCCTGGCTTTCCTCGTTCGGATGCCAGGGTTCTCTCGGTGTCGGTTGCTAAACGTTACGTCAATCGAGGCGTTTCACGATCCAAAACCCGCGCGGCGTATCGATAGGTTCGCTCGTTTGCCCCGACGGCATCGTGAAAAGCACGTATTCCGGGGCGAGTTCCAACGTCCCCCGCGGGATCCGGCCGAGATCGTCGGCCGATCCGCTGTCGCCATGGCTCACGGCGGCGTGGAAGTCGGTTTTCGCTTCGGCTGCAAGTTTCGCGGCCAATTCCTTGGCCTCGGCCTTCGATCGCGCCTTCGCCGGCGCGCCCTGCGCACCCTCGTAGGTCACCAAGATGACGCCCAGACGCACCGCGCGCGGCGCCGTGTTGGGCAGGGGAGGCACCGGCGTTCCATCCGGAAGCGTGGCCCCGATGCCCGAATCGAGCCGGTCCTCGCGTTCCGTTGGTGCGGAGCCGACACCGTCCAGGCCAAAGGGATCGCCGCCTGCGTCCACCTCGGCGGACGTCGTTCCGGCACCATCCAACGCCGCGTCCGCCACTGCGCCAGCGTCCACCCCTGCGTCGACGGCGGCCGTTTTCGAGCCGCCGCCTTTGAAGGCAAGAACCAACGCAAGGACGGCAACCACGACCCCCAGGCCGATTGCCGCCGTGCGGGCGGACCCCTGCGATTCACTCATTTTTCGTGCTTCGTGCCGCTGGACTCGTCCCCGCCGTTTTCATCGGCGGGCGGAGGCGTCGGGCCGAACTCCTCGGTGCGGAGCGTGGGCGCGGGCGGATCGCCATAGAGCTCGAGCTGTGCGGCGATCCAGTTCTCGCGGGCGGCGAGCTCCCGGCGCTGGGCAGCGGCCGGTGCTTCCACCGTCGATTCGGCAATGAGCTTGTCCAACTGCGCGTCGATTTCGGCCAGCTCTTTGCG
Source organism: Sorangiineae bacterium MSr12523 (assembly GCA_037157775.1). Classification (NCBI taxonomy): domain Bacteria; kingdom Pseudomonadati; phylum Myxococcota; class Myxococcia; order Myxococcales; family Pendulisporaceae; genus Pendulispora; species Pendulispora brunnea. The sequence continues at coordinate 4,771,658 of CP089982.1, forward strand.
GAGCGGCACGGGGTCGAGGCCTTCGCGTTCGCAGAATTCGTCGGTCAGGATGAGAAGCTTCTCCGGGCCGATTTCGGCAAAGCCCGGACCCACCGCGCACTTTTTCTGCTCGCCCGACACGCGGTACGAGACGACGCCGCTTTGCAGTGCCGCCAACAGCGGCAAGTGCCCCGGAAGGACACCGAGCTCGCCGTTGACGCTGGGCGCAGTCACCTCGTCCACCGATGCGGTGAGCGCACGCCCGCGCGGCGTCACGATCTCCAACTCGATCTTATTTTCGGCCATGGTTCGAGTTCTTTCGGAGGCTTACTTCTTCGACTTCGTGAGCTCGGCGGCCTTGGTCTTCATCTCTTCGATGTCGCCCACCATGTAGAAGGCCTGCTCGGGGTACTTGGAGTCATCGTCGAACTTGCCCTCGAGGATCTGCTCGAACGACTCGATGGTCTTGTCGAGCTTCACCAGCTTGCCGGGCGTGCCGGTGAACTGGGCGGCGACGAAGAACGGCTGCGACAAGAAGCGCTGGATCTTGCGGGCGCGCGAGACGACGAGGCGGTCTTCCTCGCTCAACTCGTCCATACCGAGGATGGCGATGATGTCCTGCAGGTCGTTGTACTTCTGCAGGGTCGACTGCACTTTGCGGGCGATGTCGTAGTGCTTCTGTCCGACGACCTGCGGGTCGAGCAGGGTCGACGTGGAGGCGAGCGGATCGACGGCCGGGTAGATGCCGAGCTCCGCGATCTGGCGCGAAAGAACGGTCGTGGCGTCCAAGTGCGCGAAGGTCGTGGCCGGCGCGGGGTCGGTCAAGTCGTCGGCGGGCACGTAGATGGCCTGCACGCTGGTGATGGATCCCTTGGTCGTCGAGGTGATGCGCTCTTGGAGGGCGCCCATTTCCGTCGACAGGGTCGGCTGGTAACCGACGGCGCTGGGGATACGGCCGAGGAGCGCGGACACTTCCGAGCCGGCCTGGGTGAAACGGAAGATGTTGTCGACGAAGAGCATGACGTCCTGACCCTCGTCGTCGCGGAAGTACTCGGCGACCGTGAGGGCGGAGAGGGCGACGCGGGCGCGGGCTCCCGGCGGCTCGTTCATCTGGCCGAACACGAGGGCCGTCTTCGTGATGACGGGCTGGCCCGTCTCGAGCTTCGACTCGCGCATTTCGAGGAACAAGTCGTTGCCTTCGCGGGTGCGCTCGCCGACGCCGGCGAAGCAGGACACACCGCCGTGGGCCTTGGCGACGTTGTTGATGAGCTCGAGAATCAGAACGGTCTTGCCGACGCCGGCGCCGCCGAACAAGCCGATTTTTCCACCCTTACGATAGGGGGCGAGGAGGTCGATGACCTTGATGCCCGTCTCGAAGACCTCGACCTTGGTCGACTGGTCCTGGAAGGTCGGGGGCGCCTTGTGGATGGGGGCGGTCTTCTTGGCGTTGACCGGCCCGGCCTCGTCCACGGGCTCGCCGATGACGTTCAAAATGCGGCCCAGGCACTCCGGACCGACCGGCATCGCGATCGGACCGCCGGTGTCGCGGGCCTCCATGCCACGCACGAGACCGTCGGACGTATCCATCGCGATGGTGCGCACCGTGTTCTCGCCGAGATGCTGGGCGACCTCGAGCGTGAGGTTCTCTTTCGCCTTGGAAATACCAGGGTTCGTAACCTTCAACGCACTCAGAATCTTCGGTAGGTGCCCCTCGGGGAACTCCACGTCAACGACCGGTCCGATGACCTGGACGATCTTGCCTTTGTTTGCGTTGCCGGTGCCAGTGGGGATGGAGGGAGAAGTCATGTTTTTCCGGGGCCGCGCATATCACGGTTGGACCGTTGACGTCCACCCCCGTTTGCGCACGTGTTCAGTACCGCGGCTGGAAATGGCTCTTCTTCCTGTACCCGCAGAAGAATTCCCTTGCGCCCGCAGAAGAGGGAACCGCCAGGACGCCAAAAGAGCCGCCAGGATCGCCCGGGGAAAACTCGAAACACCCTTATTTTCGTGAGTGAAGGTCCATCTGGCGATCCTGGCGAAATTCTGGCGCCCTGGCGGTTTCCTTCTTCTGCGCTATTCAGGCCGTCCGGCCCGTTGACCGGGAGCAAATATCTGCCGATGTAAGTGTGACATCGCGCGAGTTCAGGAACGGTTTTTTCCAGTCAGCACGAGCACTTGACCTGAACGTGTCGCTCTGTCACATGGCTTGAAGCTCGCGAGATTACGAAGGCACGGGGAGTTCGGGACGGTCAGTTGATATCGCCGCAGACCATCGCGCTCGTACGCGAGCGCACGGACATCGTTGCCCTCATTTTGGAGAGCGTGCCGACCCTTAAGCGGCGAGGGCGATCGTTCACCGGCCTCTGCCCGTTCCACAAAGAGAAATCGCCGAGCTTTCACGTCAATCCCGACCGCGGCTTCTTCCACTGTTTCGGCTGCAAGGAAGGCGGCAGCGCGATCGACTTCGTGATGAAGCTCGACGGCCTGTCCTTCCCCGAGGCCGTGCGCGCCCTGGCCGAACGCGCGGGCATCGCCATCGAGGAAGACGTCCGCGAGCGGACCGAAGTCGATCGGCAGCGCAAGCAGCGCGACGACCTGTACTCGGTCAACAACCTCGCCGCGACCTTCTTCGAGCAGCAGCTGCGCGAGCACCCCCACGCCGGTTACGCCCTGGAGGAGCTGGCCCGCCGCGAGCTGGTGCCCACGTGGTGGGCGGCGCATGCGGCGGGGGTCAAATCCTCCGCGGCCATCGACGAAGTCCTTCAGGCCTTCCGCATCGGCTACGCCCCGGCCGCGTGGGACGGCCTCGCGACGTTCCTCAAGCAGCAGGGCATCTCGCCCATGTACGCCGAGCAAGTCGGCTTGCTCGTTCCGCGGTCGTCGGGCGCGGGTCACTACGACCGGTTCCGTCACCGGCTCATGTTCGCCGTCGTCGACCCGCAGGGACGCGTGGTTGCCTTCAGCGGCCGAAGCTTGCGCGCCCTCCCCGAGTCGGAGGACCCCGGGGCGGGCCGGGGCGGCGAGAAGCCTGCAAAGTACATTAATTCGCCCGAGAGCCCGATTTACAGCAAAGGGCAGATGCTTTTCGGCATCTACCAAGCGCGTCATGCGATCCGGGAGGACCAATGCGCGGTCGTCGTCGAGGGCAACTTCGATTGCGTCTCGCTCCAGGCGCGCGGCATCAAGAACGTCGTCGCGCCCCTCGGCACGGCGTTCACCACGGACCAGGCGAAGTTGCTCAAGCGCTATGCCTCCCGCGTCGTGTTGCTCTTCGACGCGGACAACGCAGGGCGCAAAGCCACGCGGGCTTCGCGTGGACCTCTGCGTGACGCGGGGCTCGGGGCCAAGGTCGGGAACTTGCCCGCCGGCGTCGATCCGGACGAATTTCTCCGCACGCGCGGGGTACAGGCGCTCAACGAAGTCTTGGCACATGCGCGGGGCATGCTCGAATACCTGATCGATAGCGCGCTCGATGCGGGCTTCACCGCCGCCGACGCCCACGAGCGTGCCGCGCGCGTCGCGGAAGTGTCACAACTTCTCGCGGAGGAGGACGATCCTCTCATTAAGATGATGGCCAAGACCCACGCCGACCAAGTTGCGGGACGCATCGATTTGCGCCTCGTCGATCGCGTGGCGCGTCATGTTCCCGACGAACCTTTTCGCGCGCTGGTCGAGGCGGTGAAGCGCGCGGTGGCCAAAGCTGGCCCGCCGCCCACGTTGCGCCGCGGCGAAACGCCGGAGCCGCCGAAGCGCGCGCGCCTTCAGACGCGGGCACCCGATGCGCGGGCACGCGCCGCTCTGGTGGGGGCCCTCATCGAGTACCCCGAGCTGCTCCGCGATCCCGAGGTCGAAGGCTGGCTTTCGCTGCTGGAGGGGCCTTCGGCGCGCACGGTGGCCGCATTGGCGCAGTCGTGCAACCTGTCCGGGGATGGGCGACTCGATACGGACCTGTTCCAAACGCGTCTTTCGGGTATCGATCCTGCCATTCGCGCCTTCGCCGCAGAGCGGCTAGCCGCCCCAACACACGACAACGTCGAGACGGCCAAGATGCAAGCGTCCCGAGCGGCGGAGGTTCTTCGCGCGATTCGGTTGGAAGAAACGACGCGCGAGGCCATCGACAACCAGAGAAATGAAGGCGATTTCGAATCCCAAGTGGCGTTGGCGGCCGAGCATGCGCGCCAAGTTTTGGCGACCCGAGGCGATGCCCCAAAAAACCGACCGTACGCTCCGGTAACTGGAGCGACCATCCACCGCCCTGAGCCGGAGGGGTTGAATTCTTCAAAAATCTTTCGTGTAGACCCTGGACCCAAAGCCGAACCCGAGTATTAGGACGGGTCGCTCACAAAGAAATCGACTGATTCGTGCTTCATCCGAAAAGATTTCGACGTAGTCCTTCAGAGACTTTCAGACTTTTCGCCTTCTCCCTTCACTTCACATAGTCCCTTCCTTCACGTGACCTTCCCATGAAACCTCACGAGGTATAAGACGCGATGGCGACGAAGAACCGCGACCGGAAAGAAGTTCAGCAGCTCATCGAGGCTGGCAAAACCAAGGGTTTTCTCACCTACGAAGAGGTGAATGACGCTTTGCCGGCCGATGTCGTTGCCGATCAGATGGACGACGTGATGGGCGTCCTCGGCGACGAGGACATCGAGATCGTCGACGCTGCGACGCAGGTCAAAATCGCCCCCACGCGCATCGCCGCCGAGGAAGCTGCGGAGAAGACCAAACAGGTCCCGCGCTCGGAGAAGGAAGAAGCCGACGACGGAAGCTATTACTCGAAGTCGAACGATCCGGTTCGCATGTACCTGCGCAAGATGGGAAGCGTCTCGCTTCTCACGCGCGAGGGCGAAGTCGAGATCGCGAAGCGCATCGAGACCGGTGAGCACACGATTCTGGGCGCCATTCTGAATAGCCCGGTGGCCGTTCGCGAGATCATCGATCTGGGTGACAAGCTTCGCAAACACAAGATCCGGGTGAAGGACATCATCCGCGACGCGGAGGACGAGGACCGCGAGTTCGACGAGGAGGAGGCGGATCGCCGCATTTTGCGCCTCATCGAAAAAGTGCGTCATCTCGACAAGGCGACGCAGGAGCTGCGCGTGCAGCTTCAGGGCGCGAGCGCCGCGCGCAAGAAGAGCATCGACGCGGAGATCGACGGCAACCGCGCGAAGATGGTCGAGACGCTCGAGGACATGCGTCTCAACAAGAAGACGATCGATCGCGTCGTCATGAAGCTCCGCACCTTGATCCAGAAGATCGAGCGCGCGGAGAGCGGCTCGACGGAGATCGAAAAGCGCACCGGCGTCGACATGGACCAGCTGCGCAAAGAGGCGCGCACGGCCAAGGGCGATGCGAACGGCGAGCGTCGCTTCAAGCGCCGCCACGGCGTGACGCCCGAGGAGGTTCTCTCGAACCACGCCGCAGCGATGAAGAACCTGAAGAAGGTGGAAGAGGAGCTGCAGCTCGACATCAAGTCGCTGCGCGCCACCTACAACGAGATCCGCGAGGGCGAGCGCGTGGCCGAGCGGGCCAAGGCCGAGCTGGTGGAAGCGAACCTGCGCCTCGTCGTGTCCATTGCGAAGAAGTACACGAACCGCGGCTTGCAGTTCCTCGACCTGATTCAGGAAGGGAACATCGGCCTGATGAAGGCCGTCGACAAGTTCGAGTACAAGCGCGGCTACAAATTCTCCACGTACGCCACGTGGTGGATCCGGCAAGCGATTACCCGCGCCATCGCCGACCAGGCGCGCACGATCCGTATCCCGGTCCACATGATCGAGACGATCAACAAGCTTATCCGGACCAGCCGTTACTTGGTCCAGGAGTACGGACGCGAGCCCACGCCGGAAGAAATCGCCGAGAAGATGGAGCTCCCGCTCGACAAGGTGCGCAAGGTTCTGAAGATCGCCAAGGAGCCGATCAGCCTCGAAACGCCCATTGGCGAGGAGGAAGATTCGCATCTCGGAGACTTCATCGAGGACAAGAGCGTCGTGTCGCCGGCCGAAGCGGTCATCAACATGAACCTCGCCGAGCAGACCCGCAAAGTCCTCAAGTCCCTCACGCCGCGCGAGGAGAAGGTCCTGCGCATGCGTTTCGGCATCGGCGAGAAGAGCGACCACACCTTGGAAGAAGTCGGCCAGGACTTCGAGGTCACCCGCGAGCGCATTCGCCAGATCGAGGCGAAGGCCCTGCGCAAGCTGCGTCACCCGTCGCGGTCGAAGCAGCTTAAATCGTTCATCGAGAGCTGAACTTTCGCTCGGTCACCCCTAACGTAAAAGCACCATTGGGGGCGGCACCTGTTCGGGGTGACCGCCCTCTCTCGTTGAAGTCGAGGAGTGCGATGCGAACGGCGGCAGGACTTGGGCTCGTATTCGGGGTGTTGGCTGTGGGGGCGGTTGGCGGGTGCGCCCCGGAGGCTGCGGCGGCACCCACGACGCCGCGGGCTTCGCTGACGGGGCCCATTCGCGTGCAGGTCGATGCGCGCGATGTTCCGCAGATGGTGATCCACGCGAAGCTCACCGTGCCCGCGCGGCCGGGGGCGCTCACGTTGGTGTACCCCAAGTGGATCCCGGGCACCCACGGACCGACGGGGAAGGTGGCGGACATCAGCGGCTTGCGCTTTTCCGCGGAGGGAAAGCCGCTCGCGTGGAAGCGCGATCCCGAGGAGACGTCGGAGTTTGCCCTCAATGTGCCTTCGGGCGCGTCGGCCGTCGAGGTGGAGCTCGACGTGGTCGTGGACAAGCGCTGGGGCGAGACCGCGGACGTGTCCGATCTGAATTGGAACCGCGTCGTGCTTTACCCCAAGGGGGCACGCGCCCGTGACGTGCAGTTCGAGCCCAGTGTGCAGGTCCCCGCAGGCTGGCACTACGCCACGGCCCTGCGGCGGGTCTCGCAAGGCGCCGATGCGGTGAGCTTCCAGCGCGTCTCGCTGGAGACGCTGGTCGACTCGCCCGTGATCATGGGGCGCTACGGGCGCACGATCGATCTGGGCACGGCGTTGGGGGCCCCGCACGCATTGGAAATCGTGAGCGACACGGGCGGTGCCGTCGATGCGAACGAGAAGCAAATTACCGCGTACAAGCGCCTGGTCGCCGAGGCCACGACGCTCTTCGGGGCGCGTCATTACGATGCGTACTCGTTCTTGTACATCTTGAGCAGCGACGGCCGCTCGAGCAGCGGGCTCGAACACCATGCGTCGAGCCAGAACCTGAGCATGCCCGGCCTCTTTGCCAAGGACGACGAATTCCGCGCGGCGAGCAAGTTGCTCCCGCACGAATATACGCACTCCTGGTGCGGCAAGTACCGCCGCCCGAAGGGCCTGGCCACACCGAACTACCAGGAGCCGACCCACAACGAGCTGCTCTGGGTCTACGAGGGCCTCACGGAATACACGGGATGGCTCCTCGCGGGGCGCAGCGGCCTTTCGCAGGCGCAGGACTCCAAGGACCATCTGGCGCTCATCGCCGCCACGCTCGATGCCATCCCGGCCCGAAAATGGCGTTCGCTGGGCGATACGACGTACACGCCGGCCTTCGGGCAGGAGTCGAACCGCCCCTGGTATTCGGCGCAGCGCGCACGGGATTATTACCCGGAGAGCCTCCTCATTTGGCTCGAGGCCGACACGCTCATTCGCCAGAAAACGAGCGGCGCCCGATCGCTGGATGACTTCCTGCGCGCCTTCTTCGGGGGCGCGAGCGGCGGCGCCGAGGTCAAACCGTACGAGCTCGGTGATCTGCTCGCGGCACTGAATCGGGTCGCGGAGCACGATTGGAAAGCCTTCTTCGAGCAGCGCATCACCGAGGTGGCCGCGCACGCGCCGCTCGGGGGCATCGAGGGCGCCGGCTACCGCCTGGCGTATCGCGACAAGCCGAGCGATCTGCAAGGCGTCGTCGAGCGCGTGTCCAAGACGCTGAACGAGCGTTTCACCTTGGGCATGGTGGTCAACGACAAGGCCGTCGTGACGGATCTGCACTTCGACGGCCCCGCGGGGCGTGCCGGTCTGGTGGAGGGCTCCATCCTCGTCGCCGTCAATGGCCGCAAATACACTGCCGAGCTCCTGCGCCGCACCATTGCCGAGAACAAAGGTTCCGCATCGCCCATCGAGCTTCTGACCGAACGCGACGGCTTTTATCGCACGCACCGGGTGGCGTGGAACGAGGGCGGTCGCTATCCCTACTTGGAGCGCGTCGCCTCGAAGCCCGACACATTGGCGACCATGCTCGCGCCCCGAAGTCGCTGAAATTTCGCCTCGGTGGCGCGCGAATACCTGATAGGAGGCGCGACACTAGCCATGCGACTGCTCTCTCGGATCGTTCCGCTCGTTCTTCTGGCCGGGTGCACGCCCCAAGCTTCCGCAGCACCTACCACGCCGCCGCCGCCCGCCGGGCCGATGACGGTGCGAGTCGATGCGCGCGATGCGGCGCAGATGGTGCTGCACGCCAAGGTGCGCGTGCCCGCGCGCCCGGGGCCGCTCACTTTGGTGTATCCGAAATGGATCCCCGGCCATCATGGCCCGGTGGGTCGGGTGGCGGACATCAGCGGGCTGCGTTTCCTGGCCGGCGGACAGCCGCTCGCCTGGCGGCGCGATTCGGTGGAGACGTCCGAGTTCGCCATGACGGTGCCCGCGGGGGCGGCGGCCGTCGACGTGGAGCTCGATGTCGTCGCCGATCCCCGGTGGTTTCCCAGCGATGGATTGTCGTCCATCAGCTGGGAACAAGTGGTGCTCTATCCAAAGGGCGCCCGCGTTCGCGATCTGCGGGTCGAGCCCAGCGCCCAGATGCCCTCGGGTTGGCGCTACGCCTCGTCGCTGCAGGTGGCCGCCGACACCGCCGGCGCGGTGAATTTCAGGCCGACGACCTTGGAAATGCTCGTCGATTCGCCGGTGATCCTCGGTCGGTACGGCCGCTCGTTCGACCTCGGGACGGCGATGGGAACGACGCATTCGCTCGAAGTCGTCGCGGAGAGCAAAGACGCGCTCCAGGCGAGTGATGCCCGGATTGCGACCTACCGAAGGCTCGTGGCGGAGGCCGGAGCGCTGTTCGGCGCCCGGCATTACGATCGATATACCTTCTTATTGATGTTGAGCGGCAGCGCCGGCGCGGACTTCAATGGCACGGAGCATCACGCTTCGAGTCAAAACGTCACCGCCGCGAACTTTTTCACCAGCGACGACGGAGGGCGCTACACCCGCTGGCTTCTGCCGCACGAATTCGCGCACTCCTGGTGCGGGAAATACCGCCGGCCCAAGGGGTTGGCCACGCCCGATTACCAGCAACCGATGCGCAACGATCTCCTCTGGGTCTACGAGGGGCTCACGCACTACCTCGGCTGGCTCCTCAGCGCGCGCAGTGGCGTGGTCTCGACGCAGGACGCCTTGGACGATCTCGCGGCGATGGCGGCGGACCTCGACGCCATTCCCGGGCGCAAGTGGCGCCCGCTTGCGGATACGACGTTTACGGCGGCCTTCGGTGCCGGCTCGAACCGCCCCTGGTATTCGGCGCAACGTGGCTTCGATTATTACCCGGAGAGCCTGCTGGTCTGGCTGGAGGCCGACACCGTCATCCGGCAGAAGACCGACGGAAAGCGCTCGCTCGACGATTTCCTGCGCAGCTTTTTCGGCGGCGCCAACACGGGGGCGGAGGTCAAACCGTACGAGCTCGGCGACGTACTCAAAGCGCTGAGCGATGTCGTTTCGTACGATTGGAAGACGTTTTTCGAGCAGCGCGTCAGCGCCATCACACCGCGGGTGCCGCTCGGGGGCGTCGAGGCCGGCGGCTACAAGCTCGGATACCACGACAAGCCGTCCGACTTTCAAGCCATGTGGGAACGCACGACCCACCAGCTGGACGAGCGCTCCACGCTCGGCGTGGCACTCGACGACAAGGGCGTCGTGTTGGACGTGCACCTCGATGGACCGGCCGGCAAGGCGGGGCTTCCCCTCAAGGCGTCCCTCGTTGCGGTCAACGGCCGCAAGTATTCGCCCGAGGTGCTGCGGCGCGTCCTGGCCGATACCTCCGCCAAGGGCCCCGTGGAGTTGCTGGCCGAGCGGGATGGATTCTTCCGCACGTACCGCGTCGCCTGGGGCGGGGGAGCACGCTATCCGCATCTGGACCGCGATCCGGCCAAGCCGGACGTGCTGGGCGCCATTCTAGCGCCGAGGGTGCCGCCGCCGTCAGTCACGTCAGGTACGCCAGCGCGCTGATATACGCTGGAGACGATGTCGCGCGCCTCCACGTCCGCCCTTCGCAGCCTTACGGGTCTGTTGCTTCTCGTCACGCTCTCGGCGTGCGAGCGTGGATGTTTGTCCACGTGGTTGCGCGGTCACGGTTTGGGTGAAGTCCCAACCGCGCCAACCATCCCCAAAGGAAGCGAGGCCGCTTGCCCCGACGGATTGGCACGGTGCCGTGACGGCGTCGTGGAGGTCTCGCGCGCCTACACGCCGCCGGGCCCGTGCTCGCCCGAGGGGTGTCGCTGCCCGTGGGATCGGCTGGTCACGTGCAAACGCGGCTGCGTCGTCGACGGCATGGAAATGGAGATGCCGCGTGAAAACGCAGAAAAGCAACTTTGTGCGGGGGATATCGGCCCCGCCGTGGCACGCCCCGCGCCGCCAGGTTTCGTGCCGGAGGGCGGCACGACCGATCCCGAGGTGCTCGAAGCCTATTGCGAGGTGGAGCGCTACCACTGCGCCCGCAGCACCATTTACCAATGCGATTCCGGGCAGGCGAAGCCGGTGGTGCAGTGCCAGGCCGGGTGCATCCAAGGTGAAGCCCTCATTGTCGAAGAAATCTCGGTCGAGGCAGCCACGGCCCTGCTTTGCGTGCGCTGAGCGGGATACGCACGCGCGCAAAGTCGGCGCGTGTACGCGTACCTCGCGCGTGCCTTTCGCGCGTCGATATCTACGCAGTCGCGCGCTGATTGGTTATTGAAACGCGCGACTCTGACGGGCCTGTCGTGGTGAGCGCATTGGCATGCGGCTCGAGGCGGGCGGCCGTTCTCGTGTGACTGTCAAGCCGAAAAGGTGACGGACCTACATCGTCTCCATTAGGCTACGAAATCGAGGGATTTCTCGGGCGCGGGAAGATCGCGTCAGGGGATCCGTATGTCCAATCAACGCTGTACCTACACGCGCACCTGCAGGTGACCTGCGTGCGACGAAGACGGGATGGGGGGCCAAGGGAGCAAGTCAACCTTGGCGAGACACTTGCTTATACAGATTAGCGACTTCGCAAAACGCGAAACGATTACTCCGGAGTTCGGCCCCGGAAGATTCGCTGTACCTGCACAAGGCCGAAAGAAATTCACCTCCCACGCGGGGGGTCAAGCAATGCGCCAGATCGGTATTTTCATCGGTGTTTCGATTGCAGCGGTCATCTTCGGTGCCAGCTCACCGGAAGGTGGCGTGGCCACTGCCGCCCCTTCCGAATTGCCGGCTCCACCCAAATCCGTCGGCGCGGACGGGCCGAAGCACGACGGCGTGCCGACGGCCATCCTCGCCCCCGCCACCGCGTCCATTGCGAATGCGGTGAGCGCTACGACCCCTACACCGGGTCCCGGTTCGAACGTCCCCGAGTCGGGCGTTTGCCCGTCGGACATGGTGATGGTCGAAGGCGATTATTGTCCTTGGCTCGAGCAGAAGTGCCTTCGTTGGGTCGACCCCGAGACGAAGATGCGCTGCGCTGAGTTCGCCCCCACCGGCCCGTGCCAATCGGGGACGACGCACAAGAAGTTCTGCATCGACAAGTTCGAATACCCCAACGTCGCGGGGGAACGCCCGGTGGTCATGAAGACCTGGGTGGAAGCGAAGGCGACGTGCGAAGGTCTGGGCAAGCGTCTTTGCGGCGAGACCGAATGGACCTTGGCCTGCGAAGGCGAAGAGCGTTTGCCGTACCCCTACGGCCTGACGCGCGACGCCGAAGCGTGCAACATCGACAAGCCGCACCCCGAGCCAGACGAGAAGCTGATTGCCGATCCGCGCACGCGCGATGCCGAGGTGGCGCGCCTCGATCAACGCGATCCGTCGGGCTTCCGCGAGGCCTGCGTCAGCCCCTACGGCGTGCACGACATGACCGGCAACGTCGACGAGTGGGTCGTGAACGAGAGTGGCCGTCCCTACAAGAGCGGCCTCAAAGGCGGCTACTGGGGTCCGGTGCGCACCCGCTGCCGTCCCATGACGACCGCGCACAACGAGACGTTCATCTTCTACCAAATTGGTTTCCGCTGCTGCGCCGACACCCCCAAGTCCGACGCCACGGCGGCGACCCGCCCTGCCGCCGCCCCCTCCGAAAAAGCTACCCCCGCCGCCGTCCTCGCGCCAAAAGCCGCCCCCGCCGTGGCCGCCGCTACGGTCCTCGCGGGAAGCTGACCTTCGCGCATCGTTCGGCCAACGCCTCGGCGAGCGCCGCGAGAACCGGGTGTGAAATCCCGTCCTCGCGCGCCCGCCGTACGTGCATTTGGGCCAGGTCGGGCAACGCGTTGGCCATGCGCAGGATACGCTCGCGCAAATCGTCCGGGTCGAACTTCAGCTCGGCGCCGAGCTTGTCCCATTGGTATGGGCCAATGGCGGCACGGCGACCGATTCGGCGCCGATACGAAGATCCAATCCGAGGACGCGTATCGCACGAAGGACCAGTCCCAGCTCCGCGCGTGGCTTGCCGCGTTCACATTCGCTGATCCATTGCCGGCTGACCCCCACGCGCTCCGCCAGCGTGCGCTGGTCGAGGTGAAGCTCCCGCCGTCGTTGCCGAATGGCAGCACCGACGTCTTTGGGCGTGCGAAGTTGCATAGGTTCGCAAATGTCGTCGAACGGCGACGTCTCAGTATGTCAGCGATCGACGACATTTCCAAATGTCAGCGAATGGCGACACTTGCGTCTCGCAGTCACCCCGCGGGGACGGTTTCTTCCGCGGAGGTGCTCAGTTCCTTGAGGGCGCCGGGATGGCCCACGAGGAAGATCAGGGCGGCGACCACCGTCCAAACGAGTTGGATCATGTAGAGAAGGAAGACGTAGGCGGCGCCCTGTTCGATGACCACGTTGGTGGGGAAGTACATGGTCATGCCGGCGTAGATGCCGGCCTGGAAGACGCCGAGCAGACCGGGAGGCCCGGGGATGAGGACGGTGACGCCCAGCATGCCCATCAGCGCGCACGCTTCGCCGAACGTGATGGCCGTCCCGTCGCCGTGGACGATGCCGCAGCCCCAGGCCAAAAGCCACATGCCGCCCACGTTGGCGAACCAGTAAATCGTCGTCTCCCAAAGGAAACCGAACGCGTCGCGGGCGCGCCCGAAGGCGTGGAGACCGTCGGCCAGCTTTTCCGCGATGCCGGCCAGCTTCTCGCCCAGCTTCTTCGACACCAACCCGAACACGGCCAGTGTCAGCCGGCGCGCCCACGCGCGCGCGAAGTAGTAAACGCCAATCACGATGAAGGCGATCGTGAAGACGCCCAGCATCACGAAGCCCGAATGCCGCACGGCGGACACCGATACCGGAAGCCCGACGACCGTGGCCGGCAAGGGCACCAAATGCGGCACCAGAATCAGCGCGATGGCCAGAATGATGCTCAAATAGAGCCCGTCCACCACGCGCTCGGCGACGACCGTCCCGGTGGCCGCGGTCATCGACAGCTTGCCTTTTTCGCGAATGAGGAAAGGCCGCACGAACTCACCGAGCCGGAACGGCATCAGCAGAATCGCGGCAAAGCCAATCCACGATACCGCGAGCACCCGCTTGCGCGGCACGGTGGCAATCGACCGCAGCAGAAAACGCCAGCGAACCGCGCGGAAGTACGTCATGACGACGAGCGTCACGAAGTAGGCGCCGAGCGTCCACCAGCGGACATGCGCGAAGTTCCCGCTGTCCGGCAGGAGCTTCAACCCGCCTTTTTGCAAGGTGAAGAGCAGGCTCGCCGTGATGACCGCCGACGCCACCAGCTTCGTGGCGTGGCGCCGGAAGAATCCCTGCGGGGGCTCCAAGGACGTGGAAGACTCGGACGAGCGCGATTCGGAGGGGGAGCGGGATTCGACGGTCACTTCGGCACGCTCCTATAGCGCGGAGTGTACCGCCGTACCACACCCGACGAAGATTCCAGCCATTTACGGCGGCCGTGGCCGCTCTTCGTCGGGTTTCCGCTCCCGGGCGATCATTTCGCGCGTCAAAGACTCCAATAGCGAATCTGACGATCGATCTTTCGCGGATCGAAGGCGCTCTTCACGTCGACGAAGATGCCGCCGGGGCGCACGAACGATTGGATCTTCGCCTGACCCAGCTTCATGTACGCATCGTGGGCGACCGCGAAAACGAGGGCGTCCAAATCGTGGAACTCCTCGAGCGCCGCGAGCTGCAAGCCGTATTCGTGAACACACTCCGGTGCACTCGCCAGCGGATCGTGCAGCAGCGCCTGAATACCGAACTGCCGAAGCTCGGTCAGAATGTCCGGGACCTTGCTGTTGCGCAAATCGCTCACGTTCTCTTTGAAGGTGAGGCCCAAGACGCCAACTTTTGCGTGCTTCACGGGGATGTCCGCATCGATGAGCAGCTTCACCGTGCGCTGCGCCACGAAGGGGCCGACGTTGTTGTTGATGCGGCGCCCTGCGAGGATCACCTGCGGCTGGTAGCCGAGCTGCTCCGCCTTCGTCGTGAGGTAATAAGGATCGACGCCGATGCAGTGGCCGCCGACCAGGCCCGGTTTGAACTTCAGGAAGTTCCACTTCGTGCCCGCCGCTGCCAGCACGTCGCTGGTGCGGATGTTCATGCGGTCGAAGATGATGGCCAGCTCGTTCATCAGCGCGATGTTCAAATCGCGCTGCGTGTTCTCGATGACCTTGGCCGCCTCGGCGACCTTGATGGACGGCGCGCGGTGCACGCCGGCGCTCACCACGGTGCCGTAGACCTCCGCCACCCGTTCCAACGTGGCGCTGTCCTCGCCGGAGACGACCTTCACGATGCGCTCGAGCGTGTGCTCGGTGTCGCCTGGGTTGATGCGCTCGGGGGAGTAGCCCAGCCGAAAGTCCTTACGCTCGAGCCCGGAGACGCGCGCCAGGATGGGCCCGCATACGTCCTCCGTCACGCCGGGGTAGACCGTCGACTCGTAGACGATGCACGCGCCCTTCGAGATGGCCTTGCCGACGGTCTCGCTGGCCCGGATCACCGGGGTGAGGTTGGGCACGTTGTGCTCGTCGACCGGCGTGGGCACGGCCACGACGAAAAACGTAGCATTCTCGAGCTCTTGCGGATCACTTGTCATGCGCAACGTGGAGGCTGTAAGCTCTTCACGTTTATGTTCATGGTTTCGGTCGTAACCACTTTGAAGTTCTTCGACTTTTTTCTTGTCGATATCGAAACCGACCGTGCCGGGGAAATGACGGGCAAAGGCGAGCGCGACGGGCAAGCCGACGTAACCGAGACCGATGACAGCGATTCGCTCTTCCTTCGTAAGCTGGCTCATGGAGATGTCCGTCCCAAGCCGGGCTAGGAGGAAAGGAGGGCGCGGGGTCCTTCGATGAGGAGCCGCGAGCGTTCGGCCCGGCCGACGAGCGCTTCGAGCCTTTCGATGCTCGAAACCACGGCGTCGACGTCCTCGGGCTTGTGCGCATCGGAGCAGGCGATCTCGTAGGCCTCTTCCTCGAGCAGCTCTTCCGCCGCACGCTGTGCGGCCCGGCCGTACTTTCCCACGAGCGAACAAAGGTCGAGCTGCAGGTGCGTGCCCGCATCGAGCAGCGGCGTCAGCGCGCCGATGTTTTTCCAGACGGGCTGGTAGCGTTCTGGGTGCGCGAGGACCGGCGTGAGGCCGGCGCGGCGCAGGTCGAAGAAGCGCGCCTGCAGGTTCCTCGGGAAGGCACTCGAGGGAAGCTCGACGAGGACGGCACGACGGCCAGCCGAGGACCCGCCCGCGGTCTTGATGGGATAGGGCAAGCCTTCGCCGGACACGAGGCGTTGAAAAACGATGTCATCGAAAAAATGCTCGCTGGCAAGATCGACCTGGGGGAGCGGGACGCCGGCTTCTTCCAGGTGCGGTGCCATTGCCTCGTACGCGCGTTGGAGTGCGGGACGGTCGTTGTCGAACATACCCGGGCGCATATGCGGCGTGGCGATCACCGTGGAAAATCCCGCTTGGAACAAGCCCGAAAGCAAGGCGACGCTGGCGGCGGGGCTGCGTGCACCGTCGTCGATGTGGGCGATCCAGTGGCTATGGAGATCGATAAAATCGCGCATTCCTCGAATGGAATTGGACCAATTCGGGCTGGGATTGCTACTACGATTGCGGTTAGCACCCCGATCTGCTGCGAATGGCCTCGCTCAATCCGCTAACTCAGGAGCTCGTTTTCAAGATCGTCTTCTACGGCCCCGGGCTCGGCGGGAAGACGACGACGCTCCAACATATCCATTCAGCCTCCGCGCCCGACAAACGCGGCAAGCTGGTGTCGCTCGCAACACCAACGGATCGGACGCTCTACTTCGATTTTCTGCCGCTGCGTCTCCAGAAGATCCGCAACATGACGGTGCGGCTTCAACTTTTTACGGTGCCGGGCCAGGTCTATTACAGCGCGACTCGGAAGCTCGTGCTCACCGGCGCCGATGGCATCGTGTTCGTGGCGGACTCGCAAACCGCGCGGCTCGATGCGAACCAGGAGTCGCTCGAGGATCTGAACGCGAACCTCGCCGACCACGGGCGCGCGCTCTCGCAGCTGCCGCACACGTTCCAATGGAACAAGCGTGACTTGAGCGAGGTGGTTTCCGAGGACGAGCTGGATCGGCGCTTCAACCTGTTCAGCGCCCCGTCGATTGGGACGAGTGCGACGCGCGGGGATGGCGTCTTCGAGGGGCTCGAGCAGATCACCAAGCTGACGATGGAGACGTACCGCGCGGAGCTGCCGAACCGGCGCGAGATCATCATGCTGCTCGACGAGGAAACCTCGGGCATCGCCGATGCGATCCGCGGGCTCGCCGAATCGCCGCGACCGAAGCCGGTGGAGGCGCCTCCGGCGCGGCGGGAGAAGTCGCCGCTGGTGGCCGCCATGGCCGCGGCTTCCGCGCAACAAGCGCAGCAGGCGCAACAAGCGGGACCAGGGCAGGGCGCGCAGGCGGCGCATGCCTTGGCGCGCGCGCCGGATTCGGCCGGGGGATCGCGTGCGCGGCCCGATGGCTCGCAGAGCGGCTCGTACCTCGTGCCGACGGTGTCGCCGTCCTCGCAGGGTGGGACGTCGTTCAGCATGGCCGAGCTCTGGCCCGAGGTGGATCGCGATGCGGTCCGCAAGTGCGAGCATCTTTTGGCCGCGCACGACACCTTGGGGGCGATCATGGCCTGCGACGTGCTGCTCTCGCGGGTGCTCGCCTTTGCCGCGGGCCTCTGTGGCTCGGCGGATGCGCCGCGCGATCCTGCGCTCGTGTGCCTCTTGCTCGGCCTCGACGGCCGGCGGTACGTGAAGTTCCGCGCCTTGGTGCGCGCGGCGCGCCAGAGCGACGAAGTGATCTTCCGAGAGGCCCTCGAGTGCTTCTCCTTCGTCGTCGAGGCCCGCCGCAACGCCACCGGGCTTGCGGCGAGCGTGCTCTAGGAGCCTGCTAGAAGATCTGCCCGATGCGCTGCACGACGCCTTTGCCCGAGAAGAGCAGGCGGAAGCCGCGCATCAACCAGCCGAGGCTCTTGGCCGAATAGGGGAACCAGAGCGGATCGCGCTCGGGCGGTGAGAATCGGTCGTAGTTCACGTGCCGCGCCTCGGCCATGTCGCGCAGGGCGTCGTCCCCGTGGACGCGGCCGAAGCCCGATTGCTTGATGCCGCCGAACGGCGTGTCGATGGCGCCATAGTTAATGAGCACGTCATTGACCACGACGCTGCCCGCCTCGATGCGCTCGGCGAGGGCGCAGCCGCGGTCGCGGTCCTTGGTGAAGACGTAGGCATTGAGCCCGAGGTGCGAGGCGTTGGCCAGGGACAGGGCCTCTTCCTCCGAGGAGACGCGCGCAAACGGCACGATGGGGCCGAAGATCTCCTGCGTCATGACCGTCATTTCGTGCGTGCAGTTGGCCAGGATGGTCGGCTCGAAAAATTGGCCCGGCCCGGGGCGCTTCTGACCGCCCAGCACGAGCTCCGCACCTTTTTGCAGCGCGTCCTCGATGTGGCGTTCGGCGATCTCGATTTGTTTGGGGAAGATGATCGCGCCCACGTCGACGTAGTCCTTCGACGGATCTCCGATGCGCAGCGACGCGGTGAGCTCCTTCACGCGGTGCAGAAGCTTCGCGTAGATGTCCTTGTGCGCGTACACGCGCTCGACGGAGATGCACGCTTGGCCCGCGTTGGAGAAGCCGCCATAGACGATGGCGTGCGCGGTCCGCTCGAGATCCGCGTCGGCGCACGCGATGAGCGGCGCCTTGCCGCCGAGCTCCATGACGCACGGAACGAGGCGCGCGCCACAGGCCGCGGCCACACGACGCCCGGTCTCGACGCCGCCGGTGAAGACGACCTTGTGCACGCCCGATTCGATGAGCGCCTGGCCCGTGGGGCCGTAGCCGGTGACCACCCCGAAGAGATCCTCGGGAAGGCCGGTGCCGTTGTAGATGGCTTTCGCTTTGAGGATGGTGAGCGGCGTGACCTCGCTGGGCTTCACCACCGCCGCGCTGCCGGTGATGAGCGCGGCCACGACGTCGCCCATGGGGATGGAGAAGGGGTAATTCCAGGGCGAGATGATGCCGATGACCCCGCGGGGTGCATAATGCACGTAACTCTTGCGGTGCTTCAGCAGATGCAGATCGAGCGGGCGTGGTGCGAGCAGCTGCGGGGCGTGGCGGCAGTAGTGCGTGAGAAAATCGGCGATGAGGGTGACCTCGTGGGTCAGTGCCTCGTGGCGGGGCTTGCCGCATTCGCGGGTGATCGTCTCGACGATGTCCTCGGCGTGGTCGACGATGGCGTCGCGCAAGCGCAAAAGGCGCTCGCAGCGCTCGGCCACGGGGAGAACGCCCCACGCGGCCTGCGCTTTGCGCGCGCGTTCGACGACGGCGAGAACCTCGCTCGGAGACATGACGGGCACCTCGCCGAGCAGCTCACCGCTGCCCGGCGCATAACTTCGGATGGTGCCCCCCGCGGCGGGGCCGCCGTTGCCTTGTCCAACCGCACCCTGCTCGTTTGGCTCGCGTTGCTCGAATGCGACTGCGCCCATCGGTCACCTCCGGTTCGTGATCCCCCTCCCGATCCCGATCGTTCTTGTCAGATCCGGGAGCGGGAGCGGGGTTTTTGACCGAGGTTTACGATAGCGCGTCAGCCCCAGCGAACGAGGTTGGTTTCGTAGGGGTGCGTCAAAATCGGATTGTGCGGCATCACCCGCGCCGCGAAGGCGTGCGAACCGCTGTCCTTGGTCGGGATGGAACCGCGGTAGAGATGCCCGTGCTCCGTGCGGGACACCAGCTTCATCGGCACGACATCGCCGCGCGGTAGGTCTTGGCCGGCGGCAACTTGCCCGTGGTACAGCTCGACCACCACGTCGTCGGGGGTGAGGCTGCCGAGGTGGACCAACGCCTCGACGTCGAGGGGCTCGCCCACGTAGAGCTGCTCCTTGGAGCGCACGTTCACCGACTGAATGGCCACGTGCGGCCAGGCGGCGCGCACCTTCTCCTTCCACGTGGTGAGGCGCTCGGCCTCCGCCAGGTTGCCCTCGCGCAGCCGTTTGGACAAGGTGATGGCCGGCACGTAGAAGGTGTCCGTGTACTCGCGCACCATGCGCGCGGTGTTGAACTCCGGGATCAACTTGGAGATGGAGTTCTTCATCCGGCGGATCCAGGCGCGCGGCAGTTGGTCGTGCGGGGTGCGGTCGAAGAAGAGGGGCACCACGTCGCGTTCGAGCAGATCGTAGAGCACCTCGGCCTCGAGCGCATCGCCTGCGCCGTCCTCGTATTCCTCGCCGCGGCCGATGGCCCAGCCCACCTCGCTGCCATGGCGCGCCCATGCCTCGGCCCACCAGCCATCGAGCACGCTGCAATTGAGCGCGCCGTTGGCGGCCGCCTTCATCCCGCTGGTGCCGCTGGCCTCGTGCGGGCGCCGCGGGGTGTTGAGCCACACGTCGACGCCGGCGACCATCGCGCGCGCAATGCGCATGTCGTAGTCCTCGATGAACACGACCCTGCGGGCGAGCTCCGGATCGCGGCTGGCGTGCACGATGGATCGAATGAGCTCCTTGCCGCCTTTGTCCTGCGGGTGCGCCTTGCCGGCGAAGACGAGCTGCACGGGCCGATCGGGATCGCCGAGCAGGCGCTTCACGCGGGCCATGTCGCTGAAGAGCAAGGTGGCGCGCTTGTACGTGGCGAAGCGGCGCGCGAAGCCGATGGTCAGCGCGCGCGGGTCGAGCACCTGCTGGGCGCGCTCGATTTCGTCCGGCGTGAGCTGCCGGCGCTCGGCCGCGACCCGGCGCCAATGCCGGCAGAGTTGCACCAGGCGATGGCGGCGGTGCTCGTGCACCTGCCACAGCTCCGCGTCGGGGATGTTCTGCGCGCGCGCCCAAAAGGCCGGATCGTCCACCTCGTCGGCCCAGCGCGGGCCGAGGTAGCGCGTGTAAAGCTCGCCGTGTTCGGCGCTGATCCACGACGCGATGTGCACGCCGTTGGTCACCGACCCGATGGGCACCTCGTGCTCGGGCAGCTCCGGCCAGAGCGTCTTGTACATCTTGCGCGACACCTCACCGTGCAGCGCGCTCACGCCGTTGTAATGGTCGGCCGAGCGGATCGCGAGCACCGGCATCGAGAAGGGGCTTTTCGCATCGCGCGGATCGGAGCGCCCGAGGCCGAGCAGCTGCTCCTCGCTGATGTTGAGCGCCGCGCGGTACGGCTCGAGGTAACGCCGCACCAGCTCCGGCTGGAAAACGTCGTTGCCCGCGGGAACGGGGGTGTGCGTGGTGAAAATGCTCGCCGCGGAATTCGCCTCGCACGCCACGGCGAAGCTGGCACCGCGTTCGCGCATCAAGCGACCAATGCGCTCGAGGGCGAGGAAGGCGGAGTGGCCCTCGTTCATGTGGCAGGCCGTGGGGCTCATGCCCATGGCCTCGAGGGCATGCACGCCGCCGATGCCGAGCATGATCTCCTGGCGCACGCGGAACTCCTGGTCGCCGCCGTAGAGCGGGCCGGTGATGGCGCGGTCGACCTTGGCGTTCTCCTCGAGGTTCGCGTCGAGCAAGAACAGCGGAACGCGGCCGACCTGCACGCGCCAGAGTTGCGCGAGCACGGTGCGATCGGGGTAGGCGACGCGGATGATGAGGCGCTTGCCGTCGGGGCCATGGACCGGCAAAACGGGAAGGCGCGTCCAATCGTTGATGGGGTAGCGCTCGCCCTGCCAACCGTCGTCGTTGAGCACCTGGCGGAAGTAGCCCTCGGCGTACGCGAGGCCCACGCCGACGAGCGGAAGCCCGAGATCGCTGGCCGTCTTCAGGTGATCGCCGGCGAGCACGCCCAAACCACCCGAGTAGATGGGTAGGCTCTGATGGAGGCCGTACTCCATGGAGAAGTAGGCGATGCGCGCATCCTTCGCGTTGGGGTACGTCTTCTTGAACCATCCCTCGCGCGACATGTACGCGTTGAACGTGGTCCACGCGGCCTCGAGGTGGCTTAGAAACGCATCGTCGGTGGCGAGTTCGTCGAGCTTCTGTTGCGAGGCGCGCGACAAAAGTTCAATCGGATTGCCGTAAACTTCGTCATAAAGATCGGGATCGATTCGTACGAAGAGAGAACGTGCGACGGGCGACCACGACCACCAGAGGTTGTACGCAATGTCGCGCAATCGCTCGAGAGGTGCGGGGAGGCGCGGAAGGACCGTGTATCGACGAAGCGTCGGCATGGCGCCGATATTAAGCACGTCCTGCTTTAACGGAAAACCTTGCAGCAGAAGTGCTTGCGGAATTTGGCGCACAAAGCGAGGTTCTTCCTGTGCGGACCGCTGTGAGAGAAGAAAATTCGATCAGCAGAAATGACAGAAAGAAACGACGTTGGTTGATCTTCGCGGCACTGACGACGCTCGTTACGGCCGCTGTCGCATGCGGGTCCAAGGCACCTCCGCCGCGTGAAACGAGTCGGGCTACGCCGACCAGCGCCAGGCCGACGTGGAACATCTCCGCATCGGAGGCCTACCAAGGCCGCAGCGAGGATGATGCGGGGTGCGCGCAATATGGATACGTCTTCACGGACGAGGCGCCGCATCGCATTTCCGATCACGTGCCCTTCGCCATCGGCAGTGCGGCGGTTCCGGCCGATGCCAAGGCGACGTTGGACAAGATTGCGGTACAGCTCAACGATCCGCATCCGAAGGTCGTGCGTCTGGCCGTCCTCGGCTATTCCACGACCGGCGAAGATCGGGTGTTGGCGCAAGGGCGGGCGAATGCCGTATTGGGTGAGCTTCTCGCCCGCGGCGTGCCGAGCAACCGGATCGAGTCGCACGCGGTGAAGGGCGAGTTGCCCCCGGGCCTGCCGCGCGCCGCGGTGGTGTTCGAGGTGCTCGTCGAATACCGTGGCGGCATCCAGCGTTGGGCCGATGGAGGCCTCGTGGCCTGCGCGCCCAACGATACCTCGCTCGACTGCGCCATCCCGCCCGAGGCGATGCGCACCTGCATTCGAAAGCCGAAATGAATTTCTCTCCGCTCGGGATTCTGCCCAAAGGCGCATTGAAGGTGATCTACGAGGTGGCGCGGCATCTGCTGCGGCGCCCTGTGGTGGGCATCGTCATTGCGGCGCACACACGCGATGGGCGATGGTTGCTCATCCGTCGCGCGGACACGGGAACGTGGGCGATGCCCGGGGGCACGTTGGAGTGGGGCGAGACCTTGAGCAGCACCATGGTGCGCGAGCTGCTCGAGGAGACGGGGGTGCGCGAGCCCGTGTTCGAGCGGCTCGTGGGCGTCTTCTCGCGACCCGATCGCGATATCCGCTTTCACGCCGTGAACGTGCTGGTCCGCTGCGAGATCGAGCCGCCCGAGACCAGCAAGACCAGCCAGACCAGCCAGACCAGCGAAGTGAACCCGCTCGAGATCCGCGAAGTGCGGCTTTTCCGCGAGGACGACGTGCCGCGGCCTCTGGCGATGGGCCTGGATGATCTGTTCGACCTGGCGCGGCAAGCCGGTTCGAAGGACGCCATTCTGGAGTAAAGGCGGGGGAGGGCGATATCCTTCGGCCCGTGCCCCCCACGTCCGGCGCTGCATCCGCCCTGCCTGCCGCGGCTTCCGCGGGTCCCAAAAAAGCCGAACCGATGCGCATCGCCGCCCTCGAGGGCGACAGGCCCCGCGCGTATTACCGGCGCGGGCGGCAGCGGCCTCGTGCCATCGCGTGGTTCGGATTTACGGCGTTCTGGGGCCATCTGCGGCACTTGGTCGCGTCGGCCATCGCGACGGAAAACATCGACTCGCGGCAGTGGATGATCCCCGATGCCCCGCCGCGCCTGGTGGAGCGCGCGGTGGGCGTCCTGTCGGATCGCGGCGCCAAGAATGCACCCACCTTGGTGGACGCCTTGGGGCGGGACCTCTGGATCGATTTCGTCGCCGACACGGGGGACGACGTCTCGGTGAGCGAGGCGGTCGGGCGCCTCGTGTTCGGCACGTACGAGCTGGAAGACGGCACGCAGCTTCCGCGCGGCGATGTGCTCATCCTCGGCGGCGATCTCGCCTATCCCGTGGCGACGGTGCGCGAGGTCTCGCGCCGGCTGGTGGTGCCCTGGAACCACGTGCTCGAGGAAATCGGCGACGAAACGCCGCGCGTTCTCCTGGCCATTCCGGGCAACCACGATTGGTACGACGGGCTCGATGGATTCGCTCGTCTGTGCCAGGCGCCGTGCGCCTTCGAGCAGACTGACTCACCGCTGAGCCAGCGGGCGCTCCACCCGGTGACCAACGAGTTTCCCGTTCTGGCATGGGCGGACGCATTTCGCCGGGGCGTCGCCGTGGAAAAGCCCGACACGATGGCCCTTTTTGGGTATGTGCCCATCCAGCGTGCGAGCTATTTCCGCCTGCCGCTCGCGCCCACGTTGGAGCTTTTTGCCGTCGATCGCCAATTGAGGCACATCGATCCGCGGCAGCAGTCGTACTTTCGCGTGCCTGGCGCGCCCGCGCGCGTCGTCATGATGCCGGATCCCGCGCGGGCGAGCGGTGAAGTGCGTGCGTCGGGTGCCTCGATGCTCAAATCAATTGGCATCGAGGCCTCGCTCGATCCGACGCTGTTCATCGCCGGCGACATCCACCATTACGAGCGCTCCGCCGAAGGACAGAGCCTGCACGTCGTGGCCGGGGGCGGCGGCGCATTCTTGCATGGTGCACGCACCGCGCGCCGGGGCGCGTACACCATCGACGCGGAATTTCCCGGGCCGATCGCCTCGAAGCGCATGCTGCGCGGTTTGCCGTGGCACGTGGCTTGGGGAGGCGCGGGCTGGCTCATCACCAGTGTGTTCGCCATCGGGCACGCCCTGGCCTTGTCGGCGTACATCGACAAAAGCCCCCGCGCCGCGCTGGGCGTGGCCTGCATCATGAGCGCGTGCGTGGCCGTGGGCACGGCGCTCCTCATCGGCTGGCGGCGACACCGCGCCTGGCGCTCCGTGCCCTTCGCCCTGGGCTTCGGCCTGCTCACCGGGCTTTTGCCGGTCGACGTGGCCGTCGTCATCGATCGATTGGGCGTCTACCTCATGGGACCGGGGGCGTTGCCGCGCACGTTTTGGATGGTCCTCGCCTGGATCGTCGCCACCTGGGCGAGCGGCTTTGCCTTCGGCGGCATGCTGTCCATGATTCACCGGCTGGGGCTGAACCACTCGCAGCCGTTCGCGGCGCTGGGAAGCCCAGCCTACCGGCACTTTCTCCGGCTGCGCATCGATGAGACGGGCCACGTCGAGGTGTTCGCGTTGGGCTTGGTCGACCCGCTGTCGGGCGAAAAGCCCGTGCTGATCGACCGATTCAGCTGGAGTGCCGCGCGCGATGCGCAGCAAACTTGAGCAAAGGGCCTGGACGGATATACAGTGAACGCGTGTCACTGCGTTCCAAGTTGAGTCGGTTGTCCGATCTCGCCGGCGAGACGCCCGCGCTCCTCAAGAGCGAAAAGAGCGAACCGGCCACGCCGCTCGCGCCGACGCTCGAGCACCTGCGGGCGAAGATGAACGCCATTCTGGAGCGCAGCGGGATCGAGAAACCTCCTGCACCGCGCCCTGTCGACACCGACGATCTGCCCTTCGCGAGCATCGAGACCGATTTGGGCTTGCTGCACGTGCGCACCTTCCGCCTTTCGCCCGCGCACCGCACGGGCCGGGCGCCGCTGCTTCCTGCGCGGGATGCCAGCACCGAGCTGCTCGCGTTGCTCGCGCTCGATCCGTCGCTCCAAGCTTGCCAGCTGGGCGGCGCACTGTACCTGGACACCGAGACCACGGGCCTCAGCGGCGGAACCGGCACCGTGGCGTTCCTCGTGGGATTGGCCTTTTGGGAAGGCGGCGACCTCGTGGTGGAGCAACTCCTCGTGCGCGAGCTCGGGGAGGAAGCGCCCATGCTCGAACGTGTGGCCATGCGGCTGCGCAAGGCGACCATGATTGTCACCTTCAACGGCAAGGCCTTCGACATGCCGCTCTTGCGCACGCGCTTCGTCATGAACCGCATCGAGGCGCCGGAAGGGCTGCCGCACCTCGATTTGCTGCACGTGGCACGGAGGCTCCACAAGCCACGGGGCATCACCTGCCGATTGACCAACATCGAGCGCGAGATCCTCGGCTTCGAGCGCGACAACGACGTGGACTCGGCCGACGTGAGCGCCTGCTACTTCCATTTCCTCCGCACCGGCGACGGCAGCGCCCTGCGCCGGGTGGTCGAGCACAATTCATGGGACGTCGTCTCGATGGCCGCGCTGGTCGGCCTCTACGGGGAGCCGCTCGAGGGCTCGCAGCTCGATCCGGAGGACCTGATCGGCGTGGCGCGCACCCTCAAGCGTGCGGGGGCCATGGATGGCGCGGCGGCGGCAGCGGAGACGGCGGTACAGCGCGGGGCGGGGCACGAGTCCATCCGCGTGCGGGCGGAGATCGCCAAGGCCCGCGGTGACCGGGCGCGGGCGCTGCGCGATTATGCGGAACTGGCCGAGAAAATCGATTGCGATCGCGTCCGGCTGGAGCTGGCCAAGCTGTACGAGCACTACGTCAAGGAGCCGGCACGGGCGCTCGCCCTGGTCGAGCAAGGTACCGCCGAATCGGAGCCTTCGCGAAGGCACCGCGCCGCGCGCCTCACGCGAAAAGCGAGGGATCAGGGGTTAGGGGTTAGGGATCAGGGAAGAGGGACGGGGAGCCTTTTTCGGGGTCTTCCCTAACCCCCAATCCCTAACCCCTAACCCCTATGATAAATCCACGGGTATGACCGATACGTACGATCCGGCGAGCATCGAGCCCGTGTGGCAGCGCTACTGGGACGAGCACGCCACCTTCCGCGCGGAACGCCACCCCGGAAAACCGAAAATCTATATCCTCGATATGTTCCCTTACCCGTCCGGTGCGGGCCTTCACGTCGGTCATCCCGAGGGCTACACGGCAACGGACATCACGGCCCGCTACAAGCGCATGCAGGGCTTCGATGTCCTTCACCCCATGGGTTGGGACGCGTTCGGCCTGCCCGCCGAACAGCACGCCATTGCCACGGGCACGCACCCGCGCGTGACCACGCTGAAGAACATCCAGACCTTCAAGCGGCAGCTCAAAAGCCTCGGTTTCTCCTTCGACTGGGCGCGCGAAATCGACAGCACCTCGCCCGAGTACGTCCGCTGGACGCAGTGGCTCTTCTTGCAGCTTTTCAAACGCGGTCTGGCGTCCCAGGAGAAGATCCCGGTCAATTGGTGCGCCGCGCTCGGCACCGTGCTGGCGAACGAAGAGGTCATCGACGGCCGCAGCGAACGCGGAAATCACCCTGTCGAGCGCCTGCCTCTGCGCCAGTGGCTCCTGAAGATCACGGCTTACGCCGATCAGTTGGCCGAAGGCCTGGACACCATCGACTGGCCCGAATCGACGAAGGCCAAGCAGCACCATTGGATCGGGCGCAGCGAAGGTGCACTCGCCGATTTCTCGGTCGAAGGTCATGCAAACGCGAAGATCACCATCTTCACCACGCGCGTCGACACGCTCCCGGGTGCGACCTACGTCGTGCTCGCGCCCGAGCATCCGCTGGTGGAGGAGCTGACGGTGCCGGCGCAGCGCGAGGCGGTGAACGCGTACGTGCAGGCCGCCAAGAAGAAGAGCGACATCGAGCGCTCCGACGTCACCAAGAAGAAGACGGGCGTCGCGCTCGGGGCGTATGCCATCAATCCGATCAATGGCGACAAGGTGCCTATTTGGATTGGCGACTACGTCATTGGCACCTACGGCACGGGGGCCATCATGGCCGTCCCGGGCCACGACGAGCGTGATCACGCGTTTGCCTTGGCCTACGGCCTGCCCATCGTGCAGGTGGTGGATCCCGCACCGGGTAGCAAGGACACGGTCGACGTGCAGAAGGCCGCGTACACCGAAGATGGCGTGTCGCATTTGCTTCGCTCGTTCGTGGAAATCCCCAACGGCGTGCCCAGCCCGGAAGTTCGCCGCCGCATCACCGATTGGTTGAAATCGCAAGGCAAGGGCGGCCCGCGCGTGACGTATCGGTTGCGCGACTGGGTGTTCTCGCGCCAGCGTTATTGGGGCGAGCCGATTCCGATTTACTTCCCGGTGGAGACGGATGGCGATCCCCGGCAGAAAGACGCGGTGTACACGATTCGCTACGACCAGCCGATCGCGGTCGACGAAAGCGAGCTACCTCTGCTCCTGCCCGAGCTCGAAGATTATCGACCCGGTGCCGATCCCTTGGGTCCGCTGGCCCGCGTTCCCGAGTGGCGCTTCTTCCAAAAGGAAGGAAAGTGGTACGCCCGCGAGACCAATACGATGCCGCAGTGGGCGGGCTCCTGTTGGTACTACCTGCGCTTCCTCGATCCGACCAACACCGAAAAGCTCTGCAGCGACGAAGCGTACGACGCGTGGATGCCGGTCGACCTCTACGTCGGCGGCGCCGAGCACAGCGTGCTTCACCTGCTGTACGCGCGCTTTTGGCACAAGGCCTTCTACGATCTTGGCATCGTGAAGCATCCGGAGCCGTTCTCGCGGCTGGTGCACCAGGGCATCATTTTGGGCACGTCGTACCGGTACTATCGGAGCACGGCGAACCCCGATCAGATTTACCCGGGCAACGCCACGGTGGTGAAGGACACCGACAAGGGTGAGATTCACCTGGGAGATCTGTCCGGCGAAATCGTCGAGGAGGCCTGGGCCAAGGAAGACGAAGTGCAGGCCGGTCACGCGGCCGGGGCGTACGTGCACAAGGCGCTCGGCATCGAGGTCGTCCTGGTCGCCGAAAAGATGAGCAAGGCGCGCGGCAACGTCGTCAACCCCGACGACATCGTGCGCAACCACGGCGCCGACGCACTGCGGTTGTACGAGATGTTCATGGGGCCGCTCGAGCACATGAAGCCGTGGCAAACCAGCGGCATCGACGGCGTGCGGCGCTTCCTCGAGCGCACCTGGAACGTGGGCCACGACGCCGCGAAGCTTTCGCGCGACCCCGCGGACTACGATTTGGAGACGAAGCGACTCGTCCACAAGACAATCAAGAAGGTGACCCAGGACATCGAGTCGCTCCGCTTCAACACCGCCATCAGCGCGATGATGGTCCTCGTGCGCCACCTGGGCGGCCTGCCGAAGACGCCGCACGAGGCGGTGAAGCAGCTCGTCCTGCTGGTGTCGCCGTTCGCGCCGCACCTGGGCGAGGAGCTTTGGAAGCGACTCGGCGCGACGGAATCGCTGGCCTACGAGCCGTGGCCGTCGTTCGACGAGGAGCTCGTGCGCGACGACGTCGTCGAGATTGGCGTTCAGGTCAACGGCAAGCTGCGCGGCACGGTGCAGTTGGCCGTGGACGCGGACGAGGCAACGGCGCGTGCGGCGGCGCTTTCGGCACCGAAGGTGGCGATGCACCTCGAAGGAAAGACCTTGCGCAAATTGGTCTACGTGCGCGGGAAGATCATCAATCTGATTGTCGGTTGAGAACGTGAAGGCTCTTGCGCTGGCGCTTCTCGTGGGTGGCGCGGTGGCGTGCTCGGTGACCGGTTGCGGTTACCGAGCCCTCTACGCGCAGCCCAGCGAGGTGCGGCTCTCGGTGGTGCTGGTGCGCGCGCGTGTGGCCGATGCCGTGGCCAACGACGAGGTGCTTTCGGGCGTGCGTACCGCCCTGGCGCGCGAGGGGGCGCTCGCTGCCGGAACCGGCTACCCGCGCATGGAGGTGGAAGTGCTGCGCGCCGACGAAGCCAGCGAGGGCATCGCCTCGGCCACGGATGCGACGGGCACGCGTGTTCCGCAGGCGCGTGCGACGCAGATCGGCGTGCTGGCGCGTGCGTGGATCGTGCGCGCCCAAAACGGTTCGCACGAAGCAGACACCGGGGACGTGCGCGCATTCAACGTGGTGGAGAGCTCCGGCGGCACGGGCCTCGTGGCCGAGAGCATGCGTCATGACGATGCCCTTCGCGCGGCCGCACGACGTGTAGGACAACGTCTGGCATTGCGCGTTCTTGGGCACCCGGTCGCACGGGACGAGTCGGCGGAGGAACTGTGGTAGCCTTCGTGCGCGCCCATGGAAAAGACCATCACTCTGGGGTGCGCGGGCTTTCCGGTGCCGGCGACGCGGTACTTCAAGGAGTTCCTCTTCGTCGAAATCCAAGAGGTGCACGTCGTATCGCCCGGCACGGGCACCATTCGCCGCTGGCGCCGTGAGGCCCCGGAGGGCTTCGACTTCAGCGTCGTCGCGCCGCGCGACATCGGGCAAGAGGGGTTTCGCAGCGGCAAAGTCCTCGAAAGCGCGTTGAAGTCGCTCCGTGACGTGAGCAAAGAGCTGGTCGCCAGCACCGCCGTCTTCGTCGCCCCGCCCGATTTTTCGTCGAGCCGCGCGAACAAGACGATGGTCAAAGAGTTCCTCGGCAGCATCAAGCGCAAGTTCGATCGCATCGTGTGGGAGGCCCCCTCGTCGTGGGATCCCGATGACGCTGCGTCCCTCGCGGAAGACGCAGGCGCGGTCGCCGCGCGCGATCCGCTGACGCAGGGGCTTGGCGAAGGCTCCGTCGCGTATTACCGCCTCCCGGGCCCGGCGGGCCACAAGAGCCGTTACGAAGATCCTGCGATCGAGCGCCTGGCGGATCTTGCGCGCTCGGCCGAGCACGATGACGCGACGTACGTGTTCACCAACGTGGACATGTTCGCCGACGCAAAGCGTCTCAAAAAAGCGCTCAAGCTGACCTAGCCGACTCAGGAGCGACCCGCGAGCGGGTGACGAGCGCTCGTCATCATTGCAGACGAGCCCGAATCGTATTTCGGGATTGTTACGGGCCTGGGAGTCCGTCCCGTTTTATGAGTAATGTACAACGATGACGTCCACGACTTTGTTTTCGAAGGTCGCGCACCCGGAGCCGGCGAGCGCGGAACGGCTGGCGGAAATCCTAGCGAACCCCGGATTTGGCAAGCACTTCACCGATCACATCGTGACGGTTCGATGGACCGCGGAGAAGGGGTGGCACAACGGCCGCGTCGAGCCGTATCGCCCCCTGGAGCTTCAGCCTTCCGCCATGGTTCTCCACTATGGCCAGGCTATTTTCGAAGGCCTCAAGGCGTACCGCCGCCCCGACGGATCGATTTCCACATTCCGGCCCGAGGCGAACGCGGAACGCTTTCGCACCTCGGCGCGCCGTCTGGCCATGCCGGAGCTGCCCGACGAATACTTCATCGGCTCGTTGCGCGAGCTCGTTGCGGTCGACGAGCGTTGGGTTCCCGCCGCCGGCGGTGAGGCCGCGCTCTACTTCCGTCCCTTGATGATCGCGACGGAGGCGAGCTTCGGCGTGCGCCCCGCGAAGGAATACCTCTACGTGCTCATCGCGTCGCCCGCGGGCTCGTACTTCAGCGGCGGCATCAAGCCGGTGAGCGTGTGGCTCTGCACCGAGTTCGTGCGCGCGGCCCCGGGCGGCACCGGCTTCGCCAAGTGCGCGGGCAACTACGCCGCCTCACTGCAGGCGCAGGCGCAGGCCGCGGAAAAAGGTTGCGACCAAGTCGTGTGGCTCGACGCCGTCGAGCATCGCTGGATCGAAGAGATGGGCGGCATGAACCTCTTCTTCGTCTTCGGCTCTGGAAAGAACGCGACCATCGTCACGCCCGAGCTCAACGGAGCACTGCTTCCCGGCGTTACGCGCAAATCACTTTTGCAGCTCGCATCGGATCTCGGTTACCGCATCGAGGAGCGCCGTATCTCCACGGAAGAATGGGAGAAGAAGGCGACCTCGGGCGAACTCACCGAGACGTTCGCGTGCGGCACCGCGGCGGTGATCACGCCCGTCGGCAAAGTGAAGCACGCCCGCGGTGAATTCGAGATCAACGGCGGCAAGGCCGGTGAAATTTCGATGCATTTGCGTGAGCAACTCACCAGCATCCAGCGCGGCACGCTCCCTGATCCGCATGGGTGGATGCATCGTTTGAAGTAAATCGCGCCGGCGTGTCACCTCGACGACATCGCTTTATAAATTGGGATCGTGGCGTCGGTCGTGCAAAATTTCCCGCGACCGACGTTCGAGTACCGGGCGATACGGGGGAGGTGTCGATGAGCGTTCCGACGTTCGAGGAGATCATCCGAGAAGCGCACCGGCTTCTCGGCGAGACCGAGGAAGTGTTGCGACGAGCGTGGCGCGGGGAGGGCCCCACGGAGACACAGATCGAGACGTTGGATGACGTGCGCGGGCAGATTGCGGTGACCAAGATTGCCCTCGCGCGCATGGCGCGTGCCGCGACGCAGGACTTGCGGGAGTTCCACGATGCGCCGCCGGACTCGCTCCAGCGCCCCATCGCACCTATCGCGCCCATCTCACCCCTCGCACCCATCGCAGGCGCGCCCGATACGCGTGAAACGGTACGTCCGCCGGCGCGACGCGCGCGAAGGCGGGCTTCGCGCTAGTCTCGCTTCCGCATGACGGACGCGGACGTGTTGGTCGTGGGCGGAGGGCTCGTCGGACTCTCGGCGGCGCTCTTTCTGGTCGAGCAAGGTGTGCGTGTGCTCGTCGTCGAGAAGCATGCAGGCACATCGATTCATCCGCGCGCGCGTGGTTTCAACGAGCGGACGCTCGAGCACGATCGGGCCACGCGCGCAGGGGCGGTCATCGAGCGCGAGGATTCAGGACGCGGCCAACTTGGCCTGGAAGCTCGCGTGGGTTCTCCAGGGCCGCGCAAACCCGGCGCTTCTCGACAGCTACGACATGGAGCGACGGCCTGTGGCCATGGCGACCGCCGAGCAGGCGACCATTCTCGCGTACCGCATGGCGGCGCAAGGCGGACGACCCGCGCATCCGCTTGCCGCGCAGGAGCCCGTGGACTCCGACTGCGTGGTGTTCGGCTATCGCTACGGCGTTTCGGATTCTCCGCTGCCGCGGGCCCTCGTCTTGGACGGCACACCCGGGAGCCGCGCGCCGCACGTGTGGCTCGACGTCGACGGCGTGCGCACGTCGACGATCGATCTCTTCGGCCGCAGCTTCGTCTTGCTTGCCGGCGACACCGTTGGAAAAACGCTGCCGATGCACTCGGGGCGCCGCTGCGCGCCCACGTGCTTTCCGGCTGGCAATCGGCCTACGGCGTGAACGAGGGCGGTGCCGTGCTGGTTCGTCCCGACGGCATGGTCGCCGCGCGCTTCACGCACATGGAAAACGATGTCGAACGCGCGCTCGCTCGCGCGTTCGACATGTTTCGAGCGTCAGCCTAGAGACCGCACTCGGTGCGGCACCGGTTCGTCGTGCAGCTCGACAGCGCCTCGGAGTCGTTCTTGCCCTGCGGACGCGCCAAGCCGCAATCGTCGACGCATTGGAAAGGATCCGTCACCGTGGCACTCGCGCACGCGTTGGTGCATGCCGAATACGCTTCGCATTCGGAGCCCGGCGAGCAGCGGGTCTTTTCCGTCCTGCAATTCGCCGTGGTGCAATCGAAGCAGGTCTGCGGGGCAGGCGGAGGCGGGGGGGTGGTACCCGCATCGACGGTGGGCGCCGGCGCGTTGCAATAGTCCGCCGTGTCGTTGCACAGGGATTTGCAGGTGTTCGCGCAGGAGTAGTACTGGTTGCACACCGCCAGGTTGCGGTAGTTCGTCTTGCCCGCCGGATACTGGTCGTAGCAGCTCTGGGTGCACTGGTTGTATTGGGTCGGGTCGTTGAACTTGTCGCAAGCGAGGGAGCAGGTGTAGATGTTGTGGCAGTTGGTGTCGTCTTGGCACACGGCCCACTGCTGGCGGCACCAGTCGAATGCGCAGCCCTCGCAGGTCGCGCGGAAGTTGCCGTTGCCGGCGTCGCGGCCATCCCAGGGCTCCCAGTCGCCGCCGTCAATCGGGTCGTTGCTCGTGGTGACCGTACAGCCCTGGGTGGAGAACACGGCGATTCCTCCGAAAAGGATCGCGCTCAGAGCCAGCTTCCATCGATAAGTGCGAGACATGGGTAACCTCTTTGACGGCGACGGTGGGGTCGTCATTCAGGTGCGGTACGACAAAGTCAGTTCAACGCGGAAAAGAGTAGTCGCAGCCGACCAGGCTGTCACGTTGCCTGCAGGTTGCGTTTGCGAAAGGCTGCGTACGCCACGGCCAAGGACAGAAGATACCAGGGGATATCCCCGATGACTTCGTACACGGTCCGTCCGCGCATCCAGCGCACACTCGCCTGAAGGGCTTCGATGCGGAACGTCCCCGTGTGGGCGATGACCCGCCCGACCGGATCGATCACCGCGCTCACGCCGCTGTTGGTGCTGCGGACGAGGTAGCGGTGGTGTTCGATGGCACGGAACTGCGCAAGGCCGAGGTGCTCCCAAGGCTCGCTGGTGTCGCCGAACCACGCGTCGTTGGTGATGTTCACCAGGAGCTCCGGATCCGCATGGTTCACCGCCTTGTTGGTGAAGCTCGGAAGGATGTCCTCGTAGCAGATGAGCGTCGTGACCTTGTGCTCTCCGCTGGCGGTGCGCACCAGCAGCGGGTCGAGCTTGTCGCCCGGGCTGAACTTTCCGCTGTTCGGCGACCATTGGTAAAGGATGGGGAACGTGTCGCCGAAGGGCAGGTACTCGCCGAACGCGAGGAGGAATTCCTTGTCGTAGCGCGCGGTGATCTTGCCCTGCGCATCCGTCGAAAGCGCCGTGTTGAACCAACGCTCGCGGTCCGCATCGACGCGGAACAACACCGCACCGAAGATGGCCGGCATCCCGAGCTGCGAGCTCACGTTGTTGAACATGAAGCGATCGGCCTTGGCCTCGGGCACGGCGAAGGTGACCGACGACTCGCTCCAGACGACCATGTCGGTGCCGCGTTCCTTGAGCTCACGCGTGAGCTTCTGATGGCGGCGCAGGCCCTCGGCGGGGTCCGTGCGCTTTTGCATCAGCCCCATATTTCCCTGGACGAGGCCGACGTTGAACGCTTCGCTCGCCGCGGCCTGGGCGTCGACCATGCGAATGCGCACGTAGCCATAGATCAACGTGGCGGCCAAGGTGCCCGCACCAATTTGAACCAAGCGGCGGTCCAGCGGTCGCTTCTCCAGGCGCGCGAGGATCGGCTCTGCGATGGCCAAGTTCGCGAGCAGCAGCACGACACCTACGAGGATGGGCCCACCCAGATCGGCCACCTGGGTGAGCGCGGGCTGGCCGTGCACGGTGGCCGCGTAATACCAGGGGAAAAGAAGAGGGAACAGGAGCTCGCTCGCCACGAAGGCCGCCACGAAGACGAGGGCCGCGGGCCAACCCCGCACCGAAGCGCGCGCGTAGAGCCATCCCATGAGCCCCAAGCGGCCGCCCTGGTACATGCAAATGATCAGCACGAAGAGCGCGCACAGCACCGTCGGAAAGCCGCTGAACGTCTTCAGCATCGTGAGCAGCCAGTAAAAGCCGAACACGTTCATCGTCGCCCCGGTCACGAGGCCCAGCCACAGCGCCAAGCGCGGGCGTTGACCACGGATGGCGATCCACAGCGGCACGAACGCCACGAAGGCGAGCGGCCAGATGTCGATCCCGGCGAACGCGAGAAAATACAGAAAGCCGGAGAGCGCGGCCATGCCGAGAGCAGGCCACGGGGGCAGGGGAGGCTCGATAGGGAGGCGTAGCTTCATGCGTTGAGGATGCGGCCCACCTTTTCGATGACGTCGCGCACGCTGAACGGCTTGGAAATGTAATGCCGTGCGCCCGCGCTGATGCCCAAAACGACGTCCTTCGCCGATGCGCGCGCGGTGAGAAACACGATGGGAACGGTGTTCCAGCGTCTATCGGCTTTGAGCAAGCGGCTCAAGGCATATCCGTTCATCTTGGGCATCATCACGTCCGTGATGATCAAGGATAGCGGTGCGGGGGCCCGAGAGCTCTGCAGCAGGTCGAGCGCTTGTTGGCCATCGCAAGCGGTAAGGACCTCGTATTGCACCCCGAGCGCACGAGCCAGCAGCGTACGCACCGCCTCGTCGTCTTCGACCACCAGGATGGTTTTGCGTCGTACGCCACCTGTTGCGGTCACAGCATGAGATTACATCACTTGATCTCGAGCAGCTCGACCTCGAAAACGAGGGTGGAGCGCGGCGGGATCGCCGGGGGCATGCCACGTTCCCCGTAGGCCAGATCGTAAGGAATGGTGAGCTTGCGCTTGCCGCCAACCTTCATGCCGGCCACGCCCTGATCCCAGCCCTTGATGACCATGCCTTGCCCGAGCTGGAACTCGAACGGCTTGCCGTGGTCGCGCGACGCGTCGAACTTCTTCCCGTCGGTGAGGGTGCCCAGGTAGTGCACCGAAACGCGGTCGCCGGCCTTCGCCTCCTTGCCCTTGCCCACGGTGAGATCTTTGATCTCGAGTTTTCCGGGCGGGGCGGGGGGCTGCGCGTTCGCGGACGCGGAAGCCGATGGCGGCGGGGCCTGTTCTCGGATCGAAGCCGTTGGACGGGCCTGGGCGGCCGTCGTGGTGGTGTCGGTCGAGATCGGTTCGGGGCTCGGCGGCTCCGTCAACTTGGAGCACGCCGGTAATAGACAGAGGAAGAAAGCGAGCGAGGCTGGTAGGATGCTCAGGGCTTTCAGCTCAACGAGACCTTGGGAGAGGCAAGACGGCTTCATGCGCGGCGAAAACCTAGTCGGGCTACACTGGAAGTAAAGAGTTATGCCGCGTGTCCTCCATATCGAAGACGATCCGCGAAACCGCCTTTTGGTCCGCAAACTGCTGACCGCCGACGGTCTCGAGGTGATCGACGCTCCCGATGGCCTCGAAGGCGTGCGTTTGGCGCTGGCTCAGCGACCCGACCTCGTTCTCGTGGACATAAACATTCCCGGTCTCGACGGATACGAGGTGACGCTGCGCTTGCGCAACGAAGCGGGTCTCCGCGGCGTGCCCATCGTGGCCATCACCGCCGAAGGCGAACGGGAAACGAGTTTTGCCGTCGGATGCGACGGCTTTCTGCAGAAGCCCATCGATGCGCGAAGTTTCGCCCGCCAGATCCGGGATTACCTCGAGGGACGGCGCGAGCTGCCGGCGGGGCTTTCCGATACCGGGGAACGATTGCGCATGCAGAGCGGGCGTATCGTCGCGCACCTCGAGACGAAGGTGGCCGAGCTATCCGCCGCCAATGAGCGCCTGCGCGACATGGATCGGCTGCGGACGGCGTTTTACCGCAACGTCTCGCACGAGCTGGCAACCCCGCTGACGCCCATCGTCGGCTACTTGCGCATGCTCATCGATGGAGAGCTCGGCGAGGTGGCCACGCCGCAGAAGAAGGCGCTGCGCGCGATGGATGACTGCGTGCGGCGGCTTCGCGCGAGCCTCGACAACCTGGTCGACGTGACCGGTCTCGAGACCGGCAAGATGCGGTTTTTCAACCGCGAGTACGACTTCCTCGACACCGTGCGCAGGGCCATCGCGCAGCAGGCCGATGCCATGGCCGAGCGGCGCCTTGCGCTCATCGAGGAGCTTCCCCACGGGCCCATTCCGGCGTACGGCGATTCGGACCGGCTCCAGCGCGCGATTCTGCAGCTGCTCGACAACGCCGTGAAGTTCAGCCCGGAGGGCGGCACCATCGGCATCGCCGTATGGGAAACGGAATCGACGTGCGAGGTGCTCGTGGCCGACACCGGTCCCGGCGTGCCGCAAGATCGCACCGAGCGCATCTTCGAGCCATTTTTCCAGGTCGACGGCTCGCCGACGCGCGCGCATGGCGGCGTCGGCGTTGGCCTCGCCATCGTGCGCCGGGTCGCACGCGGACTCGGCGGCGACGTGCGCATCCAGGCCGGTGCCCAGCTCGGTCACACCGTCTTTCAGGGCGCGGTGTTCGTGCTCTCGGTGGCCCGACACGCACCGACTGTGGTAGCTGACGCGCGAATTTGATGAACCGCGTTTATCTGGATTGGAACGCGACCACGCCGCCGCTGCCCGAGGTCGTCGAAGCAATGGGCGCGGCGCTGCGCGGTGCATGGGCGAACCCGTCGAGCATCCACGCCGAAGGGCGCGGGGCACGCGCCTACGTGGAGAATGCGCGGGCCGCGGTGGCCGAGCTCGCGGGGATCGATCCGCGCGACATCGTGCTCACGTCCGGCGGGACGGAGGCGAACAACTTGGCGCTGCGTTCGGCCTTCGCGCGTGCGCCGGGGACGCTGGTGACGAGCCGCCTGGAGCACCCGTCGATCACGCGGGTCGCGGAGGCGCTCGAGGCCGAGGGCAAGGCGCGCGTGCGATGGTTGCGCGTGGGCGCGTCGGGTCGCATCGACCTCGACGATTTGGAGCGCGCGTTGGGCGAAGACGACGTGCGCATCGTGGCGCTGCAGGCGGTGAACCACGAGACGGGGGTCGTGCAGCCGACGGCGGAGGCCATCGGCATGGCCTCGGCGCGTGGCGTTTGGGTGCACGTGGATGCGGTGCAGGCCTTCGGTCGCATCGACGTGGCCGGGATCAACCCGGCATGCGGCGACGGTATCAAAGTGACGCGGAGCCTCGCGGCCCATAAAATGCGCGGGCCCAAGGGCATTGGGGCGCTGGTCACGCGCGCGGATATTCTGCTGGAACCGCTGCTGCGCGGCGGCGCACAAGAGCGCGGGATTCGGCCGGGGACACTCGATCCGGTGGCCGCGGCAGGCTTTGCGGTGGCGGCGAAGCACGCGCGCTCGGGCCCGGAGCGCTACGCCGGCGTGGCCGCCTTGCGGGATCGTCTCGAGGCGGGGCTCGTGCGCCTCGATCCGGGCTGCGAGGTGAATGGCGCGAAGGAGACGCGTGCACCGCACGTCACCAACGTGGCGTTCTCCACGTGGAACGGGCCGGAGCTCGTGGCGGCGCTCGATTTGGAAGGGGTAAGCATCTCCAGCGGCAGCGCGTGCAGTGCAGGGACCATCGAGCCCTCGCCGGTCATCACGGCCATGCACGACGAGGCGCGCGCACGACGGTCCGCACGCTTTTCGCTGGGAGAAGCGACGACCGAGGAGGCCATCGACATGGCGCTCGAGGCCATTGGTCGCGTGTTCGCGCGCGCGAGTGCTCGGTGATCGCGGCCATCATTTTCGCCTTCACCTACGTGGCCTTCTCCGTGGGCCGCGTACCCGGACTGCGCTCGGATCGGGTGGCCGCCTCCATCATTGGCGCGGTGCTTCTCGTTGCGTTCCGCGTGCTGTCGGTCTCCGAAGCGCAGGCCTCCGTCGACGGTGCGACCCTCGGGCTCTTGTTCGGCATGATGGTCCTCTCGGCAGCGCTGGAGGTCTCGGGCGCCTTTTCGATGATTGGCTTCTGGGTCACGCGGCGCGCGCGCAACCCGCTGGCCTTGCTCATCGCGGTGTCGGTGTCGTCGGCGTTGCTGTCGGCGTTCCTGATCAACGACGTGGTGTGCATCGCCTTCACGCCGCTGGTGCTGCAGATCGCCGACGCGCTCGAGCGCGATCCGCGGCCATATTTGCTGGCGCTGGCCACGTCATCGAACATTGGCAGCGTGGCCACCATCACGGGCAACCCGCAGAACATCCTCATTGGGTCCCTGTCGCAGATTTCCTATGGCCGCTTCGCGTTCTTCCTGGCGCCGGTGGCGGTGCTCGCGCTGATCGTGAACGGCGTGATCATTTGGCTGCTGTACCGGCGCGAGCTCGGGGGCGCCTTCACTGCGCGCTCGGCGACGAACAAGCCCCATGTGTACCGTCGCTGGATCCGCAAGAGCAGCATCGTGACGGCGGGTGTCCTGCTGGCCTTCGTGCTCGGGATCCCGCCCGCCGTGGTGGCGCTGCTCGGTGCGTCGGCCATGCTCCTCACGCGCGCGGTCAATCCGAAGCGCCTTTACGTGCGCATCGATTGGACGTTGCTCGCGCTCTTCACGGGATTGTTCGTCGTGGTGGCGGGCGTCGAAAAGGCGGGGCTCGCCGAGCGGCTGCTCGATGCGCTGCAGCCGCTTCACCCGCAAAGCGTGTGGGGCCTCACGTTGATTTCGGCCATTCTCTCCAACGTGGTCAGCAACGTGCCCGCCGTCATGGTGCTCAAATCCCTCGTTCCGCACCTGCCCAACGCGGAGTCGGCGTGGCTAACCTTGGCGATGGCGTCGACGTTGGCGGGCAATCTGACGCTTCCGGGCTCGCTCGCGACGATCATCGTGGTGGAGCGCGCCAAGAACCGCGCGGACATCTCCTTCCTCGATTTTCTGAAGGTGGGCATCCCTTCGGGCGTGGCGAGCTTGCTCATCGGCGCGGCGTGGCTCGCCTGGCACGCGTGAGAGCCTAGGCCGGAACGCGCTGCCGTTGCCCCGTCGAGGATGCGGAGGCAATCGTGTCGAGCAAGCGGTGGCGGGCCAGGGCATCGCGGAAGCTCGGGGCGAGCGATGTGCCCTCGGCGATATCGCGCGCGAGTGCGTCGTACACCTGGGCAAGCGCGTACGAGGAGCCGCGAAGGTCCGAGCCATGCGGGCCGAAATAGCGGTCGGGTACGGTGTACTTCTCGAGGGATGTGGCCTCGCCGCGCGCGCCGAAGAGCACGAGATCGCGCGGATCGAGGTGCGCGGGTTCGCTGCGGAGCTCGAGAACGCCTTCGGTGCCCGTGATGCGCAGCAGCAGGTCGGTGCCGCCGCGCTCTTTGCCGGCCTCGAAGTGCGCGGCGAGAACGGCGTTGCCGTCGAACGTACCGCTCACCAGCACTTGGTGCGGGGCGGTGACCGGGAGAACGGCGCCCGTTTCGATGACGGTGGTCGTGTCGAACTGCCTCGTCACGACGGCGGACAGCTCGCGGATGTCGCCCAGCGCGAAGCTCACCACGTCGAGGAAGTGGCCTCCCATGATGCTGAGGAGGGTGGCCCCGTTGGCGGCGTCCGAGACGTACGCGTTGAACGCGGGCGTCTTCGCGCCCATGTGCGGCACGGGGTAGCTGATGTTGCACGAGCGAAGCCGGCCAATGGCGCCCTCGCGCACGAGATCGCGCACATAGCGAACGGTGGGCCAGAAGCGGCGCTGCAGCCCGATGGCCGTGCGAACGCCTTTGGCCTCGGCGCGTGCCGTCAATTCTTCCGCCTCGGCGGTGCTCGTGCCGAGGGGCCACTCGCAGAAGACGTGCTTGCCGGCATCGATGGCCGCGCGCACGGCGGGCCCGTGACCGGGCGTCTTCACGGCCACCGTCACCACGTCGACTTCCGGATGCGCGGCGAGCGCCTCCGCGCTGTCGAAGGCATGCGCCGCACCGAACTGGCGGGCGGCCTCTTCCGCGCTTTGCCGCCGCGTCGTGCTGACCGCCGTGATCTCGAACTGCGGGAGCGCTTTCAACGCCGGTACGTGCGCGACCTTTGCCCAGCCGCGCTCCGGATTGGCTCCAATGATGCCTACACGGATCTTCTTCACGCGATGACCTCCAAGGTTATCTCGACGTCGAGATAATTTGAGTCAGTTTATCTCGACGTCAAGATATATAAAGAATGGCGCCATGACGAAGGCGAAGCGGGACTTGGTGGGGGCACTGGCCGCGACCTGCGGGGAACGGTTTCCCGAGTGGGACACCGAGGCGTTGATTCTCTCGATGCGCCTGGGCCACATCGCGCGGCAGCAGCAGGCGCGGTGCGAGGAGATCTCCGATCGCCACGGTATGGGCCCCGCCGGCTTTCTCACCATGGCTCTTCTGGCCACGGCGCCGGAGGGGGAAGGGCTGACGCCGGGGGATCTCATGGACTGCATGGACTGCCCGAGCGGCACCGTCACGCACCGTCTCAACTTGCTGGAGCGCGCAGGGCTCCTACGCCGTCAGGTGGATCCGGCGGATCGTCGCAGCTTTCGTCTTCACATCACGCCGCTCGGTTTGGAAAAACTGGAAGCCTCGGCCGGCGAGTACTTTGCCGCCTTGCGCGAGCCGTTCGGCAAGCTCACGCGCGCCGAACGGCAGACGCTGGAGGCGCTCTTGCGTAAGGCGGGCGGCGGGTTGAAGTGTCAGCCGACGTAGCGGCCGAACCAGTCGAGTACTTTGCTCCAGGCTTGGGTGGCCGCGGCGGAGTTGTAGCGTGGCCCGGTGTCGTTGAAGAAGGCGTGGTCCGCGCCCGGATACGTCACGATTTCGTGGGTGAGCCCCGCTTTCTCCAGGGCCGCTTTGGCCGCGGGCTGCGAGGCGTTGACGCGGCCGTCGAGCTCCGCGTACACGCCGAGAACGGCGGTCTTCGCGCCGGTGAAGTCGGCGCCCTCGGGGAGGGGACCGTAGAACGGTGCGGCGGCCGCGAGCCTCGGATCCTTCGTCCCGACGAGGCGCCAAGTCATGCCGCCGCCGAAGCAAAAGCCGATGGCCCCGAGTTTGACTCCGGGGGTGCGCTTTGCCAGCTCGTCGAGGCCCGCCTTCATGTCGGCGACGAAGCGTTCCGGCGGCGTCTTGGAGAGCGCCGCCGTTGCATTGGCCGGCTCGCCGAGTGCGGCGGTGCCGCCTTCTTCCGAGAGGAGGTCGACGGCCAGCGCCGAGTACCCCGCCATGGCGAATCGTTGGGCGACGACGCGAAAGTGCTCCAGTAGCCCCTTGTTCTCGTGAATGACGAGGACTCCACCGCGCGGTGAATCCGCCCGCGCCCATGCCCCTCGCAACGTGCGACCTTCGGGGCCCGCAAAGGTGACGCTCTCGGCACCGC
Organism: Sorangiineae bacterium MSr12523; assembly: GCA_037157775.1. Lineage (NCBI taxonomy): Bacteria > Pseudomonadati > Myxococcota > Myxococcia > Myxococcales > Pendulisporaceae > Pendulispora > Pendulispora brunnea. Next base: position 4,813,735 of record CP089982.1, read on the forward strand.
CGCCTGCGGCGTGGGTGCTCGCGGATGCGGGTACGTTGGGTTCTTTGGTGTCGCCACACCCGGCGAGAAGGTTCGATGCAGCCGCCGCCGTCAGCCCCATCAAACCGAGACGCCGCAGCGCCTCCCGCCTCGAGATGATTCCGTCCGCGCAATCCAGAACGACTTCGTCTTGGAGGTAACGTTGGATCTCGTTCATCGGCCGACTTTACGCCAGGCCGGGCGGGGGAGGCGCCCAATGTTCCGAGAGCGCCTCCTGCGGATCAGGTCCCGTTGATGAGACGCATCGCGAGATCGGGGCTGAAGGTGCCCGCGGGCGTGTTCGGTGCGGTGCCGCACGGGCCGTCGGAATCGCCCGGCACCTTGATCCACAGTACCGCGTCGGTGTTGCCGCTTCCAAACTTCGAGACGGCGCCCAGTTTGCGGCCGGCGGGATTGCACCATTCGCCGTTTTTCGAGCCGTTGCCGTTGCGGCTGGTGTCGATGACGAATTTCTTCGTGTAACCGTACTTGCTCGACAGGGCCGAATCGACGTCGTTGCCGTAGGTCGTGGATTCGGCCGTCGTGTAGAAGTTCGACACGTTGATGGCGAACCCGCGCACGTTGCGCAGGCCGGCGGAATTGAGCCGCTGGGCCATCGTGCCGGCGGCGACCCACTTGGCGTTGCCGCCGTCGACGTAGGCGCGGGCCTTGGGGGCCTTGTCGCGGAATTGCTCGGTGGCGTACTTGATCAAGTCGAGGCGCGTCTTTCGCTCGCCGTCGTTCGGGAGGCAATCGATCTGGGCCAACGCGTCGGGCTCGATGATGACGATGGCCTCACGGTTGCCGATGGCGCCGGCGAACTTGGAAATCCACGTGCGAAACGCGGCCGGGCTTCCTGCGCCGCCGCTGGATGCACCGCCGCAATCGCGCCCCGGAATGTTGTAGGCCACTAGGATCGGCCATTTTTTGGCCGTGGCCGCCGCGCCCACGAAATTGGAAACGTCTTTCGCAATGTCGTTGTTCCAATTGCCGAACCAGCGTGCGCCGGCCTTGCTCGACAATTTCGACTTGATGGTCGCTGCGCGGGAATCGCCGCCGTTGTTCTTTACCCAATTGGCCGCATTGGAGTTGGGGTCCACGTAAAAGCCATTGGCCGCACTCAGCTCCAATTCGGCGTTGGAACCGTCCTCGGCTTGATCTTCCGCCGCGTCACGCGTGATCTCATCGTTCTCGCTGCCGGCGACGTCGGCATCCGTGCCGCTGCAACCCACGCCGAACATGGTGAACAATATTGCGACCATGGATAATCTTTGTATGCGCATTATCGCTCCTTCTTGCGACGATTTTCGTATCCATGGTTGCATGTGCAGGTTTCAGGCCCGCGCGCGATATCCAAATAGCGCGAAATGCGAGTTCACACTCTCAAGTGCCATTGATCAATCGACTTGCGAGATCCGGGCTGAAGGTGCCCGCGGGCGTGTTGGGGGCGCTGCCGCAGGGGCCGTCGGAATCGCCGGGTACCTTGACCCACAAGAGGGCATCGGTGTTGCCGTTCGCGAACTTCGAAGCCTCACCCAGCTTGCGGCCGGCCGGGTTGCACCATTCGCCATTTGCGGAGCCGTTGCCATTTCGGCTGGTGTCGATGGCGAACTTCGTCGTGTATCCGAATTGGCTCGACAGGGCCGCGTTCACGTCGTTCCCGTAGGTGGTCGATTCGGCCGTGGTGTAGAAGTTCGATACGTTGATGGCGAATCCTCGAACGCTGCGCACGCCGGCCGAATCGAGCCGCTGGGCCATGGTCGAAGGCGCAATCCATTTGGCATTGCCGCCGTCGACGTAGGCGCGGGCCTTGGGGGCCTTGTCGCGGAATTGGTCGGTCGCGTATTTCATCAAATCGAGGCGTGTTTGCCTCTCGCCGTCGTTCGGAAGGCAATCGAGCTGGGCCAATGCATCGGGCTCGATGACCACGATGGCTTCGCGGTTGCCCACCGCCTGCGCGAAGGACGCAATCCACGTGCGAAACGCCGCCGCGCTGCCTGCGCCGCCGCTGGATGCACCGCCGCAATCGCGGCCCGGAATGTTGTACGCGACCAGGATGGGCCACTTCTTGGCCGCGGCTGCCGCGCCCACGAAACTGGAAACGTCTTTTCCGATGTCCTTGTTCCAATTGCCAAACCAGCGCGCGCCCGGCTTGCTTGCAATATTCGATTGAATCGCCGCCGCCCGGGAGTCGCCGCCATTGTTCTTTACCCAATTGGCAGAATTGGAATTCGGGTCGACGTAAAAGCCATTGGGCGCCGCCGTTCCCGCATCGGTCGCGGTGCCACCATCCGCCGTCGTGCCGGGTTCGCCCGCACCTGGACCGGGCTCCGTTCCAGGCGAATCACCCGTGATCCCGTCGTTCCCATGGTCCTCGGGACGCCCGGCACCTGGCGAGTCCGTGCTGCTACAAGCCACAGCTTGCGCGGCAAACAACACCGCCACCAGCGGCAATATATGTAGACGCATGATCGCTCCTTCTTTATGCGACGATTGTGGGATTGCTATTTGGATAGCAGCCTTCCCAACAATCGTCGCGTGAAGGGCGTCAGAAATTCACGCGCGCGGGCTGGCCGGCGACCGTATTGGCGTCGGGGCCGGCGACCTGGATGGGGATCCAGAAGGCGCGAATGCGGGCAAAACTGCCCGATCGCTGATAGCCGGCGAGGCCGAAAAGGATGTTCCAGAAATATCCGGTCGGATCTTCTCCATAAGAAAAGATCGGCAGGAGGTGGAATTGCCAATCGGTTCCGCCCACCGCCCGCTTTTGCATGTACAGGGTATTGCCGGCAACCTGAAGGACCGAGTCGTCCGATGTGTCGGCAAAGCGCCAAAAGAGCGGGAATCCGATGGTCGTTCGGCCCTTGGGGCTGGCGAAGTCCCAGAAGAACGGTGCCACGACGGAGTGCGTGGAGCGATCGTTGCGTCCGAAATACAGAATAGGGTGAAGATCGGCTTCCCACCCGTGCTGATCGGTCGATACCGTGATGGTGGGGAATGCCCACCAGGTGCGCGACTGGCCGTAGGTCTCGAATTTACCGAACAGCGGCGTGAGGAAGTCGTGCCCACGCGGTGAATCCGATTGATAGTAGAACGGCGCCATGGCCCACGCGTGAAGGCCGATGTCCTTGTCGCGGTAATCGTAAAAGAGCGGAAGGATCGGCCCCGCCGCGGTGAACCGCGTCGCATTGTTGCGCGTGGTCGCCTGGCTGAAGAACGGCGTGAGCATCGTGTCGCTGGTGAGCGTCACGCGGCGCAGGTAACCGGGGATGACGAAGAGCGATTCCGTCTCGCTCCGGCCATAGTGGAAGAGCGGCAAGAGCGTGGTGTGGTGCTCGCGGATGCCGCCGGTCTCCGGCTTGCCCTGAATGTGAAAAAAGAGCGGCGCAATGTCGAAGACACTGCGCTTGGGATCCGACGCCAGAATGAGCGGGCCGGCCACGGTGAAGGAGCTATTCTCGACTTCACGATAGCGATGGTAAAAGAGCAGCGGCGGAATCAACGTGTACGTCTTGCGCGTGCCGTCGATGGATCCATTGTCGCCGTGGAAGAAGAAGGGGACCAGGCCCATGTCCACGTCGAGCTTCGTGCGGTCGCGGAAGAAGGGGCCCACCAAGGTGAAGGCGCCGTCTTCGTTGTAGTGCGACGTGGTGAGCAGCAGCGGCGCGTGGAAGTAGCCGGCCTTGGGGCGTGAACCCTCGAAGAAGAGCGGCGCGAGCCAGTTGTCGTGCTCTCCCGGCGCCTCGCGGTGGGCGATGGGGCCGAAGACGTAAACCCTATTTTGATTTTCGCGCACCCGCCAAGCCAACGGGAAGAGCACGTCGGCATCGATGCGCGGCGAACGGCGCTGGTAATAGAGCAAGCCAATCAGCGACTCGCGATCGACCTTGCTTTCGCCGGTCGCAGGTTGAGCCCCAGGCCCCGCTTTGGGGGCCGCTCCTGAGGGATCGGGAAGGCCGCGCGTGTGCTCGAGGTAGAGTGGCGGCAAAAGGCGAAATCGGTAATCGCCTTTTCGCTCTTCGTAATACGGGAAATACTTGCGATGCATTTCCCCCGTTGCCACGGGCGGCTCGCGATCCGAATCCGTCCCGATGCGCTCGCGGACCTCCGGGCTCATGGCCAGCGGATCGGCCGGCGCCTGCACCTGCGGTTCGTTGCGCGCGGGGGCTACCTGCTGCTGCTGTTGGTCATCGTCGCCCTTGCTCGGGGGCTTCTGGTCGTCCTTCGAGGCGTCGCCCGACGAGGGCGAGGGCGGCTGGGCACCACCCACCGGCACGGACGGATTGCCGCCGCGGGACTGCGCCTGCGCGGAAAGCGAAAGCAAGGTCGGGAAAAGCGTAAATAAGGCAAAAGTACGGAAATTCCTCACCGGCTCCTCGACTTCAATCGATCGGCCACGATGCGAACGACGTCGCTCAAGGCGATGGAGTCTTGCGTGTGGCCCAACAGGTCTTTGACCTGCGCGGTCCCCGCCGCGATTTCATTCTCGCCGAGGATGATCGCCACGCTGCAGCCCAGGGCATTGGCCCTCCGCAGTTGGCTTTTCAGCGAGCCCCCACGCGTATCCACCTCGGTCGCAATCCCGTGCTGCCGCAGATCGCGCCCCAGGATCATGGCGCGTTCGATGGCGCCGGCGCCCAGCGGCGAGACGTAAGCATCGATGCGCGAAGGCTCGATGGTCGCCTCGCTGGCGATGACGAGTCGTTCGACGCCCGCCGCGAAGCCAATGGCCGGGACACTCGGGCCACCGAGCTCTTCAATCATATTGTCGTAACGCCCGCCGCCCGCGAGCGTGTCGCCGGCGCCCAGCTTGGCGCTGCCGCCTTTGACCTCGAACAAGGTGCGCGTGTAATAGTCGAGCCCGCGAACCAGCAGGGGATCGACCGTGAAGGGGACCCCAAGTGCGGTAAGTGCCCGCTGCAGGCCATCGAAGTGGGCCTTGTCGTCGTCCGAGAGGAATTCGGCGAGGTTCGGAGCCTCGGCCATGATGGCCTTGTCACGTTCGTCCTTCGAATCGAGGATGCGCAGTGGGTTGGTGCCCAGACGGCGCTGCGAGTCGGCACTCAGCCCGTCGCGCCGCGGTTCGAGGAAGGCCACCAATCCCTCGCGGTAACGGACGCGGGTCTCGGGGCCGCCGATGGAGTTCACCAGCACGCGGACGTCGGGGATCTGCAACTTGGCCATGAAGCCAACGACGAGGTCGATCAATTCCGCATCGCAGCCCGGGCCAGGATCTCCATAGATTTCGCAATCGAGCTGCGAAAATTGGCGGTAGCGCCCGCGCTGCGGCCGCTCGGCGCGGAACATGGGGCCGCAGGAGAACCACTTCGTGACGGGCTCACGCGTGTGGATGCGGTGCTCCACGTAGGCACGCGCCAGGCCCGCGGTGCTTTCGGGCCGCAGGGTGAGGGCCTCGTCGTGGTGGGTGAAAGAGTACATCTCTTTCTCCACGACATCGGTCGCCTCACCGATGGTGCGTACGAACAGACCGGTGGGCTCCACGAACGGCGTGCGCACCTCCGAAAAGCCGTAGCAGCGCGCGGTTTCCGCAAACAGGCGCTCGAGATGCTGCCAGCGGGCAATTTCGTCCGGCAGGACATCGTTCATGCCTTTAACAGCGCGAAGTTGCGTGGTCCGTGAGGGCGGGGGGGTCATCCAGCGCGGGGACCTTACACTGTCCTTGTCCAGGCTGTGCGTTGAAAGTAGACGTTCTGACGTGGAACCTTCAGGACGCGGGGGCAAAGGCGGCAAAGTGCGCAAACGGGTCTGTGCCCTCGATCTGGGCGCTGCACGCGTGGGCGTGGCCATCGACGACGAGCTCGGCCTCTACGCCCATGCGCGCGGGGTGCTCGATGGCCGCGATACCAAAGCGCTTTTGCGCCATCTGGCCGACATGGTGGAAGAGGACGGGGTGGGCCGATTCCTCGTGGGCCTGCCGCTCGACATGAAGGGCGGGGAGGGGGATGCCGCCCGCAAGGCACGCTTGCTCGCGCAACGCATTGCCGATGCAACGGGCGTCGAGGTGGAGTTGATCGACGAGCGTCTCAGCACCGTGCAGGCGCGGCGTGCGCTCGCCGCCAGTGAAGTGCACGGGAAAAAGGCCCGGGCGCGCATCGACGAAGTTTCCGCGGCGACCCTGCTGCAAGCGTGGCTCGACGCGAGGCGCGAATGACGGAAAAGAAAAAGCCGCCGCCGAAGCCGCCGAGAAAGCGAACGTCGCGCCGGCCGCCGGCGCCTTCCGGGTCGAGAAAAAAAGCGCAAACGACGCGCACCATCACGGTGACCAAGTGGCTGGCCGTGGCCATGCTCGTCGCGGCGGCGGCGCTCTTCAGCGCCCTCGTCGTGCTCTACCCGGCGCGGCGTGGCCCGGGCTCGGGACGCGAGGTCGATCTGGTGCTGATGGGCGACGAGTCGCCCGAGGCCCTCGCAGGAAAGCTCGCGGGCGCAGGTCTCGTGGCCGACGCGCGGTTTTTCGCTTGGTACATTCGCGCGAGCGGGGCCAGCGGCAAGGTGGCCAAGGGCTCGCACTTTCTCACCGACGATCTCTCGCCCAACGAGTTGCTCACCCGCGTGGAAAAGCGCGGTGCCGCGGCCAAGGTCAAAGTGACCATCCCGGAGGGCTTTACCTCCTTCGACGTGGCCAAGCGGCTTCACGCGCAGCGCGTCTGCTCCAAAACGGCATTCCTCGAGGCCACGCGCGACCGGCGCCTTCTCGCCGAGCTCCGCATCGACGGCGACTCCGCGGAGGGCTTCCTCTTTCCCCTGACCTACGAGTTGCCGCAGGACAGCCTGGCCGAGGACGTCGTGCGGCGCATGAAAACGGAGTTCGAGCGCCGGTACGCCACATTGGAAGAGCGGCACGCCTCCAGCGTCCTCGATCTGGGCCAGACGCTGCATTGGAGTACGCGCCAAATCGTCACTTTGGCGTCGATGATCGAGAAAGAAGCGGTGGTCGACGACGAGCGCCCCATCATCGCCAGCGTCTTTCTCAACCGGCTGCGCGATCCGAAATTCACGCCGAAGCTCCTGCAGTGCGATCCCACGGCCGGCTACGGTTGCCTGCTCGACCCCACGCGCTCGCCGGCATGTGCCGCGTACGCCGGGAAGATCACGCACGACATCGTGGCCGACCCGACGAACCCCTACAATACGTACAAACGCGAGGGCCTACCGCCCGGCCCCATCTCCAATCCGGGGACGAAGTCGCTCGAGGCGGTCATGAACGCGAGCAGCACCCATTACTTCTACTTCGTTGCCAAGGGCGGAGGCCGGCACCACTTCTCCGAAACCTACGCGAGCCATTCCGCCGCGACCAACAGGGAATCCCTAAACCCTAAACCCTAGCTCCTAAACCCTAGACCTGATACATCCGTGCCGTGATTCTCGCGGCCGATGTTGGGGGAACGAATGCAAGGCTGGCGATCTACACCGCGGACGGGGAGCAGCTCGTCCGTCGGGAAAGGTTTGCCAGTACCGAATACAAAAGCTTCGAAGATGTCGCGCGCGCATTTCTAAAGCCCGACGAGAAGCCGCTGGCCGCATGCATAGGCGTGGCCGGCCCGGTCGTCGACGGGCGCGTGGTCGCGACGAATCTTCCTTGGGTGCTCGACGAGCGCATCATCGCGCAGTCGTTGGGCATTCCGCGTGTGGCGCTGATCAACGATCTGGTTGCCCTCTCCATGGGCGCGTTGCACGCTCGCGCGGAAGACCTGGTGCTCCTTCACGGCGGCGCCTTGCCGCGAACGAAGGGCGCCAATCTGGCCGTCCTCGCGGCAGGCACGGGGCTCGGCGAGGCCGTGCTCGTGTGGGACGGTGAGAAACACGCCGTATGCGCCACCGAAGGCGGCCACGTCGACTACGCCCCGCGCAACGAGATCGAGATCGAGCTCTTGCGGTACCTGATTTCGCGGGTCAAGGGCCGGGTGAGCTACGAGCGCATCCTTTCCGGGCCGGGCATCGGCAACCTGTACGACTTTTTCCGCGAGGCCAAGAACATCCCCGAGGACGATGCCATCGCGCAGGCCATCGCTTCGGCAGAAGATCGCAACTCGGCCATTACGAAGTTCGGCACCACGGGCGAGAGCACGGCGGCCGCCCGCGCCATGAAGCTGTTCATCAGCCTGTACGGCGCCGAGGCGGGCAACCTCGTTCTCAAGTCGCTGGCCTTGGGCGGCATCTTCGTCATGGGCAAAATCGCGGTGACCCTCACGCCGCAGCTCGTGTCCAAGGGCTTCGTCGAGTCCTTCCTCGACAAGGGCCGCATGCGATCGCTTCTCGAAAAGGTGCCCATCGCATTGGTCACCGACTCCACGATCGGTCTCTCGGGCAGTGCCCGTTACGCCGCACTTCTCTACGGCAAGCCCCCCACCCTATAGGAAGAACATGCCCCGCGATTACGATCCCAAGGCCGCCCTCCTTTCGATCAACACCATCAAGACGTTGGCGATGGACGCCGTGCAGAAGGCGAACAGCGGCCACCCCGGGACCCCCATGGGGCTCGCGGAGATCGCGTTCGAGATCTGGACCGGCTACCTCCGCTACGATCCGAAGGATCCGCATTGGATCGGACGTGACCGTTTCGTCCTTTCGAACGGTCATGCGTCGATGCTCCTCTACTCGATGCTGCACCTCGCGGGTTTCGACCTGCCGCTGAAGGAGCTCGAGAACTTCCGTCAGTGGGACTCGAAGACGCCGGGTCACCCGGAGAGCCACCTCACGGTGGGGGTCGAGACGACGACCGGTCCGTTGGGGCAGGGCGTGGGCAATGCGGTGGGCTTCGCGCTCGCGGCCAAGCTGCACCAGGCGCGCTTCGGCGAGCCGTTCAACGATGTGCGGGTCTACGCCATCGCCGGCGACGGCGACCTGATGGAGGGCGTGAGCGGCGAAGCCTCAAGCATCGCCGGGCACCTCGGGCTGGACAATTTGATCCTCTTCTACGACGACAACAAGATCACCATCGAGGGTGAGACGTCGCTTGCGTATTCGGAAGACGCCGGCAAGCGCTACGAGGCGTACGGTTGGTTCGTGCAGCACATCGACGGTCACGATCGCGCGCAGATCCGTGCGGCCATCGACCGGGCGCGTGCGGAGAAGGGGCGTCCGTCGTTCATCGTGGCGCGCACGCACATCGCGAACGGTGCGCCCAATGCACACGACACCGCGGAGGCTCACGGCGCGCCGCTGGGCGAGGAAGAGATTGCGGCCACGAAGAAGGGCCTCGGCTGGGACTACCCGAAGTTCACCGTGCCCGAAGAAGTGCGCGCCCTTTTCGCGCAGCGCGCGACCGACAACACGGCCGAGCACCAAGCGTGGAACACGCGCTACGACGCGTGGCGCAAGGCGAACGATGCGCTGGCCAAGCAGCTCGATGCATTCCTCGCCAAGGAAGTGCCCGCGGATCTTTACGAGCAGCTCTTGAAGGCGCTGCCCGAGAAAGAGGACGCGACGCGCAACATCTCCAACGCGATTCAGCAGACGGTGGCCAAGCTGGTGCCTTCGCTGATCGGCGGCTCGGCGGACCTCGCGCCGTCGACGAAGACGCTCATCAAGGGCAGCGCCGGCGTCGCCAAGGGGCAGTTCGAAGGGCGCAACATGCACTTCGGCATCCGTGAGCACGGCATGGGCTCGGTGTGCAACGGTATGGCGCTCTTCGGCGGCATCATTCCGTACGGCGCGACGTTCCTCATCTTCAGCGATTACATGCGCCCGAGCGTGCGTCTGTCGGCGCTCATGGAGCAGCAGGCGCTCTGGATCTACACGCACGACTCAGTGATGTTGGGCGAGGACGGGCCGACCCATCAGCCCATCGAGCAAAACTTCGCGCTGCGTCTCATTCCGAATCTGTTCTTCGTGCGTCCCGCCGACGCGCTGGAGACGGCGGCCGCGTGGACGCTGGCCCTGCAGCGTCGCCACGGTCCGACGGCGTTTGCGCTCAGCCGGCAGAAGCTGCCGAAGATCGCGCGCGACGCGAACTTCGACCCGAAGAACGTGCTGCGCGGTCTGTACACGGCGCAGGAGGCCTCGGGCGGCAAGCCGGATCTCATTCTCGTGGCCAGCGGCAGCGAGTTGCACCTCGCGACGGGCGCCCGCGAGCGCCTCGAGAAGGCGGGCCGCAAGGTGCGCGTGGTGAGCGCGTTCTGCCTCGAGCAGTTCCACGCGCAGGATGCGGCCTACCGCGAGGCCCTGCTGCCCCGCGGCGTGAAGAAGGTCTCCATCGAGGCCGGTCGCAGCGAACCGTGGCGCGCGATCCTCGGCGACGACAGCCTCAATCTGGGCATCGACCGCTTCGGCGCGAGCGCCCCGGACAAGGTGCTCGCGGAGAAGTTCGGCCTCACCGTCGATGCCGTGACGAAGTCCGTCGAAGGCTGGTTGAAGTAAATGGCGATGGTGCGCCGGGTCGAAGCCCGGCGCACCTTTGCGTTCAACCCAATCCGCTGGCGGCTTTGTCGATGAGCCAGATCACCGAGCGCACCTCGCGGAGGTAACGCGCAGGGGTGACATGGACGTCGCCGCTGGCGGCCCAAACGCGCTCCAGCGGCTCCTGTTTGTTCTTGCCGACCGCAAGAACCAGCGCGACGCGCATCTGCTCGATCACGGGCGCGGTGAGGGTCAGCCGAGCTTCCCGGTTGCCGGCGGCGGGCACGTCGACCACGAGGCGATCGGTCTTGTCGACGGTGGGCTCGCCCGGAAAGAGCGACGCGGTATGGCCGTCGTCACCGATGCCGAAGACGCCGACGTCGAACTCGGCCATGCCGCTCTCGCTCCAGCGGAGGCGCGAGCGGATCTCCAGATCGTATTCGCGTGCGGCGGCGGCCAAATCGAGCGCCTCGCCTTGCATCCGGTGAATCCGCTCCGCGGGGATGGGGACGCGGTCGAAGAGCGCCTCCTTCACCATGCGGTAATTGCTGCGCGGGCTGTCCGGCGGCACCGCGCGCTCGTCGACGAAGAAGAACTCCACCTTCGCCCAGTCGATGCGCGAATTTTCGGCCAAGGCCGCGTACGCCGGGCCGGGCGTGCTTCCACCCGACAGAGCCACCGTGGCGTAACCATGCGTGTCGATCGCGTTGCGAATGCAATTGCCGAGTCGATTCGCCGCCTCGCGGGCGACGGCCTCCCCATCCGGTAGCGCGACCAGGCTTCCCGGTACGACTTTGGTCGTCATGTGCAACTCAGTCCTTCCTCTTCGATTTTTTCGGAAAAATGCGCCGACTCGTCCAACGTGAGATCCACGGCGGGCCGCTGCAGCGTGCGCTCGAGCACACGTGCCCCGCGGTTCGTGCTGAGGCGCACCGTCTGCTCCGTGGCGCTGGGCAGATCCACGTCGAGCTTCCACGTGAGCACGTCCGCGTCGGGCGTCGCGCCTTCGAGGCCGCTCCGCAGGGTGCGCTCGATCGAGCCCGCGGCCACGAAGCCGCCGGATTCCGCCTCGAAGGCCATGCCCGCGAGGGCCGCCGGGGCCACGCCCTCGGGACGCGGCACCGCGTTCAACTTGACGACCACTTGCTCGCCGTCTTCGCGGACGAAGCGCGAATGACCGCCTACGCGTTGCACCTTCCACCCGAGGCGCGTGGCCAGCCACCCCAAAATGAGCGCACCCTCCGACCCGAGCCGCGCCCCCGCCTCGGAGGCTTGCGAAATGGTCACGGTGGTGATGCGCTTCGCGTGGCCGCGTAGCTTCGGCTCGTCGAAAAAGCGCGCGAACATCTCCTGCCACGGCGCCACGCGCGTCCAGGCCATGTCCGCGACGGACGGCCGACCCGGCTTCTCCCGCGCCCAGCGTGCCAGGGCGAGAAGGCTCGTCAGCGACGTGTACTCCGTGTCGAGCACCACGCGATCGGCCTCGCGGGTCATCGACAGGAACACGGGATCTTCCACGTGCACCCGCCCGAGCCAGACCAGCACGGTGGGGATCTCCGGCACGAGCAGCGCTTCCACGGCGCTTCCCGCGCGCGAGGCCAGTGCGCCCGCCGCGGTCAGCCGAAGCCGCTCGGAGCACACGATTTGCGCCCCCTCGGTCACCGTGCAGACGGCCGTGACGTCGCCATCGAGCCCGCTCGGTGCCTCCGGATCGATGGTCACCACGATGGCACGCGCCGGAATGCCGCGCGTCACCTCGTCCACGATGTGCGTGTACTTCTCCGCCAGCTTGTGCGAGCCCGCCACGACGATGAGGTTCATCGCGCACACGCGCGACTTCACCGGCTCGCCCGGCTGCGGCACCCAGAGATCGCGCAGCTCGCGCTCGAGCCGCGAGAGCACCTCGCTCGGTCGCGGGTGCTGAGCCTCCTGTTGCGTCTCTTGTGTCATGGCTTCCTCCAGCGCCGCCCGTCGCGCGCGAGCAAATCGTCGGCCTGTTCCGGGCCCCACGAGCCCGATGGATAGACCGGCGGCGGCGCCGCACCCGCGTTCCACGCATCGAAGACGGGGTCGATGAAGGCCCACTGGTGCTCCACCTCGTCCGATCGCGTGAACAGCGTGGCGTCACCGCGGATGGCATCGAGCAAGAGCCGCTCGTACGCCTCCGGCGTGTTCGAGCCGAACGCCGTGCCGTAGCGGAAGTCCATGGCCACGTCGCGCAGCACCGTGGCCTGCCCGGGCTCCTTGCTGATGAACCGAATCGCAATGCCCTCGTCCGGCTGGATGCGAAGCGAGAGCACGTTGGGCGTGATCCCGCCGTCTTGCGGCCGGAAAAGGCTATGGGGCACCTTCTTGAACTGCAGCGCAATCTCGGTCACACGGCGCAGCATGCGCTTGCCGGCGCGCACGTAGAAGGGGACACCGCCCCAGCGCCAATTGTCCACGAAGACGCGGGCGGCCACGTAGGTCTCCACCGCGCTGTCCGCCGCGACGTCCGGCTCTTCGCGGTAGGCGGGCACCTCTTCGGCGCGCACGTGCCCGCGTCCGTATTGCCCGCGCACCACGTTCTCCGTCACGAGAGAATGCTCGATGGGCCGCAGCGAGCGCAGCACCTTCACCTTTTCATCGCGCACCGCATCGGCCTCGAGCGAAATCGGCGGCTCCATCGCGGTGAGGCAAAGCAGCTGCATCAAATGGTTTTCCACGATGTCGCGGGTCACACCCGTCTTCTCGTAGAACTTGCCGCGCCCCTCGACACCGATCTCCTCCGCCACCGTGATCTGCACGTGGTCGACGTGCTCGCGCGTCCACACTGGCTCGAAGAGGCTGTTGGCAAAGCGGAAGACCAGCAGATTCTGCACCGTCTCCTTGCCGAGGTAGTGGTCGATGCGGAAGACCTGTTCTTCTTCGAACACCTTGGAAATCGTCGCGTTGAGCGCGCGTGCACTCGCCAGGTCGTGCCCGAAGGGTTTCTCGATGACCACGCGCGTCCACGGTGCGCTGCGATCGCCATTCGGCGGCGGCGCCACCAGGCCCGCCTCCTTCAAGCCACGCGCGATGGTGCCGAAGTCCGCCGGCGGCACTGCCAGGTAGAACAACCGGTTCTTCCGCGTGCCGCGCTCCTGATCGAGCTGCTCCAAGTGTGCGCGCAATTTCTCGTACGTGGCCTTGTCCTCGAAGGTGCCGGCCACATAGCTGACGCCCTTCTCGAAGTCGCTCCACACCGCACTGTCGACGGGCTTGCGGCGCGAGAACTTGCCGACGCCTTCTTTCATCTCCTCGCGGAACTGCTCGTTCGTCTTCGGGCGCCGGGCCACGCCCACCACGGCGAACGAGCCCGTGAGGTAACGGCCCAGCGCAAGGTTGTAGAGTGCAGGCATCAGCTTACGCCGCGTCAGGTCCCCCGAGGCGCCGAAGATGACCACGGCGCACGCATCGGCGTGGCGCTCGAACATGGTGGTGTCGCGAAGCGGGTTCGTCATGTTTCGTGCTCTCGCTTAGTAGGGGAGGTGGGACCGCGTGGACCTGCGCATGACAAGGAGAAAGGAACGTAACGTTATTACGCCTTCTTGACCGCGTGGCCGCCGAACTCGTTACGGAGAGCCGCCAGCACACGCAGAGCGAAAGATTCGTCCTGGCGCGATGCGAATCGCGCGAACAGCGATGCTGCAATTGTCGGCACGGGCACGGCACGCGCCACGGCTTCGTTCACCGTCCAGCGCCCTTCACCCGAGTCTTCGACGTAAGCCTTGAGCCCCGAAAGATCCGGATCCTTCTTGAAGGCGTTTGCGGCTAGCTCCAGAAGCCACGACCGCACCACGCTGCCTTGGTTCCACACGTTCGACAGGTCCGCGAGGTTGTAGCCGAACTCGCTCGCGCGCAGGAGCTCGAAGCCCTCCGCGTAGGCTTGCATCATGGCGTACTCGATCCCGTTGTGAACCATTTTGGCGAAGTGACCCGCGCCCGCCTTTCCGAAATAGGCGACGCCATCTTTGGGAGCCAACGTGATGAGCGCCGGCTCGACGTGTTGGTATGCGGTAGGGTCTCCGCCGACCATCAGACAATAGCCGTTTTCCAATCCCCACACGCCGCCCGAGGTGCCGGAGTCGAGAAAGCGCAGCTTCTTGTCCGCGAGCGCATTCGCGCGGCGGACCGAATCGTGGAAATTCGAATTTCCGCCGTCGATGATGATGTCGTTGGGCGAGAGAAGCTTCGCCACGTCCTCGATGGTCTTCTCCGTGGGCGCGCCCGACGGCACCATCACCCAGACCGCGCGCGGCGCATTCAGTTTCGCGACGAGATCTTCGAGCGACTTTGCACCGGTGGCGCCTTCACTGGCCAAGCGGTCGACCGCAGCGGTATCGCGATCGTAGGCAACGACCTGATGACCGCCGCGCAAGAGCCGCCTGACCATGTTTCCGCCCATCTTGCCCAGGCCAATGATTGCAATCTGCATCGTCGTCCTCCGTGCTCTTTCGAGCATCTCGTCCGCTGCACTCATTCCGCACGCCTCCTGCTGTAAATTCCGGGACGAGCCAGGCGCGAGCGCATCCGTGAAGCCGCACGAGTGTACAGGATTGCGCATCGGATGCGCGCGACGTCTGCACAGCAAAACCGCCGCGTTGCGCTGGCCCACTCGATGCTTAGGTTCCCTTGCATTCGAGGTCGATGCAGCAGGGTGCGGGGACTAGGGAGCTAGCGATGAAGGAAATAGGACAAGGCGCAAAGTTGATCGGGTTCGTCCAGGTCCACGTAGGCGCTCGTATTTTCGCTCTGCCCGTCCAAGCGGTGAAGTTCGACCGCGACCGTTCGTCGATTCCGCCGGGCGGCTTCTTCAGTGACGAGGCGGGGCAATACGGCATCCTCGTCGACGGAGACGCCTCACCATCGGATGTTCAGGCCCAGATCGCAGCCGCTTCTGCGGAGGCCGTTCGATACATCTCGGCTCGCTTTCTGAACTAGGTTTCAGACCGCAGCGTCAGAGCAGCGTTCGCGTTCGTCAGCGTTTCGCGTCGCCGTTCGCATCATTCGAGTCGAGCGCACGCGCGAGCAACTCCAAGGCGTCCGTCACACGTTGTCGATCGGCCCTCGGGAGCTGGTCGAGAACGGCAGTAAAGGACGTGCTCGATCCCGCAGCTACGGACTCCGCCACACGCTTGCCGCGTGGTGTAAGTCGCACATCGGTTTGGCGTGCGTCATCCGTGCCCTTTTTGCGCGAAATGAGGCCGCTTCGCTCCAGACCGGACAGGTTGCGGCTGGCCGTCGAAGGGTCGATACCGAGCTGCTCGGCCAGCGACGACGTCGAGACGGCGCCGCGCTCGAAAATCAGCTGCAACGTCTCGGCCTGCTGGGGGGTGACATCCACCGCCCGCGCGCGCTCCCTGCTGATACGGCCGAGAGCGCGGGCAACGATATGAACGGCGTGCACGAACCTCTCCTGGTCGGCCATGGGGGGGACCTGCATCCTACAAGTTTGGTGGCGACGTCAAGCGGCGCGAGGGCAACCATCATGCGCTCTTCGGAAATCCTTCGGGAAAATTCGTAGCCCCCCTCGACGGATTTGTGCGCGAATGGACGCTCGCGACCGGGCGTTCGAAGTGAACGGGAGTGCACGGAGGCCTTGGACCTGCGAGTGAATCGGACAGCTGCTTGGCTCGTCACGCTGACAGGTCCGCTGGCGCCGACTAAGGTGCGTCGGAGCGGGCGGCCGACGTTCAACGCAGGTGACGAGGGAGTGACGATGAAGAGCAAGACGTGGTTCGGGCTGGCGATGGCCGGCATGCTGGGGGCGCTGGCGTGGGGTGCGATGCCATCGTCGGTGGCGGCGGCGGATCAAGCCGCCCCCGCGTGCGGGAGCAAAGACAACCCGTGCCCGATGCAAAAGTGGATGAAGGCCAACTTGGGTGCCGCCCTCGCGGGCAACGATCTGCAGGCGCTGGCGAAGTCGCTGGACAAGTCCGCAACGTTTTCGCCCGACCCGTCATGGGAGTGGGCCGCCATCGCCAAGGCCGGGGCCGACGCCGCACGCAAGGGGGACGTCGCAGGGGCCAAGGCTTCTTGCAAGACCTGCCACGACAAGTACAAGGACTCGTACAAGTCGAAGTTCCGCACCAAAGCCGTGAACTAGTTTGCGCACGTGAAAGACGGGGGCCCACCCGAGAAAAAACGACCGGCCGAAGCCGGGCGCGGGGCTTTTTTCGGCTTGCCGCGGGCCTTATGGTTCTCTAGCGTAGCGACAAATCCCATGGCTTCGTGCGTCGAGGTCCTCTCCAAATGAATGTCGTGAAGCCTAACTTGAGCCGTCCTCAGACGACGCGGATGTTCGAGAGTGACTTTCTCGAATGGTTCTCGCGCATCCACCCCGCCACGCCCTTCATCGCGTGGATCCCGGTGTCGGCGTTCGTCGTGTATCGGAGCGTCTCCCGCCACGATCTGCCCGTTTCGGGCGTTGTCGGCCTGTTTTTCCTTGGTGTCTTCGCCTGGACGTTCGTCGAGTACATCCTGCACCGGTACGTCTTTCACTGGACGAAGGACACGCCCCTCGGGCGTCGCATCCACTTCCTGATGCACGGCGTCCACCACGACTTTCCGAACGACAAGGATCGTCTGGTGATGCCGCTCGGCGTGAGCGTCCCGCTCGCCGTGCTCTTTTACTCGCTCTACTACTTCACGATGGGGCAGCGCATTGGCGAGCCGTTCTTCGCAGGCTTCGTCATCGGCTACCTCGCGTACGACGGTACGCACTACGCCGTGCACCACTTCAAGCAGACCACGCGCATCGGCAAGTGGCTGCGGCGCCATCACATGCTGCACCACCACGCGGATCACTCCGGCGGCTTTGGCGTCTCATCGCCTCTTTGGGACATCGTCTTCAACACGATGCCAAAGGCAAAGCGCGAGCGCGCTTAAGCTCCTCTGAACCCGTACACGTTCCCGTTCCCGTACACGTTCCCGATCTCTCGATTCGGGAGTTCGGGAAGGGGAAGGGGAACGGGAACGCGTACGGGAAGAGAGCGGTTTACTTCTGCGCGACCGGTTGCATGGCTTGCACGGGGACTTTGGCCACGGACACCGACTTCGTGTGGTGTTCCAGGCTCGTCGCCAGCCGTGCGCCGACCGAAAAAGCGACTGCGGAAGCCATGATTCCAAAAGCCCCAATCGCGAATGACCTGGCAAGTGATCTGCCGAGCGACCTGCGCAACTTCGATTCGGACATTCGAATGCCTCCCTGGTTTCGACTGCGTCCGGCGACCTTTCAGATGAGGGCGTGGGACGCGCCGTCAGAATTCGCGGGAATGCCGCGCGTCAAAAAGCAAACGAAGCAGGATCACCTTACCGGGGTGGTCAGCGAATTCAACAAGGACCGCGCAAATTTGTCGCAGTCCTTGGGGACTGGGCCTACCTTGGCCGCCGTTCCAGCAGGTTTTGCTGTTTTTTGCCTGCGAGACTGGAAGCTTTCTTCGTATGGATCGTTGGGGAGGAAACGAGCGCGCGCTCGTGGGGGGTACCAACGTGGACTTGGCCGATGCCACCCGCCTCTTTTTTTTGTCTCACTTTTGCGCGTCGATTTGATGTTCCGGACCGACGCGAGAACTTAAGATAAGCTCGCACCATGTCGCAGGGCGACAAACCCGCATCAATTCCTCCTGAGTCTGGGACTCTACTCGCGCAGCGGTACGAGGTAATTCGCGAACTCGGTCGCGGCGGGATGGGGGTCGTCTACCTCTGTCGCGATCTCGTGAGCGGAGAACGCGTCGCGCTCAAACGGCTTCGCACGCCGGATGAAGCCAAAGGGCAAACACGCCCCGAGGAGACCTGGTGGTTCCACCAGGAAGCGCGCGCCGTCGCCGCACTCGAGCACCCCACGCTCGTGCGCGCGCGCGACTTCGGCACCTTGGCCGACGGCTCGCCGTACCTCGTGATGGAGGCACTGCCCGGTCGCAGCGTCCACGAGTGGATGCACACGACCACGCTGCCGTGGCCGGTCATCTGGGCGCTGGTCGATCAGGTTCTCGCGGGGCTCGCGCACGCGCACGCACGCGGCGTCATCCACGGCGATTTGAAGCCGTCCAACGTGATGCTCGATCTTGCGACCTCGGGTCGCGGACCGCGCGCGTACATCTTGGACTTGGGGCTCGCGTGGCTGCGTCAGCAGCGCCACGATCCGCGCCTCGATGGTGCTCCGCAGCCCGAGCTGGCCACGCACGCGGGCGCAGGCACCGTGGGCTGGGTTGCACCGGAGCAGATTCGCAAAGCGGCCACGTTGGTGGGGCCGCCGACGGATCTCTACGCGCTCGGATGCATCCTGTACCGCATCCTCGTCGGCAAAGAAGTCTTCGAGGGCACCGCTCAAGAAGTGTTGCGCGCGCACAAGCGCACGCCGGTGCCGCCGCTCACGCTCGCCGCGGGCGTGCCCTCGGGCGTGAGCCCGTACGTGCAAAAGCTCCTCGCGAAGCGCCCGTGGCACCGCTACGAGTACGCGGCGGATGCGCGCCGCGCGTGGGCCCGCTTCAAGCCGAACGAATCGGCCACGTTGGAAGAAGTGGTGGCCGCAGGGCCTGCTCCGCCGGTGGCACCTTCGTCGCGTCCTGCGCTGGGGCGCGCGGTGGCGGCGGCTCGTTCGCTGGCGCCCGGCCTTCTCGGCTTGCGTCCGTCGCCGCTGGTTGCGCGCGAAGACGAGCGGCGTCTGCTTTGGGATCTCGTCGAGCAAATGGCCGCCCCGCAGGGCCCGACGCGAGCCCTCGTGGCGTTGCTCGGTGAAGCCGGCGTCGGCAAGAGCCGCCTGGCCTCGTGGCTCTGCGAAACGGTGCACGAGCACGGCATGATGGTGCCGCTGCGTGCGCGTTACGGCCGCATTCCCACGCCGCTCGACGGTGTCACGGGCGCGGTGAACGCGCACTTCGGCCTGGAAGGGGCCGATCGCGCGTTGGTGGAGCAGACGCTCATCAATCGATGGGAGGTCGCCGCCGACAACGACGAAGAGCTCACCTGGGTCGCGGCCACCGCCGAGTGGCTTCGCCCCACGCCGCCGGGCACGGTCACGCCGCTCGGCCCCTCGGGCAAGCGCTTCGTGCTGGATACGCCCGAGTTGCGCTGGGTGGTGATCCGCAAAGTGTTCGAACGCATCGGGCGCGATCGCCCGATCCTCCTCTGGTCGGACGACCTGCACCAGGCCTCGCCCAACACGTTCGAGGTGCTGCGGCGCATGCACCAGTCCATCGGGCGCCCCGGCGGTCGCGAGGTGAAGCTGATGGCCATCGCCACCGCGCGAAGCGAAACGCTCGCGAGCGATCTCGATGCGGCCCTTCGCATGGAGTCCGCGCGCGCGGAGTGGAATGGGCGGGTCATCGAATTGAAGCCGCTGGCCAGCGACGAGACCGACGCGCTGCTTCGCTCCACCTTGCCGCTGGACGACTCCGCGGTGGAACGGGCGCGCCAACAGAGCCGCGGCAACCCGCTGTTCGCGCTGCAGTTGCTTCATGCGTGGGCGGGTGGCGGCTACCTCAAATTGGAGAAGGGCAAGTACCGCGTGCCGGACAGCGCGCTGCTTGGCCGCGCCATCACGACGGCGGAGCTGTGGGACGAGCGCCTGCGCGCCGTGCCGACGGAGTTGCGCCTTTCGGCCTACGCCGCCGCGGCGCTGGGCGAGGACATCCGGGGCGAGGTGTTGAAGACGCTGGTCGCATCGCTGGGCATGGATCCGCGCGATGCCTTGGTGGGCCTCACGCGCGCGCAGATCCTGCTGGCGTCGGGCAACGACCAATTCCGCTGGCCCCATGCTTTGTTGCTCGAGCACCTTTTGGTGCGCCTGCACGAGCGCAAGGATGCGCCGGCCATCTTCCGCTTGGCCGCGAACGCGCTGGCGAAGCATCCTGCCGTGGGATCGCGCCGCATCATGAAGCACCGCGTGGCGAACTTGCTCAAGGCGGGCGACGACGACGTCGCGGCCAACTTGATGTTCAAGTTCATCCAGGGGTCGTGGCGCCGCGGCCGCGACACGGCGGCGACGTTGCGCGATCTCGAGCTGCTCGCGGGCCACGTGAGCGGGGCCACGGCCGCCGAGTATGCCTACTGGCGCGCCGAGGCATTGCGGCACACGGGCAAGCTGGACGAGGCGCGCGAGCAAGCCGAAGCCGCGCGCAAAGCCTTTGCCGAGGCGGGGGATCTCGGTCGCGAGGCGCACACCTTGCGGCTGCTCGGGCACATCGCTTCGGACTTGGGGCACCCGGCGCACGGGCGGCTGCAGGTCGTGCAGGCGCTCTCGCACTTCGAGAAAGAAGGGGACGAGGCAGGGTACGCGCAGGCGCAGGTCGTTCTCGGCGAGATCGACTACCTGCTCGGCGAGCACGCCCGCGCACGCGATGTGCTCAATCAAGCGAGCGTGCGCTGCAGCGCCGTGGGCGACGCCCTCGGCCGCGCGCAGTGCCTGATTCTCATGGCCATGATCTCCACGGCCGTGGGCGGCTACGATCTTTCGCGCGAGCTCCTCATCGAGGCGCGCGCCGAGTTCGACGCCATGGGCTATCGCCTCGGCCTGGCCCAGTGCGACGTGGTCCTCGGCCATGCCGATCACCGCGCCTTCGACTTCGAGCGGGCCCGCACCCGCGCGCTCTCCGCACGCTCGTCGTTCCGCGAGCTGCAAAACCCGCGCGGCGAGGCGGCGTGCGAGCGCCTGCTCGCCATGATTGCCATCGACACCGAGGACTACAACGCGGCGGCGTCCCACGCGAAGGTCGCCGGTCGCCTCTATGACACGCTCAAGGATCCCTGGGGCGAGGTGGAGGCCAAGCTGCTGCTCGCGCAGGTTGCCCTGGCGCGCGGCGATGCCGGCGACAAGGGCGCGCCTGCGCTCTTGGCGGCGTGCGATGCCATCGTGCTCGACGAGGCGGAGCCGCGGCAGCACCGCCACCTGACGCGCGCATGGCTCTTCCAAAAGGAGGCCCGCTGGGAAGAGGCCGCTCAAGAGCTGGAGCTGGCCCGCACCGCCTATGGCGAGCGCACCCGCACCGGCGACCACGCGCCGCAGCTTCTGGCGCGCTTCGCCCGCCTCAAATGGGAAGAACCGGCCCGCACCACGGTGGACACCTGGCTCGATTCCATGACCCGCGAAAGCCGCTTGGGCTCCGAATCGGCGACGTGGTCGACCTGGGCCCGGTAGCAGTGCTATAGGGCAGCGCCATGTCTACCCCGCAAGATTCTCCCCGTCGTAGGAAGCAGAAGGCCCGTCGTACGAAGCAGCTCGCCGAGTGGCGCGCCAAGAAGGCCGCCCAGGCCCCCGCCGAGAAGCCCGCTTCCTGATTTTCCGCCCGTACACGTTCCCGTTCCCGTACCCGTTCCCGAACTCTTCCGCCGAGAAGGGGAGATCGTGTACGGGAACGGGAACGGGAACGTGTACGGGAAGAGAGCTAGGTTGTCGTCCTCGAGCTCCACTGCTCCACTTTTTCGAGCAGCGTGTCGAGCGCGAGCGGCTTGTAGATGAACGCCTTCGCGTTCAACGCAGCGCTCTGCTCCTTGGCCTGGCCCGAGGCCGTGACGATGACGACGGGAATGTTGGCCAGCCGCGGATCCTGCCGCTGGCGGTTGCAAAATTCCACTCCGTCCATCACGGGCATCATTAGATCGAGCAGAATCAGATTGGGCGCCCGGTGTTCGCGCAAATAGTCGAGGGCTTCTCGCCCATTCGAAGCGCACGCAACCGTGTAGCCTTCATCCTCGAGGATCATGCTGATCGTCTCGCGGATGTCGACGTCGTCGTCCACGACCAGAACCGCTGCGCCCAACTCTAAGCAAGGAGCCGCTGGATCGCTCATGCGCGCCTTACTTTACAGTGAAGCGATTCGGGGAAGAGTCGTCTATTTGCATGCGGTACGGCTGGGTACGGCCCCCGGTCCTGCTCGGCGTGCTGTAATGTGGGCGTCTTCACGTCCGTCTAGAGGAGAACCATGAAAAACGCCAAACGTCGTCCCTGGCTCACGCCCGTTCTCGTTGTGCTCTGTCTTGTCGCGCTCGTCGCAAATGCATTTGCCCTCGAGCGTCTGCCGAACGGCTACTACCACACGGGCGATGGCGTTCGGCAGAAGAAGATCCTGTTCGCCAGCGTCGATGTCTATGCCATCGGCCACGAGATGAAGGAGCTGCCGCCGGCGAAGTCGAAGCAGGCCGTCATCGATGCGGACATCAGCAAACGGTTCATCTGGAAGATGAAGCGTGATGTCGACAGCGAGAAAATTCAGAATGCGCTGTCCGAGGCGTACGCCATGAACGGCTACACCGACAAAGCCAAGATCGGAAAATTCCTCGCCGTCTTCAGCAAAGAGCTGAAGGAAAATCAGATTGTCACCATCACCTACGACGCCGACAAGAAGACCACCACGCTGCAAGTGCAAGGTGGCGCCAGCGCCACGGCCGATGGCGTCGATTTCATGAAGGCAACTTGGCGTATCTGGTTCGGCAAGATCGACCAGCCGTCCCTCGGCGATGCCCTGATCAGCCGTCTTCCCTGAAGGATAGGGTAGGGGTTGGGGTTTGGCGTTTAGGAAGAGACGGCAGCCCCGATGTCGGTGGTGCGCGCTCGCGCTGCGACCCCTGACCCCTAATCCCTAACACCTAACCCCTCGGACGAGAGACAAACGCCCGTCGCTAGAGTTAGCATCATGGAGTTCGCACCCCGCGCGCTCCGGAGGTCTCTCTTGGACAAGCCCACGACGAAAAATGATCTCAACGCCGCCGTTCCGAAATTCTGTCTTGCGGTGGAAGAACATCGCCGAACGCCCGAGGGGCGAGTCCGTACGAGCCAGGAGTTTCTGAATCACTTTTTCCCGTACGACGACGCGAAAGCCAAGGATCAGCTCTTTCGCTACATCCCCAACGATGTGCGCGGACCGATCCTCGCGCACTGGGGCATCCGCGGCCTGAAAGCCGCCGTGCGTGACACCGACGACAAGGTCGAAGCGGTGGTGCACGACGCACTGGTTGCAGGCGACGTCGATCATGCGGCCTTCGAATTGGGCCTTCCGCCCGACGTGGTCGTGCGCTGGGTGCCGCTTTCGTCGTGGTGGACGTTCTGGCGTGGCGGCAAGCTGTCGAAAAAGGCCATCCACAAGGCCCTCGAGGAGGCGTACGACCTCGGGCTGTTCGATGCGCGATGGTTTCTCGACACCGTCGAGGGCCGCGGCGGCAAGCTTCGCGGGACCGACGTCATCGCCGAAGGCCTCACCAAGGCGGATTTGACCGAGTGGATCAAGAAGATCCACCAATCGGGCGACGGCTCGCCGCGGGGCATTTTGGCGGCGGTAGGCTGGGACAAGCTCGTGTCGCAGACGCCGAATGACGTGCTCATTGGCGCGCTCGATGCCCTCGCCCTCAAGGTCGGCCTGGTGCAGATCGCCGAGTCGGAAATCGAGAAAAGCCTCTCGGGTCTCTCGCTGGAGCCCTTGAGTGGCGGCGGCGGCGTGGATGGCGAGGCGAAGACCTCGACCACGGGCCGCGTGCCTCGCGAGACCGACGCTCCCGAGGTTTCCGTGGGCGAGACCGAGGTGGCCGCGCTCAACGACGACGGGATGGTCGTCATCATCGACGACGATCCCGCATCGGACGAAGAGCCATCGGCCCCTGGCATCTCGGCGCCCGCAGGAACATTGGCCTCGGGCGGCGCCCTTTCGAGCCCTCCGTTGCCCAGCATCGGCAACCCCTTCGGCAAAGAAGTGCGAAAGCTGAACGAGGAAGAGGAAGATCAAACCGCCGTCTTCACGATGGTGGAGAAATCGCCTCCCACCAGCAGCCGCGGAGGCGGCGGTTTCCGGCGATAGATCCCCGGGTTCCCGAGAAGAGGATTGAACAGGGAGGCGGGGAGGCGGGGAGATTTTCAGGGTTTCCAGTCGCTCAATGAGCCGATCGGAAACCTAGAAACTCCCCGTCTCCCCGTCTCCCTGTGAGTCTTCGGGAGCCGCAAATTGGGCCCGCTACGGACGCAGGAGGTAATGTGCGTCCGTGGAGGTCCAAAGCATGGACGGTCTCTTGGTGCCGGTGCGTGAGCGGAAGACTCCGAGGCATGCAGTGCGGCTCGAGTGCCAGGTGGTGCGTGAGCGCGATTTCAAGCTGCTGAGCGAGCAGGCGGTGGACCTGTCCGCCGAGGGCATGCTGGTGCTGACCGATGAAACCGTGCTGACGGGCGAAGAGGTGCTCGTCAGCTTCCGCGTGCCGACGTTGCGCGCGTGGTTCGATGCCGAGGCTACCGTGGCGCGCGTGGTTCATGGCCGCAGGCCGAGCGATCGCGGACGCGGTTTGGGGCTCCAGTTCTCGCGCTTGGGACGCGTCAGCGCGAGCTACGTCAAGGCTGGGTTGTACCGCTATCCACCGACCTTGCCGGGTCGCGAGCCGCGCATCGATTATGCGGAATCGGTCGCGCGCATCATGATGGGGACGGCCTAATGCGTCCCGCCATGCCGATGGTGCTGCTCCAGCAACGTTCCGTCATGCGGCACGCTGTGGAAGTGTCGTGTCAGATCGTGCGCGAGCAAGATATGAAATTGATCGGCCGCCGGTCGCTCGACCTATCGACCGAAGGTTTGCTCATGCCGTCCGAGGCCGAAGTGAACATCGGCGATGAGCTCATGGTGTCCTTTCGCGCGACCGACTTCGGGCTTCTCTTTGCGACGTCGGGCCGTGTGGCGCGCATTCTCGAGGGCCGCCGTGCGAACGATCGCGGGCGATGCATCGGGGTGTCGTTTCGACTCGGTGCGATTGCACGCCACATTCTGCGTGGTGGCCTGCGTCGCGTACCGCCGCCGTTGCCGCGGCGCGCCCGTGAAAAGCGTGTCGACTACGCGAAGACCGTTTACGAGATCGCATACGGCATCGACCGATTCTATTTCGATTCGTGAAAACGAGTTTCCTTGACGGTGATGGGCGCGCGGGGTGAAAACCGCAGGGCGAGCCCACATCGAGAAAGGTGACTCTCATGCATCGAGGACGGCTTCGAATCGTTCCGCTCGTAGCACTGGGCATTTTGTTGGCGGGCGCCGGTTGTTCGTCGGCGGGTGATACCGGTGAACCGAGCGACGAAGGCGCGGTAAGCGCCAATCTGCGCACCAAGAATCTCCCCAATTGGGCCACGGAGGAGGAGCTTGCGATTCAGAGTCGCGTGGCACCTCCGTCGCCCGAGGCCATCGCCAACGAAGTCGACGCAGCTCCTGGCGCCGGCTACCGCGTGCCCGCCGAGTACGAGCCCGTGAGCACCGTGGTCATGACGTGGACCGCGCACACGGACGTGCTTCGCAACATCTCCGTGGCCGCGGCAGGCGCCGGGGCGAACGTGTGGATGGTGGGCGGCCCCTCGTCGATTTCCGGCGTGCCATCGTCGAAATACCGCGCGCTCAATATCGACTACGACAGCATTTGGTCGCGCGATTATGGACCCGTGGGGATCTACGAACCGACGAAGGCCCTGGGCATCGTCGATACGAAGTATCGCCATTACGCCTCGCGCGTCGACGACGACGCGATGTCGTGCAAGATCGCGACGCAGCTGAACGCCCAATGCCACACCACGAGCCTCATCCTCGACGGTGGCAACTACATGACCGACGGCAAGGGCAACGCCTTCCTGAGCAGCCGCGTCTACAATTGGAATTCGTCGCTGTCGCGGGCGCAGGTCGATTCGCTGCTCAAGAGCTACCTCGGTGCGACCACGATCCACATTTTGGATTACGCCGCGACCTCCGGCGGCGCACCGGCCGATGGCACGGGCCACATCGACATGTTCGCGAAGCTGGTCGGCGATTGTAAGGTCGTCGTAGCGCAGAGCACCAACGAGCCGTACAAGTCCGCCACCGACAAGGCCGCGAACTACTTCGCCAACCTATCGTGCGGTTCCGGCCGCTACCAGGTCACCCGCGTCAAAGGCTGGTCCAGCGGCGGAACTTGGTACACGTATACGAACTCGCTCATCGTCAACAAGACGGTGATCATTCCCTTCTACAACTCGAACACCGAGAACCAGGCCGCGGTGCAAGCCTACAAATCCGCGCTGCCCGACTACAACGTCGTCGGGGTCAACAGTGAGGCGACCATCGTGGAGGGCGGCTCGATCCACTGCATCACCAAGGAAATTCCGTCGACGGGCGCCCAGTGAGCGCTCGGTAAAAAGACCGCGCGGGGCGCCGGCCCGATTGATTGTCGTCCGGTTTTCTGGCACGCCGTTGCCGTGCCAAGGGTAGGACTACAGGCAATTTGGAAGGAGCATCGCGCTGCGGCCGTCGTGGTCGCGTTGTCGTTTCTGTATCGGCTGCCGCCGTTGTTGAATGCGGGCGATACGAATTCGGACGCGGCCATCGTCGGCCTGCAGGCGATGCACATCCTGCGGGGGGAGTTTTCCTGGCATCTGTTCGGGAGCACGTACCAGACCTCGGTCGACTCGGCGGTGGCGGCGCTCTGGTTTCTCGTATTGGGGGCAACGCCGTTTGCGCTCATGCTCTCCGCGCTCGTCGGGCATGTGGCGTTGACGTTGCTCTCGTACGCGGTGCTGGCGCGCCACGTCGCGAAAACGGTGGCGGCCGTGTTGGTGCTGGCGCTCGTGTTCTGTTCGGCGCCCGTGCACGGGAACGTGCTCTACCCGCCGCGGCAGGCCGCGCTCACGTTGGTCTTCTTGGCGATGTACTTCGTGGAGAGCATCGATAAGTCGCGGGGGGAGCTTCGGGCCGGGGCAGGGGGCCTGGTGGCGCTGCTCGCGTGCTTTGCGGATCCGTATGCGCTGCTGTTTTTGCCGCTGGTAGGGCTGCATTTGTTGCTGGCCGCGAGGGATCCCTCCAAAGCGCGCTGGTTGAAGCGCATCGGGGCCGGCGTGGCCGGGATGGCCATCGGGGTCGTGCCGTTGATGCTGCTCCTGGCGAGCCCGGAGTCGCGGCACGGTGAGACGAAGATGTCGCTCGATGTGGTGACGCACAATTGGGCGGTGTTGCGCGAGGCGTGTCTGCCGTGGGTGCTCGGCACCAAGGTGTATGCGCCGCTGCACGAGATGGACTACGTGCCTTGGGCCGCGCCGCCGGCCATTGCGGCGATTCAATGGCTGGGGCTCGCCTCGCTCGTGGGGATGCTTCTCGGGTCGGCG
This sequence comes from Sorangiineae bacterium MSr12523, assembly GCA_037157775.1. Classification (NCBI taxonomy): domain Bacteria; kingdom Pseudomonadati; phylum Myxococcota; class Myxococcia; order Myxococcales; family Pendulisporaceae; genus Pendulispora; species Pendulispora brunnea. The sequence goes on from CP089982.1 coordinate 4,841,216, forward strand.
TTCGTCGTGGTGGCGCCGGGAACCCCGTGGGGCGTGCGGCGCATCGGGGCCGTGGGGCTCCTCTCGGTGCCGCTCACCGTGAGCGCGTTTCTGGTCTCGCCCATGGTCATGGACCAGTTTTCGGCGCGCTACCTCGTGGCCATGTTGCTCTTCTTGCCCTGGGCCTTCGCGCCCTTGGCGCATCGCGCGACGGGGTGGCGTTTTGCGATGTACGCCGCGCCGTATCTGGCCTCGGCCGCCATTGGCGGGTGGGTAGCCTACGCGCCCGCCGTTTCGGGCCTGGCGGTTCGCACGGGCCTCTCGAATGACGATGAAGCCATGGGCGCCAAGCTGCGCGCCCTCGGCGTGCACGTGGCCATGGCCGACTATTGGGTCGCGTACCGCGAGACGTTTCTCTTTCGCGAGAGCCCCATCGTGGTGCCGTCGCACCTCGCGCAGGATCGCTACCGTCCCTATCGGGACATCTTCGCGCGCGAGCGGGAGTACGCCTACCTGATCGACCGGTGGCGCTCCGAGGAGCCGGAGGCCACGGTGGCGGAGCGGCTATCGCTCTCTGGAGCCCGCTACGACCGCATCGAGGTGGGAGATCTCGTCGCCTTCGTCGTACACGCACCCCCTGACAAAACACCGGGGCTGGCCTCGCGTTAGGCTGGGGCGGGGTGGCGCCCAGGTAATTCCGTTCACGACGTTTGACAGCGTTGTCGTAAGGCCCGTACCTTGAGGACCCATGGGTCGGGCGGAAAAAGTGGCAAAGCTCGAGGCATTGCTCGAGCGCGTACAGCAGCGCGCATCGCTCCCGCGTGCGCATGAATCGGGGCAGGTGACGACGCGGAGGCGCGCGCCGGTGGTGGAGCTTGCGCCCCAGCGGAGCTCCTCGGGTATTACGGCGAGCACCCTGCCAACGCGCCCTGCGCCCGCGATCGTCCCGAGCGTTCCCGCCTCCTCGTCACGTCGCACGCCGATTGCTTCGCCGGTCGCGCCGCCGGTCTCGCCCCGCGCGTTTCCCACGGCGACGGTCCCCGATGTCGTCGAGCCGCTGGCTGCCGCCACGGCCACCATTCCCGAGCCGCCGCCAGTGAACACGGTGGGCGCAACCGCAGCCCTGCCGAGCTTCGGTGTGCCGCGCGAGGCGTTCCCGACGCCCGCGGCCACGGTCATTGCGCCGCAAGCCGCCTCGGAAAAGCCGATGCTTCGCGTGAGCCCGGAGATGACCGCGCCGGTTTCGGCGGAGGAAGTCGCCGCGGCCGCTGCGCGCATGAACAAGGTTCCGACCTTCCCCGACGCGTTCCCCATCGACGCACGCCAGGCCGCGAACCTCGCGGCAAGCGCCACGAGTGCGGCGGTGGCCAAGTCGACGTCGAATGTCTCGGCCGAGGAGTCGGTGGAGGTCGAGGCGGTGTTCCCGCAGTCGGGGCCCAAGTTCGAGCCCCAGTTCGACCTCGCGCCGCCCGCGAAGGACGTCTACACGGAGGACGGTGAGGAGCCGACCAAACCCCTCATGCATCCGCCGCGCACCGCACCGCCGAAGGCCGCGCAGCAACTCTCCGAGCCCGTGACGGCGCCCGTACCGGCGACGGACGTGGCCAAGCCGCGCCCCGCGACCATCCCCTTCGATGCGTACCCCGCTTCCCGTGCGGACGTGCCGCCGCTTTCCGATCCGGCGAGCCCGCGCGCCATGGTCGTGCCGCGCGAGGTGGAGAACCAGCCCGCCTTCCTGAGCAACCTGCGCCAGACCAAAGAGGGTGGCGGCGGCGGCGTCCTCAAGTGGGTCGTGCTCCTCGTCGTTCTCGTGGCCGCCGCCTACGGTGCGTATGCCCTCGGCTTCTTGAAGCCTCTCCTGGGAGAGGCTCCGCCGAAGTAGCTTTAGAGCTCCACCGAGTAGACCAAGCTGGCCTTGGGCTCGCGCAGCACGCGCGCGATGATCAGATCGATGGGAACGACCTTCCCATCGACGTACTTCTTGGTCAGCGCCAGCGCTGCGTCCTTGTTGCCCGTGGCTTTGATGCTGCCCACCGTTTTCGCCATCTTCTCGATCGCGGGGACCATCTTTTCCGGATGGACCGTGAAGGCGCCTTGGTCCTTCCCATTCGCGGCGCGCCCGTTCGGATCGAAGGTGACCGCGCCCTCGTCCATGAGGATGCCGAGCTGGATGGCCGCCAGCTGACTGTACGGCTTGCGCTCCCCCGTGGAGGTGTACATGCCGCGCGAGATTTGGCCGAAGGTCCAGCCGAGGGTGCTCACGTACGTGTGCATCGCCACGTCCGGGGAGATGATGTTCTTCTTCTTCAGGAAGTCCGTGAAGTAGAGCGCACCCGTCTGCGCCTTGAGCTCTTCCATCATGGAGGCGATGCTGCCGCCGAAGGACTGCGGGCCCGTCTTGCCCTTGTAGACGTAGTCGGCGTGCGGCCCGAGGTTGTGCGTGGCCTCGTGCAAAATCGTCGAGAGCAGGCTCGCTTTGGGGTCGTCGTCGTACAGCGCCATCGTCTCCTTGGTGAGCAGCGACTCGGACGCGCGGCGGCGGAAGCGCAGGCTGTCCGGATCGGCGAACAGATTGCTCATCACCATCGTGCGGCCTCGGCCTTCGTTCGCCACCGGGCCCCAGTTGGGCAGGCTCTGGCCGGCGGTCCCGCCGATGGGCTGCCGATCGTCGCCCGCGTTGATGATGATGTCGATGAAGTCCGGCAGATGGAACGTGACCTTGCGCGCCTTGTACGGGGCCCCGATGCGCGCAGCGAGGTTCTGCTCCATCTCTTGCTGCACCGGCGTGAGCTTGTCCTGCCAGATCAGCGAGTCGCGGTTGATGAGCGCGAACGCGACATGGAAGCCCGCCTTGTGCGAACACGGCTCCCAGTACGTCTCGTCGGGCGCGATGCGCAGGTAAAACTTCGAATTTTGCGCATTCATCTTGGACCACGCCTCGTCCGCCGGGAGCCAATTGTCGTCCGTGAACGCCTGCGCGGCGGCGGTGACGTACGTCTTGAGCGCCGACTCTTTCGGATCGGTCAACGCACCGGCGGCGGCGCGAAGCTCATTTGCAATCGCCGAGGTCAGCTCTTTGTACGCTTGCCCGTAAGGCACGGGCTCGAGCTTTCCACCGATCTCGCGCACCGCGCTGAACGGCTCGAGCAGCTTCTTCGCGTTGGGCGCCTTCTCGATGGTTTCGCAGAACTTGGCCTGGGCCTGCAACGGACGCGGGTACACGTCGACGGGCACCTTGGTTATGCCCGGAAGCGGCGTGCACGCCGGGTTTTTCTCCGTCTTGGCGCCCGCACATCGGGGCCCGCGGTTGCGGAAGAAGAGCGCCGCGCTCGCCGGATCGTCCGCGGGCAGGTTCTTCTCCAAGCCGAGCACACCCTTCTGCGTCAGGTACAGCGTATCGACGAGATCGGCCGCGGCGAAGATGTGCTTCACGAACGACTTTTCGTCGGCCGACAGGGTGGTGAGATCGGTGCGCACCAAGGTGGGGAAGCCTTGATCCAGATCTTGCGCAACGAGCTTGCGACGTTCTCCCTCCGCCGGCGCAAGGTCTGCCTTCGGGGCGGGCTCGCCTTGAAGGACCTTGGAGAACGCATCCTCGAAGGCGGGTGTGAACTTGCCATTCTCGACCCAGCGAGGCACGTTGCGTGTGCCGTTACCGCCATAAAATAAGAGCGATACCACTTCATCGGGATCGACGGTCTTGTTGCCGTTCTTGTCCGCGACCCAATAGAGAGGCAGGTTGTGGTGCAACGCCCGCCGATTCACCTCGTCACGCTCGAGTGCGGCGTAGTCGATGGCCGGCTTCGGTGGCGGGGATGGCGCGGTTGCGACGGGCGCAGGGGGAGCCGGTGTGGCCGGCGGGGGCGTGACGCCCGTTTCTTCACCGCCTCCGCAGGCGGATGCGAACATGGCGACGACACAAAGAGAGACACGTGACAAATTCATGCGCGGCGACATTGCCGCCGACGTAAGCAGGCGACAAGCATCATTTTGGGATTCCTATTGACTCGGCATGCTCGTTGGAGCACCTAGCAGGAACAACGAACTTGGACGAAAATCACATCGGCCAACCCGGCCAGCCTGACCAGGCGAATCAGCCGCCCAACCAGCCGCCTAGCCTGCCAAGTGTGCCAAGATTAAGCCAGCGTGCGAGCGGCGTTCTTCTACACCCGACGAGCCTCCCGGGGCCGTACGGCGTGGGCGATCTCGGTGCCGCAGCGCGGCACTTCATCGACTTCCTCGCCGCGGCCCAGCAGCGATGGTGGCAGATGCTGCCCATCGGCCCGGTGGGTTATGGCAACTCGCCGTACAGCGCGCTGTCGGCGTTCGCGGGCAATCCGTTGCTCATCTGCCTCGACCGGCTTGCGGAGGAGGGGCTCCTATCGCGCAGTGCGCTGGGCGGTCCGACGGACCTTCCCCACGAGCGCGTCGATTACGAGCGCGCCGCCCGTTACCGCATGGAGCATTTGCGCACTGCGTTTGCCGCGTTTCGCGCAAACGCGGAGGGCCCGGAGCGGCGAAGCTACGAAGCGTTCTGCGCGCGCGAACGGCACTGGCTCGACGACTTCACCCTGTACGCGGCCATCAAATCCGCACACCGCGAAACGGCATGGGCCGTATGGCCGGAGGGCCTGCGCCTGCGCGATCCCGCGGCACTCGAGGGCGCCCGGCGCGAGCTCGATGAGAATGTCGAGTTCCACCGATTTTTGCAGTACCAATTCAACAAAGAATGGGAGCAGCTTCGGGCCTACGCGCACGGGCGCGGTGTCGGCCTGATTGGCGATTTGCCCATCTTCGTTTCGCACGACAGTGCGGATGTTTGGCAAAAGCGCCACCTCTTCTCTTTGGACGAAGGGGGAATGCCCAAGGTCATCTCCGGCGTTCCACCGGACTACTTCAGCGCCACGGGTCAGCGTTGGGGCAATCCGCTGTACTTGTGGCATTCGCGCCGGCGCGAGGTCTACGCGTGGTGGACCGAGCGATTCCGCACCACCCTGGCGCGGTTCGATGCCGTGCGGCTCGATCACTTCATCGGGTTTCAGCGCTATTGGGAAATCCCGGCGCACGAGCCCACTGCCGTGCGCGGCCGCTGGATGAAGGGGCCGGGCGCGCGCTTTTTCAAGTATGTGAAAAAGGGCCTGGGCGTTCGCGGCACCTTGCCGCTCATCGCCGAGGATCTGGGCTGCGTCACCCCGGCCGTTACCGCACTTCGCGAGCGCTTCCGCCTTCCGGGCATCCGCCTTCTGCAATTCGCCTTTGGGACGGATCCGCAGGCGCCCACCTTCCTTCCGCATGCGTATCCGCGGCGCGCCGTCGTGTACACCGGTACGCACGACAACGACACCACGGTGGGCTGGTTCAACGAGGCCGGCGGCGACCAGAGCACGCGCACCACGGAGGACACCGAGAAAGAGCGGCGCGCCGCGCTCGCTTATCTCGGCGCTTCCGACGGGAAAAGCATCCACTGGGACATGATCCGCACGGTGCAAGCCTCCGTGGCCAATACCGCCATCGTGCCCATGCAGGACCTGCTTGGCCTCGGCTCCGAGGCACGAATGAATCGCCCAGGCCTTGCAACGGGCAACTGGGAATGGCGATTCCGCAAGTCCGACCTCACGCACGAGCTCGCCGACCGATTGGGCAGCCTGACGCGCATCTACGGCAGGAACGGTTCCCAGAGCGGAACCTCCGGTGGGCGCAGCCACTAGTTCTGTATTTTCGTTCAAAATTCACACGAGCAATTTTGCTTCGGGAGTCGTGCGCATGAGCGCGAAGATCAAGCCGAGAAACGGCGCCCATCGTCCAGAAGGGGCGGGCGACGCCGATCCATCCGATCAGTTATGGTACAAAGATGCCGTCATTTACGAGGTGCGCACGCGCTCGTTTTACGACAGCAACGGCGACGGCATCGGTGACCTCGCCGGGCTCACGGAAAAACTGGATTACCTCCAGGACCTGGGCGTCACCTGTCTCTGGCTTCTCCCGCTCTGCCCGTCGCCGGGCCGCGACGACGGATACGACATTGCCGATTACATGGATGTGCACCCCGACGTGGGCACCCTGGCGGACTTCCAGAATTTCGTCCAGGAAGCCCACCGTCGCGATCTGAAGATCATCACCGAGCTGGTTCTGAACCACACCTCGGACCAGCACCCGTGGTTCCAGCGGGCCCGCCGAGCGCCGCCCGGCTCCGTGGAGCGCGATTTCTACGTGTGGAGCGAGACGCCGCACCGCTACACGGATGCGCGCATCATCTTCAAAGACTTCGAGCCTTCGAACTGGACGTGGGATCCGGTGGCCAAATCGTATTTTTGGCACCGCTTTTTCGCGCACCAGCCGGACCTCAACTTCGAAAACCCCGCCGTTCACGAAGCGCTCTACGAAGTCGTCGATTTCTGGTTGGGCATGGGCGTCGATGGCGTGCGGCTCGATGCGGTGCCGTACCTGTTCGAGGCCGAGGGCACGAACTGCGAGAACCTGCCGCAGACGCACGATTTCCTGAAGAAGCTGCGCCGTCACATCGATTCGAAGTTCGCTGCGCGCATGATCCTCGCGGAGGCCAACCAGTGGCCCGAGGACGCCGCCCTGTACTTCGGCGATGGCGACGAGTGCCATATGAACTTCCACTTTCCGATCATGCCGCGGTTATTCATGTCGATTCACATGGAGGATCGATTCCCCATCATCGACATTCTCGCGCAGACGCCGCAGCTCCATCCCACGTGCCAGTGGGCCATGTTTTTGCGCAACCACGACGAGCTGACCTTGGAAATGGTCACCGACGAGGAGCGCGATTACATGTATCGCGCCTATGCGCACGACACGGCGATGCGCATCAATTTAGGCATTCGCCGCAGGCTCGCGCCGCTGGTCGGCAACGATCGGCGCAAGATGGAGCTGCTCAATGGGCTGCTCTTTTCCATGCCGGGGACGCCCGTTCTTTATTACGGCGACGAAATCGGCATGGGGGACAACATTTACCTGGGCGATCGCAACGGCGTGCGCACGCCGATGCAGTGGAGCATGGATCGCAATGCAGGCTTCTCGCGGGCCAATCCGCAGAAGCTCATTTTGCCGATCATCATCGATCCGGATTACCACTACGAATCGCTCAACGTCGAAAACCAGCAGAATAACCCCAATTCGCTGCTCTGGTGGACGAAGCGCATCATCGCACTGCGAAAGCGCTTCACGGCGTTCGGGCGCGGCACCATCGACTTTTTGAGCCCCTCCAATCCGCGCGTACTCGCCTTCTTCCGGGAGTACGGCGACGAGACCATCTTGGTGGTGGCCAACCTGTCGCGCTTCGTGCAGTACGTGGAGCTCGATCTGTCGCGCTACCGCGGCATGGTGCCGGTGGAGCTCTTCGGGCGCACGAAGTTCCCGACGGTGGCCGATGGCCCGTACATGCTGAGCCTCGGCGGCTACGCCTTCTATTGGTTCTCGCTCGAGCGCGCCAAGACCGACGTGCACGAAGTGCGCATGTCGCTCTACGAGATCCCGCAGCTCGAGAGCGTGACGCTCGAGGAGATGTTCGAGCGCGAGATCGAAGGCCTCGAAGAGGTGCTTCTCGGCTTCCTCGAAACGCGGCGCTGGTACGAGGGGCGCGGTCGCGTCATGTCATCGTGCCGCATCACCGAGCGCGTGGTGCTGCAGGGCGGGCGCGTGGGCATCGTCTTCGTCAAAATCGAATACGCCGAGGGCGATCCCGATACGTACGTCCTGCCCCTCTCGGTCTGGACCGAGGTGCTCACCAGCGATGCGACGCGGGTGCCGCACAATGCGATCATCGCGACCTTGCGCGCATCGGCCACGGAGAGTTCGCGCACGCTCCTGGTCGATGCCCTGGAGCTGCCGGTGCCGGCGCAGGCGCTCGCGGAGGCCATCGTCCGCAGCGAGCGAAAGCGCGGGCGGCTCGGCGAGCTGGTGACGTCGTTCTCCGAGCAGGGGACCGACGCGGGCGAGCCGCGCCCGGTGAGCGTCGACAGCCCGAATGCCACGTGGCGTTTCGACGATCGCTTCGTGCTCAAGTTCTTCCGCCGCCTCGAGGAGGGTGTGAGCCCCGAGATCGAGGTGGGGCGCTTCGTCGGTGCGCACACGACCGAGCTTGTGCCGCGCGTCGCGGGCGATCTCGAGTACCGCACCGGCCGGAGCGATCGCACCACACTGGCCGTGCTGCAATATTTCGTGCAGCACGAAGGCACGATGTGGTCTCACGCGCGCGAGGAGCTGCGCCGCTTTTACGAGCGCGCGCTCACCCTCGGGCGCGAGATCGACACCCTCGAGGCGCCCACGCGCCCGCTGCTCGAGATTGCGTTCGAGAGCATGCCGCAGAACGTCGGTGAGCTCATTGGTGCCTACAAAGATGTCGGTGCGCACCTCGGCAAGCGCACGGCGGAGTTGCATCTCGCGCTCGCGTCGTCGCCCGACGATCCGGCGTTCGCACCGGAGCCGTTTTCGTCCTTCGATCGGCGCTCGGTTTACCAGAGCTTGCGCAACCTCTCGGGCACGGTTCTGCGCACGATGCGGGCGGAGCTCTCGCACCTCACGCCATACCAAGCGCAGACCGCCGCCGCCATTTTGGCGCGCGAAAGCGATTTGCTAAAGCGCTTCGAGCCGGTGCTTTCGCGCAAGCTCACCAGCCTGCGGATCCGATGCCATGGCGACTACCACCTTGCCCAAGTGCTCAACACCGGCAAGGACGTTGTCATTGTGGATTTCGAGGGCGACCGATCGCGCGCGCTGTCCGAGCGACGCCGCAAGCGCACACCTCTGCGCGATGTGGCGAGCATGGTTCACTCGTTCCACCACGCCGCATTCACTACATTGCATGACACGAGTGTCGTGCGCGAAGCCGATCGCGGGACCGTCTTTCCGTGGGCCATTCAATGGTACACGTGGGTCTCCGCCGCGTTCATGCGCGCGTATCTCGAGAACACGGCCGCAGCGTCGTTCTTGCGCGCCGATATTGCGGAGGTCGCGCTCCTACTGGATGTTTTCATGCTGAGCAAAGCGCTGCATGAATTCGACGCGGAACTGAAGAGACCCGAGAGGCGCCTGGATATCGTGCTTCACGAGCTCGCGCAGTTGCTTGGCGTCGCGGTTTCGTAGTCTCCGATCACCCACGCGATAACGTATTCCGATTCCTGCTGCGTCCTACATTGGGGACGCAGCATCGGACGGAGGAGTGGGTTGCACTCGTTCAGCGAGCCAACCCATTCGTTACGCGCAAAGGCGCGGTTGTGAACAGGGGGCGAGGGGCCCGGCGAAGGCCACATAAGGAGCCAGCGGAGCGGCGCGAGATCGCGTCCTTTCGGGGCGGGGGAATAAAATGGCAGAGAGCGCGGAGAAGGGGAAAATCGCGATCGTCGCCATGCTCGCGGCAGGGGGCATCGTCGCCTCCTGTGGGTCATCCGGGGATGACTCGTCGGGCAATGGTCCGACTGGCCCGGGTGGTCCTGGCGTGACGCAGGACAGCGGCGGAGGCGGAGGGATGAACCCAGGCGGAGGTTGGAACGGCGGCGGTGGCGATGGAGGCGGAGGATACGACTCCGGCTTCACCGCATGCGCAGCCGACACCCAACGAGCCAAACCCGTTCCACTTAGCATGGCCGTTATGCTCGATTCGTCGGGGTCCATGTGGCTTCGCACCCAGGCGGGCGAATTCAAATGGGATGCGGCGAAAAGGGCACTTGGAGCCTTCGTCGGCGACGCCAAGTCGGTCGGCATGAGCATCGGGCTCCAATATTTCCCGCTTTTCCTGCAGGACACGCCCAATCGATGTACCGATAGCGCTCAGTGCGGTGCGCAGGGACCCTGCGTTCTCAAAGCATGCAACGACGCCAAGGGCGACTATTGCACGAGCGATGCGGATTGTCCCCAAGGGGTCACCTGCAGCGTTCCGCTCGGGCAATGCCACGAAGAAGGCGAATTCAAATGCAAGACGGATGCGGATTGCAAAACCGCCACATACGATTACGGCGCCTGCGATCCCATGGTGGCAAGTTATTGCTACCGCTCGGAAGATAGCTGCAACGTTCCGGACTATACGAAACCCGCGATTGATTTCGCGGAATTGCCCGGGGCAGCGGCGGCGGTTCAACAATCGCTGAGCGGGCGTTTCCCGAATGGATACACGCCCACGTCGGCGGCGCTCCAAGGCCTGGAGAACATGGCCAAGGCGCAGCACGAAGCGCATCCGGAGCACAAGATCGTGTCGGTCTTCGTGACGGACGGTCTACCGACGCGGTGCGATCAGAATATGACCAATATCTCGGCGATTGCTGCGGCGGCGCTCGAGGGGGGCATCAAGACGTACGTCATCGGTGTGTTCGCCCAAAGCGAGGAAGCGCAGGCGAAACCGAATCTCGACCTGATTGCCAAAGCAGGCGGGTCGGACACGGCATTCATCATCAATACCGATCAATCGAATGCATCGCAGGCTCTGCTCCAAGCGTTGAGTACGATTCGCGGTAATTCGCTTCCGTGCGAATTCGTCTTGCCGACACCGGAGGCGGGCGTCGCCGACTACAGCAAGGTGAACGTGAAATCGACGTCTGGCGCGGGGACCGAACAAATCGTGCCCAACGTGCCCAATGAAGCGGCATGCGCGACGGCGCCCGGCTGGTTCTACGACGCCGATCCCAATGCCGGTCAGACGCCGAGCAAGGTGAAGTTGTGTCCGGCGACCTGCGATTCGATCAAGACCGATACGGGGGCAGTGATCGACATCTTGCAGGGCTGCAAGGACATCGTCGTGAAGTGAACTCTCGCAATGCATCGAACATGGGAGAACGCAAGAGCCGCTGGGTGATCGTCACACCGACTGGAGACCAATTGGTTTTCAGTTCCTTGTCCGAGCTGCAGGAAGCGCTCATGGGCAACGAGCAGGGCGAGGATGACCAAGAGCACATGCGTGTCTCGACCTGCGACCTCGAGCCGAGCCAGGCGTTCGCCGCCGCGCAAAGGCACGTGGTCGCAGGCCGCGCGGGCGTGGCGATGGGCGTGGGCGTCGCTGGGAGGGGGACGCCTTCGCCGTATCAAAATACGCTGGCGGGGATTCCGCTTCCGCAGCATGTGATGGCCGCGGCCGGTGTGCGGACGACGAACCTGGGCGGCTTTTCGCCCGCCGGTCAGGGTGCGCACGAGATGAGGGCGAAATCGGTGGCGGCGAGCGGGGATGCTCCGAGCGGCGCGGCGCTGCTGCGCAATACGCCGGTCCCGTCTTCGGGGCCGCGCGGGCGCGTGCGGCTACGGCGAACGACGCCGGCGGGGCTTTTTGCACCGCCGGCGAATCCGCAGCTGCCGGCTCCGAGGGCCGCGAACGATCTCGATGCCGATTGGCCGCACGGCGGGCGGGGGCCTTCGGGGACGAAACCGGGGCTGGTTGCGCCTGCAGCACCGGCTCCGCAGCTTCCCAGCCGGACGTACGGATACAATGAGATGAAGCCGCGTTGGTCGCCTCCTCCTCATGGTGAGGGGGCGCCGGGGAGCCATGAGCCGCCGCCCACGCGTCGACTGCCCCGCTTTGCGTCGGCGTCGCCGACGTGTCCAGGGCTCTATCCGCTGACCAAGACGCGAACCTCACCGGGACTTCACCCGGGAAGGGCCGCGAACGCGGCGCCGGCGCGGCTCGAGCCGCTGCCGCCCGTTCCGGTGGCGGCGCCCATGCGCCCGCGCGCGACGCCGTCGCCGTCGGGCGAGCCGAGCCTCGACTCGGTCGATGCGATCTGGGCGGCGATGCTTCAGTCGACATCGAAGTTCGTACCGTTCCCCATGCCACCGCGCGGCGCGTCGCCGCAGCCCGTGGACATGGCCGCGCAGCAAGAAGCGCAGAACGTGGACGACGGCTGGGCGAGCGTGGCGGATATGCCTGCGCTGCCCCCGCGGCAAACGCCGCAGCAGATGCCGCCGCGCCAAACGCCGCAGCAGATGCCGCCGATGCAGCAAATGCCCGTGCAGCAAATGCCCATACAGCAGCTGCAGCCGATGGTACCGGTGGCGCTGAACGAGCCGGTGAATCCCTTCATGAAGGGCAGCGAGAAGGCGCTGCTCGAGGCGTATCCCGCGAACCAAACGCCACCGCACGCGGCCGCGGCGCATGCCGCACGGATCGCGCAAGGCTGGGCGCCTCCGCCCATGCCCGTGCCGCCGCCACTTCCGCCGGGCTACGCGTACGAAGGGCAGGGGGGGGTTCGCGATCAGGGCGGCTTCCGGCCGCAAGGCTGGCAAGAACAAGGTGGCGGAGCCTGGCAGGAAGAACCCGGGGCCTACCCGGACCAAGCCAGCTATCCGGAGCCGAGTGGCAACTTTGGTGACTACCGCAATGTCGTGGGGCAGTCGGATCTGGACTTGAACGCGCTGCCGATGCCGCCGCCGAGTCTCCCGGTGCGTTCGCGATCGCAGAGTGATGGGCCGGATCTTTCGGAGGCCATGCGCTCGCAGATCCCGTCCGACGAAGCGCCGCGCTACTCGGTACCGTCGCTCGACGATCGCGATTCCTCGAGCTCCGCGAGCATGCCCTTGATGCACGAGCAGGAGCGCCGCTTTCCGCGGTGGTGGTTCCCGCTGATTGCGGCCGCGGGCTTCGGGGTCGGTGTGCTTCTCGTCGTTGGACGCGAGGGGCCGCCTTCGCGCGCTGCCGCCGTGGATGCACCGGCGAAGGCGTCCGCGAGTCAGGTGCAGGAGACGAAACCGGCCGCGCCGCCGCCGCAGGTCGTTGCTACGGCAACGAGTGAGCCTGCGCCCGTGGCACCGGCGCCTGCGCCGACGCCCATTGCGCCGACGCCCGTGGCGGTGAACGATCGACCCGCGGAGCCGCCGTCGGTGGGGACGAGCGCAGTCGATCGCCGGCCGGAGCCCGTGGCGGCGACGCCGGCGAAGGTCATCGAGTTGGGGCCGTCCAAGACCGACAAGGTCGTCGAGAAGACGGAGAAAACCGAGAAGACGACCGAGAAGACGGAGAAGCCAGCGGAGGCGAGTGCCGAAGCCGCCGGAGAGCCGGGGGCGACGCCGGTCAAGTTGGAGGGCAAGTCGAACTACGACAAGGCCGTCAACGCGCAGCGCGCGGGAGACTATGCGCGGGCGCGTACGCTCTATCGCCAGGTCGCCGAAAAGGATCCGCACAACTTCGAAGCGCAAACCGGGCTCGGTGACGTGGCGCGCGCCATGGGCGAAAAGCAGGAGGCCATCCTCGCGTACCGGCGTGCGCTGGCGGAAAATCCGTCGTTCTATCCGGCGCTGTTGGGGCTAGCGGACGTTCTCTGGGAGACCGGCGACAAGACGGCTGCAACGGAACGTTACGCGGAGATCGCCAAGCGCTTCTCGCCCTCGATGTATCCGAACCGTGTCCGCGAACGGGTGTCCGGAGGCGAGACTCCGTAGTAAACTCCGGGTGTGCAACGACCGGTGCATCTCTTCGTCGTCATGCTGGTGGCGAGCCTGCTGGGCATCGGCGTCGTCGCTGCTGGTATGGGCGGCTGCAGCGACGACGCGCTGAAGGCGCCGCGCAGCGACACGCAGTACGATGACCCGGACGATCCGGGCACGGGCGGCGTCCCCGGTGCAGTGGATGCAACCACGCGCGATGCAACCGGCAGCAGCGACGCGGGCGCCGACGCGCAGGATGCGGGCGACGCAAAGGCTGCCGAAGATGCGAGCGAGGGCGGCGGTTAGGCGACCAGCAGCTCGTCGATTTTGTCGATGAGCATCTCGCGCTCGACCGGCTTGAGCAAAAAGCCATTGGCCCCTGCCTGCTCGGCCATCCGAATGGGGCCCTGGTAGGCGTGCGCGGTCAGGATGAGGATTGGGATGTGGAGCGTTCGGGCGTGGTGTTTGAGACGACGTGTCGCTTCGAAGCCATCGGTGATCGGCATCACCAGGTCCATCAAGATGAGTGCCGGGGAAAGCTCGAGGGCTCTCTCGACCCCTTGCACACCTGTGCGTGCGGCGGCGACGCGAAAGCCGGCCCGACGCAGGTAGCTCGCGTAGAGCATGTTCGTGTCACGGTCGTCGTCGACGTGAAGGATGAGGCGACCTCTTCCGAGATCTTGCGGTGCTCCCTCCATCCAAAATCCGATGCGAGCCCAGCGCGCTTGGTTTCTGCGCGCCATTTGCTATGCATCCGCCCCAGTATGGCGAAGAGGCCACCGAGACGGGCGAGCGTGCGATTTTCCGTTGGAGTTGCTGCGGCAACATCCGTCGCCTGTGCAGGCTTGTTGCTCGCATGCGCGCAAAAGTCTGCACCGAGCGCCGTGGAGACGAGCGCGGAGGCGAGTGCGGAGTCCGCGCCTGCGGTGGTGGACGCCGGCTTGTCGGCCGAGCAGCGCGAGAAGATCCGCGAGGGCGCACACGCGGCGTGGGCTGCGGGCACCTACGACGGACCGCGCATCGGCGCGATGAACATGGTCACCTCGGTGCTGAGCGGGCCGGCATGGCCCGACTCGGATGGGGGCGCACCGCGCGGGGAGAAGCCGAGCGTTCGCATTGGGTATTTGCGGCACGGGGCCAAGGTGCCCGTGCTCACCCTGCCGCCGGTCATGAACGAGGGCTGCAGCGAAGGCTGGTACGAACTGGTGCAGGGCGGCTACGTCTGCGGCCGCGCGGCGACGCTCGATTTGAAGAATCCGCGCGTGCGGCTTGCCCCGAATGGCCCCGATCTGAGCTCGGGCCTTCCATACCGGTACGGGTACAACCTGACCAATGGAACTCCGCTCTACCGGCGCGTGCTTTCGCTGGAGGATCGCAAGAAGTACGAGCCCTGGCTCGTGCCCGCGCCTGCGGCACCCGCGGCCGACGAGTCGAGTGGCTCGAGCGGGGACTCCACGGCCTCGGAGGAGACGGAGGAGTCGTCTGCACCGCCGCCGCCCCCACCCCCGCCGTCGCGCAACAAGCGAGCGGCGGCCGCCGCCTCGGCATCCGCTACGCCGTGGTTCATGAAGGAGACGGACGGCGGAAAGCCGCAGGTTGCACTCGGCGAGCTGCGCGGGCGCGGTGTGCTCGTGCGGCGGATGGTGCGAGGTTTCTACCTGGCGCTGGACAAGGATTTCAAAGCCGCGAATGCGCATTGGTGGCGGACCACCGGCGGGCTCGCGGTGCCGTTCGATCGCATCATGTTGCAGCAGCCCATGACGGATTTTCATGGGACATGGTTCGGGTCGACGCCCGAGCCGGGTGGGGCCGCCGATGCAGGTGCGCCGGCCCCCGCGGCCGCGCAGGTTGGCGATGCGGGCGCAGAAGGCTCCAAGTACAGCGTGGGGTTCGTTCGCTTCGACGGCGCGCACAAGTACGTCATCGACCAGGAGAAAAAGAAGGTGACGTGGGGCGAGGCGCTTCCGCGGCGGCGTGCGACCGGCCTCACGGGCGCCACCTTCGTGAACGGCGGCGTGACGTTCCGCGAGACCACCGAAGGCTTCTGGGTTCGCGGCGGCGACGTGACCGAGGTGAAACCGTCCCCGCGTCCGGCGGAGGTCGGGCCGACCGAGAAATGGATCGACGTGAACCTGACGAGCCAGATCTTGGTGGCGCTGGAGGGCGACGTGCCGGTCTTCGCAACGTACGTCTCGTCGGGGCGCCACAACGCGTACGACAAAGAGCACGACTACGCGACGCCTTCGGGAAGCTTCCGCATCCGCGAAAAGCACGTGACCGCGACGATGGACGGCGACGTGGCGGGCGTGGGGCCCTACTCGATCGAGGACGTGCCGTGGGTCATGTACTACCAGGGAAGCTATGCCCTCCACGGCGCCTTCTGGCACGGGCAATTCGGGCATCAGCATAGCCACGGCTGCATCAACCTCGCACCGGTGGATGCGCGCACGCTGTTCTTTTGGGTCGAGCCGAAATTGCCCGAAGGCTGGCACGGCGTCTTCTCGGCGGGCGACCGCGAGGGGACGCTCGTGGTGCTGCACGAGTAAGGCTTCCGCGAACTACGGCTGGATCGTCGTGAAGACGTAGTTGAACGCCACCGAGGTGGAGGCGAACGGCGTGATCGTGACGTTCTGAAAGCGCTGTGTGATGCAGTTGCCCACGGGGGTACCGGCGTACGGGGGGCTCAAGGTGACGTGAAGGATGGTGCCATCCGTGTCGAAGCGGGCGCGGATGCTTCCCGGACCGCGGGGGCCTCCCGGCACGGCGCACGTTGGAAGATCGGCGGCGACGTCGTCGAAGGCGCGGGTAGCTTCCTCGCGGGAGAAGCTTTCGCGCTTGCGCGCGGGGCGCGGGGCCGCCGGCGCAGAAGACGTGGACGCCGCGGAAGACGTGGACGACGCGTCGGGTTTCGCCACGGCAGCACCGGCGTCGACGGTGGCTTCGATGACCGGGGCCGCGCTCAACGCGGGGGGCGCGGGCACCTCGGCCGAGGGCACCGTCGAGGCCAGCGCCGTGGCGGTGGCGGCGGCCGCGGCTCGGGGACGCGGCGGATTCGCCCGCCAGAAGAGAACGGCGCCCCAGAGAAGCGCAGACGCGGCAAGGGCAGCACCGGCGATCGCGGGCAAAAGCCAGAGGCGGCGCTCGGGTAGGGGGGCCTGCCCCAATGCCGTCGACATCCCCGACGGCGTCGATACGGGAGCTCGCGAGATGGCCGGATCCGTATCGTCGAGCGTGGACCTCACCGGCACCCGCGCGGCTGGCAGGCTCCGGCGCGACGATTGCGGCGGCCGACTAACCTTGCCCGACTTTCCCGACGCGCGCCCGCTGCTCATCCCACTCAACGACGCCGCACGCGGACGGATCTTGATGCTCGAGTCCTCGCGCGCCGCGCCGCGGAGATCGCGCCAGAACTCGCCCACGTTGCCGTGCCGCACCGCCGGTTCGAGCGCGAGTGCCCGCGTGAGCACGGCCTCGACGTGGCTCGAAATCGGCACATCGAGGCTCTTTGCCGTCGGCCGATGTCCCGGCTGGAACGAGTTCAGCACGTCGGCCACCGGCGTATTGGGCGGCACCACGGGCGAGCCCGAGAGCGCTTCGTAGATCACCAACGCCATCGCATACACATCGGTGGCCGCCCCCGGTGTGCCGAACCGCCGATCGAGCTGCTCGGGGGCCGAGTAATTCGGAAACATGACCCGCAGCCCGCTCGTCCCCGAGGTCATCGTCGAAACCGAAGAAACGGAGTGCTCGTTCAGAAGCTTGGCCACGCCGAAGTCGAGCACTTTGACGATGCGCCCTTCGACCGTCGGCACCACGAACAGGTTTCGCGGGTTGATCGAATGGTGAACGACGCCTTGGTGGTGCGCGTACGCCAGGGCCTCCGCCGCGGAATCGAGCAGCTGGATGACCTCGCGTATGGAGCGCGGACGCAGCCCTTCCTTCGCGCGTTCCGCGAAGTCCGTCGCAAGCGAACACCCTTCGAGCCACTCGCGCACCAGGTACGGGACCGACTGCCCGGTGCGCGGGGCCATCGTCGTACCGAAGGCGATACTCCGGGCAATATGCAAGTTGCCCAACGCAAGTCGGTAATGCAGACGCGCCCCGTCCCGAAAGCTCTCCAGAAACGGCTCCAGCAGCGCGACGTCGAGGGTCGGCGGGACGTTCAGGCACTTGATGGCAACCGGAGCGTCCACTCCGAGGTGGTGGCCTTTGTAGACCACCGTGAAATCGCCCTCGCCCGCGAATCGATCGACGCGAAACTGGCCGTCGAGCACATCCCCAACCAAGTCAAAGGGATCCTCGAAGTCCGGGCCTTGCATGTCTTGCGTCCGATTCGCTCGTCCGGTTGCCGTGTGGCGACTGGGACGCCCATTAGACCACTTCTTTCGCACGACCCCAAGCCGCTCCCCGTTTCTAACGATGCAGGAACGACGTAGGCCGCACCCGCGAATGAGGCCGTCTTTTTTGCCGAGGCGAAGTATAGGGGCTTAACCGCGGACTCAACCTGTGCTACGAGCCCTACGGTTCAGTATGGGCCCAATGCGCTTTGCGCCCACCAAGCGCGTTAGGGCGGCCCGTCCGGGTGCTCCGGACGAAGCCTTCGTGAAACAGCCGAAAGGTGCGTAGCGGCCAAATGGGCCGCTCGAGCGAACGTGTGCGCGCGTGGAGCGCTCACACATACGACTACTTTGGAGGGGATGGACTATGCGTTCCTACTTGACCCGAATTGGTGCGCTGGCTGCTACGGGCGCGATGCTCTTTGCGTTTCCGATGTGCGCGAAAGACACGTCGTCGACGGGCTCTATTCCTGATCCGGCAGGAAATCCGGGTGATGAAGACGCCGCACGTGCGGCATTGGCGAATGCGCCGCTCGGCCATGTGGTGACCCGCGATGCACTGGGGCGGGCGCGCTTCGTGATGGGCGAATCCGCGGGGCAGTCCCCCGCATCGGGCCTCAGCGCGGCCACCGCGTCACGAGTGCACCTTTACCGCCATGCCGCGGTTCTTGGTTTGAACGATGCCGCGGTGCGCGATGCGGTGCTCACAGCAACCCAGGAGCTCCCGGGCGGTGCCACCCTGGTTCAGTACACGCAGCAGGTGGACGGCGTGCCCGTGTTTCATGCGCGCGCGAGCGTGCTTCTTGGTGCGGGGAAAAATCTCGTGTCGCTGACATCGAACCTGCACCCCGGGGCTGCGGGAAAGAAGGCGGTGGCGTTCCCGACGACGGCCGAATCGGCGCTGGCCAATGTGTACGCGGCGCACTTCGGGCGCTCGCTTCCGTCGAGCGCGGTGCGCGAACTCGGGGCGAGCAGCTATGCGGTGACGACGGCGGCGGACGCGCCGCGGTTGCTCGACGTGACGGCAAAGCGCGTGCTCTTCCCGGATGCGAACGCGCTCGTGCCGGCGTACCACGTCGAGTTCATCGGACGCGCGGCCGGCTCCTCGGAGGATGACGGCTACGAGTACGTGGTCGATGCCGTGGGCGGAAAGCTCCTCTACAAGGCTTCGATCACGGCCAACGAGAAGTTCAAGTACAAGGTGTGGGCCGACGCGACCGGGAGTCACACGCCCGCGGATGGACCGTACGTGCGCTCCGTGCCCTACAAGGGCGCGCCGGTGCCCAGCAATGCGGAACCGGAGTTCGCGACGCCGGTGGACATCGAGATCGACGGCTTCAACAAGCACGCCGATCCGTGGC
This sequence comes from Sorangiineae bacterium MSr12523, assembly GCA_037157775.1. Taxonomy (NCBI): domain Bacteria; kingdom Pseudomonadati; phylum Myxococcota; class Myxococcia; order Myxococcales; family Pendulisporaceae; genus Pendulispora; species Pendulispora brunnea. The sequence goes on from CP089982.1 coordinate 4,860,261, forward strand.
TGCCGACGGGGGCGACGGTCACCCACGGCAACAACGTGCACGCCTACAGCGATCGCAACGATCAGCACAAGACGGGTGACGCCGGCACGAGCATCGGCGACGGGTTCGATCCGGGCGTGGACATCGAGGGTACGGCCACGGGCAACGCGTTCAGCGACGTGTACGATATTCACGCCGAGCCAGAGGTGAACGATCGTCAGATCAAGGCGGCGGTCACGCAGCTCTTTTACGTGAACAACTGGCTGCACGATTACTGGTACGACTCGGGCTTCGACGAGGCGGCCGGCAATGCGCAGACGGACAACCTCGGACGCGGTGGCGTGGGGAACGATCCGGTCCGCGCCGAGGCGCAGGACGGTGCGCTCTTCGGGCAGGCTAACAACGCCAACATGTCGACGCCGTCCGATGGGCGCTCGCCGCGCATGCAGATGTTCGTGTGGGCGCCGGCCATCAAGCGCAAGCTGGAGACCAACCCCGCGGTGACCTTCGAGGACGGGTGGGGTGCGGCGACCACGTACGCAGCGCAGACCTTCGACCTGCCGGCGGGCAAAGAGATCGTGCTGTCCAACGATGGTTCGGCCACGCCGACCTACGCGTGCGCTCAGCCGACCAACGTCGCCGGCAAGATCGCCATCGTGGATCGCGGCGGTCCGGCGGCGTGCACCATCCCGCTGAAAATGCAGAACGCGAAGAAGGGTGGGGCCATCGGCGTCATCTTCGTGAACAATGCGGTGGGTGCGCCGGGCCTGGGTGGCGCGGTGGCCGACGACATCAAGAACGACGTGAAGGATCTGCCCATCCTCACGGTGAGCAAGCGCAATGGCGACGCGCTGAAGGCGAAGCTCGGCTCGGGGCCGGTGACCGCGACGGTGATGTCGCGCGGCACGGAGGCACCGAAACACGATGGTACCATCGACAACTCCGTGGTGGCGCACGAGTGGGGCCACTACATCCACCACCGCTTGGTGAATTGCGGCTCCGCGTCGTGCGGCGGCATGAGCGAAGGGTGGGGCGACTTCAACGCGCTCTTCATGGCGGTGCGCGAGAACGACGACGTGCACGATACCGTCTGGCCGGCCGCGCAGTATGCGAGCGCGGGCATCGCGCCCGAGGGATCGGTCTATTACGGCATCCGTCGCGCGCCGTATTCCACGAGCCTGACGGTGAATCCGTTCACCTTCCAGCACGTGCGCCGGAGCGCCACCTTGCCGACGACGGCGCCGCTGGCGGTGGCCTCGGTCGACCCGAGCGAGGTGCACAACGTGGGCGAGATCTGGGCGCAGACGCTCTTCGAGGCCTACGTGAACGTGCTGAAGAACGAAGGGACCTTTGCGGAGAAGAAGCGCCGCTTTGCCACGTACCTCGTGGCGGGCATGCGCGGTGCGCCCGTGGAGCCGACATTCACCGAGCAGCGCGACTCGATCCTGGCCGCGGTGCTGGCCACGGGCAACCAGGCCGATTTCGAGGCGATCGCAAAAGGCTTCCAGAAGCGCGGCCTCGGCGCAGGGGCGGTGGCGCCTCCCACGTCGTCGGAGTCGCTGGACGAGATGACCGAGGACTTCAGCTTCGTGGGCAACGTGGCCCTGCAGACGACGAAGCTCGAGGAGACCGAGTCGTGCGACCACGACGGGCACCTCGATGCGGGCGAGAAGGGCACGTTCACCGTGACGGTGAAGAATGTCGGGTGGCTTACCCTCGCCGGCTCGAAGGTGTCGGTGAAGTCGTCCGATCCGAACATCACGTTCGACCGCAATTCGGAGACGATTGCCTCGATTGCGCCGCTGCTCGACACGGCCACGGTGAAGTTCACCGTGTCGGTGGGCCCCAATGCCCCGGCGCGCGGGACGTTGCCCATCACCGTGACGGTGGCGAACGACGCGTCGTTCGTGAAGACGAAAGATACGGCTTTCGAGACGCGATACAATTACGACGATGCGCCCAACACGTCGGCCACGGACGACGTGGAGAGCGAAAAGGTGGCGTGGACGTTCGGCCACGATGGCGGCGACTACCACGCGTGGTCGCGCGAAGGCACGGCGACGCAGCACGCGTGGCACGGGCAGGACATCGGCACCACCACGGACGAGCGGCTCGTTTCGCCGGATTTGGTCGTCGCGGCCAGCGGTGAATTCAAGATCGATTTCAAACACCGTTATTCGTTCGAATATGCACCGCAGTCCGGCACGACCGCGCCCGTGTATTACGACGGCGGCGTGCTCGAGCTATCGGACGATGGTGGCGCGACGTGGAAGGACATTTCGACCCTGGTCGATCCGGCGTACGGCGGGGCGCTGACCTCGGGCAATCCGCTGGTGGGGCAAAAGGCCTGGGTTGCGGAGTCGGCCGGATATCCGAGTTACGTGCCCGTGTCGCTCAATCTGGGAAGCTCATTGGCCGGCAAGACGGTGAAGGTGCGCTTCCGTACGGTGACCGATCCGGGGGTTGGCGCGCCGGGGTGGGATATCGACGATATTGCCTTTAGCGGCATTACGAACAAGCCGTTTGCGACCGTCGTCGACGACACCACCAAGGTATGCGGCGGCACCGACGCGGGAACGGATTCGGGGACCGACGCGGGCACCGCGGATGCTGCGCCCGGGACCGATGCTGGTTCCGGAACCGATGCCGGAAATGACGCCGGCACGCCGCCGCGCCACACGAACGACGATTCGTCGTGCGCGGTGGGGGCGGTGGGCACGGGCAGCGCAGGCAAGACAGGCGGGGCCATCGGCGGGGGATTGTTCGCAGGTTTGCTGATGCTCGTACGCCGCCGTCGGCGTACGGGTGCGATGTAACGACGGATTGAACCCTTCGAGTTACCCGGAGAAAAACGAAACATGCGGTCCTATCTGACGCGAGCAGGCTTGTTAACCGCGGCGGGAGCCTTGCTGATTGCTCTCCCCATGTGTGCCAGCATCAACGATTCGCCTGCGCCGCAGGCGGCGCCCACCACGGTTGGCACGGGCGAGGAAGGGGCGCGTGATGCGCTCAAGAATACCCCCCTGGGTACCGTCGTTTCGCGGGATGGGACGGGGCGTGCGCGCATGGTGATGGGGGCTGCACCAAGCGCGCCGCTGAAGCTCGAAGTGAACGCGGAAACGGCCGCGCGGGTTCATCTGTCGCGGCACGCTTCGCTGTTCGGTCTGCACGAGGCTGCCGTGCGCGATGCGGCGGTGAGCGTGTCGCGGCAGTTGCCCGGCGGCGGCGCCTTGGTGCAGTTCACGCAGTCGGTGAACGGCATCGAGGTGTTCCGCTCGCGTGCGACCGTGGTGGTCGATGCGGCGAAAAACCTGGTCTCGGCGTCGTCCACGCTGCACCGCGAGGGCGGGGCGACGCACGCGGTCAAGGCGATGAAGTTCTCCATCTCGCCGGAGCAGACGCTGGCCAACGTGTACGCAGGGCACTTTGGCCAGCCGCTGGCGGGCTCGGTGCGCGATCTCGGATCGCGCGATGGCGGTGAGCTGCGCGGGTACGAGGTGGCCACGGGCGTGAATGCGCCGCGCATTCTGCAGGCGACGGCCAAGCGGGTGCTCGTGCCCGAAGGCGATGTGCTCACGCCGGCGTATTACGTGGAGTTCCTCTCGCGATCGGCGGATTCGCGGGTCAACGAGGGCTTCGGGTACGCGGTCGCCGCGAACGATGGGCGCGTGCTCTACAAGACGTCGCTGACGGCCCACGAGGCGTTCAAGTACCGCGTCTGGGCGGAGACGGATCAGAACAACATTCCGATGGACGGCCCGTACCAGGATTACTCGCCGCATCCGTCGGGAACGCCGGACAAGAAGCTGCCCGCGTTCCGGGCACCGAACGACATTTCGATGGAAGGGTTCAACAAGAACCCGCAGGGCAAGCCGGATCCGTGGCTGGCGGCGGACGCCACGACGACATTCGGAAACAACGTGCGCGCGTACAGCGATCGAAGCGACACGCACGAGCTCGATGCCGGCCGGCCCACGGGCAAAGGCGATGGATACGATCCGGACAAGGACATCGCACCCGATGTGACGGCGCCGCACGAGTTTTTGCGCACGTACGATGTGACGAAGAAGCCGAACGAGAACGACGATCAGATCAAAGCTGCGGTCACCGATCTGTTCTACGTGAACAACTGGCTGCACGATTACTGGTACGACTCGGGCTTCGACGAGGCGGCCGGCAATGCGCAGCTGTCCAACTTCGGCCGCGGCGGCAAGGAAGGCGATCCGATTCGCGCCGAAGGGCAGGACGGTGCCGATTACGGGCAATCGAACAACGCGAACATGACGACGTTCGCCGAGGGAACGTCGCCGCGGATGCAGATGTTCGTGTGGTCGGGCATTCCCAATCGTCGGTTGGACGCGAGCCCCACCACGGCGTTTACGGACGGTTATGGGGCGCCTGCTTACGGGCCGCAGGTCTATACGCTGCCGGCTGCGGGCTCCGCGGAAGTCGCGTTCGTGATTGCCAACGATGGCACGGCGCCCACGAGTGATGGCTGCCAGGCGATCACCAACACCGCCGAGGTGAAGGACAAGATCGTCGTGATGGAGCGCAGCGCCGCGTGCACGTTCTATGTGCGCACACAGAACGCGCAAGCGGCGGGAGCCATTGGAGCCGTCATCATCAATAACGGTGCCATTGGTGCGCACGAAGTCGTGAGTCCGTCGACACCCGACGGCGGTGCGGCGGACATCAAGATTCCCATGCTCACCCTGAGCGCGGAGGACGGCAAGCTCCTCACCGACAAGCTCCGGGCCTCCCCGGGCTCGGTGACCGGTCGAATGAACCGCGGCGAGGAGATCCTGCACGACGGCACCATCGACAACACGGTGATTGCGCACGAGTGGGGCCATTACCTGCACCACCGACTCGTCAGCTGCGGGTCGACTTCCTGCGGTGGTATGAGCGAAGGCTGGGCGGACTTCAATGCGCTCATGATGGTCATTCGAGAAGGGGACACCTTGGAGGGCAAGGCTTTCCCGATGGCGCAATATGCGGGGGCAGGCCTGGGGGCGAATACCGGCTACTTCGGTATCCGCCGTGCGCCGTATTCGACGCTCTTCGAGCAGAATCCGTTCACGTTCAAGCATGTCGCGAAGAATTCGCAGCTTCCGACGGGCGCGCCGCTCGGCAGCGGTGGCGTGGATATGAACGAGGTTCACAACGTCGGCGAGATTTGGGCGCAGGCGTTGTTCGAGGGGTATGTGAACCTGCATGCGGCCGGAAAGGTCGCGGGGCGCTCCTTCCAGGAGACGAAGCGCCGCATGGCCGATTACATCGTGTCCGGCATGGAGATCACGCCCGTCGAGCCGACGTTCATCGAGCAGCGTGATGCGATCCTGTCGGCGGTGGCGGCGACGGGACGGAAAGACGATTTGGAAGCGATTGCGCGCGGCTTTGCCAAGCGCGGATTCGGTGTGGGGGCAGTGGCCCCGCCGGTGACCTCGACGACGCTCAACGAGGTCAAGCAGAGTACGGAGATGGGCGGCGATCTCGGGTTCCTCGGCGCGACGCTCGATGACTCGGGCACGTCGTGCGACCACGACGGCATCCTCGACTCGGGCGAGAGCGGCTCGATCAAGGTGACGGTGCGCAACACCGGCTTCTCGGCGCTGGCGGGAACCAAGGTGAGTGTGACCACGACCGCCGAAGGCATCACCATCGGCGACGAGGGAACCGTCGAGTCCATCGACGCGCTGGGCGATGCGACGTTGTCGATCCCCATCCGCGCCGCGGCGGGCCAGACGGCGCGGGGGCACATTCCGCTCAGCATCACGCTGAAGAACGATGCCGCCGTGGTGAACAAGACGGTCACCGGTACGGTGGACCTCAATTACAACTACGACGACGTGGAGAAATCGTCGACGACGGACGACGCCGAGAGCACCAAGGTGGCTTGGTCGACGGCCGACGATACGCCAAAGGTCACGTCGTGGTCGCGCCAGGGGGCCCAATTCACGCACGTGTGGCATGGCGACGACTTGGGCACGCCGACCGACGAGCGTTTGGTGTCACCGGACTTGGTCGTCGGACAAGACGACTTGGTGCTGACATTCAATCACCGCTACAAGTTCGAAGAGGATGCGGAACCGACGTTCTACGACGGCGGCGTTCTCGAGGTGTCGAAGGACGGCGGCGCAACCTGGGAAGACGTCACGCACTTCGTCGATCCGGGCTACCCGCAGACGATCCTGGACAACCCGGAGTTCGGCAATGCGCTTCGTGGTCGCAAGGCATGGGCTGGGACCTCGCCGGGGTATCCGAATTACGAGACGAAGACGCTGAACTTCGGCAAGCTGCTCGCGGGCAAGACGATCAAGATTCGTTTCCGAATCGGGACGGACGGCGCGGCAGGGGCCGAGGGCTGGGACATCGACGACATCAAGGTGACCGGGATTACGAATCTGCCGTTCCCATCGGTGACGGACAACAAGGGTGTGTGCGGCGGCGGCACCGATGGCGGCACCGATTCCGGGATGGGCGATTCCGGGACGGGCGAGGGCGGGGTCGATCCCGGCCATGACGCGGGGACCGATGCGGGGCTCGACTCGGGCACGACCGAGGATGCCGGGACGGACGCCGGGGGGAGTGCGGATTCCGGTCCGCAGGGAGTGCCGCCTCGGTATACGAACAGCGATAGTTCGTGCGCCGTATCGCCCGGCGGCCAAGGAGCGTTGCCGCGAGGCGCAGGTGTAGGCCTTTTCGCGGGGCTCATGATGCTCCTCGGCCTGCGCCGGCGCGCGAAACTGTAAATAGTCTAGGATTGCACAAAGAGTGGCCTTTTGGAAAAGGCCACTCTTTGGTCATAAAATAGAGAACGTGTCGTCACTTAACCCCGACGCGAAGATGCGATACCGTTTGGCATTTCGCCTGAGGTCTCATTTTCAAAGGGAGCACGATGCGACACTACTTGACCCGATTTGGCGCTCTTACCGCGGCCGGCGCTTTGCTGACCGCCCTTCCCATGTGCGCGAAGGAGTCGCCGAGCGAATCCTCGGTGACTCCGGCCGGTGCCGCCGATGAAGAAGGCGCCCGTGCGGCATTGGCGGGAACTCCTCTGGGCCAGATCGTTTCACGCAATGCGCAAGGCAATGCGCGGGTGATCCTGGGGGGTCTCGGTGAGGACCGCCCAACGCTAAGCGTCAATGCCGAGACGGCCGCTCGCGTCCATTTGCTGCGTCACGCCGAGGCCCTCGGCTTGAACGAGGACGCCGTGCGCGGTGCCGCCGTAACGGCGTCGCATGCGGTTGCCGGCGGTGCGAGCATCGTGCAGTTCGAGCAGCGTATCGACGGCATCGAGGTCTTTCGCTCCCGCGCCACGGTGCTGGTCGACGCCACGAAGCACCTCGTTTCACTCGGCTCCAATTTGAGCAGGGCCGGCTCGGCGACCAACGCGGCCAAATGGGATTTCACGCTCCCGGCCGAAGCCGTGATGGGGAGTCTCTACGGCGAGCATTTCGGCCTGCCATTGGCTGGCGGATCGGTGCGCGATACGGGGCCGGTGAACGGCAGCGAATTGCGCGGCCTGGCCGTGGCCAGCCCGAAGGGCACGCCCCGCGTTTCCGATGCGACGGCAAGGCGGGTGTTGTTCCCCGACGCTTACGGTCTCACGCCCGCGTACTACGTGGAGTTTTTCGCCCGCGGTCCGAAGTCCCAGGAAAATGAAGCATTCGGCTACGTGTTGAGCGCGAAAGACGGGCGCGTTCTGTACAAGACGTCGCTCACGCAGAACGAGAAGTTCAAGTACCGCGTGTGGGCGGAGACCGATCAGGGCAACATTCCCACGGACGGTCCGTACAAGGACTTCTCGCCGAACCCCGCGGGTGTGCCGCAGAAGAACGTGCGGCCCGAGTTCAACAAGACGCCGCCGCTCATCGAGATCGATGGCTTCAATGCCAGCAAGGATCCGTGGCTTGCAGCGGACGCCACCACGACGTCGGGAAACAACGTCGATGCCTACAGCGACCGGACGGACACCCACGCGGAGGACGCCGACGGGAACCCGACCGGCGAGGGCGATGGCTTCGGCACGGGCGACCTGCGGGCGGATGTTACGGCGGCGCGGACGTTCGACCGCCTCTACAACACGGGCGCAGCTCCGAATGCGAGCCCGGATCAGATCAAGGCCGCCGTCACGCAGCTGTTCTACGTGAACAACTGGATGCACGACTACTGGTACGACTCGGGGTTCAACGAGGCGTCCGGCAACGCGCAGCGCGACAACTTGGGCCGCGGAGGCGTGGGCAACGATCCGCTGCTCGCCGAAGCGCAGGACGGCGCCGATTTCGGACAGGCGAACAACGCGAACATGTCCACACCGGCCGACGGAAAGTCGCCGAAGATGCAGATGTACGTGTGGAACGGCGTGGCCGATCGAAAGGTGACCACGACCCCGGCGATCGTGTTCGACGATGCCTTCGGTGCTGCGCAATTCGGCATGCAGTCGTTCAATGTCACGGGCGCTGCGGTGTTGGCCAACGACGGTGTGGTCGGCGATCCCGGTGGCTCGACGAGCGACGGCTGCGAGCCGTTGACCGGGCTCGCCGGAAAGATCGTGGTCGTGGACCGCGGCTTCTGCTCCTTCGTCATCAAAGTGAAGAATGCGCAGACGGCGGGGGCTGCAGGTGTGCTCGTGGTCAACAATGCGCCCGGCCACCAAATCATCAATCCGGCCGGAACGGACGCCACGATCACGATTCCCGTGCTTTCGGCGAGCCTGGAGGATGGGACCAAGGTCAAAGATGCGCTGAAGGCTGGCGCGGTGAACGCGACGCTTTACCGCGGGGGGGAGGTGCTTCACGACGGCACCATCGACAACACCGTCGTGGCGCACGAGTGGGGTCATTATTTGCACCACCGCCTGATCACGTGTGGAAACAAAGCGTGTGGCGGCATGAGCGAGGGGTGGGCCGACTTCAACGCGCTGCTCATGGTTGTTCGCGAGGGCGACACCATCGAGGGCTCGGCGTACCCGATGGCGCAGTATGCGACGGCCACGGATACGTACTCGGCGTATTTCGGTATTCGGCGAGCTCCTTATTCCACGGACTTGGGCAAGAATCCGTTTACGTTCAAGCATATCCAGGGAAGCTCGACCCCGCCCGATACGGCCCCGATCCTCGCCGGTGGGGATATGAGCGAGGTTCACAACGTCGGCGAGATTTGGGCCCAGACCCTCTTCGAGGGATATGCCAATTTGCAAAAAGGCGCGGGCACCTTCCAGGAGAAGAAGCGCCGAATGGCCAATTACCTCGTGGCAGGTATGAAGGCCACGGTGGTCGAGCCGAGCTTTACCGAGCAGCGCGACGGGATCCTCGCGGCGACCTGGGCCATGGGGAACAAGGACGATTTTGCGGCCTTGGCCAAGGGATTCGCCAAGCGCGGTATGGGCGTGGGCGCAGTCTCCCCGGTCACCCCGGCGGATCCGAACACGGATACGCTCGAAGGGGTCACCGAGAGCTTCGAGGCCGAGAAGGGCGATCTGGTCGTCTCCGATGCCACGGTTCAAGAGACGGACAGCGGCTCGTGCGATCACGACGGCGTTCTCGATGCCGGCGAAACGGGCACGGTCACCATCAAGGTGCGCAACATTGGCTGGGTCAACCTCAAGGACACCAAGGTGAAGGTGTCCTCGGACAATGCGAGCATCACGTTCGGCAACGGCGGGGAGGGGACGGTGGCGTCGCTGGATCCGTACGAGGATGCGACCGTTACCATTCCGGTCTCGATTGCCAAGGATGCAACGGTCAAAGGGCAAGTTGCCCTGCAGCTGACCTTGACGAATGCGGCGGCCATCAAGGCGAGCGTGCTTGGCACGCTGAACGCGGTGGTCAACTTCGACGATGCGCCGAAGTCCTCGGCCACCGACAACGTCGAAAGTGCGGCGCCGTCGGTGTGGACGATGACGCATGGGACGACGGACTTGAAGGCGTGGTCGCGTCGCTCCGACGGGGCCAACCACGTATGGCACGGCAACGACACCGGCTCGTCGGGCGACGAGAGCCTCGTGTCGCCCGATTTGGTCGTGGGCACGGACGACTTCACGATTTCGTTCAAGCATCGCCACGCCTTCGAGTACACGCCGGCTCCGGCAGGTGGAGCGGTCAAGTACTGGGATGGCGGTGTGCTCGAGGTGTCCGAAGACGGCGGTACCACGTGGAAGGACGTGAGCACGTACGTCGATCCGAAGTACCCGGCGACGATCCTCAAATCGACGAGCAACGTCCTTTCGCTACAAAAGGCGTGGGGCGCCATGTCCGAAGGCTATCCGGCGTACCAGCCCGTCTCTCTGAACCTGGCGAAGGCGCTGAGCGGAAAGACCATCAAGGTGCGATTCCGCATTGGCACCGACGCGGGGGCCGGCGCAGGCGGCTGGGACATCGACGATATCGCGTTCACGGGGCTCACGAACAAGCCTTTCTCGACGCAGGCAGACGACCAAGCGGTATGCACCGTGGCGCCGCCCGACGCGGGCGCGCCCGACAGCGGCGCGCCGGGTGCCGATGCCGGTCCGCAGGGCGTTCCCGCGCGCTATACCAACTCGGATAGCTCGTGCTCCGTCGGTGCGGTGGGGGATACGAGTCGAAATCTGTCGGGGGTCGGCCTGTTCGCAGGGCTCATGATGCTGCTGCGCCGGCGTCGCAATCGCCCGTGAAACCAGCGGGAAACTAGCTAAGAATAGCAGAAATATCCCCGAAACGTGAAAAGGCGCGGCGCTCCTGCCAAAGGAGCTGCCGCGCTTTCTCTTTTCGAAACACGAAGTGCAGCAGAAGCCTTACACCGTTCTCATAATTACGCAGGGCCGCCGTCACTTAACCGCGAAGCGAAGATGTGATACCAATTGGCATTTCGTCACACGTCTCATTTTCGAGGGGAATACGATGCGACATTACCTGACCCGATTTGGCGCTCTTACCGCGGCCGGCGCCTTGCTTATGGCCCTACCCATGTGCGCGAAGGAGTCGCCGACCGATTCGTCGGCGGCTCCCTCCGGCGATGCCGACGAGGAAAGCGCACGTGCAGCGCTGGCGGCCACTCCCCTGGGTCAGGTCATTTCGCGCAATGCGAATGGCAACGCCCGCGTCATTCAGGGTGGCCTCAGTGACGATCGCCCAACGCTAAGCGTCAATGCCGAGACGGCGGCGCGCGTTCACCTGCTGCGTCATGCCGAGCCTCTCGGCTTGAACGAGAATGCCGTGCGCGGGGCCGCGGTGACGGCGTCGCATCCCATCGGGGGCGGCGCCAGCATCGTGCAATTCGAGCAGCGCATCGACGGCCTCGAGGTCTTCCGCGCGCGCGCGACGGTCGTCGTCGATGCGACGAAGAACCTCGTCACCCTCGGTTCGAATTTGAGCATCGCCGGCTCGGCGACCAACGCGACGAAGTGGAACTTCCGCGTCTCGCCGGAAGTGGCCATGGCCCGCCTGTACAACGAGCACTTCGGGCAGCAGCTCGCCGACGGTGCCGTGAAAGATACCGGGCCCGTTCACGGTGGGGAATTGCGTGGCTTGAAAGTGGCCACGGTCAAAGACGCACCGAACGTGCTCCAGGCGACGAGCAAGCGCATTCTGTTCCCCGACAAGTACGGGCTAACACCTGCATACTACATGGAGTTCTTCGCCCGCGCTCCCCAGTCGAACGAGAACGAGGCCTTCGGCTACGCGGTTAGCGCAAAAGACGGGCACGTGCTCTACAAGACGTCCCTGACGCAATACGAGAAATTCAAATACCGTGTTTGGGCCGAGACGGATCAGGACAACATCCCCAAGGATGGCCCGTACAAAGACTTCACGCCGCACCCGGCCGGTGCCCCGCGCGCGACGCCGCTGGAGTTCGATACGGCGCCGAACCTGATCGAGATCGATGGGTTCAACAAGAACCGTGACCCGTGGCTGACCGCGGACAAGGTGGAGACGAATGGCAACAACGTCGACGCGTACAGCGACCGAACGGACACGCACAAAGCCGATGACGCGGGCAACATCGTAGGCGACGGCTTTGGGCCGGGCGATCTTCGCGCCAACACCACCGCCGACAAGACCTTCGACCGCACGTACAACACGGCGCAGGAGCCCGGCATCACCCCGGATCAGATCAAAGCGGCGGTGACGCAGATCTTCTACGACGTCAACTGGATGCACGACTACTGGTACGACTCCGGTTTCGACGAGGTCTCCAAGGTTGCGCAGGCGAGCAACTACGGCCGCGGCGGCATGGAAGGCGATGTGCTCCATGCGGAGGCGCAGGACGGCGCCGATCATGGCCAGGGCAACAATGCGAACATGTCGACGCCCGCGGACGGTACGTCGCCGCGCATGCAGATGTTTTTGTGGTCGCCGTTGCCGAACAATCGCAGCATCACGACCACGCCGCCGGTGACCTTTACGGACTGGATCGGCAGCGCGGTCTTCGGTCCGCAGACGTTCGACGTGACGGGCCCCGTGACCTTTGCCAATCCCGCCGATGGTTGCACGGCGCTTCCGGTGATGACCGGTCGAATTGCGGTCATCAATCGCGGTACGTGCAACTTCACGGTAAAGGCAAAGAATGCGCAGGATGCCGGCGCAACGGCGGTCATCCTCATCAACAATGCGGCCGGAAATGCCGCGCCGAACCCCGGTGTTCCGGATCCGAGCATCACGATTCCATTGCTCGGATTGAGCCTCGAAGACGGGGCCAAATTCAGGGCAGCGAATCCCACGACGGTGACATTGCACAAGGGAACCGAGGTTCCGAAGCACGATGGAACCATCGACAACACCGTCGTGGCGCACGAGTGGGGCCATTACTTGCACCATCGCCTCGTCGATTGCGGGTCCAAATCCTGTGGCGGTATGAGCGAAGGTTGGGCGGATTTCAATGCGCTCTTCATGGTGGTGCGCGAGTCCGATCTTCCGCTGGATGACAAAGCGTTTCCGCTCTCCCAATATGCGGGGGCCGGTTTGCTTCAGCGTTCACCGTACTTTGGAATTCGCCGTGCGCCGTATTCGACGGACAAGTTGAAGAATCCATTTACGTTCCAACACGTTCAGCAGAGCGCCAAGTTGCCGACGGGGGTTCCGCTCGCCCCTGGCTCGGCGGATATGAGCGAAGTGCACAACGTTGGTGAGATTTGGGCGAATACCCTTTTCGAGGGGTACGTCAACATGCAGAACGTTGGCAAGACGGCCGGGCGCAGCTTCAAGGACATCAAGCGCCGGATGGCCGATTACATCGTGGCCGGTATGAAGGCGACGCCCGTGGAGCCGACCTTCCTGGAACAACGGGATGCCCTTCTGGGTGCGGTTTGGGCCATGCAGGATCGGCGGGATGACTTCAACGCGCTCGCGCAGGGCTTCGCGAAGCGGGGCATGGGCGTTGGAGCGATCTCGCCCGGCATCGCGGCGGACACGAACGAGGATGGGCTCGAGGGCGTGGTGGAGAGCTTCGCGTCCGACAAGGGCGAAATCGTGGTGACGGAGGCGCAGGTCGAAGAGGTGGATGCGACTTCGTGCGACCACGACGGCGTTCTCGATGCCGGCGAGACCGGGCAGGTGACCATCAAGCTGCGCAACATCGGCTGGGTGGAGCTCAAAGACACGACCGTGAAGGTGACCTCGAGCAACTCGAGCATCACCTTCGGCGACGGGGGTCAGGGAACCGTGGCGTCGCTGAATCCGTATGGCGTCGCGACCATCAAGATTCCGGTGACCATCGCCAAAGAGGCGACGTTCCGGGGCCTTCAGCCGATTCAATTGACCTTGAGCAGCGCGGCGGCCGTTCATCCGAGCATGGCGCAGACGATTCAGACGACCGTCAACTTCGACGACGCACCGAAGACGGCGATGGCCGACGACGTGGAGAGCAACGGCGCGCCGGCATGGACGATGACGCACGGCACGACCGATTTGAAGGCGTGGTCGCGCCGAGCCGATGGTCCGAACCACGTGTGGCACGGCAACGACACGGGCACCTCTGGCGACGAGAGCCTGGTCTCGCCGGACCTCACGGTGGGCAACGACGATTTCACGATTTCGTTCAAGCACCGCTACGTCTTCGAATACGGCTTCGATGATGACAACGCGCCCGTCTTCTTCGACGGCGCGGTGTTGGAGGTCTCCGAGGACAACGGCACCACGTGGAAGGACGTTACGACCTACGGCGTGGATCCGAAGTACCTCGCGCCCATCGCCGCCTCGGACGTCAACCCGCTGTCACTTCGCCCGGCGTGGGTGGCCCGCGACACCTATCCCAACTACGACGCGGTGTCGCTGAACTTCGGAAAGAAGCTCGCCGGCAAGACCGTCAAAGTGCGATTCCGCATCGGCACGGATCCGGGCGCCGGTGCCGGCGGCTGGGACCTCGACGACATTGCCTTTACCGGTCTCACGAACAAGCCGTTCTCTTCGATGGGGGCCAACTCCGGTGAATGCAAAGCCGCGGGCGGGGGCGGCGATGGTGGCCTGCAGGGTGTCCCCACGCGCTTCACGAACCCGGACGAGTCCTGCTCCGTCACCGGCGTCGGCAGCACCACGCGCAACCTCTCGGGCGTGGGCCTTTTCGCGGGCCTCATGCTGCTGCTGCGCCGCCGCCGCAATCGCTGAGAATCATCACGCACACACACGAATGCGCGGCTGCCCCATCGGGCGGCCGCGCCGCATTTTGTCGGGTTTGTTGCGTCGAATCCGTGAAACGGCTACGCCAACCGCGGAGGTTGATGCTCATGGCCATTGGTAGGTTCGATTTCAAAGTAACCGGACCCACGACGGCATATCTGCGACTGCCGACCTATCCCGATACCGCCGTCGGCGCGAGCGCTCGGACCGTGACGTTGCCGGATCTCATGGGGGCTTACCAAGGGCCGTACGTCGTTTTCGACTTCGACAAAGACGGTGTTCTCATCGGCATCGAAATCGTTGGTGACGATGTCGAGGCGGAGCAGGACCGACCCGGAGAAGTACCCGCCGATGGAATCCAAAGAAGACCAAATCGTTCTCGGGCCTGAAGCCCAGCGTCTATCGCGGAGCTAAGCCGGATGTGGCTCCGCCCATGGGCGGGACCAAGCTCGCGCTGTTGAAGAACAACATCACCGCGCGCTGCGCCCGTTGGTTACATCATCGGACACCTTGGGGGGGACGAAGATGCGGACCTATTTGAGGCGTGTCGGCGTGCTGGCGGCGACTGGGACTTTATTGTTGGGGCTAACGCGGTGTGCGCATGAGAAGCGGACGGCGCCGGCCTCATCGAAGCCGGCGGCCCCCAATGATGAAGGCGCTATAAAGGCGGCGCTGGGCAACGTTCCACTTGGGCAAGTGGTGTCGTGGGATGCGGCGACGCGGAAGGCGCGGTTCATTCGGGCGGGGTCGCAGGTCGATCGGTTGCGGCCTGCGATTCAGGCGGATTGGGGTACGGCGGCGCGGGTTCATCTGTTGCGTCATTCGGCATTGCTCGGGGTGAGTGAGGCGGAGTTGCGCCAGGTCCCCGTGAGCACGGTACATACGATGGCGGACGGGGCCAGTGTGGTGCAGTTCGAGCAGAACGTCGACGGCATCCCCGTGTTTCGCTCACGTGCAAGTGTGGTGCTCGACGCGAAGAAGAACCTCGTGTCCATCGGCTCGACGTTGCACGCGACGATGGTGCCGGACGCACTGTCCACGCGCGCGCTTCGGGTGAAGACGTTCGACCTGAGCCCCGAGAAGGCCATGTCCAAGGCCTACGCCGACAAGTACCGGCGGGAGCCGAAGGCGGTGCGCGACAATGGAGCTCGCAGCGGCTCGATGCGCGGCTACAGCGTCATCACGCCCTCTGGCGATGCCCGCGTCTCCGAGGCCACGGCCAAGCGCGTGTGGTTCCCCGAGGGGCCGGCGCTTTTACCTGCGTATTACATCGAGTTTCTCGCACGCGAGCAGGGCGACAAGGAGAACAAAGCTTATGGGTACGTCGTGGGCGCGGCCGATGGGAGGGTGCTCCATCGGCAATCGCTCACGCAAAACGAGGCGTTTCAGTACAGGGTTTGGGCAGAAGCCGATGGAAATCACATTCCGATGGATGGGCCGATGGTCGACTACTCCCCGCATCCAACGGGGGCGCCGGACAAGTCCGTCCCGGGTTATCGGCCGCCGAATCTCGTTTCCATGGAAGGGTTCAACAAGAACCCCGACGGACGAGCCGACCCGTGGCTCGCCGCCATCGACACGGTGACCTTCGGGAACAACGTGCGGGCCTATTCGGACCGCAACGATACCCACGAGCAGGACGCGGATGGCAGGACCATCGGCGACGGCTATGACGACGGCGTCGACCTTCGCGGTGAGATCACCGGGCCGATGACCTTCGATCGAACCTACGACATCGAGCAAGAGCCGAACTCGAACCCCGAGCAGATCAAGGCCGCGGTGACGCAGATGTTCTACGTCACCAATTGGCTGCACGACTACTGGTACGACTCCGGCTTCAACGAGGCCGCCGGAAATGCGCAGCTCTCCAACTACGGCCGCGGCGGTGTGGAAGGCGATCCCTTCCTCGCGCAGGCGCAGGACGGCGCGGACAACGGCTACATGAACAATGCCAACATGGCCACGTTTGCCGAGGGAACGTCGCCGCGTATGCAAATGTTCGTCTGGTCGGGGGTGCCCAATCGCAAGGTGGAGACCACGCCCGCGCTGACCTTCGACGACGGGTACGGTGCGGCCGTCTACGGTCCGCAGGAATTCGATAAATCGGGAACGATTGTGCTCTCGGACGACGGCGTCAATACGCCGAGCGACGGCTGCCAGAAGCCGACGAACGTGGCGGGAAAGATTGCGATCATCGACCGCGGAACCTGCGACTTCATTTCCAAAGGAAAGAATGCGCAGGCGGGCGGTGCGATCGGCATCATCTTGCTCAACAACGTCGAGGGGCACGTTCCCCCCAACCCGGGGCTGGATGACCCGACCATCAAAATTCCGCTCGTCTCGCTCAGCAAAGAAGATGGGCAGAAGCTCAAGGATGCGCTCGCGCAAGGGGCGGTGCAGGGCAGTATCTTCCGCGGGCCCGAGGTGCTGCACGATGGGACGATCGACAACACGATCATCGCCCACGAGTGGGGCCACTACCTGCACCATCGCCTGGTCGTGTGCGGTTCGCTTTCCTGCGGCGGCATGAGCGAGGGTTGGGCCGACTTCAATGCGCTGATGATGTCGATTCGCCCGGGTGACTCGTTCGACGGGCGCGTGTTTCCGCTCGCGCAGTATGCGGCGGCGGGGCTTTTCCCCAATGCCAGCTACTTCGGTATCCGCCGTGCGCCGTATTCGACGGACATGGCGAAGAATCCGTTTACGTTCCAGCACATTCGCTGGCGATCGGAGCTTCCCACGACGGCACCGCTGCAGCCGGCCTCACCGGACATGAGCGAGGTGCACAACGTCGGCGAGATTTGGGCGCAAACGCTGTTCGACGCCTATGCCAATTTGCAAAAGGCGGGGCAAGCGGCGACTCCGCCGCGGACATTCGAAGAGAGCAAGCGGCGCATGGCCGATTACCTCGTGGCCGGCATGAAGGCGACGCCGGTCGAGCCGACGTTCGCCGAGCAGCGCGATGCGATCCTCGGCGCCGTTTGGGCGACCGGCCGGCGCGAGGACTTCGACGCCCTCGCGCAGGGCTTCGCCAAGCGCGGGCTCGGCGTGGGTGCGGTGGCGCCGCCCACGGATTCGTACACCTTGGACGAGGCGGTGGAGAGCTTCTCGACCGGCGGCGACTTCGCCTTCGTGGACGCCACGATGGATGACTCGGGCAGCTCCTGCGATCGCGATGGCGTTCTCGACTCGGGCGAGACGGGCAAGCTCGTGGTCCGGGTGCGCAACTCCGGGTGGGCTGCGCTCACGGGGACGACGATTTCCGTGAGCTCCACGGAGCCGAGCATTTTCTTCGGCTCACCGGGCGAGCCCGCGACGGCGACCATCGCGTCGATGGGGCCGTTCGAGGTGATGGAGGCGACCATCAACGTGACCGCGGACCGAACGCGGCTCGCGCGCACGTCGGTTCCGATTCAGATCACGCTGACGAACGATGCGGCGGCGTCGAAGACGTTGGAGGCCACCGCGAACGTGCTCTACAACTTCGACGACGTGCCGAAGTCGTCGGTGAGCGACAACGCGGAGAGCGCGACCACCGCGTGGACATTCCTGCACGGGCCGAAGCCGATCGAGTCGTGGTTCCGCACGGGGGGCACGCAGAACCACGTGTGGCACGGCTCCGACGTCGGCGTGGCGTCGGACGAGAGCCTCGTGTCACCGGATCTGGTGGTGGGCAGCGGCGACTTCTCCGTGACCTTCGACCACCGCTTCTATTTCGAGAGCGGGGCCGCGGTGCCGGGTGGTCCGGAGGTGTTCTTCGACGGAGCCGTTTTCGAGCTGTCCGAAGACGGTGGCACCACCTGGAAGGACGTTTCGGAGTACATCGATCCGAAGTACCCCTTGACGGTCTACGAGTCCGCGGAGGGCAAGAACGTGCTCAGTGGGCGCAAGGCGTGGGCAGGGCAATCGGCGAAATATCCCGAGTACGTTCCCGTGGTACTGAAGTTCGGAAAGGTGCTCGCGGGCAAGACCATCCGGGTGCGCTTCCGCGTCGGATGCGACGTTTCGGTGGGCGCGCCCGGTTGGGATATCGACAACCTCACCTTCAGCGGAATTACCAATTTGCCATTCCCGACCGTGGTCGACGATCGGCGCGCCTGCGTTGTCACGACGCCGCCCGACGCCGGCACCGACGCCGGTAAAGGCGGAGCGGCCGATGGCGGGGGCGGTGGGAACCCGGGCGGTGGTGGCGGCGGTGGCGGTGGTGGGCCGACCTTCCCCGAATCCGACGCGGGCTCGCCGACCAACCCCACCGATCCGGGCGGGGGAGGCGACGATGACGGCGGATGCGCCACGTCGCCCGTGAGGGCGCCGGGAACGCAGGGACTCGCGCTCTTGCTGGGCGGCGGTTTGCTGATGTTCCTGCGCCGGGTTACATCGCGCCGTCGTCGTTGAGGGCGCACGCCCCTGCCTTGCACACGCCGCGCTTGTTTCGGCAGGGGTCGACGAAGCACTGCACCTGATTGCGCGTGCACTTCGGTGCCGTCACGCCCTTCGCGAGCGGGCGGCAGGTGCAGTCGCCGCACGTGTCGGACCACGCGCGGCAATCGGAGTCGCTGGTGCATTCTGCGCGTCCGGCGGCTCCGCCGTCGCGCCCATGGCCCGGGGCGAGCGCCGAGGCTCCGGAGCCCGCAGGCGCCCCCGTGCGCGCACCCGAGGCCGACGGAGAAGCCGCCGAAGCCGAGGCGGTGGGCGCGGCGGCCGACGGTGCAGCGGACGCCGATGGCGCTTGCGTCGGCGCACCCTGCTCGGAGGGCGGCAAGGGCGCGCGTTGCGGGGCCGCCGACGAAGGCGGAGCCGGATCGGGCCGTGCCTCGTTCGACGAGCGGCACGCCGTCGTGCCAAGCGAAGCGAGACCGAGTCCTAGCAAGAGCAGCGAGAGCGGAGCGATGCGCATGCGCGCAGCATACTCGAGTCGGCTATTCGAGAACGAGGAAGTCGAACGCCGTCACATTGGAGGTGGCGAGCCGGGTCACGAACGTCGGGTTGGTGGTCGCATCCTTGAAAATGGCGATGCCATCCCGATCCAAGACGAACAGGTGCCCGTCCTTGGTGAGCCATGATTTGTCCGCGCCGTTTTGCGTGGGATGAAGGGAGGCCTCGTGGACGGTGGCATCGGGCTGGCGCTCGGCCGAGAGGGTGCTCGCGCCCTTGTAGAGGCAAAGATGGGATGTCCACTGCCCATTTTCCATCATCACGCTCGTCGTGATCAACGTGTCGTTGGCAACGGCCAGGGCCTTGATGTCACCTTGGCCGCCGCACATCGAATGCAAGATGACGTCCGGCTCGCGCGACGCGCTGATCGTGGAAAGATCGTTCCAAATGGCGATGTCTGCCCCCGATGTGTTCGGCGCCCATAGATTCGAATAAAGGCGTCCCCCCGAAACGACCAATTGCCGTGGCCTGTATTGCGTGAACTGATCGTCGACATTGCGAATCGTGCCCGTTTTGGAAGCGGCCTGTTTCCACAACGGCGACTGCACCATTTCCAAGTTGCTCCCGAGCAACTTGTCGTGCGCCTCGTCGTAAGCGGCATATTGAAGCAAATTCCCGAAGTGCGCGGTCGGGGCGGTGGCGCTGGCGGGCACGAAGTGAACGCTCCCACTGTCGATTTCGCTCCGCACCCAGAAATTGTGCCGGCCATCGGCCTGGATGTTCACCACACGGCCGTTCTCGAAGAAGCCTCCATGGTAGTCGCCGGTGAATCCTGCGCCGGGCACGCTCCTCGACGGCTGCGCGTCGTCTTTCAATTGGGAAGCATGATCGAAGAGATGAAGGCCCGATAAAAGCGTGTCGCTGCCGAATCCCGTGGCCACGGCCAAGGTGTCGCCATCGAGGCCGAGCCCCACGGCGTTGCTGTACTTTGCAAAGTGGACGCTGGATGGAACGTTGGAGGTGATGGACGCCGCGTTGTCCCAAATATGAACGCCGTCCGTCGCCGCCACGATCAAACGAGGGTAGGTGGCCGGCTTCTGACCGCCGGGGCCTCCCAGGTCGATGTCATCGTTGCTGCAGCCAGAACTCAAGAGCAAACACGCGGCCCAGGCGAGGGAACCGAAGCAAGTGCGTAAAGTCATCACGTCCTCCTATTTGCCGCTTAATGGGACCTCCCATCCAAGTTGATCACGACGGCGATACGAAAAGTGAAAGGCTACATCGACCTACGTGTGCTTCATTAAAGATGAAGCACTACCGAAATATTCGCTCGTCAGATGGCGCGCTTTCGACAGTATCCTGCGCGTCCAGCCATACGAAGCCAGGGGGCTGGAACGGGGGTGCCATGTCGAATCGAACGTGGGCAATCGGTATTGCCAAGTTTGCCACGGCTGCCTTTTCTTTGGCCGCGTGCAGCCAAAGCAGCGATGAGGGATATCGCGTTTCGGTCGAGGAGGAATCGTTCGAGGCCGAGAGCCAAAGCGATATTTACCTCAATGCCATGCCACCCGGCGCGAATGGCAATTCCGCGGGCGGCTTGCGCGGTACCAGCCTTTACCCGCCCAACTTCACCGATTCGTTGGCGCTGTATGGTGATTTGGCCTACGCGAAACGCGGCCTGACCGCGACGCCCTGTACCCCGCCGCGCGATGCGTCGGAGCATGTTGCCTCGTCCGATCTTGCGTGCAACTACTTCAAAAACGAGGGCCTCGAGCCGGACGTGGTCAAGTCCACCAAGTGGCTTTGGACCCCCGGGGGCAAGTGGGTGAGCATCAAGCGGGATGGCTGGGGCGTTCCCTTCATCGATGCACCGGATCGCGCCTCGGCGATGTACGCGTTCGGTTATGCCTCGGCCGAGGACCGGCTGTGGCTTCACGACGTGCTTCGCCACATCGGCCGCGGACGGCTTTCGCAGTACCTCGGGCCGGCGCAGTACTTTTACGAATTCGATTCCAACTTTGCCTCGATTGCCGGTTACAGCGAGGACGAGCTGACCGCGATGGTGGAAAATACGCGGCAGAAAGCTGGTTCGCTGGGCGAGCTGGTGGTGCAGGATCTGGATGGGATGGTGTCCGGCATCAATGCGTACATCACCTCGCTGGCCGGGCCCAATTTGCTGAAGATCCCGCCGGAGTACACGTTTTTGCGGCCGCTGGGCTTCCCCCCGGCGAAGTGGACGCGCAACGACATCGTGGCCTCGGCCATTCTGATTCAATCGCTGTTTGCCACGGGCGGGGGCGGGGAGCACCTGAACGAGTTGTTGCTCCAGCAACTGGATGGCGCGTTGAAGCCGGGCGCCGGAAGCGTGGCCCAGGGCGCGTGCGATCTCTGGCGCGACCTGCGGCATGCCGTCGATCCCGATACGCCGCGCACCGTGCTCGAGACGTTTGCCACGCAGTCGCCGCCCCAGGTCAGCGAGGCCTGCCCGGCGGCGTTGCCTCCTGGGGCGGCCATTTGGGACCCCGGGAGCTTTCAAACGCGGCAGATTTTCCAGACCAACCTTGGGATCGTGCTCGGCGTGAATGCGCAAAAGAAGCCCGCGGCCCCGGCGGGGGCAACGGATACGCTGCCGCGCGGCCGCGATCTTCGGCATTTGAATGCGCCGCTGGATCCGTTTCAGGGCAGCAAAGATGCGTTGCGGCGCGCGGGATTTCCGCTGCCCAACACCATGTCGAACTTCATCGGCGTGACGGCCAACCAGACCAAGGCGGGGCATCCCATCGCGGTGATGGGGCCGCAGTCATCGTATTTCCTGCCGCAACTCCTCTGGGAGGTGGCCATCCGCTCGCATGGCGGGACACCGCAGGACTTCGAGGGACGCGGCGTCGTTTTTGGCGATTTGCCGTACATCAACATTGGGCGCGGCATCGACTTCGCGTGGAGTGCCACCTCGGGCGGGTCCGACCAAGTCGATATTCGCGTTTCCAAGTTGTGCAATCTGTCCGGCTCGGCGCCATCCCGCGAGGATCGGAACCATGACGGCTTTCCCGACGCCGACGGTTACCTCTTCGACGAAGGCGATGGGCGCGGGCCGGTCTGCCGTGCCTTCTACAAGCGGACGGACCGCTGGAACGTGCTGCCCACCCCGGCGAGCCTCTCGCTCAATGGGCTGAATGGCCCCGTTCCGCAGCTGCCGCAGGTGGCGTCGCGCTACGTGTTGCGCACGCACTACGGGCCGGTCTTCGCGACGGCGATGGTCGGCGGCGAGCCGGTGGCGGTGTCCATCCAGCGCTCGACGTTCTTCGGAGAGCTGGATACGGCGGCGCCGTTTGCGCTCACCTCGACGCGCGTGGTGAAGGACGCCGCGAGCTTCCAGCGCCTGTTCAACGGCATCACCGGTACGTTCAATTGGCTCTATGTCGACAAGAACGATATTGGCTATATCCATAGTGGCCTTTACCCGCAGCGCGACATCGGGCAACACCCCGAGCTGCCCGTGTGGGGCGATGGCCGCTTCGAATGGGGCAGCATGCGCGCGCTGCCGGAGGGGTATTTCTCTCGATTCGGCGGGAACAAGGTGTTCGTCACCAACACGTCCACGCCGATTGCCCAGGGCGATCCGCTGGAGGGCGCCTTCGAGTGGAAGGACTTCTTGCCGCTTTCTGCGCACCCCACGGCCATCAACCCGGCGCGCGGAACGATTTCGAGCTGGAACAACAGCCCCGCCGCCGGCTGGTGGGCGGCCGACGGCAACGGCAGCTACGGCCCGACGCACCGGGCGGACATGCTTCAACGGCGGCTCGACGCGTTCCAAGCCTCGGGAAAGAAGCACGATATTGCGAGCATGATCGAAGTCATGGGTGATGCGGCCTACACCGATCTGCGAGGCCAGGAGCTTTTACCGCTCCTCTTGCCGCTGCTTCGCTCGGGTCCTTTGAGCGACGACCAACGGATCTTGGTCGATCTGCTGCAGGCGTGGGCGGACGATGGCTCGCCGCGGCGCGATCGCGATCACGATGGCGTCTATGATTATCGCGCCCAGGTGGTCCTGATGGATGCGTGGTACCCGCACCTGATGGAGAAACTGCTCCCGCAGCTCGATGCGCTGGACAAGGCCCACGTGCCGGTGCTCCAGGAGCGCTACGATGCGCCGCGTGCGCAAGGATCGGCGTACCAGCAAGGCTGGTTCCAGCACATGAAGCGCGTGCTGCAGATGGCCCGAAATACACCGGGGCATCACGACTACCGGCAATTGAAGTGCGCCGGCGATGGGACGGCCACCGGCTGCCGCCAGGCGGCGCTCGATGCGCTGGCGGCGGCGGTGGGCGATCTGGGCGGGTTCTCGAACCGCGCCAGCTGGGACGGGAGCACCCTCGCGAATGCGAAGGGGAAGTCGGGCGCGGTGGTCGAGGATTACGATTCGGTGGAGCACACGGCGATAAGCTTCCTCACCGTGGCCCCGATTCACTGGACGAACCGGCCGACGTTTCAGCAGGTCGTCCAGATCTTCAATGCACGTCGCTGATGCAGCGACCGCTGTTCGTATCGCAACGGAGGGGGGCGCAGCAGTCCGCGTCGGACGTGCACCCCCCGCACTGTCCGCCCTTGCAGGCGTCCTGGCAGTCGTTGCACGAGTTGCAGGTTTGCCCCGGCGGCCGGCACCCTTGGAGGTCGAGCACGGCCTCGTCGTAGTGAACGGTGAAGAAGCCGGGGAATTCGAGCTTGTTGCCGTAGATCGAACCGGACATTTCGAAGCCGGCTTGCGGCGCCGAAATGGTGGCATTCGGCGCGTAGAAGTTGCCACCGACGTCGGAGCGCCCGGTGAGGGTGAAGGAGGTGCCCCCGATGTAGATGCGCACCTTCGACGGGAACTTGGGTGAGCCGAACTGCGTTCCGCCGGCCATGGAGAAGTTGCCCTTCACGAAGATGTCGATCTCGGTGCCGGGGTCGAGATTGACATTGAAGGCGCCGGCGACGTTCAGGTTGCCCTCGACGAACAGGGCGACGCGGCCCTTGATGTTCAAGGTGATCCCCGGACCGCCGATCGCCGAGAGGTAGTAACGGCCGCACGGGAGATCGACCGTGACGGGGGCGGCGCCGTTGGCCAAGGCGTCCGGCGACAATTTGATGGCGGCGTTGTCGTTGCTCGTCTTCATCTTCGAGACGATGCTGCCGACATCGAGCTTGTTCGCGCAGTCGCACGGGAGCGGGACGGCAACGGGGCCTTCGACGACGCCACCGCTCGAGACGCCGCCGCTCACGTTGCTCTTCTGCGGGACGTAGACCTTGCCCGTGACTTTGACGCCGATGCTGCCCACCTTGCCGGTGGCGCGCACGTCGCGACCGATGGTGGTCGTGCCCGAGTCGATGATGTTGATGTTTCCGCGCGACCAGAGATCCGTCGAGATGGTGCTGCCGCTCGAGGAGGTGAAGTCCACGGTGTTGGCATCCGAGGCCACACCCTCGCCGCCGGAATACGCGGAGCCGCCAATCTTGTACGCGCCGGTGCTGGTCAATTTCCCATTGGCACCGATGGAGCCGCCGTTGCGCGCGGCGCCGCCGTCGACGTTCGAGTTGAAGGAATCCGTGGTCAGTGTGCCGCTGAACGTGGTGGTCGTGCACGAACAGGCCGCGAACTTGAAGAGCTTGCGCCCGAGATCGCCGGTGCAAATGTCGCCGCCGGGAACGGGGATCGCGGCGCCGGTGCCTTTGCAGAAATCTCCGCCGCCACCACCTCCACCGCCATCGCCGCGGGAGCCGTCGCCAAAGCCACCATCGCCGAAGCCGCCACCGTTTCCGGCATCGGTGCCAAAGCCGCCACCTGGGCCACCGCCGGGGCCGTCGATGGCATCGGCATCGGAACTGCCACAGCCGGCGCCCCAAAGGGCGGTGAGAAAGAAGGTCGCGACGATTCCGGCGATGGGCGACATACGCATGGGGAGGACTCCTTTTTAGTGGGTAGTCGCCTCCCGGATCGCAAACGGCTCACGCATTCGGATCTTTGGAGATCCACTTCAGAGATCCACTTCCAATGCGGTCGTGATGGCGACACTCGGGCGCAATGCGGAGCCGACTGCCTCCGAGGCAAAACGAACGACCGGGCGCGGAAATCCAACGAGGATGCGCGCATCGAGCGCGATGCGTGCGGTGCGGGAAAGCGCGATGGCGCCACCGACGGATGCCGATGTGAGAAGAGCCCAGGCACTACCGCGCGCGTCGCGATAAGGCTCGCGCGCATCGCCCTCGGCGGCGAGATGATACCCACCGAGACCAATGGCCGCGCGCGGGTGAATCCATTTTGGAAACGACGGGTGATAGCCGAGTTCCACGAGGGCAAGTTCTTGCCGCACGTGGGCAACACCTTGGTCGCCGCGCACGACGGCACCGAAGGCCGGGGCCATGGCGAGCACACCCACTTTGATGGGGCCGGTGACACGGTACGAGAGTGCGAGGGTGGGCGCGATGGCCAGACCGACGTCGCCCCAAAGCACCGATGCGCCCACGTCGAGGGTGACGTTTTTATCTTTGGGCGGCGCCGGCGGACGCTCCTCGACGAACCGGGTCACGGGTTCGGAGGGCGGGGGAGGCGGCTCGATTTTCGAGGGGACGGCGAAGGGTTCGATCAGGCTGGCGCGCATCAATTCGAGGACCAGCATCGCCAGGGTGGCGGGGTCGTCGTGGGGATCGATTTTGCGCAGCACCGTCTTGTGCGTGACGTGATCGGCGATCCAGATGTCGGCCATGACGCCCATGCGGCGGACGAGGATGGTCGCGACGGCATCGTCGTCGGCTTCGACTTCCGCGCGCGGGCTGTCGTCCTTTCGTGCGGGGCGCTCGCGCACGTCGAAGCCGATGCTGCGCAGCTCGGAGGCGACGCGCAAATAGGCCTCGGAGAGGAACGCGTCATCCTTTTTCGAGAGTTCGCGACGCTCATGCACGATGAGCACGCGTGACGGTTCGCGCGCGAACGCGGGGTGTGCCGTGAGCGCGAAGCCCGCAAGCACCGCCGCACTCCAGGCGCGGCGGCTATGCGATTGGATCATCGAGTGAGATCGAGCGCGGGCTTCTCGTAAGGGCCATGTGGATAGAGCTTTAAATACTCCAAGGCGAGCGGGCGTGCTGCCTGCCGTCCGGACCGGCGCGCCACGAGTACCATGGTTCGGCCTCGTGCGTCGCCGGCGAAGGGACCCGTGCCCGCTTCGCGCAGGTACGTCGCGTACCAGGCAATCGCGTCATCGGGGCGATTCGCATGCTCCTCGCAAAGCCGGCCCAGCACGAACGCCGAGACATGCGCATCGTCCGTGCCGGGAAAGCGATCGCGGATGGATTCGTAGACGGCCCGCGCCTGCAGGTCCTCGTCGCCCGAGTAGCGAACGGCATCGCCCAGTGCGCGCAGATCCGTCGCGGGCCGCGTTCGCAGCACATGACCAAAGCCGGCGGCCTTGGCCTCGCGCAGGACGCGTTGGAATTCTCCGCGCGCGACCAGTTCGCGCCACGTCGGAGCCGGTGTCGGCGGCACCACCGCGCGGGTCGCCGGCTTTTCCTGCGGTTCGAGCTCGATGATCTCGGGCTCGAGCAGTGGCGCAAGTTCGGGGGCAGGCACGGGAGCGGGCGGCGCATCGCTCGGCGCTGGGACCGGCATCGGTGCTGCCGTCGTCGAAGGCGCGGGCGTGGGCGACCAGTGACGCGTTGCTGCGGCGGCCACCAAGGCCATCGTGATGGCGGCGCCGGCTGCGGCCAGCGCATAGAAGCGCGCCCTCGCCGGTTTGCGCATCTTCTCCACGGACGCAATCAGGCGCGCTCGGCCCTCGAGGTGCTCCTGCCGCGTGACCGGCGGCGTGGCGTTTCGCAGAAGTTCTCCCAGCCGATGGCTCATGGCAAGCTTTCCCCTTTGTCTTGCCTGGACACGTACGACTGCAACAGTGGCTCTTCGAGCGCGCGACGGGTCACGTGTTCGTCGGCGCGGGCGATGCAGCGCTTCGTCGTCGCGAGGGAGCAGCCGAGCGCGCTCGAAATTTCGGTCAGCTCGTAGCCCTCCGCGTGGCGCAGCACGAAGGCGAGGCGATCGCGATCGGACAGCTCTTCGAGCACGGCGTACAAGCGAAACAACGCCGCGCGCGACGAGGGATCGTGCGCGCTCGAGGCAACGTCGGGCACCTGGCCGCTGTCGCTCAGATGAAACCAGCGTCGCACGCGCTTCTTGCGCAGTGCCGTGCGGGCCACCCGCAGGCCGATGCCGAAGAGAAAGGAGCGCACGGCCGAAGGATCGCGCAGGCTCGCGATGTTGCGAAAGAAGCCGACGAACACCTCCTGCACGAGATCATCGACGTCCCAGCCCGGACCGAGTGTGCGAAACAGCAGCGCCCGCACCGCCGGTGCATAGCGATCCCACAGCCCTGCGGCCGCCCGCGGATCGCGGGCTTGCGCGAGGAGCACGAGCTCGGCGTCACTCCGCTCGGGCACGTCCTGGTCGCTGCTCTTGCGTGTGCGCAACGGGCGCACCGAAGAAGGTCGCATACCCCCCCATAGTAGCTTCGCCCCTCCGCGACGGCTCAGCGAAGCTCGACGAGAGGGACTACGGAATCGCGCAGGCGAGGGCGCGCGCCCGCTTGCGCGCTTCTTCGGCGCTCTTCGACGCGGGTTTTGCCGCGCCCCATCGCTGCAGAACGAAGCGGTAGGCCTCGCAGGCCCCGGCTTTGTCGCCGGTGCGTTCCTTGGCTTCACCTAGCCAAAGGTGAGCGTGTGTGTTGACGAAGGGTTGCTCGAAGCTGAGGCAGCTCTTCGAGGCCGGGTCCAGAATTTCCACCGCCCGCGCGTACTCGCCCACGGCCAGCGCCAGGCGCCCGCGTTGGATCTCGGCCGTGCGCAGGTCGAACGTGTTGAACCCGATGAACGTGGGCATGCGCTCGGTCATGTTCGGCGCCTGGCTCCATCCCTCGACGGCGAGCTCCCGCACGTCGGCGACGGGACCCCAGATGAAGCCCCACGAATCGAGTTTGCCCAGTCGCGTCCCCACGCGCTCCTGCCAAAGGTGCGTGCGCGTGCGCCACTCGTCGGACGAGAGGCGGCCGTTTCGCAGAAGCACGGCCAGCATCTGCGGCTCGTAGGACATGAGCTCCGGTGTGGGATCGCCCACGGTCCACACCGCGTGGAGCCGCATGAAGGGCTCCGCGATGGCGCTGGCCTTCGCCAGATGCCCGGTCTCCTCGGCGGTGGACACCAGGAGCGACGCGGGCCGCACATGCCAGGGCAGCGCGGGATCGGTCGTGGTCAGCTTGGCGAGCTGCGTGGCGAGTCGCTCGGCCTTGGCGAAGTCTCCGCGGTAGACGGCGAGGCGGGCCATGGCGTGCAACCACCTGGCCTCTTGGTGCTCTTCCGGCTGATGCGCGAGTTGCTGGCGGACGGCTTCCTCGATGGTCTCGTCGGGCGCCCCTTCTTCGGCGAGCGCCAAGGCCAATTGCCAATACGCCGAGCTGCTCGTCGGCGAGCGCGCGATCCAACGGCGCGCCTCGGAGGCGATTTCCGAGCAGTGACCGCGCCATCGCTGGATGAGCACGCGATCGTGCATGCAATCGGACGCGCCGGGCGAGGTGCGCAGGCACGCGTCGAGCGCAGAGAGCTCGTCATCGAGGCGCCCAAGGCGCGCGAGCACGCGGCCTTGGAACTGCCACCCGTCGGCGTACTTCGGATCGATGTCCGTCGCGCGCGTTGCCAGTTCCAACGCACGCTCGAGCGCGGGCACGTCGAGGGGCAAATTCATGCGCACGGTGGCCGCCCACAGGAGAAGCTCGGCATCGCGCGGGAAGCGTGTGAGCCCCGCATCGACCACGCGCCCCGACACCTCGCGATCCGGTGGATCCAAGATGACCAACGGCAACAGCGAATCGAACAGCACGCGATCGCGTTCGCTCAAGGCGTCGCGCAGCTCGGCGGCCCGGCGGAATTGCTCGCGCTGTTTGACGATGGGCTCGTACCACGTGCCGGTCATCACCCGCCGCAGTTGCGCCTCGGGGCACGAAGGATCGGCCTGCACCGCTTGGGTGAACGCGGTGTAAGCCAGCTCCCAGTTGGCCTCGCGCAAGGCGGAAAGGCCGTCGCGGTAATGCGCCGTCGCCGCAGCGGTGCACTTCGGCGATGCCGGAAGGGCCACGATGGCGGTCCCCTCCGTCGCCGGCGTGTGCGCCAATGCGCGGGATGATGCGGCGGCGGCGGGGTCTTTGCTGCGCCAGACAGCCCGGCCGCCGAAGACGGTGGCGATCATCAACGTGAACAGGACCGCGACGAGGATGGTGGAGCGCCGGCCCGAAAGCCACGAGCGCGATTCCGGTGCCACCTCGTCACCGTCCTCGCTGGTATCCGTCTTCGTGTCCGGCAGCAGCGGGCTGATGTCGCGTGAAGAGTCCGACGAGGCAATGACCAGTTTGGCTACGCTGATGCGTGCGGCCGGGATGTTCACCGAAATGTCCGGCGACGCGCCCAGTGCGGAGACGACGTCGCGCATCGAGGGGTAGCGATCGCCGGCGGCCTTCGAGAGGGTGCGATGGATGACTTGGGCCACGCGCGCGGGCACTGCGCTGCCCAGTGGCTTCGCCTGCTCGGAAAGGGCGGCCGCCGCGATGCTCAAGCCGCCGCGCTTCAGGGGCCAGGGAAGGCTGCCGCTGACGACCTCGAACGCGACCACGCCCCAGGAAAATTGGTCCGCCCGGCCGTCGATGCGATCGCCGCGCGTTTGCTCCGGCGCCATGTAGCCCGGCGTGCCCACCACGCGCGTGTTCGTCGCGGCGACGGACAAGTCGCCCGATTCCAACTCGGTGCCATCGAGGGGCCGCGATTGAATATCGGGCAGTCCCTCTTTGTAACGGGCAATGCCGAAGTCCAGCACCTTCACCGTGCCGTCTTCGCGGATCATCACGTTGTCCGGTTTGATGTCGCGATGGACGAGACCCTTTTCGTGCGCCGCCGCCAGCGCGCGCGCCACGTCGATCATCCAGCCGAGTCGCGTCTCGAAGGGCGGGTAGGTGGAACCGACGAAGGCGCGCAGGGATTGGCCCTCGACGTATTCCATGGCGATGAACGGCACGCCCTCGTGCTCGCCCACGTCGTGGATGGCCACCACATTGGCGTGGCTGAGCGCCGCCGCGGCCCGTGCTTCACGCAGGATGCGCGCGGACGACTCCGTGGGCGCGTGCAGCGCGCGATCGCGGTGCAAGACCTTCAGCGCGACGGTGCGCCGCAGCCGCGTATCGAAGGCGCGAAAGAGCTCGCCCATGCCTCCGACGCCCACGCGGGCCTCGAGCAAGTAGCGGCCCGCGAAGGTCATGCCCGAGTGCAGACCGCGGTCCGAATCGTACGCGGGCCGCGATGGCACGGTCATCTCGGGGCTTGCTTCCTCGGGGCGCCTGACCTCCTCGCGGCTCCTTCCTTCCTCCGCCATCGCGGGCGACGGCGCGACCGGGGGCCCTTTCTCGTCGACATCGGTGAAGGCGTCGCCGTGGAAGCGGGTGCGCAGGTTGCGCGGCAGCATGCTCGGCGCCGACGAAAGCGTCTTCGGCAACGACACACCGAGCTCCGACTCATGATCGCCGTTCTTCGAGACGGTGGCGAGGATCTGCGCCAGCGTCTCGCGCATCTCGGCGGCTGTGCCGGGGCGATCGGCGTCGTTCTTCGTCAGCAGCGCGTCGAGCAACTCTTCCAGCTCCAGCGGCGCATCCGGGCAGAACGCGCGCAGCCAACGAGGCTCCCGCGTCCGCGGTGTGAGCGGAGCCTCCGTGGTGAGCGACTGCAAAATGACGGTGCCGAGGGAAACCAAGTCGGCGCCGATGTCCAGCTCCAGCCCGCGCTCGGACGATCCCGCCCGCGCGAAAGGATGGGGTAGGCCGAAGTCGATGAGCTTCGCCAGGCGTGCACCCGTACCGTCGGTGGTGCGGGGCAGAAAGACGTTGGACGGCTTCAGGTCGCCGTGGACGACACCCGCGGCATGCAAGGCCGCGAGGCCATCGGCGATGCGATGGCCCAGCGCCAGTGCGCTCACCACCGAGAGCGGCTCGCGCGCGAGGCGGGCGGCGAGGGTCTCGCCATCGACCCACTCCGTGACGAGGAAGCGCTCGTCGTCGATGGTGATGCCGTGCGAAAGGTAGGCGATGATCGCCGGGTGGCGGATCGCCGCGAGCACACTCAGTTCCGAGACGAACCGCCCGATTTCGGGGGCGCGATGCGGGTGGAGCACCTTGAGCGCCACGCGCGCCGACGTGATGCGATCGGTCGCGCGATAGACAACACCCATGTTGCCGACACCCGCTTCGTGCTCGATGGCGAATCTGTCGGCAAATAGCTGGGCCGCCCCGAGCGCGCGCACACGGACAGTGTACTCGGAAGATCTCATTTAGGAGAGGGTGGTCCTCCAGGATTCTTGGGCGGCGGTCCGGAAACTTTGTGGGCGACGGTTCCGGCGGGGTGGCGGTACCAGCCGGGATCGGCGTCGTAGTTGGTTAAACCCTCTCGGATCTTGATGATGGTGAACATTCCACCCATCTCGACGGGTCCGAACGGACCTTCCCCCGCCATCATGGGGAGCGTGTTCTTTGGACGGCCCATCTCCATCATGTTGCCCATGCCCTTTTCCCCCATGGCCATGTAGCCGGGGAGGATCTTGCGGACCCGCTGTTCGACGCTCCCTTGCTTGACGCCGATCAAATTGGGCACGTCGTGGCTCATCGCGTTCATGGTGTGGTGCGTTTTGTGGCAGTGAAAGGCCCAATCGCCCGGATTGTCGGCGGTGAACTCGATGTCCCGGGTGGTGCCCACGGGGACGTCCACCGTGGTCTCCGGCCAGCGTGCGCTCTCCCGGATGCGGCCGCCGTCGGTCCCCGTCACTTCGAAATTGTGGCCGTGGATGTGAATCGGGTGGTTATCCATGCTGAGATTTCCCAGTCGGATGCGCACACGGTCGTTTTTCTTCACGATCAACGGGGCGGTGCCGGGCCACACGCGGCTGTTGAAGGTGAAGATGTTGAAATCCGTCATGATCACCGGGTTCGGCCGCGCCGTACCGGGTGGTATGGCCCATTCCATGAGCATAATGGCAAAATCTCGGTCGATTCGCTCGCGCACGCGGGGGTGGACGATGAAAAAGCCCATCATGCCGAGGGCCATCTGCACCATCTCGTCGGAGTGCGGGTGGTACATGAACGTCCCCGGCTTGCGCACGGTGAACTCGTAGACGTAGGTCTCGCCCGGCTCGATGTGCGGCTGCACGAGTCCAGCGACGCCATCCATTCCGCAGGGCAAAATGATGCCGTGCCAGTGCACACTCGTGCGCTCGGGCAACTTGTTGGTGACATAGAAGCGGACGCGATCGCCTTCGACCATCTCGATGGTCGGTCCCGGGGTTTGCCCGTTGTAGCCCCAGCAATTGACCACCATGCCGGGTGCGAACTCGCGCTTCACTTCTTCGGCCACGAGTTGGAACACCTTCACGTTCCCGTCCATGGTCCAGGGGAGGGTGGACCCATTTGGTGTCACCACGCTGGTGTAAGAAGGCGAAGATGGCGGCGTCGGAGTCGGCGCCGATTGCGCGTTGGCGTCTTTGGCGTCCGCCGTGGCTTCGAGGAGAGCGGCGCCGCCGAGCAGAGCAGCGCGGGAGAGCATGTCGCGTCGGGTGATCATGAGGCACCGTGGTGATGTTGATGGGAGGGCTGAGAAGGCTGAGAAGGTTGCGAAGGCTGAGGAGGTTGCGCGGGTTGCGGCTTGGCCGGTGACGTGGGGGCTGCAGGAAGGCGACCCCCGACGGCGCGTTCCAGATCCGCGCGGGCGACCCAATAGGCGCGCACCGCCTCGATGAAGGCGCTGTAGGCGTTGATCTCGTTTTGCTTCGCTTGCAAAAGCTGGAAAACGCCAATGAGCATGGCGTCGTACTGCTCCTGCGCGAGCGTGACGATGCGCTCGTTCAAGGGAACGAGGGTGGTTCGGTAGCGTTCGACGACGTTGCGATTCAACGTGAGACGGGCCCGTACGGCGCGCACCTCGGAGCGAATGTCCACGGCGATCTCGCTCACGTGGAATCGACTCTGCTTGTACTCGGCCTCGAGCCGCGCGATGACCGCCTGCCGCTGATCGAAGATGGGCAGCTCGATGGCGCCGCCCGGCTCGAAGTCCCAACCTCCGCCCTCGCCACCATGGCGGTCCGCCGTGAGTCCGCCCTCGATGCCGCCGAGAAAGCGAAAGTCCTTGGCCAAGGTCAGCGCCTTCTCGAGCGCGGAGCTCTCGGACTTCGCCGCCTTGAGGTCCAGCCGCTGGTCGATGGCCACCGTCTCGAGATCGTCGAGCGGCGGCTCGGCGGTCGGGATCTCCGCCATGCGACCCGAGATGCGCCAACTGATTTGGCGCCCCCACAGGCCCAGCACGCGATTGAGCTCCTCGCGCGCCTCGATGGCCTCGGTTTCGGCGCGCGTGAGCTCCAGGCGCACCGCCTCGTATTGTCCCTCTTGGTTGGCCAGATCGAGATCGTTGAGGTTGCCCGCCTGGTGCTGGGCGCGCGCGAGCTCGATGCTGGCCTCGGCGGCGTCGGCGATGGTGCGCCGCATGGCCACCATCTGCTCCGCGGACTGCGCGTGCACGTACGCCACTCGGGCCATGCGTGCGGTTTCCAGCACAGCATCACCCACGCGCGCCTTGGCCGCGTCCAATTTGCGGTTCGCGATCTTCTTGCGCAGCGGCATGGTGAGCAGTCCGAGGAAGTCCTGCGTGATCCCCAGGGTCTCGGTGGGAAGGGGACCCTGGCGATCGCCGAGCCTCACGCTGCCGCTGATGACGGGGTTCTGGAGCAGGCCAGCCTGCACGACGTCGGCCTGGGCGATGCCCAACTCCTCGTACACGCCCAGGAGCTTTCGATTGTTGAGCAGCGCAATCTGCACGGCCGCATCCTCGGTCAGCTCGTGCTCGAGCATGCGTCCGATGGCCTTGGCGACCTGGCCATCCTCGACGGTGCCATTGTTCCAATGGAGCCGCCGCCCGCCGGTGCGCTGTTCGATGACCGACGATACTTCGTTGAAGGCGGGCTTCGCCGAAGTCGATGCGCAGGCAACGAGATTCGGAAATAGGGCAAGATAGGCCCACGTCCTTGGTGAGAGCCGAAACATGGAAAACCTCTAGCGTAAAAACCTAAAATGGATTCGGGCGACGACTGCAAAGGCAGCGGCGCGCGCGATCAGATCAGGTAAACGCTGAGGAACGAGGGCGTGGGCGGGCGTGGCGATGGGCCCGCACGGGCCACGGCCGAAGCGCCAAGAAGCGCATTTCCGGCGGGTTCGCAAGGCACGACGGGGGCGGGCGGCACGATGCCGAGAAGCGGCGCCGTTTCGATATGGGGCGCCGGGGCGGCGTTCACCATGCGCAACCCTTCGCCGGCGAGCGGCTCGCAACAGCTGAGGGCTTTGGATTTGCACTGTGCGTACTGTGAGTGGCGCGGCGACTCGCTCTTGGCTTTCTTGGCGCCGGACCCGCAGCACGCGTGCTCGGCGACGGTACCCATCCGCATGCAGGCGAAATACGTTTCGCCGGCGCGGACCATCGCGAGCACGAGGGCGCAGGCGAGCAACATCGCCAATGCATGCATACCTCGCTTCACGATGACCACGCCTGCACTGTAGTGAGCAGGTTCGCTTCGCGCAACGTGCTAGATCTTCGCACATGTCTGAAGTCGACAATTCGGACGAACGTCTTCGCGTTTTGCTCCAGGAGCGGGCGCGCCTTCTCGCGTTCGTCGAACGGCGGGTAGGTTCGCGGGAGATGGCCGAGGAGATCCTCCAAGAGGCGTTCGTGCGCGGCGTCGAAAAGATCGCGGCCGTGCGCGATGACGAGTCCGTGGTCGCATGGTTCTATCGGCTGCTTCGCAATGCCATCATCGATCGACACCGGCGGCATGCGGCCACCGAGCGCGTTCAATCGGAGCTTTCACGCGAGTGGCAAGTGCTCGCGGAGGCGAACGAACCCGACGAGCGCGAGCGCGGCGAAATATGTACTTGCATGTCCGGCCTCGTGCAGACGCTGAAACCGGAATACGAAAGCGCCATTCGCACGGTTGACCTCGGCGGGGGGACGGTCGCCGACCTGGCGCACGCCGATGGAATAAGCGCGGGAAACGCCGCCGTTCGCCTCCATCGTGCCCGGCAGGCCTTGGGCCAGCGGCTGCGCGTCACCTGCGGGGCGTGCGCGGAGCACGGCTGCCTCGACTGCAGCTGCCACAAGACAGAAAAAAAGACTGTAAGAGCTGGGACCTGACTGCGTCTGCAGGGGCATGACCATGGATCACTCCGAGCCCATCAAGAAGCCGTGCTGCCACGGCAAGGCGGCCCACGCCGCGCCCGTCGCGATCCCCGCGAAGCCGGCCACCCCGGCCGCGTCCGCCGGATCCGATGTAGAATACACGTGCCCCATGCATCCCGAGGTGGTGCAGATCGGGCCGGGCTCGTGCCCGAAGTGCGGAATGGCCCTGGAGCCGAAGATCGTCCAGGCGACCACGGTCGAGGACGACTCGGAGCTGCGCGACATGCGGCGTCGGTTCGTCGTCGCCGCGGCGCTTTCGGTGCCGGTGCTGGTCCTCGGCATGGCCGAGACGCTTCCGTGGGTGCAGCTCGCGCTGGCGACGCCGGTGGTGCTCTGGGGAGGCTGGCCCTTCTTCCAGCGCGCGTGGGCCTCGGTGGTTCATCGCAGCCCGAACATGTTCACCTTGATCGGGCTGGGGACGGGCACGGCGTTCGTCTATAGCGTGCTCGCGATGCTCGTACCGGGCGCCTTTCCCGAGTCGATTCGCATGCACGGCATGGTGCCCGTCTATTTCGAGGCCGCGTCGGTCATCGTGGCGCTGGTGCTGCTCGGCCAGGTGCTGGAGCTTCGCGCCCGCAGCCGCACCGGCCAAGCCATCCGAGCCTTGCTCGATCTGGCGCCGAAAACCGCCCGAAAGATCACGGCGCATGGTGAGCACGACGTGCCGCTGGAGCACGTGCACGTGGGCGACCGGCTCAGGGTCAGGCCGGGGGAGAAGATCCCCGTCGATGGCAAGTGCCTCGAGGGGAGCAGCAACGTCGATGAATCGATGGTCACCGGCGAGCCGGTCCCCGTCGAAAAGCGGCCAGGCGATCGGGTCGTGGGCGGTACCGTGAACACCACGGGGAGCTTGGTCATCGAGGCCGAGCACGTGGGGCGCGACACATTGCTCGCCCGCATCGTGCAGATGGTGGGCGAGGCCCAGCGCACCCGCACGAAGATTCAGCTCGTGGCCGATGTGACCGCGGCGTACTTCGTGCCGGCGGTCATCGTGGCAGCGGCGCTGGCCTTCGCCGTGTGGATGTTCGTGGGGCCCGAGCCTCGGTTTTCGCATGCGCTGCTCGCGGCCGTGGCGGTGCTGATCATTGCGTGCCCGTGCGCCCTCGGGTTGGCGACGCCGATGTCCATCATGGTGGGCACTGGCCGCGGCGCCCATGCCGGGATCCTGTTCAAGAATGCGGAGGCGCTGGAGTTGCTCAGCAAGGTCGACACCGTCGTGGTGGACAAGACGGGCACGTTGACGGAGGGCAAACCGCGCGTGACCCGTGTCGTGGCCCTTTCGAGCGATGAGGCGTCGGTGCTCGCGGCGGCGGCGGCGCTGGAGACCGCGAGCGAGCATCCGCTGGCCGACGCCATCGTGCGCGAGGCCCGCGAGCGTGGCCTCGCGATCCCCAAGGTGACGGGCTTTCAATCGAAGACCGGGCGCGGCGTCGTCGGTACCGTGGACGGTCGCGAGGTGGCGGTGGGCAACCGCGCGCTGTTGGCCGCGCTGGGCATCGATGTCGACGCCAAGGAGATCGCGGGCGAGACGACGGTGTTCGTGGCCATCGGCAAGGAGCTCGCGGGATTCGTGGCCATCGCCGATCCCATCAAGGAGTCCGCGCGCGAGGCCGTGCGCGCGCTGCGCGAGGAAGGCCTCACCGTGGTCATGCTGACGGGCGACACCAAGACGGCCGCCGAGGCGGTGGCCCGCGCCGTGGGCATCGATCGCGTCGAGGCCGAGGTGCTTCCGGAGCAAAAAGAAGCCGTGGTGCGCCGCTTTCAGGAAGGCGGTCGCACCGTGGGCATGGCGGGTGACGGCATCAACGACGCCCCCGCACTGGCACGCGCCAACGTCGGCATCGCCATGGGAACGGGCACGGACGTGGCCATGGAGAGCGCAGGCATCACCTTGGTGCGTGGCGATCTGCGCGGCATCGTCCAAGCGCGGCGCCTCAGCGAAGCGACCATGCGCAACATCCGACAGAACCTCTTCTTCGCCTTCCTCTACAACGTGCTCGGCATTCCCATCGCCGCGGGTGTGCTGTATCCGGCCTTCGGCCTCTTGCTCTCACCGATGCTCGCGAGCCTCGCCATGACCCTCAGCTCCGTTTCGGTCATCGCCAACGCCCTGCGTTTGCGCCAGGCGCGTATCTAACGACCGATTCGCGCTTGCTCACGAATCTCCAATTCGTGGCGCTCTCGGCGTCTTGGCGGTTCGACCTCTGATTGCATATGACGTCGACGTACTCCTCGAGAAGATGTGCGCGGTCTGGCGCGTATCGGACGGAAGGACATCGAAGACGGCACGTCATAAATGTGCTCGTCGGCCATGTATGATGGGCGCGTCAGCGCGAGCCCACGCCCTCGACGAGCACGTGAGACATGGCAGGCGAAATCGAGAATTGTCCGGCTACCGAAGCATCTCCCAGCGGTGATCCTTTTCATTGGGTTGGCCACGTCCTGGAGGGGCGTTATGCCGTGGAAGCCTTGGTGGGCGAGGGAGGCTTTGCCGTCGTCTACCGCGGGCGCCACACCGGGCTCGATGAAGCGGTCGCCATCAAGTGCCTCAAGATCCCGCGCAAGATGGCCGGCGAAGATCGCGACCGCTTCTTGCGCTCCTTCGTCGACGAAGGAAAGCTGCTCTATCGGCTGTCGCGCGGCAACGCGAGCATCGTTCGATCGCTCGACGTCGGCGTGGCCACCTCGCCCAATGGCACGTGGACGCCGTACCTCGTGCTCGAATGGCTCGAGGGGCGCACCCTGGAAGATGACTTGAACCTGCAGCGCCGCAAAGGCCTTGCGCGCACCTTCGCGGAAGCGTGTGCGCTGCTCGAGCCCGCGGCGCGTGCGCTGGGCACGGCGCACGCGCAAGGTGTCGCGCACCGCGACATCAAGCCGGCGAATCTGTTTCTCTGCACGGTGGATGGCAAGCGCACCCTCAAGGTGCTCGATTTCGGCATCGCCAAGGTCATCGCCGAATCGACCGATCTGCGGCGCGCCCACGAGGCGACGGGGGCCTCGCTGCAGGCCT
Source organism: Sorangiineae bacterium MSr12523 (assembly GCA_037157775.1). Classification (NCBI taxonomy): domain Bacteria; kingdom Pseudomonadati; phylum Myxococcota; class Myxococcia; order Myxococcales; family Pendulisporaceae; genus Pendulispora; species Pendulispora brunnea. Next base: position 4,899,045 of record CP089982.1, read on the forward strand.
TCACACCGCGCTACGGCGCGCCGGAGCAGTTCGATCGCCGCTTCGGTGCGACGGGTACCTGGACGGACGTGTTCGCGCTGGCGCTCATCCTCGTCGAGGTGGTGCTCGGCAAGCCCGCGATGCAAGGGGAAGGGGTGGAGCTCTTTCTCATGGCGAGCAACCTGCACGAGCGCCCCACGCTTCGCGCCTTCGGCATCGACGAAGGCGACGCCGTCGAGCGCGTGCTGGCGCGCGCCCTGGCGGTGCATCCCACGGATCGGTATGCGCACGCGAACGCGTTCTGGGACGCACTCACCGCGGCGCTGAACGACGGTGAAGCGGCGACCGCCTCGCCGCGGCCGCCGGTGGATCCGTTGGCCCAAACGGTCCCGTCGGCGCGCGATGTTCTCACCGAGGGGCCCATCTCGCCGGTGCCGAGTGGCCGCACGCCCGTGGCCATGGCGCGCACGTCGTCGCAGCGCGGGCGCTCGGGTCGCGGCTCGCTTCCGAGCTGGTCGGGGCAGGGGCAGATGGGGCAGAGGACGGGCCTCGAGCGTCCGGTGCCCACCGTGCAAGCGATCCCGAGCTCCGTGCCGGAGGAAGAAGCGCCCGCACCGTCCTCCTCGTCCGCGCGGACCATGCTGCCGTGGATCGGGGTTGCGGCCGTGGTGGCCCTGGGCAGCGCGTGGGGCTATTCCGAATGGACGCGCGAGGAGAGCCACTACCGCGGCCTCTCGTTCCGCGGTTCCGGCCGGGGAGCGCATGGATCGCCACTGGCCCTCGGGTCCACCGGCGCCATGACCTGTCCCAGCGGCCTGGTTCCTTATTCGGACGACGCCATCGAGGGCGCGCTCTGCATTCCCAGCGAGCTGCAGAACGCTCCCCTCGTCGACGGATCGATGCGCCAGGGCGACATCGAGTTGAAGCTCCACGGCGGCACCTTGCGTCCTCCCGAGGTGACCCTCGATACCGTGTTCGCCCGGGCCACCGCGGAAGACACCAAGGGCGGCCGCTCGGTGCAGCCCACGTCGATCGAGAAGAGCCCCGATTCGTTCTCCTTTTCAGGCACCGTGCGCGGAAAAGCCTTTTTCGAGCGCACGGTGAGCGAGAGCGATCGCTTCGTGGGATTCCAGCTCGTTTACCCCGAGTCGGCGCGCAAGGTGCTCGAGCCCAAGTTGGGATTCATGATCCCATCGTTCGCGCGCCGCCGCTGAATTCAATACGCGCGGTACACGAGATCGTGCGGCTCGAGCGGCGTCACCTTGGGCGCGAGTTCCGCGAAGCGCCGGCAGGCCATCGCCGCAAGCAAATCGACGCGTTCTTGCATGGTCGCGACCAGATTCTCGGAATCCACATCGAGCGAGACGGCGCCGGGCAGTTGCCCCTCACGCGCGAGATCCAGCCAGGCAACCTGTTGCTGAATCACATCATCGATTCGGTCTCCCTCGTAACTCACCAGCATGAGATCCAGGTGAATGACCGGAAATGCACTTTTTTCGACGACGGTGTATTCGCGGTACGTCAGCTCGTAGCGCGCATTTTGATGCGAGCCCAAATGAATGGGAAATGCGTCCTGCAAGAGTTGCTCGAGTCCACCCTCGCGCTCGTGGGCCGGGACGTCGAACTGGAAAAAATCGCGGTGCAGCCGGCGAAGCCATTCCTCTGGGGGCGGGTCGTTGGAGGTCCACATGCCTCCCAACCCGGTGACCATCTCGGGTGTCGGAAATTTCCGCACGCGCCGCAGCGGCGGCCAATATTCCGTGTCCTCGAGAATCTCGGCGCACTCCCGCTCGAAGCAGCCCCTGTCGGTTCGCCCCACGAGTTGCTCCGCCGCGCCGTCGTTCACGAGCACGAGCTGCATTTCGTCGGCCATGGCCGGAAGGAGAAGATCGGATGAAATTCCGTCACCGTCGACGAGCCCCGTCCACGTGCAATAGCTGATCATCGCGCCGGCGCTGTTCGTGGTCACTTCGTACGGGGCCACGGAGATCCGGGAGCCCGTACGGCCGAAGCGCTCGCGCAGGAGTTTGCGCTGTTTTCCGTAGAGCACGTGCAGTTCGCGGTACTCCATGGTGGCAAATTGCGAATGAAGCGGATGATCGGAGGGCAACCGCAGCGGCTCCCAGCGGCCATTTTGCAGCACCACGGGCCTGGCGCTGGTCGGCTTCGGATGATCGAACGTGCTCCACCCGATCGCGCCCAGCTGGCGCAGCCCGTCGACGTCGTCGGAGCCGGTCACCACGAGCAGATCGTTGTGGGCCACCAGGGCAACTGGCTCGCCCCGAACTGCCAAGTTGGAAATCGCATCGGTCAGAAAAATGCGCGAGGAATCGAAACCGTCTTTCGTGGCGCTTTGGAATGTACCATTCCCAATTCGCTGGAAATCCGGACGTACCGAGGCGGCGGCGGCCGCAATGGCCGTCTCCAGAGGATCGCTTTCGAATGACAAAGTGCGGGCTGGTTCGACGCCCGCGTTCGTGGGAACGACGAACATGAATGAGAGAAATTCATTGAGTCGCCACGCGGCTGGGGGCTCGGAGTGGCCTTCCAACTCCGCGGCGAGACGGGGAAACTCCACGGCAGCCCGGGAACCCACGAGCGGAACGACGTCGCTCGGCAATCGTGCGCTGTTCTGCATTTCGATTTTTCTACCCTGGTTGATGGCCGGATTGGGTTGGTAATCAAGAATACCATTACATGGCCAAGTGTCGGCTCGTTCGTCTTTTCGAATTGGATATTCGGTATTCGCGTGCGGCCGTGAAAATTTGTGGCGTGCCTCGGCCATGGCGAGCTGAGGTCGCCTCATCGAGCGCGGAACTCGTAACGTATCGAACAAAAAGGTACGGTCTTGCCGGATCTCCCTCGGGCATCTACGTCGTAGGCCATGTCCAGCGAGAGACTGCGAGTCGAACTTCCGACCGGGCAGCATAAAGCCGTGATCGGTGGAATGCCGATTGCCTATCACGTCCACGGAAGCGGGCCGGTCGTGCTTGCCCATCCCGGTGGTCCAGGCGGCGAGTGGGGCTATCTACGGATGCCGGAGGTCGAGAAATTCGCCACCGTCGTTTACGTGGAGCCCCTTGGCACCGGCGCTTCCGGGCGATTGGAGAACCCGGGCGACTATGGCCTGCAGCTCGACGCGTCCAACGTCGAGGGATTGCGTATTCACCTGGGCATCGAGAAGTTTGCCTTTCTCGGCCACTCGTACGGCGGCTTCGTGGCATTGACGTATGCCCTGGCGCACCCGGCTCACGTGAGCGCGCTCATTCTGTACGACACGTCGCCGACGAACGGGCCGGACTTCGACCAGGACGTTGGGTCGAACCTGCAGTCGTTCAAGGACGAGCCTTGGTTTGCGGAGGCCACGACGGCCTTCCAGCAATTGAGCCGCGCCCAGAGCGATGAAGAGCTCATGGCAACGTTCGCCCGCGTCCTGCCATTGTACGTGGCCAATTGGGCCGAGCGGCGCAACGAGCTCGAGGGGCGCATCTCTCGCATGCGGGTTTGCCTCGAAAGGGCCTTTCGCCGAAAGGGGGACGCGCCCGCGGTGCCAGGTACGCCTGCGGGCCGCCCCGCGCCGCACGACTCCTACGACGTTCGCGCTCGCCTGGGCGAAATCAAAGCGCCGACATTGGTGCAAGTGGGCGCCAAGGACTTCATCTGCTCCCCCAAAATGGCCGAGGTGATTCATCGCGGTATCGCGGGCTCGCGCCTGGCCGTCTTCCCGGATACGAGCCATTTCGCCCATATCGAAACGCCACAAGAGTATGCGCGGACCATTCGGGAGTTTCTTTCGAACGTGTAAGAATTGGTGCTGTCAAGGGATCGTTGGTCCCTTGGCGGGTCGTGCGCCGGCATCTAATTCGGATTCATGTCGATTCTCTCCAAAGGCGCCCGCTTTTTCGGGCGAACGCTCCCGTTTGCATGGATCACGCTGGTGGCGAGCGCATGTTCGCAGGCAAAATCGCCCGTCATGGGGGCGGCCGAGACCGAACGTCCGGATAGCCGGCTATCGCAGGGCGATCATACGGCGATGATCGGCGGAATGCCGATTGTCTATCACGTCTATGGCAAGGGTCCTGTCGTGTTTGCCCATCCCGGCGGCCCCGGCGGTGGCTGGGGCTATTTGCGTATGCGGGAGGTCGAACAGTTCGCCACGGTCGTGTACATCGAGCCGATTGGGACGGGGGCATCGGGCCGGCTGTCCAATCCGGCCGAGTACAGCCGCCTGCTCGATGCGGCCAATGTCGACGGATTGCGCGCACACGTGGGGATCGAGAAGGTCATGTTACTCGGCCACTCCTACGGCGGATTCGTCGCATTGACGTATGCCCTCACGTATCCCGATCACGTGGGCGCGCTCATTCTGTTCGACACGTCGCCTACGACCGGACCAGACTTCCAGAAGGACGTTGCCTCGAACATGGAGTGGTTCAAGAACGAACCGTGGTTCGGCGATGCCTCGGCGGCCTTGGACGAGGTGGACCACGTCCAGACGGACGAGGCAATGACGAAGACCTTCACGCGTGCGGTGCCCTTGTACATCGCCAATTGGTCGCAACGCCGCCAAGAGCTCGAGGGGAAGCTTCCTGCCTTCCAGCTCTATGTGGAAAGGAACCATCGGCAGAAGGCCAACATGCCGCAGGACCAGCCGGTCCCGAAGGGCCCCGCGTACGACGTTCGGCCCCGCCTGGGCGAAATCAAGGTGCCCACGCTCATCGAGGTGGGCGAAAAGGACTTCATCTGTTCCGCGAAGATGGCCGACATCATGCATCGGGGCATTCCCGGCTCGCGGCTGGTCGTGCTGCCGAACACGGGGCATCTCGCCCACGTGGAGACGCCGCGGGAGCACGCGCGCGTGATCAGGGAGTTTCTCGGGCAGGTTGCAAGATGATGCGACGCTCGGCGTTGCGCTCGACGGCGGAGCGGCTGTAGAGCAAGGGAAACGTATTTCCGGTGCTCCACGATTCGGCCAGATCGCGGTAGTGCGGTGAGTCGGGGAGCCCGGATTGGCCCGGGGTGTTGATCGCGCGTGACGCGTCCCAGTTGCCCACGTCGAGGACCATGCGGAAGGACGCTCCCGCCGTGTGCAAAAAGTCCTTTTCGTAGGTGGACGCATTGACGGTGAACTCGGAGCCGCCCCGGGGAAGCGGACCGACGTCCAAGCGTGCGCGAGTCCCTTCATCGAGCAGCGGCGAGAACGGATGCTGGAAAGACGAGTGCAAGAGGCGCCCCCATTTCCACTCGGTGGATTGCGGGCCTAGAAGCCGCGTCGTGTCGGCATACGCGGCCTCGAGTGTGTCGGAAAGGAGGCGATCGCGCTTGGCCGTGGCGTCTTCGCCGAACCAACGTTGCGGATGCTCGAGGCCGTCGAGAAGGACCGCGAGATCGGGCTGGGCCACGGCGCTGATTGCGGCGGCGGGGAGTACGGCTTTGACGAAGGCGGGACCGAGGTGGCGCTTTCGCCAAACCTCGAACAGGGCGGCCGGCGCGGAGTCGACACTTTCGACTCCGTCCCACGCGTGCAGCATGGCGGATGCCGCGCTCGAGCGTGGCGAACGCGGAAGGAGCGCAATGATCCGAAGCGCCGGTCGCGAGAGCTGATCACTTTGCAGGCGAATCGAATCCTCGATGGAGATGCGCGGAGAGGCCGACAGCACCTCGCGAATGCGCTGATAACGCGCCGGATTCACCCATTCGAATCCGATTTTCTTTTCCCGATAAGGATAATCGGGAGGAAGATTCATTTGGTTTGCCGTGGCAATGAATCCCTCGGGCGGATTGTACGCACTGGGGAAATCGTCGCCGTTGTAGAATCCTTCCCATTCGTAGCGGCCGTCACCTGGCACGGGAAGCAGGCCATCGTAGCCGCGGCGCTTCGGCGCAAGGCCGCCGGGAACCCACCCGATGTTGCCGTGCACGTCCGCGTAAACCTGATTCTCCGTGGGGGCGCCCCAGTTTCGCATCGCGCTTTTGAAGTCGGCGAAATTGCGAGCCCGCAGCAGGCGAAGGTTGCCATAGTAAGGCGACATACCCGGCTCCTGCCAAGCCGTGCGCACCGCGTAAGCCCGGTGCCGTGCCTCGTCGATCTTCACCACCGGCCCGTGCCGCGTAAAGCGAAGCTCGATGTCGCGCGGCGGCTCACCGGCGACCGGGACCCGTTCCTGGATGATGCGGAGCGATTCCCAGCCTTGTCCGTAGCGGTAGCGATTATGGTCCTGCGGGTCGAGCTCGTAGACGTAGAGATCTTCCTGGTCGAGGAAAAACACGGTGAGCCCGAAGGCGATGGTGCCGTTGTGGCCTATCGAAAGCCCCGGCTGCGAGGGCTCGCCGGCGCCGATCGCATCCAGGCCCGGCGCCGAAAGGTGCGCGATGTACCGCTGCGAGGGCGTCGCGTATTTCCGATGCGGATCGTTGGCCAGAATGGGCCGGCCGGTCGCGGTTCGTGTTGGAGCGATCGTCCAATTGTTGCTGCCCTCCGGCTCCGCGTTTCTCGAGTCCAGCGCGTCGAACGCGATGGAGGCGACGGGCTGGCGTGTCGTGCGGTCGAAGGCGACGCGTTGCGTGGCGAGCTCGAACACCCGAAGAACATCGGGCGGCAGCGCGCACGGGTCGAAACCGGCAGGCACGGTGGTGTGCCACTCGGGTTCCAAATGCGCGCGAACTTGGTCCGCCTCGACCCCCGCCGCACAGGCCACCTTGGCGCGGGCGACCTCGCTGGTCACGTTTCGGGTCAAGCCGTGGCTTCGAATGCGCACCACGTCTTCTGGCTGCCAGTGCGAGGGGGCATATCCCGAAATGCGGAATTCCTCCGGAAGCGATTCCGGGTGTTGGCCGAGCCAGTCCACGTAGGCATTTACCCCGGCTGCGAATTGCGTGGCGGCCATTCGGGCGTCGGGCCCGTAGCTCTCCCACTCGCGGCGCATGTCGCCGCGGTACAGAAAAAGCCGCGCGGCCGCATCTTGCGCGACGTAGGCGGGGCCGAACACCTCCGACAAGGTCCCGAGGCCGCGGCGTCGCCAGAGGTCGATTTGAAACAAGCGCTCGCGTGCGGCGTTGAAGCCCTGCGCCAAGAAAACGTCTTCGACGCTGCGTGCGTAGATATGCGGCACGCCCCATCGATCGTCGATGAGCTCGACGGGACTTCGGAGACCCGCGACGGAGTACGTCGCCGATGCGGGAAGCCTCTGGCCGGCGCTTGCTGCCGGCGGGGTGTCCGCGATGCCGCCGCATCCTACGAAACCGAGCGCGATGGCGGAGGCGGTCCAGTATGAGAAGCGCATCGTGGCGGCAACCTCAGGCCGCGCTGTCACCGTCGTAGGATGGCGGTTTCGAATCGCGGGCGGTGGGGAACTCGGAGGGGGAGGTGGGCTCGGGGCGGTCCCTTTGCGTAGTGACGTTGGTGGTGGAGGACCAGGCCGGGAGGCGGAAAAAAGACGCGAGATCGCGCAAGGCGTCGGCCTGGGCGGAGACCTCTTCGGCCGTGGAGGCGAGCTCCTGAGCGGCATGGACATTTTGCTGCGTGACCCGATCGGTCTGTGCGATCGCGACGTTGATGCGTGAGACGCCCGCAGCTTGCTCGTTCGCCGCGCTGGCCATGCCTTGCACCAACTCGGCGGTGCGGCGGATGGACGGCACCAGCTCGGCGATGCGCTGTTCGGAGCGGGTGACGATGCGCGTGTTGCTCGACGCGAGCTCGCGAATGTCATTGGCGGCGCTTTGCGTGCGCTCCGCGAGCTTGCGCACTTCGTCGGCGATGACGGCAAAGCCGCGGCCGTGCTCTCCCGCGCGCGCGGCCTCGATGGCGGCGTTGAGGGCCAAGAGGTTCGTCTGGTACGCGATGTCCTGCACGATGTACATCTTGGAGGCGATGGCCTCGATGGAGGCGACGCTCTCCTGCACCGACTTGCACCCTTCTTCCGCGGCGACGACGCCGTGGCGGGCGATCTCCTCGACCTTGCGGCTGTTGCGGGCGGTGTGCGCGATCGATGTGCCCATGCGTTCGAGCACGGAGCTCGTGTCGCGCACGCTCACCGCTTGCGTGCTCGTGCCTTGCGACAAAAGCGCCGACGACGAGGAGACCTGCGCGGCCGCAGCGGCCAGGGCATCGGCCCCCGATTGCATGCTGCCGATGAGCGTGCGCAACACGCCAATGAATCGTTTGAACTGCAGGGTCATCTGCGCGACCTCGTCACCGCTCCCGCGCCCCTCGTCGTCGTTGCCGAGGTCGACGTCGAGATCGCCCTTGGCCAGCCGGGTGGTGGCATTGCGCAACACCGTTACCGACACGACGACCAATCGCGAGAGCCACCATGCAACGGCGAGCGCGGCCAACGCGAGGGCGGCGCCGGCGATCCAGAGCCGCGCGCGCGTGCGCTCGACGGTGACTTGCGCGTCCTTGTTGGAGAGCTCGGCGAAGCTCGCGTTGATGTGCACGAGGTCGGTGAGGGCCTGGTTCATCACGTCCAGGTGGGGCACGATCGCGTCGAACTCGCCGGTCTTTCCGGCGAGGAACATCTCGCGGTGCGTAGCATACGCCGCGTACGCTTTTTCGTATTGAAGGAGCCGATCGGTCTCGTCGATTTGAAGCTGCTTTTGTCCGGCCGCTTCCAATGTGTGCGTGAACTCGGGGCTGACGGCCGTCCACCATTCGGCGCGGTATTTCGCCATCACCTGCGCCATGTCCGTGTCGTATTTGCGCACGCGTGCGATGTGCTCCGCACGCTCTTCGGCCGACAGGTCCAATCTTTTGAGATAGCCCAACTCGGTGGCGAGTTGGTCGCGCCGGAGATTTCCTTCTTCAATGCCCATGATGGGGATGAGCATGAAGGCGTACATATTGTCGACTTGGTATTTCAAGTCGCTCGTACCGCGGCGCGCCACGGCCGCCATGGTAGCCACAGTGATGGGAATCATCGACGCGAGAAGCGCGAACTTCCAGAAGAGCTTCAATCGGTGCATCTCGTCCCCGTCCCCATTTGCGTTGCGAAAATCCCTTAGAGAACTCCGTCAGTGGACGCAAGCTCGACGCAACCTATGCGCTGACGGATTGTGGCGCGAGGATCGCCGGGCGGTAGGGCGATCCTTGCTTTTCTGGACCACACATCGCGCCGGTCTCGCCGGTTCGTTCGCGCTGCCGCGGTTCGATCGCCACGAAGTTCCAAGGTAGGGGCTCCGAATCGGCTGTTGCGTTGCGAGATCAATTTTCTCCAAGTCTCGTGCACGGGGTGGTCACTACCTTGGCCGCCATGACGTCGAATCGAAATGTGACGGTGTACGGTGCCTATGGCCATACGGGGCGCTTCGTCGTAGCGGAATTGCTCGCCCGCGGATGGACACCCATTCTTTCGGGCCGCGATGCGGACAAATTGAACGCATTGGATCGGCGCCTCGATGTGCGGCCTGCGTCTGTGGACGATGCAAGCTCGCTCGATCGGGCTTTTGCGGGTTCCGCGGCGGTGATTCATTGTGCGGGGCCATTTGCCGACACGTCGGCAGCCGTCGTAGAGGCTGCGCTGCGGGCGGAAATCCCGTACCTCGATCCGACCGCGGAGGGCCTGGTGGCCATGAACACCTTCGAGCATTACGCAGCGCGTGCTGGGGGCGTGGTCATTCTTCCGGCCATGGGCTTTTATGGCGGACTGGGCGATCTATTGGCCACCGTGGCCATGGACAATGACGACGCGCCGGCGGACGAAGTCCGTGTGGGATTTGCGCTCGACGGATGGCATCCGACCCGCGGCACGCGGATCACGGGGCAGCGCACGGCCGGACGTCGCGTGTTCTATTCGAACAACCGGCTGGAAGTTGGCTCCGATCCGCAGGAGAAAACGACGTGGAATTTTCCGGCGCCGGTCGGTGCGCAGGAGGTCGTGCCGCTCTCCACGGTGGACATCGTGACGATGTCACGCCATCTGCGGGCGCGGGAGATCCGCACGTTCATGAACCTTGCCCCCATTGCCGATCTTCGCAATCCGGAAACGCCGGCTCCGGTGGCCGCCGACGAACGTGGACGGTCGTCGCAATCGTTCCTGGTGGAGGCCGTCGTTCGCCGAGGCGGCAAAGAACGCCGCGCGGTGGCGCGAGGAAGGGATATCTATGCCGTCTCGGCGCCCATCCTCGTCGAAGCGATGGAGCGCGTATTGGACGGGCGCACGCGCGCTGGTCACGCGAGTGGCGTTGTGGCGGCCGGTGCGATCTTCGACGCGGAGGATTTCTTGCGGGCCCTCTCGCCGAAGCACCTCGAGTACGAGGTGGCGTGATCCCGCGGGTCAATCCGTCTCGAAGATGGCGCTGTATTCGCCGGGCGAAATGTCCAGGGCGGTGATGGTCTCGCGGCGGTAGTCGTCCTGGGCACGTGCGACGAGGAGCAGGGCTTCTGCATCTGTTATCGTTCCCATACGGTAGCGGCCGATGGCCAGGGCGGCTTCCTCGTCGCGCTTTCGGAAGGAGGTCCGCACGCGCTCGAGGGCGGCCTCGGTCGGCGGACGCTGCGCATGGCTCGCCACGGCGGCGAGCCGCTCGGAGGTGGGGGCGCGTGATTGGAACTCGGCGCGCTTGTCGAAAAGCGCGGGCGGAAGGCCCGAGCGGCTTCGCTCGTCGCCTTGGAGCACCGGGGGCGGGTCGGCGGGAACGTCGATGGTCGGTTCCTCCGCCACGATGGCGGGATCCGTCGTTCGTGTCGTGGGGGTCGCTTGGGCGAACGACGAGCGGGAGGCGAGCCGTGAATCGGTGGAGTGGAACTCCGAACGGGGTTCGCGGACGATGCTGCTGCGCACGGTCCCGGACTCCGAGCGGGATGGGAGCCATAGCCACGATGCCGTGGCCACGGCGCAGACGACTCCGATCCATGTGGCTGTGCGCAACATCATTTCACCACGTAAGCTTTGTCGGTGGGTGCCTCGCGGCGCAAAAGGACGTGATAGCCAAAGGGCGTCAATACGGGCTCGGAGATCTCGCCGGTCTTCAGGCTGGCCAGCTTGGCATCGATAACATCCGGCATCGCTCCCTTCTTCCACACACCGAGATCTCCGCCGGAGCGCCCGCTCGGATCGTCCGAGTTGGCGACGGCAAGTTGGCCGAACCGCTCCGGGTTGGCGCGCGCCTCGCGGGCGATGCGCTGGGCTTTTTCCTCGGCCTCGGCGCGGGTACGTTCGACGGTGGGGCCGGCCTTTTTCGCCCCGCGGAAGCTGACCAGGATGTGCGCGCCCGCGAGGGTCTCCGCCTCGGCGGTGAGTGCGATGCGTTGAAAGATTTGGTAGCCGAACTCCGATTCGACGGGGTCCGAGATGGTGCCGACGGAGAGGGCGGAGATGGCCCGGTCGAACGAGACGGGGTAGCGGCCACCGTCCACGTTCCATTGGCCCATGCTGCCGGCTTGGGCTTTGTCCCAGCCGTCCGATTCGGCTTGAACCATGGCCTCGACGGCGCCGGGATCGCGGCGTGCGCGGGCGGCGAGCTCGCGAGCGCGCTCGAGGGCCTCGCTCTTGCTGCGCGTGATGCTCCGCGGTGCGCGCGTCGCGCCGGACCAAGCGACGACGAGATGGCGCGCGGCGATGCGCTCGACGGGCAAAGGTTGCAGGCGCACGAAGACGCGATAGCCGTACTCGGTGTCGATGGGATCCGAGATGGCGCCGACGGCGAGGGGAGCGACGACCGTGTCGAGTTCCGCGTCTTCACCCTTCGCCCAGGCGCGAAGTTCGCCGCCCTCGGCGGCAAAGGGATCCTCGGAATGGCGCACGGCGAGCTCGCGGAATTGCGCGGGGGACTTTTTCGCGGTGGCGGCGAGCTCCGTGGCGAGGGCAAGCGCTTCGGGTTTGGTGCGCGCGGGCTTCGGGCGCGCACCGGCGTAGTGCTCGACCTCCGCGTACGCGATGGTGATGACGGCGGCGGCAAGGCGGGTGTCGGCGGCGTGTTGCTGCGCCTCGGTGGACTGCGCAGGTGGCTCGGCCTGCGGCGGAGGAGCCTTGCGGCACCCGGCCAGGGCGATAAGACCGAGGAGAACCACGCCGCGGGCGATCATGGTGCGGCGCCCTTTCGCTCGATGAAGTCTGTGGGGAGCGCGTCGGTGCGCATGGCGATGCCGTAGTCACGGCAGGCGGTGTCGCCGCGGCTGGTGACGCCGATGATCTCTTCGCCGGTGCCGTCTCCCCGCATGCGAAGAACGGGGCCGCCCGAGTCGCCGGCGCAGGTCATCGCCGGTTGCGGAACATAGGTGAACTCGCGCGCGCGAACCTCGGTCACGTTCACGTTGCCCGTGCGTTTGCGCCCCATGCCATATCCCACGGCGCGCGCCGCAGAAGGCTCGATGCCGGCGCCGGAGCGCGCGATGGGGAGCGGCGACACCGTGGCGGGTTGCTCCAGATCGAGCACCGCGACATCGTTGTCCAGACCGTCCGCATGATAGTCGGGGTGAATGCGAACGCCGGTCACCCGAAAAAAGCGGCCTTGCAGGCCGGTGCCTGGCTCGCCGCGGCCAAGATCTGCCTGCGATCCGAAGACGACGGCCAGCGACGACGGGGCGGCATCGCGCACGCAATGGGCGGCGGTCAACACGACCTGCGGGCGCACGAGCGTGCCGGTGCACATGGGTGCCCCCGCGCGCATGCACTCGACGTTCAACATGTTGACGGCCACCACTGCTTCATCCTCCTCGTCGTCTTGCCCGTTAATAATGGCCTGCTCGTTTCGATCCGTGGTCTCCTCCGAGGCACACCGGCCGGCCGGCTCGCCGACGCCGCCGCCATCGCTGCTGCAGGCCAATAGGCCCAAAAGAGTTAGCAGTCCGTGTCTTGGAATTGGCAAAAGCAATCGCATTTGCCGTCGCCCTTCCACGACGTGGGGCAGTTACCCTTGCGGCTGGTTCCGCGCCAGTCGTAATCGCACGAGGGCGCGCTCGCTTCGTCGTCGATGCACGAAGTGAATTGGTCGTCGCAATAGGCGCTCGCCAGCGCGTGCCCGCCGTGCTTCGTCGTGCGCACGCACTGATCGTGGTTCGTGCAATCTTTGGTGAACTGCGAGCCCGTGCTGCTGGTGCCGCAGTTGCCGTAGTTGGAGCCGTTGAAGTTCTCACCCAGTTTTTTGCCGGTGTCGCAGCAGTCGCCGGTCCACGAGCACTTGTTGCAGTCGTGGCAGCCCGTCACCGTCGTGTTGGTGGCGGCGTAGCGGCGCCAGCTCGTCCAGCTGCGTGCAGCCTCGCCGGTGAGCGTCTTGTTCAAGGGAACCGACGAAGGCCAGAGAGACCACTGCGCATCCACCACGCGGAACAGCCGCTCCTCGGCCTTGGTGAGCTGGCGCGCGCGGTCGTAGTCTTCCTTGCTCTCCACGTGATCGACGGGCGGATAGAACGTCGTCTCGAGTGCCGCGAGCAGGCGCCGGATGGCTGCGCGGTCGATCTCCGTGAGCAGGGTGGGGGAGCCATCGGCGCTCACGCCATCGAGGATCTCCTGGTCGCCCGTGTAGCGGGCGGACAGGACCATGCCGTCGAGGCTCACCTTCACCAGGGTTTCCTGGGCAGACTCGACGCTGGAGAACTGCACGTCGATGCCGTTGTCGGTCAGCTGACCGCGCACTTGTGTTTTGTCGCGCTCGATACGAAGCGCCGGATCGGTTTTGCGCTCCAAAACAGGGGTTCCAGCTTCATCCGGAGCCTCCGGACTTCCGGAACAGCCTAGCAAGCCCACGGTGATCCCAATCGCGGCCATCGACGCGCCGATTCGTCTCATGAGGCGCACTCCCTTCTCAGCTTTCCGAGCTTATTGACGTCACGCTAGCTGGGAGGCAGCGGAACACAATGGAACAAATGCGATCCATCTGCGGCCGATCCATGTATCGACATTGAAAAAGTATTCCGCGGTTGCGCGCCAAATCAGGAATGGCAAAACAATCGCGCATGTGCGGTCGAGGAGACGTGGACTACAGTGAAAAAAAGATACGGGAAGCGTTCGCTGACCTGGGCGAGCTCGACGTGCACTTCGATCTGTCCTCCCCCCGCCACAACGTGTCGCCGACCGATCCGGTGCCCGTGGTGCATCGAGAAGACGGCCATTTGAAGCTTGACGGCATGGTCTGGGGCACACGCGAGGAGCGCGCCGCCTCGAAGCGGCCCATCTTGCTCGTCCGCGCAGAGACGGTCGCAAAGGGCTCGCTGGCGAGCCGCACGCGCGGGCTGGTGATGTTCACGAAGTTCTACGAGTGGCAAGGCGAGAAGGGCACGAAGCGCAAACCCTACGCCGTTCGCCAGAAGGACGGTCGCATCCTCGCCCTCGCCGCCCTCTGCAAGCGCACCGTTACGTCGGACGGCGAGGTGCGCGAGAGCTGCACCATCATCACGCAACCCGCCGCAGGCCCTTTGGTCGAGATCCACGACCGGATGCCGGTCCTGGTCACCGACGAGCACTTGGCAACGTGGCTCGATCCATCGACGAAAACCGATGCCGCGCTTCACTTGGTCCAAACGATCCAACCGGCGGATTCTCTGGAGCCATATCCGGAGGACCCGTTGAAGGTCGTCTAAGGAAACGGTGTGGCGGAATTTGGTAATTCGGTTTGCTTCGAATTGGACTTCGATGTTCGTCTTGCTGAGATAACGGCAGCGAGCTACGGTGCCGCGAGTGCGCCGCCACCTTGGTTTCGTCCTAGCACTCGTCGCGCTGGCGGGTTGCCAGCGGCAAAAATCCGAGGAACCCGATGCCGCCACACCCGTGGCCGCGCCACCCGTGCTGGTGCGTGAAGTGCCCGATGCATCGCTCGACGCCTCGGACGATGCGCAGACGAACCACGATGCCGATAGCGGCTCCGAAGTGGCGTGGATCTGCGTGCCGCCTTGGCGCGGAAGTTATCCCGAATGCTCGAAGGGAGCCATGTCCAGCGAAGAAGAGATGAGGAGCTGCCTTCGCGAGCATCCGTATGATCCGAAGTACATTCCACGCTTTCGTATCGCGTCGGGACGATGGGTCAACGTATCTGCGAAGCGTTGGACGTGCATCCTCATCTCCAAAACGGAAAAAGTGCGCTTCACACTCGACACGAGAGCCTCCTGGGATGTCTCCGTCCCTCCGGACTGCGCCTCGGGCATCCTCGACGTCGCGAAGCCGAACTTCTACGGCGCATTCTGGACCGAATGCTCGAAGCGCCAACGCAAAGACGACGTATTGGTTTCCGAGTGACCGCTCACTAGTGTGATATCCGATGAAGGCGAAACTTTGGCATCGAGGTCATGGCCAGCTTTGAAGCCGATTTTGACGCCGTGGCGTTTATTGCCCCGAGCTCCTGCGGCAGTAAAGGGCCACCCGTGGAGGCGGAGGGCTTGGTGCGCTCCGAGGCATGTCGCATTGAGTTGAGTTGCGCGGTTCGATCGAGCGCTTGTACGGTGTCTTCGGTCGGTACCGCGTGAGTCGCGTTTTTGGCTGCGAATGCTGTGGGGTGCCTTAGGGCCGGGAGCGCTGTATTGCCGAAAGGTGAAAGGGGTTATCGACAGCGCCGGCGCTGCGGGCATGGACATCGCTGGAACCCGTCCTGGCCGAGCCCTTTTGGTGCTGGTGAACGAGCGATCGCAATGTGGGTGCGGAGGCAACGGTGCAGGCGCTGGTTGCTCTCGCGTCCATGACAGCGAAGGTGCTGCGTCGGCGGCTCGGCCAATAGATCCGAGTGCGCCGCATCATTTGCAAGAATCTTGAAAAGGGCCAATAAGGTTCGTGAACGCCGTCGTCGCTGACGGATGAATATCTTGGAACCTGCACCGCGGACGCAGGCGAAGCATCCGAACGACGTGTGGACCTTCGACTTCAAAGGCTGCTGAAAATCAGCCGGTTCGTCGGCATCGTGGTGTGTCGTCGGACGCATGACACGTCTCGTTCGGAAGTGCGGCGTGTTCAACGGGCTTTGTGTGACAACGACGCTCCACTCGTTTCCGTTCAACGGCGAGGCGGAGCGTTCGCGACCTGGGGACCCGCAGGACAACGGCGGGCGAGAGAATGCACGCTGACATGCCGTGGTGACTTGCAGTCACGGCTCGCAGCGATTAACATTGAAACCCCGTTGCACCAATCGTAACGGTGTGAACTTTGCTGTTACGTGACGCCCATTCACCGGAGCTACGACAGGCCATCCTCGGAGCCCGAGAACAGAGTCTCTCCTATTCCGAGGTCGCGACGATGCTCGGCATTGGCTACGCGACCGTAAATCGTATTCTGCGGCTTCATCGTGAAACGACTCGGTCGAGCCGCGACCGCCCGGGGGCGGCAACGTTTCTCCGATCCATGGCGATTATGGCTTGCCGTCATCGTCGCAGAGATGCGTGACGCTACTTTGCTGGAGTTGACCAATGTCTTGCTCGCCCGCTCCGGCGCAGTCACGAGTCGGTCGGGCGTGCAACGCGCTCTCGCCCGTCTGGGCTACTCGCGAGAAAAAGTCGTTCGTGCCGTGGAGCGCAACACGCCCGAACGCCGTGCCCGCTGCCAAGCGTTTCTGCCCGCTCCTAACGTTGGCGAGTGCGCCGGAGAGCTCGTCTTCATCGACGAACCGTGCTGCAAGACTGCAGTGGGCGAGCGCGCGAAGGTCATGACTTGCGGGCGTCGTTGCGACGTGGTCGTGATGAACGAGTTTAATATTCGCAAGATGCGCTCCGTCCGCGTCCGCGATGTCATTCTCGTGGCCGGCGCGATTTCTATTTCCTCCCAACCTACAGACCAGAAGTGAATCCGATCGAGAGGATCTGGACCGACATCAAGCCACAAACTCCGGACGCTCCCCATGTTCGCCATTCCATTGCTCAGGCTCAGATCAATTGATCAAGTGTTAGCGTTGACGTCGAGCAGCGCCGACTATGGCGGGTGCCGGCACGAGTTCGACCCGCTGCGACCGCAATGCCTTGAATGGCAAGGTACCGGCCGATGCTGACGCAGTACACATGTGTTCCACATATCGACCCGTCGGGCAAGGACCGCTGGAGCACATCGCTGACAGATCGGTACGGGCTGTTGACAGGCGATCTGTCACCCCTCTTGCAGCTCACGACTCCGAATCACGCCCGCTATTCCGTCACCAGGATCGAGTGTAGCCAGAGGCTTCTGGGCCTCATCGAACCATGGCGGCGGCAGCCCCCGCCGAAGGCGGCACCTGCCACGCAGCATGAGTCTGCAGGAGCCGACTTTGCTCATCAGCTCGCGCGGCTTTCGACTTGGTTGCGGCCAACCGAAACTCGAGACGTCGACCTCTGGCAGGGTTTCAATAACGCCAAGATCGACATCCCGAAACCAGACACGCACGTGCAAAGCATCGACAAGCTCGACCCCGACATCGAGGCCGGCGAAGGAGACGCCGACGTAGACTCGATCACCGCGAAAACAGATGTGGCCTCCTTTTCAAACAGGTCGAGTGAGTATGTGTGCAGGATGCATGTAAGATGTCGATGTCGGGCGACGACGCTCTGCAGGCTTGTACACGTCCGCCGGTACCTTGCCATTCAGGCATCGTGCGGCCGCACTTGGTTGAATTCCTGCCGCCAGCGGGATAGCCGCCGCCGCTCAGCGTCAACTGTGGCCGCGGGTCGCGATTGCACGTCACCGCGCATATCGGCGTGCATTCTCTCATGCGTACCATTGTCCTGCGGGCAGTCAGGTCGTGAGCGCACAAGTCGAATGCCGAGGGACATCCACCACCCGGAGAGCCTGGAGATTCCGCCTCGCGCTTGAACGCAGACGAACGGAGTGCCGTTTGTCACACTGAATCGCGTTGGGCACGCCGTACTTCCGAAAGAGCCGCTCGAACACCTTTCACGGCCTCGTGCGCCGGACGACAAACCACGACGTCGAGCACGAACCGGCTGTATGCATCGACGTATGGTGAGCGGTTCGTACCGTTCACCATCGAGTGACTTCCCCCCCACCACCCTTTGAAGTCGACAGTCCAGACGTCATTCGGATGCTTCGCCTGCATCCGCGGTGCACGTTCCACGATGCTCGTCAGTCTTTGTCGGCGACGTTCGCGAACTTTATTGGCCCTTTTCAAGATTCTTGCGATGGAGCGCTCACTCGGAGTCTGTTCACCGAACCGCCGACGAAGCATCGGTTCGAGTTTTCGTGGTCCCCAACGTTGGATGACGATCTCGTGCTTCGAGCACGGCGATAACAAGGTCCTCTGCGGTCGCGAGTGGCACCGTCTTCGTCTTCGACTTTGCTCCTCGAGATCGTCGTAGCCACTCTCCTTGAACCGCTTGATCCACTTGTCTCCCGCTTGCCGACTCACGCCGAACTCGCGACACAAGGCGGCGATCTTCTCTCCTTCGCCGACCTTTCTACGAACCCGATCTTTAGACTCATCGTTCGGCACTCCTTCCACGACATTCGCCATGAGGCCTGTCAACGATGTCCTAGCACCAGGCCGCCATATCTGCTTTCGCAGTGATCGAGTCTACCTCGGTGTCGTATTTATGGGGCTCAACGTCGTTCTCGACTTGTCGGTGCTTTGCGCGCGTGTGTCTGGTTTCAGGGCGTCGAACCTCGGTCGTCGTCGAGATCACGGCGTTAGCGTCGAGGCCGAGCAGCGCCGACTGTGGCGGCACGAGCTCAACCCGATGCGACGTGAATTGCAAGGTACCGGCCGACGCTGACGCAGTACACATGGATCCCACATATGTAGGCACGACCCGTCGGGGCAAGACGGCCATATCTGCTTTCGCGGTGATCGAGTCTAGCTCGGAATCGTATTCGTAGGGCTCAAGGTCGTTCCCGAGATTATCGCTCTGCACGCGCGTGTCTGGTTTCAGGACGTCGACCTCGGTCTCGTTGGCTTGCCAGAGATCAACGTCTCGAGTTTCGCTTGGCTGCAAACACGTCGCTCGCGTCGTGCAAGTTGATGACCGGCTCCGGCATACTTCAACGGCGTTCGGAAGCGCCACGCCGTGCAGTCGCGCATTACAGAAAATTATTAAGGAATGGACCTGGGGGGGACAATAGGCGACTGCGACGATTTCCTCGCTTATGGGATCCGGGCCGAAGGGACATGAAGCCTGGGACCTTCGTCCACGCCGAGCAAGCGGTGGCGACGCCAGCCTTGTCGAGCGAGCCACGTTCGCGCAGGTTGGACCGGTGGGGCAAGTCCCGTGAGTCCGGCGAGGTCGCGCAAGGCGTGCTCGAAAAGGGCGTCTTTGCGCCACCCGTCGAACCATGCGGCGGAGGAATGAGGGTCGAGCCAAGCCAGGGATGCTCCGTGCTTCCTGTGGTTCATCAACACGTAGAGAAGTGCGTTCCGAACCTCCCGTGGTCGTTTGAGCGCATGGGCGTGGTATCGCTCTTTCCAAACGGAGCCTCGGCGCGCGAGCGCCCGATTGATGGCGCGCGCCAGCCGGATCGAGAGCCCGCGCATTCCGCCCGACAAGCTCGATTTGTCGTGGGCTTCCACGATTAGATGGATATGGTCGTACTGCACGGAGAAGTGCACTATGCGAAAATTGCGAAATTCTGCGTGAGAAGCATCCTTGATGCTTCGTACGAGCGACGCGAATACGCGGCCCGATCGGAGGCCGCATACGTCGTCTCTCGCTCGCAATGTCGCGTGAACAGGATGCGCGGCATTGTGAACGGGCCGCGCGCGATGAGGCACGCCGGACTTCGGATTGCGTTTTCTGCCCGCATCCCTCCGCCGTCCGCCCCACGAGCGAGGGGGCGGCAATTCGAGCTGCAGCTGCTTCATTGCGCGCTTCATCTTGAATGAAGCTAAGTCTTCTGACCGCTAAATCAAGCTGTTTGCCGGGATTTTGTGATCCGTATTAGGTCTGGTGCCGGGACGTCGCTGATAGGCCTCATGGCGAATCGAGTTCGTAGAGAGGGTGGTAAAGGGAGAGAAGATCGCCGCCGTGTGCCGCAAGTTGGCAAGCGGAATGGAGAGTGGCTACGAAAGGGTCTCGAGGAGATTCGAAGACCGAATACTGCGGCGCCACTCGTCGGCGGCTCGGTGAACGGATTCCGAGTGCGCGCACCATCGCAAATCTTGAAAAAGGCCAATAAGGTTCGTGGACGTCATCGCCGACCGGCGAACACCGTAGAAGGTCCACCTCAGGTGCAGGCGAAGGATCATCAACGTCACGGCCGACACCGAGCAGCGCCGACTATCGCGATGGCAGCAGGAGTTCAACAAGGTGTGACCGCAGAAGCCTTAATACGGCGCCACTCGCCGGCCGCTCGGTGAACGGATTCCGAGTGCGCGCACCATCGCAAATCTTGAAAAAGGCCAATAAGGTTCGTGAACGTCATCGCCGACCGGCGAGCATCGTCGAAGGTCCACCTCCGGTGCAGGCGAAGGATCCGAACGATGTCTGGTCCATGGACGTCACGGCCCGCAGCGAGGGTCGAGCGCCGAGCAGCGCCGACTATCGCGATGGCAGCAGGAGTTCAACAAGGTGTGACCGCAGAAGCCTTAATACGGCGCCACTCGCCGGCCGCTCGGTGAACGGATTCCGAGTGCGCGCACCATCGCAAATCTTGAAAAAGGCCAATAAGGTTCGTGAACGTCATCGCCGACCGGTGGGCATCGTGGAAGGTGCACCTCCGGTGCAGGCGACGCATCCGAACGATGTCTGACCATCAACGTAACGGCCCGGCAGCGAGGGTCGACGCCGCGCAGCGCTGACTATCGCGGTGGTAGCAGCAGTTCAACGAGGTGCGACCGCGGAAGCCTTGAATCGCCGAGTCCGGCCGACATGTACAAGCTGCGGAGTGTCGCCGACCGATGCTGACGCAGGTATATGTATTCCGCACATGGGTGCGCGCGACCCGCCGGCAAGGACGGGCATATCTGCTCTGGCGGCGATTGAGTCTGCGTCGGCATTGCCGTCGACTGCGGTCTCGGCGAGGCCTTGCCAGAGATCAACGTCTCGAGTTCCCGTGGGCCGCGAACGAGTTGCACGTGTCGCGGACGTTGATGACCATCGTCGGGGCGCGCAGGTCGGGACGCTTGGACAGCCCGCCTTCGGCGCGGCCTGCCGTCGCCGTGCTTTCAACGTTGTCCGAAAGCCCGCGGCATGCAACAGATTGCCGGCTGACACGATGTCCTGTCCTGGAGCATTCGCGAGACGGGGGACAGCCTCCGGTCTCCGCGCGGTATGGAAAGGCGGCGCGCAGCATCTCGCCGGGCGCGATGCGGGCACTCATCGAGCATACGTGGCCGGGCAACGTCTGCGAGCCCGAGCCACGCACCGACGGAGAGCACGCCGAGTCCGCGATCGGTTGCCGTCTGCCGTGGAACAGCGAAAACAATGTCATCGCTCGATTCGTCGGTGCCTCGCTCACTGCGACGATGCCGTCGCGCCGCTGCGCGGCACGACGATGGGGCCTGCCGCCGCCGTCGCCCCGGTGGCGGCGGAGGCCCGATGTCGGTCATCGATTCAAGGGCGTTGTGTGCAAAGGGAATAGCTGCCGTTGCCGGCATAGGCGTGAATGCGCCATCGGTATTTGCCGGAGGAGCCCGGATAGGATACCGATTCGCTGGCGGACGGTGAATCAGATTTGCTCACTTGGGACCATGCGGAGCCGTTCCACTTTTCCAAGTAGAGATCGAAGTCCGAATTGGAGGGGCCGACCAACTTTCCACCGTGCGTGCCCGATTGTGCGCTGTCGTAGCCGCTTTCGCCGGGTTGGAAGGCCTGTGCGCCGGCGGCGAGGCTGCCGGTGAAGGCGGTGCCGTCGCAGTCCGAGCCGCCGCCGCCGTCGCCCCATGGCGGGCTGTCGCCGAGGACGGCGTTCGGGTCGCGGCCGAGCGATACTTGGCGATCCCACTCCTTTTGCAAATACGTGCCTTGCTCCGTGCTCAGGGCCGATGAGGTGGCGGCGGACGAGCCAAAGCAGGCGTTGCTCGGACCATAGGCTTTTCCGTCGCAGACCGAGACCTTCACATTGTTCAAACTCGAGACCTGCATGAGCAGCCACTGCTTCCAGGGAATGGGCTTGCTCGCATCGAGGGCGGCATCGAGCACCAATACCTCGCCGCTCGAGGCGCTCTTCACGATCGGCACCGTGTGGTACCACCAGCTTACGCTGCCATTGGGATGGTTGTTCGTGCGGACGGTGAGGTTGCCGAAGGAAAAGAGATGGTAAGGCCGGCCCTTGCCCCATTCCTCGGCCTTGGCATTCACGAGCTCGGCGCGGGCGAAGCACGCGTCGTCGGGATAGAGCCAGGAGATGCGCCGCTGGAAGTTGGGTCGGTTGGATGTCGTCATGAAACGCAAATCGCGGGAACGCTGGAAGTGTGCCGTGATGTCGGCATCCGTCCACGTCGGCACCCGCGACATATCCGCTTGTTCCACCGGAACTTGACTGTCTTTTGCGCTGAGCGCGAGTGCGCTCGCGGCCTCGGGATGATTGCGGCGGTATCGCTCGTCGTGCCGGCGCGCTGCACTTGCGTAGCTCTCGTTCGGGTCCCGCACGGCGGAGTTCTCGTCGGCCGCGCTCAATTCCGAGTTGGACTCACCGATGGTTTCATTGGAACCCGACTCCGAGTCCAAATCCGATGCTTGCCCACAAGCTGCGACGAAAAACGAAGTTGCAATGAATGCCACGACCTTGGTGCGCATGTTGGCTCCTAATTCCAGAGGATCACCTCGACGAAAGGTTTGCTGCGGCGTGGGCGCGCCGTTTATCGCAAGCCTCACGCCAAAACGGAAGCGCGGATTTCCAATCTTCGTGGTGCGACAATCGCGTCGCAGGGCTCTTTGTGTCGCACGCATGGCCCGTACGCGTTCCCGTTCCCGATGAAGCCAGCGGGAACGCGTACGGGAGGTGCGATCTACACGCTACAGCGATCCTATCTGCTGCTTGATCCAGCTGACATTCGCCGCGATGCCCGTATAGAGCGTGGTCGTGGCGCATTCGCCGTCGTTGTCGCCCGGACCGTGTGTCTCACCCACGAGGGTCCAGTTGCCGCTGGAACCGGTGATGGCCGGGCCTCCGGAGTCGCCGTGGCAGGCGGAGTGCGTCGCGTCGCCGGAGATGCACACGTCGTTGGCGGTGCCGCCGCCCTCGTAGCAGTCGCTCGGGCGAAGCACGGTCAGATCGATCTCTTGCAACGTCGTCGCGTTGCGGCAGGAGGGCCAGCTCATGCAACCAAAGCCCAGAAGCCTGCCTCGGATGCCGGGGGTGGGCGCCGTTTCGGCCATTTTGATGGGCGTCTTCGTCGACGCACGCGAAAGATGCATCAACGTGAGATCCGTCCCGCGTCGATTGATGCGGCGGTCGATCGAAATGACCTCGCCTCCGGAGCCCTTTTGCGTGGAACCAATGCGTCCCGATGACGCGGAGCCGCAGTGCGTCGCCGTGACGATCCATTGTGGCGCCACGAGGCTGCCCCCGCAGCCGTTGGAGAGGGCCACCATGAACGGGTACACCTCGGTGGCATTGCGCCCGCCGATGATTGGATCGCTGGACGACGCGGTGTCGGGCTCCGTGACCTCGTCGGCGCTGGTCGCGCACGCGAGCGGCGAACATGCCAACAGTAGAAGCGATGCATATGCAACCAGATTGCGACGCTGTTTCGGCTGAGCTGCGAGCTTCATGGCGGAAACCTCCAGAGAAGAGGAGCGCGGCGAAATCGATATCGAAGGACCCCTCATGGGCACTTCGACCGATTGGCCTTTGCCGCGTGCGACGGAGGGAAACCCGTGGGCACAGGAACTCGATCAGGAACGCAGGTCCCCGGTCGGACTCCCACTGCAGACCACCGTTGCTGCCCTCACCACCTCAGCTCATGCGTTTTTGAAACACACGTTCACCGGGGCTCGACGCATGCAGACAACGCCGTCATACGAGCACTTCTTCTCTGCCGAGGCAATACGTATTCGTGCTCAGCCGTTTCTCGACCCGTGCGGGCCTTACGCGAGCACGTGCAAGAGGCGTCCGGAGCCGGCCTTCAAGGGGACGAACGCCTCGGCGGCTTTGACGCCGGCCTCCCGTCCGCGAAAAAGCTCCATGGGTTCGTGGTCTCGTTCGTAGAGCCGCCATGGATCTTGGCTCTCGTGCTCCGTCAATGCGCGGATCTTTTGTTCGCGCACCGCGGTAATGTCCACGTACACGGAAGGGGAGAAGGCCATGGTTTGGCTGCCGCGTTCCACCTCGAAGAAATAGAGCTCGGGTGCAGGATCCAGCATGGCCACGGTGCGCAGGCTCAAAAGCGCAGCGATTTGATGATCTTCGTGCGTATCGAGCGGCCAATGGGAAAACACCATTTCGGGCGCCGACTGTTTGAGCAAGGTCGAAAGCTTGGCGAGGCCCGCGGTGTCGAGCTGCGTCAGCCCGCGATCGTCGTAGGTAAAGTAAGGGTCGGCGCCCAGGATGCGGCATGCGCGGCGGGCTTCCTCACGCCGCGTGGGCAAGGCCTCTTCGAGGCTCTTTCCAGGGACGGAGCCGGAAAAGGTGTAGATGATCTGCACCCGGTAGCCTTCCTTCGCGAGGCGGATCAGCGTGCCGCCGCAGCCTGACTCGGCGTCGTCGGGGTGCGCGCAGATGCAGACAACCGACCGTCTTCCGCCGGGGGGAGGCATCCGAACGGGCTTCGGTGATGCCGCGGCCGAGGTATGGGACGCAGCCACCGCCGGCCGCGATTTGGCTGCTGGTCCCGCGGCGCATGCCGAGACGGAACCCAACATTCCCAGTAGCAAACTTCGACGTGTGGCCGTGCTCACGAGTTTATCCATCCAATCGAGAGGCGCACTATTCGTATATGGATAGGCGCACATTGAGACGTACTAGATAAAGTGTGTCGCTCGAACGCTGCCTCGGTCCAGAATTCGTCGGCTGCGGTGCCTTTTTTCGTGTTGCGAGCTTCAGCTCGGCGCGCGGGCGATGCGGCCTTTAGAAGCCTGCATCGAGGGTGAGTGAAAGCATGGTCAGCGGCTGGCCCCATACCGCACTATTGTCATGATCGGCGAGCGACACCGTGGTGCGCGGTAGGGCCTGCCCGACGAGTGCACCCAACGTGAGGCGCGACTCCGAAAAGATGCGCAGCCCCACGCCGAACTCCAGAAACGGGATGGCCATCGGTCCTTTGCGATCGACTTGATGGGCGTGCGCATTCAATGCGCCGCCGGAGTACTCCATGACCGCGCCCGCGATCCCGCCACCGGCGCTGACCGCCCAGAGCCGCTGTTTGGACTCCCACGTGAAGACGGGACCGACTCCGAGGAGCCAGGCTCGAATGTCGGTCGATGCGCCTTTCGGCTCCCAGGTGTTGGGCACGAGGGGAACCCCTGCGAACAGGGCTATGCCGATGTTTCGCTGGAAATGGTAGCTCGCGCCCAGCCGCAGATTCCACCCGGGCCTCATGCCGCCATAGGGCATGGCCAACGCGGAGAGCCCCGCGGCCACCCGGAACTTCGGAGGTGCGGGTGTCTCGGACGCCGAGGGCTCGGGCGATTCCCCCGGACGGTCGGCCGTTTCGCCGGGACGGTTCGATCCGGGGACTTCGTGCGTGCGAAGTCGGTATTCGACGGCCACACGGACGACCTCGGCGGAGCGAAGGGTCGTGACGTCTTCGGCGGGCGTGCGCAGCACCTCGACGGGCTGCACGTGGCCTGCCGCGTCGACGACCCACACGTGGAGCGCGCCCTCGTCGTCGAGTTCCACGAGGGCGGTCGCACGGAACTCGCGCGCCGTGCCCTCGAGTTCCTCACGCGACGGGGCGAGCGCGTCGGTGCTTCCGGCCATGCCCGGGGCGTGCGCCCGCGGACGGGGAGCGAAGACCTGCCATCCCAAGGTCTCGAGCTCGGCCCGCATGCGCGTGAGGGCGCTTGCATTCGGGCGCCCCAGGAGCACGACCCGCACCGGCGTCGCCGGTGTTGCCGGCGGTTCATCGGCCGCCGCGCTCGATGCGGCGGCAGTGCTCGCGAAGAGGGCCGCGATTCCGAGTGTGCGGCGAAGGCCTCGCCACGTCATCGGCGCTCGAGGAGCTCGAGGGCCCGATCCGCGTGCGGCCCGGACGGGTAATTCGCCATGTAGCGGCGTGCGGCCTCGCGCGCCGCGTCCATCTCGCCGGCTCGCTCGCGCGCCTCCATGAGGCGGCCCAACACTTCCCGCGCGAGCGGGCCCGAGGGGCGCTCGCGAAAGGCCGTCGTGAACCAATTGGCGGCATCGCGCGGCAAGCCGCGTTGATCGAAGCACAATCGACCGAGCTGGAAGGCTGCCCACGCGGCCCGTTCGTCGGTGGGAAACCGACGCCGGATGGCCATGAGGGCCTGCTCCGCATCGTCGAAGTGCCCGGTGAAGCGCGCAATGTCGGCCAGCGCCGCGAGATCCGAAACGTCGCCCTCCTCGCAAAGCCGTGCCCACCCCGCGCGATGGGCCGCGGCGTACGCCTCGTGAAAGCGGTCCGCACCGAACATGATCCGCCACTCCGGTGGCGGTGCCGTGGGTGCAGGTGACGGCGGCGCCGAGGCGAGGGGAGCCAGTGCCCCGTCCTTTTGCGTATTATCCATCTTTTCCGGCATGCGGGGCGCGGCCGGTTTGGGCGGCGTCACGCTCTTCTTCACGTCCTGCGACGTCGTCGGCGCTGGCACGGATGCGGGCGTGCGCCGTGGAACGGGCTGCTCGGTGGCGACCATGTGCTCTTCGTCGCAGACGAGGCGCAGCGACTGCCCACCGCGGACGGCGCGCTCGTGGGCCAATCCGCAGCCGGTCACCACGACGGATCCCTCCTCGAGTTCCAAGGTGAAGGTGCCCTCGGCAGGCTGCCATGCCACTTGGAACTGCGTTCCCGTCACGTGCACCTCGAACGGGCCCGCTGCAAAGTACCAATGGCTGCTCTCGCCATGAACGACGCGGGCGTGCGTCTCGCCGCGCTCCAGGATCACGCGGGCGCCGACGCTTCCCACGTCGACCACGCGCGCGCGGGATGAAGCCGCGAGCACCAACTCCGTTCCGTCCGAAAAATGAATGGGCAACGCCTCCGTCTTCGGCGCGGCGATCCAGTCACCCGCCTGCAGCGGATGGCCCGGCGCAGCCTTCGCAGGTTGGACTTCGAAGGCGAGGGGAGGCTGCGATGGCGCGGCCGCAGGCACCGCGTGCGGAGCGGTTCGGGCGAACGACACCCAAAGGGCATGTGCCGCCACGCCCGTCAACGCCGCCACCAGCAGCGCGGCCACCAGCGCCCAGCGGGAAAAGGCCTCCACGCGCGCCCCTTTTCGGCGGTGCGAGGACTCGTGCCCGAGGAAGCCTTCGCGCGCACGCTCCAGCGAATCGTCGAGGAGCAGTCGCTCGTCTTGCAGCTCGGCGAGCTTTGCCCCGAGGCGCTTGAGCGAGGCCGATGAAGAGGGCGGCCGCTTCATTCCTCGCTCCATCGGCCTCGGCGGATCCACTCCGCGAGCGCGGGATGTTGGCGCGCGTGCGCCAGAAAACGTCGTTCGGCCGCGGCCAGCCGTCGCTTGATGGTGCTCACCGACGTGTCGCACGCCTCGGCCACCTGCGTGAGCTCCATCCCGTCGATGAAGCGCAAGGTGAAGGCGATGCGCTCGTCGACGCCCATCCGCCCGAGGATGCGGTACGTGGCCGCGAGCGCTTCGCTGGCATCCGAATCGGCCCCCGCGGTCCCTGGCTCGGGCTCGGGAAGGTTCTCGTTGGGCAGAAACACCAGCCAGCGCCGTCGTTGGCGCCGGCGAATGCACTCGCGTGCCGTGAAGACCGCGATCCCGGTGAGCCACGACCGCAGGGTCGACGGATCGTCGAGCCGCTCGATGCCGGTCATGGCGCGCAGAAAGACCTCCTGCACGAGATCGGCGAGCTCGACATCGGATCCGAGGACGCGCAGCAGGATCCGCCGCACGTCCCCCGCGTACAGGTCGAAGAAGCGGGCGCGGGCATCCAAATCGCCCGCGCAGAGCCCCGCAATCATGCGCTCCTCGTTCGACACGATCCGCGGCCCGAAGCCGGAGGCCGGCGCGTGCCGGCCCGACTTGGAGTCCTGAGGATCTGCGAACGAGGTGCGCACCGCACCCCTAGAGTGACCGAAGGCGGCTCGCGAGGTTCAACAAAATCCGGCGAAATCAGGGGTGCGTGTAGGTAACGCGGTAAATCACACCGTTGGTGTCGTCCGCGAACAGAAGGGCCCCTTGGCGATCGATGGCGACGCCGGCAGGCCGCCCGAACATCGCACGCCCATCCTCGATCAAGAAGCCGGTGAGGAAGTCCTCGAACGCGGTGGGCTGGCCTTTTGCAAACCGAATGCGCACCACCTTGTAGCCCGAGGCCGTGCCTCGATTCCACGAGCCGCGCAGGGTCACGAAGGCATCGCCGCGGTAGTCCGCCGGAAAAAGATCGCGCTCGTAAAAGACGAGCCCGAGCGGTGCCGCGTGCGCCTGGTAGGTGAGAACCGGCGGCTGGGTTTTCGCACAGTACGCGTCCTTGGTCGTGCCCTGCGGTTCGCCCGTGGTGTAGGCATCCACCTGCCGATCGCCGTAGCAGTAGGGCCAGCCATAATCGGCGCCCGATTGGAGTCCATTGAGCTCCTCGGGCGGTTGATCATCGCCGCGAAAATCCGACCCATGATCCATGCCCCAGAGCTCTCCCGTTTCCGGATGCCAATCGAATCCGATGGTGTTGCGCAAGCCCCGGGCAAAGATGGATCGCTTCGATCCGTCGGCCGATGCCACGAGCACGGTGGCCGATTCTTCGTTGGGCTCGACGCAGGTGTTGCACGTGGATCCGACCGTGACGTAGAGCGAGCCGTCGGGGCCGAAGGCCAAGGTCCGATTGGGGTGCTGCCCGCCATCGGGCAGGCCGTCGAGGAGCACCTTCGGCGTTCCCAACGAGCCGTCCTGCGCGCGATCCGCGACGAGGACCTGCTTCGGCGGTGCCACGTAGACGCGATTGTCTCGAATGGTAATGCCATTGATCCACTCGATACCCGATAAAACGACCTTGGGAGCCTCTGCGAGGCCGTCTCCATCGCGGTCGGAAAGCGCGACCACGTCGCCTTGTTTGCGCCGTGTGACATAGAGCGTTCCGTCGTCGGCCACCGCGAGCATGCGCGGATTGCCCAGATCTTTCGCGAAGACGCTCACCGCGAAGCCGGCAGGTACCCGAAGGCCTTTGACCAGCTCGGGGGTGACGTCGCGCCGCTCGGGTTCGAATTTGTAGCCGCCAACGGGGAGGGGGCCCCCTCCAGGTGGCTTCTCGGCCGTACCGTCGTTCGATTGGTTCGATGATGCGTTGTTCGGCTGATCGCCATTCGAGCTGCAGGCCGCTGCGACGCATGCCAGCATGGCCATCGGCGCGAATGTCGTGCGAAGGATACCCTTCATATCCACCTCCGTTTCGTTCGGGGCCAGCGCACCGCAAGATCGAGACCCGCGTTACCTGAGCAACCAATTCGTCCGACCACGTTCCGTCGAGCCGGCCACATGGCGTTTGCGCGGGATTGCCCCGGTGTGGTCGATTGCCTCGCGATGCACCCCCGACTAGACTCGCGCGGTGCGAAAGAACGAGGGCGACGGTGTGCGTGGACGGATCCGAGTGGCGCTCGCGGCCGTCGCGCTCTCCACCGGCGCCTTCGCATGCGGCGCCCTCATCGGGTTCGAGGACCTCCCCGGAAAAACGTCGCCCCGCGACGCATCGGCCGACATCGCGCCGGACGACGTTCGCGAGGCGAGCGACACGCGCGGTGAGCCCGGGACGCTGGATCCGTCGTTCGGAAAAGGCGGCATCTCGGTGCTCGAGTGGCCGAACATCAATTCCGAGACCTCGCTGATGTTGGACGGCGAGGACATTCTGCTCTTCTTGATGGGGAACGAGCCCGCGCATCTCGCGGCCGTGCGGTGTTCCAAATCCGGCGCATGCGATACCGCCCACGCGGTGACCGTATTCAATGGCTATATCAGCCGGGTCATCCCCGTTCGCGATCCACGCGGCGAAGGTGCACTGATTTACGGATTGGAAAATGGGAGCGGGGATTCTCCTTACCAGAGCACCGTGCACCTTGTGCGTTTGGGGCGCGATGGACGGGTGGAAGAGCTCGCGAAGGAAACGCTGTATGCGCCGACCACGCAGCTCGAAGTCGCATTTGCGGCTGGGATGCATCGAAGCATCGGCGTCGACAATTCGAGACCGAACGATGCTGGGCGCATGAACCTTCGCGCGTATCTGCCCGATGGCGGGCCGGATATGCAATTTGGTCACGGCGGGCGCGTGTCGCTGGCCACGCCGGCCGTGTACTTTCAGCCAGGTGGAGTGTTGCTCCAGTCCGACGGTCGCGTCGTGCTTGCGGGCGCGCCCTACGTCGATGAACTCACGACGTGTCTGCGGTTCGAGAGCGATGGCGGTCTCGAGACGTCCTTCGGCCCCGACGGTGGGGTGACATTGGCAGTGGCCTCTCCAACCATCGTCCCGGACGGGGACGGCTACCTCATTGGAGGCATGGAAGTAGGACCGCGGGCCGTGTTGTTCAGGCTTACGCGGGATGGCCGCCGCGACCCGTCGCATTGGAATGACGGAATGTACCGTTTCGATGTAAGCGATGACACGAACCTGCCCATGACCCACCTTCGATCGCTCGCGGCCATGCCGGGGGGAACGATCCTCGCGTTCGGGAGCATGGCGACGGAAACGTCGAATGTCGTCGCGCTTGCGCGCGTCTCCCGCGGCGGGCTTGACCCGACGTTCGGTAAACGTGGATACGTCCATATCGATGAAGGAGAAGTAACCGGGCAGGCCAGCATGGTCGTCGATGCGGATGGATACGCGGTCGTCGCCTGGCGCGGTGCCGATGGATCGGCGAAACTCGCGCGCTATCGGGGCGAATGAACGCGGTTCGAAAGACGATGCTCGCTCTGCTCGCGGCGGCCTTTGGCGTCGCGTGCAACGTCATTCTCGGTGTGGACGACTTGCCGCGGATGCGCGCGGACGGTAGCGACGCGCAGCTGGATCATGATGCATCGAACGGCGGCGGGGCGGGACGACTCGATTCTTCCTTCGGCGATCGCGGAATTGCGACCATCACCATGAGCGCTCCGCTCTTCCAGCCCGCGTTGATCGTGGAGGGTGACGCCATCCGGATCCTCGCCACGACGGCGGACGGCGAGCTAGTTCTCGTTCGATGTTCCAACGATGGCTCGTGTGATACTTCCCATCCGACGATTCTTTGGAAGGGGCGGGACATCACCGGCTTCGCCGTGAAGGATCCGACTGGGGGTGATCTTCTCATCCACATGAGCACGACGGTCGGCGAGTATCACACCATCGTGCAGCTATTGCGGCTCGAGCGAGATGGCGGGGTCGAAGTTCTCCAGCGCGAAGAGTACAGCAACGTCGTCTCCGTTTCGGATCATGGCGTCGTCGCGAGCCCCTCGAGAATCGTCATGGTGCAGTCGGCGGATTTGGGACCCGACGGTGGGCAAATCCAACTTCGTGCGCTCCTGCCCGATGGCGGTGTGGACCCGCACTTCGGGGCGAATGGGCTCGCCGTTTCCCCCATCTTTGCTGGAGTTCCGCTGTTGACGGGCTCCAACATGGAGCAAGCCGGCGAGGTTTTCGTGCTGTTCGACGATACGCAGCGACGCGTGTCCAGGTGGATGCGTTTTCTCGCGGATGGAGGGCGCGATACGACCTTCGGCTCCGACGGTGGAATCGGTGAATCGAGCGCGCTATCGGAAAGTGAGCCCCTCCTGGCCGACGATGCGGGCTACGTGATCGGTGCAAGATCCAGCGCGGTGCTCGTGCACGTTACCCGCGATGGTCGCGTCGATCTCTCGCGGTGGGATCGAGGTGTCTTCCGATTTCCCTCGATCGCGTCGAGTGACGAACAACCATTCGTGGTTGGCGTGAATGGTCTCGGACGAGGTCCGAAGGAGTCGGTCGTGGTGCTTGCGAGTGCGCACAGACTCGACGGGCTTCGCTTTCTGGTCCTCGTGCGTGTGGGGCCGGATGGGCTCGACCGAAGGTTCGGCAACGATGGCATCGTCATTCTCGGATCCGGCGCCGACGCAAAACCGAACACGCTGGCCATGCAATCCGACGGAAAAGCGCTGGTGATTTGGGAGCAACCCAACGGTTCGTTGAAGCTTGCGCGCTACATCGTCGAGTGAAGTGCCTTCAGCCGCCGTAAAGGCTTTCCCAGAATGCGCAATGGGCATTGACGGGCAGCGGCGCGACGGAGGGATCTTCGGAGAAGACCATCGCATTCGGCGATGCCGAAGACCATGCCGGCCAGGCGGCGCTGGTCGAGTCCGAAGGATCGTGCGCCTTGATGAAATTCGCCCAATGCCGTTTGACCCGCGCGGCGAGTTCGAGCTCCTTGTCCGTGGTCGGAACGCCGGGGCGCTCTTCTTGCCACCACGTCCATGGCAACGGTGTTCCCCAGACGTAAGGCAGCTCGATGGTGTGCATCGCCTGGACGGGCTTGGGGCTGGCCAGCTTGGTGGCGTGCGAAAACAGGTATGCGAAGACCGGCGCTGTGCTCGAGGCGATCAGCTTGCGCGTCGGGCATTCGGCGGAAGCATCGCCCATGACGGCGGCCATGGCGGTGCGAGGATCGCTGCCGTACGACGATAGCGGGTATTCCTTCTCCACCATCGGGCCGAGGGGGCCGAAGGCCATGCCCAGTGCGGTCGTGTAATCGGACGGTGTGGAGAGCGGCAGGGCGCCCATCTGGCCGTCGGTGAAGAAGAAGCCCTCGTTCGCATTGAAGCCTGCCAAAACGGGGACCTTCGCAAAGCGACCCGCCGCCATGGCCGCCCGTGGGGTTTCGGGGAGGAGCTGGCCATCGACGATGGGCAGCACGCCGATGGCCTGATTGCCGCGGACGATGGTCTCCGGCGGGAGGGCGCGCAAGCACGCCTCGTCGAGGGGCGCGCCGGCGTCGCTTCCGGCGTCATTTTCCGCGCAGCCCCAGGACTTGGCCAGCGCATTCGCCGCCGCAGCCGCCTGGTCCGGCGTGCGCGTTCCATCGCAGCTCGAGCTCTCCGTCAGCAGCGCGGAGAAGAGTCCTTGGGAGCTGGGCATGGCGGCGTGGGTGCAGGCGAACTGCCCGCCGGCCGACTCGCCCGCGAGCGTCACCCTCGAGGGATCGCCGCCGAACGCTACAATGTTGCGGTGGACCCACTGCAGCGCGAATTGCTGGTCCAGCAAGGACAGGTTGCCACCGCCATCGGAGGAGGAAAGGGCCAGAGAACCCAAGGCCCCGAGGCGATAATTGATCGAAACGACGACCACGTCCCCCGCATGGGCGAGCGCGGCGCCATCGTAATCGGCGCCGGTGCCATCGACGAGTCCGCCCCCGTGAATCCAAAAGACCACCGCCTTCGGCCCAGAGCCGCCCGGCGGCGCCCAAATGTTCAACGAGAGGCAGTCCTCGGAGGCGCCCGTACGGACCGCGTTCGAATCGAGCAGCGAGACGCCGAAGCACCGCGGCCCAAAGGCTTTCGCGGCGCGCGGCTCGCTCCAACGCGCTTCCGCGGGCGCCTTCCATCGCCGCGCCCCCACGGGGGCCGCAGCATACGGGATCCCCAGGAACGCGCGCACGCCGGTCGGTTGTACGGTCCCAACCACGGGCCCCACGTCCGCGGCCACCGTGACGTCGGAAGACGTCACATCGGACGCGGCGTCGGCCTTCGGCGGCGGAGGCGAGCCTCCTGCATCGTCATCGTCGCACCCCACGAAGGCGCCACACGCCGCAGCGAAACCAAGGGCGAAAACGAAATAGTGTTTCGAGTAGCGCATCATGATTGGATATCGATTTCGATGTAGGTTGGGAATTTCTGAACGTTGGAAAAGTCGTTTTCCAGGATGGATTTGCTCCCCTCGCGCTCCACCTCGCGAAAGCCGGCAAATTTGTATGTAATGTACATCTGCCGGTTGCGGTCCGTTGCGACGAACTCGGCGCGGAGGCGTGCGCCGGCGTCACGGGCACGGTGGATGATGTGGTTCAACAGCACCGTGCCCACGCCCCGAGACATCACCCGGCAGGACATCAAAAGCAGCTTGAGCGTCCACACCTCGGGGCCTTTTTCGACCAGCGCGAGGCCAATCTTCCCGTAAGTGCCATATTTGTCGTTCAATCCCGCAATCAGTAAATCATGATTTGGCGATTGGCGGAACGCCGCCAGCTCGTCGTACGAATAGGTGTAGCCCGTTGCATTGAGCTGGTTGGTGCGGACGGTGAGCTCTTCGGCCCGTTTCAGATCTTCCTCTTGGGCACGCGCAATGACGAATTGCATGCCCAGGGATGCGAGAAACTCGTCCGGGCTGCCTTGGTGGGCATCCTCCACGAGCTTTCGCTGAATGTCCGCTTGGTACATCTGACGGCGCACCCGCGAGTCGTCCGTGATGAAACGAGGATTCATCTCCGGCAAATCCGCCAGCCGGGCCACGTCCGCTGCATCGATGCAGCGGACCTGCGGGTGGGCGAAGCTGACCTCGTCGCGTTCGAAGGGTTGGTCGTCGACGAAGGCGATGGCATCGATTCCGAAGTTCAATGCCTTGGCGATGGCTTGCACCGAGGCGGACTTGTTTCCCCAGTGGATCTGCGGATACAGGAAGTACTCCTCGAGGCCGAGCTCGCGCAGTTTGGCCATCGCCACCTCGGGATCGTTGCGGCTGGCGATGGAGTGCAGAATGCCGCGTTCATCCAAGGCGCGAATTGCCCGCACCGCGTCCTCGCGCACCCGAACGTGCGTATCTTCGAGGAGGATGCCGTCCCAAACGGTGTTGTCCAGATCCCAAATGACGCACTTTACGTTCTTCTTTTCGTCTTTGCGCGCTTTCGTTTCCTCGGCCGCGCCAATGACCACGTCGGTCGTCATGATTTCCTCCACGAATCCGTTCCGCTGGGAATTCCAGGGCTTCGAGCGTGCTCTTGATAGGCATACTCGGCGATGGTGATTTGCTGAATTTGGGAGCTTCCTTCGATGATTTCCATGATCTTCGCATCACCCAAGTAGCGCTGCAGTGGATAGTCGCCGGCCGCGCCATTGGCACCATGGAGCTGCAGCGCGTCGTTGGCCGCGCGCACGGCCGCCGTGGATGCGAAATACTTCGCCATGGACGTGGCGGCGAGTGCGCTGGGATCTTTGACGTCGCGCAGCCGGCCGGCCTCCATGCAGAGCAACTCGGAGGCATGCAGATCGGTGAACATGTTCGTCACCATTTGGCGGACGAGTTGATGCTCCTTGATCGGCACGCCGAACTGTTCGCGCCGGCCGGTGTACGCGACGCAGGCTTCGACGCACGCCCGCTGGATGCCCACGCTGCCCCAGGCCACGGTGTAGCGACCCAAGTCGAGCGCCAGCGAGGCCACCTGGGAGATGCCGAGCCCGCGCCGGCCGACGATGTTTCCCTCGGGCACGCGGCAGCCTTCGAGCCGCACGCTCGCGGTCATGGATGCGCGGATGCCGATGAGATCCAGGATGGGGTCGGTGCGCAGCCCCGGCCGTTCGCGTTCGATCAGCACGGCGGTGGGGCCTTCGGCGGTGCGCCCGAACACGAGAAAGAGATTGGCCACGTGTCCGTACGTGATCCACGACTTGTGGCCATCGACGACGAGATCGCCGCCGTCCGGCTCGATGGCGGTCGTGACGCTCTTGGCATCGCTTCCGACACCGGGTTCCGAAAGGGCGAGCGCGCCGATGCGCGCTCCCGAGGCGAGTTGGGGAAGCCAGGTTTCCTTCTGGGCGCGGCTTCCCCAGCGCAAAATGGCCTGCGCCACCATGGTGTGCACGGTCAAAAGGCTGCGAAGGGACGAACACCCGCGCCCCAGCTCGGCGGCCAAAAGGCCGAGGGTTACCGCGTCCTTGCCTCCGCCGCCGAAGTTCGCGGGAATGGAGATTCCCAAGTATCCACGCTCCGCAAGGCGCCCGATGATCTCGGGGGGCGTCGATTGCGCGCGATGCCAGGCGCCAGCATGGGGCACCACGTGTTCGTCCACGAAGGTGCGAAACTCGGCACGCGCCGCCTCGTGCGCGGGGGCCAGGGAAAGCGTCATGCCGCCTTCTTCTTGTGCACCAAGGCCACCAGGGCACGAACCGAGCGGAAATTGTCGAGCTCCATGTCCTCGTTCTCGATTTCGATGCCGAATTCGTGTTCGACGAAGTTGACGAGCTGAATGGCAAACATCGAATTGACGAATCCCAAACTGAAAATATCGTCCTCGTCCGAGAGCTCGTGCCCGGGGAAGAATTTGGTCAGGTAATGGCGAATCTTGCTCTTGCTGTCTTCCGGCGTCATGGTCGTCCCTCAGGAGTAGTCGTAAAAGCCGCGGCCCGATTTGCGGCCGTGGAGGCCCGCGTCCACCATCTTTTTGAGCAAAGGGCAGGGGCGGTATTTGTCGTCGTTGAAGCTCTCGTAGAGGACTTCGATCGAATAAAGAATGGTATCGAGCCCGATGAGATCCGCCGTCTCCAGTGGCCCCATTTTGTGCTCGAAGCAACCCTTGAAGATCTTGTCCACGTCGGCGGCGCTGGCCACGCGATCTTGCACGAGAAAGACGGCCTCGTTGATGGTGAGCATGAGGACGCGGTTGGAGACGAATCCAGGTACGTCCTCGACGACCACCGCGGACTTGTTCATCTCGGCGAGCAGTCGTTTGCCCGTGTCGATGGTCCCTTCGGTCGTATGAAAGCCACGAATGACCTCGACCATGGGCTTGAGGGGCACCGGATTCATGAAATGCATACCCAGCACCTGCGCCGGGCGCTTGGTGACCGATCCGACGCGCGTGATGGAGATGGCCGAGGTATCGACGGCAAAGACCACTTCCGGCCGGCAAATGGGGTCGATGCGCTCGTAGACCTCTTTTTTGATGGGCCACTTTTCCGTCACATTTTCGATGACGAAATCGACATTCGCCAGGCGCGCGTAATCGGTCGTGAAGGTGATGCGCTCCAGCACTTCTTTGACGTCGATTTTTCGCTCGGCTTTGCCAAATAGCGCGAACGCGCGCACGCCGTTGCGTATTTCCTTTCGGGCGCGTTCGAGCACCTGATCGGAAATGTCGACCAGCACCACGTGATGGCCGGTTTGTGCGAGGTCTTGCGCGACGCCGACCCCCATGACGCCCGCGCCCACGACGCCGACGGAGGTGAATTCCAATTCGAGTGTCGAGTCCATCATTGTCCTTTGCGAATGGCGTAAATGTTGAAAATGTTGGTGCCCACGTAAAGTTCGTCCTGCTCGGCCTTCACGGAGAAGCCGCGGCGCTCGAAGAGCTCCACGAGTTTGCCCACGCGCCCGTCCGCATCGTGGGCCTCCAGGACAATCTGCGAGAATTTGGGCCAGTCGGCGTCGTCGATGCCCTCGATGACCTCGAGTTCGCACTTCTGGACGTCCACCTTCATCAGATCGATGCGCTCGATCTTTTGCTCGCGGATCACGTCGCTCAGGCGGCGCAGCTTGGCGGTGAAGTGGACGGCCGAGAAGCGCACGTCGAGGAGTTCCTCGGTGTGTGCGCCAATTTGGTCCACTTTGGCGTCGCCCGTGCGACGCTGATTTTCCATGATCGTTTTGAGGTTTTGGCGCTCCTCGGCTTCGTCCGGGTGAAAGGACGACATGCCCGCGCTATGCGGATAAAAGGTAAAGGGCGCCTGGCGCTCTTGGTTGGACAATCCCACGTTGAAGACGGTGGCGCGAATGCCGTGTCGGGCCACGTTGCGCTGGATGATCTCGAAAAGCGGAGGCGCCGGCTCGAAGGTGAAGATGCGGACGTTCTTCGCCTCGGTGTGTGCAAACACGGTAAAAAGGCCGATGTTGCCGCCCACATCGAACACGCAGCCGCCGTCGGGAATCACGATGCCGTGTTTGACATAGGAGCGATGCGCGAAGATGTCGTCGTAGAAGTGGAGCGTCTCCGCCTCGTTCTGGTGCGCAACTTCGAGGCCATTCGGTAGACGGAAAAGCGGCGTCTCGGGCGTGCGGGCCGCTTGCGTCGCAGGCCGCGCGGCGGGCCCCGGAGCCGCTCCGGGATTGCGCTGCGCATCGATGACGGCCGCCATTTCTTCGAGGGTGGGGGCTTCGTAAATGCGGCGCAGCGGCAGCTTCACGCGCATGCCGCGCGACAGCCGGTCGAGAAGCCGCGTCGCGACGAGCGAGTTGCCACCCAGCTTGAAGAAGTGGGCATCGGCGGTGCTCACGCTGCACTTCAAAAGGGTTTGCCAGATGGCGGCGAGCTCCTTCTCCGTCTTGGTGGAAAGCGGGCGCGGGCCGCTCTCGTCCTTCGTGGTGTGCGCGACCTCCGCGGCGGGCGAAACGGCGAGGGGAGCCTCCGGGAAGCGTTCCCACTCGACGCTCGATCCGCTGAGCCAAAGCCGGCTGACGGCGCCCAGCAAGACGGCCATGTCCGGCTTGGGATCGAAGGCGTGGCGCATCGACGGGATGACGGTGCGCTGGGAGCCGGGCTTCACCAAACTGCTCAAGGTCTGGCCGGGCCCGACTTCGAGCAGCGTGCGGGCATCGAGCGCCTCGAGTCCGTCGGCGAAACGCACCGGGCGGCAAAGGTGCTTGGCCCAATAGGCCGGATCGGTGGCCTCCGCCGCGGTGATTGGCTTTCCCGTGACGTTCGAGACGTACGGGATCTGCGGCGGGTTGCGGCGAAAGCCCTCCGCGAGGCGGGTCATGCGATCGGCGATGGGTTCCATCATCTTCGAGTGGAATGCATGCGACGATTGCACGCGCCGGGAGGCGACGCCGCGTTCGCGGAGCTTGATGTGAAGCGCATCCACCGCCTCGGGCGGGCCCGAGGCCACGCAGAACTCGGGGCCATTGACGGCCGAGAGCGAGAGGTGCTCCCCGAGCAGAGGCACGAGCTCTCGTTCCGAGAGCATGATGGCCATCATCGCGCCGGCGGGCAGCGTCTCGATCAATTGCGCCCGGCGTGCCACCAAGGTCAGTGAATCTTCGAGGGAGAGCACGCCCGCGAGGCACGCGGCCACGTACTCACCGACG
Organism: Sorangiineae bacterium MSr12523; assembly: GCA_037157775.1. Lineage (NCBI taxonomy): Bacteria > Pseudomonadati > Myxococcota > Myxococcia > Myxococcales > Pendulisporaceae > Pendulispora > Pendulispora brunnea. The sequence continues at coordinate 4,937,927 of CP089982.1, forward strand.
CTGTAGCCAATCATCGACGCCGGGGTCACACCCCACGCCTGCCACTGCTTCGCCAGGGCATACTCGATGACGAAGAGCGCGGGTTGGGCATGCCTTGTTTCATTGAGCCGTTTTTCCTCGGGGCTTGCCTCCCGCTGGTCGCGCGAGAGCATCCGGCGCAGGTCGACACCGCCGCGCGGCGCCGGGGTGGGCTGGCTCGAGGCCGCGTGAATCACCGTGCGAATGTCGACGCCCAGCTCCGGCTGCAGCAGCTCGGCGCACCGGTCGAAGTGCTCGCGGAACACCGGCAAGGTCCGATGGAGCTCGAGCCCCATGCCCAGGTAGTGATCCCCGAGACCGGGGAACATGAACGCAATCGCGCCCGATGCGGCCAGCTGCGCGGAGGATTCGCGTGCGACCACGGCCCC